>NZ_OMPN01000002.1 GCF_900291975.1 Agathobaculum massiliense
AGAAAGTAACAAAGAGGTTGTTTTTAGCGGAAATTTATGATAAAATAGAGGACGGAAGAATAAGCGGAAAGGGGGCGATTTTATGGGAGTTACGATTTCGGGTATGACAGGTGCAGGGAGCATCCGGCACAACAACCGCAGCTTCTCAGCGGCGAATGTAGACCGGAGCCGGACGGAGCAGAACATTGTTTTCTGCAACGAGGATCTGAAGCAGGTCTATCATATGGTCTTTGATGAAGCTCTCGCAGCCTACAACGCAAAGAAAACCAAAACGAGAGATAAGATACCGGACTACTATGAGCATATCCGGCAGAGTAAACAGGAAAAGCTGTTCCATGAAGCGATCTTCCAGATCGGCAACATGAGCGACTGTGGGTGCGGTACGCCGGACGGAGAACGGGCGGCGGCAGCTCTGAAAGATTTTGCGGAGTCTTTTGCAGAACGCAACCCCCATCTGCGGGTGTTCAATATGGTGCTGCACATGGACGAGGCAACGCCCCATCTCCATGTCGATTTTATCCCTGTGGCAACGGAGCAGTCAAGAGGACTTTCTACAAGGGTATCTATGAAACAGGCATTGAAGCAGCAGGGGTTTGTCGGTGTCGGCAGAAAGCAGACCGAATGGGCGGTGTGGATGGAACGGGAGAAAGAAGCTCTGACGGAGATCGCCCAGCGGCACGATTTTGAAATTATCTCTCTCGGCACGAACAGACCGCACATGGACTTGCCGCAGTTCAAGGAAGCGGCTGCGAGGCTGGAAGCGGTGCAGCAGCAGACAGCGGCAGTAGAGCGGGAGGTTGCTGAGCTGGAACGGCAGCGGGACGCTCTGAAAGGCACTGTGCGGCTCTTAAAGGAGGCTGACAGGGTAAATGCACCCCTGCATGATATTCAGCCGGAAAAGACGCTCACAGGGGCAGTAAAGGGCGTGACGGTGGACCAGGTCGAGCAGCTAAAGAAAATGGCACTGCGCAGCGTGACGGATCGGCACAAGGTACAGGAGCTGACGGAGGAAAACACCCGTCTGCGGTCACAGGTGCCGTCCATGAAGAAGCGGCTGGAAGAAGCGCAGCGGCAGCAGAGGCTTGAACAGGAAAACCGGAGGCTGCGCGATGAAAACTATTATCTGCAATCCGAGCTGCAGGAGGAACGCAGCTTCACCGAGCGTCTGACGGACGGCATCGGTCGGATGCTGGACTTCTTGGAAGAACACTTGCCGGAGCGTCTGCGTCCTCTGCTTGAAAAGGCGAGGGAGCTGCTGCCCGATCCGGAGATCGGACAGCAGCAGGAGCAACAGCAACACCAGCGAGGAATGGGCGGCATGGAGCTGTAAAAGAAGCCTGTCCGGAGGGCTTGAAAATCTCTTTCGGACAGGCTATAATAACAACTGAAAATAGGGAATTGCTGTATTGATAATCTAAGCCCCCTGTAAGGGTACTCCCAAAATATATTTTCTCTCTCTGAAAGGGAGAAAGTCGGAGGGGAAAAAGGGGGTGAGCGGAGGGGTGTTGGAAGTGTGGTAAACCTCGTCAGAGGTTTTCCAAGCCACTGTGGTAAACCCATCGGGTTTTCCATAGTGGCGGCACTTTCAATGCCCCGCAGCGAGGGGGAAAAGGGGGAGGTGACTTTCTCTTTAAGGCGGCGTAGCCGCCGCTCTTTTGCTCCCCCTTTTCCCCCTTCCCGCCCGTAGGCGATCCCCGCCGCAGCGGATTTTCTTTTTGGTACTTTTTCTTTTGTGAGGTGGTAATATGACCGAGAATTATCGAGGCTGCTACGAGTATTTGAGCGCACAATATCCGGAGGTCGGAGGTTATGAGTTTTATAAAGAGCTGTTTCCGGACAATGAGAACTCCGGAGAACGGCACACGGATTTTTCCCATCCGAACGCTGTGTATCTGTATCGGGACGAACAGAGCGAGGATAAGAAGCTCCGGCGCAGGAAGATGTATAACGACACATGGGAACAGGATTACATGGAGTTTGTCGAGGGGAACAGCCTTACTTTGTGCAGCGGTCTTGCATATCGCAGAAAGGAGAACAGGCTGGAGAACGCCCAGCGGATGTATGCTCTGATCTTCGATCTGGACGGCGTAGGTCTTGCTGAGCTGCGCAACCTCTTTCTGCGCTTTGGCGGCGATCCGGAGCGAGTGCGCCGGTTGCCGATGCCGACTTTCCTTGTTCTGTCGGGGACAGGGCTGCATATCTACTATGTTTTCCAGCAGCCGATTGACCTATACCCGAATATAAAAATTCAGCTCAAGAGTCTGAAATATGACCTCACTTTCCGGATATGGGAGTATGGCAGCACTTCGCAGGTCAAGGCGATCCAGTATCAATCCATCAATCAGAGCTTCCGCATGGTGGGCAGCATCAATGACAAGCATGGGACGGAGCTGGTCGCTTTTCGGACCGGAGAACGGGTAACGCTGGATTATCTGAACTCCTACGCAAAGCCAGAAAACAGGGTGGATGTCAATAAGCCTTTCAGCCCATCCAAAATGACACGAGCTGAGGCGAGGGAGGCATATCCGGAGTGGTATGAGCGTGTTGTTGTGAGAGGTGAGAAAGGACGTAAGAAGTGGGACATTGCCGGAAAGGTGCATGGTGATGATCCGTATGCGCTCTACCATTGGTGGCTGCGGCAGATCGGAGAGATAAAGGGCGGGCATCGGTATTTCTTTTTGATGTGCCTTGCTATCTATGCTTACAAATGCGGTGTGTCGAAGCAGCAGCTCCGGCAGGATATGAAAGAGGCTTTTGATGATCTGCAGATGGTGAAGCATGAGAACGCATTGACCGAGGAAGATATACGGAGTGCGCTGGAAGCCTACGACAAGGAGTATTACAATTTCACGATTTCCGATATTGAAGCTCTGACCGATGTTCGCATCGAGCGCAACAAGAGGAATGGTAGATCACAGAAAGAGCATTTGAAAAGAGCACGGGCGGTGCAGGAAGTGGATTATCCTGGCGGTACATGGAGAAAAAAAGGGGCAGAAGAAAAGAAAGCGCAAGTCTATGCGTGGCGGCAGGAGCATCCAGAGGGACGCAAGGCCGATTGTCATAGGGACACCGGACTTGATCCGAAAACGATCCGCAAATGGTGGGACACCGTACCGGAGGGGCATATAACGGTCAAAATACGCCCATCACAGGCTTTGAGCGATCTGTTGGTGGAGGAATTTAAGAAAGGGCTGTAAACGCCCCAGAAACGCCCTGCAAGGCGTTTTCGGGGCGGGTAAGGGTTTTATATTACCCCACCGAAAACGAGGCTTGAAAACCGCGCGAAATAAGGCTTTTTCACCCCCTAAATGTACACGCTGCGGTGTTACCATATAGAAAGCACTGTTCATAGAAAAGTTGCAAAAAACATTTGCAATGCACTTGCAAATGTCACGAATATTGAGTATAATATTAGTGCAAGCTAAAAATGAGAGGAAAGGAGTGCTATTATGGCTAAAGGAAATATGACGATAAGAATGGAGCCGGAGCTGAAAGCACAGGCGGCAGCTCTCTTTAAGTCCCTCGGAATGGATTTGAGTACGGCAACGGGCATTTTTTATCGACAGGCACTTAGGTGTCATGGACTTCCCTTTGAGGTCAAGGTAGACGAGCCGAACGCTGTTACCTATGCGGCGATGGAAGCGGCAGAAAAGGGAGAGGATATGTTTGGACCGTTTGACAGCGTTGGCGATCTGATGGAGGCACTTAATGCTTAAGCCGGAGTTTACGGGGCAGTTCAAACGAGATTATAAGCTTGCGGTAAAACGGGGTTGCAATCCGAAGAAACTGGAAGAAGTCATTACGTTGCTATGCAATGAGCAACCGTTGCCGGAGGCGTATCGAGATCACGCTCTCACTAATTCCAGAAACTATAAGGATATGAGAGAGTGCCACATTGAGCCGGATTGGTTGCTTGTTTACAAGGTTGTCAGAGAGACATTGATTTTGAAATTGATTAGGACGGGTTCTCATAGCGATTTGTTTTGAGAATCGTTCCAGATGAAAGAGTGGTGATGATATATGGCGGGTGTGATAACTGAAATTGCAGCAGAATGTGGTGTATCTGAACAGGCAGTTCGTGCATGGTGTAGGCGAAACCATGTTGCGAAAGATGCGAAAGGAAGTTTCGCAATCAGCGAAAGTCAAAAATCCGCTATATATCAGCATTATTTGGGCGTTGAACGAAAGCAAGTTTCGCAACCTGCGAAAGCAAGTTGCGAAACTTGCGAAACCGCTTTAATCGCCATGTTGCAGGGAGAATTAGACCGGAAAAGTGAGCAGCTTGCTGTAAAGGATAAGCAGATCGAGGAATTGAATGCAAGGCTGGCGGAGGTCAGCTCGGCGTTGGTGACGGCACAGCAGACAGCGGCAGCGGCCCAGGCGCTCCATGCTGGGACGATGCATCAGCAGCTTCTTTCCGGAAAGGCCGGAGCCGATCAGCCGGAGCGTGAGACAGAACCGGTTCAAAAGCGTAGCTGGTTTAGTAGGTTCTTTGGGGACTAAACAGAACGACAAATCGGAAGTTTTAAAGGAGGAATACCATGGGATTATTTGGTAAAAGCAAAAAAGAACGAGAAACAGAATACATGAGCAGATTAGATGTTCCATCGTGTTTAAAAGAAGATTTTGAATTGATTATTGATGATATATTTACAATTATGGGAGTTGGAACAGTTGCCACAGGAAACATATTAACAGGGATGTGCAGAGAAGGGGAAAATGCATGTATTTATAAAGCAAATGGAGATATCTTAGAAACCAGAATTACTACTGTCGATGTACATACAAAAGAACGAAAAGCAAATGGTTGTGGATATAAAACAGAGCATGTTGGACTTGGGTTACGAGGAATTTCCAAGGAAGGAACAGTGAATTGGAGTTCGTCTTGTTATAATTAGCTTCTTGGGGTATCTTTAAATACTGTAGAAAAGAGGAAGGAAATAATAAATGGCTAAAATGAGAATATCACCGGAATTGAAAAAACTGATCGAAAAATACCGCTGCGTAAAAGATACGGAAGGAATGTCTCCTGCTAAGGTATATAAGCTGGTGGGAGAAAATGAAAACCTATATTTAAAAATGACGGACAGCCGGTATAAAGGGACCACCTATGATGTGGAACGGGAAAAGGACATGATGCTATGGCTGGAAGGAAAGCTGCCTGTTCCAAAGGTCCTGCACTTTGAACGGCATGATGGCTGGAGCAATCTGCTCATGAGTGAGGCCGATGGCGTCCTTTGCTCGGAAGAGTATGAAGATGAACAAAGCCCTGAAAAGATTATCGAGCTGTATGCGGAGTGCATCAGGCTCTTTCACTCCATCGACATATCGGATTGTCCCTATACGAATAGCTTAGACAGCCGCTTAGCCGAATTGGATTACTTACTGAATAACGATCTGGCCGATGTGGATTGCGAAAACTGGGAAGAAGACACTCCATTTAAAGATCCGCGCGAGCTGTATGATTTTTTAAAGACGGAAAAGCCCGAAGAGGAACTTGTCTTTTCCCACGGCGACCTGGGAGACAGCAACATCTTTGTGAAAGATGGCAAAGTAAGTGGCTTTATTGATCTTGGGAGAAGCGGCAGGGCGGACAAGTGGTATGACATTGCCTTCTGCGTCCGGTCGATCAGGGAGGATATCGGGGAAGAACAGTATGTCGAGCTATTTTTTGACTTACTGGGGATCAAGCCTGATTGGGAGAAAATAAAATATTATATTTTACTGGATGAATTGTTTTAGTACCTAGATTTAGATGTCTAAAAATCTAGAAAATCAGTACATCGCAAAAAGCTCTAATTACAAATTCAAGTTTATCGGTGGGATGAAGTTCGGGGAGCCGTCCGCAGACGGCAGGGGCAGCGCCCCTCCGGAGCTGGCAGAGCAGCAGGCACGAGCCGGCAGTGAAGCAGCTCCGGCAACCCCTCCCCTTTAGGGGCGCAAAGCACTTTCACACCGCTGCACCGATGGGGTGGCGGTGTGAAAGTGCTTTTGCGTTACTTTCTCACCAGAAAGTAACAAAGAGGTTGTTTTTAGCGGAAATTTATGATAAAATAGAGGACGGAAGAATAAGCGGAAAGGGGGCGATTTTATGGGAGTTACGATTTCGGGTATGACAGGTGCAGGGAGCATCCGG
>NZ_OMPN01000001.1:0-2737500 GCF_900291975.1 Agathobaculum massiliense
TTCTCATATTGTATTTTTTATATCTTAGAAAATCGGGAAGAGAGCAAAGCCTTCTTCATATTGCTGCTGTATTTGTGTTTTGCTATTATCTATTTGGAATTTTAACCGTAGCAGGTATTGGCTATACAAGCACAATATCATTTAGTCCAAAGATTTCCCTGATTCCGTTTCTCGGTATGATAACCGGACCAATAGATACTATACTTAATTTAATTTTATTTGTACCTTTAGGAGTTTTCCTGCCATTTCTGTATAAAAAGTATCATCACATAAAGACAGTTGCATTAACTGGCTTTCTATTCTCTTTATCTGTTGAAATTGTTCAGATGTTTGGCTGGGGTTCATCGGATATAAATGACCTTATTATAAATACGGCTGGAGCCTGTTTGGGATATTGGATTTATTATCTGTTATCAAAAGCTTTGCCGAATAATTTTAGAAAAAAACTTCAATCCGAGAATGTTAATGGTACGGTCGAAGTGCTTTTGTTTGTAATTTATATATATATGGTTATGGTTACAGTTCAACCCTGGGTAATCCATGATGTATTGAACATCGGATAAAGTGTTTTTTCAATATTTCAATAAACAGCACACAACATAAATAAAATAACCCACTCACAAGGGCAGCCGAGAAAATCGACTGTCCTTTTTCTATGCCTATGAGCAGAAAGGAGCAACCAACCATGACAAAACCAAAAGAGAAAACCCGCGAGGAACTGCAAGTCGAGATTGAGGACGGAAAGAAGAAAATCCGGCAGTTTGAGAACCGGGAAAAGATGTTGCGTCAGAAGTTATCCAAAGAGGAACGCAGAACGCGCAGCCACCGCCTTATCGTTCGGGGCGCAGTCTTTGAAAGCATTGTGCCGGAAGCAAAGAACATGAGCGACGAGGAAGCCGCAGCACTTCTTAGGCTTGCATTGACGAGTGAGCCGGTACGGAAATATCTGAAAAAACGAGCCGAAAGCGGAAACGCTGAATAAATCCCTTAGACACTAAGGGCGCACTTATACACCCTAACGGGCGTGTGCGCTCTGCCGAGGGCTTTATCTTCGCACAGGGATTTTACTCCGCGCTACGATTGGCGGCTTTGCCGCAGACAGGGGACGCTACACTTCCCCTGCGACAGCTTGCGCTGTCTACCCTTTTGTGTACTTGCGGAAACCGAACACCTTGCTACGCAAGCTATTCATTTTCCACAAGTTTTATATCCGCTATACTGGAGGTGATACCCATAGCCATTTACCATTGTAACATCAGCATAGTCAGCCGGGGCAAAGGTAAATCAGCCGTTGCCGCAGCCGCCTACCGAAGCGGCGAAAAGCTGACAAACGAGTGGGACGGAATGACCCACGACTACACCCGCAAAGGCGGCGTTGTCCATACCGAAATCATGCTGCCGCCCCATGCCCCGCCCTCTTTCTCTGACCGTTCTACACTATGGAACAGCGTGGAGCTTTATGAGAAAGCCGGGAACGCCCAGCTTGCGCGTGAGATTGACGCAGCACTCCCCATAGAATTATCACGAGAGGAACAGATACGGCTTGTCCGGGAATACTGTTCCTCTCAATTTGTTTCCAAAGGAATGTGCGTGGATTTTGCTATCCATGACACCGACAGCGGCAACCCCCATTGTCATATCATGCTAACTATGCGACCACTTGACGAGCGCGGCGCATGGGCGGCGAAATCTAAAAAGGAATATGACCTTGACGAGAACGGCGAGCGCATACGCTTGCCAAGCGGCAGATACAAGACCCACAAAGTTGACCTCACAGGTTGGAACGACAAAGGCAACGCCCTCTTGTGGCGTAAGGCGTGGGCTGATATTTCAAACAGCTATCTTGAACGCGCCGGAAGCACAGAGCGTATCGACCACCGCAGCAACGCCGAGAGAGGAATTGACGAGATACCTACTGTCCACATGGGCGTAGCCGCCTGCCAAATGGAGAAGAAAGGCATAGCCACCGAGAAAGGCGAACTGAACCGGACTATCCGAAAATCAAATAGACTGATAAAGGAAATCCGGGCGCAGATCGGCAACCTCAAAGAATGGATTGCCGGACTGCTTGCGGCGTGGGAAACCGCCCCAAGAAAACTACAGCCGCCGAAGTCCCCGAACCTTGCAAATCTTTTGATGAAGTATTTGAGCGTTCAGAGGGAAAAGAGCCGGAAGTATTCGCAGAACTGGCAGCATCAACACGCAGCCGACGAACTGAAAACCATATCACAGGCAGCGAATTATCTTGCGGAGCATGGTATCTCCACTCTTGACGAGTTGGACGCTTCTCTTTCCTCTGTCAGTGATGAAGCCTTTTCTATCCGGGAGGGAATGAAAACCGCCGAGCAGCGCATGAAAGAGCTGCAAAAGCTGATAGAGAACGGCGAGAATTATTTGCAGTATAAGCCCATTCATGCCGAACTGAAAAAGCTGAAAAATGGCTGGACGAACAAACGAGATAAGTATGAGGAAGCCCACCGCGCCGAGCTGACTCTATGGAACGCAGCAAGCCGCTATCTCCATGCAAATCTGACGGATACAAAGACGCTGCCTATCTCCGAATGGAAACAGGAATACGCTGACCTCAAAGCGCAGAGAGATACCGACTACACCAAACTGAAAGCTGCCCGCGCCGAAGTTGCCGAGCTTCAGAAGATACGCAAATGCGTGGATATTGCGCTGAAAGCCGAGCAGCCGGAGCAGACACAGAACCGCACCAAGCGGCAGGAACAGGAGAGATAAAGAAAAGGACGGGCAAGCTATTTTGCCTGTCCGTCCTAAATGTTTTCTGATAAAATGGACGCTATTGATACCTAATATTAAAACCAACTTGCTCTTTCGTCCCTAAATTCGGGCTGGTCACTATGCTCATAAGGATTATAATTATTCAAATTGCAACCAAACTCTTTCAATGATTTTATTTTATTATCCTTTGTCCATTCAACCAGCGAAATTCCATCAAATTCCTCTATGCTCCCATTGTTCATTTCATTTTTGAAATACCACTCCACAATCGTCTGATTTCCTTTGTGGAAAAATTGTTTGATTTCCCAAGCAACGACTTTGCCACGAGTATTCCATTCCTGAAACCAGTGTTTTACGATTTGACGGTTATTATATTTTGGACTCCAACTTTCAGTATAAATTACATCTTCTGCAAAAATATCATCAATACCTAAATCCTGTTTTGTAAGCCACATTTCAAACCATAAGTGAATAATTTTTTCTCTTTCATTCACAATCCAGCACCTCACTAACTTCCGATTTTTCGGTTTCATTCTACATCAAAACTATGAACAATTCAACCACAGAAAGAGAGGTATCAACTATGTATTACACCCAAGAACAAATAGACCGCGCCAACCAAGCCGACCTTGTTTCTTTTCTGCAAGGACAGGGCGAGCAGCTTACCCGCGCCGGACAGGAATACCGTTGGAAACGGCATGACAGCTTGACTATCCGGGGAAACAAATGGTACAGGCACAGCCAAAGCAAAGGCGGCGCACCCATTGATTTTGTCATGGAGTTTTTCGGAAAGAGCTTTACCGAAGCCGTAGAACTGCTGACGGGAGAAAAAGGCGCAGCACCGCCGCCGGACAGACCAAGCCCCGCGTCCTTTTCTGACTTCCGATTGCCGCCCCGCAATCCCGACAACCGCATAGCGAGGAACTACCTCACAGCCGTCCGCCGCATTGATGAAGATGTGTCGGGCTTTTTCTTTTCCACCGGGGATATTTACGAGGAAGCCGCCCACCATAACGCCGTATTCGTAGGGCGGGACGAGGACGGAGTACCACGCTACGCCCACCAGCGCGGCACAGCCAGGAACTTCCGGCTTGATGTGAAAGGCAGCGACAAAGCCTTTAACTTCTGCTATCGGGGCGAGGGCGAAAGATTGTTTGTCTTTGAAGCCCCTATTGACCTGTTATCTTTTCTCTGTCTGTTCAAAAAGGACTGGCAGAAGCAAAGCTATCTTGCGCTGGGTGGCGTGGGAGATAAAGCCCTTATGCGCTTTCTCTCTGACCGCCCGAACATCAAGACCGTATATCTCTGCCTTGACAGCGACCAAGCCGGAAACGACGCTTGCAGCCGCCTTGTGGAGCTTATGCCGGAGGGCTTGACCGTCCACCGCCTTATTCCTCTTTTCAAAGACTGGAACGAGGTGCAGACGCGCCGGAATGAAATCACAGACGGGAAATATCTGCGGGAAGCTGTCTATGGCTTGAAAGAGCCGCCACAGGAAGAAACCGTTGAGATTATCCGCATGAGCGAGGTTGACACACAGACCGTTGAATGGCTATGGAAACCGTATATCCCCTTTGGGAAAGTAACCATAGTACAGGGCAACCCCGGCGAGGGAAAGACCACCTTTGCGTTGCGCCTTGCCGCTGCCTGTACCACTGGCGGAGCGCTTCCGGGCATGAAGCCCATGCAGCCGTTTCAAGTGATTTATCAGACCGCCGAGGACGGTTTGGGCGATACCGTCAAGCCCCGCTTGATAGAAGCCGCCGCAGACCTTGACAGGGTGCTTGTGATTGATGAAGCAAAACGGGAGCTTACCCTGTCCGACGAGCGCATAGAGAAAGCAATCATACAGAACGGGGCGCGTCTGATTATCCTTGACCCCATACAGGCGTATATGGGCGACAAAGCCGACATGAACAAGGCAAACGAGGTGCGCCCCATTTTTCGCCGCCTTGCCGAAGTTGCGGAGCGTACCGGGTGCGCTGTTATCCTTATCGGACACCTCAACAAAGCTGCCGGAGGACAGAGCGCATACAGGGGCTTAGGTTCTATCGACTTTAGAGCCGCAGCAAGGAGCGTCCTTTTAATCGGGCGCGTGAAGCGTGAGCCGAATGTGCGTGTTATCATTCACGACAAATCTTCCCTTGCGCCGGAGGGAAAGCCCGTTGCCTTTTGCCTTGACCCGGAAACAGGCTTTGAGTGGATAGGCGAATATGATATAACCGCCGACGAGTTGCTGTCCGGCGCGGGCGGCAATAACGCCACCAAAACCGAACAGGCTGAAAAGCTGATACTTGAGCTACTGGCAAACGGAAAAGAGCTTGCCAGCGAGGACATAGAGAAAGCCGCAGTCGACGCGGGGATTTCTGCCCGTACTGTCCGGGCGGCAAAGAAAAACCTTGACGGGCGCATTACCTCAAAGCGTATCGGCGCAGCATGGTATCATGCCCTAAAAAAGTGAACTGGCAAAATCCAAGTGGCAAAATCCAGATACCTTGCCACTTTGCCACTTCGCCACTTCAACCATAATCCCACAGCCTCATGTATGACCGCGTGGGGCTTTATCGTGGAAAAAAGAGCCTATGTTGCGTCAATAACTCAAAAAGGCACTTGACAAAACGCTTCATGGGGCAACGCCGAAGATATAAAGCCCTACACAGACCCGGTATTTCAGAATAACGTGCTGCTGACACAGACGGAACGGCTTACCATGAACAGCCGCCCGAAGCAGCCGAAATATGCAAGGAATAAAAATATCCTTGTTATCGGGGGAAGCGGCAGCGGCAAGACGAGATTTTTTGTGAAGCCCAACTTAATGCAAATGCACTCAAGCTACGTTGTAACCGACCCGAAAGGTACGGTTTTAGTCGAGTGTGGGAAGCTCTTACAGCGGGGCGGCTACCGGATAAAAGTGCTGAACACGATAAACTTCAAAAAAAGCATGAAATACAATCCCTTTGCCTATATCCGCAGCGAGAAAGACATTTTGAAACTGGTAAATACCTTGATTGCCAACACCAAAGGGGACGGGGAAAAAGCCGGGGAGGATTTTTGGGTAAAATCGGAACGGCTCTTTTACTGCGCCCTTATCGGCTACATTTGGTATGAAGCCCCGGAGGAAGAAAAAAACTTCACGACGCTGCTTGAAATGATAAATGCGTCGGAAGCCCGCGAGGACGACCCGGAATTTCAGTCCCCCGTTGACCTCATGTTTGAACGGTTGGAGGAAAAAGACCCGGAACACTTTGCCGTCCGACAGTATAAGAAATTCCTGTTATCTGCGGGAAAGACACGAAGCTCTATCCTCATTTCCTGCGGTGCGCGGCTTGCCCCCTTTGACATTAAAGAGCTGCGCGACCTTATGGAAACCGACGAAATGGAGCTTGACACCATAGGCGACCGCAAGACCGCCCTGTTTGTTATCATCAGCGACACTGACGATACCTTTAACTTTGTGGTTTCAATCCTTTATACGCAGCTTTTCAATCTTCTTTGCGACAAGGCAGATGATGAATACGGCGGCAGGCTGCCCGTCCATGTGCGCTGTCTGTTAGACGAGTTTGCAAATATCGGGCAGATACCGAAGTTTGAAAAGCTCATAGCCACTATCCGAAGCCGGGAAATCTCTGCTTCAATCATTCTGCAAAGCCAGTCGCAGCTAAAGGCGATATACAAAGATAACGCCGATACCATAGCCGGCAACTGCGACACCACCCTTTTCTTGGGCGGCAAGGAGAAAACCACCCTCAAAGAAATGTCGGAAATCTTGGGGAAAGAAACCATTGACAGCTTCAATACTTCCGAGAACCGGGGGCGGGAGGTATCGCATGGGCTGAACTATCAGAAGTTAGGCAAGCAGCTTATGACGGAAGATGAAATAGCGGTTATGGACGGCGGGAAATGTATTTTACAGCTTAGAGGAGTGCGCCCGTTCTTCTCTGATAAGTACGACATTACAAAGCACCCCAACTACAAATACCTGTCTGATTATGACAAAAAAAATACCTTTGATATGGAAAAGCATTTAAGGCGCAGACCCGCCCTTGTAAAGCCGGACGAACCCTTTGACTACTACGAAATCAGCGAAGCAGATTTGCAGGAGGACACCGACCATGAATAGACGTATCCGAAAGAAAAAGGATAAGAAAATCACAGAAGCCATAAACGGACTTATCTCCATTGCCGAGTGGCAGGAAAGACAGCGGCAGGCTGCTATCCAGCAGTTTGTGAAACGGTGTGAAGCCTTGTATGAGCAGCAACGAAAGGAGGAATTGACGCAGTAACAAAATTTATGAGTGGGTGCAGAATACGCGCCCCTACTGGAAAATCCATAACGCCCACACTTAAAAACCGAATACCGCCGCGCGGCAGAATTTTACGCAGCGTGGGGACTTACGACCGCGGCAGTTACAAAACTGACCGCCGTTTTTTATGCCCTTTTTAGGGGGCAAGCCGCATTTGCGGCAGAAAGGAGCTTTATGGAATTTTTTAACTCTGCTATCGACGTATTACAGACCCTTGTTATCGCACTGGGCGCAGGCTTAGGCATTTGGGGCGTTATCAATCTCTTGGAGGGATATGGAAACGACAATCCGGGTGCAAAATCACAGGGCATTAAGCAGCTTATGGCGGGCGGCGGTGTTGCCCTTATCGGCACTATCCTTGTACCTCTGCTTTCCGGTCTGTTCGGATAAGTTTACGGAGGGTAGCCTATGGAGAGCATACTTGACGCGATTAACGAATGGATAAAGGAAATCCTTATCGGCGCGATAAACGGTAATCTGTCAACTATGTTCGGGGACGTAAACGAAAAAGTAGGCACCATTGCAGCGGAGGTAGGCAAGACCCCGCAGGGGTGGAACGCAAACATTTTCAGCATGATACAAAATCTGTCGGAAAATGTGATTGTACCCATTGCGGGGCTTGTCATTACCTATGTCCTCTGTTATGAGCTTATCAGCATGGTAACGGAAAAAAACAATATGCACGACGTTGACACTTTTATGTTCTTTAAGTGGTTTTTCAAAGCCTTTGTTGCCGTTTTCTTGGTAACGCATACCTTTGATATAACAATGGCAGTCTTTGATATGGCGCAGCATATTGTGTCCGGCGCGGCGGGGGTAATCGGCGGCGATACGAATATCGACGTAACCGAAGCCCTTGCCGCCATGCAGGAGGGACTAAAAGATATGGAAATCCCCGAACTACTGTTACTTGTCATGGAAACGAGCCTTGTAAGCCTTTGTATGAAAATCATGTCCGTACTGATAACCGTTATCCTCTACGGAAGAATGATTGAGATATACGCCTACTGTTCCGTTTCCCCTATCCCTTTTGCCACCATGACAAACCGGGAATGGGGACAGATTGGGAACAACTACCTAAAGGGGCTGTTTGCACTGGGCTTTCAAGGCTTCCTCATTATGATATGCGTCGGCATTTACGCAGTTTTAGTAGGCGAAATGGTGGTAGCGGACAATCTGCACAGCGCGATTTTTTCCCTTGCAGCCTATACCGTTATCCTCTGTTTCTCCCTGTTCAAATCCGGCGCACTGGCAAAATCTATTTTTAATGCACATTAACATAGCACAAGCGGGAAAGTCCCGCAGAAAGGAGGTTTTTTCTTGGCGTATGTACCTGTACCCAAAGACTTATCCAAAGTCAAAACAAAAGTCGCTTTCAATCTGACAAAGCGGCAAATCCTTTGTTTTTCAGTGGCACTTCTTATGGGACTGCCACTTTTCTTTTTGCTCAAGGACAGCGCAGGGACGAGCCTTGCGGCAACGGCAATGATTGTCGTCATGCTTCCCTGCTTCTTAGTTGCCATGTATGAAAAGCATGGACAGCCCCTTGAAGTGGTTGTAAAGAACATCATTCAGACAAAGTTTACCCGCCCCAAAGTGCGACCGTATCAGACGGAAAACCTATATGCACTCTTGGAGAAACAGCGGGCATTAGAAAAGGAGGTATCAGCGATTGTCAAAAGGACAGACAAAAAAGACGCGGGAAGCCGCAGGAAACAGGCGTAAGCTGACCCGCGCAGAAAAGAAACAGATAGCGGCGGTTATCCGGCAGGCAAAGGGGGACGGCAAAGCCCACACCGCACAGCAGACCATTCCCTACCTTGCCATGTACCCGGACGGTATCTGCAAAGTGGCGCAGCGGAAATATTCAAAGAGCATTGCTTTTGAGGATATTAACTATCAGCTTGCACAGGCAGACGATAAGACCGCCATTTTTGAAAACTGGTGCGATTTTCTCAACTACTTTGACGCGAGCGTGAACGTGCAGCTTTCTTTTATCAATCAAGGCTCACAGCAGGAACAGGCAGCGCGGGCAATCCATATCCCGCCCCAAAACGACGATTTTAACTCTATCCGCACCGAGTATTCCGATATGCTGAAATCGCAGCTTGCCAAAGGGAACAACGGGCTTGTAAAGCACAAGTACATCACATTTTCCATTGAAGCGGACAATCCGGCGGCAGCAAGGGCGAGGCTTTCCCGTATTGAAACCGACGTACTCAATAACTTTAAGGTGCTTGGGGTATCGGCGCACCCCTTATCCGGCTATGAACGTCTGAAAGTGCTGCATGGGGTATTCCACCCGGCAGGCGAGCCGTTCTCATTCTCCTATGACTGGCTGACCCCGACAGGGCTTACCACAAAGGACTTTATCGCCCCGTCCTCTTTCAAGTTTGGGGAGGGACGCTACTTTGCTATGGGGAAAAAGACGGGGGCGGTGTCGTTCCTTGAAATCCTTGCCCCGGAGCTGAACGACCGTATCTTAGCGGATATGTTGGACTTGGAAACAGGGGTTATTGTCAATCTCCACATTAAAAGTATCGACCAGTCGGAAGCAATCAAGACCATTAAGCGCAAAATCACAGACCTTGACAAGATGAAGATTGAGGAACAGAAAAAAGCGGTTAGAAGCGGCTACGATATTGACATACTCCCGTCTGACCTTGCTACTTTTGGGAATGAAGCAAAGAACCTGTTGCAGGATTTACAGAGCCGAAACGAGCGAATGTTTCTTCTCACGTTCCTTGTGGTAAACATGGCAGACACGAAGCGGAAACTGGAAAATGACATTTTCGCGGCGGCGGGCATTGCACAGAAATATAACTGCGCCTTGACCCGTCTTGACTATCAGCAGGAAGCGGGGCTGATGTCCTCTATCCCTTTGGGGGAGAACCTTATCCCTATTCAGAGAGGGTTGACGACGAGCAGCACCGCTATTTTTATCCCGTTCATCACACAGGAACTATTTCAGACTGGGGCTGCCCTGTATTATGGCTTAAATGCCCTGTCAAACAACATGATACTCTGCGACCGCAAGCAGCTTAAAAATCCAAACGGGCTTATCTTGGGAACACCGGGCAGCGGAAAATCCTTTGCGGCAAAGCGGGAAATCACAAATGCTTTTCTCATTACCGACGACGATATTTTTATCTGCGACCCGGAAGCGGAGTATTTTGCCCTTGTAAAACGGCTTGGCGGGCAAGTGATACGGTTATCCCCGACAGGCAAAGGTATGGACGGTACGCCCCAGTATGTGAACCCTATGGATATGAACCTCAACTATTCCGAGGACGACAGCCCCCTTGCACTGAAAAGCGATTTTATCCTTTCTCTCTGCGAGCTTGTCATTGGCGGCAAGGAGGGCTTACAGCCTGTTGATAAGACCGTCATTGACCGCGCTGTAAGAAATGTGTACCGGGACTACCTTGCCGACCCTGTACCGGAGAAAATGCCTATTTTGGGCGACCTTTACGACGAGCTGTTAAAACAGCCGGAGCCGGAAGCTGCCCGCATTGCGGCAGCATTGGAGCTGTATGTTTCCGGTAGCCTTAACGTATTCAACCACAGAACCAACGTGGAACTGAATAACCGCCTTGTTTGCTTTGATATTAAGCAGCTTGGAAAACAGCTTAAAAAGTTAGGTATGCTCATTGTGCAAGACCAGATATGGAACCGCGTTACCATTAACCGGGCAGAAAAGAAATCTACCCGCTACTATATGGACGAATTTCATTTGCTCTTAAAAGAGGAACAAACCGCCGCGTACAGTGTGGAGATTTGGAAGCGTTTCCGTAAATGGGGCGGCATACCGACAGCTATCACACAGAATATTAAGGACTTGCTTGCTTCACGCGAGGTGGAAAATATCTTTGAAAACTCTGATTTTGTCCTCATGCTCAATCAGGCGCAGGGCGACCGGGCTATCCTTGCAAAGCAGCTTAATATCTCCCCGCAACAGATGAAGTATGTAACCCATACCGAAGCAGGCGAGGGACTTATCTTTTATGGAAATGTGGTGCTGCCCTTTGTAGACCATTTCCCGAAAGATACCGAGCTTTACCGCATTATGACGACGAAGCCGGAGGAAGTGAGCAGCCTATGAAAACAGACGTGATTATCAACCGGGACGCGCTTTGTGCTTTGCAGGAATTACCCAGTGAAAGCGTCCATTGCTGCGTTACAAGCCCGCCGTACTTTGCGCTGCGGGACTATGGGCTTGACGCACAAATCGGACAGGAGGATACGCCGGAACAGTATATTGACAGGCTGACCGCTGTTTTTGGCGAGCTTTACCGGGTGCTTAGAAAGGACGGTACGTTATGGCTGAATATCGCAGACACCTATTGCGGCACAGGAAATAAAGGCGGCTATGCTGACCCGAAAAATCCAAAGGGGCGCACCGGACAGCGGATTGCAAGGAACAGCCGCGTTACCGGCTGCAAGCAAAAGGACTTAATCGGTATTCCCTGGCTCTTGGCGTTTTCCCTGCGGGAACAGGGGTGGTATCTGCGGAGCGATATTATATGGCAGAAACAAAATCCTATGCCGGAAAGCTGCAAAGACCGCCCGACCCGCTGCTATGAACATATCTTCCTGCTTTCAAAGGAAAAGAAATATTACTATGACGCTGCCGCCATTGCAGAACCCTTAGCACCTACTACCGCAGAACGGTATCGCAGAGCGCGCAGCACCAACAGCAAATACACACAGGAAATACCCGGACAAGGAAAGGTGCAGGGACTAAACCGACCGCGGGACGGTGGCTACTATGACGACGCGCTCATGCCGACCACGCGGAACAAGCGGGACGTGTGGCTGATTAACACTGTCCCATATAAAGGGGCGCATTTTGCAGCTTTTCCCCCAAAATTAGCGGAAACCTGTATCTTGGCGGGCTGTCCCAAAGGTGGGATTGTCATAGACCCGTTTTTCGGAAGCGGAACCACAGGATTTGCAGCAAAAAGCCTTGACCGCCATTATATCGGGATTGAATTAAACGCAGAGTATTGCGCCCTTGCGAGGGCGCGGATTGGAGGTGCAGGACTATCAAGCAATTAAAACCACGCGATAAAATCACACAAAAAATGACCCGCGACGGCGTGGTGGAAGTCAACGAAACACAGCAGACCGCCGAGCGTATCAGCAGCCGGGAAGCAGACAGCGACTTTTCACAGCCGGACAGTGCCGCAGCGGAACGCGTCATAGAACATCTTGACGCAGCACATACCCGAAAGGCAAACAAAAAGGCAGTCAAAAAAGAGCAGGAAGCTACTGCTTTGCGTACTTCCACTTCCCGCTTGCAGTTTACCGAGGAAGAACTTGCTGCCCCGGAACTGGAATGCTATATTGAAAAATCAAACAAAGCCGCTGACCGACTGGACGCGGCAAAAGCAGCTATCCCGAAACAAAAGAAACTGGTTAAGGAGCGCACCTTTGATGAAGCCACAGGAAAAGCAAAGACCCGCTTACGCTTTGAAGAACAGGAAAAACCGATACCCGGCGGCAAAAAAGGAAACCCGCTGTCCCGCCCCGCACAGGAAGCAAGGATTTTCGTCCACAACAAGATACATTCCGTTGAAAAGGACAATTCCGGCGTTGAGGGGGCGCATAAATCAGAGGAACTTGCCGAGCGCGGCGCGAAATACGGGGCGCGGAAATTAAAACAGGGCTACCGCAGCCATAAGCTCAAACCCTACCGGGAAGCAGCAAAGGCAGAAAAGGCAGCATTTAAGGCAAACGTCAACTTCCAGTATCACAAGACCCTGCACGACAACCCGCAGCTTACCTCTAACCCTCTTTCCCGTTTCATGCAGAAACAGCAGATAAAACGCCAGTATGCAAAGGCGGCAAAAAACGGCGGGGCAAAAGCCGCAGCGGAAGCCACAAGAAAGACGGCGAAGAAAACCGCCGAGGAAACGCGGAAAGCCGCCGCATTTGCGGCAAGACACCCGGCGGGCATTTTGATTGCAGTTGCCGCACTGCTTCTCTTTATTATGATTTCCGCAGGGCTGTCCTCTTGCGGGGCTATGTTTTCCGGCTTGACAAACGGGGTGCTTGGCACGTCCTACACGTCCGAGGACAGCGACCTTGTGGCAGTTGAAAACAACTATGCTGCATTGGAAAACGGGCTGCAAAGTGAGATTGATGCTATCGAAAGCACCCACCCCGGCTATGATGAATACCGCTATGACCTTGACAGTATCGGGCATAACCCCCACGAATTAGCGTCTTACTTGACTGCCCTCTTGCAGAGCTACACCCCGCAGAGCGCACAGGCAGAGCTTGAACGTATCTTTGCCATGCAGTACACCTTGACGCTGACCGAGGAAGTGGAAATACGCTACCGCACCGAAACAAGCACCGACCCGGAAACCGGGGAAACAACCACCGAGGAAGTCCCTTATGAGTATCACATCTTGAATGTCAAACTGGAAAACAAGCCGATTTCCTCTTTTGTATCGGAGCTTTTAACGCCACAGCAGCTTGAAATGTTCCATGTCTACTTGGAAACAAGCGGCAACAAACCGTTGATTTTCGGCGGCGGTTCTCCCGACGGAAGCCCGTCCGAGGATTTAAGCGGCGTGGAGTTTGTAAACGGTACGCGCCCCGGAAATCAAGAACTTATGGAGCTTGCAAAGCAGCAAGTCGGAAACGTGGGCGGCTACCCTTACTGGTCTTGGTACGGCTTTAACAGCCGCGTGGAATGGTGCGCCTGCTTTGTGTCATGGTGCTACAATCAAGCCGGAAAAAGCGAACCCCGCTTTGCGGGCTGCGAATGGCAGGGTGTCCCTTGGTTTCAGTCAAGGGGACAATGGGGCGCACGCGGCTATGAGAATATCGCACCGGGCGACGCTATCTTTTTCGATTGGGATTTAGACGGCGTTGCCGACCATGTGGGGCTTGTGCTTGGCAGGGACGAAAGCCGCGTCTATACCGTTGAGGGCAATTCCGGCGACGCCTGCAAGATAAAGAGCTATGACCTTAACTATCAATGTATCAAAGGCTACGGGTTGATGAACTGGTAAAGCAGCCCCAAAAAGAAAGGAGAAATGACCTATGGCAAACAATAAAATCGACCGTATCAATAAGGAAATCGCAAAGACCCGCGAGAAAATCACAGAGTATCAGAACAAGTTAAAAGGACTGGAAGCACAGAAAACCGAAGCGGAAAACCTTGAAATCGTGCAGCTTGTACGAGCTATGCGTCTGACCCCGCAGGAACTTAACGCTATGTTGTCCGGCGGCGGTATTCCCGGCATGACTGCCGCACCCGCAGAAGAAAACGAACAGGAGGAAAATGCAGATGAAGAATAAACTGAAAAAGACCATGACCGCCCTTTGTGCCGCCCTTATCCTTATGGGCGGTTTTTCTGTCCCTGCCTATGCACAGGGCGCAGCCACAGAGCCGCCCGCAGATAATGCGACCAACGACAGCAACGTAGTTGTGGAGGAAAAAGAAGAAACGCCACCCCTTACCCCAAAGGGCAACGCAACACTGGTAGACGATTTCGGCGGCAATAAGCAGCTTATCACTGTTACCACCAAAGGCGGCAACTATTTCTATATCCTCATTGACCGCGCCGCCGAGGGCGAACAGACCGTACATTTCCTAAATCAAGTGGACGAAGCTGACCTTATGGCACTGACCGAAAACGGCGAAGCTGCCAAAAAGCCGGAAATCTGTAACTGTACAGAAAAATGCGAAGCCGGAAAGGTAAACACGTCCTGCCCGGTATGTGTTACCAGTATGACAGGCTGCACAGGCAAAGAACCTACCCCAACACCAACGGAGCAGCCGGAAGAACCGAAAGAAAAAGGCGGCAATCCCGGTGTGGTGCTTGCCTTAGTCCTCTTTGTGCTGCTTGGTGGCGGCGCAGCGTTCTACTACTTTAAGTTTCTAAAGCCGAAGCAGAATGTAAAGGGCGATACCGACCTTGAAGATTTTGAATTTGAGGATTACGACGAGGACGAGCCGGAAGCAGATACCGGGGAAGTTTCCAAAGAGAAAGAAACGGAGGACGAAACCCTATGACCCTGTTTACCGACAACCCCTTTGAAAAGATGATGATACAGAAACCGAACGGGCGGCGTGATAATGCGCCGCCTGTTCCTTATCCCCCGGCTTGCGCTTCCTGCCCTTATAAGGGGCAGTCCCCTTGTGTGGGGTACTGTCTGAAACAGGTACAGAAGAAAAAAGAAGCCGAGCCGGAACGCTGAAAGGAGGATTTTTTATTGACTTCACATATCTTAGTTATCGCAGAAAAGCCCAGTGTGGCGCAGACAATCGCTGCCGTACTTGGGGCAAAGGAAAAGAAAGACGGATTTCTCACAGGAAGCGGCTACATTGTTTCTTGGTGCGTGGGACATTTAGTAGGGCTTGCGGAAGCTGCCGCCTACGGGGAACAGTATAAAAAGTGGAGCTATGACAGCTTACCGATTTTGCCGCAGGAATGGAAGTACACCGTTGCTTCTGACAAGGAAAAGCAATTCAAAACCCTAAAAGAGCTTATGCACCGGGCAGACGTTTCCGAAGTCGTCAATGCCTGCGACGCAGGGCGCGAGGGCGAACTCATTTTCCGCTTTGTCTATGAAATGGCGGGCTGCAAGAAACCTATGCGCCGCCTTTGGATTTCTTCTATGGAGGACAGCGCAATCAAAGAGGGCTTTTCCCGTCTGAAGAACGGCGAGGAATACGACGCGCTCTTTGCTTCCGCATTGTGCAGGGCAAAGGCTGACTGGCTTATCGGTATCAACGCCACCCGTCTTTTCTCTGTCCTTTACAACCACACCTTGAACGTGGGACGCGTACAGACCCCGACCTTAAAAATGCTTGTTGACCGGGACGCAGCGATTACCACTTTCAAGAAAGAAAAATACTACCATGTGCGCCTTGCCTTATCCGGAGCGGAAGCTGCAAGTGAAAAACTGTCTAACCGTTCCGAAGCTGACAGGCTGAAAGCTGCTTGTGAAGCGTCGTGGGCAGCCTGCACTTCCCTTGTGAAAGAGAAAAAGACCGCAGCCCCGCCGAAGCTCTTTGACCTTACTTCTTTACAGAGGGAAGCAAACCGCCTGTTCGGTTATACCGCAAAGCAGACCCTTGACCTTGCACAAGCCCTGTATGAAAAGCGTTTGCTTACTTATCCGAGAACCGACAGCGCATTTCTGACCGACGACATGGGCGACACAGCGGCGGGCATTATCAAGCTGCTTTGCGGAAAGTTTTCTTTTATGGCGGGAAAAGACTTCACGCCGGAGCTTGGAAAGGTGCTGAACAGTAAAAAGGTATCAGACCACCATGCCATTATCCCGACTATGGAGCTTGCAAAGACTGACCTTACCGCGCTGCCGGAAAGCGAAAGGAATATCCTTACCCTTGCCGGGGCGCGTCTGCTCATGGCGACCGCTGCACCGCATACCTTTGAAGCGGTTACAGCAGTTTTTGAATGTGCCGGACAGTCTTTTATCGCAAGGGGAAAAACGGTGCTGTCCGACGGGTGGAAAGAGATTGACCGAAGATACAGGGCAGCCTTAAAGAACAAGCCCGAAACGGACGACGCAGACAGTGACACAGAAAAGACCCTGCCGCCATTTACCGAGGGACAGACCTTTGAAAATCCGACGGCAAAGGTAACGGAGCATGACACAACACCGCCAAAACCTCACAACGAAGCGTCGCTGCTCTCTGCTATGGAGCGCGCCGGAAGTGAGGACACCGACCCGGACGCAGAACGCAAAGGGCTTGGAACTCCCGCCACCCGTGCCGCCGTCATTGAAAAACTGGTAAAGGGCGGCTTTGTGGAGCGAAAAGGCAAGCAGCTACTTCCCACAAAGGACGGTATCAATCTTGTGTGTGTCCTGCCGGACACCTTGACAAGCCCGCAGCTTACCGCAGAATGGGAAAACAATCTGACGCAGATTGCCAAAGGCAAGGCAGACCCCGCCGCATTTATGGAGGGTATCGAGGATATGGCGCGGAAACTGGTAAAGACCTATCCGTTTCTTTCTGATGATAAAGCGCAGATGTTCAAGCCGGAACGGGAAGCGTTGGGAAGCTGCCCCCGCTGCGGTTCTCCCGTCTATGAGGGAAAGAAAAACTACTATTGCAGCAATAGGGAATGTAGCTTTACCATGTGGAAAAATGACCGTTTCTTTGAAGAACGAAAAGTAACCTTTACCCCGAAAATTGCCGCTGCACTCTTACAATCCGGCAAGGTAAATGTGAAAAAGCTCTATTCCCCAAAGACGGGCAAAACCTACGACGGAACTATCGTATTGGCTGATACGGGCGGGAAATATGTCAACTACCGCATTGAACTGTCGAAGAAGAAATAACTGAATAGCAAGCATAGGAAAAGAGTACCCTTTTCCGTAAAATCCCTGCTTTCTCTACCGAGAACGGCGGGGATTTTTGCTTGTTGGGAAGTTTCCCAAACCCTCTGTTTTATGGAGGGTTTTACCCTCTGAAACCGAAGAAAGGAGGTTACACATGGCAAGTTTACGGGACACCGTAAAGGACTATCAAGAAGAATTAAGGGACGGTATCGCTTGGGTGGCGTTTTGGAAAACGGGACGTTCTTGGAACGCTGAATATTTCCACCTTGGAATGGGCGACTACCTCTACCCGGAGGACAGAAGCCGCATGGAAGAAATCAAGCAGGCTGACCCCGCCGCCGTTGTGGTAAACGGCTATTATTCCGGCTATCTTGGCGAGGATATGAGCCTTGACGAACTGACCGCCGGGGTGCGCCGCCACTATGAAAACGGATATAGCAATATCGGGGAATTTATCGAAGCCCACGACGACAGGCTGCCGCCGGAGCTTATCGAGGAAGCAAGAGCCGCCGCCCACGCTGCGGGGCTTCCTTTCTCTGAAAAAGCCTACCGGGACGGCGAAGAACCCGACCCCTATCTATTTGACGGGAGCATGAGCATGGAGGATTACGAACTTATGCACCGCATGATTGAAAACGAAAGGAGTGAACGCATGGCAGAAACGATTTTAAGCGGGTATCTTTCTAATCTTGGAAAGTACACCGAGGGCAGACCTGCGGGCGAATGGGTATCATTCCCCACGACTGCCGAGCATTTGAAAGAAGTCTTTGACCGTATCGGGATAGACGGCAAAAACTACGGGGAGCTGCACATCACAGAATACCAGTCCTCTATTGCGGGACTGGCAGGGAAATTGACCGAGCTTGAAAGCCTTGACGAGCTGAACTATTTGAGCGAACTTTTGAAAATGCAGTTTGACGACGACCGGGAAAAATTTGTCGCAGCTATGGCATACGGCGACCATACAAGGGACTTGCAGGACATTATCAACCTTGCACAAAACCTTGATTGTTACTGGCTTTATCCGTCCGTACAGAGTGAGGAAGATTACGGGCATTATCTGATTGAGGAACTGGACGAGTTGGAGCTGCCCGAAGGAGCAAAAAAATATTTCATGTATGAGGAATACGGGCGGGACGCTGCTATCAATGACGGGGGCAGATTTACCGAGCAGGGCTATATCTACAATAACCGCAACACCTTTACACAGTGGTACGACGGGCGCGACGTGCCGGAGGAATACCGGGTAACGCCGCAGCCGCCAGTACAGGAAAAGGAACAGGCAGACCTTGACGTTGCCGTAACCATACAAACCGCCGCCACAGAGCAGCCCCCGGTTCTCCCGATTATCCTATCTTCTGAAAAGCCCGCCGACAAAATGAAAGAGATTACCGACCGACTGGAACAAGGGATTTTAGGACTGTATGAAAGCGACCGTTACGCCGACTATCTGCGTACTATGTCAAAATTCCATGATTACAGCCTTAACAATACAATCCTTATCGCCATGCAGGGCGGCAACCTTGTGAAAGGCTATAAACAGTGGGAAAAGGAATTTGACCGCCATGTAAAGCCCGGAGAAAAAGCTATCAAGATACTTGCACCGTCCCCGTTTACCGTTAAGAAACAAGTGGAAAAAATCGACCCGGACACCCAAAAGCCTGTTTTCGATAAGGACGGGAAACCTGTTACCGAAGAAAAAGAAATCAAGATACCCGCTTTTCGTGTAGTATCTGTCTTTGATATTTCACAGACCGAGGGAAAGGAGCTTCCTGCCCTTACCTATGAGCTGACGGGCAACGTGGAACAATACAAGGATTTTTTCGCTGCCCTTGAAAAGACTTCCCCGTTTGCTATGGGATTTGAAGCACTAAGCGGCGGCGTAAAAGGACGCTGCAATTATGAGGAAAAGCGTATCTTCATCAACGAGGGTATGGACGAATTGCAGAATATCAAGACCGCAATCCATGAAATCGCCCACGCCACGCTGCATGATACCGCCCTTGCTATGCCGGAACGCCCCGACCGCCGCACCCGCGAGGTACAGGCAGAAAGCGTCGCCTATGCTGTCTGCCAACATTACGGGCTTGATACGTCGGACTATTCTTTTGGATATATCGCCGGGTGGATCAGCGGAAAAGAACTTGCAGAACTGAAAGGCTCTCTTGAAACAATCCGCAGCACCGCCGCGAAGCTGATTGATACCATAGACGGGCATTTTGCAGAAATCCAAAAGGCACAGGATAAAGAACAGACCACCGAACAGGCACAGCCCGCACAGGAAGCTACCAAACAGCCCGAAGCAGAAACAGCCGCGCCGGAGCTTTCCGAAGAAACAACCCCGGTACAGGAAAAAGAAGCACAGACCGAGCCGGAAGCTGATACAGGCGTAAGCAGCGAAACACCGCAGACCACACAGCCGGAACAGGTAGCCCCCGTCGCCCCTTATTACACTATCAATGAAGCTGCCGCCAAACGTGCAAAGGATATGAACAGCTTTTCCGATTATAAGCAAGGCAGCGCGACGGCTGAATACAGGCATTACGTTGATGAAGCCGTACAGCTTGCAGAAAGGCAGAAACAGCGGGTAGACCCGATGTACCATGAGAAAATCGACAGCCTGCTTGATACCTACGCCCGGAAATTGGCGGCGAACATGAACAAAGGCTATGAGATTGACGCTCGTGTTCCCTCTATCCTGATTGCGGGCGGCTCTAACTTTCCCACAAGGAAGAAAGAAAAGCAGAACGCAGCCCGCGACAGCAATTACCGTGAATGGCAGGACATACAAGGGCTTCTTGATAAAATCCGCAGTACCGGCATGGGCGGTATCAGTGCAGACGACCCGCAGGCAGTACAGAAGTTAGAAAAGAAACTGGAAAGCCTTGAAAAATCACAGGAAACCATGAAAGCCGTAAACGCTTATTACCGTAAGCATAAGACCCTTGACGGCTGCCCGCATTTACCGCCGGAGGAACTGGAAAAACTGAAAGCGGACATGGCGAGCAGTTGGCATTTGGAGGACAAGCCCTTTGCGACTTGGGCGTTATCCAACAACAGCGCAGAAATCCGGCGTGTAAAAGACCGTATCAAATCCCTTTCACAGCAAAAAGAAATTGGTTTTGTCGGTTGGGAATTTGACGGCGGCAAGGTGGAAGCAAACACCGAAGCGAACCGACTGCAAATCTTCTTTGAGGATAAGCCGGACGAAGCCACGCGGGAAGCCTTAAAAAGTAATGGCTTCCGTTGGTCGCCAAAAGCAGGGGCATGGCAGCGGCAGCTTACCAGTAACGCTTACTATGCGGCTGATTATGTGAAAGCGATTGCACCCCTTACCGGGGAAAAGCCGACCGAGTTACAGCGGGCGCATATCCGGCAGCAAAAGGTAGCTGCACAGGAACAACCTGCACAGGGGCAGCCGGAACAGGAAGCCCCACAGCACAAAGACACCTTTTCCATTTATCAGATAAAAGGCGGGGACGAAACAAGAGATTTGCGCTTTGAACCTTACGACCGTCTGACTGCCACAGGACACCGGGTAGACCCGAAAAACTATGCGCTTGTCTATTCCGCAGAGCTTACGCCGGGGACTTCCCTTGAAGATATTTACACCCGCTTCAATATCGACCACCCGAAAGATTTTAAGGGACACAGCCTTTCCGTTTCCGACGTGGTGGTGCTTCATCAGAACGGGCAGGACACCGCCCACTATGTAGACAGCTTTGGTTATAAGGACGTACCGGAATTTTTGCAGCCGGAAAACTATCTAAAAACTGCCGAGCAGACCACCGAGCAAAACTACAACATGATTGACGGGCAGATAAACAACACCCCGACCGCTGCGGAACTGGAGGAAAAGGCAAAAGCCGGGGAACAGATTTCCCTTGTAGAATACGCCAAAGCATTGAAAACCGATAAGGAACGCGGCAAGTCTGCCAAACAGGAAAAGCCCTCTATCCGGGCGCAGCTTAAAGCAGCGAAAGAACAGACACCGAAGAAACAGGCAAAACAGAAAACACAGGATTTGGAAAGGAGCTGACCTATGAAGTTACAAAAATTTGAAAATGTGGACGTTATCGCTTCCCTTGAAGCCATAATGAAACAGAATACCGCTTTTTATCAGAGCGATTTTGACATAGACAAACAGATTTTGCAGAAAGCGGCGGGAAGCCCTATCCCGGAGGACAGACGGCTTTTGTGGTTTTCCCGTCCGTCCGGGACGTGCTGCTTCCGGGAACGGGACGTTTTTCTAAAGGACACAAGGCAGCATAATACATGGCGGTTTTATGGGGAACAGACCTGCGATACTATCCTTGCCTATGCGGTGGAACTGACAGGCAGAGAGCAGGGAAAAATCAAAGGCAACCTTTATGAACTGAATTATCCGCAGCATTTCCGGGAAGTAATCGAAAAATCCATACCCGCCGACAACTACACGCTGATTTATGAGCATGGGGAGCTGACAAAGCCTGCCGGACAATATTTTGACGGGGACACTGACCCGCAGCTTGGAAAGTTTATACGTTTTGAAGCACAGCCAAACAACCCGGAAGCCTTGAAAATCCTTTTAGGGGAACAGAAGAAAAACCGAACACCACATACGCAGGGGGATTTTCAGTTACATATCGCCGCCCTGCATGACAGACGGATTGAAGCAGAAGCCCGCCGGATTGTGGAAAATGTAAAAGGGCTTGGAGAACCGGACAGCCCCGAAAAGACCCATTGTGCGGTAGAACTTTCTCCCTACTTTGTTCCACTGGCAACGGATAAGGATATGGAACGGCTGCTTTCCATGCTCCCTTACAACAGCCTTTCCTTTTCTACGTTGGAGGGCAGGCATGGCGTTTATGCGCTGATAGATAAAAGCGAGAGGAATAAAGAGATGAAACAGTCCCGTCCCTCTGTCCGGGCGCAGTTACAAACAGAAAAATCCCCAAAAGTCCCGAAAAAGACAGCAAAAACAAAACATCACGAATTGGAGGTATGAGCATGATTAGACTGACCGTTGAAGAAATGAACCTGTTGAGTATTTACCATGAGGGAAGCAAAGCACAGCTTATGGAAAATATGACGGCTGCGCTGCCGTTCATGGACGAGGATATGCGCCCCTTTGCAGAACGCACCTTACAGAAAATTTCCCCACTAACAGAAAACGAGTATGCGGAGCTTGCCATTTTCGCCGCTGATGAGGTATGACCGGGGGTAAGCGGCTCACGCCGCCACAGAGCCGGAAAGTCAACAGCCTTGTAAAAAAGGAGTGCTGCAACTGCGAGCGCGGACACTGTATCTTACTGGACGACGGGGAGGAATGTGTCTGCCCGCAGCTTATTTCCTGTTCGCTTTTATGCAAGTGGTTTCAGATTGCCGTACTTCCTCTTGATAAGCTGCTGTATGCAGAGCTTTTCAAAACCGAGGACAAAAAGCGTTGTACCGAGTGCGGCACATTTTTTGTATCAAAATCAAATAGCGTCAAATACTGCCCGGATTGCCGGAAACGCATTACCCGCAGACAGGCAGCGGAGCGCATGAGGAAACGACGTGCGGCGGTTACGCAATAAGGGCGAAAAAAGCCTTGATTTACAGGGCATAAACGGCGTGAAACTGGCATAGGCGATACGGAATACCTTTTCCCTTGAAATCAGGGTTCTACTGCGTAACAATTTAAAATCAGTACCTATAAAAGAACAGGGTGCGGGAGGTCATTACTGGCTTCCTGCGCCCTGTTCTTTTTGTGTCTGACTGTCTTTATCCTGCATTTCCGGTTTCGGCTGTAATTCTTTTTCTATCCGGTTCCGGTAATGGGTTTTCCTGCGGTAAAAATATTTTGTTACTTCCTGTTCCGGCAGCCATATCCCCGCAGCTTCTATCCGTTCCATAACAGCGGCAACGATTTCCCGGTTGTTGCGTTTATGCGGCTCCTGTCCCTTTTCTATCCAAAGGCGGCGGTATTCTTCATAAAGCCATGTACTGATAGTTTCTTTTTGCCGTTGTTTCAAATGTCGAAACTGCTTATCTGTCCGCAGCAGCTTCCCGTCTACCTTTTTATGATTTTTTGTCCCGATTTCTTTTTTCCTCTCTTTCCATTTCTTCAAGGGGAAATTGGGGGAGGGCTTCTATCAGCTTCATTGTGATATACTGGCGCATATCTTCATCAATTTCCAGTTTGAATGTTCCGTCCGGTTGACGTTTCTTTACAGTTGCCTGCCTGTCGATTTCGTCCTTGTAGCACATAAGCACCTTTTCCACCGCCCATGTTTCTCCGGTAACGGCGGCGCGTATGGTTTCATAATCGGGTATCGTTTGGTCTGCCATGTTTTCACGCTCCTGTCTATATTGGAATACCTTTATCCTACCACGCTTTTATAGATATTTCTACTGTAAGCGTTCGGTTTCCCTGCCCCGTTCCGGTTCTTTTTCCAGTCTTAAAATACTGTCTATGTTCTGTTTGATAACGTCGTATTCCTTGACCTGTTTTTTCAACTTGCCATAATCAGTGTAAAGGGCTTCTTTCTGCGCTTGGAGCTTCCCGTATTCTTCCTGCATGGCGGCAAGATTGGGGAGCTTGGTAACACCCGCCGCTTTCAATGCCTTTGCCGCCGCTTCATGGAGTATCAGACTGCTTTCCTGCTTTGCCCGGTATGTGTCCTTATCCTTTGCCCTGCGGTATGCTTCATAGACGTTTTTTGTTTTTTGGTAGGTGGTAACGTGCTTCATCAGCACCGCCATATCTGCAAGACGCTTCTCCACACCCTTTAATGCGTCTGCTGTCTTTTCATTTTCCGCATTTACGTCCTCAATCCGACTGACTAAATCTGCATACTGCTCAATCTTATGTTCCGTCAAGAAATTCATAGTCTTTGCAACCAGTTTCAGATTATGGATTTTCGCCCACTGTTCATAGCCCCGGCTCTCTTGTGCCTTGATACTGTTTTCAATGTCGATAAGCAGCGATACGCCGCGCTGCTCTTCGGGAGCTTTCGCCGCCTTTGTGCGCTTGCCTGCAATCCGTTCTTTGATTGCTTCCTCTGTATAGTCTGCACCGAGGGTTTTTAAGCGGGTAAACCGTTCCTGTCCGGGAGCGCGGCAGGAGATATATTTTCCCGTCTTTATCTCATAGCCCGCTGCCTGTAACCGCTGCAACAATTCTTCAAAACTTGCTACTTGGGGAATAAGCGTATCAACGGCAATTTTCAGCTTGCCTTTCCAACTTGTTCCCGTCTTTTCCGCTTGATATTCCGCATAGCTCTTTCCCTTGCTGCCTTTGCCCGGAACGACGACGGACAGCCCGTTTTCCCGACACAGCTTATCGCTCATATTCCGTATGCCGTAGTAGCTGCGCTTATTGGAATTGTACTTATGGTAGTCAACAAAGTTGACCGCGCAAAAAATGATGTGGTTATGGACATGCCCCTTGTCTATGTGGGTAGTTAGGACGTATTCGTGCTGTCCCTTTGTTGTTGCATCGGCAAGCTGCTTTCCGATTGCATGGGCTTTCTCACAGTCCACCTCTCCCGGTTCAAACGATTGTATCAGATGAAAGGCTAAGTTGTTCCCTTTCTGCCGAGCCTGCGACAAAGTATATTCAAACTCAATATCTGCCGTTTCATAGCTGCACCCAAAGGAGGACACAAGCGTTTTCCCGTCTGTCTTATCCGGGTTTTGGATATAATCAAGGGCTTTGCTCAACGTGCTTTTAATAGGCTTAATCTTTGTAACCGCCATATCTCCGCAAGCACCCCCTTTATTTCTTCTATGTCCTCTTGATAGACGCTGCCTGTCGCATTGACACGCTTTGCAATCTGATTGATGTTGACCCCGATTTTCTGTATCTCCGCTGTCATGGCTTTTATATCGCTATGGTCTGTCTGAATGATATAGCCGTCAATGGCAATCTTGCGAAGATACGCCGCCATGTTTTGGGTAGGGACGAGCTTCATTTTCTGCTCAATCAACGCCCGTTCTTCCTCTGTTACATAGAATTTGATTTGTACTTTTCTTTTGCGTCCGTTCATGCAATCGCTCCTTTCCGTTCCGAGGGTTTGGGACACTTCCCAACAAGCAATTTTCAACCGACGCACCGCAGGGCAAGAGGGCGAAAATACGGAAAAGGGTACTCTTTTCCTATGCTTGCTAAGAAAGTTTTTCCTCACTTATCACTACAACGGAACTCCCAGTATGCCAAAAAAGAGCAAAAGAAAAACGCTGCAATCTGCAAAGATTACAACGCTTCCTAAATCTTATTTAATTTACTGGACATTTATTTGTCCTCTTTTTCGACTTCTGAAATTTCTTTTGCAGTTGCTGTTACAATCCGTATGCCGTTATCGCTCATATCATCAAGCAGAGCGTCAAGCTGCCGCCGCTTTGTATTTTTTTCGGCAGGCGTATCTAAAAGAAACTGGTCTACGGATATATTGTAACGGAGCATAAGCTCAAAAAAGATTTGCAGACTGGGGTGCTGTCCTTTGTTTTCGATATTTGCAAGATAGCGAGGAGAAATATACATTTCATCACTTACCTGTTTGCGGCTTTCTTTGCGCCCCGTCCGCGCAGCTTTTATAGCTTCTCCAAATGCCTTGAAGTCATATTTTTCTACCGGTCTTTTTGCCATATTTATTCACCCAGTTACATTTTACTGTTCCTCTTTCTTCTTGGATATGTTTACACAGTACATATCATTAGCCAAAATATTTCCTATTATGTATTTAAGAAATTCTATATTCTTTATGAAATCTTCAAAATTTGCAGTTATCCTTTTAGCATAATCAAAAGAAAGGACAGTACAAAATATGAGTATAATCTTGAAAACAACAAATCTCTGCAAATCGTTCAACGGGCAGACAGCCGTAAATAACATATCGCTGAACATTGAAAGAAATTCCGTCTATGGATTGTTAGGACCAAACGGAGCCGGAAAATCTACAACACTCAAAATGATAACAGGTATTTTGAGGCCCACATCTGGGAGTATTGAGTTTGACGGCCACGCATGGAAACGCAGCGACTTAAACCATATCGGAGCGTTAATTGAAATGCCGCCGCTTTATGAAAATTTGACCGCCTATGAAAATCTGAAAGTAAGGACTACTATTTTAGGGCTGACAGATAAGCGGATTGACGAAGTGCTGCAAATCGTCCGGCTGACGGAAACAGGCAAGAAAAGAGCCGGACAGTTTTCTCTTGGTATGAAACAGCGTCTTGGAATTGCAGTTGCATTACTAAACAACCCGAAGCTGCTCATACTTGATGAACCAACCAACGGGCTTGACCCGATTGGGATTGAAGAACTTAGAGAGCTTATCCGTTCCTTTCCTGCAAAGGGTATTACCGTTATTTTATCAAGTCATATTCTCTCCGAGGTACAACAGACCGCTGACCACATCGGCATTATTGCGGGCGGCGTCTTAGGTTATGAGGGGAAACTTAATGCAAACGAAAATTTGGAACAGCTTTTTATGGACGTTGTAAAAAGCAATCACAGGGAGGGTTAAGGCATGGACTATCTAAAATCAGAACATTTGAAATTCAAGAGGACAATATCGAACAAACTGATTTTCATTGTTCCGCTAATTACGGCTATTTTTGCGTGGCTTATGGGTGGATATATGGGGTATCAGTACATGACGCTTTACTGGTGGTATGCGTTCCTGCTTCCGGGAGCAATCGCAATTTTGTGTTCTTTGTCACACAGAAAAGAAGAAAACGCCGGGAAATACTATTCAGTATTTTCTATGCCTGTAAATCTTTCGAGATTTGAATTTGCTAAGGGCATTATCTTAGTCGAAAAACTGCTTGTTTCAGCGATATTTTTAGCATTGCTTATTTCTATCAGTAATATCATTGCTCCGGCAACGGCAGTATATTCTCTTTTACACAGCATTACAGGAAGTATCGGAATTATCCTTGCGTCTGTCTGGCAAATCCCTTTGTGTCTGTACTTAGCACGCAAAACGGGAATGTTTGTGCCGATTGTGTTAAATACAATACTTGGGATTGTCCTATCTACTGCTACCGCATTAGGAAATACAATAGCATGGTGGTTTGTACCGTATTGTTGGGCAGCAAAACTGGCAGAGCCACTTATGGGAATTGAAATAAACGGAACTTATGCGGGGAATTGTGGATTTTCTATAGCCATTATGATTTCCATTTCATTGTCAATACTCTTGTTTCTTATTTTATCCTATGCCGACGCAAAGGATTTTTCCAAAGGGAGGTAGACAGAAATGGGTTTTATTTATGCGCTTCGTTCTGAACAGGAAAAAACGAAGCATACATCGTTTTGGGCTATTCATTTTTGTGTACCCGTTATGGGGGCATTGTTATTTCTTGCTTACTATTCCCAGTATGCCAGCACCGAAGACAGTAAAAAGCTCAAAATGATATTGGAAATTACGACAACGTTTTTTCCGTTGTTGATAAGCGTTATTGTTGGTCTGAACGTTGCACTGGAAGAAAAGGCTTCACACTTCCAAACGCTGCTTGCTGTACCAAACAGACACAAAAATATGCTTGCAAAATTAACTTATCTTTATAGTTCAGGGGTATTTGCATTGTTCTTTCTGTTCCTGTTATTTGTGATTGGCATACATCTTTTGGGAATGGCTGATACAGTGCAGCTCGGAATGCTGATTGGAGCCGCCGCCGGGATGGTCTTTTGTAATTTGATAATATACATCTTGCACCTGTTCCTTAGCTTCAAATTTGGATTAGGGTTATCCTTGTTTTGGGGCGTGTTTGAAAGTCTGCAATGTATCTTGTATAGCAATATTGAGCTGAAAGGTGTAGCCCGGTATATCCCCTTTGCATGGTCTATGAATTGGGTACAGGATATTTTGAGCCGACAAATTTTCAACTATGGAACGGAAAAAATATGGATTGCAGCATTAACGACAGGTGGCTTGTTGCTGACCTTATTATGGTTTTCTCATTGGGAAGGACGGAAAAATTATGAATAAAAATAGAAAAATGGTTATCGTCTTGCTGTTTGCTTTTGTTGTATGCTTTTCTCTTGCAGGCTGTACTTTACAGGACAGAATCGAAGAATATTCCAGTGACAAGGAACAATGCTATTTGAATACGGAAAATGTAACACGTTTTTCCTATAAAGGTAACGATTACACCATTTTGGCAGATACCGTATCAAATGGCGGGCTTGGAGAATGGATTGGATATATCCGGCAGCTTGCTGCCATAGACGAGAACGGAAAAATATTGCTGCAAGAAAATGTTGAAACGGTGACTTTTCAATCCTTAGCGGATTTGGCGGAGAAAGCACCAAAAGCCGCTTACATTATTCCTTTTCTCAATGTATATGCGGCTCCTAACGCAGACGATTATCTTATTGTAGATGTAAACGGAGGGTATCATAAAGCTGTTATCAGCAAAAATGTCAAAGATAGCGATACTGTTTTTGATTTTAAGAAAACAGAAGAATCTATAAATGACAGCTTTGAAGTCAATCCAGAAAATGCGACACAGCTTCTTTGGGGCGGGGCGGTTTATCAAGTAACGTCTGATATGGTATCAGATGATGAATTAGGCAGCTACATTGATATTCTTGCTGAAAGTGTTACATTCGATACAGAAACGAAAATCCCTTTGTCAAAAGAAGATTTAAGCAAGATTGACTGGTACGGGGAAAATGCCGGACAGGGGCGAGAGTGTTGGTTTTACACAGATGTCTATGAGATTTACGGAACCGATAAAGCGGAAGCTGTTGCGGTCGAGGTAAATAATAACTACTATATTGCAAAGCGACAATGACAGCTTTCCTGCCCTTGTAGCTTGTGCTATACTAAAAAGGACAACGAAAGGAGGCAACAATATGGCGGCAATCCTTATGATTGATGATGAACGGGCTATTTTAGAGCTTGTCAAAAACGGGCTGCAAAAGGACGGACATTTCGTGACCGCTTATACCTCTGCCGCACAAGTACCACTTGATAAGCTGAACAGATATGACTTGATTATACTGGATATTATGATGCCAGATGTAGACGGCTTTTCCTATTGTGATAAAATTCGTTCCCTTGTAGACTGTCCTATTCTTTTTCTGACAGCAAAGACAATGGAGCATGACATCACATTTGGGCTTGGTCTGGGAGCAGACGACTATCTGACAAAACCATTTCGCATTGCAGAATTGCGGGCGAGAGTAAACGCCCACTTACGGCGTGAACGTAGGGAACGACATACCGCACTTACCTTTGACCGCATAAAAATTGATTTATCTGCAAAAGAATTACGGGTGGATAACACGCCTGTTGCCTTAACGAAAAGCGAATATCTGATTTGTGAATATCTTGCAAGGAATAAAGGACAGGTATTTTCAAAAGAACAAATTTACGAAGCTGTTTTCAGCTTAGAGGGCGACAGTGATAATTCTACAATTTCTACTCATATCAAGAATATCCGGTCAAAATTGAACAAACTGGATATTCAGCCGATAGCGACAGTCTGGGGGATTGGGTATAAATGGGAATGAAAAAAACAACATCACTGAAAGCGTCTTTTTGGAAATTCTTATGTATGCTGCTGATTGGACTAATAGGTGCGGTGGCAATACCATTCAGTCTTATTTTAGCCGGAACCAGTACAGAGCTTATTACCTATGCGGATTATTCAGAACGCATCACAAAAAACCTTGCTCCTGTTATTGCCGCAACGCCGGATTTGGCAGATGTGCAGCTTCCTATGGGCTGTAAATATTTGGTGCTGGATAAAAATTATCAAGTGACGGAAACGACCTTAGAGGGTGACGATTTGGACCGGGCTATGGAATACGCAATATCCGGGAAGATAAATACAAACCTCAACAAACAGTATTTGCTTGTGACCCGCGAAAATGAATATGTGGTGCTGCAATATTACATAGGTTCACAGTTTACAAATGAATGGCTTTATGAGCATTTTCCCTCACCGGAAATTCTACTTTATATTTTTATAGCAATCAACTGTATTGCAGTATGCGTGATATTGACAGCGAAGTTTGCAAAAAATATGAGGACGCAGCTCTCCCCACTTTTTGAAGCGACAAGGCAGGTAGCAGAACAAAATCTTGGTTTTGAAGTGGGACATTCAAAAATCAAAGAATTTGAGGATGTACTTTGTTCTTTTGCAAATATGAAAGATAATCTGAAAATATCTTTAGAGAAGCAATGGAACGCGGAACAGTTACAGAGAGAACAGATTGCAGCACTCGCTCACGATTTGAAAACACCTCTGACCGTCATTCAAGGAAATATTGATTTGATAAATGAAACGGAGCTTGACGACGAACAACGTCTATATGCGGGTTACATCACTGAAAGCTCCGAGCGGATAGGCATTTATATTAAAGCGTTAATTGACATTTCCCAGACAGTCGCCGGGTATCAGCTTCATTTGGAGAGATTTGATATAGCTGATTACATGGGCCAGATTGAAGCGCAGGCAAGCTCTTTATGCCTTACCAAAGGAATTTGTCTGCAACTGGAAACGGGGGTTAACCTGGGTACACTCAAGGCGGATAAGCTGCTGTTGGAACGGGCAATTATGAACGTGATAAGCAATGCGTTAGACTATTCTCCACCACAGGGGACAATTTATGTAACGGTGCAAAAAACTGACTGCTTTTTGCATATATCTATAACGGACGAGGGAGGCGGCTTCACGCCGGAGGCCCTACATCATGCACAGGAACAGTTTTTCATGGGCGACAAAAGCCGTACTTCTAATATGCACTTTGGTATGGGACTTTATATCACAAGCAGCATTATCAAGCAACATGGCGGGCAGCTTGTTTTAAGCAATTCTAAAAAGACTGGCGGCGCACAGGTTATTATCAAAATTCCATATTAAAAGTAGTGGGCGGTACTGCGGTATCGCTCATTATTTTTTCAAATCTTTATGAAATCTACAAACTTTCCATATAGCATATAGGTAAAGAATAGAACTACAATCTGCCGGACGACGGCAAAAGAAAAAAAGCCGTCGCAAAGCAGAGGTATCTTCACGCGCTATTTCTAAATTACGGCGGCTTTGATTTTCAGAGCCGCCGCTTTCTTTTTGCCTATCGGCAAGTCTACGACGACCCGAACACTGTAAAAAAACGGCGGCTAATGGAGGTAGCCGCCATGATATATAGAGCGTATCGACAAAGTACGACACCTTTCAGCTTATCAAAAAAAGCCCGACCGCCACCGGGGATATTTCTATCCTTAGATATGAACTATCAAATCATCTAAATACTTTTTATTATTCCTATGCGCCTGTCTGCCGTTTGCAGATGGGCGCATTTTGCATTTTACAGAAGATTTTTCAAAGAAATTTTCGCTTTCGTCCGGCGTTTGAAAAAGTCGTCTGTATTATCCCGCGAAAAGGGGAGGTACTACCGCCTTTCGGCAGAAAGGAGGTGATTACATGGAACCTAATCGCAGAGAATTTCAGAAGCAATGTGTCTTTCAAAGTTTCTGTAAACGGGTGCTACACAACGAAGCCTGTAACGCCCATGATGAAATCCGGCGACGCAGGAAACGGGAAGTTTCTTTTTGTGACCTTGCCTTGCATGAGGAACGGCAGCTTTACACTACGGATAAATATTTTCAAGCTGAAACAGCCGAGCCGACTTATCAAATGGCAGGAAAAGAAATAACCCCGAAGTTATTGCTTGAAGCAATACGCACCCTGCCGGAAGAAAAGAGAACTGCTATACTTCTGTACTATTTCGAGGGCATGACTGACGTGGAAATCGGAAAAATGTTCAATACGTCGCGCAGCACGATACAGTACAGACGGACAAGCTCTTTTGAACTGTTAAAGAAATATTTGGAGGAACACGCTAATGAATGGAACGAATGGTAATCAAAACGACTACCCGGAAAATGCCCTTGTTCCCTATCCCGTTATTTTGGCGGCGAGCAAAGGCGACCCGGACGCTATGAAAATGGTCTTGCAGCATTTCAGCGGCTACATAGCAAGTCTTTCCATGCGGAAGCTCTACGATGAGCGCGGCAATGTCTATTATGGCGTTGACGAGGATATTCGGGAACGGCTGCAAGCAAGACTGATGAGGGCTATCCTCACTTTTCGGGCTGAATAACCTACGCGATATTGGAACGCTTCTTTCCCCTTTTCCGTTCCATACCGCAAGACAGCCCCCTGCTCTTTGATAAAGAAAGCGGCGCAATAGAACGGCGACGCAGCATAAGGCAAATCGGATACGTTCCTTTTGTGCCGAGCCATGCGGTGGGTACGCCATGACCTTTCTCTTAATAGAAAAGCGAGCGAGAAATACCACACCGTAAAGCAGGGATAGCAGCCTGCGGGCGATAACACACAGAATACATAATGATACTTCCTTATAGCCATAGTCCGAGCGTTAGAAGCGTCGCAGGCAATGGGTAGGGCTTCGGCAGACCGCCGGAGGGGTGCAAGTCCCATGAGGTTACGCTAATAGCCGTCCGATTAAAGCCTATGTTACAGATTGATTTTTGACCCATTAAGAAAGGGGGACGACAAATTGAACAATAACGACGTGCCGATTTGGGAAAAGTACACGCTTACCATAGAAGAAGCAGCAAAATATTTTCGTATCGGAGAAAGCAAGCTGCGGAAACTGGCAGAAGAAAATCCCGTCCCGGACTGGGTAATGATGAACGGAAACCGTATTCAGATTAAGCGGAAGCAATTTGAAAAAATGATTGATACGGTGGACGCAATCTGATAGTGAAATCGAGCCTTGAATGTGGTACAATATAGTCAAGCATATCAAGGCTCTTTCCATTATGGAAAGGAGCATAACGATGTCGGAAAAAAGACGGGATAATAAAAATCGTATTCTCCGCACCGGAGAGAGCCAGAGAAAAGACGGGAGATATGCCTACAAATATATAGATACCTTTGGGAAACCGCAGTTTGTGTATTCTTGGAAGTTAGTACCTACGGACAAAACCCCGGCAGGAAAACGCGACGATATAGCGTTGAGGGAAAAAGAGAAAGAAATCCAAAAAGACCTTGACGACGGTATCGACCATATCGGAAAGAAAATGACGGTCTGCCAACTTTATGCAAAGCAGATACGCCATCGGGCAAATGTGCGGTATGGTACAAAGCAGGGGCGAAAACAGCTCATGCGGATTTTGCAGGAGGATAAACTTGGAGCCTGCCGGATTGAAAATGTGAAGCTCTCCGACGCAAAGGAATGGGCGTTACGCATGAAAGAAAAAGGTTACGGCTTCAAGACTATCAACAACCACAAGCGTTCATTAAAGGCTGCCTTTTACACAGCTATACAGGACGATTGTATTCGTAAAAATCCGTTTGACTTCCAGTTGAACACCGTTCTTGAAGATGATACGGAACCAAAGGAACCTCTATCCCCTACGCAAGAAGCGGCTTTCCTGTCCTTTGTGCAGCATGATAAAGTCTATCAGAAATACTATGACGAGATTATCATACTATTAGGGACAGGACTTCGTATTTCGGAACTCTGCGGACTGACGGAAGCTGACATTGACTTAGAGAAACAGCTTATCAATGTAGACCACCAACTTTTGAAGATTGCAGACGTGGGCTACTATGTGGAAACGCCTAAGACAAAAAGCGGCAACCGGGTTATTCCTATGAGTGAAAAAGTGTTGGAAGCATTTCAGCGGGTGCTGAACAAGCGGAAATATGCACAGCCTGTTATTTTGGAGGGCTACACAAAGTTTCTGTTCCTTAATCGGAACGGCTTGCCAAAAGTGGCAGTCAACTATGAAAGTATGTTCCGGGGGCTTGTAAGGAAATACAACAAAATGCAAAAGGTAGCATTGCCAAAGGTAATGACACCGCACACCTTACGCCACACATTCTGCACCACGTTAGCAAATGCGGGAATGAACCCTAAAGCATTGCAGTACATCATGGGACATTCCAACATCAATATGACGCTGAACTATTACGCGCATACGACTTCCGAAACGTCGATAACAGAAATGAAGCGGTTGATTGCATAAGTAGTAAACGGAGAATTTACTACTCCACATACTACTTTTGAACACAAAAACATACGGGGATATAAAAAGATTTGAGAGTATCTTCCACAATGAAAAATGCCGGAAAAGCCTGTAACAATAGGCTATACCGGCATATAAGAACTTTTGAAAAGATAATCAAAAATTACTTTGTGATTTCATATAAAAAACGAAAAAAACAGTTTTAATGTGCGAATTATCCGTTTGTGTTTTGCCATGCCGTTCCTATGAATATGTGTGAAACGCGGCACTGGATACCGGTGTGGCGGCAAAATGCAGCAGGCTCGACGGCGTATCCATAGCAGCCGGTTAGGTCTGCAGTAATGGAAAAACGGGACAGAAAAAGATTGTCTGTTGGGGAGAATGTGTTTCCATCTATATATCGACGCCGCGGAATAAGGGGCTTTCGATTGCGAGGAGGTCGTCGATCGCAATAACAGTGCCATCCATCAATAGAATCTTTCTTTCATGCTCGTTAAACCTTTTGATTGTACCGGATACTGTGGCGTAAGCGCCGCCCTCTTTTTTTCTGTCTGGGATGAAATAGGTGACGGCGATATGCGGATGCTGACCGGAACGCTCCCGCAGGAGCCGTAGCCGCCTATCGATCACGGCTTTTTCGTTTTCGTCCAGATCAATCTTCCGGTCGGTGAGCCGTGCTGTCTCCTTTAGCGTATCGCCATGCCCTGTCAGCGCGGCGAACGGGGCGAACTGCGCGGCACGGTCCAGCATCGGCATGGAGGGATGCTTTAAAGACCTGTGATGCGGCCGTTTGAGGATATCGTCATACCGGCGGATTTTGTCCGCCTGCCCATAACGGTTTACGCCTTTCACGCCCGATGCCCTCCGATCTGGCAGTTGCGCTCCCTCGCGGTAGCGGATTCCTGTAGGCTGGTGCCTTTCAGAATCGCGTTTTTGCCATGTTTGCTTTTGATGGATAACACAGCCTGCTGCATTTTCCTTTCCCGCGCTAACAGGGCGTCCTGCTGCCGGCGCTGCTGCGACAATACGTTATAATCGGTGAAAAGATCAAGCTGCTCGAAAGTCGGCTGGTGTATCGCCGCATCTTCTTCAAGCACATGGTTTGCGGACAGGTAGATCCGCCGTATGGTAAGCGTTTTGTTTACAATGCGGTCGTACAGTTCCAGAACGGCATTGGAGATAAGATGCGCGGAGAAGGTATGCCGGTCCAGGTTGGCGGTTCCGTGCGCATGCTTGGGGATTGTCCGTCCATAGCGGTCTGCGGTGACTGCACCGTGATACGCCCGACGCGTTTCAGGATGGGTCAGGTTTTCCCGATCATATCCGACGGTCAGGACGATCTGGTCGATGACGAGCCTGCGTCCGACCAGGTCGAGCGCGAGCAGATCTGCCATTTCCTGCACCACCAGCCTGGCCTGTGAAAAGCTGTAGGGGGATTTCAATACCTGCCCCGAAGAAATGCTTTTCGAGGAGGGGCGGTACCTTTTGATATCCGCGATGGTGCAGGGCTCCCAGCCCCATGCGTGGTCGATCAGCAGCTCCGCATTGATGCCGAACATCTGATAGAGCAGGTCTTCGTTATAATAATCATTCGGCTTGCCGAGGGAGCAGCGCGCGATATCGCCCATAGTGTATATCCCGTGCTGCGCCAGCTTTCTGGCGTAGCCCCGCCCCACACGCCAGAAATCGGTCAGAGGCTGATGCCGCCATAGCAGGCGACGGTAAGTGATTTCATTCAGGCGCGCAATGCGCACTCCCTTGCTGTCCGGCCGGATATGCTTTGCGACGATATCCATGGCGACCTTGGACAGATAAAGGTTGGTTCCGATTCCAGCGGTCACAGTAATACCGGTCGTCTGCAGCACATCGCGGGCGATCATCGACGCAAGCTCACGCGCGGAAAGCCCGTAATAGGGCAGGTAGTCTGTCGCGTCGATAAATACCTCGTCTATGGAATAAACATGGATATCTTCGGGTGCGATATATTTCAGATAGAGCTGGTAGATTCGGGCGCTCCATTCAATATAGTGCGCCATTTGAGGCGGCGCTGTGATAAACCCAACCGCCAGTGACGGGGAGGCCTTCAGTACGGTATCGTCGCAGGATTCACCGGCCAGGATATGGTTGGGCGCGTTTTGCCTCCGGTTGCGGTTGACCTCCCCGACCCGCTGCAGCACTTCAAACAGGCGCGCCCTGCCGGCGATCCCGTAAGCCTTGAGGGAGGGGGATACCGCAAGGCAGATCGTTTTTGCCGTCCGGCTGGCGTCCGCTACGACGAGATTGGTTGTCAGCGGGTCAAGGCCACGCTCCACACATTCGACCGCGGCGTAAAATGATTTCAAGTCGATCGCGATATAGGTGCGCTCTTGGGGGGTATCTGTCGACATATTCTCACCTCACAGGCAAAGGGGGATGGGGATAAAAAGGCGGCTGCGCTCCCAGCGCGCTAAAGCGGTGTGATCCGGACGCGGAAGGAGATGCTGCGCGGCGTTGGGATATCGTCGAACTGAACGGTGTAGGTGGAAGCTTCCCGATCGATGGCAAGGATGGCGCCGTCGCCAAAAATAGGATGCGAGATCCGCTGTCCCGCTGAAAAAGAAGGGCCGGCCGCCAAGGCGCTGAGCTGACGCTGGTGAAAGCGGATATGGTCCGAGGCTTCGGCCACAAGGCTTTCCGGAAGCTCGGCGGTATACTGTAGCAGCAGGCGGTCGATATCGAAAACGAAGCGGGAGGGGATGCGGGAGGAGCCATCTATGTTGCGGCCTGCATTGTCCGATAGGAACAGCCCGCCTTCCGCGCGGGTCATGGCGACAAAAGCGAGCCGCCGCTCCTCCTCCATGGCCGGCAGGGTTTTCGTTTTGACAGAGGGGAACACGCCCTCGCAAAGCGAACAGAGGAAAACATACGGGAATTCCAGCCCCTTTGCCGTATGGACGGTCATCATTTTAACGGTATTGCGCCGCTCCGATGTATCGCTGTTGGAAAAAAGCGCGACATGGGAAAGATAATCCTCCAAAGTACATTCTTCGCCGCAGGCGGCTTCATATTCATAGATGGACTGCTTCAGCTCCGCCAAATTATCCAGCCGGTCCTGATTGCCCTCCGTCCGCAGCATTTCCTCATAGCCGCTCCGGTTGAGCAGCATGCCGAGAACCTCGGAGACAGGCTTGCCGGCATATCTGGCCGCGGTTTCCTCAATCAACTGGATGAACGGGCGCGCTTTCGTGTTTCGGAACAGTTCGTCTTCCAAACAACGATGCAGCGCTTCGTACAGCGAGCAGCCGTTTTGTTCCGCATAGAGCTTCAGGAAGCGCATCCGCTTTTCACCGAGGTTTCGTTTGGGGGTATTGACAATACGCTGGAAAGAAAGGTCGTCCCGATAGGCCGTCATGCGGAGGTAAGAGAGTGCGTCCTTGATCTCTTTCCGGTCAAAAAACTGCGCGCCGCTGTATATAACATAGGGAAGCTTGCGCCTGCGAAAGACTTCTTCCAAGGTTCGCGTTACATAATGCGCACGGTAAAGGATTGTAATATCCTGATAAGGGACGCCCTGCTGCTCCAGCTCCGCGATTTTTGCGGCGATCCATTCCGCCTCCTGCTCCGCGGATTCCGCATGGTGAAAAAACACCGGACCGCTATCCGGCAAAGTCGAGAGGAGTTCCTTTTTGATGCGGTGGACATTTTTGGAGATCAGGGAATTGGCTGCCCGCAGGATTTGCGGGGAGGAACGGTAGTTCTGCATCATCATGATGGTTTTGCAGTTCGGAAACGCTTTGTCAAAATCCAGCAGGTATTTTACATTGGCGCCGCGCCAGGTATAGATCGTCTGATCGGGGTCCCCGACGATGAACAGGTTCCTGTGATAGCCGCAGAGTACGCACATCAGCTTATACTGCAGCTCGTCGATATCCTGGAATTCATCGATCATTATATATTCCAAGCGCCTTTGCCATTTCAGACGGATGCCGGCGTCCTGCTCAAAAAGATACAGCGTAAATTTGATCAGATCGTTATAATCTAGGCCAAAGCACTTTTTTTCCTGATACAGATAGCCGTAAAAAATGATATCCTCCACAGCGGCGGCAGAGAGATATTTCTCGCGCAGCCCCTCCAGCGGCATGGCCAGCATATCCTGGTAATAGTCCGGCTCCTGAAACAGCTTGCGTATTTCGATCATATCCCGCGCCCTGCTGAACGTCATATGGCGCAGGGTGAGGTTTCGTTCCTCATAAACGGTTTGCAGCATGGTGTCGATATCCGAATTATCCAGCACGAGGAAGCGCTTGGGATACTGCACGGCATGGCTGTCCTCCTGCAAAACGGATACGCAAAAGCTGTGAAAGGTGCAGATATAGCCTGCGTCGCTATCTCCGGTAAGCTGGCGGATTCGCTGACGCATTTCACCCGCTGATTTATTCGTAAAGGTAACGCACAGAATATTGCCGGGCAGGATGCCAGCTTCGTTTACCAGATAGGCAAACCGGTGCGCGAGCGCGCGCGTCTTTCCGGAGCCGGCGCCCGCAACGACGCGGATCAGGCCCTCGGTCGTTGTGACCGCCTCACGCTGCGCGGCGTTTAAGTTTTTCAGGACATCCTGCATAGCGACCCCACCTTTTTTCTGTTGCGTGTGCGGGCGTCCGGCGGCTTCCGCACCCGCTGTTTACAGTATAGCATAAAGATTTGAGATATGCAAACATTTGTTCGTGTTTTTGACCGATGATCGCGTGGCCCGCTTTGCGAGAGGATTCGGCTTGTCCGAACACCGTGTTTTTGCTATAATAATTTTATAATACAACGAATTACAGCAAATGAGGAAATTATGAAACGAATTGTCGTCGGAATTCTGGCACATGTGGATGCCGGTAAAACCACGCTGGCCGAAGCGATGTTGTACCGGGCGGGTGTGCTGCGCAGGCTTGGCAGAGTGGACCACAGGGATGCTTTTCTCGATACGGCCGCGCTGGAACGGGAGCGCGGTATCACGATTTTTTCCAAGCAGGCGGTTTTTGATCTGGCGGGAACCTCTGTCACCCTGCTGGATACGCCGGGACATGTGGATTTCTCTGCGGAGATGGAGCGCACGCTTCAGGTGCTCGACTATGCGGTTCTGGTGATCAGCGGTACGGACGGCGTACAGGCGCACACCCATACGCTTTGGCGACTGCTTGCGCGGCATCAGATCCCTGTAGTGGTTTTTGTCAACAAGATGGACCTCGCTAGTACGGAGCGGGCGGGACTGCTCGCCGAACTGAAAAAGCAGCTGGGGGAGGGCTGCGTTGATTTCAACGGAAACGCCGCGCGGCAGGCGTTTGAAGAAAACTTGGCGGTATGCGATGAAACGCTGCTGGAGCGGTATCTGGACGGACAGGCCGTGCGGGATAAGGATATTGCCGCACTGATTCGGACAAGAACGGTTTTCCCATGCTATTTCGGCTCCGCACTGCATCTACAGGGTGTGGAGGACCTGCTGGACGGATTGGACCGCTATACGGACATGCCGGCGGATGGCGCGGCTTTTGGAGCGAGGGTGTTCAAAGTCGCGCGGGATGAGCAGGGAAACCGGCTGACCTATCTCAAGCTGACCGGCGGTACGCTGCGTGTGCGCGAGGTGGTCAGCGGCAGCGAGGACGGCGGCTGGCAGGAAAAAGTCAACCAGCTTCGGATCTATTCCGGCATGAAGTACCGGACGGTGGAAACAGCGGAATGCGGTATGGTTTGCGCGGCGACAGGGCTGACGCATACCATGCCGGGCATGGGGCTGGGGAGCGTGGCGGGCGCGCTATCACCGGCGCTGGAACCAGTGCTGACCTATCGGATGCGGCTGCCGGATGGCTGCGACCCGCATGCGATGCTGCAAAACATGCGGCTGCTGGAGGAGGAAGACCCGCAGCTTCGGGTATCGTGGAATGAAGCGTCTGCGGAGATCCACCTGCAGCTTATGGGCGAGGTTCAACTGGAAATACTGGCACGGCTGATTGAGGAACGCTTTGGGGCGGCCGTGCAGTTTGACACGGGCAGGATTGTTTATAAAGAGACGATCGCTTCGCCGGCTGTTGGTATCGGTCATTTTGAGCCGCTGCGCCACTATGCGGAGGTGCATTTGCTGCTCGAGCCGGGCGAGCGGGGCAGCGGCCTTGTGTTTGCTTCCGCCTGCCCGACCGATGTGTTGGACCTGAACTGGCAGCGGCTCATCCTGACCCATCTGGGAGAGAAGACGCATATCGGTGTGTTGACCGGCGCGCCGGTCACGGATATGAAGATCACACTGCTCACCGGTCGGGCGCACGTTAAGCATACCGAGGGCGGAGATTTTAGGGAAGCGACCTACCGCGCGGTGCGGCAGGGCTTGATGCAGGCGGACAGCATTCTTTTGGAGCCGTATTATGCTTTTCGACTTGAGGTGCCGGAAAGCTGTGTCGGGCGGGCGATGAGCGATATTCAGCGGTTGGATGGTTCGTTTGAGATACCGGAAAGCAAAGACGGCCGCGCGGTACTGACCGGAAAGGCGCCAGTGTCCACCCTGCGCGATTACTGGACTGAGGTTGCGGCGTATACGCGCGGTGAGGGGCGGCTTTCCTGCGAGCTGTCCGGCTACGAGCCGTGCCATAATGCGGCGGAAGTGATCGCGGCGGCGGCATACGACGCCGCGCATGACGTGGAAAACACACCGGATTCGGTTTTTTGCTCGCATGGCGCGGGGCATGTCGTCAAATGGGACGAAGTACCCGCGCAGGCGCATCTGGACAGCGGCCTCCGGCTGGGCGGCGGAAAAGAACAGACGGATACGCCGCCGGCACGGCAGACACGCTCCCGAGCAGGTTCGGGCCTGGAGGAGGACGCGGAGCTTCGCGCGTTGTTTGAACGCACCTATGGCCCGATCAAGGACCGGGGGTTCGAGGCGTTCCAGCAAAGCCGCAGGAAAAGCGCTACGCTCGAGCAGCTGTATGTGACCCGCATCCGCGCGGAGGATTACCTGCTGGTGGACGGCTACAACATCATATTCTCCTGGGACGAGCTGCACGACATCGCGGCGGGGGACATCAACGCCGCGCGGGAAGCGCTGCTCAACCTGCTCAGCGATTATCAAAGCGTGCGCAAGTGCCATTTGATCGTGGTGTTTGACGCGTATAAGGTTAAGGGCGGCGTCGGCTCGGTCGAGAAGCTACATGGCCTGGATGTCGTTTACACCAAGGAGGCGGAGACTGCGGATATGTATATTGAGCAGGCATCCTATGACTTGTCCCGCAAGCATCGGGTTCGGGTCGCGACCTCGGACGGTATGGAGCAGATGATTATTCTGGGGCATGGGGCGGAACGCATGTCTGCGACCGAGCTGAAATGGGAAGTGCAGCAGGCAAGCGAACATATTCAAAGCGTTTTGCGGGAGATGAAAAACCGGTGAACGGGTAGCTCTGCGCTTTACTGCTTGAATTCATAGTAATTCTGTGGCATAATAGTGGAAAGAGGGGAATGCCATATGAAGATTTCTACAAAAGGCAGGTATGCGCTGCGCCTGATGATCGACCTTGCGCAGCATGACGCAGGGGGCTTTATCCCGCTACGGGATATTTCCAGGCGCCAGGAGATATCGGCAAAATATCTGGAGCAGATTGTTGTGCAGCTTTCGCGGGCGGGCTTTGTCCGGTCGATCCGCGGTGCGCAGGGTGGGTACCAGCTTTCCCGACCGCCGGCGGAATATACGGTCGGCGATATCCTGCGTATCACGGAGGGGTCGCTCGCTCCGGTCGCGTGTTTGGAGAGCGAGCCGGTCGAATGTTCGCGCGCGGGCGACTGTATCACATTGGATTTTTGGCGCGGCTTATTTGATACGATCAATCAGTATGTCGATTCCGTGACGCTCGAGGATTTGATCCACAGGGGACAGTCGCTGGATTTTTCCATTTGAAAAGCCGCAGGCTTAGGCCTGCGGCTTTTATTTGCTTACGCGCGGTGCAAAAGCTTTTTTACGCCGAGAAGCAGCTCCTTGCAGTTGAGCAGGAATACGAAACCGAACAGAAGCAGCTGCCAGACGATCCAGAGCGGCGGCTCCGTGAGCATGAGCGCGGTCTGGACGGCGAGCAGGAGTACGGTGCCTCCCAGACGCCTGACATTCCAGTGGATCGGCATGAACCGGCGGCTGTCAATCGCACGATAGAGGAACAGGCCGATATAGCTGACCATGGACGCGGTGGCGGCGCCCATGCCGCCGTACCGCGGGATCAGCAGCACGTTGAGCAGAATATTAACGACCGCGGAAAACGCGGTGGAAAGGAAAGAGGGGACCGTGCGTTTTTCCAAAAGATAGACGCTTTTCTGGAAGCTGGAAAGACAGTTGAACCCCGCGCCGACCGCCAGCAGGGGAATAAACATCCAGCCTATAAAGTAGCTGGGAACAGCGAGGATCATCATAGCCAGCTTGGCGCACATGATGCCGCCCGAAGCGATAATGAAAACGATTGAACTGTAGGTGTTTCCAACGTTGGAAAAGAAGCGGATCTGCTCCTGACGGGAATTGTCATTGACCATGGAGAGCTGCCAAGCGTCGACAAATATGGACGCTACCAGCGCGATCAGCGTGGGGACGCGGTAGGCGACCGAGTAGATGCCGCTGACCGCGGTGCTCTGCATGCTGGCCAGAAAGGTCTGCCCGAAAAAGCCGACAATATAAACAAAAATCGCATCGGGTACAAGGGGCAGGGAATAGGCGAGCATGCCCCGCCAGAGGTGGAAATTGATCTGCAGCGGCTTGATATATTTCCACAGTCCGGCAATCAGGAACAGGCAGACCGTGGAGAGAGCGTCCGCGCAGATAATGGAAAATACATAGCCGAATATGTTCCACTCAAATACCTTCAGGTAGAGGATGTTGAGCAGAATGGTCATCAGCGTGCGGAAGATGCCGTCGACCGCATAGAGGCGGACAAAGCCGAGCGCGCGGATGAACTGGCTGCATACATTCTGCGTGCAGGAGGTCAGCACATACAGGTAAATCAGCCATTGGTAATCCAACAGGGAACCGCTTGTGCCGAAAGAGGTTTTATAATGAATCAGGCTGAGCGCGGGGTGGAACGGCAGGGAGATCAGGAAGCCGCAGAGTAAGGTAAGCAGCCCGATGGTAAACACCTCGGGCTTGCTCTGCCTGCGTTCCAGCCCATAGCGGATGACCGCCTGCCCGATGGACAGGGACACGACCGGATAAAGGATGCTTGTGGTTTTGACGATCAGGTCCGCCACGCCCATTTCGTCCTGCGTGAGGATACCCGTGTAAAAACGGAGCATCAGAATCACAAGGATTTTGGAACTGAATGTGCCGACCGCAAAAATAAACGTGTTGCTTAAAAGGCGCTTATACTGATTCATTGGACACCCTTTCTCAGACGAGCGGCATGGATACGGTCAAAAAGACGGTCGACAAGCCACACGGCAAGCAGGCCGCAAAGGATACCGATCAACAGGCCGGCGAGTACATCGGTCGGATAGTGTACACAGGCGTAAAGACGGGAAAAACCGATCAGCGCAGCGACCACATAAGCGGCAGCGCCGGCTTTTCGGTGAAAAAAGCAGAGCGCTGTTGCGGCGGCAAACGAGGACAGCGTGTGGCCGGAGGGGAACGACCACTGATCGCCCGGGTCGAGCAGCGCGGTCAGTTCCGGATGCGTGACAAAGGGACGCGGCCGCATGACCCATTCCTTCAGAAAAACATTGCCCACCAGCAGGCCGATCAACAGGGCCGCGAGCATCGCGGCCCCCGCGCGTCGGGTCTTCCTAAAAAAGAGCAGGATGACCGCCAGCGCAATCCACAGTGCGCCGCCGTTGCCCAGGGTGGAGAATACGGTCCAGACTGCGTCGGACACACCGCCGCGCCAATGCTGGAAAAGCTGCAGCAGGATTTCATAATCAAACGTATGGACAATATCCCAGAAAACTTCCACAGCGGAACTCCTCTCAGTGGAATTTGCGGCGGAGGGGCGAACACGTGGGTGCTCCCTTCGCCAGATGCAGGTTTTTTGAAAATCGTATTTGCTATACCAGTAACTATACCAGATAAAGCGCTGCTTAGCAAGATTTATCAAAATGTAGCGAATGGCACAAAGAAAAATCTGAAAAAGCACTTGACAAAGCCGCAGGGCAGAGAGTAATATAGTCACATAATGAAAAAAGTGATGAACGGGTAAAGTAACCGCGTCCCTGTCCGCAGAGAGCTGCCGGCCGGTGTAAGGCAGCGTCAGAAAACGGTGAAACTCGCCCGGGAGCTGTCCGCTGAAAGCCTTTGGCCGGTAGGCTGGAACGGAGGCCCTCCGTTACAGGGGCGGCGTATTGTTAGATGCGCGCTGAGTGGTCGCAGGAATGCGGCAACAAGAGTGGTACCGCGGAGCTTTCGCTTCGTCTCTTAATTTTGGATTAAGGGACGAAGTTTTTTTTGTCCCTGTACACCCTGAAACAAGAAAGTGAGGACAAGAAAATGGGCAGAACAATTCGAATATTTGACACAACACTGCGCGACGGTGAGCAGTCCCCCGGCTGTAGCATGAACCTGAACGAAAAGATCGAGGTAGCCAAGCAGCTCGAAATGCTCAAGGTCGATATCATAGAGGCCGGCTTTGCCGCCGCCTCCCCGGGCGACGCGGCCGCGATCGCGGCGATCGCAGATATCGTTCGCGGCTCAACGATCTGTTCGCTGGCACGCTGCAACGAAAAGGACATCGATGCGGCGTGGAATTCCATCCGCCGCGCAGAGAACGCCCGCATCCATACGTTTTTGGCCACCTCTCCGGTGCATATGCAGTATAAGCTTAAAATGACGCCGGACGAAGTGGTGGAATCGGTTGCGCACAATGTTGCCTATGCGAAAAAATACTGCGACGATATCGAGTTCTCCGCAGAGGACGCCTGCCGCTCGGATCTGGATTTCCTGTGCCGCGTGTTTGAAACCGCAATCAAGGCAGGAGCGACCACGATTAATATTCCGGATACGGTCGGATATATGATTCCAGAGGAGTATGCGGCGCGGATCCGCTACCTGCGCGAGCATACGCCGGGCATTGAAAATATTGTACTCTCCTGCCACATGCACAACGATCTGGGTATGGCGGTCGCAAATTCGCTGGCCGGCGTGGAAGCGGGCATCGACCAGATCGAATGCACAATCAACGGCATTGGAGAGCGCGCGGGCAACGCTTCCATGGAGGAATGCGTTATGGCGCTCAAAACGCGCGCGGATATTTTCGGCATCGCCTGCAGCATTGATACGACGCAGATCTACCGCGCCAGTCGCATGATCCAGACCATCACGGGCGTTTCCGTGGCGCCGACCAAGCCGATCGTCGGTGCGAACGCGTTTGCGCACGAGGCAGGTATCCATCAGCACGGTGTGATGGAAAACAAGGAGACTTACGAAATTATGACGCCGGAGTCGGTCGGCATCCCGAAGAACGCAATCGTGCTGGGCAAGCATTCCGGCCGCCATGCGTTCGAGGAGCGGCTGCGTGAGCTGGGCTATACGCTGGATCAGGAAAAGCTCAACAAGACGTTTGAAAAGTTCAAAGCTCTGGCGGACAAGAAAAAGGTCATCAAGGACCGCGACCTGGAAGCGCTGGTCGGCGCGGTGCCGGTTTCCGGTGAGGAGCGTTACACGCTGGACCGCTTTGTCATCAACTCGGGCAACACCATCACTTCGACCGCGGTCATCCGCGTCAAGAAGGGCGACGAAACCTTCGAACGCGCGGCCGTGTCGGACGGCCCGATCAACGCGGCGTTCCGCGCAATCAATAAGATCGTTGACAAGGATGTGGAGCTGGAGGATTACTCGCTGCGCTCCATGACCGATGGTGAGGACGCGCAGGCGGAAGCGATCGCCAAGATCAGCGTTGACGGGGGAGAGATCGTTACCGGCCGCGGCGTTTCGACCGACGTGATCGAGGCATCTATCAAGGCCTACATCAATGGCATCAATAAGTACTTTATCGATTAAAACAGGGGGGAAGCACTGTTATGGGCATGACGATGACACAGAAAATACTCGCAAAGCATGCGGGGCTGGAAAGCGTGGGAGCCGGGCAGTTGATCGAGGCGAACGTTGACCTGACGCTTGCCAACGATATCACCGGTCCGGTCGCGATCCGTGAAATGGAGAAAGCCGGCTTTGACAAGGTGTTTGACCGCACCAGGATCGCGCTGGTGATGGACCACTTCGTGCCGAATAAGGATATCAAGTCCGCGGAGCAATGCCTGGAATGCCGAGAGTTTGCCAAAAAACATCAGATTGTCAACTTCTATGACGTGGGCGCGATGGGCATTGAGCATGCGCTGTTGCCGGAAAAAGGGCTCACCGCCCCGGGCGAGCTGATTATCGGCGCGGACAGCCACACCTGCACTTATGGCGCGCTGGGCGCGTTCTCGACCGGCGTGGGTTCGACCGACCTTGCCGCCGGCATGGCGACGGGCAAGGCTTGGTTCAAGGTGCCGGGCGCGATCCGGTTTGTACTCAAGGGCAAGCTTAGCCCGTGGGTGTCCGGCAAGGACGTGATCCTGCACATCATCGGCCAGATCGGCGTGGATGGCGCGCTGTATCAGTCCATGGAGTTCGTGGGCGAGGGCGTGGCCTCCTTATCCATGGACGACCGCTTCACCATCTGCAATATGGCGATCGAGGCGGGTGCGAAGAACGGAATCTTCCCCGTGGATGAAAAGACCATGGCGTACATCCAGGGGCGCGTGGACCGTGAGGTCACGGTGTTCGAGGCTGATCCGGACGCGGTATATGAGAGGGAGATCGAGATCGACCTGTCTGCCCTCAAGCCCACGGTCGCGTGTCCGCACCTGCCCGAGAACACCAAGACCATCAACGAACTGGGTCATATCGAGGTGCAGCAGTCGGTCATCGGCTCGTGTACCAACGGCCGCATCGACGATATGCGCGCCGCAGCAGCCATTCTCAAGGGCCGCAAGGTGCATCCGAGCGTGCGTACCATCGTCATCCCTGCCACACAGGAGGTTTATCTCCAGTGCATCGAGGAGGGGCTGACCAAAATCTTCATCCAGGCGGGCGCAATCGTTTCCACCCCGACCTGCGGCCCATGCTTGGGCGGCCATATGGGCATCCTGGCGCACGGCGAACGGTCGGTTTCGACCACCAACCGCAATTTCGTCGGCCGCATGGGACATATCACTTCGGAGATCTATCTGGCAAGTCCGGCCGTTGCGGCGGCGAGTGCGGTCGCAGGCTATATTTGCGCGCCCGACGAACTGAAGTAAGGGAGGAAACAATACCATGAATGCAAAAGGCAGAGTTTTCAAATATGGGGATAACGTCGATACCGACGTCATCATCCCCGCGCGCTACCTGAACATCGCGGACGCCAAGGAGCTGGCAACTCACGCGATGGAGGATATCGACGCGGATTTCGTCAAAAAGATGCAGCCGGGTGATATCGTCGTGGCAACGCGCAACTTCGGCTGCGGCTCTTCGCGTGAGCATGCGCCTCTTGTCCTCAAGGAAAACGGCGTGTCCTGCGTGATCGCGGCCTCGTTCGCGCGCATTTTCTACCGCAACGCCATCAACATCGGCCTTCCCATCCTCGAGTGTGAGGCGGCGGCGAACGGCATCGATGCGGGCGACACGGTTTCGGTCGATTTCGACACCGGTGTGATTACCAATGAAACCAAGGGCGAGACCTATCAGGCGGCGGCTTTCCCGCCGTTCATCCAGAGCATCATCCAGGCGGGCGGCCTTTTGAAGTCGCTCAAAGAGAGAGGGGAGTAAGTCCGATGGAATACAATATCGCAGTCGTCAAGGGCGACGGTATTGGTCCGGAGATCGTGACCGAGGCCATGCAGGTGCCCGACAAGGTGGGCGAGCGGTTCGGCCACACCTTCCACTATCAGGAGGTGCTCGCGGGCGGCTGTTCGATCGACGCGAACGGCATCCCGCTGACTGAGGAGACCATCGAGATATGCAAAAACGCGGACTCCGTGCTGCTCGGCGCGGTCGGCGGCCCTAAGTGGGACGAGGTACCCTCGGAAAAACGCCCGGAGAAAGCGCTGCTCGGCCTGCGTTCGGCGCTCGGCCTGTTCGTCAACCTGCGTCCGGCGCAGATGCACAAGGCGCTGTCCGACGCGTGTCCGATCAAGCCCGAGATCATCGGCGACGGCTTTGACATCCTGGTCTGCCGCGAGCTGACCGGCGACGTATACTTCGGCCGGCATTACCGCCGCGAGAGCGACAAGGGCTGGGGCGAGACCGGCGCGGATGATATGAACTACTCGGTCTACGAGGTCGAGCGCATCGGCCGCCGCGCGTTCGAGATGGCGATGAAGCGGAATAAGAAGGTCTGCTCGGTCGATAAGGCGAACGTGCTCGAAACCAGCCGCGTCTGGCGCGAAACCATGCACCGCATCAAGGACGAGTACCCCGAGGTAGCATATTCGGATATGTATGTGGACAACTGCGCGATGCAGCTTGTCCGCAATCCCAGCCAGTTCGACGTGATCGTGACCGGCAACCTGTTCGGCGATATCCTGTCGGACGAGGCATCCATGATCACCGGCTCGATCGGCATGCTGCCCTCCGCCTCGATGAACGAGAGCGGCAAGGGCATGTACGAGCCGATTCACGGCTCCGCGCCGGATATCGCCGGCAAAGGCATCGCCAACCCGATCGCGACCATCCTGTCCTGTGCGATGATGCTGCGCTACTCTTTCGGCCTCATGGCCGAGGCGGACGCGGTTGAGAACGCGGTCGAGGCCGTGCTGGACGCGGGCCATCGCACAGCGGATATCGCCGCGCCGGGGGAAAAAGCGCTCTCTACCAGCGAGATGGGGGCGCTCATCCGCGCACAACTTTGATTGTTGACAGAGAGGAACGCCGGCCGTGGGCCGGCGTTCCTTTTTTTCGCTTCCTTTCATAAAATGGATGGGAGGTGAATGAATTTGGAGCAGGTTTCGCAATATATCAAGGCGGATTATGCCATTCTGGTGGCAGTCCTGTATTGCTTGGGGCGCGCTTTCAAGGCAATCAGAAAATTCCCCAATCAATTTATTCCACTTGCCCTTACCGGCTGCGGCGTCATGCTGGCCTGTCTGTCGGCTGTTTCCCGCTACGGGGAGTATGCAAACTGGGCAGCCGCTCTGTTCGATGGTATGGTGCAGGGAATCCTCTGCACCGGAATGTCCGTTTACCTCAATGAAGTGATCTCGCACTGCGGCCTAGGCGGCTGTTCGTGCCGGAAAGACAAAAAAGATTGAAAAACACCAAAAGTCAGGCGCTTTGCCTGGCTTTTTACATCAATTTTCCGAATCATCCAGTTTTATACCTTGCAGGCTTGAGATTTTGAAACAACTGCGCTATAATAAAATAGATTTGGAATGTGTATTATGCAGCAATGATGTGAAAATATGGGAGACAAAGAGATGAAAACCGCTTCAATTCTGGGCGTGCATTTTCATGCCGTAACGTTGCAGCAGGCGGTGGAGTTGGCCATGAGCCGGATCCGCGCGCGGCAAAAGGGGTATGTGGTGACGCCAAATCCGGAAATAGTGGATCTTTGCCGAAAGGACAGCGATTTTATGAGGGTGGTGAATCATGCCGCCCTGATATTGCCGGATGGCATCGGCATCATCTATGCCGCAAAAATCCTGGGCGAGGAGCTGTGCGGCAAGGTCGCCGGCATAGATTTTGCCGAAAGCCTTGCCGCTGCCATGGCAAAGGAAGGAATGCGCCTTTACCTGCTCGGCGCAAAGCCGGGCGTGGCAGAAAAGGCGGGCAGAAACCTCTGCGTAAAATACCCCGGGCTGGTCCTTGCAGGAACGCACGACGGCTATTTTTCCGATGAACAGGAAGCGGTCGAGGCCATCAATGCCTGTGGCGGCGCGGACGCTGTGTTCGTATGCCTGGGGGCGCCGAAGCAGGAGAAGTTCATTTCCGCGCATATCGACGAAATCCATGCCACTCTGTACTGCGGCTTGGGCGGCTCGCTCGATGTTTTCGCAGGCGAAGCAAAGCGCGCGCCGGATATTTTTATCCGGCTGGGGCTGGAATGGTTTTACCGCCTGCTCAAGCAGCCCAGCCGGATCGGCCGTATGATGAAGCTGCCCAAATTCCTGCTTATCGTGTTTCGGGAGCGCCTTTTGGGACGGAAAGGAAAATAAAAAATGAAAGTGAAACTGTTGGCGCACACGCCCGAACCGGAAAAGCTGGTGGCGGCGGCGGCCAAGAACTGCTATTCCTTCACAGATGTCGACAGCGTGCTGGACGGATTGACAGAGGAAAAAACCCAAAGTTTTGTCCATATGCTTTCAGAGATCGGGCATGAAAGCCCGATCGAGCATGTGTCGTTTACATTTGCGATCGAGGGCGTGTCGCGTTCGCTGCTCGCGCAGATCACGCGGCACCGCATGGCCTCGTTTTCCGTACAGTCCCAGCGGTATGTGAGGGAACGCGGGTTTGAGTATGTCGTGCCGCCGGAGATCGATAAAATCCCAGCGGCGCGGGAACAATTTATTCGGGCGATGGAGGATGACCAGCGCACCTACGAGGCGCTGACCGCCGCGCTGATGGAGGGCTACGTTGAGGAGCTGCTCGCGCAGGGCGTTCCGGAGAAGCAGGCGCGCAGCCAGGCGGAAAAGCACGCGATCGAGGACGCTCGATATGTGCTGCCGAATGCCTGTGCTACCCGCATTGTGATGACTGCCAATGCACGCAGCCTGAAAAACTTTTTTAAGCTGCGCTGCTGCAACCGCGCGCAGTGGGAGATCCGCGCGCTTGCAGAGGAAATGTACCGCGTGGTATACGCGGTCGCGCCGACGCTGTTCGCGCACTGCGGGCCTGCGTGCGTGGACGGCGCCTGCACCGAGGGTAAAATGTCCTGCGGGAAGGCGGGTGCAGTACGCGCATATTATCAAAAGCTGCGAGAGACAGCGGGACAATAAGGAAAAGGATATTTTTTATGTTACCATTTTGCGAAATCACACTGAAGGACAAGCGGGCGGTCGAGGCTTGCGGCGCCCATTACAATTACCATCTGTGCGAGCGTTGCTTTGTCGACCTGTTTATGTGGCGTAGTCATTATGGCACGCAGATCTGCTTCCGCGACGGTTTTTTGCTGGTCAAGATGACGCCGCTTGACGGCGGGCATGACTGTTACTTGGCGCCGATTGGAGAGGGAGATCTGGGCGGCGCGCTAGACGCGCTGGAAGCCGACGCCGCGGAGCGGGGAATCCCGTTCCAGCTGGTATCCATAGCGGAGCCTATGATCGAACGGATCGAAGCTGTCCGGCCGGAAAAGTATTTTTTCTCCCACGATAATGAGGATGGGGATGACTACATTTACCTTGCAGAAAAGCTGCGCACCCTGTCCGGAAAAAAGCTGCAGTCCAAGCGCAATCTGGTCAACCGGTTTAAAACCGCGTATGAGGGCAGATGGAGCTATGAGGATATGACGCCGGAAAACGTCAAGGATGCGTTTGGATACCATATCCGTTGGTGCAATCAGAACGGCTGTGCGCAGAATCGGGACTTTCAGGGGGAAACCTGCGCGATTGTGCAGGCGCTGCACAACTTCTCCGCGCTTGCGCTCAAAGGCGGGCTGCTGCGTCTGGATGGCGAAGTGATCGCTTTCACGTTTGGATGCCGGGCAACGCCGGATATGTATGTGGTACAGATCGAAAAGGCCGACCATACGATTCCGGGCGCTTACCAAATGATCAACCAGCAGTTCGTTTTGCGGAACTGCGATGATGTGGAATACGTCAACAGAGAGGAAGACCTCGGTATAGAGGGGCTTCGGAAAGCCAAAAAATCCTATTATCCGGTGATGCGCGGCGTGAAATACACGGCCGTGCCAAAGGAGCGTGCGGAATGATCCGCTTTGCTGGACCGGAGGATTCCGGCGCGGTTCGAGCGCTTTGGGAGCGTTGCTTTCCGGACGAGGGAGGCTTCAATCCGTATTTTTTCGCCCATTTTTTCGATATCGGGAAAACGCTGCTCTCGGTTGAGGGAAGCACGCTGTGCGCGATGGTGCAAATGCTGCCGTACCGTCTGGACTGCGGGGGCGATGTGTCCGAAGCGACCTATATTTACGGGGCATGCACCCATCCGGACTATCGCCGGCAGGGACATATGGCGCGGCTTCTGGAGCATTCCTTTGCGCTTGACCGCGCGGCGGGACGAACTGCCTCCACGCTTATCCCTGCGGAGGAGTGGCTGTTCGGCTTTTACCGGCCGTTTGGCTATGAGCCGTTTTTTCGCATAGCGCGCCACGAGATCGTGAAAAAGACGCGGGGGAGCGTTCCGCAGCGTCTTTCCGAACAGGATATCCCACAGCTCGCGGCGCTGTATGACCGGCTTGCCGCACCCTGCCGTATCGCGCGCAGCCCATCCTGCTGGGCGGGGCAGATAGCGCTGTTCGACGCTTTGGGAAAGGGCGTGTACGGCTGGCGGGAGGCTGGTAAGCTGGCTGCCTATGCGTTCTGCTGGGAGGATACCGCACAGGAAGCATTCGGCATGACGCCGGAGCGGGAGCAGGGCTTGCTGGAGGTATTGCGGAAAGATGCGTTCACCTATACGGCATGCGGTCGGGAAACGGCCCTGGGCTGTATCAAATGGCATGTGCCCAGGGCGGTTTCCTGCGGCTACATGAATTTAATGCTCAATTGAAAGGTGTGTGACAACAATGGTATATGTGTTGCTGGCAGAAGGCTTTGAAGAACTGGAAGCGCTGTCGCCGGTCGATCTCCTGCGCCGTTCGAGTGTGGAGGTAAAGCTGGTGGGCGTGACCGGTAAAATCGTACACGGTTCTCACGGCATCGGCGTGGAAACCGAGCTTTCCATGGACGAAGCGGATTGGGATGCGGCGGAAGCGGTGATACTGCCGGGCGGAATGCCGGGTACGGCCAACCTGTATGCGGACAAGCGTGTGACGGATGCCGTGCGGAAGTGCTATGACGATGGCAAATTCGTTGCGGCGATCTGTGCCGCGCCCTCGGTCATTCTGGGCGGCATGGGGCTGCTGCAGGGGCGCAGGGCGACCTGCTACCCCGGCATGGAGGATGGAATGAAAGGTGCGACCGCAGTTCGGCAGACCTGTGTGCGGGATGGAAAAATCATCACGGCGTGCGGCGTGGGCGGCGCGTTGGATTTTGCCTGTACGCTCGTCTCCGCGCTCTGCGGTGAAGCGGAGGCCCGCCGTGTGGCGGATTCCGCGCTGTATGCGTTTGGAAAATAAACCGGAGCTACGCCGCTTTTTCCTGAAGCAGCGGATGGAGCAGCCGCGGGCGGAAAAAGCCGCGGCCGATCGGAGTATCTCCGAGCGGCTGCTGGCCAGTACGGTTTTTGCCCGCGCACAATGCGTGTTCTGTTATGTATCCACGCCGGATGAGATCGATACGCATGGTATCCTGCGTCAGGCGCTTGCCGAGGGGAAAAACGTTTGCGTGCCGCGCTGCCTCCGCGCGGGGGAGATGCGGGCGTACCATATCGCGTCGTTGGACAGCCTGCGGACGGGACGCTTCGGCATTCTGGAGCCGGATGCGTCTGCGCGGGAGGTGCCGCCGGAGCGTATCGACCTGATTGTCGCACCGGCGCTGGCCTGCGACCGTGCGGGGTACCGCCTGGGCTACGGCGGCGGATATTACGACCGCTTTATGATACGGACGCCGGCCATTCGGGCTGCCTTGTGCGCGGAGGGGCGTTTGTTGGAACGGTTGCCGCGCACGGCGTTCGATCAGCGCTGCGGCTGGATTTTTACCGAAAGGCGGGTGCTGCACACGGATGAAAAACAATAAGATCGCGCTGCTGCCCGGCCTGTCATTGTTTCTGTGCTTTTGCCTGCTGACCGGCATGGGGCGGCTGGCAGGACGGCTCGGCGGCGGCGCGCCGCTGACCGCGCTGTCGGAGGCAGCGGCTTTTCTGCTGCCGATGGTTTTGGCGGTCGTCTCTCTGCGCGACCAGAAGGCGGTCCGCCAGCGCCTGCGGCCCAGGCGGCTCCCCAAAGGGGCGCTCGGCGTAACGGTTAAGCTCGGCGTAACGGTGGCGGTGCTGTCGCTTTTTTTGAACCTGCTGATATACCAGATCGCCGGCCTTGCCGGAGCGGATCTGACTGCAACCGCGCTGGACACACCGCAGACCGGCATGACGCTGCCAGGGAAGCTGCTGGTGATCGTAGCGCTGAGCGCGACCGTGGAGGAGATGTATCTGCGCGGCGCGCTGATGGCCGCGCAGGAGCAAAGCGTCGGCACCGGCGCGTGCCTGGTGTTCAGCGGCTTTGCGTTTGCGATGCTGCACGGCAGCCTGATGAATTTTTTCGGCCCGCTGCTGGCGGGTATCGCCTATGCGTATCTGACGTATGCGTTCGGAAGCGTTTGGCCGGCCGTGCTTGCGCACGCGGTCAATAATCTGTATTATGTTTTTGTCCTTTGGATCACGGATACTTATGCCGCCTTTGGCATTTGGAATCATTTCGCGGCGATCAATGCGATCGTATTGCTGCTGTTTTTGTATCTGACGCTGCGCGGGGCGGAAGGACTGCTGGCAAAGGGGTATATCCCGCACCTGGAAAAGGGCGCGGGGCTGTACGACCTGTTCCTGCTCGTGCGCAATCCCGGTGTTATAGCTTTTATCGCGGCGTTTCTCGTCAAAGTAGTGCTGCACTGGATCTGAAAAAACCTTGAGAAATGGATGAGGTGAAAACATGGAAAACATGGAGAATCAGCAAACCCAACCGGTACAGCAAACGCGCCGCCGGAGCAGGCGGCGCAAGAACAGCGGGTGTGCGGGCACGGTTGTGTATGTAATCGCCGTGCTGGGCATTTCGATCGTCCTGTCGCTGGTGGCGATTTTTGTTGCAAACGACGTGTTTGCGTTTGTCAAGGACGACGCGGTAAAAGAAATAACCGTTGCGGAGAATACGGACGTTCTCTCCCTTGCCAAACAGCTTGACGATGAGGGCGTGATTAATTACGGCACGATTTTCAAGCTGTATGTCCGTCTGAAAGGGGATAACGAGAGCGTTTTGGCCGGCGCCTACGCGCTCAATCCCAATATGGATTACGGGCAGATCATCGACACGCTGGCAAATTCCACCAGCACGGAGACGATCCAGATAACCGTGCCGGAAGGCTATTCGACCATGCAGATCAAGCAGCTGTTGCTTGATGAGCACGTCTGCACGGAGGAAGCGATCGACGAAGCGCTCAACGATTACGAGTTCAAGCATGAGTTTTTACAGGAGGAAAAGCCGGCGAAGCAGGGCTGGCTGGAGGGGTATCTATTCCCCGACACCTATGAGATATACAAGGGGAACTCCACGGTCGTTTCCAGTCTCAACAAGATGCTCAACAACTTTGATGAAAAGTATGACGATGAGATCCAGGCAGGGGCCGAGAACCTTGGCATGTCGATGCACGATATCGTAACGGTTGCGTCCCTGATCGAACGCGAGGCGCAGCAGGACGGGGAGCGCGCGACGATCGCGGGTGTTATTTATAACCGTCTGAACAATCCGGATTCGTTCCCCTACCTGCAGGTGGACGCCTCGGTGCTGTATGGCTTGGGACGGACGAGCGGAAAGCTGAGCGAGGAGGATCTGCAGTCCGATACGCCATATAACCTGTATACCAAGCAGGGCTTACCCCCCGGACCGATCTGCAATCCCGGCTACGCTTCGCTGTACGCGGCAAGCCATCCCGAGCAGCATAACTATTTCTACTATGTCGCCATGCCGGATGGCAGCCATCTGTTTGCCAACAGCTATGCGGAGCATGAGGCGAATATCGCCGCCTCCAACGCGGCGCAGGCTGCGGCCGCCAGCGCGGAGGGAAGCGGTGAATAAGCGGCCGGAGCTGCTCGCGCCGGCAGGGGATATGGAAAAGCTGCGCTTTGCCATTGCGTATGGAGCGGACGCCGTGTATTGCGCCGGACAGCAATTCGGCATGCGGGCCGCTGCCGCCAATTTTGACGAAGAAGCGCTTCGTTCCGGCATCGCTTATGCGCATGGGAGGCACGTCAAGTGCTATGTAACGGTTAATATCATGCCCTCCAACCGCGACCTGCTCGCCCTTCCATCCTATCTGGAGCTGTTGGAGGATGCGGGAGCGGACGCGCTGATCGTGGCGGACGTGGGCGTGCTTCGGCTGGCACGGAAATACGCGCCTCATGTGCCGCTGCATATCAGCACCCAGACCAGCATCCTGAACCATGAGGCGGCGAATTTCTGGGCGGATCTTGGGGCAGAGCGGATTGTGCTGGCGCGTGAGCTTTCCTTGGACGAGATCGCGGAAATACGGGAAAAGACCCCTAAAACGCTGGAAATCGAAGCGTTTGTCCATGGCGCGATGTGTATATCCTATTCGGGACGCTGCCTGATTTCGCAATATATGACAGGGCGGGACGCCAACCGCGGCGCGTGCGCGCAGCCGTGCCGGTGGAATTACGCGCTGATGGAGGAAAAACGGCCGGGGGAATATTTTCCGGTCGAGGAGGACGCGCGCGGCACCTATCTGTATAACTCCAAGGATATGTGCATGATCGGGCATATTCCAGAGCTGATCCGCGCGGGGGTGGATTCATTTAAGATCGAGGGACGCAACAAAACGGCTTACTACGCCGCCTGCGTGACCGGGGCTTACCGCGCGGCGATCGACGCGTACCGCGCCTCTCCGGAGACATTCGTGCTGCCGGAGTTCTGCACGGAGGAGGTCAATAAAGTAAGCCATCGGGAATATTACACCGGCTTTTACTTCGGAAGCGGGGAGAACGGCCAGCATTATGGCGATAGCCAGTATATCCGCGATTACGAGGTCGTAGGGATGCCAGTCTGCTGCGGTGCGGACGGACAGGCGGTGTTTGCGCTGAAAAACCGCTTTTTCCGAGGGGAGGAGCTGGAGCTGCTGCAGCCCGGCAGGGAACCGCATGTGTTCCGCGCGGAAAACGCGGTAAATGAAGAGGGGGAAGCGCTGGCGCTTTTCAATGTCCCACAGATGAAAGTGCAGTTTGCGTTCCCATTCCCAGTGAGTGAATACGCGATTCTCAGAAAGAAAAAGGAACGGCCGAATTAGGCCGTTCCTTTTCGTTTGTCTCGATTCAGTTGTGCGGCGCCCAGTCCAGACTCCGGCTCACCGCTTTATTCCAGCCGTCCAGCAACCGGACGCGCTCCTGCGTCTCCATATGGGGGGCATACAGCGTGTCACAGCGCCAGAGCCGTTTCAGTTCCTGCCGGTCTTTCCAAACACCGGTAGCAAGCCCAGCCAGATAGCATGCGCCGAGCGCGGTCGTTTCACGGATGACCGGCCGCCGGATGGTACAGTTCGAGATATCCGCCTGGAACTGCATCAGGAAACTGTCCCTGCTCGCGCCGCCGTCAACAGAAAGGGAGGCGAGAGGGACGCCGGTATCGCGCGCCATTGCGTCAAGCAGGTCGTTAACCTGATAAGCGATGGATTCCTGCGCGGCGCGGATAATATGCTCACGGCTGGTGCCGCGCGTCAGGCCGATCAGGCAGCCACGCGCGTACATGTCCCAATGCGGCGCGCCGAGGCCGGTGAACGCGGGAACAAGGTATACGCCGCCGGTATCCGGCACCTTCTTGGCGTAGTATTCCGCATCGCGGCTTTCGGAGAAAAAGCGCATTTCATCGCGCAGCCATTGGATCACCGCGCCGCCGATAAATACGCTGCCCTCCAGAGCATACTGGGTTTTTCCCGCAATATGGATGCCGATTGTGGTTAGCAGGCCGTTTTTGCTTTCGCAAACCTGTTCCCCTGTATTCATCAGCAGAAAGCAGCCTGTCCCGTAAGTGTTTTTCGCATCCCCCGCGTCAAAGCAGGTCTGGCCAAACAGCGCAGCCTGCTGGTCGCCTGCAATGCCGGCGATCGGCACGTCGCCGCCGGGAAGGGAGACATAGCCGTAAATTTCGCTGGAGGAGCACACGCGCGGCAGCATGGCGCGCGGGATGTCGAGTGCGCGGAGCAGGGTGTCGTCCCAGTCCAGCTTATGGATATCAAAGATCATGGTGCGGGCGGCGTTGGTCATGTCAGTGATATGCGCTTTCCCGCCGGTCAGCTTCCATACCAGCCAGGAATCCACCGTGCCGAACAGAATCTCGCCGCGCGCGGCTTTTTCCCGCGCGCCTTCGACATGGTCCAGAATCCACTTGATTTTTGTTCCGGAAAAATAAGCGTCCAGCACGAGTCCGGTTGTATTGCGTATGTGATCGGTCAGCCCCTGCCGCACGAGGCTGTCCACAATATCGGCGGTACGCCGGCACTGCCATACAATTGCGTTATAGACAGGACGGCCGGTGGCCTTGTCCCACAGGATCGTTGTTTCGCGCTGATTGGTGATGCCGATCGCGGCAACATCAGCGGGAGAAACGTCTGCCGCAGCGAGAGCCTCCAGCATAGCGGCGTATTGCGTTGACCAGATTTCCATGGGGTCCTCCTCGACCCAGCCCTCGCGGGGATAGTGCTGTGACAGTTCGTGCTGCCGGATGGAAAGGATGTTTTGTTCGTTGTCGAATAAAATTGCGCGCGAGCTGGTTGTCCCCTGATCGAGTGCCAATACATAGTTTGCCATTGGATCGCCGCCTCTCTTTTTCCTGCTATTATCATACCCCGCGGCCCCTGCTGCTGTCAATATTCCGCAAATGCGCGAAAACACATTGCAAAAGTGGGCAAAATATGATATTATTACAATCGAGTATAGCCTTTTAGCACAAACCTGTCACAAAGTAAATTCTAATTTGTAAGGGAAGTTTTCTATATGAGCGAAAATCAGAAGCAAACCATTTTTTCTGGTGTCCAGCCGTCCGGCAAACTGACGCTGGGCAATTACCTGGGCGCGATCCGCAACTTTCCGCTGCTGCAGGAGGATTATAACTGCATCTACTGCGTGGTTGACATGCATGCGATCACGGTGCGTCAGGATCCGGCAGCGCTGCGGCGCCAGACGTTGGAGGTGCTTGCGCAGTATATCGCCTGTGGCCTTGATCCGGAAAAGAGCGTCCTGTTTATCCAGAGCCATGTGCCGGCGCACGCTGAGCTGGCTTGGGTGCTCAACTGCTTTACCATGTTTGGAGAGGCTTCCCGCATGACGCAGTTCAAAGATAAGTCCGCCAAGCATTCGGATAATGTGAATGTCGGCCTGTTTACCTATCCGGTTTTGATGGCGGCGGACATCCTGCTGTACCAGACCAATATTGTGCCGGTCGGCGTGGACCAGAGTCAGCATATCGAGATCTGCCGCGATATTGCAAACCGCTTTAACGGGGTTTTTCCGGATACTTTCACGATTCCGGAGGGACGCTATCCGAAGGCGGGCGAGGGCGCGAAGATCATGAGCCTGTCCGATCCGGAAAAGAAAATGAGCAAGTCGGATGAAAATGAAAACGGGTATATTCTGCTGATGGATCAGCCGGATGTGATCATGCGCAAGTTCAAGCGCGCGGTGACCGATTCGGACGCCCGCATCGTCATGGACCCGCAGGGCAAGCCCGGCATTTCCAACCTGCTGCAGATTTACGCGCTTGCGACTGGCAAGACGGTTGCCGAGGCGGAAGCGGAATTTGCGGGCAAGGGCTATGGGGAGTTCAAGCCGGCGGTGGGCGAGGTGGTCGTCGAGCTGCTGCGCCCAATCCGCGAAAAGACGGAGGATCTGCTGCGCAACAAGGATTACCTGCAGCAGGTATATACCGAGGGCGCGCAGAAAGCGTCCTACCTGGCGCGGAAAACGCTGGACAAGGTTTACCGGAAGCTGGGGTTTGTCAAGCGCTGAACATCTGCTTTTGAGAGGAACAAAAAATGCCTGAATATATCGTGATCGGTATGGTTGTCGCCGCGTTTGCCGCGGCGGGCGTGCTGTCGTATTTCTTTACGCCGCCGGTCAAAAAGTTCGCGCACAAGGTCGGCGCGATCGACGTTCCCAAGGATAACCGCCGCATGCACAAGGAACCCATACCGCGGCTGGGCGGGTTGGCCATTTTCGGCGGCTTCCTCTGCTCGATTCTGATTTTCGGACAACTGGACAAAACCATGCTGTGCGTACTGCTGGGAGCGATCATCATTGTTTCGCTGGGCATTTTTGACGATGTCCTGGCGCTTGGCGCAAAGCTCAAATTCGTTGTGCAGATTGTCGCGGCGGCGATACCTGTATGCGTAGGGGATCTGCAGATCAAGCTGTTCACCAATTTGAACCCGTTTTCCGACGAAGCGTACTTCCACTTGGGGATTTTTGCAATTCCGGTGACGATCCTCTGGATTGTAGGCATTACCAACGCCGTGAACCTGATCGACGGCCTGGACGGACTGGCGGTCGGCGTTTCATCCATCGCTGCGATCACCATGCTAGCGGTCGCGTTGCTGACGGAGAACATGATGATCGCTGTCACAATGGCGGCGCTCGCAGGCGCATGCGTCGGCTTTATGCCGTATAACCTGAACCCCGCAAAGATATTTATGGGGGATACTGGCTCGACCTTCCTTGGTTATATGCTGGCAACGGTATCCATCATGGGCCTGTTCAAATTTTATGCGGTCATTTCGTTCGCTGTTCCGTTCCTGATACTGGGACTGCCGATTTTTGACACGGCCAATGCGATCATCCGCCGCGTGGCGGCGGGGCGCAGCCCGATGAGTCCGGACCGCGGCCATGTCCATCACAAGCTGATCGATATGGGCTTTAACCAGAAGCAGGCGGTCGCGATCCTGTACGCGATCAGCGCGACCCTTGGCCTGACAGCGGTCGTATTGACCTCGTCGGGGGAAGTAAAGGCCATTATCCTGCTGCTGGCGGTATTGGTCGCAATTATCGTCGGCGCATGCGTCATCTACGGCGCGGAACACTGGGGCAGGCATCCGCACGATGGAACCCCAGAGGCAGAAGATAGGGATGATGGGGACGCACAAAAGGAGAAAACAGACAATGAACAAAATTAAAGTGATGACTGTGTTCGGCACGCGACCGGAGGCGATCAAAATGGCGCCGCTGGTGCATGCACTGAAAAAGAATGCCCATACCGAGCCGATCGTCTGCGTCACCGCGCAGCACCGCGAGATGCTGGATCAGGTGCTGGATATTTTTCAGATCAAGCCGGATTATGACCTTAACATCATGCAGCCGCGGCAGACGCTGGCACTGATTACAGAGAAAAGCCTGCATGGGTTGGATGATGTACTCGAGCAGGCGCAGCCCGATATGGTGCTGGTGCATGGAGACACCTCGACGACGTTCGCAGGCGCGCTTGCCGCGTTTTATCATAAAATACCGGTCGGGCATGTAGAGGCCGGCCTGCGCACCTATGACAAGTACTCTCCGTTCCCGGAGGAGATGAACCGCAAGCTGACCGGCCAGATCGCGACGCTGCATTTTGCGCCGACCCCGCGCAATCGGGATAATCTGGCGCGCGAAAGCATCACGGATGGGGTTTCGGTGGTCGGCAATACCGTCGTCGATGCGATCCACATGACGGTCCGGCCGGATTTTGCTTTCCGCGACGAGCAGCTGAAAACGCTTGATTTTCAGAATAACCGCGTGGTGCTGGTCACCGCGCACCGGCGGGAGAATTATGGCGAGCCGATGGAAAATATCTGTCGCGCGATCGCCGCGCTGTCGGAGGCCTATCCGGATGTGCATTTCGTGTATCCGGTTCACCTCAGTCCGTATGTGCGTGAAACGGCGGAGAAGTTTCTGGGTGGGAACGACCGCGTCCATCTGATCCATCCGCTCGCGGTGGATGAGATGCACAACCTGATGGCACGCTGCTATCTAATTATGACGGATTCCGGAGGCCTGCAGGAAGAGGCCCCCAGTCTTGGCAAGCCGGTGCTGGTGCTGCGCCGCGAAACCGAGCGGCCCGAGGCTATCGAGGCCGGCACAGTCAAGCTGGCTGGGGTGGAGCAGGAGAACATCGTCCGTCTGGCGCGCGAGCTGCTGGACGACGCGCAGGCTTATGGAGCAATGGCGCATGCGGTCAACCCATATGGCGACGGCCAGACCTCTGAACGCATCGTACAGGCGATTGAGCATTATTTCGGCCTGCGGGAAGGCGGCCCCGCGCCGTTTACACCGTGAAAATGAAGAAAAAGCTGTCCGCCCCTCTGATTGCGGCCATTGGCGCCGGCGTATTTGTCGCTCTGCTGGCGCTGGCATATCTGTTTGCTTCCGGCCTGCTGCATGAACGGGATACCGGCATCGTGTTGTCCGATGGTACGCAAAACGCGCCGGTCGTCAGCTCGGGAAGCCAGATGCTGACTGCGCAGAGCGTCGCGGATATCGAGATCGGCCCTGTGAATGCGCAAAAGGTCGTTGCGTCCTTGGTACGTCCGACCGCCTATAGCTGCAGCATACAAAATACGCTGTACTATGCGGGCGGTTCGTCCACGCTGTCCTGCCGCCAATATGTCAAGGATGGCGTGGTGCGGACTGATACCCTGCAGGCGTCGGGGAGCGTGGAAAGTACCCTGCTGCGCAGGGGCGATACGGTTTATGCCTGGGAGAACGGTGCTTCCAGCGCTTATGAGGGAAACTGGGGCGATTTTACGGACGACGCGGCTGCCATGCTGCCCACCTACGAGGACGTATTGGGGGAAGAGGTGCGGCTTTTGGACGTGGGGCGGCAGGACATGGACTATGAGCCGTGTATCCGTGTGGAATTTGAGCAGGGAGGCTACCGCTGTGTATATTACATATCAGCAGCCTCCGGCCTGCTGAAAGCAGCGTCGTTTTACAGCGGCGATACGCTGGTCCGTCAGGTGACGGTCAGCGAACTGAAAACCGAAGCGCCGGAGGACCAGGTTTTTGATTTGCCGGATGGGCGCTCGGCGTTGGGAGAGAATCACTGAAAATGTCTGAATATTTACCAATATCGGAAGAAATACGCGCGCTCGGCCGTCAGGCTGAGCGCGAAATCATGCCGTGCTTTTCTCGTATCGAAGAGATCTGCGACCGGAATACGGAAAAGGTGCTGGCGGCGTTTACGAAAAACCGCGTGTCGGATAACCTTTTTGCCGGCACGACCGGCTATGGATATGACGATCACGGGCGTGACACCCTGGACCGCATTTATGCCGATATCTTCGGGACGGAGGCCGCGCTGGTGCGCATCGGCTTTGTCAACGGCACGCACGCGCTTTCCTGCGCGATGTTTTCCGCAGTCAAAACAGGGGACACGGTGCTTTCAGTCACCGGTCCGGCGTATGACACGCTGCAAAACACAATCACCGGGGATTACTGTGGCAGCATGAAGCACTATGGTATCGGTTACAAGCAGGTGGACCTCAAGGACGGCGCGCCCGATCTGCCAGCGATTGCCGCAGCCGTGCGAGACCAAGCGGTCAAACTAGTGTTCATCCAGCGCAGCCGCGGCTATGCCGTACGTAAAACGCTGTCCTGCGAGGAGATCGGAGAAATCTGCCGGACGGTGCGTGCCGCAGGCTCCGAAGCCGCGATTATGGTGGATAACTGCTACGGCGAATTTGTGGAGGAGACTGAGCCGACCCAGGTTGGCGCGGATCTGATTGCGGGTTCGCTGATTAAAAACCCGGGCGGGGGTCTTGCGCCCACCGGCGGTTACATCGCAGGCCGCTCGGATCTGGTGGAGAATGCCTCCTATAAGCTGACCGCGCCCGGTATCGGCGGGGAGGGCGGCTGCACCATAGGACAGAACCGTTTGCTGTATCAGGGGCTGTTCATGGCGCCGCATATCACGGCGCAAGCGCTGAAAACGGCCATTTTCTGCGCCAAGGTCATGGAGCTGATGGGATACGAGGTCAGCCCGAAAGCGGAAGAGACGCGGTATGACATCATCCAGACGATTGCGTTCGGCGCGCCGGAGCCGCTGCGCCGGTTCTGCGAAGGGATTCAGGCGGGCGCGCCGGTCGATTCCTTTGTGACACCGGAGCCGTGGGCCATGCCGGGCTATGACGATCCGGTCATCATGGCGGCGGGCGCTTTCGTGCAGGGCGCTTCCATTGAATTGTCGGCGGATGCTCCGATGCGGGAGCCGTATGTGTGCTATTTACAGGGCGGCCTGACCTACGCTTCAGGCAAAGCCGGTATTTTGCTCGCGGCTGAGCGTATCAGCAATGCCAAATCGTGAAAGTGGAGGAAGAGCGGCGGGACCGCTCTTTTTTCACGGGTATGGTTGCGCGAAAAGCGGTTTCGTGGTACAATATTTGGGTTGAGAGGGCAGAGGTTTGCAGCTATGACGATTCTTGGTATCGACCCTGGCTACGGTACGATCGGCTATGGGGTCGTGCGGTTTGAAAACTTCAAGTTCACGCCCGTGCAGTACGGCGCGGCAACAACAAAGGCCGGCATGCCGATGCATCTGCGTCTGTGTGAGATTTATGAGGATATCAGCACGTTGGTCGATACGTTTCATCCGGACGAGGTTGCGATTGAAGAGCTGTTTTTCTCCAAAAACATTACGACCGGCATCCAGGTCGCGCAGGCAAGAGGCGTGATCCTGCTTGCGCTCGCCCAAAAAGGCCTGCATCCGGTTTCGTATACGCCGAACCAGGTCAAAATGGCGGTGGTCGGCTATGGCAACGCAGAAAAAAAGCAGATGATGGAAATGACGAAAAGCATCCTGCATCTGACAAAGCTTCCGCGGCCGGATGACGCGGCGGATGCGCTCGCGCTTGCGATCTGCCACGGCCATTCCAGAAATGCAATACGGTATGAGGGTATTTGATGTTTTATTATGTAGAGGGTACGGTCGCGCTGCTCAAGCAAGGGCTTGCCGTGATCGACTGCGGCGGTGTGGGATATGCATGTCACGCTTCGCAGAACACGATCGGCAAGCTGAAAATCGGCGCCCGCGCGCGTTTGTTGACATATCTGAATGTCCGCGAGGATATTTTTGAATTATACGGGTTTATTGACGAGGAGGAGCAGTCCTGCTTCGAAATGATGATCGGCGTATCCGGCGTGGGGCCGAAAGCCGCTCTTTCCATTCTGTCGGTCGCGCCGCCGGACCGGCTTGCGCTGTCCATCATCACAGGGGATGAAAAAATGCTGATGCAGGCGCCAGGCATCGGCAAAAAAATCGCGCAGCGCATTGTTTTGGAGCTGCGGGACAAGATGAGCAAGGAACAGTTGGAGACTGCGTCCAGCGTATCGCCTGTTGCCATGGCCGCGGCGTCCGGCGGGGTCAACCATACGCAGGAGGCTGTTGCGGCGCTCATGGTGCTTGGGTACAGCCAAGCGGAAGCGCTTCAGGCGATGGAGGGGATGGACGCCGCGCAGATGGAAGCGGAGGAGATCATCCGCCAATGCCTGAAAAAGCTGGTCAAACAGTAAAGGGGTGTCGCTTTGAGCATTGAATTTTCCGGCGGCATGGCCGACGATGAACGCATTATTTCCACCAGGCAGTTGGCGGAGGATGAAACCGAAAATTCCCTGCGGCCGAAATCCATGGCGGATTATGTCGGCCAGGCAAAGGTAAAGGAAAACCTCGGTGTTTACATCGAAGCTGCAAAGCAGCGGGGAGAGGCGCTGGACCATACCCTGCTGTACGGCCCGCCGGGCTTGGGAAAAACCACGCTGGCCGGCATTATTGCAAATGAGATGGGGGTCAATATCCGCGTCACCAGCGGTCCTGCGATCGAAAAAGCAGGAGATTTGGCGGCTTTATTGACAAACCTTTCGGAAAATGATATTTTGTTTATCGATGAGATCCACCGTTTAGACCGTGCGGTCGAAGAGATCCTCTACCCGGCGATGGAGGACTACGCGCTCGATATCATTATTGGCAAGGGGCCTTCCGCGCGTTCAATCCGGCTCGACCTGCCGCGTTTCACCCTGATCGGGGCGACGACGCGCGCCGGACAGATGACCAGCCCGCTGCGTGACCGATTCGGCGTGATGCTCCGTTTGGAACTTTATTCCGCGGAGGAGCTTTGTCATATCGTGGAACGCTCGGCAAGCATACTGAATGTGCCGTGCGAGCACGAGGGCGCTTTGGAAATCGCGCGCCGCAGCCGCGGCACGCCGCGTATTGCCAACCGCCTGCTGCGCCGTGTGCGCGATTTCGCGCAGGTGCGCGGCACGGGCACGATCGACAAGGCCAGCGCGGACATGGCGCTGCGCGCGCAGGAGATCGATAAGTTGGGGCTGGACGCGGTTGACCGGCGCATGCTCAAAAGCATCATGCTCAATTACGGCGGCGGTCCGGTCGGACTGGAAACGCTGGCCGCGACCATTGGTGAAGAAGCCATTACATTGGAGGATGTATACGAGCCGTATCTGATGCAGATCGGCTTTCTCAGCCGCACGCCGCGCGGGCGGTGTGTAACGATGCAGGCTTACCGGCACATGAATATGGAACCGGCGGACGGGCAGCAAATGCTGTGACGGCGCTGTTATCAATAAGAAAGTTAGGTGTTTGATATTGGGTAGATATTTTGGGACGGACGGTGTCCGCGGTGTGGCAAATTCCGAACTGGACGCGCTGCTTGCATTCAAAATCGGCGCGGCGGCGGCGTTTGTGCTGACGCAGGAAGCGACCCACAGCGGAAAAGCCAAGCTGCTGATCGGCAAGGATACGCGCATCTCCTCGGATATGCTGGAAAACGCGCTGGTGGCGGGCATCTGCTCAGTCGGCGCGGATGTGGAGCTGCTGGGCGTTATCCCAACACCGGCAGTAGCTTTTTTGACGATCAAGCATAAAGCGGATGCCGGCATCGTGATCTCGGCAAGCCATAACTCGTTTGAATATAATGGCATCAAGATATTTGCGGGCAACGGCTACAAGCTGCCGGACGAAACTGAGGCCAAAATCGAAGACCTGATCGACGACTTTGAATCCATCCCCAAAATGACCCATGAAAAGCTGGGCCGCGTGCTGAAAAGTGCGATCGATCCGGTGGTGGAGTACACCGACCACCTTGCGGAAACGATCAAGGGCGACTTGTCCGGCCTGCACGTCGCGGTGGACTGCGCAAACGGCGCATCCTCTACCACGGTCGAGCGGTTGATGCGTTTGGTCGAGTGCAGGGCGGAGATACGGTTTTACGAGCCGGATGGAATCAATATCAACGCGGGCTGCGGCTCGACGCATCTGGAACAGCTCAAGGAGCGCGTCCGGAAAGGCAGCTTTGATTTGGGCGTTGCGTTCGATGGCGACGCGGACCGCTGCCTGATCGTGGACGAAACTGGCGAGGAGCTGGACGGGGACCGCATCATGGCCGTATGCGCCGCCCATATGAAAAAGGAAGGCAAGCTGCGCGGTGGGGCGTTTGTCGCCACCGTGCTGTCCAACATGGGTCTGCACGCCTATGCTCAAAAAAACGACATGCGGATCGAATGCTCCAGTGTGGGAGACCGGTATGTGCTGGAAATGATGTTGAACAAGGGATATATCCTTGGCGGCGAGCAGTCCGGCCATGTTATCTTCCTGGAATATGCCTCAACCGGAGATGGGGAGCTGACCGCGCTGCAGTTCATGTCCATTCTGAAAAGCAGCGGCAAAAAATGCTCGGAGATCGCCGCGGAGGTCGTGCCATGGCCGCAGGTCATGATTAACGTCAAGGTGCCGAATGATAAAAAGGCTGCCCTGCAGGAGCTGCCGGAGGTCAAGGCTTCGATCGACGAGGCGGGCGCGGCTCTGGGGGAAAACGGCCGGATTTTGGTACGTCCCTCCGGTACAGAGGCTTTGGTGCGCGTTATGGTCGAAGGAAAGGACAGCAATCAGGTCGATACTTTGGCAAAAAGGGTTGCCAAAGTGATAGAGTCTGTCGTATAATAAGAAAGAGCCAACATAAGGTGGATGTGGTTTTCGCATCCACCTTGTTTTGTGAAAGAGAGGGGTGAAAAGCAGCGGTACAACAGAATAGCAAGTCAAGCGCCAGAACTGCGATGCAGCCGGTATCGCAGTTGACGAGGGAAGGGTTAATCGAAGTTTTCGGCGGATGCCCTTCGGCCATGAGTGGGTTGGTCGTGAGCAGACTGTTAAATCGCGCGGGCGACTGCGCGGACAGAGCAGATTCTGCGTAACGCACTATTTTTATACCCAAAATTAAAAAACTGCCATCCTTTCTATTGGAGGAATTTATTCTTATGTGTGGAATCGTTGGATTTACGGGCCGCGAAAACGCGCTGCCCATTCTGATTAAGGGATTATACAGCCTCGAGTACCGTGGGTATGATTCCGCCGGCATCGCCGCCTTTACGCGGGACGGCCTGCGCGTTGTGAAAACACAGGGCCGCATCGCGAGCCTGGAAGAGAAAATCCAGTCCGAGGGCGGCTTGTCCTGCACCTGCGGCATCGGCCATACCCGCTGGGCGACGCATGGGGAGCCGTCCGACCGCAATTCCCATCCCCATCTGGGCGGTCGGGACGGTCAGGGCAAGGTCGCGGTCGTCCATAACGGGATCATAGAAAACTATAAGGAACTGCGGGAGCGACTGGAGGCGCATGGGTACACGTTCTGTTCCGAGACGGATACGGAGACCGTCGCGCACCTGGTCGACTACCTGCATACCGGCAAGCAGGAGGACTTGGCGAAGACCGTGCTCGCCGCAGTACAGCGCATCCGCGGCTCCTACGCACTGGGCGTGGTTTCTATGGACAATCCGGAGGAGATCGTCGCCGCGCGGCGGGATAACCCGCTGATTATCGGGCTCGGCCAAGGGGAAAATATGATTGCCTCGGATCTCACGGCGATTATCGGCCGGACCCGCGATTACATCATTCTGGACGACAATGAGGTGGCGATTATCCGGCCGGACAGCGTGGCTGTGATGAACGAGTTCGGCGACGTAGTGGAGAAAGCGGTCCAAACTGTCACTTGGGATATGTCGGCCGCGGAAAAGGGCGGCTACCAGCATTTCATGCTGAAAGAGATCATGGAGCAGCCGAAAGCGGTCGCGGATACAGTCAACCCGCGAATTCAGAACAATGCTGTTGTATTTGAGGAAAACGGCCTGACCGATGAACGGCTGCGCGAAATCGAAAATATTCATATCGTAGGCTGCGGTTCCGCCTTGCACGCGGGCATGGTCGGCAAACGTGTGATCGAGGCAATGTGCCGCATCCACTGTACGGCGGAGGTAGCCAGTGAGTTCCGGTATGAAAACCCGATCATCGGGAAAAAGGACCTCTGCATCGTAATCAGCCAGTCGGGCGAAACCGCCGATACGCTGGCGGCGATGCGGCTGGCCAAGCAGGCGGGCGCGTTCACGGTCGCGATCGTCAATGTGGTATCCTCGACCATCGCGCGCGAGGCGGACGGAGTGCTGTATACCTGGGCGGGGCCGGAGATATCGGTTGCGACCACAAAAGCATATTCCTCACAGCTTTCCGCCCTGTACCTGATCTCCGTGAAAATCGCACGCACGAGGGGCCTGATCTCGATCGGGGATGAGCGCGCGCTTTGCGCCGAGCTGCAGCGCTTGCCGGCCTGCATTGAGAAAGCGTTGGAAAGCCAGCAGGATATGCAGCGCATCTCCACGCGGTACGCCAACCGGCCGAGCGTGTTTTTCCTGGGGCGCGGCCTGGACTATGCTGCGGCGCTCGAGGCCTCGCTCAAGCTCAAGGAAATATCGTATATCCATTCCGAGGCATATGCGGCGGGAGAGCTCAAACACGGTACGATCTCGCTGATCGAGGAGGGGACACTGGTGGTGGCGTTGGCAACGCAGCCTGCGCTGTTTGAAAAAACCGTCTCCAACATCCGAGAGGTAGTTTCCCGCGGCGCGGTCGTCGTATTAGTCACCACGGACGACTTCACAGGGGATGAATCGGTCTGTCAGCATATTATCCGGCTGCCGAAATGTCTTTATGAATTTTCCGCGTCTCTTTCGATTATTCCCATGCAGCTTTTGGCATACTATATTGCGGTGGAGCGCAACTGCGACGTGGATAAACCGCGCAATCTCGCCAAGTCGGTGACTGTCGAATAATGAAAAATATTGTTTATTGTTCAATCGGCACAAAAAAATAAATCTGTTTTTGCCATCAAAACAGTAGTTTTCACAAAAATTCCTTGACATTATCTTTTTTTTCGCATATAATAAATCTTGACATGAGACACGGTATAGAAAATATTCCATTGCAGCCGTTATCCGATGAAGCGTTGTGCCGGCTGGCGCAGCAGGGCGGCGGCGATGCGGCGGAAGCTTTGGTAAAAAGGTATTCCAGACTGGTAAAGACCTGTGCGCGCCCGTATTTTTTAGTGGGTGCGGATGAAGAGGATCTGCTTCAGGAGGGGATGCTCGGTTTGATGAAAGCGATCCGCGAATATGATGAAGGAAAAGGCGTGCCGTTCAGCGCGTTTGCGAAGATCTGCGTTATGCGGAAAATTTTTTCCGCGGTGCGGTCTGCCGCCGCAATGAAGCACGACCCGCTCAATCGTTCCATGTCAATCGATCGACCTCTGTTTGAAGACCTTGCGGAATCGCACACCCGGGTTACGGCACCGATTGGTGACCCTGAATCGCTGGTGATCGGCAATGAGGAGAGGGAAGAACTGGTCCGTCGGCTCTACTCGCTTCTGTCTGAATTCGAGGCAAAGGTTTTAACATTGTTTTTGGATGGCCTGTCGTTTGAGGAAATGTCCAAAACGCTGCGTAAACCGATCAAGTCTGTGGATAATGCCATCCAGCGCATCAAGCGGAAATCGGCAAATATCAAACCCCAATAGGCGATTGCAGGCATGCGGCCTGTACGCATAAATTTCAGGTTCCCGAGGGAACGGTATCAAAGAGAGGTAAAAACCATGTACGAAGACAAGACTTTAGTATGCAAGGAATGCGGTCAGGAATTTGTGTTTACTGCCGGCGAGCAGGAATTCTATGCAGAGCGCGGTTTCCAGAACGAGCCGCAGCGCTGCAAGGCCTGCCGTGACGCCCGAAAGAACGCGGCTCGTGGCCCGCGCGAATATTTCACCGCTACCTGTGCTGCTTGCGGCGGAGAGGCTCGTGTTCCGTTCGAACCCAAGTCCGACCGTCCGGTATATTGCAGCGAATGCTTCGCCAAAATGCGCGAGCAGGGCTGATAAGTGAACGGAAAATGTCCGGCTAACGCCGGACATTTTTTGGTTTTACGAAGAGCAGCTCAGGGGACGGGCCGCTGCGGTGACGGATGGTTGGAAAGGAGAAAACGGCCGCGCGGTCGGTAGGGGGCGTTTATGGTAAAAAGGGCGCGTATTTTTTTGTTGATTTCTGATAAAACGCGATAAGGTGATTGAAATTTGTATATTTTTGCGGTATACTAAAGACAACAAAAAACAAACAGGAGGTCCATCATGGCGGCTATCACGAAAAAGACCACGATTGGCGAGGTGCTGAACCGCAATCTGGAAACGGCAAAGTTCTTTATGGAAATCGGTATGCATTGCTTGGGCTGCCCGGCATCGCAGGGCGAAAGCATTGAGGAGGCCTGCATGGTGCATGGCACCAATGCGGACGAACTGGTTGCCAAGCTCAACGCATTCCTGGGCGAATAAGGATGAAAGACAAGGGCCGGCAAAGCATGCCGGCCCATTTTTTAGGTGAGAAATGGAACGGATGATTTTAACGCCCCGCTTGGCCTGCATCGCAGCGCTGATCCCTCGTGGGGCGCGGCTGGCAGATATCGGAACGGATCATGGAAAACTGCCGGTTTCTCTGCTGCTTTCCGGACGTGTCGCCGCCGCGATCGGGTCGGATATCCGGCAGGGGCCGCTGGATCATGCGGCCCGTAATGCCGCGGAGCATGGTGTGGCGCTGCCGCTGCGCCTTGCGGCGGGGCTGGAGGCCGTGCGGCCGGAGGAGTGCGACACGGTCAGCATCGCCGGCATGGGAGGCCAGACGATTGCAGATATCCTGGCGGCCGCGCCGTGGACGGGAGATGGCGAGCATCTGCTGCTTTTACAGCCAATGACGATGGTCTATGAGCTTCGGCAGTGGCTTTGGGCGCATGGCTATATGATCGAGTGTGAAACGGTCTGTCGGGAGGAACGCCGGTATTATGTTGTGCTTTCCGTGCGCGGCGGTGGACCAGTGCGCGTGGTCCCGCTTTCCAGCTGCGCGTTTTCTCCGGCGCTGCTGCAGGCGGCGGGTGCGCGCGACTATCTGGAAAAGCTGCTTCAGCGGGAAATACGCGCGCTGGAGGGTATGCAAAGCGGAAGCGCGGTTGACCGCGCCGTCCTTGACGGACAGCGTGAAATCGTTCGCGTGATCAAACAGGCATGGGAGGAATTGGCATGATTACGGTTCAGGATATTGTAACGCTGCTGGAAGGGCTGGCGCCGCCCGCGCTGGCGGAAAGCTGGGATAATGTGGGGCTGCTTTGCGGGGATCGGGCGCGCGAAGTGACCAATGTGCTTTGCTCTCTCGATATTACCGAACAGGTCGTTGCGGAGGCGGCGGAACGCGGCGCACAGATGATCGTCGCGCATCATCCGGTGATCTTTACCTCGATCAGTCGGATAACCGAGGACGATGCGACTGGACGTATCCTGCGTGCCGCGATCCGGCATGATATTGCCCTCGTTTGTATGCACACCAACGCGGACTGTGCGCAGGGAGGCGTTAACGACGCCCTGGCCGCTGCGCTGTTCCTCACCAACGTGGGGAATCTGGAAGCGGGGGAAAACGGGATGCTGGGACGTGTTGGCGACCTGCCAAAGGAAATGGGGCCGCGGGAGTTCGCGCTTTATGTCAAAGAGTGTCTGCGTGCGTGCGGCGTTCGCTTTTGTGATGGCGGCCGGCCGATCCGTCGGGTGGCGGTCGGCGGCGGAGCCTGTGGCAAAATGATGGATTTTGCAATCGCAAAGGGGGCGGACGCATTCGTGATCGGAGACTGCAGCTACGACCTGATGCAGCGCGCGCAGACGCTTGGGCTGACGCTTGCGGACGCGGGTCATTTCCCAACCGAAAATCCGGTGACAGCGGCGTTCGCGGAGCAGATAGGCGGGGCGTTCCCCGCGTTGCGCGTCAGCGTTTCCGAGCGGCACGCGGACTGCATCCAATTTGTATAAGGAAGATCGATCATGCCATTAGATGCTATCTGCCTTGGGGCAGTAACGGAAGAATTGAATCATGTGCTCGCGGGCTGCCGTGTGGAAAAGGTGTACCAGCCCGATCGGGATGAGATCGTGCTGCAGACGAGAGGCCAGGGCGGCGCAAGGCGCTTGCTGGTGTCGACCGCCGCCGGCGCGCCGCGGGTGCATTTTATTGACGTCGCGCGAGAGAATCCGGCGGCGCCGCCCATGTTCTGCATGCTCCTGCGCAAGCATGTGCAGGGGGCAAAAATTGCGGCAGTCGTACAGCCGGCTGTGGAACGGATGCTGACTATCGAACTGGATACGACAGACGAAATGGGGGTGGCCTGCAAAAAACATCTGATCTGCGAGTTGATGGGGAAGCACTCCAACGTCATCCTGTGCGGGGAGGATAACCGTATCATTGACGCGATGCGCCGCGTGGACGGAGACCTTTCCGGTAAGCGGCAGGTATTGCCCGGCCTGTTTTACAGGTTGCCGCCGGCGCAGGAGAAGCATGACCCCTTTGCTCTGTCGGGAGTGGGGCTGTCGGCCTCCCTGCAATCCGCGGATGGAGAGATGGGGCTTGACCGATATCTGCTCAGCCAACTGCTTGGATTTTCGCCGCTGCTGTGCCGCGAGCTATCCTATCGGGCGACGGGAGACGCCGCGAAGCCGGTCGGCAAACTGACCGCAGAGGAGCAGCTTCGTCTGGCGCAGGTGTTTGAGGACCTGAAAAGCTATCTCACAGAAAAACGGTGGAAGCCGTTCTTGCTTACGAAGACAGAGGATCATGCGGTTTTTGACTTTTCCTTTCTGCCAATCACGCAATATGAAGGCCTGATGACAGTATCGCAGGAGCAAAGCTTCTCGGACCTGCTGGCCGCGTTTTTTGAGAAAAAAGGGAAAGCGGAGCGCATGGCGCGGCGCTCGGCCGATTTGCATAAGGCCGTCGTCAACGCGCGCGACCGCTTGGCAAGAAAGCTGGCTGCGCAGCAAAAGGAGCTGGACGCGACGCAAAACCGCGAACAGTATAAACGGCTGGGCGACCTAATCACGGCAAACCTGTACCAGCTTGAAAAGGGGATGAACAAGGCGGTGGTCGTGGACTATTACGACGAGGCCTGTCCCGAGGTGGAGGTCGCTTTGGATGTCCGATTGACGCCGCAGCAAAACGCGCAGAAGTATTTCAAGCTGTACAACAAAGCCAAGACTGCGGAGGAAGTGCTGACGCAGCAGCTCGCACAGGGCCGTGCAGATCTGGATTATCTGGAAAGCGTGCTGGTCGCGCTGGGTGAGGCGGAGAGTGAACGGGACCTTGCTCAGCTGAGGGAGGAGCTGACACAGGAGGGCGTCCTGTCCAGCAAGCAGGCGCGCAACAAAAAGCAACGCGTGAAGCCGGTGGCCGCAAAGCCGTTCCATTATCGCTCGAGCGACGGTTTTGATATCTTCGCGGGAAAAAACAACCTGCAAAACGATCTGTTGACGCTGAAGACTGCGTTTAAAAGCGATATCTGGTTCCACACACAGAAGATTCACGGCTCGCATGTGATTCTGGTGGCCGATGGGCGCGAACCAACCGATCGGGCTATGACGGAAGCGGCCATGATCGCGGCGTACCACTCCAAAGCGCGGCAGTCCTCGCTTGTGCCAGTGGATTACACACCGGTACGGCAGGTCAAAAAGCCGGCGGGAGCCAAGCCGGGTATGGTGATCTATCATGTGTACCAAACAGCCTACGTCACGCCGGATGAGGCGGCGGTGGAAAGACTCCGCATCGAGTAAAAATGGAGAAGCAGGATGTGGTTTGATAAGATCCTATATGGATTGCCGTACCTTCATTTGAGATATCGGCTAAGGTATATTGTGAATGCGGAAAGAGGGAAGTATATGATTCTGTCCGGTAAGGAGATTGTAAAGCATATCGGCAAGGAAATTATTATCGAGCCATTCGATCCAAAGCGGGTCAATCCGAACAGCTATAACCTGTCGCTGGCGAACGAGCTGCTTGTTTATGATAACGATGTACTTGACATGAAAACCCCGAATACGGCGCACCGTATCGAGATACCGGAGGAAGGCCTGCTCTTACAGCCCAACCGCCTGTACCTGGGGCGCACAAACGAATATACGGTGACAGACCGGTATATCCCCATGCTGGAGGGACGGTCGTCGACCGGACGCTTGGGTCTGTTCATCCATGTTACCGCTGGTTTTGGAGACGTGGGGTTTGCGGGTTACTGGACATTGGAGATATTCTGCGTGCAGCCGATTCGGATTTATCCTAATGTGGAGATCTGTCAGATTTATTATCACGATATCGATGGAGAGTATGATCCGTATACCAGTGGAAAATATCAGAACAATACGGGGATTCAGCCGAGCCTGCTGTACCGCGACTTTGAAAAAAGTGATACCTGAAAGGAGGGGCGCATAGCGCCCCTCCTTTAATTTTCCATCAGCAACATTGCGCGGTATAACATTTCACAGGCGACCTGCCGGGTAATCGGTTCGCCGCTGTCCAGCATCGAAGCAAGAGGGGAGAGCACGTCCAACCGAGACATGCTGCTGACCGCGCTTTGCGCCCAGTCCATTTCTGCGGTATGCTCGGGGGCGATAACATATTCCGCGCCGTCGAGCGCCTCTCCCAGAAGATTTCGAATCACAACGCTTGCTTCCGCCAATGTGATGGGGTTCTGTCCCCGTATCTCGGCCAGGCCGCCGGCGGTCTGGTATCCGCTGACCAGCCCATTTGCGGCGGCTGTACTCACAAAGGGCTTTGCCCATAGAGAGAGGCCACGGTCGTCGGCAAAGTCGGTCTGCTGGGTCGGTTCAACCGGAAGCTTGGCGACCGCGGTTGCCATAGTGATGAATTCGCTGCGCGTCACGGTCTGGGCAGGACGGAAGAAGGAACAGCCGCCAATATTTTCGCCGGTCATAATACCATTTTCCGATAGGCAGATTGCGGCATAATGCGCGGGATTTCCCGTCATGTCGGAATAGGTGAGTCCAGCGCGGTTCTTTTTCACTGTGATCGTAACGTCGGCAGGCTCCGCCGTATTCCCGTTGGCATCGACAACCGTATAGGAAAATTTATCCTTGCCCGCTTTTTTCGCAGGGGAATAAGATAGAATATTTCCTTCGATCGATGCAGTGCCGAGACGAGGCTGTTCGGTAAGCTGGTACAGAACAATATCATTATCAGAATCCGCAGCGGTCAGCTCTACCTCAATCGGTATCTCTACGCAAGTCTCTGCCTCGACGGCATAGGCTGCAGGGACGCCCGCAGCCGGCGTTTCCGATGTCAGGCCGGCTGCAAGCGCCACGCCGGAAAAGAGTACTGTGGCGGGCAGCAGCAGTACAGCGATCAATAATTTTCGATCCATAAAATCATACACCCTTTCCAGAATGTTCTGCATCCCGCAGTATGCACCGCTTTGAAGGGCTTTATGCATAAATTTTCCGGAATATTTGCAAGCGAAACCATAATCTTGCCGAAAGGCAGGAAATAGGGGGAAAATGCTTGCCGAAATTCGTGCTTTGTGGCATAATTTTTATATAAGGAATACAGGAACAGGGAAAGGAGAATGAGAATGGAAAACCATCAGCTTGTTCTGGTGCTGGACTTCGGCGGGCAGTATAACCAGTTGATCGCGCGGCGCGTGCGTGAACATCATGTATATTGTGAGGTCAAGCCCTACAAAACCCCGCTTGAGGAGATCAGGGCGATGCATCCAATCGGCATCATATTTACCGGTGGACCGAACAGCGTTTATGATGAAAAATCTCCGAAGTGCGATCCGGCGCTTTTTGAGTTGGGCATTCCGGTTTTAGGGATTTGCTACGGTTGCCAGCTTATGGCGCATACGCTGGGGGGCGAGGTAACTGCCGCGCAGGAGGATACAGCGCGCGAATATGGAAAAACGGATACATTTTATAATACGGGCTGCAAGCTGTTCAAGGGGCTTCCGGAGCAGGGAATATCCTGGATGAGCCACGGCGACTACATGGCGAAAGTACCGGAGGGCTTTTCGCTTGTCGCACATACCGAAATGTGTCCGACAGCAGCGATCGCGGATGAGGCGCGCGGCTTTTACGGCGTGCAGTACCATCCGGAGGTCAATCACACAGAAAACGGTACGTTGATGCTGAAAAATTTCCTTTATGAGGTGTGCGGCGCCAAAGGCGACTGGACGATGGAGGACTATAAGAATTCGTCGATCAAGTCGATTCGGGAAAAGGTCGGCGATGGCAAGGTCCTGCTGGCGCTGTCCGGCGGCGTGGATTCCTCCGTTGCGGCAGCTTTGCTGGCCGAAGCGGTCGGAAATCAGTTGACATGTGTTTTTGTCGACCATGGCCTTATGCGTAAGGATGAAGGAGACGAAGTCGAGGCCGCGTTTGCGAAATGGGACATCAACTTTATCCGTGTGGATGCGGAGAAGCGTTTCCTGGACAAGCTGGCCGGTATTTCCGATCCGGAAACAAAGCGCAAGATCATCGGTGAGGAATTTATCCGCGTTTTCGAGGAGGAAGGCAAAAAAATCGGCAAGGTCGATTATCTGGTCCAAGGAACGATTTACCCAGACGTGATTGAATCTGGTGCGGGTGACGCGGCGGTTATCAAGAGCCACCACAACGTCGGCGGCCTGCCGGATTTCGTGGACTTCAAGGAGATCATAGAGCCGCTGCGCCTGCTGTTTAAGGATGAAGTGCGCCAGCTTGGCCGCGAGCTTGATTTGCCGGAATACTTGGTCATGCGCCAGCCGTTCCCAGGCCCGGGCCTTGCGATTCGCGTCATTGGTGAGATCACCAGGGAGAAACTGGATATTCTGCGTGAGGCAGACTTTATTTTTCGTGATGAGGTTGCAAAGGCTGGTTTGGAGCATACGATGAACCAGTATTTTGCAGTATTGACCAATATGCGCTCGGTCGGCGTGATGGGCGACGGACGGACGTATGATTATACGGTCGCGCTGCGCTCGGTGACTACCACCGACTTTATGACAGCCGATTGGGCGCGGATTCCGTATGAGGTACTCGACCGTGTGAGTGTGCGGATTGTAAACGAGGTCGGCCATATCAACCGGATTGTGTATGATATTACGTCCAAGCCGCCAGCAACGATTGAGTGGGAATAATTTCAGAGGTCTGAAAAAGCCCGGAATGACTGGGTTTTCTAAGGCGTGATGCCCTCTGTGGCAACGATTTGGCAACATTTTTTCATTATTCATAAAAAGAGAGCTAACTGATTTTGATTAGTCAGTTAGCTTTCTTTTTATTATTGTCCTGTGCAACAAACGGCCCCTCTCATGGCCTACAAGTGAGATGGTCAAGCGAGATCCTGGGGCAGCACCTTCACATAGGTCTGCGCCTTGTCAAACTCCGGGTAGTGGTAGCGCCACTTGTCGTAATCCTCTTTGGAGATCTCACCTGCCTCCAACATGGCAGCGGCCTGCTGCCAAGAACAGAGCATTTCGTGCAGCCGGGCGGCGTCCTTGTTCTTTCGCACATCGACTTTCAGGCAGATTTCTCCATCCATCTCGCTGATCTTGAGTCCATAGTTGTCCTCCAGGGTAAACAGCGTGTACATCAGCCCTACATAGGAGTCTATGTCAGGGACAGAAAGCGCATGGGGTGAGATATCCAGTACCTCAGCCAGGGCAGCGGTCAGGTCTGCCTTTGGGGTTCTTGATCCTGTTTCGTACTGTGCAAGGCGCACATCGGCAGACTTCTCCGGGAAGCTTAGCGCCATACCGAGATATTTCTGTGTCATCCCCCGCAGGAGACGGAAAAAGTGAATTCGTTCACCAATCGCCATGCGACCAACTCCAATCTATGATCGTTTCTATTTGAAACATAGCATATTTGTTTAGTTTTGTTAAGATTATCTAAGCAAATAAGCTTAGATAACGAAGCACAAAAAATATTACGCTAGTTTTTTAGTTATAAAATTGAGAAAAAGTGGCAGCAGAGGGTGATGAGGTCTTTATGAAAAACAAAATCAGCAAGCAGAAATAATCAACAAGGTAAGGAAGGTACTTACTATGGCAAATCAGATTTTTATGCGTGTCAACGAAGTGGCAGAGAAGTTGGGGATCTCCATCCCCTTTGCCTATAGGATCATGCGACAGATGAATGAGGAAGTGGCAAAAAACGGCTGCATCACCGTTGCCAGTCGAATTGACAGAAAGTTTTTCCATGAGAAATTCTATGGTACAAGATCTGAGACAGAAAGGAAGGAGAAATAATTATGGCAGCGTTCAAAAATAAGGACAATGGAACCTGGTATATTCAATTCCGTTACACCGATTGAAAGGGCGAACGCCAGCAGAAGCTCAAGCGCGGCTTTGCCACCAAGCGAGAAGCGCTGGAATGGGAACGGGAGTTCCTGATAGAAAAACAGACTGATGTGAATATGACCTTTGAGAGCTTTGTTGCTCTCTATGAGAAGGACATTAAACCCAAGCTGAAACTTAATACCTGGCTCACCAAGGAGGGGACACTATCCGTTGGCAAAATGAAATTCGGGAATTGAGGGACTGCTATGGCAAACCTCTGTCGAAAACTTACCTTAAGACAGTTCACAATCAGCTTAGCGCAATTTTCAACCATGCTGCCCAATTTTACGGTCTGAATATCAACCCTGACCGACAGGCTGGCAACAGGGGGGCAAAGGAACGAAAGGTGATGCTGTTCTGGATCCGAGAGGAGTACATCCGGCTTTTTGAGGCCATGATGGACAAGCCGTTGTCTTTCTACGCCTTTGAGGTATTGTACTGGTGCGGTGTCCGTGAGGGTGAGCTGTTGGCTCTGACCCCGTCGGACTTTGACTTTGAAAAGCGCACTGTTACCATCAATAAGTCTTACCAGCGGCTCAATAAGCAGGATGTGATCACTACGCCTAAGACACCCAAGAGTAACTGCGTGATCCAGATGCCACAGTTCCTTTGCGATGAGTTGCAGGACTACATCAAACAGCTCTATGGAGTGGAGCTGGACAGCCGGATGTTCCCCATCAACAAAAGCTATCTTCATCGGGAAATGGACTGTGGCTGTAAGCAAACCGGGGTGAAACGAATTCGTATACACGATTTGAGACATAGCCACATCAGTTTGTTGATCGATATGGGCTTTACCGCCCTGGCTTTTGCAGAGCGTGTGGGACATGAAAGTATCGACATCACATACCGATACGCCCATCTGTTCCCCCACCCGTCAGGTGGAAATGGCTGACAAGCTGGATTTGCTAAAAAATGAGAAGGGAGTGTAAGAAAATGTCTAAGAAGAACTACGACAACCACAACCGCTGAAGAAACAAGACGGTGGCTTTCCGAGTGTCGGCGGAAGAAGATCTCCAACTGGAAACCCTGGTGAAGCTCACCGGCCTGACCAAGCAGGACTACATTATCCGGTGGCTATTGGAACGAGATGTGGTGGTGCAGGGCAACCCCAAGGTTTACAAAGCCCTGCGGGATCAAGTTGGCAACAGTGCTGGACGAACTCCACCGGATCGAAGCCGGGCAAGGCGTAAATGAGGGACTGTTGGACACCATTCAGATGATCACAACCATTATGAAAGGAATGCAGGAGGGTATTGCCTATGATTGATGAAGAAAATGACCACCCAGGACTCATCTGTTGGCGCAGATGATGGGCAGTCAATCTCCAAAACTTACGAAAATAGTATACCCACTTCCGGGCAAAAAAGCAACGATGAAATTGTAAACTCCTAGGACAGTCTGGAAGAAATGTACCGCAAGATGCAGCGCATGACAGACCCTTGATACCTGCATACACTCACAATGACAGAGCTGTTCCAAACCACCTATAAGAGTAGGCAACCGGTGGTGGAAGGTCTGCTTTACGCAGGGGCATATATCCTAGCCGAAGCACCCAAAATCGGCAAGTCCTTCCTGGTGGCCCAAATCGCCTACCATGTCAGCACCGGGTAGGATTTGTGGGGGGTACAAGGTTCATCAGGGGACGGTACTTTACCTTGCGATGGAAGATGATTTTCAGCATATCCAGAGCCGGATGTTTATGATGTACGGTGTGAACAATCCCCCCAACCGCCACTTCGCTACCGCCGCCGGAAAGATCGGGAATGGGTTGAATGAACAGCTGAAGAATTTTGTGCGGGAGTACCCGGGCACCAATCTCATCACCATTGACACTATGCAGAATATCCGTGAGGTAGGCGGTGAAGCGTACAGTTATGCCAGCGACTATGAGATCACCGGCAGAATCAAACAGTTTGCTGATCAACATGTTATCTGTGTGCTGACAGTCCACCACACCCGAAAGCAGCAGGCAGATGATTCCTTTGAGACAATCTCTGGAACTACGGGATTGCTGGGCTGTGCAGATGGGTTCTCTGCTGATGCAGAAGAAAAAACGCACGGAGCTGGACACTACCAAAAAAGTTGTGGGGCGGGATCAGCCGGATCAGATTCTCTATTCGAAGAAGGATCCGCAGACCCAGATTTAGAATCTGGAACGCATGGAAAACGAGCTGTATAAAGAGCGCCCAGCCCCGGTGCTGGATGCGGTTGCAAAATTGGTTTCCCTTGAGTGCCGAGCGTGGGGCGGGGGCGCGACGGTGAAAATGATACCGTCAAAAACACCGTCGCTATCGTCGCAACCGTCGCGGAAAGGAAATGAACATGAAAAGTGTACAAATCCCCTATGACCTTTTTGTAACTTTGGTGGAGTATCATCTGACCTATGACGATGATTATGCCGAGGAAATCATCAAGAGGTGGAGCAAAAGTCGGACGCGATGGTGCGGCATGAACTGTATGCAAAATATAAGACTACGCCCACCGCCGAAGAACGGGAGCAGGCCCGACAGGAATAACTAAATAAGCGCGGAGTATTCCCAGATTTTCGATGGTAAGATAAGCTTCCGTTTGAACTAATTTCACCGACGAAATTAGCGCAAAAGTTTTTCTTTATATTGGTAAGAACAGGAGTGTGGCACGCTCCTGTTTTTTCTGGCAAAAGGATAGGGCTGACAGTAGTTTAAAAAAAGAAATTCCGCTAAAAGGTATCCCTGATGAGGTGGTGTTTTGCCATCCCATTATACAGGGGGTGCCTCATTTTAGGGCACCCTATGCCTTGAAACAGGACACAGGGTGTGGAGTAAAAGCGAAGGATGGGTAGGCATTTCGCCCACGCATCTAGCGATGGCTACTGTGTTTCGCGGTAGCCATCAGGAAGTAAAGGAGGAACTATTTGTTCCATGGAATCTTAAAGGGAACGGTGTTTCGCAGAACGAGCAGCCACAGAATGAAATTCTGCGTTCAGAAGGGGCTTGGGGGCGCTGCCCTCAACAAGCAGACGGAAGGAAATGTGAGCGTGTATTCACATTTGCATTGCTTGCCGGTACAATCAAAGCCAGTAACAGGTTGCTGTTTACTAAGGGTGTGCGGAGGGGGTACGCCCAGAGGAAAGCCATATTAGCATAGAGACAAAGCGGGATAGAAAATGGCAATACTAGCTTGCTGGGTTTCCTTTGGAATTACCTATTAATTAGCTGTCCGTTCATCCTGCGGGGGTATCAACCTTTCGGCTGGATGGGTGCGGCCCTGCCGCCTACCCGTGTTTCACACGCGCCTGTTGGCTCTCGCAAATCAGATGAAAAGTCCCGCGAAGGAGGAGTCAGTTATGAAACAGACGGTTCCGGTAGTTGGAGTGGATGTGAGCAAGCGGATTAGCGATATGTGCGTTCTCGCTCCCAACAATGAAATCATGGCTCGACTAAAGATATACCACGACTTAACCAGCATGGAGCGCTCTGTGGCAGAGCTGCGTCGGGTCGAGAACGAGTGTGGTGTGGCCCCAGTCATTGTTATGGAGTCTACCTCTCACTACCATCTCATCCTATTCCAGTTTTTCTGCGAGGCCGGGTATGAGGTGATTGTAGTCAATCCCATTCAAAGCGGTGCGTTGAAAAACATCAATGTCCGAAAAGTAAAAAATGATAAGGTGGATGCCTACAAGATTGCAATGCTTTATCGGCTCAAGGTCTTGCGAAAATCCCAAGTTCCCGTAGACAGTTTGCGAGGGCTACGGCTGCTCTGCCGCCAGCGTGCGGAACTTATGAACGACGTAACAAGCTACAAAAACCGACTAGCTGCATACTTGGATCAAATTTTCCCTAGCTACGATAAAGTATTTTCGGATGTAGGTGGCGCTGCCTCAAGAGCTGTTTTGCGGGAATGTCCTACTCCACAGATCTTGCTGTTAAAAAGCGAGAACGAACTGCTCCGTATAATTTGTATTGCCGGATATAAAGGCCACACTTTTGGAGTGAAAAAGGTGGAAAAACTTCGCCATGTTGCCGAGGACGCCCTGCGGCTTGGCCTTTACGCACCAGGAAATGCGGCTGTGGTTATATCCGCCGTTGCTATGCTGGACGCTTTGTTGAACGGTATATGGGAAATCGAACAGGCTATCAAAGCATTGATCATTCAGGAACTGTTTATCCAAAAGAATATTGCACTTTTACAGACCATCCCTGGGATTGGCCCCCACAGTTCCATTGCGCTCCTTGCTGAAATCGGAGATTTTACCCTGTTTCAAAAGCCCAAGCAACTTGTGGCATATTTCGGCCTTGATCCATCCCAGCGGCAATCCGGTATGTTTACAGACTCCAAAATGAAACTATCTAAACGTGGTTCTTCCTATGTCCGAGCCTTGCTTCATTTGGCTGCCGTTTCCTCTGTTGCGCCACACCAAAATCAATCCCCCGCTAATCCAGTGCTCTTTGCCTACTACCAAGAAAAATGCAAGACAAAACCACCTCGAATTGTTATGTGTGCTCTCATGCACAAGCTCTGTAATATTATCTTTGCCGTTCTCCGCGACCAGAAACCGTTTGAGTGGCGTCAACCGGAGCAACACGCTACTCGGCTGGGGCTGGTTTCTGTCGCATAACATAAATACCCTTACAGGCCCAGCTACCACTGGGCCTTATTGTCATGTTCGTTTTTCTCCCAGACCTAAAATCTGAAATTTCTCTTGACTTTGCTTAACTGGTCTGGTAGTGCGCACCACTGAAAATGCCTTGGAAATCAAGGGTTTGCGCTTCCTGGGAGTTTGGCTGCATAGCGGCCAGTCTGCAAGGTAAAATAATCTCATACTTTGCAGACAGGAGGCTACGAAATGGAAGATTTCAAATTGACGGCGGAGCGGATCGCGGCCTATGGCCACTATTTGAAGCAGGAGGAACGGGCCCCAGCCACGCTGGAAAAGTATCTGCGGGATGTGCGGGCTTTTGCCCTCTGGCTGGATGGGGAGGCCGTTACCAAGGAGGCCGTGACCGGCTGGAAAGAACGACTGCTGGCAGAGCGCCGCGCTCCCTCCACGGTGAACACGGCTCTTTCCGCCCTCAACGGCCTGTTCCGTTTTCTCGGCTGGGAGGGATGCAGGGCGAGGTTCGTCAAGGTACAGCGGCGGCTGTTCAGGGACCCAGCCCGCGAACTCAACCGCCCGGACTATGACCGGCTGATTGCCACGGCGCGGGAGCTGGGCCAGGAACGGCTGGCGCTGGTGATGGAAACCATCTGCGCTACCGGCGTCCGGGTGAGCGAACTCCGCTATCTCACCGTGGAGGCAGTTCAGCGGGGGCGGGCGGAGATCTCTTTGAAAGGGAAAGTCAGGGTGATCCTCATTCCCACCAAGCTGGCACGGAAGCTCTTGAAATACGCCAAGAAAAACAAAACCGCTTCCGGCGAGATTTTTCTCACGGGAAACGGCAAAAGTCTTTCAAGGCGGCAGATATGGGCGGAAATGAAACGGCTGTGCGTCAGGGCGGGGGTGGAGCCGTCCAGGGTGTTCCCCCATAATCTCCGGCACCTGTTCGCCACGGCCTACTACCGGGCCTACCGGGATATTGCAAAGCTGGCGGACGTGCTGGGGCACAGCTCCATTGAAACGACCCGTATCTATCTCCTGACCTCCGGCGAGGAGCACCAGCGCCAGCTTGACCGCTTGGGGCTGGTATCATAGGCAGAGTTAACATTCCGCCCCAAACAAAACGGTTTTTCTACCTGCGGGACTACATATACAAAGTAATTATATCATTCCTGTCCTTGAAAAGCAAGGAAGTTCCTAACTTTTGGGCGTGAAAAAGCCAGCCGCAAAAAGAAGATTTTTTTGCGGCCTGGTTTCGTGCGTCCCCTGCTCTCCTTTCACGGGAGCAGGGGACGCTTATTTTTTGCGTTTGGCCTTTCCAATGGACACATGAGCACTAAAGCTGTGTGCGGAATGTTAATTCTGACTGCTGAGAGGTAATGGGTATGCCAGAGGAAAAGATACAGGGAAGGTCCGGTTTCCCTGAGAATACAGAACGCTCCCACAGGCTCGGCCTGTGCCTGACAGACGAGCTGGAGCTGCGGTTCCTGGAAAACCTGCGGGAGCATGGACGGACAAAAGATACCATCAGCGTCTACCGCCGCAACCTCTCCAGGCTGCGGAAAAGTCTGCCGGAGGACAGCAAACTGGATCCCGCATTTCTTTCTAACTGGCAGTCCGAGTTATTGGAGCAGGGCTATTCCCCGGGCACCGTCAATAGCTGCACCGCCACCGTCAACAGCCTTTTGGAGTTCGCAGGACGGCAAGACCTCCGGGTAGAACAGGTTTCTCCAGACGAGAATATACCTTTGCCGGAACTGACCAGAAATGAATATCTTCGGCTGCTCCAGACGGCAAAGCTGCTGGGCAAACGCCAGACCTATCTGCTGGTGCTGATGTTCGGCACGATGGACCTGCCGCTTCATGCCCTGGCGCGTGTGACCGTGGAAGCCGTGCGGGAGGGCTGGGTACTTGTTCCGAGCAGGCTGCGCGTCCCGCCCTGTCTGCGGGCGGAGCTGCTGGCCTATGCCGGGGAGCAGGGGATCGGGAGCGGCCCTATATTCTGCACTCGGTATGGTAGGCCAATGGACCGGGGGAATATCAATGTCCGTCTCCAGTCCTTGTCCCGTGACGCGCGGGTATCGCCGGAAAAATGCAATCCCCGGTGCCTGCGGAAACTGTGCGTTGCCACGCAGGCGGGCATCCGATCCAGTTTGGAACTTCTGATTGAGCAAGCCTATGACCGGCTACTGGAAACGGAGGCTTTGACTGTGGGATGGAACGAAAGCGAGGTGATGGAACGATGACCTTTGAAATACCGCTTGTGGACGCGCTTTCTATTCAAGCGGACTGCATGTATTTATCTGATCTGCGCTATCTGGACAAATGGCAGCGGGTGCGGCTGGCCCGAATATTGGAGCAGTTGCCAGCCGATCCCGCTTCTCTGGAAGAATGAAATGGTGCGCTGCAATATCTGGCACAGCAGTCACCGGAAGAAACGGCAGAGGCCGCACGGGAGCGGCTGATCCAATCATCATCCTCTCTTAATAGGGGAGGGACGAGCTTGGGGACACTTTGTCCCCAAGCCATGACAAAAGAAAAACAGGAGGACTTCACTACACGAAAAAGCGAATACTGTCATGCTTGCTGTGTGCAGTCATGGTTATTGGGATTTCTCAACGATTGCCTTGGCAGCCGGGCGCATGGTACTATCTGGTGGTACAGGAGGCTACCAACAGCCATGATTTCAACCGCGAGGGAGATGTGCATGGGCATTGGACCAAGCTGACCGCTGACCCAGATTGGACGAAGTATCAAACTGACAGATAGGACGGGAGACAAGGGTAAACCATACGAAGTTGGGGGGCTTCGGCCCCGGCTTCTCCGAGCCTTTCGCTTCGGCGGAGGGTTCGGAGAAGCTCATAAAAAGAGAAAAGGAGCTGTTGCTTATTCACTATGCGGCAGAAACTTAATTTCCACCATAAAATACCGGAACGAGGGATGCCTATGGCTATGGCCTTGGGTTAGTATCTGAAAACTGTATAGCTCCCACAAAAGAGCCCGCAAAGGCCGTTCAGGTCTTTGCGGGCTTTCGTTATGTCGGGTTATGGAAAAGTTTTTGGAATACCCCCGTATTTTGCTGGTTTCTCCCGCAGCCCATAGCATCCCCCGTTCCCGCTGTTCTTTCGGCCTGCATCCTCTTTTTCTCTGTCACCGTTCCGACAAGCTCCCCTGCTTTGAGACAAAGTGTCCCGAAGCCCGCTGCCGCTCACAGATAAATCGACTGTAGAAGTGAATGGCGTAGATAGAGGAAAGCCTTATCTGAAATCTTTGACTACATCATAAGATCATTTCAGATAAGACTTTTCCATTGTATATACTAGCGCATGATCAATCCATACAACATTGTGTGCAGCAATTCATGTGCTTTCTGCTCAGCATCGGGTACCGAATCCTCACGGATATAGACCCCCAGAAAATTTACAAACGCCCGAAACTGCGCAATAGCTTGATCAAGCGTCAGGCGATCGGCCAGATTTTCTTTTTGCAGGATGGTGCGCAATGCATGATCGTTAAACTGGTCAAACTCCTGTCGGCATTTTGCAATCTGTTCGGCCAAATGGCTTTGCGGATATATCAGCACATCGTAAAACAACTGACGATGCATCGGATGCTTCTGAAAAAAATCTATGCGCATGGCAAAGTATTGGTCGATCGTCAGTGTGGAGAGATCAAGCTGCCCACGCAGGAAATTCGTCATTTCCTGAAACAAAAGAGATATGCAGTCAAGATACAGTGCATCCTTGTTTTCATAATAATGATATAGCAGTCCCTTGGAAATGTTTCCTCTGGTGCAAATCTGGTTGATACCGCTGCCGGCATATCCGTGCTCGGCAAATTCGGTAAACGCGTGCATGCGGATCATGCTGCGGCTGCGCCGGCTTCGTTCTGCCTGCTTCATAATCCATCACCTCTTGGTTACAGTATAGCAAAATTTCTATGATACAGCAATACAGGAATTGACTGTTTGGTCTGTTTGTTGTAATATAAAACAAACCAAACGGTTTATTTTATGATCTCAGACAGGGGTGATACATATGAAAAGGGCGATCGTGTCGGCTGTATTGTGTTCCACTATATTGGCAGGTACATCTGGTGCCACTGCATGGCCAGGATGGGCGCAGGACGCAAGGGATTGGGCACAATCGCTTGCGTTAAGCGAAGATATTCTGGATGCACCGGAGGCCGCTGTTACACGCGGACAGGCGGTGCAACTGCTATATGAGGTGGCAGGGCGGCCGAATGCACCGGCAGACACGCCATTTACCGACGTGCCGGAAACCTATGCCGATGCAACTGCATGGGCCGCTGAGCAGGGCTTTGTCGAAGGCCTTGGTGACGGAAAGTACCAGCCTGAAAGACCATTGACACGGCAGGAATTTGCCGCTATGCTGTACCGCAGCGCAGGTGGGCCAGCGGTCAGCGGCAGTGAGCTTTCCGCCTACACGGATGCGGCATCGGTTGCAGACTGGGCATGGGACGCGGTGCTCTGGTGTAGCAAGATCGGGTTGCTTAACGGCAGATCCAACCACCTCCTTGCACCGGAGGATACCATCATCTTGGCGGAGGCCGTGCTGATCCTCCAGCGGGATGCACAGCTGCCGGATACCGCGCAGCTCCAGAAGGATCTTGAGACCCTAAGCATGCAGCATCACCCGATCGGCTCGGTGGGTGAGCAGGCGGCGGTGCAGTATCTGCAAAGCCGTTTCACAGAGATGGGCTATCTGGTCAGCACGCAAGACTATACGAATGATGCAGGGCAGACCGGCGCTAACGTGATTGCGGTCAAGCCGGCGGCAGCGGCAAATGCAGATATCCTTTTGGTGTCTGCCCACCATGATAGTGTGCCGACGGCCTACGGTGCGAATGACAATGCTTCGGGCGTGACCGCGCTGCTCGCGGTTGCGGAGGCGATGAAGGACACGGCGACCGATACCGAGATCCGCTTCATCAGCTTTACGGATGAGGAAAACGGAAAAAACGGCTCGCGGTACTACACCTCGAAGCTCTCCGAAGCAGAGCGCAGCCGCATGATCGGCGACATCCAACTGGATATGCTGGGCGGACTCGGTTCGAGCGGCAGCAAGGTCTGTACGATGGACGGCGAGACCAACTGGCTGAGCGACCTGATCGGGCAGAAAAACGCCTCCTTTATGATGGGCGCGGAGACCGCGAGCGGCCACGCCTCTTTCCAACTGGCGGGCGTGCCGAGCGTTCTGGTGATGCAGAACGGGCGCGGCTACCTCTATCACTCGGCGGCGGATGTCGCCAGCCAGATTGACCTGTATACCCTTGCAGGCGCGGCGCAGACCGTGACCGCTGCAGTGCAGGAAATCGCGGATGCGGATACGCCGTCCTATAGGGATATAGCGCATGCGCAGGCGGAGGGCTATACCTACCGCCAGACCCGCCAGAACGTGATTTATTTCAACAGCTCGCTCGCGGACACAGAGGCTTATATAGGCGTTGTCGGCGAGCTGGTGGATACGGAAGAGGTAAACGGCGACGGCTGGACCGATGTTTACGACACCTATCTGTACTCTATGCGGTGGTTCGACGGAGAACAGCCGATGAACACCTACTACCGCTACCGCAACGGTTTTTTGCAGAATATTGAGATCCATCCCACCGAAACCGGCTACACCTCAGATCAGGTGCGCAGCCTGATCACTGCAATGTACGGTGCGCCATCCGCTTCGGTGCAGGGAAGTGAAAGCTGGGCCGACGAGGTGTACAGCAAATACATCACTCTGTCGGATACGGCTGAGGGCTGTATGGTCACAGTGTCAAACTATTCGCTCGGCATCACCAACGTGATCGCAGAATATCCGGTCGTGAACGGCCGCGCGCAGATCGGCAATGCCCAGCACGCAAAGGTGTGGGACTTCCTATGCGCTATCCTGCCGGATGAGGCGCGTGTCAAAATTGCGGAGTTTAACCTGTATACCGACGGCTACAGCAATGTTCTGGCCTATACCTCGCCGGTTGAGGACGAAAACGGCGGGACGGATAACACCCGCTTTTCCATCAGCATCGACTACTACGATGTGTATGATGAAAACGGTAACTCGCGCGACTGGAGCAAGCTGACTTATACCATCCTTCATGAGTACGGCCATGTGCTGCTCGAAGATGAGACACAGGTTGACCTATTGGTCGGCAGCGATACGCACGACCCAGCGGGCTTTGTACCCGGCTCGTTCCGCAAGACGTTTTATGACCGCTTCTGGAAGCAGATCGACACCGGTGCCGGTGTAAATGATTACGAACAAAACCCGACGCACTATGTCAGCCGCTACGGTGCAAACTACTTCCATGAGGATATTGCGGACACCTTTGCGGTGTTCGTGCTGGGTGCCAAGCCTGAGGGCGATACTGTGGCCGAGCAGAAGCTGCTTGCGTTCTGGGCGGATGCAGATATGGTGACGCTGCGGCAGGCAATCCGGGATAATATGAGCCTGGATCAGCCACAGAAGCCGGTGGAACCGGAAGAGCCGACTGAGTCGGAAAACCCAGACAGCGGAGAGGAGGTGCTCTGCGTAACAGATACTGCACAGATCAAGGCAGAACTCAACGATGCGATTGCGACGGTGCGGCAGCCTGCCGCCTTTGTAATCGCTGCGCTGGAAGATACCTCTGATCTTAAAATGGATGTGCAGAACCTCTATAACAGCCTGCTTTCCGAGCATCCGGCGTATAAATACGCCTATGATATGCAGGTCTCGGTCAGCAACAGCGTGCTGCGCTGCACGTTCTCCTACATGCCCTATCGAAGCGGGGACTATCCAACGGGTTTTCAGGGTGTGGAGGCCGCCTGCCTGAACGATCTTATCCGGATCGCACGGGACAATATAACGAAAGAAAGTGTATCCATCCGCATCACCGATCCGGAACTGACGGTGGACGATATGAACAAGGCGCTTCAGCAGGCTGGCGGCAGCTATATCCTGTGCCAGCTGAACGAGGACGGCACAGCGATCACCTTTGCACCGCAAAATCATCTGGGCCGGACGGAGGCGCTGGAACGTTTATCCGAGATTGACCGCCTAACCAGTAAAGTGGTAGATGAAATCATCACAGCGGACATGACTGGGGCCGAGAAGGCCGAAGCGCTGTATACCTATGTGACCGAAAACGTGCGATATGACCAGCGGTATTACGCGGACCGAGACAATATGCCGTACGATTCGCAGACCGCTTATGGCGCGCTGCACGACGGGCTTGCCATCTGCGGCGGGTATGCACAGGCCGTACAGCGCTTATTTGAAGCGGCAGATATCCCGTGCTATACCGTCACCGGCACGATGGGCGGTGAAAACCACATGTGGAATATCGCCTATCTGGACGGTGTATGGCGGTATTATGATGCGACCAGCGACCGCGGTCGTGCGGCCTATTGGTTTAATTATTTTGGAGTGCCCTCAGAACAGCTTGCGCGGTATGAGTGGGACACGGATTGGGTGCAGCGGCTGACACGGTCTGCTGTTTGAATAGAGCCGCCATTGTAAAAAGTCCAATGGTATGAAGTCAGAAAATTTTGAAGAAAAGTGAAGTGAAACGGCTGTTTAGTCAGGAAAAAGGCAACATCGAACCAAGCCCTACCCCCTATGATTTTAGAAACAGGGCTTTGGCGTCAGAGCGGCAAGTAATAAGCCCAGCTCTCTAATGGGATATACAGGCGGTTGTCCTTCAGCAGTCGAAAGATCAACCGAATCAGTTTTCTGGCAGTTAAAGCGAGTGCGCGTTTGTGCTGGTATTTGTTGATTTGAGGTCATAGTAGCGCCAGAACGCGGAGTCGCATCTTCTCACAAAGTTGGCAGCTTCCAGCAGGTAGTAGCGGAGATAGCGGTTGCCGGATTTGATCATTCTGGAGTGTTCGGCCTCGAAGTTGCCAGACCGGTTCTTGTACCAGACAAGACCGGCATATTTGGCGACAGAGGCTTGAGAATCAAAACGGTGAATATCGCCGATTTCAGCGACGATACCGGCTGAGTAGACTTTGCCAATGCCTGGGATGGATGTCAGCGTGTTTCGAATGATCTCAAACTGGTGTTCAATGCCTTGTCCAAGATCTTGCCCCGCTTTTCCAAGGCCTGCATCGAAGCGGTGGATACGGCAATGGCTTGGTTCACGGAGTTGTTTACGGTAACAGGCAAGCGGTAAGATAGACCTCCCTGTTGATTCTGCCGAAATGGAGATGGTCGGCAATCACAAAGGCATCCCCCAGTCGTTTTTCGGCAGGTCTGGATAGGCTTCCTTGAAATCATGCGCCTGCTTTGGGTTGAGAACATGGATCTTCCGTTGAAACCGGCTCAAGCTGCCACATCCTCATGCAGTGCGCAAACAAGGCTGTCACCATAGATGGAGGCAATCACTACATCGTTGAGCTACATGGAACCAAGCGCCGACACGATTCTCTCTGACAACTGTTTAGCACCACTCAGGTTATTCTGCATGGAAAAACTGGAGTGCAGGCTTTGAGATACCCATGATAACCGGAGCATCCGCAACCTCGTGTATCAGAATCATTCCAGAGAAGACCAATGCGATATCCCTCACGGCTGAAAGAGCGGCCTTTCCTCCGACGAACAGCCAATGAGTTTGCAGCTAACTTCCGGCTCAGGGGAACAGACTTCCTTTGAGCAGCCTGGTGGCTCAACTGGAGGAACCAAAACTTGACCCTGCTGTCCTACAGCTATTGTATCACGGGCATCTCAATGCCTGCCGGCCTTTTCGCTACGCTACTGGTTCCAAAGGAAAGATGTAGCGCCAAGATAGAAAGGAACTTCGATGCTTTTGGCTTTTGGGGCAATGGATACTGGGCTAATGTTTCCAGCAGTGCTGGGTGGGGGTCCCATACGACATTAACGGCGGTACGAATATTACGCTCTACGCACTTCTAGGTAGTCGCGTAGTGTTTCGCTACTTCTGGATACAGCCATTTTGCCACCAGAGCAGCCGGTCTGGCTACTGGGTCGCCAGATACACTGCATAAGAGGTGTGAAAGAAGCCAGTGTAATTTGCCGTAAGACCGAGTTGGTATAACAGTGTGAAAATTTCGGAAATATCGGGGGTGTTCTTAGGGGGACTCCTTTTACGGAATCCCTTCAGGAAGGCTTTTAGTTCATCAGCGTTCAACATGAGCAGAAGGAAAAGCCGAGCGATTGCAGAAAAGCGGTATTGCTCACGCTCTAAATCTCCGTATGCCCGGCTGGTAATGCGCAGCCGCTCCGCCATTTCCTCATGCGTCAGGTTTCGGAGCTCTTGAAGCGTATCTGTGTATTCCGCAAGAAATTCTTTTGCTAACATTTTGTACAGTTTCATGAGATAAGACCTCCATTTTCGACAGATTCTATGGAAATCTTATTCTGGACAGAAGCGTGCTTCCAGGTAGCACACTTCCTCCCTTGAAATGTTCTATTTCTGTTTTATTCGATTGTTATTGTTATTTTTTATTATTATACGAGGAGGAAGGACCTATGAAGAAAAAGACGTTTGCCGTTGGGATCAGTCTGGTTTGCGCATTGCTGCTGATGGGCTGTAGCATTGCGGGGGCTGGGACCAGCAAAAAGTCGGATACCGAACAGGCAGAGGCTATACAATACACTATCGCGGATGCCGATGAGCTGATCGGTAAGGCAGATAGCGATATTGCGGATGTTTTCGGCGGTGGAGAGGAGAACTGGACGAGTGATAAATCGACATATATCGGCCGGATGTATCAGACCGAGCTGTATGGAGAGTCGGTAACGATCCATGCCGTGTGCGGTGGTGAGAAGACCGTGGACGCGGTTTCCATCTGGATCACCGACGGCGGACAGGAAGTTGCGGATGAACTTGTGCAGACTTGGCAGGATCGTGTCACAGCGTTCACAGGCACGGAAATGCAGGATCAGGGCATCGCAGAAGAGTCCGGTGCAAAATCATGGAAATGGCCTGCGAGCGACCGATTCTACACCCTGCGTTTAATGGGAAATATTTTGACGCTTGATATCAATCCTGCTGTTGGTGAAATAAAATAGAAAAACGGTGGCCGATTAGATAAGGGGTTGTCTATCATTTTATCGATCATATGTATCCGATCAGATTCTAATAGCATATTGATCGTTGATCGGGGAAAACAAGTTGCAGTGGCTGGCAAAGAGGCGCCAGATGCGCCGTGGTACATCTGGAACGGAACTGCATCCAGATCAAGCGCAAACAATTAGAAAAGGTGATACAGTCTGGACGTTATCTAACGAAAAAGAGCCTGGATACATATTAATTTATATCATAAAAAGTAAAATGAAAGGCTGTGATTTTATTGTAATTATGATATAATCAATATATCGCATCAAGGCTCTTTCCCTAACAGACGGAAAAGAACAATACCATGTTGGAACAGCGGACTGAGGAGAATCAGAGTAAAGCAAGATATTTTTATAAATATGTAGCTATAGACGGAAAGCAGAAGTCTGTATACCTGTAGAAGCTGCCAGCGATGAACAAAGTACCTGTCAGGAAGCGAGACTGTATCCCCCTGTGCAACAAGGAGCAGGAGATACAGAAAAATCTTGCGGACGTAGAAGATGCGATAGGCGGGAAGCTGATCGCCAGACCGGCCGCTTTGATTATTCGTTGAATGCTTACAATCAGGAACAAGGACAAAACACGGATAATTCTGGCCGAGGAACATGAATAGGCATCGTTTTGCATCATTAAAAAGAACAAACGATATAGGAAGTTGTGAAAATCAAAGCGAGGAAATATGAAGTGTATTCTGAAAAAGTTCTATTGAACGCTCAAAATCAATGTTTTATAAATATTTGACTTAAATAGTTAAACGCTCTATGAGTACACTCCCTCTTACAAAATCGACTATGCTTGCTATAATTTTTCACAATACTACTCTAATATGAGGCGGCTTTCATGAGTATTACCCTTGCTGATGTACTTCGGTTGCCATCGATGGCTGGTGCAGAAGTCTTATCTGGACACAATTCACTATTGCAGCCGGTAGAATCTATAAATGTTTTAGAATATGCCGAGATAAGCGATGAATTGGAACAGTTTTTCAGTTCCAACCATTACGAGGGCAGTGAACTGATTATCACCGCCTTTGCTAACATCCGGAATGATATAGAAACGCAGTGTGAAAATATTAGGCGGTATCATAGCATTGGTGCTGTGGGTTTCATCTTGTTTTATGTGGGATTTCTCCTGCCGGAAGTTGATCAACGACTGATCGACCTGTGTAATGAGTTGGAATTTCCTTTGATTTGCATGCCAAAAGGACGGCTAAATATACGATACAGCGAGATTATCGGTGAGATTATGTTCGAAGTATTCCGATCTCGTCAGAGGGAAAGCTACTTCGTTAGTGACCTACTGCAGCGTATATCCGATTTGCCTCCCCATCAGCGAAACATAAAGGCGCTTATGCGTATGTTAAGCGATCATCTTCATGCTTCTGTAATCTTGACCGATCCCTTTTCGCAAGACCATTTGTGCGTTTGCTGGCCGCGCGCCCTACTTGATACCATACAAGACAATTTAAGCAAGTGGCTTAGGAAAATGGAAGGGCTCAACTCGTTGCAAATTTCCCTTGGGGATAGCATCGGCCATCTCCAGCGTTGCCCTGTTCTCTTTAGCGATCCCGGCGAACGTTGCGTGTATTTGCTAAAATATAAGGACTCTTTATCGGAGGATGTTCTTTGGCAAACCAGTGAACTAATTCGACTATTTATCAATATCTGGAGCAAGAATCCGCAGAAAATGGTCACCACAGAAATCGTTCGGGCTATTATTAACGATGATGTTGGTCAAATGACCCGTTTATCACAACTTTTTAATATCGATGTCAGCAAGCTAAATCAAATGTGGCTTTTCCATCCCAAAGACAACAGCCAGCAGTATAGTGAAAGCATAGTACGGGAGATTACCGAGTATTTCTCATCTCATTATAGCTTGTTGTTAATCAGTTATTACGAAGAAAACCTGGTAGTATTCACTTGCGCCCCTGACCGGTACGACCAGAGGCAGGAGTTGCTTGATAATATCTGCCCTCTACTTGCTCAATCCTGCGCCAATTACGATATTGTTTGCTATGATTGCTTACAGACTACGAAAAGCGTGCGCAATGCCTACTTGGATAGCGTTGCATGTCTTGATGCAGCGCGAAAGATTTATCCAGAGAAATTGGTCATGCGTTCCTCAGATATTTTGTTTGCAAGGCAGTGTTGCGCGTTGTTGGGCGACCGTGAAAGACTGCAACAGTATCTGGATATATTGAATCAACTCCAAACAGCCAATCCCGTTCTGATTTCTACGCTTGAGACATATCTGCTGGATACTCCATCTAACATGGCACAGACAGCGAAGCTCCTTTTCGTCCATTTAAACACAATCAAATATCGGCTTCACATTGCTCAAGACCTGCTCGGATATGTTCCCAGCCAGATGCCTGACGCATATCCGCTTTATATGGCCGTATCCCTGAATCGCCTACTTAGAGAATAATGTTTGTTGACGGGCCTGCTTGTTCAAAACGAATAAGCAGGCCCGCTGTTTTTTTGTCCCAAAAGACAATTACAGATCAACAGTGTAGAGCTATAATTTTTATAGAACAATTTTTACACTTATACCACACAAAACATGTAATTTAGGAGGCGGCATGATATGAAGAAGTTCGATGTCTATGATTACGACAAACTGGTGGATGTCATTTATGGTGCTACTTTTTTTGGTGCAGGTGGCGGTGGATCGATCTCCAATGGCATGGACCTTTTGAACACCTTCCCTAAGGATGTAGAGTTAAAAGTCTATCCTCTCAGCGAAATGGAGGTCGATGAGTATTCGGTTATGGCCGCCGGCTTGGGTTCTCCGTTAGCTATGAAAGAGAAAGGCTTTGGACCTGAAGCTATCAGTGTGGTTAAAGGTATGATGAAAGTAGCAGAGGATGCCGGAAAGAAAGTTGCCTACGTTTATTCTGGGGAACAGGGCGGGTTTAATACAATGGTTCCCATTTATGCTGCCCTTCACGCAGGACTTCCGTTGCTAGATCTGGACGGCAATGGCAGAGCAGTCCCCGAGTTAAATACCGGCTTAGCTCCAATCAATAATATCCCGATAGATCCTTTAGTTTTGGCAAATTCCAATGGTGATCTTGTGGTAGGCCATCCTAAAAATCCGCTGGACAGTGTAGCCTGCGAGACAATTGCCCGCTCTATCTGTATGGCGTATGGTATGAGTGTAGGCTTCTCTACTTGGATGATGAGCAAGGCCGATCATGAAAAGGCATCCGCCATTGGGCAAATTAGTCGGGATCAGCAGGTGGGTGCTATCCTTCGGAGTAATGCAACCACTAAGGATAACCTTTCCCAAAAGCTTGAAGAAATTGGTGTAAAACATAAGGTGTTTACTGCCGGAAAAATCAGTAAAATTGATGTCTCCGTGGAAAATGGATTTGACTTCGGTAAGACAATAATTACCGGTGACGATGGTAAATTGTATAAAATAGACTTTAAGAACGAAAATCTTATTATCCGAGACGCGCAAGATAGTGCTCTGCTGGTAGTCCCGGAACTCATTATCCTTCTCGATACTGACACAATGAAGCCTCTGACCAACGCTGACACAAAAGAAGGACAAAATGTAATGCTTCTGGGTGTCAGGGCTCCTCAGCGCTGGTGGGATCACGAGTCTGGATATAGTTGCTGGGCTCATATCTTGAAGTTAATCGGTTATTCTGTGGCAGACAAAGCTATCCCCTTGAACTGATTGATTATATATTTGCACCTCTTGGCGTGGGGGAGTCCCCCACGCCGTTTGTCAAATATTTGGACACTCCTGACGATTATGGAAATAAAAAAGTAATGGAGGAGAACATATGGCGAAAAATTCACAAGTGGAATCTGCCGGCCTAAACGCTATCCCGATAGAAGAACGGAAAAGCTGGCCTGGAGTTGCATTTATTTGGGCTGGTTCCTGTTGCTGTGTTCCTGCGCTGATGGTTGGCGCTGGCATCACTATGGGCCTTCCTTTTGGCTTGGCTGCCTTAGCGATGATAATTGGATATAGCGTCTCTGTTATCATGATGATCCTTATGAGTATCCTCTCTGCTGATCGTGGGTTGCCGGCTGTCGTTGCAATCTCCAGTTCTTTTGGAAAAGCGGGTGCAAGCAAATTGGTTTCTCTGATCATAGCATTTTGTTACACTTGTTGGTTTGGATTTCAAGCAGTTGTTTGCGGTGAAGCCTTTGCATCCATTCTTCAGGGGATTGGTGTGCCTATCCCCAGCATGCTTTCCACTATCATTTGGGGAATGATTATGTGCATTACTGCAGTTTATGGATATTCCTGGATTGAAAAGCTGAATGTCATCGCAGTTCCCGCACTTATTCTCATTTTAGTATATGCCATGATTGTAGTATTTGGCGACCCTGAATCCATTGTTAAAATCACCAACCATACCCCTACTACGCAAATGTCGATGATTGCTGCTGTAGGAACTTCTATTGGCGGTTTTGCTTCTGGCGCTGTTTTATCCGGTGATGTAACTCGCTACTGTAAAAGCCGAAAAGATGTTGTTATTTCCAGTATAGTTGGTGTCATTCCGGTAGGCGTTGGTACGATGCTGGTCGGATCTATACTGGCAATCCATTCAGGGGCTGTTGGAATGGACACTGGAAGCATTGTTACTATGCTTTCCAGTGTCGGCAGTCCCATCTTGGGGATGCTGGTGCTGGTTCTCGCGACATGGACAACCAATGTATGTAATGCCTATTCCGCTGGGTTTGCATTGTTAAGTTTGACAGGCGCCCATGATAACAAACGCGCATGGTTTACATTAGGAGCCGGCATCATAGGCACACTGCTGGCAGTGATTGGGATTACTAATTATTTCAACAGTTTCTTGAATATCCTGGCTGTATTCATACCTCCCATCGTAGGTGTCGTCGCTGTGGACTACTTTGTCATAAAGAAAGGTAATCCTGCCGCGTGGGCAGAGAAGCCAGGTTTCAATTGGGCTGGTGTTATTGCTTGGATTGTTGGCTCTGCCATAGCATTATTGCTACCAGAACTCCTGATTCCTACTCTCAACGCCATTGTCATTGCTTGTATATTGTATCTCATTCTGTATCCAATATTCTATCGTGGAAACCGTACCGGCGTAGAGTGACATTGAGTCTATTTCTATATTTTATGGGCAAGACCGGCTATAAAAGGTCAAGAGGTTAGTACGAAAAAGGTGGAAGAAAGATGAGAAGTGATCAGGGCATGATAAGGTGCCGGGGAGCAGTCTGCGGCTGAGAGGGACGCAGTATGTAAGAAGCGATGATCTCAATAAATTCAGAGGCGGTAGGGATACAGGTCAGGGGATAGCCAGATTTCTGGCATCTTGGACATCCTTGGGGTCATTATTTTGAGAGAAATTGGAGACATCCACCGCTTTAACGCCTCCAACAAGCTGGCTGCCTTTGCAGGGTTGGATGTACGGGTTACACAGTACGGAGAGTTTATCGGAACTCGGCAGAAAATTTCCAAACGCGCCCTCTTTGCTGTTGGCGAATGAGATGCTGTCCAGTAGGGCTTTCCCACTTTCATCTATAAACGGTTGCTTCGTGCTTGTATTTCGCGATGTCGATCCCGCAGTAGAACATGGCGAAATCCCCTGTTACAAAATTTCAGACAGAGTTCCCTTACGCTTCTTTGCAGGGCACAGCCTCGTCAGATATACCCCGCATACTCGCTATCCAGCTCATTCGTGTCTACCCGCAAAGACAGAGGCGCAATTCTTTCGTCCGAAGCACTTCTTCAATGAGCTGATCTGTACCCTCTGTCTGTTGGCCCTATTATCTCATCTGCCTGATGAAACAACAAGTGGGTTTTATGCGGTTCCCACCACAATCCAAAACCGTAAATACATTATACAAGGAGAGGATATTATGAACGGTTTAACGGGTTTACAGCCGCAACGAGTGTTCCAATTTTTTGAATCGATCTGTAGAATCCCCCATGGCTCTGGCAATGTATCTGCTTTAGTAGACTATTGTGTCCAATTTGCAGAGGAACAGGGCCTATCTTGGACTCGAGATTCATCGAACAATCTGGTAATCCGCAAGTCTGGTAGCATAGGATATGAAAATTCAGATGTACTAATCCTTCAAGGACACACGGACATGGTTTGTGAGAAAGATACTGGCGTGGAGTTCGATTTTGAGAAAGATAGTATTGTCCCGTTCGTAGATGGGGACTGGATTCGCGCAAATGGAACTACATTGGGTGGAGACAATGGCATCGCGATTGCTATGTGTTTAGCATTACTGGAAGACAATTCGTTGGAGCATCCGCCTTTGGAGGTTCTGTTTACCTCAGATGAGGAGGTTGGGATGCTTGGCGCATTTGCATTTGACTGCCGCAATTTATCGGGACATAAACTCATCAATTTAGATTCCGAACGCGAGGGGGTGTTGATGTGTAGTTGCGCCGGCGGGGCTAATGTCCATTCTATAGTTCCTATCCAACGAGAAAGCAAAAGCTTACCTCAAATCACATTGGAAATAAGTGGGCTGAAAAGTGGACATTCTGGTGTGGAGATTGACAAGGGTCGTGCTAACGCTAATGTCTTAATGGCAAGAGTATTGAACGCGATAGCAGAAAAAACATCCTGTCAGTTAGCTGAGCTTAATGGTGGAACCAGAGAGACTGCTATTGCGCCTAAAAGTAAAGCAATCCTATTTGTACCGGCCAACGAAATAGATATGGTGTTACATATAGCGGCCTCCATAGGCGAATCACTCAAGAAAGAATATGCGTCGACAGAGCCGGATTTAACTGTTGCTACAGAGGTTCGGCCTGAAAAGGAGGCTCTCATTCTCACTGTGCCATGCACAAAAAGAGTTGTGCAGTTGTTGCTGGCTTTACCAGATGGGGTGCAGGCTATGAGTATGGATATGCTTGGTCTGGTGCAGACCTCTGTCAATTTTGGAGTGTTGGAGTTGCATGAGCAGGAGCTATTTCTTTCCCATTCCGTACGTAGCTCTATGACGACACAAAAAAAATGGGTGTTAGATCGCGTGAAAGCAGCTGTTACTTTAGCTGGTGGAGATACTGATATCTCTGGAAATTATCCAGGGTGGGCCTATAATCCAAGTTCGGTAGTCAAAGACACCATTGTAAACGCTTATCGATCCTTGTTTGGTGTGGATGCGAAAATCGATGCAGTTCATGCTGGAATAGAATGTGGCCTGTTTGCAGACAGTATTGAGGACTTGGACTGTGTATCTATCGGCCCAGATATGGAAGATGTCCACACATCTAGGGAACGTCTTAGCATATCTTCTGTACAACGTACCTACATGCTTTTAAAAAAAGTGCTTAAGGATAGCAAGTAGTCCACTACTTTTTCCTGATCTGATACATGATACGACAAGCCCGACGAAATCTTGTGATTTCGTCGGGCTTGTTTTGCTTTCAATGGATTCATTATAACCAGGAAATTTAAAGGCGGAAGTGAAACGGAGAAAATCGACGGTTACTCCTAACACAGTTCTTATTGTGAGCCGGTATGTAGTGGTTTAAAGTTTTTTTAAGCTGGTATAGGGACAGCAACCTCCAGCCGAGCCGTCGATAGTCGGGAAGGACGGCGTGCCTGGTGCGCTGTCGTTAAAATGGAAAGCCACTTTGCAGGCAGGAAAGATCCAAACAAAAAGCTGATAATAAAACTGCAGCCTATTGAGATAGGCTGCAGTTTTTTGCTTCACGATCCGTTATGTAGATCAGGCTGTCTGACCAGAGGCATCGTCGCAAGTAACAGGGGCGGTGCTTTTCAAATGAATAATAGCGTTTTCCACCTGGTGTTCCCGAATGCTGATTACTTTGACTACCATACAGCCGATTTCAAGATCAAATTGAGAGCCATCCTGTGGAACTGTGCCAAGGGTTCCAAAAACCAAGCCGTTGAAGGTATCGTGATCCTCATACGCAAGGGGAATCCCCAACGCTTCTGACAAGTCCTCGAGGGAAGCACTGCCCTGTACCTGCCAGGTGGATGTATCAAGCTGGACGATGGGAGGAGATACCTGGGCTTCAGTTTCCTCGTCGCCTAGATCGCCAACCAACTGTTCGATCAGATCATTAAGCGTAAGGATACCATCCAGGCCGCTGTATTCGTCCAACACAACAGCGAAGTTGTGATGGTTCTGACGCATGTTTCGGAATAAAACGTCCGCTTTTACACTATCAGGGACAAAATATGCCGGCTTTACCGCGTTTTTTAGGACAGAATCCCGACTTTCATCCTCTAACCGGAAATAATCCCTTGCATCCAAAATTCCGATCACGTCGTCGGCCGTCTCGCCGCAGACCGGATAGCGGGTATGGCGGCTGCCATAAATCGTTGCCTTCCATTCTTCCATGCTTTCTTCCAGCCATAGAAAAACCACATCGGTTCTGTGAGTTGCGATGTCGCCTGCTGTCAAGTCATCAAACTCGAATACATTTTGGATAAATTCCTTTTCCTCGTGGTCGATTGCGCCTTTTTCACTGCCGACATCCACCATAATGCGGATGGACTCTTCGCTGACCTCCTCATCGTCTGCCTCCGGATCGATCCCCAGCAGCCGAAGGATTGCGTTGGTGGAAATGGTCAGCAGCCAAACGATGGGGGCAAAGAGCTTTGCGATCGCACTCATCATGGAGGCCATGCCGAGGGCAAGCGTTTCCGCTTTCCGCATGGCGACACGTTTGGGGACAAGCTCGCCGAAAATCAGGGTGACGTAGGAAAGAATGACCGTAATCACAATGACGGCGATGGTATCGAGCGTGGCGGCCGGTATCTGGACGCCTAAGGAAACCACCCAGCCGACCAAAACATCCGAAAAGTTTTCCGCAGCGAACGCGCTGCCCAAAAAGCCGGAAAGCGTGATGGCAACCTGTATTGTTGCCAAAAAGCGCGCCGGCTGATTGGTGAGGCGGGCGAGACGAATTGCCCGTTTATCGCCGGCCTCGGCCAGTTTGGCGAGTTTATTATCGTTCATCGAAATGACCGCAATTTCCGCGCAGGCAAAAACCGCATTAAACGCAATCAAAACCAATTGAAGTAACAGCATCAATCCAATAGACTTTTCCAAGGTAATCCTCCTCGATGATTCTTCTGAAATACTGTCCGGTCGCAGAAACGGACAGCTACAAAAGCAGGCACAGCAAATCCACCCTGCAAAAAGGGCGTAATGCTATGCCTGCTGATATGATTTCCTGAAAAATTACGTTTTCATCTGCGTCGCTACTGTCCGCGTTATCCATAATGGCAGGGATACTCCTTTGTAAAATAGGTTGGGTTCATTATACATAAAGCTCCTGACGCTGTCAATCCGGTTGCTATGGAATAAATAATTCTTCACGGATTCTTTATATGAGGGAAGCAGGGGAGGAAAGGGACACATTTTCCGTATATCTCTTGACAAATAAAATGTGGAATGATACGATAGCACTGCAAGGGAGCTTCCGTTGGAGGCTGAGAGGAGGGGGTCCCCCTCGACCTTACCTGATTTGGATAATGCCAACGTAGGGATGCAGAGGAAAACGCCTGTTGTCACATGCTGTGAAACGTGTCGAATACATGAGAACATCCTGAAGAGGGGTGTTCTTTTTGTTTTTAGCGAGATATTAGTTCGTGTAGGAGGATATTATGTTAAAAAAAATACTTACGATTGCCGGTTCGGACTGTTCGGGCGGAGCTGGCATCCAGGCTGATCTGAAAACAATGGCGGCGCACGGCGTATACGGTATGAGCGTGATCGTTTCTGTGGTCGCGGAAAACACCGCGCGTGTGATCGATATTCAGGATATTAGCCCAAAGATGATTGAGGAACAGATCGACGCTGTGTTCGAGGACATCGTGCCGGACGCGGTCAAGATCGGCATGCTTTCCTCACCCGCCTGCATGAAAGCGGTAGCCGGAAAGCTTGAACAATACCAGCCGCAGCATGTGGTGATCGATCCAGTGATGTTCGCCAAAAACGGCGACCCGCTTATGGAGCCTGCTTCCGTCGGCACATTGATAAAATATGTGCTTCCGTATGCGGATCTGCTGACGCCGAATATTCCGGAAGCGCAGCATATTGCCGGCATGAAAATCAGCACACCGGAGGATATGGAGGAGGCGGCGCGCCTGATTTACGCCAAGGGCTGCAAAAACGTGCTGATCAAGGGTGGGAGGAACATGGCCGGCGCGGTAGACGTGCTTTTTGACGGAGAGAGTGCGCGGCGCTATGAGATTGGGCAGATTGATACCAGTAACACGCATGGAACAGGCTGCACCCTCTCCTCCGCGATCGCGTCGAATCTGGCGCTGGGGCATCCAGTTCCGGAAGCGGTGGAGCTTGCGAAATCCTATGTGACGGATGCGATCCGCCGGGCGCCCGGCCTGGGGCATGGGTGTGGTCCGCTGAACCACTTTTGCCGTATATTTCCGGAGGAGTGAACGATCATGAATAACAAATCCATCCGAAAGCTTTGCTTCGCCGGCCTGCTCGTCGCGGTTGCTGTAATCGGAAGCCTGCTTGTCATTCCGGTATTCGGTGCGAAATGCTCTCCGGTGCAGCATATGGTTAATGTGACCGCAGCGGTCCTGCTGGGGCCGGGATATGCGCTGGGCATGGGTTTTGCAGCGGCGCTTATCCGCAACCTACTGGGTCTGGGTACCCTGCTGGCGTTTCCCGGTTCGATGATTGGTGCGCTGTTGAGCGGCCTTGCCTACCGGATTTTTCCCAAGCTTTCCGCCGCCTATGCCGGCGAGGTGTTTGGTACGGGCGTATTGGGCGCGATAGCGTCCTATCCGGTCGCCGCTTTGCTGATGGGCAATTCCACCGCAGCCCTGTTCACCTTCGTCCCCTCGTTTCTTGCTTCCACTGTCGTCGGCGCGGCGGTTTCAGTCCTTGTTCTGTCTGCTCTGAAACGGACGCACGTTTTCAGCCAACTGGAGGGTACCCTACGGTGACAGAGTGTGTAGCGCAAATTGTAGAGCGTACCCTGCAAAAACGGCCGATGGTCCATTCAATTACCAATAACGTCACGGTCAATGACTGTGCGAATATCATACTCGCCGCGGGCGGATCGGCGATCATGGCGCAGGATGAACGCGAGGTGGCTGAGATCACATCGCGCAGCGACGCGCTTTCCTTGAATATGGGCGCGCTGCGGGCGCAGGAAGCGATGCTGCTTTCCGCGCATGCCGCAAAGCGCAGAAAACGGCCGGTCATCCTGGATCCCGTGGCTGCGGGGGCGAGCCGACTGCGGGGGGAAATGTGTGCCCGCCTGCTGGAGGCTGGGCTGGTTTCTGTGGTGCGAGGCAACGCGTCCGAGGTGTGGGCGCTGATGACAGGCGCGCAGCATACGCTTGGCGTGGAGGTGAACGCGCTTGACCAGGTGACCGAGCAAAACCTCAGTGAATCCGCGCGGCGTGTGAGCCTGTTCAGCAGGGAAACCGGCGCGGTTGTTTTGCTGAGCGGGGCGCTGGATATTGTTTCCGACGGAAAGTGTACCGCCGTACTGCGCGGCGGCAGTGAGATGATGCGCCGTATCACGGGCGCGGGATGCATGCTGACTTCGCTGACCGCAGCATACTGCGGCGCAAATCCGGAAAATCTTTTTGAAGCCGCGGTCGCGGCGTCGGGGGTGATGAAAACCTGCGGGGAATTGGCGTACCGGCGTGTATGTGAAGAGATGGAGGGCACCGCTTCCTTTCGTACACGCCTGATTGACGCGGTCAGCATGCTGACCGGAAGCGATCTTGCGGCAAAGCTCCGCGTACAAATTCTGTAAGAAAAATCAACAAGTGCTGCCGGCCAAACGCCGTCAGTCGGGAAAATTCATTGGGGGTACCACCTTGAAAAACAATTCAATAACCGAAAGGATGCTCGACGCATCCCGCCCGATCTGGGAGGGGTACTTATCCCACCCCTTTGTGCGGGGGATCGCGGACGGCAGCCTTGCTGTAGAAAAATTCCGTTTTTATCTGTTGCAGGACTATCTGTACCTGTTCGACTATGCCAAGGTGTTTGCACAGGGCGTGGTCAAATCACAGGAGCCTGAGGTGATGCGGACGTTCGCCTCCTATGTGGCGAGCATCCTGAATGGCGAGCTGGAAATTCATCGGGGCTACATGCGCCGCATGGGCATTACCGAGGAGCGGGCCGAAACCGAAAAGCCGACCTTGAGCAATCTCTCCTATACCGCTTATATGCGCGCTGTCGCGGCGGAGGAGGGGCCAGCTGAGATCATGGCGGCCGTGCTGTCCTGCGCGCTCAGCTATGAATATATCGCGAAGTGGATCGTCCGGAATTATCCGGACGCCGAGCAGCACGGCTTTTACGGCGAATGGGTGCGGGGCTATGCGAGCAAAAGCTACGCGGAGGAAAACCAGCGGTTGACCGCGCTGATGGAACAGCTTGCCGCAGGGTATCCGGAAAAGCGCCAGGCGCACCTGACGGACATCTTTGTCGCCTGCTCGCGCTATGAGGCGATGTTCTGGGACATGGCTTGGAACGGAGAGATGTGAGCGATGCTGGAATTTCAAAAGGTTGTTTTCCAGTACGACAGCGAGGATTTCAATATTATCAACGGCTTGTCGTTTCAGATTGAAAAAGGAGAATTCGTTTCGGTGATCGGGCCGTCCGGCTGCGGCAAGTCCACGATCTTCCGGCTGGTGGGTCAGCTTCTGACACGCAAGGCGGGGGAGATTCTGGTCGGCGGAGAGCGCATCGACGGGCGGCGCGGCTACTGCGGCTATATGCCGCAGCGCGATCTGCTGTTCCCATGGCGCACCGTGCGGGATAATCTGTGCCTGCCGATGGAGGTGCGCGGAGATGTCAGCCGCGCGGAAATGGACCGCCGCGCGGAAGAGACGCTTGCGCATGTCGGTCTGTCCGGCTGGGGCGATAAGCGGCCGGACGAGCTTTCCGGCGGGATGCGCCAGCGCGCGGCATTCGCGCGCACGCTGCTGACCGGTTCCGAGCTGCTGTTGCTGGACGAGCCCTTTTCCGCACTGGATTTCCTGACCCGTATCACCATGCAGGAATGGCTGCTCGGTCAGTGGGAAAACGACCACAAGACCGTGCTGTTTATCACGCATGACGTGGAAGAGGCGATTTTTCTGTCCGGCCGCGTATTGGTGGTGGAGGAAACGCCGATCTGCCGCCTTGCTTCGTTCGAAGTGCCTGCGCCTTATCCGCGCACGCGCGCCTGTCTGACCGAGCCGAGAATGCTCGCCCTGCGGGAACGCCTGATCGGCATGCTCCGGCGGGAGGCGGCGGTATGAAGCGCTGGAATGCGAACCTGCCTGCGCTGGTACTCCTGTTCGCTTTGCTGCTTGTGTGGCAGCTCGGCGCGACGGGAATGGATGCCGCATATATCCTGCCGTCCCCCACACAGATACTGGTCCGCATGTGGGAGCTGCGAGAGCCGCTGCTGACCGCGCACCTGCCGGCGACGCTGCTGTGTACCGGCATTGGGCTGGCCATATCGGTTGTTCTCGGCCTGTTGCTCGCAGTACTGATGGATGCAAGTCCGGTGGCGGAAAAAATGCTGTATCCCCTGATTGTGGCTTCGCAGACCATCCCGACGACCGCGCTGGCGCCGCTGTTTGTCCTGTGGTTCGGATATACGATCTGGAGCAAGGTGCTGGTCACCGTGCTGATCACATTTTTCCCAATCGCGATCACAGTGTTTGACGGCTTTCGGTCGGTCAAGACCGATATGATGGATATGCTGCAAACGTTCGGCGCGGGGCAAAGGGAGATATTTTTGAAGCTCAAGTTACCGGCCGCGCTGCCGTATTTCTTTTCTGCCATCAAAATGGCGATCCCGTTGTCCATCATCGGCGCGGCGATCGGGGAGTGGCTGGGCGCGCAGGCGGGGCTGGGGTATTTCAGCCGGCGCATGATGACGCAGCTTGACGGGGCGGGCGTGTTTGCCCCCATCGTGCTGCTCAGCGCGGTGGCGATGCTTGCAGTGGCAGCCGTATCCTGGATAGAGAAAAGGGTCATTACCTGGCGCGGAAGCCTGTGAGCGGAGGAATTTGCTGTAACAGTGGAAAGGAACGGAATTGATTGATGAAAAAAAGAGTGTTTGCCGCGATTGCGGCTTTGACGATGCTGCTGGGCGGCTGCGCCGGCAGACAGACAGAAAACGCTTCGGATAACGGCGACGGGCTGCGCGAACTGACGGTCGTACTCGATTGGTACCCGAACGCGCTGCACGCGTTCCTCTATCAGGCGGAAAAGGCGGGATATTTCGCGGAGGAAGGATTAACGGTCAATATCCAGCCGCCGGCCGGTGTCAATGACGCGATGAGCATGGTCGCGGCGGGCAAGGCGGATATCGGGCTGTACTACCAGCAGGATGTGATACAGGCGCGTGTCCAGCAGGATGTGCCGATCAAATCGATCGCTGCCGTCGTGCAGACACCGCTTAACATTGTTCTTTCGCTTAAGGATGAAAATATCACAAAGCCGGAGGATCTGGTCGGCAAAACGGTCGGCTATGCCGGTACCGAGCTGTCGGAAGCGCTGATCCGCAGCGTTATGAAAAACAGCGGCGCTGATCCCTCGGATGTAACAATGGTGGATGTAGGCTTTGAACTGATGGCGTCCATGACGACCGGCAACGTGGATGCAACGATTGGGTGCCTAGTCAACCATGAGGTGCCGCAGATGGAGAAGGAAGGTTTTGCGGTTAACTACTTCTTTCCGGATGATTTCGGCGTGCCGAAATATTACGAAGGGATTTTTTTGGCGAGCGATGAAATGATAGCAAACGAGCCGGAATTGCTGGCAGGATTCCTGCGCGCCTGCGCAAAGGGCTTTGATGATTTCCAGAGCAATACGGACGAGGTGCTGCAGGTGCTACTGGACAATCAGGACGAGGCGAATTTCGCGCTCGATCCAGAGGTGGAGAAGCAGTCCTGCGAAACGCTTCTTCCGCTGATGGAGACAGCGGATGCGCCTTTCCTCAGCCAGACCGAGGCGTGCTGGCAGGAGAACATTAACTGGATGTACGACGAAGGCCTGATTTCGGAAAAGCCGGATGTGTCAGAAGTCATGGCGTCGATCGAATTTTGAAATAAAAATGACCGCACAGCGTGCAGCGTAAAAGCTGATGCTGTGCGGCTTGTTTTATGCATTCCGGTAGGGCAGGTAGTCTAAAAAGCGTTTGACCGCTAGGGAAACCGTTTTATTATCCCGCAGCGCGAGGCCAATATTGCGGTGAGCCGGAACGTCAAGTTCTTTCGCGACAATGCGGTAGGGGATGCGCTTTAGAATGAGTTGGGGTAGGATGCTGACGCCAAGGCCGCTTTCCACCATGGACATGATCGCATAATCGTCCCAGGTCGTAAAGTGTATGGGGGGATGGAGGTCACAGCGCTTGAGAATTTCGGAAACCTCCGTATTTGCTCCTTTTTCAAGCAGCAGAAACGGTTCGCTGCCAAAAGCGGAAACAGGGAAACGGCTGCAGTCCGCCAAAGGGTGCTGCACAGGGAGAACGGCAAGCAAAGGGTCCTGCTCTAAAAAGATGGTTTCCAGATCGGGATGCGCCGGCAGGCGCAGAAAGCCGCAATCGACCCTACCTTCCATGATCCAGGTTTCGATTTCCGTGTAATCGCCGAGCAGCAATTCATAATCTATATGGGGATAATCCTTTTGAAACGCACGGATGATGTTGGGCAGCCAGTGCGTTGCCACGCTGGAGAACGTGCCGATGCGGATCAGGCCGGACTGCAGGCCGTTCAATTCCTCCACCTGCATTTGCAGCTTGCGGTATTCCTCGCAGACGCGCTTCGCATACGGCAGGAGCGTGAGACCGTCCGACGTGAGGCGAACGCCAGCCCGCCCGCGTTCAAGCAGGGAGACGCGCCACTCGTTTTCCAGATCGCGGATCATGCGGCTGATACCGGACTGCGAATAGGAAAGCATCTCGGCAGCCTTGGTAAAGCTTCCGCATTCCACGGTTCGGATCAATGCGAGATATTTTTGAATATTCCCATCCATATGCCATGTCCCATCCTTTGCATCTGATTTTATCATGGTTTATATGAAAAACATTTGCTTTTGTAATTTATAAAAATATGGTACAGTATATTTGTCGATGATGCAAGGGAAAGAGGCAAAAAATGTTTTATGTTAGCGAGATTCAAACCACAGCGCCTGTGGTGTACAAAACACCGCTTCAAAAATCTGTTTATGAGACGCTGGAGTGGCTTCAGATTCCGTTTGAGCGCGTGGATACGGATGAGGCGGTCACCATGGAGGATTGCGCCAGTATCAACCGAAAGCTGCAAATGGATATGGTGAAAACCCTGTTCCTCTGCAACCGGCAGCAGACGTCGTTTTATTTGTTTGTCACGAAAGGGGATAAGGCGTTCCGGTCCGGAGCCTTCAGCAAAGCGTTGGAGATTGCGCGTGTTTCGTTTGCGCCTGCGGAGAGCCTTTTGGAGATGCTGGGGACAAAGGTCGGGGCTGCGACGGTATTCAGCGCTTTGCTGGACCGGCAGAACCATGTGCAGCTCGTCTTCGATCGGGAGGTGGCGGATGCGGCATGGTATGGGTGCAGTGATGGGACTACGACGGGCTATATGAAAATACAGACAGCGGATATTATGAAAAAATTTCTTCCGTTTGTCAACCATGCGGCAATCGTGATCGAGGTGTGAAAATGGGATTATATCAGAACCGGATTGTTATAAAGGTAGGGACATCGACGCTGACGAACGAATGGGGAAAAAGCGACTTCCGATCCTTTGACCGGCTGGCCTGCGTGCTTTCCGGCGTGCAGAATATGGGGTATGAGGTCATACTGGTTTCTTCCGGCGCGATTGCGGTAGGGAAAAATAAGCTCAACCTGCAGGCCGCAGAGAGCATGCGGCACAAGCAGGCCGCCGCAGCGGTAGGACAGTGCAGCATCATGTTCCTGTACGATAAATTTTTTGGGGATTACGATAAAACGATTGCCCAGATTTTGCTGAATGCGGACGATATGGAGCAGGAGGAGAAAAAGGAAAACCTGATCCATACCTTTGATACCCTGCTTGAGCTGGGAATCATTCCGGTCGTCAATGAAAATGATTCGGTCAGCTATACGGAAATAGAGTCGGACGAAAAGCTGTTCGGAGACAACGATATGCTTTCCGCCATTGTCGCAGTCCTATGTCGGGCTGGAAAGCTGGTTATCCTCTCGGATATCGACGGATTGTACGACAGCGATCCCCGTCTCCATCCAAACGCAAAGCTGCTCAGCCGGGTAGAATGCATAGACGAAAGCAAATATGCACTAGCAGGCGGCGCAGGCTCGCGGCGGGGGACAGGAGGGATGCGCACCAAATTAAAGGCTGCGGAGCTGGCAGTCTCCCAGGGGATCGATACAATCATTGCCAATGGCAGGCATCCGGACGCGATCTATGAAATCATCAGAGGAGGCGTTTCGGGAACACTGTTCCCGGGAAAGCTGTGAATCGGCGCCAAGACGGGAATCTCTTAAAATAAAGTAAATTTTGCGGCAATAGTCTTGACTTCATCAAAGGATAGTGCTTATATAGAGATACTTATATTGTGCAAGAGGGGTTCAAGGCGTTGAATTTGAATAGAGACAATATCCTGAAAATCATGGGGCTGATCCTATTTACGGTGCTCCTCTATGCCGGACTGCAGAACACAAAGCTGTTTGCCGATGCGTTGCGCTATCTGTTCGGACTTATGGCGCCGTTTGTGATCGGCGGCTGTATTGCGTTTGTGCTGAATGTGCCGATGCGCTTTTTTGAAACCAAGCTGTTTTCCCGCCTTAAACCGGCGAAAGGGAAAAGGGCCGGCAAGGCGAAGCGCATTTTCAGCCTGATCCTTACGCTTGTTGTGGTTGGCGGCGTGATTGCCATTATGCTGTTCCTGATCGTGCCGGAGCTGTATCAGTCCTTTTCTGCGATCTGCAGAGAAATGTCCTATGCCCGCGTGCGCATCCCGCAGCTTTTGGACGAAGCAACCGCGCTTTTGCCGATGTTTGAAAGCGAAATTGCTTCAATTAAGGACAGCTTCCTTAATGTGGACTGGAAGGCAATCGGTTCCATGCTGATGGAATTTTTCCGGAACGGGAATATCCTGAGCAATACAGTCAGCATTGCGACCTCGGTGGTCAGCGGCTTTGCCAACGCCATCATCGGCATTGTTTTCGCCATATATATTTTGCTGCAGAAGGAAAATCTTGGGCGGCAGTTCCGACGCCTGTTTTATGCGTTCCTGCCAGAAAAACAGGTTGACCGTTTCCTCATGGTCTGCGGTCTGACCTCATCTTCCTTTAACAGCTTCCTGTCCGGCCAGTGCCTGGAAGCCTTCATCTTGGGAATGATGTTTTTCGTCAGCATGTCGGTTTTCCAGATGCCTTATGCTTTGGTTATCGCGGTCCTGATCGGCATTACGGCGTTAATTCCGATTTTCGGCGCGTTTATTGGCTGTATTGTCGGCGCTTTTCTGATTTTGATTGTCAGCCCGATAAAGGCGCTGTGGTTTATCGTTCTGTTTTTGGTGCTGCAGCAGATCGAGGGGAACGTAATTTATCCCCGTGTGGTGGGCAGCTCGGTGGGCCTTCCCTCCATCTGGGTGCTGGCGGCGGTAACGCTGGGCGCGAGTCTGGGCGGTGTGCTGGGCATTTTGTTTGCCATTCCGGTATTCTCCGTCATATATACTCTGCTGCGGACGGATGTCCGCGCCCGTATCAGGGAACGCGGGATTGCGGAGGGTAAAATCAAATAGTGTTGAAAAGGAGTCAAAAAGGGTCCGTATCGCTTTGATACGGACCCTTTCGAATTTCTTTGTACATATTAGTAGGGATTTTTTTTACCAGATCGCCACTCGGTCCTCGGGCGCAATCCACATACCGTCGCCCTCGGTGATACCGAAAGTGGTGTAGAATGCGTCAAGCGTTTGCAGCACGCGGTTGGCGCGCAGCTTATCCGGTGCGTGTACGTCGACTGTCGTATAATACGCAGCGGTCTCGCGCGGCATGGTAGAGCACCAGGTGTTCGCCATGGCGCGGAACATAGCTTTCAGATCGGGATTGGTTTCGCGCTGGACGGCTTCCAGTATGCACTGCGCCGCGCCGAGATCGGCGATGTTCTCCGAAAGGGTGAGCGCGCCGCTACAGGTGATGCCGGGCGCGGCTTCCACGCCGTCATAGAAAGCGGTCACTTCATCGCAGAGCTGTTGGAAAGCGGCGTAGTCCTCCGCCGTCCACCAGTCGGCGGCGTTGCCGTTCTTGTCGTACTTGGCTCCATTGTTGTCAAAGGCGTGCGTAATCTCGTGCGCGATGATGTAGCCGATGCCGCCGAGGTTCTCCTCACGCGAGGCGTTCACGTCATACAGCGGAGCTTGCAGGATGCCCGCAGGAAATACGATTTCATTGCTGGAGGGTACATAGCAGGCGTTGACCGTATAAGCCGCCATCGGCCACAGGCCCTTGTTGACCGGCTGGCCCTGCCACTTGATCAGCATCTGCTGCTGCGCTTTCAGCAGGGTGATGATATTGTCAAAGTAGCTGCCGCCCTCGTCCGCGGTTTTGAGCGTCACGCCCTTGAAATAGTCATTCCACTTGCCTTCATCCGGATAGCCGACCTTGACGCCCAGCGCGTCCAGCTTTTCGATTGCTTTCGCCTTGCTCGCGTCGCTCATCCAGTCGAGCGAGCGGATGCGGCTCTCGTAGATGTCAATGAAGTCGTATACCATATCCTCCACATCGGCCTTGGCTTCCTCGGAGAAGTATTCCGCAGCGTACAGGCGGCCCAGCTCGTCGGACAAATACTGCTGGACAAGCTGGGTGGCCAGGGCTTCGTCGCTCAGCGTGCCGGAGATGCCGAGGAAAGCTTCCTGATAGGCGTCGGAGGCATCCTGGAAATCCTGGCTGAGCATGCCGCCGTAGCCTGCAAGGATGGTCAGGCGCAGATAGGCTTTCAGGTCGGTCAGGTGCTCCTCGGTGAAATATTTGGGCGAGGCTTCAAGCAGGCCGATGTCGGAAACGACGATCTGGTCGTCCGAGCGGGCCAGGCCGGATTGCGCGTAGATATCGTCCAGGTCGAGCGTGGGATAGAGCGACTTCAGTTCATCCATGGTGTAGACGTTGTAGGTCTTGTCCACATTGCCGTAGTCCTGCCGGTCGAGCGCGTGTGTGGACAGTTCCTTTTCCATTTCCCAAACGCGCTGCGCGTCCGCCGCAGCGCTCGCTTCGTCTGCGCCGCCGATTTCAAACAGCGTTTGGATATAGGTCAGGTACGCGTCCTTCTGGCTCCCGCCATTGGCATATGTATCCTTGCTCAGCGAGGGGGAGAAGGCGGAAAAGCCGACCGTATAGCGGGTGGAGTCCTTCGCGTCCGCCGAAAGCGTGAAGCCGACCAGCGCGTTGCCCGCCAGCTCCTCTGCGAGTTGCTTTTTGACCTCCATCACCTCGTCTACGCTCTGCGCGGCTTCGGCTGCTTCCAGATAGGGACGGATCGGCTCGATGCCCGCCATATTGCGCGCGTCCCAATCGAGGATATTGGTATACAGCGCGGCGATGCGCTGCGCGTCCTCGCCCACGGGGTTCGCAACCGTGCGCTCAATCAGATTGTTGAGCGGCTCGGTGTCGTACATCTTTTCATACAGCGTGCCCGTGGAGGACTGGCCTGCCGGAATGACCGAGCTGTCGAGCCAATCCTTGTTGACCGAAGCATAGAAATCGTCCTTCAGGTTGGAGCCGAACAGGGTATAGGTACGGTGGATGAACTTGTCGAGTTGTTCCATGGTGACGTTCTCATCCGGCGAAAAGGTTGTGGACGAGGTGCCGGCAACAATACCGGCGGCGAACACGTCCGCCAGCTCCTCCTTCGCCCAGGCGGGGACGTCGGTGAAGTTGGACGCCGGATAACCCTTGCGGGCGTTGTCGCCCTGCGGGGCGGGCAGGCCGCCGAACGCGCGCTGCAGCATGACGAGCGCCTCGGCGCGGGTGACGGGGGCGTTTTCCCGCAGGTTTCCGTCTGGGTCGCCGTGCATCACATCCGCAGCGGTCACGCCGGGGTTGTAGTCGTCCGCCGCGGCGATGAGCGCGGCGCAGACTTCACCACGGGCAGCGGGAATCTCGCTGTCTGCCGCGAGCGCGGCGGGAAGCGAGGCCAGCAGAGCGGCGGCTGCCAGGGCGGATGCAAGGATTTGTTTTGCTTTCATAAGCGGTCCTCTCCTAACTATATTATTGAAATGATACAATTGTACAATGAGGCATTTGCCTTGTCAAGTGCCATATTGTACATATATTATATATACAAAATAGCATGGAAGATGAACCCTGTCAAGCAACTTTTCCATAAAAGCAGGAGGTACATATTAAGATTGCGTAAATGCGAAAAAAAGAAATAGAAAATTGTTTACATTATCTAAATGTAATGGTAAAATAAATCAAACAGCAGTCAAGCTGCTGTAGTAAAAGGAGGCAGGATGAAAACAAAATTAAGGATTGTGCTGGCATCCGTGCTGGTAGCGGCGGGCCTTGCGGTAACCGCAGGTGCTGCAAGCTATGATAATTGCGCTGATCAGCTCAAGGATTTGGGACTGTTTCAGGGTACGGAGGACGGGTATGAGCTTGACCGCGCACCGACCCGCGGCGAGGCTGCAACCATGCTGGTACGTCTGCTCGGTAAGGAAGCGGAAGCGAAAGAGCTTACTTATGAGGCTCCGTTTACCGATCTGGATGACTGGCAGAAGCCGTACGTCCAGTATCTGTATGATAATAAGCTGACCAATGGCGCGACCGAAACGACCTTTGAGCCGGAAGAGGCCTGCTCCGCGCAGATGTACACGACGTTCCTGCTCCGCGCGCTCGGTTACAGCGATGCGGCAGAGGGCGATTTCACCTATGACGCGGCGATTGATTTCGGCGAGACCATCGGCCTGGTCGACTATGCCAACTGCAATGAGAGCGCGTTCCTGCGCGACCATGTGGCGGCGATGAGCCTGACTGCGCTGAACACCGACGTGAAGGGCGCGACCGAGACCAAACTGCTGGAGAAGCTGGTGGCGGATGGTGCCGTAGACGAAGCCAAGGCGGAAAGCCTGCTGGCGTTCTTTGACAATTATGATGCCTATGTGGAAGCGACCGCCGCTATGGGCGACGCGACCAAGATGGACGTTTCCGCTGATGTTTCCGCCAGCGTTGCGCTGGGCGATCAGCAGGTCATGAGCCTGTCCATGCCGATGGAAATTAAGGCGGACATGGATATGGAGAGCCTGGATCAGTCCAAGATGGCCGTTACGGGTACGATAGAAGTGACAATCGATGAATCCCTAGTGGAAGAGGGTGCGGATACATCGTTTGAAATGCCGATGGAGTACTACTACACGGATGGCGTTTACTACATGAATATGGGCGATCAGAAGGTTAAGATGGAGATGTCCATGGAGGATGCGATGTCCCAGATGGGCGATCTGACGGACCTTCAGAACAGCGAGCCGATCTGCCTGATCGAGTCGATCACGAAGTCCGGCAGCACAATGACGGTGACCTATTCTTCGGCTGGCATGAGCGGCCTGGTGAATTCTGTTCTGGATTCCATGAATATTGACACTGCGGCAGAAGGCGTAGCGATCGATATCGGCGAGGTCATCTCCAAGGCGACAGTTTCCAATGGTAAGATCAGCGGCATGGATATGAACATGAAGATGACCATGACGGTTGAGGGTCAGACCATGACCATGGATATGAACATGAAGTGCGACATCAACTCGATTGGAAATGTAACGATCACGCTTCCGAGCGATCTGGACAGCTACACTGACCTGATCGGTGGCGCGGATGAGGCTGCTGCATAACAGAAACAGTGTGAAATAAAAGGCGGAACGGCAAAAGCCGTTCCGCTTTTTTAATCGCCCAGCTCGTCGATCAGCTCTTTCATTTTTTGCGCGGAGGACTGGAGCTGGAACAGTTCATCCTGCGACAACGGGATGTCGAGCACGGATTCTGCGCCGTTCCTGCCCACAACGGCGGGCAGGCCGAGGCAAATGCCATCCACACCGTAATGGCCGGAAATCATGGAGGATACAGGGAGAACCGAGTGTTCGTCTCGTACAATTGCCTCCGCGATGCGCCGGACCGCCATACCGATGCCGTAGTAAGTCGCGCCCTTGCCCTCGATAATAGAATAGGCGGCGTCACGTACATTTTCGTAGATGCGCTGCATCGCCCCGAATGAATCGTCCTTTCCGGTGATGCGGCAGTAATCCGCGAGATCGACGCCCGAGATATTTGCGCTTGACCAAACGGCAAGCTCGCTGTCGCCGTGCTCGCCGATGATAAAGGCATGGACGTTGCGGCTGTCCACATTGAGGTGCTGGCCGACCAGGTATTTGAGCCGCGCGGTATCAAGAACGGTTCCTGAACCGATGACCTGACCGGCGGGCAGGCCGGACATCTTCTGTGCCATATAGGTCAGCACATCGACCGGATTGGACACGATCAGCAGTACGGCGGACTGGTTGACCGCCATCAGATGTTCGATGATCGAGGACATGATGACACGGTTCCGGCCGAGCAGCTCGATACGCGTCTCGCCCGGCTTCTGGTTTGCGCCCGCGGCGATGACGACAAGCCCGCACTCCGCAAGGTCGCCGTAGTCGCCGGCACGGACAAAGCACGGCTTTGCAAAGGAAATGCCGTGGTTGATATCCGCAGCCTCGCCTTCCGCCTTTTTGCGGTTCATATCGACAAGTACGACTTCAGAGAAAAGGCCGGAGGTGGACAATGTAAACGCGCTGGTCGCACCGACAAAACCGACGCCGATCACGCCACATTTTTGTATACTAGTCATTGAAGAGCACTTCCTTTCCGTTTCCCGCATAGTATGCCCGCTTTCCCTTGGAAAACATGCGAAGCTGTGCTATAATTAAAAAACAAATCATCACAAATTTGGAATATTGAAACGATGGGAGACAATGTGAATGAATAAATGGACGCGTATGCTTTGCGCGGGCGCGGCGTTGGCCGCAGCCCTGACGGTTTCGGCGTTTGCCGCGGATTTTACCGAATGTGCGGAGCATTTGGACGATATGGGCCTGTTCAGAGGAACCGAGCAGGGATATGAACTGGACCGCGCGCCGACCCGCGCTGAAGCGGCCGCGATGCTGGTCCGGCTGCTGGGGAAAGAGGAAGAGGCCGGCCGGCTGGCGTATGACGCGCCGTTTACCGACCTGCAGGAGTGGGAAAAGCCCTATGTGCAGTATCTGTATGAAAACGGTCTGACGACCGGCGCGACCGAAACGACATTCGAACCAGAGGAACAATGTACCGCGCAAATGTACGCGGCGTTTTTGCTGCGCGCGCTGGGCTATACAGAAGCAGATGGGGATTTTGTTTACGCGGATTCATCCCGCTTTGCCAGTCGGATCGGGCTGTACGATCCGGCAACTGTAAATGAAGCGGATTTCCTGCGCGACCATGTTGTGGCGGCAAGCTATACGGCGCTTTCGATATCTCCGAAGGGTACGGATGACACGCTGCTGGCGCGGCTGGCAGCAGCCGGCGCGGTAGAGGAGCCGGCTGCTGCGCCGTATCAGGAATTATTCCAGGCCTATAACCGTTATCTGGATGCGACCAGTAAAATGGATGGATTGACGGCGTTGTCCGTCGGTCAGGAGCTGCGCGTGGATGCGGGTACCTTTGTAATGACCTGCGAGGAGCAGACAGCAATCGATTTGGGCGCGCCGGCGATGCTTACAGACCGCACAGTCACCCTGTCTGCGGAGCAGGCCGGAGAAAAAACATTTACTGCCGAAAGTTATACGGCAAATGGCTTTCGCTATTTGCGGCAGGACGGGACAAAATCGCGGCGCGCTTTGACCAATGGGCAGATGCAGCTCGCGTTTGAAGGTTATGCGCGCGTCCCTGTGGCATTGATCGATTCGGTTTCGGTATCCGGCCAAAGTTATACCATTGGATATAATCAGGCGGGGCTGGCGCGGTTGGACAGTGTGCTGGAAGCTGCGCAGTCGGCAGTGGGGGCGCTGGGCGATCTGGAAATCGAAGGGTTTACTGTCGTGCAGGAAGCCTCGGATGGTTTGATTCAGGCGCAGGAGGTCCGGTTTGGCTTTGCGGCAGACGGCATATCCGGCCAGGTGGAGAGTCGCATGACGCTGCAGGGAGTTGACAATCAGGTCACGGTTTCCGCGCCGGCAAACTTGGAGCAATACCCCTTGGTAAAATAACAGGGCGGCCGTGTAAAGGGAACAAAAGAGAACGGGGCGTCGTCCAAATAGAAAAGGAGGGATATGCATGAAAAGGAAGTTTTTGTCCAGTATGCTGGCGGCCGCGCTGCTGTATGTCGGCTCGTTTTCAGCAGGGGCTATGGGTGTGGAGGAGGTGAGCGTGCCAAACAAGCAGCTGCCTGCGCTGCAGCAATCGCCGGCAGGAGAGTATGCGACCGTTCTTGAAATGCAGGTCAAATCCGGCATGGAGTCGGTCATGACGGTCAAAACCGATATGTATGACCGGTTGGTGATGCGCTTTTCCAACACCTTGCTCATGGACACCCAAACAGGTACTCCGGTTTCGGAAACCGATATCGCAGCGGGCGACAAGGTATTCGTCTATTATGCGGACTATGTGATGGAAACTGAACCGCCGCAGACCGACGCGGCGGCGGTTCTGGTCAACCTGGAGGATGGACATGCGCCGGCGCGCCTGCTCACTGCGGAAGCCATCCAGCATCCCGCGGAGGAGGATGGGAGCGTTACCATCCTGACGGATAATGGAGAGTTGCTGCTTACCGTGCAGAAAGATACGGATATTCGGCCGTTAGGCACAAAAAATATCGCTTCAGCAGATGATATCCATATGGGGACACGGTTTTTCGCTTGGTACGATCAGGTGGCGTTGTCCGAGCCGGGGCAGGCGGTTGCAACGCGTATTGTCATCCCCGCGCAGCAGGGCAGCCGTTTTGCGATCGTCGTGGAAGGGGACATGGTACTTCCACTCGATGGGCGCGTGGAGCAAGGTATCTTGATGGTACCCGTGCGTACGGCGGCAGAGGCGTTAGGCTATACGGTGGTCTGGAATGGCGAAAACGAAAGCATATCTCTGAAAAAAGGGGAGCGGGAAACGCTGTTGGTATTGGGAAAGGACCAATATGCCGCGGATTTCCGCATGGGCGTGGCCATGGCGCTTGGCGCAGCGCCCTACGAGGTGGATGGCGTTAGCTGGGCGCCTGCGGAATTCTTTTCCCTGTTGGGCGAGTCGGTCACTCTGCGTGCGGGAGAACTGCATCTGGGGATCGTGAGAAATAACCAGTTGCCCGCGCCAAACTGAAGCAGTGGAGAAAACCGGTGAGGAAAAACAAAAGGACCTGCATGTATGCAGGTCCTTTTTCAATAGGCAGTTATTTTTTGTTTTTAATGTATTCATCCATCGCAGCAGCGGCGCGCTTGCCCGCGCCCATAGCGAGGATAACGGTGGCTGCGCCGGTGACGGCATCGCCGCCGGCAAAAACTCCGTCCTTGGAGGTGATGCCGTGTTCCTCATCCGCTACGATGCAACCCTTGCGGTTTGTGTCCAGTCCAGGGGTGGTCGTACGGATGAGCGGGTTGGGGCTTGTGCCGATTGCCGCAATCACGCAGTCCAGATCGAGGGTGAATTCGCTGCCCGGCACCGGCACCGGACGGCGCCGGCCGGATTCATCCGGCTCGCCCAACTCCATCTGCTGGCACTTCATGCCGGTTACATTGTAATTCTCGTCCGCGGTGATTTCCAGCGGCGCGGTCAGGAACTTGAAGATAATGCCCTCTTCCTTGGCGTGATGGATCTCCTCCAGACGGGCGGGGAGTTCCTTTTCCGAACGGCGGTAAACAATGTAGACCTCCTCCGCGCCCATGCGCTTGGCGCAGCGCGCCGCGTCCATCGCCACGTTTCCGCCGCCGACAACCGCTACCTTGTGCGCGTGCAGAATCGGCGTATCCGCACCGTCGCGGTAGGCCTTCATCAGATTGATACGGGTCAGGTATTCGTTTGCCGAGTACACGCCGTTTGCGTTTTCACCCGGCACGCCGATAAAGGTCGGCAGGCCCGCACCCGAGCCAACGAAAATCGCCTCATAACCGTCCGCAAACAGTTCGTCAATGGTTTCCGAACGGCCGACGACAAAATTAAGTACAAATTCGACGCCAAGGTCTTTCAGCGTGTCGATCTCCTTCTGGACGATCGCCTTGGGGAGACGGAATTCCGGTATACCGTACATCAGCACGCCGCCGGCGGTATGCAGCGCTTCAAAAACAGTTACTTGGTAGCCCATGCGCGCCAAATCACCCGCGCAGGTCAGACCGGCAGGGCCGGCGCCCACAATCGCACACTTGTGGCCATTCGCCGCAGGCTGGACGGGTTTTTCTTCACCGTGCTCGCGCGCATAATCCGCGACAAAGCGCTCCAGGCGGCCGATCGCGACCGGCTCACCCTTAATGCCGCGTACGCATTTCTGCTCGCACTGTGTTTCCTGCGGGCACACGCGGCCGCAGACAGCGGGCAGCGCAGAGGTTTCCTTGATTTTGGCCGCAGCTTCGAGGAATTTGCTCTCGGCGACAAGCGCGATAAATTCAGGGATCTTTACCTGCACTGGACAGCCCGAGATACAGGGCTTATGCTTGCAGTTCAGGCAACGCTGCGCTTCCTCGACCGCCATTTCCGGTGTGTAGCCGAGCGTGACCTCATCAAAGTTCTTGTTGCGGACGTTGGGGTCCTGCTCCGGCATGGGCATTTTTTTCGGATTCATGTTCGGCATCTCACTTGACCTCCTGCTTCATCAGATTACACTCGTGACGCTCGACAGACGCCTTTTCCTGCGCCTTGTACATCGCGCTGCGGCGCATCGAACCGTCGAAGTCAACCAGATGCCCGTCAAAATCCGGTCCATCCACGCAGGCGAACTTGGTCTCTCCGCCAACCGTCAGGCGGCAGCCGCCGCACATGCCCGTGCCGTCCACCATGATCGTGTTCATAGAAACAATGGTCTTGATGCCATAGGGGCGGGTGGTTTCCGCTACGAACTTCATCATGATCATCGGCCCGATGGCGATGACCGCGTCGTACTGGTTGCCCGCCTCGATCAACTCTTTCAAAACTTCGGTGACAAGCGCCTTGCGGCCGTTCGAGCCGTCGTCCGTGACAACATAAAGGTTGGTGGATGCGGCTTTCATCTCGTCCTCGAGGATAATGATATCCTTGTTGCGGAAGCCGGCGATCAGGTCGACCTCGCAGCCCATCTCATGCAGCTTTTTCGCCTGCGGGTAGGCAATGGCGCAGCCCAGACCGCCGCCGACAACGGCGACTTTTTTCAAGCCCTCAAGCTCGCTCGCTTTGCCCAGGGGACCGACGAAATCGTGCAGGCAGTCGCCCACGTTCAACTGGCCGAGTGCCATTGTCGTCGCGCCGACCTCCTGGAAAATAATCGTGATCGTACCCTTTTCGCGGTCATATTCCGCGATTGTCAGCGGGATCCTCTCTCCGTCCTCAGTCACACGCAGGATGATGAACTGACCAGGTTCCGCCTTGCGCGCGACATGAGGCGCTTCTATTACCATCAGCTTTGTGTTGGCATTCAGCGTCTTTTTTTCTAAGATCTGATACACTCTTTAAGTACCTCCTTGCGTTAAATCGCATCGAACAGTATTATTATACTGTTTATGCGGTGGGAACGCAAGTATAAATAAGGACACATAATCGGTTGTTTTGACCAAATTATACAATCCGATTCAGTAATTGAGTACAATATAGTCGCCGGATACATACCCTTCGTATTGATCGTAGCGCACAACGTACCACCCGTCATATTGCCCAAGCACAAAAACCTGCGCGCCGTTGGGCGCCTTGCCGATAACAGGTGCGGAAAGGGAGGGAGCGGAACGGATGTTCAGGTTGCCGGAAGATACCTCCACAGTGGCGGTTTGGATCGGTTGCGGTTCGACAAAGGGGATTTTAAAGTACTCTGTCAGGGAAAGGACGACGTTTCGGGCGATTTCATCGATATGATTGCGGATCCATTCCGCGTCCATGGGATTGTCGTGGTAGGCGAATTCGATCAGGACGGAGGGGGCGCGGGTGCGCGTGACCTCGCCGAGCGAGGTGGTCGGCCGGACGGTAACATCGTCGGGGTTGGGATAGAGGGCTTTCAGGCCAGAAACAATGGTCTGAGCAATCTCTTCGCTGCGCAGGGAATCGGGATAATAATAAACATCCGTGCCGCGAAGCTGACCAGACAGATTGACAGGCGCAGCGTTGGAATGTAGGGCGATATGCGCGTCGTAATTGCCCTCGTTGGACGCGCGGATGGAGGAGGCGGCTGTCATTTCCGGAGTGTTGCGCGTGAATTCAATGCCGGAAGCGGTCAGGTAGGGTGCCATTGCATCCGCGATCTGGTTCATATAATACTCTTCGCTGCCATGTCCATCATAATAAAGGTTGTATTCTTGGGTTGAGGGAGATAAGTAGATACTCGGCATAACTAGGACCTCCAAACAGGATTTTGTCGCTGTCAGACTATGCCGCGGTACGGAGATTGGTCACCATGAACGATATAATAAAAAAGAGCGGGTGTTTTTCAGCGGTTTTCCCTGTTTTTTGTGTTGCATTTTTAAACGCGGCACTGTATAATATATCTTGTCTGAAATGTTCGGCCGCCCAAACGGCCGAGATAAGGAGGAGAAAGAAGCAATGAAGAAATTTTCGATTGCAATGCTGAGCATGGTGCTGGCCGGCTCTCTGCTGTTGAGCGGCTGCGGCGGCAATACCGACACCCAGCAGAATGAGGATAGCAACACGGACGCGGCCGCGACCGACAGCACGGATACGGCGGATGGCGGCGTGCTGCGCATGGGTACCAACGCAACCTTCCCGCCGTATGAGTTTACCGATGAAAACGGCGAGGTTGCAGGCATTGACGCGGAAATCGCTGCGGCGGTTGCCGAGAAGCTCGGCATGGAGCTTGATATCACCGATATGGCGTTTGAATCGCTGATTCCGGCGTTGCAGGCTGGTACGATTGATATTGTTCTGGCTGGTATGACGGTGGATCCGGAGCGTGCGGATCAGGTGAACTTCACTGATTCTTATGCAACCGGCGTACAGGTAGTTATTGTTCCGGAAAATTCGGATATCGCACCGGTAGAGCAGGAGGATGGCTCGCTTGCGGTAGATCTGACCGGTAAGACCATCGGCGTGCAGACCGGCACGACCGGCGACCTGTACTGCACCGATGATTATGGTCAGGAGAACGTCAAGCAGTTTGATAACGGTCCGCTTGCGGTGGCCGCTTTGGTCAACGGCCAGATCGACTGTGTGGTTATTGACCAGGAGCCGGCAAAGAATTATGTAGCGGCTAACGAGGGCCTCAAGATTTTGGATACCGCATACGCAAACGAGGATTACGCGGCGGCGATCAGCAAGGACAACACAGAGTTGCTGGAGCAGGTAAACGCGGCGATGCAGGAGCTGAAAGACGACGGTACGCTTCAGTCCATCATCGACAAATACATCACGGCAGATGGCGAGTAATTGATTTGGTTATGAACGAAAGGGGACGGCGCGCGCCGCCCCTTTTCGCTCGATTATGAGAAATAGAAAGGGGATAGGCTGTGGTAACGCTCACATTGTCAAACTGGCTGGAAACCGCGCCTGACTGGATTCTCTCGCTTCCGGAAAATCTGCAAAGGCTGCTGTTCCAGCTCTACCAGACCTTTATTTACCAAGACCGTTGGACTTGGTTTGCCCAAGGCCTGCGTATCACATTTATCGTAACGATCGGCGCGCTTATTTTGGGTATCATCATCGGCCTGCTGGTCGCCATGGTCCGCACGGCGCACGACTCCCAGCGGATGGGCAAGCACAATCCGGTGCTAGGCGTGCTGAATGTATTGTGCAAGGTATATCTGGCCGTGATCCGTGGTACTCCAATGATGGTTCAGCTTTTAATCAGTTGTTTTGTCATCATGGTGCCGAAGGATGACTTCGGCAGCCTGATATGCGGTATTGTGACGCTGGGCATCAACTCGGGCGCCTATGTTGCGGAGATCGCGCGAAGCGGCCTGATGTCGATCAGCGCCGGCCAAATGGAGGCGGGGCGCTCGCTTGGCCTGAACTACGGCAAAACGATGCGCTACATCATCATCCCGCAGGCCATTAAAAATATCCTGCCTGCGCTGGGCAACGAGATGATTACCCTGCTCAAGGATACCTCGCTGGTTTCGGTCATTATGCTGCGCGACGTGACCAAGCAGGCACAGAATATCGTTGCCAATACTTATCAGCCCTTTGTGCCGTATGTCAGCTTGGCGGTCATTTATCTTGTGATCGTCCTGATTCTGACCAAGCTGCTCGGTATTTTGGAAAGGAGGCTGCGTGCAAGTGATCGACGTTAAAAACCTGTGCAAATCCTTTGGGGATCATCAGGTGCTCAAGGGCGTCAACGAGCATATCGAAAAGGGAGAAAAGGTCGTTATTATCGGACCGTCGGGGTCCGGCAAATCCACTTTTCTGCGCTGCCTCAACCTGCTGGAGGAGCCTACCAGCGGCGATATCATTTTTGAAGGGCAGAATATCACCAGCAAGGTGACCGATATCAATTTGATCCGCCGCAAGATGGGCATGGTGTTCCAGCAGTTCAACCTGTTTCCTCATCTGACCGTGCGTGAGAATATTAAGCTGGCACCTGTCAAGCTCAAGATCATGACAGAGGATGAGGCGGACAAGCGTGCGATACAACTGTTGGAGCGCGTCGGTCTGCCGGATAAGGCGGACAGCTATCCGGTTCAGCTGTCCGGCGGGCAGCAGCAGCGTATCGCAATCGCCCGCGCGCTGGCAATGAATCCGGATGTGATGCTGTTTGACGAGCCTACCTCCGCACTGGATCCCGAAATGGTCGGTGAAGTGCTGGAGATCATGAAAGAGCTTGCGGACGATGGCATGACCATGGTTGTGGTTACACACGAAATGGGATTCGCACGCGAGGTCGGCACCCGTGTACTGTTTATGGATGGGGGAAACATTGTGGAGCAGAACGAGCCGCACGCTTTTTTCACCAATCCGAAGCATCCTCGGCTGAAAGATTTCCTGTCCAAGGTATTATAAAAAACGGGGTACAGCTTTTGCTGTACCCCGTTTTCCGTTTATTTGGCCTGCTTCATGGAAAGGGCGATGCGGTGGCTTTTGGGATCAGCCGACAGGACGACTACATCCACGATATCACCGACGGTGACCGCTTCGGAGGGGTGCTTGATATAACGGCTGCAGATTTGCGAGATATGCACCAAACCGTCCTGATGGACGCCGATATCCACGAACGCGCCGAAATCCGCCACATTGCGTACCGTTCCTTTGAGCTTCATACCAGGCTTCAGGTCCTTGAAATCGAGGACATCCGAGCGGAGCAGCGGCGGCGGCAGCTCATCGCGTGGATCGCGCCCGGGCTTCTGAAGCTCGGAAATAATATCCATCAGGGTCGGCACACCAACCCCGCAGCGCTGTGCGGCATCGGTTCGGCCCAGTTTCTCTATGCGTGCAGAAAGCTCTCCCAGCTTGCCGGAAGCAGCGTCCTGAACGGAGTATCCGCACAGGGTAAGCAGCGTTTCAGCCGCGGCGTAGGATTCGGGATGGACCGCGGTCCGGTCGAGCAGGTTGTCACTTTCCGGTACGCGCAGAAAGCCCGCACATTGCTCATAAGCCTTGGGGCCAAGCCCTTTTACCTTCAATAGCTGCCTGCGGCTGTCAAAACAGCCGTGTTCCTCACGATAGGCAGTAATATTTTTCGCCACGGTACCGGAAATGCCGGCAACGCGCGACAGCAAAGCGGAAGAAGCAGTGTTGAGATCCACGCCGACAGCGTTGACGCAGTCCTCAACCACGCCATCCAGCGCCTCGGATAGGCGTGCCTGCGGCATATCGTGCTGGTATTGCCCGACACCGATTGCTTTGGGGTCGATTTTGACCAGTTCGGCCAGCGGATCCTGCAGACGACGGGCAATCGATACGGCGGAACGCAGGTTGACGTCATAATCCGGAAACTCCTCGGCCGCAAGCCTGCTCGCGGAATAAACCGAGGCACCGGCTTCAGAGACGACCATGTACTCGATGCCGCCGCCGTATTCCCGAATAAAGTCGGCAATCAATAGCTCGCTTTCCTTGGAGGCTGTGCCGTTGCCGATCGCGATGCAGGTAACATGGTGCGCGTCGCACAAACGGCGCAGCGTTTTTTTCGCTTCGTCCACTTTTTGATAGGGCGGCGTGGGGTATATGACAGCGGTATCCAGCACCTTGCCGGTGCCATCCACCACGGCGAGCTTGCAGCCGTTCCGGTAGCCGGGGTCGAAACCGAGCGTCACACGGTTTTTCACAGGCGGCTGCATAAGCAGGGGGCGCAGGTTGAGCGCAAAGGTATGGATCGCCTGTTCGTTTGCCGTATCGGTCAGTTCGCTGCGCAGCTCGCGCTCCAAGGAGGGGAACAGCAGCCGTTTCCAGCTATCCTCACAGGTGGTGCGCAGCATGGCGCAGAACGGATTTTTGGGATGCAGGACAGCGCGGTTCAGCTCGACCAGCGCCTGGCTGTCGTCCACGGTCAGGGCCACCTTGAGCTTACCCTCCTTTTCCCCGCGGTTGATTGCAAGGACACGGTGGCTTTGCAGCCGGCGGACCGGCTCGGAAAATTCGTGATACATCGCATAGACGGTATCCTCCGCGTCGGTTCCGGCGGTTTGTATCACACCGGTCTGGCGGATCAGGCGGCGCAGGCGGCCGCGGATATCCGCATCGTCCGAGATATCCTCCGCAATGATGTCCGAGGCGCCTGACAAGGCTTCCACAGCGGTTTCGATGCCTTTGGCGGGAGCGACGAAAGGCGCGGCAAGCGCGTCCAGATCGGGGGAAGGCGTGCGCGCGGCAAGAAGCTGTGCAGCCAAAGGCTCCAGACCCTTTTCGCGGGCAACAGAGGCGCGGGTGCGGCGCTTGGGGCGGTAGGGGCGGTAGAGGTCGTCGAGCGCGGCCAGGGTCTGTGCCTCTGCGATTGCGTGGTCAAGCGTCTCGGTCAGCTTGCCCTGCGACTCGATCGATGCGCGGATTTCCGCACGCTTTTCATCCAGGCTGCGCAGATAACCGAGCCGGTCAGCAAGCGTGCGGATCATCTGGTCGTCCATCGCGCCGTGCAGCTCTTTCCGGTAGCGGGCGATAAAGGGGACGGTATTCCCCTCGTCAAGCAGTTTGACGACATTGGAAACGTATGATTCCGGCTGCCGCAGCTCATGCGCCAGCATATTAATAATAGTCTGCATAAAATAACTCCTTTTTCAGCTTGCTTTATTGTACCACAAAATTCTTGGTCGGGAAATAAAAAAACCGCATTGGAAAACCAATGCGGTCAGGGATAGACAGGGCATCAGACAAATATACCCTGCACCAAAAACATATACAGAATGGTGCCGACGCCGATCGATAACAGGTTGTTCCGTTTCCAGACGTGCAGCAGCGCAACGACAGCGATACAAAGCAGCTCCGGCGCACCGTGCGGCACAGCAAGCCAGTCCACGCTTTTGACGCAATAGATGACCAACAGAGCGATCACAGCGGGTGGGAGCGTCTCGCCAAGATAGCGCACGATCGGGGGGATGGGCTTTTTTCCATTAAAAAGCAGGAACGGCGCGACGCGTGTCGCAAAGGTGCAGAGCGCGGCGACGGCAATCATGGCAAACGCTTTTTGCGGGGTCATTCCGACACCTCCCCTGTAAGCTTCCCGCGTAGCGCGACCAGCATGACGCAGATGGCCATCATGGCGGGCAGGATAAAGTTATCCGGACCGAGCAAGGTAAGCGATACAGCGGCCGCGCCAAGCCCGAGAAAGGCAGGGATATGGCATTTGCTGCTTTTCCACTGCTCGACAAAAATCACAGTAAAGAGCGCGGTCATCGCGAAATCAATGCCTGTGGTATCGAACGGCAGCACGCCGCCGATGATTGCGCCAATAACCGAGCCGATGATCCAGTAGCTTTGGTCAAGCACGGAGATCAAAAAGCGCATCGCAGCAGGGTCGACACCGTCCGGCGTTTTCAGCGAACAGAGCAGGGAATAGGTTTCATCGGTCAGGGAAAAGATCATGTACCACTTGGCGCGCCCCATCTGGTAGAAGGTATCGAGAAAAGAAAGACCGTAAAAGATATGGCGGCAGTTGAGCAGAAGCGTCATCACCGCGACGGTGACAAGGGACGAGTTTGCTGCAAGGAGCGAAACCAGAAGATATTGTCCGGATCCGGCGTAGATCGTCAGGCTGGACAGAAACGCCCAGGGAGCGGTAAAGCCGGCATCGCGCAACATCACGCCAAATGCGAAACCGATAAAAAGATAGCCGCACAGCACTGGGATTGTGACCGTAAACGCGGGGCGGAGCGCCTTTTTCATGGGAATCACCTACCGTTAAGGGATACTGAGGAAAGGGATATGCAATAGAAAAGCGCCCTGCAAGCAGAGCGCCTCAACATGCTTTCAACGTATCGCGCGGGAAACTCAGATCGCGCGGGTTACCTTGCCGGAGCGGAGGCACCGAGTACATACGTTGATATGGCGGGGAGTACCATCGACCAGAGCCTTCACACGACGAACATTCGGTTTCCAAGTTCTGTTGGAACGACGATGAGAGTGAGAGACCTGAATACCAAAGGTCACGCCCTTGCCGCAAATATCGCACTTTGCCATTTTCCTGCACCTCCTTCTCTTGTGCATTGCGTAACGGATATTATAATACCATAATGCCTGTAAAAATGCAAGCGGTTTTTTCATAAAAAGTCCTATTTTTCAAGTTTTGCCGCAGAAGAGCGGGAAAACGTTGAAAAAGGTGGAAAATCAGGGTATAATACAAGCATCGACATACCTGCCGCTGCGGAGGGGAGTATTTTTATGCAGTTAAAAGAATTTGGCGTCAGCTTAGGCGATCTGATACAGGAGTTTGATTTTGAGGTCGTCTACGGACCGGAGGGCTTTGAGAAAATCGAGATCACAAAAGATGATGTCAACCGCCCGGGACTGCAGCTCGCCGGTTTTTTTGATTATTTCGATCCCAATCGTATTCAGATTGTGGGCAAGGTGGAATCAAGCTATGTAGAGCAGATGACGCCGGAAGCGCGGCTGGCATGCTTTGAGCGGCTGTTTTCCACCGGCATTCCGGTATTGATTGTCTCGCGGAATATCGATGTGTTCCCCGAGTGCCGGGCGGCGGCGGAAATGTATAAGGTGCCGATCCTGCGCACCAACGAATTTACCTCAACGATCATGAGCGCGGTGATCGCTTCCCTTAAGGTCAACCTCGCGCCGCGGGTGACGCTGCACGGCGTCCTTATCGAAATTTACGGTGAGGGCGTCCTGTTGCTGGGCGATTCCGGCGTCGGTAAATCCGAGACTGCAATCGAGCTGGTCAAGCGCGGCCACCGGCTAATCGCGGACGACGCGGTTGAGATCAAGCGCGTGTCGGACAAGACGCTGGTCGGCACGGCGCCCGAGGTCATCCGGCATTTTATCGAGCTGCGCGGCATCGGCATTGTCGATGTGCGCCGGATCTTTGGCATCGGCGCGATCAAGATGACTGAAAAGGTCGAGTTGGTTATCAACCTGGAGCCGTGGGAGGATGGAAAGCAGTACGACCGCCTAGGCCTGGATGGACAGACGACCAGCATTCTGGATATCGCGGTTCCGTCGCTGACGATTCCGGTCAAGCCCGGCCGCAATCTTGCGGTCATTATTGAAGTCGCCGCCATGAACGACCGCCAAAAGAAGATGGGCTTTAACGCGGCACGCGAGCTGCAGGAGCGCATGCTCAAGCAGTACGGAAACTGATGCGCAGAGGTACGGCCGGCCACCTCGCAGCGCTATGACTTGCCTGCGCGCCGGACGTTTTTGAAAACAGGCGTCAAACGCCTGTTTTCTGTTTGGATAGACACTTTACGCGAAATGGATTTCACCACAAAAAGGAGCAATTGTTTTCTATGCACATCGTAGCAGACCTGCATACCCACACGATCGCCAGCACACACGCGTACTCCACGGTATATGAGATGGTTCGCGGCGCAAAAGCAAAGGGACTGATCGCGATTGGCATTACTGACCACGGTCCGGATATGACAGACGGCCCGCATGAGTGGCATTTTTCCAACCTGAATATTATTCCGCGAGAGATAGACGGCGTGGCCGTGATTCGGGGAATAGAATTCAATATCTGTCCCGGCGGGGCGCTGGACCGGATGAGTGAAAAAAGCCTGGAGCCTGTGGAGTTTGCGCTGGCCTCTTTCCATGACTGCTGCTTTGCCCCCTCCACGCGGGCGGCGCATACAGAGGCGCTCGAAGCAGTGCTGCATGATAAACGGGTGCAGGCGTTTGGGCATCCGGGTAACCCCAAATTTGATTTTGATATGGAGCATATTATTTCACAGTGCAACCAGTACGGCAAGTTGGTGGAGATCAACAGCAATTCCTTTGCCATCCGGAAAGGAAGCAGGGAGAACTGCACGGAAATCGCGCGCCTGTGCAAAAAATATCAGGTGCCGATCGTTGTGGACAGTGATTCGCATATTGAATATACAGTCGGCTGTGTAGACAACGCATTGGAGATGCTGGAAGAGATCGGGTTTCCGGAGGAGTTGGTGGTCAACAGTAGCGGGGAGCGTCTGGATGAATATTTTCGTGGACGCGGTTTGACGCTGTTCGGATGAAAAGGAGGAAACATGATGCGGATCGGTATTGATTTAGGTGGAACAACGGTAAAAGCGGCGCTTTGTCGGGAGGATGGCACGCTGCTGCATAAAATGAACGCGCCCACCCGTTTGGGAGACGCGGATGGGCTGCGGGCGGATATGAAAGCGCTCGCGCTCGCGCTTTGCGAAAAAGAGGCAATAACGCCGGAGCAGGTACAGAGTATAGGTATCGGCGTACCTGGCTCGTTCGACAAGGAAACCTGCACGCTGCGGTTCGGAACCAATTTGGATATGAGCGACGTGTGCTTCGCGCAAGCGTTCGAGCCGGAATTCCAGTGCGCGGTCCAACTGGATAACGACGCAAATTGCGCAGCGCTGGGAGAAGCGATTGCGGGCGCGGCAAAAGATACCAGAAATATGCTGATGATTACCCTGGGAACCGGCGTCGGAGGCGGGATTGTGGTAGACGGAAAACTTTATACCGGCTGCAACGGCATCGCGGGAGAATTGGGACACATCGTGATACGACAGGGCGGCGAGTCGTGCAACTGTGGACGAAAGGGCTGCCTGGAGGCCTATACCTCCGCTTCGGCTTTTGTCCGCTTTGCGGAGCGTGCCTTGGAGGCAGGAAGAAAGAGCGTTCTGGAAGAAAATCGGGGGGCGCTGAACGCCAAAATGATATGTGATGCCGTAGACGCGGGTGACACCCTGGCGCGGGAGCTGTTTGAGGAATACTGCGTCAACCTCTCCTGTGGGCTGGCGAACCTGGTCAATATTTTTCAGCCGGAGTGCATTGTCATCGGGGGTGGCCTTGCGGGCTATGGGGAGAAACTGATCGAGCCGCTGCGCCGCTTAACAGAAGCGGAAACCTTCCAGGGCGCGTCATGCAATGCAAGGATCATTGCGGCCGCGCTGGGAAATGACGCGGGGCTGATTGGCGCGGCGATGCTTTAACGCAAAACTGTAATATAGAGCGGCGCATTTGTAATATTACAAATGCGCCGCTCTACCCTTCAAAGCATTGAAATTCGGGCTTTTTCGTGATAAAATACGTTCCGTATTATGAGAAAACCAGCTTGTTCAACCCGGAGGTCTATCATGCGTTTGAAACGAATGATTGCCCTGCTGTGCGCATCGCTGTATATTTTAACTGGCACAGCCGCAGCGGGTGAAATAACAAAAGAGGAAACCGAACAGCAAATCGTTCTGGAAGCCGGCGTGCCGGCGGCAGAAGAGGGCCGCGCTGTTTCGCAAAACGCGGCCCCGCAAATGCTGTCCGCACGCGCGGCGCTCAAGACGGTTCCATCGACGCACAAGGTCACGGTCAATGGGCAGGCCGTCAGCCCGCAGGCCTATAATATTGACGGATACAACTATTTTAAGCTACGGGATATTGCGTTTCTGCTCAGCGGCACCACGGCGTCGTTTGATGTGCAGTGGAATGGGGAGAAAAACGCGATCGACCTGATATCCGGCGCGGTCTACACCGCGGTGGGCGGGGAGATGAGCGTTGCATCCTCCTCTACGCTCCGTGTACAGGAATCGACCGCCAAGCTGCTGCTGGATGGCAGCGGCGTATCCATCAAGGGCTATAATATCAATGGGAACAACTATTATAAGATAGCGGACGTATCGACTGCAATGGGGTTTACTGCGGCATTTGAAAGCGCGACGCAGACGGTGCAGATCAAAACGCCGTCTGCGCCCGATCCGGAAATGCAGCCGGAGCCTGATCCGGAAGGGCCGCAGGAACCTGCGGAACCGGAAGAGCCTTTCGTGACAGGGGTCTATCAGGTTAAGGTCAGCGACTACCTTTCGGTACGGACGGGTCCCGGGCTTACTTATGCGGCGGTCGGCAAGCTCACAAACGGTACAGAAATCGTCGTGGATTCGATAACGGATAATTGGGCGCATATCATGGTTGGAGACGACGGGAGCGACCGCTATTGCAGTGCGGACTATCTTGTACGGGTGAAGGACTATGATACGTCCGAGGGAGAGCCGGAGCCGGTTATCAAGCCGGTGCGGCCGGAACGTACCTTGAATATTGATGGAAAAATGACCGTGATCGTTGACCCCGGCCATGGCGGCAGCGATGTTGGCGCACATAACGAGGACGGTTCTCTGGATGAAAAGCATATCAACTTGTATGTTTCGCAATATCTGGAAGAATATCTGGAGGAAGCGGGCGTTCGGGTGATCATGGTACGCGATACACTGGAGGAGGGGAGCTCGCTCTCCCTGCGCGGTCAGATCATGGAAGAATATGTGGACACGGTTGATCTGTTTTTCAGTGTCCATCATAATGCGGCCAATACGACGGCACGCGGTGCGGAAGCGCTGGCGCAAATCGTGGATAAGGACGGAGGGCCGACCAGGATTCTGGCGGAGGCGCTGCTGGAGGAGTATGAGAAGCTGGGCGTCCCGATCCGGCAGGTCGTATTCCGAGAAGGAAGCAACGGAGATTATTATTATACGAATCGCGTGGCATCCGCGCTGGGTATTCCTGCCCTGACCAGTGAATTTTGCTTTATCGATAACGAGGAGGATCAAAAGTTTATCGATAGCGAGGAGGATTGGCAGGCGGAAGCGCTGGCGCAGTTCCATGCGATCATGCGCTATTTCGAGAAGGTTGAATATTAACGGACAGGAGAGATTGAACGTGACGGAAAGAGAAGAGCGGGCGCAACGTTTGCATGACAGCGGCTATAACTGCGCGCAGGCGGTTGTGTGTGCTTATTGCGACCGGTTTGGGTTGGATGAAAACACGGCGTTTAAAATGGCCGAGGGCTTTGGCCTGGGCATGGGGCTTATGGAGGTTTGCGGCGCGCTGACCGGCGCGTTCATGCTGGCGGGCTGCAAGCAGAGCAAGGGCTGCAGCCACCAGGGGGAAACAAAGGCGCAGACCTATAAGTTGACAAAAGCTCTAGCGGCCGCGTTTGAGGAGAAGAACGGCACCTACCTTTGCAGAACGCTAAAAGGCGTGCCGGATGGAACGGTAAGGCGGTCCTGCCCAGGGTGCATTAGTGATGCTTGCCAACTTATCGAAGAATATTTGTTGAAATAGCCGATTTGCCGCAGATGTCAACCCATCTGCGGCAACTTTTTTTGCTATCGTTCGCCTGCTTTCGACAGACGGCACCTGTGCAGGGGCGTAAAATGAGGGTTATGAATTGCAAACAAAGGGGGCGATAGCTGTGGTTCGCTATATTGTTACTGAACAAGCCCGTGCTGAACGGACGCAGTATGGTATAGCCGCCATAACGGAGCGGAAGCGCGTGGACCAAATTGATGATGTTGCGCTGACGCTCGAAGAAACCATGCGGCTGGTTTCGTTGTTGCAAGATAATGGCGTGGCACCGGAACATTTTCGAGATGTTGTGGAAGATTATCTTTCGGGTTTGATGATGGTCGAATAAAAAACGGCGGAAACGATAGGGTTTCCGCCGTTTTTTATTAAAACTGAAAGAGGATGCCTCCGATGGCCCCTGCAAAAATGAATAGAATGGGATGGAGCCTGGGGAATTTCCAAATACACAGCGATAGCGCCAGGAAAAAGGCGATCGCAGGGAAATTTAATAACGCAAGCAGGCTGCCGACGCCCTTCCAAAGCTCGGTATGAAAAAGCGAGGCGGCAAATACCTCCAGCATAGCGCCGAAAATCAATCCGGCGGAGGCAGGGCGCAGGCCGTAAAAGGCATCCCTGACAAGCGCGGAATCGCGAAACCTGGTCAGGGCGCGCGAGATCAGGATGATGATGACCACGGAAGGGAAAACGAGCGAGCAGGTTGCGATGACAGAGCCCCCTAGCCCCGCGGCATGGAAACCGGCGTAGGTCGCGGTATTGATGCCGATCGGCCCAGGCGTCGATTCGGAAACCGCGATCATGTCCAACAGGTCGTTTGGTGTAAACCAGGGGTATTTGAGCGAAATGGCCTTGAGAAAGGGCAGCGTCGCCAGACCGCCGCCGACCGAAAAAAGGCCGGTTTTGAAAAATTCCCAGATTAGCTGTAAATAGATCATGTGCGCCGCCTCCGGAAGAAACCGATCGCAATGCCTGCCGCGCCAGCCAGAAGCACCATCACTACGGGAGAAACCTCAAAAAATGCAACGGCGGCAAATGTAATAAGCAGTATCAAGGTGGTAGGCAGGTCAACAACACCTTTCCTCGCCATTTTCAAAACCGACTGCAACACAAGCGCGCAGACCGCGATGCGGATGCCGGAAAAAGCGTGCTGCACCACGGCAAGATGCGCAAACTGCTGGATACAGGCAGCGATGATAACAATGATTATCAGAGACGGCGCGACCATGCCGGCCGTAGCGCAGACCGCGCCAGGCACTCCGTGGGTCTTATAGCCGACAAAGGTGGAGGTATTGACTGCGATTACACCGGGCGTGCATTGGCCGATGGCATAATAATCCATCAGCTCGTCCTCAGTAGTCCAGCCGCGGTTTTCAACGATCTCCCTCTGGAGCAGGGGCAACATGGCATAGCCACCGCCAAACGTGCATACACCGATGCGGGCAAAGGTGAGAAACAGGTCAAGATAAGGGTTCAAAAACAGCCAGCTCCTTTCCGTATACGGTATCAGTATATCATATTTTGATGGATATGGATGGAAAATATCCGTAAAATTGCGAATGGGGACAAAAAAGGCTGCCAGAATCTGTGCTGACAGCCTGCGGATCGGTAAATCAACGGGAGGGGATGACCTCGAGCCAGTATCCATCCGGATCGGAAATAAAGTATATGCCCATCGCGGGGTTTTCAAAGCAGATACAGCCCATCTGCTCATGCTTGTGATGAGCGGCTGCAAAGTCGTCCACCTGAAACGCAAGATGGAATTCGTTATCGCCAAGGTTATAGGCATGGTCCCAATCCCGCAGCCAGGTCAGCTCCAGTTGGTGGGCGCTTTTGCCATCGCTCAGATAGACGATGATAAAGCTCCCATCGTCAGGGCTGATGCGGCGGACTTCGGACAGGCCGAGCGCCTCTTGGTAGAATGCGAGCGACCGGTCCAGATCACGCACATTGAAATTATTGTGTGCAAACGTAAATTGCATAAAGGTTTCCTCCTTTTCGGGTATGGGATTACTTTACCACGTTTTTCCGCAAAACACAATCGGCATAGACGATTTTTGTTTACATTACGGCCGTGCGATGATATAATTAATATGCGTATTTGCGTCCGAAAGGGGGACGGAAATTGAAAAAGAAATTTCAAAAAGCGCTGCAGCCTGGGCAAACATGGTTTTACCTGCTGTTTTTGCTGTTTGCGGCGGGCGGATTATATTTTTCGTTGTGGTATGGCGCCGCGGGCATAGCGGTCTGCGGCATACTCCGGCTTGCTTCGCTGCGCCAGGAATCCGAGCGAAAACGTCAGGTGCAGGACCTGATGGAGAATATTGAGGTCAGCGGTGGTGAAATAAAGCCCGCGGTAACCCACTCTCCGCTGCCGACGGTTGTTGCGCTGGCAACGACCGGCGAGATCGTTTGGGCAAACGAAGCGTTTGCGGAAATCAGCGGCCAGTTTAGCGGCGCCCGCCATATGCGAATGACCGAACTCGCGCCAACGTTTGAAACACGGTGGCTGATCGAGGGGAAGGAAGAATTCCCGGGAGAGCTTCGTATGGGGCGTCGGGCATACCATGTATTCGGCAGTATGATTCCAAGCGGCGCCGGACAGATGATGATGCTCTATTTCATTGACTGTACGGAATACGTCCGGCTGCGGGACGCGGCGGAAACGCGCCATCCGGCGCTTGCCATCATCGCGATCGACAACTACGAAGAATTGATGAAGAACGCGACGGACTCAGAAAAATCCGCGATCCTTGCTGATATTGACCGCCGCCTGTCCGAATGGACGCGCGACAGCAGCGCGGTCCTGCGGAAATACGACCGCGATAAATACATTTTTATCATCGAAAACGCTGAGCTTGACAAGCTTGCGGCGCGGAAATTCGCCGTGCTGCAGGAGGTGCGCGATATCCGCAACCACGAGGGCGTCCTCGCTACACTGTCGATCGGTATCGGCAGGGACGGGGAAACGCTTGCGGAAAGCTATCAGTACGCTGGGCTGGCAATCGACATGGCGCTGTCACGCGGCGGTGACCAGGCGGTCATTAAAAACCGGTACACCTTTGAGTTTTACGGCGGCCTGAGCGAGGAAGTGGAAAAGCGCACCAAGGTCAAAAGCCGCGTTGTGGCAAACGCACTGAGTCAGCTCATCCGAGACTCCTCGCAAGTGCTGGTCATGGGCCATAAGAACAGCGATATGGATGCGATCGGAGCGGCGGCGGGCATGGTATGCGCGGCGCGCGTCAAGGGCAAGCCCGTGCATATCGTTGTGGACCAGCAGCACACCATGGCGTCGGATCTGATCGAACGACTCGAGTCCCTGCCCGAATACAAGGACGTTTTTATCAGCGCAGAAGACGCCATGATTATGTGCGATTTTAATACGCTTCTGATCGTGGTGGATGTGAACCGTCCCGGCTATGTAGAAAGCGAAGCGCTGCTTCAGTCGATCAATAAAGTGGCGGTCATTGACCATCACCGCCGCGCTGCGGATTATATAGAGAACGCGGTCGTTTCGTTGCATGAGCCATACGCTTCCTCCGCATCCGAGCTGGTCAGCGAGCTGCTGCAATATCTGGTGCCGAACAACGATATCCTCACCGGCGAGGCGGAGGCGATGCTCGCGGGCATCTATCTGGATACCAAGGGTTATTCGACTCGCACCGGCGTGCGCACGTTCGAGGCCGCAGCCTATCTGCGCCGTGCGGGCGCGGAGGTGAGCGATGTCAAGCGCCTGTTCCAGTCAAGCTTTGATCAGTATATGGAGCGGCAAAAAATCATCTCTTCCGCGCGCAATTGTGGGCAAGGCGTGATTTTCGCTCTCACAGATCAGGAGATCGACCGCATTGCGGCTGCACAGGCGGCGGACGAGCTTTTGTCGATCATTGGGACAAGGGCCAGCGTTGTCGCGTTCCGCAGCGGGGTGGATATGGCGGTTTCCGCCCGTGCCTCCGGACAGGTCAATGTACAATTGCTGATGGAGCGTCTTGGAGGCGGCGGCAACCATTCCGCCGCGGGGGCGCAGCTGAAGAATACGACGCCGGAGGAGGCGGACCGTATGATTACCGAGGCGATTCACGGCTACTTTGCCGATCAGGAAAGTGAAGCGCAGTAGACAGATAATGTAAGTGTATCCCGTTGAAAGGAGAAAGATATCATGAAAGTAATTCTTACAGCAGACGTAAAAGGAAAAGGAAAGAAAGGCGACCTGATCGAGGTCAGCGAGGGCTATGGCCGCAATTTCCTGCTGCCGCGCGGTCTGGCTGAGCCGGCCACCGCGGATAATCTGAACGTGAAGAAAGCACAGGACGAGGCGCATGCCCGCAAGGTGGCGCTGGAACAGCAGGCCGCACGGGAAGCGGCGGAAAAGCTGAAGGTCAGTCCGGTCAAGGTGCCGGCGAAAGGCGGGGCAGGCGGACGCCTGTTCGGCGCGGTGACCTCGAAAGAAATCGCGGAGGAGTTGAAAAAGCAGTACGGCCTAAATGTGCCGAAGCAGAAAATCGTGCTGGAGGAGCCGATCAAGACCTTTGGCGTCCATCGGGTGAAGGCCAAGCTGTATCAGGATATCGCGGGAGAGATTCTGGTGCAGGTCGTAGAAGCATAGTCAGGTAAGGGACAAATAGGGCGGAAAGCAACCGCCCTGGCGAAGCGGTATATTTTTATTGGAAAGGCGGTGTGCAGCTTTGGATGAGCTTCTTATGCGGCAGGTGCCGCAGGACCTGACTGCGGAGCAGTCTTTGCTGGGCGCCATGCTTGTCGATCCAAACTGCATACCGGAAGTGATCGAGCAGGTGCGCGCGGATGATTTCTATGCGGATGAGAACAAACGCATTTTTGAAACCATCTATTCCATGTTCAACGGCGCGCAGAAGATCGATCCGGTCACCGTGCTGGATATGCTGACCCGTCTCGGCTATTACGATGAGGCAGGGGGCAGGGCATATCTCTTTCAGTTGATGGAGGTAACGCCCGGAACGCGCAACGTTTCGGAATATGTCCGCATTGTGCGCGACAAGAGCCTGCTGCGGCAGCTTGCCGACGCGTGCGCCGAAATTCAGCAGCATGCGCTGGAAGCGCATGGAGAAGCGTCCAGCATCGCGGAGTTGGCGGAGCAGCGCATCTATAGCATCCGTCAGGGACGGGAGATCAAAGGCCTGTCCAAGCTGAGCGAGGTCATCGCGGACCTGTATACGGAACTCGATGAGCGTGCCAGGTCGGACAGCGATATCCCAGGCATGTCAACCGGATTTCACGCGCTGGACACGGCGTTGACAGGCCTGAACAAATCCGACCTGATACTGATTGCGGCGCGTCCCGGCATGGGTAAGACCGCGTTTGCGCTCAACATTGCGCTCAACGCGGCAAAGGCGAGTGTAAAGGGCAAGCCGAAGGGCTATAAAAAAGGGACGGGCGTGTGTGTGTTCCAGTTGGAAATGGGCAAGGAACAGCTTGCGAGCCGCTTTTTGTCCAGCGAAGCGTTGATCGAGTCGCAAAAGCTCAAGACTGGTAACCTGGATGGGGACGATTGGGTCAAGATCGCCCGCGCGTCCGGCGTGCTGGCTGGCCTGAATATCTATGTGGACGATAATCCGGCGATTACTGCGGCTGAAATCAAGGCGAAATGCCGGCGGCTGGGGGACGAGTTGGGCCTTATCGTGATCGACTACCTGCAACTGATGCACGCAGGCGGCCGGCATTCGGATAACCGCGTGCAGGAGGTCGCAGAGATCTCGCGTTCCCTCAAAATCATGGCGAAAGAGCTCAATGTGCCGGTCGTCTGTCTGTCCCAGTTGTCACGCGCGTCCGAACAGCGCGCGGATAAGCGGCCGATGCTGTCCGATCTGCGCGAATCCGGTGCGATCGAGCAGGACGCGGATATCGTCATGTTTATTTATCGTGACGATTATTATGATGACGAATCGGAGCAGAAGAACATAGCGGAAATTATTATTGCCAAAAACCGACACGGCGCCACCAACACGGTGGAGCTGCAATGGGTCGGTCAATATACAACGTTTTCCAATCCAGACAGAATCCACGGGGAGTAGGCCATGCTGGAAATCGTAAAACACACGATCGAGGCGCACCAGATGCTGACACCCGGCGAAGCTGTCCTGGTGGCGCTTTCCGGCGGGGCGGATTCCACAGCCCTTCTGCGGGCGCTGCTGCTTCTGGGATACCCTGTGCGGGCGTTCCATCTGAATCATTGCCTGCGCGGAGCGGAAGCGGAACGGGATGAAGCGTTCTGCCGGTCGCTGTGTGCGCGCCTGCAGGTGCCGCTGACCGTTTCGCGCGCGGATATCCGCGCGGAGTCCGTCCAGCGCGGGGAAAGCATTGAAACAGCGGCGCGTCATATCCGGTATGAGCGGCTTTTCGCCGCTGCGGGAGCGGATAGGATCGCGACCGCCCATACGGCGGACGACTCAGCGGAAACCGTGCTGTTTCATTTGGCACGGGGTACCGGACCGGAGGGGCTGACGGGGATACCGCCGGTACGCGGCCAGCTTGTGCGACCGCTGATTGAAACAACAAGAGCGGATGTGGAAGCCTTTTTGCGGCAGTTAGGGCAGGACTATGTGACCGACAGCACAAATGCGGATGACCGATATACGCGTAACCGCATCCGGCATGCGGTAATACCGGTGCTTCGTGAGATCAATCCGGCGCTGCCGGATGCAGTAACGCGTCTGAGCGGGCTTCTGCGGCAGGACAACGCGTATCTGGACGGGGAAGCCGAACGTCTTCTTTGCGCGGCGCGGCGCGCTTCCGGCAAATGGCAGGTTGATACGCTCCGGTCGGCGCATCCGGCGCTGCGTTCGCGGGCGGTAAAAATGCTTGTGAAGCATTCGGGCGTGACGATGCGGGATATCGCCGCAACGCATATTCAAGCGCTGGAACGCCTTCTGGAAACAGACGATCCATCCGCAGCGCTCAGTCTGCCGCATGGGTTTACGGCGCGGCGGGAATATGATACAGTATATATAACAGCCGCAGCCGCACCAGCGCTTCGGCGGGAACCGGTTTTGCTTACCGTTCCGTTTGACAGGCCGGTTTGGGGCGGCACGCTGCATTTGTCGGTTCGTCGTTTAGAAAAAAAGCAATCTTTTTACAAATCATTCAATACTTTTCTCGTGGATTGTGGTACAATATGTTTTGATACGTTCTGTGTCCGCGCCCGCATGCCGGGAGACAGGCTGCGCCTATCGAAAAAGGGCGGCAGCCGCACGCTGAAAAAGCTGATGATCGACCGGAAAATCCCGCGCTTACAAAGAGATGAGTTAGCGGTTCTGGCGGATAAAAACGGCGTGATCGCGGTGCAGAATTTGGGGATGGATATTTCGCGTGCTCCCAAAGGGGGCGCGCTGATAGAAATAACGATAGAGGGGTAACTGACAAATGGCATTTGACATGCGAGACGACATCAAGGAAGTTTACTTCACGGAACAGCAACTCGCGGAAAAAGTGGCGGAGCTGGGCGCGCGTATTACGGAGGATTATCGGGATAGGAATCCCCTGATCGTCAGCGTACTCAAGGGATCCTATGTTTTTATGGCAGATCTGACCCGCAGGATCCAAACGCCGTGCAATATTGATTTCATGGTGGTATCCAGTTATGGAAAGGGGACCAAAACCTCTGGCGAGGTGCAGATCATCAAGGATATCGAGCAGCCGATCGACGGGCGCGACCTGTTGATTGTAGAGGATATCCTCGATTCAGGCGTCACGTTGAATTATTTGATGCAGGTGCTGATGGCGCGCGGAGCAAATTCGATTCGGCTGTGTACGCTGCTGTCCAAGCCTGCGCGGCATAAGGTACATGTGCCGATCGATTATCTCGGCTTTGAAATACCGGATGAATTTGTGGTCGGCTATGGCCTAGATTATGCTGAAAAATACCGTAATTTGCCGTATATCGGCATTCTCAAACCGTCTGTTTACGGCGGCGAGTAAATACACGAACGAGGAAGAGGTGTCATACCGATTTGAAAGGAAAAATGAAAGGCTTTGGCCTTTATCTTCTGATACTGGTGTTTTTGCTGGCCGGTGTCAGCTATGTTGTGAGCCAGACGTCGCGCACCGAGCCGATCACCTATCTGGATGTATACAAATACTTCCAGGAGGAGAAAGTTGATCAGTTCAAGGTGGATGGCGGGACGCTGACCATGCATCTGAAGGACGACGGACGCGTTGTCAGCTATGACTTGGGGAATTACTTCAGCGTATTTTACGAAGAACTGGGTGAAACGATCCAGGAGCAGGAGCAGAACGGCACGCTGACAGAGGTAAATTATATCACTACGGAAATACCGTGGTGGGCGAATTTGGTGCCATACCTCATCCTGATTGTTCTGCTGGGCGCGTTCTGGTATTTTATGATGAACAAGCAGTCCGGCGGCGGCGCGGGTCCGATGCAGTTCGGCAAAGCACGTGCAAAGCTGGCGCAGGACGATAAAAGGAAAGTCACTTTCAATGATGTGGCCGGTGCGGATGAGGAAAAGGCCGAGTTACAGGAGATCGTGGAGTTTCTGAAAAACCCGCAGAAATTTGTGCAGATCGGCGCGCGCATTCCCAAGGGCGTACTCCTGGTAGGCCCTCCGGGTACTGGTAAAACATTGATCGCGCGTGCGGTTGCGGGCGAGGCCGGCGTGCCGTTCCTATCGATTTCCGGCTCGGATTTTGTCGAGCTGTATGTCGGCGTTGGCGCTTCGCGCGTACGCGATCTGTTCGAGCAGGCAAAAAAGAACGCACCGGCGATTGTGTTCATCGACGAGATCGACGCGGTAGGCCGCCAGCGCGGCGCGGGACTCGGCGGCGGGCATGATGAGCGCGAGCAGACGCTGAATCAACTGCTTGTAGAGATGGACGGTTTCGGCGCCAATGAGGGCGTTATCGTGATTGCGGCAACCAACCGTAAGGATATCCTCGATAACGCATTGCTCCGCCCGGGCCGTTTTGACCGCCAGGTCTATGTTGGCGCACCTGACGTTAAGGGGCGCGAGGCAATCCTGAAAGTGCATGCCCGCAACAAGCAGTTCGATCCGGATGTCAAGTTCTCGGATATCGCTAAAACCACGGCCGGATTTACCGGCGCGGATCTGGAGAATCTGCTCAACGAGGCAGCACTGCTGGCAGCGCGCCGCAATAAAAAGCTGATTTCCCAAGATGAGATCGAGGAGTCCCTGCTCAAAGTCGTGATGGGTGTGGAAAAAAAGAGCCATATCATTACCGAGCAGGATAAGCGCCTGACAGCATATCACGAAGCAGGTCATGCCATTTGTTTCCATGTCCTGCCGACGCAGGATCCGGTGCATCATGTAACGATCATTCCGCGTTCCTCCGGTGCAGGCGGCTTTACCATGCCGCTACCGGAAGAGGATCAGGCGTACCGCACCCGAAAGTATATGGAGGAGTATATCATCGTTTGCTTGGGCGGCCGTGTCGCGGAACAGCTTACGATGCCGGATATCTCCACCGGCGCCTACGGCGATATAAAGCAGGCGACGCAGATGGCGCGGGCGATGGTGACCAGTTATGGTATGAGCGAGAGGATCGGGCCGATTGATTACGGCGCGGACAACGGCGAAATATTCCTGGGCCGTGATTTTGCGGCAGGGAAGGGCTACTCCGAGGTCAAGGCAGCGGAGATCGACGATGAGATCCACCGTATTATCGAGGAGGCGCACCACGCCTGTGAGAAGCTCCTGACCGAGCATATGGAGGAGATGTCCCGTGTCGCGGAGTATTTGATCCGTAATGAAACAATGGACGGGGAAACCTTCCTTAAGGTCTATAACAATGAGATCGTTCCGGACAAGGTACTCGGCGAGGATTTGATGCCTGAGCTTCAAAAGGAGCTGGATGAACAGGCACAGAAAAAAGACGACGGCCAGGAAACAGAATAAAAAGAAATCCCACGGGAACCCGTGGGATTTCTTTTGTGGAGAAAAGTCAAAAACTCTTGACATTTTTAAAAGTGTGAGGTATGCTGAAAATGTAAAATAAGTTTGACACTATGCAAAGGGGAGGGAGAGCTTGATATGGGTGCAAAGAGCTATATTTTGATGGCGCTGCCAATAGTGTTTCTGGTTGGCTTTCTTGCGCTGTTTATATGGATTGGGAGGAGGCGGCCGCTGCGTTTCACCGCATTGGCCAATAAGCTTGGTTTGCAGCCCGGGATGCAGCGAGCGGACGAGATGGAGCGGCTGATCCAATACAAAGCAATCTCTATTGCATACACGGTTATGCTGTTTGGTTTGCTGGGATGTACATTTTACAGCGTATTTGTTAAAAATGAAAGCATACCGCTTTCCAACGGCGTTCTGCTTCTGGGCGTGCTGACACAATCGATCGCCACACTTGCGCTGCGGCATCGGTATACGGAGGGAGACGAGGAATATAAGCCCTATCCGCTGTGGAAGACTCTGATGATTGTGCTGGTATTCAGCCTTGCAGTCGGTACGCTGGGAGCGATGCTTGCTATTGGGATTATGATGATATAAGTGAAAATATATGAAGAACGGCATCAAAGCGCTGCGGAAAGCTCACGGCCTGCGGCAGGAGGATATGGCAAAGCTGCTCGGTGTTTCGCGCCAGACCGTAGTTGCAATGGAAAATAACAAATATGACCCGACCCTGGAATTGGCGATGAAGGTTGCCCGCTTATTGGAGCAGCCGGTAGAAAGTATTTTCTTCCTGGAAGAATAAAAGAGCTTCCCCTTAAGGGGAAGCTCTTTTATTGTCCAATATGGTCCCCGCAATAAACGTCAGCCAATGCCACCGGGGATCAGGAAGCTGAATACGACGACGAGCGCTGCCAGGAAAACATAAACATATTTTGCGAGAGGATCAAATACACGGCTGAGCGTTTTTTCCCGACCAAGCATAAGCTCTTTTTTGATTTCCTTGACGCCCAGCACCCAATAAATCATGACCGCGCCGAGAATCGCGCCGATCGGGACCACATAGATCGTAATAATATCCATCCATCTGCCCATAAGCGCCTCCTGCTCGATCAGAAGGCCGACAGCAAGCGTTGCAACGCCGGAAAGCACAACAGCGGTTTTCCTCTTGAGCTTGAGACGGGTCTGCGCCGCTTCGGAAACCGCCTCGAGCATGTTGGCAAGCGACGTGATGCCGGCAAAAAGGACGGAAAGGAAAAACAGGAAAGCAAACAGCCGCCCCATCGGCATTTGCTGAAAGACGCGGGGCAGAGTGATAAACAACAGTTTGGGACCGGATGCAGGATCAAGCCCAAATGCAAAGACCGATGGGATAACGGCAAAGCCGGCGAGCATAGCTGCGCAGGTATCGAGCAACGCGGTCATTGTGGAGGAGTGGACGATATCCTCTTTTTTGCTCAGATAGCTGCCGTAGATGATCATACCGGAGCCCGTGACGGAAAGGGAAAAGAATGCCTGCCCCATCGCCATGACCCAAGTTTTGGGATTCAAAAGGAACTCCCATTGGGGGACAAACAGATACCGGTAACCATCCAACGCGCCGGGCAGGAAAGCGACACGCACCGCGATAATCAAAAACAGGATAAAAAATGCGGGCATCATAAGTTTATTGATTTTTTCGATGCCGCCCGACACACCGTAAATCAGTATGGCGACCGTCATCAGTACAACGATCGTGTGCCAGGGGACGCTGGACAAATGCGCGCTGCTCATTTGGGAAAAGAATACTTCCGGCTCCGTGCGCATCAAGGTGCCGGTCAGTGCGCCAAACGCGCTGCGGACCACCCAACCGACAATAATGGCGTAGCCGATCGCAATGCCGAGCGACCCGAACAACGGGATCGCACCGAGAAAAGCGCCGCCTTTTTTGCCGCGGCTTTTCATCGCGTACTCATATGAGCCGATCGGTCCGGTGCCGGTCAGACGGCCGAACGCAAATTCGCCCGACAGGCCGACGTATCCAAACAGAGCGACAAACAGCAGGTAAGGAATCAGGAACGCCGCGCCGCCGTACTGCCCTGTGCGGTATGGAAACATCCAGATGTTTCCCATGCCGACTGCGGAGCCGACTGCGGCAAGAACAAAGCCTACTTTCGAGGTAAAGGTTCCATTTTCGTTTTTTTGTTTCATAGTACGATTCTCCGTCTCTAATTTCACATGTTTTTTTAGTATATCATAGTTTAGGAAATTAAGCCATATTGGATTTGCCAATAAATCGGATACAGCTTTGTCGAATCATACAAAAGGATTTTGTGAAAAACAAGAATTTTATCACATATTCCCTTGCTTTGCAGGGGTTCATATGGTATGATAGGAAAGCGTGAAAAAGACATCTGTCTTTTTAGGGAGGACAACGCATGATTAAGCCAAAATATTATCTGGTCGAGCGGACATTACTGCCCGAGGTGTTTCAGCGCGTGATCGAAGCAAACGAAGCGATTGCCTCCGGAAAAGCGGCTACCGCAAGCGAGGCGGCGAAAATAGCAGGACTGTCCCGTAGCGCCTATTACAAATATAAGGATGGCGTCCGGCCATTTTTTGAGGCGACGACCGACCGGATCGTAACATTCCATTTCATGTTGCATGATCAGCCTGGGATGCTGTCGAGTATCCTGGGGCTTATGGCGCGGTCCGGCGCCAACCTGCTGACGGTGAACCAATCCATCCCCATGCGGGGGCAGGCCTCGGTCACGATAGCCGCGCGCACCGGTGAAATGAAATATTCCGTCGAAGAACTGGTGCATCGGGCAGAAGCGCTGGAGGGCGTAAATAAGGTGGAAATTTTAGCATCCGAATAAGAGAACAGCCGAAAGGAAGAGAATGACGTATGGTGAAAGCAGCTATCATGGGCCATGGCACGGTTGGCTCTGGCGTATATGAGGTATTTGAAATGAACGCGGAAAAAATCACCCGCGTGCTGGGGGTGCCGGTTGAGGTGAAATATGTACTCGACCTGCGCGATTTTTCCGCATTGCCGTATGGGAATAAATTTGTAACGGATTTTTCTGTTATAGAAAACGATCCGGAGATTTCGGTCGTAGCTGAGGTCATGGGTGGCGTCGGCGCAGCGTATGAGTTCACCAAGCGTTGTCTGCAGGCCGGCAAGAGCGTTTGCACCTCCAACAAGGAGTTGGTCGCGACCCGAGGGGAGGAATTGCTCCGGATTGCGCAGGCGCACGGTGTAAATTATATGTTCGAGGCATCGGTCGGCGGCGGTATCCCAATCATCCGCCCCATGCTGCAGTGTCTCGCGGCAAATGAGTTCGACGAGATCTGTGGTATTCTCAACGGAACGACAAATTATATCTTGACCCAGATGATCCATAACGGCGTCACTTTTGAGGACGCGTTGAAGCAGGCGCAGCTCAACGGCTACGCGGAAAAGGACCCCACAGCGGATATTGAAGGGCATGACGCCTGCCGCAAGATCTGCATTCTTTCCGACCTGGCTTTTGGGGATAAATTTGATCCGGATGCGGTTTCCTGCGAGGGCATCACGAAAATAACGCTTGAGGATGTGGCTAACGCGGATAAGCTGGGCTGTGTGATCAAGCTGCTGGGCCGTTCCGTACGCTGCGAGGATGGAACCGCGTATGCGTATGTTGCGCCGCACCTGATCCACAAAGAAAGTCCGCTGGCTGCGGTGGAGGATGTGTTCAACGCAATCATGATTAACGGCAACGCCACGGGGGAGGTTATGTTCTACGGAAAAGGAGCCGGCAAGCTGGCGACAGCCTCCGCAGTCGTGGCGGATATGATGGACTGCATGGAACACCGTGACCATCGCCGCCGTATTATGTGGGGGGATGGCTCGCGCTGTTTGCTTCGGCCGTTGGATACGCTGCAAAGCGCATGGTATGTCCGGTTCAAGGGCAGCCAGAAAGATATGGAGGCGGTTTTGCCGGTCGAAAGCGTGACAGAACCGGTTGACGGCGTGGTTGTTGTGAAAACCAGCAAGCTGGCGACCGCCGATATGCAGAAAAAAATCCAGCAGCTCAACGCCTGCGGCAAGGTCTGCGCAGCGATGCGCATGCTCTAAGGGGGGAAACACATGGTAAGGGTAACGGTACCCGCGACAAGCGCGAATATGGGGTCGGGCTATGACAGCATCGGCATTGCGCTTGAGCTTTATAATATTATCGAGATGGAAGAATGCGACCACATTGATATTTCGGATAAAAACGGTCAGTTAATTCCTAAGGATTCGCGGAATTTGATTTACCAATGCGCGAAAAAGGTGTATGATGAATGTGGCTACAGCCTGAACGGGCTGCGCATCGTCGAAGACTGTGCGATCCCGCAGACAAGAGGGCTCGGTTCTTCCTCTGCCTGCACAGTGGCGGGGATTATGGGAGCGAATGAGATGCTGGGCGAGCCGCTTGACCGGCAGGCTGTGATCGATCTGGCCGCAACGATCGAAGGGCATCCGGATAATTCCACACCGGCGATTCTCGGCGGCTTCTGCGTCGCGCTGCTGGAAAACGGGCATGTACACCATGTGCGTGTGCCGGTACACAGCGCCATTGACTTTATTGTGTTTATCCCTGACTTTAAGCTGTCAACGGAAAAAGCGCGCGCCGCGCTGCCCAAGACGATCGCGCATCATGACGCGGTCTATAATTTAGCGCGTGCCGCCCTTCTTGCAGGCTCGCTGACGACCGGAAAGCTGGATAATCTGGATGTTGCGACAGGGGACTGCCTGCACCAGCCGTACCGGTTCGGCCTGATCGAAAACGGGGAGGACATCATACAGGAGGCAAAGGAACTGGGGGCGTTAGGCGCATTTATCTCGGGTGCCGGCCCGTCTATTATCGCAATGGTCTATAAGGGGGACCGTGACTACGCCGCGCGCGCGCAGGCCTTGTGTGCGGAAAAATATCCACATTGGCATGCGATGCAGCTTCGCTGTGACGAGGTCGGCGCGACAGTCAAGCGTATTTGAAGCAGGACCGTTTTTGACGGTAGGCGATATAAGGAGGAAACGTAACAAGTATGAGTCTTATTGTGCAGAAATTTGGCGGAACCTCGGTAGCAAATACCGAACGTCTGAAAAACGTGGCGGACATTGTGACGAAAACGGCACAGGCGGGCAACCAGGTTGTTGTCGTCGTATCCGCGCAGGGCGACACAACGGATGACCTGATCGCAAAGGCGGCGGAGTTGAACGACCATCCCTCCAAACGGGAGATGGATGTGCTGCTCAACACAGGGGAAATGATTTCCATGTCCCTGCTCGCGATGGCGATTCAGAAGCTCGGTTTTTCCGTGGTTTCGCTGACCGGCTGGCAGATCGGGCTGGAAACCAACAGCAATTATTCAGACGCGCGCATCAAGCGCATTTCGGGCGACCGGCTGAAGGCGGAATTGGATAACGGGAAAATTTGCATCGTTGCAGGCTTCCAGGGCTTGAACAAAATGGGCGACCTGACAACGCTCGGCCGCGGCGGATCGGATACGACTGCGGTTGCGATCGCAGCGACGCTGGGCGCAGACCTGTGCCAGATTTATACGGATGTGGACGGTGTGTACACGACCGATCCGCGTATCGTACCCGGCGCGCGCAAGCTGGAAGCGATCACCTATGATGAGATGCTGGAGCTGGCCTCGCTCGGCGCGCAGGTCCTGCACAACCGAAGCGTTGAGATGGCAAAGAAGTATAACGTCGACCTGGAGGTCATTTCGAGTTTTACCCGCAATCCGGGTACAAAAGTCAAGGAGGGTTCTCACATGGAAAAAATGAACGTTTCGGGGGTTGCCCGTGACAATAACTGCGCCCGTGTTGCGATTATCAATGTTTCCGATACACCCGGCACCGCGTTCAAGGTGTTTTCGCTGATGGCTAAGCATAATGTAAATATCGATATTATCCTGCAGTCCGTCGGTCGCGATAATAAAAAATCCATTTCGTTTACCATACGGCAGGATGATGCGGACCGTGTGGGAAAAATCCTGCGGGACAATGCCGAAATGCTGGGATATGAGGACGTGTCGATCAGCACCAAAGTGGCGAAGGTTTCCATTGTTGGCGCAGGCATGGCGTCTTCCGCAGGCGTGGCCTCCAAAATGTTTGAAGCGCTGGCCATGGCTGGAATCAATATCCGTATGATCTCCACTTCGGAGATCAAGATATCCGTCCTGATTAACGAAGAAGACAGCGAAAAGGCAGTCAAAGCCATTCATGAGGAATTTTTTGGCGAATAACCGCTATTGATATTTATTTGTCAATCTCGTTGACAATCGGTTGGACGCACGCTATAATTAAACCAGAGTTTGACGACAAGAAAGGGAGAATTACAAATGAAGAAGCTTTGGTGCCTGTTCCGCCGCCGCTTTGCAACGGGGACGGAAAAGCTTTGTGTAGCGTTTTCCGAAACAGAGGGCCGCGTCCGTGCCTGTCCTTACGCGACAGAGGAAGAAGCGAAAGAAAAGTGCGCGGAATATGCTTTCAACAACCGCTCCGAAGGGGAAAATGAGGGCATAGAATAAACCGGTTTACATAAGGCTGAAAAAAGCTCCGGAAGAGACGTCTTTCGGGGCTTTATTTGTCCCTTTCGCGCATGTCAACCGTTGGTTGACAAAAAGAAACGACCGGTTGGTGGCATTTTCAGAGGAAAAGCGGTAGCCTGAAATAAAGAAAAGGCGGTGATCAAATGACTACGGGTGAAAAAATAGCAGCCCTGCGCCGGAAGGCAGGCATGAGCCAGGAGGCGCTGGCGGACCAACTGGGGATATCGCGCCAGGCGGTATCCAAATGGGAAGCGGATCAGGCAGTGCCGGGTATGGATAATCTGGTGGAGCTGGGGCGGATATTTGGCGTGCCGGTCGATGCGATTCTGCGTCCGGACAGCAGACTGCCGGAAAGTGAATCCGCAGAACCGGAAAACGCAGCATCCCCAGGCGTCCCTCTGAAGCGGCCGGTGCTGACAGGGAAAATCAGGTGGTTTGCCATCGCGGCTGTGCTGCTTGCTCTGGCAGGGGCTTTGTGCAATCTTGTGTCCCTCATATGGATTGGACGCCTGCAGGAGCGCGTGGAGGCGCTGCAGGCGCAGGTCAATGCCATACCGGAACGGACGGATACCGTTTATATCCCGCAGTCCGGCGCGCAGGAGGAAAGCGCGCTGGCAGATTTCGATGTATCCTATGATTTGCAGTATGACCCGAACGCACAGACAGCGGAGATGCTGCATGTGTCAATTTATGCCCGGCCGAAAGAACTGCATCCGGAAAATGAAACCGCGAAGTTCTCCATCCAAAGCGGTTCATCAAGCTGGACCTGCAGTGCGCTGTTGGGCCAGGACAACGCTTATTCCGGCGATACGGAAATCCCCATGCGGGATGCGTTTTCGGTTTATCTGGTGCTAACAGATGAAGAAAGCGGCATGGTCCGTAATATTTTGGTGGATCATTTGACAGGCGTGGAGGACGCATATACGCTGCAATTCAGTTCGAGATGGCAAACCGGAGGTATTGCATCCGATTGGGGCGGGACACATGTGTCGGGGTATTTGGAAATTCAAGTGTATTCCCTTGCTCCGTCCATGCGTGTTGCACCTCAGAGCGCGGCGCTCGTTCTGCGCAAAGGGGATGAGGAACTCGAACGCATGGGCGTAATGGTTAACGCAACGGAGGAGGAGTTAGCGCTCCATATGCTACATGAAATCTACCTGTATGCGAAGCCGGACTGGACGGTCAGGGAACCGTTGGAGACGCTGACGGTAGAACTGGAAATTGTGGACGACTACGGCCGTATCACTGTATGGGAGATCGATTAAAGGGAAAAGAGGGACCGCCTAAACGGTCCCTCTTTTCAGCGGTTGATTACGGTCATTTGCAGCCCCTGCATCACATCGAGCGCCTTTTCATGCAGGACAGGGTCAAAGCTGCGGCACAGGGAAGCGTCCACGATAATCTGGGCTTCCGGCCATTGCGCCTGCAGGAGCGCGGCATTGGAAATGACGCACATGTTCGTCACAACACCTACGACCATGATCTCCTTCAAATCGGGAAGCTCACTTCCCAGCTTGGTAAGCTCTGACGGCGGCATGCCAAAGGTGTGCTTGCAGATGTTGTGAATTTGATGATTGGCACAGGTCTCACAGCATAACTCCTGCGTTTTCCCGTAAAGGCGCCAGCCCTGTTCTTTTGGATTGCAGTGGGGAATGGGCAGCGCGCGTCCTTCCCGCGTCTCCAAATACAGGTCGTCATGGGTGTCATAGGTGAATAAGACGTGATCCCCCTGCGCCAGATAAGCCTGGGCCTGGTGGGCGATCCCACCATCGATCGCGGCGGCCCCGTCAAAGCCGAGCGAGCCGGTCACAAAGTCATTTTGATAATCGATCACTGCAAGAAGCTTGTTCATAACCCATATCCCTCCATTTTTATAATTTTATCATAGCATGATTTTGTGCCGGCAACAACGATTTTATTGCACCGTGCTATGAAGTGGATTATAATAAAAGCACGTCGCGCATATGTTTGGAGCACGGAGGTGCGCGCGATGCAGATCAAGATGGGAAAAAGAATGGTGCTTTGCGTAATGGTTGGATTGCTGGCCGGCCTGACCGCAGTTCACAGCAGCGGTATTGTGCAGACAATAGCGGAAAGCCGCGCCTCCCGCACACTGGTGATCGATGCGGGACACGGCGGTTTTGACGGCGGTGCGGTTGGGTCGAACGGCACCGCCGAACAGGACATCAATTTAAGCATTGCGCAACGGCTGTATGGCTTGGCCGGTTTTTTCGGTGTGCAGGCAGTGATGACACGGCCGGATACGAACGCCTTGGATTACGACCCCTCCCGACCGGTGAGGGAAAATAAAATTTCGGATATCAAGGCGCGGGAGCAGATCGTGCAGCAGGCGGCAAATCCGATCTTTCTCAGCATCCATCTGAACAAGTTCAGCGACCCGCAATACCATGGGGCGCAGGTGTTTTATTCCGCCAACCATGCGGGCGGCCGCGTTCTGGCGGAATATCTGCAGAATAGCCTGATTTATGGCTGCGATCCGGAAAACCGGCGTCAGGCCAAGCAGGCGGAAAGCTCGATCTATTTGATGAAAAAACTCACCTGTCCGGCGGTGATCGTCGAATGCGGGTTTTTATCCAATGCGGAAGAGGAAATGAAGCTGAACGATCCGGACTACCATAAAAAACTTGCCGCCTGCATATTGCGCGGATACCTACAATATGCAAATGGCGACTGACGGAGGAATTATGAAGCAAAAATCGGTTTATTTGTGCAGCGATTGTGGCTATGAAAGCCCGAAATGGTTCGGGAAATGCCCTTCGTGCGGCGCCTGGAACACAATGAGCGAGTTCAAAATACAGCCGGAATCAGCGGCCCGCGGGACCAACAGCTTCCCGCGCGGCGCATCGCGGCCGGTGCCGCTCAGCGAGATTGAAAGCGGGGATGAGGCGCGGTTCCATTCCGGTATCGGGGAACTCGACCGCGTTTTGGGCGGCGGCGCGGTACATGGCTCCTTTGTTTTGGTCGGCGGCGAACCGGGGATCGGCAAATCCACGCTCTTGCTGCAGATGTGCCAGGAGATGTGCCGGAACGCCAAGGTGTTGTATGTATCGGGTGAGGAATCCCTTCGGCAGATCAAGCTGCGCGCGGCGCGACTACAGATTTCCTCGCCGGAGCTATACATTCTGTCCGAAACGGATATGGAGCAGATCATCCAGGAAACTGAGCAGATGGAACCGGATATCCTGATCGTGGACTCGATCCAGACCGTTTATAAACGGGATCTGACCGCCGCGCCGGGTGGTACAACGCAGATCAAGGAATGTGCGATGAGCCTGATGCAGTACGCCAAAAATAAAAATGTGACTATTTTTATCGTCGGCCATGTCAACAAAGAGGGAACACTGGCGGGGCCCAAAATTTTAGAGCATATGGTGGACTGCGTGCTGTATTTTGAGGGAGAAACGACAGGGCCGTTTCGCTGTCTGCGCGCGGCAAAGAACCGTTACGGCTCCACCAACGAAATCGGTGTATTTGAGATGAGCGACCATGGCCTGCTGGAGGTTAACAATCCTTCGGCGGCCATGCTGGCCGGACACCCACAGGGTGCCTCCGGTAACTGTATCGCCTGTGTGATGGAGGGCAGCCGTCCTCTGCTTGCCGAGGTGCAGGCGCTCGCGGCAAAAACACAGTTCGGCGTGCCGCGGCGCACGGCGGCTGGGGTGGACTATAACCGGATGGTTCTGCTGCTGGCGATTCTAGAAAAGCGCTGCGGCTTTTTCCTTTCGTCCTCGGATGTATATGTCAATGTGGTCGGCGGCATGCGCCTGGACGAGCCTGCGGTTGACCTGCCCATGGTTCTGGCGATTGCGTCCAGCTTTCGGGACAAGCCCCTGCCGGAAGGGGTAATGGGCTTTGGGGAGATCGGGCTTACCGGCGAGCTGCGCGCGGTGTCGGGCGCGGCGCAGCGGATCAACGAAGCGTACCGGCTTGGCTTCCATACCTGCATCATGCCGATGCAGGACATCGACGAGACGTTGACGAAAAAAATGAATATCGTGCGGGTGCGCACGGCCGCCGATGCGATTCGCGCGGTATTATAAAACTGCAAATTACTACAAAAAATACGAGAGTAAATCCGACCTTTTTGCCGCAGACTATCAGTAGTCTGCGGCGGGAGGTCGGTTATTTTATGGAAAAACAAGCGCGTATTGTTTTAGCTATGACTGCGGTGGTGCTATCGGTAATGCTGGGGGTGGCCTGCTTTTTCCGCGCGCCGAAGCCGGCAGCCGTACAGACGGCGGTCGCTTCCGCACAGGATATTTACAACAGCATCACCGTACAGGGTATTGTGGAAGCGGCCGACAGTGTTGCGGTATGTCCCTATGAAAACGCGGTGATAACAGCGGTATACGCTGCGGTAGGTGATTCCGTAGAGGCTGGAGACATCCTTTGTTCGCTTGTGCCGAGGGAAGGCAAGGAGCTGGAGGCATCAAGCCTCCAGAGCGTTTGGAAATCTTTTTCCGAATCATCCGATCAGACGGTGGCCGCGGAGGAGCGGGATGCGATACGGGCGCCTGTTTCAGGGACGGTTCTTACGCTTCCGATGGAGAATGAACAGGTGTGGTCGGAGGTACCCTGCGTGCAGATCGCGGACCTGAACAATATGCAGGTTCGGGTGCGCACCCCCGAGGTCTATGCAGGCAATCTGCAGCGCGGCCAGATGGCGAACATTACAGCGTCCGCTGCCGGGGAACGGGTGTACAGCGCATCGGTCGCTTCAATATCACCGGTTGCGGTCCGCACGGTTAGCTTGACAGGAGAGAGCGGGGAGGCCACGGTGGAAGCGGTGCTGCCGTTGCGGGGAAGCACCGAAGGACTGCGGCCCGGCTACTCCGTTACGGCTAAAATATTTACCGACTATCATCCACAGGCGGTTGCCGTACCCTATGAAGCGGTATGCCAACGCGGCAAACAGGAATATGTATTCTGTGTGCAGGATGGCAGGGCAGTGCAAAAAGCGGTCACGACAGGTTATCTGTTGGAGGAAGTCACGGAGATCACCGAGGGGCTAACGGCCGGAGAGCTTGTGATCCTCTCGCCGTCGGACGACCTGACGGACGGTACACCGGTCGAGGTGGCGGCATGAGGCTTGTCGATTTATTTCGGCTGGCCCTTGGAAATCTGCGGGAAAACCCCTTGCGCACCGGACTATGCGCCTTATCGGTTGCGGTTGGCACCGGCGCCTTGCTCCTGATCGCCTCGATCGGGCTGTTTGGCAAAACGCAGGTAGATGTGACGCTACAGACGCTTGGCGTGAGCGGGCTGACCGTTTATCTGGACAACCACGGTTCCGGCAATCCGCTGTCCGCCGAGCTGGCCGATCAGATGGGACAGGCGGTGGAGGAGATTGAGCAGGTAATGCCGATCAAGGCCAAAACAGGAACGATCCGCGCGGGATATGTGAGCGAGAACGCTGTGTTTCTCGGCGCGGATGAGCGCCTCGGGGATGTGATGCGGCTGGAGGTGCTTTTCGGCAGCTTGTTTACGGAGCGTCAGGCCGCGTCCGGCCAGCCGGTGGCAGTCGTTGGGGACGATCTGGCGCAGGCGCTTTATGGGCGCGCCAACATTGTAGGGCGCACCGTGCGAGTCCGTTTGGACGGAGCGGAGCAATATTTTACGGTCTGCGGCGTTGTTCGGGCACAGACAAGCGCGCTGGGCGGCGCGCTTTCCTCCTTTGCGCCGCACCTGATCTACATTCCTTATGCGTATCTGGCATCACGACAGGAGAATGCGGATCAAGTGTTTGTCCAATGCGCTGCGGAAGCGGACCTGTCCCATGTCAGTAGCCGGATATCCGGCTACCTGACCGATCGGGGAAAGGTGGACGGGACCGTGCGGGTACAAAATATGTCGGGCATGGTGGACGCGGTGGAGCAAATGGCCAACCTGTGCATCCTGCTGTTCCTTGTTGTGGGTGGGATCACATTATGTGTGGCATTGATCGGCGTATTATGCAGCATGCTGGCCGCGACGCACGAAAAAACAGGGGAGATCGGTGTGTTTTTGGCGCTGGGGGCGCAGCCGCGTGATATCCGGCGTCTGTTTTTGCTGCAATCCGCTCTGCTGTGCGCTTTTGGCGGCGTCTGCGGCTGGGGATCGGTTTGCCTGCTGCTGTTGTTCGGTGGTACTGTTTTACTGCCGGGCTGGATGCTGTCTGCGGCGATCCTGCTCCTTTCCCTCGTCTGCGGAGCGGTGGCAGGCCTGCTGCCAGCCATTCGGGCGGCACGGCTCGACCCGATCGACGCAATCCTGAAATAGGCCTTTCCTTTCAAATCCCCCTGTGTTAAAATGGATAGGGAAAACAGACATGAGGAAAGGTTGAAAACCATGCGCCATATCATTGATCTCAGCGATTTAACAGAAAAAGAGTTCGCTGATCTGTATAAACTGACAACAAATATAATCGATCGTCCGGAAGGCTATACGGATGCCTGCCGCGGCAAGGTGCTGGGCAGCCTGTTTTACGAACCGTCGACACGGACAAACCTGTCGTTTTCAACAGCGATGATGCGGTTGGGCGGCAGTGTGGTTGGCTTTTCCGATCCTGGCTCCTCCTCCACGGCAAAGGGGGAGACGCTGAAAGACACGATCAGCATGGTATCCAGCTATGCGGACCTGATTGTCATGCGCAACCCGCGCGAAGGTGCGGCGAAAGCGGCTTCGATGTACTCTTCGGTTCCCGTGATCAATGCCGGCGACGGGGGACATCTGCATCCCACACAGACTTTGACCGACATGGTGACGATCCTGCGTCTGCGCGGCTCGGCGGATGATATGAAAATCGGCCTGTGCGGGGACCTGAAATATGGGCGCACGGTCCATTCGCTGCTGCATTTTCTGGAGCGCTACCATAATGTGCAGGTTTATCTGATTGCACCGGAAGCGCTTAAGCTGCCCGACTATATGATTCGCTTCCTGAACGATCACAGCATGCCGTATTGCGAAGTGAACAGTATTGACGAAGTCCTGCCGGAACTCGACGTGCTTTATATGACCCGTATCCAGCGCGAGCGCTTTGTGACTGCGCAGGAATATAAAAACCTGGAAGGCAGCTACCAATTGACTGCGGAAAAAATGAAGCGCGCCAAAAAGGACATGCTGGTGCTCCACCCGCTGCCACGTGTGGACGAGATCGCGCAGGACGTGGACGAGGATCCGCGTGCGGTTTATTTTCGTCAGGCGAGGTTTGGGATGTTCGGCCGTATGGCGTTGTTGCTGACGCTTTCCAAATTGCCATTCATCCGTGCAGGACATCAGGAGATCGGCGCGCACGGCGTCCGTTGCTCCAACCACAAATGTATCACCAAGACCGAACCATACCTTCCGCTGGAAGGTACACCCGGCAGCCGTTGTCCCTATTGCGACGCGCCGTTGGAGATGCTGCTGTAAAATCAAAAGCCCTGACCCGAACGGGTCAGGGCTTATTCTATTTGTCCCAATCCACCTTGTGCTGCAGTGGACCGGAGCCATGCCCCAGCGCCAGGCCATAGCGGATACAGGCGGTCAGATAGCGTTTGGCGCGTTTAACGCTGTCGGCCAGGGGGATTCCCTGCGCCAGCCCGCAGGCAATTGCGGAGGAGAGCGTGCAGCCGGTGCCGTGGGTATTGGGATTATCGATGCGGGGCGCAGACAGCCAGTGGAGCTGGCCGTCCGCAAACAGAAGGTCGTCGGCACAGTCCCGCAGATGCCCGCCCTTGACCATCACAGAGCCTTGGGTCAAGGGGGCGATCGCCTGCGCGGCCTGTTCCATGTCCGCACGGCTGCGGATGGTATGGCCGCATATCGCGGCCGCTTCCTGCAGATTGGGAGTAACGAGCGCGCACAGGGGGAACAACTCGTCCAAAAGCGTTTTGGCGGCGTCAGGGCGCAGTAGCGCGCTTCCGCTGGAAGAAAGCATCACAGGGTCGAGCACGATGTTTTCAGCATGGTAGGCGCGCAGCCGCTCCGCCACCGTGCGGATGATATTGGTATCATACAACATACCCAGCTTTACGGAGTCCGGACGGATATCCTCAAAAACGCAGTCGATCTGTTTGGCGACAAGCGCTGCGGAAACAGGCTGCATATCAAAAACGCCTGTTGTATTCTGTGCGATCACGACCGTGATAACGGCCATACCATACAGGCCGTACGCCTCGATTGTTTTCAAATCGGTCTGGATACCGGCGCCGCCGGTGGGATCGGTGCCGGCGATGGCGAGTACGGTTTTCATTTTTCTTCCTCCAATCCACTTCCGTCAAACGCAGGAATAAAGCTCTCTCCAACTGCTTGCTCCTGCTGAAAAAAGCCGCTCAGCCCGAGCGAGCGGAACAGCGTGCAGGCATCCTCATACTCTTGGTCCGTGACCGTGCGGTTCAGTTCGGGCCAACACTCCATGTCAAACGGCGTATACTGCCGCATCAGGCTCACCAGTACAGTATCGCTGAATCGGACCGCGATATCACGAAGCACCTGGGCGGTATCGCCGGCAAGCCCCGGCAGCATCAAATGCCGGATAATTGTTCCGCGAAGGAGCAGACCGTTGGCATCATACTGGGGCGGCCCGCTCTGCCGTACCATTTCCGCAATCGCGTCAACAGCGGTTTCACGGTAGTCCTCTGCATGGGAATAGCGCGCAGCATAATAGCTGCTGTAATATTTATAATCCGGCAAGTAAATATCGATCCATCCGTCGAGCAGGGCGAGCGTATCCTCGCTTTCATAGCCGCTGGAATTGTAAACAATAGGGATATTCAGCCCAAGCAGCCTGGCCTGTGCCAGCGCCTCGATGACCTGTGGCGCATAGTGCGCGCCGGTGACCAGGTTGATGTTGTGCGCGCCTTTGTTCTGAAGCGAAAGAAAGGTTTTTGCCAGCTCGGCTATAGAAACGGTCGTGCCGCTCGCCGCGCGGCGGCTGATCTGGCGGTTTTGGCAGAACACACAGCCCAGGGAACAATGGGTAAAAAATACCGTGCCGGAGCCGTGCGTGCCGGAGATCGGCGGTTCCTCCCACAGGTGCAGCGAAGCGCGGGAGGCCTCCACCTGCGCGCCGGCGCCGCACAGGCCGCGTGTGCGTGTCCGGTCGGCACCGCAGGCGCGCGGGCATAATGTACAGTGTTTGAGCAGACCTGTCAAATTTACCCCTCCAATGAAGTATATTATAGCGTATTTTGGTCTGGAAATAAAGACGGGATTTATGCTATACTAAATGAAAAGCAAAACTGTAGGAGATAACCGACATGAAAATATCTGACATCTTAAAGCAGGACAAGGTGACGCTGTCCTTTGAAGTGTTTCCTCCAAAGAACGGCAGCAGCTATGAATCGGTTGCGCAGGCCACGCAGGAGATCGCGGCACTGCGGCCGGACTTTATGAGTGTGACCTATGGCGCGGGCGGCGGTACGAGCGAGCATACAGTACATATCGCATCTGATTTGCATAAAAAATACGGCGTTACCGTATTGACGCATCTGACCTGCGTATCCTCGACGAAAGCGCATGTATCCTCTATGCTGGAAGCGTTCAAGGCGCATGGCCTTGAAAATGTGCTTGCGCTGCGCGGCGATATTCCGGCAGGCGGCGCCCCTGCAAACGATTACCGTTTCGCGGCCGAACTGGTGTGCGATATCAAGGAGCAGGGAGATTTTTGCGTGGGCGGCGCGTGCTATCCGGAAGGGCATGTCGAGGCGTCCAACAAAACCGAGGATATTCTCCGACTCAAGGAAAAGGTGGAGGCGGGCTGCGAATTTTTGACGACCCAGATGTTTTTTGATAACAATATCCTGTATAATTTCCTGTACCGGATCCGCGAAAAGGGGATCACCGTACCGGTGGTCGCGGGCATCATGCCGGTAACGAATGTAAAACAGATCAAGCGTATCACCGCAATGTCTGGTACTTATCTGCCCGAACGCTTTAAGGCGATCGTCGACCGCTTTGGCGACAATCCAGCGGCGATGAAGCAGGCGGGTGTGATTTATGCCACCGAACAAATCATTGACCTGATCGCCAATGGAGTAAACCATATCCATGTTTACTCGATGAACAAGCCAGAGATCGCTGCGGAGATCCAGGCAAGCCTGTCGGAGATCCTCAAGTGATTACGTTCGACCGCAGCGAAGCGCTTCGATATTTGGGCTACCGCGGAACCGAACCGGATGCGGCGGTGGAGGAAAGCCTTGTCCGCTGCGCGGAGGGATTGCAGGACGTCATCCAGCCCCAATCCGTATTCCGGCGGTTCCCGCTGCGCCATCCGGCTGAGAATATGCTGGATGTGGCGGGCGTTGCAATTCACAGCAATCACCTGGCGCGCAACCTGAAAGACTGCACGGACGTTTACCTGATGGCGGCAACGCTGGGGATAGGGGCGGACCGGCTGATTGCCCGTGCATCTGCCGTGCGCATGAGCGACGCGGTGATTTATCAAGCTGTCGCCGCCGCGATGATTGAGGCTTATTGCGAGGAAGTGAACGATATGCTGCGTCGGAAAGCCGGCAACTACGGCCTGTACTGCCGGCCGCGCTTCAGCCCCGGGTACGGCGATTTTGACATCGGTCACCAGCGGGATTTGAGCCGTCTGCTGGATACGCCGCGAAAGATCGGGCTGACGGTAACCGAAAGCTGCCTGCTAGCGCCGATCAAATCGGTGACCGCGGTGATCGGGCTGTCCGCCACGCCGCAGCCCTGCCACCGAAAGGGCTGCGAGGAATGCGGAAAAACAGACTGCGCTTTTAGGAGATAAGGAATAATGGAACTGAAAGAACGCTTAGGGAAAGAATGGTTGTTTTTTGACGGCGGCACAGGCACGATCCTCCAGGAACGCGGCCTTGCGGCAGGGGAACTACCGGAAACCTGGAACCTGACGCATCCGGAAGAAATCATATCGCTGCATTGCGGCTATTTCGAGGCGGGCAGCGATATCGTCAACACCAATACCTTCGGTGCGAATGCTCTTAAATATCCGCATAACCTGCGTCGGATTGTGCAGGCGGCAGTAGCGCATGCCAAAGAAGCAAGGCGGCGCACCGGACGGGAGGACGCCTATATCGCGCTTGATATCGGACCAACCGGCCGGCTACTGCAGCCGATGGGCGACCTGCCGTTCGAGCGCGCAGTTGAATTGTTTGGGGAAGTCGTGCGTATCGGCGCTGCCGCCGGCGCCGATCTTGTTTTGATTGAAACAATGAGCGACAGCTATGAGGCCAAGGCCGCCGTGCTTGCGGCAAAGGAAAACTGTCGGCTGCCAGTGCTTGCAACAATGATTTTTGACGAGAAAGGCAAGCTGCTCACCGGCGGTACGGTGGATTCCACAGCGGCCATGCTGGAGGGCCTGGGAGTGGATGCGCTCGGCGTTAACTGCGGGCTTGGACCAAAGCAAATGCAGCCGATTATAAAGCGGCTGACCGAGGTCAGTTCACTTCCCATTATTGTCAACCCCAATGCAGGCCTGCCGCGCAGCGAAAACGGCAGGACTGTATTTGACATCAACGCGGATGAATTCGCCCGCCTGATGGGGGAAATCGCAGAGATGGGGGTACACCTGCTCGGCGGTTGCTGCGGCACCACGCCGGAGCATATCCGAAAAATGATCGCCGCCTGCAGGACAAAAAGCTTTGCCCCCGCGGTCAGGAAGCACCGCACAGTCGTTTCCTCCTTCTCCCAGGCGGTCGAGATTGGCGGTAAACCGGTCATTATCGGGGAGCGGATCAACCCGACCGGAAAAAGCAAATTCAAGGCAGCGCTGCGGGAAAATAACATTGAATATATCCTTTCTGAAGGGATGGCGCAGGAGGACAGCGGCGCGCATATTCTGGATGTCAACGTCGGCCTGCCGGAGATCGACGAGCCGGCTATGATGGCACAGGTGGTGACCCGACTGCAGAGCGTAATCGCGCTGCCGCTGCAGATCGATACCTCAAGCGTTGAGGCGATGGAGCGCGGCATGCGGCTGTATAACGGCAAGCCAATGATTAATTCGGTCAGCGGAAAACGGGAGAGCATGGAGGCAGTGTTTCCGCTGGTGAAAAAATACGGCGGCGTGGTGGTCGGTCTTGCGCTCGATGAAAACGGCATTCCCTATACCGCAGAAGGGCGCGTGCAGATAGCCAAAAAGATATATGAGACAGCCGCGTTCTACGGGATTGCAAAGGAAGACATTGTGATCGACGGTCTGGCGATGACGATTTCCTCTGACAGCGGCTCAGCGCTTGTTACATTGGAAACGCTGCGCCGGATTCGCGACGAACTGGGTGGGCATACGATACTTGGTGTGTCCAATATCTCGTTCGGACTGCCGCAGCGGGAAATTATCAATGCTAATTTCTTTACCATGGCGCTGCAGAACGGGTTATCTTGCGCGATCATCAATCCAAACGCCGAATCGATGATGTGTTCCTACCGGTCTTTCCTTGCCTTGAGCGGGCAGGATGAACAGTGCGCGGGCTTTATCGCAGCGTATGGAAATCAGCAGGCGGCCTTGCCGGCTTCAGCAGGGGCGGTCATGGCGCTGGACGAGAGTGTGGAACGCGGCCTTCGTGAGCGCGCTGCGGAAGCGGCGCGGGACCTGCTGCGGACCGTGCCGCCGTTGGAGTTGGTGAACAACGAGCTGATTCCGGCGCTTGACCGCGTGGGAAAGGGCTTTGAAAAGGGGACGGTATTCCTCCCGCAGCTCCTGATGAGTGCGGAGGCGGCAAAAGCCGCGTTCGAGGTCGTCAAGGACGCGATGCGCGGCGCACCGCAGGAAGTGAAAGGCAGAATCATCCTGGCGACCGTAAAAGGGGATATCCATGATATTGGGAAAAATATCGTCAAGGTACTCCTCGAAAACTACGGTTATCAGGTCATCGACCTTGGAAAAGATGTGCCGCCGGAAACGATTGCCGACACAGCGGTCAGGGAAAACGTGCCGCTGGTGGGCTTGAGCGCGTTGATGACCACCACGGTCGTCAGTATGGAGCAAACAATCCAGCTGCTGCGCGAACGCAAGCCCGACGCAAGGATCGTGGTTGGCGGCGCGGTGCTGACACAGGAATATGCGGATTCCATCGGCGCGGACTGCTATGCGCGTGACGCAATGGCGACCGTGCATTACGCCGACCATATTTTTGAAAGCTGATAAACAGGGCTGCGGAAATATTCCGCAGCCCTGTTTTCGGGTATATTGTAGTTAAGCGGCTCCTGCCAGCTCTTCCAGCGCTTCCTGCTTGGTATCGGCGGAAAACAGAAACGCGCCGGTATCGTCGTATACCTCGATGTGTCCGTTTACATATTCGATCGAGTAGCTCATATTCGGTTCTCCTTTCTTTGTTGTACTTATTGTACCAAGAAAAGAGTCCGATAATCAGGACTTACTCAAGCATGGCTTGTAATTGGTGTTGAAAAGCGGCGCGTACCTCCTCGGGCTCGACGATCTGTACCGCACCGCCCAGGCCAAACACCCAAGAAAAAAACTGCGGACTGACCGCAACATCCACACGGATGAAAAAATGCGCTTCATCCGCTTTTTGTACCATCAGTTCTGCGCCGAAACGGTCGCGGAGCACGCCGATAAACCGGTTTTCACATCGCAGGCGCACCGTTTTTTCCTCGCCGGAAAACATGCCGAACACTTTGCGCGAATAGGCGGCGATGTTGAAGCGGTCCTGAAACAGACGACGCCCTTCGCGCAGCTTGTCAGTCAAAGAAATATGCTCCATTTTATCCACGCGATAGTGGCGGATGGAGTCCGATGGGTGATCGTATGCCACCAGATAATAATTTTCATCATCCCAAGTCAATGCCCATGGGCTGACCTGGTAAAGCGCCCCATCCTTGCGATAGCGCTTGCGGATACGCTGCGTGGAGGAAAAGTCAAGCGCCCACTCAAAATATTGGAACGTAATCTGCACCCCTGCGGAAACTGCGGTGTGCAAGGTGTCAATATTGTAATAGATGCTCTCGTTCATGGTTTTCACACGGTCGGAAACATAGACCTGCCGCTGCAGCGCGCGGGCTTGCGGTTCGCTGGCAAGAGCCTCTATTTTTTTGATCAGCTCATTGGATTTCTTTTCCGTAATAAATCGGGAGCATTGGATCGCGTCCACCAGCAACTTGAGTTCGGGCAGTTCAAAATCACGGGACGCAATATAGTACCCGCCGTTGGGACCGCGTTGGAGCATGACATCCAGACCGAAGTCCTGCAGGGCGGCAATATCGGAGTAGATGCTTTTCCGCTCCGCTTCAATCCCGCAGCGGGAAAGCGCGGAGAGAAGCTCATCCATGCTGAGCTTATGCCCCTCGTCCGTCTTTTGCAACAAGATTTTACAGAGATACAGCAGCTTCAGCTTTTGATTTGGATTTTTAGCCATCTGCCTGCCCCGCTTCTGCCAATGCATCCTGATAGGCGGCAAGCGTCGCGCGGTCAAAGCAGACCATGGTGACGCGTTCGATCTCCGGATGGGAGGCGAGGAAGCCCCCAATAGCAGCGATTGCGATGCGAGCCGCGCGTTCGACCGGAAAATGATAGACGCCGGTGCTGATGGAGGGAAATGCAACGGTCTTGCAGCCCAGTCCGGCTGCGGCGGCCAGGGAATTGCGGTAGCAGGAAGCAAGCAGCGCATCCTCTCCGGATTTTCCGCCATGCCAGATCGGCCCCGGGGTATGGATGACATAGCGGCAGGGCAGGCGGTAGGCCTTTGTCGCCTTTGCCTCTCCGGTTTTGCAGCCGCCGAGCGTGCGGCATTCCGCGAGCAGCTCCGGTCCGGCTGCACGGTGGATCGCGCCATCCACACCGCCGCCGCCAAGCAGGGAGGTGTTGGCCGCATTGACGATCGCGTCGGTTTCGCATTTGGTGATATCGCCCTGAACGATTTGCAGGCGTTTCATAAGCAATCCTTCTTTCCGAGAGTTTTATTGGACATATTATACGGCGAACCGGACCAAATTGCAAGTTTGACGCAAAGCGTGCGAAAGGGTATAATAATAACAGAATGACACAGCAGGGAGGGCGGGACGATGGAAAAGCCCATGTCGCAATACGCTGCGGATGCGCCGCGCGTACTGCGGGATTTTCTCACCTATATTTCGACGATACAGGGAAAATCATCGAAAACCGCGCATGAATACTACCTCGATCTGCGGCTTTTTTTTCGGGTGTTAAAGCATAACAAAGGGCTGGTCCCGAAAGCCCTGCCGCTGGACCAGATCCCGATCGAGGATATTGATATTGATTTTCTGCGGGATGTTACGCTTTCCGATGCCTATGATTATCTGGAATATATGTCAGGGGAGCGGCCGACACAGCAAAACAGCACCGCGACGGATTTTGGTCTGAGCGGCACCTCCCGCGCGCGCAAGGTTTCGGCGATCCGCGCGTTTTTCCGGTACCTGACAGATAAGCGGCATTTGCTGGACAGCAATCCGGTCAGCAATCTGGAATCCCCAACCATTCGAAAAACGCTGCCCGTTTATCTGACAACGGATGACAGCGTCCGCCTGCTCGAAGCCGTGCAGGGGGAGTATGCGGAGCGGGATTATTGCATCCTGACATTTTTTCTAAACTGCGGGCTGCGCGTTTCAGAGCTGGTGGGTCTGAACCTGACGGACTTCCAGGGGGATACGGTGCGTGTGCTGGGCAAAGGGAACAAGGAGCGCACGGTATATCTTAACCAGGCGTGCAAGGCTGCGCTCGAGCAATACCTGCCCAAGCGTATCACACCGCACGAAAAGGATAAAAACGCGCTGTTTATCAGCCGCAACCGCAACCGTATCAATGTGCAGACCGTCAAATGGCTGGTCAAAAAGCATTTGGGACAGGCGGGGTTGGATACACAGAAATACTCGGCGCACAAGCTGCGCCATACGGCGGCGACGCTGATGTACCAAAACGGGGTGGATATCCGCACGTTGCAGAATATCTTAGGCCATACCAGCGTCAATACGACAATGATCTATACGCATATTGAGGACAGCAGCCTGCGGGAAGCAGCGGCAAAAAATCCGCTTGCCTCGGTAAAACCGAGCCGAAAGCAGGAAACGGACAAGGAAGAGGGAAGCACCAGATAGTGCTTCCCCTTCTTAATTCTTATTGGAGCGCGCCATAGCCGGCGTTTTGAACACAGCGCTGGCCGTTTTCAGAGAGCATGAACGCAGCGAGCCGTCGGGCGGGTGCATCCGCCGGGGTGTCCTTGCGCAGGACGACATAGGCAGAGGGTAGCTGCCATCCGCGATAGTTTCTTCCGTGGGTGCGATACCGTCCCCAGAAAGCAGCTTGATGTATTGCTCCGTATCCAGAACTGCATTGGAAGCGCAATAGTAGTAAAAAATACGTAGCCGAGTCCATATCCCAGAGGAGCTTCGGTTCCGGCGCTCACGACATCAGTCAGGATGCTTTGCATCGCATAGGAGGTCGTCATGGCGGATGGTTTCGTTGACCTCGTTGCCATGCGCAATGGCGCTCCATCTGGACATGGCTGCCGCTTTCATTGTTGCGGCATAGGCCAAGCAACCTATGTGTACAGAAGACAAGCTACAAACTGGGAAAATGAACCAAAAAAACAGGGAGATATGCGGAAAGCATACCTCCCTGTTGTATAGGCAACGGAATTATTTGCGCTTGATGGTCTCCTTGGCGGCTGCGACGATATCCTCCACCGTCATGCCAAAAATCCCCTTCAAATAATCGATGGAACCGACTTCGCCAAAGCGGTCCTGCACGCCGATGCGCTTCATCGGAACCGGGCAATGCTCGCCAACCACCTCAGCCACAGCAGAACCAAGGCCGTTGATGACATTATGGTTCTCTACTGTCACGATCGCGCCGGTCTTCTGTGCGGCGGCAACAATCGCCTCAACGTCGAGCGGCTTCCAGGTGAACATATTCAGAACCTTGGCGGAAATGCCTTCCTTTGCCAGGATCTCGGCAGCCTTGATGGTATCCGTGGTGCAGTAGCCGGAAGTGATCAGCGTGACATCACTGCCATCTCGCAGCTCGACCGCCTTGCCAATTTCAAAGGTAGAGCCATCCTCGAAAACCTTGTCCACAACCTTACGGGTGATGCGGATATAGAATACGCCGTACATATCCTTAGTCTGACGCATCAAATCGGCCAGCATGACCGAATCGGTAGGCTCAAGCAGAGTGACCTCCGGAATTGTGCGCATCAGGCCCATGTCCTCAATCGGCATATGGGTGCCGCCATTGTAGGAAGCGGTGACGCCGGCGTCCGAACCGATCATGCGCACATTGAGCTTTGCGTAGGCAGCGGAGATGTAAACCTGGTCAATGACACGGCGTGCGGCGAACGGACCGAAAGTATGTGTGAACGGCTTGAGGCCGACCGCAGACGCGCCCGCGGCGACGCCGATCATATTTGCTTCCTGGATGCCGCAGTCAATGCAGCGGTCCGGATACTTTTCTCCGAAACCGACCATGCCAATGGAGTTGATAACGTCGCAGTCAAAGTATACGACGGCATCGTCCTTTGCGGCCATCTCTTCCATGGTGTCCGCAAAGGTCTTTTTCATCTCGACCTCTTCGGGACGAATCTCTTTAACAACTTTGTACATGCGATTAACCCTCACTTTCCAGCTTTGCGATCTTAGCGTCCAGTTCCTTGATGGCAGCCTCGTAATCCTCTTCCGGGAAACGGACGAAATGGTTGTAGAAAGTATCGGCAAAGCAGCAATCCTTGCCCTTGATCGTATTGAGAACGATCATCGAGGGCTTGTCAGCAACCTTTTTTGCTTCCTCGATCGCGGCGACGATAGCGGGGATATCGTGGCCGTCAACCTCCTGGGAATGCCAGCCGAAGTCCTCAAACTTCTGACGGAGGTCGCCCAGATCGCAGATGTCCTTGGTATATCCATCAAGCTGCTTTTTGTTGTAATCAACAAAGCCGATCAAGTGGCCGAGCTTCTTGGTCGCTGCGAACAGCGCCGCCTCCCAAACCTGGCCTTCGTCGCACTCGCCGTCGCCGAGTATGGTATAAACATAGTTCGGCTTTTTCTGATACTGCATGCCCCAGGCAATGCCGACTGCGGCGGATACGCCCTGGCCAAGCGAGCCGGTCGTCATATCAATACCGGGCGTGCGGTTGCGGTCGCAGTGGGAGGGGAGGCGGGTGCCTTCCTTATTCAGCGTATCCAGCTCGTCCTCGGGGAAATAGCCCATCAGTGCCAGCGTGCCGTAAACTGCGGGACCGCAATGGCCTTTGGATACGACCAGCCAGTCGCGCTCTTCCCACTGGGGGTTTTTCGGGTCTACCTTCATGACTTCACCATACAGCGCCGCCATCAGATCGGACATGGACATCGAGCCGCCGACATGGCCGCCGTGGAACGCGTTCATCGCGCGCAGGGCAGCTTTGCGGATCTGAGCGGCGAAGATGTTCATTTCTTTGAGACTTTTTTTCATTTTGCCCTCACTTCGCTTTCTTTGTTATTAATATACCGACTTATAGATCTCAACCATATCTTCAATGGTGAGCGGTACATAGTTGTTATTCAGCAGACGGGTCTGGCCAGCCATGACGCCCTCTGCAAAGCCTTGGAATTCCGCATCCGAAATGCCGAATTCCTTCAGCGGCTTGCGCGGCTGAACCTGGTCGAATAACTGGAACGCTGCCTCCAGCGCCTGATCAGCCGGAACGCCGAGCAGGTCGCCCCACAGCTTCTCGAGATCGTTGATCTTGCCCACCGGCTGCTTTTCCTTGTACTTGCGGAACGTTGCCGCGAAAACAAGCTGGTTGGCTTCGCCGTGCGGGATGTGATAGCCGCCGCCGAGCGGATAGCTCAAAGCATGCACTGCGGCACAGCCCGCCGAGCAGAACGCAAGGCCTGCGAAGTTGGAAGCGTTGATAAACTCCTGCGCACGGTCCGTCCACTTGTCCAGGCCGTTTTTCACGATGTACTGATAGCCTTCGAAGATCAGGCGAATCGCTTCCTTGGAGAACAGCTCGGAAACCGGACTGGCCTTGGGGGAGAGGTAGGACTCAGTCGCATGGATAAGCGCATCGATCGACGAAGTAGCAAAGAACTTATACGGCAGGCCGGAAATCAGCTCCGGAATCAGCACAGATTTTGCGGGGAACATCAGAGGGCTGTTCAGGCCGCGCTTGGTGTGCAGGCTGGACAACTCGACGGCACAGGCGTTCGTCACTTCGGAACCGGTGCCACAGGTAGTCGGGATTGCATATACCTCATAGATGCGGGTGGGCTTCTCTGCGTCCGGACTCAGGTCGAACAGATCCTCGGTCTTGTTGGAGGAAACATGCAGGGAGCACATCTTCGCAATATCGATGACCGAGCCGCCGCCGACCGCGATCAGGCGCTTGACACCAGCCGGAATTGCCTTTTTAATTTCATCAACCATCTCGGTGGTCGGCTCGCCCTTGCCATACGCCTCGATGAAAAGGGAGCCGCAGTTGGGGTTGAGCGGCTTGACATACTGGTTGTACAGGAATTCATTTGTTAAAATAAAATCCTCTGCACCGACATTTTCTCCTTCCATAAATTCCTGAAAGGAATCATGGTAGACGATGTCGGCATACATCTTGAATTCTTTCATGGGGTATCCCTCCTATAAAATTTGCAGTACATGCGTGTGTAAGCGCAAAATCGCTCGCGGGAACGGTGCCGGACGCGGCAAAAAGAAAAGCTGCTCTAATGCGCTCGGTGCAGTGGCAGCCGCTGAAATAACATTTTGTGCTTTACATGGTCACTATACCACATTCCATGGCAAAGTCAATCCTAAAAAATAAAATTTAATGAAATTCGGTATTATGTCCAGAGCGGGGGATTGTAAATTTGACAGTCTGCACAAAAAACAAAGACAAAAAATGACGCATACCAGTCCAATATGGCTTCGGGAACGGTTTTATACGAAATAAACGAAAGAATTTCAAGGAAAATATACAATTCCCACAAAAACAAAACCGGCGGCGAAAAGTTTTGAAAATTCTATTGACATTCCGGTCTGTTGCGTTTATAGTTTGTCACGGTAACCGAACCAAATTAGTACGCGGTCACGGTACCAAATGCGGCAAAATACCGTAATTACTAAAATTTTGCCACAAAAAAACCCTCTTACTTTCTCTCTTAAAAACAGAAAAGCCCAAAGGACAGAATTGTGCCTTTGGGCTTTTCTGTTTTACTTTTGCAGGGAAATTAGGGAAATTCAATATTGCGGGCTGCAATCACATCGTTCATATCGTATATCCCAGGCTTTTGGCAACCGACCATAAAGGCGGCTGCATCAACAGCGCCAACCGCAAAAACCTCGCGGGAGAGGGCGGTATGCTTGATCTCGATGATTTCGTCCCGTCCGCAGAACAAAACGGTATGTTCGCCAACAATCGTACCGCCGCGGATCGCAGATATACCGATTTCATGTGCAGGACGCTTTTCGCGGCGTTGGTGGCGGTCGTACACATAGGTGGCGTTATAGGGAAGCGCTCCTGCCACGGCATCGGCAAGCATCAGAGCCGTGCCGGAGGGCGCGTCAAGCTTCTGGTTATGATGCTTTTCGATGATCTCCACATCATATTGATCGCCTAAAATAGAGGCGGCTTCGCGAAGGAGAGCGGTCATCAGGTTGATACCGATCGACATATTGCCGGAGCGGAACACGGGGATTTTAGCCGCCGCGCTGCGGATCCGGTCGAGTTGCTCTCCGGTATGGCCGGTGGTGCAGATTACAACCGGAAGATGGTGCTTTTCACAATACGCCAGCAGATGTTCCGTGCTGGAAGCATTGGAGAAATCGATGATTACATCACAGTCAAGCGTACACTCAAAGGGGTCGGAAAAAACCGGAAAATCCGCATATTTTGCCGTATTGACATCAAAACCGGCAACAATCTGCATCGTATTACGGCTGGCGACAATATCGGCGATCACACGGCCCATCCGGCCGCTGCAGCCGGAAAGCGCGATTTTTAACATCTTTTCAAAACTCCTTTAATTTATGACTCGATCCGGCAGCCCACAGCCGCAAGCTCGCGCTGGATATAAGCGGTGTGCTCTTCACTAGGCTCGACAAGCGGAAGGCGCAGCGGCCCGGGATTCCAGCCCAACAGCTCCATAGCCTTCTTGACGGGGATCGGGTTGACTTCACAGAACAATGCGTCGATCAGGTTGTGGTACTTGAGCTGCATGGCAGCGGCTTCCGGATAGCGGTTTTCAAAGCACAGCTGCGTCAGGTCATGCGTTTCCTGCGGGGCAACGTTGGAAAGGACTGAGATGACGCCCTTGCCTCCCAGCGCCATCATGGGGACAATTTGGTCGTCGTTACCCGACCAGACGTTAAGGTCACCCCCGCATTTTGCCATGGTTTCGGCAAGAAGCGTGAAATTGCCGGATGCGGCTTTGATGCCGTTAATGTTTGGATGCTTGGAAAGCTCAAGCAGCGTGTCTGCCGTAAAGCATACGCCGGTCCGGCTGGGAACGTTGTAGAGAATGATCGGCAGGTCGCAGCTGTCAGCAATCGCAGTGTAGTGGGCGAGAAGGCCCCGCTGCGTCGTCTTGTTGTAATAAGGGGTAACAGAAAGGCCGCCTTCGGCGCCACACTCCTTGGCAAACCTGGTCAGTTCGACTGCATAATCCGTGTGGTTCGAACCGACGCCGGCAATAACGGGAACCCTGTGGTTGACATACTCGCAGCACCAGGCGAGAACCTCGCGATGCTCCTTGTCGTGCAGGGCGGATGATTCGCCCGTTGTGCCGCAGACAATGATGGCGTCCGTGCCATGCGCGATCTGATAGTCGATGATGCGTCCGAATTCGTCATAATTTACCGCACCATTCGCCTTGAACGGTGTAATGATCGCAACACCGGCACCGGTAAAAACAGGCTTTTTCATAATTGTCATACTCCTCCTTATCGGTCCATATAGCCTTCGGCGCACAATAACTCGGCCATTAATACGGCACCGCCCGCTGCGCCGCGCAGGGTATTATGTGACAGGCTCACAAATTTATAGTCGTACAGGGCGTCCTCGCGCAGCCGGCCGATCGAAACGCCCATGCCGTTCTCCAGGTCGCGGTCGAGCCTGGTCTGGGGCCGGTCGTCCTCTTCGAAATAGGTCAGGAAATGCGCGGGGGCAGAGGGAAGCGCGAGCTCCTGCGCACGGCCCTGATAGCCACGCCAGCGCGCAATCATTTCTTCCTTGGCGGGTTTGTTTTTGAATTTGACGAACGCTGCCGCCATATGACCGTCCGAGCATGCCACGCGCAGGCATTGTGCGGTGATAACAGGGGAGGAGGCAGGCTCGATATGGTCACCTGCGACGCGGCCCCACACCTTCATCGGCTCTTTTTCACTTTTTTCTTCCTCGCCGCCGATGTAGGGGATAACGTTATCAACCATTTCGCGCCAGCTCTCGAAGGTTTTGCCGGCGCCGGAAATTGCCTGATAGGTGCAGACGGCAACCTCGGTCGGCTCAAAATCCAGCAGGGCGGAAAGGGCGGGTACATAGCTCTGAATCGAACAATTGGACTTGACTGCGATAAAGCCGCGCTTTGTCCCCAAGCGCTTGCGCTGCGCCGGAATGATCGCCGCATGCGCCGCGTTGATTTCCGGAATGATCATCGGCACATCGGGCGTCATGCGGTGAGCCGAATTGTTCGAGCAGACCGGACACTCCAGCTTTGCGTATTTTTCCTCCAGCGCACGGATCTCATCCTTTTTCATGTCCACAGCGCAGAAAATAAAATCCACCTTGGCGGCGATCTCCTCCGCGTCTTCCGTTGCGTCGTACATCACCATGTCCTTGAACTTTTCCGGCATCGGCGCGGTCATCTTCCAGCGGCCCGCGCAGGCTTCCTCATAAGTTTTGCCGCGGTTTCGGCCGGACGCCGCAAGCGCGGCGACCTCAAACCAAGGATGGTTTTCCAGCAGCAGGGAAAAACGCTGCCCGACCATGCCGGTCGCACCGACGATGCCAACTTTGTAATGCTTCATTTCCACATTGTCCTCCCCAAAATTACAAATCGTTGGATAATTTCCGCCAACACGGCAATAAAGAAAAAAACCGGTTGAAAAACCGGTATGATCTATACTATAATAGAAAAAGCGGACAATCCGTATTCTTCTAAAAAGGATAGCTCTCCACCGGCATTGCTGCTGATGACAGACGCAGGGATGTTTTCCTCGACGTCCAGCCCGCCCTGCCGTAACAAGGAGAAGGCTTCGGCGGCAGACCCTTTCTCGCCTGATCAAACGGGGTTACGGCCCCTTCCAGACGATACTGATGAAAACCGCGCCTCTATCGTAGTGACGGAATATACATATCGACTTTATTTTAGAATATGGTCTGTTATTTGTCAATAGAAGCCAGAAGAAATTAATAGGAGGACTTTAATGAAATGAACCGTATGAAAAAAATCCTATCCTTGCTGCTTTGCGTCACAGTGGTGACCGCCTGCTTCACCGGCCTGCCCGCGTCAGCGGCCGATACCAATGTAACGCTGCGCGTCGGGCTTACCATCAGTGGGGAAAATGCCTTTGCTGACCCAAAGCTGGAAAATGTATCCGGCGAGGAGGCCGGCTACACGGTCGGCACGATGGACGGCACCACATTTTCCGGCGGCACGGCTTTATCGGATACTCAGCTTACCGTGAAGCTGGTGAACGATGCTTTCCAGGTGTCGAACACGGCGAACGGTAAGGTCCTGTATACCTCGGCGGCGGGCGCGGATCATTTGGCCATCCGTCCGAACAGCGAGCTGACCTGGTTCAGGGGCTATCAGTGGCGCGGGGATTTTGTGTACAGGCGTTCTTCCAGCGGAAACCTGACTGTTATAAATTATGTTGGATTAGAAGATTATGTGAAGGGCGTTCTTCCGTACGAGATCGATCCGGAATGGCCGGAGGAAGCGCAGAAAGCACAGGCGGTATGCGCACGGTCTTTCGCGCTGGGAACGCATAAGCATACAAGCGACGGGTACGACCTTTGCAATACCACAAACTGCCAGGTCTATCTGGGCGCCAATAAAGCGACCGCGGCTTCTGATGCGGCGGTGGACGCCACAAAGGGGGAATACCTGACCTATGAGGGGGAGCCGGTCATCGGGTATTTCTTTTCATCGGATGGCGGCGCGACCGAGGATGCCGCGAACGTCTGGGGTGGTGACTATCCTTACCTGAAAGGCAAGATCGATCCTTACGAGGAATACGACAGCTCGTGGAGCGTGACCCTCACTGCGGCAGAAGTGCAGAAAAAGCTGATAAGCGCCGGATACACGATCGGCACCGTGGCAAATGTGGAAGTCACCAAGCGGACCGCGACGGACAACGTCAATGAAGTGACTGTGACGGATACGGCTGGCAAACAGGTGATCATTGAGAAAGACGAGGTGCGCACAGTATTCGGACTGGACAGCATCCGGTATACGATCACGCCCAATACTTCTGGCGCCGCGGCCGTCCTGCCGCAGCGCGCAAGCTTGAAGATCAGCCCATCCACGCATAAGGTAACCGCGGATGGCAAGCCGGTCGAGCCGCAGGGCTATAATATCAATGACAACAACTACTATAAGCTGCGCGATATCGCCTACATATTGAATGGTACGGACAGCCAGTTCAATGTGGCATGGGACGGCAGGAACAACCGCATCGAGCTGACCAAAGGTGCGGCCTACCAAACGGTCGGCGGTGAAATGGCTGCGCCGGGTACGACTGCGGTCGAAAGCTGTACGCCCTCGGATTCCACGATCCTGCTGAACGGGAAGGAGATTTCCCTGACAGGCTACCGTGTCAATGGGAACAACTATTATAAGGTGCGTGACATAGGGGAGGCGTTAGGCTTCTCGGTGGGCTTTGAAAGCGAAACGGTTCTGATCCGCACTACCGAGGACGCGGAAGAGCAGGCTCCCGTTACGAATGCCGCGAGCTATACGTTTCAGGGCTCCGGCTGGGGCCACAGCGTAGGCATGAGCCAGTGGGGCGCCTATGCGATGGCCAAGCAGGGCTTTGACTATGAAGAAATACTCAAATTCTATTTTACCGGCGTTTCCGTTGCCGGATAAACGCGGAACAGACAGTAAAGGAGGAAAGCAGCATGGGCGCTCCGCGCGGGCGTCCATGCTTTTATGATGAAAAAAAGCGATTTTTATTTTGATCTTCCAGAGCGGTTGATCGCGCAGCATCCGCTGGAACAGCGTGACGCGTCCCGTCTGTTGGTACTGGATCGGACGGACGGGTCGGTCTCGCACCGGCATTTTCGCGACCTGCTGGCCTATGTCGAGCCGGGGGACTGTATGGTGTTCAATAATTCCCGCGTGATTCCGGCGCGGCTGATGGGGCATGCGGTCGGGCATACGACACCGATCGAGGTACTACTGCTAACGGATAAGGGGGAAGGGCTGTGGGAGTGCCTGACGCGGCCGGGGCGTAAGACACGCACCGGCGTGGAGCTGACCTTTGGGGATGGTATGCTCACCGCCACGGTTGAGGCCGTTCAACCAGACGGGAACCGCCTGATCCGATTCCACCATGAAGGGATTTTCCTGGAAATACTGGATCAGCTCGGCACGATGCCGCTGCCGCCGTATATCAAGGAACAGCTGGATGATCCGGAGCGGTATCAAACGGTTTATTCCAAAACGCCCGGCTCGGCCGCTGCGCCCACGGCAGGCCTCCATTTTACGCCGGAACTGCTGGAGGCGTTGCGGAAAAAGGGGGTAAAGCTTGCCTTTGTCACGCTGCATGTTGGCTTGGGGACGTTCCGGCCTGTCAAGGAGGAGGAGATCACCGACCATGTGATGCACGCCGAATATTATATCATGGATGCGGAAACCGCTGGCCTGATCAACGGTACGCGGGCTGCGGGCGGTAAGATCTGGGCCGTCGGCACGACCGCCTGCCGGACACTGGAAACAATCGCGGATGAAAGCGGGCAGGTACGGCCCCAGTCGGGCTGGACGGATATTTTTATTTACCCGGGCTACCAGTTCAAGGCGGTCGATCACCTTGTGACAAACTTCCATTTGCCGGAGAGCACGCTGATGATGCTGATTTCCGCGTTCGCCACGCGGGAGATGGTGATGAATGCATACCGGCAGGCGATTGGCGAGGAATATCGATTTTTCTCGTTTGGCGATTCCATGCTTCTCTATTAAAATGGGTAAAGGAAAAGAAACAGCGCCGGCATCTGCCGGCGCTGTTTCTTTATATCAGGTCTTGAACCATGCGTGGCCAAACCGCTCGAGCAGCCGGTCGGCCTGCACGGGTCCGGAGGAACCCGTAGGATAGCTGATAAGAGGAAGCCCTGCTTCGCGGTATGCGGTGCGGAGCTGCTCGACGTATTCCCAGCCGGTTTCGATCTGGTCCCATTGGGAGAACCAAAAGTGTTCGCCGCGGATGCAGGCGCCGATCAGCCGTTCATATGCCTCCGGTGTGTTGATGCGGTTTTCCAGCAGGCAGCTTTGGCAAAAATCCATCTTTGCCTGGGTGATATCAGTGGTATCGCCCGGTTTTTGGATATTGAACTGCAGATAGACGCCCTCGGTCGGCTGTATGCGGATGACAAGAACGTTATGCGCAACATCCGGACGGGGGCGCCGGAATGTTACGACGACGTTCATCTCCCGCTCGCCCAGCTTTTTCCCTGTGCGGATATAGAAGGGTGCGCCGCGCCAACGGTCATTGTCAATAAACAGACGTAAAGCAGCGTAGGTATCGGTCTGGGAATGGGCGCCCACCAGCTTTTCCTGCCGGTAGCCCTCATATTGGCCAAGGACGAGCGTATCCTTGATCGGCTCCTGGCCGACCGGACGCAGGGCATGCAAAACCTTGAGCTGTTCCGCGTGCATATCCGAGCCGATATAATCGCTGGGCCTCTCCATCGCCACGATAGAGAGAATTTGGAACAAATGGTTTTGCACCATGTCTTTCATGGCGCCGGCTTCGTCATAATAGCCGCCGCGGGATTCGACGCCAACGTCCTCCAGCGCGGAGATCTGCACGGATTCAATGAAGCGCGCATCCCACAGGTTGGTAAAAATCGGATTGGAGAAGCGGATTGTTTCAATGTTGCGGACCATTTCCTTGCCGAGGTAGTGGTCGATACGGTAGATCTGGTCCGGAGAAAAAATCGTTTCCAGCCGGCGGTTTAAGTCCTTTGCCGCTTCGAGCGTTTCACCGAACGGCTTTTCCAGAATCACCTTGCCGCGGGAGGCGCCTGATACCGACGCCAGATTTTCGGCGATCAGACCGAAAAAGCGGGGCGCGACTGCAAGGTAAAAAATAAATTCCTCAATTCCGTGCGCGCTGAAATAGTCATTCAGCTCCTGATAGGCGGCAGGGTCGGAGAAATCCATGCGGTAGTATGCGATGCGGGAGGCAAATCGCCCGAACGCGCGATCCGAGTAGGGCAGGCGCGCAAACTTCTGCACCCATTCACGGGCAAGCGCACAGTACTGCTCAGTGGTATACTCCCGCCGCCCGATGATAATGATTTGATAATCCTCGGATTCCGCGCCGGAAATGCTTCCGTTGTAAAGCGCGGGCAGGAGTTTGCGGAAGGTCAGATCGCCAGTGCCGCCAAAAATAGTAAAGGCCTTGCTCATTCCGTTTTCCTCCATTCGTGATGAAATGCTCCGGTACGGTCGGTGCGCTCATAGGTGTGCGAGCCGAAGAAGTCGCGCTGTGCCTGGATGAGGTTCGCGCCTGTATGCGGGGAACGGAACGCATCCAGATAGGAGAGCGCGTTTGTCATGGCAGGCAGGGGCAGCCCTGTCCGGATGCCCGAAGCGGCCGCGCTGCGCAGGCTTTGATGGTTTGCGGCAATTTTTTCGTGGAAAAAGCGGTCGAGCAGGAGGTTCCCGAGCAGCGGATCGCGCCGGAATGCGGCGGTGATATCGTTCAGAAAGTCTGCCTGAATGATACAGCCGGCGCGGAAAATAGCGGCGATCGTTCCCAGGTCAAGTGACCAGTGATAGCGTTCGGAAGCGTCCCGCAGCAGCGAAAAGCCCTGGGCGTAAGCGACGATCTTCGCGGCATAAAGCGCGCGGCGGATCTGTTCGGCAAATGCTTTTCGGTCTTGCACCGGAGGAACTGCGTCCACCTCAAGCAGACCAGCCGCCTTTTCGCGGGTTTCCAGCGCATTGGACATGACGCGCGCGCCTGCCGCCGCTGTGATCATGGAAACATCCACGCCCTGGCGAAGCGATTCCATACTTGTCCAGCGTCCGGTGCCTTTTTGAGCCGCGCTGTCAAGAATGTGGTCGATCAGATCGCCGTCCGCAAGGTCGTCCCTCTCCCGAAAAATGTCTGCGGTGATACCGACCAGAAAGCTTTTCAGCTCTCCCTGATTCCAGTCCGCATACAGCTCTGCAAGCGCAGCGTTGGAAAAACCACCGCAATATTTGAGCAGCAGGTAGCTTTCCGCGATAAGCTGCATATCGGCATATTCGATACCGTTGTGGACCATTTTCACATAATGTCCGGCACCATCCGGTCCGATATAGGCACAGCATGGCATTTGCTCCGCGGTCGCCGCGATGGATTCGAGAATAGGCTGCACCGCGGGATACGCGTCCGCATCGCCGCCCGGCATGATGGAGGGGCCGCGGCGGGCGCCTTCCTCTCCGCCGGAAATGCCAACGCCAAAGTATTGGATGCCTTTTTCGGAAAGCATCCGGCTTCTCCGTCGGGTGTCTTCAAAAAAGGAATTTCCCCCATCCAGAAGAATATCACCTGTGGCCAGCAGAGGGAGGAGCTGATCGATCACAGCGTCGACCGGTGCGCCCGCCTGGATCATCAGCATGACGCGGCGCGGCCGCTTGAGGGCGGAGACGAACGACTCCAGTGTATAAAACGGCATAAGATTGGGATGCGGGTGCTCCAGCACCACCGCTTCCGTGACCGAACGGCTACGGTTATAGCCGGCAACGCAAAAACCGTGGTCAGCCATATTGAGCGCAAGGCTACGGCCCATAACGGAAAGTCCGATAATGCCGATATCACAAAGCTTCATTTTTCATGTTCCTTTCTTTCTTGGGCATCAAAAACAATACTGACGCCTTGGTGGATGATTGTATGGCCGCAGGCCGCGCCGAGGCGGCCGGTGGCAGAGTCGCGCGGGAAGCTGACCAGATCGCCGGAAAAGCGGTTTGCCGCGAGCAGCCAGCGTCCGTCCGGCGAGAGGGCGATATCACGCGGATGTTCGCCTCCGGAGGGAATGCGCTGAATGACCTGCAGTTTGCCGTTCCTTCGCTCCAAAACGACGATCTGGTCTGCGCCGCGCACCGAGATATACAGGAACCGGTGGTCCGGTGAAAGACGGATCGCGGCGGCTTCGTCTCGCGCGGGGTCGGGGGAGACCAGCAGCGGAACACGCTGAAATAGGCGGAATTCTCTGTTTCCGCAGATATGGAAGCAGTAAAGGGAATTATCCTTTTGGGCGGCTACATACAGGGCTTGGGATGTCTCATCCAAAACGGCGTGCCGCGGGCCGCTGCCCTGCGGAAAGGGGATCGTGCCGCAGGGGGTGTGATCGGGAATATGGAACATGCGAATCTCGTCCAGCTCCATGCAGGGGACCAGCAGCGTATCCGCGTGAAAAAGGACCTGATGGCAGCCCGCGCCGGGCGCTATGGGTATTGTGTACTGAAAAACCGGTGTCTTATCAGCAATCCGGTAAAAAGAAACCGTTCCGGCGTGAAAATTGGCGGTATACCCATACGTCTGATAGAACGCCGCATGGCAGCCTGCGCTTCCCTCGGTGAAGGCTTCCACCTGAAAGGGGTGGGAAGACTGGCGCAGATCCGCCACACAGAGTCCGGCCTTACCTGCACGCCCTACGACCGACGCCAGCAAACCGTCTTGGCGTATGGCGAGGTATTTGGAGTCAGGCACGTCTAAAACGCAGTTCGCTCCTGTCAATTTACCGGATTCGGCGTCCAGAAAAAAACGATAAATCCCCTGCGAGCGGCTGGAATGGTAGGTGCCGACATAGCCTGTAAAGCGATCCATAAGCATTCTCCTTTGGTAAGCCTGCAGTAACTGCTGTTACTGTAATTGTATGGGCTGCGGATGAAAAAAACAAGTCAAAACGCAAACAATACCTAACAAAAAGATGCCAATCAAATATCCTGGGAATTGCTATAGTATACAATTCTGATAGAATTTTGTCAAAGCGCCGCGTTTGAGGCGGCAAAGCAGCCATTTCAGAGAGGAAAAACGAATTATTTGCCGGTGCAACATTGAAACGGCTGGCGGTTTGTGGTAAAATAGACCCACTGCTTGAAAAGTAACGAGGGAATTATGAAAATAGGAACTTTTAATCTGCTCAAAACAGAGGGATACGCCAGAAGAGGGGAATTTTGCACCGCCCACGGCGTTGTGCAGACACCGGTGTTCCAAAATGTCGGAACGGCCGGCGCGATCAAGGGCGCGGTTGATGCGTTTGACCTGAAAGCGCTCGGATGTCAAATCGAACTGTCCAACACCTATCATCTGCATGTGCGGCCGGGGGATCAGATCGTCAGGCAAATGGGCGGGCTGCACCGCTTTATGCGTTGGGACGGCCCCATGCTGACCGATTCCGGCGGCTTTCAGGTGTTCTCTCTGGCTACGTTACGCAAAATCAAGGAAGAGGGCGTAACGTTCCATTCGCATGTCGATGGGCGCAGGATTTTTATGGGGCCGGAGGAAAGCATGCGGATCCAGTCGAACCTCGGCTCGGATATTGCAATGGCGTTTGACGAATGCATTGAAAATCCGGCGCCGCGCGAATATGTTAAAGACTCGATCGACCGGACAACCCGCTGGCTGCGGCGCTGTAAGGCAGAGCTTACGCGGCTCAACAGCCTGCCGGATACGGTAAATCCGCAGCAGATGCTGTTCGGCATCAATCAGGGCGGCACCTATGACGACCTGCGCATCGAGCATATGCAGGCGATTGCAGAGCTTGACCTGCCCGGCTATGCGATCGGCGGCCTCGCGGTGGGCGAAAGCACCGAGGTCATGTATCACATCCTGGATGTGGTGCTGCCGCATGCGCCGGAAAACAAGCCGCGTTATTTGATGGGAGTTGGCACACCGTCCAACATCATCGAAGGCGTGGCGCGCGGCGTCGATTTCTTTGACTGCGTCATGCCGACCAGAAACGCAAGGCATGGACACCTGTTCACGCATAATGGTATTTTAAACATTATGAACGCAAAATATCAGACGGATGACCGGCCGATCGAGGAAGGCTGCGGGTGCCCGACCTGCCAGAGATTCAGCCGTGCTTATCTCCGCCACCTGCTCAAAAGCGGTGAAATGCTATCTCAGCGCCTGTTGGTCATGCATAACCTGTGGTTCTATAACCATTTGATGCAGGAGATCCGTGATGCACTCGAACAGGGCACATTTGCTGCGTTCCGCGCGGAATACAGCGAAAAAATGAGCAAAAGGATATAAGGGTATACCAGGCTTTCTCCTATGTGGAGAAGGCCTTTTTCTTTCATATCCGTGCATAACTCGGCATAGCCTTAAAGTGAAATGGGGTCATGCCGTGCGGATTCAGAAAAAAACGATTCTATATGCGGCCGGAATCCTTGCCTGCGGCAATTTGGCGCTGCAGGCGCTGGGATTCCTTTATCGCGTTATCCTCAGCCACTTTGCCGGCGCGGAGGGGCTTGGCGTTTACCGCCTAGTCAATTCCGCCTATCTGGTACTCAATGCCGGCTGCCTTTCCGGCGTGACCATGGCCTGCTCCCGTCTGAGCGCGGCCAGCGAGGCAAGGGGAGAGCGCGGAAAAATCGGTGCGATCCTCCGGCTGGCGTTCACAGTTTTTTTTACACTATGTACATTCTGCGCGGCGGTCATCCTGCTTTTCGGAAACAGGATCGCGGCCGGATGGCTGGGAGATATCCGGTGCGCCAAGGCGTTCCCGTTCGTTCTGTTATGCCTCACGCTGACCGGTGTGGAGAATATCTTCAAGTCCCTGTTTATCGGCCTGGAACAAATGCAGTTTACCGCCTATTCCGAGGTAGGAGAACAACTGATCCGGATTTTATCAGTCGGTATCCTGTTATATGAATACCAGGGAGAGGATTACGGAACGATCGCTATGCTGATTTTTGCTGGCATGGTGGTGAGCGAAGTGTTCAGCGCTTTGTTCCTGACACGTCTGTTCCAGAAAAATATAGCGGCTGGTCAGCGCGCCGGAAGACTCGACGCAGAGACAAGCAAGCAGTTTTTCTTTATCGCGTTGCCGCTTTCCGCATCGGCTTTGGTCGGCAATATCATCAGCTCGGCCGGTTCGGTCCTGCTTCCTCAGCGGCTGATGGTGGCCGGACTGACCTATGAACAGGCACTCTCGGCACTCGGTGTAATCTCCGGTATGGCGATGCCTCTGCTTCTTCTTCCAGTGGCGCTGGTCAGCTCAGTCTGCACCGCTCTGCTTCCGGCAGTCACCGCAGCGCAGGCGGTCGGGAATATCAAGCGCGTGCAGGCGTTAATCGGCAGATCGGTTTCCACCGTCGGCCTGATTGCGCTGCCTGCTACAGCGGTGCTGATTCCGCTTGCGCCGCAGTTGAGCGAGTTCTTCTTTGGCCAGCCGTTGACGGCCGGTTATGTAGCCCTGCTGGGAGCGGTCGCAATCGTCAGTTACTACCAGATGTCGTCCGGCAGCCTGTTGAACGCGCTCGGGCTGCAGCATTTGAATGTGGTCACGGCAGTCAGCGCGGAGCTGGTCCAGCTCTGCCTGATGTATCGCTGGTGCGCACGGCCGACACTCGGCATTTACGGTTATCTGCTCGCCATGCTGCTGACCAGCGCGGGTGCGTTTCTAATCAATTTCTGCATTTTGCAGCGGCATACCGGCTTCGCGGTCCGGCCGCTGCGCCGCTTTGGCGTTCCGCTACTATGCGGCGCTACCCTTTTTTGCTGGACGCGGATTTTCTACTCTGTTCTGCAAGAGTACCTCATGAATGATATTGCTGCACTGGGGGCGACAGTGTGCGGCGCAGGGCTTCTATACGTCGTTGTGCTGCGGCTGTTGGGCATACGTCTGATCCGATATCTGTCCCGCAGAATCGAAAAGCCACAGATGCCAAACGTCTGTATGTGGTAGACCGTCTTGACAAAATACCCCTGAACGGATAAGATTAAGTACAACAGAACGGCTCCTGCCCGGCAGCGGCAGGGGCTTTTTTTCGGAAGAAAAGAGGGAATCGAATGGAACTGACCATGTGCTGCCCGACTCTGTTCGGGCTGGAAGGGATCGTCGCGGACGAACTTCGGTTCGGGGGAAAGCTGGAGGAAGTGCATGCCGAGAACGGCAGGGTTTTATTTGCGGGAGATGAAAATACGCTCGCATGGGCCAATCTGAACCTGCGCTGTGCGGAGCGCGTCCTGATCCGTCTCGGCGTGTTTCCCGCGAAAAGCTTCGACGCTCTGTTCGAGGGTGTGCGCGCGCTGCCTTGGGAGCAGTTTATTCCGAGGGACGGGTCCTTCCCCGTCAAGGGGTACAGCCTTGATTCGGCGCTCCACTCCATACCGGACTGCCAGCGGATCGTGAAAAAAGCGGTGGTGGAACGTTTGGGACATGCCTATGGTCTATCCTGGTTCGAGGAAACCGGCGCGAAATACCAGATACAGTTTTCCATTATGCGCGATACAGCGGAGGTATTTCTGGATACCTCCGGCCTGGGGCTGCATAAGCGCGGATATCGCGCAAACAGCAACGCCGCGCCGTTGCGGGAGACGCTCGCGGCAGCCATGGTCAAGCTGGCACGCTGGCGTGGACGAGAACCGCTGCTGGATCCATTCTGCGGTTCGGGAACGATTGCGATTGAAGCGGCGATGATCGCCCAGCGGCGCGCGCCCGGGCTGCTTCGGTCATTTGAGGCGGAGAAATGGGGTTGCCTTGACGCAGACGCCTGGCGGCTGGCTCGCGAAGCGGCCATCGACCTGACGGATGGCGGCGCGCGGTTTTCGATTGTTGGAAGCGATATCGATCCAGCATGCGTCCAGCTTTCCATGGAGAACGCACGGAAAGCGGGCGTTGCGGGTACGGTGTTTTTTGAGCAGGTAGATGCTGTGCAGCACGATTACAGCGGGGAAGGGGTGGTGTTTGCCAATCCCCCATATGGCGAACGGCTGCTCGATGTGCAGCAGGCGGAAGCGCTCTATCGTGCGTTCGGACGCGCAACAGGGAAATCACCGATGAAGCAGTATATTCTAAGCTCGGACCCGCTGTTTGAGCGCTGTTACAGCCGGCCAGCGGATAAAAGGCGGAAGCTGTATAACGGCATGATCAAATGCGAGCTTCATATGTACTATAAGCACTCAATGCATTCGTCTGCTAAAAAACGAGAAAACGGGTCAAAGTGATTCACAAAAAATTCATAAATTTTATGTCAGTTTTTCCAAAAAAACTCTTGCACAACGAAAAGAGTTGATGTAATATAATAATCGAGTTAGCACTCAGGACAAAAGAGTGCTAAACCCTGATTCAGTCAACTTTAATTTTTATAGGAGGAACCCGTTATGAAACTCAAGCCCCTTTCTGATCGTGTTGTTATCAAGATGATCGAGGCGGAGGAGACCACTGCCAGCGGCATCATCCTCACCGCGTCTGCGCAGGAAAAGCCGCAGGTCGCTGAAATCATCGAGGTCGGCCCGGGCGGCGTTGTCGATGGTAAGGAGATCAAAATGGAGGTCCAGAAGGGCCAGAAGGTCATTACCAGTAAGTACACCGGCACAGAGGTCAAGCTGGACGGCGAAACCTACATCATCGTTCGTCAGGGCGATATTCTTGCAATCGTAGAGTAATTTGAGGAGGTAATTTATCATGGCGAAACAGCTTATTTACGGCGAGGACGCGCGCAAGGCGCTGCAGCGCGGCATCGATCAGCTCGCCGATACCGTTAAAGTTACGATCGGTCCGAAGGGCCGCAATGTTGTTCTGGACAAGAAGTACGGCGCGCCGCTGATCACCAACGACGGCGTCACCATCGCTAAGGAGATCGAGCTTGACGATCCCTATGAGAACATGGGCGCGCAGCTTGTGAAGGAAGTTGCGACCAAGACTAACGACGTGGCGGGCGACGGCACCACCACCGCGACCGTGCTCGCGCAGGCGTTCGTGCGAGAGGGTCTGAAGAACGTGGCTGCGGGCGCAAACCCGATGGTCATGCGTCGCGGCATTTCCAAGGCGGTCAATGCGGCGGTAGAAGCGATCGCCAAGAATTCCAAGGCGGTTGACGGCTCCAATGATATCGCCCGTGTCGGTGCGATCTCTTCCAGCGATGACGAGATCGGCCAGCTGATCGCGGAGGCGATGGAAAAGGTTTCGACCGACGGCGTAATCACGGTGGAAGAGTCCAAAACTGCGGAAACCTATTCCGAGGTTGTCGAGGGCATGCAGTTTGACCGCGGCTATGTCACCCCCTATATGTGTACGGATACCGAGAAGATGGAAGCAAATCTGGACGATGCGCTGGTCCTGATTACGGACAAGAAGCTGTCTAACATCCAGGAGCTGCTGCCGATTCTGGAGCAGGTTGTTAAGTCCGGCAAGAAGCTGCTGCTTATTGCCGAGGATATCGAGGGCGAGGCGCTGTCCACCCTGATCGTTAACCGCCTGCGCGGCACGTTCACCTGTGTTGCGGTCAAGGCGCCGGGCTTCGGCGACCGCCGCAAGGATATGCTGCGTGATATCGCGATCTTGACCGGCGGCACGGTAATCTCCGAAGAGATCGGCATCGAGCTTAAGGACGCCACCATGGATATGCTGGGTTCTGCGCGTCAGATCAAGGTCACCAAGGAAACCACCACGATTGTGGATGGCGCGGGCGACAAGCAGGATATCGCCAACCGCGTAGCCGAGATCCGCGGCGCGATCGAGCGCACAACTTCCGACTTTGACCGTGAGAAGCTGCAGGAGCGCTTGGCTAAACTGGCGGGCGGCGTAGCGGTCATCAAGGTCGGCGCTGCTACCGAGACTGAGATGAAAGAGAAGAAGCTGCGCATCGAGGACGCCCTCAACGCGACCCGCGCGGCTGTTGAGGAAGGCATCGTAGCCGGCGGCGGCGTTGCGTATGTCAATGCGATCGCAGCAGTCGAGGCGCTGTCCGAGACCGCCGAGGGCGACGAAAAGACCGGCATGCAGATCGTTGCGCGCGGCCTTGAGGCGCCGATGGCACAGATTGCGATCAACGCGGGCATTGAAGGCGCAATCGTTGTCGATAAGGTCAAGAATTCCGGCAAGGTCGGCTATGGCTTTGACGCGGCGACCGAGACATATGGCGATATGATCACCAATGGTATCGTCGACCCGACCAAGGTTAACCGCTCCGCGCTGCAGAACGCGGCGTCCGTGGCTTCCATGGTGCTGACCACCGAGAGCTTGGTTGCGGATAAGAAGGAACCTGTAGCTCCGGCTCCGGCTGCACCGGATATGGGCGGCATGTATTAATCCAAATTCCCGTTCGGTTTAAAAAAATACTCCGACAATTAAAGTCGGAGTATTTTTTCATAGGCACGGACACGACCCTCATTTGTTTTTGCTGTACTTTTACCGCCGGTCATGATATACTAGAGCAAAGGAGGGGATAGTAAATATGATTTTTGGCGTTGACAGTCTCTATATCTGGGTGGCTGTTATCATCATCGGCGTTGCGGTCGAAGCTTTTTCGCTGGACCTGTCGGCAATCTGGTTTGCGGTCGGCGGCGTTGCAGCGTTGATCGCCGCGAGTATTGGGCTGGAGATGTCCGCGCAGTTGGTCATCTTCGTTTTGTTCTCCGCGGTTTTGCTTCTGCTGGTCCGTCCGTTTTGCCGGCGCTTCCTCAAGACCAAAAAGGAAGCGACCAATGCAGACCGCATCATTGGTCAATCTGCTATCGTAACGGAGGGGATTGACAATATCCGCGAAACTGGCGCAGTCCGTATATCGGGAAATATATGGACTGCACGCAGCGCGGATGATTCCCTTGTCCCGCAGGGCGCAATGGTCGAAATTTTGGAAATCCGCGGCGTCAAGGTGATCGTAAAAAGGTTGGATAAAGATTCAGTTAAGTAAAGGAGAACACTATGCCTTATTTAGTTCCGATGATTTGGATTGTTTTGGCGATCCTGCTGATTGTTTTTCTGGGCAGCAATATTGTTATTGTACCGCAGGCGAAAGCCTTTATCGTGGAGCGGCTTGGCACATACCGCGGCACATGGAACACAGGCCTGCATTTTAAGGTGCCGCTTTTTGAGCGGATCGCCCGCAAGGTGACGCTCAAGGAGCAGGTCGTCGATTTTCCGCCACAGCCTGTGATCACGAAGGATAACGTAACCATGCAGATCGATACTGTTGTCTATTTCCAGATTACGGACCCGAAGATGTTCACATACGGTATCGAAAGCCCGATGGCAGCGATCGAAAACCTGACGGCAACGACGCTCCGCAATATTATCGGCGATTTGGAACTGGACCAGACGCTGACCAGCCGGGACATCATCAATACCAAAATGCGCGCGATTCTGGACGAGGCTACGGATGCGTGGGGCATCAAGGTCAACCGTGTGGAGCTGAAGAACATCATCCCGCCGGCGGCAATTCAGGAATCCATGGAAAAGCAGATGAAGGCCGAACGCGAGCGCCGCGAATCCATCCTGGTGGCAGAAGGCAAAAAGCAGTCCGCTATTCTGGTAGCGGAAGGCGAAAAGGAAGCGACCGTTCTGGCGGCAGAAGCCAACCGCCTGGCAAAAATCAAGGAAGCGGAAGGCGAGGCGGAAGCCCTGCTGACCGTGCAAAAAGCGCTGGCTGATTCGATTTCCCTCCTAAACAACGCTGCTCCGACCGAACAGGTCATCAAGTTGAAATCGCTGGAAGCGTTCAGCAACGCAGCGGACGGCAAGGCGACAAAAATCATTATTCCGAGCGAAATACAGAGCCTTGCAGGATTGGCAACTTCATTTAAGGAAGTTATGACTGATCCGAAAACCGAAAAGTAAGCCGTGGCGGCCAGCCTGCCGGATATGCTCCGGCGGGCTGGTTTTTTGCTGTATTCTTGACAGATTGGCTTTTGAATGATACTATACTTTAATAGGTACTTATGTGTCTCGGGAGGGGTTTCGTTGGCAGTCAGAAAGAATCAAACCGAGGTGGAATGCTGCGAGGAGCATATCGTCCATACGGATGCCGTACGGCAGGCGCGCAGCACGATGCCGGGAGATGAGATCACATCGGCCGCTTCAGATTTTTTTAAGGCGTTTTCCGATAAAACACGGCTGCGCATCCTGACCGCTCTGGCAATAGAGGAATTATGCGTTTGTGATATTGCGTCGCTGTTGGGGATGAGCCAGTCCGCGATTTCCCACCAGCTCCGCTTTTTGAAGCAGGCGCGTCTGGTAAAGAGCCGGAAAGATGGAAAAACCGTGTATTATGCGCTGTGCGATGACCACATTCAGACAATTTTGGCACAGGGCATTGCGCATGTACAGGAGGGATAGACGATGGACGAAAAGAAAAACCGGCCGGAGGATCAGCCGGCTGGAAATCGTGAAGAAGGGCAAACGCCGCAGAATATGGGCGCGCCGGAAGAGCTTCTGGCGCAGGTTTCCGCAGGGCCGATCGCTTTTTCCGACGATTTTGTGGAAAATATTTTGTCCGATCTTGAAGAAAGCGCTTCTGATTTTCCAGAGCTTCCGGTAGAGCCGCTGACAGCGACACCGATTGCCGGTTCCGCGCCTGCACAGACTCCTCCGCAGGAGGCAGAGGAAAAAACAGATTCGGCGCCGCAGGAAGAACTGCCGCAGGACGAGGAGCAGCCGGAAGCGAAAGAGGACGTTCCTGAGGAGGGACAGCCGGAAGCCGCGGAAGAGGAGGAACTGCCCGAACCCGAGAGGGAGACGGCTGAAGAGGAGAATACCGAAGCGCTTCCTCCGCTGGATGAAAGCCTTGCTCTGGTGCAAAATGAACCTGAGCAGCCAGATGAGACAGAGGGCATGTCTCTGATCGAACGCGCGCGGTATCACGCCCGAATGCGGCGGCGGGAGCAGACCCGCCTGCGCAGGGAAAACGCGCGACGCGGCGGCGCGGAGCCTTATCAGCCCATGTCTATGATGGATGTTCGCTTTACGTCGGTCCGTTTGGCAGTGGCGGTGGTTTTCCTGCTGCTAGGGCTGCTTTTGCAGCGTACCAGCGACACGGTCGCGTTCATTCTGTATCTGATCGCCTATCTGATCACGGTTCTGCCGATCGCCGCGAATGTGGCGCGCAACTTTACCCACGGGAAATATTTTGACGAATACCTGCTGATTCTGGTTTCTTCGTTCGGTGCGTTCCTGCTTGGGCTGCACGCGGAAGCGAGCGTGGTCCTGATCCTGCATGGCGTAGGCAAAATGATCAGCGATCTGGTGCTCAGTTCCACGCACAAGTCGCTTTCCCAGCAGGTTGATTTCATCCCAGAACGGGCGTCGGTCGTCAATATGCAGGGAGAAGAACGGCAGGTCACACCCGCCGAGGTCCGTGTGGACGACTTTGTTCTGGTCCGGACGGGCGAGCGCATCCCGATTGACGGCATTGTATTGCGCGGCGAAGGCATAGTGGATGATACGGTCTTGACTGGCGACAGCGAGCCGGCACCGGTGGTTAAAAACGCCAAGGTACTGGCCGGCAGCCTGTATACCGGTTCTTTGCTGCTGCTGCGGGCGACCGCAAAATTTGAGGACTGCGCGGTCAGCCAGATCATGCGTGTACAGGAGGAGGGGGCGGGCCGGAAAGCCTCTCTGGAGGACAGTGTGATGCATGGCGCGGCGCGCTTTATTCCGGTCATTGTCGTTTTGGCGATACTCCTTTCGGTCATCCCGCCTCTTTTCAATTCCAGTACCCCGATGCAGAATTGGGTCTACCGCGCGCTGACGATTCTTGTGGTATGCTGCCCGACGGCGCTGGTAATTTCGGTCCCGCTCAGTTTTATGGGAGGAAGCGGCCGCCTGTCGCAAAAGGGCATCCATGTCAAGGGCAGTGAAGCGGTAGAGAAAATGGCCGAGTTGCGTATGGTTGTTTTCGATAAAACCGGAACCTTGACCGAAGGGAACCTGCGTGTCAAGGAGATCCACGGAACACAGGATTTTAATCAGGAAAGCATCCTTGCGCTGGCCGCCGCTGCGGAGCAGCTCTCCAAGCATCCGGTCGCCCGCGCGGTCGTTTCCGCTTATCAGAGCGTGCCGCAAAAGATCAGCGAATTTGAGGAGTTCCCGGGACGGGGCGTGCGCGCGCGCATCGGCAACCGGAACCTGCTTGTCGGCAACCGCCGGCTGATGGTATCGCGCGGCGTAAAGGGCGTGCCGGATATCCGCGGCACGGTCGTTTATGTCGCCTATGAAGGCGATTATGCCGGCGCGATCGTGCTTGAGGATACCGTCCGTCCGGAAGCGGCGGAGGCGGTTTCCGGCCTCAAGAGCCAAGGGGTCCTGCGCACGGTCATTTTGACCGGCGATACCGAATCGCCTACCCAGCAGACCGCGGACGCAGTCGGAATCGATACGGTCCACTATGGCCTGCTGCCCGAGGAAAAGGCATCGAAAATGGAATTCCTGCTCCGCACGATCCCAACGGACGGTACGGCGGCTTATGTGGGTGACGGCGTAAACGATATCGAGGAGCTTAAGCTGGCGGACGTCGGTGTGGCGATGGGTGTAGCCGGATCACAGGAATCCGCGGACGCCGCCAATGTGCTGATTATGACCAACAGCCTGACTCGCCTTTCCGACGCCATGCGGGTCTGCCGCAGAACACACAATATCGCGCTGCAAAACATGGTGCTGGTGCTGGCGATCAAAGTGATCCTGGTCCTGCTCACCATCCTGGGCGTGACAAGCATGTGGCAGGCAATCGCGGCAGATGTTCTGCTTACTATCCTGACCGTACTCAACGCGGCCCGCATTTTAGGCATCAAATAAAGAAAAAGACCATGCCAGATTCAAGATGGTATGGTCTTTTTGCTCGATTTATGTTATACTGATTCTGTATCTTGTTTTGGAGGAAAACGACTTGCACAAAAAGATGGAAGCCATCCTGTCCCGCGTACAGAAGCCGGCGCGCTACGTCGGCGGCGAATGGGGATCAGTGATGAAAAATAAAAAGGACGTAGACCTCAGGTTCGCTTTCTGTTTTCCGGACACCTATGAAGTCGCCATGTCTCACTTGGGTTCCCGCATTCTGTACGGCCTGCTCAACGACCAGAAAGGAATCTGGTGCGAGCGCATCTGCGCGCCGTGGATCGACATGGAGGAGGAAATGCGGCAGGCGGACATCCCGCTTTACGGTCTGGAAAGCGGCGATCCGCTTTATGAATTTGATATCATCGCGTTCACCCTGCAATACGAGCTTTCCTTTACCAATATTTTGAATATGCTCGACCTCGGCGGTGTGCCGGTGCTGGCGAAAGACCGCACGGAGCTGAAACATATGGTCGCCTGCGGTGGGCCGTGTGCTTACAATCCAGAACCGCTCGCGGATTTTGTCGACCTGTTCATGATCGGCGACGGCGAGGAGATCATGCTCGAGTTCACCGACCTGTACCGCAGGGCCAAGCGCGAGGGCTGGACCAAGCAGACCTTCCTGATTCAGGCGACACAGATCGAGGGCATGTACGTTCCTTCGCTATACGAGGTCGCTTACCACGAGGACGGCACCATCGACCGCGTTACGCCCACGCATGGCGCGCCCGCGCTGGTGCAAAAACGCATCGTCAGTGATCTGGACACCATGTACTATCCGGAATCCTTTGTTGTTCCTTCGACCGATATCGTGTTCGACCGCGCGATGATCGAGCTGTTCCGCGGCTGCCCGCGCGGCTGCCGCTTCTGCCAGGCAGGGCATACCTACCGGCCGCTGCGCACCAAGTCCAAGGAGGTGCTGCTGAAGCAGGCGGAGGCCGTGCTCAAAAACTCGGGCTATGAGGAGATTTCGCTTTCCTCGCTGTCCACCAGCGACTACGGCGACCTGTCCGGCCTGACCGAGTGCATGCTCGACTACTGTGAGCCGCGGCACATCAGCCTGTCGCTGCCCTCGCTGCGGGCGGACAGCTTCAGCGCCGAACTGATGCAGCGCGTGCAGAAAACGCGCAAAAGCGGCCTGACCTTTGCCTGCGAGGCAGGTACCCAGCGCCTGCGCGACGTGATCAACAAGAACATCCGCGAGGAGGACGTGCTGCACGCGTGTGAAATCGCGTTTCAGGGCGGCTGGAACAATGTAAAATTATACTTCATGATCGGCCTGCCGACCGAGACTTATGAGGATCTGGACGGTATCGCGGAAATCTGCAAAAAGGTGGCCTACTGCTGGCGCATGAATACCAATAACCGTGCGCGCGGCGTGCGCATCACAGCCTCGGCCTCCTGTTTTGTACCCAAACCGCAGACCCCGTTCCAGTGGGACGCGCAGGATACGCTCGAGCAGTTCCGCGAGAAGCAGGCACATATGAAGGTCATCATGAAGACCAAAAACGTCACCTACAACTGGCACGACGCCGAGACTTCAGTGCTTGAGGGCGTGATCGCCCGCGGCGACCGGCGGCAGGGAAAGGCGATTTACCTCGCTTGGCAGCGCGGCTGCAAGATGGACAGCTGGGATCAGTGCTTTGACTATGAAAAATGGATGCAGGCCTTTGCCGACTGCGGACTTGACCCTGCGTTCTACGCGTCCCGCCAGCGCCCGCTGGACGAGATATTCCCGTGGGACCACATCGGCTGCGGCACACGCAAGGAGCACCTCAAGCGCGAATGGGAGCTGTCCCGCGAAGCGGCGGTCACGCCCGACTGCATGCACAAATGCGCGGGCTGCGGCGCGAACGCCCTGCTGAAGGGAGGGAAGTGCTGTGTTTAAGGCCAGAATGAAATTTGCCAAGGAGGGACGGGCAAAGTATATTTCCCACCTCGACCTGATGCACACTATGCAGCGAGCGATGGCGCGCTGTCAGATGCCGCTGTGGTTTACCGAGGGCTTCAACCAGCACGCCTATGTGTCGGTCGCCCTGCCGCTCTCAACCGGTTATTCGGGCGAGTGTGAATTCTTGGATTTCAATATCACCTCCGAAGTAGTGCCAGAAAACGCGGTGGAAGCGCTCAACGACGTGTTCCCCGCGGGATTGCGCGCGATTGAGATTTATCCCCTCGAGGATGGGGGAATGAAGGTCGGCGCGATTGCATGGTCGCAGTACCGCATCACCTGGGGCTTTGAGGATGCGGCTCCCGCAGGCTTTACCGGCGCAGTGCGCGCGCTGTTCTGTCGCCCGTCGGTCGAAATCATCAAGCGCTCCAAGCGCGGGGAAAAGACGGTCAATATGAAGGACCTGATGTGCGATTTAACCGTTTCCGAAAGCGGAGACGAGGTGACCGCCGTCGTCACCACCGCCGCGGGCAACAATAACATGAGTCCGGAATACCTGACAAGGGCGATCCGGCAGTATCTGCCGCAGTACGATATCCCGTTCAGCGCGTATCACCGCATGAACGTATTTACGGCTGACGGCACCCCATTCCGATAAGAGGAGGCATAAAATGCCCGCTCCAGTTACTGTTTCTAAAGAACAGCTTGATAAACAATTTACCTATATCGATGCGGTAGCGGGGCTGATCCGAGACAAACGCCCGCGCGCCTATACGCACACCTTTGGCTGCCAGCAGAACGAGGCGGACACCGAGCGCATCCGCGGCATGCTGCACGAAATGGGCTACGAGATGACCAACAATGCCGATGAGGCGGATTTTATCCTGTTCAACACCTGTGCGGTACGCGAGCATGCGGAGGACCGCGCGTTCGGCAATATCGGCGCGCTCAGCCACCTGAAAAAGCGCCGGCCGGAGGTTATCATCGCCCTGTGCGGCTGTATGGCGCAGCAGGAGAAAAACGTAGAAAAGATCAAAAAAAGCTATCCGCAGGTTAGCCTGCTGTTCGGTACGCACGCACTGTGGCGGTTCCCGTCGCTGCTGTACCGCGTGCTGACGGAAAAAAAGCGCGTGTTCGATATCGGCGGGGAGGACGATATCGCGGAGGGCCTGCCTGTGTTGCGCGCACGCGGCGCGAAAGCGTGGCTGTCCATCATGTACGGGTGCAATAATTTCTGCACCTATTGTATCGTCCCTTATGTCCGCGGCCGCGAACGGAGCCGCCGGCCGGAGGAAATCGAAAGGGAACTGCGCGAGCTGATCGCCGCGGGATACAAGGAGATCACGCTGCTCGGCCAGAACGTCAACTCCTATGGTAAGGACCTGGGGCTAAATATCGATTTCGCCGGCCTGCTGCGAAGGCTGAACGCCGTACCCGGCGATTTCTGGCTGCGGTTCATGACCAGCCATCCCAAGGATGCTAGCCCCAGGCTGTTCGACGCCATGGCGGACTGTGAAAAGGTGGCAAAGCAGTTGCATCTGCCGTTCCAGTCGGGAAGTAACGAGATTCTGCGCCGCATGAACCGGCATTACACTGCGGAAAGCTATCGTACCCTGATCCAAGACGCGCGGCAAAAGATGCCTGATATCACCCTTTCGAGCGATATCATCGTCGGCTTCCCGGGTGAAACCGAGCAGGACTTTGCACAGACCCTTGCGCTGGTCGACGAGGTGCGGTTTGATCTGCTTTTTACCTTCCTGTACTCCCCGAGAAGCGGCACGCCGGCGGCCTCGTACGAGGATCCGGTGACGCCGGAGGAAAAACAGCGGCGCTTTGAACGGCTGCTCCGCGTACAGGACGAGATCGTCGCGGAACGGCAGGCTGCCTATCAGGGGAAGCGGCTCCGTCTGCTGGTGGACGGTATGGCCAAAGGCCCCGACTATCCCTATACCGCGCGCACGGAGGGGAACCTGCTCGTTTGCGTATGCGGAGACGGTATCCAAACTGGGGAATTTATCCAAGCTGAGATCGAAAAGACAACGCTTCGCTGCCTGTTTGCGCGAAAATTGTAGAAAGAGGTACGATAATGGCTGAACTCACGCCCATGATGAAGCAGTATTTCGAAATCAAAAACAAAAATAAGGACTACATCCTTTTTTACCGTCTGGGTGATTTTTACGAGATGTTTTTCGACGACGCCAAACTGGTTTCCCGCGAACTTGAGCTGACGCTGACCGGCCGTGACTGCGGCCTGGAGGAGCGCGCGCCCATGTGCGGCGTGCCGTACCACAGCGCGGAGGGGTATATCGCAAAGCTCGTGCGAAAGGGGTACCGCATTGCCATTTGCGAACAGATGGAGGACCCCAAGCTGGCAAAAGGACTGGTCAAGCGCGAGATTATCCGCAGGGTGACGCCGGGTACGGTCGTCGAAGCATCAATGCTGGATGAAAGCCGCAACAACTTCCTTGGCTGCATCTACGCGGAACAGGGCGGTATTGGCGTATGCTTTGCGGATATCACGACCGGAGAGGTCTATGCGACCGGCTCGGAAAGCTGGCAGCATATTTTCAGCGAGCTGGGACGCTTCGGTCCGCGTGAGGTGCTGGTCGGCGGCATGGCAGTGGCTGACGCAACGCTTCTTTCTTTTTTGAAGGAACGGCTGGAAGCGCTGGTAGAGCCGATGCCGGAGGATTGTTTTGACGCGCAGCGTGCTTCCGAGCGCATCTCCCATTATTTTCGCATAGAGGATTTCGATGCGGCGGGCCTGACTGCCCTGCCTCGGGCCATACAATGTCTGGGCGGCCTGCTTGACTATCTGGAGCAGACCCAGCAGGCAAGCCTTGCCGCGCTCAATCATCTGGAGGTATACCACCAGGGGCAGTATATGGAACTGGATCTGATCGCGCGCCGCAATCTGGAGCTTTGTGAAACCATGCGCACCAAGGAAAAAACAGGGACGCTGCTCTGGGTGCTTGATAAAACACGAACCGCGATGGGCTCGCGCCTTATCCGCCAATGGCTGGAGAAGCCGCTGTACAACCCGCTTCAAATCGTGCGCCGCCAGCAGGCGGTCGGGGCGCTGTGCGACGATTTGATCGCCCGTACGGCGCTGGGCGACGCGCTTAAAAGGGTGTTCGACATGGAGCGGCTGATCGGCCGCGTGACATATGGCACGGCCAACTGCCGCGACCTGCGCGCACTTTCGTCCACGATCGCGTGCCTGCCTGCGATCAGGGAGCAGGCGGCGCTGTTCGGTCAGGCCATGCTGCAGGAGCTGACGGCCAACATCGACCTGCTGGAGGATATCCGCGCGCTGGTCGAGACTTCCATTGTGGACGAGCCTCCCATCCTACTGCGCGAGGGCGGCCTGATCCGTGCTGGCTACCATGAAGAAATCGATTACCTGCGCGACCTCGCCTCCGGCGGCAAGGGGAAGATCGCGGCGATCGAGCAGCGCGAGCGTGAAAGGACCGGTATCAGCAAGCTCAAGATTGGCTATAACCGCGTATTCGGCTATTACATAGAGGTCAGCAAATCCAACGCGGACGCTGTGCCGGAGGATTATATCCGCAAGCAGACGCTCGCCAACGGCGAACGCTATATCACTGAGGAACTCAAGCAGCTCGAAAGCACCGTGCTGGGCGCGCAGGAGCGGCTGACAACGCTGGAATACGAGGTCTTCGTAACGATCCGCGAACAGATCGCCGCCGAGGTGCATCGCGTTCAGAAAACCGCGCAGGCGGTCGCTGCGCTTGATGTGTTGTGCGCGCTGGCAGAGGTAGCCTGCGACAACAACTACACCTGTCCGGTCGTGGATTTTACCGACCGCATCGAGATCAGGGATGGACGTCATCCGGTGGTGGAAAAAATGCTGGCGGACAGCCTATTCATCCCCAATGATACAGTGCTGGACAGCGGGGAAAACCGTGTCGCCATCATCACCGGCCCCAATATGGCGGGGAAATCGACCTATATGCGCCAGGTCGCGCTGATCACAATTATGGCGCAGATCGGCTCGTTTGTGCCCGCCTCCTCCGCGCATATCGGCGTGGCCGATCGGGTGTTCACACGCGTCGGCGCATCCGACGACCTGGCCAGCGGCCAGTCCACCTTTATGGTCGAGATGAGCGAGGTCGCGGATATCCTGAAGCATGCAACCAAATCCAGCCTGCTGATTCTGGACGAGATTGGCCGCGGCACCTCGACCTATGACGGCATGAGCATCGCCCGCGCGGTGATCGAATATGTCGCTGACAAGAAAAAGGTAGGCGCGCGCGCCCTGTTTGCCACACATTACCATGAGCTGACCGTTCTCGAAGAATTGGTAAAGGGCGTCAAAAATTATAACATCGCGGTCAAAAAGCGCGGTGATGACATCACATTCCTGCGCAAAATTGTGCGCGGTGGCGCGGATGACAGCTATGGCATCGAGGTTGCCAAGCTCGCGGGTGTTCCGAACGCGGTCATCAAGCGCGCCAAGGCCGTGCTATCGGACCTGGAAGCGACCATGCCCAAAATCGAGCTGCGCGCGGTCGCGGAAGAGGACGAAGTGCCGCAAATGACAATGGACAGCCTTTCCGGAAACGCGGTCGCCGAACGGCTGCGCGCGCTTCAGGTGGATACAATGACCCCGATCGAGGCACTGAACGCGCTGTATGAGTTGAAAAAGCTGGTTTGATAGGGTGTCTTATTATGCTTGACCTTGTATCCTGAAAGGAAGTAACGATGGCAATTATCCATGAATTATCCCCGCATCTGGCCGACCTGATCGCGGCGGGCGAGGTGGTCGAACGACCGGCCTCCGTCGCCAAAGAGCTGATCGAAAACGCGATCGACGCGGGTTCGACCCGCATCACGGTGGAAATCGAAAGCGGCGGCATCACTTATCTGCGCATCGCGGATAACGGCTGCGGCATGTCGGCGGAGGACGCCCCCATCGCATTCCGCCGACATGCGACCAGCAAGCTGCGAACAGAGGAAGATTTGGCCGCAATCGGCACGCTGGGCTTCCGCGGAGAGGCGCTCGCGGCGATCTCATCGGTCACGCGCATCGACCTGTTCACCCGCCAGGGGGGCGCGCTCGCCGGCCTCCATCTGCATCTGGAAGCAGGGGAAATACAGGCAAACGAGGAAGCGGGCTGTCCGGAAGGCACAACAATCGTTGTGCGCGACCTGTTTTACAACACGCCCGCGCGCATGAAATTCCTCAAAAAGGATTTCACCGAGGCAGGCTATATCCTTGGCGTGGTGCAGCATGCCGCGCTCTCCCATCCGGAAATCGCTTTTACACTGATTCGGGACGGAAAACAGGTATTTTCCACGGACGGGAAAGGTAAGCTTCTTGCGCCGGTATTTTCTGTATTCGGTAAGGAGATGACCGCCAATATGATCGAAGTGCCGAAAACCGAACGCAACGGCATGACCGTATACGGCTATATTGTGAAGCCGCACGCAGGACGGCCCAACCGATCGATGCAACATTTCTTTGTCAATGGGCGTTATGTCAAAAGCCGCTTGATGCAGGCCGCGCTGGAGGAAGCCTATCGCAACGCTATCATCACCGGCAAATATCCCTCCGGCGCGGTGTTTCTCGAGCTGCCGCTCGCAGCGGTGGACGTAAACGTCCATCCCGCCAAGACCGAGGTAAAGTTTTCACAGGAAAAGCCGGTGTTTGAGGCAGTTTATATTGCCTGCAAAAACGCGATCTCGGCGAATGACAATATGCCGCGGCTCGAACACAGGGAAAAGGAGGCTCCCGCCAGACCAAGAGAGGACCATTTGACGCAGGAGCAGCAACGGTTCGCGGTTCCGGCCCCCTCTTTTTCCACTGCACCCGTATCCAAGGCCGCTGCCGAAGAACCGCCTGAACTGGAAGACTTTTTGGTTTCCGTGCCGCCGCGTGCGCAGAAGCCGCGCCCCTATACCGGCTATGCTGCCGCGCCGCGCATCTGGGAGGGAGACCCGCCGAAGCACACATTTCGTCCCTATCCGGTCCATGAGCCTGCGCCTGCCGCTGAATCGCGTCCGGAAGCTCAGGAGCAGCAGTCCACCGCTCCCGCGCCGCAGGAGCCGCGCCTTGAACCGCTTGACACTGGCGCGCGTGTGATCGGAGAATGCTTTCAGACCTATCTGATCGCGGAGGACAAGGATGGATTGATTCTGATCGATAAACATGCCGCGCATGAACGCATCCTGTTCAATAAAATGCGCGCGGAAACCGATATGCCGCAGCAGGAGCTGCTTGCGCCGGTAATCGTGGAGTTGACCGGAGAGGAAGCGGCGGCGATACAGGCTCGGCTCGGCGATATTCGGAAAGCGGGGTTTTCCATCGATCCGTTCGGTGAAAACAGCTTTGCCGTGCGCAGCGTACCGGCCTATCTGGACAGCGGAGACGTGCAAAGCGTGATCGGCGAGCTGGCTGAAAAGGCGATGAACAGCCGCGCAACCGTGCCGGACCAACTGGACGACCTGATCCATACGGTCGCCTGCAAGGCGGCGATCAAGGCTGGCAGGGCAACGACGCAGATTGAATTGCAAGACCTCTGCGACCGTGTTCTGGCAGACGAAAATATCCGCTCTTGCCCGCACGGGCGCCCAACCACCGTGCGGCTAACGAAATACGAATTGGATAAGCTCTTCAAGCGCGTCAATCAATGAGGGAGAAAGCCATGGAAAACCGTCTGATCTGCATCTGCGGCCCTACCGCGAGCGGTAAAACAGCGCTTTCTGTTGCACTGGCGGAACAACTGCATACCGAGATCATATCAGCCGATTCCATGCAGATATACAGGGGAATGGACATCGGCACAGCCAAGCCGACCACAGGGGAGCGGAAGGGCGTTCCGCATCACATGCTGGATATCTGTGCGCCTGACGAGCCTTTTTCCGTTGCGCGCTATGTGGAATTGGCGGATGCGGCGGCACAGGACATTCTGGCGCGCGGCAGGATACCGATTGTCGCGGGCGGAACCGGTCTGTATATGGACGCGCTGATAGAATGCAGCACTTTTTCCGGCGACGAAACCGATCTTTCCGTGCGGGAAAAATATCAGAGGATGGCGCGGGAGCAGGGGAACGCGGCGGTACATGCCTGCCTGTCCGCAGTTGATCCGGAAAGCGCGGGCAAGCTTCATCCCAATAACCTCAAGCGCGTGATCCGCGCGCTTGAGGTGTACGAACAGACCGGCATGACGATCCAGCAATTGAACCGCCTGCATAAACGGTCCGCGCCAAAGTATCGGGCGGCCAAGATCGGCGTCTGTCCGGCAAGGCGGGAAACGCTGTATCAGCGGATCGACAGCCGCGTCGATCAAATGCTGATAGACGGACTGCTGGAGGAGACACGACGCCTCTGGATGCAGGGCGCGCTGACCGGAACAGCCGCGCAGGCCATCGGCTACAAAGAGCTTTTGGGATATCTGGAGGGTCTACAGTCGCTCGAGGAATGCGTTGCACTCCTCAAGCAGCGCAGCCGAAATTATGCAAAACGGCAGTTTACCTGGTTAAAAAGAGATGACAACATCCACTGGATTTATTATAATAATAGCGAGGACTTTGCTTCCGTATTACAGGATGCGACAAATTATCTGCAAAAACTCGGTGTACAATGATACCAGAAAATGTAAATTATTGGAGGAATCATTGTGCGAAACGAAATCAATCTGCAGGACAGGATGCTGAGCGTGCTGCGCCAGCAGGGACAAACGATAACGGTTTTCCTGACAAACGGTTTTCAGATGCGCGGAATCATCCGTGGATTTGATAATTTTATTGTCATACTGGAAACCGATGGGAAACAGCAGATGATCTATAAGCATGCAATATCAACGATCATTCCGCAGCGGCGTGTCGATCTGTTTACTCAGAGGGAGGAGCACCTGCCGGCGGAATAATACATATGAGGACTCAGCATGGAAGAAGAAAGAATTCCCCAGCGAAAAAAGAAGAAACGCCGCAATTATGGAAACCGGCTCGCCTTTGTCATCGCCGGCGCCGTTATCTTTGCCTATGTGTTTTTTGAAATCTTTTCCGCTTATTTCGGCGGGCTGGAAACCGAGCCGGCCGTTCAGGTTTCGGTCAACGACAGCTTTAACGCAGTCGGTTGGTTTTTCCGCGATGAAGCGCCCATCGAGGGACGGACGGGGGAATCGGCCAAACATATCGTTTACAGCGGGGAGCGCGTCCAGAAGGACGCGCCGCTCGCAACCATCTATGCGGATGAAGCGGCGCTTGCCATCAGCCGGCAGCTGGAGCCTCTGGAAAATAAAATTGAGCTTTTGGATGCCGCGCTGCAATCGTCGAACGACGAAGCGGATTCGGCAAAGATTGACCAATTGATTACGCTTGCCCTGCAGCAGATGGCCGGCCAGGTCCGCAGCGGTTCGGGGATATCGCTGTCCGCTTCTGCGGATTCCCTCCGTACCCTTTCACTCCGGCGGGAATCAGGGCATATCGATACCGCTGCAATTACTGCGGAGCGGGATGCGCTGGCAGCCGAACGGGACAGCCTGAACGCGCAGCTTTCCGGCAGGACAAGCCAGCTTACTGCACCGTTTTCCGGCTATTTTTCGGATAATGTGGATGGGTATGAACAAATATTGACTCCGGAAGTGCTGGATGAGCTGACAATCGACACATTCCACGAGCTGACGCAGCAGGGAAAGGTACAGGCGGATTCCTCTTCCATGGGGAAAATCATTCAGGGATTCAGCTGGTATCTTGTTTCAGAGGTTTCCACCGAAGACGCGAACCGGCTTACAGAAGGGCAAAACCTGCGTATAAACTTCACACAGGCCTCTATGGAAGCGCCGGTATCGGTATATTCCATCATCAAGGAGCATAACAGTGCAACCGCTCTGGTCGTGCTGGAGGGGACAAGCTTTGACAGTGAGATGGTTTCTATGAGGAGCCAGCCGATAGAGATCATTATCGCCTCCTATACTGGCCTGCGCGTTCCCAAGCAGGCGGTGCGCATGGATGGCAATGAAATCGGCGTATACATTTTAAGCGGCTCGGTTGAAAAATTCAAAACGATCCATAAATTGTACGAAACAGATTCTTATTATGTTGTGGAGCAGAGCGCAACGGATGCGGGCGCGCTGGTTGCAAAGGATCAAATCATTGTCCGCGGTAAAAATCTGCAAAATAATATGGTGGTGAGAACATGACAGAACAGGAAAAAAGCGAGCTTTACAGCCGGATACAGGCCGTACAGGAAAGGATCGACACCGCAGCGGAAAAAGTCGGCCGCGACCCGAAGGATATCATTTTGGTTGCCGCGTCCAAAATGAATGACGCTGAACGGGTGCGCACCGCTATCGCATGTGGCATCCGCGTCTGTGGGGAAAATCGGGTGCAGGAGCTGCTCGATAAATACGAGCAGAATGCCTATGCAGGGGCTGACCTGCAGTTTATCGGTACACTGCAGACCAATAAGGTCAAATACCTGATCGGCAAAGTATCCCTGATCCAGTCCGTTGGGTCGGTGCGCCTTGGCGAGGCGATCGCCAGGGAAGCGGAAAAGCGCGGCATCCGACAGGATATTCTTCTGGAGGTCAATATTGGCAGAGAGGCTGCCAAAAGCGGCCTGCTACTAGAAGAACTGGATGACGCGGTTTCCAGATTGTGTGAAAAAAAGTCGCTGCACATCCGCGGCCTGATGGCGATTCCGCCGATCGCTGACCAAACATCAAAAAACTTGAGCTATTTCACCGAAATGCACCAAGTATTTGTTGACATTTTGACGAAAAAATACGATAATGTAAATATGGATTATTTGTCTATGGGTATGACAAATGACTTCGAAACGGCGATTGCGTGCGGTGCGAACATGGTTCGCATTGGCACGGCGATCTTTGGCGCGCGGCCTTATCAGATCGTCTCGCCTTAAAACGTAAGGAGGAACTTGGTATGGGTTCGATCAAAGGCTTTATCGATTGGGTAAAGGGCGAGGAAATCGAAGATGAGTTCGAGGAGGAACTGCCCCGTAAGCGCAGCGAAGAGCCTGTGATGGGCAGCTCGCCTTCCGCTTATGACAGCATCGCTTCCGACACGGTTTCGTCCCGCCGCAGCAATAAAGTTGTCAATATCAACGCCACAACGCAACTGGCTGTTGTTCTTGTAAAGCCCGACCGCTTTGAGAATGCGGCGGAGATCGCAGACCATTTGAAAGATAAGCGCACGGTTGTCCTCAATTTGGAGCAGACCAATAAGGATGTTGCCCGTCGTCTGGTTGATTTTTTGAGCGGCGTGGCATACGCAAATGAGGGGAAAATAAAAAAAGTTGCCAACAGCACATATATCATCACGCCCTATAACGTCGATATTATGGGGGACCTGATCGATGAGCTGGAAAGCAGCGGCATGTATTTTTAAGGTTGGTCCGCTGTGATAAATCTTTTTATTTTGAATTTTGTCACGTCGATCGTTCGATGTTTGGAATTTTTGCTTTTCGCGCGGGCAATTATGTCTTGGTTCGCTCAGGGCAGGGATTCAAAGATATATGAATTCCTTTATACGGTCACAGAACCGCTGGTATTACCGTTCCGCCATTTGCTGGACGGGGTCCGGTCGTTGCGAAACGTTCCGATTGACATTGCTTTTTTGCTCGCTTTTTTTACCCTTGAGTTGGTTTTGATGCTGCTTTACAGCTTGTAATTTATGGGGAAAGCGAAGTGGTCGGGCAAAGCCCGGCCATTTTCCCGTAAAACGGCGGATATAGAATATAACGGAGGAAAACTATATGACGGTGCAGGAAATTCAGGAAATTGGTTTTGAAAAAGCGGTTTTCGGCGGATACGACATGAAATCAGTCGATACGTTCTTAGAGCGGGTCGCCGAAGAATTCGCCTCCATGCAAAAGGAAAACGCTGCACTCAAAGCGAAAATGAAAGTGCTCGTCGATAAAATAGAGGAGTACCGCGGTGTGGAGGACGGCATGCGCCGGGCGCTGATGAGCGCGCAGACCATAGCGCAGGATACGATTGACAGGGCGAAAAAGGAAGCGGAGGAAATCGTTTCCGTCGCCAAAAATGAAACCGAAAACAAGGTGAAAAGCACGCAGGACGAGATACAGCTTGAGGAGCAGAAGCTCGAGGCTGCAAAAAAGAACACCATCGAGTTCATAGCGCGCGTTTCCGCTGTTTATCAGGCGCAGGCCAAGGCGCTTGTAGAGCTGGCGAAGGGGGAGAAGTTAGTCCGTCCGCAGCCGGCGTCAGCCGAGCAGGCATCGGAAAAAGCACCGCAGGCTGCTGCGGCGCCATCCAGTGCGGAAGCGGCTCCGCTGGAAAAGGCTGATGCGCCGATCGCGGATGCGACACGCAAATTTGACTTTGGCGAGCTGAAATTTGGCGCGGATTACGATCCGAAAGAAGTAAAGTAAAAGCGAAAGGACTGACACTGCAACATGCAGCAGGATTACAATAAGACGATCAATCTTCCCAAAACCGATTTCCCGATGCGCGCCGGCTTGCCGAAGCGCGAACCTGGCTTTTTAGAGGGCTGGGAAAAGCAGGACATCTATCATGAGATGATGAAAAAGAACAAAGGCAAGCCGCTTTTTGTGCTGCACGACGGCCCTCCTTATGCCAATGGCAATTTGCATATGGGCCATGCGCTCAATAAGATCTTAAAGGATTTTATTGTGCGCTCCCGCAATATGATGGGGTATCAGGCGCCGTATATCCCGGGCTGGGATACGCACGGTCTTCCGATCGAGCGACAGGCAATCAAGGCATACGGCATGGACCGTGATAAGGTTTCCACTGCGGAATTCCGTTCCAAATGCGAGGAATTTGCGCATAACCATGTGAACACGCAGCGGACGCAGTTCAAGCGTCTGGGCGTAATCGGCGACTGGGAGCGTCCATACCTGACGCTGACACATGATTACGAAGCCGCCCAGATTGAGATTTTCGGCGAGATGGCAAAGCGCGGGTACATCTACAAGGGCATGAAGCCGGTCTACTGGTGTCCGCACGATGAGACTGCGCTGGCTGAAGCGGAAATCGAATATCAGGATGAGCCCTGTTCCTCGATTTATGTCAAGTTTCATGTAACGGATGACAAGGGCGGCAAAATCGCCTCCATTACCGGCGGGCTGGAAAATGTCTATTTTGTGATCTGGACCACAACCACCTGGACGTTGCCGGGCAACCTTGCGATCTCGGTCAATCCGGTGTTTGAATATGATCTGGTCAAGGTTCCGTCAGGCGATATTTATGTGCTCGCCAAGGAACTGGTCGAAGCCGTTATGAAAGCAGCCAGGATTGATTCCTGGGAAGTGCTGGGTACGCTGCTGGGCTCCGATTTGGAGCTGATGCGCACCAAGCACCCGATCATGGATCGCGAGAGTCTTGTGATTTGCGGTAACCATGTTACACTGGACGCCGGTACTGGCTGCGTTCATACCGCGCCCGGCTTCGGCGCGGATGACTTCATTGTCTGCCAGAAGTACGATATTCCGATCATCGTACCGGTTGATGGCAAGGGGATGACGACCGCCGACGCGGGCAAATACGCAAATCTGTATTATGAAAAGTCCACGCCGGTCATCTTGGAAGATCTCAAGTCCTGCGGCGCGCTGCTGGCAATCGAAGAGATCGTACACAGCTATCCGCACTGCTGGCGCTGCAAGAACCCGATCATTTTCCGTACGACCGAGCAGTGGTTCTGTTCAGTGGATGCACTCAAGGATGATGCTGTCAAGGCATGCGAGCAGATCAAATGGATTCCGGCCTGGGGCGAAGAGCGCATGACTTCCATGATCCGCGAACGTTCGGATTGGTGTATTTCCCGCCAGCGCGTATGGGGCGTGCCGATCCCGATCTTCACCTGCAAAAAATGTGGCAAGCCGCTGGTGAACGAGCGGACGATTCAGCTTGTTGCGGACCTGTTCCGTGACAAGGGATCGAACGCCTGGTTCGATATGCAGGCATCTGAAATTCTTCCATCGAATATCAAATGCGAGTGCGGCTGCAGCGATTTTGAAAAAGAAACCGATACTATGGATGTCTGGTTTGACTCCGGCTCATCCTGGCGCGCAGTCATTGAAAACCGCGAGCATCAGGCGACACCGGTGGATGTATATCTGGAGGGCAACGACCAGTACCGCGGCTGGTTCCAATCTTCCATGCTGACGTCGATTGCCACGCAGGGCAAAGCGCCCTATAGGACGGTTATCACCCACGGTATGATCGTGGACGAGGAACGGCAGAAAATGTCCAAATCGCGCGGCAACGGCATTTCGCCGGATGATATTCTGGCACAGTACGGCGCGGATGTAATGCGCCTGTGGGTTGCATCCTCGGATTACCGGCAGGATATGCGTATTTCCAAGGACATGCTGGGGCATTTGTCACAGAATTACCTGAAGATCCGCAATACAGCGCGTTATATCTTGGGCAATCTGTTTGACTTTAATCCCCAGACTGATAAGATTGCGTATACGGAATTGCCGGAGCTTGACAAGTGGGCGCTGATGAAACTGAACGAACTGGTTGCCAAGGTTCGCGAGGGATACGATTCCTATGAGTTCCACACGGTATTCCATACAATCCATAAGTTCTGCGTTGTTGATATGTCCAATTTCTATCTGGACGTGATCAAGGACCGCCTGTATTGTGATGATACGACGGGCCTGAGCCGCCGTTCGGCCCAGACCGCAATGTATAATATCCTCAGCGCGCTGGTGCGCATGCTTTCCCCGATCCTGTGCTTCACTGCGGACGAAATCTGGCAGGCTATGCCGCACACAGAGGAGGACGACATCCGCAACGTAGCGTACAATGAAATGCCTGCTGTAGACGATTCCTTGGCGTTCAGCGAGGAGGATTGTGAAAAGTGGAACAAGCTAACCGCATTCCGCGATGATGTCAACAAGGCGCTCGAAGGCGCTCGGAATGAAAAAGTCATTGGCAAGCCGCTGGAGGCCAATGTCACTGTGTATGCAAACCAGGATACGGCGGCCTTCCTCATTGGCTGCGGCCAGGATTTGGCTGATCTGTGCATTGTTTCCGAGCTTGCTGTTGTCGCGGGTGAGGGAAGCGGCATGGTGAGCGAATACCTCCCTGGACTGAAGATTGCAGTCGGCCGCGCTGCGGGTGAGAAGTGCCTGCGTTGCTGGAAGCAGTCCCAGTCAGTCGGGGCCAACGCGAAGCATCCCGCCTTGTGCGCGCGCTGCGCCGAGGTTGTCGGCTAAATGAAAGCGAAAGGGGAACAGAATTTTCTGTTCCCTTTTTATGATAGGAGTCAATATGTATGCCATTATTTGTCTTCGCGGCACTGATTATGGTCGAAATTGACCAGCTTGTTAAATCTTGGGCGCTGAATGAACTGAAAGATCTGCGCACCCTACCGATTATTGGCGACGTATTCCATCTGACCTATGTAGAGAATCGAGGCGCCGCATTCAGCCTGTTCTCCCAGTTTGATTCCCGATGGATCTTTGTTGCGCTGGCTTGCGTTATCACCGTGGTCATTCTGGTTCTGCTGCAAAAAAAAGTAATGCAGACGCAGCTTGGACAATGGTCCCTGGTCCTGATTGCCGCAGGTGCGGTGGGTAATGCGATCGACCGTGTGATACACGGTTTTGTCGTGGATTTATTCGATTTTCGTCTGATCCATTTTCCAGTATTCAATGTCGCGGACATCTTTATTTGCACGGGCGGCGTGCTTTTCGTCCTGTATGTCATGTTCCAGCACAAAGAGAAAGAAGAACAGCCGCCGAAAGAAGCTGCAAAGCTCACAGAAGAGGACGAACAGACAATTTCGGAGCAGGCGCATGAAGAATAACTTTCGGTTATCCGTACCGGATACGGAATCCGGTCAGCGGATCGACAGCTATTTGGCGGAACAGATTCCAGGCTTGACCCGCTCTACAGTGCAGAACCTGCTTGCGGAACAGGCTGTCACCATTGCGGGCAAGGCTGTAAAAAAGAATTATAAGCTGTCGGGTGGAGAGGATATCCTGGTCCAGCTTCCGGAAGTGCGGGAGGTAGACCTGAGTCCCGAGGATATCCCGCTGGATATTATATATGAGGATTCAGACATCATTGTCGTCAACAAACCGCGCGGGATGGTCGTTCATCCCGCTGCCGGAAACTGGTCCGGCACTCTGGTAAACGCACTGATGTTCCATTGCGGGACCAGCCTGTCGGGTATCAATGGCGAACTGCGTCCCGGCATTGTACACCGGATCGATAAGGATACCAGCGGGTTGCTGGTTGTGGCCAAAAACGACACCGCACATCAAAGCCTCGCGGCACAGATTGCGGCGCATACCGCGTTTCGTGGGTACGAAGCAATCGTCGTCGGATCCCCTAAACTGGACAGCGGGACCATCGATAAGCCGATTGCACGCCATAAAACCGATCGCAAAAAAATGGCTGTGATGGAAGGCGGACGGAACGCCGTGACCCATTATAAGGTGTTGCATCGTTTCCGCAGTTATTCCCATATGGCCTTTCAGCTCGAAACCGGACGGACGCATCAGATCCGCGTGCATATGGCGTCGGTCGGGCATCCGATTATCGGCGATCCGCTGTACGGCCTTGCCAAAGACCGTTTCGCTCATATCGGCGGACAATGCCTGCATGCCGCGCGCCTTACCTTACAGCATCCGCGAACAGAGGAAGTCATGTGCTTTTCTGCACCGCTCCCTGACTATTTTACGGATATTATTGCAAAACTGGAGAAGATGGAATGAATAAATTTGAGGGAATGCTGCTGGCCTGTGATATGGATGGCACCTTACTTGACAGCAGCCGACGGATATCAGAACGGAATGAACGCGCACTGCGGTATTTTACGGAGGAGGGAGGACGCTTTTCCTTAGCCACTGGGCGCGCGCCCGGGGCAATCCGCAGCTACCTGCCGCAGCTTCCGTTTAATGCACCGTACAGCCTTCTCAACGGGTCGTTGATTTTAAACGAACAGCATCAGGTAATGCGCTGCGCCGGCATGCCGGTGGAAACAAAGGAATTGATTCAGACAACTTTGTTAGAATTTTCACAAATAGGTTGCGAAATTTTTATTGGCGACCGTATCCTGGTATGCCAGTCAAGTGAAGTAACCGAACAGCATATGCGCACCCTGCATTTGGATTTCGAGACGGTTTCTCCGAACCGTCTTCCGGATACTACAAATTGGTGCAAAATCAATTTTACAGGCGATCCCGCGCTTATGAATCAGGTAAAGGCGTTTTTGAAGCCATATCAGGATCGGTTTTGCATGGCATCAAGTATGCCTTCATTTTGGGAGGTTACGGCGCAGGGCGTCAACAAAGGAACCGCCCTGGAAACGATCGCACAAAACTGCGGAATACCGCACGACCGGATATTCGCCGTTGGAGACAGCTATAATGATGAGGATATGATCCACGCAGCATATCTGGGTTTTGCACCAGCAAATGCGGACGATGGGATATTACAGGCGGCAGACATCCATGTCCGAGAGAATGACCTGGATGCGGTCGCCGCAGTAGTCGAATATTTGGAAGCGCATTATTCATGATGCGCTTCTTTTCACCCCCCTCAATTATACAAAACTTTTCTTTTGTATAATTATATATATCTTCTTTTTAGAAAGCACCCTCTCTATTGGGGAGCGATATCAACGACGACAATCTCCGGCGGATTAAAAACACGGGGCTTCCAATCCAATACCAGGCCGCGTCCCACAATTTCCGTCATAGCACCAATTTGATACTGGCCACCGGCGTATTCCGGAAAAAAGCCTTGATTGGGCGCAATCAGACCATTCATGATATACGGGATTCTCCATTGGCCGCCGTGTGCATGACCGCAAAGCGTTAAATCAAACGGATGCGCAGCGTATTCCTCTATATATTCCGGACGGTGCGCCAGCAGGATATGAAACGCATCATCCTTGAACAGGTCGTCAAAACTTTGCAGCGCTTTCCGGTAGGACGCTGCATTCCCATATGAGCTTGGCACGCGGTCGCCATAGGCTGCCGGATCATCCACACCGCAGATCACATATTCTCGGCCGTCCACTGTTATACGCTCCCGTTCATTATGTAAGACGTGTATTCCATAGGACTCTATCATCCGGAATATCTGCTCCGGCTCACTGCTCCAATATTCATGATTGCCGGATACATAATAGCATGGCGCGATTTCTGTAATCTGTTTTAGCAGCAGCTTTGCGCCGTCCTGCGGTTGTTTATCGTCAACAATATCGCCGCATAGTGCGATAATATCCGGCTGCAGCTCCTTCACCCTGCGAAGAAGCGGTGTCTGGTCATTTCCGTAAACATAGCTGTGCAGGTCGGAAAGCATGACGATGCGCAGCCTTTCCTCTGCGTTGAGTTTGGGCGTTGACACCGTATAGCGACGTGGCGTCAATCCGCAATATAGGCCGCATATCCCCACGCCGACCGCGCACATCAGGACAGCGGACAATATCCGTTTTCTTTTCATTACTGGGACTCCTTTTTTTCTTTATTTATTAAAAAAGCGCGGCAGGTCCTCTCCCCTCCGCGCTTTTTGGTTCAGCCCACCTGCTGGCTTTTATGATGCAGGTCAATCTGTTTGGATTTAATAAATACGCTAAGCTTTTTGTAAGCCAGCATCGTAATCACCGTCAAAATTACACCCTTAATCAGATTGAACGGCAATATGCCAAACAACAAGTATGCACTCATCCCATCAATCGCAGGATTGACCGCAGCGCACATCTGGAATATCGCATCCAGATTCCACCCCATTCCGTTCACATAAAACGGAATAATGAGAAAATAGTTGGTCAGCATCCCCATGCAGGCCATGGCCACCGCGCCGACGGCGCAGCCGATAACCGCAAATTTACGGCTTTTGTGCATGCGATAAAGCAACACAGCAACAATCACCAGGGTGGAAAGCATCAGAAAATCCGCCAATTCTCCCGAACCGGCCGTTTGGCTCTGTGTTAAATGGATCAGATCCTTGATACCGATCATGGTAATCGCCGGGCCAATTCCAAAAATAAACGCGCCGATCAGGACCACCGCTCCGGAAAGGTCCACTTTGAGAAACGGCGGCATAAACGGGATCGGGAATTCAAAATACATAAGAACGGTAGCGATTGCCGCAAATACGGCGGTATAGGTGATCTTGCTTGCTTTTGTCATGGTTCTGTCTCCTTTGTAAGGAGTTCTGTTTGGTTGGGTAAATAAAAAGCCCTTGGAAATCTCCAAGGGCGTGCAGACGTACCGAGATACACCTGTTTCTTTCATCCGGACTATAACCGTCGGTTGGGATTCACACCCATCATGCCTTGCGGCTCGCAGACTATCAGGAACGACGCCCTGTATACTGCCGGTGGAGACTTTCACTCCGCCCTGAAACAGAACTGATTTAATTTACGCTTTTATTATAGGTCAATTAGGATGGTTTTGTCAATGGTTTTCAGAAAAATGCTGCAGGATGGCCTCAATTTCCTGCCGTGTTCCGACTGCATTGATAAATTCCAGCAGTGCGTTGGCCGTCATATGCGCGGGCAGCGCCAGCTCCTGCAGGAGCCGCTGCCGCCGCGCCGCACTGTCAGTCCGACCGGTCAGTCCCCATGTATAGAAATCCGCTTTCGTGATCGGGCTATCGGAGGTATCCCTCCCTTTTTGCGCCTCCCCATCCAGAAAGGTCGCACCAGCCCTGCGCAGCGCGTCGCACAGAATATCCGGCCGCATTCCTTCGACGCCGAGTTTGCCCTCTTTGGAAGCGTGCCGCTTGCGTTTTTCCTTTCCCCAAACATCCGGTACATACGCCTGCTTGATGCGATCCCGAGGCAGTACGCCTTTCAGATAATTCCGGATCACAAAGCCCGCTCCATCGCTATCCGTCAGGACAATCAACCCGCGTGCCTGCGCGATACGCCGCAGCAGCTTCAGCCGGTCCTTGTCATGGAAGATACGGAAGCCGCCGGTCTCTAATACAACGGTATCCACCACCTGTTTGAGCGTATTGATATCATATCGTCCCTCTACAAGGATCGCTTCCCGAATACGGATCATGCACGCTCCCCCTTCTGCGCGGATGCAAGCGCAAGCAGGGTCAGCTCGATCTGCTTCTGCCGGTCGACAGCGCTCCCTTTCAGCGCGGTATCCGTCTGCGCGCAAAGAGACGCCGCCTGTCGCAGCCAGTCGAGTGAAACGCGGCGCGCGGCATTCTGTATCTGTCGGGCATAGTACGGCGATTTGGAGCCGATCAGCTCCATCAGCAGCCGCTCCCCTCCCCTTGCGCTCTCACACAGCTTAGCGCCGTATAGACGCTGAATGTGGCGCGTAATGGTCGTGAAAATCATAACCTCATTGTTTTTTTGCGCAATCAGCTCGCCTACCAGAGAAACCGCCCTGTCGAATTTACCCGCCGTGATCGCATCCGTCAGATCGAAAATAACCGCGTCCAGAACCGGCGAGCATACCGCGTCGATATTATATTTGCGGATCTCCCCTGTTGTCGTATGCGCGGCCGCCTTATCGATTTCGCCGGCCAGATTGGTCATCGAATTTCCGCACAGGAATATCAGGTATGAAGCGTTATCCGAGGTAATCGTGCAACCAAGCGACCGGACCCGCCGCTCAATCCATGCAACCAGCTCATTCTCCTCCAAACGGCTGCATTCCGCGATGCAGGCGGTTTTCTCAAGCGTTTTATAGAGCTTTGTCCGTTTATCGAGCTTGCCCTCCAAAATGTCATAATAAAACACCAAGCATACATAGTCCGGCAGATCGCTGAGCATCTCGGGCAGTAAATCACCAAATCCGGCCGGCGGCTTGGAAAGGTCAAAGTCGGTAATAATAATCAACTTTTTCTCCGACATGGCCGGATAACTGTCGATCGCCTCGGTAAGCTGCTCCGGAGTCAGGCCTTTCCCCTCATATTCCAGCAGATTAAAATCTGCAAAGGCAGCATCCACTACCTTTTCCTTGAGTTGGCGCAGGTAATGCGCTTTCATATAGTCCTCGTCACCAGTTATGATGTATAAAGGCGCAAAGGAACACTCTTTCAGATCGTGGATCAGCTTTGCCTTGCCGTTATTCGCGTTCTTTCTGGGTACAGCCATGCGCTATCCCTCCTTTTTGTAGCGTTCCTGCAGTTCGCCGGTGAAATATGGGCTTTCAATCGGCGTTCCCTCAAATTTATGCAGCACGTCCCCTGTGCTGGACTGCAAAATGATCCGCTGCGCGTTTGTATCTGATATAAGCTGACGCAGCAGCACGGTATCCTCCATATTCCGTTGTGAGAGTACAATATCCGGTGCGGAATACGACTCGGTTTCAAAGAATGCCGCAAGCTGTTTTTGCGTAGGACTGTGCAGCACTAAAACATAACCGCCAATCTGCACGCCAAGCTTACCGTCACAGACAGGAAAAACCGTGACCGGCGCGGCGGCGTCCAACTGCACCGTATCCTCTACGATCTCCGCATCCGCCTCCGCAACCAATTGCAATAACTCTTTGTTGTGCTGCGTCTCTTTGCAGCCGTTCGGAATCAAGATTTGTTCGACCGACGTATGCTGCAGCAGTTCAGGTAGATCGCGGGCATGCCCCTTATCCACCGCAGTCAAAACCAGTGTGTCAACCTGCCGGAAGCCGTTCCACTGCATCCATTCCCGCACGGATGCCGCAGCATTACGATATCCTCCGTCCCCCGCGCAATCGATAAGCGTCATGTTGCCAACAGCGTCGGATACAATGATTGCCTGCCCGCTACCACACGGAAGATAGGTCACGGAGTAGTGCTGCCGGTTATAATATGCGCCCGAAGCCGTGATGCCAAACAGCACAAGGCAGAAAACAGGCAAAACATAGCGCCATTTGATATGAGCGCCTGCAAGCAGCCATGCTAAAATTCCAGCTAAGGACAAAACAAGCGCGGCAATACCAAAGCTGTCCGCCCAGTTAATCAGGCCGAACGGCAGGCCTGCAATCCAGTTGCAGATATCGAGGATATAGGTCAGCAATGGAGTGATCGCTTTTGCGAACAGCGTTGCTAAAAATGGGAAGAACACCGATGTCAGGCAAACCAGAAAACCGCCGATAAAACATACGGCAGTCACGCCGACGACCAAAAGATTGCTGAGTAGCGACAGAACGGAGACATAACCGAAAGCGCTGAGGATAATCGGTGTGGTAAAAATCGTCGCACATACCGTGCAAGAGACCGATCCGACAACTACGGACAGGATGCGGTACACCATTTTCGGAAAAGGCCGGAACGGCTTCATCATCCGCCGCTGCATTTTGCCGGCCAACAGGATCAGCCCCAGTGTGGCGCTAAATGAAAGCTGCAAACTGAGACTTGCGATTGCGTAAGGATTGAGGATGAGCAAAAGCGCGAGTGCTAAAAACAGGGAATTCAGACTGCTTGCTTCTTTGCGCAGCAGAAAAGCGCCGGCCGTGACCAAATACATGACCGCTGCACGGATTACGGACGGGCTCGCTCCGGCGATCGGCACAAATAAAAGGATGAACGGAATCGAAACCAGCGTACCGATCCTGCGGCCTAACAACGAGCAAAACGCCACCAAAAAACCGATATGCAGACCGGAAACCGCGACAAGATGGCTCAGTCCAGCGATGCGGAGTGCCAGAGCATCCGCATCGCTGATCCCAGATTTGTCGCCCAATAAAAGTGCTGTGAGCAGACCCGCCGGCCGCTCCGGAAGTGCGCCCGCAATCGCCTGCTTGCAGTAGCGGGCAATCCGCTGCGGCAGAAAGCGCGGCGTGTCCCGTTCGGTACCGGTCATCTCAAACCGGACGGGCGTGTCTTCCTCCGTTTGGTTATAAGAGGACGCAATAAAACAGCGGTTAGATGCCTGATATACCGCACGGTCAAATCCCTCGGCAGTGCCCGGCAAATAAAATCCAACGTTGACCACAATATGATCCCCTGCATAGAGCGGGGTATCGGTCAGCGGAAGGTAGCAAAAGGTACGGAACGTCTGCTCCACCTCTCCGTTATGGGTGACGGAAAGCAGAGCACGCTGGCTGTCCTCATAAACGTCTGGATCTTCCAACAAAACAGCCTGGATATCCAGGCTTTGTCCATTCAGATGCCGGATTGGCTCGACAATATACAGGTTATAAATCGAGAAGCCGCAGAAAGCCAGATGCGCTGCGGCCAGCATGCCAAACAGCGCAAACGCCTTGTTCCGGTAGATGAATATACCGGCGAGCAGCAAAAACACGGCTAGCAAAAGCAGCGAAACCATCGGACTGGGAGCCCAGTCAAGGCAAACCGCGCAGAAAAGAGCCGCCGCAATTGCCGGCACCAAATAAATCAGCGGACGCTCCAGCATAAAAATCCCCTTCCGGCTTTTCTGTTTCAAAAAAGAAGTGGCACGGTCGTGCCACTTCTTTGCAACTGCTGTATCAGCCCGGCGGCCAAGTCATATCGCGGCCGGAAAGCACATGGAAGTGCAGGTGGAACACGCTTTGCCCTGCCTGTTCTCCGATATTGGATACGATGCGGAAGCTTTCCATGCCCTGTTCCTTCGCGACTTTTGCGATCACCTCAAAACAGTGGGCAACTACCGCGCTGTTGGAATCATCCACCTCCGCAGCGGAGCGGATGTGCTGCTTGGGAGTCACGAGGAAATGCGTCGGCGCCTGGGGATCGATATCATAAAAGGCATAGCACAGCTCGTCCTCATAGACCTTTTTGGAAGGGATATCCCCGGAAATAATTTTACAGAACAGACAATCGCTCATGACGACCTCTCCTTTCTGATACCAGTATACCGACTTTACAACAGCGCGTCAACAATGTTATTGACCGCTTCGAGCGCTTCCTCCAGTTTTTCTGGCTGCTTTCCGCCCGCAGTTGCACTGTCCGGACGCCCGCCGCCGCCGCCGCCAACGATCTTGGCGACTTCCTTGACAATCTTACCCGCATGCGCTCCCTTTTTGACCGCTTCCGCGCCGCAGACGCACAGCAAGCTTACCTTGCCGTCGTTGACCGAGGACAGTACAGCGACCATGTTCGGCGCTTTTTCCTTAATACCGTCGCCCATCGTACGCAGCACATCCGCTGAAGCGTCTTCCAGCTTGGTTGCGACCACGTTGACGCCCTTGACATCACGCGATACGTTGAACAGGTCGACCATCTGCATCGAGGCAAGCTTTCCGTTGAGCTTTTCCAGCTTTTTGGCCATCGTGCGCAGGTCAGCCATGGTCTGTTCTACCTTGGCCGCCAACTCGTTCGGGGAAGTTTTGAGCGCGGCTGCGGTTTCGTTCAATATATGCTGGCGCTCATTGAGGAAATCCAGCACCGCTCTGCCGGTCACGGCTTCAATGCGGCGTACACCGGCCGCAACGGAAGCTTCTCCAATAATTTTGAACATACCCGCCTTAGCTGTGTTATCCAAATGCGTACCGCCGCAAAGCTCAATCGAATCGCCGGCCTGAACAACACGCACAACCGCGCCATACTTTTCACCGAACAGCGCCATCGCGCCCTTTTTCTTCGCCTCGTCAATGGACATTTCTTCCGTGACCACCGGATAGCCGGCAAGGATCGCGTCATTGACCAGCGTCTCCACCTGCTGCAGTTCGTCCGCTGTCAATGCCGCGAAATGCGTAAAATCAAAACGCAGGTGATCGTTTGCAGTGTAGGAGCCTGCCTGCTCCACATGATCGCCCAGCACCTTGCGAAGCGCTTTTTGGAGCAGATGAGTCGAGGTATGCGCACGGCAGATCGCCTGACGGTATTCCGCGTCCACCTTGGCCTCCACCTCGTCGTCCACGGAGAGCGCGCCCTCGGTAACTGTACCGATGTGCATATACTTGCCGTCCTTGGTCTTCTGCACGTCAGACACGGTCATCACGCCGTTTTTGCCGATTAGTACGCCGTGGTCGCCGATCTGACCGCCCATTTCCGCATAAAACGGCGTATGATCGAGCACGGCCGTAATCTTTTCGCCCTTTGCCGCCGCTCCGGACGGTTCGCCCTCATTGACGATCGCCAGCACCTTGGCGCTTTCTCCCAGTGTTTCATAACCGTCAAAACGGGTTTTGATCGCCTTGTCCAAGCCAAGATCCTCGCTCTGCCAGCCAAGGTCGCCCATTTTTTTTCGGTCCTCGCGGGCGCGCTCGCGCTGCTCGTTCATCAGGCGGTCAAATTCCGCGCGGTCGGTGGTCATCCCCTGTTCTTCCAGAATCTCAAGCGTCAGATCGATCGGGAAGCCATAGGTGTCATAAAGCTGGAATGCGTCCGCTGCGGGCAATTCCTTGCTGTTTGCCGCCGCAATGCGTTCGTTCAGAATAGACAGGCCGCTGTCAATGGTTTTGTTGAAGCTTGCCTCCTCGTTTTCAATTACCTTGTGGATATATTTCTGTTTTTCGACCAACTCCGAATAAGCGCCGCCGGATTCCTCAATAACAGTGGTCGCCACCTCGGACAGGAACGGCCGGTCGATACCGAGCAGCTTGCCATGGCGCGCTGCCCGCCGCAGCAGGCGCCGCAGCACATAGCCGCGCCCCTCGTTGGAGGGGATAACACCGTCGCAGATCATCATAACGGTCGAGCGAATATGGTCGGTGACCACACGGAGGGAAATATCAGTTTTCTCGCTTTCCCCATAATGCTTCCCAGCGATCTCGGATACCTTATTGGTGATATTCCGCACGGTATCCACGTCAAACAGGGAACCTACCCCCTGCACCACGCAAGCCAAGCGTTCCAGCCCCATGCCGGTATCGATATTCTTCTGCTTTAATTCGGTGTAATTCCCCTGTCCGTCATTATCGAACTGGGAAAATACATTGTTCCAAACCTCCATATACCGGTCGCAGTCACAGCCGACCGTGCAGCCGGGCTTGCCGCAGCCGAACTCTGGTCCGCGGTCGTAGTAGATTTCCGAGCAGGGACCGCACGGGCCGGAGCCATGCTCCCAGAAATTGTCTTCCTTGCCGAAGCGGAAAATCCGCTCCACCGGAATGCCGATATCCTTGTTCCAGATTTCAAACGCCTCGTCATCATCCACATAGATGGACGGATACAAAAGCTCCGGATCAATGCCGACCCACTCCGGACTGGTCAGGAATTCCCAGCTCCAGGCAATCGCTTCTTTTTTGAAATAATCGCCAAAAGAGAAATTGCCTAACATTTCAAAAAACGTGCCGTGCCGCGCAGTCTTGCCGACGTTCTCAATATCGCCTGTTCGAATGCACTTCTGGCAGGTCGTCACACGATGGCGCGGCGGCTCCTGCTCGCCGGTAAAAAAGGGCTTCATCGGCGCCATACCGGAATTGATCAGCAGAAGCGACGGGTCGTTCTGCGGAATGAGCGAAAAGCTCGGCAAGCGCAGATGTCCCTTGGTTTCAAAAAACTTCAGATACATTTCGCGCAGCTCGTTCAAGCCTCTGTACTGCATAACATTTATCCTCCAAAATTTAATATGACAAATAAAAAAAGCCTCCGCCCAATCCTGTCAGGGGCGAAAGCATGCTTCCACGGTACCACCCTGATCTGCGCTGTAAAACGCATCTCAGCGGTTCGATATCGGGAACCTGACCGGCCTGTTTTTTACAGGCTGCTCGGAAGTGGCCGTTTTCCGGACTGAACAAGGGGTTGCACCAGATCCCTCTCTCTTTGGATCACTCCGTTGGAAAACTCGTTTCGTCATCGCATTTTCTATCGCGTATATTATACCGCTTTCCCAGCCTAATGTCAACAAAAACCGCCAAAGCTGACGACCTATAGGGGCATTTATTAAAGCAACAACACTCCCCCAAAAAATTTGCGATGCAACCGCCAGTTGCCATATAGTTGTAGCCAAAAACAATAATTTCCGGTATACTCTTGATTGAAAAGAGGTGTTTTCTATGACAGTGGGAGAAAGGATCAAAGCCTGCAGGCAAAATACGGGAATGTCACAGGAGAAGGTCGCTGATCTGATCGGCGTAAGCCGTCAGGCCGTCACCAAATGGGAAGCAGACCAGTCAGCCCCTAACACAGAGAACCTGTTCAAATTAGCAGAGCTATTCGGCACAACAGTCGATATGCTGCTCGATACAGGAAATGCTGCCAATTCATCTGCTGTTGAACAGTTTTATACTCTTTTCAGGATGGAAGACGAGAGGAAACGAGCAGACAAAAGGAAGAGACGGAAAGAGAACCTGGTTTCGGCCTTGATCGTTGTCTGCGCGTATCTCACGGTCTATCTGATTGGCCGTTTAATCTGGTGCGACCGGTCCAATGTCAGCCTGCTTGGTTGGCTGGTATCTGCAAAACTATCCGGAAGCAATAGTTACCTTTATGGCTGGCTGCTCAGCAGCAATCTGTTCTGGATTGCAATGGCAATTTCTGCTGTCCCTTCTCTTTTCGGCAAGCATCGGTTTTCATTTGTCACGCTGATTGCCTTTGCACTCGGTTTGCTCGCCGGCATTGTGTTTGGCCCTAATCCTGCGGGAGCGCCGTATGGACACGGCCATTACGGCTGGGCGATTTGGGGCGGTATCTATCTGCTATCCATTATTATTGGAATTGTGGCAGAACTGTACAATCGTAAAAAATAACCGTCTATCGGAAAAGGCTCCGCCAATGTGGCGGAGCCTTTTTATCCAGCTTTGAAACGGGATGCTAACCGGCTATAAAGTGATGACCTTTAGCCTCCTAAGATGCGATAATCATGCGGATTTTCCCGCCATCCTCCGCATTTTTATTTGCGTACAGGCGGAAATTCGTATAATTGCCTTTTGCATTTTGCAGGGAAATAAATTCCCTGCGGTCGGATACATAAACACCGATATCATCCGTCAGATTGTAATACCCGTCCCTGGTCCGAACGCCGGTAGCCCCGTCAAACGCGGAAACCGATACCGTATCGACCAGTTTGAGCGGAAGCGTTGAGAACGAGCGGTTCACAGCGCTGCTCCCGTTTTTATACCCCTTTGGTATGCCGATCGCACTCCCGTTCAAGCCGCCCGGCAGAGCGTCTACCCGATATTCCTCGGATACGGTTTTTGAGCCGTCCCAATACTTGATACCGGCATAGTATTCCTTGTTGTCATCCTCGCCGCGGCTGGAGCCGGAGCCGATACCATAAATCCAGCTATCGCCGGTTACGTCGCCTAAAATAATGTTGGTTACAGTACCCGCGTTGTCGATCACCGTATAACGGATCTGACTGGACGACACCGAAGCCAGATCGATATCCGACTGGGCGATTGCTGACAAGGGCGCGCCCGGCGCAACCTCTTCATAAATCCGAACCTTGGGCGATACCACGGAATTTCCGATCTTGCCATCTGCAATCGACCAGTTTCCGGATACCCTGCCGGTAAGCGCTCTTTTTGTCAGATACGCCGAACCGTTAGAGGACTGTCCGACCGAAACCAAGCGGCCCATCAGTTCGTCCAGGCTCTCCGCTTCGGCCTGGATATGCAGGGTCAACCCATTGGTCAGTACGACCGTCACCTTTTTCCCATCTACTGCGGTAACGATCCCCTGCATGTCCGCGCTGACCATGTTTTTCGGATAGGCGGCGATGACATCGCCCGCTTCGCTGAACAGCAGCGTGATATAATCCTTGAGCTTGATATCCTCGAACGAGGCAGCCGCGCGGTCGGAGATCGAATAGGACTGCCCGCCGAACAGCTCTACCGTCTGTGGATAGGCGAAAGACGGCTCGCCCTTAGTGTAGCATCCGCTGATCTTGGCATCCGAAACGACCGCCTGGCGATTTGCGGGATCGAGCGTAACCACATCGTATTTTTTAATCCTGGAGCGGTCGATCACCGCGCCGTTCTTGATGATCTGATATCCCTCCGGAATATTGACGGAGGTCGCAAGGCCGTAAACGAAAGAGGTGTCGCTGGACGAGGTCGCGGACGGCAGGACCGCCATCAGCTGCAGCGCGCCATACTCGTCGTAGTAGAGCGTCAGGGTGTCGCCATGTTGAATCCCCGCCCACATATTTGAAAACTTATCCAGCTTTTTCTCCCGTGCAACATAGAGATCTGTGTCTCGGTTGGGGCGGAGGGTCTGCGTGCTGGTCGAGATACTGTCGGCCGCCGCGCTCGTTACAGTGTAGCTCTCGATCTTATTATTGTTGGGAACGACGCCTACCGCGACCTTATCCCCTTCCTTGCCGATCACGATCGTTCCGTAAACGCCGATCAGGCTTTTGTCCAGCGTACCCGCGGTCTTGCGCGGGGACTCATTCAGAGAGCCGTTTTCATAGAAAATCGCTTCATTGGGTGCCAGCGAGGAATCCGTTTCGCTGGTCGCCAGCAAAATACAGTTTTCAATGGTAGAAGAGGATATCTTATTCAGCAGCATGCCGGAGTTATCGCCTTTCAGTTCTGTCCCCAGCGTATTGAGTAGCAGGGTCGCCGCATCGCCGCGCTTCACGGCCGCTGTGGCGTTGGTAAGCGATACGTTTTCCGTCAGGCCGAGGGACTGCGCGCGGGCGATATAGTCCGCCGGCCAAAACGGGCCGATGTCGGCCTCCGTATAGCCCAGCATACGCAGCAGCATGGTGCAGACTTCTCCGAAGTTAACAGTCTTGTCCGGACCAAAGGTGCCGTCCGCATAGCCGCGGATAATGGAGTATTCTTTCAGATCAGGATGGCGCACTGCGGCATTGATATATTGCGCGGCCCAATGTGAGCTTTTAACGTCCGGAAAGATCGTATAGCTGCCATAGGCGCTTACATCGGAAACGCCCAGCGCGGTCACCGCCAGCTTACAGAACTGCGCTCTTGTCAGCGCGCTATTTGGATCAAACCGGTTTCCCCCCACCCCCTGCATGATCCCTAACGCGTCCAAGACGGAGACGGTCTGCGAAAGCTTGCTGTCCGTGATGTCGGTAAACGATGCCGAAGCAGGGGTGATCGCAAAAAGAAATGCCAGACACAGGCTGAGTAATCTTTTTTTCATTCCTACCTTTTCCTTTCTTTACTGGGTGCGCAGCGCGTCAACCGGCTGCAGGTTGGATGCCTTGTTGGCCGGATACAGGCCGAATATAATGCCGAGCAATGCAGAGAACAGGAACGCCCCCAGAATCAGACCAATCGACGGCAGTACCGTAAAGTGCTCGATCGATGGTAGATAGGTGTTCTGCGCCATCTGCCGCGCGACCATGAAATTGCCCAATATGGCCGACAGGAAACAGCCGACGATAATACCGATCACGCCGCCGCAACAGGATACGACAGCCGCCTCCACCAGAAACTGACCGATAATATCGCGTTTCCGCGCACCGATCGCCATACGAATACCGATTTCGCGCGTGCGCTCCGTAACAGAAACCAGCATGATATTCATAATGCCGATGCCGCCGACCAGAAGCGAAATGCCCGCCACACCGCCGCCAAGCAGCGCGAGCAGGTTGGAAGACGCCTCCTGCTGCTCCTGATACTGGCTGTCTGAGTAGGCGGAAAAGGATTCGCACCGGCTCTGCATATACTCCGGAAGCAGCGTTTCGGTAAGCTCTGCGATATCCTCGGTGGCGGCTGCTTTGATAATATAATTTTTGCTGTCGAAATAGCTTGTACTCATCATGGAGCTTTGCAGGGTATATGGCATAACCAGCATCTGATCCTGCGTATTGAGCTTGCCGCTGAATTTCCCCTTGTACACACCGACGATTTCAAAGCTTTTGCCACCGATACGCAGTTCCTGACCAATCGGACTCATAGCACCGAAAAAGTATTTGCGTAGCGTTTCGCCAATAACGCAGACCTTTGCGCGGTTATCGCAATCCGCTTTGGACAGGTCGCGTCCGGCTGAAATTGTGAGGTTGCTCACCTCTCCGTAATGCTCGTTGCCGAAATACATATTAGTCCAGCCGTTGTTATCGGAATCGTTGGAAAGCTTTTTCGTCCGGTATTGGACGCCGTCGCTCTGCCAGTCATAGTATTGGATCTGCGGCGACCAGGCGGAAACCTTGTCCGCCAGCTCGGTATCCAGATATTCCTCGAAATCCTTCCAGTCCTTGCTGCGTCCGCCGTAACCGAATACATCGATACGGTTGACACCCATTGCTTCGTATTGCAGGCGCTGCAACTTACTCGTACCCTGAATGGAGGACACGATTGCGATGACCGAGGCCACGCCGATAATGATGCCCAGCATGGTCAGGATAGAGCGGACCTTATTGTTCAGGATGGACTTGAACGCCATGCGTACGGTTTGGAGCCAGTTCATTCGTCAAGCCCTCCCTTTCCCGCTTCGTCGGAAATGATGCGGCCGTCCTGAATCGTTACGATTCGCCGCGCCATCTGCGCCAAATGGTTATCGTGCGTGATAAGGATAATGGACGTACCCTGCTCGTTGAGCGCGGTAAGCTTCTGCATGATATCCAGACCGGAGGCGGAATCCAGATTGCCGGTTGGCTCGTCCGCCATGATGATCGGCGGCTTTGCCGCAACAGCCCGCGCAATCGCAACACGCTGCTGCTGGCCGCCGGACATTTCCCCCGGACGGTGTGACATGCGTTTTTCCAGCCCTACCGATGTCAGCGCATCCACCGCGAGCTGGTGTCGCTCCTCCCGTCCAAGGCCGCGGTAGATCAGCGGCAGCTCCACGTTTTCCAGCGCTGTCAACGCGGGAATCAGGTTGAAGCCCTGGAAGATGAATCCGATCTCACGGTTGCGGATACCGGAAAGTACAGAGGGCTTCATGTCGCTGACCGCCTGGCCGTTCAGGTAATAGGTCCCATAGGTCGGAATATCCAGGCAGCCCAGAATATTCATCAGCGTGGATTTTCCCGAGCCGGACTGCCCAAGGATGCAAAGGAACTCCCCCCACGGCACGGTCAGGGATATATTATCAAGCGCACGTACTTCGTTCTCCTTGCCTTCATTATAAATCTTGCTCATCTGCCGCACATCGATCAGCAGGTCGGAAGAATAATCCGTCTGCTGCTCGGCAATGGGCGGTTTGTTCTTTCCAAACATCGCGCCCTCCTTTAGCCTACGGCTACGCCCATACCCATTTCAGCGTACAGGTCCTGCGGGCCGGACAGATACACCGTCGTCCCTTCCTCGATCCCCCACAGGATCTCGGTATTGGAGGAATCGGAAATACCCGTTTCAACCGGAACGAGCTGGAATTCGGGCGGGATGCCCTCCGTCCCCTCCGGAATAGGCAGCGTTTCGCTGAACGGAATCTCCTCGCCGTTTTCATCAACCAGCGGCTTGGCAAAAACCGCTGCGCCTTCTTCGGCGTATACGATCGCGGAGGATGGGACCATCAGACAATCTGAGGAGGATGCGGTCGTGATCTGATATTCCACGCCCATGCCGATGGAAATGGACTGTCCCTCAATCGGATCAATGGCAATTACAGCGGGGAACGTCGCCATGCTGCCCTGGCCGCCATTGTTGTTCTGAGTCGGTTCCAGCGCGATCGACTCCACGGTACCGGTCAGCGTCAGCGTGCCGTCGTTTGTATACATGGTCATCACCGCGGGCTGGCCGGGCTGTACGGCGGAAACGTCGGTGGACATGATATCCGCGTTTACAATGATATCGTTCAGGTCCGCGACCACGACGAGCGGCTCGGTGCCGCCGACATCCTGCTCCGTATACGCGTTCAGGCTGACGACCACGCCGTCGATCGGCGATTTGATGGTGGAATCCGCGATCAGCTTTTTCAGCTCCGTGATCCGCTCCTGCTTTGCCTGGACCTGCTTCTGCGCGTTTGTCACGCCGTTGCGTGCGGTCACCACGGTATTCTGCGCATTTTTCAGTTCGTCCTGTGCGCTGTCGCTCGTTAAGGTCATAATCGTGGCGCCGCTGCTGTAGCTGTAGTAATCCAGACCGTTGAGCGTTTTGATCTCACCGCCGGTCTGCACGGTCACCGCTTCCTCGCGGCTGTATTCCAGCGTTCCGGATTCAGCCGGATAAACCTCTCCCGCGGAGCTGGTGGATATCGTCGCGGTCGCCATCATGTCCTTGGTGAGCGTTCCGGGATTATCCATGGAAATGACGACACGGAACAGCTTGACGCCTTCTGCAGAAACCTTCTGCGCGCTTTCGACCGCGGAAACCGTACCCGAGACCGAACTCATCGCGGACGGAACAGAAACCGTCGCAGTCTGTCCGCTTTTGATATCGTTCGCATACGCCGCGCTGAAATACAGCGAAAGCTTCATTTTGCTGTCGTCGACCATATAGCCGACGATCTCCCCTTCGCTGAGCTGCTGCCCGACATGGTAGGTCGTGCTTTTACCCTCCGAGTCAGTGACCGGAATAATCTTTCCGGTAAACGGCGCGGTGATTGCCAGCTTGCCGATCCGCTTCTGGGCCGTGCTGACCGCGTTCTGCGCCTTGGTCACCTCGGCCTGCGCATCAGTGACACCACGGCGTGCGTCTGCCAGCTCATCCTCTGCAGTTTCCAGCTCCTTGCGGGTTTCGGTCGGGTTGACGACAACAAGCTTGTCCCCTTTTTTGACCTCATCCCCTACCTCTACCAGAACCTCGCTGACCGTTCCCTTCAAATCTCTGCCAAGCTCCTCGCGCTTTTTGGCGGCGGTGCTGCCGCTTCCCTCTATGTAGGTTTCCAGCATGCCCCGGCTGGCGGTCGCTGTTTGCGTAACCGTTTCCTCCGTCCCCGCATTGCGGGACTTCAGAACAAGGAAGATGCCCAGTGCGATCAGAAGCACCACCACCGCAACGCCGATGCCAATGCGCACGCCTTTGTTGAGCCTGCTCTTTTTCTGATTCATTTTATCGGCATATTTGTTGCGTTTCGGCATGCCCGACGCCTCGCTGTCAGCCCCCGCGCTTCCCCCCTGCGCGGAAACCGTGGATACGTTGGAGCCGCTTTTGGCGACGTGTGCGCCGCCTTTCTGGACCGGCATGTTCTGCTGCTTTTTTTCTTCGCTCATACTCGTATTCCTTTCTGTTCTCTATCCTGATGGGCATTAACCGTACCAGGCCGGTTATTGGTACGCTTCACTATACCGTGTCCCGCACGGGATTGTCAACCGATTCAACCAAACTGTAATAAAAATGCGCGCTTATCTCCCGAAAAAGGCACGAAAAAAATCATGCACCTTTTCAGGCAGGCCGTCCAAGTCGCCGTCATTCTGGAAAACACCATCGTAGGAATATTCCAGTACGCCGTCATCCGAACGGTTTCCCAAAGCGCCGCGCGCCTGCTCCAAGGCAGGGCGCCGCACCAGAATTGTGGAGCAGCTTTCCCCAACAGCCGACCGGAATCGGTCGATTTCCTCCGGCTCCCGAATATGGACAAACAGGATTTGGGCGTCTCCCTGCAGAAAGCGGTGGTACCGCTCCATACAATAGGAGAACGGCAGATCGTTGAATTCCGTGCATACCTCTTTTAAGCGGGACAGGAAGCGGCGCGCTTCCGGCGTTTTCCGTCCGTCCCATCCGGCCGCGTACGCGACATCCAGGATCGGAGTGATTGACGAGATGTTTTCCGCTTTCCAAAATCGGGCCGCCGCCACGCAGACAGTGTCTTTCCCAACGCCTCCGCTGCCATTGATGACAAAAACATGCTTGTCCAACAAACTCCCTCCAAGGTGTCGATATTCATACGGATTTATCATAACACAATATATAGCGATTGGCAAGGCTTCCGCCCTGCCTTATAAGGGGTTTGACAGAAAAAGCGCGCCCTCAGGAGAGGGCGCGCTTTTTCCAACATGACTTACAGGATAATGCAGATCAAACCGCCTGCGCTTTCGTTAATGATTTTTTCCAGCGTTTCCCGTATTTTCCCGCGTGCATCATCCGGCATGCGGCTGAGCTTATGCGATAATTCCTCCCGCACCAGCTCGTTGAGGGATTTCCCGAAAATATTGGTGTCCCAGATTTTTTCCGGCTGCTCTTCAAATTCACTGAGCAGATAATGCACCAATTCTTCGGACTGTTTCTCCGTTCCTACGATTGGGTTGACCTCGGCTTTGATATTGGCGCGCATCAGATGGATCGAGGGGGCGGACGCACGCAGACGGACGCCGTACCGCCCTCCCTGCCGGACGATCTCCGGTGCCTCCAGGGAAAGCTCGTCAACCGACGGCATGACAATTCCATAGCCGGTCTGATATACCTGATCCAGCGCACCTCGCAGACGCTCATACTGCTGCTTGACCTTGGAGAAATCATCGAGTACGGAAATCAGGTCGGCCGCATCCCCAATATGGATACCGGTCTGTTCCCCAACGATACTGTAGAACACGCTTTCCGGAATATCCACCTTAAGGCGCGCCGCGCCGGTACCCAACGCGAGCTGGTCGATATCCACCCTTCCGATATAATCATTTTCCGCAATCGCCCCGCACATGGCGCGGACATCGCGCATCCTCTGTCCTGCACGCGCCGAGGAGCGGATGGAGCGGTAAACGCTGGATTGTACGGGGTGTCCGTCAGGCAGGGCGCCGATATATCTCGGCAGAACAAATCCGATCTCTTTCACCGGAAATTCATACAGCACCTGCTGCAGGATATCCGCGATCCCCTTGTCGTCCAGTTCCATGCAGTTGACTGCGACCGGTTCAACCTGGTACCGCTCCCTGAGCGTACTGCAGACTGTCTGCGCTGTTTCACCGCGCGGGTCAGCGGAATTCACCAAAACGACAAACGGCTTGCCCATCTGGGTCAGCTCCTCGATCACCCGCCGCTCAGCCGGTTCATAGCTTTCCCTCGGTATCTCTGTAAAGCTTCCGTCGGTCGTAACGACAAGGCCGATCGTCGAATGCTCTCCGATCACCTTATGCGTGCCGACCTCGGCCGCCTCAGCCAGCGTCATCGGTTCCTCCCGCCACGGTGTGGATACCATGCGCGGCGCGTCGTCCTCCATGCTGCCCAGCGCGCCATCGACCAGATAACCGACGCAGTCTACCAGGCGGACCCGACAGGAGCCTCCGTCCGGAAGGGCGATCTCCGCCGCCTCCTCCGGAACGAATTTCGGTTCCGCGGTCATGATCGTCCGTCCGGTACCCGATTGCGGCAGTTCATCGCGCGCGCGTTCGCGTTTATAGACGTTATCCATGCCCGGCAGGACCATGGTCTCCATAAAACGCTTAATCAGCGTCGATTTGCCGGTGCGTACCGGTCCGACCACGCCGATATAAATATCGCCGCCGGTGCGGGCGCTGATTTGATTATAAATTTGATTTTCCATAATATCCCTGCCTTTCAAGCCTGTATCGGAATCAGGAGCATGGTTTTCGACGCGCTGACCGCATCCGGCGGTAAATCATTTGCCCGTCGGATTGCTTCCATGGTCGTGCCGCAGCTTTTGGCTACTTCCCAAAGCGCCTGCTCCTGATCGATGTAACGCAGCACCAATGTAACACCATCGTTGTTTTTTGGGGCTTCACTTTCCTCTAATGCGGTGATATTGCGGAACACGCAGCGCTCCTCCAGCGCTGCCATACCGGATACCGCCACTGATAGAAGCAGTCCGGTTTCGCCTGCTGCTGCGGCGCGGGCATTCAGTTCGATCTGGGACAGCTCGCCCATAGCGGTACAGGAGGCGGTCAAGGGCAGCGTGCGCTGCAACGCAGAAAGCTGCTGTTCATCGTTCAGATATAAAACCTGCACCGCCACCGTGAGCTGCAGCGTATTGGTCGTGGTATTTCTCTTCGCCCCGCAGCAGACAGCGCCGGCGTGTATGATATGGGACACATGCTGCGCGGTCTGCAGTGTTTCATTCACCTCCGCGGCAAACGGCGTCAGCGGCGGCATAGAATGGAGCGCCGCCTTTTCCTCTTGGATCTGCAACGTTTTCCCAGGGATATACATGTCGTCGATCTGCTGGATGCTTTTGGTGCCGCGCACCGTGAAAGCGGCCTCCGCCGATATCGTATACGAAAGCAGCCCATCCGACTCCAAACGGCAGTCGACCTCGTGCGCCGCCAAACGGACCGATACCGGATCGCTCTCTTCCAGGTCTGGGATCTCCAATATCTGCGTAAACGGCGTGCTGTTTGAAAGCACGCGAACCGCATCATCCTCCTGCAGCGCAAGGCATTGCAGGACTGCCTCGCCTTTCAGCACAACTTTCCCACGCATCGCGCGGCATTCCGTGCTTTTCAGCGTGCAGGCCGTATGCAGGAGCTGTAGGTCGTTCGCATCCTGCAGCGTCACGTCTTCCAAAATCGTAATCGGGCAGCTATGCGCCTGCTGTACAACGGTAACTGTATGGGGCGTGCGCAGCATCTGTATCTGCGGCAGCTCAACGCCCTCTGTAACCTGACAATCAGCCTTGCAATAGCATTCCACCTCAAAGCAGAGCTGAGCGCTGACGTTCAGTTTCCGGCTGTTGACCGGCACTGCGTCCACCGCCGCAACACGGCACGATACATAACAGACGGCATCCGCATCCAGCCCGTCACACTCCTCTATATAGGCAAAGCTGATGGGAACGGACAGCCTGCGCAGCCCTTCCGCGTTTTCCGGCTGGTACAATATGGTCGTCTGCACGGCACCGGAAATCAGCAGACGTCCGTTCTGCGGTGTGCGGTCCTTGACCGCTGCCGTTCCATACGCGCAAATGACCCTTCCGATGTCCGGAAAGGTATCCGGAACGATCGAGTCGGAAGACTCGGTGCAGGAGGAAATCCCTGCAAGCCTTTTGTCATAGTAGCAGATGCTTGTTTGATTCAGTTCCATTGATGCTGCCTCCTTTGTTTCACTGCTGCTCCTGTTTAACGATATGTTCCCTTTTTGCTGAATATGAAAAAAGCAGAGGCTTTTCTGCCTCTGCTTTTCCCTCATGTAATATGGAACAGCTTGCAAAGAATACCGCGCAGATATTTCGGGCTTTTCCAAATGACCACTTTCATGCCTCCACCTCCCCAGTTATCAGCATTGAAACAAAAACACGCCTGCCGCGATCAATGCGAGCGCCAGCAGCCACAGCAGCAGGCCGGACGGACATATGCTGCCGACAAGCAGGCCAAGTCCCAAACTGATCAACGCCAAACCGATCGCTTGCCCACGGCAGAACATTGCACATCACGCTCCTGTCATCAGTATAAGCAGCGTATCCGGAGATGGTGACAAAAAAGGGACCGCCAGCCGGCGGTCCCTCTGTTATTTTGTTGTGCTGCCAAAGCCTCCGGTGCGTTCTCCGTCCGCGTCATCGTCTTCGGTTATGCCGAAAGGCAGGAAAATCCCCTGTGCGAACCCTTCTCCCCCCACGATGGAGAGCGTCTTCCCCTGTCGGTTGGAATTGGTCATTTTGATAAAGATATGTCCTTCATTTTTTGCCGTGAAGTAATCGCTGTCAATGATTCCCACCGTATTATCCATCTGCAGGCGGTATTTGAACCCCAGGCCCGAACGGGGATAGATTTGCAGGACCCATCCTTCCGCGATTTCCGCGCGGATACCGGTGGGGATTTTTATGGTTTCATGCGGCACGAGCGAAAAGGCTTCGGGCGCAAAGAAATCATACCCCGCAGAGCCTACGGTCGCGCGGCGCGGCAGACGGATTTTCTGGTAGACCATTCTTGCCTCGGATACCGAACAGCCGGTTTCTGCGCACCAGTCATCGATAAATTGTTTCTCCGATACCTTGTAAAATTTCGCGATTTTCTGCATATCTGCTCGCTCTTCCTCTCTATGTGTTTTCTTTCAGCAAAACGGGAACACGCTGCGTCAGCGACCGCCGTACATCGATCAACCGCTGATTGGCGCTTCCTCGCCAATGGAGCTGCGGATCCGCCCGCTCCTGCACAAAGCGTCCGTCCACGACAACATCTACTGCGTCCAAAAATGGCAGGTTCTCGATTTCCTCCCACTGATAGCCCGTATACAGCCAGATGGTTTTTTTCGGAAAACGCCGCCGGATCTCGCGGCACAGCGCCCCCACCGTATCACGGTTCACCGGAAAAAGCGGATCGCCGCCCGAAAAAGTGGCGCCCGAAACATAATCCTTTTCCAACTCGGCAAACAGCTCGTTTTTTGCCGCCTGATCGAACGGAATGCCTCCCTGCGCGTCCCACGTCACCGGATTATGGCAGCCGGGGCATGCATGGCCGCAGCCAGCGACCCACAGCACGACGCGCAGGCCCTCTCCATTGAGCATATCGTCCTTTGTGATGTTGTGGTAGCGCATTACATGCTTTTCCTTTCCGCGATCTCCGCCATTTTTGCGTCGTTCAGGCGGGTGTCGCCCTTGACGCGTGAATAGGAAAGATATCCGTTCATACGGTCGATCTTGGTCAGGTTGCGGCTGCCGCACTTGGGGCATACATCCATCGCCAGCTCCTCGTGTCCGCAGTCGTCGCAGTAGGACAGGGACAGGTTGACGCCTTCATAATATCCCAGACGCATCGCGCGGCGCACCAGTGTGCGGATAGCCTCCAGATTATAATCGATCGGGTATTTTACATACTGGATCTTGCCGCCGTTGCACAGGTTCCAGAAGCGTCCCTCCAAGTCCTGTTTTTCGATCGGGGTCAGTTCTTCGGTCACATGGCAGTGGAAGCTGTTGGACACATAAGGCCGATCGGACACCCCTTCGATTATACCATACTTTTTCCGAAATTGCTCTACCTGAAGTCCGCAAAGGCTTTCGGCGGGCGTTCCGTAAATCGCGTAGAGGTTTCCGTCCTCCTCCTTGAACTGATTGACCCTCCGGTTAATGTATTCCAGGGTTTCGAGCGCAAAAGCGCCGTCCTCCACTAGGGATTTTCCGTTATACAGCTCCTGCAGCTCATTGAGCGCGGTGATACCGAACGAGGCAGTCGCGGTTTTCATGATGGGCTTGATCTTGTCCGACGGCTTGAGATGGCCGCCATAAAAGCCGCCCTCGCAGTAGGCCAGCGGGTTGGTGGAGGCGCGCATCTCCCCCAGGTACGCATATGTGCGGATATGCAGCTTACGGATCAGTTCGAGATAGTAGTCCAGCACCTCATGGAATGGGCGATTCTCCTGCTGCGCTCTGGCGTAAATCATCGGCAAATGCAGTGATACCGCGCCGATATTCCAACGACCGATGAATACCGGCTTATCCTCTTCATCCGCCGGCTTCATGCCGCCGCGCTCATACCACGGGGAAAGGAAAGCGCGGCACCCCATCGGGCTGACGATTGCGCCGTATTTTTGATACATGCTGGGAACATACCCTTCCCCCGAAAGCGAGAGCCAGTCCGGATACATGGCCTTGGAGGAGCATAATATCCCCGCCTCAAACACATCCTCCAGCGGTTTGTCGGGGCCGTGCAGCTCCTCATCGTAAAGAAAAACGATTTTAGGGAACAGCACCGGCTTTTTCTGCCCCTTTTTTCCCTGCCCTTTCCGGCGGACATGCAGCATTGTGATCGAAGCGAGCTTAGCAAACCGGCCCGTACCGGTACCCATGGTCATCGTGATGAACGGATAGTCGCCGCGACTAGAGGCCACCGTGTTGAATTTGTACTCCCAGCCCTGGAACCCCTGTTCGAAATCATTCAGTATATCCGCCATGACCTCTTTTTCGACTGCATCCGCAGCCAGCCCCAAGCGGCTGTATTTTTCAGTCAGCAGGTTGTAGCTGCGTTCCGCGTACGGTTCCAGCAAAAGATCGACCGAGGGTACGGTAAAGCCGCCATATTGCTGACTGGCAGCGGACAGCACGATGTCCCCGATCACATCGAACGCCACGTTGAGCGTTTTCGGTTCGTTATACCACAGGTTTCCCATTTCAAAGCCGCCTTTGAGTACATGTTCTACGTCAAACAGGCAGCAGTTCATCGTATCGCGGCGCGCGGACATATCGTGAATATAAATATAACCGTCTCGGCAGGCCTGCAGCTCCTCCGTATTCATGAAAAACTTCTGGTACAGCTCCTTATTGAGCTGGTTGAAAATCAGGCTGCGCTTGGTGGAAACCAGCGCGGAATCCGTATTGGAGTTCTCCTTGTCCCCGATATACATGATGGACTGGCTCTTCTGATACACACTATCCAGCATGCCGACAAAGTCCTGCTTGTAGTTGCGGTAATCGCGATAGCTTTTGGCGACTTCCGGCCGCACGGCCTCCAGCGCAGCCTCCACAATATTGTGCATCTGCCAAATCTGCACCTCTGTCATGCCGTGATCTCGGATGTATCCTTCCACATGGCCGCAGATCGCTTTGAGCTCATCCTCCGTGAAGGTATACAGCACACGGTTTGCCGATTTATTAACGGCAATAACAACCTTTTGTATATTGAATGCTTCTTTGGTGTGATCCTTTTTGATAACGCGTACCATCATTTTTCCTCACTCATATTATTTAGTAGCAAAAATAATTATAGCATACCATATATAGTAGGAAAAGAGGTGCACAGCCAAAAATATTCCACAAAAACAGCCGGCTGAATTTGACGGTTTTTGTCATGGTTCAGGTCACCCTTTCCGCGGAAAGCTGAGCGTCGCCAACAGCCCCGGCTGGGTATTGACAAACCGCGCCTTGCCTCCGTGTGCGCGGGTGATCTGGCGCACCAGCACAATCCCAAGGCCGTGCTGCGGCAGCTGCTCCCCAGCGGGGCGCCGCATCTGCGCCAGTGCCGCCTGCGGAAGACCGGCACCGTTATCGGCAACCGAGACCGACCAGGACTGCGCAGAAACGGAAAGGGACAGCTTGATATGAACGCTTCCAGCGTTGTGAAAGACGCTGTTGCGCAATAAATTATCCACCGCACGCCGGAGCAGCGTTTCGTCTCCTGTCACCGTCAAGGCGCCGGCCTCGGATGGGATATCCACCTCCAGCGATACCCGATCGTCTGACAGCATATTGAGCAGTTCGGCCGCCGCTGCGCGCAGCATCGCCGCTGGCCGAAAACTTCCCTGGTGCAGTGGTTGCAGCTCGTATTCCAGTTTGGAGGCCAGGTTCAGATCGCTCACCAGGCGACCAATCCGCTGGCTCTGTTCACGGATGATGCGCGCTTTGCGCCGCGCCTCCTCCGGCAGCACTCCGCTGCTTTCCAACTGCGCCGCATTCCCCTGTACCAGGGACAACGGGGTGCGGATATCGTGCGAAACGCCTGCGATCCACTCGGTACGTGTCCGGTCGCGCTTCTGCAGCATCGTCCGCTGCGTGGAAAGCTGGCGGGAGACCCGATTCAAGTCGGCGGAAAGCTGTCCCAGCACACCTCGTTCAGCAAGCTGCGTTCCCTCCCCCTTTGCCAGCGCGCCGATGCCCTCCGCAAGCGGCGCGGCGGCGCGGTACATGCGCCAACCAAGCAGCAACGCAAGCGCTAGCGCGACCAGCAGGTTCAGCGCCAGTACGCCGGGCGCCCATACCGACAATTGTTCGATCGTATAGGCGGAGGCCCGCATCAGGTATTTCCACTCGCTGCCCGGCTCACTGGCAAGTACCAGCAATCCATCCTCATCCGACCAAACATAAACCGGATAATCCTTCAGGTACCAGCGGGAAAAGGAGGCGATCTCTCCCGCCGTATACTGCCGGGGCAGGTTTTCCGGCATGCGGTCGCTCCAAACAACAGCGCCACTGTCGTCAAGCTGCATTGCCCAAGCATAACGCTCCTCCATTGCCCGACGCGCTTCTGCGGAAACAGCAAAGCATCCGTCCGTCTGACGCTCAATCCCGTCAGCGATGACCTCGACGCGGTCCTCCGGTCTGGGTTTCTCATCCGAACAATGCAAAATGAAGCCCAGCATCACACCCAGATTCAAGATCAACAAAAACAGCCCCACGCCGATTGCCGCGCCTACATACCGTCCGAGTATCCTGCCAAGACCCTTCATTGCCTATCCTCCCGTGTGAGCTTGTACCCAAGGCCGCGCACCGTCAGCAGCCAGCGCGGCTTGGAGGGATTATCTTCAATTTTTTCCCGCAGCCGGCGGATATGCACCATAAGCGTATTTTCGTATCCAAAATTTTCCTCGTCCCACACGGCGCGGCACAGCGCGTCTATGGTAACAATATTGCCCCGATTATCCGCGAGCTTGCGCAACAGCGCGTATTCCTTTGCGGTCAGCGGCGTGGAGTTCGCGTCACGAAGCACCAGCCCGCTGCCCCAATCCACAACCGTTTCCCCCAGCGATAGACACTCCCCCGCATTTTGCAGATTTGCGGCATAGGAACGCCGGAGCACCGCGGTCAGCCGCAGCACCAGTTCCTGCGGAAGAAAAGGCTTGGCGATATAATCATCCGCCCCTAAACCGAGTCCGTGCAGACGATCCGCATCCGCATCGCGTGCGGAAAGGAACAGAATAGGGATATCTCTTTCCTGCCGCAGCTCCTGCAGCAGCGAAAAGCCATCGCCGTCCGGCAGCATCACATCCAGCAGGATCGCCTCCGGCCTGATATCGCCCACCGCCCGCCGCGCCTCCGTACAGCTTTGCGCGGTATATACCGCGAGGAAGCCCGCCTGCATTAAAATCTCCTTTATCATATTGCAGAGCGCCGCCTCGTCATCCACAATTAATATTTTGCAGCTATAAATATCCCGCATATTGCATCACCCCAGCTATGATAACACATATTTCGGTCTATTTGTAAAAAAGTAAGGTAATTGTAAGGTAGGCTTCATCTTATTGTAAACTTCTCATTGTATCATTGTAATATAACAAAAAAGAGAAATGGAGTGTTCCCCTATGACGCAAAATCTGGTTGAAACAAAAGGGCTTTGCAAGAGCTATGGCGGTGCGCTGCGCGTCAAGAACCTGCACATGCAGGTGCCAGAGGGCGCGATATACGGCTTTCTCGGCCCCAACGGCGCCGGAAAGTCCACCACCTTGAAAATGATCCTCGGCCTGGCGCATCCTACCGGCGGCGAAATAGACGTATTCGGCAAACGGATGAATGCGAAAAACCGACTGGATATCTTAAAGGATATTGGTTCCCTGATCGAATCCCCTTCTTATTATGGCCATTTGACCGGCGAGGAAAATCTGAAGATCCTGCAGACGCTGCGGAAGGTTCCGGAACAGAATATTCGCGAGGCGCTCGAAATCGTTCGCCTGACCAGCCAAAAGGACAAGCAGGTCGCACATTACTCCCTCGGTATGAAGCAGCGGCTCGGATTGGCCGCCGCACTGCTTGCGCATCCCCGCCTGCTGATACTCGACGAGCCAACCAACGGTCTGGATCCTGCGGGGATTCAGGAAATGCGTGAGCTGATCTGCGACCTGCCGCGCCGCTTTGGCATGACCGTGCTGGTATCCAGCCACCTGCTCAGCGAGATCGATCAGATGGCGACCCATGTGGGCGTAATTGCGGATGGCGCCCTGGTCTACCAAAATACGATCGACCGTCTCCACGAGAAAAGCGAACATCATTTGGCGCTTCGTACGCTTAACAACCCGCTGGCGCAGGCGATCCTGACCCATGACGGCGTAATTAATGACTTGGACGCCGACGAGATTATTCTGCCGCCGCTGGAAAACGAAGAAGTCGCGCACTGCGTCGCCCTGCTGACTGACAGCGGGATTGGCGTGCTCCGTATTGAAGAACGCCGCAAAAACCTGGAGGATATTTTCCTGGAACTGACGGAGGGGGCGGCAAGCTTATGAAAGCGCTCAAAATGGAGTTTTTCAAATGCAGGCGCCGCCGGATATGGCTCCCCCTGCTGGTTATGCTGGCGGCGCAGCTCGCCTGGGGGCTGTACAGTCTCCGCGCGCTGTCGGAGCGGGAGCTGCAGCAGGGCTGGGCGATGATCCTATATAATTTCCCCATGCTCAACGCAATGATGACGCCTGTAATCGCGGCCGTGGTTGCCTCCCGTCTGGCTGATATTGAGCATAAGGGGCAAACCCTCAAGCTGCTTGAAACCGTGCAGCCAACCGGTTCGCTGTTCGACGCGAAGCTGATCTGCGGTGCTGCATACATGACCGGTTTTCTCGCCGTGCAAATGGCGGTCGTCCTGCTGTTCGGCATCTGCAGCGGTTTTGCCGGAAACCCACCGGTGACAAAGCTGACGGAATATTTTTTCTCCAGTTTGGTCACAACCCTGGCGATCCTGCTCTTACAGCTTGTCCTGTCTTTGCAGATCCAAAATCAGATGATCGGCATGATCGTCGGGCTGATCGGCTCGTTTATCGGACTGTTCTCCCTGTTTTTCCCGCCCAGCTTTCAAAAGGCTTTCGTATGGGCGTATTACGCGCTCCTGTATAACACCGGCATGGCGTGGGACGCATCGACCCATATCTCAGACTATTACTTCATCGATTTCAATCTCAGCGGCTTTCTTTGCCTGATCGCATATTTTCTGGTGATTTATGGGGTTGGCCGCGTGCTTTTTATCCGGAAGGAGGTCTAAACCATGCTGTTACGCACAATCTATGCAGAATTTTGCAAGCTGCATCACTCGTTTATCTGGCTCGCGCTTATCATTCTCCCCATCGTGTCCGCAGGATTGGGTACGGCGAATTATTTGAATAACCTGGGTCTGCTCACGGACCAATGGTATTCGCTCTGGACACAGCACGCCCTGTTTTACTGCACGCTGTTCGCTCCTGCCCTGACCGGCGTCTACTGCGCTTACGTCTGCCGTCTGGAACACCTCAACCGCAACTGGAACACCGTGATGACCCAGCCGATCCCTATCAGCGTCATGCTGGTTTCCAAGCTTTCCGTCGTATCCTTTTTGACGCTGCTCACGCAACTTTTCATCGGTATACTGTTCCTGATTAGTGGTAAGCTTGCAGGGCTGACCGCCCCTGTTCCATTTGCGCTTGTCTACTGGGTATTCCGCGGCTGGTGGGCGCTCACGGTGCAGGCGGCGCTGCTGCTTTGCGTTGCGCTGGTCATCCGGTCGTTTGCCGTTCCCGTTGCCACAGGCATCCTTGGTGGATTTTGCGGATTACCCGCGCTGGTCAAAGGCTTCGGCGTGTACTTTCCTTTTTCTCTGCTCAGTCTTGGGATGTGTTCCCACCATCCGACCGAGCCAATGGACTGCAGTGCGGCGGCATTCCTTATCAGCTCGTGCTTTTACCTGCTCCTGGGTCTTACTGCCAGCCTGCTTTGGCTGAAAAAAAGAGATATCAAAACAACATAAAAAGGAAGCGCGGCACGCCGCGCTTCCTTTTCCCTTATTTACAAAGAAAAGCCGTTTCTGAAGAAACGGCTTTTATGGTGGACATTGACGGGTTCGAACCGCCGACCTTCCGCACGTCAAGCGGATGCTCTTCCAGCTGAGCTAAATGTCCATGGAAAGGACGGTAAGCGTACCGTCCGTATTCGCTTGTGCAATCAGTTCTTGCAGCGCTCGAGATACTCGCCTGTACGGGTATCAATCTTGATGCGTTCGCCCTGTTCGATAAACAGCGGAACCTGCACCGTAGCGCCGGTCTCAACCACTGCGGGCTTGAGCGTATTGGTCGCCGTGTTTCCCTTGAAGCCCGGATCGGTCTCGGTGATCTCTAACTCGACGAAGAGCGGGGCTTCTACCGCAAACACGCTGCCTTTATAAGAGCAAACCTTGACGTTTTCATTTTCCTTGACAAAACGGAAATCATCACCGAGCGTGTCCTTGCCAATCGGGATCTGCTCGTAGGTTTCATTATCCATGAAGTAGTAAAGGTCGCCCTCGTTATAGAGATACTGCATATCGCGGCGCTCTACATATGCGGTTTCATATTTATCAGTCGGATTGAAAGAACGCTCGGTGACAGCGCCGGTGATCACGTTCTTCATCTTGACGCGAACAAAAGCAGCACCCTTGCCCGGCTTTACATGCTGGAACTCGATAACCTGCTGCACCTGACCGTCCATTTCAAAAGTAACGCCATTACGAAATTCGCCTGCGGTCATAATCGGTATTCCTCCAAAGAAAAAATCCTCGTTTTGCTGTCCTCACGAACAGCGCTTATTTATATTACCCCAATTTTCCCGTTTTGGCAAGAGGATTTTTCAATTTTTATTAAAATTTTTTTCACCCCACAAAACAGGCAAACGGCGCCGTTTATGAAACGGCGCCGCGCAGGCCCTATTCCCTTATATGTCGTGGCAGGTTCAGCAGCAGCAACCGCAGTTGTTTCCGCAGTTGTTCATATCGCTGTATCCATTATTGTTCTGGCAGCAGCAGATCCAGATCAGGATGACCACGATAATGATCCACCACCAGTTGTTTTCGCCCCAAAGAGAATTAGAAGAACACATAAGTTATTTCCTCCTATCAAAGATTTCACTTCATACTATGGAGGAAGCAGCGCGTTGGTTACACGGCGTCAGAAATTTTTCCCAGCAGTCCGTCCCGAAACAGCCCCCGCACCTCTACGGCTACCGGCGTATTCTTGCAAATCCCCCCCCCTTCTATATAGATAGGAAAGCCATATTGTCCATGCGACATCCAGCGTCCGCCCACACAGTGTTCCGGCAGGACCTCCAGCGTTTTCCCCACAAACCGTCCAAGGTATTTCTCTGTGAGCGCAGCCGCAGCCTTTTTAGCACGCGCGGCTCGTTCCGCCTTCACCGCTTTCGGCAGCTGCCCGTCCATTCGGGCGGCGCGCGTCTTTTCACGGATTGAAAACGGGAACACATGTACTGCGGAAAACGCGCATTTTTCCAAAAACGTAAGCGTTTGTGCGAACTCCTCTTCGGTCTCCCTGGGAAAACCAACGATCAGGTCGGTAGTCACCGAGCAGTCCGGAAAATATTTTTTCAGCAGTTGTACTTTATCATAATACGCTTCCGTTGTGTATTTCCTTCCCATACGCTGTAGCACACTGTCGCACCCGCTTTGCAGGGACAAGTGAAAATGGCGTGCAAGGTTGGAAAATCCTGCTGACCGCTCGCAAAACTCCCTGTCAACAATGCGTGGGTCGAGAGAACCCAAGCGGAAACGCATCGCGGGATTGGCGGCCAGAAGCCGGCACAGCAGATCGGTCAGGGACACCGGCGGAACCAGGTCGCGGCCATAAGAGGCGATCTCGATCCCTGTCAGGACGATTTCATGCACGCCCTCCCGCAAAAGGCGGGCGGCTTCCTGCAGAGCCTGCTCCGGCACCATGGAGCGTACCCTGCCGCGAGCATAGGGAATAATGCAGTAGGCGCAGAAATTGTCGCAGCCGTCTTCGATCTTCAGCAAGGCCCGTGTGCGCCCATCCGGCACACCGGCAGGCAGATATTCAAAGCAGCCCTGTCCGTCCCGTTCCTCTCCTGCCGGCGGCAAATGGAGAACCGCATTTTCACACAGGCCGATCACCGCGGCTCGGTCGCGCGTGCCGCATATGATATCGACCTCCTCTGTTTTTCGGATGCGCTCCGGATCGATCTGCGCAAAACAGCCGCACGCGGCAATCACGGCATGCGGATTTTCCTTGCGCAGCTTATGAAAAGCACGGATATTTTTGTGGTCCGATACCGAGGTGACCGTGCAGGTGTTAACAATGACAGCGTCAGCACCATTTTCCACAATTTCATGCCCACGTTCTTGTGCAAGCTGCTGTAACGCTTGCGTCTCAAACAGATTTACTTTGCAGCCCAACGTAAAAAAAGCAAATTTCATACAGCACTCCTACTGGGTAAATTGGTATATTTTTTCTGTATTATAGCATAAAATCGGTCGCTTTTCCAAGGAAACTTAAATTTAATTTGACAAATCCAGGCATACATGATATACTGTTTCCGTAATGTAACCTGATACTGTAATCACTTTGTAACTATTAAGGAGTGCATATCTATGCCTACCACCGCCAAGAAGAACGATCTTCTGGAATATAAAGGCCATCCGCTGATGCGCAAGGAGAATATCATTTACTATGGTTCCATGAGCGACTCTCACATCATTATGATGCAGATCTTGGATGCCGGCGAGGTCAAAGGGCTTCCTGTCGCAAAGCGCGTTTCCGTACAGCTCCAGCAGACAAACCCCAATGTTCGCATGAAAGAGCGTATTGTGAAAAAAACCGAAAAAGACAGCCTGTGGGCGGCGATGGATATCGCCTCGATTTGGCTCGGACGTGCGCTCAACAGCAAGTAAAAGCCGAAGCATGGTAAAACGAAGGAGCTTATCCATGAATTCACCAAAAAAACTGATTCGGATCGCTGTCTCGGCCGCTTTAGCGGCTTCAATGCTTCTGCCGAACGCTTTCGCATTGTATCCCGCAAAGGTCAAGGCGGACGCCCTGTATCTCCGTGAGGCCCCTGAGGGAAACATTATTGCAACCCTGCCGCAGGATACGGTGCTTGCCGTGGTCAACAACAGCAACAGTTGGTTCAAGGTCGTTGTAAATGGCCGCGAGGGTTATGTCAGTGGCGAATACCTGACCGGTACGCTGACCAGCGACTTTAATTTAGGGACCGGCCATATCGTCTGCGATACGACCGTCAACCTCCGCGAACAGCCCAACACCTCCTCCTCGGTTCTTGCCTCCCTGTCCAACAGTACCGCCGTTTCTGTGACTGGCGTATACCAGGGATGGTATAAGGTGTCCTGTAATGGCAAAAACGGATACGTCCATCCGGATTACATAACGTTTGCCGCAGTGCAGACGCCGGCTCCGGCAGAGAACAAGGCTCCGGTCACCCCAGATTCCAACGTTGTTTCCTATACCGGAACAAGTGAAGCGCGGGCTGAGGTTCTGGAATACGCAGCCCAGTTCCTCGGGACGCCCTATGTTTACGGCGGAAGTTCTCCCAGCGGTTTTGACTGCTCCGGCTTTACCTCCTATGTATTTAACAATACGGTAGGATCCATCCCCCGGGTGGCGCAGTCCCAGTTTAACGCCACAACGCATGTTTCCCGTGAGGAGCTGTTGCCCGGCGATCTGGTGTTCTTTGGGAGCAGCGCTTCTTCCATCAGCCATGTCGGCATCTATGTGGGAGACGATACGTTTATCCACTCCCCCCACACAGGCGATGTGGTAAAGTATGAATCTCTCTCCGGTAACTATGCGTCCCGTTTCCAGGGCGGCGGACGAGTGATTTTCGATTGATCAAAAGCCTTTCGCTGTATACAGCGAAAGGCTTTTTCTATGCCTCCAGGGAAATGGCTCCATCCGCAAAACGGATTGCTTTCGGTTCTATCCCCCATGTCATGAGCTGACGGTTCAGGCTGTCCGCTATTTGCTCGGATATCTTTGCTGCGGTTTCCTCTGGTAAAACAATCCCGGCAATTTCCATCGTGGCGCAGTCCAGCTTTATACTGCCTGATTCCGCGGATATATTCCAAACGCTATACACCTTGCAGGGGTCTGGCAGAAACAATACCGCCGTTCTCATCCCCCCTGTTGCAAGCCCGCTGTCCACCAGGCTCTGCTTCTGCACGGACGCCCCCAGGGATACGATTCCATCCTTGCTGATTTTTGCAGTGATGCCGTCCGGTGAAAACGGAAGCGCCTGCACGATCATCGTACACAGGTCATCCTCGCTGAGCTGCATTTTCATCTGGAGATCCTCCTCTTCTTCTGTTTGCGGCGCCGGAGCCGGATTTTCCGGCTCCTTTGTCTCTATTTGATCGGCAGGGTGACCAAGCAGCATCCTGCCGATCATCAGCAGGCACAGCAGCATGCAGACACCCAATATCAGCGTATATACGAAACTGCGTTCCTCATCCATAAGGTGTTCCCGCCTCTTTTCATTCTGTCGTTACCGAATTATATGCATATACACCGCAGCATATGAAAAAAACCTGCTGGGAGCATCCCAGCAGGTTTTTCCATTTTACTCAGTTGCAGCACTTAGAGGAATTCTTATTCCCGCAGCCGCAGCTTCCGCAGGCGTTGCCGCCGCCGACATTGCCGGTCATGCAGTCCGAAAACTCCTGCTTGGGCGGGAAGAATTCATCGATCGGGAACTCAAAGTTCGCAAAGATCGCACACGGATCCTGCGCTTCACCAGCACCGCTGTTCGAGCAATCGCGGCGCGGCAGGCAGATATCGTAAGCCGGCATCAGCAGTTGGATATCACGTTCCAGACGAATGATCGAGAACTGGCCCAGCGTAATGAACAGCTGGTAGCCATCGGTACCCAGAACAAGATCGTCGCCCTGGAAGCAGCCGCCGATCGCGCGCGGCACTTCGTTCAATGCACAGCAGCAGCAGTTGCAGGAAACCTCCGGCGCTACGACGCGGGCGTCCAGCAGGATCGGGTCAACAACCTCCACCACCGCGGTCGGTTTGTTGCTGTCCGGACAGAGCTGGACATCCATGCCATCCTCTACAAAACGGGACGAGAAAATGCGTGCGCCGCCCTCGCCGCCGAACAGAACAACGCGCTTATCAAAGACGGACAGACCATCGATGATGCGGGGGCGTCCGACCAGGCAGCTGACTTCGCACTTGATCTTATAGAAGAATCGAATATCAATCGTGTAGAACCCGCGGTTGAACTGCACCTTCTCCACATCGATCTTGACGCAAAGCAGCTCTGCGGAACGCGGCTTCACCGATACGATGCCGCCGGAATTAAGCAGTTCCTGCGCATCGCGGCACAGATATACCCGAATATCGCGCAGGCATTCCTTGCTGCGGCAGGAATCATAAACTTTACTGGTGTGAACACAAACCGCCTCACGGATACCGCCGGCAACGTTATTATTACCATTGCCGCAGATCGGGCCGGGGCAGCAGACTTTATCAGCCATGTATATTACCTCCAAATAGTGATTGAAGAGACTTCAATACCAGTCTATTCAAAGGTACGCCGTGTGTTACTGCACCAAATCCTCGTCTGTGACAAAGAACTCCTGATCCATATCCATGCAGCGGCGGTCCAGCTCGGAGGTCGTGCCAAGCCGCCGCCGCACAGCGTCATATTCCTGCCTTGCCCTGGGATTCTCTTTCCCTGTGCGTACCGCGCGTATCAGCAGGTTTTTCGGCGTATCGAGCGGCGAAATATATTCAACCACAGAAACGCGGTAGCCCTCCGCCTCCAGTTTGAGCGCGCGCATACTATCGGTCAAAACATCGTTGAATCGTGCTTTGAATACCCCGTGTTTGGTCAGGGGGGCGAGGTCGGGCAGACGGTACTGATCCAGCAATTCCTTGTGGCAGCACGGCACACAGGCAATATATCTTGCCCGCGCGCGTATCGCGGTCGCCAATGCAAGGTCGGTCGCGATATCGCACGCATGCAGTGAAATCACCGCCGTTACATTCTTCGGCGGCTGGTAGGCTCTCAGATCCGCGCACTGGAATACCATATTATGATAACCGAGCCGCTTTGCCATTGCCCTGCTTTCTTCAATAACATGCTCATTAATGTCAACGCCGATCACGCGGCACCGCCGCCGCAGCACATTGTGCAGGTAATAATTCATCACAAAGCTGAGATAAGATTTTCCGCAGGCGCAGTCCAGAAGGACGATTTCCTCCCCGTCGTCTTTTTCGAACATGGGGGCAACCAGTTCAACATAGTGGTCTATCTGGTTATATTTACGGATCATATCGTTTTTGAGCTTTCCGTCTGCTGTGAGGATGCCTATTTCCCGTAAAAGCGGCGCTGCATGGTCAACGCGGATCAAATACTGCCGACCGCTGTCCAGCAGGGGATTCGCCGCAGTCGCCTGCTCTTCGGTTGTCGCTTCCCGCTCCGCCTGCTTCATCTGTACGCCGCGCGCGTCTACCGTCAGCGACACGACGGTACCGCGTTCGGTGTAGGACAAACGTGCTTCGTCGAATTTCTCCGCCTGCTGGGAGAAAAAAGCACAGAAAGCCACGGAGTCGACCGCCGTCTCCGTCCCTTGGAAGCGGAGCGTATAGCCTGTCTCCGCCCGTGCCAGGCTGGCGTCAAATTTCTTTTTCCCAGATAGGAATATGCAGTCTGCCCGCACAAAGTAATCCCTGTTTTTTGTCAGCCGCGCCGCAATACCGGTCAATAACAGCTTCAGCTTGGCCTGATCGCCTTTTTGCATACTATTCGCACCTCTTGCCCGCCCTGGCCGGCGGTGTTTTCCATTGTTTTAATATAACATATCACGCTGGTTTTTGCCACGCTGAAAACCGTTTCACAACGACAATGTGTGCCAATCTGGAAACAGCTTTTCGGTCTCGTGGGAAACCAGAACAACCGCGCGCCCCCTCCGGTACCGGCGCAACGCTTCTGCCGCATGCCAGAGGGTCTGCGCGTCCAGACCGGCAAACGGTTCATCAAGCACCAGGATATCTCCCTGCGCCGCAAGCGCCCGTGCCAGCGCGACCCGTCGACGCATCCCGCCGGAAAGCGTACAGACCGGCTGTTCCAGAGCACTGTCGGGAAGCAGCGTGTTCAGAATGCGGAACGCGGATGGACTGTCGTCGCAGACCAGCGCTACGTTCTGCAAAGCACTCCAATTTTCGACCAGACGGTCCTCCTGAAACACTGGGCAAAAGCGAACCGCAGCTGGTATGATCCGCTTTCCGCTATCGGGTTGCTCCAGCCCCATCATCAGCCGCAGAAGCGTTGTTTTTCCAATGCCGGAAGCGCCGGTTACCTGCCAGCACTCCCCTGGCCCGAGCGTCCAGCACAGGTCATGAAGCACCGCGTTTCCGTCAAACGCCTTATCAATATGCTCCATCCGCAGCATCATGCGGCGATCCCCCATTTCCTTTGCACAGTGGCAAGCGCGAAAACCAGCAGCCGCTCCAGCGCCAGGCTGAGCAGGATGATCACCAGCGACCACGCAAACAAATCCGCCGTATTTAGATAGAGCTTGGATAAATAAAGCTGCTCCCCAATCGACCAGCGCGGAAGCCCGATGATTTCACCCGCAACGCCAGCCTTCAGCGCCATACCGACGGATACACGGCAGGCGGACAGCAAATACGGCAGACAGGCGGGCAGCCACACGGCCCGCAGGCGTTTGGCTGGCGTCAAATGAAAAAGCTGCGCCATTTCCAGCATCCCCTGATCGGTCTGCTGCAGACCCTCGCCCAAATTGATGTATACAGCGGGAAAAACAACAAAAAATGCGGTTAAGACGGAAATCCATTCCGAACGGACCCAAATCAGCGCCACCACGATGAAACACGCCACCGGAAGGCTTTTCATCACCTGTATCAGCGGCCCGAGCAGCATACGGAGAACCGGCATCCGGCGGCAGGCGATGGCAAGCAGACAGCCTGTGCTAAAGGCCAGCAAAAAACCCGATGCGATTTTCCCCAACGAATGCGCGATCGAAAACCAGAATTCACTGTTCCGCAATAGGGAAAGCAGGCTCCGCACCGTCGGTACGGGACCTGCAAATAACAGCTTGGGCAAAAGCACAGCCGCCGCCTGCCAAACAGCCAGCCAGAAAAGCGCGGTCACACCGATGCGAAACCAGCGCTTAGCCCAAATAGTAGAAACCTTCATCGGGCAGCGTTCCCCCTACCGCGTCCGGCGCGATCCCGTAAAGCATTTCCAGATAATCCGAAACCCAGCCCTTCATCTCCTGTCCCGACGCTGCCGCCACAGGGTTGAAATTGGTCAACACGAGCTGTGCTACTGGCGCCTTGACGATACCGTATGCTTCGATCAACTGCGCGCCTGCCTCCGGATCGGAAACAACCGTTTCAACAGACTGCTGATGATCCTGCACGAACTGCGCCACCGCCGCAGGATGCTCATCCGCAAACGCCTTGCGGACGACCGTGACGCCGGTCGCGATCCCCTGCCCATTCGGGCTGTACGTTTTCCATGCGTCTTCCAGCGGGAAATTAATTGATAGTTCCTGATCCTGCATCAATGCAACGGTTGCGAAAGGCTGCGGCAGGATGCCGACCGCTTCTGCATCCTGCGACAGTGCGGATACCACCTCGGTCGCCTCGCTTTTGAATGCAATCGTCAAATCGCTTTCCTCGATACCGCTTTTGTCAAGCAGGTAACGCAGCGTCCACTCCGGCGTAGTCCCCTTGCCGGTCATATAAATGGTCCTGCCCGCTAAGCCCTCAAGCGTATTCAGGGCTTCGTCGTGAGAAACCGCGTATAATACGTTTCCGGCGTTGACGTCCAACACCTGCACGCCGCCCTCGGTCCTCTGGTACAGGGTTGCCGCCAGATTGGTCGGGATAAGCGCGATGTCCACCTCGTCTTTACCGATCAACGGGACGATCTCGTCCGCAGAGGTATAGAGATCGAACTGGTAATGTGTCTCGTCCCCCTCGTTATCCTTCATCATCTGAACCAGCCCCATGGCTGTAGGTCCTTTCAAGGCGGCGACGCGGATACTTACCCCGTCTTCGTAACCAGCTTCCACCGTCGCTGTTTGCTGCTGCTCAGGCTCCTGCAGCGCCGTATCGCCCTGTCCACAGCCCGCAAGCAGGGATAACGCCATCACTGACGCCACTAAACCGGATAAAATACGTTTCATTTCCATTCTCTCCTTATTTTGCCATCATGGATTTGACCTGAACATGCTTCAGCCGGCCCAGCTTGCCGCACAGTGCGTTGATCGTATCGATCGTGCTGTCCATCACGATCGTAATAATCGAACAGCTTTCACGATAATGCGGAAGCCCCATGCGCCCAATGATCGAGGCACCATATTCGTGAAGCAGGGCGTTGACTTCGCCGCTGGATTCGCGGTCCTCGACAATAATGCCCAAAATCGCAATACGGTTTTCCATTTTATTCCTCCTGCAACAAAAAACGTCCTGCATCCACACGACACAGAACGCCCGTTTTATGGTTTTTCGCTCTTTCATCGCAGATCGAATCTTTGACAGCAGACACTGATTTTATGCAGACGCTCGCCCGGCAGCGCATGCTTTCGGGAAAGGAAGTCCTTGAAAAAAGTATACCCCAGTTTGCTCGATTTTGTCAATGTATATTTCGCCCGTGATCGGAGAGACTAATGGGGAAATCAAAAAAGGAGGTCTTTCTTATGGATCGTTCAAACTGCAACAAGGCAATCCGCTGCACTGTCAATCAGTGCGCCAATCACAGTGACGGTGCAGAGTATTGCGCGCTGGACTGCATCACCGTAGGCACGCATGAGGCCAACCCGACGGTCGATCAGTGTACTGACTGCAAATCTTTCCAGAGAAAGTGCTGCTGATCTCGATTTCCCGATGGAAAGGAGCGGATGCCGACTGGTGCCCGCTCCTTTCCATTTATTTTTTTCGCAGCAAAACCTTATATGTGCGCTCAACGCCAAATGCGCCGAGCGGGGCGGTTATCAGGATCGACAGCACCGCGACGGTCAAAACAATCTGTCCGCACGCCAGGCCCATAGAAAGCGGCACGGCGCCGATCGCGGCCTGCACCGTTGCCTTCGGCATATAAGCTATCATACAGAACAGCCTCTCCTTTGCGTTCAGCACAGTTCCCAGCATACAGCAGAATACGCCGGCCATCCGGAATAAAAGCACACAACATAGCAGTAATACAACGGCAGGGCCAGCCTGCGCTGCATAGCGGATATCGACAGCGGCACCCACCAGCACAAACAAAAGCACCTCTGCCGCGACCCATAGCCTGGAAAACTTGGCCGACAGACGCACCGCGACTTCAGGCCTGTTACGCTGCAGCAAGATGCCAAGGCACATAACAGCGATCAGGCCGGAAAACGGAACAATGCCTTTCACACGGTTTTCCAATGCCACCAGCAGGAATGCGGCGCTCAGGATTATCAGCACCTTTGCCGTATCGCGCATATGCTTTTTTCGAAAAAGCAATGCAAGCAGGTGCCCCAGCGCTGCGCCGCACGCTATGCCGAGCAGGATCGACAGCGGGACCTGTAAGAAATCCATCACGGCAACCGTATCTCCTTGGGAAATGCCTGTGAAAGCGGTAAATAGCACAATGACAAAGACATCGTCCACCGATGCACCCGCGAGAATCATCTGCGGTATGCTTTTGGCTGTCCCATAGCCTTCCTCCATCAGCCGGAGCATTTTAGGTACAATAACCGCGGGCGATACCGCCGCAATTACCGCTCCCATGACCGCTGCTTCCAGAGCAGTAATCCCCAGCATCTTCGGCGCCAGCAGCACCATGCCACATATCTCAAAGCAGGCCGGCACAAAGCACATAAGCACGGCCGGCCGCCCCACGCGTTTCAAATCCGCGATATTCAGCGACAGTCCAGCCCTTGTCAGGATGATGATCAGCGCGAGCTGCCGCAGGTCGGCGCTGATTCCCAGCAGCGCAGGGTCTAATAGGTTGAGTACACAGGGGCCGAGCAGGATGCCTGTAACCAGCATACCGAGCAGGCTTGGCAGGCCGATCCGGCTAAACACCCATCCGAGCAGCATCCCCAACAGGAACACATACGCCAAACTTGTTAACATTAACTTTTACCTCCATTTTTGGCGGAGCATAAAAAAAGCTGATGCCCCGCACGTTTTTTCGTGCAGAAGTCATCAGCTTTTTCAAGCGGTTCAGGCAGTATGCGCCAAGGGAGAACTTCATTCCCTTTTGTTATTATATCAGGCTTCCTCTGCGTTTTCAAGATTTTTTGTATCGCCGGCGATAAATGTGATCGCCCGACTGAAGTTTGTAATGTCCGCGTGCTTTACCGCGCCGCCAAACTCCCCGTCCAGCGTCCACAGGACATCGTTCTTCGCATCAAACGTGATCTGCGACGTCCGGAAATACACAAAGCGGCTGGAGTCCACATTTCCCGTCAGCAGGTCATTGGCAAGCCACTGAAGCTCCATGGGGTTTTCTACCGGATAGACCAAAAGCACCTCATACAAGCCATCGTCCAGCGCCACATCATCCGTTGAAATTGTTTTGAAGCCCCCGACGGAGACGGTATTGGACACCATGCCGAAAATAAAATCGTCCTCTACCGTCATTTCCGCGCTGTTCACACACATATGGTGTTCCCTGATGCTGGTCAGTGATTTGACACCTTCTATGATATACGCTGCGCGGCCAAAGACGTTTTTAGTCTGCTGCGGCGTTGCGTAGGATACCTCGGTAAACACGCCGAACGCCGCGATATAGTTGAAATACCGTTCGTTGAACATCCCGATATCGAGCGCTTGCAAATTGTCGCTGGCTGCGACAGCCGCCGCCTCCACCGGAGATTTGGGTATGCCCAGACTGAGTGCAAAATCGTTTGTCGTACCCGCAGGGATATAACCAAGCGGCGGGCGGGTCTGCGCTTCCATCAGGCCGGTGACCACTTCGTTGAGCGTTCCATCCCCGCCCGCACAGACAATGCGGTCAAACTCCGCCGCCCTTTCCCGCGCAACGCGGGTTGCATCTTTCGTCCCCTGCGTGGCATAGAGGGTAACGTCATAGCCCGCTTTCTGGAACGTACTCACGCAATCGACGACCTTGCCAGCGATCGCGCCGCGTCCCGCATGCGGGTTGACGATCCAAAGCAGCTTTTTCATCCAGGCATACCCTCTCCTCTAATTTATGAAATTAAACCGCACACCGCGTTGGCATAGGACACCGGATCATCAACCGGCAGGCCCTCGATCAGAAGCGCCTGCGTATAGAGTATTTCCGCGTAGACCGCAACTTTATCCGAGTTCTGCTGCTGCAGCTCGCAAAGCTTTTTGAAAACCGGATGCTCCGCGTTCAGCTCCAAAATGCGCTCCGCGTGTACGCGCTGGCTATCGTCGAGCGCCTGCTGGTTGAGTACCTTTTCCATCTCCAAGGTCACAGGCCCTTCCGCGCGCAGGCAGCACGGATGACTTTTCAGGCGGCCGGTTAATTCCACTTTCTTTACCTGACCCTCCAGTGCTGTTCCCAACGCAGCCAAAAGCGTCTCATTCTCCTCGGTCAGCTTTTTGATTTCCGCCTTTTCATCTTCGCTCTCCAGTCCGAGATCCGCGTCAGCGATCGACTTGAATTCTTTCTCCTGATAGCTTGCCAGCATTTTTATGCAGAACTCATCGATGTTATCATCCAGGCACAGAACCTCATAGCCCTTGTCGCGCAGCGTCTCCATCGCCGGCAGCAGTTTGATCTTATCGATCGTTTCCCCGCAGGCATAGTAGATATATTTCTGTTCCTCTTTCATGCGGGAAACATATTCCTCCAACGTGACCAGCTTATCTTCGGTGGAGGAATGGTAAATCAGAAGATCCTGCAGTAAGTCCTTATGCGCGCCGTAGTCCACATATGCACCATATTTAATCTGGCGTCCAAATGCCTTCCAGAACTTTTCATATTCCTCGCGCTGGTCTTTCTGCATTTTGAGCAGCTCGCTCTTGATTTTCTTCTCAATGCTCTGCGCAATCGCTTTCAGGTGACGGTCGTGCTGCAGCATCTCACGGGAAATATTGAGCGAAAGATCCGCTGTATCCACCATACCGCGCACAAAGCTGAAATGGTCGGGCAGCAGGTCGGCGCACTTATCCATGATCAGGACGCCATTGGAATAAAGCTGCAGCCCTTTCTCATAGTCCTTGGTATAGTAATCCATCGGCGCGTGCGCAGGGATGAACAGCATCGCCGTATAGGTCACCGCTCCCTCCACGCTGGAATGGATATGGCAGAGCGGGGGCTGGTAATCGTAAAATTTGGAAGTATAAAACGAATTGTATTCCTCCTCCGTCAAATCCTTTTTGGACTTTTTCCAAATCGGGACCATGGAGTTAAGGGTTGTGTTTTCCGTGTATTCCTCCCATTCCGGCTGGTAATCCTCCCCTGCATCCGCCGGCTTTTCCTTCATACGGGAGCGTATCATGTCCATCTTGATCGGATACCGAATATAATCCGAATACTTCTTTACCAATGCTTGTATCCTGTATGGTTCCAGGAATTCGTCATAGGTTTCGTTTTCCGTATTTTCCTTGATTGTAAGCGTAATACGGGTGCCGTTTTCCTCTTTTTCACACGGCGTTACGGTATAGCCAGCCGTGCCGTCGGATTCCCAACGGTTTGCCTGGTCGCTGCCGATCGCACGGGATACAACCTCAACATGGCTTGCGACCATAAATGCCGCATAGAAGCCAACGCCGAACTGGCCGATAATATCAATATCCGCCTGATCCTGGTTCTCTTTCTTAAAAGCAAGCGAGCCGGAACGGGCGATCGTACCCAGGTTGCTTTCCAGCTCCTCCGCTGTCATGCCGCAACCGTGGTCTTCAATCACAAAGCGGCGGTTTTCCTTGTCAAGCGTCAGCTCGATCGGTAAGCTGTCGCGCGTGATGCCGGTCTTGCCATCTTTCATTGCGTTATAGTAAAGCTTATCCGTTGCATCCGAAGCGTTGGAAATCAGCTCCCGCAGGAAAATTTCTTTATGTGTATAAATCGAATTGATCATTAAGTCCAACAGGCGCTTGGACTCCGCCTTAAATTGTTTCTTTGCCATGATCGATGCACCTCTATTGATGAAATGATGTTAGCACTCTAACACTTCGAGTGCCAACACTGTAATGATAATACCATGGAAAGGAAAAATCAAGCCCTCCCTCCAAAATTCATTTTTTATTCAAAAAGAAATGGAAGTCGCATTGCAACAAAATAAAAAGGGCCACATCATAGCGATATGCCCCCTTTCTGCTATTTTGCTGCTTGTACTGCGTGAATTTTTACGGACTGCCTTTTCCTTTCTGCACGACGACCACATGAGGATAGGCGATTTCGATTCCTTCCTGCTCGTAGATTTTCTTGATATTTTCCTGCACCGTGCATTTCAGACTGAACGCAGTACCGTTGTCCTTGGCCCAAAGCGACGCGCGCAGCGTGACTGCGGATTCCGCCAGCGTCAGAACGACCACCTGTACCAGCGACACGCCGGCCGCAACCTGTTCGGGCGTACGCACATCAAGGAAGTCCGGCTGGCGGGCGATCTCCTGCGCGAGCAGCTCCTTTGCGCGGGCGATATCGGATTCATAGGTCACACCGATTTCGAGGAATGCGCAGACGCGGCTGTCGCCATAGTCCGCATTTTCGATAATCGAATTGTTCATCACGCTGTTCGGCACGATCACGCGCTTGTTTTCGTAGGTGCGGATAGCGGTGTGGTGCAGGGTGATCTCCTCGACCACACCGGAAATGTCGTTATCCACACAGCGCACCACGTCTCCAATCACAAACGGTTTGAACGCCAGAATCATCATCCCGCTGACTATGCTGCCCAGCGCCTCCTGCGATGCCAGACCGCCGACCACCGCGAGCACGCCACCCGCGGCCATCAGCTTGTTCATACCCGCGCTGAGCGCCGGTATGTTGGAAACGATCACCGCAAAACCTGTAAAATATAAGGCTGCGATCGCAAGATACCGGCAGAACGCCAATATCGTCGCGTTGCCGCTGCTGACCTGCTTCTGCCGGTCGATCAGCCGGAGCATAATCCGGTTAACCACCCGCACGCAGACCAGCGTCACAATACTTGTGGCCGCGATAAACAGTGCGGTCAGCGCGATGCCGGGCAAGCCGTTCTCTATCAAGTTTTCCTGCCAGCTCACCCAAGCATCCCTCCTTCCACCGAATCTTTAGTACGCAATACCCCAAACGACCATTTTATGCGCCGGTTTCCCGCATACCGGACATACGTCCGCGATATGCTCCTGCTCGAACGGCATGCAGCGGCTCGGCATACCGGTTTCCTCCTTGATCTTTTCCTCGCAGGCTAGGTCGCCGCACCACATGGATTTGATAAAGCCCGTATGCTCGGTGAGGATCGACTTCATCTCGTCAAGCGTCTTCGCGGTATAGGTGTGCTCCTCACGGTTTTTCAGCGCCTTCTGGAACAGGGCATCCTGAATTTCCTGCAGCAGCGCCGGAATTTTTTCCGTCAGCTCTTCAAATTTCACAACGGTCTTTTCACGGTTGTCACGGCGTACCAAAACACACTGCCCGTTTGCGATATCGCGCGGTCCGACCTCCAGCCGGAGCGGCACGCCCTTCATCTCGTACTCGGCGAACTTCCAACCGGGGCTGTTTTCGGACAGGTCGATCTTTGCGCGCACACCAGCTGCTTTTACCATTTCATAAATCTCCTGCGCCTTTTCGGTCACGCCCGGCTTATGGCTTGCCACCGGAATGACAACAAGCTGTGTCGGCGCAATACGGGGCGGCAGTACGAGACCTTCGTTGTCGCCATGTGTCATAATAATCGCGCCGATCATGCGCGTAGACATGCCCCATGAGGTCTGGTACATATATTGGAGCGTATTGTTCTTATCCGTGTACTGCATTCCGAACGCGCGCGCAAATCCGTCGCCGAAGTAGTGCGAGGTGCCGGACTGCAGCGCCTTGCAGTCATGCATCATGGCCTCGATGGTGTAGGTTTTCTCTGCGCCCGCAAAGCGTTCCTTTTCAGTTTTCTCCCCCTTGATGACCGGAATAGCGAGCCATTCCTCCGCAAACCTGGCGTAAATATTCAGCATACGGAGGGTCTCCTCCATCGCTTCTTCCGCCGTTGCATGGACAGTATGCCCTTCCTGCCACCAGAATTCCCGGCTGCGCAGGAACGGACGGGTGGTTTTTTCCCACCGGACCACGCTGCACCACTGGTTATACAGCTTTGGCAGGTCGCGCCAGGAGCGAACGATTTTCGCGTAATGCTCGCAGAACAGCGTTTCCGACGTCGGACGGACGCAAAGACGCTCTTCCAGCTTTTCCGAGCCGCCATGCGTGACCCAAGCCACCTCGGGCGCAAAGCCTTCAACATGGTCTTTTTCCTTCTGCAGCAGGCTTTCCGGTATAAAAATCGGCATCGCGACGTTTTCATGTCCGGTTTCTTTGAACATACCGTCCAGCGCCTGCTGGATGTTTTCCCACAGCGCCTGCGCGTACGGGCGCATAATAACGCAGCCCTTGACCGAGGAATAGTCGATCATCTCCGCTTTTTTCACGATATCGGTGTACCACTGCGCAAAATCCACATCCATGGATGTGATCTCGCTGACCAGCTTCTTCTGTTCTGCCATAATTGTATTCCCTCACCTTTTCCAAATAGATTTCATAAAATAACAATAGATTCTTATGTATCAAACAAAGGGGTAATCACTATGAACCTTTCTCAGTCCTTTTATGTCAAGCCTGCGGCTCATGAGGTCGTCGATACCACAGTATCCCTATATCTGGATCAGCGTCCCGCGGTTGTCGGGACAGTAGTGGATCAGAACGGGAAACCGGTTGAGGAAGCGCTTGTAACCTTTTACCGCGCAGACGCGCCCGCCACGCCTGTGAGCGCACTGTATACCGACGAGCTCGGCCGCTTCACCTTCGGCCCGCTGGAAGCCGGCCAGCTTTACCACGTGAAAGTTTTCAAGCGTTCCGACGCGATCCGCGCTCTGGAACAGGGGAACTAAGCCCTACCGCCGTCCCCCCAAGCAGCGTATCGCGTACAAAAAACTTTTTCATCCTTTACCCCCGATGCGCCAGACTATGAGTTGACCCCGACGCCGAGCGCATCCAGCCGTGCCTGCTCGACCGCGCATTCCTCTTCCGTATAGCCGGAAAATCCCATGCCCGGCGTGTTGACCAGCGCGCGCAGCCGGCCGTTCTCAATCGCATATTCGTAGGAGTGGTAATCCGCCATCCCCATCACATAGGTGTACTGTACACGCACCACACCCGCCTCCGCACAGGTGATCCGGTCAAAGGTCAGTCCATGCGCGGGCTGGTTCGCCAGCAGCACGGTTTCCGTACCGTCCGCCGCAATGCGTATCGCTTCGGTACCCGCCAGCGTAAAAACACCTGCACCATAATACCCTGGGCGTTCGTCTGCCGGCGAGGCCAACAGCACATAGCTGCCGTCTGCGGGGTCGATCTCACAGTCATATACCGGCTTGTCTGTGATCTGCAGCAGCTTGCCATCCTCTGCCCGATACAGCCCCGCCGTACCCCAGGCGCAGGAGCCGTTATCTGACAAGAGCTTCGGCGCATTCTCGCCCTGCCAGTAAGCCAATTCTTCCTCTGTCCACTGTGCCGCATCTTTCGGCAGGGGATATAGGTTTTCTACCGTGTAGCTTCCGGCCGGCTCACCGTCCCAGCTCCAGCCCGAGATCACCGTGTGTTCGGCCGTGATATTTTCCGTCAGCAGCAGGCCGCTGCTCAGGACAACGGACAGCCGATCCCCTGCTGCAAGCGGCAAGGCGCTGGCGCCGTTTTCGTCCAAACGGTAGAATTTATGCTCACCGGCCTGGAACACACAGCCATCATCCCCCTGCAGGCAGGACAGCAATGCGTCGCTCCCTTCTTCCTTTGTCAGAGAAAGCACCGCTTCAGTCTCCGCGCCGCGGACCGCATAGACCGTATCCCCCTCCGGCTCGCGGAACAGGAGGTAGTCTGTCTCTCCCGCGTATCCCATGATTTTCGCCGTGCTGCCCTCCGGACCGCGCAGCAGCTCTTCCGCTTCCAGCGTCTCCTCATCGAGACGGAAGCATACATAGTTCTGCCCTTCCGACGCTTTCTCGCCATACAGTTGATTCAAGGAGGATTCGTAATAATAAATTACATCGATTTCAGCATCCGCACAACGCACCACCGGCACGCCCGCAATCACACAGGACAGGCGGTAATCCATATCATTGAATCCGTGTAATGTATCCTGCATGTATGCGCGCGGCAAAACGTCCCACGCCGCCTTCTTGAACTGCTCCAAGGAGAATACGCTGCGGTCGATCAGCTTCTGCGCGACTGTAATGCCGTTTGTGTCCTCGCATTTGAGATAGTATTCTCCCAGCAGGCGTGCGGACAACGATACCGCGTCCCCGCGGACAAACCCCGCCCTGTCGCAGTTGCCCTCCTCATCTATGCCGTAAAGCCCCAGAAGGTCATAGTTTTCCTCATCCGTTGAGGCGCGCGCAAGAAATGTGCAGTACTGCCCATAGGTCACGCTTTCCTCCGCTCCGTATCTGGTTGCGGATACGCCGCGCGTCAGACCGCTTTGATACAGCCAGGCAATATAGGGGGCCGCCCATTCGGGTACATCGGTAAAGGGGTGCGTCCACGCTCCTTCCAGCGCGGTCTGCTCTGCGCCGAGGAAGCGCGTCAGCATCACAGCCGCCTCTGCGCGCGTCATGGGCTGTTCCAGCTCAAACCCCTTTTCCGTCCCTCGAAACAGGCCGAGGTCGTACAGCATCTGCGCCTGCGCTTCCGTGTCGCCCGGATAGGCGTTGTCGATCGTGCCGACGTTTGCCGCCCCTGCGGCAAACGTCATCAACAATACTGCAAAACAAGTGGCAGCCAGCTTTTTCATAGCCCTATCCCCTTTCAGTGGATTACCGCAGCTTTTCTTTCACCTCATAGGACAGCTTTTCGATGAACTCCACCAGCTCCATCGGCGTGGTCTCGCCGGTTTTGCGCTCGCGCACTGAAATGATGCCTTTCTCCTCGTCCTTGTCACCGATAACGACCATATACGGCACCTTATGCACCTGCGCCTCGCGGATCTTGTAGCCGATCTTCTCGTTGCGGTCATCCATGCTCACGCGGAAGCCCGCTTCGGTGAGCTGCCCCACGACCTCCTGCGCGCAGGGGATATTGCGGTCGGTCATGGGCATGACGCGCACCTGCTCCGGAGCGAGCCAGGTGGGGAACGCGCCTGCAAAGTGCTCGGTGATGACGCCGATGAAGCGCTCGATCGAGCCAAGCACCACGCGGTGGATCATAATCGGGCGGTGCTTTTCGCCGTCCGCGCCGATATACTCCAGCTCAAACCGCTCGGGAAGCTGGGAGTCCAGCTGAATCGTGCCACACTGCCAAGTGCGGCCGAGCGAGTCGGCCAGATGGAAGTCCAGCTTGGGGCCGTAGAACGCGCCGTCGCCCTCGTTGACCACATAGTCCTTGCCCATCTCGGTGATGGCTTCCTTGAGGATATCCTGGTTGTGTTCCCACTGTTCGACCGTGCCGATGTGGTCCTCCGGCATGGTGGACAGCTCGATCTTATAGCTCAGGCCGAACACCGAGTACACCTCGTCGAACAGCTTGACTGTGTTTTTAATCTCATCCTTCATCTGGTCTGGCGTCATGAAGATATGCGCATCGTCCTGCGTGAAGCAGCGTACGCGGAACAGGCCGTGCAGCGCACCGGACAACTCGTGGCGATGGACAAGGCCAAGCTCGCCCACGCGCAACGGTAGTTCGCGGTAGGAGTGCGGCTGGGACTTGTAGACCAGCATACCGCCTGGGCAGTTCATGGGCTTGATGGCAAAGTCCTCGTCGTCAATGACCGTGGTGTACATATTGTTCTTGTAGTGCTCCCAGTGGCCCGAACGCTCCCAAAGCTTGCGGCTGAGGATGACCGGCGTGGAAACCTCGACATAGCCGTACTTCTTGTGTACCTCGCGCCAGTAGTCGATCAGGGTATTCTTGAGCGTCATGCCGCCCGGCAGGAAGAACGGGAAGCCTGGGCCTTCCTCAGTCAGCATGAACAGGCCAAGTTCCTTGCCCAGACGGCGGTGATCGCGCTTCTTGGCCTCCTCCAGCATGTTCAGGTAGGCATCCAGTTCGTCCTTCTTGGGGAAAGCTGTGCCGTAGATACGCTGAAGCATCTTATTTTTGCTGTCGCCGCGCCAGTATGCGCCGGTGACGCTCATCAGCTTAATGCCGTTTCCCTTGACGCGGCCGGTGGTATCCAGATGCGGGCCGGCACACAGGTCGGTGAACTCACCCTGTTTGTAGAACGAGATGGTCGCGTCCTCAGGTAGGTCGTCGATGAGCTGCACCTTATATGGCTCGTCCTTTTCCTCCATCAGCTTGCGCGCCTCGGCGCGCGGCAGCTCGAAGCGTTCGAGCGGCAGCTTCTCCTTGCAGATCTTCTTCATCTCGGCCTCGAGCGCGTCCAAATTCTCCTGCGTAAAGGAGAACGGTGCGTCGAAATCGTAGTAGAAGCCGTTTTCGATCGACGGGCCGATGGCGAGCTTGACCTCGGGATACAGGCGCTTGACCGCCTGCGCAAGGATATGGGATACCGTATGACGGTAGGTGTCGCGGTATTCCGGATTTTCAAACGTGTACTTGTTTTCTTCGGACATAACAGTGTTCCTCCTTTTGTATTTTGGGGGGAGAACGAAAAAGCCCACCCCCGACATAAAATCAGGGGTGAGCATAAACCCACGGTTCCACCCTGCTTGCAAGCCCGTTTTCGGGCTTACCGCTCTGGAGTCCGTAACGAGGACGACACGCCGCGGCATACTGCGCTTTTCCGCCGCGGGGCTCGGGAATCGGTGCCGCTTTCTCCGCGCCTGCGGACGCTTTCAGCCGCGTCGTCCGCTCTCTGCCAGACGCTTGTTAGATACTTACGGGATTTCCGTCATCGCTTTTGCTTATGAATACATTTATATTATACCCCAATCCTTGCTTTGTCAACCGTTAATTCGCCGTTTCATAGCGGCCGGCAAACAAAATCTCGCCATTTGCGTTATCACGGATAACAAACCAGAACGGCTCATCCGCGGTGAACGTGCGCACCAGTTCGGGGCGGGACGGCAGCGCCGCGCCCGCACCATCCATCGCGGCGGTCACCGCCGCGGCTTCCGTGCCTTTTTCATCCACTGCGACGTATGTTTTGTGTACCACCGTGTCCAGGAAATGCTGCCTGGCCGGCAGTTCGGAGGGGTCGAGCATCGCGGTCAGATCCGCTTTTTCCGGCTCATACGCTGTCCGCACACCGAGCGCCTGCAGCGCTTCGTCCAACGGTGCGCCGTACTCCACCTTGAATCTGGGTATGGAGACCCGTACGTCACTATGGGTAAATTCTGCGTTGTCCAGAAGGTTCTGCACGTCCAGCTCATCGTCCGCTTTAATCAGGTACATGCTGAAATCCGCGTCGCGGAAGTATTTCCAGTTGTCGCCCTCCCAATTGTCCACCGCGTATTTGCGGTAATCCATCCTGAGCGCTTCCACACCCGGGGTGGAATAATAGCCGAAGACATCGGTCTGGTGCATCATGTCTACCGTGCCGGCCGTACCATCCGCATTCGTAAAGTCCGCCTTTTCCGTATGTGCGGGGGAAAACTCTTTTTCCCAAGCGGCCTTGAAGTACACCGCGTTGATCAGCGCGGTGACAAACTCGCGGTTGTCCTCGGTCAGGATGGTCGGGATCTTGCCATGCGTTTTCTCGTCCGCCCAGGCGTTGACCCGTTCGACCGAGTCCGCATTTGTGACCTCCTCCACCACGGCGCGGAAATATTCGTCCATTTCGCGCGCATAGTCCGGCAGGAACTCGCCCGCCCCGTCAAACCAGCTTTGATTGATCCAAAGGGAATTGGCGGTTTCGAGCGACATAATGCGCGCGTAGCCGTCATAGGTCGCAAGCTGCTCTTTCACAGTCTGGTTAAACGCCTCCAGATCCTCGATCTGCAAGTCATCGAGCAGCTCCCGCTGCGTTTCCCCCTTCGTACCATTCGCCAGCATGGCCAGGCACATCCGGATGGAATAAGGCGACAGCGACCAGTTGCCCTCCGCATCCACCGCACGGATAAGGGCGTCAGCGAAACCCGGCTTCTCCGGTGCGGCGACCGCGCTCATATCAAGCGCATTTGCGTTTGCAATCCACTGCGCCGCCTCGCTGCCGGCAACCAGATCATTCGGCCGGAAATCCAATGCGCTGGATGTCGTGCCATCCGGATAGCTGACATTACTTTCATCCGACATATCGATCACACCGTACATCCAGCACTTGCTCACACCGTTCTGCGCCCATTCCGCAATATTATACGGGTCGGGCGAACCGGTGCCGCAGCCCGCGGGGAGCGCGGTGTATCGATAATCCAAATACCGTCCGAGCAGCGCCGCCGCTTCCTGCCGCGTGATCAGGTCGTCCAAGCGCAGCACCGCTTTTTCCCCGTCCTGCGCCGCTCCGTTCAGGATCCATTTTGCAAACGTCCACTTGACCTCGTCGGATGCTTCCACGCCGTCGGTGAAGTATTCCTCCATGTCGATCCACGCGCTGTCTGACACGTCCTCGCCGGACGCCGACGCAAGCGCTTCCAAAAAGTCGCCGCGCGTGACCGTTTTTGGCAGTTTCCGCAGAGCATCCTCTGTCGGGTAGCCGTACACCTCCTGCTCCTGCGCTGCACCGGCGCATACTGGCACCCCCATGCACAACGCAAGCACCCAGGCCATTATCCGTTTTTTCACTTGAAATCCCTCCCATTCTTTCAGTTTACTGGTTAGACGACCGCCTCTTCCAAGTAGTTCCCATATTTAATGTCAAAGCTCCCTATATAGGGAGCTTGTTTAACATTTGAGCGCCTCGTCAGTGATATGAGCCGTGATCCGCTCATAAAAATCGCGTTTCTGTCCCTCGTCCGTAAAAGCAGAAAAAGGCACGATGACCGCGGAAAATTCATCTACGAAAATATAGTAATGGGCAGCATCCGACGCTGTGCGCTGGACCGCTTCATATTGATAGGTCGTATCCTCGTTTTCCCCCGCAAGCTCGAATTCATTTTCCCGCAGGGTCAATGTTTTGGGTCCGCAAAGCTGCTTGTTGTTGGCCCTTTGCAGGATGCGCTCCACATTTTTTACAACCTTCCGCTTCATATACCACGGCGTGCCGAAAAAACAGACCGCCGCAAGCGCCAAATATCCGACAACGGATACCACGCTCAGCGCCTTGAGCCAATACATCAGCGCCGTGCCGCCCAGCGCGACGATCACTGCGGAAGCGATCCGCGTCGTCAGGATGCTGCGCTGTACGACTGCGTTATTGGTATAGTAATTCAAATTGAAGTCGATATAGTCCTGCTTGGTGATATCATAATGAAGTTCCATAAAGCGGGCTCCTTTTACATTCTGCTCTTATTGTACCGAATATCTGCGCCAAATGCAAGTAAAAGCGGCGGCCTTTTCTCCGCAGTCTGTATGTCTGCTCGCTTGACAGACGCAGAATATTGGCATAGTATTATTTCCGGAAAGGAGATGTTCCATGAAGCGCGTTTTCCCTCGCATATTCCTGCCGCTCGTCTGCCTGCTGTACGCCTGCTTTCTGGTTCTTGACCTTACGGCGTTGGCCGACAGCACTTGGATCAAATACGTTTCCATACTGCTCTGCTTTTCCGCCGCCCTGCTCAACCATTCCTGTCAGGATGGGAGGCTTGTCGTACTCGCCCTGCTATTTACCGCCGCCGCCGATTGGTTTTTATTGGTCCAAAACCGGAATTATCTGTTCGGCGTATCGCTTTTCTGCATCGTGCAGTTTATCTACAGTATTCGCCTGTACCGACTGCGGGGCAGGCTGTGCTTTGCATCGCTTCCATTCCGCATACTGCCTTTGTCGGCGTTCTTTTTCGGTATCGATACGCTTTCCGCGCTTTCGGTCTTCTATTTTTCCAACCTGGCTGTCAACGCATGGGAAGGTGTGCTTCTGCGGTCCTGCGGCCGGAAGCATCGTCTGTTTGCCTGCGGGCTGCTTTTGTTTGTCTGCTGCGACCTCTGCGTCGGCGCATGGAATCTGGGGATCTTCCCGTCCTGCACGCATTTTGGCATGTGGCTCTTTTATTTGCCTTCACAGGTCTGTATCGCCCTTTCATCCTATCCACAAGGAGCAACAAAACAATGAAACCATCAAAATCCCTGTCTATCCTGCTGTCAGTTGTATTGGCGGTATTCTTTCTGTCTGCCGCAATCGCTTTCCCTATCCTGTGCCGCCCGTTCTATTATCAGCAAATCCACTTGCTTCAGCTCACCGAGCGGACTGGCTGGAGCGAGCAGACGATCCGTGAGGCTTATGATGAGGTCATGGATTATCTGGTGTTCGACGCCCCATTCGGCACGGGCGACCTCGTCTGGTCGGAGGATGGCCAAGCGCATTTTGCGGACTGTAAGATATTGTTCCAGCAGGACTTTGTCCTGCTGGGCGGCTCAGCCGCCGCGTTGGTTTTGCTTGCGCTGCTTGGCCACCGCTGCGGGCTCCGGTTTTACCGGTTCCGCGGGCGCGGGCCTGCATTTTGGTCGGCTGCCGCCATGGGCGTTGTTTACCTTATCATTGCGATTTGGGCGTTCTGCGATTTCAACAGCATGTTTACTGTTTTCCACCAGGTCTTTTTTCCCGGCAAGACCAACTGGGTATTCGACGCGCGCCTGGATGAAATCATCCTCATCCTGCCGGAAGCTTTCTGGGCAAGGACCGGCGCATTGGTCCTATTGCTCTCCTTTGGCGGGCTTTGTCTGGCCGCACTGGTCGGCGAACTGCTGTATCGGAAGAAAAAGCAGGCATTGCAATAAAAAGGACACAGGGTGCTTATCCTGCGTCCTTTTTTCGCATTATAGCTTACTTGGCCATGGAAGCGACTTCCGCCGCGAAGTCGTCCTGCTTCTTTTCAATACCCTCGCCCTTTTCAAAGCGCACGCACTTGGCCAGCTTGATCTCGCCGCCGAGCTCCTTGGCCACAGCCGCGATATGCTGTTCTACAGAAACCTTGTTCTCTTTGACAAATGCCTGCTGCAGGAGGCAGTTCTCCTCATAGTACTTGCCGATACGGCCCTCGACCATCTTGTGAATAATCTGCTCCGGCTTCGGCTTGGCAGCGGTCTTGTTCTCTTCAAGCGCCTGCGCCAACAGGATTTCTTTCTCCTTGGCCAGAGTCGCCTCGTCCACCTGGGACTTATCCATAAAGGACGGGTTCATCGCAGCCGCCTGCATGCCGATGTCCTTACCCAGCTCCTTAACAGTCGCATTATCTTTCAGATTGTCCGAAACCTGTAGGCCGACCAGCACGCCGATCACGCCGCCCATATGGTTATAGGCTACGTTGACCGTGGATTCGTCAAAGCGCTCAAAGCGGCGGATCTGGATGTTCTCACCAATCGTCAGTACCTTCTCCTGCAGGACTTCCTGAACGGTCAGGTCGCCCATCTTGCAGGTCTTCAGCGCTTCCACATCAGCGGGCGCCTCCTTGGTCACAACGCCAGCCAGATCAGCAACGAACTGCTGGAAGTCCGCGTTCTTGGCAACAAAGTCGGTTTCCGAGTTTACCTCGATAATCGCGCCCACGCCGTACTTATCGCATACGGTCGCGCAGACAACACCCTCGGCCGCGATGCGGTCCGCCTTCTTGGCAGCCTTGGCCAAGCCCTTTTCGCGCAGGAGCTCGATCGCCTTGTCAAAATCGCCGTCAGACTCGGTCAGCGCCTTCTTGCAGTCCATCATACCCACGTTGGTCATTTCGCGGAGCTTTTTTACGTCAGCAGCAGTAAAAGCCATTTTTATATTCCTCCATCATTCTATTTCAAAACAAAACCGTAGGGCGCGACGACCTCGGCGCGCCGGGTCGTCGCGCCCTACGAACAACTCACTAATTTCTATGCAGTTATGCTTATGCCTGCGCGGAAGCCGCTTCAGTCTCTTCCGCCTTTGCTTCAACCTCAAGCTGCTCGCCCTGCTTGCCTTCCAAAACGGCGTTCGCCATGGTCTGGGAGATCAGCTTGATCGCGCGGATGGCGTCGTCGTTGCCTGGGATGACATAGTCGATCTCGTCCGGATCGCAGTTTGTGTCAACGATCGCAACGATCGGGATACCCAGCTTGCGAGCCTCGGCAATCGCGTTCTTCTCCTTGCGGGAGTCGACCACGAACAGCGCGCCCGGCAGCTTCTTCATTTCCTTAACGCCGCCCAAGTACTTTTCGAGCTTGGCGATTTCGAGCTGGAGCTTGATGACTTCCTTCTTCGGCAACAGGTCGAACGTGCCGTCCGCCTGCATCTTCTGCAACTGGTTCAGACGCGCGATACGGGTACGCATGGTCTTGAAGTTGGTCAGCATGCCGCCCAGCCAGCGCGCATTGACATAGAACTGGCCGCAACGCTCCGCCTCTTCCTTGATCGCGTCCTGCGCCTGCTTCTTGGTGCCGACAAACAGGATAGACTCGCCCGCAGCGGCCATATCGCGCACGAAGAAGTATGCTTCCTCAAGTTTCTTTACAGTTTTCTGCAGGTCAATGATATAGATACCATTGCGCTCGGTGAAGATGTAGGTCGCCATCTTCGGGTTCCAGCGGCGGGTCTGGTGGCCGAAGTGTACACCGGCCTCCAAAAGCTGCTTCATAGAGATTACTGCCATTTTCATTTTCCTCCTTGGTTGTTTCCTCCATCCCTGATCATCTGACAGCGGCAACAGGCCGTTCGGCCCGTCACCGGCCGCTTTCATCACAGGATGTGCGAATTCATGCTCTAATAGTATAGCGCTGTACGCATCCAATGTCAAACATTATTTACTGATTTTCGCTTATTTTTTCCAAAAGCAATACGGTCTATACGCTTATCCCCACGCATCTTTCCATGCGCTCCCGCTTATTTTTTCCAGCGGACCAGGATATAATCCTCTCCCAGCGTTTCGATGCAGTTCCAGGGGATCACACAGTCGTCGCGCGAAAACAGGCTCATGATGCCGCCTTGCCCTGGGACAACGATCGCCGTGATCTGTCCGCAGACCGGATCGAACACTAGATCGCATACTTCCCCCAAACGCGCTCCATCGCACAGGTTGATCACTTCCCTGCAATGCAGCTCGGAAAAACGCATCGCTCCCATCCCTTCACTCTCCCAACGCCCTTTTGAGATAGCTTTCTGTGCTTTCCCCTGACGCACGATTATACCGCCCCATTTCATACAGGCATGATGGATCGCCTGTAACCAAATTCATCCGTTCCTCACATCCGAGCGTACATAGAAACCCCATTTCGCGCAGCACCTGCTCGCTTTCATCCGAGCATGCGCCAAACGGATAGGTATAGCACTGCGGCTCCGGCAGCCCATTCTCGGATAACAGTTCCTGTGTCTGACCGGTATCCTCCCGCAGCAGGCTTTCATAGGTGGTCTGGTCCTCCCCCCGCCTGCGCAGGCAGCCGCGGCGCTCCCCGTATTCGTGCAGGTTCCAGGAATGGTTCTGCACCTCAAAAACATCCTGCATTTCGCGCAGCCTGTCGATCGTCAAATGCGACCAGTAGGCGTTTTCCACGCCGCTTTCCGTATACTGGTCGGTCTGGCAGCCTATGATCGAAACGACCGCCCGCATGTTCCGCTGCTGCAGCAGCGGATATGCGTAAACATAATTGTTATAATACCCGTCGTCAAACGTGATCATCACAGGCTTTTCCGGCAGTGGCTCACCTTTATGTACATAGGCGAGCAGGTCGGAAACCGTAACTGTCTCGTAGCCCCGTTTTTGTAACGCATCCAGGTCCTCTGCCAGCACGGATGGCGAAACGACATATTTCCCCTGACGGGCGCTGTCTTTTAAAATGCTATGGTACATCAGGATCGGCAGCCTGACGCCGTTCTGCTCCCCAAACACCGCGTTTGTGTCGCCGCGCTGCAGCAACACCAGCGCAAAGCAAAGCACGATAACCGTACACACCGCCTGAAATGCTGTGTGACGAAAGCCCAGCTTCAAAAAAAATCCCCCCTCGGACCGCTTCCATGCTTCTCAGCACAGCGTATGCCCGCCGGGGGAATTTTATGAATCCGCAGCGCTCCGCGCCACGCGCTATTTTTTATATTTTGCAACGCCTTCCGTATAGAGGTTACCGCCGACGCAGTCCTGTGAAACAATCGCGCTGAAGTTTTCCACCGTCAGCCGCTTGACCGATTCGCAGCCCAGTTCCTCATAGGCGATCACTTCCACCCTTTTGATAGACGCCGCCTTGGCCGCGCCCGCGCCGCCGATCGCGACCATATACACCGCTCCGTTGCGCGCCATCGCATCCTGCACTGCTTGGCAGCGTATGCCCTTGCCGATCATGCAGGAAAGGCCCGCATCCAGAAGTCGCGGCGCAAAGGGATCCATACGGCCCGATGTTGTCGGTCCGACCGAACCGATCACCTGCCCCGGCTTGGCCGGCGTTGGCCCCGCGTAGTAGATTGCCGCTCCCTCTAACGCAAACGGGAGCGCTTCTCCCGCATCCATAGCCGCGACGATTTTTTTGTGCGCCGCATCACGGGCGGTATACACTGTTCCGGTTAGGGAGACCGTATCGCCGGCACGGAGCTTGGAAGCCATCTGCTTTAGCTCCTCTGTTTTCAGGTCATAGTGCGCCATTGCTCATTCCTCCGTCTTGATCCGCAGATTACTCAGTACATCGCGCAGGCCGGATTTGCTTTTGTCCGCTTCGCTCTTTCCAAGCGCGGCCGTAATGCGGTCGATCTCTCCCAGCACTTCCCCCGCTTTGCGCGCCATTTCCGCCGATTCCTGCTGACTGCGCGCCAAAACCGTCCGATAGTTCTCTTTCGCCGTATCGAGCTGGCGTTTGACCTGCTCGATCATCTCAAGCGACTGGCGGCGCAGCTTTTGCAGCTCGCTTTTGGCATCCTCCTCGATCTGCTTCGCCCGCCGGTAAGCCGAAAGCTCCATCTCTGCGATTTTCTCCTTGGAGGCATCGTACTCCCCGCATTTCTGCGCCAGCTTGGTATTTTCCGCAGTCAGGCGGTCATTTTCCGCCGCAAGCGATTCCGCCCGCGCGTTCTGTGCTTCGATTTCGGTCGTCTGCAGGGTAAAGCCCTTTTCGATCTCATCGAGCTTCGCTCTGATTTTATCGGTATCCAGCGTCATCTGCCCTAGCCGTTCCAGCAGCTCCGCGTTTTTCTCCGTCAGCTTTTCATTTTGCCCGCGCAACTCCCCCATCGCGGCCTGCGCCTCCGCCAGCTGCCGGCGAAGCTCCTCGGTTTCCGAAAAGTACCTGGTATCTGTTTCCTCTATGTATCGCAGCACGTCTTCCCGCTTAAACCCACCGAAAACGACGCCGCGGAACCCCTTGCTCTGCTCATCCATGACATTATCCTCCACTATACGATCTTCTTTAAGTATAGCAAAGCCGGACCTTTCTGGCAATAAAAAGATCATCCCCCCTCGTTCTTCCCCATTTTATCGGGCAAAACAGACGCGCATCCTCGGATTTCCGCTTGCAATCCCGAAGCAAAAGTGCTATGATAAGTTCATCACGCTAAATCGGAGAAAGATATTATGTTAGAGCTGAAAGATTTCGAAGCGGCGGCCGACCGCCTGAAGAATGTGATCCATAACATCCCGCTGTCCACTTCCGGCACCTTTTCTGCCATGAGCGGCGCGGAAGTCTATCTGAAGTACGAGAACCAGCAGAAAACCGGTTCATTCAAGGTGCGCGGCGCATACAACAAGATTATGAAGCGCTACGCCGAGGGCGACCTCCATGCGGTCGTCGCCTCGTCCGCAGGCAATCACGCGCAGGGCGTCGCGTTCGCAGCCAGTTCGGTCGGCGTAAAGTCTACCATCGTCATGCCCCGTTCCACACCGATTGCAAAGGTGTCCGCGACGCAGGGCTACGGCGCTGAAGTTGTGCTTGCCGGCAATATCTATGACGAAGCCTATGCCAAGGCCTGTGAGATCTGCGAGGAAACCGGAGCCGAGTTCATCCATCCGTTTGACGACGAGGATGTTATGGCCGGTCAGGGTACGATCGCACTCGAGATTCTGCGCGATCTTCCGTTCGTCGATATCATTTTTGTCCCTGCGGGCGGCGGCGGGCTGATCTCCGGTATCGCGGCCTGCGCCAAGCAGATCAATCCGCGCATCCAGATTGTCGGTGTACAAGCAGAGGGCGCGCCGGCCATCGCCAATTCTTTCCGCGCGGGTACGCTCCAGCCATCGGATACGGTCCGGACCATCGCGGACGGTATCGCGGTCAAGTGTCCCGGTGAAAACACGTTCCGGTATATTCAGCAATATGTCGACCGTGTTGTCACGGTCTCCGATGAGGAGATTGCTTCCACCGTACTCCTGCTGCTTGAACGCTGCAAGCAGGTCGTGGAAACCTCCGGCGCGGCGCCCCTGGCGGCCGTACTCAACAACAAGGTGGATGTCAAGGGCAAAAAGGTCGTCTGCGTGCTTTCCGGCGGCAATATTGATGTGTCTTTCATCCATAAGATCGTGGAAAAGGGGCTTGTCACTCGCTGCCGCCAGTTGAAATTCTCGGTGCTGATGCCAGACGTACCCGGCGCGCTCGAACGTTTTGCACATCTGGTGGCCGAGCAGAACGCCAACATCATTCTGTTCCAGCATGACCGAGTGCAGGCTGATCTGGATATCGGCGAAGCGATCATCCAAGTCGTCTGCGAGGTCGGCGGCGTTGAGCACGCCAAGCGTCTGCTTGACGACTTGAGCAGGCAGGGCTATCAGGTTTTCACCTCACAGATTTAAAGGAGAAATAAATAAAGCTGCAGACATTGAGTCTGCAGCTTTATTTATTTGCGATTACGGATTGGGGGAGGTCGTTACGCCGGTCCCATTATCCACAGCCGCGCCGTTGTTGTTATTGTTATCGTTTCCGGTCAGTGCATCGCCGACATCCTCGGCGCCGTCTTTGATGGCGTTGCCCGCGTCGTCCACGCCATCGACTATGTCGTCTCCGACTCTATCCGCATCATTTCCAATGCTGTTATCCATCGTGTCGTTTTGATCATTCTGGCTGTCCGTAACCGTATTATCCGCATCGTCTTTATTTTGGTCGTCGGACGTATTGGAGCAGCCGCAGCCAATCAGCATTGTCATCATGGCCAGTAACGCAACAAGCTTTTTCATTGCATTTCCTCCTTTATATTTGCTCATAGTATAGGAGGATGCAAAAAAATTTATACATGAAACTCGATTTTTTTCATATGCGCAAGCACAACGGAACAAGTCAGGCCGGTCACAAGCCCAAGCGGGACGCTCATCACCAGCAGGAAAGGCAGATACGCCGCAACTGCCGCTGTCTGCATCCAGAATATTGCCGCAAGCACCTGCCCGATATTATGTGCCGCCGCCCCGGCCACACTGACACCCAGCAGAGAGCAGAACCGCCCTTCCAGCCGCAGCAGCAGGTACATGGCAACCAAGGAAAGCAGCCCCCCAAGCAGGGAAAACAGAAACGCGGTCACGCTCCCCATCAGTACCGAGGAAATCGTCACGCGGCATACCAAAATAAAAAACGCGTCCCGCACCGAAAGTCTTGTCAGCGCAAACAGGGTCACCACGTTTGCAAGGCCGAGCTTGACGCCGGGTACCGGCACGACCGCATCCAGTGGAAACAGCCGCTCGGCCAGCGACAGTACGATCGCGAGCGCGGTCAGCAGGCCGCAGAACGATACCTTTTTCGCTTTCATCCTTCCGCACACTCCCCTCTAACTTACGATCGCGTCAATATCGCTCTGCCCGCCTGTGATTTTCAGCACAACGCGGTTCGGGAGACAGACCGCCACCTGGCCGGCACGCGTTAATGTTCCGGTCCTGACGCAGACCTGGTCGCGGCAATCCGCATACTGCATTTTTGCCGTTTTGCCAAGCAATACCACTGTATTATGTCCATCAAGCTCGATCGTCCGGTCGGTCTGTTCCTCCAGTGCGACCCGCTCCACCAGACTGCCGTCTTTCCAGACCTCCGCATAAAGCCGGTCGCCCACCGCCTGCATTGCCAGCACAGCGGCCAGCGCGGCCGCCACCAGCAGCACCGCGCCGATAATCACGGCGTCTCCCCACTTCATTCTACTGCGCATAGGTATACCCTTTTTCCTCACCTAAAAACGAAAAGGTACAGAGCTCGCCGACCTGCTGCGTCGTGTAAACCTGCCGGTCCGCTGTGATGAAAACAGCGGCGATCTGATTTTCGGCGCAAAACATCATTCCCTCCTCAAGCCCCATGACAAACAGCGCGGTCGTCAGCGCATCCGCACGGGTAGAGCTTTCGTCGATCACGGTCACGCTGCGCAGGCCGCTTTCCGCCGGATAACCAGTAGCGGGGTCAAAAATATGGTGGTACCGTTTCCCATCCTGCTCAAAATAGCGCTCATAGTCGCCCGAGGTGACAACCGACAGGTCTTTTACCGCGACCGTTGCCAAATAATCCGCGCTGTTATCCGGATCTGCAATACCGACAACCCAGTTCCCTCCGTCGCGGTCGGGATTCTCGCCGAACGCCCCAACATTGCCGCCGAGACGGGCCAGCACGCTCCATGTCCCCGAACGGTCCCGTTGTTCCCAAGCCGCCTGAACCTCGTCCGTTGCAAACCCTTTGCCAATGCCGCCAAGGTCAAGCTGCGCACCGTTCAGCAGGCGCACCCGTCCGTCTCCTAGAAGCTCGATATTCTCATAGCCTACGCCGGACAGCGCCTGCTCGATCTCATTCTGGGACGGTACCCTGGCGTCCTCCGTATTGATACCCCACAGATCGGTCAGCGCAGCCATCGTTGGGTCAAACGCGCCGCCGGTCAGCTTCGCGTACTCCACCGCATCAGCGATTGCCGCATAGGTATCCTCAGCCACCGTGCAGACCGCCCCCTCCGCGTGGTTCAAACGGTAAAGGTCGCTGTCCTCTCTTGTGCGGGAAAGCGCCGGTTCCAGTACGTTTACACGCTGTTCCAACTCCGTTGCCAGTTCCTGCGCCGCTTCGGAATCCTCCGCGCCTTCCCCGCATACCGCTATGGACATAAACGTGTCCATGGCAAAAAAATCTGTGCTGCAGACGTTTCCGCTGCCGGAGCACCCTGACAGGCACAAAAGCGCCGCAAGCAGCGCAGCTATCCGTTTCATCGCAATACCATTCTCCCGCATGCAAAATATGTATCATTATAATACAATCATGAAAAAAACACAAGCGCGCCGCTCTCCAAAGTAAAACAGTACGCACCGCCGGCCGGCAATGCGTACTGTTTTGTTGTAACTTTAGACGTAAAACAGGATATCGGAATACGTCGGGAACGGCCAGTATTTCTTGCCAACCAGCAACTCCAGATCGTCCGCAGGCTGACGCACTGCGTTCATGATCGGGATGACCATATCATGATAGTAATTCGACAGGCGCTTGGCATCGGCCTGCGGCGCCTGTGCAATGGCGTCGCTCAATTCGCCGCATTTTCTGTACAACTCCTCTGTCAACCCACAGACCTTGCGCAGCAGGTCAACCTCCATCGTATTGGATACGCCGACCTCTTTTTTGTTCCTTGCCGTTTGCGCCAACTCATTCTGGAACGTTGTGCAGGCGGGGAGTATCTCTTCCCGCGCCATATCGGCCATTGTCAGCGCTTCGATATGCAGCGTCTTATAATATTCCTCCAGCAGCGCCTCTTCGCGGGATTCCATCTCGATGCGGGTATAAACGCCATGCGTTGCAAACAGGCGGATGTTTTTCTCATCCGTGTAGTGCGGCAGCGCCTCGGCAGTCGACTTCAGGTTGAGCAGGCCGCGCTTTTCCGCTTCTGTAATCCAAGCGTCGTCATAGCCGTTGCCGTTGAAAATAATTCGCTTGTGAGCCTTGATCTCGCGCTTAATCAGCTCATGTAGCGCGCTCTCAAAGTCGGCGGCGCTTTCAAGCTCATCCGCAAACAGGCGCAGCTCCTCCGCGACCGCAGTATTAATCATGATATTGGGGCAGGCAATGTTGATCGCCGAGCCCAGCATGCGGAATTCAAACTTGTTTCCGGTAAAGGCGAACGGGGAGGTGCGGTTGCGGTCGGTTGTATCCTTCGGAATGTCCGGCAGCGCGGATACGCCGAGATCCATCTTGGTCTTGGTCATATCCGTATAGTCCGCATCCGACTCAATCGCATCCAGGATTGCCTGCAGTTCGTCGCCAATGAACATGGAAACGATGGCGGGAGGCGCTTCGTTCGCGCCCAAGCGGTGGTCGTTGCCCGCGGATGCAACCGAGATGCGCAGCAGGTCCTGATATTCGTCCACAGCCTTGATAACCGCAGTCAGGAACAGCAGGAACTGCGCGTTTTCGCTCGGCGTCCTGCCGGGCTCGAGCAGGTTTTCGCCCGTATCCGTGGAAAGCGACCAGTTGTTGTGCTTGCCCGAGCCGTTGACGCCCTCGAACGGTTTTTCATGCAGCAGGCAGATAAAATTATGCTTCTGCGCGACCCGCTTCATGACCTCCATGGTGAGTTGGTTATGGTCGGTCGCAATATTGGCTGTGGTAAACACCGGCGCCATCTCGTGCTGGCAGGGCGCGACCTCGTTATGCTTGGTCTTGGAAAAGATGCCGAGCTTCCACAGTTCTTCGTCCAGTTCCTGCATGAACGCCGCCACGCGCGGGCGGATGGAGCCGAAGTAGTGGTCCTCCATCTCCTGTCCCTTCGGCGGCTTTGCCCCGAACAGCGTGCGGCCGGTGAAAATCAGGTCCTTGCGCTTGGCGTAGTCCCGTTTATCGATCAAAAAGTATTCCTGCTCCGGCCCGACCGTCGTTGTGACGTGGCGGACCTCCTTGCCGAACAGCTTCAGCACGCGGCAGGCCTGCGCGCTGATCGCTTCCATCGAGCGCAGCAGCGGCGTCTTTTTATCGAGTATCTCACCCGTATACGAACAGAACGCAGTCGGGATATACAGCGAGCCATCCTTGACAAAGGCGTAGCTCGTCGGATCCCAGGCCGTGTAGCCACGCGCCTCGAAGGTCGCGCGCAGGCCGCCAGAGGGGAACGAAGACGCGTCCGGCTCGCCCTTGATCAGTTCCTTGCCGGAAAACTCCATCATCACGCCGCCGTCGTCCGTCGGAGAGATAAAGGAATCATGCTTTTCGGCTGAAATGCCGTTGAGCGGCTGGAACCAGTGGGTATAGTGCGTTGCGCCCTTGGAGAGCGCCCAGTCTTTCATCGCTGTCGCCACAACGGCGGCAACGTCCGCATCGATCGCAGTCCCTTCCCGCATGGTCTTTTTGAGCTTGCGGTAAACATCCTTCGGAAGACGCTCCTTCATCACAGTCTCGTTAAAGACCATGCTGCCAAAAAGCTCGGGGACGTTCCTTGCCGTGTTCATACACATATCGCTCCTTACTACTCTGATATAGATTTTTCGTGATAACAATAAATAATCAGCCTGTTATTTGCTGCCCATATAACCATATAAAACAAGCGCTGCGGGGATGGTTTCCCACAGCGCGTTCTGCTGTTTACAAAAGAATTATAATCCGCATGCTTCCGGCTTGTCAAGGCCTCCTCCTCGTCTTTTTCCTCTTTGTTTAATCTGTACAGGTATCTTACGCGCGGGCGGTCCGTATTTTTCAGAATCCGCAAAACGCCCGCTTCTTCCCTTTCCGTCGCATTGTCCGATTTCTTCATTTTTTGTATGATACCACCCAAAACCAGCCTTCGGGATACGACAAAATTTTTCCGGTTTTTTTCAATTGGGTAGAGAAATCGGAAAGGAATTATGCTATACTAAATTACATATGGGTTGCGGTGCGTGAAACGCGTATGCACGCCTCGAAAAATGATCTTCAAGGAGGGGAAACCGCGTGAAGCTGTCTTTTACCAAAATGCACGGCTGCGGCAATCATTATATTTATTTCAACTGCTTCGACCAGGCTGTACCCGATCCGGAGGCGCTTTCCATCCGGCTGAGCGAGCCGCATTTCGGCATCGGTGGCGATGGTATCATCCTGATATCTCCATCCGACCGGGCAGACGCGCAGATGCGGATTTTCAACGCGGACGGTTCGGAGGGCCGGATGTGCGGAAACGGCATCCGCTGCGTCGGCAAATACCTGTATGACAACGGCATGGTAAACGGACGGACAGCGGTCACGGTTGATACGCTTTCCGGTGTCAAAAGGCTCGAACTCGACGTTCGGGACGGCAGGGTTCAGTCTGTCCGCGTGGATATGGGCGCCGCCATTCTCCTGCCGCGCGATATACCGGCCGATTTCGAAGGCGATTCCGTCGTCGGCGCGCCGCTTGTGGTGGATGAAAGGGTTTATCACGTCACCTGTGTCTCCATGGGCAATCCGCACTGCGTAATCTTCCTGTCCGAGGATATCGATAGTCTCGACCTCGCGCGGATCGGACCCAAATTCGAGCATCACCCGCTCTTCCCTGCGCGCATCAACACGGAATTTGTCAATATCCAATCCGATGGCAGCCTGAAAATGCGCGTGTGGGAGCGCGGCTCGGGCGAAACTTGGGCCTGCGGCACCGGCGCGTGCGCCGTGGGCGTCGCGGCCTGCCTTACAGGGCGCGCGGAAAAAGGCAGCGATATCACCGTCCGCCTGCGCGGCGGTGATCTGAACATTCAATATACCGACGAAACCGTGTTCATGACGGGCGCGGCAACCACAATTTTTGAGGGGGAAATCGAGATATGACAAAGTACATCTTCGTAACCGGCGGCGTTGTTTCTGGTCTGGGTAAGGGCATCACGGCCGCGTCGCTGGGACGCCTGCTGAAAAGCCGCGGCCTCAAGGTGGCCGCGCAGAAGCTCGACCCCTACATCAACGTCGACCCGGGTACGATGAGCCCGTTCCAGCATGGCGAGGTCTATGTAACGGACGATGGTGCGGAAACCGATCTCGACCTCGGCCACTATGAACGCTTTATCGACGAGGACTTGAACAAATTCTCCAACCTGACCACCGGCAAGGTCTACTGGAACGTGCTCAACAAGGAGCGCGCTGGGGAATACCTGGGCGAAACCGTGCAGGTCATCCCCCATATTACCAATGAGATCAAGTCTTTCATTTATTCGGTCGGCAAGAAGACCTCGGCCGACGTTGTCATCACCGAGATCGGAGGTACAACCGGCGATATCGAATCCCAGCCGTTCCTTGAGGCGATCCGCCAAGTCGCGACCGAGGTCGGCCGCCGCAACTGCCTGTTTATCCATGTAACGCTCGTCCCCTACATCTCCGGCTCGAACGAGCCGAAAAGCAAGCCCACCCAGCATTCGGTCAAGGAGCTGCGCGGCCTCGGCATTTCCCCGGATATTATCGTAGCGCGCGTCGATCAGCCTATGGATGACGACATCAAAAGGAAGATCTCCATGTTCTGCACCGTGCCGGAGGACTGCGTAATTGAAAACCGCACGCTTCCCGTACTGTATCAGGCGCCCATGATGCTGGAGGAAAGCCACCTGTCCGATATCGTCTGCCGCGAGCTGGCCATCGGCGCGCCCAAGGGCGACATGAGCGAGTGGGTCTCCATGCTCGAGCGCATCGCAGCGCGCAAGGCGCATGTCCGGATCGCGCTGGTCGGCAAATACGTTAAGCTGCACGACGCATACCTGTCCGTTGCGGAAGCCCTGCAGCACGGTGGCTATGAAAATGAATGCTTTGTCGATATTGAATGGGTGGATTCGGAGGAGATCAACGACTCGACCGTGGACAAGCTGCTCGGCGAGGTCGACGGCGTCATCCTCCCCGGCGGCTTCGGCCCGCGCGGCATTGAGGGCATGATCTGCGCCGCCAATTATGCGCGCACACAGGGCATCCCCTATTTCGGCATCTGTCTGGGCATGCAGATTGCGGTCATGAGCTATGCGCGCAACGTGCTGGGCTTTGAAGACGCTAATTCGAGCGAGTTTGATCCGGATTCCACGCATCCGGTCATCGACCTGATGGAAAGTCAGCAGGGCGTTTCCAAAAAAGGCGGTACGATGCGTCTGGGCGCTTATCCATGTAAAATTCGTCCGGACACCATCATGTCTGCGGCCTATGGCACGGAAATGATTTCCGAGCGCCACCGCCACCGTTATGAATTCAATAATAATTTCCGTGAGCAGATCGAAAAACAGGGTATGCTGATTACAGGCACCTCGCCCACCGGCGAGCTGGTTGAAACAGTCGAGATCCCAAACCATCCGTTCTATATCGGCGTACAGTTCCACCCCGAATTCAAGTCCCGCCCCAACCGCGCGCATCCGCTGTTCAAGGCGTTTGTTGCAGCATCGCTGGAAAGGAGCAAAAAACATGCAGATTAATCAAAATTTTGACAATATCGCGCAGAGCTATCTGTTTTCCACCGTAGCCAAAAAGCAGCGCGAATTTCAGGCCGCCCATCCGGAAGCGGATGTGATCAAGCTGTCCATCGGAGATGTAACCCGTCCCCTGGTTCCTGCTGTGATCGACGCGCTGCACGCGGCGGTCGAGGATCAGGCCCGGCAGGAAACCTTCCACGGCTATGGCGACGAGCAGGGCTACAGCTTTCTGCACGAAGCGCTGGCCGGCTATTACCGGACGCATGGCGTTTCGCTTGATACCGATGAAATCTTTATTTCGGACGGCGCAAAAAGTGATCTCGGCAATATCCTCGACCTGTTCAGCGCAGATAATACCGTCCTGGTTCCCGATCCGGTCTATCCCGTCTATGTCGATACCAATGTCATGGCCGGCCGCAAGGTGATTTTTGCGGACGCCAACGCGGGAAACGGCTTCCTCCCGCTGCCGGATGCCGGCACAGCGTGTGATATCATCTATATCTGCTCCCCGAACAACCCGACCGGCGCCGCATATGACCGTGCCGGACTTCAGGCATGGGTGGAGTACGCCAACGCGCAGCATGCTGTTATCCTATATGATGCGGCTTACGAATGCTTTATCGAAGACACCGGTCTCCCCCGCTCCATTTATGAGATCGAGGGTGCCAAAACCTGTGCGGTCGAGTTCTGTTCGTTCTCCAAAATGGCCGGCTTCACCGGAACGCGCTGTGGCTGGACGATCGTCCCTAAGGCTTTGGCTGATGGAAAACTCAACAAAATGTGGCTGCGCCGCCAGACCACAAAATTCAACGGCGTACCCTATATCGTACAGAAAGGTGCGGCGGCCTGCTTTACCGAAGCGGGCATGCAGCAGATTCGGGAAACGCTCGGCTATTATAAGCAGAATGCCAAAGTGCTCAGCGAAACGCTCGATTCGCTCGGCATCTGGTACACGGGCGGTAAAAACAGCCCATATCTCTGGCTGAAATGCCCGAATAGCATGGATAGCTGGACGTTCTTTGACTACCTGCTGGAACACGCCCATGTGGTCGGCACGCCCGGCGCCGGCTTTGGCAAGAACGGCGACGGTTTCTTCCGCCTGACCGCGTTCGGCGACCAGCAGCGAACGGTTGAGGCGGCAGAGCGCCTGAAAAAGCTGCTTGGATAAGATAAAAAGGGCTGTCTCTTCGGAGTCAGTCCTTTATCCTTTGATCGGAGGGGTGTTATGGGTCTTATTTTTACAAAAACCTGTGTACTTTGCTGCAAAACCTTGGATGCTGACGCTGGGAAAGCCGCCATGCTTTGTCCTGCCTGCGCAAAGGCCGTGCGGGAGCAGTACCGATGCACCGAGCGGTTCCAGATCGACGGAGCCGATGATGCCGCCGCACCGCTTCTTTACACCGGTGCGGTCGCGGACGCGGTCAAGCGTTTCAAATTCAAGCACCGCCAGCACTATGCAGACTGGTTCGCCGCGCAGACCCTGCCGGTCTTAGCGGAGCGACTGGACACCTGGATGCCTGATCTTGTCACATTTATCCCCATCGGTGTGCTCCACTGGTACCAGCGCGGCTATAACCAGGCGGAGCTGCTCGCGCAGCGGATCGCCGCCCCGTTTTCGCTTTCCTGTGCCGCCACGCTGTGGAAGCGGCCGTTTACCCCCAAGCAGTCTGGCCGAAAGGACGCGGCGGCGCGGGAGAAGAACGCGAAACGCGCTCTGTGGATACGCGCCGGCATCGACCTTTCCGGTAAATCCGTTGTCCTTGTAGACGATATTATCACAACCGGTTCGACGGCTGCCGCGGCGGTCAAGCTGCTGCGCGAAATGGGCGCGACGCATGTTTATGTGCTTGCCCCTACCAGAACGCCGTCCGGCCGCAGAGATTAAAAAAGCAGGGAGATGGTGCTACCATCCTCCCTGCTTTTTCCATTTCAGTCGTCCCGCTCATCTCCCCAGAAAAACAGCGCAACCGTCCCTGGGCCGGTATGCGCACCGATTACTGTGCCGATACTGTTTATGGAGACCCTGCCGTTCAGATGCGGGAATCGCGCCTCTACCATATCCGCTACCGCGCGCGCATCTTCCATGCATGCGGACTGCGAAATAAAGCATTTTCCGCTGTAATCCAGTCCATTTTCCGCATGCTGCTCCATCATTTTAACAATTTCGGAAACGACCGCTTTTTTGCCCCGTATTTTCTTCTGGGGAACCAGACGGCCCTCAAAATCCACGTTGAGCAGCGGACAAATCCCCAGCAGCGTGCCAAAGGTTGCTGCAGCGGGTGAAATTCGGCCACCGCGCTTAAAGCTGGTCAGGTCGGTCGCAAAAAACCAGTGGTGGAGCCGGAGCTTGTTCTGTTCCACCCATGTGTGCAATTCATCAAGCGACATACCCGCGTCGCGCTTATCGCAGGCCGCATCCACCAGCAGCCCATAGCCGGAGGATGCCGCCAGCGTATCCACCACATAAATCTTCCGTTCCGGATATTTCTCCCGCATTTCTTCGGCCGCAATACAGGCGGACGCGCAGGAGCCTGACAGTCCGCTAGAAAATGACAGATGCAGGATTTCTTTCCCCTCCTGCAGCAGCGGTTCGAACAGCCGCTTGTATTCCTCCACATTTACCTGCGCCGTGGTGGGCTGCGCCCCCGCGGCTATTTTTGCAAAATACTCCTCATAGGGTATGGTTTTGCCGAGATCGTCCAGGTAATCTTCCCCCTCCAACTGAAAATGAAAGCTGGCGAAGGGTACCTGCCTCATCCGAAAGAATTCGGCGGGCAGATCTGCTGTCGAACAGCAGGTAAGCGCATATGAAACCATAAAACATTCCTCATCATTCCATCATTTGTTTCCAGTATACCATGAAACCGCTTTTCTGAAAAGGCATATACCGTAAAACGTCGATGCCTTGAAAGGCGGCAGAAAACCCGTTTCGGGAACGGTCCAGACATTTCTTTTCTTGACCTTTTTCCCCATCCATGTTATCTTTTGATTAGGATAACGCACGCAGGCACCGCGATTGAAGCACGCTTTCAATCGCTTTTTTTCTGCAAAGCAAGGAGCTGCCGCTATGGAAGAAAATATTAAATGGACCAAACTTACTCGTTGCGCAGGCTGCGGCGCCAAGGTCGGCGCCGGTATTTTGGCACAGTTGCTCGACGGCATAGAGGTCCACCGCGATCCTGATCTGCTGGTGGGCTTTGACAAAAGCGATGACGCCTCGGTTTACCGGCTGTCGGACGAGCTTGCGCTGGTGCAGACCGTGGACTTTTTTCCACCCATTGCGGACGATCCGTTTCTGTTTGGCCAGATTGCGGCCGCCAACGCCCTGTCTGACATTTACGCCATGGGCGGCGAACCAAAGCTCGCGCTTAACCTGCTCTGTATACCGGAGAAGATGCCCCAGAGCGCGGTCCATGCGCTTCTCAGGGGCGGCTATGGCAAGGTATATGAAGCCGGCGCGCTCATCACCGGCGGACACAGTATTTTGGATGAGGAGCCAAAATACGGCCTGTCCGTCACTGGCTTTGTCCATCCCGAGCGGCTGCTGACAAACGCAGGGGCAAGGCCGGGGGATATTATGTTTCTGACCAAGCCCCTCGGAACCGGCGTCCTCACTACCGCCGCCAAAGCGGAGCTTTGTCCCCCTGCCGCGCTCGCGCAGGCCTATCGCCTGATGGCAACCCTGAACAAAGCCGCGCGCGATATCATGGTGCGGTATCGCGTCCATGCCTGCACGGATGTAACCGGCTTCGGCCTTCTCGGCCATGCGGTTGAAATGGCGCAGGCAAGCGGGGTTGCGCTGACGCTTGACGCAAAAGGGTTCGACCTGCTGCCCGAAGCCCTCGCGCTGGCGCGCACCGGCATCCTGCCGGAAGGGATGTATCGCAACCGCACCTTTGCCCAGCCCTTTGTCGATGCGGGACAGACCGAGCTGGCTGTACAGGACCTGCTGTATGACCCGCAGACCTCCGGCGGGCTGCTGATCGCCGTCGATCCGGCGGACGCGGACGCGCTTTGGGACGAGTTGCGGCCATCCGTACCCAGCGCGCAGCGTATCGGCAAAGCGGCCGACTATACCGGAGGCGCAAGAATCATCCTGCGCTGACCGCGGCAATGGCTTCCAGCGCACGCCCGACCTCTTCTTCGGTCGTGAACCAACCGAAAGACAGCCGCACGCTTCCTCTTGGGAACGTGCCAAGCGTTTTATGAGCGGACGGCGCACAGTGCAAACCGCAGCGTGTCAAAATTCCATATTCGCACTCCAGCCGGTACGCCGCTTCCGCATTATCTTTTCCAGGGAAATCCAGGCTGAATACCCCCACCCGCCCCGCGGCGGTTCGGGGGCCGTACAGCACGACGCCCGGCACTCCCTGCAAGCCGTCCAGGAACTGTTCGGCCAGCACCCTGTCATGTGCGGCGACCGTCTCCACCGTAACGCCCTGCAGGTATTCCAGCGCCGCTTCCCAGCCGTAAATCCCTGGCACATTCGGTGTTCCCGACTCAAACCGGTCGGGCATATAACTTGGCTGTTCCTCGCTGTCTGACGCGCTTCCCGTCCCACCGGAAACAAATGGCTCCAGAGCCGCCGCGAAATCCGGCCGCAGAATCAGCGCCCCGATGCCCTGCGGCCCCATCAGGCCCTTATGCCCGGGAACGGATAGCGCCGCAAGCCCCAGCCTGCCGAAATCAATCGGCAGGTGTCCGGCCGTCTGCGCGGCATCCAGCGCAAACGGAACACCATGCACAGCGCAGACCTGTCCCGCCCTTTCGGCGTCCTGCACCGTGCCGGAAACGTTGGAGGCGTGGCAAAGCAGCACCAGCCTCGTATCCGGCCGCAGCATCCGCTCCAGCGCCCGCAAGTCAAGGCATCCCTCCGCGTCGCACGGCACGCGCTCAAACCGCACGCCGTGCTGCGACATCTGCTGTAGCGGACGCATGACCGCGTTGTGCTCCATCGCGGAAACCAGACAGTGATCGCCCGGGCGCAGCGCGCCGTGCAGCAGCATATTCAGCCCCCAAGTATTGCCGGGCGTCAGCACCACATGCGCAGGGTCGGGAAAAGAGAACAGCGCACCCAGCCTTTGCCGCAGGCGCAGCGCGACCATACCCGCCTCCTGCGCGGCGCCATAGGACGACCGGTTGACCGTCGCGCCCACGGTTTCCACATATTCCTGCATCCGTTTCCCTACCGCCGGCGGTTTGGGGAACGACGTCGCGGCATGATCCAGATATATGGTTCTCATCGGCATCCCTCCATTGCCCTCTCTGTACAGGGCTCTGTTTTGACCAGTGTAGCACAGCCTGCAGCAAAAGTAAAATTTCGACCTCATTTTATTAAAGGAGATTCCCTATGAGCAAACACCACCGTCTCATCCTTCTGGCCGGTTTTATCACCGGCCTCGCTGCGCTGGGGCTTACCGCAGCAGGCAATCCCGCCAATATGGGCTTCTGCATCGCCTGCTTCCTGCGTGATATCGCGGGCGGGCTTGGTATGCACAGCGCCGCAAAGGTCCAATACATACGCCCGGAAATAATCGGGCTCGTACTGGGCGCGCTCCTGTCCGCCACGGCCGGCCGTGAATTCGAGGCGCGCGCCGGTTCCGCGCCCGCGCTGCGCTTTGTACTGGGTATGATTGTCATGGTCGGAGCGCTCGCTTTCCTCGGCTGCCCGCTCCGCATGGTGCTTCGGCTGGCCGGGGGCGACCTTACCGCCGTTTCCGGCTTTGCCGGCTTCACGCTCGGCATCGGCATCGGTGTGTTGTGCCTGAAAAAAGGATTTTCCCTGGGCCGCGCCTATAAAGTAAAGCGGTCTAACGGCTTCGTCCTGCCCTGTTTTATGGCCGCCCTTCTTGTCCTTCTGCTTGCCGTACCTTCTGTGCTGCGCTTCTCCGAGGAAGGGCCGGGCGCGAGCCATGCCTACTGGCTGGTTTCCCTCGCCGGCGGGCTGATCGTCGGCGGGCTGGCGCAGAAAAGCCGGCTGTGTATGGCAGGCGGCATCCGCGACATATTCCTGTTCCGCGACTTCCATTTAGTGAGCGGCTTTGCGGCGATCTTCGCCACCGTGCTGATCGGCAACCTGCTGCTGGGCGGATTCCATCCCACGCTTGCCGTGCAGCCGATTGCCCATCATGATTATCTGTGGAACCTGCTCGGGATGGCAGCGGTCGGCTGGGGCGCCGTTCTTCTGGGCGGATGCCCGCTCCGCCAGCTCATTTTGGCCGGAGAAGGCAACGGGGACAGCGCGGTTACCGTATTCGGCATGCTGACCGGCGCGGCGCTCTCCCACAATTTCGGCATGGCCGGCAACGCGGACGCCATGACGGGCGGCACCTTTGTCGCTGGAGGTGTGGGAACGCCCGGACAGATCGGGATACTGATCGGCCTGATCCTGCTGTTTATCATATCCGTCGTGAATCTGCACAAGGAGGAAAAAAACAATGGTTGATGCAAGAGGATATTCCTGCCCCATGCCGGTGGTCATGGTGCAGAAGGAAGTCAGCCGGAGCGCGCCCGACCAACTTGAGGTGCTGGTGGACGACCGCTGCGCGGTCGAAAATATTTCCCGCTTTGCCGGTCACAGCGGTTATGCGGTAGAGATTCGCGAGGTTGCGGATGATGAATTCTCTCTTCTGCTGACTAAACTGCCATGAATCGATATATTGCGACGTTCTACACCCACCTGAGCGCTCTTTTAAGCTTCCAAGCCCTGCAAAACGCGGATATTCCCGTCCGGATGCTGCCAGTCCCGCGCACGCTCAGTTCGTCCTGCGGCACCTGCGTCCAGTTTTCCGCCGAAACTGACTGCCGCGCGCTGCTGGATACGGATACCGAGGCAATTTACCTTGCGGGAACCACTGGTTATATTCTGCTTTGGCGCAGCGAAACCTGAAAGGAGTGACACCCATGTCACCTTTCGTAATTGCCGCCGTAGGGGCCGGCGGGAAAACGACCGCCCTGCTTCATCTGGCACGCGCCCTCTCCCACCGTGCTGTCCTGCTGACCACCACGACCCATATGTTTCCAGTCCGTCCGCCGCTGTGCCGCAGCCTGCAGCTCGATCCCCCCCCCATCCAGCTGCAGGAACAGCTTCGCCGGACCGGAGTTACCTGTGCGGGTACGCGTTCTACAGACGGGAAAATGGGGGCGCTTCCCGCTGCCTTGCTGCAGCAATCCATCCGCGCTTCCGATATTACGCTTTGCGAAGCGGACGGCGCGCACGGCTTACCGCTCAAGCTGCACCGTCCGGATGAACCGGTACTCCCGCCGCAAACCAGCCTTTGCCTGATTGTTGCCGGCCTGTCCGCGCTTGGGCGACCGGTCGGGGCAGCGGTACACCGTTACCAGCTCCACCCCGTCTGGGCGCAGGCTCCCAGCCAGCGGATCGGTCCGCAGACCATGATATCCTGCATTCGGGAAACCGTCGCCGCGGTCGGACTTCCCCCTGACAAGCTGCGCGTCTTCCTAAATCAGTCGGATCTTACCGGTGTTCGGCCGCAGGCGAAGGAAATTTTGCAGGCGCTTTCCTCTGACGGCCTGGACTGCCGCATGGGAAGTCTACACGACACCCCTGCCCACTTCATCGACTGGCTGCTTCCCTTGACCTAAAAAACGGGCTGATACCAGCCCGTTTTTGTCGTTGCTTACAGTAACTCGATCCCCTTTTCTCCGGATAGCTCGAGAAGCGCTTCCACCACACCGCCGCCGATTGCACGCGCCTTATCCGATATGGTATCGCAATAGGCCGCCTGTTCCGGCCGTGGGTCGATATCCGCGATCTTCAGCCCCGCCGATACCGGATAGCCCTCCCGAATCAGGCCGCGCAGAACGCCGTTTATCGTCGCGGAAACCGGCGTTTCTCCAATACGGGCGATGGTCTGCCCCGCGCGGACAATCGCGCCGATATCCACTGCCGCACCAGTTTCATCCTTAACAAAGCGCATCCGCCCTGCCGCCGGCGCGTGAATGACCCGTTCCACCGTATAACCCGCAATCGCCCCCGGCACACCCGTATCTGGTATTGCCGCACCCTGCCGAATCACACGCCCCAGATGGTGTCCCCGCATGGTTTCCACCACTGCGTCCACATCCTCGCCCGCAGTAAAGCCTGGGCCAATGCCAATCGTGATTTGAGCCAAGCTCCGGTCGGTACCCAAATTGTGTTTGGCCAAAATGGCATCCACCACTGCGGCAGGCCGCAGCACCCCGATGCAAGCCGCGCGTTCATCCACCAGCAGCGGCACTTCGCCCGTGCGGGATACCGCTGCCGCCTGCGCCACACCAGAAACGCAGCGGCAGCGCACGCCCTCCACCTTGGATGTCCCCCGCCAAACAGCCTCGCACAGCGCCGCCTTGCGCCGAATCGCGGAAGGATCCGCACATTCAGTCGTGATCACCCTGAAGCCGCAGCGGTACAGGCGAACGATCACTCCGGTTGCCAGATCTCCTGCTCCCCGCACCAGCACCCACGGCCGCACTTCACGCTTTAACATTCCAGTTCACTCCTGCCCCAACAGATCCGTAAAATATTCCTGCGCCATCTGGTCGAGCATCTCATGTGCCTGTCTGTCGAACGCACGGTACCGCGCCAGAAGCGCGCGTCCTTTTTCAGTCAGCGACGCGCCGCCGCCCCCCGCTCCGCCGATGCGGCGCTCCAACAGCGCAAAGCCAAGCTGCTCCTCGCAAGCATGTACCACGCTCCATGCCTTGTTGTAGCTCATCTCCATGCGTGCGGCGCTGCGCCGCAGGGATCCCAGTTCCGCGACGCCCTCGAGCAACTGCGCCGCGCCCGGCCCGAAAAGCTTTCCCTCCCGCACAAGGCGCAGGCTTGCTTTCACCCGAATCCGCTCCGCCATTAGGTTTTCCTCCATCCGCCAATATGCCATCATTATAGCATGTCCCCTGTTCAAACGCAACGGCCCACCCGTTTTGCATACCTTTCGTTATATATTAATTAATATAACGAAAGGTGCGACAAAAACGCCCTGCGCTTTTCTATTCCTTATTTGTTGCCGAAATAGATTGCAGTATGGTATAATCGTGTTATACAAATGCCGCTGGACGCTTTTGTGAGCAGTCCGCAGCTTACCGCAGGAGGCTTTCCCTATGAAATTGATACGCACGCAGGACGCGGTCGGGCAGGTGCTCTGCCATGATATCACCCAGATTATCCCTGGCATCACAAAGGACGCGGTGTTCCGCAAGGGTCATATCATCCGCGAGGAGGATATCCCTATCCTCCTCAGCGTCGGCAAGGAGCATATCTATATTTGGGAAAATAACGAAACCATGCTGCACGAAAACGATGCAGCGGATATCCTGCGTGCAATCTGTCAAAACGCGCATATGCGCGCCACCCCTCCTAAAGAGGGGAAAATCGAGCTGATCGCTGAAGCCGACGGCCTGCTGCTGGTCGATATCGAGCGCCTGCGCGCGGTCAATGCGCTGGGCGAAATGATAATCGCCACGCGCGCCTCGGGCTTTCCCGTTAAGGCGGGCGACAAGCTGTGCGGCATGCGTGTGATCCCTCTTGTGATCGAAAAAGAAAAAATGGAGCGGGCTGCACGAACAACCGGAGACGAACCGCTCCTCCGACTGCTTCCATTCCGTCCCCGTTCTTTCGGCGTGGTCACAACTGGAAACGAGGTATATCATGGCCTGATTCAGGATGCATTCACGCCGGTACTCGTGCGGAAAATGGCCGAATACGGCTGTAAAATGACCGCACATACGGTTTGCAGCGACAACGCGGGACAGATCACGGACGCAATCTGTCAGATGGCGGCCAGCGGCGTGGAGCTGATTCTCTGTACCGGCGGCATGAGCGTCGATCCGGACGACCGCACTCCGCTTGCCATACGGAATGCGGGCGCGAAAGTGATCAGCTACGGCGCACCCGTGCTGCCGGGCGCGATGTTCCTTGTTTCCTATCTGCCGGACGGGCATCCGGTCTGCGGCCTGCCGGGGTGCGTGATGTACGCAAAGCGTACCATCTTCGATCTGGTCCTGCCTCGTCTGCTGGCAGACATGCCTGTCACTGCAGACTGGCTCGCCGGTCTGGGGCATGGTGGGCTGTGCCTGAACTGCGCGGACTGCCATTTCCCGAACTGCGGCTTCGGCAAGGGCATATGACGCATCGGCTTCATCGTCGGGAACAGGAGGACGTTATGGCTTTTACTCATATTGATGCAAACGGCAATGCCGTGATGGTGGATGTAAGCGCGAAGCAGCCCTCTGTGCGCACGGCTTCCGCCTCTGGACGCATCCGCATGAGCGCGGAATGCTTTTCAGCTGTTCAAAGCGGCACATCCCAAAAAGGCAATGTGCTTGGCGTGGCACAGGTGGCGGGCATCATGGCTGCTAAACACACCGCCGACCTTATTCCGCTGTGCCACCGGCTGAACCTTACCAAATGCGAAATCGCATTTACGTTTTTGGAAGAAGAACGGAGCATCCAGGCTGTCTGCACCGTGCGTTGCGCCGGCCCGACCGGCGTGGAAATGGAAGCCCTGACCGGCGCTTCCACCGCGCTGCTCACCATTTACGATATGTGTAAGGCGATCGACAAGCGCATGGTGATCTCGGACATCCATCTGCTGAAAAAGCAGGGCGGCAAGAGCGGAGATTTCCGCTTTGCGGACAACAGCCATGCGTGACGCGCTCGGCCGCGAGATTAACTACCTGCGCTTATCCATTACCGACCGGTGCAACCTGCGCTGCCGCTACTGTATGCCAGCCGGAGGCATCCCGCTTTCCGCGCACAGCGCTCTGCTTCGGTATGAGGAGCTGCTGCGCGTCGCACGTGCGGCGGCGGCGCTGGGCATTGACCGGTTCAAGGTCACAGGCGGCGAACCGCTTGTCCGCCGGGGCTGTACGGATTTTATCCGCGCGCTGAAGGCAGTTTCCGGCGTGCGTCAGGTAACGCTGACCACCAACGGCCTCCTGCTCCCGCCTTTGCTGGACGAGCTGTGCCAAGCCGGTCTCGACAGCGTCAACATCAGCTTGGACACCCTCGATAACGCGCAGTATCAACGCATCACCCGCCGCATGCACACAGCAGACGACGTGCTCGCCGCCGTACGCCAATGCGCGGGGCGGCTCCCTACCCGCATAAACGCTGTGCTTCTGCCGGAAACAGCAGATCAACTCATCTCACTCGCGCGGCTGGCGGAGCAGCTCCCTGTAGACGTGCGTTTTATCGAACATATGCCGATTGGCGGCAGGAAAGCGCTTTCCGCCGCGTCTTCTTCCGTTCTTGACCGCCTGCGCACAGTCTGGCCGACGCTTGCGCCTTTTGGGGAGCGGCGCGGCAACGGACCTGCACGCTATTATTCCACGCCCGCTCTTCAGGGCTACATCGGACTCATCCAAGCGGTCAGCCATTCGTTTTGCGCAGACTGCAACCGCGTGCGCCTGACCAGTACGGGCATATTGAAGCCCTGCCTTTGCTATCCGCAAGGTACGGACCTGAAGCCGCTCCTGCGCGGCGGCGCGGCGGAAAACGCGTTGAGTACGGCCATCGAACAGGCAGTTTGGGCAAAACCTGCCGCCCATTGTTTTACCCGAACGCAGTACCCCGCCGAGCAAAGAAGCATGAACCAGATCGGAGGATAGTCAATGGGAAAGATAATCGCCGTATGTACGAGCGAAACGCGCGGCGTACAAAAGCAAAGCCGAAAGGAAGCTCTGCTGGAAAAGGATTGGGGTATCCGCGGTGACGCACACGCCGGACACTGGCACCGGCAGGTCAGTCTGCTTTCCGCAGAGGAGGTTGCTGCTTTTAACGCAAAAGGCGCGGATGTGCGCTCCGGCGCGTTTGGGGAAAATCTCGTGGTGGAGGGCATCGACTTCCGCAGCCTGCCGGTCGGCACATTGCTGCGCTGCGGGGATGTGCTACTTGAGCTGACACAAATCGGCAAGGAATGCCATCACCACTGTGCGATTTACAAAAAAATGGGGGATTGCATTATGCCGCGTGAAGGTGTCTTCGCCCGCGTGCTCGCAGGCGGGCGAATCTCCGCAGGCGATGAAATGACAGTCGAGCCGCGCACCGCGCCCTTACCATATCAGGCGGCGGTCGTCACCCTGTCCGACCGCTGCGCTTCAGGCGAGCGAGAGGATAAAAGCGGTCCTTTGGTCGCCGCACGGCTGGCCGCGGCCGGATTCGTGGTTGTCGAGCAGCTTGTCCGGCCGGACGAACGCGAACTGCTTGAGCGCAGCCTTATCCGCCTGTGCGACCAGCGGCAGCTCGACCTGATTCTGACCACGGGCGGCACAGGCTTTGCCCCGCGCGATATCACACCTGAGGCGACACGCGCTGTCGCGGAACGCGACGCGCCCGGCATCGCGGAAGCGATCCGCGCCGCGAGCATGCGCATCACGCCGCGCGCCATGCTCAGCCGCGCGGCGGCGGTCATCCGCGGCAAGACGCTGATTATTAATCTGCCCGGCAGCCCCAGGGCGTGTATGGAGGGCATGGACGTATTTCTGGACCAGCTCCCCCATGCGCTTGACCTCCTGCGTGGCATGCCGCAGGACTGTGGGCGCTGAGTTCTCTACATCAAAAAAGGAGGCTTTGATGCATACCATACCTCTTGAAACAGACCGGCTAATCCTGCGCAAATTTGAAGACAAAGATATGCAGCCTCTGCATCTTCTTTTGATGGATGAAACGGTAAACACGTTCTTACCCTGGTTCCCCGTCAAAAGTCTGGAGGATACCAGGACATTTTACGAAACGCATTTTGCAGGCAAGGCATATCATTTCGCAATTTGTCTACAAAGTGATAACATTCCGATCGGCTATGTAAAAGCAGATACGGACGACAGCCATGATTTCGGCTATGCGCTCCGCCGTGAGTTCTGGCACAGAGGGATCGCGACCGAGGCAGGCAAGACGCTTGTCGCGTATCTGCGAAAGGACGGTGTTCCTTACATCACGGCAACGCACGATAAAAACAACCCCAGAAGCGGAAAAGTGATGCGACAGATCGGCATGCGATATTGCTATTCTTACGAGGAGCAGTGGCAGCCTAAAAATATTCGGGTCGTATTCAGAATGTATCAATTGAATTTTGACGGACAGGACGACCGCGTATACCGGAAATACTGGAACCTTTATGATGCGCACTATGTTGAAAAGCATCTGTAATCTTGTCCGTATGCTATATTCCACCAAGAAATCCATGAAAAAGAAAAGAGAATCCCCTATGGAAAAACACATTGTATGGTTGCTCACGGCAGCAACGGCGCTCAGCCTGACTGCCTGCGACGGCACGGAAGCCGCATCCGGCGACGTCGCAGCAGGGCAGGAAACTGAACTGGTCGTTTTCGCAGCGGCCAGCCTTACCGAAACCCTGGACCAGATCGCCGAGGACTACAAAACCGTCGCTCCGGACGTGACGCTGACCTTTAACTTTGACTCCTCCGGTACACTCAAGACCCAGATCGAGGAAGGCGCGATGTGCGACCTGTTTATTTCCGCCGGCCAAAAGCAGATGGATCAGTTGGATGCGACGGCTGACCCATCGGTCAACACCGACGGGCTGGATTTCTTGCTGGCGGGCAGCCGTGTCGACCTGTTGGAAAACAAGGTGACGCTCGCCGTGCCGGAAAATAACCCCAAGGGCATCGACAGCTTTGACATGCTGGCCGCGCATCTGGAAGCGGGGGATATCCTGCTCGCCATGGGCAACAGCGATGTGCCGGTCGGTCAATATACGCAAAAAATCCTTGCCTACTATGGCCTGGATGAATCAGCGCTCACCAATGCACAGTGTATCACCTACGGCAGCAACGTCAAAGAGGTCACCACTCAGGTCAGAGAGGGCAGCGTGGATGCGGGCGTTATTTACTGCACGGACGCTTACAGCGCGGGCCTGACCGTTGTCGATGAGGCGACACCCGAAATGTGCGGACAGGTCATTTATCCGGCGGCCGTGCTGCAAACCTCCGCGCATCAGGATGCGGCGCGGTCTTTTCTGGACTACCTTGCCGCAGACGAGGCCATGTCAGTGTTCGAAGCGGTGGGATTCTCTAAAGTCGCCTAACGGCGCAGGCTGGGTTCGGACAGAGAAAGGGATCCAGTCCCACACTGGTATCTGAGGAGGTAACGCGGGTGGACTGGTATCCGCTTTGGAACTCGCTGCGCATCGCGGCGATCAGCATCGTGCTGGTATTCTTTACAGGCATCGCGGCGGCATACTACGCCGTGCGCCTGCCCCGTGCGCTCAAAGGCGTTTTGGACATGATACTGACCTTGCCGCTCGTATTGCCGCCTACGGTCGTCGGATATTTTCTGCTGCTGTTGTTCGGCAGCCGGCGGCCACTGGGCATGGCGCTGGAAAGCGTCGGAATAAAATTCGTGATGACCTGGTACGGCGGTGTAATCACGGCGGCGGTCGTCGCGTTTCCCCTACTGTACCGCACCGCGCGCGGCGCGTTTGAAGCGTTCGACGAGACCTTAGCGCAGGCTGGGCAGACGCTTGGTCTCTCCAATTGTTACATATTCTGGCGTATCCGGCTGCCTGCCTGCAGGCAGGGGATTTTCGCGGGCGTCGTATTGGCGTTCGCCCGCGCGCTGGGCGAGTATGGCGCGACCAGTATGCTGATCGGCTATACGCCCGGCCGTACCGCGACCATCTCCACCACCGTCTATCAGCTGTGGCGCACCGGCGACGAGCTGCACGCATTTTACTGGGTACTGGTCAACCTTGCGATCTCGGCAGCGGTGCTGCTGACCGTGAGCCTGCTTGAGCGTCGCCAGCGGAAAGGAGGACATGTCGGGTGAACTTATTTGTCGATATCCGCAAGCGGCTGGGCTCCTTCACATTAAACGCTTCGTTTAAGACTGCGGACGCTGTTACCGGCCTGCTGGGCGCCTCCGGCTGCGGCAAAAGCATGACGCTCAAATGTATCGCCGGCGTGGAAAAGCCGGACGAAGGCTGGATCGTGCTCGACGGTGAAACGCTGTTCGATTCCGCTCGCGGCATCAACCTGCCGCCGCAAAAACGGCAGGTTGGCTATCTGTTCCAGCACTATGCCCTGTTTCCCCATATGACGGTGGAAAAAAACATCCTGTGCGGCCTGCACGCGGAAAAGGATAAGGCCACCCGCCAGCGGCGCCTGCGGGAAACGCTCGAAATGCTGCAGCTCACCGGTTTGGAAAAACACCGCCCAGCCCAGCTTTCGGGCGGACAGGCGCAGCGGGCAGCGCTTGCCCGCATGCTGGTCAGCCAGCCGCGCCTGCTGCTGCTGGACGAGCCGTTCTCCGCGCTGGACAGCCATTTACGCGACCAGCTCCAGCCCCAGTTCATGTCCCTGCTGCGCTCCTACGGGCGGCAGGCGGTGATGGTGACGCACAGCCGTGACGAAGCCTATCACCTCTGCACCCGTCTGTGCATTATGGAGGATGGCCGTATCCTGCGCGCGGGCGGCACTAAAGAGGTTTTTGCCGCCCCTGGCAGCGAGGCCGCCGCACGTCTGACCGGTTGCAAAAATATCTCCCGCGCGGTCAAAGCGGGCGCATATACCGTCGAGGCGCTCGACTGGGGCGTCTGTCTGACTGCCGCGCAGCCTGTGCCGGACAACCTGAAAGCGGTCGGCCTGCGCGCGCATGCTTTCCAACCGCAGGTTCCGTCCAACCGCTTGCCCGTGTTATGGGCAGACGAGTTGGAAGAGCCGTTTGAATGGATCCTGCTGTTCCGCTACCAGAGCCAAGCCGCAAGCGCGCCTGCGCTCTGGTGGCGCTTCCCCAAGGACAGGAAGCCGGCCGCGCTCCCTGATTCGCTCGGCATCGCGCCTGAGCATGTATTGCTGCTGACTTGAAAACGGAGGGTATCCCGCATGATCGAACGACTGCTGCAAACCGCGCTGTGTGAAATACAGGCCGGCCGGCCCGCGATGCTGGTATCCATCGTCCGCTCCACCGGTTCCACGCCGCGCAAGGCCGGCGCCCTGATGCTCGTTGGAGAAAACGGCCTGCTGTGCGGCACAATCGGCGGCGGACTGCTTGAGCATCGCTGCCTTGCGATCGCCTCGTCCGCCCTTACCGTACCGCGCTGTGAAGCCTTTGTGCTGGACAACCGGCAGGCGGGTAGCTTGGGCATGGTATGCGGCGGTACTGCCGAGGTTCTTTTTACCCCGCTTACCGACGCTGCGCCGCTGCAGCAGGCCGTGGACAGTTTCCGTGCTGTCCCGCCTGTCCGATTCTGCCTGCCGCTGGACGGCTCCGCGCCTCTACTCTCGCAGGTGCAGTCCATCCTCTCCTGCCCCGCTGTCGTCCTTCTGGAAGAGCGTCCAGTCCTGGCGATCCCCTTATCTGATGCCGGTCGGGTGTTTGTGCTGGGCGGCGGGCATGTGTCACTCGCCCTTTCCCCGCTCCTGTATCATCTGGAGTTTCGCCATATTGTCATTGACGACCGCGCGGCGTTCTGCTCGCCGGAACGTTTCCCTCATGCCGAGCATACCCTTTGCATCCCATTTTCCCTACTCACCCAAACATTGGCCGGTCCGCTTTCCCCTGCCGCCGACGATGCCTTCTGTATCATGACGCGCGGCCACGAAGGGGATACGGACGCGCTCCGTTTCGCCCTCTCCACCCCCGCTTCCTACATCGGCGTAATGGGCAGCCGTCGCAAGCGGGAGTCAGTCTTTTCCCTATTGGAAAGCGAGGGCTTCCTCCATGTGCGGCAGCGTGTCATCACGCCGATCGGACTTGCTATCGGCGCGCAGACCCCCGCAGAGATTGCGGTATCGATTGCCGCGCAACTCATCGCATGGCGCAGCTCAAAGACCGCCGCCAAGCTGTGAGCGGCAGCGGCCGCCGCATTTCCTCCCGCTTAGTTCCTCGCTCTGTCCCGCTCTTCCTGTTTTTTAAAACTTGTGGAAAAAGTCTTGACATATCTGCTTATCCGAGATATAATATAAAAGCTGTCACGGTTGGAAAACATTGCGACGGATATAATTCGAGGTGTGGCTCAGCTTGGTAGAGCGCTTCGTTCGGGACGAAGAGGCCGCAGGTTCAAATCCTGTCACCTCGACCATAAAAAGGTTTTGCATCTTGCAAAACCTTTTTGTTTTACGCAGGAAAAAGCGGGTCCAGAATGGACCCGCTTTTTTCACACGGTGCTTCGGTCATAATCCCGCTATCAGACAGTGCATGAAGCGCCGGAATTCTCCCCCGCGTTGTTCCGCAATCTGATTGACCTCCGCGCCAGAAAGCGGCTGCATCAAAACCCCCGCCGCCATATTGGTGATCATTGCAACCGCAGCTACCGGCAAGCCGCAGTGCGCCGCTGCGACCACTTCAAATACCGTGGACATCCCAACCGCATCGGCTCCCATCGCGCGAAACATCCGGATTTCCGCAGGTGTTTCAAACTGCGGCCCATTCACGCCGCAGTAAACGCCGGACCGGAGCGTCACACCACAGGATAATGCGGCCTTTCGTGCGGTATCCCGCAAAGCAGGTGCATACGCAAACGTCATATCCGGAAAGCGCACGCCCAAGCTGTCGTCATTCGGTCCGGTGAGCGGGCTTTTTCCCGTCATATTGATGTGATCCTCAATCAGCATAAGATCGCCGACCGAAAACGATGTATTGATCCCCCCCGACGCATTCGTCAGCACCAGCGCGCGCACGCCAAGCGCTTTCATTACATAGACCGGATACGCGATCTCCTCGGGCGCATAGCCCTCGTAGCCGTGCAGGCGCCCCTGCATACAAAGAACCTTTTTCCCCTCCAGCATACCGCAGATCAAACGTCCGGTATGGTCCGGCGCGGTGGATACCCGAAAATGCGGTATCTCTCCGTACGGGATACACACCGCAACTTCCAGCTCCTCCGCCATCGGGCCGAGTCCGGATCCAAGAACCAATCCGATTTCCGGCACAAACGGCAGCCTGCTTTTCAAATAATCCGTCGATTCATCCACTTTTGTTTTTTTCATACGATATGCCCCCTTACAGTGCGGACAAAATCCGGCTGGTACGTAACCGTACCTCTGCCTTAACCTTTTCCAGATCGATCGTGGTATACGAACCGTCGCGGTATAATACCTCGCCATCCACCATCGTCAGCCGGATATCCGCCCCCTGCGCCGCATATACCACGTTGCAGGCCGCATCCGTCATGGGTGTGAACTGCGGCGTATCCGTATTGATGACGCACAGGTCGGCCTTGCAGCCAACTTTGAGAAGGCCGCTGTCCGTCCGTCCCTGTGACAAAGCGCCTGCGCGTGTCGCCGCATACAGCGCCTGCGCGGGAGTAATTAACGTCGCATCGCGATAATACCCTTTATATGCCACAGCAAACAGGTACAAATCCTGCAGGATATTAAGATTATTGTTGGAGGCCGCGCCATCCGTACCCAACGCGACGTTAATACCCATATCGAGCATCCTGGGTACATTGGCATAGCCTGACGCGAGTTTGAGATTGCTGGCCGGACAGCAGGCAACGGTAACGCCATGCTTCTTGAGGATGTCGAAGTCTTCCCCCTCCAGCCAAACGCAGTGCGCCGCTGTGGTCGGCACGTCGAATATGCCGTGTGCCTGCATATAGGCCGCCGGCGTCATGCCGTGCCGCTGCTTGCACGCCTCATGCTCCTCCTGTGTTTCCGAAAGATGAATATGCATCCGCGCGCCGCATGCCCCGGCCTGCGCGGCAACCGCCTCCACAACCTTGGGGGTCGAGGTGTACTCTCCGTGGATGCACAGGTCGCCCCGCAGCCGACCCTGATTCGCGCCGTTCCACTCGCCCAGCAGCCGCAGGTTATCCTGATATGCCGGCAGCGCTTCGTAAGAACTGTCGTCAAACACGGTAAGCCCCCTGCTCAAATTACATTTGATGCCGCTTTCCAGAATCGCCCTAGTCATCCCATCCAGAAAGAAATACATATCCGTGAATGACACCGTGCCGCAGGCCAGCATTTCAGCAATCGCAAGTTGTGTGCCGTGGTAAGCGGCCTCATCATCCAGCTTATCCTCAAATGGAAAGACCTTTTCATTCAGCCAGCGCTGCAGCGGGAGGTTCTCCGCATAGCCGCGCAGCAGGGTCATGGGCGCATGGCTGTGTACATTGTAGAAGCCGGGCAGCAGCAAACGGTGACGCCCATCGTACCGCTCACCATAATCCGCGTCCGGCGCGGCCGGCCCGATATAATCTATCATACCATCCCTTGTTCCTACATATTGCCCCCTTTTCAAAATGAAGCCTTCATCCAGTACATCAATGTTACAGAACAGCATTGTTTTCTCCTTTACCTTGGGTATGTATGGCGCGGTCTTTTTTCATTTGGTTGGAGGTTTCCCCAAACAACGTTCATCGGCACGGCATAGGTGGAAAAACGCACGCCGAGATCGGTGTTAAAATGATCGATCGATTTCATCAGCCCGATACAGCCCACCTGAAACAAATCATCCGGCGATTCACCGCGGCCCTGAAAGCGCTGCACGACTGACAAAACCAGCCGCAGGTTACCTTGGATCAACTCGTCCCTCGCCTGCTTGTCTCCCTGCTTCACGCGCAGCAGCAGTTGGTCGGTCTTTTTGGCCGACAGCACCGGCAGCCCTGATGTATTTACCCCGCAGATCTCTACTTTGGTTTGCATGGAAAATCCTCCTGCCTCATGCACAGGTTGTGCGTTCTATCAGGATTTTCCCCGCGGTTCGGAAAGAATATACCGACGAAATTTTTTGCCAGCCGACATGCTTCGACCGGATTTTCCGTCCGGATATGCTTGGCCGGAAAATATTTCTCAGCCGCTTCCACTTTTATTTTACCTTATTTCATCCGTATTCGCAAGGCAGCAAAGGAAAAAGACCACCGACAGCCGTCGGTGGTCTTTTGGTGCGGATGGGGGGACTTGAACCCCCACGTCCTTGCGAACACTAGCACCTGAAGCTAGCGCGTCTGCCATTCCGCCACATCCGCATATTCTCTTGTCTCGCACCTGAGAGAGTGGTGCGAGTGACGGGACTTGAACCCGTACGTCGATTGACACACGCCCCTCAAACGTGCCTGTCTACCAGTTCCAGCACACTCGCATTTGCTTTCTCATCGAGTCGCCTCACTGTCAGCGACAATATGTATTATATCGAATAGAACGAAGTTTGTCAACAGCTTTTTTCAAAAATTTTCCCAGACAACAAAGAATTCTGTGTGCTAAAAATCCGTTAAATTTCATCCACGCTACGTCTTCTTTTCAACACAGCGTTGACTTTTCCTATTCATCCTGATAGAATAGCAACAGTCAGGAGGAACCGCATCATGCCAGAAAAGAAAGTCAGCCGCCGTGTGCTCTATACGCGCAACGCGCTGCGCGACGCCTTTATTGATTTGATTACCGAACAGCCGTTATCCGATATCACCGTGACCGATATCTGCGCGCGGGCCGATATCAACCGCAGCACGTTCTACCTTCACTATCGGGATGTCGATGCGCTTCTGGTCGAAATTGAAAATAATATCATCGACCATATCGAGCAGGAGTTTTCCCGTGCGCCTCATGAGCATGTGTTCGAGGAGCTGGTAGCCTTTCTAAAGCTTCTACAGCAAACACCGCGCATTCCCAAGCTGTTGTATGCGCTTACCGGCGAGCAGGGTGATCCCCGCTTTATCCGCCGCCTGCAGCAGTTGCTCTTCAACGCTTTCCAGCAGGGATGGGACTTGCTCATGCCGGAGAGCTCCCGCAGCTATAAGTTTTTGATTTATTCCTATACTCTCCCCGGCGTCATATCCCTGCTGTCATCCTGGTTGCGCGGCGACGCGCCTGATATGACAGCCGAGCAAACCGTGGAACTGCTCCATACGCTGATTACGCATGGCATGAGCGGCATTTCACCGCTTTTCCTTCGCCCTGACGCTGGGGTTCTCAATTTATCTTGACAAGCTTTTCGCAGGGTGCTATATTAAAAAAGCTGCAAACCAAATATGCTCGCGTTTTTATCGCCGGATAAAAATTGCTGCGCCAGACTTTCTATCGTAGGCCTTAGAAGATAGAAAGCGCTGGCGTTTTTTATTGGTTAAAGGAGAACATCAAAATGGAACATACTGCTGATCTGCGCTCCTTCGGGCGCTACGCCTCACTGAACGTGCTTGGCATGCTGGGGCTTTCCTGCTATATCCTTGCGGATACCTTTTTCGTCTCCTGCGGGATGGGCGCGAACGGGCTTGCCGCTCTCAACATCGCTATCCCCGCCTACAATCTACTCAACGGCCTGGGGTTGATGATTGGTGTCGGTGGCGCGACCCGCTATACCGTCAGCTGCGCCCAATGCGACAACATATCCGCGGATCGCGCGTTTACGCATGCCGTCGGACTCGGCCTTGCAGTAGGCCTGCTTTTTATGCTGATCGGGCTGGCTGGCGCGGCGCCGGTTTCTCGTCTTTTAGGCGCAGATGCCGACACATTTCCCCTGACCAGCGTTTATCTGCGCACCCTACTTAGTTTCGCGCCTTTTTTTGTGATGAACAATGTATTACTTTCCTTTGTCCGCAATGACGGCGCGCCTGGGCGCGCTATGTGCGGTATGATAGTCGGCAGCCTGTCCAATGTTGTTTTGGACTATGTATTCATTTTCCCCTGCGACTGGGGCATGTTTGGCGCGGCTTTCGCCACTGGGCTTTCCCCAATTATCAGTCTGCTGATCCTTTCCGGCCATCTGCGCAGCCCTGTCCGCGGCTTTCATCTGTGCCGAGTGCGGCCGCAGGGCCGCCTGCTCGCTTCGATCTGCGCGTCCGGCATCTCTTCTTTCGTCGGGGAGCTTTCCTCCGCCGTCGTGCTGTTTTTATTCAATTTCGTCCTGCTGCGGATTTCCGGCAATACCGGCGTTGCGGCATACGGTATCGTCGCCAATCTGGCTCTGGTGGCCATCGCGATCTTTCAAGGCCTGTCGACCGGCATGCAGCCCCTTGTCAGCCACAGCAGCGGCCTGAACGACCACGGCGCGCTTCGCCGTTTCTACCGGTACGGCATCACGTCATCGCTCGCGATTGCCACGCTGCTTTATGTGCTGGTTTTCGTATTTGCCGCCCCCATTACCGCAGTGTTCAACAGCGAAAACAACGCGGTCCTCGCCGGCTACGCGGTCACCGGACTGCGCATCTATTTCTGCGGCTTTTGGTTCGCCGGCTGCAATATCGTCTCTTCTATCTTTTTCAGCGCGTCAGGGCGTTCCGCACAGGGATTCCTGCTCTCCATGCTCCGCGGCGTAATCGCAATTGTGCCGTTCCTCTTCCTTTTGACCGCATGGTTCGGTATCACGGGCGTTTGGGTCGCCTTTCCGGCAACCGAGCTGTTCACTTTCCTGTTCACCGCCGTATGCGCTGCGAAAGCGTTCCGTCGCACTGCGTAAAAAGACAGCCTCCGGATAACCGGAGGCTGTCTTTTCATTTTGCTCACATACGATTTTAAAGCGCTTCCACCAGTGATTTGAACAGCTTGCCGCGCTCCATAAAATTTTTGAACCGGTCAAATGACGCGCTGGCTGGACTCATGATGACCACATCGCCCGACTGCGCCTGCGCCTGTGCTTCGCGCACGGCGGTTTCGAGGTCCGGAACCTCAATGATCGGCGGGTGTTCCCCTTCGGCCGCCAGCACGCAGTCGCGTATCTTTGGTGCGGTCGCGCCGGTCAGGATCAGGGTCTTGACATGGGTGCAGATCGGCCCGCCCAGCACATCATAAGGGATGTGTTTATCATAGCCGCCCGCAATCAGGATCACTTTCTGCTGAAAGGATTCCAGGCCAGCGATCGTGCGCGTTGGGCTGGAAGCAATCGAATCGTTATAATATTTGACGCCGTCCTTTTCCCGCACGAATTCGATCCGGTGCTCCACCCCGCCAAAGGTCGTCGCAACCGCGCGGATATCGTCGTCCGGCACATACCCCTGCACAACGGCCGCAGCCATCATCATGTTGTATACGTTGTGCGCGCCGGGAATACGGATATCCGCCGCCGACATCAGCGCACGGCGCGTACCGTCCTCCGAAATATACAGCATATCATCTTTCAGAAACACACCGTTCGCAAGCTCCTGCGTTTTGCTGGTGCAGAACAGGTTGCCGGAAGCGTGCAGCGAACGGGTAACCTCGTCATCCAGATTGAGCACCAAACGGTCATCCGCTTTCTGGTTAAGGTAAATAGCCGTTTTCGCCTGCACATACTCGTCAAAATCCTTGTGGTAATCCAGGTGGTTGGGCGTCAGATTGGTAATCGCCGCAATGTGCGGCGAATGCCGCATCCCCATGAGCTGGAACGACGAAAGCTCGACAACAGCAAGATCCCTTTCCTGCATCTCATTTACGCGCGGCAACAGCGGTGTGCCGATGTTGCCGCCCAGATGCACGGTGTAGCCCGCATGCTTTAACATTTCGCTCACCAATGTTGTCGTGGTCGTTTTGCCGTCCGAGCCTGTGATACCGATGATCGGACACGGGCAGACCGCGAAGAAAAGCTCCATTTCGCTTGTGATCTCCGAGCCATTCTGCCGCGCATTTTCCAGAAAACGCGGATGCACGCCCGGCGTGCGGAAGATCACGTCCTCGTCCAGCGCTTCCAGGTAATGCTCGCCCAGCACGAAGTCCACGCCCAGCGTCGCCAGCGTTGCATAGCCGTCGCCAAGCTCTGTCGGGGTCTTTTTATCATGTACCGTCACACAGACTCCCGCCGCGCGCAACATGCGGATGAGCGGCATATTGCTAACGCCCGCGCCGATTACGCCGACCCGTTTATCCGACAGGCCGCCGAGATATTGTTCCAAAGCTGTCATAATAATGCGTCCACCGCCTTTTTCTCGATGTACAGTATAACCGATTTCATCCAATTTTGCAAGTACAGGTTTGACGGGAACGCTTTTTTGGGGTATACTGGATACCGTGACTGGTGCAGACGGTCGCGTGCGTTACGCATGAGGAAAGTCCGGGCTGCGCAGGGCAAGGATAACGGATAACGTCCGCCGGGGGCGACCCCAGGAATAGTGCAACAGAGAAATACCGCCGCGTCTCCGTAATGAAGACTCGGTAAGGGTGGAAAGGCGAGGTAAGGGCTCACCGCGCCCCATGGCAACATGGGGGGCCTGTAAACTCTATCCGCAGCAACGCCGACAGGGACTATGGGCGGCCCGTCCGTCCCGACTGGCGGCTTGAGGCGCGCGGCGACGCGCGTCCCAGATAGATGACCGTCCAATACAGAACCCGGCTTACAGCACCAGTCATGACACGTCAAAAAAGCGCTCCATACGGAGCGCTTTTTCCTTTTCTTCCCTATCAGTTCAGCAGCCAGATGGCGCAATTCAGATATCCGGCAAACAACAGCCACAGGATGTAGGGTGCGAGCAGCCATGCCGCCAACTTCCGTATCCTGCCAAACGCCGCCACGGCAGCCAGTACCAGCGCAAGCAGAAGCAGCAGCCACAGGAACGACACCCCATACCAGCCGCGGCCAAAGAAGAGTAACGGCCAGACAAAATTTACCGCAAGCTGTCCACCGTACAGTGTCAGCGCGCGCTTCTTGTCCTGACGCGCCGCGTCCGATTTCCAGACCAACCAGCACGCGACCCCCATCAGAATATATAGCACCGTCCATACCGCTGGAAACACCCATGCCGGCGGCGCAAGCGGCGGCTGTATCAAAGCCCCATACTGGTCCATGCTGCCCATGGTGAGCCATGCGGACAGCCCACCGACCGCAAGCGGCAGCAAAATACTGGCAACCAGCAATTTGCATCAGCTCCTTTCCCCTGCTGTTTCAGGGTATGGAGCTTTTCCGGCGTTTATGTATTTTTCTCTATCCAAAGGTGCGCCGCAGTTTTTCCCGCTCCTCCGGTTTTTCCACCCAGTTCTCAACATAGCCGCAGTCATAGCAGACATAGCGGATCACCGGTACCTTGCCGAGCAGCGTCGCCCTTGTCGTGTAAATATTGTTTCCGCTGGCATAGCGGTACGGATTATCAGAGATGCGGATGCTGTGGGTCCCGCCGCACTTCGGGCATTTTGCGCCGTTTTTCATACCGGTTCCCTCCTTCCCTCAGAGCAGGCCAAGCAGCAGCATTTTCGTTACCTCCAGCGCGTCGTCCGTAACCTTCCTATCCTCCTCGTACTCCGCAACCGGACAGGTTTCCGCATCCGTGTCGCAGGCTTTTCCACAGTATTCGCAAAACTTCATTTCAAAGCTCCTTTTTCCGGTAAAGCCGCACGCTGACCCGATAACACAACAGGTATACCATCAGCGCGACCGACAGACAGCCCAGCAGCAAAAAGACAAAGCGCCTTTCATCCACTCCGGCAAGCCAGCGTCCCGCTGCCGCCAGCAACGGTATCCGGATTTCCAGGCTTACTGCGGCAAACACCAGCGCCAGCGGAAGAAAAAATGCAGCCAGCATGATATACCCCGCCTTTTGGATGCCCCATTTAAACGCTACCGCCATCTCCACACCGATCATAATAACCGCGACCGCTTCACAGGCCAGCACGGACACATAATTTTCCATCAACGCCTGCGGCTGCCCATGCGCCAGACAGTAAAACGTGGCAAATACCAGACTGCACGCAAACAGCGTCAGATTGACGGCCAGCGCCAGCAAAAAACGGCTTGCCACCACCTCGTGCCGCAGGATGGGCAGCGACAGGCTCAGACGGTCCCAGCCGGCGGACTGCTCCGCCGAAAAAGCTGTACTGGGGAACATATACCCCATAACGACAAGCATGGAAAAGAAAAAGATCGGCTGCTCGGCTATGACCGCCCATACCAGAAAAATCACCGGTGCAAGCAGCATGGACTTGATGGAAAGGCGAAAATTCATCCAGTCCGCATATAATATCGCTTTCATCGAGCGCTCTCTCCTTTACAGCTCAGTCCTTTGATAGATTTTCAGGCTGATCAGATAGCAGATAAGGTATACGGCGACGCCGACCGCTACCGCCGCCGTAATCAGCAGGCCGAGCCGCGTTTCTTCCGCCGCATCCAGCCATCGGGCGGCCGCCTCGAACACCTCGCCAAAGCCGGGCAGCTTTTCGAGCACAAACATCCCCAAAACCGGCACCCAGACGCACGCCATAACGATATACCGGCCTTTTTCGATTCCAAACCGAAAGGTGACCGCCATCAGCACCCCCATCAGGAGCAGGGATACCGCCTCGCACACGAGCAAGCCCGCCAAAACCTCGGCTAGACTGGTTGACGAGTCATAAAACACGCAGTATGCCGATGCCAGCGCCGAACCGATCCCCAGCAGTGCCAAGTTGATCAGCACGCCGATCAAAAATTTGCTGCCGACCACATCGCGCCGCAGAATGGGCAGCGACAGGCTCAGGCGGTTCCATCCATACGCCTGATCTGCGGCGAACAGCGTCGTCGGTATCATGATGCTGAGCATCACTACGATAAAGTTGAAAAACATCAGCTTGTTCCACACCAGCGCGGTCGCGGCAAACACCACCAAGACGAACAGAATCGAGCGGATAGACTGCCGGAAGTTCATCCAGTCCGCATACAGCATCGCTTTCATCGCTGCTCCTCCCCTCTGGTCAGGAACAGCATAATCTGCTCGATATTGGCGGCCTCGACCGGCCAGTTTGCCGGCACACTATCCCTGCGCACCAGCGCCTCGCAGCCAAACGCCCCAATCCTTTTCGCACGCATGGCCGACGGCTCCAGCGCGGAAAGCTGCTCCGCCGTGCAGCGCAGCACGCCGAAAGTATCCAGCAGCTCGTCACGCGGCTCGCTCAGCAGAACGCGCCCCTGATGGATAAAAGTGATATGATCCGCGATCTTATCCAGATCGCTCGTGATATGGCTGGACAGCAAAATCGCGTGGCTGTCCTCCTGCATAAAATCGTAGAACAGGTCGAGCACCTCGTCGCGCACCACAGGGTCCAGTCCGCTGGTCGGTTCGTCCATAATCAGCAATTCCGCTCCGTGCGACAGCGCCGCCGCAATGGAAACCTTCATCCGCATCCCCTTGGAATAATCCTTGATCTTTTTATTACGGTCGATCCCAAAGCGTTCCATAAAGCGGAAGAACTGCTCGGACTGCCAGCTTTGATAGGCCTTGCCCATCAGCACATCCACATGCCGGGCGGTCAGCGTGTTCAGGAAGCAGCCGTCCTCGAGCACCACGCCGATACGCTCCTTCACCGCGCGCTCCTCTGCTATATTGTCCAGCCCCAGCACCTTGATCGCACCCGCGTCCCGCCGGATCAGGTTGAGCACCGCTTTGATCGTGGTGGTCTTACCCGCGCCGTTTTCCCCGATGAAGCCCATCACAACGCCGCGCGGAAGCATAAAGCTCACGTCCTGCAGGGCAAACCCATCATAATGCTTGTACAGCCCATTTATCTCCAATGCGTTTTCCATCATGTTTCCTCCTCAAACAATGTTTCCGCGATCCCCAGGAACTCCGCCTTATCCAGATTGCCCAGATGGGCGGCGCGCACCGCCGCTATCAGGTGTTCCTCCACCACGCGGAGCTGCTCCTCGCGCAGCAACTCGGTATTGCACGGCGCGACAAAGCTGCCGCGGCCGGTCTGGGTAATGATAAAACCCTCCCGCTCCAATTCCTCATAGGCGCGCTTGGTTGTGATCACGCTGATGCGCAGCTCCTTTGCCAGCAGGCGCATGGAGGGCAAAGCCTCCCCCGCAGTCAGCTCCCCGCCGACGATCTTGGCCTTGATCTGCCGTACGATCTGCTCATAAATCGGCGTTCCATCCATATTGGACAGGATTATCTCCATTCCATCCTCTCCTCCCGTTTTGTATATACTCATTATATACAATAGTCACGCCATGTCAAGAGGGTTCTTCAAAATATTTTTTGTTTGAAATGACGAAATCTTTTTCTTGTGTTTGTGCAAAAAGCACGTTATACTATTTAACGCGGACAGGATTGTCCCGATTTCAAACGATACAGGCATTACGTCCGCGTTACCGGACAACTTACATTTTTTACAATTTGCTATCTCCTTTTACCTTTCTTTTTTACTTTTTACAGGAAAAGGCAGCCGGAAACCGGCTGCCTTTTCTCTTTCTTATTTTCCTCCGCGTAAAGCATAGAGCGGGAATTGAATGCGGACCTTAAACAAATCCCCGTCCACATCGACTGACAGCGTGCCGCCGCAGGCCTCCACATAGCTTTTCGCAATCGCAAGCCCCAGGCCGCTCCCTTCAGTCGAGCGCGCTTCGTCGCCGCGGACAAACCGCTCCGTGATTTCGCTCGCGTCAAAATCCATCGCATAGTTTGCGGTGTTTTTGATTTCAATCACTGTGGTTTCCTCCCGTTCGTAAACCGAAACGAAGACGCGCGTACCTGCCAACGCGTATTTCACGCAGTTCCCGATCAGGTTTTCCAGCACACGGGACATTTTTTTGCCATCCGCCCAGACCGGCACCTCATGCTCCGGTATATCCACCTTGAGCGTCAGTTTGCCTCCCACGATCGACTGGTCCTGTTCGCCAAGCGCCTGCCGGACGAGCGTGCAGGCGTCCAGCCGTTCGCACTCCATCTGTTCCGCGCCTGACTGTACCTTGGAGATATCGAACAGGTCGCTCGTCAGGTTTTTGAGCCGCAGCCCCTTCTGATGGATGATTTTTGCATAGTCGTTTGCTTCCTCCGGCGTCAAATGCTCCTGACACAGCAGGTCGGCGTAATTCAGGATAGAGGTGAGCGGGGTTTTCAGGTCATGGCTGACATTCGTAATCAGCTCGCTCTTCATCCGTTCCGCGCGGATCTCGTTCTGCAGCGCGGTCTGCATCCCGTCGCCCAGGGAGTTGATATCCTCCGCCATCTCGGAGAAGACGCCGGCCGGCATGTTTTCCAACTTATATTCCAATTCGCCGCCGCGCAGACGCCGCAACGCTTCCACAACACATTCAAAGCCATTGATACGGCTGAGCAGGAACCATGCCGCCGCCGCAAACCAGACCACGCCGAGGATAAAGACCAAAACGCCCTCACCGTAATCTATCATCAGGCCGAACATCATCGCCAGAAGGGAAAGTATGACCGAATATCCCAAAAATATCAGCAGTACATTGCGGGTCTTGTAATTTTTCAGGATTTTTCTCCATACGCTGTTCCCGCCGCGGCCAATGGCATGCCAGCCGCGGCGCAGCAGGTCGGCCAGCCAGAACCAGAGCCGTTTAACCGTCCTCCAGCACCAGCGGCAGGCCCTAAGAATGAACGAGTGCTGTACAAAGCTCCGGTTTTTCAAATTCCGCACCAGAGAAAGCGACAGCTCGACTGCCAGCGCGAACGCGCCGATAAACAAAATGATGCTCGGCAGCAGGAACCACCACATGCCGCCCATGTCCCTTTGCTGCATCCCTTCAAATATCACATAGATATTGAACGCCCCTGCCGCGATCGGCAGTCCAAACAGCAGCAGCAAATTAAGCTCGATAAAAAGGCGGTCAATGGTGACCAGATGGACAGCTTCGTCCTCCCCTGTGCGTCCGGTAACAAACAGCAGACAGATATACGCGATCACCGCCAGCAGGCACAAAACGACCAGGTTACGCAGTATCCCCATCAACGCGCCGCGCTGCGCCGACCATTGCGCCGCATATTCCGCGGCCTGTTCTTCTGTGATGCGCACATAGATCACGCTGTTTTCCGGCACATCCTCTTCCCTGTATACTCCCGACGACGGATCGACATAGGAATACTGCAATGGCATAAACATGTAATCCCCACTAAAATACAAGGTACCGTCCGCCTGCGCCACGGCAAAAAACAGGGACGACGCGGCCTCTTCCTCCGTTAAATCGCTGTTTTTCAGTACACGGTCGCCCATGCGTCCATAATAGTCGCCGATAAAATTCGCCCCACTGAACCGCCGGTCGAAAGTCTCCTGATCCAGCCCCTCGTGCAGCGCGTAGTCTAAATCCGCTACCGTGGTACTGACCAAACCATTCACCAATTGGGAATCCTCAAACCGGTCTTCCAGCCGGTATACCAGCTCGCTGTCGTTCGACCAGCGAAGCATATTCATTATCCCATATTCGGCCTGCGTGACCGCGCCCGCCACGCAGCCAACAACAACCAGAAACGCGACCAGCTTTGCCGCTGTGCTGCGGAATATCTTTTTCACCGTCATGCTCCTTCGCTCCTCTCTATCTTATAGCCCACGCCCCATACAACCTTGAGGTATCGCGGCTCTTTCGGGTTGATCTCGATTTTTTCCCTAATATGACGGATGTGTACCGCAATTGCATTGTCCGACACGATCTCGTCGTTCCACACTTGCCGGTATATTTCCTCGGTTGAGAACACCTTGCCCGGGTGGCGGCAGAGCAGCTCCAGTATTTTATATTCCAGCGGCGTGAGCCGGACGCTTTCCCCATCTACCGTCACAATCTTGCTCTCGATATCCAGCACCAAGCCGCGAATCGCAATCTGCTTTTCCGTTACCTGCATCGCGCCCAGCTGGGTGTACCGCCGAAGCTGGCTTTTTACGCGGGCAACCATCTCGGAAGGATTGAACGGTTTTGTGATATAATCGTCCGCGCCCGCCGTGAGGCCAAGTATCTTGTCCGCGTCCTCACTTTTTGCGGATATTAAAATGATTGGTATATTTTTGCTCTCCCGCACCTTGAGCAGCGTCTTGATCCCATCCATTTCCGGCATCATAATGTCAAGCAGCAGCAGATGCACCGTGCGGCTCATCAGGATATCGAGCGCTTCCAAGCCGTTATATGCCTTTTCCACCGCATAGCCTTCTGCTTTCAGAAATATCCCGATACTGTCCACGATCTCCCTATCGTCGTCCACCACCAGTATTTTCAATTGCTCCATGCTTTCCCCTCCTCTGCGTTTTATCTTATCAGAGCTTTCTGTTGATTTCCGTTATAAAATTCTTGAGATTTTATTAAGATTTTGCTTTCTTCCGGATACAAAAAAAGAGACGCCCCAAGGCGTCTCTTCTTTCAGTTGGAGGTACCACCCAGAATCGAACTGGGGATCAGGGAGTTGCAGTCCCACGCCTTACCGCTTGGCTATGGTACCATTCCAGTATAAGGATTGTAATGGAGCGGCTGACGAGGCTCGAACTCGCTACCTCCACCTTGGCAAGGTGGCGCTCTACCAGATGAGCTACAGCCGCATATAAATGGTGCCTCCGGGCGGAATCGAACCACCGACACGGGGATTTTCAGTCCCCTGCTCTACCGACTGAGCTACAGAGGCAAATCTTCTTCAGCCGATTCCGACCAAAGAAATGGCGACCCGGATGGGACTTGAACCCACGGCCTCCAGCGTGACAGGCTGGCGCTCTAACCAACTGAGCTACCGGGCCGGATCGCCGCCGCCGTACTCACCAGCGGCGAGTTTTATTATATCGAAGATTACGCAAAATGTCAACAGTTTTTTTGCTATTTTTTCATTTTTCCGCGTGCGCCAAAAGCTGCTGCAATTCCCCGCGGCTGAAGGTATATATCTTATCGCAGAACTGGCAGGTCACTTCGCTTTTTTCCTGCTCCGCCGCCATTTGAGACAGTTCCTTTTTCCCCATGCTGATCAGCGCACGCTCGACCTTTTCCCTGCTACAGGCACAGCGGTAGCCGATCTCATCGGTCTGCAAAAAATCCACATCAAACCCATCGAGTACCGCCTGTATAATCTCCTCCAAGGTCACCCCCTGTTCGAGCATGGCAGTCATGGGCTGGAGCTTGGCAAGGTTGGCCTCCAGCCGGTCGATATCCTTGTCCTGCACGCCCGGCATTAGCTGCACCAGCCAGCCGCCCGCACACTTTACTGTCCGGTCGGTATCCACCAGCACGCCCAGCGCGCAAGCGGAAGGAATCTGCTCACTCTCCGCGAAATAACGCGTCAGATCCTCGGCTATCTCGCCGTTTACCAGCGCGACTGTCCCTGTAACCGGATCCTTCAGTCCAATATCTTTAATAACCATCAGGTAGCCGCGACCCACGCCGCCGCCCACATCCAGTTTACCATCCGCCCGCAGCGGCAGGTCGGCCGACGGGTCCTGCAGGTAGCCGCGCACATACCCATCCGCATCGCCCACACAGACGATCGTGCCCAGCGGGCCGTTTCCCTTGACCTGTACGGTCACGGAGCCGTCCGGCGTCTTAAGCTGGCTGCCCATGATCGCAGTCGCAGTCAGCGTGCGCCCAAGCGCGGCGGTCGCCAGCGGCGTTGCGCTGTGAATCTGCCGCGCGCGTTCGACCAGACCGGTCGTTCTGGCTGCGGAAATTTGAATGCCTGCGTCGCGGGCAAGCGCGCGGAGTAATAAATCGCTCATAAATTTTTAATCTCTCTTTCGTGCTGTAAAATAAATCCGGTCTTCGCCGCCACGAACCGGCGCAAATTCCTGATCCCCATAGATTTTGATTTCGCTGAAACCGGCTCGTTCCAGCATCGCGGTCAGCGTTTCAGCCGTATAGATTCGCTCCTCATGCGTTTCCTGCGCACGTGTCCAGTTTTCCCCGCTGCGCTCAAAAATATCGAACTGATAGGCGCACAATCCGTCCTCCACCGCGGCCTGCCATGCGCAGAACACATCCTCGTCCTCCCGCACATAGCAATTTCCGTCCATGCGCGCGAACTTTTCCGGTGTATTGATATCGAACACAAAAAGGCCGCTCCCCGGCTCGAGAAAAAGATGCACCCGATCGAACGCCTGCTGTAATGTTTCCGGCTCGGTCACATAATTAACGCTGTCCAGGCAGCACAGGCATACGTCCACCGTACCATACAGGTCGAGCGCCTCCATCCGTTGATTGAGAAACAGCGGCCTGAGATCGCAGTTCATCGTATTCTGCATGGCCTGCATCAGCATATCGGGCGACGCATCCACCCCGATCATCTCATAGCCGCGCTGGGCGAGTATGCCGGTCAGGCTTCCCGTGCCGCAGGCCAGGTCGAGCACCAGCTTCGGCTGCATCCCTTCGCGCGCGAACAGGCGCTCAAAAAAATCCGCCCAGCGCGCATAGCCCACGTCATCGGTAAACCGGTCGTAGTATGCCGACAGGGTTTGATAACTATTCATGGTCTTCTTTCAGGCGGTCCAGCATTCTGCGGTAGCCATCCGAGCCATACACCAGACATTTATTGACGCGGCTAATCGTCGCCGTGGATGCGCCGGTTTCCTGCACAATGTCGCTGTAAATGCGCCCCTCATCCAGCATGCGCGCCACCTGGAAGCGCTGCACCATCGCGCGCAATTCAGCGATCGTACACAGGTCCTCAAAGAAGTCGTAGCATTCCTCTACCGTTTTGAGCTTCAAAATCCCTCGAAAAAGGATATCCATATCCTCGTCTTTCAATTTTCGGTTCAACCCCATTTCCTCCTTTCGAAAAATCTTTCTCATTATGATGTATTTATTATAGCACAGCGCTTTCATAGTGTAAAGTATGAAAAAAGCGAACCGCCCCTCCTGACCGCTGCACAGGCTGCCTCAAGAGAAAAACAGGCCGCATCCTTGACGGATACGGCCTGTTCTTATTGCAATTTACAGCTTACGCCTTGCCGTTGCAGCCCAGAACGTTGATCAGCTTGTGGGTGACCATGTCCTTGACAGCCTGGCGCGCAGGCTTGAGGTACTGGCGGGGATCGAAGTGATCCGGATGCGCGTCAAAGTACTCGCGAATGGTAGCGGTAATCGCCAGACGGATATCAGAATCGATATTGATCTTGCAGACGGAAAGCTGTGCGGCATGGCGCAGCTCCTCTTCCGGAATACCGATCGCATCCGGCATCTTGCCGCCATGCGCGTTGATCATCTGGACGAAATCCTGCGGAACCGAGGAGGAACCGTGGAGTACGATCGGGAAGCCCGGCAGGCGCTTAGATACCTCTTCCAGAACGTCGAAGCGCAGCGGAGGCGGAACCAGAATGCCCTGCTCGTTGCGGGTACACTGGTCGGGCGTGAACTTATAAGCGCCGTGGCTGGTGCCGATCGCAATTGCCAGCGAGTCGCATCCAGTGCGGGTGACGAACTCCTCAACCTCTTCCGGATGGGTGTAGGAGGAATCCTCCGCGGACACCTTAACGTCGTCCTCAACGCCGGCCAGCGTTCCCAGCTCAGCCTCTACGACAACGCCGTGCGCATGCGCATACTCAACGACCTTTTTGGTGATCTCAACGTTCTCATCAAACGGCTTGCTGCTGGCGTCGATCATAACTGAGGTAAAGCCGCCGTCGATGCAGGCCTTGCAGGTCTCAAAGTCCGGACCATGATCAAGATGCAGCGCGATCGGGACATCCGGACACTCAATAACCGCAGCCTCTACCATCTTGACGAGGTAGGTGTGGTTCGCATAAGCGCGCGCGCCCTTGGAAACCTGCAGAACAACAGGGGCTTTCTGCTCCTGGCAGGCCTCGGTGATGCCCTGAACAATTTCCATGTTGTTCACGTTGAAAGCGCCGACAGCGTAGCCGCCGTCATAGGCCTTCTTAAACATCTCAGCAGTAGTAACTAATGGCATGGTAAACTTCCTTTCCTAACAAACAAATTAGCCTAAGCTGAATTCTCCCTTTATTTTAGCAGGGTACATTCATAAAATCAAGTCCAGCGCACAAAAAACCAACCAAAAATTGCTTGCTGTTCCCGTGTCCGGCAGCCTGTCCAAAAAATTCGGATTTGCATTGATTTTATTGCGTTTTTATGATACCCTTTAGAATGAAAGAGAATGCAGAGTATTGCGCCCTGATTCTCAACTTTGTTAGGAGGTATATCATTATGAGTGAACTGAAAGGCGCTTGCGTCATCGGCCAGTCGGGTGGCCCGACTTCGGTCATCAACTCTTCTGTTCTGGGTGCGCTGGAAACCGCGCTGGACAACCCGTCCATCACCCGTGTCTTCGGCATGGCGCACGGCATCAAGGGCTTGCTGAACGACGAACTGTACGATATCGATAAGGAAGACCGCGAGGAGCTGGCGCTCCTGCGTTACACCCCGTCCTCTGCCCTCGGCTCCTGCCGCTACAAGCTGGCCGATCCCGATGTGGACGACACCGATTACAAGCGCATTCTTGAAATCTTCAAAAAGTACGACATCCGTTATTTCTTCTATAACGGCGGCAACGATTCGATGGATACCTGCAACAAGGTTTCCAAGTATATGATGAAGTCCGGCTATGAGTGCCGCGTCATGGGTATCCCGAAGACGATCGACAACGACCTGTTCGGCACCGACCACTGCCCGGGCTTCGCTTCCGCCGCCAAATATATCGCCACCTCTTGCATGGAAATCTACCAGGATGCGCGCGTGTATGACACCGGCATGGTCTGCATCGTCGAGATCATGGGCCGCCACGCCGGCTGGCTGGCCGGTGCGGCCGGTCTGGCTACCGCTATGGGCGCGGGTCCGGATCTGGTCTACCTGCCGGAGACCGACTTCGACATGAAGAAGTTCCTGGCCGACGTCAAGCGCATTTATGAAGAGAAGGGCAACTGCTTGGTCGCGGTTTCCGAAGGCATCCACTATGCGGACGGTTCTTTCGTATCCGAGGCAAAGACCTCCGCGACCGACGGCTTTGGCCACGCCCAGCTTGGCGGTCTGGCCTCCATGCTGGCCGATACGGTCAAGAACGAGCTTGGCTGCAAGGTCCGCGGCATCGAGCTGTCCCTGCTGCAGCGTTGCGCGGCGCACTGCGCTTCCAAGACCGACGTGGACGAGTCCTATATGGCGGGCAAGGCTGCGGTTGAAAACGCGGTAGCAGGCAAGACCGACTATATGCCGGGCTTCCAGTGTACCCGCGACGAGAACGGCTACAAGTGCGAAATCGAGCTGCTGCCGCTGAGCCAGGTTGCCAACACCGAGAAAAAGGTGCCGCGCGACTGGATCAACGAAGAAGGCAACGGCGTAAACGAAAAGTTTATCGAGTACGCAATGCCGCTGATCAACGGCGAAAACGTAGGCCCCAAAGTGAACGGCCTGCCGCGCTTTGCCAACCTCAAGAAGATCAAGGCGGAAGCGTAAAACAAAAATACGCGCTCTGCTGCGCGAAACAATGCCGAAAACAGGCAGAGCCGCCAGGCTCTGCCTGTTTTTATTTTCAAGGGGAGGGAACCTATATGACCAAACGCTATGTTACACCTCTGCTTGTCTCCTTATCAGTGGTTGTATGGCTGGCTGCCAGCCTGTATCTGACTGAAGTTTCCGTCCAGTATGACGACGCCGTCCTTTCCAATTCCTACTATTTTTGGTTTTACGCGCCGGCGGCGCTGATCGCAGGCTGCCTAAACAGCGGCAAAGCCGCGCCGCGAAAACCATCCCGCGCGGGCGATGTGCTGATCTTTTTTGTTTTCACAGGGCTTGCTTTCCTGCTTTTTTATCAGCCGGGCGGGATGCGGCGGCTGCCCTATCTGCTGTATGTCTGGTGGCTTGCCTTGCTGCTCCTTTTGCTGCTGCTTGCGGCACTGTACCGGCACATCCCATGCCGCCATCCCCAAAAGAAGCAGCGAACACAGACTCCTCTGCATGGGGTAGCCATCGTGGTGCTGCTGCTGTATCTCTCCATAGCGCTTGTCACTGCGCTCTATCTTGCCGTGCTGCATCCCGTCAGCGTGGAGCAAATCACGCCCATCGGCGAAGCCGGGGGAGGGCGCTTTATAGGCCGCATCACCGGCGACCGGTCACAGAATCCGCTCGGCGTTTACTTTTTCGCGGACGGCGACCGCTGGTACTATTACGACGTTTTGACCGGCGCGCCTGTCAGCTACGACTCCCCTGCACATCTTCATCCATCAAGGTGATCTAAGTATGATAGACATTATACAAGACGCCTCCTTTTCCGCTCGCGGCATTCCTTTCGGCATCGCCGAGGTCGTTTATCCCGCGCGGCGCGAATGGGAGGAAGCCGCGTTCCGTGCGCTTGCCGAAAAAGAACTTTCCGCATGCAAGGCCTGTTATGCAGATTACAACCGCAAGGCAGTCTTTGGGGAAAACCCTTATTTCCGTTTTTTCCGGAAATTTCGGAAAACCTATCCGGTTATGCAGCAGTTTGAATCCGTCCTGTTCAAGGGACGCCCATTTCCGGAGGTCAACCCGATCACTGAGGTCCCATTCCTGCTCGAACTGTGTACGTTTGTCCTGTCCGGCACGCATGATATCGACCGTATGGACGGCCCCCTCACCCTGTTCTCTCCTGACGCCAGGCTACCGTTTGCCGGCATGCGCAGCGACAGCACGCACACCTATCCCGGCGACCTGTGCGGCCGCGACCACAGCGGGATCATCTTCAGCATGATCGCGGGCGCGGATACGCGCACCTGTGTCTGTCCGGAAAGCTTTCATGTGTTTTACCCTGTTTTCGGCACGCCGGACACGCCGCGGGAGCTGCTGCGGGACGCGCTGAACCGGCTTTCCGGCTACATCCGCACGCTCGCCCCCGATGCGGCGGTCGAGACTTGCCTGCTATGACCGCGTTACCGTTTTTCCGCTTTCAGGAGGCTTTTCAAAAAAGTCTCTTTTTTCTTGCAGTAATCCGCTCCTTTCACGCGTCAAATGTTTGGAAAGGATGTGGAGCCGCTGTGGAAGCTGTCGAAAGCAACGCCCCCTCATACCTACAGGACGAGGACGGTTTTGCGCGCCTGCTCGACGACTGGGGCGACCAGCTGCTGCGCCTATGTACGCTTTATCTGAAAGACGTGCATTTAGCCGAGGACGCAGTACAAGAGACAATGCTCAAGGCGTGGCGCAGCGCCGGACAATTCCACGGCGGGGGCAGCGAAACGACCTGGATCACCCGCATCGCCATCAACGTATGCAAAAGCTATCTGCGCTCCCCTTGGAAGCGCCGCCGCGCGCCCGCCGAAGAACTGGACGCGCTGCTTGCCCCCGCAGATGACCCTCATGTGGACGATACCCTGCCCCGCGCCATTCTGGCGCTTTCCCGCCCTTACCGCGAAGTCATCATCCTGCACTATTATCAGGAACTCAAGGCGCGCGAGATCGCCGATATCCTCCATGTGGATATCTCGACCGTCACCGCCCGCCTGTCCCGTGCCCGCAACAAGCTGCGCGAGAGCCTGAAAGGATGGTACTATGATGAATAAGCGCAATATGAGGAGGGATCTCGATATGACCATGGCAAATATCACACTTTCACCCGAACGGCGCGCCCAAATCCTGCGCGGCGTCCGGCCACGCCGCGGAAAGGCCCTGTGTTGGACGACCGGCCGCATCCTGGTGGCCGCTGTTCTGGCGGTGCTGCTGACCTTCTCGGCGTTCGCCGCCGCTGTCCCTGCGCTCCGCACAGCGCTACAGAACGCGCTTGGCAGCTTCGCCGGACAAAGCCAAAGCCTTACCGGCATCGCTATGGAATACGACGGCATCGAGGTGCGGCCGGTGTCCGCACTCTCCAGCAGCACCTATGTCCGCATCTGGGCCGAGGTGCAGGACAAGACGGGCGACCGGTTGCGCGCGGATATGGATATTGACGGGTATGTCGCCGATGTCCCCACTTTGGGCATATCGCAGTTCAGTCTGCCGCAGGTCATCTCGTATGATGAAGAAACCCACACCGCATTGATCGAATTTTCCAGCACCGGCTATGGCGTTACGGAAAACGTCCCTGTCTCTATTTGCTTTGATCGGTTCCAGCCCCGGCAGAAGATTTCCGACGTTTCGGTTCCGATCGAGCTGGTAACGGCGCAGACGTTGGCCAGCACCACCGCCCCTGACGGTTCGGTCGTCCTGGTCCCTGAGCAAACGCCTGTCGCGCTGGAGCATACCGATTCTGTTCGTTTGTCCTCTTTCGGCTTTGCCAACGATGGACGACTCCATTTGCAGTTGGCTTTCCTCAACGCTGCGAACAGGGAAGACAGCTATCTGATCACGACCGCGCGCAGCATTTCAGGGGGGAAAGACGATGCCGTCTACAACCAGGAGCTTGGCAACAGTATGTTTGAGGAAAACGGGATCTGGTATCAGGATATGTCTTTCAGCGTGTCTCCCTCGGATTTGGGCGACGTTACCTTTGACGATTTAGCTGGCACATTGCTTGTCCTGCCCGCGGTCACCGGCGAATGGTCCACGGATATCACCATCCGGCCGGTTGAAGAGATCACCTACTATCCCAACGTTCAGGTAGGCGGCGCTTTGGTGAAGGAGATTCGCGTCTCTGAAATCGGCTTCTACGCGCTCTCCTCCAGCCAAGGTACGATTTTAGGGTATCGTCCAACCTTTGCCATGACCAAGGACGGCAAAAAGCTCTATCTGACGAATAATTGTATTGAAAGCGGCTGGTGCATTGACGATTGGAATGGCAGCAGTGGAGCCGGCCACGCGATCGACCAATGGCTGTTTGACGAGCCGATCGACCCTGCAAGCATCGCTTCCCTCAATTTTGACGGAGTGACCGTTCCCCTGCAGTAAGCCTGTTGTAAAAAAATCCCCTCTTTTCAGAGGGGATTTTTTACGTCCTCCTTGCAGGAACATTTGTTCGGTGGTATAATAGCCACAGAACGTCCGGCACCGCTGCACGCCAGGCATCGGCAGTACCACAGAATCATCACCAAACGGAAAGGAGACGCGCTATGGAGCAGCAGACACTTTTCGGCGGGGACGATACCCGTCCGCTCGCGGCGCGGCTGCGGCCGCAGGAGCTCTCCGAATTCGCTGGGCAATCCCACCTGCTTGGGCCGGGCAAGGTGCTGCGCCGCCTGATTGAAAGCGACCGCATCAGCTCGATGATCTTCTGGGGGCCGCCCGGCGTGGGCAAAACCACGCTCGCGCGCATCATCGCGAACCATACTCGAGCGTCGTTCATCGACTTTTCCGCAGTCACCAGCGGCATCAAGGAAATCAAGCAGGTCATGCAGCAGGCGGAAGACAATCGCCGTTTTGGAGAGCGTACGATCGTATTCGTGGACGAGATACACCGCTTCAACAAAGCACAGCAGGATGCGTTCCTGCCCTTTGTCGAAAAAGGCAGCATCATCCTGATCGGGGCGACGACCGAAAACCCCTCCTTTGAGGTCAACGGCGCGCTTTTATCCCGCTGCAAGGTGTTCGTTTTGCAGGCGTTGGGTACGGACGATCTTACTTCCCTGCTCTCCCGCGCGCTCACTGACCCGCGCGGCTTTGGCGGACAGAAAATCCACATTGCGCCCGATATGCTGGAGGCGATCGCGAATTTTGCCAACGGCGACGCGCGCAGCGCGCTTTCCACACTCGAAATGGTTGTGCTGAACGGCGACGAGGCGGACGGCACGGTCACGGTAACGCCCGAAACGCTTGCGCAGTGCATTTCCAAAAAATCGTTGCTGTACGACAAAACCGGCGAGGAGCATTATAACCTGATCTCCGCGCTGCATAAGTCCATGCGCAACTCCGATCCGGACGCGGCGGTCTACTGGCTTGCGCGCATGCTCGAAGCGGGCGAGGACCCGCTCTATATCGCGCGCCGCGTGACCCGCTTTGCCAGTGAGGATATCGGCCTAGCGGATTCCCGCGCACTCGAGGTCGCGGTCGCGGCTTATCAGGCGTGCCATTTTATCGGCATGCCGGAATGCTCGGTCCATCTGACGCATGCGGTGGTGTATCTGTCGCTCGCGCCCAAGTCAAACGCATTGTATATGGCCTATGAAAGCGCGAAAAAGGACGCGCTTACCCAGCTCAGCGAACCAGTTCCGTTGGTCATCCGCAACGCGCCCACCCGCCTGATGAAAGAGCTGGATTACGGCAAAGGCTACCAATACGCCCATGACGCCGCCGATAAGCTGACCAATATGCAATGCCTGCCGGACTCTCTTGCAGGGCGGGAATACTACCGCCCGACCGAACAGGGACTGGAAGCCAAATACAAGGCCCGTCTGGAACAAATCAAGGAATGGAAGCGACAGCACCGCGCGAAATGAAAGGAGCCCCCTAATGAGAAAACGCCTGTTCCCCTGTGTTTTCCTGCTGGCTGCGACGCTGCTCTGCGTCGCGCTCCCCTCTACCAGCTACCCGCTTTCCAGCGCAATCCCGACAGAATTTACCGTGTCGCCCGACGGCACGGCAACCGTCCGCGTATCGGTGGTTTCCAGTGTGGGCTATGTACGCGACTGCCGCATTGATACGCGTGACGACGGGCTGTATCTGACCTTTTACTCTACCTATGGTCTGAACAATCCAAATGGAGCACGGGATACTTTTACCATTGCCCTGCCCGCAGAATGCGATAGAATTTTCACCTACGGCGGCGGCCACAGCTATTATCCTGTCTATCAAAAGCATACTGAAGCCGAGGAATGGCAGCAGGTCTGAATCACAACAAGCAGGCGGCGGGAAATTCCCGCCGCCTGCTTGTTTTTTACTTTTGCAGCGTCTTGGCGAAGCTGTCCTTGAGAGTGACAATGCGGTTAAACCGCCCTGACTCCCGATCCTTGACATAATAGCCCATACGGACGAACTGAAAGCGCTCGCCCTCTTTCGCGTCCGCGAGAGCGGGCTCGAGTTTGCAGCCGGTCAGCTTTTTGAGGGAGTCCGGATTGAGGTAATCCAAATAGTCTTTCCCCTCAGGCAAATCGTTCGCGTTCTCAATCGTCAGCAGGTTATCGTACAGGTACAGGTCCGCATCGACCGCATGCGCGGCCGACACCCAATGGATCGTACCCTTGACCTTGCGGCCGTCCGCGGGCATCCCGTTCCCTGTCTCAAGGTCGGCGGTGCAGCGGATCTCGACGATCTCGCCGTTCCCGTCCTTGATAACCTCGTTGCATCTCACAATATACGCGCCCATCAGGCGCACCTCGCCGTCCGGCTTTAAGCGCTGGAACTTCGGGGGCGGCACCTCGGCAAAGTCGCTCTTTTCGATATACAACTCGTGCGTGAACGGCGCCTTGCGTGTACCAGCGGCCTCGTCGCGCGGGTTGTTCGGCACCTCAAATTCCTCGCACTGGTTCGCCGGATAGTTGGTAATAACCAGCTTGACCGGCTCGGTGACCGCCATGCGGCGCAGCGCGGTGTCGTTCAGCTCCTCACGGATACAGTGCTCAAGCAGCTTGATATCCACCAACGAATCCGCCTTGGCCACGCCCGCGCGCTGGACGAAATCCAGGATGGCGCTCGGCGTGTAGCCGCGGCGGCGTAGCGCGCACAGTGTGGGCATACGCGGGTCGTCCCAGCCCTCCACATGGTGCTCGAACACGAGCTGGCGCAGGTAACGCTTGCTCATGACCGTATGCGTCATGTTCAGACGGGCGAACTCGCGCTGCTTGGGATGATGCGGCAGCGGGCAGTTGTCCACGACCCACTCGTACAGCGGGCGGTGGTTTTCAAACTCGATCGAGCAGAGCGAATGCGTGATACCCTCGATCGCATCCTGAATCGGGTGGGCAAAGTCATACAGCGGATAGATACACCACTTATCCCCCTGACGGTGGTGGTGCGCCCGCACGATACGGTAAATCGCCGGATCGCGCAGGTTCATGTTCGGGCTGGCCATATCGATTTTGGCGCGCAGCGTTTTGGAACCATCCGCAAACTTGCCCGCGCGCATATCCGCGAACAGCTGCAGGTTCTCCTCCACCGGACGGTCGCGGTAGGGGCTGGGCTTGCCCTGCACGGTCAGCGAGCCGCGGTAGCTGCGCATCTCCTCCTGCGTCAGGTCGTCCACATAAGCCTTGCCAGCCTTGATGAGCGCCACCGCGCAGTCGTAGCAGGTTTCAAAATAATCCGATCCATAGAACACACCGCCCGTGGGTTCCTCGCCGGTCAGCCATTTGATATCCTCCCAGATGGAGTCCACATACTCTGTGTCCTCCTTAACCGGATTGGTGTCGTCATAACGGAGGTTGAATTTTCCGTTATACTTTTTCGAGATCGACCAGTTAATAAAGATCGCCTTGGCTGAACCGATATGCAGATAGCCGTTCGGCTCGGGTGGGAAGCGGGTATGGATCTGCTCGTTCAGCCCCGCCTCCAGGTCTGCGTCAATGATCTCGGTCAGAAAGTTACTTACGTTTTCCATCATAGCGTTATTAATTCCCCCAAAAGCGGATCAAAGCACATCCGCACATTTTTTCAGGCGCTCGAGTACCTTTTCGCGCCCCATAATGCTCATGACCGTCTGTAGGTCGGGCGCGTTCTGCCGTCCGGCGACCGCCACGCGCACCACCATGGACACGTCGCCCACCGCGCCCTTGTAGGCGGACGGGTCGGCCTTATACGCTTTGGTGTCCGTTGCATAACCGTGCTGGGACGCGATCTGCTTCATTTTTTCAAAAAAGCTGTCCGGCGTGTCGTCTTCGTCAAACACGGCCGCGAAGTCAGTCAGGATGATCCTGGCATCCTCCGCAGGCACGCGCTCGGGCATAGTGTAGTCCGGCCGGAACAGCTCGTCAAACATAAAGTCCATATAGCCCTTGGCATCCGACCAAAGCGCCAGGTCCTTGCGCGGCTTTTTGCCGCCGCGGCCGATCGCGAGGTACGCCTTGGAGCGCGCCGGATCGCGCGTGAGCAGTGCGTGGAACGCGGGATCGTTTGCCGCGCTCCAGTCCGCGATATAGCTGTATACGGTATCCGCATCCATGCGGGAGATAACGTTTTTGGACACGTCGCGCAGTTTTTCGATATCGAACAGCGCGCCCGAACCGCTCATCTTCTTGGTCGAGAACGGGAAGTCGTTCATCGGCGCGTCCGGATTGGCGCGCCGCCACTCCTCAAAGTTGGAATTTAAAAGCGTCATCAGGTATTCCAGCACCGCAGGTACCGGATACCCCTCCTGCGCGTAGAACGTGAGCGCGAGCTCTGGGTCCTTGCGCTTCGACAGCTTGCGCTTTCCGCCAGTCTCCGGATCGATCTTCATCAACTGTGCGGTGTGCGCGTACTTGGGCGCTTTCCAGCCCATAGCACGAAACAACTGCAGGTGTACTGGCAGGGTTGCGAGCCACTCCTCGCCGCGCACAACGACCGTCGTACCCATCAGGTGGTCATCCACCACATGCGCGAAATGATAGGTCGGGATACCGTCCGACTTGAGGATGACCACGTCCTGATCATTCTCCGTGACCTCCATCTTACCCTTGACCAGATCCTCATGACGAACCTTGTTTTCAATGCTGCCCTCCGAACGGAAACGCACCACATAGGGCGTACCCTTGTTCAGTTCGGCCTCGATCTCCTCCATCGGCCGGTCGCGCCACACGGCATATTTGCCGTAGTAGCCGAAGTTCTCCTTGTTCGCTTCCTGTGCGGCGTGCGCCGCGGCCAGCTCCTCCTCGGTGCAGAAGCACGGATAGGCCATGCCGCGCTGCACGAGCGACTTGACAAAGGTCTGGTATATCTCCGCGCGCTGGGACTGGCGGTAGGGGCCGTAAACACCGTTGTCGCCATCGAGCGACGCGCCCTCGTCGAACGGCAGGCCAAACGAGGAGAACGCCTCGATGATGGTCTGCACGCCGCCCTCTACCTCGCGCTTTTTGTCCGTATCCTCAATACGCAGGTAGAACACGCCGCCCGACTGATGCGCCAGACGCTCGTCCACCAGCGCGCCGTACAGGTTGCCCAGGTGCATGAAGCCCGTGGGGCTTGGCCCCATGCGGGTCACCTTCGCGCCCTCCGGAAGCTGGCGCTTCGGGTAGCGCGCCTCGATCTCCTCCGGCGTGGTATGGATATGCGGAAACAGACGTTCCGCCAACAGATGATAGTCCATGATATTCACTCCAATATTCCTGCAAGGGTATAATTGCCCAGATTATGATTATTTTATCACACCGGACGTTCTCATGCAATGCAAAAACCATATAAAAAGCAGCCGGAACATGCCGGCTGCTTTTCCTTATTTTTTTTCCTCGAAGATTTCGCTGGTGCCGGAAAGCCGGTCATGCAGCATACGCCTGCTCGGCGTATACATGCCCAGCATGATCGAAACGATCGTCACCGCCACCATCACGATCCGCAACGCGTTCGCGGCGCTGTCGCCCGCCGCGCGGGCGATCAGTTCCCGCAGCAGTTGACTGGGGAACGCGATCGCGCCCTCCACCAGCAAAATTCCGACGATCTGCCGCAGGGCGAGCGCGCCCGCCCCCACTCTACCCGCACCCTCTGCGCGAACAATGCGCAGGCGGAACAGCCGTTTTCCCGGCGTCCGTCCATCCCAGAGGAGCGGGATCAGCCAATAATACAACATGCCCAGCAGGAGCGCGACCGTTCCCCAAAGCCAGCCGGCAGCGCCGTCTGGGATAGAGGTGTCGATTGCTGTGGAGCCGGTACGCATGGAATTGACGAGCAGGAGCGGCGCGCCGCATGCCATCGTCGCCAGATACCAGTCCACCGCGTAAGCGGCCAGCCGCCGAAACGGCCCGACTGCATTGGTTTTCATGCAAACGCCTCCCCGCAAACCTGTTCCAGCGCTTCCCCTACTGTTTTCACCGTCCATGAGGCAGCCCGCCGGACGCATTCCTCCGCGCGGGACATGGCAAAGCCGCGGAAGCGGGACAGCATCTCCATATCGTTCCGTCCATCCCCCGCTGTATAAACCCGCCCGGACGCAACCCCGAAATGCGCGGCAACCGCCGCAACAGCCGGCGCTTTGCCTACGCCCTTCGGCACCACATCCACATATTCGCAGTTCGGCCAGGCGGACAGGCCGAACCTGTGTAGCTCATCCGCCAGCGCGACCGCTACGCGGCCGTCCTGTGTGCGGCAGCTAATCTGATAGACCGCCGCCAGCTCCTCCGCACACCGGCGCATGGCGTACATCCGCCCGATCGCATCTATGTAAGCCTGCTCCCCTGCGGACACCTCTGCGGTGCGCACTTTGCCGCTGCGGAACATATACGCTTCTTCCCTGCCGAGCATCGTGAAGAACAGACACCGCGCCCGCAGCAGAGGCAAAGCTTTCTCCCAGCCGGAAAGCAGCTTTTCTTGCAGGCAGTCCGCGCCCGCCTCTATCCGCGCGCCGTTCATCAGGATGAGGAAATCACAGGCCAACCCATGCTGGGAAAGCTCGTCTTTCAGGGTTCCCGGGTCCCGCCCGCTACATACGCCGAAGCGTCCGCCTTTTTGACGGAACCGGCTGACCGCAGCCAAGGTCTGCGCGTCGATCTCCTGTCCATGGGACAGAGTACCGTCAAAATCGCTGGCAAACAGCACCGCGTGCATCTTATCCCCCGATCTCTTCGGCCGGCGCAGCCTGTTCTTCCTTCAGATACTGCTTATCCAGCGCCGTAATGAACGGGTAATAGATCAGACCGCCGATCAGCAGCACCACCAACTGCAGCACGCCGCCGCGCCAGTCGTTGCACATCATCCAGCCTCCGAACGGCGCGGGCAGCGTCCACGGCACGGTCACGCCCGTCGGATACGGCACCAGGCCGAAATACATGGCGCAGAAGGAAATCAGCACAGTGACAGGCGGCACAATGAAAAACGGGAGGGCCATCATCGGGTTGAGTACCATCGGCAGACCAAAGATAACCGGCTCGTTGACGTTAAAGATGCCCGGCAGCAAGCTGAGCTTGCCCAACGACTTGATGCGCTTGGAGCGGCATTTGAACGCCATGATCGCCGCCAGCGACACCGTGTTGCCCGTGCCGCCTAGGAAGATGATGTGGTTGGCGAAATCCTGCGTCACGATATACTGGCGCGCCGCAGTAACAGAAGCCTGAAACATATCAAAGTTGGCAAAACGCGCCGCATACCACAGCGGTCCCATGAACGAGTCGATGACCGCCGTGCCATGGATGCCGAAAAACCACAGGATAGAGTTCAGTATGGTGATAAACAGCGTGCCAATCAGCGTCGTACCGATATCGGTCAGCGGCATCTGGATCATGGTCACGATGAAGTTCGTCACAGTGCCGAACGGTGTCGCTGCAAAGACCAGGCGGATAAACAGGAACAGGACAACGATCACCGTTGCCGGAATAAGCGCCTCAAACTGCCGGGACACAAAGCTCGGCACCGTGGAGGGCATCTTAATTTTCACATTCTTTTTCAGCAGCACCGCATACAGCTTGGTCGCCAGCAACGCGGTGAGCATGGCGGTAAACAGCCCGCCCGATTCAAAGCTCGACGCGGCATAGCCGCCCTCCTCCATTTGCTGCAGCAGCAGGAAGTAGGCCGAGATCGAGATAGCGACTGCGGGCAGCGGCTCGACCTCCTCCTCCGACGCGAGGCTGTGCGATACGCCGACCACCGCAAACAGGGCTACCAGGCCCATCGTCGCCGGATTGACCATATCCCAGCACCAGGAATACCATACGTCACCCACGATAGAGGCCATGAAATCATGGAAAGCCTGCACTGGGAAGTCGCCGATGACAACGGCGATCGATCCAATAATCAACAGCGGCATGGAAAGCATCAGGCCGTCGCGCAGCGCGACCAGATACTTATTGCTGGAGAGCTTCTGCGACAGCGGCATCAGATGCGTCTCCATAAATCCCGTCATTTTACTCATTTTTGTTCCCCCTCGGTTTTCTGGTTTATATCTATTTCAAAACAGGGAAATGCTCCCCGTTGACCGCGATATATTCGTCCAAAATCCTGCGCGCCAAGTCGGTATCTACCACCGTGCGGTTGACGACAAGCGCCTGTAGCGCCTTTTGGTAAGAGCCTTCGAGCGCCGCGTCCACCGTCAGCTTTTCATAGGCGTACTGCCCTTCCAGCAGGCCCTTTTCGAAAGTCCCCGCAGGCTGTATCCGCAGCGGCTCGCCGCCCCGCGCCCCCACGCGGCAGGCGACCTCCAACATCATCCCATCCGACAGGTTGGGGACAATGCCGTTGTTCTCAACCATCAGCAGGAATACTTCGTTTTGGTTATAGGCAATGCTCATTGCCAGTTCCACAATGTAGGTCGCATGCGCGTCATTGTGCGCGATCGTCGCGGATTCAAATTCGCCGTCTGCATTTTTATGCGAACCCGCGCTGTATTTCCGATCCAGGTCAAATTTTGTACCGCGTATCTTCCCCAGGGACATAATCTCGTCACAGTACGCCTTTACGCGCTTTTCCCGCCCGTCAATAACGGTGTTCGCACGGGTATAATTGGGATCGGTATGCGAAACCATGGTCTGCGGGTACAAATAGTATTGCAGATAGGTATTCGGCAGGGAGTGCGGAAAATCCTGCACCATTTTTTCCAGATGCTTGAACGTGAAATTCCAGTAGGCGTCGTTTTTGCCGGAAAAGCCAAGCTCATCGTCGCAGTTGCCGCGCTTGAGCTTTTCCAGTATCTCCGGCAGTACATCCTCGCCCGTTTTTTTATCATACATAGCGGTAAACCAGCCGAAATGGTTAAGCCCATAATAACGCGGTTCCACATCGGTCCGCTTGCGCCCGCCGGCCAGCGGACAAAAAATATCCATGATCGAGATCGGCATATCGCAAATGTTGATCAGGCGGAAATCATCCGGAAAAACGCGCTTGGTCGCCTCCGCGACAATAGCGGCCGGATTGGAGTAATTGAGGATCCATGCCTCCGGCGACCAGCGGCGGATCGCACGCACCAGCTCGATCATCGCAGGGACCGAACGCATCCCGTAGGCAAAACCGCCGGGGCCGCAGGTCTCCTGGCCGATCACGCCGTATTTCAGCGGGATTTTCTCATCCATTTCGCGCATTTTCAAGCCGCCCGGCCGAATCTGCACAAGCGCAAAGTCAATATCCGTAAACGCGGTTTCCTCATCTGTTGTATAGACGAATTCAGCCTCCGGATAGTATTCGCGGTAAAGTATTTCGCCAAAACGGCCGATATGCTCCTGCCTTTCCGCGTCGTTGTCATACAGCACGACCCGGCGAAGCGGAAAATGCTCCCGCACCAGACAAAGCATCTCCAGCATATCCGGCGTATAGGTGCTGCCGCCGCCTGCGATCACAATCGAAAATTGCTTCATGACAGCCACTCCTCCTTTTATATCCTTATATTAGGGCACAAAAAGCCCGTATTCCTTTCATGTCTTTAAGCATAAAGAATACGGGCTTTTTTTCAAGTATTTCAAATGAATAAAAAATTTGTCAACTGTATAAAAAACATGTTTCCGATTTTTCCGCCGCGGTTGCAGCCCGCGTTCCCGCCTGTTAAAATAGAAATAGCAGTCATATCGGTCAGCTTTCCTGCTGCAGCCGATCCACCAGACGGGACAGGATATATTCGAACAGGATGATCGTCCGCCCGATAAAGAAATCAGGAACGTTATACGCTACCGATCCTCCGGTCCGTATCACCAGGCAGTTGTCGCTCATGCGTCCCAGCGTGGAATCCCCATGTGCCGTGATGGTATACAGCTTGTGCCGCAAGGTCTGCGCATGCAGGGCTACGTCCACCAGGTCGCGCGTTTCCCCGCTCTTGGACAGAATCAGCGTCAGGCTGGGCTGGTCTCCGCCCCGCATCATATCAACCGGCGCGCCGTCGTACGCAAGAATGCCCAGTGTCGCCAGCCGACGCATAAAGTATGACGAGGCGATCGTTGAAAAGCCAAGCCCCACGATAAAAATGCAGTTGTCCCGACACCGCAGAATCTCATTTGCAAAGGCTTCAATGCGCGCTTCATCCACGGTTTCCAAAATGCTTGTCAGGTCGATTCCGGCCGCGGCATTCCGCTCCTCCTCCGCATGACGGCGGAGCGAATAGATCATATCGCTGTAGCCTTGGTATCCCAGCTTTTTGGAAAGCTTGATAACCGTGGTCGTGGACACATAGGACTGCTGCGCGACCGAACGGATATTGATTTTCGTATCATGTTCCACCGCGTCAAGTATCTGCTCCAGCACCCTATGCTCAGTTTCGTTGAGCAAATGCCGTTTGGACAGATCGATCAAATTCACCAACAGCACCCCCATTTCATTATTCTGCTGTTCTTATCAGTATAACATATTGTGTCGAAAAATAACAGAGGAGGCTTTTCATTTATGAACGTATTACTGCTTTGCTCGCAGGGCATGTCGACCGGCATGCTATGCGACCGGATTGCGGCCGCTGCCAAGGAGGACGGCTGCGAAATGACCGTATGGGCCGCCAGCGAAATCAAGGCGCGCGAGCATGTCGGCAAGGCCGACATCATCCTGCTCGGGCCGCAGGTCCGCTATCTCAAGAGCCGCATCGAGGAAATGGCGGAGGGCAAGCCGGTCGAGGTCATCGATATGATGGCTTACGGCACGATGGACGGCAAAAAAGTTTATAACGATATCAAAAAGCACATGGGAGACAAGTAAATGGCAATTACACAGGAGCAGCTTGAGCAGGCCTGTTTCCAGCTCATCTCATTCAGCGGCGCGGCGAAAAGCGATTTCCTCGAAGCGGTTGAGTACGCAAAAAGCGGCGATTTCCCCCAGGCTGAGGCCGCTGTCGAACGGGGAAACGAAGAATACCTGCAGGCGCACAACGCCCATTTTGATCTGATCCAGGAAGAGGTCAACAGCGAAAACGGCCTGCTGACCCGTCTGACGCTGGTCCACGCAGAGGATCAACTTGCCATGGCGGAATCCACTCGCATCCTTGCCGAGCAGTTGATCGAACTGTACCGGCGCCTGCAGAAATAAGGCCCACCCGTTAAACAGAAAAGCAGCCTTTCCACACAAACAAGTGCGGAAAGGCTGCTTTTTATTTTCGCCTGCAAAAACTTGAAAAATTTCCTTGACAATTATCCGAAATCGGACTATAATAACAAACAGTCCGGTTTCGGACATGAAAGGAGCTTGCCCTATGGACTCGATTTCTTATCCGGAATTCAGCCGAATCTATAATGGCCTGCAAAAGGAAAGCAACCAGCTTTACCGTCTGCTTTCCAAGCATTACGGTATTTCCGACAGTGAGTGCTGGATCCTTTATGTGCTGCGGGAAGAGGGCCGCCCCCTTACCCAGACCGAGTTATGTAATACCCTCTATCTCAGCAAGCAGACCGTCAACTCCGCGCTCAAATCTCTGGAAGCGGATGGTTATATCCGTCTGGAATGTGCGTCCGGCAACCGCCGGAGCAAAAATATCCACTTGACCGAAGCCGGTCTTGCGCTTGCCATGCGCACGGTCGATAATGTGTTCAAGATGGAGGAACGGGCTTTTCTTCGTCTTTCGGCATCAGAGCGCGCCGCGATCCTTTCCCTTGGGCAAAAACACCTGAACCTGCTGCGCGAGGAGGCATGCAGGCTTTTATCCGGAAAATCTTTTGGAGGATAACTTTTATGCAAATCAGACTTTCCGATCACTTCAGTTACCGAAAGCTGCTGCGCTTCACCCTTCCATCCATCGTCATGATGATCGTCGCTTCCATTTATAGCGTGGTCGACGGGCTCTTTGTCTCCAATCTTGTAGGGGATCTGGCGCTTTCAGCGGTCAATATTATTTTCCCCGCCACCATGATCATCGGCGCGGCCGGATTCATGCTCGGCACGGGCGGCAGCGCGATCGTCGCGCGCACGCTGGGCGAGGGCGACCATGAGCTGGCCAACCGCTATTTCTCCATGATTATTTACAGCGTAATCATCTTAGGCGTAATCCTGTCCGTCGCCTGCGCGATTTTTATTGAGCCGATCGCGCGGCTGTCCGGCGCCAGCGACCTGCTGATGGACGATTGTATTGCATACGGCCGCATCATGATGCTCGGCAGTGCAGCGTTTATGCTGCAGGTTTCGTTCCAAAGCTTTTTGGTCGTTGCGGAAAAGCCGCACATGGGGCTTGTGCTGTCCATCTCGGCCGGCCTGACCAACATGGTGCTCGACTATGTGTTTATCGCCGTTTTTCAGATGGGCGTTGTAGGCGCGGCGCTGGCCACGGTGGCAGGATACTGTGTCGGCGGTCTGATCCCGCTGGTCTACTTTTTCCGTGTGTCTCCCGACCGTCTGTGTCTGTCCAAAACGCAGTTTTATCCCAAGGAGTTCCTACACACCTGCACCAACGGCTCCTCCGAGCTGATGAGCAATATCTCCGCCTCCATCGTGGGTATCCTGTTCAATATCCAGCTCATGCGGATCATCGGCGAGGCGGGCGTAGCGGCGCATTCGGTCATGATGTATGTGGATTTCGTCTTTATTGCTGCGTTCCTCGGCTTTTCGGTCGGCAGCGCGCCAATCGTCAGCTATCATTACGGCGCTGCCAACCACAGCGAGCTGAAAAATGTTTTCCGCAAAAGCATCACCATCATCGCGGTCACCTCGGTCGTCATGGTGCTGATTTCCGAACTGCTCAGCCGCCCCCTGTCCTTTGCCTTTGTGGGGTACGACGCCGACCTGCTTGATATGACGGTACATGGCTTCCGCTTGTTTGCACTCTGTTACTTTTTCTGCGGCATCAACATCTACGCCTCCGCGTTTTTTACCGCGCTCTCCAACGGCATCATTTCCGCATTTATCTCGTTCATGCGCTCCCTGGTGCTGCGCGGCGGCCTGGTTCTTCTCATGCCGATCTGGCTCGGCCTGGACGGCGTATGGACCTCGGTCATCGCCGCTGAGGCGCTCGGCGCCTGCATTGCCGTGTGCTTTTTCATGATGCAGCGGCACAAATACCATTACCTGTAAGGCAGCATTTCCATACAGCAGAACAGAGGGGACGAAAGTCCCCTCTGTTCTGCTTCTTCATGGTAATATGCGCCCATATGTCCGTTCACACCAGAATTTCAAATATCCCCAGCCCGACCATCAGCAGATTAGCCACGGGTTCGGCTAACCATCCGATTATGCCGCCTTCCCGCAGGCCGCCGATCCAATTCCCGCCGAAAAAGAACAGCAGGCTGCATAAAAAGGCGCAGGCCGCCGTTGGAACGAGCCGCATGCCGGTAATGCTGGCGCCCACGCCAAGCCCAATGTTGTTTACCGCCAGCGCCGCGCCCAAAAGCAGGGTGCTTTTCAGCGTCAATGCACGCGGAACACGCTCCCTGCCATCCTTTCCCTTTTGGGAAAACCAGGGCCGCAGTAGGCTGAACAGTCCGATGCCCATGATAATACCGCCACCCAATACATTTTCAAACCGGTCAGGCAGCACCGGCAGGAGCATCCGCCCTAAAATCATGGAGCAGACTGTCCCCGCGAGTGACAGCAGAGCCACCACAAGATTGGATTTCCAGTCGACCTTTATTTTCCGCAACCCATAGGATAACCCCACGACCAGGCTGTCCGCGCTTGCCGCTGCGGAAAAAGCCAAAACCGAAAGCATCTGTATCCGCACAAAAACACCCTTTCCCGAAAAACGCAATACGCTTCCGTAAGGCATTTTATTGCGGAACGAACCGATCGGTTCCTTCCTCACTTTTTCCGGATAAACTCCTTAGGATTGCGCCCAAATTCCCGTTTGAACGCCTTGATAAAATTGGAGTAATCGTTAAACCCGCACTGCATGCAGGCGGTCATGACCGGCACCCCCTCGCACAGCATGTTGCGCGCAACCGTCAGGCGCTTCTTTATAATGAATTGATAGAGCGTCAGCCCCGTATAGAGCTTAAATTGATGCGCCAGATAGGATTTGCTGATAAAAAACACGTCCGCCAAACGGTCAAGTGTCAAATTATCCGAAAAATAATCGTTAATATAGGCCACAACCTCGTTTATTTTTTCATTTTCCGTGACATCCTTTCGAATAGCGTCCGGCGTGGCAAAATAGGCGCGATTGAGGTAAACCAGAAATTCCAGCAGGTAGATTGCCGAAAGCGTGCCGCTTCCGAACTCCTCCTCGTCCCGACTGTGCAGCATTTTTTCGCAGATCCCTTTCAGCCGCGAAAGCACATTGCTCTCCGGCCGGATCAGCTTGTACTTTTTCTGGCTCGCATCCGTAAAGCAAGCGGTCAGGTCCGCGCCTTTCCCCGCAGTCTGCGCCAGGAAATCCGGATGAATCCAGATCACAAAGCGTTCATACGGCCTGCCTTTTCGAATGTCCGGCTTGTGAATATCCCGATTATCCGTGAGCAGGATATCCCCCGGCCGCAGCTGATAGGTGCGGCCTTCGATGCTGTAGGACACCTCGCCGGACAGGAAAAAGAAAATCTCATAGAACGCATGCTCATGGAAATCCACCTCGGGAGGAACAACGTCCAGATAGTGATAGCATTCAAAATCCGTCCGCTCCATCGTTTGTCTTTGAGTAAAAATATCTTTATGCAAATCCAACAATTTCTCCTCCCCTCTTTTGTATGTGTTTATATTATATAGCAATATTCACCATATTTCAAGCAGGATATCCCGAGAATCGACTTTTGCAAAACGGTATAATAAGAGTACAAAAAGAGGGAAAAAGAAATCATTTCCCCGATATTATATTCAGAAAGAGAGGTTTTACAGATGCAAGGTTTCATTCACGACGATTTCCTCCTGACCACAGAGCCCGCGCGCAGGCTGTATCACGAGCATGCGGAGCGCATGCCGATTTTCGATTATCACTGCCACCTCAGCCCGGCAGAGATCTACGAAAACAAGCAGTTCTCGGATATCGGCGAGGCCTGGCTTGCGGGGGACCACTACAAGTGGCGTGTCCTGCGCGCAAACGCCGTGCCGGAGGAATACGTCACCGGAAACGCCAGCTATCGGGACAAGTTCGACCGCTTCGCTGCGATTATGCCCTGCCTCATTGGGAACCCCATTTATCACTGGTCCCATCTGGAGCTCAAGCGCTTCTTCGGCATTGACGAGCTGCTGAGCAGCCAAACCGCCGATTCGGTGTGGGAGCGCGCGAACAGCAAGCTGAAAAGTCCGGATGGCGCGGCACGGTCCCTGATCTCTGAAAGTAATGTACGCGCCCTTTGTACGACGGACGATCCGGTTGATGACCTGCGCTACCATCGTCTGCTGGCGGAGGACAACAGCTTTACAACCAAGGTGCTGCCTACCTTCCGTCCGGAAAAAGCGCTGGATATCCTTTCCGCTGGCTATCCCGCCTATCTGCAGAAGCTGGGCGCCGCGTCCGGAATTTACGTCCGCACGCTTGACGACGTCAAGCAGGCGCTGGCCGCCCGTGTAGAGTATTTTGCCTCATGCGGCTGCCGCCTATCCGACCATTCGTTCGGCGCGCCCGATTTCACCGTCTGGGATGAAGGCGCGGCGGAGGAGGCCATGTCCAAGGCGCTGGCCGGCGAGCAGCTGCTCGATTACGAGGTCGCGGCCTATCAGTCGGCTATCATGGACTTCCTGGGCGGCCTGTATGCGGACAAGGGCTTTGCTATGCAGCTCCATATCGGCGCGATCCGCAATCTGAACACGCAGCGCTTCCGCTCGATCGGCGTGGATATCGGCTGCGACTCGATTGGCGATACCATCCCCGCCGCTTCGCTCGCCGCCCTACTCGACCGTATGGCGGTACGCGGCAAGCTGCCCCGCACCATCCTCTACACGCTCAACGCAGCGGACAACGACAAGCTCATTGCCGCAGCGGGCTGCTTCCAGGACGAAAGCACGGCGGGCAAAATCCAGTTCGGTTCCGCCTGGTGGTTCAACGATCATTTCGACGGTATGACCGCCCAACTCAAGAGCCTAGCCAATATTGGCGTGCTCAGCCGCTTTGTCGGCATGCTCACGGACAGCCGTTCGTTCCTTTCCTATCCGCGCCACGAATATTTCCGCCGCGTGCTGTGCGAGCTGGTCGGCGGATGGATTGCCTCCGGCATGGCACCCGCGGATTACGACGGTATCGGCAAAATCATTGAGGATATCTGCTTCAATAATATCTGGCAGTATATCGGGCTGGAATAAGTGCATTATCTTGCGGCAACTGAAAGAATAAAAGGGAGACGCTTATGAAAAAAAGATTTCGTGCGGCGGCGCTGGCATTGTCTGCAACGCTGATGCTCGGCGCGCTCGCAGGCTGCGGTAACAGTTCGGCCGCAGACCAGCGGGAAATCATCCGAATTGGTCACAACCAATCCACCAACCATCCGACGCATCTTGCGCTTGTTGCTTTTGAGGAGTTCATCGAAAGCAAGCTCGGCGACAAGTATGACGTCGAGGTTTTCCCCAGCGAGCTGCTCGGCTCGCAGAACGAAATGGTGCAGTTGACCCAGACGGGCGCCATCAACTTCTGTGTGGCCAGCAATTCCTTGCTGGAAACCTTCAGCGATAACTACACACTGTTCAACCTACCTTACCTGTTCGCCTCCAGCGAAGCGTACCACGCCTCTATGGACGACGAAGCCATTACCGGCCCGATTTTCGAATCCACCAAACAGGCGGGCTTTGAGGCCGTGACCTGGCTGGATGCGGGTACACGCAACTTCTATACGGTCGATAAGCCGATCGAGACCCCCGACGACCTGAAAGGCCTGAAGATCCGCGTGCAGCAATCCCCCACCAACGTGCAGATGATGAGCCTGCTGGGTGGCTCCGCCACCCCGATGGGCTTCGGCGATGTTTACACCGCGCTCCAGTCCAAGATCATCGACGGGGCGGAAAATAACGAAATGGCCCTGACCGACAACGGTCACGGCGACGTGTGCAAATATTATTCCTACGACATGCACCAGATGATACCGGATATCCTGATCGGCAATATCGCATTCCTTGACGGGCTGAGCGAGGAGGAGCGCGCGGTCTTCGACGAGGGCTTCGAGCTGGTCAACCAAGTTCAGCGGGAAGAGTGGGTAACCGCGGTCGAAAACGCTAAGGACCGCGCGGAAAACGAGCAGGGCGTCCATTTCATCTATCCCGACACGGCGCCATTCCAGGTGGCCTGCGCGCCGATGCACGACGCCATGCTCGAGCAATACCCTGACCTGAAGCCTATTTATGACGCAATACAGGCTTATAACAAGCAATACCCGTCGACTGAGTCCTGAGGGAGGTGTCAGAAAAATGAAAGCGCTGAGAAATGTACTCACCAAACTGCTCAATGTGCTTGCCGGCGTAAGCTTTATCGCAATGGTCGTCCTGACCTGCTGGCAGGTCTTCACCCGCTATGTGCTGCAGGATCCCTCTCCCTGGTCTGAGGAGCTGGTTTCCTACCTGTTTGCTTGGGCCAGCCTTTTGGGCGCGTCCCTAATTACGGGCGAGCGCGGCCATATGAATATCCCGATCGTCGTAGAGCGCGTGGGCGCGGGCATGCAGAAAACGCTCGGTATTCTCGGCGAGCTGGTCGCCTTTGCTTTCTCCGCCATCATTCTGGTTTATGGCGGCGTGCAGATCTCCCAGCTTGCCTTGGGACAGATGACCTCGTCGCTCGGCGTCGCTGTCGGCGTATTCTATGTCGTGCTTCCCCTTTGCGGCGTGTTGAACATGATCTATACCGTGTTGAATATTGCCGATATCTGCAAAAACGGCACAGAAACAAAACAGGAGGGAGCATAAACTATGGCTATTGAATCCTTGCTGATTATCATCGGCGTGCTGGCAGTACTGCTAATCGTCGGCGTACCGATCTCGTATTCCATTGGTATCGCGTCCCTAGTCGCGATTTTGCAGACCGTTTCGCTTGACGTATCGGTCGTTACCGGCGCACAGCGTATCTTTGTCGGCATGAGTAAATTCAGCCTGACCGCAATTCCTTTCTTTATCCTCGCCGGCAACCTGATGAACCAGGGCGGCATCGCTAAACGCCTGGTGGATTTTGTTATGGCGATACTGGGCAAGCTACCCGGCGCGTTGCTCGTGACCAATATCGGCGCCAACGCGCTGTTCGGCGCGATCTCGGGTTCCGCTTCCGCGGCGGCCGCTGCGGTCGGCAGCATGGTGGAAAAAGGCGAAGAGGAGCAGGGCTACGACAAGGCGCTCTGCGCCGCCACGAACGGCGCTTCCGCCCCGTCCGGCCTTTTGATTCCCCCGTCCAACGCACTGATTACCTATTCTCTTGCCGCGGGCGGCACCTCTGTAGCCGCTCTGTTCCTGGCGGGCTATATCCCCGGCATCATTTGGGCGCTCTGCTGTATGGTTGTTGCCGTAATCATCGCTACCAAAAAAGGTTATAAAGGCATCCCAGGAAAATTTGACTGGAAAAACCTTGGCGTTGCGACATTACGCGCCATTCCTTCGCTTTCTCTGATCGTTGTTGTCATCGGCGGTATCGTCGGCGGCATCTTCACCGCAACCGAAGGCTCGGCCATCGCGGTCGTCTACGCACTGATCCTGGGCATCTGTTACCGCAACATCACCTTAAAATCCTTCTGGAACATTGTTGTGGACAGTGCGAAAATGAGCGGCATGGTCGTCTTCCTGATCGGCGTATCCAACATTCTCGGCTGGGTCATGGCATTCACCCAGATCCCGCAGGCAATCTCCGAGGCCCTGCTCGGCCTGACGCAGAACCCCATCATCATCCTGCTGATCATGAACGTCATCCTGCTCATTGCCGGTACGTTCATGGACGTTACGCCGGCGATCCTGATTTTCACGCCGCTGTTCCTGCCGGTTGTCAAGACCTTTGGTATGGATCCTGTACAGTTCGGCCTGATTTTGGTCTACAACCTGTGCATCGGCAATATCACTCCGCCAGTCGGCAACACGCTTTTCGTCGCAATCAAGGTAGGACGATCGACGCTATCCGGCGTCATGCCCTATATGCTATGGTATTACGTCGCTATTTTGGTCGGCCTGTTGCTGGTCACTTATGTTCCTTTCATCAGTTTGGGACTGCCTATGGCCGCCGGCTTGCTATAAACGGAAAAAAACAGAAAACCGCGGAAAACCGTGGTTTTCTGTTTTTTATTTTATACCTCCGAGAGCTTTTCCAAAAGCTCGGACTGGATGCGCAGCCGGATATCGATTATCTCGCCGCGCTTTTCCTGGGAGAGTTCCTCGCCGCCTGCTGCCGTTCCATCGGCGGCAGACGCCTCCGCGCTGCCCCGTGTTTTTCCCGTTCCTGTGTTCAGGCGACGCTCGGAGAGCTGCGCGATTTCGCTTACCGGCAGCATATCCTTCCGCCTGCCGCGTCGGTCAAGCAAGCCTTTTGGACCCTCGGCCTCAAACTTCCGCAGCCATCCATAAATCTGATAATAGGAAACATGGTATTCTTTTATTGTCAGTGCATAGTCTTTTCCATGCGCGATGCAGTAGCTTACAATTTCTATCCGCTCTTCCAACGTGGTTTTTCTTCCCTTTTCCATACGACCACCCTTTCGACTTAGCTTTTCTTCTTAATACAGATAGTTGCACGCAGCCGCACAAAAGAGGGGCTGATTCCACAAACGCCGTCTTAACACCGGCAGCCGCTTCTCTAATATTCCGAACAGACTGCGGATATCCGCTTCCTGACACAACACTGGTTTGAAGTATGCGGCCGCATTTGCACCGCTCTATCCAGTTGCAAAAAATGAGCAGGACCTCAAGGTGGGAGGGCCTGCTCATTCTATCAGGAAAGGCGGCGCACCCTCCCCAATCATCTAAACTGCTGCGAATAAATAGAAACCGCAAAGGGGTTCTATGACAGACTCCACCGCTTATCCCAGCGGTACAAAAATAGCATCAATAAAACAGCAAGTCAAGCGACCTTAAGGAAATTGGCAGGTTAGCCGCATTTCTATACGGTATCTTAACGACCGTTTTTCCCTCTTTTTTCATCGCGCTGTGAAACAGTAAACGCCTTCCCTTTCCTGCAAGCACCACTTGGCTGCCCAACCTTTTACAGTTTTGCGCAAACAAACAAATTTTTTTTATCGCAGATCACCAATTACGTGCAATATATCACTAAATAAACAAAAAAATTTTATATATTTATACAAATTGCATAAAACACCTTGACAAATAATTCTCCTCATAATAAAATAATCTCAGAAAAAACGAAGGAGGAGGGTGAAAGATGAAAAAGGAGATAAATACGGAACGGGCGCCGGCGGCGATCGGGCCGTATGCACAGGCGGTAGCGGTGGATGGGCTGGTGATCACATCGGGCCAGCTGCCGATCGACCCGTCGACAGGAAGCTTTCCGGAAGGGATCGCAGAGCAGACGAGACAGTCTCTGACGAACGTCAAGGCGATACTTGCGGAAGCGGGGGTCGGGATGGACCGCGTGATTAAGACCACGGTGTTCCTGAGCGACATGAACAACTTCGGTGCCATGAACGAGGTATACGCCACCTTCTTTGGTGAAGGCGGTTACCCAGCCCGTTCGGCGGTCGAGGTGGCGCGCCTGCCGAAGGACGCCCTGGTAGAGATCGAAGTCATCGCGGCCCTGTAAGCGTTTTCCCCCTGTTCCCCTTGTAAGGTACTGTCCGCCAGTCGCGACGCCGGAGACGCAGGCCGGCATACGATGACCGGGGTATCCTCTAACAAAAGGCGCATACCGCGCCGTGATCAATTGGAGGTAATAAATATGGACAAAAAAATGGCTCACTATCCGCTGGATGTACCTGCACCGCATCACTATACGTTCGCTGTTCGTGACATCCCCGAAGTCACGATCGAGCAGCGCGAGCGCGCGCTGAACGCGACGCACTGGAACGAGTTCGCGTTTCCGGCCGCTATGCTGACGGTCGATATGCTGTCCGACTCGGGTACCACCGCGATGACCAACCACCAGTGGGCGTCGCTGTTTCTGGGCGACGAGGCGTACGGCCGCAACACGGGGTATTATGTACTGCTGGATACCTTCCGCGACATTTTTGAGCGCGGGGGCGAGAAGAACTGGAAGAAGATCATCGACCTGGTGCGCACGGACTGCCGCGACGTAGAGAAGATGATGAACGAGGTATACCTGTGCGAGTACGAGGGCGGGCTGTTCAACGGCGGCGCCAAGCAAATGGAGCGTCCGAACGCCTTTATCATCCAGCAGGGCCGCGCGGCGGAGTCCGTGCTGATGGAGATTGTCCGCAATATTCTGGCCCGCCGATACCCGGGCAAGAAGTTCACCATCCCGTCCAACGGCCACTTTGACACGACCGAGGGCAACATCAAGCAGATGGGCTCGATCCCGCGCAACCTGTACAACAAGGAGCTGCTGTACGAAGTACCCGAAGGCGGCCGCTACGAGAAGAACCCCTTCAAGGGCAATATGGACATCGAGAAGCTCGAGCAGCTCATCCAAGGCGTCGGTCCGGAAAACGTGCCGCTGGTATTCTGCTGCATCACGAACAATCCGGTATGCGGCCAGGCGGTTTCCATGGCGAACATCAAGGAGATCAACCGCGTTGCGCATAAGTACAATATCCCGCTGGTATTCGACGTAGCGCGCTGGGCCCAGAACTGCTACTTCATCAAGATGAACGAAGAGGGCTACGCCGACAAGTCCATCGCGGAGATCGCGACCGAGATGTTCCAGTACTGCGACGCGTTCACCATGTCTGCCAAGAAGGACGGCCACGCCAACATGGGCGGCATGCTGGCGTTCCGCGACAAGGGCCTGTTCTGGAAGAACTTCTCCGACTTTGACGAGAACGGCAACATCATCACCGATGTCGGCGTTACGCTGAAGGTCAAGCAGATCTCCTGCTACGGCTCCGATTCGTACGGCGGCATGTCGAGCCGTGATATCATGGCGCTGGCGGTCGGCCTGTACGAGAGCTGCGACTTCAACTACCTGAACGAGCGCGTTGCACAGTGCAACTACTTGGCCGAGGGCTTTTACAAGGCGGGCGTCAAGGGCGTCGTGCTGCCGGCCGGCGGCCACGCGGTGTACATCAACATGGATGAGTTCTTCGACGGCAAGCGCGGCCACGATACCTTCGCGGGCGAGGGCTTCTCGCTGGAGTTGATCCGCCGCTACGGCATCCGTGTTTCCGAACTGGGCGACTACTCCATGGAATACGACCTCAAGACCCCTGAGCAGCAGGCTGAGCTGGCGAACGTGGTCCGCTTCGCGATCGACCGCAGCCGTCTGACCCAAGAGCATCTGGATTACGTCATCGCGGCGGTCAAGGCGCTGTATGAGGATCGCGAGTCCATCCCGAACATGCGCATCGTTTGGGGCCACAAGCTGCCGATGCGTCACTTCCATGCCTTCCTCGAGCCCTACCCCAACGAAGAGAAGTAAGCTCATCCGTATGAAAATCTGGGCGTAACCTGCGCCGCGTGGAAAGCGCGCAGGGCAAGTGTGATGAATCGGGCCGCGGATAACTGAATAGTTTCCGCGGCCTTACCGGTTCATGTTTGGCTCATGTCATGAAGGGGTGTAAAGAATGGAGAATAACGGCAAGCTTCAAAATCAGGATGGCTTTCGGTCCCAGTGGGGCTTTATCATGGCCGCTGTTGGTTCCTGCGTCGGTATGGCAAACGTATGGCGCTTCCCGATGCTGGTGTCCAAGTACGGGGGATTAACGTTCCTGATCCCTTATTTCATATTTGCATTTATCATCTGCCAGTCCGGTATGATGGAAGAATTTTCGTTTGGCCGCTGGGCGAAAAGCGGCCCGTCCGGCGCGTTCGGTAAGGCTATGGAAAACGGCGGCAAATCAAAATCGGTCGGCGAATGGCTGGGCGCAGTTCCGATTATCGGCGCTTTCTGCCTGGCTACCGGCTACGCGGTTATTATGGGCTGGGTGTTCTACTGGACCAAAATGGCGATCACTGGCGAGCTCACCGCGATGGGGCAGGATATGAGCGCTATCGGCGGCGCGTTCGGCGCAGTTGCTCCGGAAGCAGATAGCCTTGGCGAAGCGATCAAGATGACCTTCGCTACCGGCGGCGCAAATAACCTGTGGATCATCGTCGGCGTAATCGTTTCCCTGCTGATCATGGTCATGGGCGTTGCGGGCGGCATCGAAAAATCCTGTAAGATCATGATTCCGGCACTGTATGTGCTGTTTATCGCACTGGCAGTCCTGATGATCTTCACTCCGGGTACCTCGGAAGGCTACAAGTATATCTTTACGCTGAATCCGGAAGGGCTCAAGAGTCCGGAAGTATGGGTTTACGCATTTGGGCAGTGCTTCTTCTCGCTGTCCGTTGCAGGCTCCGGCTCGGTCGTATACGGCTCTTATCTGGGCGATAATGTCAAGATCCGCCAGTCCGCTATCATCTGCGCGATCATGGACACCTCCGCGGCGCTGCTGGCAATGTTCGTCATTATCCCCGCTATGGCTTCCGCTGGCGGCGATCTCGGCGACGGCGGCCCCGGTCTGATGTTCGTCTCCGTGCTGCCTGTATTTAACAGCATGGGCGGCGTCGCAAGACTGATCGTTATCTTCTTTTATGTGGCGATCCTGTTCGCAGGCGTTTCGTCGGTCATCAACCTGCTCGAGGTGCCGATCAACTTCCTGCAGGATCAGTTCAAACTGAAACGCTGGGTCCCGACGGTGATTGTACATGCGGTTTCCCTGGCTATCGCGTTGATGATCCAGCCCTGGACTTCTCAGTGGATGGATATGGTTTCGATCTACATCCTCCCGCTTGGTGCAGTGACCGCTGGCATCATGTTCTTCTGGATCATGAAGAAAGATACGGCGATCGCTGCAGCACAGCTTGGCTCGGAAAAACCGGTCATGAAGTGGTTTATCCCGTTTGGTAAATATGTGTTCGTCCCATTATGTGTCCTCTGCTTTGTTTTGGGCATTGCATGGGGCGGCATCGGCTGATCCCTCGTCGGTTATCCCCCCGATTTTCCCTTTCAAACAGCGGAGGCTCACAGCAAATCATGCTGTGAGCCTCTGCTGTATTATCCACCGGAGCATGGCATGTCCGATATGAAAAGGTATCGTATCTGCCCCGGCTTTTTCGGATAAGTACATGTCTGCAAAGAACAATAAAAGCACTACTTTTGCAGACGGGGGGGGGGAAAATCAGAATGAAACAATACCAATTAGCAGAAAAGCTGATCACGGGCTACATCCGCTATTTACGCGCGGAGGAGCGCGGTACCGGCACGTTCAAAAATACCTGCTGGACGCCGCCCGCGCCCAGGGCCGAGAACGTCTCTCCCTGCTCTTGGAAGCCATCTGCGCCACCGGCATCCGCGTTTCCGAAGCATGGTATATCACTGTCGAAGCCGCGCGGGAATCCCCCTCAAGGGGAAGATACGCACCACCCTGCTGCCTGCTAAACTGTGCCGCAAGCTGCTGCAATATGCCAGAAAGCAAAAAAAACCGTCTCCGGCAAGATTTTTCTCATGGGAAACGGCAAAAGCCTGTCGCGCAGGCAGATATGGGCGAATTTGTTTTTGTGCTGGAATACATTCTTTCCAAAAGCAGCTTTCGGAGGGATCATAAACAACAGCGGCCCCGATCTGCCAATCATGCCCTTTTTACCCGTTTCATTAACAGTCTCCTGTTCGGGTCGCTCTATTGCAGTTGCACGTCCGCTCATAGGCATTGAGAACGCCGATCGCCGTTCCTCCCGTTTTGTTTCATCCCTCGGCAAACCATGCTTTCATGGTATCCAAAACCCTGACAAGCGCTTCCTCCGTAATCACATAAGGTACCATCGCATACATATAATTCAGGAAAGGCCGGCTGAACACGCCCCGCTCAAAGGCAAACTGTTGGTATCCCGCAATCGTCTGGGGATCGTATACCTCAACACACACGCAGGCACCCATAATGCGGATCTCCTTGATCCGCGGATCGGAAAAGCCTCTCATTTCCCTGCGTGTGATCGCCTCTATCCTATGTATTTTGGACATATAATCCTGTTTTTCAAACAGCTCAATGGATTTCAGCGCTACACTGCAGGCCAAAGCATTCCCCATAAAGGTCGGCCCGTGCATCAAGGCATGGGCGGGATCGTCGTCATAAAAGCCTTCGTATACCCTGTGGCTTGTAACCGTGACGGCATGACCGATATATCCGCCGGTCAACGCTTTTCCAAGCACAAGGATATCCGGCAGGACCAGATCCGCAACAAAACGGTTTCCGGTACGGCCGAAGCCCGTAGCGACCTCATCAAAAATCAGGAGTACGCCATAGCGGTCGCAAAGCTCCCTGGCGCGCTTCAGGAAAGATATATCATACATCCGCATGCCGCCCGCCCCCTGCAGCAGTGGTTCGACAATAAAGCAGTTCAGGCGCTCATGGTACGCCGCAAAGGCTTTTTCCAGCGCTTTGATTTCCGTCGGGATATGGATGACCTTTTCTCTTTTCCCATAGGCCTTCAAAACAAAATGATAATCCTCGTCGTCGCCTACCTCCATGGCCTTGAACGTGTCCCCGTGATAGGCGTGTTCCAGTGCCAGCACCATGGTCCGCTGCGTTTCGTCCCGATTGACGTAATACTGCAGGGCGATCTTCAGCGCGACCTCCACAGCGACACTGCCGGAATCCGAAAAGAAGCAGCAGTCCAGATCGCCTGGGAGCCATTCCTGCATCTTGTCAGACAGCTTCTGCGCCGGTTCATGGGTCAGCCCTCCCAGCATGACGTGAGCAAATTTCCCCAACTGCTCCGTGATCGCCTGGTTAAGCTCCGGATGCTTATACCCATGGATAACGCTCCACCAGGAAGATACGGAGTCGATCAGCTTCCGGTTTTCTGTATAAAGGTAAACCCCTTCCGCATCTACAATCTGGTAAGGCGGCTTCATGGTTTTCATCTGTTGATATGGATACCAGATCATTTTATTCCCTTCCTGTTTTATTCATATAAGGATTCCAGCGTTTCCAGTGGGATATCCAAATCCGTGTCCCCGTTTTTTACGCAGGCCAGCACCTTTAACCCTGTCATGTATTCACACATCGATCGATTATCCTGATGCATCATACTCTCCGGATCGAAGTGGTTAAAAATGATCCCTTTGACCGGAAGCTGATGCGCCTTCATATATTCCGTGGTCAGCACCACGGCATTGATCGTACCCAGCCCCGCATCCGTCACTATCAGGCTGCTCAGCTTCCTCGCCTTGATGAAATCTTCCAACAGCAGTTCCTGTCCGTCGAAGCGGAGCGGGCAGACAATGCCGCCTGAACCCTCCGCCGTAACATATTCATGACGGCCGCACACTTTATCAAAATCATGGAGCACCCGCTTCAGCTCCACTGGATTGCCCTCCATGCGGGCCGCCAGATGCGGAGAAACCGCTGTTTCATAGAGATAGGGACACATCTCGCTTATCGGCTGCGCAATACCGGAAACCGCCTTTACATGCAGGGCGTCGCCCGCAAGCAGACTGCCGTCCGCCCTGCGGTCATTCCCGCTCATCGCCGCCTTGTAATAGGCGGCGTTCCTTTTATTTCCCCAAAGCTTTTTGATGATCAGACCCGTTACATAGGTCTTACCAACATCGGTTCCCGTGCCTGTAATAAATATTTTTTTACTCATTGCAAAGGCCCACCTCGTATCCCAGACCTTTCAGCAGCTCCATATCGGTTTGCGTGGTAATGCCGGCAGTTGTCAGCATATCGCCGGAAATCGCCGCGTTAGCGCCGGAGGTAAAGCAGCTCCTGCCCTTATCCGGCAGCTGCCCCCTGCCGCCTGCCAGCCGGATCGAAGCGTCCGGCAGAATAAAACGGTATACTGCAACGATCCGCCGCATATCCTCCACGGTCAATCGAGGGTTATTTTCCATCGGTGTACCGGGAATGGGGTTGAGCATATTGACCGGAACGCTTTTGATCTGCAGCCTGCGCAGCTCTATCGCCATGTCGATCCGGTCTTCAGCTCTTTCGCCAAGCCCCATGATCCCCCCGCTGCATACCGAAAGCCCTGCCGCCTGCGCCGCGTGGATCGCCTGCACCTTGTCGTCAAAGGTATGCGTCGTGCAAATATGCGGAAAATTCCTGCGGGAGGTTTCCAGATTGTTGTGTACTCTCGTTACGCCCGCCTCCTTCAGCTTGCGGAATTGCCTCTTGTCCAGCAGGCCAAAGGATACGCAGACCGAAATGCCAACCGTCCTTTTTATTTCTTGCACAACCCAGCACATCTGCTCCACCTCCCCATCAGACAGCCGTTTGCCCGATGTGACGATGGAATAACGGAGTACTCCCCGTTCCTGATTGCGCTTTGCCTGCGCAATGATCTCCTCTTCCGGCAGCAAAGGGTACTGTGCGGCGCCGGTATGGTTATGCGCGGACTGCGCGCAAAACCTGCAATTTTCCGAGCAGCGCCCGCTCTTCCCGTTGATAATCGTGCAGATATCAAACCGGTTGCCGCAAAAATGTCGCCGGATAGCATCCGCGCTTTTACACAGTTCGTCCAGTGGCTGCTGGTAAAGGCACATCGCTTCCACCTTTGTGATCGGTTCGCCGCTTAGAACTTTTTCCGTCAACTGCTGTAAAGCTTTCATCATCACATCACATCCGATTCATGATAGGGATCAGCCGTTTTCCCAGGATGGCGCCGAGAATGCACAGCACAATATCACCAGGCACGACCAGAATAAAACAGTACAGGAACAAGGGCCACAAACCGATTGGAGTGCCCAAATAGAAATTGCTTATCAGATAATAATATACCATTCCGAATAAGTACACGATTCCAAGCCCGATAAAGTTAGCGACAAGCAACCGCTTATATCCCGGATTGGCGGCTTTGTTTGCGATGCGTCCCGTGACATAGGATGCAATGGCAAACCCGATAATATAGCCAAAGCTCGGTTTCAGCACATAGGCCAAGCCGCCACCTTCCGCAAATACCGGCAGCCCCATAAGCCCAAGCACAATGTAGATGCAGACCGAAGCAGCGCCCCATTTTCCTCCCAGCAGCAGCCCTGCCAGCATGGTAAATAAAAGCTGCAGCGTAAACGGCACCACTGGAATGGGAATCCGAATAAACGCCCCTACAACGATCAGCGAGGTAAACAAACCGCAAAGAATCAAGTTTTTCGTTTTTGCCGTTCTCATTCTTTCTCTCCTATGGTACGCTTCCGATCTATCGCATATTTTCCGCAAGCGCCTTTTTCCCGTGGATGCATTTCCTGCCTTTTAATCGAGAATCAGTATAACATACCCACACTCCACCGTCAACCTATTTTATTTTTAGGTTTACAATAATTATTGTTTAGGCAACGTTTTCTAATTCGGTAGCCAGCCATCCGGTCAGGCCGGTCAGAAGCGCTCCCGCACCTCTTCATCAGCGGCGGTAAAATGCTCCTCCAAAAACGCCTGTACTGGCTGGATATCGGTCGACTAGTTGAGCAGAGCAATGATATCCGCTACAGGTTCCGGCTCCGCGGCGGTTTCGGATATATACTCGAGCAATACATGATTTTTTCCGTTTCCGCCGCAAAGACAGCGCCGTGTTGGACACTGCGGATAGAACGCATCAACATCCTCCAGCCGGTGCAGATGCGTATATGCCTTACACACACTCTCCGAGACGACGTCGAGCGCATCCTCTCGGTTTCTGGTATAGCTATAGGCCACGCAGTAAAACGAGTCTTTCCGCGCATCAATCAACTCCATGAATTATTCTTCGTCGACATTTGATTTCTTTTTCAGCAGCCTCATATCCTGTGTCCTCCTTTCATATAGTTAGACGCCGGTCAGGCACCGTTCGTTGAAGCGTTTTTCCCAACCCGCTCCGCGCGTCTTTCGTCAGGACGCACTCCCCGTCTTACGCACAGCGTTGTCCTGAAAGCGGAAATACTGCGGGTGATGGCGGGACCGGGTATATTCAAACATGACGCCATCGCCGTTATAGGTTTGGCTGATGACAACCGCAAGACCGTTGCAGTCCCCCAAATTCAGATACTCCTAGTCAAGTGGCGTCGCCTTTTCCACCGTTACCACCCGTTTGCTGTTGACGATCGAAACATGCAGCTCCTGTTCCAGATAACGGTAAATCGAGCCGGAAGCAACCTCCCGTGTCAAGTTTCATGCCACATCCTGCCGGAAGGAGCTGCGGTTCAGGATCAACGGCCGTCCGTTCAGATAGTGCAGACGCTGGATAGAATACAGCCTTGTCCCCTCCGAAAAGCCGGTCTTTTCCGCCAGCGCCGGATTGGTCGCCACCTCTGAAAAGCGCAGCACCCCGCTCGTTCCTTTCCAGTGATTGCGCGCGGCCGATTCGGCAAAGGTTTCGATCGTACCAAGGGTAAATGTGGCCTGCCGCGCGGGTTCAAAAATATTGCGCACACCTTTTCCCCGCATAGTCCGCACATAACCGGCCCGCGCCAACTCGCCGACCGCACGGCGCAGCGTGTTGCGCGGGCAGCCCAGCGATCAGCGTATGCTCGGATGGCAGCAGTTCCTGCGGCGGATACTGGCCGGATTCGATCTTCTCCTTATGGGGTTCAACCACATAAATGGTTTCGGAAAGCGCTTTCCGGCGATCCTAATTACGAGGATTATTATATCTGGCGCGAAGGCGGTCCCGACGGCACGCCGCCAAACAACTGGGAAAGCAAATTCGGTGGCAACGCTTGGAAGTATCTTCCGGAAAAGGGCAAATGGTACCTGCACCTGTTCGACCTCACGCAGGCTGACCTCAACAAGGGCTTCCGCTTTGATGCAGAACTGCTACCAATATGCGGGGGCGGATACCGGCGAGTTGAGCATAGTATTCTCGTTCCATCACCTCAAGAAGGTGGATTATGTAAGCAATGGTGGCTTGTGCCATTTGATTTTCAAAAGCTCAAGGATATCCTGTTTTCGTGGCAGACTGGCATGAGCGAGCACAACGCCTGGAACGCGGTTTTCTGGTGCAACCACGACCAGCCGCGCGTGGTATCCCGCTTTGGCGACAAGGGCGAATATTGGAAACTGTCGGCCAAGATGCTGGGTACGGTTATCCACTGTCTGCACGGCACGCCCTATATCTATCAGGGCGAGGAGACCGGCATGACCACCCTGGGCTTTTCCTCGCTCGACCAATACCGCGACGTGGAAAGCATCAACCATTTCCACATCCTGCGCGGCTGTGGACTGCATGAGGACAGCGCCTATGATATCCTCCGCGTACAATCGCGCAATAACAGCCGCACGCCTATGCAATGGGATGGCAGCAAAACTGGCGACTTCTCCGCCGCCGTGCCGTGGATCGAAATGAATCCCAACCATACGGCGATCAATGCTGCCAGCCAGATAGACGATCCCGATTCTGTGTTCGTCGCCCACTACCAGAAGCTGATCGCGCTCCGTAAGCAGTATGATGTGGCCGCCAACGGCGACTTTGCACCGCTTGACAGCGGGCATCCGTCTATACTCGCCTACACCCGCCGTACTGCCGGCGAAACGCTGGTCGTGGTCAACAACTTTTACCGCAGGGAAACCGAGTAAGACTGTCCGGTCGACCTGACCGGCTTCCGCTGCCTGCCTTTCAACTATGAAGACGCTGCGGTACAGAAGCATCTGCACCTGCAGCCATACGAGTCCCTGGTGTTCTACCGCGTGGAATAATCCACGCTGGACGACGCCGAACAGGGATTTCCGTGCGAAAAGGCCTGCGGTTTCTTTCCCTGTCAGCAAATATTTTCCTATAAAAAGGCTGCGGCAGACACGAAAAAAGTGGTCCGCCGCAGCCTTTTTACATAGTTTCCTCCGAAAGCAGATAGGCGGCGGTCATTTCCAGCATGCTCGATCCCTGATCGATACGAATATCCGGAATGGCGCGCCACAACCGGTCTACACGGGCTGTCCCCGCTCCGGTATCCGTATAAACAACCACCTGCTCCATCCCTACCTTTGTATTTTCAAACCGAAGATGAACGGCGTATCGCCGGTTATTGATCCTCACTGGCCGTGTGTATTGAAACCGGTCAAATTCGTTCGCATCCGTCCAGTGGTACAGCTCGCTCTCCGCCAGTTCGCGCACCGTGCCGTGCTCGCCCAAGCGGACCGCCGTACTGTTCAGCACCAGCCCTGCGCGGACCGAGGTAATCTGATTGGTGTCGGCAAGCGGCATCTCACCGGTGTCGAGCGCATACAGGACGACCGTTTCCCCTGTTATGAGTTGTACCTCCCGCGCAGCCGGCAGTTCTCTTCTCCCCGTTTCCGCGTTCTCCACCTGTTCCCTCTGCGCAAATATCGTTGCTTTCATGTATGGCGCCTCCCCATTTCTCACATTATTTGCCGCCTATGCGGGAGCTGCCCTGTCAGCATGGCTTCCCCGCCCTGAACCGCGGATTATCATTGTATCACCCTCCCTGCGCATTTCCTGTCCGATCGTGCTGGCGGGGAATATTGTTTGATGCGGCAAGGCAGCGCCGTATTGGCTGCAGGCTGGACGGGTATCGTCTGCGCCCTTCTCCCTATATCAAAAGCCCGCGAAACCGTTAACAGTTTCACGGGCTTTATGGCGCAAAGGCACTGTTATTTTTCTGTGCCGCTCCACACCCACCCTCTCACTTTGGGCATATCGACGCCGTACTGGGTAATATATCGCTTGTGCTCGATCAGGCGCTTCTCCATCTCCTTCCAAAGGTGCGTCCCCCCGATTACCCAACTGCGGCAGGCGCATCAGCACGTCCTGCACCAGATGGAACCGGTCGATATCATTCTGCACCCGCTGGTTCATCAACACCCTGGACGAGTGCTTTCAGCAGGACATGGACGGTGCGGTCTCCATCGAACAGCGGCTGGCCGCGATGCAAGCCTTTCATAGCGCTGGAGGCGCACCACCTGCTTTATCTCGCCTATTTTCCCGGGCATCACCGATATGCCGGCCATCATCCGGCGGGTCAAGGGGCAGTGCAACCTGATCTGGCTAGAAAACCTCAACCTGCGGGGCGACTACAAGACGATAATATTGGATTATATCCGTGAAAAACACCCTCACCTGCTGCCGCTGTATCAGGAAATTTATGTACAGGGAAACCGCGGCTATTGGCGCATGCTGGACCAAGAACTCAAAGCCGACGCCGCCTCGCTCGGGCTGGACTATATGACCAACGACGACAGCATGCAGTGGCCGTTCGACGCGCCGCCGGTCGTCGTCAACCATTTCTATCACGAGCAGATCAAGCGCTCTGCCAGAAAGGACGGGAGCCGCCATGCCGAAACTGTTGGAGGTTAAAACCATCAAGCGGGTCATAGCGCCCCAGATACAAGAGCTGACGATCGAGCGCGTCCAGATACGACGGCAGGTGGTGGTCGCACCCCCCGCCACGGAGGTATTCTGCCGGAAACTGGCCGGACAGACGGTATCCGGTTTGGAGCGCTGGGAAAAATTCCTGCGTTTCCGGCTGACGCTCGGCGGCTGCGCAATTCTTCACCTGCGGCTGACCGGCTGCCTGTTGCCCCCTGCCGAAATGCCGGAAGAGAAGCACACCCACCTGATCCTAGCGTTCAGCAGCGGCAGGGAGCCACACTTTTCGGATACGCGTCGGTTCGGACGTTTCTGGCTGCTCCAAGACGGGGAAGCCGATACTTACAGCGGCATCGCAAAGCTGGGCAAGGAGCCGTTCGACGCGGACGTTTTCGCAAACTACCTGCGCGCCCTCCTGGGAAGGCGGAAAAGACCGTCAGGGAATGCCTGATGAACCAGGCATTCATCGCCGGCATCGTCAATATCTATGCGGACGAGATCCTATTCGCGGCGCGCATCGCACCCGTGCGCGCTGCAAGCAGCCTGACCGGCGGGGAGTGGGCGCGGCTGTCGACCGCCATCCAGGAAGGGCTCGCCTACTTTATCGAAAAAAAACGCGACCACGCCCGAGGAATACATGAAACCAAGGGGCAGGCCTAACGCAACACACCGTTTTTGCAGGTCTACAGGCATTAGGGCTAGCCTTGCCCCATCTGCGGGACGCCGCTGCGCCGCGTCGTACTCGGCGGGCGAAGTGTCCAGCCTGTCAACATTAGCACAATGGAGGAACAGCAAGATGGATACGATCGATTCTCTTTTTCAGCAAATTGTTAGGGATAACGCCGAGAGGCCCGCGGTCATTGAGTTCAACCGCACCCTGACTTCTAGGGAACTGTCCGAGCTGGTGGGCCGGATCGTAGGCACGTTCCCTGCATATGACCCTCGGGCAATTCTGGGAAAGCAGAATTGCCCGAGGGCTGTCCTGTGTCCCCGCTCCGCCTTATCTGATTACAGCCTTCCGTACCTGGCAACGCTTTGCCGCTCACGCATTTAAGCGGGAGACTAAATAAAATGATATATTAATGCAAAAAGCACTCCGCTTGGAGTGCTTTTTCATAACTGGTGGGAGGTGGTGGATTCGAACCACCGAAGTCATAGACGACAGATTTACAGTCTGTTCCCTTTGGCCACTCGGGAAACCTCCCATATTCGATTGCATGCCGCCTTAAAAGGGTGGAGCTGGTGGACGGACTTGAACCCCCGACCTGCTGATTACAAATCAGCTGCTCTACCAACTGAGCTACACCAGCGTTTTCGCAGGTTTTGTCTGTCTTAGCGACGTTATTTATATTATCACAATCCACCGCCACCTGTCAACAGTTTTTTTCAATTTTCTTATTTTATACTCACATTTTTTCCAAGCGCTTCAATTGAATCCGATACCTGCTGCAAAATCGTCAAGAAAGCCCCTGCCTGCTCCGGATAGCGTTTGCTGATCTCGTTGGGCGACATCGGAAAACGATGCAGTTCCTCTGCCGAAAGGCCGAAGCCCGCCGCCCCCTGCGCTGCTGTGCGGATGCGCAACTCATGCTGCTTCAGGCGCGCATCGCACAGGTACTCAAACTGCTCCCGCGACGCGCGGAACACAGCCTCTACGCCCGCCGGATCGGCCATATAGATATATCGGTATGCCTTATAAACGGCAATCGACAGGTACGCTTCCACTTCGCGCGGGAGCTGCACGCTTCCGGTCTGGCCGGCCAAGTCAAGCAGCAGCGCCGCCGCTTCCACAACACGGTTCTTTTCCTGTTCAGCATCCTCCCTGCCATCCATCCTGCCAGCAGGCACGGCCGAACCGTCTCTTGCCATCGAGCGCCCCAACAGGTAATCACAGGATACGCCATAGTAATCCGCCGCGCGTACCACAAAAGACAGCCCCGGTTCGCGCAGGCCATTTTCATAATGGCTGAGCAATGCCTGCGATACCCCCAAGTCGGCGGCAGCAGTACGCTGGCTTATTTTCTTTTCCCGCCGCAAAAGCGCGAGCGTGCGAGAGAAATCACTGGCCATATCTCTGTTACCCCATCATAAAACTATTGTTATTATACTCGCTGTATTAGCGTTTGTAAAGCACCGAAAAAACCTTTTTCGTCCTTTTCAGCTTTCATTTCGTCCTGTTTTTATCATTTTCACGTTATTTTGTTGCACTATCGTGCCGTGATAACTACATCTTGTATGCCGTTGTTTTTCCATTTCCTTAACAATTCTTTTTTATTTTCGTAATGGAATCCACCGCCGCTTTGCTTGACTGCATCCCTCGCGGTCTATTATAATAAAAGTAATTCAACAATTCTTCCATGGTGCGGCTGCCTGCGCATTGCCGCACCATGTCCATGCAAAGGAGCCTTGCTTATGAAAACTGAAATCGAAAGAATCCTGAAACTACGTCAGGAAGCAAACGGCCTGAACAAGCTGATGCATATGCGCGTCATCACCCTCGATGAGGACGGCGGCGCGACGGTGGAGCTTGACCTGACCGACGAGCTGCTCAATCCGCTCGGCATGGCGCACGGCGGCACGATTTTCACGCTCTGCGACATCGCCGCAGGCTCAGCCGCCGCTTCGCACGGTATCGTCGCCGTTACGCTGGACAGCAATATCCATTATTACCGGCCTGGGCATGCGGGTACGACGCTTACCGCGGTCGCCTATGAGCGTAAGCGCGGCAGCAAGACGGCCGTCTATATGGTAGAGGTGCATGACGAAGCGCGGCGCCATATCGCGGACGCCGTTTTCACCATGTTCTATACTGGGGAAACGCTGGGAGACAAGACAAGTTGAACGGTCTTTCCCCCGCGCTTGTTCCTCCGCTGCTCGGCTGGTATGACCAAGGACACCGCGACCTGCCGTGGCGCACGTTGCCCACGCCTTACCGTGTATGGATCAGCGAAATCATGCTTCAGCAGACGCGCGTTGAGGCTGTGCGTAGATACTTCGACGGCTGGATGGATGCGCTGCCGGACATCCGCGCGCTGGCGGAAGCGGAGGAGTCCGTTTACATGAAGCTGTGGGAAGGGCTCGGCTACTACAGTCGGGTGCGCAACCTGCACCGCGCCGCTGTCGTACTCTGCCAGGAATACGGCGGCCAGCTTCCCGCGGATTATGACAAGCTGCTTTCGCTTCCCGGCATCGGCGAATACACGGCCGGCGCGATCGCGTCGATCGCCTATGGGATTCCCGTTCCCGCGGTGGATGGAAACGTGCTGCGCGTTGCCGCGCGGCTGGATAACGATTTCACACCGATCACGGATGCCAGGTATAAAAAGCAGACGCGCGAACGCTTTGCCGCATGGATGCCCGCGGATCGGCCGGGCGATCTCAATCAGGCGCTGATGGAGCTTGGCGCAACCATATGCCTGCCCAACGGCGCGCCGCGCTGCGGGGACTGTCCGCTGCAGCACTTGTGCTTGGGCTATCACCACAAAAATGCGTCCTCCCTGCCGCTACGTGCCGCTAAAAAGGCGCGGCGCATCGAAAACCGCACCGTACTGCTCGTGCGCTGCGGCACGCTCGTCGGCCTGCGGCAGCGCCCCTCCGCCGGCCTGCTTGCCGGCCTGTGGGAGCTTCCCTCGCTCGACGGGCATCTTTCGCCCGAGGAAACGCGGAGCGCGCTTGCCGGACTCGGCTGGCAGCTCCGCCGGATGCTTTCCCTCCGTCCTGCCAGGCATATTTTCACCCATGTGGAGTGGCATATGAACGGCTATTACATCGAGCTGGATAACCAGCCGGAACCGCTTACCTTTGTCAGCCCTCCAGCGCTGCGCGCCACATACGCGCTGCCCAGCGCATTTCGCGCCTTTCTCAACGTGATCGAGGAGGAACTATGAAAACCCAGACCGTTGTCCACAATTTCCCGCCGCTATATGACAGTGAATCCCGCGTGCTGTTGCTCGGCTCAATTCCCAGCCCCAAATCACGCGAGCTCCGTTTCTTTTACGGCCATCCGCAAAACCGCTTTTGGCGCGTGCTTTCCGCCGTATTAGGCGAGCAGCCTCCGCAGACCATCGAAGAAAAACGCGCCATGTGCCTGCGCCACCATATCGCGCTGTGGGATACTATCGCCCGATGCGATATCGCCGGCGCGTCAGATACCAGCATCAAAAACGCCGTGCCGAACGACATCGGCCGCCTGCTGCGGGAAAGCAAAATAGAGCGTATTTTCGCCACCGGCGGCAAATCTGCAGAGCTGTACCGCAAGCTTATCGAACCGCAGACCCATGTGCCGATCACACAGCTCCCCTCCACCAGTCCGGCCAACGCCGCGTGGTCGTTGGAGCGCCTGATTGAAGCATACCGCGTCATTTTATAGAAAGAGGGCGTATTGCAAACGAAAAAGGATCTGTTCTCAGCAAAAGCGCTGAAAAAACTCATCTGGCCGCTGATATTGGAGCAAATCCTGTCCATCACCATCGGCCTGGCCGACACCATTATGGTATCCTCGGTTGGGGAGGCCGCTGTTTCCGGCGTTTCCCTGGTCGATATGCTCAACGTGCTGATTATCAATATCTTTGCCGCCCTGGCAACAGGCGGCGCGGTCGTGGTGGCGCAGCTGCTCGGCTCCAAGGAGCGCGAACGCGCATGCGACGCGGCCAAGCAGCTTTATTTCGTCGTCACGCTGATCTCGATCGGCATCGCCACGATCGTCATGCTCCTGCGCGAGCCGCTGCTCCGCCTGCTGTTCGGCTCGATCGAACCGGACGTTATGCAAAGCGCGCTGACCTATCTGACCATCAGCATATTCTCCTATCCGGTCCTAGCGATCTATAATGCCGGCGCGGCGCTGTTCCGCGCGCAGGGCAATTCCAATGTTTCCATGATGATCGCGGGGCTGATTAATATTGTCAATATAGTTGGCAACGCAACAATGATCTACGGCTTTCACACAGGCGTCGCGGGCGCGGCGCTCGCCTCGATGTTCGCGCGCATTGTCGCAGCGGTAGTTATTACCATCCTGCTGTTCAATCCCGCGCACACCGTGTCCCTGCGGCGCGGCACGGCATTCCGGCCGGATAACCGGCTGATCCGCCGCATCCTGCAGATCGGCGTCCCTAACGGCCTGGAAAACAGCCTGTTCCAGTTGGGGCGCGTGCTGGTTGTCAGCATTATTGCACTGTTCGGAACAACGCAGATCGCCGCAAACGCGGTCGCAAACAATCTGGATTCGATCGGAATCATCCCCGGCCAAGCGATCAATCTCGCCATGATCACGGTCGTCGGCCAATGCATCGGCGCTGGGGACGCGGAGCAGGCACGCCGCATGGCGAAAAAGCTGGTCAAGATCACATATCTTATTTTGGGCAGCACCTGCCTGCTGTGCATGCTGTTCAGCCCGCTCGTCCTGCGGATCTACAGCCTCTCTCCCGAAGCGCTTTCCCTCGCGCGCATCCTGGTGCTCATCCATAACGGCTCCGCTATCCTGTTCTGGCCGATCTCCTTTACCCTGACCAATGCGCTGCGCGCGGCCAACGATGTGCGCTATCCCATGTTCTGCGCGATCGCCTCCATGATGTTGCTGCGTCTGGGCGGCGGCTACATCCTTGCCGTGCAGTTCGGCCTCGGCGCGATCGGCATCTGGATCGCCATGGTCGCGGACTGGATCTGCCGCGCAATCTGCTTTACAACGCGTTTCCACGGCACCAAATGGCTGACCTTTGCCCCCGGCCTTCGGCAGGCGGCGCAGAACGGCAGCCTATAAACAGAAAAACACCCCGAACCCTTTCCGGTTCGGGGTGTGCTTTTTATCTTGTCGTATCCGCTTTGACCGCACACGCATCGCCTGCAGTACCCGGCAGCGCCATGTAAATCTTCAGGACCATTTTCATGCCGAAGTAAAGCAACACGACCTCCAGCGGCAGCACCAGCAGGTTTTTGGGGATACGGAGCGCGAGCAGGACATTCATCGCTTCGCCGCCTGTCATGGAAAGCCAGAGGGAGTTCAGGCCGATATTACAGAACAGGTTGATGCACACCTTGGCTCCGATTGCGCGGCCGACTGTCAGCCGGCGGGGATACAGCCACACCCCCCAGAATAAGCCGCCCATGATCGCGGTAACGGTAAAGCCCGGGAAATATGCGCCCATCGTCAGGTTACCGGCAAAATAACCCAACACATCGGTACCTATGCCCGCCATCATAGCGACCGCCGGTCCGAACAGCATGCCGATCGCCGCGTTGCACAGGAAGCCAAAACCGATGCGCAGGTTCGGCGGCAGCTTGATGGTCAGTCCGAGCAGATCCAGTGTGATGTTGACCGCGATCAACAGCGCGGTAAGCGCCAGGCAGCGCGTACTTTTCAGCTCTCGGAGAGACTGGACGAAAATATTCTGTTTTTTTTGCATAGAAAAAGACACCTCCTGTAAAAAATTCATCTGTTGCCACAGCGATTTAGGAGATGCCTAAACAGTTGCAGCAGCGGGATGCGGCCACAATACCGCAGGGGGATTTTCGTCCCTTTCGTCCGCTGAACAACTCCCCGTCTCAGCGGCACTTAACGCATTGTGACCTACTCTGCTTTTTCCTGTTCTATTGTATCACGCTTTTACGTCTTGTCAATACCAAGTGTCCGCCGGATCGTGCGGCAGACCCCGTCGTCATCGTTAGAGGGGCAGATATGCTTTGCCGCAGACCGAAGGGCTTCGTGTCCGTTCGCCATGGCGTAGGACTCTCCGACCGCCTGCAGCAGTTCCAGGTCATTTAGGTAGTCTCCGAACGCCATGCACTCGTCCGGCGCGATGCCCAAGCGGCCGCAGATTATCCGGACCGCAAGTCCCTTGTTCATTCCCGGGCGCATCAGGTCAATCCAATCCTCGCCGGAAAGCGCGACTTGGCTGGTCTGCGCAAACGGCCGGAACGCCGGCATCAGCACCCGCTCCGCGCTGCGCGAGCAGAACAGCGCTACCTTGCACACAGGCTGGCTGCGCGCGACCGCAAGCAGGTCGTCCGTATAGTGCCGGCGCGCATAGTAATACGACATGTTTTCCAGAAACACGGTATCTGTCCGATTCTCATAATAGCCTCCCTCCCGACAGGCCAGGATCGCGTGGGTTTTGGGAATCGATCGGGCCGCCACCACCGCTCGGACGACCTCGTCCGGCGGCATGGCCTCGAACGAGAGGAGCTCCGCCCCGTCGCAGACCATCGCGCCGTTTTCACTGATATACAGCAGTTCGTCCGCAATCGGCGCGAACAGCTCGCGCAGGTTGTAATACTGCCGTCCCGACGCTGGAGCAAACCGGATGCCGCGCCCGCGTAGCTCCCCAATCAGGGGGAACAGGTCGGGCGAAAGCTTCCGCTCGCTTGTCAGCAACGTTCCGTCCAGGTCTGCGGCAATCAGCTTGATGGACATGACAGGTCTCCTCCTCTTTCTCCATACCGACAGATTTCCTTTCCAGTATAACACAGGGGCCGCGCTTTGAACAGCGCAGCCCCTATTTTCCGTCCTTATAGCAGCAGGCTGCCGATTTGGTACACCGCCAACGCGGCCAAATACGCCAGCCCCGTCTGGAACGCGGCGGCGCCGAACGCCCATCTCCAGCCGCCCATCTCGCGCTTGATCGTGGCAAACGCGGACATGCAGGGCATGTACAGCAGCGTAAATACCAGGAACGAATAGCCCGTAAGCGGGGTGAACACCGAACCGAGCAGGCCGGACAGCACCGCACTGTCCCCGCCCGCGCCGTACAGCACGCTCATTGTGGAAACTACCGCCTCCTTGGCGACCAGACCGGTCAGCAGCGCCACCGATTCCTGCCAGTTCCCAAAGCCCAGCGGGCCAAACACCGGCGCGATCGCCGTTCCAAACACACCGAGGATGCTTTCCCCCGCGTCCTGCGCGACCGCAAGCGTCGGCGTAAAGTTCTGCAGCAGCCAGATGACCACGCTCATCAAAAAGATGACCGTGCCAGCGCGAGTGATGAAATCCTTCGCCTTCTGCCACATGTTGAGTACTGTACCCTTGAAGCTCGGCATACGGTAGGTCGGCAGTTCCAGCACAAAGCCCGAGGATACGCCCTTGAACACCGTTTTTTTGAGAATGAAGCCCGCGGCGATCCCCACCAGGATACCCAGCACATACAGACTGATCACGATCAGCCCCTGGTTCTCCCCAAACAACGCGCCCGCGACAAGCGCATAAACCGGCAGCTTGGCACCGCACGACATAAACGGGGTGAGCATGATGGTCATGCGGCGGTCGTCGTCATTTTCCATCGTGCGTGCCGCCATGACCGCGGGCGTGGTGCAGCCAAAGCCCATCAGCATGGGTACGAACGACTTGCCGGACAGTCCGATGCGCCGCAGCAGCGTATCCATGATAAACGCCACGCGCGCCAAGTAGCCGGTGTCCTCCAGAACAGAGAGGAAGAAAAATAGAATCACGATCTGCGGCAAAAAGCTCAGCACGCCGCCCACGCCGCCGATCACACCGTCGCACACCAGCCCGATCATCCACGGCGCGGCCTGCGCTGTTGTCAGCAGTCCGCGTATGGCAGGCGAGAGTACCTCCTGAATCAGGTATTCCATCCCGTCGCCCAGCCAGGACCCGAACGGGCCAAACGTACACCAGAACATCAGAAACATGAAAAACGCGAAAATCGGCAGCGCCCAGACACGGTGCAGCACGATCCGGTCGATGCGCTCGGTCACGGTCGCCTTATGCACCGCCGGCCTTCGGTAGCTGGCGCGCACCAGCTCCTCAATATAGTCGTACAACGCGTCCGCCAACACCATTTCCTTATCCGTCTGGTTGGCGTGGCTCTGCATGCCTGCCGCGATCGTGTTCAGTTCCTCCCGTATCTTCTGCGGCATGCCGCGCCGGTCCATCTGCTCCCACATCGCCTTATCGCCCTCGAGCAGCTTGGCCGCGTAAAACGGTAGGCTACACGCACGCAGTGGAAGCGGCCGCAGCAGGCCGGACGCGCGTCGGATCGCCGCCCCCACGCCATGCAGATAGGCCGGCTGCTGTGCCGGCGCGCGCATCCCGTGCGCCAGCGCGTCCAGAAGATCATGCATATTCTCGCCCTTTTTGGCCGATATCGGCACGACCGGCACGCCCAGCCGCGCGCTCATCTCCTCGCAGTCGATCTCGATGCCCTGCGCGCGCACGTCATCCATAAAGCCGAGGGCGACCACCATCGGCAGCCCCAGCGCAACAAGTTGCAGCGTCAGATACAGGTTGCGCTCAATATTGGCCGCATCCACGATATTAAGGATGCCGTCCAGCTCGTCCGACAGCACGAACTCGCGCGCGATAATTTCCTCCTGTGTATAGGGCGAAAGCGAATAGATACCCGGCAGGTCCACGATGTCAATGCCCGCCCCGTCGTGGCAGATATGACCGGTCTTGCGGTCGACCGTCACGCCGGGCCAGTTCCCGACATGCTGGTTGGAGCCGGTCAGTCGGTTGAACAGCGTCGTCTTGCCGCTGTTCGGATTGCCAATAATCGCAATGGTTTTTTTATCCCCGTTCATCCGCCCGCCTCCAGCACAATCTTTTTCGCTTCTTCGCGCCGAAGCGACAGGCTGTATCCCCTCAGGCGCACGGCGACCGGATCGCCAAAGGGCGCGATCCGCTCCATAGTCACGACCACGCCTTTCGTAATGCCCATATCAAGAAAATGGCGCTTGAGCGCGCCATCCGCCGTGATATAGTCCACCACGCCGCTCTCGCCGGTTTTTAAATGGTTGAGTGTCTTCATTTTATCCCCCTGCTGCGGCCAAGTCTTCGGCTGCATACCTTATTATTATAAAATGTCCGTTTCCGCTTGTCAATGCGGCAGAAGGGCTTCCGCCCTACAGCGGAAGCCCTTCCCTTTGCTTTTCAGTTGTCCGGTACGCCGCGTTTACAGTCAAAGCCCGCCCAGCAGAAGCAGGTCGGAAGCCGTGGCCGACACAATCACCGCCAGCCAGCACGCAAGCGGATACGCCCACTCGGCGCGCCCCTGCCGCGCCGGCGCAAGGCGCGGACACGCGCACAGTAGCAGCTTTGCCAAAGCAAATCCGGCCGCCGCGCCCAATGTATTCAGGAGCAGGTCATCCACCGAGGTCACGCCGCCCGCAACAAGCTGGATCAGTTCAATGCTGAGCGATACGCCGAAGCCGAACAGAATCGTGCGCCTCGCGCGCCCAAAATACCGCCAGAACAGCGGCAGCAGGAACCCCAGCGGCGCGAGCAGCGCCGCGTTGCCCGCGATGTTGGCGAACACCCCCAGGCCGGGCGAAGCAGGATCGTTCAGCACCGCCGCAATATCCGCAAACGGGACCAGCTCCAGCCGCGGCGCGGGCAAGCTGCCGGCCAGCAATTGGTACAGCGACGGCCCTGTTACCAGACCGACGCACAGCAGATACAGCAGGAGTACCGCAGCGCCGCAGAAATCCCGCCGTCTCATCCGACCGACGGCATGATCTCAGCCGTTGCCGCCGCGTCGATGACTGCCGCGGCTTCATCCGCCGCCCCGTCGGGCCGGTACTTTTCGATCACGTCCGTGGGCAGCGTGCCGAGCAGGTAGCGCAGCTCTGTCGTGCGATCGCCGTCTTTTAACGTTGCATATACATTGACCGTATCGGCGCTTTCCATCAGAGGCGCTCCGCTGCCGAGATAAAACACACTGTTGTATATATTCATTGCGTCGGCATAAACCGCATTTTCCAGCAGCTTCTCAATATCCCCTGCATCGGTCACGGTCACGTTGCGCCAGGCCGTGCCTTCTTCATCCCTCTGCACCACATAGCCGATTTCTACCATGCTGATCTGATCCGCGGTCAGCGCCTGCGGCTGCGGCTCATAGCCGGTCAGCTGCTTGATGAGCGCCAGCGTTCTGGTATCCGCCTCGCACACATAAATTTTGCTCCAGCTTGCGGACCAACTGCCGTCCCGACTGTTTTCGTACGCCAGTTCCAGACGGAACACCGGCATACTGCTTTCCTGCCGCGCCAGCTCTTCTTCGCGCAGCGTTTCCAGTATCTGACTGATCTTCTCCGGCTCGTCATACAGGTTGCCCAGATAGGCGCCGGCGTTATCCGTAAACATAAGCACCGCGACCTCGTCCTCAGTCATATCATCGAGGCAGAACAGATCCCATTTTTTCTGTTTGTACTCCGCGGAGGTTTGGAGCTGCACCAGCAGCGCCTCTACCTCCTCGGTCTGCGGCAGCCTGTAGTAACGCGCCGCCATGCGCCCGCCGTTGAGGCGGAACTTGAGTGTAATGCCGAAAGAGTCGTCAAACGGACCGAACTGCGCCTGCAGCTCGCCCTCCGGCGCGGCGTCGTCTGCCGCCGTCATGGCAACGCCGATCTCCGCCAGCCGGCGCACCGCCGCGATATTCTCCGGCTCGCTCAGCATCTCCCTGCTGCTGTATGCGGCAACGTCCACCGCCTCCAGCTCGCCCTCGTCCGGCAGCCAGGCGTCATAGCCGGTCACATCCGCTTTCATCAGCAGCATCCCCCCGACCAGAACGACCAGCATCACCGCAAGGTGCAGCGGTTTGGCAAAGATCGCGCGGAAATCAAAGGCATAGATGATCTCAACGATCCAATGGAACAGCACCGCGCCGATCACCAGGCCGGGCCAGAACCAGAAATCGCCCGCAATCAGATTGAACAGCGCGCCGAACGCAACGCCCATAATCAGGCAGATATATACCTTAACGGGCAGCTTTGACCGGTCGAACGCAAGCGCCGTACCCGCCCGCTCGCTGCGGCGGTGTCGGAACAGGAATGCCGCCAGCGCGGTCACTACCGCCGCAGCGGCCAGATACCCCGCCAGCAGGCCGGCCGCCGAGCCGGTCTGCCCGAGTGTGGCAACGCCGCCGTACCGGATACCGTCCACCGTGAAGTACTCCATCACCGGGCAAAGCCGTAACGCCGCTATCGTACCATCCAGTTCGCCTGCCGACGCATAAGTCTCATAAAATTTGCCGAGCAGCGCGATCTGCAGCATGCGCACCAGCAGGGGCGAAAAGTAAACCCAGGCGAGCAGCAGCAGGGTCACGACCGTATTTCCGCAGACGATCGTTGTCAGCACGGCCAGCGCATAAATGAGCAGGAAGAAAATCAGGTTGCACAGCACCGTGCCGCCGATCGCCCCCCAATCGGCCGCTTCGCCAAAGCCCATCGCATAAACGCAGGCCAGCGTGATGGCGAGCATGACAAAATAGGTGGAAAGCGTACACAGCGCGCCGGTCAGGAAGTTGTTGGCGAACAGGCGTGTGCGCGAAAGCGGGAGCGAGTGGTAAAAATCCACCTTCTGCCGGTTGTGCAGGTAGGCGAACAGCGCGACGCCGCACACGACCGCCATGATGACAAAGGTTGCCTTGACAAAAGGATTGTAGCCGAGCAGCTCGGCCACCAGGTCGAGCGCGCCCTGCCAGGCGTCCTCCATATGCTGCGGGAAATTTTTCAAATTATCCGCTTTCTGCTCCAGCGCCCGCTGCATCGACATCAGCACGGGCAGCAGCAGGGACAGGAAAAAGCCCACGCCGGAAAGGACGAGCGCCCACAGGCTGCGGCGCATGCTGTCCCCCAGCAAGCCCTTAGAAGAGAAGCTTTTTGACGTCATAACCGGCCACCTCCGTTTCATTGATGAATATTTCTTCCAGCGTCAGCGGAAGCATTTCGCAGAAGCTGGGGTTCATGGCGTTGATCCGCGCCAGCAGCTCCTCGCGGCTGCCGCGCGCGGTCAGCGTATACAGAGAGCCGCGCTGCTCCAGGCGCAGCAGGTCAAACTCCTGCCATGCGTTTTCCGGAAGCGTGCCGGTAAAAATACACTGCAGCTTGAACATGCCGAGCTTCATCTCATCCAGGTCGCGCGAGAACAGGATGCCGCCGCGGTGCAATAGGCCGACATGGTCGCAGATATCCTCCAGTTCGCGCAGGTTGTGGGAGGCGATAACCGGCGTCATGCCGCGGCTTTCCACATCCTCCGCAAACAGGCTTTTGACCGTCTGCCGCACGACCGGATCCAGCCCGTCGAACGTTTCGTCGCAGAACAGGTAATCCGTTCCCGCGCAGATGCCGCAGATCACGGAAACCTGCTTTTTCATACCCTTGGAGAACGTGCGTATCTTGCGGTTCTCATCCAGGCCGAAGCCGTCCATCAGCTTGTGATAGCGCGCCTCGTCAAAATAGCGGTAAAAGCGCTTGTAATAGTTCTTCATCTCCGCAGGCGTGCTGTTCGGGAAAAAGAACTGTTCGTCGGAAATAAAGAAAAACCGTTCCTTGAGCGCTACATTTTCAAAAATATCCGCCCCATCGATGCGTACCGCACCCTCGTCCGGCGACAGGATGCCCGCCAGCATGCGCAGGAACGTCGATTTGCCCGCGCCGTTCGAACCGATCAGCCCATACACCGAGCCGTCCCGCACCTCTGCGCATACATGGTCGACCGCCGTGATGCTTCCAAAGCGTTTGGTCGCGTTTTCAGCCGTAATCATGCCCTATCCACTCCTTTCTTCTGCAGCCAGCCGCGCAGCCGGTCCTCGTCCGCGCCAAGCGTGCGCGCCTGCGCCGCCAGCGCGCCGATCTGCGCGCCGATCTCTTCCAGGCGCCGCTCGCGCAGCACCGTCATGTTATCCGAAATAAAATTCCCCCGTCCCTTGGCCGCGTAGATCACGCCGCGCCGCTCCAACTCTCCATACGCGCGCTGAATCGTGTTCGGGTTGATCGAAAGCTCCATCGCAAGCTGGCGTACGCTGGGGATCTGCGTATCCGCAGGCAGCGCCCCGCGCAGCGCAAGCTCCTCAATACCGTCCACCACCTGTTCATAGATGGGCCGCGGGTCCCGATAATCGATTTTTATCACATTGCGCGCCTCCTTTCCAGTCGTGTTCCATATGTTCTATCTGTATTATTCGTTCTAATACACTTGAAGTATAGCAAATCTTTTTCTCCCTGTCAATCGCTTTTTTGCGCGATGTATGCTATACTGGTTGCAAACACTGTTCAGGAGGCCGCACATGGTACATTTGGGAAACGACTGGGATACGCTGCTCACCGGCGAATTCCAGCAGGAATATTATAAGAAAATACGCTACTGGCTCAAGAAAGAATATGCCGAGCAGACGGTTTACCCCCCTATGGAGGATATTTTTAACGCCCTGCGCTACACGCCCTATCACGAGGTAAAGGCCGTTATTCTGGGGCAGGACCCTTACCACGGCCCCGGGCAGGCGCACGGCCTCTGTTTTTCCGTCCAGCCGGGCGTACAGCCGCCGCCGAGCCTGCTGAACATTTTTCAGGAGCTGCAGAGCGATCTCGGCATCACGCCTCCGGCGGGCGGCACGCTGACCAAATGGGCCGAGCGCGGCGTGCTGCTGCTCAACACCACCCTGACCGTACGGCGCGGACAGGCCAACAGCCATAAGAACATCGGCTGGACAACCTTTACCGATCACGTCATCCAGAAGCTCAACGAGCATGAACGGCCGGTTGTGTTCCTGCTCTGGGGCGGCAACGCGCGCAGCAAAAAGAGCCTGATTACCGCGCCGCAGCATCTGGTGCTCGAATGCGCGCACCCGTCGCCGCTGTCGGCGTTTAACGGTTTTTTTGGCTGCCGGCATTTTTCCAAATGCAATGCCTTCCTGGAAAGGAACGGCGTCGAGCCGATCGACTGGGATCTGAACCACGATTGACAGGGCAAAAAAAGAGCCTGCTCCGCCGAGCAGGCTCTTTTTTCACCCCTTACCGATGCAGGGAGGAAGCAAACAGGCCGCGCATCACCGCCATCAGTCCCTGCGCCATCAAAACAACCGCTACCACTGCGGATATCGCGATTGCAGCAATATCCGGCTTGAAAAAGGTCGCCAGGCCGAAAACCAGTATGACCAGACCGATCGCCAGCGGCGCGCCCCAGAACAACATGCCCGCCCGGCGATAGATCGCCGCGCCGACGCATTTGATCACGCCGGACAGAATTGCCCATCCGGCCAACGCATAGGGCAGCAGCTCCGCCGCCAGCCAGCTGTTGCACACGAACAGGAGGCCGAGCAGCAGATCGATGATCCCGTCCGCCAAAAACCATCCCGAAGCGATATACGCCCGATGCCGCGCCAGATACACCACTAGGTCGGACGCACCCGACACTAGCATGGCCGCCCCCAGCAGCCACGCGATCGACACCAGCGCCGCATCTGGATGGATCAGGAAATACAGCCCCATAATCACCAGAAACATGCCCACTAGAAACCAGATACCACGTCCAAACCAATCTTTCATTGCAGCCCCTCCTTAGTCCTTTTATTCCTGTTTCTTTTCCAGCATCCCCATAAATTCCTCTCCTGTGATGGTTTCCTTTTCCAGCAGGAAATGCGCCAGCCGGTGCAGCGACTCCATATTTTCCTGCAAAATGCCGATCGCTTTCTCATGCGCCGCCTTAACGGTCGCCACGACCTCCTGATCGATGTGCGCCGCAGTTTCCGCTGAGCAGGCCAGCGAAGCGTCGCTCGACAAATACTGGTTCGTCACGGTTTCCAACGCAACCATATCGAATTTGCGGCTCATGCCATACCGGGCGATCATCGCGCGCGTCAGTTTGGTCGCCTGCTCAATATCATTGGAGGCGCCTGTCGTGACCGAACCGAAGACCAGCTCCTCGGCCGAACGGCCGCCGGTAAGCGTCGTCACCTTGTTCAGCAGTTCCTCCCTGCTCATCAGATAATGCTCGCCCTCGTCCACCTGCATGGTATAACCCAGCGCGCCCGAGGTGCGCGGCACGATCGTGATTTTGGTAACCGGCGCCGAATTGCTCTGCTTGGCCGCGACCAGCGCGTGACCGATCTCGTGGTATGCAACAATCTCCTTTTCCTTGGGACTGAGTACCGCGTTTTTGCGCTGCGCACCCGCGATAACCGTCTCCACGCTTTCCTCCAGATCGGGCTGCTCGACCGCGTTCCGCCCCAGCCGGACCGCCCGCAGCGCCGCCTCGTTGATGATGTTTGCCAAGTCCGCGCCGGACGCGCCCGAGGTTGCCCGCGCGATCGCATTGAAATCGATATGACCGGACATATGCACGTCCTTAGCGTGGACCTTCAAAATCGCAATACGTCCCTGCAGGTCGGGCAGTTCGACAGGGATGCGGCGGTCAAACCGGCCTGGGCGCAGCAGCGCGGGGTCGAGCGATTCCGGCCGGTTGGTCGCGGCCAGGATCACAACGCCCTTGGTCCCGTCAAAACCGTCCATTTCGGTCAAAAGCTGGTTGAGCGTCTGTTCACGCTCGTCGTTGCCGCCAAAGCCCGCGCCATCGCGCTTTTTACCGATGGTATCAATCTCGTCAATGAATACGATGCAGGGCGCTTTCTCGCTCGCCTGCTTGAACAGGTCGCGCACCTTGGCCGCGCCCATGCCGACAAACATCTCGACAAACTCCGAGCCGGAGATCGAGAAGAACGGTACATGCGCCTCACCCGCGACCGCCTTGGCAAGCAGCGTTTTACCGGTACCCGGCGGGCCGACGAGCAACGCGCCCTTGGGCAGCTTGGCACCGATCGACGCATACTTTCCCGGGTTGTGGAGGAAGTCTACAATCTCCCGCAGGGCCTCCTTCGCCTCGTCCTGTCCGGCGACGTCCGCAAAGGTCTTGCCGGTTTCGGTTTCGGCATAGATCTTGGCGTTGGATTTGCCGAAGCTCATGGCGTTCCCGCCCATACTCTTCATCATTTTTTTGCTGAGCCACTGGCCGACCACCAAGATAATGACGATTGGGATCGCATAGCCAAGCAGCAGGCTCAGCAACGGCGAGGCCTGTGTCGGGATCTCGGAAGCAAATTTTACGCTGTCTGCGTCCAGCAGGCGCTCGACCAAATCCTGATCCGGAAAGATGCCGGTTTTATAGACCGCAGCCTTCCCGTCCTCGTTTTTACCTTCAAATACGATCTGCTCCTCCTGCTTGTCGTAGGCAACCGTTTCCACCCGTCCATCGTCCACCATGGACAGGAATTCATCATAGCCGACTTCGGTCACCTGCCGCTGCGCCAGCATTGGGAACAGCAGCCAATTGAGCAACATAAGCACGACCAATGTGACCGCGTAATAAAAAATAAGCGGTTTTTTCGGCGTTTTGGAACCATTTGCAGGTCCAACCATATCATTTCACCTTTCTTTCCCGTTGTTCCAGCAGCGCGTCCAGATTGCGCTGCATTTTCTTCATAATCCGATGCACGGTCAGCAATTCCTCGTCCGAGATACCCTGCCGCAGCTGCCGTGCAACCTCCCAACAGCTTTTCTGCAGCTGCGCCGCCGCTGCGGCGCCTTCCCCGCACAGGCGGAGATGCACGACGCGGCGGTCGCTTTCATCCCGCTCGCAGGCAAGGAAGCCGCGCCGGTGCAGCCCATCCACGCTGCGCGCGACCAGCGCCTTGGAAATGCCGCGGGACTGCGCGATGTCGGTTGCGGTATCCTGCTCCGGCGCATAGTGGCACAGGAACAGCAGCACCGCGGTTTCGTTCGGCGAAAGCTGGTATCCAGCGGCCGCATCCTGAAGGCAGCTTCGGTACAGCTTTTCCAGCTTGGCCGTATCCTTCAAAAAATCGTCTTCCCAGTGGAGCATTCCACGGCCTCCCTTCCGAATGCTTCCATTATCTCTATGGTACTTCAATTTGTTAACAGCATCAACCATTTATTTGTAAACAATTTGCAAAATCAAAACGGCCGTCCCCACAGCGCAGGGAGCGGCCGTTCCGCACACCGAAAAGCCTTATTTCATGCTACCCAGAGTACCCCAGTTGGCAAATTCCCCATAGGAAAGGTAAATGCCATCCTGCGGCAGGCCGGTCGTCTGCTGCACCGCGGTGAACGCGGCCTCAGTAAAGGCTTTCTTGTTTTCAAACTCGGTAGAGCCGTAGCAGCGCACATCCAGGAACGCCAACTCCCGTTTTCCCCCCGCAAAATACATGCTGTGTCCATCCGAAATATCAACCATCAGCTTTGCCTCGGTCTTGCCCGGGATCACGCTGATTTTGCGGCCCAGCTCGCTTTTGAGCGCGTCTTTTTGCTCTTCGGAAAGGATTTTGGACGTAGAAATACCAATATAAGGCATAATAAGCACCCCGTTTTCAACTGTTTCTTTTATTATAGCATCCTGCCGCCCCTGTGACAAGCAAACAAATTTATAAACGCTTTGTTAATTTTGCTCAAATTCTATGCACACACGTCCTGTTTTGTGGTATGATATTGGCAGTAACTCTACCCGCCGAACGGATGTGTGCTATATGAATATCAAGTGTACCCAAAATATTTATAAAAGCGCGAACGGTGTGTCCAATGTCACATACTATATCCTGACGCCGGAACAGTCCGAGCTGCGCGGTATCGTGCAGTTGTCCCACGGCATGTGCGAATATTTTTCGCGTTATACCGCTTTTGCAAAATATCTGTGCGGTCTCGGCTTTATCGTCTGCGGGAACGACCATATCGGCCACGGCGCTTCGGTTTCCCGCGATGCCGACCTCGGCTTTTTTTCCGTACGGGACGGCTGGAAGTACCTTGTTGAAGACGTCAAGCAGCTCACCGACCTGATGCAGCACCGATACCCGAACCTGCCCTACTTTATCTTGGGGCATTCCATGGGGTCTTTGATCGTGCGCCTGTACCTGACCGAGTACGGCGACCGCTTATCCGGCTGTATCCTGACCGGCACGGCCGGCCCGCAGCCGGCGGCGATCAGCGCCGCGCACCTTGCCGACTCGATCGCACGCAGCCGCGGCGTGACCTACCGCAGCGGCTTCCTATCCACCATCACGTTTCGGGGCTATAACCGCCGGATCAAGAACCCGCACTCGATCTTCGACTGGATCAGCCGTGACAGGGATGTGGTTTCCCTTTACCAGTCGGATGAAAAATGCAATTTTATCTTCACCGCAACCGGCTTTCGCGACCTGTACACTCTGGTCATCAAGGCCAACGCGAACAGCACGTTCCGCCGGACGCCAAACACGCTTCCGCTCCTGTTTCTGTCCGGAGATAAGGATCCTGTCGGAAAATATGGAGAGGGCGTGCGGCGGGTCGTCAACCTGTACCGCGGCGCGGGTCTGAAAAACATCGAGGTGATTTTCTATAAGGATGCGCGGCACGATATCTTCAACGAGCTTGACCGGCTGCAGGCGTTCGGCGATATTTCCCGCTGGCTGGAAGCGCAGCTCAGCGCGCAGGCTGAAGCGAGGGACGAACAGGCAGTCAACTGACAAAGCAAAACACCGGCAAAAAGCCGGTGTTTTTTGTTACAGCAGGAGGAGCTCAGATGGATGCGTCAGCCGCATATCAGCCTGCAGCGCATCCGGCGTTTCACTGCCCCACAGGGCCAGGCCGCTTTTGACCCCCGCCGCCGCGGCACACTGCATATCGTAGGCACTGTCCCCAATGTAAACGGCCTGCTCCGCCGAACCGCCCAGGCGGCGGATGCATTCCACCAGCCCGTCCGGCGCGGGTTTCGGATGCTCGATATCGTCCGCGCAGACGATCGCGTCAAAATAGTGGTTCAGCCCCAAAGGGGTAAACCCGTACCCCAACTGCAGCCTAGTGCGCGAGGTCACGATCCCGCAACGCTTCCCCGCGGCGTGCAGCGCCTCGAGCACGGGGATGATCCCCTCGTAAACCTCCACCTCATGCAGGCGGTCGCGCGACAGCGTCTCCCAGCGCGCCATGACCGGCTCTATCCTTTCCGCCGGGATAGCCAGCTTTTCCAGGGACTTTCGTCCCGGCATGCCGAACGAAAAGCGCAGCTCCTCCAACGAGTAGTGGTATCCGAACTCCCGCAGCGCCTGTTGAAAGGATTGCTGGTCAACCGCTGCCGTATCGATCAGGGTCCCGTCAATATCAAAAACAAAACAGTTCATAGGCGTTCCTCCACCAATCCGAGTGCAAGCGCGCACAGTCCAGCCTCATAATCCTGTGTGAATTCCCGCGAAAGCTCGATTACCGGCAGCGCCTGCGGCGGCAGCGTCTGCGCACAGGCGTTGCGGATACGCTCCACCTTGCCGGAAATCAGCGGGTCGTCGTACAGCACCACGCGGTCCGGATTGAGCAGCGCGGCATACGCCCGAATCACCTGCATATAGTACGCCACCATATCCGCTCCCGCAAAATGGCTTTTGGCATATTCCAAATTGTTTTTGATCGGCAGATAATGCAGCTCCCCGGCAAACCCATTCGCGCCATGAAACGCCTTTCCGCCGATCGCGGCGCCCGCGCCGATGCCCGACCGCCCCAGATAAACGCATACCAATGCTTTGGGCACCTGCTTTCTCCGGCAGCAGCAGCCGATCGACACCAGATACATATCCCGTTCGACCGCCACGGGCAGGCCGAAGCTATGTTCCAGATGCGCCTGCAAGCTCACGCCCCGCAGCTCCGGATGGCCGACCGAGCTGGCCGCCACGCCATTCTGCAACGGGCCGTCATAGCCCATTGCAGCAGCCGCAAGCTGCGGGTAACGCGCTTTCACACGCATCGCCAGCGTGTCTATATCGGGCAGGATACCGTTTGTGCTTTCGGCCTCCTCCTGCTCCAGACGTGTTCCATTCAAATCGCACACAAACCAGCTGAGCCGCCGCCCCTCCAGCCGCAGGCACAGGAACAGGCGGTATGCCGGATCCAGCGCATACTGCTTCGCGCACCGCCCGCCGGTGGAGGCCGCCGTTCCGGTTTCCTTCGCCTCTCCCGCTTCCACCAGATCGTCTACGATGCGGCTGACTGTCGGAAAGCTGAGGCCGGTCCGGCGCGCCAGCTCGTTCTTGCTGTGCTCGCCGCCCCCGCGCATAGCCTCTCGGATCAACGTCATATTGACCTGCTTGAGACGTCCGGCGTCCGCCATTTACCCCCCTCCTTTTTATCTTACTTTTTAATACTTTTTTAATTTCTGTTTTGAGTATACCCCGATCCGTCCTTTTTGTCAACAAAAAAATACGGGCGGAGTAAAATCCGCCCGTATTTTCCGGCTCCGCCGGATTATTTCGTCCAAGCTGCTTTGGCTGCCCCCTCCGCAAAGGCCTGATGGAAGCCCTTGACGTTTGCCGCAATATCGCCGCCAAACACGGCCGAGCCGGCAACGATCACATCCGCGCCCGCTGCCACGATATCCACGGTATTGTTCAGCTTCGCGCCGCCGTCGATCTCCAGTTCACAGGGATAGCCGTGCTTCTGGATTTCCGCGCGCACCGTGCGGATCTTGTCCATGCATTCCGGAATGAAGCCCTGGCCGCCGAATCCCGGCTCCACCGTCATAATCAGCACCATATCACAGTATGGCAGCAGCGGGAACAACACGTTCGCCGGCGTACCCGGCTTGATCGTGCAGGAAGCCTTGACACCCGCCGCCTTGATTTTTTTGAGCTGCTCCAGTGTATCCCCGTTGGATTCGTAGTGTACTGTGATGATATCCGAACCGGCCTTGATAAAATCATCCAGATACCGGTCCGGATCGCTGATCATCAGATGTACGTCAAGCACCTTGTCGGTCGCCTTGCGCAGCGCCTTGACAACAGGCGCGCCGATCGTGATGTTTGGAACAAAATGCCCATCCATGACATCGACATGCACATATTCCGCGCCCGCGTCGGTGGCAATTTTGATATCGCGTGCAAGATTTGCGAAATCAGCGGACAAAATAGACGGTGAGAGCTTGATTTCCATTGGTTTTTCCTCCTGTAACCGCGCGGGAAAGCGCGGCATAATTTGATACCAGGCGCGGCCGCGCCTCCCCTTTTCAGCGCTGCGGCCCGTCTTTTTGAATACGGGAGCGGCGGGATTCCGCCGCTCCCCCTTTGATTTTATTATACCGCATCCGGCGGGTTTTACAAGACCTGATACGCGCGAGTTTCAAAGAAAACCGGAAAGCAAATTCATCGCTATTTATCCGGTTGGGATTTGTCCGCGCAGCAAGGATATACAGAGAAAACCCTGAATTCCTCCGGAATTTGTCGCCCTCACCGATTGATTTATACGGGTAAAACAGGTAAAATAGATAGTATCTTGTTAAGAATAAAAAGAGAGGACACGATACCATGAGCGTCAATCGTTGTTATTCCGAAAAAAAGCCCGGCTTCGACGTTGAGGCGCGCAGCCTGTTCGCCAGCCTGCACGACCTGCTGGAGATCAAAGGGCTGACCCACGTCCGTTATCTCTGCCGCTACGATACCGAGGGCCTCGCCCCCGAAGCCTATGAAAAAGCCAAGGGCATCGTCTTTTCCGAGCCGATGGCGGACGTGTGCTACGACGAGAACTTCCCCCGTCCGGCGGGCGCTCATACCGTGCTTGCGGTCGAGCCGCTGCCCGGCCAGTTCGATCAGCGCGCGGATTCGTGCGCGCAGTGCATCCAGCTCCTGACCGGCGGCGAGCGGCCGGCGGTTTCCGCGGCAAAAATCTATGTATTTGAAGGCGCACTGACCGACGCGGACATGGATAAGATCCGCGGCTACCTCATCAACCCGGTCGAGGCGCGCGAGGCTTCGATGGACAAGCCCGCGACCCTTAGGGTCGAATATGCGATCCCGACCACGGTCGCCTCGGTCGTCGGCTTTATCCATATGGACGAGGCCGCGCTCTCCGACCTGCTGGCGAACATGGGGCTTGCCATGGACTTGGACGACCTCAAGTTCCTGCAAGCCTACTTCCGCGACGAGGAAAAGCGCGACCCGACCATCACCGAGGTGCGCATGGTGGACACCTACTGGTCCGACCACTGCCGTCACACCACGTTCCTGACCGAGATTGACGGCGTGAAGATTGACGACCCGATGGTGCAGGACGCATTCGACCGGTATCTCAGGGCGCGCGTCGAGGTCTACGGCGAGGAGAAGGCAGCAAAGCGTCCGGTCACCCTGATGGACATTGCCACCGCAGGCGCAAAGGTACTCAAAAAGCGCGGCTACCTCAAGAATCTCGATGAGTCAGAGGAGATCAACGCCTGCTCGATCAAGGTCAAGGCGCTGGTGGACGGCCGCTATGAGGACTGGCTGCTGATGTTCAAAAACGAGACCCACAACCACCCGACCGAGATCGAGCCGTTCGGCGGCGCGGCGACCTGCCTCGGCGGCGCGATCCGCGACCCGCTCTCCGGCCGTTCCTATGTTTATCAGGCCATGCGCGTGACCGGCGCGGGCGACCCGACGGTGCCGCTCTCCGAAACACTCGAGCACAAGCTGCCGCAGCGCAAACTGTGCCAAACCGCGGCGGCGGGCTATTCGTCCTACGGCAACCAGATCGGCCTGGCTACCGGCCTGGTGCATGAGATCTATCACCCGGGTTATGTAGCCAAGCGTATGGAGATCGGCGCGGTTGTCGGCGCGGCCCCGCTGGAAAACGTCATCCGCGAGGTACCCGAGGCCGGCGATATCGTCATCCTGCTCGGCGGCAAGACCGGCCGAGACGGCTGCGGTGGCGCCACCGGCTCCTCCAAAAAGCACACCGAGGAATCGCTTGAAACCTGCGGCGCGGAGGTGCAGAAAGGCAACCCGCCGGAAGAGCGCAAGATCCAGCGCCTGTTCCGAAACGGCGAGGTCACCCGCATGATCCGCCGCTGCAACGACTTCGGCGCGGGCGGCGTGTCTGTCGCGATCGGCGAACTGGCGGACGGGCTGGACATCAATCTGGATGCTGTACCCAAGAAATATGACGGGCTGGACGGTACCGAGCTGGCGATTTCCGAATCGCAGGAGCGTATGGCGGTCGTCGTGCGTGCGAAAGACGCGGATGCGTTCATCGCCGCCGCCGCAAGGGAAAACATCGAAGCGGTCGCCGTGGCGACGGTCACAGACAAAAACCGCCTGTGCATGACTTGGAACGGAAACACCATTGTCGATATTTCCCGCGGCTTCCTAAACACCAACGGCTGCGCCAAGCATGTGACCGCCGAGGTCGCCGCCCTGCCTGTGCCGTCCATCGCGTGTGTACCGGAGGGCCAGACCGAAAAGGAAAAGCTGTTAAACCACGCTTCCACTCTCGGTATCTGCCTGGAACGCGGCCTTGTCGAGCGGTTTGACGGTTCGATCGGCGCAAACTCGGTGTTCATGCCGTTTGGCGGCAAGTACCAGCTCACCCCGGCGCAGGTCATGGCCGCGACCATGCCCGCGCTCTCCGGCCAGTGCGAAACTGCCTCCGTGATGGCGTTCGGCTTCGACCCCTACTACACCGAGCGCAACCCTTTCCTCGGCGCGTCGGCGGCGGTGATCGAGTCGGTCGCCAAGCTGGTGGCGGCGGGCTGTGACTTTGAGACCGCCTACCTCACTTTCCAAGAATATTTTGAGCGGCTGGGCAAGGATCCCAAGCGCTTCGGCAAGCCGCTTTCCGCGCTGCTCGGCGCATACAACGCGCAGGAGGAGCTGTGCCTCGGTGCAATCGGTGGCAAGGACTCCATGAGCGGTTCGTTCGACGATATGGACGTGCCGCCGACGCTGGTTTCCTTTGCGATCGCCCCGCAGGACGCGTCCCGCCTGATCTCGCCCGAATTCAAGGCTGCGGGCCACCCCGTCTACTTCTTTGACGCGCCGTATTTCCAGGACGGCTCGCCCGATTACCAGACCATGAAGCACGTCTGGAACGAGGTCGCGAACCTTATCGCCGCCGGCAAGGCGGTATCCGCATGGGCTCTGTCCGTGGGCGGCATCGCCGAGGGCGTGGGCAAGATGGCGCTCGGCAACCAGATCGGCTTTGCGTTTGATGAGTCATTCCCCACCGAAGCGCTGTATCTCAAGAACTTCGGCGGCATCCTGATCGAAGCGGCGGAGGATCTACCCGCTTACTGGCTGGTCGGCCGCACGACGGACGACGGCGCGGTCACAGTCGCGGGCGAACGCGTGCCGCTGGACGAGTTGACCGCGGCGTTCGAGAGCCGCCTGGAGAGCGTGTTCCCGACCCGCGCGGACGCGGCGGACGAGCATCTGGCCAAGGTATCCTGGACCGAGCGCAGCTGCAAGGCCCCGACAGTCAAAACCGCCAAGCCCCTTGCCGTTATTCCGGTGTTCCCCGGCACGAACTGCGAATATGACACCGCGCGCGCGGTTGAAAACGCGGGCGGCGCGGCCGAGATCGTTGTGGTGCGCAACTTCTCTGCGGATGCGTTGCACCAGTCCGCCGAGCAGCTTGAGCAGGCTGTCCGCCGCGCGCAGATGGTCATTCTTCCGGGCGGCTTCTCCGGCGGCGACGAGCCGGACGGCTCGGGTAAGTTTATCGCCTCGTTCCTGCGCAACCCCGCTATCAAGGATAGCATCCACGAGCTGTTGCAAAAGCGCGACGGCCTGATGCTCGGCATCTGCAACGGCTTCCAAGCGCTCATTAAGCTCGGCCTTGTCCCCTACGGCGAGATCCGCGACGAAATGACCGGCGACGACCCGACGCTGACCTTCAACCTGATCGGCCGCCACCAAAGCTGCTATGTCACCACGCGCGTGGCCTCGGTCAAGAGCCCGTGGCTGTCTGCCTGCGCGGTGGGCGACCTGCATTCGATCGCGGTGTCGCACGGTGAGGGCCGCTTTGTTGCCCCGCAGCATGTGATTGACAGCCTTGCGCAGAACGGGCAGATCGCGTTCCAGTACACCGACCTGACGGGCGAGCCTTCCATGGACATCGCTTGGAACCCGAACGGCTCGCTATGCGCGATCGAGGGCATCACCAGTCCGGACGGCCGCGTGCTCGGCAAGATGGGCCACACCGAGCGTTACAGCCCGTTCGTCGGCAGAAATATCTACGGCGAAAAGTACCAGCCGATCTTTGCGGGCGGCGTGCAATACTTCAAGTGATAGCAACCGGAAAAGCGCCCCGCAAGGGGCGCTTTATTCCCAAAAGGAGCGTTTTCCATGACCCCCTATGAACACAAGGTCCAATATTACGAGACGGACGGTATGGGTATCGTCCATCACTCCAACTATATCCGCTGGTTCGAGGAAGCCCGCGTCGACCTGCTCGAACAGCTCGGTTACGGATACGACCGCATCGAGGCCGAGGGCTTCGGCAGTCCGGTGCTCGAGGTCTGCTGCAAATACAAAACCATGGCGCATTTCGGAGATATGGTGTCAATCTCCGCGCATATCATCGAATACAACGGCGTCCGTATGGCGCTGCGGTATGAGGTGCGCGACGCGCAGACCGGCGAGTTGCGCTGCGAGGGAGAAAGCCGGCACTGCTTTATGGGGCGCGAGGGGCGTCCCGTCTCGCTGAAGCGAAGCTGGCCCGCGCTCGACCGGGTATTTGCCGCACAGTTATAAGAAGCAAGCAGCCGCACCTACCGGTACGGCTGCTTTTCTTTTATGCCCCCTTTTTGCGGACCGGATAGCACACCTCGGTCACCAGTTCATCCGGATTTTGCGTTTCGTTCGGGCCGACATGATAGATCGAGAACGACAGCCCATCAAACACATATCCATTGTCCCGTACCCATGCCGCAACCGCGGCGTTCACCTCGCTGATCTTTTCGTAGCTTCCCGTGTAAACGGCGGAAGCCATGAAAACCGGCGGCACTGTCTTGAATTTGACATGCTCCGTATCCTGATACCTGCCCTTGACCGAATACTGTATCTCCACGTCCACATCGCGGTCCCGATATTCCGTATCATGGTATATGCCCACCGCGCAGCACGGGCCGTCCGGCTGCAGCCCCAGCGCGGCGGTTTCTTTCATCAGCGTATGCCACAGCCGTCCCTCATAGCTGTACGCCGGCAGGATATCCCGCACGCTCGCGACATATCTTGCGGGCAAGGTTTTACACGTCACTTCGTATTTCATATTGCATTCATCCTTTCCCAATCGATGCAGCGCGCTTTCCAGCCGTAGAAGCTGGCTGTTTGCCCGCTCCCGTTCCTCAAGCAGCTCTTTTCTCCGCTGGCGGAGCGCGCGCTCCAGCGTCCGCTCCCCACCCCGTATGATTTCTCCGATCAGAGCCACACCAAACCCTATATCGCGCAGCGCCGCGATTCGCGCCGCTTCCACAAGCTGGCACTCCTCATAGTAGCGGTATCCGGATGTTTCATCGATATACGCGGGACAGAGCAGGCCGTTCTCATCATAATACCGCAGCATGCGAATACTGATGCGGGAAAGGCCGGAAAACTCGCCGATCTTTAGCATGGTTATTCTCCTTTCACAGATATCCGTGTCTTTTCTTGAGCTCACGGCCAGTATAGCCCCTTACACCGTGTCAGAGTCAAGCCCTTGAACAAAAAAAGATCCACCGGATTTTTCCGATGGATCTGTTGTTTACGGGCGGGTATAATAAATGACGGTCACTTCTCCGTTTACGATCGAAGGATAGCAGTAGTTATAAATGCTGCCCGTACTGACCGGCGATTTTATCTGATGATAGGGCTGCGACACATCAATTGCCACGCAGCTCGCAGCGACCGGATAAGCGGTAGTCCCCGCTGCCTCTCCGGCCTGATGATTCAGTACAAGCTGGCCGGCAGTATAAACACCCGTTCGATCGATCGGCTGGTTCTCCTCCAGCGTAATATACATCACGCCATTTTCCTGCCGCAGCTTGGAATAGCGCATCAGCTCGCCATAATGGACGGTCGGGTCATAATTCTCAATCACCACGTCGCAGTAGCTCTGCGCGCCGATGCAGACGTTGACAATATCGCCGCGGGCTTGATAGGCTGCGCCGCCGCCCTGCTCGCGCAAATGGGTGGCGCGATACAGCATGACCGCCATCTCCGCGCGCGTGACGTTCATCTTGGGGTTCAGCCTGCCATCCGAGCCGCCGATCACCTTTGCAGCCACCAGCGCACTGACGGAATCCGCTGCATACACGGCAACCTGGCCGGCATCCGAAAAGCCCGAGAGCGTTCCAGCACTCAGGTCGAGCTGGGTGCGGTCGATCGTGCGCTTGAGAAATACCATCGCGTCCTCGCGCGTCATGGGCCGGCTGGGCAGGAAGCGGTTATCCGCTGTCCCGTTCGCCACGCCAAAGGCCTTGGCCGCTGTCACCGCCTTGCTGTAATAGGCATCCTGCGGCACATCGGCAAAGCTTCCCTGAGGCGCGATCGCACCGCTGTCCAACGCCTCGCTCATGCCGTACGCCCGATCCAGCATAACGATGAAATCCGCGCGTGTGATAGAGTTGCCCGGATAGAACAGATGGTTCCCGCCGCCCTTGACAACGCCGTTCATTGCCAGCGTATCGATTTCGCGGTGAGCCCATGCGTAGCCCTCTGCAACATCATAAAAATAAACCGAGTGATCGGGCAAATACGCATAGGTCTTTGTGTTGTCCGTCGCGAGCGCCGCAGTCAGCACGCTCACCGCAACGACGGCAACAAGCAGCAGCAACGCTGCCAGCTTACGCGTTCTTGTCATAATCTTCTCCTTGCTGTAAGGTTGAAAACATGGGTTGTATTCACCACCCATGCAAACTTACTGCAAGATTATAACACATTGCTCCCCACTTGACAAGTTATAACTTGACTAAAAATGTCACATCTGCCTTTGTTACCAGCTTTTCACGCACCATTTCCCGCTATTTTCCCTGCATTTTCCCCAGATGGACGACATTTTACAGTCAGCCAGGCCGCCGCGGCAAGGAGCAGCGGCACTCCGCCCACCAGTCCAGCCACCGTGGGGCCCAGCAGGCGACTTCCAGCCTCGGCCGAGGGCAGGAACATCATCGGCGCCGAAATCATTGCATTCAATCCGCCATGCGCCAGTGCGGCGGGCCAAATGCTGCCGCAGCGTTCTGTCAGCGCATGCAGCAGCGTGCCGACAGCCGTACAGAACACACACATCATGACGACCCCCATCCACGGAAATCCCGCATAATCCAGACCATAATTGTGGCCGCGCACCGTCATCGGCGCATGCCACACGCCCCAGATAACCCCGCCGAGCAGGCAGGCCGGCACTGGAGCCAGGCGGCGCCGCAGCGCTGGATAGAGCAGCCCGCGCCAGCCAAGCTCTTCTCCCGCGCCGGCGGCCACGTTGAGAAACGGCCCCATAAAAACCGCCACCGCGATCTGCAGTGCTGCCATGCCGCGAATCTGGCCATTCGAATAAGCCTGCGCCGCCGCACCGCTAAACGCGCGCATATATCCCATTGAGGGATCAAACTGGCTGCGGAACAAGCCAAAATACAAAATGCCTCCCAGCAGCACCGCCAGCGCGGGCGCGAACCAGGCCGTCAGATACCAGCGCCCGTTCCCTTGAAAGCGCGGGTGCAGCGGCAGGTCCAGTCCTCCCTCTCTTCGGGTTACTATCCATACCGCCAGCACGCCTGCGGATGGGCCGAACATTCCCAGCCCTGCCGCAGCCAGCTCCGCAACAGGCGTCCCCATCACAACCGGTCCGCTGATGCCAATGCTCCAAAACGTCCATGTCAGCCCGAAGGTCGTGACCAAGTAAATCAGGATGCGTTTCATGCCCGCCCCCTTTGCTCCGCGCGGAACCACAGGTAGCTCAGCACGGTCGGCACCAACGCCGCCAGCAGCAGCGGCCCGAACAGCAGCGCGATCCGCGCCGTATTATTGGGTATAAACGCGCCCAGCAGACCGACCACGCCTGCCGCGAAAAACATGCGGCCGCCAATGCGGTGTGTGCGTGTCCATACCGCTTCACTGGACAATGTCCACGGATTTTTGATGCCGCAGTACCAATTCATGCGGATTTTGGGCATCATATTCCCCACATACACCATGACCAAGCTGACCACCAAACATACCGCCATCGCCACATTGACCGTACCCGGGCGCAGTCCCTCAACCACACAGATGCCGTTCATGATAATCAGGAACAGCATCATCATGAGCTGGAAGCCGATATAGGACCCGAAAAACTTATTATAATTGCGTCTCTTCGGGTCGAGCGCCGGCATACCATAGAACAGCGCCGCCAGCAACGGCGACAGGCCCGCAACCAGCCACAGGTGCCACTTCGGCTCATAGCCCACCTCGCCGCCGAAATCCCAGCTCATTGGGATCCGCGCCGGTAGCCTGCTGTATACCGCCGCGGCCAGTACCAGCGGCACCAGCGCCAATATCCAGACAAAAATTTGGGCTTTACCGATTTTTTTCATGCTTATCTCCACCTTTCAATGCCGTGACCCATTCCAGGATCTCGTCGACCACAGACATGTTGAGTTCATAGTAGATGTACTTTCCCTGCTTATCGTCCAGCACCAGCCCCGCGTCACGCAGAATCGACAAATGGTGCGAAACCGTCGCTCCGGAAACCTGAAAATGGGCCGCGATATCACCCGCCGCCATCGGACCCGCGCGCAGCAGCGCGAGGATATCCCGCCGGATCGGGTCGCTGAGCGCCTTAAAGCTTTTTTGGAACCCCATTCCCGCACACCTCTTTCCGGCGCATAGCCGCGCCTGCATTTTATTTAGATAATTATCTAAATAAAAGATACTATCCCTTCTTCAAGATGTCAAGCATTATTTTGATATTTTTCTAAATGATTGTCCGCAAGGCTATTTCCCGGCAATCATAACCACCGGCTTAGCCGGTGGTTCTCGCTTACAATAAAAAATCCCAAGGCAAAAGCCTTGGGATTTTGGAAGGCAGGTTACGCCATGCCGTTGAGCTTAACGGTCATCTTGCTCTTTTTGTTGGCCGCGTTGTTCTTATGCAGGAGGTGCTTGGCAGCCGCCTGATCAACCGCCTTGACAGCAGTCGTATAAGCAACAGTCGCTTCCGCCTTATCGCCAGCAGCAACGGCCGTATCGAACTTCTTCAGCGTGGTCTTGAGCGCGCTCTTCGCCATCTGGTTGTTCATCGCCTTGACAGCGTTCACCTTGACGCGCTTCTTTGCAGACTTGATGTTGGGCATTCCGAAAACACCTCCTTTTTTCTCTATTCGTCAGTAGTTCTATTCTACCATCAGTTTTTTCAAATTGCAAGCATTTTTTCCTCTTTTTCGAATTTTAATTCTCCCACCCGCTTTCCCTCACTGACAGCGGCGCCCCGACGCCGCCCTTTCTTCCCGCGCGCCCTGTATAAAACCGGCCGCCTCTCGCAAACTACAAAAAAAGGAGGGAGCGACATGTCTTTTCGCACAGACCTTGCGGTCGAGGCGATCGAAAACATGGATCAGGCCGCTGATCACCAGCAGGTCAGGCAAACCGAACGTACGCTGGAGGGCTTTTCCGTCAATGAGGTAGAGATCCGCACCGATCATGCGGCACGGGAGATCGGCAAGCCGCGCGGCCGGTACCTGACGCTGGAGTTGGACGCGCTGATCCGCCGTGAGGAGGACGCATTCCCCCGCGCCTGCCGCGCACTGAGTACGCTGCTGCGCGAGCTACTTCCCTCCCAAGCTCCGGACGGCCCCGTTCTGGTCGCCGGACTCGGCAACCGCATGATCACGCCGGACGCGATCGGCCCGCAGGCGGCCGACCATGTGATCGCCACACGACATCTGGTCGAACAGGTACCCGATGTGTTTTCTTCCTGGCGTCCGGTTTCCGCGCTGGCGCCCGGTGTCCTGGGACAAACCGGCGTTGAGACGGGCGAGGTGGTTTGCGGCGTACTCGACCGTATCCGCCCCTCGGCCGTGCTCGCTATCGACGCGCTAGCGGCCGGACGCCTCTCACGCCTGCTGCGCACGGTGCAGCTTGCGGACACCGGCATCACGCCGGGAGCGGGCGTGGGCAACGCGCGCGCCGCGCTGAACGAACAGACGCTCGGCGTGCCGGTCATCGCCATCGGTGTGCCAACCGTCGTAGATGGCGCGACGCTCGCGCACGAGATCGCGGGGCAGCTCGGCGGGCCGACCTGCGAAGCGCTGGAAGACCTTTCCCGTCCCGTGATGATTACCACGCGCGATATCGACCGCGAGGTCGCGGATATCTCCCGTATGATCGGCTACGCGGTCAACATGGCTCTGCACCCGCATCTCACCGTTTCGGATATCGACCTGTATCTGTCCTGAAACAATCGTCACGATTCGGTCATACTCGCACGTTGCCGCGCGTATGATAGAGACAAGACTTAGGGAGGTGGCGGATATGAGAAGACGTAGACACAAACACCAGCGGCGGGGCGGCATACAGCTTTCCGCCGCTGTCGCCCTGTGTCTGGCCGTATCGCTCCTGATGTTCGCCCGCGCGGGCGGCGAGGAGTTGGCGCAGCAGGCACTCGACCGCTTGGCCGGCAACACAGGCTTCATCGCCCGCGCCGTTTCCCTCGAGCTTGGCTTTTTTCCGGAAACCACCGAGGTATTCGCCCCGCGCACCGCGGCTGCGGCACGCGACGAACAGGCATCGGACCCGATTGCGGAAAGCGCCTACATCCCGCTGGAGGAGGAAAACGACGCGCCCGTCCTTCACGCGGCCGATAAAGCGGCCACCGTAACGATCAACAACGAAACCTCTTATGAGGTGGATGTCTCCTCCTGTCTCGCGGCCAACACCTCGATCCGTGACAATGGGGAAGGCCCGCAGGTGTTGATCGTACATACCCATGGCAGCGAAAGCTACACGCCCGACGCGGCTTTCCCCTACACGCCAACCGAAACCGAGCGCACAACCGATACCAAATACAACGTTGTACGCGTCGGCGACGAGCTGCAAAAGGTTCTGGAGGCCAACGGCGTACAGGCGGTGCATATCCGCGATATTTTTGATTCCCCCGCCTATTCCGGCTCTTATGACCGCTCCCTCGCCGCGATAGAGGAGGCGCTGACCGAATACCCTTCTATCCAGATCGTGATCGACGTACACCGCGATTCCATTCTGACAGACGATGGACGCGCCTATAAGACCTCCTGTACGATCGACGGAGAGGAAATGGCGCAGTTGATGTTCGTTGTCGGCACGGACGACGGCGGCCTGAACCATCCGGACTGGCGCGACAATCTCAATTACGTCGCCAGCTTACAATATAAGCTCAACCGCACCTATCCCGGCCTGATGCGGCCGGTCAACCTGCGCACCCAGCGCTTTAACCAGCATGCGCGGCCGGGCTCGATGCTGATTGAGGTCGGCTCCTCCGGCAATACGATGCCCGAAGCGCTTGCGGCGATCCGCCTGTTTGGCAAAACGCTGGCCGAGGACCTCACCGGTGCATAAGCTTTCGCGGTTTGGTGCAAAATACCCCTGGCAAAGGGGTGAAGCTATGGATAAAATAACGTTTTCCACCGATCTTGAAACCAACATCCGCCTGATGCAGGCGATTTTCCAGGGAGATAATACCTTTGTGGTCCGGCGTGCCGTAGGTCACAAGGGGCTTTCCTGCGCTGTGTTCTTCTTCGACGGCATGGTCAACTCCATCGCCATCAACCAGAGCGTGATCCGTCCGATCGTTTGCTCGGACTGCAAGCGCGTCTCCGCCGACGAGCTTTCCCAAACCATCCTCCAAATAAACGACAGCCGCGTGGAGACCGACGCCAGCAAACTGTTCGCCTCCTTCCTCTATGGCGACTCGGTCGTGTTCACCGAGGGGGACGCGCGGCCAGTCGTGGTCAATACCAAGGGTTTTTCCGTCCGGTCCGCCTCCGAGCCGGAAAACGAGCGGGTGCTTTCCGGCCCGCGCGAGGGCTTTACCGAGTGCTTCATGCCCAACCTTGCGCTGATCCGCCGCCGGCTGAACGATAAGCGCCTGAAATTCACCTTCCTGCGCGCGGGCAGGCGCACCAATACGGTCGTCTGTCTCTGCTATCTGTCCGGCGTGTGCGAACAAAAGCTGGTCGCGCACCTGCGCCGCAAGCTGGAAGAGCTTGATATCGACAGCGTGCTGGATGCCAACTACCTGGCCGAGCGTATTCGGGACCACCGCTGGTCTCCTTTCCCGACGCTGGGTACGACCGAGCGGCCGGATGTCGTGGCCGCCCGCCTGCTGGAAGGGCGCTGCGCGCTCGTGGTGGATGGCAGCCCTGTGGTACTGACCGCACCGTTCCTGTTTCAGGAATGCTTTCAGTCCAATGACGACTACTATATCAGCTTTCTACAGGCCAACCTCTCACGGGTACTGCGCGTCCTGGGTTTTTTCTTTACGATCGCCTTTCCCGCGGTCTATGTCGCGCTGATGCTGTACCATCGGGAGCTGGTACCCGCCCGCCTGCTGTTCGCGGTTTCGGCCGCGCAGCGCGGCGTGCCGTTGCCGATCGGCTGGGAGACCCTGCTGCTGTTGCTGGTGCTGGAAGCGCTCAAGGAGGCCGGCGCGCGCACCCCCGGCGCCATGGGGCAGACCATGAGCATCGTCGGCGGTCTCGTACTCGGACAAGCCGCCGTATCCGCCCGTTTCGCCGCCGCCCCCACCGTCATTGTCGTCGCTATCGCGGGCGTGACCGGATTGATGGTCCCCAAGCTGCAGGCCGCTGCGCTCTGGCTACGCTTTGCCCTGTTGGCCGCGGCGGCCGCCTACGGCCTGTACGGCGTGGGGCTTGCGCTTGCGCTCATTCTTGCCTGGCTCTGCCGCATGCACTCCTGCTCCATCCCGTATCTGCTCAATCTGGTCCCACGTATCCGTTCCGAACAGGAGGACGCCTGGCTCCGCTCCCCCTGGTTCTTTATGCGGTATGATCGTTTTCCGGTCAAACGAAGCCGAAAATCTGCAAAGGGGGACAATCCTTGAAAACCGTTCGAAACTTGCTTTTTCCCTTGCTTTTGCTGCTGCTGTGCGGCTGTTCGCGCGAGGTATCGCCCGTATCGGCTCTGGCGCTCGACCGGATCGACGCGGGCTACCGCCTCACCGCCGAGGTCGTCCGGCAGGACAGCCTGGACGACGCCGCGGCGCCCGCCTATCTTTCCGTTACCGGCCACGACCTGCCTGAACTGGTGCGCAATCTCCGCAACATTCTGCCGGGCGAGCTGTATCTCAGCCATGCGCAGGTGCTTCTGATTTCAGAAGACGTGGCCTCGGAAAGCATCCTGCCTTTGGCGGACTATCTTTGCGAGGACAACAACGTCCGCCTTTCCCTGCGCGTTGCAGTCGTTCGCGGCGGCGCGGCGGATGTGCTGCTGGAAAACGACGACGAGGTCTACGCTCTCAGCGAAATGCTGGACCAGGCCGCGCGCTCCGGCACACTACCCGACATGCCGCTTTACCGCGCCACCGAGGTGCTGCACGCCAACGGCACCGCGATCCTACCCGCGCTGTATCTGGATGAATTCGGCCAGACCGCCCCCGCAGGCACGGCGGTTTTTTCTGAGGAGCGCCTTTCCTGCTTCCTGGATGGCGGCGAGATCGGAGGCGGCGCAGATGCGTGAGCGGCTGTTTCCCCGCTGGGGCGCGGCGCTGTTCGCGCTGCTGCCGCTCAGCGAACTTCTTTATCTGCCGGTCGATGGCCAGACCATGTATGCCGCCGCGTTAGCCAGCCTGGTCTGCGCACTGCTCTGTGCCGGCGGGGCGCGCATCGCGCCATTTTGGTGCCGGTACCGTATATTGCAGTGGGCGCTCGCGCTGTTCGCGCTCTGGCCGCTGACCCAGTCCCTCGCGCGCATGGGGCTTTTCCTGCGGAACACCGTGTTTCCGGCCCGCCCGCTTTGGAGCCTTATTCTGCTTCTGACCGTGTGTACGCTCCTGACCGCCACGACCGGTTTGAACCGGTGCGCCATGTGGGCGCTGCCGGTGGCGTGGGCTGCGGGCGCGGTGCTGGCGCTGTCTGGCATCCTCACGCTCGGCGAGCTTCGTATCAGCTATTGGGAGGCGCCCGCCGCCCCGCTGCTCGGGCAGGCCGGCGCAATCCTCCGTGCCCTGCTGCCTGCAGCGCTAGCGCTTTCTCTTGCGCTTCCGGACGGGCTGGCCGGTGCTGCCTCCCGCGGACTGAGCGCAGGCGGCACGCTGCTCGCGCTGCTTTCCCTGCGCGCCCTCCTGCTGCTCGGCCCGCATACCGCCGCGCTGCTGCCCTACCCCAATTTTTCCGCGGCCGGCTTGGCCGCGATCGGCGATTTTGCACGGCATGGCGAGGTGTTTTTCGCCGTTCCCCTGCTGCTATGCGAGCTGGGACGCTGCGCGGCTCTGGCCTGTGTGCTGCTTCTGCCGGTCACGCACTCCTACGGCGTCCTCCGGCTCGGCCAAGAGGCCGACCGCCCGGCGCACCGGCAGCAATAGATAAAAAGGCAGGGAGACTGATACGTCTCCCTGCCTTTTACCGCTCCTTAATCGTAGATGGATTCCACATCCCATTCGACAATCGAGCCGGTGTTCGCATCGATCGTAAACTCGTACTCCATCTGGTTGTAAATGATCGTTCCCTCGTACTCCCAGCGGCCATCGTCAAAATCCAGCTTGAACTTGTAGATATTGGATGCGCTCGCGCCGGGTACACGGTTCAGCGCGGTCTGCTTGGCGGTGGACTCGCTGATTGATACGCCTGCGCTGGAATTCCCGCTGCCGGAAGGCTGATAGCCCTCCGCATCATAGTCATAGCTGATAATCTTGCCGGTCGAGGCATCGATCTCATAATCGTATTCCAGATAACCGCTGCCGGACCGGACGATGAATTCGACATCGTAAACCCATCGGCCATCGTCAAAATCCTGATAGGCCTTGACAAAGGTGACCTGCGATGCCGTTTTGCCCGCATGGTCAAGCGCGGTCTGTTTGGCCTGCTCCAGCGTTACCGAGCCGGTAGGCTGCGTGGGATTTACGGGGTTGGTCGGCTTTGTGGGGTTAGAGGTATCAAAATCCGTCACGCTGCCATCCGCCGAACCGCCGGAAAGGAATACCGTTTCCGTTGCTTCATTCCAGGAAACCGTTTTCCCCATGATCTCGCCGATCGCGCGGATGGGCAGATAGATAGAACCATTATACAGCGCGGGATCGACCTGTTTGCCATTCACATCATAGAATGTGCGCTTAACCCCATCGATCACAATGGTATAGCCCGGCTCCATGCGCAGAGATATCTCCTGCTCCCTCGCATTCCGATCCGGCGTGCCGGTGGCATCCGGTGTGACGCGCGTGCCGCCGATCGTCGCCGTGCTGGTCGCTTCATCCCAGTTTACATTTTTGTCCATCAGTTCGCCGATCGAACGGATCGGCACATAGGTGGTGCCTGCATAGCTGATCGGGTGGATCTCTTTGCCCTGCGCGTTATAGAATATGCGCTCCACACCGTCGATTTTGACCGTGATATCCGGACTCAGCTCCGCAGACACTGTGTAAGAGCCGTTTGCTGCGCTGGCAGCACCGCAGAGCAGCGCGGCAAGCGTCATCGTGCAGATCAGTTTTTTCATTGTATTGTCCTCCTTTTATTTTTGTTGGTTTAATCAAAAATCGACTCCGCATCCCATTCCTGGATAGCGCCGCTGTAAGCGTCGATTTCAAATTCATATTCCATCCCCTGGTACACGATCTTGCCTTCATAAAGCAGGCGGCCGTCATCATGGTCCAGCTTCAGGCGGATATCCTTTTCCGTCGCCCCCGGCACCTTGGCCAGCGCGATGTCGCGAATCTCTTGCTCGCTTTTCGTCTCTCCGGTCACGCCCTGCTGCCCCGGCCGGTAGTTTTCCGCGTCGTAATCGTAGCTGCGGATGCTTCCGGTTGCGGCTTCGATCTCATAGTCATACTCGGTATTGGTTGACGCAACGTAGAATTCCACCTCATAGACCGCGACGCCATCCTCATAATCCGGCTTTACCCACAAAAACGACGTATCGCTTTCCGCGACGCCGGCGTGGTCGAGCGCAATCTGCTTGGCTTGGTTTTCATCCACCTGCCCCGCGGCAGCGGCCTGCTGACCTGCCGTTGCGGTCTGCTGGCCCGTACCCGTGGTCTGCTGCGCCGAAGCCGCGCTGCTCGATTCAATGACCGTACCCGTCATCGCGTCAATCGCATAGTGGTACTCCCTGCCATTTGCGGTAAAGTCCACCTGATAATAGGAAAGCCCGTTCTTTTCGCCCAGGTTGGCGCCGGAAAAGCTCGCGTTCGCGGTATCGACCTGCGCGTCCGCTGCCGCCATGTTTTTCGCCGCGTCCGCGCCGATATAGTTCATATGAGCGGCGCTTCTTTGCGCGGGCTGCGCACAGCCGGCCAAAGTTGCGGCCAGCACCAGCGAGGCAGTCATAATGGCAAGCTGTTTTTTCATCCTGCTCACACCTTTCGTTTAAGTTCATATACAGCATACCAGCCCAACATTAAAAGAACATTAAAAAAGTGAATTTTTCTGAAAATTTTTCAGCTGGACGTTCCGTCCGCTTCCGGACGGCTCTCCGCAGGAAATCGGAGAGTAAAGCAGCTCCCCTGTCCGGACGCGCTTTCCACCGTGACCGTTCCGCTGTGCAGGGCGGCGATCTGGCGCACCATGGTCAACCCCAGTCCGGTTCCCCCTTCGCTACCGCGCGAAGCGTCCACCTGGTAAAACCGCTGCCATATCTTCTCCTGCTGTTCCTGAGCGATACCGATGCCATCGTCCCGCACAGCGAGCAGAATATCCTTCCTTTCCCTGCGCAGCGTGACCCAGATATGGCCGCCCTGCTTACCGTACCGCGCGGCATTATCGATCAGGTTTTGCAGCAGACGGCTGATCAGCGTGACATCGAAGCAGGCTTCGACCTCCGGCTGGATATCAGCCTGCAGGGTAATATCCTTGGGAAACTCGGGCTGCTCCGTGCAAACGACTTCCACCAGGCTGCTCAGATCCGCCTGCTCAAAGCAGGCGCGCTGCGTCCCCTGCTCCAGGCGGGTCATCTGCAGAAGCTGGCTGATCAGCACGGACATTTTGCCGGCCTGCCGTTCGATCACCTCGATCGCCTGCGCGTACTGCGCGGGGTCCTCCGCGTGCTTGCGGGCATAGTCGCACTGAGCGAGGATGACCGCAGTCGGCGTGCGCAGTTCATGCGAGGCATCCGAGGTAAACTGCTTCTCGGATTCAAAGGAAGCCTCCAAGCGGGCGAACATATTGTCGAACGCCTGTCCCAGACGGCTGATCTCATCTCGCCCGGGCGGCAGCCCAATGCGGCGCGACAAGTCGCGCCCCTCGCCGATCGCCTCCGCCGCTTGGATGATGCGCCCGATTGGCCGGAAGGTCGAGCGCGCGAGCAGATACGCCCCCAGCCCGCTCACCACGACCATCAGCGGCAGGAGCAGCAGCGCGATGCCGACCAGGTCGTCCAGTACATCAGCAATATCGGGCGCGGGCAAGATACCGCGCACCCAGACGCCATCCTGCCATCCGAACGGAAGCCACAGGTCAAGCGCATAATAGCTGTCGTCCACCCCCTGCACCGGTCGGATGGCACCGTTTTCCAACGCCGTCCCCTCTGGAAAAGCCAACGGGAGCTGCCCCGCGAGCAGCGCGCCGCTGTCACTGTATATGACGGTATAAACGCCGTTGTTGGTAAAGGAAAACCCTTCGCTGAATTTTAGGCTACCGTTCTCCCGCGAAATGCCGGACAGGTTGTTCTGCACCGCGCTTGTCAGTTGGTCGTAAGCGTTCTCTGTCACCACCGAGCTGCTGACCGCCACCATGAACCCCAGTACCAGCGTGCTGAGCAGCAGCATGAGCAGCGTGATCCACAGCGTGAGCTTCTGCTTGACGGAAAGATGCTTCACGGCTCCTCCTTTAATATCCAGCCCGCGCCGCGGACCGTATGGAGGAGCTTTTTATCAAACCCTCCGTCGATCTTCTTGCGCAGATAGGTGATATAGACGTCCACCACGTTCGAGCCGCCCGCATAGTCATAATTCCATATATGGTCCTCCAGGCGGGCGCGCGAAATGACCGTCCCCTTATGCTGCATCAGGTATTGCAGGATTGCATATTCCTTGGCAGACAGCCGGATCTCCTTCCCGCCGCGCGTGACCGTGCGGCTGCTGGTATCCACCGTCAGGTCGGCCAGCGTCAGCACGCTGGTTTTCTGCACGCTGTATTTCCGCGTTGCCGCGCGGATTCGGGCGAGCAGCTCGTCAAAATCAAACGGCTTGACCAGATAGTCGTCCGCGCCAAGGTCCAGCCCCTCGATCCGGTCCTGCACACTGTCCCGCGCGGTCAGGAAAATGACCGGCACCGTACTCCCCTGCGCACGCAGCACGGCATGCCCGTCCTTTTTCGGCATCATGATATCCAGCAGCAGGCAGTCATATTCCGCACCCAGCAGGTTGTCCAGCGCGGCCTCGCCGTCATAGCAGGTATCCACGCTGTAGCCGGCGCGCTCCAGCGTTTGACAGATCAGCCGGTTCAGGTCGCGCTCGTCCTCCGCAACTAAAATACGCATTGCCGCCCCTCCTTATCGTTTCGGCTGAATCTATTATAGTATATTTCTTCCTTTTTTCAAGCCTCCGCCCCACAAAAAAGCAGGATGCTTCCGCATCCCGCTCCCCTTGCTACAGCCGCCCCAGCAGCGAGGCCGCTATTGCAAAAATATATACATGCGCCGGATAATAGAGGTAGAAAAGGTACTTCATGCCCCGCCCCCGCTTTCCGTTATACTGCAGGAGGAACGGCAGCGCCAGCCACATGAAGAAAACCGAAGCAACGACCTCCCAGTCAAAAGCAGCCAGGCATTGCAGGGCGAGTACGATCCCCAGGAACACCGTATAGAAAATCGCAAGCGCCCGTTTGTTATTCCGGCAATAATAAAAGCCTATGCCGATCATCACAATCAGTATGCTGCCCTCGCACCAGATCGGACTGGGTACGAAAATGGTTGCCAGTTGCACTGCCAGCGGCGACACCGGCAAAAGCATCTGCACCGGCACAATGGAAAGCAGAAGCGCTGCCATCGCCAGTATGTACAGCGCCGCGAGGCCGTACCTGCGTCCGCGCAGGGCCTTGCGCGTGTTCTCGATCCACCAAAGGTAAATGACGATAACCGCCATAGTCGTAAAAATGCCGTTCATCACAATCATCCCGCCCGGCAGCGGGAAATAGATATTCACTATGGTATTTATAATATACATCAGCACGCCGCCTATGTACAAACGCAGCAGATACTTCCATCGGCTGTGCGTATGGGCAAAGCCCTCGGCCACGAAAAACACAAAAACCGGCGCGGCAATACGGCCGATTAGCGTCAAAATCAGCGGCATATCGGTTAAGGCCGAGCCGAAATAGTGGATATGGTCGATCGTCATAATGACAAGCGCCATGAGCTTGAGCTGGAAGCCGTCCAGCCCCCGCCGCCGCTCCAGTGATACGGATTGTTCCATGTTGATTCCCTTTCCATCGTGTTATTGTTCTGTATAAATAATACAATAATGCAATTGTTTTGTCAACCCTTGTTTTATCCGGCTGCTTTTGTTATAATAGCAGACAAAAAGGAGAGCGGCGAAATGAATATTCAGATTTTCGGCAAGAACAAATGCTTTGACACCAAAAAGGCCCAGCGGTGGTTCAAGGAGCGCGGCATTAAATTCCAAATGATCGATCTGGCGCAGAAAGGCATGTCCCGCGGCGAGCTGGACAGCGTTTTGAAGGCGGTCGGCGGGCTGGATACGCTGCTCGACGAAAAAAGCAGGGGCTATGCCGCCCTCGCCTATCTCGCGTATGACGAGGACAAAAAAGAAAAGCTGCTCGAGGACGGGACGCTGATGAAAACGCCGGTCGTGCGCAACGGTCGGCAGGCGACGGTGGGATACCAGCCCGAGGTCTGGGCATCGTGGGAATGAGAGAAAGCTATTATATAAAAGACCTGTTCCGGTCGGAACAGGTCTTTTTAATCATCTACATATTCAAAAATATCTTCCACCCTGCAATGAAATGCTTTGCACAACGCTTCAATCTGTGCAATTTCAATCCGCTTTATGTCCTCATAGTACAAGTTTGAAATCGTATTGGGACGGATACCTGTTATCTCAGAGAGTTGCTTCATGGACATTTTATGTTCCCCTAAAAGGTTGGAAACCTTTATCTTAATCGGCATAAAATCACCTCTTTATAATCAAAATCTTAGCATTAAAAGTTACTTTTTTCAATTATTACGCCCATATATATCTTTTATAGTTTTATTATAACTTGACAAGTTATTTTATGCGTTATATAATAACTTCAAAAGATATGCAAAGGGGTGTTTTTATGTTCCACAAACCAACTATCGCAGAGCTGGAAGAAGAACTGCACCAGTTGACCGATGATCTACTAATCGATTTATTCCTCTGCGACCTGCTTGTGCATTATCCGGCCGATCCCGCGGCGGACAACCACACGTTTCTCGCGGCGGTATCCCGCACCGGCTGCTTCTTAAAGCAGCACAGCACGGATCTAAGCGCCGCGGGCCGTTTTCTGCTCGAACGCGCAAAGGAAAACGCCGCATCGGCCTGATGCGGCGTTTCGTTTTAGTTTTTCAAGCTCTGGATGGGCGCCGGAATGCGGCCGCCGCGGTGGATGAACCTCGCGGGCGAGCCGGTGGCGATCGGCATGATGGGCGCGCTGCCCAGCAGGCCGCCGAACTCCACCATATCCCCCACCTTTTTGCCAATGGCCGGAATGACGCGCACGGCGGTCGTCTTGGAGTTGACAACGCCGATGGCGATTTCATCCGCGATCAGGCCGGAAATGACCTCGGCGGTCGTGTCGCCGGGTACGGCGACCATGTCGATGCCGACCGAGCAGACCGCAGTCATGGCTTCGAGCTTCTCAAGCGTGAGTGCGCCCGCCTGCGCGGCGGCGATCATGCCCTCGTCCTCGGACACCGGAATAAACGCGCCCGACAGCCCGCCGACGCTGGACGACGCCATCACGCCGCCCTTTTTGACCGCGTCGTTGAGCATCGCCAGGATAGCAGTCGTACCGCAGCAGCCGCAGACCTCCAGGCCGACCTCTTCGAGGATGCGCGCGACCGAGTCACCGATTGCCGGCGTCGGCGCGAGCGACAGGTCTACAATGCCGAACGGCACGCCTAAACGCTGGCTCGCCAGCGCGCCGACAAGCTGGCCCATGCGGGTAATCTTGAACGCGGTCTTTTTAATGACTTCAGCCACCTCGTTAATCGGGCAGTCGCCCGCGCGTCGGATAGCCGACTGCACCACGCCCGGGCCGGATACGCCGACATTGATAACGGTTTCCGGCTCGCCGATGCCATGGAACGCACCCGCCATGAACGGGTTGTCGTCCACCGCGTTGGCGAATACGACCAGCTTGGAGCAACCCATGGATTCGTTGTCCTTTGTCAGCTCGGCGGTCTGCTTGATGATACGCCCCATCAGCGCAATGGCATCCAGATTGACGCCCGCCTTGGTCGAGGCCACGTTGACCGACGAGCAGACCAGACTGGTCTCAGCCAGCGCCTCGGGTATGGAATTGATGAGGATCTCGTCGCCCTTGGCAAAACCTTTCTGCACCAGCGCGGAAAAACCGCCGACAAAGTTGACGCCGGTAGCCGACGCAGCGCGGTCGAGCGCCCTGGCCAGCGGCACATAGCTGTCCGCATCCGTCACTGCGCCGATCATCGCGATCGGGGTGACCGAAATACGCTTGTTGATGATCGGGATACCCAGCTCGCGCTCGATCTGCTCGCCGGTCGCGACCAGCTTTTCCGCGCGGCGGGTGATTTTGTCATACACCTTGTCCGCCAGCACATGGATGTCGCTGCTGGCCAGGTCGCGCAGCGAAATGCCCATCGTGATCGTGCGGATGTCGAGGTGCTCCTCCTCTATCATCTTGATGGTTTCCAGTATATCTTTTGTGTTGATCATTGACATAATAATAGTCCCCGTATTTACCCATAACAGGATATTTTTTCTTCCGCACGCACTCTTCCCGCGCGCAGCGCCGTTTGGCGGAAAATGTCGTTTTTTATATTTTGTGCATCGCGTCGAAGATATCCTCATGCATGGTATGGATCTTCATGCCAAGCGTTTCTCCGTCCTGATCGAGCAGGTCGGCCAGCGCGGTGAAATCCACCGTACACTGATCGATATTCACCAGCATGACCATGGCGAACATGTCCTCCATAACATTCTGCGAAATATCGACAATATTCACCCGATGCCTGTACAGCGTGTCGGATATCTTAGCGATAATGCCCGTGCGGTCCTTACCGACCACCGTGATAACTGCGCGCATGTTTTATTCCTCCAAAAAATTAATTGATTATTGTTCCCCCATGTCCGGCTGGCCAGCCGCGACAATGGTGTTGATAATACTGTTGGATACCAGGAACCCCTTTTCGGTCAGGTACCAGCGCGTACCCTGATGGGCGACCAGCTCGTTTCCCATCAGGCCGCGGAACGCTTCCTCATAGGGTGTGGAGTCGATGTTATACCGTTTCTCCAAATCGAGGAAGTCCACCCCGTCCGAGGTACGCAGGCGTACCATCAGGTATTCGCCCTGCCGCTGGAACGTCGGCACCTCGTCCTCGTCCCGCAGGATATCCTCGCCGCTTATGTAGGCCTTGATGTCGCGCGCGAACTCGAACCGGCGCCCGTTCATAAACGAATGCGCGCCCGGCCCCAGCCCCAGATACTCGGACAGGTCCCAGTATTTCTGATTGTGGCGCGACCGAAAGCCCGGACGGGCGAAGTTGGATATTTCATAATGCTCAAAGCCGTCCTTGCGGAGCAGCTCGCACATGGCGAGATAGGTGTCCGCCTGCGCGTCGTCATCGGGCAGAGTCGGGTTTTCGCGCCCCATCGGCGTGGCCGGTTCGAGCTTCAGCCCGTAGCAGGACAGATGCTTCGGACCGAGCGCAAGGCACTGCTCCACCGAGTCGAGAAACCGCTCCTGCGTCTGCCCGGGCAGGCCGTACATCAGGTCCAGACTGATATTGGAAAAACCTTTCTCCCGCGCCAGGTCAACCGCATCCTTCGCCTGCTGGAACGTATGGAGGCGGCCGATGGCCTTCAGTTCGTCGTCATGTGCGGACTGCACACCGAACGACAGCCGGTTCACGCCCTGCTTTTTCATCATTTCCAGCATTTTTTTATCCGTGCTTTCCGGATTGCACTCGACCGTGATCTCCGCGTCATCCGCAAGGGGAAACTTGTTCCGCACCTCCTGCAGGATGCGGCCGAGGTATTTCGGCCCCAGGCATGTCGGCGTGCCGCCGCCGATATAGACCGTATCCACCGTGTAGCCGCTGCACAGCGCGCCGTAGGAGCGGATATGGGTCAGCAGCGCCGAAACATAGTCTTTCATCAGTTCCTTGTCCGGCACGGAGTAAAAATCACAGTAGCCGCATTTCTGCACGCAGAACGGGATATGCAGGTACAGGCCGAGCGGCTTGTTTCGATAACTAAATTTACTCATGATTCCTCGTCCAGCTTGAGCACCGCCATGAACGCCTCGGTCGGGATCTGCACCGTACCGAGCGAACGCATCTTCTTTTTACCTTCCTTCTGCTTTTCCAGCAGCTTCTTCTTGCGGGTGATATCGCCGCCGTAGCACTTGGCGAGTACATCCTTACGCATCGCCTTGACCGTTTCGCGCGCAATCACCTTGCCACCGATCGCGGCCTGGATAGGTACCTCGAACAGCTGGCGCGGGATATTCTCCTTGAGCTTTTCACAGATGCGGCGCGCGCGGCCGTAGGCCTTCTCGCGGTGGACAATAAAGGAAAGCGCGTCCACCTGGTCGCCGTTGAGCAGCATGTCCACCTTTACCAGGTCGCTCGGCCGGTAGTCGAGCAGCTCATAGTCAAGCGAAGCGTAGCCTTTGGTGCGCGCCTTAAGCGCGTCGAAAAAGTCGTAGATGATTTCATTGATCGGCATTTCGTAGTGCAGTTCGACCAGGTTGGAGTCAAGATACTGCATATCCTTGAACACGCCGCGGCGCTCCTGGCACATGGGCATGATATTGCCGACAAATTCCTGCGGGGTCATAATGGTGGCCTTGACGAACGGCTCGCGCGCCTCGTCGATCAGGCCGGGGTCGGGGTAGTCGTGCGGGTTGTCGCAATGGACAACCGCGCCGTCGGTCCGCACGATCTCATACACGACCGAGGGCAGCGTGGTGACCAGGTCGAGGTCGAACTCGCGTTCAAGCCGCTCCTGGATGACCTCCATATGCAGCATGCCGAGGAAACCGCAGCGGAAGCCGAAGCCCAGCGCGACCGAGCTTTCCGGCTCGAACGACAGCGCCGCATCGTTGAGTTGGAGCTTTTCCAGCGCGTCGCGCAGGTCGGGGTATTTGGAGCCGTCCTCGGTATAGATGCCGCAGAACACCATGGGCTGCGCCGGACGGTAGCCGGGCAGCGGCTCCGCGGTCGGCCGTCCCGCCTCGGTGACCGTGTCGCCCACACGGGTATCGGACACGGTCTTGATAGACGCGGTAAAGTAGCCGACCTCGCCCGCGCACAGCTCCTGCTGGGGCGACAGGCCGAGCGGCAGCATATAGCCGCATTCGAGTACCTGGAACTCCGCACCCGTGGCCATCATTTTCACCCTCATGCCCGGCCGGATGCTGCCGTCCATCAGCCTCATATAAACAATAACGCCCTTATAGGGGTCGTACTGGCTGTCAAAGATAAGCGCGCGCAGCGGCGCGTCTGCGTCGCCCTGCGGTGCGGGGATGTCGGACACGATGCGTTCGAGTACCGCGTGGATGTTGATATTCATTTTGGCCGAGATCTCCGGACTATCCTCGGCTGGGATACCGATGATGTCCTCGATCTCCTGCTTGACGCGCGGCGCGTCCGCCGCGGGCAGGTCGATCTTGTTGATGACCGGTACAACCTCCAGCCCCGCGTCAATAGCGAGGTAGGTGTTGCCCAGCGTCTGCGCCTCGATCCCCTGTGCCGCATCCACCACCAGCAGCGCGCCCTCGCACGCGGCGAGCGAACGAGAAACCTCATAATTGAAGTCCACATGCCCGGGCGTGTCGATCAGGTTCATCTCATAGGTCTGGCCGTCGTCGGCCTCGTATTCCATGCGCACCGCGCGCGCCTTGATCGTGATGCCGCGCTCGCGCTCCAGATCCATATTGTCAAGCAGTTGTTCCTCCATCTCACGCTGGGACACGGCCTTGCACTGTTCGAGCAGGCGGTCCGCCAGCGTCGACTTGCCGTGGTCGATATGCGCGATGATGGAAAAATTCCGTATTTGCCCGCGATTTTTCACACCGAAAGCTCCTTACCTTTCCTTAATAGCAATATGGAAATATTATACCACGTTTTACGCCGCCCCACAAGCATACTTTTGCACAAGCGGGCCGCCCGCTCCCCTGCTCTTTCCAGCACATTAGCAGTCCCTATCCGGCTGTGACAACCCGTTTCCTATCATTTAACAAAATATTCATAAACGAGACTTGACTTTGCCGCTACGCGGTGGTAAATTAGTTTTAGCACTCAGATAGGCGGAGTGCTAACCCGTTTTCACACAGGAAAGGAGTCCGCTCAGGTGGAGCTTTCGGAACGAAAAAAGCAGATCCTCAAGGCCATCATCGGCGATTATATCCGCACAGCCGAGCCAGTCGGCTCCAAGGCACTGACCGAGGGGCATGCGCTTCCGTTTTCCTCCGCCACCATCCGCAACGAGATGAGCGAGCTGGAGGAAATGGGTTTTCTGGAAAAGCCGCACACCTCCGCCGGCCGCATTCCTTCGCCGCAGGGCTACCGTCTTTATGTTGACGAGCTGATGGAGCAACCGGCTGAAACGCCGGACGACGCCGCGCCGCTGCAGAGCATCCTGCAGACCAAGGTGCGCGAGCTCGACCATTTGATACGCGAGGCGGGCAAGCTGATTTCCAGCCTGACCAATTACGCTTCCGTCGCGATCACCCCCGCCATGACCCAGGCATCCATCCGCCAGTTCGAGATCATCGCCATTGACAAAATGAATTTTGTCATCGTGGTTGTAACCGACTCCGGCTCGGTCAAAAATAAAATGGTGCGGACCATGACCGACGTCACCAAGGACGAGGCCGAGCTTCTCACCTATGTCCTCAACCAGACGCTGACCGGCCTGCCGCTCAGCCACATCACGGCCGAGCGTTTCGATATCGTGCGCAGGGCCGCGGGATTGACCGCCCTTTTGGCCCCCGTGGCCGAATATGTCGCCGAACTGATCGAAGAGCTGGGGGATCAGAAGGTCTTTCTGGACGGGACCAACAAGCTGCTGCGCTTTCCGGAATACAAGGACCTGCACAAAGCGCAGGCGCTGCTTGACTATATGGAGGATGACAGCCGGCACCTATTGCCTACGACCCGTAAGATTGACGGAATCCAGTTCTTCATCGGGCCGGAAAACGGGGAGAACCCGCTTAGCGATACATCCGCGATTTATGCAAAATACGATATCGGCAAAATCGGTCAGGGCGCGATCGGCATCGTGGGGCCGACCCGCATGGATTACGCCAAGTTGTCCGCACAACTCAGCCGCTTCGCCAAGGGGCTGAATCAGTTGATTGCCGAGACCTTTTTAGACGAGAAAGACGGAAATCCCTGAACATCGGGATTTTCAGCAAATGGAGGCATGAAAACAATATGAGCAAGAAAAAGCAGTCCGATCCGGCCGAAGCCGAGCAGAAGGCGCCGGAAACCCCGTCCGAGGATGAAACGGCAAAGGCCGCCGCACAGGAGGAACAGGCTGCGCCCGCCGAAAACTGGAAAGCAAAATACGAGGAGCTGAATGACCGCTATCTCCGCATGGCGGCGGAATACGACAACTTCCGCAAGCGCAGCCAGCGTGAGCGCGAGCAGGCGTATACGGACGCGGTCAGCCGCGCGGTGACCGCGCTTCTCCCCACCTATGACAACCTTGAGCGTGCGCTCAAGGCCGAGACCGCGGATGCGGAATACAAAAAGGGCGTGGAACTGACCATGACCCAACTGACCGACAGCCTGAAAGGCCTGAATGTCACCGTGATCGAGGCTTCGGCCGGCACCACGTTCGACCCGAATTTCCACAACGCCGTGATGCATGTCGAAGATGAAGCGCTGGGAGAAAGTGTGATCGCCGAGGTATTCCAGCAGGGCTTCCAGATAGGCGACAAGGTGATCCGGCACGCGATGGTAAAGGTTGCAAACTGAAAACCCTATAGGGGACTTCAAAAGTCCCCTATACGAAAGCAATTTCCTTTGAAACTTGCTTTCGACATCCGAATGCCGCCGTCCAAGGCGGCTGAATCGAGGAATAAAATCCGAGATACATGCTCTCGGATTTTATGGAACTTTCCGCTTGCGGAAAGTTCCTGATAAACGCGCGCGTCACCGCGCATCCCTGATACAGAGAAAACAATATCGAATCATATAAAGGAGTGCTATCAACATGGGCAAAATCATTGGTATCGACCTTGGTACAACAAATTCCTGCGTATCCGTTATGGAAGGCGGCGAGGCTGTCGTCATCCCCAACGCGGAAGGCGCGCGCACGACTCCGTCGGTAGTCGCGTTCTCCAAGGACGGCGAGCGTATGGTGGGCCAGGTGGCCAAGCGCCAGGCTGTGACCAACGCAGACCGCACGATTATTTCCATCAAGCGCCACATGGGCTCGGACTACCGCGTCAACATTGATGGCAAGCCCTATTCCCCGCAGGAGATCTCCGCAATGATCCTGCAAAAGCTCAAGGCGGACGCGGAAGCCTACCTCGGTCAGCCGGTGACCCAGGCGGTCATCACCGTGCCGGCGTACTTCTCCGACTCCCAGCGCCAGGCGACCAAGGACGCGGGCAAGATCGCGGGTCTTGAGGTTCTGCGCATCATCAACGAGCCGACCGCGGCTGCGCTGGCTTACGGTGTGGATAAGGAAGCCGAGCAGAAGATCATGGTCTACGACCTCGGCGGCGGCACGTTCGACGTTTCCATCCTCGACATCGGCGAGGGCGTGCTCGAAGTGCTGTCCACCGCGGGCGACACCCATCTCGGCGGCGACGACTTCGACCAGCGCATCATCGACTGGATGGTCGCGGAGTTCAAGAAATCCAACGGCATCGACCTGTCCGCCGACAGGATGGCCATGCAGCGCCTGAAGGAGGCGGCGGAAAAGGCTAAGATCGAGTTGTCCGGCATGGCGCAGACCTCGATCAACCAGCCGTATATCACCGCGGACGCGACCGGCCCGAAGCACCTCGAGCTGACGCTGACCCGCGCGAAGTTCAACGAGCTGACCGCCGACCTGGTCGAGCGCACCATGGGTCCGGTACGGCAGGCGATGAGCGATGCCGGCCTGTCTGCCTCCGACCTGTCCAAGGTATTGCTGGTGGGCGGCTCGACCCGCATTCCCGCCGTGCAGGAGGCTGTTAAGGGCATCACCGGCAAGGACGGCTTCAAGGGCATCAATCCGGACGAATGCGTCGCGATTGGCGCGTCCATCCAGGGCGGCGTGCTTGGCGGCGAGGTCAAGGACGTACTGCTGCTCGACGTCACCCCGCTGTCCCTCGGCATTGAGACGCTGGGCGGCGTATGCACCAAGCTGATTGACCGCAACACCACCATTCCCACCAAGAAGAGCCAGATCTTCTCCACCGCAGCCGACAATCAGCCGTCGGTTGAAATCCACGTCCTGCAGGGCGAGCGCGAGATGGCTGCGGGCAACAAGACGCTCGGCCGCTTCACGCTGGACGGTATCGCCCCGGCGCCGCGCGGTGTGCCGCAGATCGAGGTTACCTTTGATATCGATGCGAACGGCATCGTAAACGTATCCGCCAAGGACCTGGGTACAGGCAAGGAGCAGAAGATCACCATTACCGCGTCCACCAATCTCTCGCAGGACGAGATCGACAAGGCCATGCACGAGGCTGAGCAGTACGCGGAACAGGATAAGAAGAACAAGGAAGCGGTCGAGGTGCGCAACAACGCCGAGCAGCTTGTCTTCCAGTCCGAGAAAGCGCTGACCGACCTAGGCGATAAGCTGTCCGCCGATGAAAAGGCCGGCGTACAGGCCGAGATCGACAAGGTTAAGGAGGCGCTCAAGGGTACCGACACCGAGATGATTAAGATGGCGACCGATGGCCTGTCCAAGAGGTTCAGCGATCTGGCGGGTAAGATCTACCAGCAGCAGGCGCCGCAGGGTGACCCGAACATGGGCGGCCAGCCGGGCGCACAGTCCGGCCCGCAGGGCGATTTCGTCGACGCGGACTTCACCGAGGTCAAGGACGACGACGATAAGAACAAGTAATTCCATGCCGCGTGGGGCGGGACGGTCTCCGTTCCGCCCTGCGGCATGTCATTTTCCGTTATTTGAGGGAGCATAATGGCTGACAAAAGAGATTATTACGAGGTACTGGGCGTGCAAAAAGGCGCGAGTGAGGACGAGCTGAAAAAGGCTTACCGCCGCTTGGCCCGCAAGTACCACCCTGATCTGAACAAAGACAATCCCGATGCGGCCGACAAATTCAAAGAGGTCAACGAGGCCTATGAGGTCCTTTCCGACGCGGATAAACGCGCCAAGTATGACCAGTTCGGCTTCGCGGGCGTGGACCCGAGCTACGGAGGCAGCGCGGGAGCGGGCGGCTTCGGCGGGTTCGATATGGGCGACCTCGGCGACTTGTTCGGCTCGTTCTTCGGCGGCGGCTTTGGCGGTGGTCGCTCACAGCGCCGCAATGCGCCGCAGCGCGGCGAATCCATCCGGCAGACGGTCATCCTCTCGTTCGAGGAGGCTGCGTTCGGCTGCGAGAAGGAGATCTCGGTAAACCGCATCGAGTCCTGTGACGAATGCGGCGGCACGGGCGCGGCCAAGGGTACCAGCGCTGAAACCTGCCCGAACTGCCGCGGCACTGGCTCTGTGACCCAGACGCAGCGCACCCCGCTCGGTGTGTTCCAAACGCAAACCGCGTGTCCCAACTGCCGCGGCACCGGCAAGATCATCAAAAAACCCTGCGCCAAGTGTGGCGGCGCGGGCCGCGTGCGCAAAACGCGCAAGTTCAAGGTAAACATCCCTGCCGGTATCGACGAGGGACAGTCCATCCAGCAGCGCGGACAGGGCAACGCGGGTGTGAACGGCGGGCCGGCGGGCGACCTGTTTGTGACCGTGTCCATCCGTCCGCATCCCATCTTTACCCGCGAGGGGCAGGATGTGTACGTCGAGATCCCGATTTCGTTCGCGCAGGCGGCGCTGGGCGACACGCTTCAGGTGCCGACGATCGACGGGCGCGTGGAATATAAGGTGCCGGAAGGGACGCAGACCGGCACCGTGTTCCGTATGAAAGGCAAGGGTATCCAGAACGTCAGCGGCCGTGGCCGCGGCGATCAGTATGTCCGCGTGAATATCGAAGTGCCGAAAAATCTGTCCGAAAAGCAGAAAAAGCTGCTGCGCGAATTTGAAGAATCCGCGACCGATGAAAATCAGAGCAAGCGCAAGGGCTTCTGGGATAAGGTAAAGGACGCGTTCAGCGAAAAATAACCGACCAGCGCAGGTTGTTCTGGTCGGGTCAGGTTTCCGTGCCCCGCGCGGGAAACGGAAAAGAGGGCCGCAGGAGCGGCCCTCTTTTTTCAGCTTTCGCGGTAATGCCGGATCAATGCCTGTGTGCCAAGGTCACCCATGCCTTCCGCTTCCAGATCGCCGTACATGGCGCAGACGCGCTCCAACACCGGCAGCGCGGGTCCGCCCTGCGATTGGGCAATCTTCATATCCTTGATAAAATGCTTGAGGAAAAACCCCGGCGCATAATCCTCTTTTACCATCTTTGGCATCAGGTTCTCCATCTGCCACGAGCCGGCCGCCCCCTTGGAAATGCTGGCGAGCAGCTTATCCGGCTCCAGCCCCGCGTGTTCTGCATAGGCGAGCGCTTCGCACACGCCGGCGATCGTCCCCGAAATCGCAATCTGGTTGGCCATCTTGGTATGCTGTCCCGCGCCGGCCGGACCTTCATAAACGACCTGCTTTCCCATCGCTTCAAACAGCGGCAGGCACGCCTTGTAATCCGCTTCCGCCCCACCAACCATGATGGACAGCGTGCCGTTTTTCGCCCCTGTGTCGCCGCCGGAAACCGGCGCATCCAGCACGCGCAGCCCGCGCTGCTTCCCCTCCTGGGAAATCCGAACCGCAAGCTTCGGATCGGTCGTGGTCATATCGATCAGATAGGCGCCGGCCTTCGCCGCCGCCAGAATGCCCTCCCCGCCGAAATAGACCTGCTCCACATCCTTCGGATAGCCTACCATCGTAATAACCGCATCGCGCCCTTTCGCGCATTCCGCAACGCTGTCGCACCAGCGCACTTCATTTTCGGCAAGGAAATCCGTAAGCTTTGCCTTGGTGCGCGAATAAACCGCGACCTCGTAACCTGCACCCAGCAGGTTGCGCACCATGGAGCGCCCCATTACGCCCACGCCAATAAACCCAACTGTTTTCATCATTTTTCCTCCTTGCGTATATGTGTCTAAAGCGCGGACCGGAATCCGCGCTTTTTCTTACCGTTCCCCAAGGGGGGTATATCCGATTTCCGGTTGTACACAGCGGTAGGCAGGTCGGATAATCTTGTCCGTATTAATCAGCTCTTCCAGCCGGTGCGCGCTCCAGCCGACGATACGCGCCATGGCAAATACAGGCGTGTAAAGCTCTGGCGGAAGCCCCAGCATGGAATACACAAAGCCGGAATAAAAATCCACATTGGCGGAAACGCCTTTGTAAATCTGCCGCTCTTTTGCAATAACCTTGGGTGCCAGCCGCGCAACCGTAGAATAGAGGGCGAAATCCTCATCCCTGCCCTTTTCCTTGGCCAACTGCCCGACGAACGACTTGAACACCTGCGCGCGCGGGTCGGAGATCGAATACACGGCATGCCCCAGGCCATAAATCAGCCCCTTGCGGTCAAACACCTCGCGCCGCAGCAGCTTATCCAGATAATCGGCCACCTGCTCGTCGTCATGGGCATCGGAAACGTTGCGCTTGAGGTCCTCGAACATCTGCACAACCTTATAATTGGCGCCGCCATGCTTAGGCCCTTTCAGCGAGCCGAGCGCCGCCGCGATCGCCGAATAGGTATCCGTTCCCGAAGAGGTGACCACATGCGTGGTAAAGGACGAATTATTACCGCCGCCGTGCTCCATATGCAGCACAAGCGCCAGATCCAGCACACTCGCTTCCAGCGGCGTGTACTGCATGTCCGGACGCAGCATGCGCAAGAAATTGGATGCCGTGGAAAGGCTGTCCGAGGGGTAATGGATGTACATACTGCCGCCGCACTCATAGTGATTATAGGCGTGATAGGAATATACCGCGAGCATAGGAAACACGGAAATCAGCATCAGGCATTGGCGCAGCACGTTCGGCAGGCTGATATCATCCGCATAATTGTCGTAGGAAGCCAGCGTCAGCACGCTGCGCGACAGGCTGTTCATCATATCATGCGGCGGCGCTTTCATGATAACATCGCGTGTGAAATTGGTCGGCAGCGTGCGTCCCTGGGCAAGCAGACCCTTGAAGTCGGCAAGCTGGCCCGCGTCCGGCAGCTTGCCGAACAACAGCAGGTAGGCGACCTCCTCGTAGCCTTTGCGCCCCTCCTTCATGAAGCCCTGCACCAGATCATTTATGTTGATGCCCCGGTAGTACAGTTCCCCTTCGCAGGGTACCGTTTCTCCATTGACCTCTTTTTGCGATATGATGTCCGAAATATTGGTCAGCCCTGCCAGTACGCCCTTCCCGCTCAAGTCGCGCAGGCCGCGCTTCACGTCATATTGCTTGTACAGCGCGGGATCGATCCGGCTGTTTGTCCGGCATATCTCCGCCAGCGCCTCCACGCGCGGTGTCACCTCTAAAATGTTGTGGTCTGCCGTCATCTTGTGTCCTCCCCTTTCCAATACATACTACCCGATGTATATATTGTATATGGAAAATCGCAAGCCTGCAACGACATTTCGGTAACAGAGTGTGAAAATTCTGTGAATTTTTACTATAGCAGCATCATAAAGCACCGCTCACTCCTCTTCCGTTCCGACGCGGCGCCGCTTTGCATATCGGAACGAAGCGTAAGTAAGCAGCAGCACCAATACCGTAGTCAGCGGCACCGTTAACAGCAGTTGCGCAGCAAACACCAGAAGAATAGCCGGCACCCCCATCCCTACCCAGACTGCGCCGGTCGCACATTGGAGTACACAGACTACGACGGAGGCTGCCACTCCCGCCAGCGCCCCCTGCACCAAGTAGTGCTTCCACGGATAACAGTCCGCTTCGGCAAACGCGTTGTCATCCATCATGCCTTTGCGCGCCATCAGTACTATGCAAAAGAGCTGTGCCAGCATCACGACAGCAAATTCCACCAAGTTGACCGCTCCGCCTATCGTTTCGTTCTGTACGCTTATCCCCAGCGCCTGCAGCACCAGATCAGCCAAAATACCAGCCGTCAGGAAATAAAACCCAACTTTATAGATCCGGTTGATCTCCGCAACCACCCGTTCATCTTTTGCTTTGCGAATCAGCTTCATCTTTTCCACCTCCGTATCACAAACTTAAGACGGCTTTTACGATCACAGCCGCCCAAGCCATTCCATTTCCCTGCCGCGCTCGTCCAGCAGTCCCCATCATCCATTGTTTTCTCTGCTCCATCTCAGTTTTCCTCCCAAAATAATTGATCGAGCGTCTTATCCAGCGCCCTGCAGATGGCAATACACAGGTTGAGCGTCGGGTTATAGCCGCCCGCCTCGATCAAACCAATGGTTTGTCGCGTTACACCGACCAGTTCTGCCAGTTCTGCCTGAGACAGATCCTTTTCCACCCGAGCGAGTTTGAGTTTTTTATTTTTCATGCGCTACCCCTCTTTTGCTTTCTTAATTATACGATATATTTTTTATAATGTCAATTATATATTGCATTTTGACAAATAAAAAAGGAGGCGAGTAAACCTCCTTTTATTGAAAATGCTTCTCGGCCTCCATGCGGTACAGCCGCATAATGACTAACGTATGGTTGAGCTGCGGCCCCATCAGCAGGATCATGCTGACGATATACAACCAAAGCATCAAAACGATGATTGCGCCGAGCGAGCCGTACAGCACGGAATAATTGGCCATGTTATCCACATAAAACGAAAACGCCCACGATACCAGCAGCCAAGCGACCAAGGAAAACAGCGCCCCCGGCCATACCTCCTGAAATTTCAGATGAAGGTTGGGGACCACACGGTTGAACAGCATGAGGAATACAAAAATAAACGCAATCATCACCCAAAAGCTCGCGTCATGTGTCAAATCCAGCGCCGCCTGCGGCACTGGCATCAGCCGCGGCAGGATGCGGATGATCGTCCGTCCCGCAACCGCCAGAATAAAGCTGCAAACGACCGATACCAGAAAGCCCGCCGTAATGCCGAACGAGATCAGCACATCGCGCAGGACGCCGCGCTGTACCTCGACATGGTAGATGTCATTGACCGTGCGCATCATGGAGCGGACCGCGCGGGACAAAAAATACAAGGTCAGCACAATGCCGATCAGCATGGGACTGAACGAGGGGGAGTTGGAAAGCTGCGCCAGATAGGAGGTGATCAACTGCTGCAGGCTCTTGGGCAGCAGCTCCAGCACGGGCTGTATGCTCTCGATCGAAATATCGAGCTGTGCCAGAACCGAGTTGACAAACATCAGCAGCGGGAACATGGAAAACAACAGGAAATACGACAGCTCCGCCGCCGCCTGCGGGATCCCGTCCGAAAAAAAACGGTAAACCATCCGTTTTATCAGGTATGCCAGCCGGTTTTTCCCATTCACGACCCCATCCCCCTTTCCTCTAAGGTACTTCTATTGTACCAGCTTTTTTCTGATTTTCAACTTGCGTTTTGGCGGCATCCGGTGTATACTGTCCATAATCAGAACATTTGTTCTCGTCGGAGGGGATGTCCATGGATAGCCTGCGCGGAGAAACCTGTTGTTTTTCCGGATATCGAATCGAAAAAATGCCGTTTCGGACGGACGATTCCCCGGCCGCCAGCGCCTTACGGGAGGCGCTTGACCGGGCAATCCGCCATGCCGCCGGCCAGGGCTATACCCGCTTTCTGTCCGGTATGTCCACCGGTTTTGACCTCTGGGCCGCGGAAGCCGTGCTTCGGACGCGCGCGCAGCTTCCGGTGCAGCTTTTATGCGCGGTCCCGTTTGACGGGCAGGCGTCCCGCTATGCAGCGGAATGGAAGCGCCGGTTCAATCGTTGCCTGCTCGCGGCGGACGGGGTATACTCCCTGTCACGGGAGTATCATACCGGCTGCTATGCCGCACGCAACCAGTTCATGGTGGACGCGGCCTCCCTGCTGATCTGCTTCTTTGACGGACAGCCCGGCGGCACCGCGCAGACCGTGCGCATGGCGCGGCAGCGGGGCCTGCGCATCGTCAACCTTGCGGAACGGCAGCTCTCTCTGCTGGATTGACCGGCGCACGCCGCGCGGACCATGTTTGCTGTAGCACGGCCGTTAAAAAGAGGCTCGGAAATGATTCCGAGCCTCTTTTCACAAATTTATCCTGCGATCAATCAACCTTGACCGTCCAGCCCAGCTCATCCGGCATGGTACCCCACTGGATGCCGGTCAGAGTATTGTACAGCTTATGGGTGATCTCGCCGATCTCACCGTTGTTGATATAGGCAACGTCGCCCTCGTAGCGCAGTTCGCCGACCGGAGAAATGACCGCCGCCGTACCAGTGCCGAACACCTCTTCCAGCTTCCCGTCCTTGGAGGCCTGCATCACGTCCGCGATCGGCAGGCGCTCCTCAGACACCGGAACGCCCCAGTGCTTGAGAAGATCGATGCAGCTCATACGGGTAACGCCCGGCAGGACCGTACCCATACAGGGCGCGGTGTAGACCGTGCCGCCAATCTTGAAGAAGCAGTTCATCGATCCCACTTCCTCCACATATTTATGCTCCACACCGTCCAGCCACAGTGTCTGCTCATAGCCAAGCTCATGCGCCTTTACCTGCGAGATCAGGCTGGCCGCATAGTTGCCGCCGCACTTGGTAAAACCCGTGCCGCCCGGGCAGGCGCGGGTATATTCATCCTCCACAAAGATCTTGACCGGATTGATACCTGTCGAATAATACGCGCCGACCGGCGAACAGATGATGATGAACTGGTGCGTTCTGGACGGGCGCACGCCAAGGTGCGGCTCAGTCGCGATCACGAATGGGCGGATATACAGGCTGGTACCTTCCGCATGCGGCACCCAATCCTTTTCAACCGAAACAATTTCCTTAACCGCCTGCACAAAATCCTCCACCGGCAGGCTCGGCAGGCACATGCGGTGATTGGTGTTAATCATGCGCTGCGCATTTTTGTCCGGCCGGAACAGTTGGATCGAACCATCGGGCGTGCGGTAGGCTTTCATGCCCTCGAACGACTCCATCGCGTAATGCAGGACCATGGCTGCAGGATCGATCTGAAGCGGCTCATACGGTACGATGCGCGCGTCGTGCCAGCCCTGCTCCTCATCGTGGTCGATGATCAGCATGTGATCGGTATAATAGACGCCGAAGCCGAGGCTGTTTTCATCCGGCTTGGACTTTTTGTTGGCTGTGAGCTGTTTTTTGATCTGCAGCATGGTGGATTCACTCTTTCTATTTGTTTTTTCTTTTATTATAGCACTTTGCCAAGATAAAGCAAGGCGTTTTTCGATACAAAGGGTGACAAACCCGCCGTGTTTTGATATAATAAGTTCGTATGAATTGCTGAAAGGGGTGACCGCGCATCAAACAGAAATGGAAAAAGCTGCTCAGTGTGCTGCTGTGCGCGGCGCTGGTCCTGTTTACTTGCCCCGTCCCCGCCCGCGCGCTTACGCTGACCGCGGTCAATGATACGCTTCTGCCGCTTGACGACGGCACCATGCCCGCGCGTCTCGGCGGCGAGCTGTATGTGCCGTACAGCGTCTTCACCATGCTTGGCGTTTCCGCTTCGCAGGAGGGCGGCGTGCTGAGTCTCTCTGCAAACGGGGAAACGCTCAGCTTCTCCCCCGACGAGGGATATGTATACGACCAGAACCTGAACAGCTATTCTCCCCCTGCATACCATCGGAACGGAACGGTTTATGTGCCGGTCAAGCTGTGCTGCGGCAAATTCGGCCTGAGCTATTCCACGCTGTCCTTTTCCGGTGAAACCGTACTGCGCGTGACCGACGGTTCGGCGCAAAGCGACTCCTCGTTCACCTCCTCCAATGCAGATTCGATCCAAAGCGCAATCAATACATACAAGGGCGTCACGCCGTCCACTCCATCGGACGGCAGCGGCCAAACGACCGAGCAGCCGGCCGAGCCTCCCATCCCACCGGTTGAAGAAAAACCGACGCAGAAGCCCGCGCGGGTTTACCTGACTTTCTATGGCGCGCCGACCACCAACACCCCCGCCGTGCTGGACGCGCTCCACAGCGCCGGCCGCCTGGCAACGTTTTTCCTTCCCGTGGATGCGTCCACCTGGACGGACGACACCGTGCGCCGCATCGTTGCGGAGGGGCATACCCCCGCACTGCTGCTGAACGCTTCCCCCCAGACCGCGCCCGCCGACCTGGTTGCCAGCCTGACCGCTGCAAACGAGCGTCTGACGCTGCTCACCGGCGTATCCACGCGCATCGTTTCCAACGATACGGGCTGCGTCAAATTGACACAGGCACAGCGCGACGCCCTGATCGGCGCCGGCTACCGGCTGTGGGACTCCACCTTTGACAGCGGGGACGCCACCCAGTCCGCGGCAAGGGCATACGCCACCACCGCCCAGAACTTTGTCTCAACGACTGCGACCGTCGTGGTCCGCCTGCATCACAGCGCCTCCACAGCGCAGACCGTGCGCTCGCTTTCCGCCTATATGTCGAGACAGGGCATCCCCTCGTCCCGCGTCATACTGAGCGCCACACCGATCAACAGCACTTCCGATACCCGATAGCTACCTGCGTATCTGTCATGCAAAACACGGCACAGCTTAAAGCTGTGCCGTGTTCTTTTCCTACCGGACGCCGCTTTGGAACCGCGGCGCGCCTTCCCATCGTTTTTGCTAGATCTGCTTCCTAATGTGGTCAAGCGCTCCCTTTTCCAGACGGGATACCTGCGCCTGCGAAATGTGGATCTCCTCCGCCACCTCCATCTGCGTCCGCCCCTCGAAAAAGCGCAGCCGGATGATGCGTTTCTCCCGCTCACTCAGGCTGTCGATCGCTTCGCGCAGCGCGATGCGGGCGAGCCAGTTCTCATCGGTATTTTTATTGTCTCCCACCTGGTCCATCACACATACCGTGTCCGCGCCGTCATGAAAAACCGGCTCAAACAGGGACACCGGATCAAGAATCGCGTCAAGCGCGAATACCACCTCCTCCTTGGGTACGTCCATCGCCTTGGCCAGCTCCACGATATCCGGCTCGCGCTGGTGCTCGCGCATGAAGGCTTCCTTGGCCTGCAACGCCTTATAGGCGGTATCCCGAAGGCTGCGGGATACCCGCAGCGCGCTGTTGTCCCGCAGGTAGCGCCGGATTTCCCCTATAATCATCGGCATGAACGTACAAAGGAGAAAACAGCTATCCCGCTACCGTTCCGTATCCGCTGGCGCCCTCAATGGCATAATATATTTCGACCTTGCCGTTTTGCAGCACGATCTTTTCCACGCAGGCGCGTATCAGCGCCTGCCGCTCCTCACCGGCCAGGCTGTCCCAACAGGCGCCGATGGTATATAACGCCCGCCGCGCTTCCTCATCCTCCCGCCGCTGCTCCTGCCGCTGCGCGGCGGAAAGCGCCTGCTCGGCCCGTTCCCGCTCTTTTTTGACGCGCTCGATCGATTCGCGCAGCGTATCGTCCTCCGCGTCGGCATACAGCTCGTACAGGCGGCGCAGCTTGCGCTGGACCCGCTCCAGCGTCCGGCGGCACTCTGCCGCATCCCCCTGCCGTTGGCGTGGCACCGACGGCTGCGCGGACAGCCTCGCCAGATCGCGTATGACAATCGCCTCCACCTCGCGCGCCATCACCCCCCGATTCGGACAGGCGGCATCATGCACCAGATGGGGCTTGGACTTATCCCGTGAGTAGCAGACCAGCTTATCCCCCGCGTTGCCCCATTTCTGATAGCGCATTTTAGCGCCGCAGTGTCCGCAGACCAGTAGGCCGGCCAGCAGCTTGCCCGCCCCCGCAGCGCGCGGCCGGTTGGGGCGGTGCAGCCGGCGCTGCGCTCGCGCAAAGGTTTCGCGGTCAATAAGCGGCTCATGCCGCCCCGCGTAGCGCTCGCCTTTATAGACGATCACGCCTGTGTTGCTCTCCCGATCCAATATCTGCCGCACCAGATGCTCGTATTTCAGCCCCAACTCGCGCGCGATGCGTCCGGCCGACTGGCCCTCCAGATACCGCGCGTAGATCTCACGTACGGTATCCGCATCGCTGTTGGGAACCAGGATGCCCTTCCCCGCGTCGTAATCATATCCAAACGGTATTTTGCCGCCGCCCGGCCAGAAGCCCTGCTTGACGCGCTCGACCATGCCCATACGGGTGCGCAGAAAGATGTTCTCTCGTTCGAGCTGAGCAAATGCGGACAGAATACCGATCATCGCGCGCCCATACGGACTGCCGGTATCAATATTTTCATTGATCGATACAAAGTCCACCCCATGTGGCAGAAAAACGTCCTCAATCAGGTAAAGCGTGTCTTTCTGGCTTCGGCTCAGGCGGTCAAGCTTGTAGACAACGACGCGCTCGACCGCGCCGGCGCGGATTTCCTCCACCAACTCGGTAACGGCCGGCCGTGTCAGGTTTGAGCCGGAAAAACCGCCGTCCACATACCGACGGAAGCGGGTGATCCCTTTCATCCGGCAGTACGCTTCCAGTTTTTCGGCCTGCGCCGCGAGCGAGTATCCTTCGTCCGCCTGTGCTTCGGTCGATACGCGCAGATATAATGCGGTGTGTTTCATGAAATATCCTTTCCAAGACCGCGTTCCTCCGCTTCCAGTATAGCAGAGGGCGGCGGCTCCGGCAACGGAAGTTCCTGCCGGAAGCGCGCCTCGCGCAGCAGCATGCCGATCCCTTCCTGGTCAAGCAGCAGCGGCGGCAGCACACCGTGAAGCCGCTTCCCGTTCAAATAACGCACCACGCGCATGCGGACCACCTCCTTTCCCCTTTATTCTGCCCAGGTTTGCCCTTTTGCAACCGTTCGGACGCTCTTCCAAACCGCTCCACAAAGTAACCAAAATATACCCAAAATAACACTTGTAGAAGTATCAGCATTGGGTGTATAATGAGGTATCGGAACTGTTTGACAGACGAACAAAAATTTAGAGGAGAATGCATCATGTTTGAAAATCTGATTGCCACGCTCAAGGCCGACAAGCGTAAAATCGTATTCACCGAGGGGCCGGACCCCCGCATTCTGGAAGCCGCCTCCCGCCTGAAGAAAGACGGCCTGCTGGATTCTATCCTGGTCGGCAATGTGGACGAAGTCAAGTCCGCCGCTGCCGCAGGCGGTTTTGACATCGAGGGCATGGAAATCATCGACCCTGCGGCTTATCCGGAAATGGACGCGATGGTCGCCAGGATGGTCGAGCTGCGCAAGGGCAAGATGACCGAGGAGCAGTGCCGCGCAGCGCTTTCCAAGGGCAATTATTTCGGCACCATGCTGGTCAAGCTGGGCAAGGCAGACGCCCTGCTCGGCGGCGCTACTTATTCGACTGCGGACACCGTCCGCCCCGCTCTGCAGATCATCAAGACCAAGCCGGGCAACAAGATCGTATCCTCCTGCTTCATCCTGCGCCGCGACGGCAAGGATGGCGGCGACGAGTTGTACGCGATGGGCGACTGCGCGATCAATATCAATCCGAGCGAGGACGATCTGATGGAAATCGCCATTGAAACTGCAAAAACCGCCAAGGCGTTCGGTATCGACCCCAAGGTGGCCATGCTATCCTACTCGACCAAAGGCTCCGGCAAGGGCGAAACGGTTGATATGATGAAGAATGCAACCGAAAAAACTAAAGCGGCTGCGCCTGATCTCGCGGTAGACGGCGAGCTGCAGTTCGACGCCGCGTTCTCCCCTGTCGTTGCGGCGACCAAGTGCAAGGGCTCTCCGGTTGCCGGCCAGGCCAACACCTTTATTTTCCCTGATATCAACGCGGGCAACATTGGCTACAAAATCGCCCAGCGTCTGGGCGGCTTCGAGGCCTACGGCCCGATTCTGCAGGGTCTGAACGCGCCGATCAACGATCTGTCCCGCGGCTGTAACGCGGATGAGGTCTATCAGATGGCGATCATCACCGCCGGCCTGAAATAACCCGACACCGCACGGCAAACATCAAGCAAAAAAGGACTGACCAGCCGGTCAGTCCTTTTCGTTTTCCTTTTGCGCCTGCGCACGCGCTTTCTGTGCGGCTTCCCGCCGCTCCTTTGCGCTGACCGGCGGGGCCTCCTCCCTGATCTCGACAAACGCCCGCGTTTCCGGATCGAGACGTTTTGGCCCACGGTAAGCATTGGTGTCAACCGAAAGGCCGCGTTTTCTCAACAGGTTATTGACCGCCTCGGTCGCCATCGTATACAGTACGGCGAACAGCGGCACGCCGACCGCCATCCCCACAAAGCCGAACACACCGCCGAACACAAGGATCGCAAACATGACCCAGAAGCTCGACAGGCCAGTGGAATTGCCCAGTATTTTCGGCCCCAGGATATTCCCGTCAAACTGCTGGAGCGCCAGGATGAACAGCACAAAATATACCGCCTGCACCGGACTGATGACCATGATCAGGATGGTACTCGGCACCGCCCCGATAAACGGGCCAAAAAACGGGATGATATTGGTCACGCCGATAATGACCGAAATCAGGAGCGCATACGACTGGTCCATCGTCATCAGCCCGAAACCCATCAGGATGCGCAGCCCAGCAAAGCACAGCAGGCCGATGATGAGCGAATCAATCAGCTTGCCGGTGATGAACCCGCCGAATACACGGTGGATATAAGCAACACGCTTGATGATACGGTTGGCACGCTGGATGGAAAACAGGCTGTACAGCGTCTTTTTAGCCTGCGCGCAAAAGGTATCCTTGCTGTTGAGGATATAAAGCGCGATGATAATGCCGATCAGCAGGTCGAACAGGACGGAAACCGTCGTTACAACGCCGGTCATCAGCGCGACTAGCTGCGGCAGCGCGCTGTTCTGCACCCAGTCGACGACCTGTGTGGAGAACTGCTCATACAACTGTAGAAAATTCCGTTCGATCACCGGATTGTCTTTCAGCAGCGACGCGACCCAAGTTGATATCTCGTCCAGATAGGTATCCATGGATTCCAGCAGGGAGAACACGCTTACGATCAGCTGCGGCAGCACCATCCACAGCAGCACGCCCACGACCGCAAGACCAATCAGCAGGGACAGGATGCTGCAAAGCCCCTTGGCGATCTGCGTCCCCCGTTTCATCCGCTGCGCCAGCTTGGGCTGCAGCACGCGGTACAGACCGTTGAATACCGGCATCAGAAGGTATGCCATCACAAAGCCGTAGATAAACGGGCTCAGAATGCCGAGCAGCTTTTTGATCATGCGCCAGATGATCGGCAGCCAGCCTAGAAAATAAAAAACAAGCACACTGGAAACGATCACGCAGAACGCCGTTAAGCCCCACTGGAAATAGTGGGGCTGATTCTGCGCTTCCGTCCTATGATGTTCTGTTGGTTCCTGCACGGACACGCTCCTCTCCTATCCTTCCGGCCGCTGGTTATTCTTCATCATCAAAGAAAATACGCCAGAACAAGTACATCCAGGTCGCAGCAAACGCGACGAACAAGACACCCCGAAACTTTTTGAAGAACTTTGCAAAGCAGGCACCGAGCCACAGCCCGAACGACAGCATGCAGATCTTGAATACCGCGAAATCAAACATCGAGAACCCCTGCGCCTTGGACACCGCGTGGTCCGTCCAACGGGCCGCACAGTCGCGCGCATCGTTCGCATAGCCAAGCACCTGATTGGCGCGGCTGCGCAACGCCTCACGGTCGATGGAATCCAGATAATTTTTCATAGCTTTTCTCTCCTTTTGACAAATATGTGAAACCGGTCACACCGTATTTTCGATTCGTATATCCTTTGCGATGCTGCAGGGCGTCGTCCCCATGGACGAGATCCGGCCCAGCCGCATCCCGATCTTCGCCGCGAGCGCATCCGCGTCCGTGCTCCCCGTTTCCTGCAGCGCCGCCTGCAGAATCCAGCCGGCCGCCCGTGCATCCGAGCATGCCTCGTGATGATTCAGCTCAATACCGAGCGCTGCGGATACCGTATCCAGTTTATGATTTTTCAGCGCCGGCCATACGCGCCGGGCCACCTTTACCGTACAGATATAGCGGCACTCCGGCGCCGACAGCTGGTAATGGCTCAGGCATGCGCACAGCACCGCCGTATCAAACATCGCGTTATGGCAGACCAGAACACTACCCTCCGCCTCCTGCGCCACTGTGTTCCAAACCATATCAAACGCCGGCGCGTCTGCCACCATGCGTTCCTTGATATGGTTGACCCTGACATTGCCCCAGTGGAACTTCCCAACGCAAGCGGGCGGCTTGATAAGCGATACCTGCTCACGGATCAGGCTGCGATCCTCAAACACCGCCACGCCAAGCGCGCAGGCGCTGAGCGGGGAAGCGTTTCCTGTTTCAAAATCGAGCGCAACATACCTCATTCGAGCGCCTCCCGCGGTGCGGCGCCCGCTCTTTCCTTTGCTGCGAGCAGGAAACGGTACAGCGGCGCGAGCCGGCGCATGGTATCCACCATCGGCCCGACAAACGCCCCGTCCAACACGGGGGAGAAGTCGTTTGTTTCCCGAAAGTCCACACCAATCTCTTTCCGGTTCAACCAGGTCTGGTAGGCGGGCTTTGCATCCGGAAATTTCGGACGCTTATACAATTCCCCATCCAGCCGCACCTGCGGGCAGGCGCGGACCGCTTCATACGCCTCCAGAAACAGCTTATCCTCTTTCAGAATCATCTCACGCAGCGCCTCCATCTCGCCTTTCCCCCAAGCGCCCCAGCAGCCAAAGCCCCAGAACTCCGGATGAATTTCGAAATAATAGCACGGCACGGACTCATGCTCCCGACGCGGGCGGCGGAAAAACATCCACATATTCGCGCGGTAAAGCGTCTTATCCTTGGTATAGCGGGTATCGCGCCGTACACGCGATACCATGCGCGAGGGCGTGACCACAAACAGCGGGTCGATCTCCAGCATGGCTGGGGTCATCTCCGCGATCAATTCATGAAATGGCTGGATCGCCAGCCGTTTGATCTCTTCTTTATGCGATTCGTAAAATTCTCTGCTGTTTTGCAGACGGTTGAGCTGCAGCAGGTCGATGCCCGCGGCAGGAAAGCCTGTGAATGCCATGGAAAAGGGTACCACCTTTCTGCTTATCATTGTACCGCGTTTTACCGGTTTCCGCAACAGTATTTTGCAGACTTATCCCGCGTATGCCGCAAAATATTGTAGTCTGCAGCAGGCGGCGCTATCATCTTGCCCTGCCCCGCCGCTCCCCTCCTTGTTCCGGCCGTCTGCCCGGCTTTCCCGCCCTGGGCTGTGTACACACAGTGGACAAGCCGCCGGATTGGTGCTATAATAAACCCAATCTTTATCTGAAACAGGAGGGCGTTATCATGGAAAACCCTGAAAAATTGCTGGATCTGCTCAGCCAGGACGCACGCCTGACGCCGGCGCAGCTTGCCGCCATGACAGGCGCGACCGAAGCAGAGGTCGTTGACGCGGTCCGCACCTTTGAAAAAAACGATACCATTCTTGGTTATAAAACCGTTATCGACTGGGACAAGACCTCCAAGGAAAGCGTCACTGCATTGATTGAGGTCAAAATTACGCCGGAAAAAGGCATGGGCTTCGACGAGATCGCCCGCCAGATCTATTCCCATCATCAGGTAGAAAGCGTTTACCTGATGTCGGGCGGCTTCGATCTGACGGTCATCATCAAGGACCGCACCATGCGCGAGGTTGCGCGCTTTGTCTCCGAGCAGCTCGCGCCGATGGAAAACGTCCTGTCCACCGGCACGCATTTCATCCTCAAGAAATACAAGGACTACGGTGTAGAATTCGACCCCTCCGATCGCGATAAAAGAGAGGTCATGATGGCATGGTAGATTACGAGCAGCTGCTCTCCGACCGTGTCAAGATCGTAAAGCCCTCCGGCATCCGCCGCTTTTTTGACGCAGCGGCAGCCATGCCGGATGCGATCTCGCTCGGCGTCGGAGAGCCGGATTTCGAGACCCCGTGGCAGATTCGCCGCGCGGGCATTCAGTCCCTGGAAAAGGGACAGACGTTCTACACCTCCAACTGGGGCCTTGCCGAGCTGCGCAGCCAGATCGCGGGGTTGGCCCGCCGCAAATATCAGCTCTGCTATGACGCGGACAAGGAGATCCTCGTTACAGTCGGCGGTTCGGAGGCGATCGACAACGCCATCCGCGCGCTGGTCAACCCCGGCGACGAGGTACTCATCCCCGAGCCCAGCTTCGTCTGCTATACCCCGCTGACCCAGATGGCTGGCGGCACCCCTGTCCCCCTGCCGACGCTGGCGAAGGACCAGTTCAAGCTGACACCCGACCGCCTGCGCGCGGCAATCACGCCGCGCACCAAGCTGCTGATCCTGCCGTATCCCAATAACCCAACCGGCGCGATCATGACGCGGGACGAACTGGAGGCCGTCGCCGCCGTGCTACGCGACACCAATATCATCGTCATTTCGGATGAGATTTACTGCAGCCTGACCTACGGCGCCGCGCCGCACGTCTGCTTTGCCGAGCTGGACGGGATGCGCGAGCGCACCATCGTTGTGGACGGCTTCTCCAAATCCTATGCGATGACCGGCTGGCGCCTTGGCTGGGCGATGGGTCCCAAGGAGCTGATGCGGCACATCTGCAAAATCCATCAGTTCGGCATCATGTCCGCGCCGACCACGGCGCAGTTCGCCGGCATCGAAGCCATCCGAACCGGCGAGGACGATATCGAACGCATGCGCACGCAGTATGACATCCGCCGCCGCTACCTGTTGGGCGAGCTGCGCTCGATGGGGCTGACGTGCTTTGAGCCGCAGGGGGCGTTCTATGCGTTCCCTTCCATCGCCTCGACCGGCCTCTCCTCCGAGGCATTCTGCGAACGTCTGCTTCATGAGCAGCAGGTCGCCGTTGTACCCGGCAGCGCGTTCGGCAAAAGCGGCGATGGGCATGTTCGCATCTCCTATTCCTATTCCATGAACCATCTGCGCGAGGCCTGCTTCCGCATGCGGAAATTCCTGCAGTCTTTATAATTCCCATCTGCGCACAGAAAACGGACCGCCCTTTTGGGGCAGTCCGTTTTGCGTTATTCCCATATCAACTCTACCTCGCGCGGCAGGCCGTAATATTCTTTATAATACGCGTCATAGTAATCGTTGTGATAAGGCATAGCCCAGCCGTACAGGTCGTTCGCAAACCGATGCTGCGTCAGGCGATCGCTGCCATCATAGGCGGCGATCGCAAGGCGGTTCGCCGCATCGACCGCAGCATTTGCCCGATACCCGTCATGCTGACCCTTGAGCGTCGTCCACGCGCAGAACAACAAAGGCACGCAGCACAGCGCCACGCATACGGCCCGCGCGGGAAAATACCGGCACAACAGCCACAGCAGCGCGGCCGCGGCCACAACAGCCGCCGCCCACCCCTGTCCCCAGTGCCAGGCAAGGATGGAGCCCGCGCCCAGCAGGTACAGATACGGCGCTTCCCGCATCAGGCAGGCGGTAAGCAGCAAAAGCATCACCGCGCCGCACAGCATAGTGCGCGGCCCGACCGTGGGCGACACCAGCATCATCACCTGCGAACCGACTCCCAATATCAGGGCGAACAACGGCGTCCACTCCTGTTCCATCGCGGAGCGGACGGAAATATAGAACGCGCACAACAGATAGCCTCCCAACACCGCCAGCGCATAGGCCGCGACGCGGGCAGGCACCTCGGGACTGTTCCACAGCAACTCCGGCACCTGTTCCGGCAACCAGAACCACACGGAAAACGAAATGACCGACAGCACGGCGAACACACCGTCCGGCACGCTCCGGCGGCGCGCCGCACGCAGCAGCAGCCACAGCGGTATCGCGGTGAGCATCAGGAAGTGGATAGGGAAAAGCGTATCCCCAAACAGAAAGGTCTGCCGCAGCTGCAGGACGTTATACTTCACCACAGCCAGTGTGCCGCCCTCAACCGGCGGCGGCGTGATAGACGCGCGGTAGGCGACCGACGGGGCAAGCAGAATGCTCGCCGCGCCTGCGGCCGAAAGCAACAGCGGCCACAGCGCCTTTTTCGGGAACCCCTGCCTGCGGACGAGCCAATGCTCCCCAACCAGCAGCACGGTCAGCCCGACCGCCATCATGCTGGCCTGCTCGACCGTCAGACCCGCGAGCGCCCCGAACACTGCCGTAGGCAGCCATCCCCTCCTGCCGGAAAGCGCATCGCGCAACAGCACCCAATATTCCAGGAAGAGCGCCAGCGGCAGAACATAGTTCATCGCGCCGGTAATCCAGTACACGCTCTGCCTTGTCAGCACGGCAGGCAGCAAGAAGATGCCGCACGCGCACAGCACCGCGACGGCGATCGTCCGCCTCCAGCCGTCCGCCGTAAGCCGCGTCAGGTTGAGCGCGATCGTGCCGAGTAAGGCCGCGATAAACACCCGCGCAAATGCGACGCGCCCGTCCGAACCCAGCAGGACCGCGTCCAGCAGGTGAACAAGGTTACGCCCGTTGGCCGTCTGATAATGCTGCACGATACGCGCCAGAAGCTCCCCCGCGTCCAGCCGGCCCCACCGGCCGTAAAACAGGTCGTCCCCCATCGGCACAACGTACTGCAGCACCGCATAGCAGCCGGCTGTCACCAGCAGGAACACGCCCAGATAGATCCAGGGCAGATATTTTCTGTTTTGTTCCGCTTCCAATCCCATGGATTTAGAATACACAATACTGCGCCATATATGCGTCCATCAACGGCAGCAGGTGCGCGTATTCCTGCTTATCCGCCAGATATTCGCGGATATCCTGCACAGTGACGAGCGCATGCACCTTGATGCCGAACTCCTCGCCAACTTCCATGACCGCGGTCTTGCCCGGGGTCGTGCCGACCTCGCAGCGGTTGACCGAAATGAACATATCGGTCACCTTCACATCCGCGCAGCCTTTCAGCACCGGCATGGTTTCGCGGATCGCGGTGCCTGCGGTAATTACGTCCTCAATGATAATGACGCGGTCCCCGTCCTGCGGCTTGTAGCCGACGATGCTGCCGCCCTCGCCGTGGTCCTTTGCCTCCTTGCGGTTGAAGAAAAAGGGCTTATCAATCCCGTAATTGCGGGCAAGCGCGCCGGAAACCGAGGTCGCCAGCGGGATGCCCTTGTACGCAGGGCCGAACATCGCGTCGAAATCGCCGCCGACCGTCTCCTTGACGAGCGCCGCGTAAAACTCGCCCAGGCGGGAATTCTGTAGCCCTGTCTTATAGTTACCGGTGTTGACGAAATACGGCGTTTTACGGCCGGACTTAGTGGTAAAATCACCGAAGCGAAGCACGTCCGCGCTCATCATGAATTCGATAAATTCCTTCTTGGAAGCTGTCAGCATATTATCATACCGTCCTTTTTTTGGTCTGCTTCCATTATACCAGATTTATACGCCCCCCACAAGGTTTACCGGAAAAGCTGCTCCTCGGCGAGCAAAAGGCCGCATTTCAGGCCAAGGGCAAAGCTCTGCTCCTGATACTGTGTCAAAAGCGCCATCAGGTCGTTCTGAAACTGCTTTTTCTTCCGTCCGCCCTTTTCCGCCCAGCGGTCTACCTGACGGTAAACGCGGTCCTCGACCTCGGTTTCGTGATAGTTAAGACCGCTTATGACTGCGTCGTACAGCAGCGTTGTTATGGATTCCATATGTATCACCTCTTACGCTTATATTACCGAGATTCTCGTTAAAAGTCAATACCGAGTTTCTCGTTAATATATAATAACTTTGAGGTGATGATATGATTTTTCAACACTTGCGCGATTTACGCGAGGACAATAATCTTACACAAACACAGGTTGCCGAAATCCTGCATATTAAGCAAACGACATACAGCGGCTATGAAAGCGGAGCACATCGCATCCCAATTGATGCTTTGATCGCATTAGCCGATTTTTACCATACCTCCATCGATTATATCGTGGGCCGCACCAACAATCCCGCCCCGCCGAAAAAATAGCATACTAAAAGCCCCGAAACCACCGGTTTCGGGGCTTTTCCTGTTATCGCAGCACCGCGCCCTGGTCGGCGGAGCTGACCATGCGGGAGTAGCGGTAGAGCCAGCCGGACTTGATGTTCGGCTCGCGCGGGACGAACTTCGCACGGCGCGCTTCCAGCTCCTCATCGGATACCTTGACGTTGACCTTGCTGTTCGGAATGTCGATGGCGATGGTATCGCCCTCCTGAATGAGCGCGATCTCTCCGCCCGCCGCCGCTTCCGGCGACACATGGCCGATGGACGCGCCGCGGGACGCGCCGGAGAAGCGGCCGTCCGTAATCAGCGCGCAGTCCCTGTCAAGCTGCATGCCCGCCAGCGCAGAGGTCGGATTGAGCATCTCGCGCATGCCGGGGCCGCCCTTCGGGCCTTCGTAGCGGATAACGACCACATCGCCCTTTTGGATCTTACCCGCGTAAATGGCCTGGATCGCGTCGTCCTCGGAATCGAACACGCGCGCAGGGCCTTCATGCACCATCATCTCGGGCGCGACTGCGGAGCGCTTGACCACGCAGCCATTTTTGGCAATATTGCCCCACAAAACGGCAATACCGCCGGTTTCGGAATACGGGCTTTCCAGCGGACGCACGACCTCGGGGTTCTTGTTCACGACGCCCTCGAGGTTCTCACCCACTGTCCTGCCGGTCGCGGTGATGAGCGACAGGTCGAGCAGGCCGCGTTTGGTCAGCTCTTTCATGATAGCCGGCACACCGCCCGCCATATACAGCTCCTCGATGTGGTGCGGGCCTGCGGGCGCAAGGTGGCAGATGTTCGGCACCTTGGCGGACAGCTCATTGAGCGTGGCCAGGTCGAGCGGCACGCCCGCCTCGTTCGCCAGCGCGAGCAGGTGCAGCACCGAGTTGGTCGAGCAGCCGATCGCCATTTCACAGGTCAGCGCATTGCGGAACGCCGCCGGCGTCAGGATGTCGCGCGGCTTGATGTCACGGCGCAGCAGCTCCATGACCTGCATGCCGGCGTGCTTGGCCAGATGGATGCGCGCCGCATGCACAGCTGGGATGGTACCGTTGCCGGGCAGCGCCATGCCGATGGCTTCGGACAGGCAGTTCATCGAGTTGGCCGTGTACATGCCCGAGCATGAGCCGCAGCCCGGGCATGAGCCGCACTCGCATTCCATGAGCTTTTCGTCGTCGATCAGGCCGGCCTTGTACGCGCCGACCGTTTCAAAGGTCTTGGAGAGTGAAATCTCCTCCCCGTTGTAATGGCCGGCGAGCATCGGCCCGCCGGATACAATGATAGACGGGATATTGAGCCGCGCCGCGGCCATCAGCATACCGGGTACGATCTTGTCGCAGTTGGGGATCAGCACGAGCGCGTCGAACTGGTGCGCCTGCGCCAACGTCTCCACGCTGTCCGCGATCAGCTCGCGGCTGGGTAGCGAATACTTCATGCCGATGTGGCCCATCGCAATACCATCGCACACGCCGATCGCCGGAACGAGTACAGGTGTGCCACCCGCGATACGGACGCCCGCCTTGGCGGCATCCGCGATTTTGTCAAGATTGATATGGCCGGGGATGATTTCGCTGTATGCGGAAACAATGCCGATGATCGGCTTGTTCATCTCCTCTTCGGTCAGGCCGCAGGCGCGTAGCAGCGAACGGTTTGGCATACGCTCTGCACCCGCGGTGATGTTGTCGCTTCTTTTGGACATGGGGGCTTCCTCCTTTTTGCAACACAGGCGGGCGGAAGCCCGCCCGCCTGTGCGCATTCAGCTTTTCACGCGCCCTCGGCGCGCATGTAACAGAAAAACAATGCCTGACTTTTTACACAAGAGCTGTAAAAAGCTTCGCTTTGTTGGAACTTTTCGCAGCCTCGGACGTGTCCGCGCCCCGCGCGGCACGTCCTCTTGCTTGAAACTGTGGTTTCAAACGAAAACAAAGTTTTTACTTCTTCAGCCAGCTCATCATGCTGCGGAGCTGCTTGCCGGTCTCCTCCAGCTGGCTCTCCGCCTCGACCTGACGGCTCGCCAGGAAACGGGCGCGGCCGCCCGCGCGGTTCTCCTGAATCCACTCGGAAGCGAAGGTGCCGTCCTGAATCTCGCGCAGGATCTTCTTCATCTCCTTGCGGGTTTCCTCGGTGATGATGCGCTTGCCGGTACGGTAATCGCCGTATTCCGCAGTGTCGGAGATCGAGTAGCGCATCTTGGCAAAGCCGCCCTCGTTGATCAGATCGACGATCAGCTTCATCTCGTGTACGCACTCGAAATACGCGTTCTCCGGCGCGTAGCCCGCCTCGACCAGTGTCTCGAAACCGGCCTTCATCAGCTCGCAGACGCCGCCGCAGAGCACGGCCTGCTCACCGAACAGGTCGGTCTCGGTCTCAGCACGGAACGTGGACTCCAGAATGCCCGCGCGGCCGCCGCCGATGCCGCAGGCATACGCCAGCGCAATGTCCATTGCCTTGCCGGAAGCATCCTGATGTACGCAGACCAGATCCGGAACGCCCGAACCTTCCACATAGGTACGGCGGACCGTATGGCCGGGACCCTTCGGCGCGATCATGATTACGTCAACATCTGCCGGCGGCACGATCTGCTTGAAATGGATGTTGAAGCCGTGCGCGAAAGCAAGCACGTTGCCCGGCTTGAGGTTGGGTTCGATCACTTCCTTATAGATATCCGCCTGCTTCTCGTCCGGAACGAGCATCATGATGATATCGCCCGCCGCAGCAGCCTCGGCCGGCGTCATAACGGTCAGGCCGGCAGCCTTCGCCTTTGCTTCGTGCTTGGAGCCCGGACGCAGGCCGACGACGACGTTCACGCCGGAATCATGCAGGTTCTCGGCATGGGCATGACCCTGGGAGCCAAAGCCGATGATGGCAACGGTCTTGCCGTCAAGCAGGGACAGGTTGCAGTCCGAATCATAATACATCTTTACCATTTTTGTTTCCTCCTAAGTTTATATAAAATGAATCAGGAAAACGAATTGATTTTACGCCTGCGGCGCGCATATAGAAAAGGGAGACTGCCCTCAACTATTTTTCGATTGCCGTTACGCCCGAACGGCTCATCTCCAGCACCTCGAAGTTGGAGATTACATCCAGGAACGCGTCGATGCGGCTGGGTACCTCGGAAAGCTCAACAATCAGGGCGCGCTCGGTGGATTCGATAATAGCGGCGCCGTACAGCTCGCAAAGCTGCCGGATAGCGTCGCGCACATCGCCCGCCTCGGCCTTCAGCTTGACGAACACCAGCTCGCTACAGCAGGAGTCCTCCTCCTGCAAATGGTCGACGCAGATGACCTCCTCCAGCTTGGAAAGCTGCTTCATGATCTGCTCCAGAATCGGTTCGTCGCCCTGCACGATGATCGACATGCGGGAAACCTTGGGGTCGGTCGTCGCGGACACGGTAAGGGAATCAATGTTGTAGCCGCGCCGGCCGAACAGGCTGGACACACGGGCCAGAACGCCCGCGTTATTCTGCACGGTCACAGAAAGGATATATTTTTGCATGCTGTCCTCTCCTTTTCTCAGTCCGCCACGATATCGTCGACCGTGCCGCCCGCCGGTATCATGGGCAGGACGCGTTCGTCCTTGTCGATCTGGCAGTCGATCAGCACCGGACCGGTGCGCTGCAGCGCGTCGCCCAGCGCCGCGCGCAGCTCGGCGATGTTGGTGGCGCGGAAACCGCGGCCACCAAACGCTTCCGCCAACTTGATGTAATCCGTCTTGCGGTACAGGTTCGTCTGGGAATAACGCTTTTCATAAAACATGGTCTGCCACTGGCGGACATTGCCCAGCACATTATTATTCATGATAACCGTGATGACCGGCAGGTTATAGGTAACCGATGTACACAGCTCGTTCAGGTTCATATGGAACGAACCGTCGCCGGTGATATGGATAACCGGCTTATCTGGAAACGCAACCTGCGCCCCCATCGCAGCGCCGTAGCCGAAGCCCATCGTGCCAAGCCCGCCTGACGTGAGAAAATGCCGGATTTTTTTGCAGCAGTTATACTGTGCGGACCAAAGCTGGTGCTGGCCGACATCGGTGGCGACGATCACATCGTCCCCCGCCATCTCGTAAATCGTCCGCAGCAACTGGTGTGGGTGGATGACACTGTCGTCGTCCTGCGGTACATAATCGAGCGTCCTCTGCCATTCGGCAATCTGCGCGCGCCATGCGCCGTGGTCGGCTTTCTGCACATAGGGCAGCAGCTTTTCGAGGAAATTCTCCGCGTCGCTGACCACAGCGTAATCCACGCCGATGTTTTTGTTGATCTCGGCAGCGTCGATATCGATATGCACGACCTTTGCCTTCGGCGCGAAGCGCGACGGATTGGTCGCCACACGGTCGGAAAAACGCGCGCCGATGCACAGCAGCAGGTCGCACCGCTCGACCGCCCACGCGGCCGAAACCGTACCGTGCATGCCGACCAGCCCCAGACTGAGCGGCTCGGTATCCGGAATACAGCCGATCGCCATGATGGTATGGGCGGACGGGATATCCGCTTTTTTCATCAGCTCCAGCAGGGCCGTCCCCGCGTTTGCGGTCTCCACGCCGCCGCCGTAATAGATCATCGGCCGTTCAGCCTGCGCGATCATGTCGGCAACCGTCTGGAACTGCTCACCGGTCACCTCATAGGTTTCATGCACCTCTACCTTTTCGCCCGGGACATAGTCGCAGGTGGCGCTGGTCACATCCTTGGGAATGTCGATCAGCACCGGTCCCGGCCGGCCGGACGCTGCGATGCGGAACGCGCTGCGGATCGTGTCCGCCAACTCCTCCACATGGCGCACCACAAAGTTGTGCTTGGTAATCGGCATAGTGATGCCGGCGATGTATACCTCCTGGAACGAATCGCGTCCGATCAGGCTGGTGCCGACGTTGCCTGTGATGGCGACCATCGGGATGGAATCCATGTAAGCCGTGGCGATGCCGGTCACCAGATTGGTCGCGCCCGGGCCGCTTGTCGCCAAGCATACGCCTACCCTGCCGGTCGCGCGGGCGTAGCCGTCCGCCGCGTGTGCGGCGCCCTGCTCATGCGCCGTTAAAATATGTCGAATGCGGTCGCTGTTTTTGTAAAGCGCATCATAGATATTGAGGACCGCGCCGCCCGGATAGCCGAATATCGTATCAACTCCCTGCTCGACGAGTACATCCACCAAAATCTCCGAACCGTTCTTTACCATGCGGATCCGCCTCCTTTCCTGTCTTAAAGCAAAAATAAAAAAAGCCTCTGCCTCTTCAAAGAGACAAAGACTATCACTCTGCGGTACCACTCTTTTTGCCGCGCGCCAAATTGCCGAACGCGACCACTCAACCCGATCCTTTAACGCAGATCATGCGGAACACCTTACACGGGGCCCTATTTCATCCCTTTTCAGACGCTCTGCTCGCGGAGGACTTTCGCGCTTCCTTTCCTCCACCGTCTCGCACCAACCGACGGCTCTCTCGCTGGATTCCAGGCGCTACTTTTCCGGTCATCGCCTATTGCAATATTCAAAATGTTATTCATATTATAAGACCGCTTTCGGGAAATGTCAACACCTTTTCGCATTTTACTGTGTTAAATTCTTGTCACAGGAATATTCTCCCGTTTTTGCGGCCATACTACACCGGAATCCATCAAGAAAAGAGGATGCGTTATGGCTGTGCCACTGTTGCGTACACTGATCCTTTATCTTGCCGTTGTGATTGCCGTGCGCGCCATGGGCAAGCGGCAGATCGGCGAACTCGACCCCTCCGAGCTGGTGGTCACCATTCTTGTTTCCGACCTGGCGGCGGTTCCCATGCAGGATCTCGGTATCCCCATGTTCGCCGGACTGGTTCCAATCGCCACGCTGGTCGCGCTCGAAATCCTGATGAGCTATGTCGCGCTGAAAAGCCGCCTTTTCCGGCGCCTGCTCAACGGGCAGCCGGCAATCATCATCCGCGGCGGGCTGCTCGATGTCAAAAAGCTGCGCCAGATGCGGCTGACCACGGACGAAATCATCGAAACCCTGCGCAAGCAGAATGTGGCATCGGTCTCGGACGTCAAATACGGCGTGATCGAGCCGGACGGCACGCTGACCGTCATTCTCAAGCAGCCGCAGCAACCGGTCACGGCGGAAATGCTCGGCCTGACCCCCAAGGACACCGGTCTGCCGCTCGTTGTGGTGTCGGACGGCAAGCTGGTCGCCCGCTCGCTCCAGCTTCTCCGCCTTGACGCACGGGATATCGAAAACCGGCTGAAAAACCAAAGCATCGCCTTATCCGAGGTTTTTCTAATGACGCTGGATGACTGCGGCAATTCCTTTATTCAACGAAAGGGGGATGCGTGATATGCAGCGGCTTTTTCTTGCCCTCTCCCTTTTCGCCCTGTTGATCTGGGGCAGCTTGTGGAGCAGCCGGACGGTGGAAGCCACGGTGGACGCCATCGTTCAGGATATGGAAAGCGGCCGGCTGGAACAGGCCTACGAAAAATGGTCGGCCGCGCAGACCTTGCTCGGCTCCCTGCTCCTGCACGAAGAGCTGGACGAGGTTAACCGCCTGTTCGCTCGTGTGCGCACCGCCCAGAAGGAGCAGATAACGGACGACCTTCTGCTCGACCGGACAGAGCTGCTCGCTCAACTCCGCCATCTGCCTGATCTGGAACAGCCGAACCTGAAAAACCTGTTCTAAAAGCACAAAAAAATTCATTCTTTTTTGTGGAAAAAAATATAGCTTTTTCCTGTCAATTGTGATAGTATAAATTTGTAATTGATATTCATTTTCAATAACGAGCATTGACAAGAAAGGAACGGTTTTATGAACAACGCTGCATATAAAAAGCTGGACTACAGCCTTGCGCTGCTGTCCACCGCAGAGGGCGGCAAAAATTTCGGCTGCATCATCAACTCCTTGCACCAGGTCACCTCGTCCCGTCCTCCCAAATTCACATTTTCTCTGAACAATGATTCCGCGACCTGTGCGGCGCTCAAGAAGAGCGGCGTTGCCGCGGCCACCCTGCTCGCCAAGCAGGCGGAGGACCGGCTCGTCAACGAGTTCGGCTACAAATCCGGCCGCGCGATCGATAAGTTTGCTTCTTTTGCCGTTCAGACCGACAGCCAAGGCTGCCCCTATCTGACGGATGGCATGGTGTCCCGCCTGAGCCTGAAAGTAACGGAAACCGTTGCGATCGGCTCCTACACGCTATTTATCTGCGAGCTGCTCGACGCGGAGGTGCTCGGCGACGGCGATTGCCTGACCGTCAAGGAGTTTGAGAAGCGCGGCGAGGATGTTCCACCCGTTGCGCCGGTCTATCACGAATTATCCGCGGACGCGGGCTGGAAATGCACGGTATGCGGCTATGTCCGGCTGGCTGAGGACATTCCAGACGATTTCATCTGTCCGATCTGCCGCGCGCCGCGCAGCAAGTTCGTCAAGCGAAGCGAAGCATAACGGCGTTTCCTCTTGCTTTCCGGCACATCCCTCTTTGGGCAAAAGGGGGATGTGCTTTTTCTTGCCTTTGCCCTGCCGCCGTGTTATGATGGGGACGGACCGGCGCGCGGCTTCCCCACCGCTCGCGATCAATGTTTTGCTGCACATTCTTTGCCGCATACGCGGCAGAAAACGAATAAAGGAGTAACCGTATATGATGAAAAACCTGTTGTTTGTCAATGGTTGTATCCGTGGCAGGGATTCGCGCACCCTGCGGCTTGCCCAGCACGTTATCAGCCGCATTCCGGATGCGGATATCGATGTGCTTCTGCTTCCCGCCCTCCATCTGACGCCCTACGGCGCGGCAGAGATCGCTGAACGGGATGCACTTTCTCGCGCCGGCGCTTTCGACGCCCCGTTTTTTGCGCTTGCAAACCAGTTCAAAAACGCGGATGCCGTCGTCTTGGCCTGCCCTTTCTGGGACTTGAGCTTTCCCGCCATGGTGCGCGCCTATCTGGAACGCCTGTGCGTGACCGGCCTGACGTTCCACTATAACCAATACGGCCAGCCGGTTGCGGACTGCAGGCCGCGGCGGCTGCTCTATGTGACAACGCGCGGCGGCATCGTTGATAACAGCGATCCCGCACTCGCCGACCATGGCAGCGCCTATCTGGAATCCATCTGCAAGCTGCTTTGCGGCGGCCGCTTTGACACCCTCGCGGCGCAAGGGCTGGATATCATCGGAAACGATGTCGAAGCCCTGCTCCAGCAGGCTGAAAAGCAGGCCGACCAGATCGCCGCGCACTTCTGGGCTTGAGCAAGCGCAGCATGGAATAGAAAAGAGGCTTTCCTCAGTGGAAGCCTCTTTTTCATGTTGTTACCGCACTTTGCGCGATGCCTCAAACGAATCCGCGCGCACCCAGAACACCTCGGCCACCGACAGAGCCGCGTCGGTATATGTCCAGCCGCCACGTCCGGTCTGGTGTTGCATGATAATGTCAAAACCGTGGCGTTTTTCCTCATTATCCTGCGCGAACTGCACGCTGCCGTAGCCCACAATGGACGAAAACGCAAAGCTGTACCGGCACGCCAGATCGCCCTCTCCGGTCAGCCCATCCTCGGTGTCCAGTTCAAAGCACACGCGCGGGTCTTTGCGCAGCGCGTCGATCTTTTTCCCTTTCAGGCCGCTGTGGAAATACAGCGTCAGGCCGCTTTCATCCCAGGTATAGCCGAAATTGAGCGGGATCACATACGGCATCCCTTCCGCGCTCATCGCCACGCGGCAGGTTTTGCAGGCGCGGAGGATCGGCTCTATATTCTCCCGCCCTGTGATCTCTCTGTCTTTTCTGCGCATTTTTCTTCACCTCTGGACAAGCATACCATGTTTTTCCCTTTTGGGCAACCCCTATCCGGCGGCAGAGCACTCCCAAAGACCGGCGATCTGTCCGGACAGCGTATCATAGGACCATACCTTTCCGCTCCGCTCCACGCTGTTCGGATCGCGGACCGTATACCCTCCATCCGCGCGGCCGTACAGCACAATAAAGTGTCCCTCGGTCGTAAAATCTCCCGGCAGCATGGAGCAGATCACCGGATGGCCCGCGTCCAGCGCAGCGTCGACCTGCGCCTGGTCGAGCGCAAGCTGGCGGCACTGTACGCCCAGCGAGGGCGCGCCCTCGCTCAGCAGCGACCAGCTTGTCCCCTGCCCCGGCACATAGTATCCCTGTTCCGCGGCGAACTGCGCCACGCGGTAAGGGGTGAGCGTCGGGTCGCCGGTCAGATAGGCCGCTGCCATGGAAAGGCACGCCGGCGCACAGCCGCTGACCGCAACCGTACTTTCCCCATAGGGCTGGTACCCCCACCGCATATCCCATTGCAGCAGCAGTGGCATGGTGTCCAGCGGTTCCGTGAGGGACTGCCCCGGCGCGTCCCCATGGTGCGCCGGATATCCCAGCACAAACTCCAGCGTTTCGCTGTTGCGGGCGAGCAGATCGAGGTATTCCGGCGGATAAGCCTCCGGCGCGTCCACGATCGCCTGCGCGCGGCTGTCCCTGTGCGCGAGCTGGACGATCGACGCAGCCGTCCCGTCTTTCACGGCGATGCCGCGCGCGGCCCAGTCGGCCTCCACGCGCAGGCCGTCCAGCAGGCGCAGGCCGCCCCACGCCACCGCGGCCAGCACCGCCAGCAGTAACAGCGCGCGGAGGGGATGGCGGCGCTTTTTCACCCGCCTGCGCCGGCGCGGGGCTGTCCTGCCAGTGGGCTTGGGCGCGGTCCTGCCCGGCGCGGCCGCGGCCGACCGGCGTACCGTCTCCCCTGGTATGCTGATGTATCGTGTCGTCATATCCGTTCCCTTTCCCGACGGGCGCTTTGCGCGCGTCCGCCGTACCGTGTTTACAGTATAGCGGGCCTTTCTTAAGATTCCGGCAGGGGATTTCTTAAGATTTTCTGACCCCCTCTATCTATAAGAGTCAGAAAGTCCCCGATCCGTTGCAGAATATCTGCGGCGAACGGGGGCTTTTTCCCTCCTGTAAGCAACACGGCACAGGGACGAAGCTTGTTCTCAGGTATTATGGTCGGAAACGTGGAACTGCTTTAGGTTGCCGATCTTCTGTGCGCGGACATCCATTTCCGCGCACACGTCCGCGAGCGTCACGCCGCATTCGTTCATCATCACCATCATGTGATAGAACACGTCGTTGATCTCGCCCACCAGCTCGGCCTTATCGTCGTTTTTTGCCGCAATAATGGTTTCGGCGCACTCCTCGCCGACCTTTTTCAAAATCTTATCCAGACCCTTTTCAAACAGGTAGCAGGTATACGAGCCCTCCTGCGGCTCGGCCCTACGCTGTGCGATCACAGCCTCCATTTGCTCAAAGGAATTCATGCTATTCATCCTCCTATCTTTTTTGCCGCTTCCATTCCAGTCAACGGCCACTATGATAGAGCCGCCCATCACCGCGACCGCCGCCTGCTATCAAAAACAATTGGGAAGCCCCGCTACAGGTGCCTTTCTTTCTCCCACAGCGTTGTAAAAAAACAGGTGTGGTTGCCCGTATGACAGACCGGTCCCTTGGGCGTGCCGACATAGATCAGCGTATCGTCATCACAGTCGGACAGTATTTTGGACACAAAAATAACGTTGCCCGAGGTTTCGCCCTTGTTCCACAATTTCTGACGCGAGCGCGAAAAAAACCACGCCGTGCCAGTCTCCATCGTCAGGCGCAGCGCCTCTTCGTCCGCATAGCCGAGCATGAGGACCTCGCCGCTGCGCTCGTCCTGACAGATAACCGGAACCAGCGGCGCCTTGACAAAAAATTTGTTTAGTTCCATGATTTACAACCTCACCGGAATGTTTTTTTCGCGCAGATGCGCCTTGACCTGCCCCACGGTCAGCTCTCTGTAATGGAACAGGCTTGCGGCCAGCGCGGCATCGCAGTCCGTCCACTCGAACACCTCGGAAAAATGATCAAGCGCGCCGCAGCCGCCGGACGCGATCACCGGAATGCCGGCCGTCTCCACGACCGCCTTTGTCAGATCCAAGTCAAAGCCGGACTTAGTGCCGTCCCGATCCATCGAGGTGAGCAGGATCTCGCCCGCGCCGCGCGCGGATACCTCGCCCGCCCATGCGACCGCGTCGATGCCGGTCGGCGTGCGCCCTCCCGCAACATATACCTCAAAGCCCGAGGGGGTCTTTCCGGTCTTCCGCCCGTCGATGGCCACGACAACGCACTGGCTTCCATACTTCTCCGCAGCCGCGTCTATCAGCCCTGGATTTTTGACCGCCGCCGAGTTGACCGAAACCTTGTCCGCGCCCGCGCGCAGGATCTCGCGAAAATCCTCCACCGTACGGATGCCGCCGCCGACCGTGACCGGCACAAACACCTCGCGGCAGGTGCGGCGCACCACGTCCGCGATCGTGGCGCGGTCATCGCTCGTCGCGGTGATATCGAGGAACACGATCTCGTCCGCGCCCTCGGCGGAATAGAACTTCGCCAGCTCGACTGGATCGCCCGCGTCGCGCAGGCCGACAAAGTTCACGCCCTTGACCACCCGCCCGTCCTTGACATCCAGGCAGGGAATGATCCGTTTTGCAAGCATCACTTCGCCTCCCTGATCGCCGCAGCCAGGTCAAGCGCGCCGGAATAGACCGCTTTGCCTGCAATCGCCTCATCGATGCCCAGCGTCCTAAGCCGCCGGATATCCTCTAACGTGGACACACCGCCCGACGCGACAATACCACACGTTACCGCCTGCCGCAGCGCGGCGAGCTGGTCGAAGTTAGGCCCCTCGAGCATGCCGTCCTTGTCGATATCCGTGAATATAATGGTTTTCACCCCGTAACCGTCCATCTGTCTGGCAAACGCGATATAATCCGTGCCGCTGTCGACCAGCCAGCCCTCGGTGCGGACCGTGCCGCCGCGCGCGTCGATGCCGACCGCGATCCGGTCTCCGTACCGCTCCACCGCATCAGCCACGAACTGCGGGCTGCGCACCGCCGCCGAGCCAATGATCACGCGCGTCACGCCAAGCGCCAGTACCGCTTCCACATCCGACATCGTCCGAATGCCGCCGCCCAGCTCGACCGCCGCGCCCGTCTCCTCGATCACGCGCTGGACGACGTTGTAATTCGCGTGCGAACCGTCCTTCGCACCGTCCAGGTCAACCATATGAATCAACTCCGCACCTGCGTCAAGGAAAGCCCGCGCGGTCTGCGCCGCGTCCTCCGCGACCCTGTGCGCGGTGCCGTAATCACCTTTCTGCAGGCGCACACACTGCCCGTCCTTCAGGTCAATGGCAGGGAGAACCCTCATTTTCCCACCTCCGTCAATTTTGCAAAGCTCTGCAACATGCGCAGCCCTACTTTTCCGCTTTTTTCCGGATGAAACTGGCAACCGAACAGGTTTCCGCGCGCCACCATCGCGGGTACGCGCACACCGTAGTCCGTCACGGCGGCCAAGTCGTCCTCCACCGCCGGCCGCGCCATGAAGCTGTGTACAAAATACACATACGCGCCGTTTTCCAGCCCCGCGGTCATTGCGTTCGGGCGCAGGATGTCGAGTGCGTTCCAGCCGATTTGCGGCAGCTTGAGCGCGGTTGGGATGCGCGTGATACGTCCCGGCAGCAGGCCGAGCCCGGCACAGGGGCGTACCTCATCCGAGCCCTCGAACAGCATCTGCATGCCGAGACAGATGCCCAGGAAGGGCTTTTTCCGCGCCGCTTCCAGCACCGCGCCGGTCAGTCCGGAGGCATACAGCGCGTCCATCGCGTCCGGAAACGCACCCACGCCGGGCAGGATCACGCCCGCCGCCCGCTCAAGATCCTCCGCGGTGTCCGCTATTTTATTTTCATAACCCAGGAAATCAAGCGAATTATGTACGCTCATCAGATTTCCCGCGCCGTAATCTACGATCGCAATATAGCTCATTGACCGTCCTCTTTATCCATTAAGGTGTTTTTCAGGGCTTTGACCACATCGAGTATCTTCCAGCCAAAGCCTACGACCAGCCCACAGCCAATACAGAGTGCATACATGCAAAAGCGTACGCCCAGATCCACCGATGCGGCAAGTGGCCACATCTCAGCGGCAAACGCTGCAATAACAAATACCGCAGCAACCGTTCCCAGCCCCGCGAACACATATTTCAATCACAGCACCCCTTTCGCGGAAAGCACACCGCCGCCTGTCTGCGCCACCGCCTGCTTGAGCGCCCGCGCGAGCGCCTTGAACAGCGCCTCGGTGATGTGGTGCGCGTTGTCGCCGTATTCGCATTTGAGATGCAGGGTCAGCCCCGCGTTCACGCTGAACGCGCGCATGAATTCGACCGTCAGGCAGGTATCATACCCGCCGCACATGGGCTGGGGCATGGGCGCGTCGTATACCAGATACGGCCGTCCCGAAATATCCAGCGCGCAGAAACCGAGCGCCTCGTCCATGGGTACGAACGCCTGGCCGAACCGCGCGATGCCCGCCTTGTCGCCCAAGCATTGGCGGAGCGCCTGTCCGAGCGCGATACCGCAGTCCTCCACCGTGTGGTGTCCGTCCACCGCAAGGTCTCCCCTGCAGGTAAGCGTCAGCCCGAAGCCGCTGTGTACGGCAAAGCTGTTCAGCATATGGTCGAAAAAGCCGATACCGGTGTCGATTTTCCGTGTGCCGCCCTCCAGGTCGAGGGCGACCGTGATATCGGTCTCTTTGGTTTTGCGTTTGATTTCAGCATTTCTCATCTTGTGCTTCCTCCGCAAAGCGCACCGCGACCGAGTTCGCGTGCGCGTCCAGGTGTTCGCTCTGCGCGAGCGCAATAATATCCTGCGCGTAGCCCTGCAGCGCGTCGCGCGTGTATTCGATGATGCTGGTTTTCTTCAGGAACGTGTCCGTCGAAAGCGGCGAGAAAAACCGCGCCGTACCCGAGGTCGGCAGGACGTGGCAGGGTCCTGCCATATAGTCTCCCAGCGGCTCGGGCGCATACCGGCCGAGGAAGATCGCGCCCGCATTATGCAGATATGGCAGCAGCTCGCGCGGCGCGGCGGTCATGACCTCCAAATGCTCGGGCGCGACCATATCCGCCATTTTGCAGGCCTCCTTCAGATCCTCGAACACGATCGCGCAGCCGTAACCCGCCACGCTCTCACGGATGATCTCCCAGCGCGGCAGCGCGCGCGCCATACGCTCCATCTCGCATGAAACCGCCTGCGCCTGCGCCATTGAATCGGTCAGCAGCACGGCGGAAGCCAACCGATCGTGTTCGGCCTGGCTCAGCAGGTCGGCCGCCACCCAGGTCGGGTTGGCTGTGTGGTCGGCAATGACCAGCACCTCGCTCGGCCCCGCGATCATATCGATATCCACCGTGCCGAAAGCCAGCTTTTTCGCCGCCGCGACATAGGCGTTGCCCGGGCCAACGATCTTATCCACCTGGGGAATCATGCCCGCGCCATAGGTCAGCGCGGCCACCGCCTGCACGCCGCCCACGGCGATCACCTTGTCCACGCCCACAATCTTCGCTGCGGCCAGCACCTCGATCGACATGTTTTCGGTCGGCGGGGTAACCATGATAATCTCCCCTACCCCCGCGACCTGAGCCGGTATGGCGTTCATCAATACGCTGGACGGATACGCCGCCGTGCCGCCCGGCACATAGATGCCCACGCGCGCCAGCCCGCGCACGGTCTGTCCAAGCGTTTCCCCACTGCCGCGTTCCCATTCCCAAGATTTTATGAGCATCTGCTCATGGTAATCCCGAATATTCGCGGCCGCCTTTTCGAGCGCCGCGGTCAGGCTGGGCGCGCACGCGGCATATGCCGCTTCCAGCTCGGAGGGCGCGACGATATAGGGCGCCTTACCATCGAACTTCCCCGCATATTCGCACACCGCATCCCAGCCGCGCGCCTGCACGTCGTCCATAATCGCGCGCACGGTCTGCTCAATATCCCCGCGCGCGCCGGCGGCGCGGGCTTTCATCTCGCGGATAACAGCCTGCTCGGCCTGCCCGTCCGCAAGAACGGTCTTCAAAAACATATTATCCCTCCAACCCGCTTTCCAGCTCGGCAATCACCTTCTGGATCGCGGCCTTTTTCAGCTTGGCGCTCGCCAGATTGACAATTACGCGCGCCGAGATCGGCGCGACGTCCTCGATCACCTCAAGCCCGTTTTCCTTGAGCGTCGTACCGGTTTCCACGATGTCCACAATTGCGTCCGCCAACTCCAAAAGCGGCGCAAGCTCAACCGACCCCTCGATCTTGATGGTTTCCACGTCCATATTCTTGCGGTTAAAAAACGCCTTAGTGACCGCCGGATATTTGGTCGCGATGACCGGTGTCCGATAGCCGCCGTAAACGTCCTTCCCCTTTTTGGTCGCCAATGCGAAGCGACATTTGCCGAACCCAAGGTCTACCATTTCGTAAAAGCTGCCGCCCTTTTCCATGATCGTGTCTTTGCCGACCACGCCCATATCGCAAACGCCGTGCTCGACATAGGTGATCACATCCGCCGCCTTGGCCAGCACGATCTCCACGCCCGTATCCGGCAGGGCAAAGATCAGCTTGCGCGAGCCGGCTTCCAGCTCGGAAATATCATACCCCGCGCTTTTGAGCAGCGCGAGCGTCTTCTTCTCCAGCCGCCCCTTGGTCAGCGCGATGCGCACCGTATCGCGTCGGATTCCGGTTTCCGTACCCGCAGCGCCCTGCAGGCTTTCCGCGACGCTTTCCACATCGATACCGAAGCCGCCCGCCGGCATGTCCTTGCCGAACTTGGCGCACAGCGCGTTATATCGCCCGCCCGCAAGGATAGCCGCGCCCGCGCCGCCGATGTAGCCGCGGAACATCACACCCGTATAGTAATCCATCTCATGCACCAAGCCCAGATCGATCATGATGCGGTCCCCATAGCCGGTTTCGTCCAGCGCGCGGTACAGCCGGCGCAGATAGGAAACCGCGCCGAGCACACGCACGTTTCCGGTCAGCGCTTCGACCTGATCAAGTACTTCCATGCCTCCAAACAACTGCGGCATCGCGCGGAGCGCCCCCGCCGCCGGACGGTCGCCATAAGGCGAGAGCGTGTCGCCCAAGGCAGCGAACGATTTATTTTCGATCAGGCGGCGGATGCTTTCTGCCGCCGCTGCGTCCACGCCCAGCTCCTCAATCAGGGCTTTATAGATCTCCGCATGCCCCAGTTCGATGCGAAAGCCTGCCGCGCCGGTTTCCGTCAGCGCGCCGAACGCCGCGGAAAGGATATCCTTATCCGCCTCCAGCCCGTCCGCGCCGATTAACTCCGCGCCGACCTGCAGGAATTCCCCCTTGTGGCCATGCCCGCCCACAACCGAGCGGAACACCTTCTGGCTGTAATACAGCCGTACGGGCAGCGCCGCGTTATCCAGGCGCGTCGCCGCGATACGGGCGATCGGTGTCGTATTGTCGGGACGCACCACGCAGATGCGTCCCGACCGGTCGATCACCTTGAGCATCTGCTCCTGATCCAGTTCTGGATTGGCCTGCGCAAACACGTCGAAATATTCGACAGCCGGTGTGATAATCTCACTGTAGCCGCGGTTTTCCAGGGAGGCGCGTATGGTGTTCTCGGTCTGCCGCAAGGCGCGGCAGGAGGAGAACAGCAGGTCGCGCGTCCCCTCTGGTGTGGAAATACGAAAACGGTTCATGGCCGAAAACTCCTTTATCGATTTATCGCGTTAAAATAATAGCATAAAACGTCTATCCTTGTCAAGACCTGATTTTGCGGATGGTCATGTCCCGATAGGTCGGCGCGTCGCGCACGATCTCCAGCCGTCCCGCCGCGCCGAGCGCGCGGATCCGCGAGAAGATCATCATATCGCTCACACAGTCGCCCGCCTCAGCGAGTTTAACCAGCGCCTTGCCAACGGTCAACGCAGCGCGTCTCTCCTGCGTCGACACACAGGCAAGGATCGCTTCGTCGTAAAAATCTATCGCTGCGGATCGCGGCCTGCCGGATGCCATCACGCGCAGAGGAGCGTTTTCCTCCTGCATGCGCTTCCATTCGGTCAGCAAAAGCCCCTGCTCAGTCTCGGTCAGCAGGCGGCGGCGCCTGTAAAAATACCGCGCCGCCCCCGAGTCCATCTCCCCTACACCGCTGTACCGTACCCGTCCCTCTTTTGCCCGCTCGCTCCTGACACGGCGCGAGACGTGCGCCGCATACCGCCGCACCAGCGGCTGCGGCACAAAACGCAGGAGGAAGTTCAGTACACGGCTGCCTGTAACGACCGAGACCGCACCGCCGATCCTCCCCTCGTCCTCCTCCTTGATCTCACCCAGCGGAATCTCCTCCACTTCGGCCAGCCAAACCGGCACGCGCCGCTCATACAGCCGGCTGACTACATACCGCAGACCGCACTGCTCCACGGCATTCCCTCCGGCAGCCCAGATCACCGCCTTGTCCACTTCGTCCAGGCGTCCGAACGCCTCCCAATGCCGGTCAATGTAATCCCGCATCCATGCAGGGTCCGCGTCTTGCTCCTCCTGCCACGGGAAAAGAATATCCTCCCGCGCGGCACGGTTGCCTACATTGCGAATATCACCCTGCGTGTAATCATCCAGCAGTGCAATGATTTTTTCTTTCGGCATGTCCGGCGCAATGCGGTGTCGTGCAACAGACAGACAGCCTTTGGCGCTTTCCCCAAAGCATATCCAGTACATCCGCGCGCCCTCCTTACCGCCCTGCCGCGTACTCTTCCGCGACCGGCACCAGCGTTTCCAGAAAGCTTTCCTCTCCCATGGTGTTGACTTTCCAAAACATTGCCTGGCTGCCGCCCGAGGTGATGGCTGACAGGAACAGGCTGTTCCCATAGCCTGTAAGCATCAGGGTCATGCTCACGCGGTTGCCGCCCGCCCAACTGTAACGCTCGAACACGCGCACCGCGCAGCGCATGCCGTTCGCTTCCCAGTCGCTCCCATCCTCATAAGAAGCGGACATACTGCCGTTCATCACTGCGTCAAACAGGCGGCTCAGCACGGCGTCAAAGTCTCCGGTCAACTGTTTTTCGTATTTTGCCATGTCTATCCTATCCTCTCCAGTATTACGCAAACAGGCTGATCTGCGTGGTCTTGGGCATCGAGCCGAGCGCGCCGATCTGGTCGAGCAGCTCGACCACCGCCTTGGACGCCTTGGGGCAGCGCACCGCCATCTCCTCGGCGGAGAGGAACCTGCCGTTCCGCCGTTCCTCCACGATATTCTGCGCCGCCTGCTCGCCGATGCCGGGCATCGAGGTAAACGGCGGGATCAGTCCCTTTTCGGTCACAATGAAATCAGTTGCGGCCGAGGTGTAAATGTCCATCGGCTCGAATACGAAGCCGCGCCGGTAAAACTCATGGCACACCTCGAGCGTGGTCATCATTTCCTTTTCCGCCGCGGAGATCGTCTTTTCGCGGTCTTTCATCTGCAACTCCTTGATCTTGTCAATGCACACCTTATCGCCCTTGATCATGCAGGACGCATCAAACCCCTTGGCGCGCACGGAAAAATACGCGGAATAGAACGCCAGCGGCCGGTGTACCTTGAACCACGCGATACGGAACGCCATCATCACATAAGCGACCGCGTGCGCTTTTGGGAACATGTACTTGATCTTTTTGCACGAATCGATGTACCAGTCCGGCACGTTCTGCTCGTTCATCGCGGCTTCCATTTCCTCGGTCAGTCCCTTGCCCTTGCGCACGCTTTCCATAGTTTTGAACGCGAGCTTGGGTTTGACGCCCTGCAATATCAGGTAGTTCATGATATCGTCGCGGCAGCAGATGCAGCCGGACAGCGGAATACCGCGGCGCACCAGTTCGGCCGCGTTGCCCAGCCACACGTCCGTGCCGTGCGACAGGCCGGAAATGGAGACCAGTTCGGCAAACGTCGAAGGGTGGGTCTCCTTGACCATGCCGCGCACGAACTTGGTGCCGAACTCGGGTACGGCCAGGCAGCCGAGGTCGCCCAGGATGGGGTCGGTATCCGGATTTTCGCCCGTGTATTTCAGCGCCTTGCACGAATGGAACAGGCTCATGGTGTCGGGATCGTCAAGCGGGATTTCCTGCGCGTTAACGCCGGTCAGGTTTTCCAGGTGCTTAATCATGGTCGGGTCATCGTGTCCCAACTCGTCGAGCTTAAGCAGGTTGGCGTCGATCGAGTGATATTCAAAATGAGTGGTGATGATGTCCGAATCCGGATCATCCGCCGGATGCTGCACCGGACACACGTCGTAAATTTCGATCTCCTTGGGTACCACGACCACGCCGCCCGGGTGCTGGCCTGAGGTGCGGCGTACGCCCGTGCAGCCCGCGGCGAGGCGGTTCTCCTCCGCGCGCGAACACTCGATGCCGCGCTCGTCCATGTATTTTTTGACATAGCCGTAGGCGGTCTTTTCCGCCACCGTGCCGATCGTACCCGCGCGGAACACATGGTCGTGTCCGAAAATCTCGCCTGTGTAGTGGTGGATGCGCGACTGGTACTCGCCCGCAAAATTCAGGTCGATATCCGGCACCTTATCGCCCTCGAAGCCGAGGAAGGTTTCGAACGGGATGTTAAAGCCCTGCTTGGTCAGCGGCTTGCCGCAGGTCGGGCATACCTTGTCCGGCAGGTCCACGCCGCAGGAATATTCCTCGTGCCACTCGACGTATTTGTCGTCTGGACACAGGTAATGCGGCGCGAGCGAGTTTACCTCGGTGATATCCGACATAAATGCTGCGAGCGACGAGCCGACCGACCCGCGCGAGCCGACCAGATAGCCGTCCGCGAGCGACTTGGTCACAAGCTTCTGCGCGATGATGTACATGACCGCGTAGCCGTTGCCAATGATGGAGTTCAGCTCGCGGTCGAGCCGCGCCTGCACCAACTCGGGCAGCGGATCGCCGTAGATGCGCTTGGCCTTTTCATAGCACATATTGCGCAGGTCGTCCTCGCAGCCGTCGATGTGCGGTGGGTAGTTTTCGCGCGGCACGGGACGGATCACGTCGCACATGTCCGCGATCCTGTTCGTGTTCCTGACCACGACCTCGTACGCGCGGTCCGCACCCAAGTAGGCGAATTCCTTCAGCATCTCGTCCGTGGACTTGAAGTACAGCGGTGCCTGGTTATCCGCGTCGCCGAAGCCCTGCCCTGCCATCAGGATGCGGCGGAACGCCTCGTCCTCAGGCTCAAGAAAGTGTACGTCGCCGGTCGCGCAGCAGGGCTTGCCCAGTTCGTCCGCAAGGCGCAGGATCGCGCGGTTCCAGTCGCGGAGCTGCTCCTCATCCTTAGCCATGCCCTTGCCGATCATAAAGTTGTTGTTGCCGATGGGCTGGATCTCCAGATAATCGTAAAAGGACGCGAGCCGTTTCAGCTCGTCCCACTCCGCATTACCCGTCAAGGCGCGGAACACCTCTCCCGCCTCGCATGCCGAGCCAAAGATCAGCCCCTCGCGGTGGCGGATCAGCTCCGAGCGCGGCATGATCGGCCGCTTATTGTAGTATTCGAGAAAACTCTTGGAGATGAGCTGGTACAGGTTGCGCAGCCCCGCCTGGTTTTTCACTAGGATGATGAAATGATAGCGCGGCAGGTTTTTCAGCTTGTTCTTGCGGTCGGTCGTCGCGGCGAGCACCGGATTGATATCCGCCACAGTCCGCGCGTGCATTTCCTCCCGCAGGCGCGCCAGAAGCTTGACGAAGATGCGCCCCAGCACGGCCGCGTCCTCGCTCGCGCGATGATGTTCGAACGGACCGACCTGTAGTTCCTTGGCCAGGATGTTCAGCTTGAATTTATGCAGGTGCGGCAGCATCATGCGCGACATTTCCAGCGTGTCGATCGCGGTGAATTCCCGCTCGATGGAAAGCCGCTTGCAGGCCGCGCGCAGAAAACCCATATCAAAGCCCGCGTTGTGCGCAACAAGGGGATACCGCCCCTCCCCCGCCCAAGCGAGGAATTTGGGGACCGCCTCGCCGAGGTCGGGCGCGTCCGCGACCGTCTCATCCGAAATGCCGGTCAGCTTGGTAATTTCCTCGGGAATGGGCTTGTGCGGGTTGACATAGGTCTGGAACGCGTCATGGATCGCCCCGTCGGTCACGCGCACGGCCGCGATCTCGGTGATCTCCTCGCTCGCGGGATTGAGACCGGTGGTTTCCAGGTCAAACACGATGAACGTTCCCTCCAGCGGTTCGACCGAGCCGCCCCGCACGACCGAAAGGCTGTCCGCATCGTTGACATAGTACGCCTCAATGCCATAAATGATCTTCATATCCCCAATAATGTCCTTCTGCTTGCCCTCCTGCGCATGCAGGGCTTCGGGAAAGGCCTGCGCTACACCGTGGTCGGTGATCGCCATGGCGCGGTGTCCCCACTGCGCAGCGCGGCACAACAGCGCCGCAGTGGAGGACATACCATCCATCGCGCTCATATTGGTGTGCAGATGCAGTTCGACGCGCTTCATGCCCTCGGCCTTGTCCTGCCGTACGGGCTTTTTCGCCTTGACGATACCGGTCGGCTCCAAAACCATCTCCTTGGCGAACGAGTCATACACCATCTTGCCCTGCACCGTGCAGTACAGGCCGTTTTTGATGTGGGAGGCCGTGTCGCCCGCCTTGTCCGCAGCCAGGAATTTGGACACGCGCACCGAGTTCGTGCGGTCGGTCATATCGAACGCAATCTTTACATAGTCCTTGCCGGTCTTTTTGCTGTGGATGTCCTTGTTGTCGGTGAAGAACACCTCGCCCTGAATGGTGACCATATCGTAAGCTGCGATCGCCTCGTTGACCGACACGATCGGGTCCTGTATCAGCTTGCCGAAGATCAGGTCGTCGTCGCGCACCTTTTCCGTGCGCGGGCGCTGGTAGCCCGCATTTTCCGGCCGGGGCGCGGGACGCGGCTTTTTCGGCTTGGGCGCCGCCGGAGCCGCGGACACTGCTTCCGCGACCGCCTGCTGCAAAATCTCCTCGCGCTTCGGCGCGTCGGACGGGGGCGCGTAATCCTCTGCCGCCGCGCGCACCGCATGCACCGGACACACCATATCCAGCTCGCGTCGGATTCGCGCTTCCAGATGGCGCAGCGCGTTGGCAAAATGCTTTTCGCTCACCTCGTCCATCGGAATATACAGCGCGCCGCCCTCGTATTTCCACTTGGCGCAGTCGAGCAGACCGCGCGCGGAGGGCATGCGGTACGCCATATCCTCATACAGCGAGCCTATGTACGCATCGGTCAGCCCGTCCGGCATGCTGTAGCGCGGCTCGATACACACGCGCTCCAGCCCGTACTGCTTTGCGATCTGCTTTTCCACCTGGGCGATCGCTTTTCGGCTGACCACCTGCGAAAGTCCCAACTCGACCACCATCACGGTATTGTTATCCCCAAACGCGAGAGAACGCACCTCGCCCCCGGCGAGGTGCTGTTCTTCCGCCACGCTTTTATAGTTTCCAAAAATATCAATGAGCTTGCCAGACACGGTCATTCTCCTTCAAAATGCACGATCTCCTCCATCAGCACGTCCACAAGCTGCTCCTGCGGCACCTTTTTGATGATTTCGCCGCGGCGGAAGAGCAGACCCACGCCGTCCCCGCCCGCGATGCCGAGGTCGGCCTCGCGCGCCTCGCCCGGTCCGTTGACCGCGCAGCCCATGACCGCCACCTTCAAGCGCTTGCCGCGTATTTCCATGCAGCGCCGCTCGACCTCTCTGGCAATGCCGATCAGGTCGATGCGGGTACGCCCGCAGGTCGGGCAGGAAACCACATTGATGCCTTCCTCCGCACGCCCCACAGCTTTCAGGATCGCCTTCGCCGCGTAAACCTCTTTGACCGGATCATCGGTCAGGGAAACGCGGATGGTATCGCCCACGCCAAGTGCGAGCAGGCCGCCGATACCGGCCGCGGACTTGACGGTACCCATGTATTCCGTCCCCGCTTCGGTCACGCCGAGGTGGAGCGGGTAAGCGGTTTTTTCGTGCGCGAGCAAATAGGCCTGCATGGTGTCCGGCACAGAGGAGGATTTGATGGAAATGCAGATATCGTCAAACCCGCAGTCGCCCAGCAGTCCGGCATGGTACAGCGCGGATTCGACCATGGCTTCCGGCGTCGGCCCGCCGAACTTCTCCAGGATATGCTTTTCCACCGAACCGGAGTTGACCCCGATGCGGATCGGGATGCGGCGCGCTTTCGCGGCCTGCACGACCGCGTGTACGCGGTCCGCGCCGCCGATATTGCCGGGATTAAGCCGTATCTTATCCACGCCCGCTTCGATCGATGCCAGCGCAAGCCGGTAGTCGAAATGGATATCCGCCACGACCGGTATGGGCGAAGCGGCGCAGATCGCTTTGAGCGCTTCCGCGGCCTGTGCATCCGGCACGGCGCAGCGCACGACATCGCAGCCTGCTTCGGCCAGCGCGCGGATCTGGGCCAGCGTCGCCTGCGCGTCCCGCGTGTCCGTGTTGGTCATGGATTGGACCGAAACGGGCGCGCCGCCGCCGATCCGCACGTCGCGGAGCCTGATTTGCTTTGTCTGTTTCATATTCCGTCCTTTCCTTTGCCTGTCGCGGCAAACGGCGGTCCGCCCGCCTATCTGCCGGAAACGATGCGCAAAATATCCTGTCCAGTCACATAGACCATCAGCGCAAGCAGCAGCATAAGCCCCGCCGCGTGGATATATCCCTCATATTTGGGCGGCACCGGCTTGCGGCGGACCGCCTCGATCAGCAGGAATACCAGCCGCCCTCCGTCCAGGGCGGGCAGCGGCAGCAGGTTCATCACACCGAGGTTGATGGAAATAAACGCCACCAACTGCAAAAACGCCGATATGCTGTATCTGGCTGTGCTCGCCATCACCTCTGCCACACCGACCGGTCCGGAAAGCTGGTCCACGCCGACCTGTCCCGTTACCAGCATGCCAAGGCTCGACCAGACGAGCCGCGCGTAATTTACCGAGGTGCGCGCCGCCATATTCAGGTGCATGCCAATGCTGTTCGGCTGTTCCGCGAAGTTCAGCCCGATCAGCATGCGGCCGTCCTCCCCCTCTATCGCCGGCGCCAGCGTGACCGCGGGCAGCGTTATTTTCCGCCCATCCCGCCGCACAACGACCTCGTAGACCGTATCCGTGCCGCGAGCCAGCGCGGTTTCAAAATCGCCGCGCAGCAAAATATGGTAGCCGTCCACCCGAAGGATCTCGTCCCCCGCCTGTAGGCCGCCCTCCGCTGCGGCGGTGCTTGCCGGATCCACGCTGTCAAGCGTGGAGACAACATAGCCCCCCTCCGGCCCGTTCGGCCGGATAACAGCAAGTACGATAAGGAAGCCGATCAGGAAATTCATCAGCGCGCCCGCCGCCACGATCAGCATGCGGCGCGGCAGGCTCGCCTTGCCGAACGCGCGCTCGTTTTCGCTCTCTCCGTCCTCTCCCTCCATCACACACGCGCCGCCGAACGGCAGGAGCTTTAAGCAGTACAACGTGCCGTTATGCTGCTTTTTGAGCAGCGTCGGCCCCATACCGATCCAGAATTCATTTACCTGAACCCCGCCGCGCTTGGCGGTGATAAAATGGCCGAATTCATGCACAATGACCAGAATGCCGAACGCTAATATAGCCAGAATGATTTGCAGCAAAGCAGTTCTCCTTTCAGCGGGTCAGATCGGGCTGTGCGCGAGTACCAGCTCGCGCGCGGCGGCATCCGCCGCAAGGACGCCGTCCAGTGTGAGTTCCTTTTGACAGGGAATCGCGTCCAGCGCCCGGGCGACGTTTTCCGCAATCTCGGCAAAGCCGAGCCTGCCCGCGAGGAACAGGCCGACCGCCGCCTCGTTCGCCCCGTTGAGTACCGCGCCGCGGTCGCCCTTTTGCGCCGCCGCACGCTGGGCCAAGCCGAGCGCCGGAAACGCCTCGTAATCCGGCGCGAAAAAGGTCAGCTTTGCGGCCTCCGCCAAGCGCAGGCGCGGCACCTTGCAGGCCGCGCGTTGCGGCCAGGTCAGCGCGTATTGGATCGGCAGGCGCATATCCGGCAGTCCAAGCTGCGCGAGCACCGCGCCATCGTCAAACTCAACCGCAGAATGCACGATGCTCTCGCGGTGGATCACGATTTCGATATCCTCCGGCGCCATGTCATACAGCCACATGGCTTCGATCAGCTCGAGCCCCTTATTCATCATGGTCGCGGAGTCAATGGTGATCTTCGCGCCCATCGACCAGTTAGGATGCGCGAGCGCCTGTTCTCTGGTCACATCCCGCATCTGCGCAGCGGTCCAGCCGAAAAATGGGCCGCCCGACGCAGTCAGGATGATTTTCGCCAGCCGGTTGCCCTGCGCCGCCTGCGCACACTGGAAAATCGCCGAATGCTCGGAATCCACTGGCAGGAGCTGCACGCCCTTTTCGCGCGCCGCGCGCATGACCAGCTCACCCGCACAGACCAGCGTCTCCTTGTTGGCCAGCGCAATGTCCTTGCCCGCGTCGATGGCGGCAAGCGTGGGCAACAGGCCAACCATGCCGACCACTGCGGTCACGACCATATCCGCGCCGCTCTCCGCGGCGCAGGCGGTCAATCCCCCCATACCAGAGAGCACGCGGATATCCGTGTCCGCAAGTTTTATTTTCAGGTCGCGCGCCGCCGCCTCGTCAAATGCGCATACCATTTCAGGGTGCAGCGCGCGCGCCTGTTCCTCAAGTAAGTTTATGCGTTTATTCGTCGTCAATGCGACGACTTCAGCCCCAACCGACGGCAAAATATCGACAGTCTGCGTGCCGATCGAGCCGGTCGAGCCTAAAATCGCTATTTTTTTCATTTCAACAGTCTCCTGTACGCGCCCCTGATGCGGCGCTTTGGCATCTTTCGGTCCTGCACTTACCAGATCAGCCGGAACAGCATCTCCGCCATCGGCGCGACAAACAGCACGCTGTCGAACCGGTCGAGTACCCCGCCATGCCCTGGGAAGATATGGCCGTAATCCTTGATACCGGTCTGCCGTTTGATGACCGAGAAGGAAAGGTCCCCGATCTCGCCCAGCACCGCGCCCAGACCGCCAAGCACAGCCGCCGCCCAGACCGGCATATCCAGATCGAGCAGGACATTCATCAGCAGCGCCGCAAGCATTACCAGAACCGCGCCGCCTATCACGCCGCCGATCGCGCCCTCAACCGTTTTTTTAGGGCTGACGACCGGCGCGAGCCTGTGCTTGCCGAAAAGCATGCCGGAAAACAGCGCGCAGGTATCCGCGCCCCACGCGGCGAGCAGCGGCAGCAGCACGATGAACGGGCCGCTATGCTCCTCCATCTGGAAGATGCGCAGCAGGCTGAGCAGCAGGTAGGGTACCAGCAACGCGCCGAAAAAGGCCCACGGCACCTGCGAGGCGTTCATGCTGTCGTGAAAGCGCAGCAAAATCAGGAACGAGCCAACCAGCAGCAGGAACGCCAGACCACGCAGCGTCCAGTCCAGGGAAAACGGGGCCAATGACGAATGCCCCGCTGCGAGTAGCAGCGACACCAAGCCGCATAAGATCAGCTCCAGCCGGTTATGCACCAGCTTAGTCGAACCAAGCACCTCATACGTTGCCAGCACGCAAAGCGCGGCAAGCGCCGCTTCCAGCACAACAGGCGGGAACACATACAGCGCGAGCAGCACAAAAACAAAGCCGATCACGCCGAACAACACTCTTGCTTTCATATCCTTGCACCCCGAACTTTCGGTTTATACCCCGCCGAAGCGGCGGTTTCTCTTGTTAAATGCGTTGATCGCCGCATCCATATCCGCTGTTTTGAAATCCGGCCACAGCACATCCGTAAAATAATATTCCGAATAGGCGGATTGCCACAGCAGGAAATTCGAGGTCCTGACCTCGCCCGACGGCCGGATGATCAGATCCGGATCCGGCATATGGGCGGTGTACAGATGTGCGCCGATCGTCTGCTCGGTGATATCCCCCGGCGCCAGCGCGCCGGCCTGAACCTCCCGCGCGATCGCGCGGACCGCGTTTTTGATTTCATCCCGTCCGCCGTAGTTGATGCACAGGGAGGCGGTCGCGGCATCCGGTCCCAGCCGGTCGGCGATCCCGTCCACCTCCCGTATCTGCGCGCGGATATCCTCCGGCAGCGGCGACAGGTCGCCGAGCACACGCACGGCCACGCCGCGCTGGAACATGGTTTCCGCCGCCTCTTTCAGATAGGTGCGGAACAGGTTCATCAGCGCGTCCACCTCCTCCTGCGGGCGCTTCCAGTTCTCGGTGGAAAACGCATACACCGTGAAATACTGCACGCCGATATCCTTGCAGTAGGTCGCGATCGTGCGAAAGGTTTCCGCGCCGACCTTATGCCCCGCCTGACGCGGCAGGCCGCGTTTTTTCGCCCAGCGCCCATTTCCATCCATAATGACCGCGATATGGCGCGGTACCGGCCGGTCCGCCGGCACGGGCGCTCTTTTCCTTTTCCGTGTAAACAGGCCCAACTATACTTCCCCCATGCAAAGGGGCGGCGCTCCCGCCGCCCCCACGTTATTTTCAGCTTTCCAGGGCAGGATGGTCCTCTTTCGAGACATTACACTTCCGCCAGCTCCTTGGACTTCTTCGCGACCATACCGTCGATCTCCTTGACGTACTTATCGGTCAGCTTCTGCATTTTCTCCTCGCCCTCGTGCAGCTCGTCCTCGGTCATCTCGCTCTTTTTCTGCGCTGCCTTGAACTTTTCAATCGCGTCGCGCCGGATATTGCGCAGCGCGACCTTGGCTTCCTCGCCGGTCTTGGACACGCCCTTGATCAGCTCCTTACGGCGCTCCTCTGTCAGCGGCGGGAAATTCAGCCGGATCTGCTTGCCATCGTTCTGGGGGTTGATGCCCAGGTCCGAGGTCTGGATCGCCTTTTCAATCGCCTTGAGAACCGAAGCGTCCCAGGGCTGGATCGAAAGCGAGCGCGGGTCGGGCGTCGCGATGGCCGCCACCTGGTTGAGCGGGGTCGGCGCGCCGTAATACTCGACCGTGATCTTATCCAGCACCGCGGGATTGGCCCGTCCTGCGCGGACTGCGGCCAGCTCCTTTGCCAGCACGTCGAGCGTTTTCTTCATTTTTTCCTCATACGCAGTCAGTTGAGCTTTCATTTTAATTTTCCTCCTCTACGATCGTGCCGATCTTTTCACCGCACACTGCACGGTAAATATTTTCCGGATCGGAAAGTGCAAACACCAAAATCGGAATGTGGTTATCCATGGAAAGCGAAGTTGCAGTGGTATCCATTACGCCCAAGCCCTGATTAAGCACATCCATGTAGGAAAGGTGGTCATATTTTTTTGCGTTCGGGTTTTTCGCCGGGTCGGAATCATACACACCGTCCACATTTTTGGCCAGCAGGATGACTTCCGCGCCGATTTCTGCCGCCCGCAGAACCGCCGCGGTGTCGGTCGAGAAAAATGGGTTGCCCGTGCCGCAGCCGAAAATGACCACGCGGCCTTTTTCCAAGTGGCGCGTCGCGCGCTGACGGATGTACGGCTCTGCGATGCGGTTCATCTCGATCGCGGTCTGCACGCGCACCGGCACGCCGCGCTGCTCGAGCGCGTCCGCCAGCGCAAGGGCGTTGATTGTGGTGGCCAGCATCCCCATATGGTCGGCGCGGGTGCGCTCCATCTTGCCGCCGCCGTCCTTGACGCCGCGCCAGAAGTTGCCGCCGCCTACTACAACGCCGATCTCGCAACCCTGCTCGTTGCACTTCTTGATCACATCGCACACCGGTCCGATCACATCAAAATTCAGCCCGAAATGCTTGTCACCCGCAAGGGCTTCGCCGCTGATTTTGATCAGTACGCGTTTATATTTGTGTGCTTCCATATTCCACACTCCTCTTGCTTCATTTTCCTGTTTTCTATTCTACCCTATCACGGCTCATTTTGCAAAGGGTTTTAGCGATTTTCAATCGAAACCGCGAGCGGTGCGGCCGCTCCCCCACTTTCGGGCGGCGCCCCGACTTTTTGCTCCTCCCCCGTTCCGAAAAAGTGGTTGACAATCCCGTTTTTTCGTTGTATTATTGTATCATTAATTTAATACATTGATATGGAGGTTTTTTTATGCTGCTTACGGTGGATGGTTTGGTAAAGGAATATGTGACCCGCTTTGGCGGGCGCAGGGTGCCTGCGCTGCGCGGCGTCAGCTTCTCAGTGGAACAGGGCGAATTTGTTGCCGTAATGGGGGAAAGCGGCAGCGGCAAGACCACACTGCTCACCCTGCTCGCCGCGCTCGACCGACCGACGGATGGGCGGATCCTGCTCAATGGAGAGGATATGGCCGCGATCCCCAGCCGCGCTCTCTCCGCCTTCCGGCGGGACCGGCTGGGCTTTATTTTCCAGGACTGCAACCTGCTGGACACGCTTTCTCTTCGGGAAAATATCGTTTTCCCGCTTGTGTTGGCGGGAACCGCCCGCAGCGAGATGGAAGCCCGCCTGCTTCCTCTGACCGGACGGCTGGGCATCACACCGCTGCTCGAAAAATTCCCGTACGAGGTATCCGGCGGCGAGCGCCAGCGCGCCGCAGCCGCCCGCGCGCTGATCACACGCCCCGACCTGCTCCTTGCGGATGAACCGACCGGCGCGCTCGATTCCGGCTCGGCTGCGCAGCTGCTCGGCATGCTGGACGAATGTAACGCGGAGGGACAAACCACCGTCATGGTCACCCACAGTCTGGACGCGGCGAGCCATGCCTCGCGCGTTTTATTCCTGCGCGACGGCCTGATTGCGGGCGAGGCGTGCCGAGAGGGGCTGGCGCGCGCGGACTTTTACCCCCGCCTTGCCGCCTGTCAGACCGCGCTGCAGCAGGGAGGTGTCCGTCTTGCGTAACACGCTGCTCCCCCGCCTCGCCCTGCGCGGCCTGTACGGAAACCGCCGCCTGTACCTGCCGTTCCTGCTTGCAACCGCTTTCATGGCAATGGTGTATTTTGTGATCGCCGCCTTTGTATATAACGAATCGTTCGGGCGGAGCATCCCGAACGGCGGGAATATCCAAATCCTGATGAGCGTGGGGTATTTCCTGATGCCGGTCGTCCTCCTGCCGTTTCTGGTCTATATTTACAGCTACCTGCTCAAAAACCGCAGCCGCGAGCTGGCCTTGTATGCCATTCTCGGGCTGGGCCGCCGCCATATCGCCGTAATCCTGCTGATTGAAAACACGCTCTGCTTTGCGCTGTGCATCCTGCTGGGCGCTGGCGGCGGCGCGCTGGTCTGCCCACTCGTCTTTCGCGGCCTGCTGGCTGCGCTCGGCATCCCGTCCGGCATTGTCTGGGGCCTTTCTTTCCCACCCCTGCTCGCGACGGTCAAGGTTTTCGCCGCCTGCTTCGCCGTACTCGTTGTGATCGGCGTATGGCGGGCCGCACGTACCCAGCCCTGCTCACTGCTGCGCGAACAGACCCAAGGGGAACGTCCCATGCGCGGCCGCCTGCTGGCCGCCATACTCGGCTCATCTTGTCTGTTCGCCGCATATTTTCTCTCCCTGACCAGCGGAAGAAGCGCCACGCTGGCCAGCTTCACGCTGGCACTGCTGCTAGTCATCCTCGGCACCTACGGCGTGTTCACCGGCGTCATCGCCGAGGTTTTGCGCCGCCTGCGCAAAGGGCCGCGCTTTTACACGGACGCTTCGGAATTTGTTGTCGTCTCCGGCCTGCAGCACCGGCTGCGCAAAAACGCGGCTGGGCTGGTTAATATCTGCCTGTTCGGCTGCGCCGCCCTGTTCACGCTTTGCTGCTCGCTCTGCGTCCTGTTCGGACAGGGTGCGGTGATCGCCCGCGTGGGGCAGACGATCACAAACAGCCAGTCCGGCATCAACTTTACCAACGTGACCGTGGAGGACATCACCATGATGTTCACCACGCTCGCCTTTCTCGGCGTCTTTTTCGTACTGGTTTTTTTGGCCTGCACCTCGCTGGTCCTATACTACAAGCAACTTTCCGAGGGCATGGAGGACGCCGGCCGCTTCCGCATCCTGCGCTCGATCGGCCTGTCTGACGAAATGACGGTGCGCACAGCCCGCCGGCAGCTTCGCGTCGTATTCCTGCTGCCGCTGGGCGGGACCCTGCTGCACATTGCGTTCGCCACGCCTTTCCTCTCCACCTTCATGGGTCTCATTTCGATCGACACGCCGCTGGTGCTGTACGGCAGCATCGCGCTTTCCATGCTGGTGTTCGCGCTGTTTTACCTTATCTGCTACCAGATCACGATACGCGCCTATCTGCGCACGGTCGCATAGGAAAACGCACCCCAGCCAAACTGGGGTGCGTCCGCTTATTTTTCCCTGTTCTCCTGTTCGAGCAGCCAGCGCCGCTCGTATGCCCGTGCAGCACAGGCCGTGACGCGCCGGTAGACCGGAACATTCCGCAAACCGCCCGCCAGGCCGACCAGCGGCAGCCCCTGCACGAACTTTGCCGTGAGCATCTCCTCCGCAAGCCGTCCGGCCGCCGCGTCCATACATTCCTCCAAAGAGGGTAAGGCGCCGCCAGCCGCCACCGCCTCCGCGGACGCCGCAAACCGCTCGCGCTCCTCTCCCTTGCTGAGCGAAGCCGCGACCAACAGGAGCAGGTAGCGGCGCTCCCTGTCGCTGTGACAATCAAAGCCATAGCTAAGCGCGATACGGTAAAGCCCGCGCAGCAGACCGCCGAGGAACAAGGGGATATCCGGCAGGCCGATCCCCAGCACGCCCAGCGCCGCGCCCTCCGCCAGAGCGACGCCCGTACCGCCCCGCACAGCCGACCGCGCGCCGCGGCGCAAACGGCGCAGCCGCGCCCCTGTCGCTTTCGTCCGCACTGCGGCGGCATACTGCTCATAGCGTCCGCAGAGCTGGTCGGCGTCATAAGTTTTGCCGATCAGCCCTTCCCCCTTTTCAAACACCAGCCGGAACCCCTTGCAGAACGCCAGTTCCAGCTTGCCGCGCAGGCCGTCCGGTATCTTGTCCTGTACGGTGGCAAAAACAGACGGCTTTGCTTTTTCATACCGTGCCGCCGCGCGTTTTTCCTGCTTTTCCAAGCGTTCCAGCCGCCTGCGTCCCGCTCTTTCCACGCGTGATTACGCCGTTCAGATACGGGCCACGCCCGAATCGCGCGCCGCCTGCGCGACCGCGTCCGCGACCGCCCGTATCACCTTATGGTCAAACGCCATGGGCATGATGTATTCCGCGGTCAGCTCCTCATCGGACACGCAGTACGCGATCGCCCTTGCCGCCGCGAGCTTCATCTCCTCATTGATATCTCTGGCGCGCACATCGAGCGCCCCGCGGAAAATGCCTGGGAATGCAAGCACATTATTGATCTGGTTCGGGTAGTCCGACCGTCCGGTGCCGACCACCGCCGCGCCGCCCTTTTTGGCGTCCTCCGGCCAGATCTCAGGTACCGGATTGGCCATGGCAAACACCATCGGCTTCGCCGACATGGTGGAAACCATTTCCGCAGTCAACACCTGCGGTGCCGACATGCCGAAGAACACATCCGCGCCCTTGACTGCGTCCGCGAGCGCGCCGGTCAAGTGCGCGCGGTTGGTCAGCTTTGCCATCTCCGCCTGCGCGGGATTGAGACGCTCGTCCCCTTCGCAGACGATGCCAAAGCGCTCCACCATCGTGATATGCTGCACGCCGAGGAACATCAGGAACTTTGTCACCGCGATCGCGGCCGCGCCGCAGCCATTGACCACCATCCGGATATCCTCCACCCTGCGGCCGGTCAGCCGGCAGGCGTTAATCAGCGCCGCGCCGCAGCACACCGCCGTTCCATGCTGATCGTCATGGAATACCGGAATGTCGCAAACCTCCTTGAGCTTTCGCTCGATCTCAAAGCAGCGCGGCGCGGCGATATCCTCCAGATTAATGCCGCCGAACGAACCCGAAATAAGCTGGATGGTGCGTACGATCTCGTCCACATCCTTGGAGGCCACGCACAGTGGGAACGCGTCCACATCCGCAAACGCCTTGAACAGCGCGCATTTGCCCTCCATCACCGGCATGCCGGCGACAGGGCCGATATCGCCCAAGCCGAGTACCGCTGTGCCGTCCGTAATAACCGCAACCAGGTTATGCCGGCGGGTATAAGTATAGCTCAGCGACGGGTCATCCTTAATTTTAAGGCACGGCTCGGCCACGCCCGGCGTATAGGCGACCGAAAGGTCCTCCTTGCTGTTTACCTCACACCGAGCAACGACCTCGATCTTGCCGCCCCACTGCTCATGCGCCTTGAGCGCGCGTTCTTTCAAATCCATATCGCTTTCCTCCATAGCTTTTTTGCGCCTGTTTTTTTCTATCGCTATTTTACAACAAAAAACCCGTGCTGCATAGGGGCAGAATGGAAAAAGCCGTCAGTTCTCTGCCTCCCGCCTGCGCATCAGCCGTGGAAACAGCAGGATAAACGCCGCGCCCGAAACCGTTGCGGACAGGATATCCGATATCGGCTCGGCATACAGCAGCGTCGTTGCGGAAAATAGCGCGGGCAGGAGATACACGCCGGCGAAAAAGATACCCTTGCGGAGCAGGGAGAACGTCAACCCCCAGCGTACCAGCCCCATGCCGGTCATGCCGTCTACAAAGGGGTACTGGATCGCCAGGCCGAGTACCCCCAGCGTATAGGTGCGTATCATCCAGGCCGCCTGCTCGATATGTACCGGATCCGTGGTAAAGATACGGACAAAAGGCGTGGCCATGGTCTGCGCAATCACAAACATAACAGCGGTAAAAATGAAGCACAGCAATACGATGCGCTTCTCCGCGCGCATGACGCGGCGGGTATCCCCCGCGCCGTAGTTATAGCCCAGAATAGACTGCGTACCCGCTGTGATGCCGCCCAGCGGCATGGTGATGATCAGCATAAAGCTCTGCAGGATAGCCGCGCACGCGATCAGCATGTCGCTGTCCGCGCCGCCGTATTTGCGCAGCATCACGTTCACCGAAATGAGCAGCACGTTATCCAGCGCGATAATCAGCGCCGGCGACAGGCCGACCTGAAAAATACGCCGGATCCAGCCGAAATGCAGCGGACAGTTCGTTATGCCCACCAGCGCGCGGCGGCTGAACAGGAACCGCAGCGTATACATGGCCGAGCAGACCTGCGAAAGCACGGTCGCCACGGCGGCGCCGCGCACCCCCATATCCAGCGCGAAGATGCAGACCGGATCAAGCGCAATATTGACAGCCGCGCCCAGCATGACCGACCGCATCGCCGTGCCGGAAAAGCCCTGGCTCATCACAATCTGGTTCAGCCCCACACTGAGGAGCGCGAACACCGTCCCCAGCACATAGGTGGTAAAGTACGCCTCCGCATAGGGCCAAAGCTGCTCGCTCGCGCCGAATGCAAACAGGATCGGCCTGCGCAGCACCACCACCGGCACTGTGACTACAACCGAAAGCGCCAGGAGCAGATAAAAGCTGTTGGCAACGATCTGGCGCGCGCCCTCCAAGTCCTGCCGCCCCATACGGATGCTCATAAGCGGCCCGCCGCCAAAGCCCACCAGCGCGGCAAACGCCGTAATCATCGTCACAACCGGCGCGCAGACGCCTACGCCCGCCAGCGCCTCCGCGCCGACCTCCGCAATATGGCCGACGTACATCCGGTCGACCACGCTGTACAAAATATTGACGAACTGCGCCAGCATCGCCGGAATGGCGAGCTGCAGCACCAGCTTCCCCTCTGGTGCAGTCCCAAGCGGGCTGTCCAACTGCTGCGCCATCAACCCTACCTCTTTCTCTCTGATATACCCTTATTATAGGAGTCGGGCCTGCTTTCGTAAAGGGGGACTTGCTGTTTTTCCCGCGTTTTTATTGCTCCGTTTGAGCCGGCTGGTAATTCGCGCAGGCGGCTTTGTCCTCATAGCGCAGTTTACCGCGCGGATAGGTGCAGTGGCCGCCACGGGTCCGGCGAAATCCGCAGCCCTTTATTTTTACATAGTGCGGCCGGTAATGCTTACAGGTTTTGCATTTCTTTTCCATTCAAATCACCTCATTTCAATTTTACTATCAAACGATAGTAAAATCAACATATTTATTGAAAGTATAGGTAAACTATATTATATGAGGTGAATGCTATGTATCATTATCCGCGTTTACGGCATATGCGCGAGGATTCTGACACCAGTCAGATTCAACTTGCAGAATATCTGAAAATCGACCAACGCACTTATAGTAATTACGAAACTGGTAAACGTGAAATACCGGTGCATTTATTGATCCGCTTAGCGCAATATTATGGGGTTTCGCTTGATTACCTCGTTGGGTTAAGCGACCGATAGCGCTATATAAAAAGCGGCAGCCAAAGCTGCCGCTTTTTCCATTATGGAATGCCTTACTTGCGGGAGATCGCTTTTTTCGCCGCCGCCACGATATCGTCGGCAGTGAGGTTGTACTCCTTGCGCAGAAAATCCTCCGGACCAACCTGGCCGAAGCGGTCCTGCACACCCACCATTTCCATCGGTACGGGCGCGTTCTTGACCAGGCAGTTCGCTACGACGCTGCCCAAGCCACAGCCGACCTGATGGTTCTCTGCGGTGACGATACAGCCGCACTCCGCAGCGCACTTCTTAACCAGCTCTTCATCCAGCGGCTTCCAGGTGAACATATCCACAACCTTTGCGGAGATCCCCTCAGCCTTGAGCGCTTCCTCCGCCTTGAGCGCCTCATCCACCAGGATACCAGAGGCGATGATTGCAACATCCTTACCGTCGCGCAGCTCAATGCCCTTGCCGATCTCAAAGTCCGAACCGTCCGCATACACTGTGGTGAAGCCCTTACGGACCAGACGGGTGTAGGAGAACTTGCCCGACGCCGCCAGCTTGCCGGTCAGGCAGTTGAGCATCGCGTAGTCGGTCGGGTCGATAACGACCGCGTCCGGCACGGACAGATACAGCGCCATATCCTCAAACGGCATATGGGTGCCGCCGTTGAACGCCGCGCAGACGCCCGGGTCTGAGCCGATCACATGCACCGGCAGGCCGGCGTAGGCCGCGGACATAAACGCCTGATCAAACGCGCGGCGGGACGCGAACGGACCGAACGAGTGCATGAACACGGTCTTGCCGGTGGCGGTCAGGCCCGCGGCGATACCCATTGCGTTCGCTTCCGCGATACCGGCATTGTATACATTGTTCGGAAATTCCTTGGCCAGCTTGCCCACGTTGCTGCAGCCCTCAAGGTCGCAGTCAATATGTACGACAGGCTCGCCCTTTGCCATCAGGTCATGTACCGCAGTGACATATGCGTCACGCATTGCACGGGAATCCTTCTCGTGCTTGCCAATCAAAGTAAAGCTCATTTGCATCCCCTCCCTTACTGTGCCTTGACAGCGGCATACGCCGCTTCAGAGGCCTTAATCGCTTCGTCCCACTGCTCGGGAGTCGGCTGCGAAGAATGCGCGCCGGACGGCTCTGCAAACGTCGCGCCCTTGCCCTTGACAGTGTTCAAAACGATACAGGTGGGCTTGCCCTTTACATCGTATGCCAGCTGCACCGCGTCGTAGATCGCCTCCACGTCGTTGCCATCCGGCAGATCGATCACATTCCAGCCGAACGCGTCGAACTTCGCGCCGATGCCCTTGCCGTGGCTCATAACGTCCTCGCACGCACCGTCAAGCTGGCGCTTGTTATAGTCGACAAAGCAGATCAGGTGGTCGAGCTTATAATGCGCGGCAAACTGGGCCGCTTCCCAAACCTGGCCCTCGTCGCACTCGCCATCGCCGACGAACACGAACACATGGCTGTCGCGTCCGTCCATTTTGTTGCCGAGCGCCGCGCCGACAGCCGTGGACATGCCCTGGCCGAGCGAGCCGGTCGTCAGATCGACGCCGGGGGTCTTCTGGCGGTCGGTGTGGGACGGGAAGTTGGTGTGGGGCTTATTGAGGGTATACGCTTCCTCAACCGGATAGAAGCCCTTGAGCCCAAGGGTGGCATACATGGCCGGTCCGGCATGTCCCTTGGACATGACGCACCAGTCACGGTCCTCCCAGCGCGGGTTCTTCGGGTCGATGTTCATAACACCGCCGTAGAGCACCGCCAGAGCGTCCGCAACCGACATCGAGCCGCCTACATGGCCGAAGCCCAGCGAACCGATCGTCTTGAGCGTTTCGAGACGGATCTGCGCTGCAAATACGCGTAGCTCCTGCATTTTTTCTGCTTTCTGCATTGCATACACCTGCCTAATTCTATATCAGTATTTTCTCTCCGCGGAACAGATTCCGGAACACGGCCGTCCTGCCGGACACCGTTTTCGTTTACAGTGTACCACCAAACCAACCAGATTTCAACCAATATCCAAGCATTTGTTAACAAAAATTTGCCCCTTATTTTTACACCGCATGATAATTTTCACGAGGCGCGCGAACGCTTCAAAGGCAGTATTCCCCTTTGATTTGTTTGGTTTTTCCGTATTTTCCGCGCAGGCCCCCCTGTTTTATCTGCTTTTCCTGCAAAAATCATGCCAGCGCGCACTTGCGCACAATGCAACAAACACAAAACCACATTCTATGCATCAGGAAATAATTTTTTACCCATAACTTAACCACTTTTTCCAGCTCGCAAGTATGCGCGGTCCCGTTACCGCGCTATAAACCCCCTGTTTTCCATATCAAAAAATGCCGATTTTGGCATGATGCGGCACAGTGGACATTTTTCTGAATCTTTGATAAACTAAATATCAGTAAATCTGCCATACCTTTAATGGCCCGCGATTGGGGAATGAGGAAGATGAAAGTCAGCCGTTTAAATGCCATAGAGCAGTATGTCATCTCGCACGAAACGGTCAGCATTGACGAGCTGTGCGAGGTTTTCGAGGTTTCCAAGAACACGATCCGCCGCGACCTGAACGAGTTGGAAATGCGCGGGCATATTACAAAGGTATATGGCGGCGTTACCGCCACGGTACCCTCCGGCGCAGTACCCACGCCGATCCGTTCCAGTCTCAATCCGGCGGACAAGTCGCTGATCGGCCGCATGGCCGCTGAGGAGGTCGCGGACGGGGACACCATATTTATCGACTCCGGCACAACCACACTCTGCCTGCTGCGTTATCTGGTGGCGAAAAACCGCATCACCATTATCACGCATTCGCTCGGTGCGTTGAGCGAAGCGGCAAAATACGAAAACCTGAACATCATCTCGCTCGGCGGCATCTACAGCCCCACGACCGATTCGTTCGTCGGCCTGTCCACGATCGAAGCGCTTTCCAACATGCGGATCAACAAGGCGTTCATGGGCGCAACAGGGGTTTCCCTGACCGCCGGCATGACCAACACCACTTTCCTCGAAGCGGAGATCAAGCGCGCGGTCGTCCACCGTGCAGACAGCATCTACTGCATGGCGGATTCCTCCAAGATCGGGCGCGAGGCCATCGTCACCTTTTGCCACTTAAAGGATCTGACCGGCTTCATCACCGATCGGGAGCCTGCCAAGGAATATGTCAGCCTTTGCAAGCAGGAAAACATCAAGCTGCGGTTTGCTGGCAACTGACGCTTTGCGTATAAAAACCAACCGGCGGAAGCAGGACGCTTCCGCCGGTATTCTTTTCAATGCGCGCGCCCAACAGGCGTTGCGGCGAATTCCCTGTTGTTTTTCCGGTAGACCGATGGCGGGACGCCGTAAGCCTCCCGAAACCGCTTGATAAAATAGCTGAAATTTTCATAACCGACGCGCAGCCCAATCTCCATGACCGGAAGGCTGCTTGTCCGCAGCAGGCGCGCCGCCCTTTCGGTACGCAGGAAATTGACATGCTGCATCAGCGTCCGGCCGAAGCTTTCCCGAAACAATGTGCTGAAATACTGAGGGGAAAGCCCAAACGCCGCCGCTACGTCCGGAAGCCGGACCGGCTCCGTAAAATGCTCATCCAGATAATCCACGATCGCTTTTTTCTGCCGCAGTCGTTCATCCGCGCCGCAGGGCGCGTCCACTTTTTCTATCAACGAATAGTCCGCGCACACCGCCACGATCTCCAGCAGGGCCGCCTTGGCTGTCAGCCGCCAACCCAAGCTTTGCCGAAGGCAGGCACAAACGAGACGGGCCAGCAGCCTGTGCAGCGCCTTTTGCCCCGCCTCCCCTTTCCGTACTTGCCTGGGGAAGCGCAGATGTCCCTCGGCCAGCGGTTCCAGCAGGCTGGTTTCAGCATCGTCGGCGCGGGCAAACTCCAACAGTTCCAGCGAAAACAAGAACGAGTGAAACTGGTTCCCCTGCCCCGTCGCCCGTATTTCATGCAGTTCTTCACTTCCGATGAAAAAAATATCTCCGCGCGTTCCCTGGTATGCACGGTCGGCTATGACAAGCGAAACCGTCCCCGCATCGACAATGACGATCTCGCTTTCCGTATGCCAGTGGAACGGCACGCGGTCAACCACGTCCGCCTCGCTCCCGTCCAGCGCGGGATATATGCGGAGGGGAATGCCGGCAGCGGCCTCTTTCTGCTTTTCACTTTGTGCTTCCATCCATCCCCCTCCTTAAAATCATGTTATTAACCGAGAATATATTGCAAGTATTTTCCGCATTATCTGCTATAATTATAGAATAACAGACTGGTCTTTACAATCCGCGGACAGAAAATATTTTTTATTGAATCACGGGCCAGAAAACCACCGATGCCGCATGGAGGGACAGCATATGTATATGGATAAGCAGGTCAAGCGGGGATATAATGAATATCTCCGTTTGGAAGAAGGATACGGAAAAAAAGCCATGATGGACGTCGGGCTTCTTGTCATGGAGGCCGGCGACACCATCTCTTTGCGGGAGGACCGCAAGGAGATGGCCGCGCTGGTGTTCGACGGACGCTGCACGCTGGAATGGGAAGGGCAGGCCCGCGACGTGGACCGTCCCAACCCGCTTGATTACAACCCATCCTGCCTGCACGTCTGCAAGGGCGTCGAAGTCCGGATCACCGCTCATGGAGCCTGCCATATTTACATTCAAAAAACAGAGAACGACACGGTTTTCCCCTGCCGCATGTACGGGCCGGAGGATACCGACACTTGGCCGCGCGGCGACCAGGGCGAGCTGATGGGCTGCACTAAGCGCGATGTCCGTACCTGCTTCGATCTGGATAACGCGCCGTATTCCAACATGGTTTTGGGCGAGGTCGTCAACCTGCCGGGCAAATGGTCCTCCTACCCACCGCATCACCACCCCCAGCCCGAGGTATATTTTTACCGTTTCGATCACCCCAGCGGCTTTGGCGCGGGCTGGGGCGACGGGGAGTTATATGAGACCCACCACAACGGCCTGGCTCTGATTACAAAAGGGATGCACCCGCAGGTCACCGCCCCCGGCTATACCTGCTGCTATGCCTGGGGAATCCGGCACCTGCCCGGCAACCCGTGGGACAAGACCCGCATCGACGACACTGCGCATCTCTGGCTGACCGAACCGGATGCCAACGCGCACATCTGGCACTGTCCCACAGGGAACTGACCCCGCCACCCTTTCCAACCCAACACAAAACCGGTGTTTTATTCTAAGAATAAAACACCGGTTTTTGTAAGAGAGAGAAGCGGCCGCTATTTCACGGTCGCAAGGCGGCTGCGCCCTCTGCGCCGGCCGCCCGCCGTTTTCCATCAATACGCCGCATAGGTATAGGAGATGTATTCCCTGATCTCCTCCATACTGGGCGCGCCGGGTGCGTTGCCGAACGCCCCGTCATGCGCGAACTGCTCCGCGGAAGCCAGGCAGTCCTCCAGCAAGAAGCCGGATTCGCGCAGCGATTTGATCTGTAGTTCTTTCATCAGCCCAACCACGCGCTGCGCCAGCGTCTCCGCAAGCTCCATGGTTCCGGTTTCCGCAGTGCAGGCGACCCCCATTGCCTCGGCGACTTCCTCCAGATTCCTGCGCTCACCATATTTGGCGGTATAGACCATGACGCCCGGCAACCCCCACGCGCAGCCCAATCCGTGCGGCACATGATGGCGCGCGCCGAACGTCTGGCTGAAGCTGTGTCCGATCTGGCAGCCGCAGGCGGAGATCGCCATGCCGCCCAGGCTCGCGGCCAGGGACATCGCCTCTCGCGCCTGCGCATTCTTCGGCTCTTTTACGGCGACCGGAAGCCACTGCAGCGTCAGCCGAATGCCCTCCTTGCCGAAAATATAGCCATACGGGTTGTAATTCCGGTTCGTGATCGCCTCCACGCAGTGCGCCAGCACATCCATGCCGGTCGCGGCGGTCACACCCGCAGGCACGGAGTAGGTCAGCGCCGGATCGACGATTGCCAGATCCGGCTTATACACCGGCATTTCCTTGGCGCCGGTTTCCACATCGCCGATGACCGCCCACTGCGACAATTCGCTGCCCGTACCCGAGGTCGTGCTCAGCGTGATCAGCTTGAGGGTATGCTCCGCCTCCTCTATCCCATAGTAGTCGCGGATGGTCGTACCATTCTGGCTGATGACGATGCCGACCGCCTTTGCGGTGTCCAGCGTGCTGCCGCCGCCGACCGCCACAACGCCGTCGATCGCGTGCTCCCGCACATAGACCGCGCCCGCGTCGCAGATATCGCTCGGTGCGTCCGCACGGCACCGGTCGAACACGAACACCTCCAGGCCGGCGTCTTTCAGCGCATCGATGACCGGCGTTACCACACCGAATTCGCACAGCGCCTGTTCGGTGCAGACCATTACCCGATGCATGCCGAGCGCCTTTGCACGCTCCCCTGTCTCCCCGGAAGCGCCCGTCCCGAACAGCGTGGGGCAAAAGGTGTTCCACATATAAACGCTCATCTTATGTCCTCCTCTGCGCGTTCCGGCCGCTCCGCCACGCAGGGCGGGCCGACCGAAGCACCGCATTTATCCTAACAGCTTGCTCACATATTCCCAAACGGCTTCCGGGTCATAGCCGTACAGGTGATACAGGTCCTCCGCGCTGCCAAAGCCCGGGTACACCTGCGGGATGCCGAAGCGCTTGAACGATTTGAGTGCGATACCGTTGTCGCACAGCAGGTCCGCAACCGCGCTGGCCAGGCCGTTTTTCATCAAGTGGTCCTCCCAAACGATGATGCGGCCGGTTTCCTCGGCGGCCTTGCGCACGATCTCTTCGTCCAGCGGCTTGACCGTGAACATATCGATCACGCGCATACCGATGCCAGCCTTCTTTGCCTTGTCGTGCAGCTGCAGCGCATAGCTGACCATCTCGCCGCAGGCGATGATGGTGATATCCTTTCCGTCCCGCGCCAGGTGGCCCTTGCCGATCTCAAACCTGTCCTCCGCCGTGTACAGCACGCGGTTTTCCTTGCCTGGGTCAATGCGGATGGAAAGCGGGCCTTCGTAATACAGGCTTTTCTCGATGATTTGGCGCAGCTGCACCGGATCGGATGCCGCGCAGACCGTCATGTTGACCAGCGAGGAATACAGCGCCATGTCCTCCATCGCATAATGGGTGGAGCCGCCGTTGCCGGTCAGTCCCGCATAGTTGGCGATGAGGCGCACCGGCAGGTTGGGATAGCATACATCCGTGCGCACCTGTTCGAGCGCGCGCATGCTCATGAACGGCATCATGCCGATGATGAACGGGATGTTCCCGTCATACGCCAGGCCGGCCGATACGCCGACCACATCCTGCTCCGCGATGCCGGTGTCGATGAAACGGTCCGGATATTTCTCATGAAACTCCTTGCAGCCGAAGCCGATATCCGGCGTGAGCAGCCAGACGCGGCTATCCTTTCCGCCAAGCTCCGCTATCGTGTCGCCCACCACAGAACGCGCGGAGTTATATTCATCCAGAGTATATGACTGCTTCATTTATAACTCCTTTCTCTGCCGGTCCAGCGCCGCGTCCAGGTCGGCCAGCGCGGTCTGCAGATCCGCATCGTTCATGCTGCCCGCATGCCATTTGATCTCCCGTTCCATAAAGGAAATATTCTTGCCCTTGACCGTGTCCGCGATAACCGCGGTCGGCACGCCGCTGCTGCTTTCCGGCAGGCGCTCGAGCGCGTCGGCCACCTGCTGCATGTCGTTGCCATCCGCAATCTCGATCACGTTCCAGCCGAACGCGCGCCATTTATCCGCATAGGGGGCGAGCTTAATCGAATCCTCGGAAAAGCTGGTCATGAGCTGCCTGTTGCGGTCCACGACCGCCACCAGATTGCCCAGGCCAAGCGCGTGGCCCGCCATCGCAGCCTCCCACACTGAGCCTTCACAGGTCTCGCCGTCACCCATCAGGCAAAACACGCGGTTCCGGCGCCCCTTCTGGCGGGACGAGGCCGCTAGGCCGACGCTGAGCGGCAGGCCGTGGCCGAGCGAACCAGTGGAGGCGTCCAGCATCGGCAGTCGGGTCTTGCAGGGATGTTGTCCGAACTTGCTGCCCACCTGGCCGTAGGTCTCGCAGATCTCCTGGTAATCAAAAAACCCCTTTTGCGCCATCACGATGTACATGCCGACCGCGCCGTGTCCCTTGCTGAGAATGAAGCGGTCGCGGGCGGGGTCCTGCTCCCGTTCGGGAGAGACGTTCATCGTGCGGTGGAACAGGCAGGTCAGCACATCGAGCATGGACATGTCGCCGCCCATATGGATGTTGCCGCTGTACGCCCCGCACAGTTTGCACAGGTCGCGGCGCGCCTGGTATGCCAGCTCGGTCAGGCGCAATACCTCTTTTTTATCTACCATTCCGCGCTGTCCTTTCTCACAGGTCCATGGAAACGAATACCTTGCCGCACTGGCGGCTCGCCGCCAGGTCGAGCGCCTCCTGATAACGGGAGGCCGGTATCACATCGGTCACGATCTTATCGAGCGGCAGAATGCCGGATTCTATGATCTGCGCGACCTTGCGCATATAATACTTGCCCAGATAGCCGCCGTAAACCTCGATCTCGTTCTTGAGCAGCTCGGCGACCGGAAATTCCGGGCGGGCCAGCTCATCGTGTCCGAACTGCAGCACCTTGCCGTGCGGCCGCACCAGATAGACGCAGTCCACCAGCATCGCGGCCACCGCCTCTACACAGTGGTCCACGCCCAGACCGCCGGTTTCCTCCTTGACAATCTGCTGCAGGTTCTCGGTATCTGGATTGACCACGCGGGTCGCGCCGACCTCCAGCGCCAGCTTGCGGCGGTGTTCGATCGGCTCGGAAACGATGATCTTGCGGCAGCCGTTCGCCTTGAGCAGCGCGATGAACATCAGGCCGATCGGGCCGGCGCCCAGTACGCATGCGGTATCGCCCACATGCACGTTCAGCTTTTCCAGCGCGCAGCCGCAGCCCGCGAGCGGCTCGGCCACGCCCATCAGCTCAGGCTTGGTTTCCGGCGCTACCTTATAGCAGTACTGCTTGGGCAGTACGACGTAATTGGTCAGGCCGCCATCCGCGAACACGCCGCGTGAGCTGACGTGCTGGCAGGCTTCGGGCAGACCGGCCAGGCAGTTGTCGCACTCGCCGCAGGGGCCGTGTGGGTCGATGACCACCTTATCGCCCGGCTTGAGGTCGGTGACGCCTTCGCCCACCTCCGCGACCTCGCCGCAGAACTCATGGCCGAAAATAATATCCTGCTTGCACGGATGCTTCTGGGGCGTGGCAAAAATATTCACGTCCGTACCGCAGACCGCGCAGCCGTAACTTTTGATCTTGACATCGTTCCGGTTCTTGATCTCGGGAATAGGGCGGTCCTCATAGGCGAATTGGCCCGGCCCCTTGTAAACGATTGCCTTCTGCATGTTTGCCATTGTCTTTTCCTCCTGTTCCGGTCCGGCACGGACAGGGCCGGCCGCCCTGCCCCTGCCAGGCCGTTCTGCTCTTAGTTGATCTCCACCCACTTGGAGTTGTTCTGCGCGCTCTCAACGACAGCGTGGAAGAACTTGACGCCGTTGACGCCGGTTTCCACATCCGGAAAGTCCAGATCCTCCTCGGTCGGGGTCTCGCCGTTTTTGAGCTTGAGGATCGTGTCGATCACGCTGCGGTAGATATTGGCGATCGCGATATAGTAGCCTTCCGGATGGCCGAACGGCACGCGCGCCAGCTTGCCTGCGGGTACGTCGATGCCGTCGCCTGCGCGGCAGAGCGTGCGGGGCGCCTCGCCCTTTTTGATGTAAACCACTTCGTCCGGACGGGTCTGGTGCCACTCCAGGCAGCCCTCCGTACCCATGATCCGCAGGTCGATTTCGTTGGGGCAGCCGCAGGCTACCTGGGTGAACCAGTAAGCACCGTGAACGCCGTTTTCATACTCCAGAATAATGTTGTCGTTCAGGTCCAGCTTTTTGCCGAACGTATCAGTCGTGGCCAGCAGGCGCTTGATCTTCAGGCCGGTGACATAGTGTACCAGATGCTCGACATGCGTGCCATCGTCCGCGCAGGTGTTGGAGATGCCGCTATACTTGGGATCGGTGCGCCAGATACGGCCGTTGACCTGCTCCTTTTCGGCCAGCAGGCTGAGGAAGCTGTTCTCAATATAGTTGGCATTGACCGCGATGATCTGGCCGATGTCGCCGCGCGCAATCATCTGCTTCATGACCTTGCACATAACATAGCCGGAATAGCAGTAGTCCACCGCGAACACCAGTTTTTTCTCCTTGGCAATGCGGGCCAGGTCCTCGGCTTCTTCCACGGTCAGGGTGAGGGGCTTCTCACACACGACGTTGATGCCGTGCTCCAGAAAGGTCTTGGCAGCGGAGTAATGCACAAAGTTCGGCGTGCAGATGGAAACGAAATCGATCTTGCCAGCCTCAGCCTTTGCCATATCCTCCGCGTTGTAATACACGCGGGATTTATCAACGTGGTACGCCTCCGCGCACTCGTCATTCAGCTCGTCGATCGCGGAAAAGCAGCCGCAGACCAGCTTCGCGCGCGGATCCAGGCCCAGCGCCTTGCGGTGGCACTCGCCGATCAGAGCTTTCAGGTCGCCGCCTACCATACCGTACGTTACTTCCTTGAACATTTTGTCGTCCTCCTTAAAAATTGATGATAGTGGTTGGTTTTATTTTGAAATGGAATCGCAAAGCTTTTTGACTGCGGGGAAGCCGGCCTCGGTGTTCCCTGCCGGAAAATATTCAAAGCAGACCGTCCCCGCGTAGCCGCTTTCCGCCACGCCGCGCAGCAGGAAATCAAAGTTGATCTCCCCCGTTCCCGGCTCGTGCCGGTCGGGCGCGTCCGCCAGATGGATGTATTTCACCACGCCCAGGTTGTTGGTGATGCTGCGCAGCAGGTTCCCGTGCATCAACTGCATATGGAACACATCGCACAGCAGACCGACCCGCTCCGAACCGACCGCGCGCACGATGTCCGCGCCCTCCTCGGTTGTGGTCAGCGACATGCCCGCGTCGCCCCCCAAATTGTTAAGCGGTTCGACCAGGGCGGTCACCCCGTTTGCCTCCAGCACCGGCGCCAGCCTGGTAAGCGTATGCGTGATGTTGGCAAGCATCGCGGTATGGCTGTACTGGTCGCGGAAGTCCGCGCAGCCGTTTGGCGTAAAGTGATTTGGGAACAGGATCAGCTTGTCGCAGCTCAGCATTTTCGCCGCGTCGAGCGACTGCCGGATCCAGTCGATACAGTCCTGGCTGTGCGCCCGATCACACAGGGAGTAGATACTGGTGCCGCTGAACGCTTTGACGGACACGCCCCGTTCCTGGCAGACCCGCCGGATGTCCGCGAGGTCCTTGTCGTGCCAGCTCCAGAATTCGATCGCCCGAAATCCCGCCGCGCTGACCCGCTCGATTTTCTCGCATACCTCCATGCCTGGATAAATGGTTTCAATATTAATCGCAAAATCTATCATGTCTTCTGTCTTCACCTTCTTTCCGTGTTCTGTGCTGCTTCCTATTGTGCAGCCCGTTTACAGGATGCCCTGCTCGTCGCGCTTTTTCAGATCCGCAATCACCTGCGGATAGAGCTTATCCAGCTTGTAAAGCAGGCAGAGGATCACGATGATGACAGAGAAAATGATTGGCGCATACATGCAGATTGCTTTGATCATCGCCATCGCGTCCGCGTTCTGTACCGCGGCCAGGCCGTCATACCCGACCGAATCCATCAGCAGGCCGATGCCCGCCGAAGCAAGGCCGCCGCCCAGCTTGGAGCCGACCGAAGCGGCGCTGAAAATCATGCCGTCCTGCCGGACGTGGGTCTTCCACTGACCGAATTCCGCGCAGTCCGCGATCATCGGGAATACGCAGGCCCACAGCGGCGCAACACCGATGCCGCGCAGCACGGCGCTGACCATGGCGACGGTGACGCTCATCGGGTTGCTCATCCACACAAACTGCGCCACGATTACCAGCAGAATACCGGCAAGCGTCAGATTCCTCTTTCCGAAGCGGAGTACAAACTGCGGCACGATCAGCACAACGATGCTCTGCGCGATCAGCTCCGCCGCGTAGATCGGACTGTACAAGGCCTCGTTGCCCAATATGTATTTACAGTAATAGGTTTCGATCGTACCGGTGACAGTGCTCATCATGACCATAAAGCCCCACAGCCCCAGGCAGATCGCCCAGTACTGGTTGGAAAACAGCGCCTTTAGGCTTCTTCCCACCGATACCTTCTCGGTTTTTGCCGCTTCGATCACCACGCGCTCCTCAATATTGAAGAAGCAGACCAGCAGCAGCACCAGCGCGATCACGGCGAAGATGATCGAAACGATGATCCAGCTCTGCTGGGTGTTGCCAAACGCCTGCACCAGCGGGATCGTGGAAACCGTAACCACCATCTTGCCCATCGGCCCGCAGAAAATGCGGATCGCCTGGGTGGAGGTACGGGATTTCTGGTCGCGCGTAATCAGAGAGGCCATCGTGGAATACGGCAGGTTGAGCGCGGTATAAACCACCGTATTGACCAGGTTATAGGTGACGAAAATATACACTGCCTGCACCATGACCGGCGCATTCGCCGGAATGAGGAACAGCAGGACGAACGTCACCGCATACGGCACCGCCATCCACAGAATCCACGGCCGCGCTTTGCCGTACTTGGATTTCGTCCGGTCCGTGATAAAGCCCATGATAATATCCGAAACACCGTCAAACACACGCGTAATCAGGAAAATGATACCGACGAGCGCGGCACTGACACCCACATAATCCGTATAAAAAAAGGTAAGCAGCGTGCTGCACAGGCCGTATACCACGTTACAGGCCGAATCGCCCAAACCATAGCATATCTTTTCCCGCAGGCTGACAACGTGGTCCTCTCTGCTCCGCTGGATTTCCGAAGTATGCTCCAACTGAAAAACTCCTTTCTCTTTCCAATCACAATCCGGATCGCCCCAAGGCAATCCGTTTTCCCTCAAGCATTGTGCAAGCTGGGAAAATCGTAGCCGGAACTATGCCAACTGGACCGCTTGCATCCAATCGTTTTCCGGTGCCGCCCCGTATATCCATGCCGGTATGATGCAGGCGGTCGTCCTTTTCGCTTCTCCGAGAAAAAGTTCTGATTTCCGCACTTTTTACAGCCCCTTTCAATCTTCCGTTCATTTAGGATAATGCTCTTGAAAATTACCGGCAACTCTTTTATACTGGTATAGTACTATGAAAGCACAAGGGGTTCAATCAATTTAATTTCAGGAATTGTAATTATCCTCCCACGCCACTGGGAATATCGCAACAGTTTCAGGCAAATCCAACGTCATTTCTATCCCTCTCCAGTCCTGTTATCGTCACATTGAACAACAGCATTTTTGTTTTTTGATTTTTTCTTAACTATTTATAGGCATATCCGTGGTTAAAACGCAAAATTCGTTTTCCCTATTGTACATTTCTCACAACGCCCTTTTTCCGCCTTCATGAGACTTTAAAACTACTTCTGCAAAGGAGGAAGCCCTGTATGGAAAATATCAGCGCGCTGCACGCAGTAAAAGAGGAATTGACCTATTTGAACCAGATGTTCCCCCTATCCGAATTTGTGGACCATTTCGACACGTTTGCAGACGGCAGTTTCCCAAGCCACTGGCACAATGAGTTTGAGCTTCAGATCATGTTGAAAGGAAATGCGGAATATCGGGTCAACGGCACCCGCTATATAGTTAGCGAGGGCAGCGCTATCTATATCGCGCCGGAAGCCGTACATATGATGAAAGCGCTTTCCTCAAACGCCATTGGCTACAATGTGGTTTTGCTCCCGCAGTTCCTGACCAATCTGTTTCAAGTCTCCAACTGTGAAAAATATGCGGCCCCGCTGACTTCCCGCCATCCAGAGGCCTTTGTCATCACGCCGGAACGCAAGGAGGGGCATGTGGTTCTGGAACTGCTCAAGCGCATGTACTACGCCGAAAGCACCCATACCGCCTATGAGCTGTTCCTGCTGGAGCATTTGATCGGCATTTGGCGCAATCTGCTTGCCATCCTGCCCAAGGCCGCTTCGGTTTCCGAGAACAGCAGCAAATTCCTGCGGGAGCAGCGCATGCGGACTATGCTGCATTTCATTCGCAAAAATTATGCGCAGCCCATCACGATTTCCGAGATCGCTGCAGCCGCCAACATTAGCAAAAGCGAATGCTTCCGCTGCTTTTCCGAGCTTTCCAGAATGACGCCGATCGAATATGTCAACCAGTTCCGCCTGCTACAAGCCGCGCAGCTACTGACAAGCACCAAAAACAGCATATCTGATATCTGTTATTCAACCGGCTTCAATAACACCAGCTACTTTACAAAAAATTCAAGGAACAGTATAAGGCTACACCCCGCTCGTACCGGACACAAAATCTGCTATAGCGCTTCGGCGCATATCTGCAGCGGCTTTCTGTATCCCCTCTTTGCCGGCCGAGTGTTTTGATGCGCCGTTCAATCAGCAAAGTTTTTCCCGCTCCTGCCTGATTTTTATGCAGCAAAAAAGCTCTGGTCTGATTCAGACCAGAGCTTTTCTCAAAGCTTCTGCTATCTCAAGGAAGCAGCAAAACGCTTCCTTATTTTTTGACAGCGTTAATACCTTTGTTCATTCCCATACCCTCCGCGCGAAATCTGCTATGATATAAGGAATATCCGTCATATCGTTCACCTGCCCGTTTATTATCATAGCACAGATCGGCAGCGGATTTATAAAAGTTCAATAAGCTTATCCAAAGTATCTGCTTGACATCTGCGATATAGGTTGTATAATGAGGAATAGATTCAAAACTGAATACAGCGAGCAGTCGGTGCCTGCACTTCCTTATCTGTCGAAGATGCGGGTTAAAAGGGAAACAGGTGGGAAGCCTGTACGATCTCGTCACTGTAAGCAGGGAATGCGCGTCCATTCAGTCCACTGGTGCAAACCGGGAAGGCGGCCGTGCGTAGCGATCTGCAAGTCAGGAAACCTGCCGCCTGTTGGTACAGGAATCACATTCCAGATCACGAGTAATTGGTCGTACTGTAGCCGCGTTTGTCTCTTTACGACCCTTTTATTTGCACGTCATATGCAGTAAAAGGGTTTTGTTTTTCCTGTACTTTTTCAGAAGTGGTGTGCATTTTATATACATCACAGGGGATGTCCCCCAAAAGGAGGAAAAACAAAAATGAAACTTAAAAAACTGCTGGTTGTCCTGCTATCGGCCGCCCTGCTTGCTTCTCTGCTGGCCGGATGCGCTTCCACTCAAACGCAGGCGGAAGACAACACGGATACCCACGCTGAAACCGCGGCCGGCGGGGAGACAGAACAGACTGCCCCCGATGAAAACTATGATACCGGAGACGCCAGTCTGGACGATCCGCTCAATCAGGACGATATTGGCGAAAACGAACTGCTGGTTGTCAGCTTCGGCACCAGCTATAACGACAACCGCCGGCTTACGATCGGCGCCATCGAGAAAGCCATGCAGGAAGCATTCCCTGACTACTCGGTACGCCGCGGCTTTACCAGCCAAATCATCCTTGACCACGTCAAGGACCGCGATGGCGAAGTGATTGACAACGTTGGCGAGGCGCTGGACCGCGCCGCTGATAACGGTGTCAAAAATCTGGTCGTTCAGCCGACCCATCTGATGAATGGTCTGGAATACAATGATCTGGTCAATGAACTCGCGGAGTACAGCGATTCTTTTGAAAAGGTAGTCATCGGCGAACCGCTGCTGACCAGTGACGCGGATTTCCAGGCCGTCGCGGATGCAATCGTCGCGGCGACTGCGGAATATGACGACGGCGAAACCGCAATCTGCTTTATGGGCCACGGGACCGAGGCCGATTCCAACAGCGTATATGCCAGGATGCAGCAGGTGTTGACGGACGGCGGCCATGCCAATTACTTTGTCGGCACGGTGGAAGCCTCTCCGACGTTAGAGGATGTCCTGTCGCTTGTCCAGGCCGGCAATTACAAAAAGGTAGTGCTTCGTCCGCTGATGATCGTGGCAGGCGACCATGCCAACAACGATATGGCCGGCGATGAGGAAGGCGCCTGGAAAACCGCTTTCGAGGACGCCGGTTATGAAGTGATTACGATCGTAGAGGGCTTAGGGCAGCTCGAAGCGATCCAGGACTTGCTGGTACAGCACGCACAGGCTGCAGCGGCAAAATTAGGCTGATTATTTCAAACAGCTTTCTTTCCTTATCTTTCTGCTTTTTTATACTTCTTGTTCTGAACGGGGTGCGGCTTCTCAGGCCGGACCCCGTTCAGAATGTCGAGGGAACATTTTTTTGCAAAAGGAGGATGCGGTATTCTCACGAAAACCGCGCTAAACACATGAGAACAGGCAACCTTGTACCACTTGCCACTCTAACGGCCCTGCTGCTGTTCGGGGTGGGCTGCACCGCTGATAGAAATGGTCAGCAATCCGATATTCCACCCGTAAATGACGCAGTCGCTTCCGCCGACGAGATGGCCGGCGTAGAAGACGTTGTTGCGGAGGATATGACACCGATCGACGGCTCTCAGATCAGGGACGGCGTATACGATGTAACGGTAGACTCCAGCTCATCCATGTTCCATATCGTCGCCTGTCGGCTTACCGTAAAGGACGGAAGCATGACCGCACAAATGACCATGGGCGGAGCCGGCTACCTGTATGTCTATATGGGTACGGGCGAGCAGGCCGCAGCCGCAGACGAGACGGCATATATCCCGTTTGTCGAAGAGGCCGCAGGCGCCCACACCTATACCGTGCCGGTCGATGCGCTGGATGCTGGCATCCCCTGCGCCGCATTCAGCAAAAACAAGGAAAAATGGTACGACCGCACGCTGGTGTTCCGCGCCGATTCCCTGCCGGTTGACGCTTTTGCCTCCGGCGTCGTAACAACGCCGGAGGAGCTGGCGCTGGCGGATGGCAGCTATCAGGTTGACATCGCCCTGGAGGGCGGCTCCGGCCGCGCGAGCGTGGAATCGCCCGCGCAGGTGACGGTCAGGGACGGCGAGGTCACGGCAACTATCGTCTGGAGCAGCTCGAACTACGACTACATGAAGGTTGCTGATGTGCGCTATGACGCTGTCATTGAAAACGACCGTTCGGTGTTTACCATCCCCGTGACCTGTTTTGACTGGAAAATGGCGGTGGTTGCTGATACGGTTGCAATGAGCCAGCCGCATGAAATTGATTACGCGCTACGCTTCGATTCGGCTTCCCTTTCTCCGGCGGCATCATGAAAAGGCATGGAATGGCGGCGGCCATCCTTTCGCTTGCCGTTCTGCTGGCCGCCTGCTCCCCCGCATCCGAGCCGGTGTCAGGTGAGCCTTCCGCAGTCAGTTGGGACAGCCTCACGGTGGAAAGCGGCCTTGACCTGCAATACGCCGACCAGTTCACAGTCGATTATTACACCGGCGGCTATGCGTTAATCCATATTGTCGACGGCAACGATTATCTTGTCGTTCCGGAAAACAAGCCGGTGCCGGATGGGCTGGCGGATACGACCGTTGTCCTTACGCAACCGCTGGACCATATCTATCTGGTTGCAACCTCTGCCATGGACCTGTTCTGCGCGCTGGACAGTATCGGCAGCATCCGGCTGTCCGGCACAGACGAAAGAGGCTGGTATATTGATGAGGCCAAAGCCGCAATGCAAAACGGAGCGATGCTGTACGCCGGCAAATACAGTGCGCCGGATTATGAACTGATTTATGCTGAGCAATGCGATCTGGCGGTCGAATCGACCATGATCTATCATTCACCCGAGGTGAAAGAACAGCTCGAACGGTTGGGCGTACCCGTACTGGTAGAGCGCTCCAGCTACGAGAGCAGCCCGCTGGGGCGCATGGAGTGGCTGAAGCTGTACGGAGTGCTGCTGAACCGTGAGGAGGCGGCGGAAGCCATATATCAGCAGGCGCTCGACAGCCTGCGGCCTGTGATGGAGCAGGAGAACACCGGCAAGACCGTCGCGTTCTTTTATATCAATTCCAATGGTTCCGCCAATGTCCGCAAGTCCAACGACTATGTGGCGAAAATGATCGAAATGGCGGGCGGAACATACATCTTCAGCGACCTTGGGAATGACAACGCACTCTCTACCATGAATATGCAGATGGAGATGTTTTATACGGGAGCCAAAGACGCGGATGTCATCATCTATAACAGCACGATTGACGGGGAACTGCATTCCATCGACGAGTTGCTGGCCAAAAGCCCGCTACTCGCTGATTTCAAGGCAGTCCGGAACGGCGACGTGTGGTGTACCGGACAAAACCTGTTCCAGTCCACGATGGGCCTTGGCGATATGATTCTGGATATCCACGCCGTACTGACCGAAGAGGCTCCGGAACCTCTGACCTACCTGCATCGGCTGACATAAAAGAAGGTACCTATGGAAGAAAAACGAACCAGGCGTTATATCTTATCCTTCGGCATGCTGGCCATACTGCTGCTGGCCCTGCTGATCTGGAACATCCATTCGGGCAGCCTGCATCTGTCCGTCAGCGAAGTGCTGCACATCCTGCTGTTTCGCAGCGGTGAAAACGCCGCCGTCATCTGGGACATCCGCCTGCCGCGCATTCTGGCCGCGGTTTTACTGGGAGGCGCGCTGTCGGTTTCCGGTTTTCTGCTGCAGACCTTTTTTGCCAACCCTATTGCCAGCCCGTTTATTCTGGGCATTTCATCCGGTTCCCGACTGATGGTTTCGCTGGCTTTGGTGGGCGCACTTGCGCACGGCCTGATCATCGGCTCGGCGCTGATGATTACGGCGGCCTTTGTGGGCGCCATGCTATGCATGGGGTTTGTGCTGCTCATTTCCCAGAAGGTCAGGAAAATGTCGCTGCTCATCATCTGCGGCGTAATGATCGGCAATATCTGTTCTGCGGTTACGGATTTTGTTGTAACCTTTGCCGATGATTTCAATATCGTCAATCTTCATAACTGGTCAATGGGCAGCTTTTCCGGCATTTCATGGGAAAACATTTACATCATGGCACCCGTTGTGCTGGCCGCGCTGCTGCTTACCTTCCTGCTCTCTAAGCCGATCAGCGCCTATCAGATGGGCGAGGTCTATGCGCGGAATATGGGGGTGAATATTCGGGCCTTCCGCTTATCCCTGATTTTGCTGTCCAGCCTGTTATCCGCATGCGTGGCCGCTTTTGCCGGACCGATCTCGTTTGTCGGCATTGCGGTACCGCATCTTGTAAAAAGCCTGTTCCAGACTGCCAAACCGCTTCTGATCATCCCCGGCTCTTTTCTGGGCGGCGCGGCCTTCAGCCTGTTCTGCGATCTGATCGCGCGCACAGCTTTTGCTCCTACCGAACTAGGCATCAGCTCAGTAACAGCGGTTTTAGGCGCACCGGTCGTCATTTACATCATGGTGCGCCGCAGGATGCAGGCAGGATGAAAGGAGGAAGCCGCTGTGGATACCTATAAAATCCGCACGGAACACATGACAGTAGGGTATCGCGGCGTTCCTCTGATCCGCGATATTGAGATTCACGTCCGCAAAGGCGAGATCCTGTCGCTCATCGGGCCGAATGGCGCAGGTAAATCCACTATATTGAAAAGCATCATTCGGCAGCTTGCCCTGATTGGCGGGACCGTATATCTGGACGGCCGCGCGATGCGCAGCCTGTCGGAGCAGACAGTTGCACAGTCGATGTCCGTCCTGATGACTGAGCGTGTCCAGCCTGAACTGATGACCTGCGGGGATATAGTTAGCACGGGACGGTATCCCTATACAGGGCTTATGGGCGTTTTATCCGCCGCTGACCGCCGCAAAGTGCGGGAAGCTATGGCGCTGGTGCATGCGGAGGAGCTGTATGACCGCGACTTTTCGCAGATCAGCGACGGGCAGCGGCAGCGCGTACTTCTGGCACGCGCCATCTGCCAGGAGCCTGAAGTAATCGTGCTTGACGAGCCAACCTCCTTTCTGGACATCCGCTATAAGCTCGAATTATTGTCTATGCTCAAACAACTGGTGCGCGAAAAACAACTGGCGGTCGTTATGTCCCTGCACGAGATCGATCTGGCGCAAAAGGTATCCGATCACATCCTTTGTGTCCGGCACAACGCGGTAGACCGCTACGGTACGTCGGAAGAGATTTTCTCCGGCGGCTATATTGCCGAACTGTATGGAATCACCTCCGGTTCCTATAATGAAGCCTTTGGCTTTCCAGAACTGCAGGCAGCGCGGGGGCAGCCGCAGGTGTTTGTCATCGGCGGAGGCGGCAGCGGACTCCCGATATACCGCCGCTTGCAACAGCACGGCATCCCGTTCGCCGCCGGAATCCTGCATGAAAACGACATGGATTATCCTGTCGCGTCCATGCTGGCAGCGGAGGTCATTTCCGAACATGCCTATCAGCCGATCACCAAACAGACGTTACAGTCCGCATGTGCTGTAATGGATGCCTGCCGATATGTGTTCTGCCCATGCCAAACGTTCGGCCCGCTCAATCAGGCAAACGAACATCTGCGGCAGAGGGCAGGCCGCAAATTATGCGACGAGATTCCCGACTTGCCTTGCGAAGCATAGGAGGGCAATGGGATTGGCGCCTCCGGTGTATCCGCACGGTTCACGGGAAACGGTTTATTTTTGCTCCCACGCCGGTTTTATTTTATCGTAAAAGGCAGGCCGGTGCATGGAGTCAAGCCATATCAGTTTATCATGATACCGAGCGGCGCGCTATCCTTAAGCGAAATGATTATACCAGAGCGGCTGTGGTATCACAGCCGCCCCTTTTTCTTTGTGATATAAATTCACTTATAAAAGAAGTTCAAGAGTATATGTATGTAAAAACGCATTCGCCCTCCACTCCGCGCAAGGCTCATCAGCAAGGGCAAGATCTATCCTATTGTCTAAACAGAAACCGGCTTCACAACGCCACAGTTCGGCAGTTTTATCCGGCAGAGCCCCTCCCCCATTTTGGCACTTTGGCAGATCACAACCCACACAGCCTCGGATCTGATCCGAGACTGTTCTTTGTATATTGACACCCTGTCTGTTCTCACCAACCTAAAGGCCGGTGAAAACACTCAGCGCTTTACAGGATGGTAGTCGTTCCGCCACGATACGGAAGAAACCAAACAGGGAATGGCCTGATGAGAGGAGGCAGCAACCTGACGGCTGTACAGATCGAGCGTAAACGTATGCCGGTAGATCAGGCAGTTTTTGTCCGACGGGTTATTGCTGCCGCCGAACACCAGATTCCCCAAAGAATAGGCAATCTGCACCCAAATCAAACTCGTCCGAAACGGCCCTGCTTTGGTAGGCTGCAGCCACGCCCTCCTGCGCCCAGCAACTCATCGAGAACTCTGAACCGTCCTATGCGCCCGACTGCAGCCCGGCCAGCACGGCCTTCAACACGGAGGTACAGACTGTTTTCCGCACCATGCGGCACCTCTCTCTTTCTTATAGTACCAAAGTTACTATATTTCAGGCAATATTGCAAAACATTTTGCATAGTTATCCGACGGGAGCATGTGGATCGACAAGGAAATTGGGACTAAAAAATCGCACTTTTCCATCAAGAAAAAGTGCGATTATATGGCGGAGAAGGTGGGATTCGAAGTCATTTTTTGCAGTATATACCTCCAAAAAACTTCTATTATTTTCATTTTATTGCAGTTATCTCAACTTATTTTTCCATTTGGAGCACATAGATCTCGTTGCTTTCATTATGTTAGGGGTAACATTAGGGGGAGGCATGTCACGCACACCCGCTCATGTTGCCCCTGCTTGAAGTAACGGCTTGGCAGTATACCAGCTATAGAGGAATTCCTCAGCGTTCTCCGCTTTCCGGTTACACAGAAGAAAGAAATAATTATCGTCTTAAAGTTGTTCAAGGCTTTTAAGCAACAGAAATTAGGATAGGTATAATTGCTGTGGTCACTTTCACCGTGTTAATATCGCAATTTTCACCTATCAAATCCACGATGAATTTTGTCTTTTCGAGGTCTTTCGCCACACGATCCGCCGTCTCATAGATACGGAAAACATAGTGGGAGATTGACGAAATGCTGACCTTCGTGCTATGTTGTGTCTCAAGCCAGTGCTGAATGTCACGTTAGCTCATGTTGTCCTTTGTCAGCATTTCGTTTACCTAATCCCCCCCTTTTGGCAACTGGTACATTCGTGAATCAGAGCGCGGCTTACGCGGTTTATCAGCCATTACAGATCAATCCACGCTTCATCATCGCCGCCGTTCTCAATGAACCGAATCCCCTTGGTGGTCAGACGGGCCACGCCGTCACGCTCATAGGCTGTGTAGGGCGTGATGCGTACATCGGTGAACTCAATTAGCCCCATATCGGTAAGATACTTGAGTGGCTCCCAAATGTCAGGATCGGAAACCAGGCCGCCTTTCATCAGGTCGTTGGAGATGCGCCGAACCATAAGGCATGCTGGCGGCTCTTGACCAGCATCCGTAAAATGTATCCCCTGATTGTCGCGTTGGCGCGTCCGGCCTCTTCAAATGCGGTTTTAGAGGTTTTCACGTTTTGTTTATCCTATTTTCACATATTACAGGTAACATGACAACATGCTTGACCACAGCAACAACAGCAATTTTTACAAAACTCTCTGCCCCCCCTCCCCCCGCAGGAGTCTCTCCAGTCGGCTGAGGCTTGACCGCATGCGTCCGTGTAACACGCGGCCCCGTGCCAGATATTAGGATTTGCCACTCAACGTCTTATCAATCAACACTATATTTCCAAAGCGGACGCTACCGCATCTGATCCGAACTGGAAGACGCGCCCCTCTTGTTGTATCCCCGCCTTCTTCTGATCGCTCCCCGCCTGCTCGCTATCGACTGGCAGCCGTCCGGCATCGCGCTGACGCAGACGACGCACTGCTGTCGCCTCCCCGCTGCAGCCATGCGCTATGTTTGACTGTACATTCTCTTTTATTCTTTAAACAATCAAACGGAGCGGTACAAAGTACCGCTCCGTTTGATTATTTCTGCACATAAACCGCGTTATCCGGTCCAAAATGCTGGAGGATTACCATCGGTTCAGTCTGGCTGTTATTCGTGATTCGGACACCGCTCTGCGCGCGATCCTTGCTCACGAAGAATTCATCCGCAGTCAAGTCCCCGACCCGCATCATGTTGACTGCCTCCGCGTCGAAACTGCCGAATTTGCCGTAGCCCTGCAGCAGAACACAGCCATAAGCGGCGCGGTCGGTCAGTGTGACCGTGCTGCGCGGCGCAATGGTCGTTTCCTTGGCGGTGATGTAATCATTGCCGTAGCAGATCCACTTTTCCGTCAGGTTCTCATCCGTCTTGGACAGCTCTACCGGCGGGCGGAAATAGTGCTCCTTGAAGTCCGGATCGAAGTTTTTCTCCCAGTCCACCGCATCCATGATATAATCCACCTTATTTTCCTCATCCGGCGGACAGATGTCGGTCAGGAACCTCTCCGCGTATACCTCGCCGCAGACGACATTTTCAAACACACAGTTCAGGTCTGTGCTCCACTGCGGCTCATAGGTCAGCAGGGAACCTGGCGCGTGCAGCACGCCGGCCGGTATGTACCAGCCTGTGCCGATCTCCAGATCGAACGCGCGGGAAAGCGATGTGATATGGGTGTCACGGTCCCCGAAATGCTCGAGCCGTTCCCGCACATCCGCTTTCGTCACATTCGGGTTGAAGCCGAAATAGGTCGAGGGGCGCTCGCCTGCATAGTTGTTCAACTGCGGTGGGAAGTAATAGCATTCCGGCTTGGCCGAACATCCAACTTTTTCCGCTACTGCGTCGTCCGGATGGAAGTGGAAATACAGCGGATTTTTGTAGTCAAAAAACTTGGCGAAAATCGGCCATGTGCCGTACTTCTCCTGCAATTCCCTGCCTATCAATTCCTCTTTCAGTTCCGCGACCGCGTCAGCCAGCGTGATCTGCTGTCCATCCGGACAGAGAATATAGCTCAGTCCCTCGTCCTCACGCTTCAGGTTATTGTTACGGGTACGGTTCACCGAGCTGAACCAGCGCTCCATGACCGCGCCCGCCTCCATACCGTAGGCATAATAATCGTCCGGATGGATTTTCAGGCGGTAGCCCGGCAGGTTAAAGGTTCTGGTTACGAAAGTGGGGACCATACGAAAAATCCCGCCGCCCGCCTCAAATGCCTTGCGGATCGTATCTTTTTTATCCATATTGTGTTTCACTCCTTTTTCTGCTGTTTTTGTCCTATCAGTCCCCGCGCTCGATCAGGGCGACCAGTTCGCACGCCGCTTCATCTGTGGGCGCGGTACCGGTCCAGATCTCCATCGCGCGGATCCCCTGGCAGGAACTCATCGTATTTCCAACATAGCTGCGCAGCCCGCGTGCGGCCGCCGCAGCCGGCAGCCGGGCAGCCGGATTGGAATAATTGACATCAAACACCACCGCGTCCGGCCGAAGCCTGTCCAGGAAGTCCAGCGACGCATAATCGTCATAGCCGACCTGTCCTAAAACGCTGGCGTTGATGAATACATCCGCACCGTCCGCGCAGGCGCACAGATTTTCCGCATTCAGTATATGACCGGTAAACAGAGGCCCCATCCTGTCGGTCAGCCGCTTTGTCTCTTCCTCGAACAGGTTGAGTACATCCACCTTTGCTACGCTATTTACAGAAAGGTTATACGCGATCGACAGGGCAACGCCGCCCGCACCGACCATAGCCACATGCTTTCCGGCAAAATCGACACCTTTCAGCCCAAGCGATTTGATCATGCCCCAGCCATCGGTATTATAGCCGATCAGCTTGCCATCCCGCACAAGGATCGTATTGGCTGAGCCACATTTTTCTGCCGACTCATCCAACGCATCACAGTATTCCATGATTTTCACCTTATACGGCATCGTCACCGTAAAGCCCTTCATCTGCTCTTTCATAGTCTGCACGGTTTCGTCCAGCCGTTCCGGCGGCACATTGCAGATGGTGAAATCCACATCCACGCCGATGCTTTTGCCGAAGAACGTATAGGCACGGGGCAGCACGGAATTATGGATATCTTTCGCCAAAAGCCCCAATTTGTATTGCATGGTTGTCTCCTTTCCTCGTTATTTCCGTACGCAACGCATTTCCTGCCCACTCTTGATCAGCGCCGTACAGCCCCCACACGCCATACAGGGCTTTTGCAGCCGCCGGCCGGACAGGATATCGTCTGCATAGTATGGGGCTGCAACCCACTGGCGGCCAAAGCCCGCCAAATCGAACCATCCATCCCGTATGCCGCCGGCGGCGACCATCGGCGCATAGTCCCGCAGCCAGGTAAAACCGGAAGCGACGACGCAAACACCCGTCGCCGCCTGTTTGACCATGCGCGCGGATTGCAGCAAGCGCTCGACACCCTCCAGCGGGTGTTCATCCGGTATCGCCGCACCACGGTCATAGGGCCGGATCATATATGGCGTGCAGGCACCGATTCCCGCGCTGACATTGAGGATGGAAACCCCCAGCTCCGCCAGTTCCTGCACCAGACGGAGCGGCTCGGCCATATCCTGCTTTTTCGCATCGTCCGGATCACAGCCCCATCCATAAGGATACGGCAGACCATCCGTGACATTCAGACGCACCCCTACCGCCAGTCCAGTATGCTCCCGCACATCGCGCACAATATCGCGCAGCAGTCGCGTCCGATTCTCATAGCTGCCGCCGTAACGTCCCGGGCGATGATATGCGGCGAACAGTTCGTTGAGCAGATATCCATGGCAGGCTCGGATATCGACTGCGTCAAAGCCCGCCTGCTCTGCTAACTGGGCAGCGGCTACATAGTCCCCGCGCAGGCCGTCCAGTTCCTCGTCCGTAATGATACGGCTGTTTTCCTTGGGAATGAGCGGATTGGAAAACGCACAGATCGCCCGACGCTGCCCGTCCGGATTGCTGTATCGGCCGGAATGGGTGAGCTGTGCCACCACATAGGGGCAGCCGCTTTCATGAATGGTGTCCACCAACCCACGGAACCTATTAACATTATCTTTTGTGATCCAGAGCTGCTTCGCGCCAGATTTTCCCTCAAAATTGACGGATATCGACTCCATCCAGATCGTACCCGAGCCTCCCTGCGACAAACGCCGGTACCGCTCGACGACCTGCTCATTCGGACCGCCGTCCGCGTCCGCGTCAAACCCCTCGATCGGCTGAGCGAGCAGGCGGTTTTTTATCGTATGGGTGCCGCACTGCAGAGCCTCTCTCAGAATCGAAGTATCTTCCGCATAGGGAAGCCCGTGTTGAAGCACGGCGCAATCTGCTTTGAATTCCTCCGCATTTTTATAAGAAAATGGCCTGTGTTCCATTGTATTCCTCCCTTGTCCTGCACGCCGTATCATAATGGAAGAGCGGCTGGATGCCGACCGCCAGCCGCCCTGTTCTCTGCCGGAAGTATTCCTTCCGCAACGCGTGCGGTCAGTCCTCCTTTGCCGGATTGCACCGCAGATGGCAGATCTCGTAGGCATGGATGCATTCATCCACCGTCTTGGCCTGTTCGATCACCTTATTGGTTTCATCTTCCGCCCACTTTTCCGCTTTGCACATGGCGAGCAGCTCTTCCAGCATTTCGGCCTTGAACTTGACCGCGCCGTCCCGATCCATATGGACCAGCTCGCCGGGCTCGACCTCCATACCGGCTACTTCCACCTTGCCGTTGAGCTCATAGATCATGGACGGGGCTGTGGAGGCAATGGTTCCTGGGATCATCAGCTGCATGCCGTAGCCCTCCAGCTCCTCCACATCGCGGATCGCGCCGTCGCAGATGACATTCTTCACGCCAAGGATATTGCATACCCGTCCATACTGGCCGCCGAAGTTGCTGTCGGCCAGACGCATGGCCTCCGGCTCGTCCACTTGGATGACCAACGTGACCGGCTTGGGGCTTGCATCGATCAGGCGTAAGAGGTCGTATCGCGTCGGCGCGTCAAATTCCGGCACCGGCACCCCCACGCGCATAGTCACGACAAAACCACAACGCGCGCCGATCTTGGTATTTGTGCAGTGTAGGGATGCGTCGGTATAATATTTATCCATGCGCGAGGTATAGTAGTCCACTCTGCGGTGACCTTTTTCCAGGCAGGCCGCTACAAAGCCGCTCGGATACTGCTCCAGCTCCTTAGCGATCTCCGCCATACGCTCATTAGTCAACGGCTCCTTGTTTTCCGGTTCATATTGAAAGCGGATATTCTCCTGCAGCTTGGCGACCAATTCGTTCTCCTGTTCCTTTGTCATTGCCATTTTTATATGCTCCTTTTCCTGTATATCGTTGTGTTGCTGCGCCCTATCCCACAGGGTATCAGGCTTTATACTTTTCCACCGTATCCATATTCAGCTCAATGCCGAGCCCCGGTCCCTGCGGCACATAGACGAAACCGTCCGCCGCGATATCGATCTTCTCAGTCAGCAGCTCGTCGCGCAGCGGATACACGTTGCGGTCCATTTCAAACAGGCCTGCGTTCGGCAGCGAGGCCAGGAAGTGCAGGTTAGCCGCCAGGCTCACGCCCGATGAGAACACATGCGGGTTGCACGGCAGATTATGCGCCAGCGCAAGGTTAGCAATTCGGCGGCATTCCGTAATACCACCCGTCCAGACACAATCCGGCTGCACGATGTCGATCGCCCTCCGCTGGATGAATTCGCGGAATCGATAAAATCCGACCTCGGATTCATATCCTGCCACCGGCATATCAAGCGCGGCGGCAAGCTCCGCCGAACCGTCGATATTATCCAGATGAAGCGGCTCCTCCAACCAGTACACGCCCATTTCCTGTAACTTTTTCCCCATCTGTATTGCCGTAAAGGTGTTCCAGTTGTTATTAGCGTCCACCATGATGCGCGCGCCGTACTCCTTCGCCACGGCGCAGCAGGCCGCCACGCGCTCCAGATCCTCGTCCAAGGAATACCGGCACTCCTCGGTAAACGCCATGTTATGCAGCGGTGTCATCAGCACCTCCGGATTACGGCCGATCTTGATCTTCGCATACCGGAAGCCGCGTTCGAAATAGCTGCGGCATTCTGCGGCGATCGCCTGAGTATCCTTGCCACGCGAGTAGAAGCCCGAGCTGGCGTAGGGCGTCACCTTATCCGCGTAGCCGCCCAGCAGCTTATAAACCGGCAGCCCAGCCTTTTTGCCCAAAATATCCCACAGCGCGATGTCGATGCCACTCATCGCGGCGAAGATCAGCCCGCTCCTACCGTGCTGACGGGTCCGGTCAAACATACGCTGCCAGACGAGCTGGATATTGGTCGGATCCTGGTCCAGTACGATGGGCTTCAGCTCAGTCTCGATCACGATTTTTGTCGTTTCCGGAGGTCCGCCAAAGCAGGCCGACTCCCCAAGTCCAACAATCCCTTCATCCGTGTAGACCTGCACCAGCACAGCGGAACGGATCGAAAAAAAATTCTGCGCGTCCGCAATGCCGTTCTCGTACTGGTATTTCAGAATCGTTGCTTTTACATCTGTGATTTTCATGTCCTGCCTCCTGTCATGCAAAATATGCCGCAAGCTGCTCCAAGCCAGACTGGACGCTGGTCAGCACTGGCACACTGAGGCTGCCGCACTGCTCCGCAGCGTCCAGCATCGTTACCTGCGCGAACACCAGCACATCGTAAGCCGCTGCCGCCTCTTTTGCCTTTTCTACGATCAGTCGGTCGTGCTCCTGCTTATCCCCTGCGTTCAATGCGTCGCGCGCTCCATCCACCACGATCACATCAACGGTCACTTCGCACCCACAGTCTGCTGCAAAGGCCAGAGCTGCGGCCTTGGAAGTCCGCGCGGTCGGCGGGAACGTGATCAGCATGCCGATCCGCTCCCCACTTTGGACCGCTTGCTTGAGCATTGGGCCGTCGATCGTCAACATCGGGATGGATACTGCTTTCTGCGCCTCACGCACGGCAATTCCCAGCGTGGTGCATATACAGACGAATACTGCCGCGCCCTGCTCCTGTGCGATCGCGCCGTACTCCACTATCCGCTTGACGATGGATGGGGTCGGCAGCCCACCGTTGGCAATCACTTCGGGCAGCACGCCGTCCTCTAGGATCGTGATCAGCTCCGCATCTGGGTACCGCTCATGGAACGCCGCTTTCATCGGCGCGGGCGTCGCCAGAGTCGTATGGAAAAATGCCGCTTTTTTGGCCATGATCCCGCTCCCTCAGTCCGCTTTTTTCCGTGTGATGTGGATGCCCATGAATACTGTCGGCGCGAAAGACTGGAACTGATGCCACTGGTAACCGCCGTTCGCATCAAAAAGCACGTCATGGACGATGCCAGGCGCCATCTGCATCTCACGGAACTTGGTGTCGAAGTCCTTTTCATGAAACATCTGCATCGCACCTGCGCCGAGCAGCAGGCAGTGGTATTCGTCGATATCGCGCGGATGATTCTGATGCAGGCCAAGGTTATGCGGCTGGGCGATGCAGTTGCTATCGATATAGATCATACCGTCGTGGACGAATTCGCCCTCGGCATGGTAGAACGGCAAGCCCTTGAAGCGCTCTTCCGGACGCAGGGTGTACATCTGCGGCCACGCCTCGGCAAACTTGTCGAACACATTGGGATCCGCAGCCAACTCCTCATAGTTTTCCACAATAACCGCCTTGTCGATATGGGGGACGGTAGTGTGGCCGACAATCGTGCCTTTCATCGGCTGCAGCGGGATGCCCTCGAGCAGAATGTCCTCCTTCACGTCATAGGACAGGTTGATCAGGATCGCCATCATGCTGATCTCGTAGTTACTTTCGTCCTCGATGTACTTGACCTTCAGCATCGGTTCGCCGTATTTTAATTTCTGGATCATACTTTTCTAGTCCTTTCTGTATGTTTGTTATTTCTTGAACACATTGGTGAATTCCTTGAGCTTCATATCCGTGTTGCCCTCATCCTGGATCGCATTGATGCGGGTCACATACTCGGAAGCCAGCGGCCCCATCTCGACTGTTGCGATGTTATCCTGGATGTGCGCCAGCGCGCGGGCACCCAGCGTATGCGAGTGGATCTCTGGGAAAGACAGGACATAGCGCACCGCGAGCTGCACCATATTCAGCCCCAGCTCGTCCGACAAGTCGTACAGCTTGGAGAGCTTGCGCGCCTGCGAGACTACCTTTTCATCCTCCGACTGCAGGAAAGCCTCCAGCGCCGCACGGTCCTTATTGACCAGCCCCGGGTTGTTCTGCCCTAAGCAGCCGCCGACCAGCACGCCAACATCGTGCTCCTTTGCCGCCGGAATCAGTTCATCGAACATCCAGCGGTTGAGCAGGCTGATGCCCCCCGCGACCATGACCACGTCGAACCGACCGGTACGCGTCATCTTCGCCAGCGCGGAGCAGTCCCACGACGAGCCGCCGATATACTGGGTCAGCCCCTCCTTTTTAAGCTGCTCCAGCACCTCCATAATCACGCAGTCCGCCGTATCAAAGTTCGCCTTCCACTCGCGCTCAACCTCGTGCATAAGCAGGATGTCAAAATGGTCGACGCGCATCAGCCACATGGAATGCTTGATGGTGGCCATGATTTTTTTCGGATCCTGAAACGCCTCGATCGCGCGCTCCTTCATTCCTGCGAGGATGCCCTCGTGCAGATGCCCCACCTTGGCGCAAATAATCGGCTTATCATCCGGATGGCGCTGTAGCGCACGGCCTACGATCGCTTCGCTTTCGCCGCCGCCATAGCACTGTGCGGTATCGATCAGGTTCACGCCATGCGCGATTGCATAATCGATGATCGCGTCTGCCTCCTCGGGTGCCACGTCGAACATGCTGGTAAACTGGAAGCCACCCAGTCCTAGCGCGGATACCTCATAACCGGTTCTGCCCAAAGTACGTTTGATCATTTTTCTTCCTCCCGTTTTGTTATCTATAGAATATTTCATTTTAGAACACGTTGAACGTATCCGGATTATTACCCGAATAACCGGTCAGCGGCATCGCGTCGATCACCGCCATATCCTCTGCCGAAAGCACGAAGTCAAACACATTCGTATTGTCCTTGATGCGGGACGGCGTAACCGATTTCGGCAACGGGGCGACCCCGTGCTGTAGGCACCAGCGAACACAGACATGCGCCACAGTTTTTCCGTACTTTTCCGCGATCTGCTTGACGGTCTCGTTCTGGAACATCGCTCCGCTGCCCATCGGGCTCCACGCCTCGACCTGTATCCCGTTTTCCTTGCAGTAAGCAACCGTTTCCGCCTGCATATAGCCGGGGTGGAACTCGATTTGATCCACCATTGGCTTTACTCCGGTCTCCATCAGGGATTTGAGGTGGTGGGGCAGGAAGTTGGATACGCCGATCGCGCGCACTTTGCCCGCCCGATACAACTCGGTCAGGGCGCGCCAGCTTTCCAGGTTCATCTCGTCCCAGTTTTCACAGTTGCCCGCGTTCGCCGGCCAGTGAATCAGATACAGGTCAAAATAGTCCAAGCCGAAATCATGCAGCGACTTTTCGAACGCCTCCAGCGTCTTTTCGTACCCGCGGTGCGTTGTCCAGACCTTACTGGTCACAAACAGCTCCTCACGGCGCACGCCGGCTGATTCCATTCCCGACCGAATGCCCTCACCCACACTTTTTTCATTTCCATAAACCGCGGCGCCGTCAATATGTCGGTAGCCCGCTTCGATCGCTGCTTTTACGGCGCGAACTGCGGTCTCTCCATCCGGTGTCTGCCAAGTGCCGAAGCCTACGCAGGGCAGCTTGACGCCATTGTGTAAAACGAACGCATCCGTTAACTGTTTCATTCTTCTCACTCCATTTTGTCGTATTGGTTTCGTTATCCAACGGTGTCTGTGCGTCTCCCCTCCATTTCATTGTCAAGCAATTATTAAAACGATTCATTTTATTTTTACAAAGTGTTATATGGTATTTTTTATGATTATTTTCAAAAACATTGAATCGTTTTATTTTATAAATATGATGGTATACAGAGTATTCCGCACCATATCAGCTTATATTTTTTCCAAACTGCTTTTCCGCACCATCAGACGCGGACGGAAATAAAGGTTCTGAGGCTCCTCCGCCGGATACTTCAGTCTGGCAAGAATCATTCTGGCCGCCTCCTCGCCCATTTCGTCTTCGTGCATGCCAAACGAGGTAATGTCGAGAATCTTGGAAATTTTCAGATTATCCAAACCGGTCAGCGCAATATCCTCTGGAATTTTTCCGTTCAGGTCATGCACAGCTTCCCAGCATCCGATCGCCTGTTGATCGTTGGACGCACAAATCGCCGTCGGCCGGTCCTGCATCTGGAACAGGATGCGTCCTGAATTATATCCTCCACGCTCATTATAATCGTTCCACTGCACATATGTTTCAGGGCAGATAAGCCCGCACTCTTCCATAGCCGTCTGGAACCCTTCATAGCGCTGCCGATACACTTCCAACCCTTTGGGCCCCGCCAAATATCCGATCCGGCTGTGCCCCATCGAAGCGAGGTGCTTGACCGCGTCATGTATTCCCTGTTGAACATCGATGGAAATAGTATCGAACGGATACCCCTGGTTCGCCCACAGATGGTTGCACATACCACACAGCACGATCGGCGCCGGCGTTTGCAGAACGGCGTCCAACAGCTCCTGGTCATAGGAGAAGTGTACCATGAACAGGCCGTCCACAACACGCTCCTGCAACAACCGGACCGCTTGCAGTTCCTCGTTTAGTTTACCATTGGTATAGTACAGCAACATGGAGTAGCCTTGCTTTTTAACCGTTTCCTGCACGCCTTCTATCATACCGAAGTATATCTCATTGGACGTATCCGGCAATGCCAGCATGATCAAACCGGTTTTCGCGGTTTTCAAAATCCGCCCGGCGCGGTTAGGCACATAACCCAGCTCTTTTGCTGCGTCCAGTACCAGCTTCCGGGTGGAATCCTTAACATATCCCACCGAATTAAGCGCGTTGGATACCGTGCCAACTGACACACCAGCCAGACGGGCCACATCACTGATTGAGCTTTTACCCTGTCGGCGCGCTTTTCTGTTTTCCTTTTTGACGTTTTCTCTTGTCTCCGCCATATTGCCTCCAATTAATTGTTATTACAGACAAATCGTTTCCCTTTCTTTCATTGTAGCCTGATTTCTACTATATTGCAATTGTGTAATTTGCCCGCACAAACCTGAATCGTTTTTTGTTGAAACGTTTTAATCACATTTTGATTATACACCTCGCGCATTTTTTTGCAATATCGTTTCTGTACATATTTCCTTGCATTTTTTCGGATGTTTTTTACAAAAATTCGAATTTTTCAAAAATAGGTCTTGATTTTTCCGTATGGTTTCGTATTCTTAAATTAAGACCGCTCCTTATCGCTTTTTTCATGAAACGTTTTAATATCCAAATCATTCAATACAGTTTAGCACATACAAACTACTTGCATCATGATTATCTCTACAACACAAGGAGAAGCGTTTATGGACGATTTAACCGCATTGCAAAAGCGTTCTTTCGAGCTTCGAAAGGATATCGTTGAGCTGATCCGTACCGGAAAGGCCGGTCATATTGGCGGCGATATGAGCGTTCTGGAAATTTTGATGACGCTCTATCTGCGCAGGATGCGCATCACACCGCAAACCGCTGCCTCCCCGGACCGTGACCGCTTTATTCTCAGCAAAGGGCACTCCGTAGAGGCCTATCTGACTGTTCTTGCCGCTGCCGGCTTTCTGGACATTGCTGAGGCGACAGAAAAGTTCTCTCAATTTGGTTCCCCCTACATCGGTCACCCTAACAACAAGCTTCCGGCGATTGAAATGAATACAGGCTCGCTCGGGCATGGATTGCCAGTGGCCGTCGGCATGGCTCTTGCCGCCAAAATGGACGGCAAAGACTACCGCGCCTATGTTGTGATGGGCGACGGCGAGCTGGCGGAGGGCTCGGTCTGGGAGGGTGCGATGTCAGCCGCACACTACCGGCTCGACAATTTGTGCGCGGTCGTGGACCGCAACCGTCTGCAAATCTCCGGCAGTACAGAAGACGTCATGGCGCTCGACGATTTGCATGCACGCTTCCGGTCTTTCGGCTGGCATGTGATCGATGTAGCCGATGGCAACAGCGTAGCCCAGTTGGATGCCGCTTTCGCGCAGGCGGAATGGCATAAGGGCCAGCCCAGCGTCCTGATCGCGAACACCGTCAAAGGCTGCGGCTCCGCCATCATGGAAAACAAGGCCGGCTGGCACCACAAAGTGCCCAACGATGAGGAATACCAGCAGATCTTGCAAGATCTCGCGGCAAGAAAGGAGGCCGTACAATGAATACGATTGCGAACCGTCAGGTCATTTGCGACACTTTGATACAGGCAGCGCAGTCCGATAATGATATTGTCGTCCTGTGTAGCGATTCCCGCGGCTCCGCATCGCTCGCCCCCTTTGCACAGGCTTATCCAGCGCAGTTTATCGAAACAGGTATCGCGGAGCAGGATCTGGTCGGCATTGCCGCCGGCCTTGCAAGCTGCGGCAAAAAGCCGTTTGCCGCCTCCCCTGCTTCGTTCCTTTCGACGCGCAGCTACGAGCAGATTAAGATCGACGTGGCCTATTCTTCCACCAATGTCAAGCTGATCGGCATTTCCGGCGGCATCAGCTACGGCGCGTTGGGTATGAGCCACCATTCGCTGCAGGACATCGCCGCCCTATCCGCGATCCCCCATATGCGCGTCTATCTGCCGAGTGACCGTTTCCAGACTGCAAAGCTGATGAAGGCGCTTTTGCAGGATGACAAAGGCGCCTATATCCGCGTGGGCCGCAATCCGGTAACGGATGTATATGAAGAAAACAACATCCCGTTCGAAATGGACCGCGCGACCAAAATCGGCGCAGGGGAAGACGTACTGATCGTTGCCTGCGGCGAAATGGTGCGGCCCGCCGTTGACGCCGCTGCACTTCTGCAGTCCAAGGGCATCGCGTGTACCGTACTGGATATGTATTGTCTCAAGCCACTGGACAAGCAGAGCATTATAGAAAATGCGCGGGAAACAAGGCTGGTCGTCACAGTGGAGGAACACGCACCCACCGGCGGGCTTGGTTCGATGGTCAGCCAGGTCCTGTCTGCCCACTACCCGAAAAAGGTAGTAAACCTGTCCCTTCCCGACGAGCCGGTCATCGCCGGCACTTCCAAAGATGTGTTCGCTTATTACGGCCTTCATGCCGAAGGAATCGCCGCCTCTGTAGAACAGAACCTGTAGGAGGGCGTCGCAATGAATATGCGTTACGTCCTTTCCGTTGACCAAAGTACGCAGGGTACCAAAGCCTTGCTATTCGACCAAGCTGGGCGCCTGCTTCACCGCAGTGACCTGACGCACCAACAGGTCATTGACGCGCACGGCTGGGTATCCCACGACCTTGAAGAGATCTATCAAAACCTGATCCGCTGTGTCCAGGCCGTTGTTCAGCAAGCCGGTATCCGCAAAAGTGATATCGTCTGTCTTGGTATCAGCAACCAACGTGAAACCGCTGCCGCGTGGAACCGTGAGACTGGCAAGCCGATATGCGGCGCCGTGGTCTGGCAATGCTCACGCAGCAACGCGATCTGTGAGCGCATCGCCACAGCCGCGTCCACGAAGCAGATCCAGCGCCGTACCGGCATCCCGCTTTCACCCTATTTCCCCGCTTCCAAGTTCACATGGATACGGGAAAATGTAGCCGAAGCAGCATTGCTCGCACAGCAGCACGCGCTGTGCCTGGGTACGGTAGATACCTGGCTGATCTACCGGCTGACGCAGGGCGCGAGCTATAAGACCGACTACTCCAACGCTTCGCGGACGCAGTTGTTCAACATTTCCACCCTGCAATGGGATCCTGACATCTGCCGCATGTTCGGTCTGGAGCCGGCAGAGCTGGCAACGGTCTGCGATTCTGATTCAGTTTTCGGTTTTACCGATTTGGAGGGCTTCCTGCCCGCCCCTATCCCCATCTGCGGCGTGCTGGGCGATTCCCACGGCGCGCTGTTCGGGCAGGGCTGTCTGCGCAGCGGAGAACTCAAGGTGACCTACGGCACGGGGTCTTCCGTAATGATGAATATCGGTTCTACCCCCAAATACAGCATGCACGGCCTGGTCACCTCGCTGGCCTGGCGCAGAAACGGCCAGACCCAATATGTCATGGAGGGCAACATCAATTACACCGGCGCGGTTATCACCTGGCTGCAGGAGCTTGGCCTGATTGCTTCGCCGCCGGAATCCGAGCAGCTTGCCCGACAGGCACACGCGGCAGACACGACTTATCTGGTCCCCGCCTTTACCGGACTTGGCGCCCCCTACTGGGACGGGGAAGCACAGGCAGCCCTATACGGCCTGACCCGACAGACCGGCCGAGCAGAAATCGTCAAAGCCGGCCTAGAAAGCATTGCTTACCAAATTTCAGACGTACTCCGCACCATCGAGCAGGACATCGGGATTCCCGTGCGTGAAGTATTGGCAGACGGTGGCGCAACCAAAAATGCCTATCTCATGCAGTTCCAGAGTGATATCAGCGGCACCCCCGTCCATGTTACGGATGCGGAAGAGCTGTCCGGTATCGGCGCGGCTTATATGGCGGGGCTTTCTTTCGGTATATATGATCCATCTGTCTTTTCCATCATCCAACGTACACCATACACACCGCAAATGGACGATCAGACCCGCTTGGCAAAACACGCCGGCTGGGAAGACGCAGTCCGCCGGACGCTGCGGCGTCAAGCGTGACCTAAACAGTTTATGTTGCCTTTCCCCCCTGTTTTCGGAGGTGGTGCTTTTACAAAAATTTCCCGCATCGTGTGCCGCAGTTATTTCATCACGCATCGAACATCCCCTGTGGCAACCGATCCGGCTGGTGCTTCTTCCTATCATGCATGGTAACACACAAAAAAGAAATAAGAAAAGAGAGGTAAATTATTATGAAACGAATCGTAGCTTCCTTGTTAAGTGCAACGATGATCCTGGGCCTTGGCGCCTGTAGCTCGAGTGGTTCGGATGCAAACAGTCAGGCCGGGGGTACTGTTGAGTTAACGCTTGACAGCGGCCTGACGCCGACCCATATTATCAACAAATGTGGCGAAGCGCTGGTAGATCTGGTAAACGAAAAGACCAACGGTGAGGTGCAGATCACCTTTTATCCCGCTGATACGCTTGGCAATTCCTCTGAGCGCGTAGCTATGTTGATGGGCGGTGAAACCGATATTTCGATGCAGGCACTGAGCGCATTCGACAGCTATAACCCACGCCAGGGCGTAGTCAATGCATTCTTCATGTTCAATGATTGGGATCACTACCAGAAGTACATGGAGTCCGATATCTATGGCGAGGTAATGTCCGGCCTCGAGGAGGCAACCGGCGCCACTGTACTCGGAGAAGTCTACTACAACCGCCGTCATATCGTCTCTAAAAAACCGGTTCAATCTCTGGCTGACCTGAAAGGGCTGAAGTTCCGCGTTCCAAACGAACCCATGCCAATCGCCTCTATTGAAGCGCTTGGCGCGTCCCCCACACCGATGGCAGGCAACGAGGTTTATATGGCGCTGCAGAACGGTACCATCGATGCAACCGAAAACGGCGCGGAACAGATTGTTGCACAGGCATTTTATGAGGTAGCGCCTTATATGACCTTTACTGCCCATCAGTATCAGACTCAGCTGTTTGTTTTGAGCGACGCTGGACGCCAGAAGCTTTCCGACGAACAATTTGAACTGCTCTGCGAGGCGGTCGATGAGGTTACTGCGGAATATAATACGCTTATCCAGGAATCCGAGGCAGAATATGAAGAGCAGCTCCGCAGCCAGATCAGCTGCTACGACATCGACACCTCCGAATTCCGCACAGCCTGCGAGGCAATGTACGACCAGCATGACGACGAATGGGGCGACGGTACCTGGGAGGCCATCCGCGCGCTTGCAGAATAACGCATATTTCCCACACATAAAGGAGGGATTGATTTGATTAAAAAGCTTGCGCGTTATTATACTGCCTTTGAGACATGGTTTTTGACCGTCTTATTTATGGGCGCGTTCGTCGTTGTTGCCATACAATCGGTTAGCCGCTATCTGTTCAACAGCCCAATTATTTGGACAGACGAGGTATCCACCATGCTGCAAATGTTCATGGCCTTCCTAGGGATTGGCTATGGTATACGGACTAAAAGTCATATCCGCATTGATGGAATATTTGTTTTCCTGCCTAAAAACGCACAGCGTATTTTATCGCTGATTTTCGATATTGCATTCATACTGCTTTGTATCGTTTTAATCCAGGACGGTATCAAGTATTCGATGAGCGAATGGAACGTTTCTTTTGGTACCTTTGCACTGGATCGCGGCAAAGCGTTCCTGGCTGTTCCCATCGGCTATGGACTTGCACTGCTTTACAGCGCGCTCAGTTGCATCGACTCTGTACGTGAGCTGTGTCACAAAGAACCTTGGTTCCGCTTCGGAGAAGGCGAGCAATCAGTTACTGATCTGGAAGACGAGGAGGCGAACTGAACAAATGGATTTCCTATGGTTGTTTGTATTTCTAATCGCCTTTATGGCACTGGGCGTTCCTGTGGCTATTTCGATGCTGATGGCTTCATTTATCTATATGCAGATGTTCGACATCAGCTTTTATAGCGCTGTTATTCAGTCTGTTGCAGCTCCCATGTCCCAAACGTTGCTTGCGGTAGGCTTCTTTATCCTGGCAGGCAACCTGATGAACCTGGGCGGTGTCACGCGGCGTATCTTCACTTTCGCGCAGGACGTTGTCGGCTGGATTCCCGGAGGCCTAGGACATGCCAATGTGCTCGCCAGTGTCATATTCGCGGGCATGAGCGGTTCTGCCACTGCCGACGCAGCCGGACTTGGAAAAATCGAGGTCAAAGCAATGACCCAAAACGGCTACGACAAGGAGTTTTCTGCCGCTATCACCGGAGCCTCCTCTGTGTTGGGGCCAATTATCCCACCCAGCGTGCCGATGATTCTGATGGCTACCCTCACCGGTGTTTCTACCGGACGGTTGTTTGCTGCAGGGATTCTTCCTGGTATTACCTGCGCGCTGATACTGATGATCATCGTATTTCTGCTGGCTCTGAAAAACGGCTATCCTCGGACGCCGTTCCCCACCGCACGCCTTTTCTGGGTTGACTTGAAAATGGCTTTTCTTCCCATGATGACCCCTGTCCTGATGCGTTTGAGCATTTACAGCGGTGTCTTTACCCCCTCGGAAGTTGCAGTCTTTGCAGGCATGTATGCGATCTGCCTGGGTCTTATCACCCACGAGCTTCCCCTGCGTCAGATACCACATATTTTCCGCGAATCCGCGCAGCTCCTCTGCAATATCCTGTTTATCGTTGTCGCTGCCAAGGTGTTCGGGTACGTCCTTACCCTTGAGCGTGTGCCGAATATCATTACGGAAATGATGATGAGCTTTGTTTCTTCGCCGACCGGCTGCATGATCGTCATTGTCATCATCATGCTGATCGTAGGCTGCATTATGGATGGTACCGCGGCAATTTTTATTGTTGCACCAATCCTGTATCCGGTAGCAACCTCCTTTGGTATCGATCCAATTCATTTCTGTATGGTATTCGTATTCACGCTAATGGTTGGCGTTGTAACCCCCCCATTCGGCATGGTACTGTTCATTCTTCAGAAGGTGGCCAAGGTCGATTTCGGCAAGCTATGTAAGGCCATGATTCCGTTTTTTGCTGGTCTTGGCATTGTCATCCTGTTACTGGCGTTTGTACCGCAGCTCTCTACCCTGATGCCTGCAATCATGTACGGATAAAATGCATATACGGAAAACGGCAGCACCCTAATCCGCTGCTGTTTTCCGTTCTACCTGCGCAAAATAAATTTTTCGTCCAATATTGAAACGTTTTAATATAAAATTATCACGAGGTGAAACAAACAGATATGAAGTTACCCATCCATAACATTAATGAAATGAAAATCAGCGGCGTTTCCATACAGCTTAATCCGCAGGAGAACGAATACAAGGAGCGCTATTTCCAGTGGACGCCCTACAATCTGAAAACCTCTTTTAACGGACAGGAAATCATCTCCGGCCGACTAATCGGCTGGCATCATGCACCAGTATTCACGGAAGTAGAAACACATGGCAGCGATGAAATGTTTTTCTTCACCCACGGTGAATGTATTATGATCTTCTGCGATCTGAAAAATGGTATTCCTGCACTGGAAACCGTACAGCTTGCCCGTATCCCTGCTGGGACCCAGGTGCTAGTTCATGCGGGCAAAGCTCACTTTGTCCCTGTAGCCACGGGTGATTATTTTGAAGCTGTACTGTATGCCCCTGTGCAGGATTCCCCGCGAGCCAGTCTTGCAGAACCCATAGAGGGTATTGTATAATCTATTCCTTTTCGAGAGGTCTGACCATATGAGAAAAAATATTATTCAACAGGTCGAACTGCATAAACTGATCGCGATCGTCCGCGGCATTCCGCACGATCAATGCATGCCGCTTGCGCAGGCGCTTTACGACGGCGGCATCCGCCTGCTTGAGATCCCTTTCAACCAACAGGAGCCGGACTCTTTCCTACAGACCGCGCGGACTATTTCCGACCTTTCCAACGCATTTAGCGGAAAGCTACTCATCGGTGCGGGCACAGTCGTCAGCACAGAACTGGTGCGCCTTGCCGCTGACGCAGGCGCACAATATATCATTTCCCCCGATACCAAAGAGTCGGTTATCGCGGAGACTCGCGAGCGCGGACTGGTATCCATGCCCGGCGCGATGACACCTACCGAGATCACACTGGCGCACCAGTCCGGTGCGGACTTTGTCAAGCTGTTCCCCGCCGGCGCGCTGAGTGTGGATTACTTCAAAGCGGTCTTTGCGCCGCTGGGACATATCAAGTATTTGGCGGTCGGCGGTATCAACACCGAAAACATCCCCGCGTTTCTCAAGGCCGGCTGCTGCGGCTTCGGCATCGGCGGTAATCTTGTCAACAAAACGTGGGCAGCTGAAGGCGCTTTCGACCGGATCACCGCAGTCGCGCAGGACTTTTGCTGCGCAGTAAGGAGTTAAACCATGCCCAAGATCATTACCTTTGGCGAAATCATGATGCGCCTGAATCCGGAGGGATACCGCCGGATTGTACAGGCCGATCGTTTTGAGACCAGCTATGCCGGCGGCGAGGCGAATGTTGCCGTTTCCTTGGTACAGTACGGGATGGACACCGCCTTTGTTTCTAAGGTTCCTGCCCATGAGATCGGGCAGGCCGCAGTCAACGCGCTGCGCCGGTACGGGGTGGATACCGCGTATATGCTGCGCGGCGGACCGCGCCTTGGCACCTATTATGTGGAGAAAGGCGCTTCCCAGCGTCCGTCCAAAGTCATCTATGACCGCGCGGGTTCATCTATTGCGCTGGCAAAATCTGCGGAGTTCGATTGGCCAACAATCTTCAATGGAGCAGACTGGTTCCATTTTACCGGTATCACGCCGGCACTCAGCGAAACGCTTCCGGTCATTTGTCTGGAAGCGGTCCAGGCTGCGAAAAGTGCTGGCCTTACCGTCAGCTGTGATCTGAATTACCGCAACAAGCTTTGGAGCCGCGAAGAGGCGCGGACGGTCATGGAAACGCTGATGCCGTACGTCGACATATGCATTGCTAACGAGGAGGATGCGGCCGATGTATTTGGCATCCACGCAGAAAATACAGATGTCGACAGCGGCAAACTGTCGCATGAGGGCTATATCAGCGTAGCCAGGCAGCTCAGCGAGCGATTTAAATGCAGGGCGGTCGCCATTACGCTTCGCGGAAGCATCTCAGCCAGCGAAAACAACTGGGCAGCGATGCTGTATAACGGCAAACAGGCTTTCTTTTCACAGCAGTACCGCGTCCATATCGTCGATCGGGTCGGCGGCGGCGACAGCTTTGGCGGTGCGCTGATTTACGCTCTGCTCTCGCAGTACGACAACCAAAAGGCGATTGACTTCGCGGCGGCCGCCTCCTGCCTCAAGCATTCTATCGAGCAGGACTTCAACCTGGTCAGTGTGGCAGAAGTCGAGTCGCTCGCAACTGGAAATACCTCTGGCAGGGTACAGCGCTAGGCACATGCACCCCCATATCTTTTAAAAACAAACGGCAAGACAATGCGTCTTGCCGTTTGCTTCTGCTTTCCTATATTTTCGCAAACCGATCGCGAGGTGATCTCATGATCAGCCTTATGCTGGCGAAAAAAATCTTATCCCTTTTTATTATCATGTTCATGGGCGTAGTTTTGGTAAAAAGCAAACTTGTTACACCCGAAAACAGCAAATGTCTTTCCGTCATATCGCTGTATGTCATCACACCATGCGTGATTCTCTCCGCTTTTCAAGTCGACTATACGCCGGATATTCAAAGCGGCTTTATCCTTGCCCTGATCGCTGCTGTTCTGGTTCATATCGTCCTGCTGCTTGTGACCAAAGCCTGCGGACATCTTTTCCATTTGACCGCGCTGGAGCGCGCGACGACGATCTATTCCAATGCGGGCAGTCTGATTATTCCCATTGTATCCTCTGTCCTCGGAATAGAATGGGTCATCTACACCACCCCCTTTGTCGCGGTGCAGCTTTCTTTGATCTGGAGCCACGGAAAAATGCTGTTATCCGGTGATACGCATATCGAATGGCAGAAGATCTTCAAAAACATCAATATGGTGTTTATTTTTATCGGTATCTTCCTTTTTATCGCAGGGATCCGTTTCTCGCCCGTGCTGCAGGAAGCCATCGTGTCTACGGGAGATATGACCGGCCCGTTGGCCATGCTCGTAACGGGTATCCTGATCGGCTCCATGGACTGGCGCAGGGTTCGCTCCTACCGCCGGCTATGGCTGGTCGCGCTGCTGCGCTTGATCGTGTCCCCCCTCCTGATCATTGCCGTTTTCTATTTTTCCCGACTCGCCGCCCTCGCGCCGGAAGGCGCACGCATCCTGTTCATCACGTTGCTTGCCGCCAGCACGCCCTCTTCGGCCGGCCTAACGCAGATGGCGATGATCTATGGCGACGATCCGGCCTATGCCAGCACGATCAATGCAGTCACCACTATGCTATGCATCGCCACTATGCCTGCGATCATCGGCTTGTATAGTATGATTTTCGGCATATAGCTGTTGTGCTTCCGATCACACCTAAATGTTTATTTTGAAGTATAGCGTGAATTTTATCCCACGCTATACCTTTGTTTTGGGGCATATCCATTCAGAAGCAACTCGTATCTTTTCGTAGATCCCGTGATGATCACCATTAGGGGGACAGCCCCGTACAACGCCCTTTCGCTTAGATCAAAGACGTTTTTGACGGTATATCCCCTCAAAATCTCCTATTATCTTTAATTTGTTGAAATTATCTCAACTTATTTTCCCATTTAGAACACATGACCCTCATTTTTTCTTCCCTGTGTTGCCGGCATGCCACTCATCTCAACACGTCCAGTCCATCAGAGTCAATTCTGTAGCAGCCTTTTCAGCGATCAGCGCCTTTACCCCTGTAATCGTAGGCAGGCTTGGTATTGTATCCATAAAGGTGTCCATGATCATAGTCGCATGACTGGCAAGCGCCAGCACCTGATGTCGTCATGAAGAATTTTTTCAGGTAATACCTGTATTTTTGTAATTTCCCGACAGTCCTGAGTAATTATGCCGCATACTGCCTGGCATTTTTCTTCAATCGTACAAAAAGTTGGCCATTGCAAAGCAAAACTTGGCGCGTCTTTTCCCCATATGGTTGCGGTCAGTTTAATTGCATCTCGTAGTTGCTCCTGATCATACCGTAAGGCAGAAAAATCCATACTTGGTTACAACCACTCAACATAAATTTTATTTATGGCATATTAAGCGTTTGTTGGGTTTCCATCCATCATTCCCAACAGCACCTCATTTGTTTTTCTGACACCAAAAAGGCATTCTACTCTTCAGCCAACATTTTCCCTTTCATAGTGTTACACTCTATCAATATTATATAACCTTAACCACTTACTGATTAGCTAAAATAATATAAAATTCGCGAACTTCTTATCTACTCGTCTTTATTCAAAACAGCATATTCTCTACGGCGATTATTCTGACGTGCTGAACGCCGAGCAGCTTGCCGCACTGCTTGTCATCTCGCGCGCGAGTGCGTATCAGCTGATGAACCGCACGGACTTCCCCAGGCTCTACATCGGCAAGCGCAAATTGGCGCCCAAGGACAAAGTCCTTGCATGGATAGACCAGCAGACCATGACACGACCACACAAACAGAATTCAACGTTTTCCGAACTTTTGGCGGATTTTCGATCCCGCGGTTTTGTTTCCAGGTCCAGCGGTAATTTGGCCGAAAGCACACCTTTCTTCCCATAAACCGAAAGCGCCGAAAAGGTGTACTTTGGAGATCCGGAAAAATTTGGCGGTAATTCTGAAATCAATTGAAACAGCACACTTTATTGCTTCAAGTCTTCGGAAAAACACTGAAATCAACAGATACGTCGTTCTGCACGGTTCCTCATTACCGAGCTGCTGGCTACGCAAGTGGGGCGGTACTGTTCCGAGGCATTTCCAACAAAAACAGCTGAAAGGCGGAGAAGCAAATGACCGATCCCTCAAAGGTGGCTTTTGAGTCCGCCTGCACAAGCTGAATGAATTATCTGAGCGGCTTGCGGTAGGCTGGCAGGATGACGCCTACCTGTACCGCCTTACTAACGCTGCACAGGATACTGCAATCGCCGCACGCGAAGTCCTATGCAGAAGCCCGCGAAAAAGATATCCTGTGCAGCAGGATATCTTTTTCGCGGGCATGGGTGGGGAGAAGCATGGCAGAGAGCAGGTCTGCGGTGCTTCCGGATGGGTATGCGCTGGAGGTCAGAGAAGACGGCTCGGTGGCGATCCGGCTTCCGCTGCGGCTGTCCAAGCGGAGCAACGACAGCGCGTTCGTATACGCGCCGCTGGATACGCTCCTTGCCCAGCACGCATCCGCCCTGCCCAGATTCAAGGAATGTACGATAAAATTCCTCCACTGTTACGCCTCATCGCATCATCCCGCGGATGTGCGCGACCATGATAATCTGGAGACACGCGCCGTGCTCAATGTCATCGAGCGGTACCTGCTCACCAGTGACAGCGGTATCTACTGCTCCAACATCCAGACAAGCTGCTGGGCGGAACAAGACCAGACCATCATCGTTATCCGCCCCTACAAGATACCGGTCTGCAATATAGGAGATGGCCGCCATGCGCATCTTTAGGAACAGTACCGCAGCCTACCTGCTGCTCATCAGCGCGCGCTATGGGCAGCTGCCGTACCGTGCGCTGCGCTTCCTCTCCCTGCCCTACGAAACCGCAAAGAATGCATTCCAGAAGCTGTGCCGCGCTGGGTATCTCGAAGTCGTCAAGGCGCCGGGGCATAAGAGCTTTTTTCTCACGGACAGCGGCTACGAGGCGTATTTCCAGACTATGATGAAGGACGACGATTCGCTGGAATGGGATGACTGGGAGAAATTTTCGGACAAGCCGGAATTTACCCGCAATATTCAGAAAGCCATCCGGCTCAGCCGTATCAATGAAGCGCAGCTATTCTTCTTTTTCCTCGGGCTGGCGCCGTACCAGACCTCGCTGGAAGTCAAACATGAAATGGAGAAAAAGGCTGCCCGCAGCTCGGATAGCCTCAAATATTCCCGTTTTGTCGGCATTACCTGGCGCGGTCAGCAGTCATCGCTGGTCTACCATTTCAGCAGCGGCAACCAGCGGCTCAACACGAACGGCGAGCGGAATGCCGCGGCACTGTTCAGCGACTACAGGCACCCATGCGGCAAGTTTATCCTGACCGAAACGGAAAAAGGCATCGTGGACATTTTGGAATACTCCCTATGGACGCTGAACAAGAGCAGCCGTGAACTCCGGCACATGCAGCTCAACTACCATATCACCTACGAGGACAACACGATCCTTCTTCCGCTGACCAAAGACGCAGGGGATTTTATACGGGCTTTCCAACATACGGACTGGCCGCAGACCGTACAGCGCCTGGAGGAGGACGCGCGACCCAAAGAGGGGATATTTCTGTCCACGCTCGACGGCACATGGATGGATGTGCTAGCCTACTTATCCGAGGAGCATACACCCGATATGCCTGTGACGTTCGCGGTCTGGGCTATCCAGCTCCCAATCCTGCGGGAGCTGACAAGACGCGGCTTACTGCCGGACGGCTGGCAGGTCGTTTCCTATCAGGCAGGGGATTTCTGCCGCGGAATACCGCCGTTCTGACATAGCAGGACTGTTCGCATATATGCAAACAGTTCTGATCAGACAGGCAGATAGAACCACTACGCATCCAGCATGGAATATGCTATACTGTTCATAGCAACGGGATCCATGTGCCACAGAAAGGAGGTCATCGTGGCACAAGTCAAAAAGACCCGCAACGCCGCGGGCAACGGAAATATCCGAAAGCAGAAAGATGGGACATGGGAAGGCCGGTACACCGCAGGCGCCGATCCCAAAACCGGCAGGCAGATCCGCCACTCTATTTATGGGAAAACACAAAAGGAAGTACGGGAGCAGCTCCGGCAGATCACGACCGATGTAGATACTGGGGCTTATGTCGCGCCATGCGCGATGAAGTTTTCCGAATGGCTGGATATCTGGCTGGAGGAGTACCTCACCGGCCGCTCGCCGCTGACGGTCAGCTCCTATGAAAGCTATGCACGCAACCATATCAAACCCGCATTGGGAGCGATCCGCTTAGACCATATCACGCCAGTCCACAATTCAAAAATTTATCAACGCACTTACAAAAACCGCTTTATCCCCAAAGACTGTTAAAAACATCCACGGGATTATGCATCGGTGCTTACAGCAGGCTGTGCTGATAGGCTATCTGCGAAATAACCCTGCTGATGTCTGTAATCTCCCCAAGATCCCCAAATCGCACATACAGCCGCTGTCGGATGAACAAATCGCTGCAATGATCCATCAGCTGCAAAGTTATCCATCCCCCTATACCACGTTGTATTTTGTCACTTTGTTTACCGGTATGCGGCAAGGCGAGGCTTTGGGTCTGAGCTGGATGGATATCGATTTTAACCGAAGCACGATACACGTTCGCTGGCAGCTTCGTAAGCTCCGCAAAAAGGGAGCAGGCTACGAGTTCGCCGTGCCTAAAGACAATGACAGCCGACTGATCCGTCCAGCCGATGCAGGAAGCACTGTGCAGAACGGAAACGGCAGCAGTTGGCCGCAGGTCCGCTGTGGAACAACTCCGAAGACCTCGTTTTTACCAACGAATTCGGGAAACATCTGGCACATATCACCGTGTATAAAAAATTCAAGGTATTAGCAGCCGATCTCGGTTTTCCCGCATGCCGCTTCCATGATCTGAGACACACCTACGCGGTCGTCTCCCTGGAAAACGGCGACGATATCAAGACCGTTCAGGAAAATCTCGGCCACGCCACCGCAGCGTTTACCCTTGACGTCTACGGCCATGTGACCGACCGGATGCGCAAGGAAAGCTCGGACCGCATGGAGAAATTCATCCATCAGGTGTCCACCCTGTAAAATCCTCTTAGGGGTATGGATAGGGGTGGGGAAATTTATATCCGCCAAAAAAGTTTTGAATCCTTCATACAAAAATAAAAATCGCACTTTTCATTCTCAGAAAAGTGCGAAATTTTGGCGGAGAAGGTGGGATTCGAACCCACGTGACGTTTTACCGTCAACTCGATTTCGAGTCGAGCTCGTTATGACCACTTCGATACTTCTCCATTTTGCGCCTGTCCTACAGGCGCTTAATTATTTTACCATATGCTGCGCTGAAACACAAGGCTTTTTTCATTTTCCATCCGGATTTTTATTTTACCAAGAAGGCGTCCGGCAGATAGCGGCCCTCCGGATTCTTGGAAAGTGTGGTCGGGCTGGTGATTTCCCGTCCGTCGTACACCATAACCGAGGACGAGCCTCCGTCCAGCATGGAGGCTTGGTATGCGCCATAGCTCTCCATGATCTCGCCGCAGCGCTCGATCGAAATGCCAAACGAGTGGAACTGCCGCCCGTCCACGACCAGCATAATCACAGTGCCGTCCTCTGCCTGTCCGATCGCAGTACGCGGCTGCTCTTCATTCAGCCCCGTACCCGCGACCAGGTTTTCCCCATTAATGATAAGCGCCGGATGGAATTCGACCGCATCCCGCAGATTGGAGGTATCGCTGAACGCGCCGACCTGCAAATGGTCGTTTTCATCGAAGCCGATGATCTTCCAGCCGTCTCCGACCGCGCTCTGCAGTTTCCTGCCCTCGCTTTTCAGGAACCCATATGGCAGCCCGCCTGTACCGTTCCCCTCATAATCGGCAAAGCCGGATGCGTTGATGCCGAGTATAGCGTCATACGCGCGCGTTATGTCCGACACATAGGAGCCATATTCAAACAAGCCCTCGCAGGTGCCGACAATCACACGCTCCGGCTGCTTGCACAGCGCCAGCTTACCCGCATACTCCATACCGAGCGCGTCCTCGCCGACCACCTCCGCGATCAGGATACCGTATTCCACGTTGATCGCTAACACCGTATCCCCCTGCTTAGTCGTTATGCCGGTATGATAATCCCTTTTGTCCGCTTCGCCGATCAGGTCAATATCAATATGGTCGTATCCGTTGGCTATGTACTCCGGATTGTCCTGAAGGAATTGCTCAAAGCTGTCCCTGTCCAGTTCGGAAAAGGTCTGGTAAAAACGCTCCTTGGGGGTGGATGCCGTCGCCGTATGATTTCCACTGTCTCCCCAGGCGCTTTCCGCGCCCTCCTGCTTCTGGTTCAGCAGATAGCGTTTCACCATGACCTCCTCGATAATATCGTGTGGGATAAACCAGGTGGCCAGCCACTGATGCGTCATCGTCCCCATTGCGGTCTCGATATACCACTCTCGCCAGCGTGTTACAAATGCATTGGGCGTATACAGCAAAAAGGGGTAGACCACGGTCAGGCATATCATAAAAAAACAGGTTAGCCCTAAGGCAAAGCGGTGTCTGGCGCCGTTCATGGTCTGTTTTCTCCCCTTTTACGCTTTTTCTATTTCCCGCTGCGGCGGCGCGGGCTGTGGCGGCGCGCCGTTGCGCTTTTCTTCTCCTGCGGCTGCGCCGCAGGAGATTTTTCCGCCTTCTGTCCGCGGGCCGACAGCGCGGCCTCCACCTTTTTGCGGATACGTTCCGCCGCCTCCGCGCTCAGCGCATAGGCGCGGGACGGGGTATGCGCGTCCACCCGCGGTTCATTTTTTTCAAACCGCGCGTATGGGTCGTTTCTCCGTCCACGTCCGCGGGATACGGATGCGGCGGCGGTGCGCCGCGCGCGCGGTGCGGCCGCTTTCGCGCGCTGCTCCAGCTGCAGCTCCGCCGCTTTTTCCCTACGCGGCGCACGCTTGGCAGGCGCGGCTTTGCGCGCCTTCTGCTTCTCGGCCTTCTCCCGCTCCGCTTCAGCCGCTACCGCCTCTGCGGGGGCATTTTCCGAAACCAGCTTGCGGCGGGTGCGGGTATTCGTCGTTTTGCGCTGGCCGCTCTCCCGCTCTGCGGAGGCCGCTGGCTTTTCCTCATGCGGGATCTCGCCCGCGACCGGTATCTTTTTCCCGATCAGCTTTTCGATATCCGCAAGATACGGCCGCTCGCTCCGGTCACAGAACGAAACCGCCGTCCCCTCCTGTCCGGCGCGGCCCGTGCGGCCAATGCGGTGGACATACGTTTCCGGAATATTGGGCAGCTCGAAATTGATCACAAGCGGCAGCTCGTTGATATCGATGCCACGCGCCGCAATATCGGTCGCGACCAGCACCGCAATCTTGCAGGCCTTGAAATCCGCCAGCGCGGTCTGGCGCTGGTTCTGCGATTTATCGCCGTGGATCGCCTTGGACTTGATGCCCGCGCGGTTCAGGTCGCGCGCCACACGGTCCGCACCGTGCTTGGTGCGCGTAAAGACCAGCGTTTGATGCACGTTGCTTTGACGGATGACCTCGGTCAAAAGTTCCCGCTTTTCCGCTTTTTCGACCAGATACACCTTTTGCTCAATTTTCTCGACCGGCTTGGCGGACGGCGTAATCGAGATCCTTGCCGGATTCTTCAAAAGCCTGTTGGCCAGCGACGCAATCTCCTGCGGAATTGTCGCGGAGAACAGCAGCGTCTGCCGTTCCTCCGGCAGATACTTGATAATGCGCTTGACATCTGGGAAAAAGCCCATATCCAGCATGCGGTCCGCCTCATCCAGCACAAAGCATTCCACCTTGTCCAGCGAAACCAGCTTCTGCCCCATCAGGTCCCACAGCCGGCCGGGTGTTGCGATCAGGATATCCGCGCCGCGCTGCAGCGCTTCCACCTGCGGCACCTGGGAAACGCCGCCGAACACCACCGCGGCTGTGCAGCGCGTATAGCGCGCGTACTGACACACATTTTCATAAATCTGCAGCGCCAACTCGCGGGTCGGCGTCAGGATCAGCGCCCGCACCGCGCCCGTTTCCCCCTGCGCGCATAAGCGTTGGATGATCGGCACGGAAAACGCGCACGTCTTACCCGTACCGGTCTGCGCGCAGCCCATCAGGTCGTGTCCGTCCAGAACGGGCGGAATCGCCTTCTGCTGGATCGGCGTTGGCTGCTCATAGCCCGCCTCTTCCAGCGCTTTGAGAATATTTTTTTCGATCTTTAGTTCTTGAAATTTCATAATATCGTTTCGTTTCCTTTTTTGAATTGGCTGATTCCGGCAAATCCCGCTTGCCCGAACGCACCGCCTTGTGTTATACTATTATAGTACGTTTTTATGCCCCCATTAAATCTGAGGTGAATCTTTTTGCTGCATCTTTTAGCCCATGTGGTACCCGAAGCGTTTTTCGATGTCGTCAAAACCGTACCTCTGCTGCTGCTGGTTTATGCTTTGCTTTACTATATCGAAAACCGCCTCACCAACACCCCCGCGCTGTTGTCCCGCGCGGCGCAATTCGGTCCGGTCGTCGGCGCGCTGGCCGGAACAATCCCACAATGCGGGTTTTCCGCAGCCGCGGCCGCGCTCTTTTCCGCCGGCTATCTCGCCCCCGCGACACTGGTCGCCGTCTTTCTGGCTACCTCCGACGAGGCGGTGCCCGTTATGCTGGCCGGCGGTGCAAGCGTGCCGCAGGTCGTGCTGCTGCTGGCGGTCAAATTCGGCATTGCGGTGATCGGCGGCTATATCCTGCGTTTTACCGTATTCCGTTCCCACCGCGCGGAAAGCGGCGAAGCGCTGGAGATCGAAATGACCGCCTGTGACTGCAGTGCAGGCTCGCCTATTTGGAGCGTTGTCTGGCACACGCTCAAGACCGCGTTCTTCCTGTTTGCCGTACTGCTTGCGCTGAATCTCGTGGTACACGGCATCGGCGAGGAGCGCGTCGCCGCCCTCATGCTGTCGGACAGCATTTTCCAGCCGCTGCTCTGCGCGCTGCTCGGCCTGGTACCCAGTTGTGCGATGAGCGTTTTGCTCTCCGAGCTTTTCGTCAGCGGGACGATCAGCTTCGGCGCTTTGATCGCCGGCCTGTCAACCGGCGCCGGCTTCGGCTACATCGTCCTCTTTGAAGAAAAAGAGGGCCGCCGGCGCGCGCTTCCGGTCATCGCGGCCACGCTCGCCGTTGCAGTCATCGGCGGCACGCTTGTCCAGTTCTTTTACGGATAACACAGCCGGTATTTTCAACAGCCTCTCCTATACGGAGCGGCTGTTTTTTATCCCAGCTCGTGCAGCAGCCCGAGCGCCTCGTGCGCCCAGGTCATGTCAATGCGCGCAAAATCCCCGCCGGTGGTATACAGGTAGTCCTCCACATCACCGTGTATGCGCTGGTAAACCGCCCCCGGCATAGCGGCGTATTGCTCCGCCCCGTCCGACAGCACGGCAACGAACCGGATATCCCCCGTGCGCTCGTCCAGTTCATGAAACAGCAGTTCAACCACATCCAGATCGTGGTCCAGTTGGGTAAACAGCAGCAGCTTCATGATCTCAACCGTGCGGTCGTCCAGGCCGCGCTCCAGAATATTGATCTTTTCGCGGAACGCGTTCATACTGTCCACAATACGCAGGGTATAGCCTGCCAGCGGGTCGAATTCCGCGCGGGGCGCTTCGCCCTCCTCCGGCCACAACCAGACCATAAACTGATTCGACATATCATGGTACAGGCAGGGGTACACCACCAGCACGGTTTCGCCGCAGTTTGGGCATGCGACGCGGAAGCAGGACAGATCCTGCACCTTAGCCCGCAGTTCGGGATTACGGTCAATATTGATATGGTCGAGCATCTTATGGTCGGTCTCGGCCTGACAATGCGGACAGGTAACGGTCATAGCTGCGTTTTCCTCCTCGATATATGCCCAGTTATTTTATAGTATACCACAAAATACCGGATATAGGCAAGCAATCGCGCCGGATTTATCCAGCACAGAAAAGCAGCGCACGGCCCGCGCCGCGCGCTGCTGTATCCGGTTTCAGACAGACCCCCATACCAGCGGGTCGTGCGCGGCCAGACGAACTATCCAGACCGCCGCCCAGAGTGTCATTACACCCCAGAGCAGCGCCCGCTCGCGTGTTTTGCTGCCAAGCAGCGGTTTTTTCCCGAACAGGACATATAAAACCACCGGCGGCAGCACATAGACCATCGGATGATACCGAAACGCTGCCGCAAAATCCAGGCGCAGCAGCGCGTATACCGCGCGAGACAGGCCGCAGCCTGGGCATGGCACGCCGATAAAATGCTGCACCGGACAGCCCCACCCTAGCAGGGAAGCGCTGAGGCTCGCTGCTCCGAACAGCAGCCCGATCACAAGCACGCCGAGCAGCCCCGCCCCGAAACGCCCGCGCATCAGCCCTGATAGGTTTCGCGGAACTCGAGGAACTCGTCGTAAGTGCATTCCTTGTCCAGAACGCCCTGTTCCCGTATCTCGATGATGCGGGTCGCAATGGTCTGCACAAACTCATGGTCATGCGAGGCGAACAGCACCGTACCCTTAAAATCGCGCACGCCGTTGTTCACGGCAGTGATGGATTCCAGGTCCAGATGGTTGGTCGGCTGGTCGATGACCAGCACATTCGAGCCGAACAGCATCATTCGGGCAAGCATCAGGCGCACCTTTTCGCCGCCGGACAGCACGCGCACCGGCTTATACACATCATCGCCCGAGAACAGCATCCGTCCCAAGAAGCCGCGCAGCGTGGACTCCAGCGTATCGGTCTGGGAATAGGGTGCGATCCAGTCGAGCATGTTTTCCTCATGGCCCTCGAAAAAGTCGTTGTTATCTTTGGGGAAATAGCTCTGCGAGGTGGTCACGCCCCACTTGAAGCTGCCCTCGTCCGGCTTAATCTCGCCCATCAGGATTTGGAACAGCGTGGTCATGGCCAGCTCATTATCCGAGATAAAGGCGATCTTATCCCCGCGGCGCACAATGAAAGACACATTATCCAGCACCTTTTCCCCATCAATGGTTTTGGAAATGCCGCGCACCTCTAAGATATCCTTTCCCGCCTCGCGGTCCTGCTGGAACGCGACCCACGGGTAGCGGCGCGAGGAGGCTGGCAGCTCCTCGACGGTCAGCTTGTCGATCAGCTTGCGGCGGCTGGTCGCCTGGCGCGATTTGGACTTGTTGGCCGCAAAGCGCTGGATGAAGTTCTGTAACTCCTTGATCTTTTCCTCGTTCTTGCGGTTCTGGTCTTTAATCATGCGCTGGATGAGCTGCGAGGACTCATACCAGAACTCGTAGTTGCCCACATACAGCTTGATCTTACCGTAATCGATATCCACAATATGGGTACATACGTTATTGAGGAAATGGCGGTCGTGCGACACCACCAGCACAGTGCCCTCAAAGTCCGCGAGGAAGTCCTCCAGCCAGCGCACCGCCTGGATATCCAAGTGGTTGGTCGGCTCGTCCAACAGCAGGATGTCCGGCTTGCCGAACAGCGCGCGGGCAAGCAGCACCTTGACCTTTTCCACGTCCCCGAGGTACTGCATCTCAGTATACAGGATCGCGTCCGCGTCCAGTCCCAGGCCGTTGATGAGCTGCCCCGCCTCGGTTTCCGCGTCCCAGCCGCCCATCTCAGCAAACTCGGCCTCAAGCTCGGCGGCCTTGTTGCCGTCCTCCTCGGTGAAGTCCTCCTTGGTATAAAGCGCGTCCTTTTCGCGCATCACTTCCAGCAGACGCGGGTTGCCACCCAGCACGGTATTCAGCACGCTCTCCTCATTAAAGGCAAAGTGGTCCTGCTTAAGCACGCTCATGCGGGTCTTGGCCGCGATGGACACCGTGCCGGTCGAGGGGTCGAGGTCGCCGGACAAGATGCGCAGAAACGTGGATTTGCCCGCGCCATTGGCGCCGATAACGCCATAGCAGTTGCCCTCGGTGAATTTCAGGTTTACGTCTTTGAACAGCGGCTCGCCGCTGAAGTTCAGGCTCAGGTCGGTAATCGTGATCATATCGCGTTCGTCTCCTCCATCCATTTTTTCAAATCTGTATCAGTATACCATATAAACGCGGTTTTTCACAGTTTTTTTACAACCTTTCCCGCATTTTTGTTCATCTTGTATTGAAACCGGCCGCGCGGAGCGCTATACTATATTTATTCTTATCGTTTAAGGAGGTCTTTCCCTATGTCCAACCTGATGCAAGTCATCCAAAGCCGCCGCTCCACGCGCGCGTTTCAGGCCGAGCTCCCGCCCAAGGAACAGATCATGCAGCTTGTCGAGGCCGCCGAGTGGGCGCCCTCCGGCGTAGGCAAATACCTGTGGCATTTTACAGTCGTTTACAGCGCGGAAAAATCCTACAAGCTCGCCCGCGCAGTCGCTGAGGTGGACAACCGCGGTCCGGAATACAACTTTTACGGCGCTCCGGTCAACATCATCATCTCCTATCAGCGCGGCGAGCACCACGCTTTCGTCGACGGCGCCGCCGCGATGGAGAACCTGCTGCTCATGGCCACCGAGCTGGGGCTTGGTTCTTGCTGGATCAACCAGCTGCGCGAGACCTGCGACATCCCCTCGGTGCGCGCGCTGCTGACCGAATACGGCGTGCCGGAGGACCATATCGTCATCTGCTCCGCCGCGGTCGGCTACATTGCAAAGGAGACCCCCGCCAAGCCCCGCAGGGAGGGTACGGTCACGTTTACGGAATAAAAGGAGGCGCGCCGGTATGGACGCACAGATCGCAAAGTTAAAAGAATGGGTCGATGCGAGCGACAATATCGTTTTCTTCGGCGGCGCAGGCGTATCCACGGAAAGCGGCATCCCTGACTTCCGCTCGGTGGACGGGCTGTATAACCAGCAGTACAAATACCCGCCCGAAACCATTTTGAGCCATACGTTCTTCATGGCTGAGCCGGAGGAATTTTTCCGCTTCTACCGTGCAAAAATGCTTGCGCTGGACGCGCAGCCCAACGCAGCGCACCGAAAGCTGGCAGAATGGGAGCGCATGGGCAAGTGCCGCGCGGTCGTCACGCAAAATATCGACGGGCTGCACCAGAAGGCCGGCTCCGAAGAAGTGCTTGAGCTGCACGGCTCGGTTCTGCGCAACTACTGCATGCGCTGCCGCAAGCCGTACGACGTACGTGACATCGCCGCGGGCAAGGGCGTACCCAAATGCACCTGCGGCGGCACCATCAAACCGGATGTCGTCCTCTACGAAGAAAGCCTGGACAGCGTTACAATCAACAAAAGCGTCGAATACATTGCAAATGCGGATATCCTGATTATCGGCGGCACCTCGCTGGCTGTTTATCCGGCCGCGAGCCTGATCGATTATTACCGCGGTAGCAAGCTGGTACTGGTCAACAAAACCTCTACCCCTGCCGACCGCCGCGCGGATCTGGTCATCCACGCGCCGATCGGCGAGGTTTTCTCACAGCTTTAAAAGGCGCCCCCCAAGCAGCGCAACAGCCGGCTTTGATAAAACAACTATTTTCCGTTCCGTATATTTCTCCCTTTTTCGGCCATACTATTGCAAAACCAAGAGGGGAGATTTTTCAAATGATCGATAAAATCGCGCTGACACTCGCTATCATCGGCGGCCTGAACTGGGGCGGCGTCGGCTTGTTCGGCTTTGACCTCGTCGCATTTCTGTTTGGCGGCTCCGCCAGCGTAATGAGCCGTATCGTCTATTGCCTGGTCGGTCTGGCGGCGGTCTGGTGTATCTCGCTTCTGTTCCGAAATGTCCAGGAGCCTGTAGAGCGACATGCCTCCTGAACAAAAAAGAACACCCGATCGGGTGTTCTTTTTTGCACTTCCATCTTTCATGCGAGCGCCTGCTCCAGGTCGGCCAGAATATCCTTGATATTTTCCGTACCGATCGAAAGCCTGATCGTGTTCGGCTTGATCCCTTGGTCGAGAAGCTCCCGTTCGTTGAGCTGTGAATGCGTCGTGGTCGCTGGATGGATCACAAGGCTCTTAACATCTGCCACATTGGCCAGCAGGGAGAATATCTGCAGCTTATCGATAAAGTGATGCGCCTCCTCCTGCCCGCCTTTGATCTCAAACGTGAAAATAGAGGCGCCGCCCTGCGGAAAGTATCTCTGATAAAGTGCATGATCCGGATGCTCCGGTAAAGAGGGATGATTGACGCGCTCTACCTTGGGGTGCGCTGCCAAGAACGCAACGACCTGTTTTGTATTCTCCGCATGCCGTTCCAGCCGCAGCGACAGCGTTTCCACCCCCTGCAGGAGCAGGAACGCGTTAAACGGCGATATTGCCGCGCCCGTATCGCGCAGCAGAATCGCACGGATGTAGGTGACAAACGCCGCTGAGCCAGCCGCCTCGGTGAACGATACGCCGTGATAGCTGGGATTTGGCTCGCTGATCGGTGCGTACCGGCCAGACGCCGCCCAATTGAATCTACCGCTGTCTATAATCACACCGCCGAGCGTTGTTCCATGTCCCCCAATAAACTTGGTCGCCGAGTGAACGACAATATCCGCCCCATGCTCGATCGGCTGGATCAAATAGGGCGTGCCAAAGGTATTGTCGATCACCAACGGCAGGCCGTGCCGGTGAGCGATCGCCGCGATCGTATCGATATCAGGAATGTCACTATTCGGGTTTCCCAGAGTCTCCAGATAAACCGCCTTTGTATTCGGCTGAATGGCCGCTTCCACCGCCGCAAGATCATGTGCATCCACAAAAGAGGTCGTTATTCCATACTGCGGTAGGGTATGCGCCAACAGATTATAGGTGCCGCCGTAGATCGTCTTTTGCGCCACGATGTGTTCCCCTGCCTGTGCCAGCGCTTGTATCGTATAAGAGATGGCCGCCGCTCCTGACGCGGTCGCTAACGCAGCCGCGCCGCCCTCCAGCGCAGCGAGACGCTTCTCCAGCACCTCCTGCGTCGAATTAGTCAGGCGGCCATAGATGTTCCCTGCATCCTCCAGGCAGAAGCGCGCCGCCGCATGGGCGCAGTTCTGGAAAACGTACGAAGCCGTCTGGTAGATCGGTACCGCGCGTGCGCCGCTTGCCGGATCCGGACTTTCCTGCCCGATGTGGAGCTGCTTGGTTTCAAACGCCCAATTTTCGGTATTTTTTATTGTTGTCATGGTAAGTGCTTCCTTTCCCTTTTGGTTTGTCATTACCGTTATTTCCACAGAAGCTGCGTCACATTCGCCCAAACCGAAAATTAGACCGCAGCAGCGTTTTTAGCCAAAAGCACATGGCGGCTCCTTCCTTAATTTCATATTATTCCAATAGGAATAATAAAATTATAAACTTCCCTACTTTACTTGTCAACCCCCTGTATAGAAAAAACCCGCTGCAAAATGCAGCGGGTTTTTGAAAACAGCGAATTTTCAGAATGCGATCTTCTTGGCAAGGTAGTCTGCAACATCCTCAATCCGGATGCGCTCCTGTTCCATGGTGTCGCGGTCGCGCACGGTCACGCAGCCGTCCTGCTCGGTTTCGAAATCGACCGTGATGCAGTAGGGGGTGCCAATCTCATCCTCGCGGCGGTAGCGCTTGCCGATCGAGCCAGCGTCGTCGAAATCGACAGAGAACTGCTTTGCCAGCATTTCCCACACCGGCATTGCCTTTTCCGACAGCTTTTTGGACAGCGGCAGCACGGCCGCCTTGAACGGCGCGAGCGCCGGATGCAGGCGCAGCACGGTACGCACGTCGTCCTTGCCGTTCTTATCCTGGCCGACGACCTCTTCGTCGTAGGCATCGCACAGGAAAGCGAGCGCCACGCGGTCCGCGCCGAGAGACGGCTCGATGACGTACGGGATATACTTTTCGTTCCCCTCCTGGTCGAAATACTCCATGGAAACGCCCGAAGTTTTCTGGTGCTGGGTCAGGTCGAAGTCGGTGCGGTCCGCGATGCCCCACAGCTCGCCCCAGCCGAACGGGAACAGGAATTCGATATCCGTGGTGGCATTGGAGTAGTGCGACAGCTCCTCCGGATCATGGTCGCGCAGACGCAGGTTCTCGTCCTTTATGCCAAGGGACAGCAGCCAGTTATGGCAGTAGTCCTTCCAGTATTTGAACCATTCGAGGTCGGTGCCAGGCTTGCAGAAGAACTCCAGTTCCATCTGCTCAAACTCGCGGGTGCGGAAGGTGAAGTTGCCAGGCGTGATCTCATTGCGGAAGGACTTGCCCACCTGTCCCACGCCAAAGGGGATCTTCTTGCGGGTAGTGCGCTGGATATTCTGGAAATTGACAAAAATACCCTGCGCGGTCTCCGGCCGGAGAAAGATCTCATTCTTGGCATTTTCGGTTACGCCCTGATAGGTCTTGAACATCAGGTTGAACTGGCGGATATCGGTGAAGTTATGACCGCCGCAGTTCGGACAGGCAAGCTGATGCTCGTCAATATACGTTTTCATCTGCTCGTTGGTCCAGCCGGCCGGATTCTCGCCGGCCTGCTCCTCGATGAGCTGGTCTGCACGGTGACGAGTTTTGCAGTCCTTGCAGTCCATCAGCGGGTCGGAAAAGCCGCCGACATGGCCGGAAGCGACCCAAGTGGTCGGGTTCATCAGGATCGCCGCATCCAGACCGACGTTATACGGACTCTCCTGCACAAACTTCTTGCGCCACGCGGCCTTAACATTGTTCTTGAACTCCACGCCGAGCGGGCCGTAGTCCCAGGTGTTGGCCAGGCCGCCGTAGATCTCCGAGCCGGAGTATACGAAGCCGCGGCCCTTACACAGGGCAACGATCTTTTCCATGGTTTTTTCGCTGTTGTTCATTTTACATTCTCCTTTTGGCGCATCTGGCTGATGCACGCTTTTTTTGCCAGCCGTTTAAAAAAATGCTTGACATGTTTCCATTCTACATGTATAATTATTACTTGTCAAGGGCAGTTAGTCTGCTACACCCAAGAGCGAAAAATTTTTTATATTTGGGCCTGTAGCTCAGTTGGGAGAGCGTTCGGTTCGCATCCGAGAGGTCGAGAGTTCGAATCTCTTCAGGTCCACCATAGATCCTTATTTTATCGGAAGATAAAATAAGGATTTTTTAGCTTATGCCCAATTTTCACCTAAGCATCAGCGGGCTGGCTGCAGCAGAGCCCGCAGAGCCGCAAAACAGACAAACAATTCATAGAAAGCGAGGAACTGCAATGGCTGATATCTGGACCAAAGAGGCTGTGATAGAACGACTGAAAGAAATCAATTCCAAAGGATTCATTTCCGTTCCCAAAGGTATGTTTCGCGCTGATGACGGAATTGTGGGGCAAATACTAGAACGCGAATTTGGTGTTGCCGAAAACAACCTTCATCTTGCCGATTTAGGCACATATGAGTTAAAAGGAATGCGCAAGAAAAAGGGTAAAACCAGTAAGTTAACCCTATTTCACCAAACATCAACTTCCGGAATGACTCCCAGGCAAATCTTTAACCGCTTTAGTTACGAGAAGCCGTCAAACAGAGACGACTCCTTAAAGCGTAAACTCTTTACAACCATTTACGGAAATAAATTTAATCGCCTTGGTTTTACTCTGCGCGCGCAGGGGGTATCAGAAGTGTGTCTCTATCACGAAGAGGAATACCTGGCAACCTGGGATCTAACAGGCGGGAAAGGAAAAATCAATCAGGTACTATTCGTTCTTGCAGAAACGCAAGGGCCAGCCAACTCAGAATACGAACGATTTCATTTCATTGAAGCCTACATTTTAAGTTCGCCCAAAAACATTTACGACGCTATAAGCAGCGGTGCGGTAGTAATGGAGTTGTGCATAGATCAACCAGCAAACGAGTTCGGAAAAAAAGCCCCGCATGACCGAGGACCGCATATCCGTATACCAGTAAAAAAACTTTCCACTTTGTTTGAAAGCGTTGAACGAGTCCTGTAAGCATACCAAAGCAAAGGGAGAAGGCCCCATATTTCTGCGAGTCAGACTCGAGATAAAGTATACGCACTGGGAATGTCCCATTAAACACAGCTACGGAACAAAATTTGAAATTCTGCAATCTGCAAACCCATTCCATAGGAAAAACACGTCATTCATCATTATATAAAAAGCAGACAGCCTCATCCACAAAAATGAGACTGTCTGCTTTTACTTTTGTGCTGATTCAGGCTCGGCTGGAAGCGTAAAATCAAGAATATATTCAAATGTTGTTCCCATTGTGATGTAACTGCTCGGCCAACCAAAAATACCGATCCTATTTACCAGATTTCTTCTGTCCCAGATGATTGTATTTCTAAATTCATACCCCGCCTTTACAAGTGCATTAATGATATTGATATGCAGCGGCACCCTTTTTCCATCAATCCATGCGTCTGTAATATTAATCAGAGCATGGGCCTTTTCCGAAAAGACAGACTTCATTGATGAATAAATTTCGCAAATCGCCGTTTCAAACTGTTCAGCAGAGAGCGTTCCCAAGTCTCGTTCGTCCTGGCTGTACTGCTCCACCTTGAGATATTGTTTATTTTCTCTTAAATCACCGCGTCTGCTCTTGTTTTTTCTTTCTCTATTTAAAATATTGGCATACGGCGGGGATGTGAGTGATAGCTTGACTGTCCTGGGCCTGACCACCTCAGAAAGCGTTCTTGCATCTCTGCAGACAGCAATTTGCTTGCACGGATTGCCGTTTTTTTCATTGTCAACACGACTATTTGACAAATCAACGTATTCTTGCTTCAGGTCAATTCCAATACAGTTTCTTTCAAGGTCCTGTGCTGCAACAAGTGTTGTTCCCGAACCGCAGAAGGGATCTAAAACGAGTTCCCCTTTATGGGTAAATTGTTCTATTACTCTTGTTGCAAGGCCGATCGGAAATACGGCAGGGTGTACTGTTTTATCCCGAACATCGCGAGGTTCATAATTAAAATTCCATACCCCAATCTGGTTTTTCATCCATTCTCTTGCTTCAACACAGGAGAGATACCCTTTTTTGCAGTCACAAAGTCGTTCGCTATTTATTTCAATATAATCAGCCATTACTGCTTGCCTTTTGCCTCCCTAAATCTTTGGCTCGCAAAATTGAAGTATCCTTCGTTGATTTCAAAGCCAATACATTTTCTTCCTAATCGTTCACATACCACCCATGTTGTGCCAGTTCCAAGGAACGGATCAAAAACCGTTCCGCCGGCCGGAGAACCGCATTTTACAATCTGTTCAACCAAGCTCTCTGGAAAAGTTGCAGTATGATCTCCATTCAGGGGCTGCGTGTTGATCGACCATACATCTCCTGGATTTTTCATTTTGCCGTTTTGTCCTAAAACCTTTACAGCGTCAAGATCAAAAAAGTATTTCTTCTTTAGTGTGAAATGAAAAACATGCTCATATGTGTTATTGAATCTATCGGTAACGCTTGCAGGTATACGGTTCGGCTTGTGCCAAATAATGTCATCTCTCAGGAGCCAGCCGTGCTCTTGCATTTCAATGGCAAACCGTGACGGTATCAGCAAAAGCTGTTTGTTTTGATATAGTTTTCCGTTTTGCCTGATTTTGGGCTGAAGCGGCTTAGTTGTAAAAAACTTTTCTTTTCGTTCCTTCTGTACTTCCGTAACATTTCCTTCTCCATCAAGGTATTTCTTCCATGCTCCTGCTCCAGAACCAAAGAATGTGTCCCCTATATTGATAAAAACATTTGCTTCGTCTTTCAGATATGGCTTCAACTCATCAAAAAAATCCGCAAGGCGAGCAACATATGCTTCCGGTGTTTTTTCAGAACCGATTTCGCCCTCGCCATTATAAACACGCTTTGCCCAATAAGGAGGTGATGTAACAAGTAAATCGATTGAATTCTTGGGAACCGATTGAATCAAATCCAATGTATCTCCACACTTAATAAAGTGCTCCATCACTTATTATCCTCCACTATTTGCATGATTTCTTCAATATGGCAGTTTAAGGATAAGCAAATCTTTTCAAGCGAATCAATAGATACCGGCTCATTTTTGCCCAGCTTGGCAAGAACGTTACTGCTGATTCCACACAACTGCTTCAAATCGGTCCGCTTGAGTTTTTTATCTATCAGTAATTTCCAGAGATTATCATAACTAACAGCCATTTGTGATACCTCCCCTTAGCAATGTCATGTATTATACACTAAATGTCATGATATATCAACATCAGAATGTCAACCAAGCAATCGCATACCAATCTCTCTTTTACAGAAATTTTGCTTTATATGCGGCGTCATCATGTTGGACGTAAGCGGCGCCGCTTTTGCACCGCATGCCTCTTGCATCCGCATGCAAACCGTCAAACTGTACAACGGCGTGACCATGCTACTGGAAGGTTTCGGGGGCTTGCAGGTCACCGACAGGGAGGGATGCCTCCGGACCGTACAGCCCGCGCTCGGCGCGGGCTACCGGCGCATTGACACCGCCAGCTCATACCAAAACGAACAGGCGGTGGGCGCGGCGATCCGCGGTAGGAGCTGTTCGTCACCCCCAAGGCGTACATTCACCAGATAGGCTTTGAAAAGACCAAAGCGGCGTTTGCCGAGTCTCTACAGAAGCTGGGGCTGGACTATCTGGACCTGTACCTCATCCACATTCCCTTCGGCGATTACTACGGCGCGCGGCGCGCTATGGAGGAGCTATACCATACCGGAAAGGTGCGGGCCAGCGGCGTGTGCAACTTTGACGCCGCCCTGCTGATGGACCTGTGCTGAATGCGGATACTCGGCCCATGGTCAACCAGATCGAGCGCCATCCCTACTTCCAGCGGAAGGAGGAGCTGCGCGCATCATGGCCGAGCCGGGCGTGCAGCCCGAGGCCTGGGCGCCCTTTGCCGAGGACATGCACGGCATGTTCACCGATCCTGTATTGACGGCAGTCGCCCGCAAGCACGGTAAAAGCGTGGCACAGGTCATCCTACGCTGGGATATCCAGCGGGGCGTGGCTGTCATCCCCAAAAGCGTCCACCGAGAGCGGCGGGCGGAAAACCTGGATGTGTGGGACTTTATGCTGGACCCCGCCGCCCCAGCGAAGTGCGTCGGATATATGACTACCTGCGCAATCCGGTGCTGACCAGCCTGTAACCGCTGCGCCAGCCTTGCACGCGCGGCGCACATAAATGCGGAAACAGCACACCCTTGTCAACAGGAGGATATGCTCATGGAACGTATTTTCAACTTTTTTCTGTCGCTTGTTCTGGCCGCTTCCTGCGCGGCCTTCGGCAGCCCCGCCAATTCAGGCGGAGCGCCACTTCCGGAAAACGGCGCGGGTTCTTCGGCGGTATCCGGCAGCGATCAGAATTCCGGCGTGCAGAGTACGCCGGAGGGAAACACCGGCGCCAAAACGGGCGGCTGGATTCTGGTCGCCTATTTCTCCGCCACCGGAACAACGATGGAAGTTGCGGAAACTATTGCCCAGTCCCTTAAACGCAGACCTTTTTGAAATCCTGCCAGAACAGCCCTATACGGCCGCTGACCTGGATTATAACAGCGACTGCCGCACCAACACCGAACAGCAGGACGAAACCGCCCGTCCCGCGATTTTGCCGGCGGCTGCGTCGTGGAAAACTGGGCGTCTTACGATGTAGTGTTGCTGGGGTGTCCTATCTGGTGGGGCATCCCGCCCAAGATCACGCGCACCTTCGCGGAAAGCTACGACTGGAGCGTCAAAACCGTGGCAGGCTTCTGCACCTCCGGCGGCAGTGCCATACAGCAACACGGGTCTGCCGGAGCTGACGGAGGGTGCGGTCTGGCTGGAGGGCAGGCGTTTTTCCGGCACAGTCTCCCCCGACGACATCGCCGGCTGGCCGGCGGACCTGCCGCGGACGCGCAAGCCGCTGACCAGCTTCAGGTATCATTTAACGGACACACCTATACCGCGACCTTGGCGGATAATGCCTACGCTGCTGCTTTCACGGCTTTTCTGGCCGAAAACGGCAGCTCTCTCACCATACAGGCTCATGACTACGGCGGGTTTGAAAAGGTGGGCGGGCCGCCCGCCATCCTGTCCCAAAGCGACGAGCCTATCGACGCTGCGGCCGGGAACCTTATTCTGTATCAGAGCAATAACATCGTGCTTTACTACTCTACCAACTCCTGGAGCTTTACCCGTTTGGGCCGGCTGGAAGGGGTCCTCTCCGCCCTAGAATCGGACATGGGCAAGGGCAATGTGAAGATTACCTATTCTTTAGACGGATAGGGGTTGCGCCTTCCCGCCCTCAAAGCAAGCGAACAGCCCTGCCTGTGCATATGTCCACGGGCAGGGCTGTCCTTATCTTATGATTCCTTATTTCTCCTCCGGCAAAACCTCATTGACGCAGGCCAGCGCATTGAGCGTGCGCGGGAAGCCGATATACGGCAGGCACACCGTCAATGTGCCCAGCAGGATTTCCTTGCCGTTTCCCACGGCGTTGTTTCCGCCCACATGCGCTTTGACCTGCGGCTCACACCCGCCCTGGGCGCAGAGGATGGCGAAGGTCAAAAGCTCCCGTTCCTGCAGATCCAGCCCCTCACGGGTATAAAAGTCGCCAAAGCAGTAGGCGGAAAGATAATCCTGTATATTTTTCTGGTTGTCCGGCGCGGCAGCGCGCATCGCGTCGATGGAGCCGCCGAAAATGGCTTTTTGCGCGGCGATGCCGGCCGCCAGCCGCCCTTCCTCCTCCACCGTGTAGCCACTGGGCAGTGGCAGTGGAATACCGCTGTCAGCCAGCGTTTCGCTGGCCGCCTCTACCGCCGCTTCGGTTTTTCCCAGTCCGATGTATGGCGCGCACTGGTAGACCGCCTCCCGTATCTGCTGCGGGGGTACGCCGCACCGGAGCGCCGCTCTGACATGGCGCCTGACCTCATGCATCGTCTGGTTTGTGACCGCCACCACCAGAATGAGCAGCTCGCGCAGTCCGGCATCCAGCCGTTCTTCGGCATAGATTTCGCCGTAGATCAGTCGCTCCTTGATCGCGGCAAATTCCGGATCGCTCTGCCGCAGCGCGCCAGCCGTATCCCCATACAATTTGGCTATCGCTTGTTCCGCTTTTTCCATTCGAGACATCGTCGATCGCTCTCCTTTTCGCTTCATCCAGTCCGGCGCCGCAGGCCGCAAACATTTTACAGGCCGGCGTATTCTTCGTCCGTCACCGGCTCGCACCATTCGTTGCTGCATCCCTCGCCGGGTACTTCGATCGCAATATGGCTGAACCACGCATCCCTTTTCGCCCCATGCCAGTGCTTGATCTCCGGCGGGATGACAATTACGGTCCCGGGCGTCAGGCTGACCGCCCCCTTGCCCGCTTCCTGATACCAGCCCTCGCCCGCCGTGCAGAGCAGGATCTGACCGCCGCCCTTTTGCGCGTGGTGGATGTGCCAGTTATTCCGGCAGCCCGGCTCAAAGGTGACGTTGCCCAGGAATATCCCGTCTTCCGGCCGTGTCAGCGGGTTGAGAAAGGACTGCCCGATAAAATACTGGGCATAGGCGGTATTCTCCGCGCCCAAGCCAAATATATTCTGCTTTGCAAATGCATTTTGATCCAAGCTTTTCATATGGTATCCCTCCTGTTTTTACTTGCCGCTGAACACGGGGAAGCAACTGAACTCCCCATAGCTCTCGATGGGTGGGAGCCGCATCAGCTTTTCCATATCCGCTGGGTCGATCAGAAAATCCACCGCCGCGTTCTCTTTCATATGGGCAGGATCCGCTGTCTTAGGCAGGGCGACCGTACCCAGCTCAAGCACATAGCGGATGCACAGCGCCGCCGGGGATACGCCGTACTTTGCCGCCATGGCGGTGATCTGTTCATTCTTGAGCGCCTCACCGTGGGCGATCGGCGAATAGGCCTCCACCAATATCCCCTGGTTTTTGCAGTAGTCCAGCAGCGCCCGGTCGGTGTTGCTGATGTGGAGCAAAACCTGGTTGACCATGGGCTTTATCCGGCAGGACGACAGGATATTTTCCAGATCGTCCGGCAGGAAATTGGATACGCCGATCGCCTTTACCTTGCCGGCCGCATACGCATCCTCCAGCGCGCGCCAGGCCGCCCGATTGCCCTCCGCATAGTCCCCGCCGCGGAAATCCGCCCAAGGCTGCGGGCTGTGAATGATCATCATATCGATATAGTCCAGCCCCATTTTGGCGAGCGACCCGTCGATCGAATGCGCCGCGCTGTCGTAATCCTTCGCCTCGGCCGCCACCTTGCTGGTGACGAACACCTGTTCCCGCGGCAGGCCGCAGGCGCGCACGCCCTCGCCTACGCCCGCCTCGTTGCCGTAAGCCTGCGCGGTATCGATATGGCGGTAACCCAAGGCGGTCGCCGCTTTTACCGCTTCCGCCGCCTGCTCGTCGGGGATGAACCAGGTCCCCAGCCCCAGCTTGGGTATTGCCACGCCGTTGGCCAGTGCATAGGTTTCTTTCAAAATCATCGTTCCGCCTCCTCTGTCGATTGTTGCTCCTGTAAAAGCCGGTGCCGCAGGCCATCCATGCGCGCCACCTGCCTTTCCCGAAAATGGATCTCGTCCAGCGCGGCCTTTCGCTTCTGTTCCAGCATCCGTAGCCGCTTCTTTCCCGTTCCTCTTTGCTCCAGCAGCAGGCGCATGTACGTCTCCACCTCCTCTGAGGTAAAGCCGATGTCGTGCAGGGTCAGGATCAGGCTCAGCCGTTCCAGATCCTGATCGTCATACTGCCACTCGCCCATCACCTGCTTGACCGCCCCGCACAGCCCCCACCGCTCATATTCCCGCAGGATTTCCAGGGGGATCTGATATCGTTCGCTCGCCTCCAGGATTGTCATTTCCCATCCCTCAAAATAAAAAAATGTAGACGCCCTGAACGGACATCTACATTGTAAGGCCAAAGCCGATCCCTGTCTAATACTTATAATGGATGGTCAGATATGCGTTTTATGTATTTTTGAGCAAACCCAAGGAATGCCGCCGTAGCCGCTGAAAAGGATTCTGTTTTTTTCCACGCCAGAACCGTGCTGGATTCCAGCGGCGGCGATAGCGGAAGCATCCGTAGCCCTTCGTAAGCGCAGTCCAGCTCGATCGCAAGATAAAGCCCAAGCCCTTTGCGGGCCAGCTGCGCCTGATTATACGGCAGGTTCCCACTCGCCACAACCTGTATCTGTTCTGCATACGGCCCGAACCAGCGGAGCATCTCTTGCTGCATCAATTCCCGCGTGGGCAGGATCAGCCGCTGGCCGACCAGATCCTTCGGTGTTACACATTTCCTGTCTGCAAACGCCGAATCCTCCGGCACCAACAGCCCCCAGCTCTCCCGCACCGGCAGCCGCAGGATCTCATATTTGCTGATCTCCACCGGCTCCAGCAGCAGCCCGATATCCAGAAGCCCCTGTTCGATACGCTCCTTGATACCGTCCGAATTCCCGCTGTAGATCACATACCGCACCAGGGGATACGCCTGATGGAATTCCGCCAGCATATCAGCCAGCAGGCTGATGCTTTTCAGGTCGCCGCTCCCTATGGAGATCTCGCCAGAAACCTCTTCCGCCGGATGCAGCTCCCGCGCGGCCCTCTCTGCCAGTCCGACGATCTCCTGCGCCCGGCGGCGAAGCAGCACGCCGGCATCGGTGAGGATAATCCTGTGCTGGCTGCGGCGGAACAGCTTGACACCCAACTCCTCTTCCAGCTGCATCAACTGACGGGACAGGGTCGGCTGGGTCATATGGAGCAGCGCCGCCGCCCTGGTGATATTTTCTTCCCTGGCCACGGCCAGAAAGTACCGCAACGCCCGAAGTTCCACGCTTCCACCCCCTGCCTGTCCAGTATAGCACAGGCGCGGGGCGGCCGCAAGCGCGATCATGCACCAAATGTATTTCTGGCGATAGAAAACAAGCATTCGCTATTTCTGCAGAGGTGCGGTATAATAAAATTGTCGTAAAGGCGCCAAGGCCGTCCTTACGATAATTATCCTATTGATCCGAGGAGGTGTGAAACATGAAGATTTTAGTGATGGAGAGCAGCCCTCACAAGCACGGTTCCTCCAATTTGTTGGCTGCGGAATTCATACGCGGTGCCACAGAGGCCGGACACCAGACACAGGTCTTTGACGTGGCGCGCTCGGACCTTCGCCCCTGCCTGGGGTGCGACGCCTGCGGCATGTCCGGCTCCTGTGTGCAGAAGGATGGCATGGAGGAGCTGCGGCGCCGAATCCTTGCTTCCGATATGGTGGTATTTGTCACGCCGCTCTATTATTTCGGCATGTCCGCCCAGCTCAAAACAGCGATCGACCGCTTTTACAGCTTCAACGACGAGCTGTCGGCAAAGCATCTGAAAACGGCGCTGATCGCAGCGGCTTGGGACAGCAACGACTGGACGATGCATGACCTTGCCGGCCATTACCAGACCTTGTGCAGGTATTTACATTTCAACGACCAAGGCATGCTCCTGGGTACTGGCTGCGGCACCGTATCCATGACCCAAAGCAGCCGTTTCCCCAAGCTGGCCTATGCGCTTGGAAAATCACTGACTGAATGAGGAGGACTTGACCATGAAAAAAGCATTGGTATCTTATTTTTCCGCCAGCGGCGTGACCGCGAAAGCTGCGAAGTCGCTGGCCGTAGCGATTGGCGCGGACCTTTACGAGATCAAACCCGCCGTGCCTTATACGCGCGCCGATCTGGACTGGACCAATAAGCGCTCCCGCAGCTCTGTCGAAATGCAGGACAGCGCCTCCCGTCCGGCGCTTGCCGACACGGACGCACCCATCGAAGCGTATGACGTTATTTTTGTCGGCTTCCCTATCTGGTGGTATATCGCGCCCACCATTATCAACAGCTTTTTGGAAAGCTACGATTTTTCGGGCAAGACCATCATCCTGTTTGCCACCTCGGGCGGCAGCGGCCTTGGCCGGACTGCGGACAGCCTGCGAAGCAGCGTGGCCGCTGATACCAAAATCGTCAACGGGCGCCTGCTCAACGGCCGTCTGTCCGAGTCCGAGCTAAAATCCTGGGTGGAGGGATTGGCCCTGTAACCACAAGTCTCCCTCCAATCGGTACCGCGCGGGTCGGCCGAACCGGCTGATCCGCGCGGTATTTTTTTGACTGCCGCCCGCTTTTCGTGTCCGCCGGCAGACGGGGCTGCCCTCGTCCCGCGCATTGAACCATGCGTTTCCCAGCAGGAAAACAGAAAACCCGCGCGGTGCATATTGTATTGCGCCACGCAGGCTGGTATCATAGGGATAGAACCATCCAAACAATCGGATTGCAGAGGAGGAAGCTGTTATGAAAAGCGCAGTTTTTTACGGCAGGCATGATATCCGGATAGAGAACCGTCCCATCCCCGCCGTCGGCGCGCACGATGTGCTGATCCAAGTCAAGGCATGCGGCGTCTGCGGTACGGATGTGCATATTTTCGAAGGGGACAAGGGCGCGGCCGAAACCCATTCCCCCACGGTTCTGGGACACGAATTCTCCGGCGTTATCGCGGATACCGGCAGCGCGGTCACGCGCTACCGCAAAGGGGACCGCGTGTGCGTCGATCCCAATTACTATTGCGGGGCATGCGAATTCTGCCGCGACGGTATGGCGCATTACTGCACGCACATGACCGGCTACGGCACCACTGTGGACGGCGCTTTCGCGGAATACTGCGCAGTCAACGAAAAGCAGATTTACCCGCTCGGAGACGGTACTTCGTTCCAACAGGGCGCAATGACCGAACCGGTCGCCTGCTGTCTGCACGGCATGGATATGTGCGAGATCCGACCCGGCAGCCATGTCGCCGTGATCGGCGGCGGAATGATCGGCCTGATTATGGTGCAGCTGGCAAGGCTTGCGGGCGCGTCGCGTATCGCGCTGCTGGAGCCGGTCGAAGGTAAACGCGCGGTCGGTAAAGCGCTTGGCACGGATGTCTGCATCGATCCGCTGCACGAGGACGTGCCGACAGCACTCGCCGCGCACGGCATGCTCTGTCTGAACACGGTTATCGAATGCGTCGGCCGGCCGGCCACCATCGAGCAGGCCATTGAACTGGCCGGCCCCAAGGCAGTCGTAATGATGTTCGGCCTGACCAGGCCGGATGAAGCGATCGCGGTTAAGCCTTTTACCGTTTTTCAAAAGGAAATCGTCCTCAAAGCGTCCTATATCAATCCCTATACGCAGCGCCGCGCGCTTGATCTGATCGATTCCGGCCGTTTGGATGTGACCAGTATGGTGCATGCCGTCTGCGGACTGGACCGGCTTGCCGACATCCTTGGCAGCCCGCAGGAGCGCAGCCTGGGCAAATTCATCATCGATCCCAGCCTGTAGCCGCGGATTTCTCTTCGCCCGCCGTAAGTACGGCGGGCGGTTTTTTTTGCCTTGCGGTTAACAGGTATTTATTTCTGTATCGTGAAGAGGGCTGGTTTTCCATTGACTATCCGGAACAGACGCGCGGTTTGGATACCATCTCCCGAACCATCCGTGAAGTCAAAAATCCCGCCAATTCCCTTATATCCTTTTATGCTGACCAGCGCGTCCCGAATATCCTCGCTTTCCAGCGTGTCCGCGCGCCGCATCGCCTCCGCTAACAGCATCATCGCGTCGTAGCCGCGGTAGGCCGCTTCCGCCACCGGCATTGTACCGTAGCGTTGGATAAATTTTTCCAAAAAGGTCCTCTCCTCCGGCGTAACCGCTTCAATAGGCGAATCCGGAATGGAGTACCCGCAGGCGTATACCACGCCCTCCGCCGCATCTCCCGCCGAACGGCGCACTTCACTGTTTGCAAAGCTCTCCGGCGCATACACCGCGCCCTGGAAACCGGCCTGGCGCAGCTGGCGGATCTGAAGGCTGGCGGTTTCGCTGCTTGTGTACAGGATGAGCGAATCGATATTCATATGATTCAGCCGCATAAACATTGTAGAATAATCGTTTTCGTCAATCTTATGCTTTTTCAGCCATACCAGCTCCATTTGCGGGCAATCCTCAATCAGCGCTTCCATATGCCTGGCGCCGCTCTCCGCATAATCGGTCTCTGAATATAAAATACCGATCCGTTTCGCTCCCTGACGCTCCATCGCGCTTAACAGCAACTCATCAAAATACTTCGAGCTTGCTGTGGAGCGGAACAGGTATTTGTTTCCCACTCCGGTCCAGACAAAGCTTGTCCCCAACCCGATCTGCACCACATGAGCCTGTTCGGTCAGCTCGGTGGTTTGCAGGATATTCCCGCTCGTATGGGAACCAATAATGGCATCCACGCGATCTTCCTCTATCATCTTCCGAACCGCCGTGACCGCGGCCTCGCTATCGGACTGGTCGTCATATTCGATCAGGCAGATCTCTTTTCCGTCAACCCCACCGCTTCCGTTGATGTCCTCGACCGCCAGCCGGATCCCCTGTTGCCCCATGCGGCCAAGCAGCGAGGCATATCCTGTCAGCGATGCATATACGCCGATCTTGATATATGGCGTATCATCCCGTTTTTCGTATGGCTTTACCCGAATTGTCTGCGCGCCCAGCTCGTATTTTTTATCCAAATATACTGTCGGCAGCAAAGACGCCGCAACCATCAGGACTGCCGCCGCAAGCCTGCCAAACCGTAACCGACGCATTTCCATCCCCCATTCGGCCGCCTAAACCGCGTTTTTGAAAACTGTCTGTCAATTTATATCATATTGGCGCAATCCCGATTATTTTATTATAATATTTCGCTCTTTTAGTAAAATATTCTGGTTCTTTTTGATATTCCAAAACTTATTCCACAAAATTGCTATAATGAAGAAAACCCCTTGTCCATCTTTGGAGCTTTATTATGAGAAACCACTTGTCTATGAGGAATCTGTCTCTGCGGCAAAAGCTTTTCTACTGGCTTACTCTGACAACGATTATCCCCCTGCTGATCTTCCTGCCGCCGCTGACGCTTTATCAGAGCTATGCCATACAAAAGTCCATCGACCGTATGTGTCTGGAGCAGTCCAACCAGACCTCAGTACAACTGGACAGGATCTTCAACCAGATAAATTCCATCTCCAACCTGTACTTCCTTGATCCTATGATCGAGGACACGCTCCAAAACGGCATTATTTATGACCAGCTTGGTTACAATGCAGCACAGAGAGACATCATTGCGCTCCAACAGAAGTACAACACCTCCATCCCTGACGTAGACCTGCACCTCACCATTGTTGCTAACGACGGACGGATATATGGGAACGGCGTTTATGACCATACCGTTCCCATTACGGAAATTAAGCAGAGGTGGTGGTATCAGGACCTGCAGCGGAACTCCTGGCAAACGCTGTGGGTGCGGGACGAGTATCTGAACCGCATCCACAGTAACGCGCAGACCAATTATATTTACAGCATTCGCGCTTTGAAAAACTTTGACACTTGGGAGAATCACGGCATTTTGATCATGAGCTTTCTGGAAAGCGACCTGATCAAGCTGTATGGCTCCAGCCTTTCCTCCCACAGCGCGGTCGCGATATTCGATCAATACAACAATATCATTTCTTCCGTATCCTATAACAATCTTAATGTTTTTCCGATTTCCACACAGGCGCGGGCCCAATATGCAGGCTCATACATAACCTCGATCGATAATGTAAAATATCATATCACCTATAACACCGTATCGCAGCCACAATGGAAGGTCGTCACCTTTTTGCCCACCAGCTATCTTTTCGGTGAATATATCAGTTTCCGTATCTTATATCTTGTAGTCATCTCCCTATTTTTGCTGGCGCTTTTTGCTTTCACTTGGATTATTTCACGTCATTTCGTCTCCCCTATTAACCTTTTGACCCAGGAGATCCACCGCATCAGGCAGTCGTCGTTCTCCCAGCGTGTCAGCGTCACCTCCTCGGATGAAATCGGCCTGCTTGCCTGTGAATTCAACGAAATGCTCAATCAAATCGAGTCGCTGATGCAGAGCATCATTGAGGAGCAGCGGCGCAAGCGTAAGGCTGAACTGCAATCCCTGTACGCGCAGATCAATCCTCATTTTATCTATAATACCCTGACTGCTATCCGCTTTCTCGTTTATACCGAGCAAAAGCAGACCGTTGACCATACGCTCTGCTCCTTTATCACCCTGCTCAGGCACTCCATCTCCAGTAGCGAGGAGTTCTGCTCGATCCGGACCGAACTGCGGATGCTGCAATGCTATATCGATATCCAGCAAATCTCCTTTGACAAGCCGTTCGAGGTTTGCTGGGATGTCGACTCAAGCCTTCTGGATTGCAAAATACTCAAGCTTACGCTTCAGCCGCTCGTTGAAAACGCCGTGATGCACGGCCTGAAATCCAAGAAGGGCGACCGGAAGCTGTACATCCGTGTCCAGCGCTACCAGCAGGATATCATGATCGCAATTTCGGACAACGGGATCGGAACGGATAAGGTCCTCTCTTTCTATGAGGCACAGTCCGATTTCCGGTCCAGCGTCGGACTGATCAATATCCACAGCCGGATCGTGCTGCATTTCGGCCATCCCTACGGCATCACCTTTTACAGCAAAAAGGGGGGCGGCACCACCGTGCTTGTCCATATCCCTGCTATTTCTTGTCAGGAGGAACTGATTTAACCATGAAGATCTTGGTTGTGGACGATGACACATTGATCCGCAAATGGATGACGCTTTTGCTGGAGCAGTCCGCAAAAACGCTCGAAATTCTACAGGCCGAAAACGGCGCTGACGCCTTGTCTCTTGTTCAGGAAAACCCTGACCTGGATCTGATTATTACCGATATCAAAATGCCGCTTATGAACGGTCTGGAGCTTTGCGAATGTGTCAAGCGCCTATATCCATCGGTATGTATTGTCATTCTCAGTTCGTATGACGACTTTTCTTATGTCAAGCAGGCGCTCCGGCTAGGGGCCACGGACTATATCCTGAAAGCGGAAATGAATGCCGAAGATATCGCCAACGCGCTCCAGAAAGCGCAGCAGTTCAAAATTCAGCACACACTGTCCAACATGCCCTCCCAAGGAAGCCAACTGATGGACAAGTCGCTGCTCCTGCAGGAATTTCTCGCGCAGCCGAACGCCAGCACACAGACGTTCCTTTTCTCACTCGACCCACAGCTTTCCCCGCAGAACCTTTCAATTTTTCTGCTCAAGCTGTCCTTTCCCTCGTCGGCCGGTATTTCCGATATACTGCAGATGATCAGCCTGACATTGAATGAACAGGGGCTTCACGCCGTATGCCTGGCTTACACACGGGAAATCATCGTTGTGTTTTGCAACAACCTGCAGCAATACAGTCATTCTTACGATTCCTCCTCATATTTCGGCTCGCTTTCCGCCGGCATCGAGCGGCAGGCCGGCTGCAGAGTCGCCGCATGGACCGCAATGTACATCCGGCAGGCCACCCAGTTGCAGGACAACCTGAACAAAGCGCTTGATTCACTTCACTTCAAGCAGTATTACTCCCTGAATGTTGTGGACAGCGCCCAGCTTTCGGACTCCGAGCCTAAGCAATTCCTTTCCATGAAATTGCTGAAGGACATCTCCGACGCTCTCTCCCACCAGCAGTTTCAGGAGGCCTGCGACGCGCTTACCCAGTATATTGAAGAAAGCCATCAGCTTTTCTGCGCGCCGAAGGAAATTGAAAAATATTTTACTGTTGTCGGCTACCGTCTGATCGCCGCCTGTCCGTCCGTAGAATCCGATACGACGGTTTTCGACCGGCTGGACCGCCTTTTATCCGCCTGCCTTCATCTTCCAACCAAGGAGGAGTTCACCCAGGCCGCCGCTGCATTCATCAGCTATTTCCTGAAGCTGGCGGTATCCAACCGCAAAAAGCTGTCCCCCTCCGTACTGAGCTGCCTGCAGTATATTGATGCGCATTATATGGAAAAGCTGTCGCTCGATCAGCTTGCCGCCCACGTTTTCCTCAACCGCACCTATCTGAGCGAATTGTTCAAGCGGGAAATGGGCATCTCCTTTAACGATTTCCTCAACCGGCAGCGCATCATACACGCCTGCGAATATATCCAGACCAGCCATTATTCCATGGCAAAAATTGCGGAAATGACAGGTTTTTCCGACCAGAACTATTTCACCAAAATCTTCAAAAAAATAACCGGTCAAACGCCCCGTCAATACAAAAATAACCAGACGGCCGGACAGCCGCAGGCATAACGGCCAAAACGCCGCAGGGTCACCCCTGCGGCGTTTTGAAAAGTGAAGAAAAGAAAAAGAGGTCAGCAAAATTATTCATCCATCAGCGTGTCAAATACCGTGCGGATCCCCTGCTGCCGTATATCCGCAAGCAGCCCTGCCAGTTGTTCCGCCAGTTTCGGTATGCCGCCGATTTCTGGAAACACCGTTTCCCCGCAGAACCGCACCAGCTTTTCCGGCGTATCCTCTCGGTGTTCCCAGAAAAATTCCAGAACATCCTGGTCATCTCTGACCGGATAGGGGATCCCCTCGCGCGCGCCGTAGTAGCCCTGTGCGTTTTTGGAGTGCAGATGGTAAAATTCGAGCAGCGCGGCCAGAGAGAACACCGTGCAGACCGGCAGCTCCCCATTCTGCTCCCAATAGGCCAGCAGGCTCGGCCAAACCCTTGCCTTCCACTTGGAAACCGAATTGAGTGAGATTGCCAGCAGGCTATGCTGGATAAAGGGGTTATTCAGGCGCACCATCACCTGATCGGCAAAGGCGCGCATATCCGCGTCGTCCAACTGCAAATATGGGATGATTTCGTCGTATATCATCCGGCGGACAAAGCGGACGCACAGCGGGCAGGCCATATAGTCCAGGCTGATGTCGCTGCCCATTAGGTATGCCGCCAATGAGATGCCGGTCTGCGCGCCGTTCAGGATGCGCACCTTGCGCTTTTTATAATACGATGAATCGGGGACGATCACCACCGGCAGTCCGGCCTGTTCAAACGGAAGCTCCTGCTTCATCCATTCCGGACCCTGGATCGCCCAGAACGCGAAAGGCTCGCCGGTATCCAGCAGGCGGTCCTCCACACCGTTTTCCTGATTCAGGCGCTCCGCATCCTCCTTTGGATAGCCGGTTATGATGCGGTCGACCAGCGTATCGCAGAACACATTTTCCTCCTCCAGCCAGTTGAGGAAGTCTTCCGGCAGTCCCCAGCGCCCCGCATAAGTTTGCACGCATTTTTTCAGTTCCTGTCCGTTGTGGTCGATCAGCTCGCAGGAAAGAACAATGAACCCCTTGCCCTTTTGTTGGCCAAAGCATTGATACCGCTTCCACAGCAATTGCGTCAGCTTGCCGGGGAAGGAAGCTGCCGGGCAGTCCTCCAGCCGGTCCTCCGTACGGCAGGATATCCCCGCTTCGGTCGTGTTGGAAACAATAAAACGCAGTTCCAGCTGCTCCGCGCAGGCAAGGAACGCTTCAAAATCACGGTAGGGGTCGATCGCCCGGCTGATTGAACTGACCAGCCGGCTCTGCACTTGGGGCGCCGACGGCTCGCCGCCCCGCAGATAAAGGTGGTACAGGCCGTCCTGTCGGTTGATCACGTCCGCCAGCCCGCTCTTGATCGGTTGGACAACAATCACCTTGTTGTCCAACCCCATGCGCTCATTAGCGCAGTCGATAAAATAATCTACAAAGCCGCGCAGGAAATTCCCTTCGCCAAACTGTAAAAAGCGTTCCGTTCCAGTCCGCAGTATGAATGCGTTCTGGTCCGGCAGGGTTTGATAGCATAGCGTTTCCAAAACCGATTCCCCCTTATGCCAGTCCGAATAACTGCAGGACGCCGACCGAGAAAATCGGGACGAATGTCAGCAGCATCAGGCACACCAGCAGCAGAACATAAAATGGTCTTGCCTCTATGATAAAATTTTTAATCTTGCATTTTGTAATGCCGCAGGTAACGAACATCAGCGTACCCATCGGCGGGGTAATGCAGCCGACTGCCATATTGAAGATAACCGTCATGGCGAACTGGATCTCATGGATGCCGTAGGCCGCCGCAATCGGCGCCAGCAGCGGGACCAGTACGATCATCGCTGCGGTTCCCTCGATAAACATGCCGACGATCAGCAGGAAAATATTTACCGCGATCAGGAAGATGTATTTGTTGTCGATCAGGCCGACGATCAGTTCCGTAATCATCTGCGGAATACGCTCTCGGGTCAGTACCCACGCAAATGCGTTTGCCGCACAGATGATCAGCATGATGCCGGAGGTCGTGATGATCGTTTCTTTCATACCTTTTATGAAGCTGTCCATCGTCAGCTCATGATAAATCACGCCGAGCAGCAGCGAGTAAACGATCGCAACGGTGCCTGCCTCGGTAGGTGTAAAAATACCCAGGCGGATACCGCCGATAATAATGATCGGCAAGCAGAGCGGCAGCGCCGCCTCTTTGAGCGCGCGCATGAAGTCCGACGCTTTCATCCGCTCTGTGCGGAGCGGCTTGTAGTTTCGCTTGTGGGAAATGATGGATACCAGAAGCATCATCGTCACACACAGCAGCAGCCCGGGGCCGATACCGGCGATAAACAAGTTGCCGATTGAAACGTTCGCGATCGAGCCGTAAACGATCATCGCAATGCCGGGCGGGATCAGCGGCGTAATCATGGCCGAGCACGCGGTTACGACCGACGAGAATTCCTTGGAAAAGCCGCGCTTTTCCATTTCCGGCACCAACATCTTGGCCTCCATCGCCGCGTCCGCCAGGTTGGAGCCCGAAAGCCCCCCCATCAGAGTGGACAGCAATACGTTTACCTGCGCCAAGCCGCCCGTCATCCGCCCCGTCAGCACCTCACAGAACTGCATGACGCGCGCTGTAACGCCGGAATAGTTCATAAACGTACCCGCGCACACAAAAAACGGGATCGCAAGCATCGGGATGCTCTCCGCACCGGCTAGCATACGCTGCACAACAATCTGTTGCGGCAGATCCGGCATCAGAAAGAAATAAGCGGCCGCGGCGGCGAATACCGAGGCGAATACCGGTACCTTGAGGAACAGCAGCACCAGCATGATGATAGAGGCCGCTGCCACAGGATTGATACTCATACTTCTTCCTCCTTTTCCGCATCCTTACGCTTTAGGTGGGAGTGGTACATACTATAGGTATAGTTGATAATCATCAGGACACAGCCCGCCGGAAACGCGCCGTAAACAAATTGCTGCGGGATACGCAGTATGTTGGTGGTGCGGCCGGTTGTCACCATCTGCATGACCAGATCAATGCTGCTCCTGAGCAGATAAATCAAAACCACACAGGTCACAAGGTAGCCCAGTACCTCAATGACGAACCGCAGCCGCTTGGGCATGGCGTCCACAATAATTTCGATAGCAACATGGCCGCCTGTACGAAATGCCGCGCTGGCGCCGAAAAACACGACCCAAATAATCAGGCTGAGCTGCATCTCCTCCTGCCAGGTCAACGGGTTGTTGAACAGATAGCGCATGATAACGCCGACAAATGTCACCAGCACCAGCAGGATAAACGCCGCGCCGCTCAAGACAAAATCCAGATTCAAAAGACGCTCCAGCAGCCTGCCTTTGTTTTTCATCTGTTTTCCTCCTTTCAGATTGAAGGGGCCTAAGAATTCTTAGGCCCCGCAAAAGTTAAGCTCCCATAGCCTCCTTAACCCTGTCATACAGGCCGTCCGACCATACGGACGTAAACTTATCCAGCTGATAGAACGATTGCGCTGCCTCGCGGAACTCATCTTTATCTATCTCGATAACCTCCACACCAGCTTCCTTCAGCGCATTCAGCGCTTCTTCCTCCTGCTGGAAATACTGCTCATTGTTGTAAATGCCCGCCTCTTCTCCGCATTCGATCAGGATCTGCTGCTGCTCTGCGGTCAGGCTATTGAAGAAGTCCGTGCCGCAAATCCAGGTGGTATTGTTTTTCACATGCTCGGTCAGCGTCAGATACTTCGCGGCCTCGTAATATTTGCCTGCATAGATAACCGTGATCGGCTGTTCAAAGCCATCGATCGTACCCTGCTGCAGCGCGGTATACACATCGCCCAGCGCCATGGGAGTCGGGTTCGCACCCAGCACCTGCATGCCCTCCACCTGGATATCGTTACTCGGCACACGGATCTTCATGCCCTTCAGGTCCGCCAGAGAGCGGATCGGCTTTTTGGACAGAATGTGACGGTCGCCGTAAATCCAGTTCGAGGTAAGGATTTTTAGCCCCTGCTCCTCCAGGTCACTGCACAGATCTGCATAGAGATCGCTCTCCGTCAGCGTCCAGCACTCCTCCCAATCGCTGAACAGATATGGCCCAAAAAGGATGCCGAAATCCGGCACGCCGCGGTCGGCATAGAACGCACCATCCGCCAGGGTAATGACCGGAGCTCCGGCCAGCATCTGGTCGATCAAATCGACCTTTGCGCCAAGCTGGCTGGACGGGAACACCTCGATTTTCATGGTGCCTCCACTCTTCTCCTCTACCAGCCGCGCCCATTCGTTACACCCCAAGTCGATCGCTTCGCCCGGATTGTTCTCATAGCCCAACTGGATCACAACCTGCTCCGCCGCGCTATCGCCCGCGCCGGAAGCCGCATTTCCGGTGTTTTCCTGCGCGGAGCTGCTGCAGCCTGTCAGCATTCCCGCCGCCATCGCCGCTGCCAGACCCATTGATAGAATTCTCTTGTACCTCATTCTTACATCTCCTTTTTATTTTCTTGTGTTGCCACAAATTAAAACTGAAGCATTACCTTGAGCTTGGTGGCGGCCCCTGCCGCAAATTCGCGGAACGCGTCCGCCGCCTGTGTAAACGGATACAGGTCGGTAATCATGGGGGCGACTGCCTGCTGATTCTCGGTGACCCATGCGATCAAATCCAGGAAATCCTGCTTTTGTGCATTGCGCGAGCCGCGGATCATCAGTTCTTTTTTCTGAATGATATTAGAATCCAGGTCAAGGTGCCGTTTGGAAATACCGATCACCACAACATGCCCGCCGTGCGCGGCATGGTCCAGACAGAGCTGTAGCGTTTCAGGCATGCCGACCGCCTCGAGCGCGCCGTCAAAACCATCCCCCTGTGTGATCTGCGCCGCCTGCTCTGCAAAATGCTCCGGCGAGTCGTTCAGGAGAACGCCATCCGCGCCCATTTTTTGCGCGATCCGCAGCTTTTCCTCAGCCACATCGGTGATGTATACCCTGGCGCCTTTCTGCTTTGCCGCCAGCATGGTAAAAATGCCGATCGTTCCGGCGCCTACCACCAGCACGCGGTCATCCGGCTGTATCATCGCCTGCTGCACGCCGTGGTATCCGATCGCAAACGGTTCCACCAGTGCTGCGAGCTTGGGCTCCAGTTTCCCCACCGGATAGAGCCGCTCGACCGGCATCGTGATAAAGCGCGAATAAGCGCCGGCGCGCTGTACGCCCATCGTCTGATTATCCACACAGCAGTTCACCAGTCCCCGCCTGCAGGAATAACACGTCCCGCAGTTGAAATACGGATTTGCGGTTACGATATCGCCTGACCGCAGCCCCGCCTCATTTTCTCCGATCTCCACGACCTTCGCGGAAAACTCATGCCCTGGCACGTTTGGATATTTGGCATAGGCATAGGTTCCCCGATACGCGCCCAGATCGCTGCCGCACAGGCCGCCGTAGAGCAGCTCGAGCAGCGCTTCCCCTTCTTTCCTGACCGGCATGGGCGCCTCAACGATTTGGATTTCTCCCGGCGCGGTCATCAGAACGCTTTGATTTGTCATGGTATCACTCCCCTGTATACGGCACGGACAGATATTCCAAATGGCGTGTCATATGCTGTTCAATCAGGGCCGTGTAGCGGCCTGTTTCCTTTTTCCACAGCTGCCGAAGCAGGCTTCCAAATACCGGATGCCGCAGGATATAGCCATAGGTGATATGAATGAGCTGCCGACAATTATCCTCCTCAAACAGCTTGGGCAGCAGTTCCTCCGGAACAAGATCCACCTCCGGCAGCGCCGCAGGGTCCGCACTGACGTGATAATAGGCGCGCGCTTTTTCAAAAACCGTCAGCGCATATTTATGTATCTGGCGGTACAGCGCTGGCGCCTGCATCGCGGTCAGCTTCATCGCCTCAAGCCAACTGGTGCCGGATGTTTTGATATGGAAATTCCCCTCTGTCCAGCGCCCCACATAGGGGAAAATGGAGAATTTATCACTTCCGGAATGTACAGACAGCTTATACCCGTAGGTTTTTGCGATCGCCACATGGATCTTCAGCTCCTCTTCAAACCGCGCCAGATCCCCCATATAGTCGATTCCCTTTTGGAATTCCCCTGTGAAGCGCGGTGCGATGGTGGCAAAACGAACGCCTTTTCTCACAAGCTCATTAGCGACGAAAAAATGCTGCTGCGGTGTTGTCGGCAATATGGTTTCATCGATCGAAATCTCAAGCTCCGCCGGCGCATCCTCCTGATTAAAAAAGCGCTGCGCGGCCTGTGACGCAAAGGCAAGCGCTTCCCCGTAGATCGTTACTGCATCCCGCAGCTCCCGCTCGCTGAAGCGGATTTCATAACCGCCCTCCAGTGGAAAGGCACGGTCCAAATAGTACGCCTTTACCGCGTCATCCACGTCTCCGCGGTTTTCCTCCGGACGATGTATATGCTCGCTCAGGTCCAGGGTAATCATCGTGCAGCCGCTCCCGATCGCCGCTTCGATCTCTTCCATCGTTTTCAGATGGTCCCCGTCCGCGCCGTAGCCGCCGGTATAGCCCTCTCGGAATACATAAAACGTCACATCATCGATTACATCGCGGAAGGTGCGGCCGGTCAGCGACAGCTCCCGCATGGACTGCTGTGCCAGAACAGGCGTGGCATCATATTTTCTGACAGCCGCGATATGGCCGGGCGTCGCCAGCCCCAGCCGGTCGCCGGTGCCGAAAGTGCATTTTCGGGAAAGCACTTTCTGTGGCCCGCAGAACGGGAACAGCTCCCGTAGCACCGCGGCATTATGGGCGCTCAGTTCACATTCATAAAAAACGGTCCCTCCGGCTTCCCGCCGAAGCCCCTCGAACGGAGCCTTTTCCCCGCAGGAATACAGCTTATCACAGCCCTGCTCGTCCGCCGCCATGAACGCCGTACCGCCCGGGTATTGCCGCACGGAACGCGGGTAGACTTTATAATATTCCGCGTTGGGGTGCGCCGGTAGCTTTTCGACAAAGGTCGCTATTCGATGCATTCGCATCCGCCTCCTTTTTTGTTCTGTCTATATTGAACCGTAACCCCTGCCTTTTCACCACAGGGTATTGTCGGTATTTCTATCAATTTGTTCTTATCCGTTTCGGCTTAGCAAAATATTTTGCTTTTTTAGCAGTTTCTCCTTTGCCATAACCGCTAAAAAACTCCGCTTTTTCTATTGCCTGTCCGCATTCCACAAAATTTCCCCCGCGGTTTCCGGCGTTTGGCGCAAAGCAAAAGGGACCTTCCCGCTTTGGAAGGTCCCTTTGTATATGTCCGTTTTTATTCCACCGTATTGGTGAGCGCGCCGATGCCCTCGATCTCACAGGTGACGACGTCGCCTTTCTTCAAAAACTGCGGCGGCGTGAAGCCCATACCCACGCCGGCCGGCGTGCCGGTGGCAATGATCGTACCCGCGCGCAGCGTGATGCCGCGCGTCAGCTCAGCGATGATCTCCGCGACCGAGTGGATCAGATGGTCCGTATTGCTGTTCTGCCGCTTCTCACCGTTGACGGTCGAGGAGATCGCCAGCGCGGGCGGGAACGCCACCTCGTCCGCGGTCAGGATGCACGGCCCCATCGGTGTGAAGCCATCCAGCGACTTGCCGAAATACCACTGGTTATGCGCGGTCTGTAGGTTGCGCGCGGATACGTCGTTCACTACCGTATAGCCGAAGATATACTGTGCGGCCTCCGCCTCGCTAACGTTTTTGCAGTCCCTGCCGATGATGACGCCCAGCTCGGCCTCATAGTCCAGACTGTCCACCAATCCCTCATAGGAGGGGATTGGGTCGCCGCAGCCGGTCGCCTCATAAGTGCGCTTGCTGAAATAGACCGCTTTTTTGCGGTTGACCAGAAAAGCATCCTCATGGAACCGCGCCGATTCGACCGCGTGGTCCGCGTAATTGATGCCTAGGCACAGTACATCCTGCTCCGGATGCGGTATCGGCGCGCGCAGCCGCACGCTGTCCAGCCGCACCGCCGCCCCCTCGGTCGCCTGTTCCGCATCCGCCATGCGGGAAAGCTGCGCCGGTGTTACGCGCCGGATCAGGTCGTTCATATCTGCAAACGACAAGCCGAACGCTTCGACCGGCCAAAGCAGCCCCGGCCAGCCGGTGCAGCCCACGCCGATGCGGTCGACGCCGTCATCGTCTTTTTGATAGGTATACAGCTTCATAGAGATTCACGCTCCCAAATAGTTTTCCTGTTCCATCATAGCATATCGTCCCCAAAATAAAAAGCACCCATTTGAACTTTTATCCCATTTATGATATTCTGTTAACAGAAAAAAGAGGTGATCTGCTATGACCGGACGCTGCGACGACTGCGCGTACAACCTGTATGACGATGAACTGGAGGAATATGTCTGTGAAGCGTATCTGGACGAGGATGAATTCTACCATGTCATGCGCGAAGGGCGCGCCTGTCCCTATTACCGTTCCGGAGACGACTACGAACTGGTACGCCACCAGAATTAGCCTATAAAAACAGGAGGAACCCCCTATGACTGAGCGGGAAAAAATGATTTCCGGCGCTTTGTATGACCCCAGCGAGGCAGCGCTTCTTGCCGCGCGGAACGCTGCCAAGGAGCAATGCGTCCAGTACAATTCCCTGCCGCCCTCTGCGGCCGACCAACGCGACGCGCTGCTGCGTGGTTTGCTCGGCTCCTGCGGCACGCACGTCCTGATCGAGCCATCCTTTTTCTGTGATTACGGCTTTCATATCCATGTGGGGGAACACTTCTATGCCAACCACAACCTTGTGATCCTGGACGCCGCGCCCGTCGTTTTTGGCGAGCATGTCTTTATCGCCCCCAACTGCGGCTTTTATACCGCGGCGCATCCTTTTGATGTTGCCCAGCGCAATGCGGAGCTTGAATATGCCAAGCCCATCCGAGTCGGCAGTAACGTCTGGATCGGAGGGAACGTCTGCGTCCTCCCCGGCGTGACGGTCGGCGATAACACGGTGATCGGCGCGGGCAGCGTCGTTAATCGAGATATCCCTGCCGGTGTGTTGGCCGTTGGCAACCCCTGCCGTCCGGTGCGCAGCCTGCAGGAAAGAGGGGAATGAAAGCCATCGCTTTCATTCCCCTCTTTTTATTCCCGACTGCGCCGCCCATATCCCATTTCCTGCAGCAAATTGCTCAGAAGATGGAGCCGCTCCGCAAGCATTTCATCATCACGCGAAAGGGCTTCTGAGAACAGCCTGATATCCTCGTCTATCATAGGATTTTCCGTGCAGACCGAAACGGTCATCGCATCGCCCTGCACACCAATCCGATCAATCTGCGGCGCGGCTTCATCATACAGCTTGGGAAAGCGGTAGGCATCCGCAAAATAGCCGCGCGCGCGGCAGATCAGGATGGCCAGATCGAGTACGCGGTGCAACGGGAGTTCCTCGGACTGGCGCGACCATTTTTCCCCTGTATAACGCCAAACCTTGGCCGAAATATCCACACGGCCGCGGTCGTTCCACTGCGCCAGCCCAAGGGACAGCCCTTTTGCGTCGCTGTGATAGGCCGCACGCCCATCTACATTTTCATAATTCTCCACGGTAACGACCGGCTTATGCTTCAGTGTCGTTGGTATTTTCATATCGTATCCTCTTTAGTAAATCAGTAATTTAGTATCTATATTATAATCCACACGCTCCATCGTGTCAACCATTTTACAAAAGCCCCGTTCCGTGGTATCCCACGGAACGGGGCTTGCTCTTTTACTGTACCGCCTCGACGGTTTCCGAACCGTTTTCGCGGTAGGTATAGACCGTGAACCCGTCATAGGTCCAAATACCGTCTTCACCCTCACCCATGCAGCTCGGCGAATAGGTCTTGGAACTGGGCGAGCCGAGGGCGCTTTCCATTGCGGAAGCGGACGAGCCTACATAGCCCGATGCTTGCGCGGCGGTCGGTTTGGGGGGTTCGGGCGCCGGTTCCGGCTCGGGTTGCGGCGCAGGGGACGGGGTCGAGGCCGGCGGTGTGGCCGGCGTGCTTCCGCCCGAGCTTCCGCTGGCCGCCGGCGGATTAGACGTATTGCTTCCGCCGCCAGAGGAAGCGCCACCGGGCGCAGCCGGCTGCTTTTCCGGCACTTCCTCTGTCTGCGGCGCATCCGTAGAGGGCTTGTCCTCGTCCTCCTGCTGCTCCGTCTCCGGCTGGGCGTCCGGCTTCATGGTATCCACTGTCTGGTTCTCTTCCTGCTGTTCTGCGCGGCCGGTATCTTCCGCATTGCCACAGGCTGCCAAGCTGCCGCACAGGGCGAGCGCCAGAAGCATCGCTGTTATTCTCTGTTTCATGTAAGGATCCTCCTACGGTTTCTTTATTTCATTCGACGGAATCCGCTGCCTGGTTGTTCCCCAAATCGGGCGGGTATTTGAGCAGGTTGGATAAATTGCGCTCCACAATCTCCACAATCACCGTGTCGCCCGCCTGCACTTGCGTCAACGGGTACGGCATCTGCCGCGTGATGACCGCTTCGGAAAAATCCTCGGCCAGGAATGGGTGCAACGCGTTGCCAAACGAATCGCGGCACAGCAGCAGACGCCCGTTTTGTGCGTTCCCGCTCGTCGTCTGTATCAAAATATCCTCCGCTGTGCGCGGCTCATTGACATAGGAAAACGTCGTTTGATACTGCTGTTGCTCTTCCAGGGCTGTCCCCTTGGGATACAGCATATCATATAAGTCGCCGCGATGGGTGTTTGCCATGCGGTACGCCGCCTGTCCAAAGCAGGTATATGGCAGGCCAAGCGACTGCATCAAAAAATCATGCGCAAGCGCTGCGCCGCGATTGCTCCAGTGGGAATCCGTCCGCAAATACAGGACCTCCTCCTGTTTTGCAAAAAACGTAAACAAATCGGCGTACTGTACGCCGTATTCTTCCAGAAGCGGCCGGAGCCGCTCATAATTTCCCTGGGAATCGCTCACCAAATAGCGCGAAGGCATATGCGCAGGATACAGTGAATTCTTATTGGGCGCAATGGTAAACAAAAACCGCGCGCCGCGCGCCTGACAAAACGCCTGCATCTCCGCAACGGTCCGCGCGATCTGCTCAAGCTCCTGCGCGTTCAGCGTCGCATGGTTCTGGTAATCGTCCAGCGTCTGTGCATAATACAGCCAGCCGTCGCTGCCATAAATGACATCCTCCGCCGGCGAGCTGGCCAGTAGTTTAGTACGCAGCAACGCGTTCGCGGTCACCAGCTCCTGACGCAGGGCAAAGTGATCGGCCACATAATCGGTCACGTCGCCCAGAAACTCCGTGTTCCAGCTCCCATCCTCCTGTTTCAGGTGCGGCGCTGGCGCCAGCCTTTCATTCCCCGCCGCCTGGGTCGGCGGCAAAAACAGCATGCCGGCCGCTGGGAGCAGACAGAGCAGCACGAACGCCGCTGTAAAAATCCGGTATTTCATGCCAGCCTCCTTAAAAACGGAAATAGATGAACGGGTTGAACGTACCCGCCGAAAGGTCAAACATGCACAGCACCAGCAATACAATCGCCCCGACAAAGGCCGGCGCTTCCCATTTCATTTTGATACATTTTGCTGCTGGGAACGACAGGAACAGCGCCACAACCAAGGTCAACAGAAACGCCGGATCCAATAATGAGCATACAGTCGCGGTCCCAGTCCAGTTCAGTCCGGCTCCTGTAAACATGGCCGCAAGCATCGCGCCCGCCTGCCCCAATGTATCCGCGCGGAACAGAGTAAAGCCCAGCACCACGACCAGCAGGGTATACACTCGCCCGAGGAACCTGCCGCGTAGCCGGCCGACCGGCAGCGCACCGCTGTCCTCCAGCACGGAAAAGCAGCCGTGCCACAGCCCCCACAATACGAAATTCCAGCTCGCGCCATGCCACAGCCCTGTCGCGAAAAAAACGATGAAACGGTTGGCCCAAGTGCGTCCCCGCCCTTTCCGATTCCCGCCCAGCGGGATATACAGATAGTCGCGGAACCAGGTGGACAACGAGATGTGCCACCGGCGCCAGAATTCCTTGACCGTGGTAGCGGCATATGGATACTGAAAATTTTCCTGAAAGTGAAAGCCGAACATCCGGCCCATGCCAATCGCCATATCGCTGTAGCCGGAAAAATCAAAATAAATCTGCAGCGTATAACAAAGCGCGCCCATCCAGGCAGCAAGCATGCCGATCTCCCCCGCCGGCAGGGCAAACACCGCGTCCGCCATCCGTCCCATAGTGTTGGCGACCAGCAGCTTTTTGGCCAGACCGCAAATAAAACGCCGGATGCCGAGCGCGGCCTCTTCCGTCGTTGTGCGGCGCTCGTCGATCTCTTTTTCAATGTCGTGATACTTGACGATCGGACCGGCGATCAGCTGCGGAAAAAACGAAATATAGAGCAGCACCTTCACAAAGGATCGGGAGACGGCAGTCCGGTCACGATACACATCGATCACATAAGAAAGCCCCTGGAAGGTAAAAAACGAAATTCCGACCGGCAGCGCAATCCCCGTCAGCGGGAGGGACAGCCCCAGCAGGCGGTTACCGGTCCCTATCAAAAAGTCCGCGTACTTGAACACCGCCAGCATGCCGATCCCGCCGGCGGCCGCGAGCCACACGCCCAACCGCGGCCGTTTTCCCGCAGCGAGCAGGCCGCAGCCGTAATTGAGCGCAACCGACAACAGCAACAGCGGCAGATATCTCAGTTGTCCGAACGCATAGAAAATCAGGCTTGAGGCCAGCAGAAGCGCGTTTTTCGCTTTTGTGCCGCGGAACAGACGGTCAAGCAAAAATACAACGGGCAGAAAGATGAACAAAAAGACCGCCGAGCTAAAAATCATGTTGAAAATCCCTTTTTCTCTTTATTCTGCCTGCCCCGCACCCGTTTTATCCGTCCGCACATAGTTTGCGATCGCAATGCCTCCGCTGACCAGCGCCAGCGCCGTGAGATTGCGCAGTGTAAACACATCCTCCGCCAGCACAACCGCCGAAAACAGCGCGCCAAACACCGGAATCAGGAACCCGAACAGACTGACCTTGCCGATGGGGAATTTACCCAGCAAGGCGGTCCAGATCGTAAACGCGGCTGCGGACAGCACCACCATATATCCCAGCAGCAAAACGCCCGGCAGGCTGACCGTTCCCAGCCGGCCGCCGCCGGCAGCGCCGATACCGTAAAGCACCAATCCGCCGAGGAACAACTGCCAGCCGGTCAGCAGCATGGGGTCGCGGCCGGGCGTGAAAATGCGGGACACCAGCGCGCCCGCGCCCGACGAAACCGCGGACAGCAGCACCAGCCCGTCCCCCGACAGGTTAAAGCCGTTCAAGCCTCCCATGCCGAGCACCAGCACCCCCGCCAGACCACACAGGCAGCCGATTGACTTCTGCCGGTTCAGCTTATCGTTCCGCAGGAACAGATGCGCGAAAATGAGCGCAAAAAAAGTCTGCGTACCGGATAACACCGAACCTTTCAGTCCGGTCGTCATCGACAGGCCGATATAATAGCATATGTATTGGATCATGCTCTGAAACAGGCTGATCCACAGGATCGGCCGCCATTCCTCCCTGCGCGGGATGATCCTGTGCTTTTTGCACTTTGCAACCAGCAGGACCAGCAGGCCCGCCAGCGCAAACCGCCAGCCGGCAAACACAAGCTGGGAAAACGACTGACCGGCCTGGATGCCGAACAATCCATAGCCGGCCTTGATACATGGCGCCGCGCTGCCCCAGAGTGCGGTACACAATACCGCAGGCATGTATAATTGACGCACCAGCGAACCTTTTTGTTCCGTCATTTCTGTCTTTCCTCCTCATTGTCGTAAGCACAGTATAGCATTTTTTTCAAGCTCCCGCAAGCAAGGGAGTTTTATGGGACAGCTTTGCTGCTATCCTATACACAAGGAGAGGTGAGTGCTATGATTTATGCCTGTCAAACCAAGTACTGCCACTATCTGTTCTACGGCAGTCAACGGGAAGCCGCCTGCCCTGACTGCGGCAAAAAGCAAATCCGGCCGGCAACGCGCGGCGAACGCACGGAATTTTTCCGTCTCCGCACAGAGTTTCTTCCTGTCGGCAAACGCTCCGGATAGCGGCACAAAAAAGGCCTTCCGTCAACCATGCGGAAGGCCTTTTACCTGCTGTCTTTCCTTTTCATTTCCAAGCTCCCCGGCAGTCGCGCTGCCATTTTTCATTGCGATTACTTGGCAGTGCGGCGCGCTTGACGGGCAGCCGGCTTCATCCGGTTGGTATCCAGTTCCATCGTGCGGACTGCTACCAGATTGTTAAAAAAGCATTTCATCCTGCGGATCACTCCTCTCCTGTCAATATCGGCGGCCCTCTTCCGGCCTCCGCTATTATCATACAGGGAGTAGCAACAAAAAACAAGCGTCAGTTTTTATGAATATCATACAATATACAAACAATATTTTTGTATGAACTCCACAATCTATATTCACATTTTGCACAATGTAAATAATTCTTTATTGTAGAATTTACATAATTCATTTGCACCCATACTCTTCCGCCAGTTTTTTGAACAGCGGAAGCGCGCGGCGGATCGTCTCGGTCTGCACGCAGTAAGAGATACGCATATGCCCCGGCGCGCCGAAATCCGTCCCCGGCACAACCAGCAAATCATATTTCTTTGCCCACTCACAGAACGCACGGTCATCCGGCTCCAGAGTCTGCGGGAACAGGTAAAACGCTCCCTGCGGCTTGACACAGCGGTAGCCCATTTCCGTAAGGCCGTTATAAAGCAGATCGCGGTTGGTTTGGTAGACCGTAATATCGCTTGTCTGGCCCGCACAGCGCGCCGCTACACGCTGGAACAGACTGGGCGCGCACACATAGCCCAGCGCGCGTCCCGCGCCGCATACAGCAGCATACAGGTCGGCGCTGTCCGCCGCCTGCGGCGGAACCAGCACATAGCCGATGCGCTCGCCCGGCAGGGAGAGCGACTTGGAGTAGGAATAGCAGACGATCGTATTCTCATAGTACTGTGGGACGAACGGCGCTTCGATCCCATCGTAAATAATCTCCCGATAGGGCTCATCCGACACCAGATAGATCGGATGTCCGTATTGCTCCTCCTTTTCAGCCAGCAGGCCGGCCAGCCGCCGAATGGTCTGCTCGGAATACACCGCGCCTGACGGATTATTGGGCGAGTTGATCACGATCGCTTTGGTACGCGCATTCAACGCCTGCGCAAGCGCGGCAAAATCGATCTGGAAATCCTGAACAGCCGGCGGGACGACCACACATTTCGCCCCAGCACCGCTTTCAATAAACATTTTATATTCCGGAAAATACGGCGCCAGCACGATAAACTCATCCCCTGGGCAAGCGATCGCCTGGAACGCGCATGACAGCGCCGCCGCCGCCCCCGCAGTCAGATACAGGCAGTCACCCGTATAGTCGGTTCCAAACCGGCGGTTCAAGTCGTCGGCCAACGTCCTGCGCACATCCGCCGCGCCCTGCGCGGAGGTATACCCATGCAAGGCGACCGGATCACCCGCCGTCTCTTCCAGAATCGCCCGGCGCACCGCGTCGGGCGCGGGTACATTTGGGTTGCCAATTGAAAAATCAAATACGTTTTCCCGCCCCACGACTGCGGCGCGGCTGTTTCCATATTCAAAAAGCTCGCGGATGGTCGAACGGTTGTTTCCCAGCGCGGCCATGCTCTGATTGATCATCAGGAAACCTCCCCTTTCTTGTGAAGTTTATTATAGCACAGTGCGAAAGCAAAACGCAAGCGTCGCTCACAGTCGAAGCGGTTCCACCCGATCCGCCTCGGTGACCGGCCGCAGCACACGGCATGGACTGCCCGCCGCAATCACGCCCGCCGGCACATCGCGCGTCACTACGCTGCCCGCGCCGATCACGCTGCCCGCGCCAATCGTCACACCACCGCAGATCGTGGCGTTCGCGCCAATCCACACGTCCGGCCCGATCGTGATGGGGCGCGAGGTGCCGATACCGGCCGCACGCTGCGCCGCGTCCACTGCATGCCCCGCGCAGGCGATGCAGACCCCGGGGGCAATAAACGCATTTTCGCCGATGTGTACGGGCGAGGTGTCTAAAATAACACAATTATAGTTGATGACGGTCAAACCGTGGGTATGGATATTAAAGCCATAATCGCAGCGGAACGACGGTTCGATAAACGTCAGCGGATGGCAGTCTCCGAACAGCTCGCGCAGCAGCGCCGCACGGCGCTCCCCCTCGTCCGGCCGAGTCTGGTTGTACTGCCAGCACAGCAGCTTGGCGCGGTCCTGCAGCGCAAGCGGCGTATCGGTATGCCGCGCGCAGTAGCCTTCGTTCGCGGTCATCACGTCTAAAATATTCATAACTCTCCCTCTGTCCGGTTTTTCGGACGATAAAGACTTACAGCTTAAGTTGCTGCTCCGGCAAATCCTCGTCGGTCAGCAGCGCGCCAATGGACGGGATGCTGCGGCAGCGGTAGCGGCCGTTGTCGGTCAGGCCCGCATCCTCCATGCGACAAGCGCGCGTAATGGTGTGCTTGCCGCGCAGCACCATCGCCTGCACGCCCTGCGTCGAGCGGCTGGTCTTGATATCCAGCATGCCCGCGCGGAACGTCAGCGCACGGTTCGCGGTGGAAAACATGGTGATTTCGGTTTCCTCGTCGACCGGATGGAAGAACGCCACTGCGGGTGACTTGCCCGAATACGCGCCTGTCAGGCGGCGGCGGTTGGTCTTGGTCTCGAACGACTCGAGCGAGAAGCGCGCGGCCTTGCCGTTCTGGAAAACGACGACCATGCTGCCCTTGTAGTCGCCCGGCAGCAGGGCATACACCGGTGCTTCACCGTCCTCCATGTCCAGCTTGGCGGCCAGATAATCGCCCAGCACGGAGGCCTTGCAGTCGTCAAAGTCATACAGCCGCGCCTTATACGCCTGCTGCAAATTGGTGAAGAAGATAATCTCCGCTTTGTTGGTCGCCTCGGCCTGCCAGGCCACCTCGTCGCCCTCCTTGAGCTTATGCTCCTGCGACATGCGCCAGGACTGCGGCGTGATCTTCTTGAAATACCCTTCGCGCGTCAGGAACAGTAGCACGGGGTAGTCCTCGATATGGTCCTCCGCATCGAACTCCTGCACCGCCCCTGCGGTCACAAGGCTGGTCTTCCTCTCGGATGGATATTTCTTGATAACCTGCTCCAGTTCCTTGACGATAATATTCCGGATCTTGGCATTGGAACCTACGATCTCCTCGAGCCTGGCGATTTCTTTTTCGAGCGCCTCGGTCTCCTGCGTTCGTTTGAGGATATATTCCTTGTTGATGTTGCGCAGGCGGATATCTGCAATGAACTCGGCCTGGAGCTGATCGATGCCGAAGCCGATCATCAGATTGGGAATAACCTCGGCGTCCTCCTCGGTCTCGCGGATGATCTGGATCGCCTTGTCGATGTCGAGCAGGATCCTCTGCAGGCCGTGCAGCAGGTGCAGCTTGTCCTTTTTCTTGTTCAGGTCGAAGAACACGCGGCGGCGAACGCATTCGGTACGCCAGGCCGTCCACTCGTCCAGCAGTTCGCGCACACCCAGCACGCGAGGCATGCCGCCGATCAGCACATTAAAGTTACAGGAAAAGCTGTCCATCAGCGGGGTCATTTTCATCAGCCGCACCATCAGTTTGTCCGGATCGGCGCCGCGCTTGAGGTCAATGGCGATCTTTAAGCCGGAAAGGTCGGTCTCATCGCGCACGTCCGCAATCTCGCGCACCTTGCCGGACTTGACCAGCTCGGCAATCTTGTCGATAATCGCCTCAATGGTCGTCGTATAGGGGATCTCGGTGATCTCGATCAGGTTCTCCTTTTTGTTATGCGCCCACCTGGCGCGCACCTTGAACGAGCCGCGGCCGGTCTCGTAAATCGCACGCATCTCGGCTTCATCGTAAATCAGTTCGCCGCCGGTCGAAAAATCGGGAGCGGGCAGGGTGGAGAGCAGGTCGTGCGCGGGATCCTTGATATACGCGATCGTGGTGCGGCACACCTCGCCCAAGTTAAAACCGCAGAAATTCGAAGCCATACCGACCGCGATGCCCGTATTGGCCGATACCAGGATATTGGGGAAGGTGGTCGGCAGCAGCGTCGGCTCCTGCATCGTGCCGTCATAGTTGTCCATGAAATCGACCGCGTCCGTATCAATATCGCGGAACAGCTCAGCGCAGAACGCATCCAGCTTAGCCTCGGTATAACGCGGCGCGGCGTAGGCCATATCGCGCGAATACACCTTGCCGAAGTTGCCCTTGCTGTCCACGAACGGGGTCAGCAGCGCCTCGTTGCCGCGCGTCAGGCGCACCATGGTCTCGTAGATCGCCGCATCGCCGTGCGGGTTGAGCTTCATGGTCGAGCCGACGATATTGGCCGACTTGGTACGGTTGCCGTTCAGCAGCCCCATCTTGTACATGGTGTACAGCAGCTTGCGGTGCGAGGGCTTGAAGCCGTCGATTTCCGGTATCGCTCGCGAGACGATAACACTCATTGCGTACGGCATGTAGTTTTCGCGCAGCGTGTCCGTGATGCGCTGGTCCACCGAGGGATGCTCCTTATATTGTTTTATCTCAGGTTTTTTCGCCATTCTGGCCCTCCGTTTGTTTCGTATTTTTACACGGCGCGCCGCCCAGCAGACTACCGTGCGGCAGAATGGCCAGCACGGATGCAATCAGCAGCCCGCCGGCGAACACCAGCAGCCAAAGCTGCCCAAACCGCAGGTACATCACCTTTGGCCGACGCGTCGTCCATTCTATCCACAGGCGCAGTACCAGCAGATGCGACAGATAAAGTCCAAAGGATAACCGGCTAACTGCGCGGGCGTGCCGCGGAACATCCCGCGGCAGGCTGCACAGCGCCCACAGCAGCAGAAAAGAGGTAAAGGCATATGCCGTAATATCCGGCCGGAGCGAAAGCGCACGCACAACGGGCTGCAGCTTTGCCGTCCCCAGTACGGCGGCAGCGCTCGCCGTCCCAGCCATACACAAAGGGAAAGCCGCGGCATCCCCCTCTCCACCTGCCGCCGGAACAGCGCCCCGCCCACATAGAACACCGTCCACGGGAGGAATCATACTGTCGGCGAGATAGGAAACGCCGGCAGCCGCTTCAAGCAGCAGATAAGCCGCCGACCAGACGGGGTACGCGGGCAGAACCCGCTTCAGCCGTTTCCAAGCCGAGTGTGCCCTTCCCCGTATACACTCGCCCACCTTACGCGTACACTTTTGCATATTCGAGGCCGGAAAGCATCAGAAAAAGCGGCACGGAAAACCGCGCAAGCTGATTGCAGCAAACCTCCGGCCATCCGGCCGCCCCCGCCGTTGTATGGAGCATTACAACAGCCATGGCCGCGGCCGCGCGCAGCCCATCCATCTGCGGAAAACGTCCCATCACTCCCCCCCTGCTCCCCTTTTGTTACGAAATATCCGCCAGCTCCAAATACTGCGCCCCGTTCTCCGCGATATACTCCTTGCGGCCAGACAGGTTATCGCCCAGCAGCAGGTCGAACATCTCGCTGGTCGCCTGTGCTTCGTCCGGCGTAATGCGGATCAGGCGGCGGGTCTCGGGATTCATGGTGGTCTCCCACATCATGTCGGCCTCGTTCTCGCCCAGACCCTTGGAGCGCTGGATAAGCACCTTTTTGCCCTCCAGTTTTTTTAGGATCGCGGCCTTTTCGCTCTCGTCGAACGCGAAATAGCTCTTGTCCCTGTGCGTAATCTCATACAGCGGGGACTCCGCAATATATACATACCCCTGCTCGATCAGCGTCGGCACCAGCCGGTACAGCATGGTCAGGATCAGCGTGCGGATCTGGAAGCCGTCCACATCCGCATCCGTGCAGATGATGATGCGCCGCCAGCGCAGCGCGTCCAGATCGAACGCGGACAGGTCGCGGCTGGCCTTGCCGCGCACCTCCACGCCGCAGCCGAGTACCTTCAAAAGGTCAGTGATGATATCGTTTTTGAAGATCTTGTCGTAATCCGCCTTCAGGCAGTTTAAGATTTTGCCGCGCACGGGCATGATGGCCTGGAACTCACTGTCCCGCCCCTGCTTGACCGAACCGAGCGCAGAGTCGCCCTCCACGATGTACAGCTCGCGGCGCGTCACGTCCTTGGTGCGGCAGTCCACGAATTTCTGCACGCGGTTAGCGAGATCGATATTGCCGGACAGCTTCTTTTTAATGTTCAGGCGCGCCTTTTCCGCCTGCTCACGGCTGCGCTTGTTAATCAGAATCTGCTCGGCGATCTTGTCCGCCTCGGCCTTGTTCTCGATGAAGTAGATTTCCAGCCCCTGCTTGAGGAAATCGGTCATCGCCTCCTGGATGAACTTGTTGGTAATGGCCTTTTTGGTCTGGTTCTCGTACGAGGTCTGGGTGGAAAAGCAGTTGGTCACCAGCACCAGGCTGTCCATCACGTCCTGGAACGTGACCTTGCTTTCGGATTTGTTATATTTGCCGTTCTGCTTAAGGTAGGCATCGATTGCGGAGACAAACGCCGAGCGCACCGCCTTATCCGGCGCGCCGCCGTGCTCCAGCCAGGACGAGTTGTGGTAATACTCGATCTGCGACACCGCGGACGAGAAGCAGAACGCACACGACAGCTTGACCTTGTATTCCGGTTTGTCCGCGCGGTCACGGCCGCGGCGCTCGCTTTCTAGGAACTGCACTGAGGTCAGCGGGTTCTCGCCCGCAAGCTCGGTCACATAATCCACAATGCCGTTCTGGTACAAAAACTCGGTGGTTTCGAACTTGCCGCCGGACTGGTTTTTCAGCACAAATTTCACATGGCTGTTGACCACCGCCTGCCGCTTGAGCGTATCCAGATAATACTCCACCGGAATGTTGATATCCGTGAACACCTCGAGGTCGGGCTTCCAGCGGATGGTGGTGCCAGTCTTTTTGCTGGTCGTGGGCGATTTGACAAAGCCCTCTCTGGTGCCGGTTTTGTTTTCGCCCTTTTCAAAATGCAGGGTGTACTCGAACCCGTCGCGGACGACCGTCACATCCATATATTCCGAAGAGTACTGGGTCGCGCAGGTACCCAGGCCGTTAAGGCCGAGCGAAAACTCGTAGTTCTCCCCAGTGTCGTTCTTGTATTTGCCGCCCGCGTACAGCTCGCAGAACACCAGCTCCCAGTTATACCGTTGCTCGCTTTCATTCCACTCCACTGGAATGCCGCGGCCGTGGTCCGCGACCTCGATCGAGCCATCCGCGTATCGGGTGGTGACGATCTCGCTGCCATAGCCCTCGCGCGCTTCGTCAATCGAGTTGGAGAGGATCTCGAACACCGCGTGCTCACAGCCCTCCAGACCATCCGACCCGAAAATCACGCCTGGGCGCTTACGGACGCGGTCCGCGCCCTTGAGCGAGGAAATGCTTTCATTACCGTAAGACGGTTTTGCTTTGCTCATATACGTTCCTAACTCCTGTATTAAGGCTCATTAAATTCCATAACTAATATAGTATACGCTGTTTTCAGGATTTTTTCAATCACTTTTCTGCATCTACCCATGCACACCGCCTGCATCAGACACAAAATCCGTCTGTTTCGACAACCCGCCTGCGAATCATATACCTGCACTGTCTTGTTTTTTCGAAAGCAGCGGCCATCTCCTATCAGACTGCGCGGGAATGCCCTGTCCGGAATAGTCTGCTCAATCGCATTTAACAGGAGGATATTTTGTGACTATTCCGGAACCCCGCATTTATCCCCGCACGGGTGACAATCAAATAGTCTATCTAAAAAACGTCTCCACCCGCCCTGGCATTATAGCCGGCGACTATACCATATATAACGATTTTGTAAACGACCCCCGCCTGTTCAGGCGGAACAACGTGCTGTACCAGTATCCCATCAACCACGACCGTTTGATAATCGGCAAATACTACTCCATTGCCTGCGGAACCCGTTTTCTGCTCGCCAGCACCAACCATACGCGCTCACTCGCAGCCTATCCCTTCCCGCTGTTTTTTGAGGAATGGGGTCTGGACAAGTCCAATGTAGCCGATGCTTGGTACAACCGGGGGTGGTATCATTGTCGGAAACGACGTGTGGATTGGCTATGAGACGGTACTCCTCTCTGGCGTTATGATTGGAGACGGCGCGGTAATCGGTACACGCGCTGTAGTCACAAGGGATGTGCCGCCGTATTCCATTGTCGGAGGCGTCCCCGCCAGGGTCATTCGACAAAGGTTCGATGACGGCACGGTGTCTGCCCTGTTTTCGCTCCGTTGGTGGGACTGGCCGCGCGATTGCATAGCACGCAATATCGCTGCTATACAGTCTGGGCGGCTTGAACCGCCGCTATCATAAGCACACACCAAAAACGCGCTTTGCCTCTGCAAAGCGCGTTTTTATAATAATGGGCGGTACCGCCTCTTGTTTGTGGACTGTCCGGGAGCCTGCGCGGTATTCCGTCCCACAGGGCCGAACAGATTTTTATTATCTTCCCATGAAGAAGTATATGTCAAAAGGGGGGTCCCTTGCTCTGATAATAGAATACCCGATCGATATGTCTAAAGTTTGTAGAATCTTTGAAAGAACTGTAAACTTCGCCCATCGGCTACAGACAGAAAGATGCCGCAGGAGGTTATACCTCCTGCGGCATCTTTCTGCGAACGTCCCTCAGCCGAAGCCCTCAGGAACGTTTTGTTCGATCGAAAACGCGCTTTAACCGATCTTATCTGAACTTTTTCTTCTTCGCGCGCGCGGCCTCAGACTTCTTGCGGCGCTTGACGCTCGGGCTTTCATAATGCTCACGCTTGCGGAGCTCGGAAAGCGTACCCGCTTTGGCGCACGAACGCTTAAAACGGCGCAGCGCGCTGTCAATAGACTCGTTTTCCTTAATGCGGATCTCCGACACAGTTTTCCCTCCCTCCGCGCGTCCCCCTATGGAGGGACACTTTGCACGGTCTCCTGCGCCAGAGCACAAAAAACCGTAAGAATATTATATCTGTTTTTACCGTCCGTGTCAACAGCAAAGTTCAGCGGACAACCAGATTGACGATTTTACCCGGCACGACGATCTGCTTGACCATCTGCTTACCCTCGACCGCGTGCTGCACCTTTTCCTCGGCCAGCGCGGCGTCGATCGCCGCCTGCTTGTCGCAGTCGACCGGCAGTTTGATGGTACACTTGAGCTTGCCGTTGACCTGCACCGCCATCTCGACCGTGTCCTCGACCGTCTTGGCCTCGTCGTACTGCGGCCACGGCGCAATGGAGAGCAGGCCCTTTCCGCCCATCTGCTGCCACAATTCCTCGGTGATATGCGGCGCAAAGGGGTTGAGCAGGGTCAGGAACGTCATATACTCCGCCTTATTGACGCCTTTGTCGTAGAATTCGTTGAGCATGGTCATCAGCGCCGCGATCGCGGTATTGGCCTTGAGGTTGTCCGCGTCGTCACCGACCTTGTTGATCGTGCGGTGCATGAGTACCTCGTGCTGCTTGGAGTAGGCATCGCCCTCCTGCACCTTTTCCACCAGCGCCCATACGCGCTCGAGGAAACGGCGGCAGCCCTTGATCGACTTAGGGCTCCACGGCGCGGCCTTCTCAAAGTCGCCGATAAACATTTCGTACAGGCGCATGGTGTCCGCGCCGTAGGTCTCTACAATTTCGTCCGGATTAACGACGTTGCCGCGGCTCTTGGACATCTTCTCGCCGTTTTCGCCCAGGATCATGCCATGGCTGGTACGCTTGGCATATGGCTCCTTGGTTGGCACCACACCGATGTCATAGAGGAACTTGTGCCAGAAGCGGCTGTACAACAGGTGGAGCGTGGTGTGCTCCATGCCGCCGTTGTACCAGTCCACTGGGGACCAGTATTCGAGCGCTTCCTTAGACGCGAGCGCCTTGTCGTTGTGCGGGTCCATATAGCGCAGGAAGTACCAGGACGAACCCGCCCACTGGGGCATGGTGTCGGTCTCGCGCTTAGCGGGGCCGCCGCAGCACGGGCAGGTGGTGTTGACCCAGTCGGTCATGTGCGCGAGCGGGGACTCGCCGTTGTCGGTCGGCTCGTAGGTGTGTACGTTGGGCAGCTCAAGCGGCAGCTGCTCCTCCGGGATCGCCACCCATCCGCACTTGTCACAGTGTACCAGCGGGATAGGCTCGCCCCAGTAGCGCTGGCGGGAGAACACCCAGTCGCGCAGCTTATACTGCACCTTGGCGCGGCCAATACCCTTTTCCTCCAGCCAAGCGATCATCGCCGGAATGGCGTCCTTGACCGTCTTTCCGTTGAGGAACTCCGAATTGACCAGGATACCGGTTTCGTCCTTGGCGGTAAAAGCAGCCTTCTGCACATTCTCGCCGCCGGAAACCACCTCGATGATCTCACAGCCGAACTTTTTGGCAAATTCCCAGTCGCGGTCGTCATGCGCCGGCACAGCCATGATCGCGCCCGTGCCGTAGCCCATCAGAACGTAATCCGACACGAAGATCGGGATCTCGCGGCCATTCACCGGATTGACCGCCGCCACGCCGTCGAGCTTAACGCCGGTCTTGTCCTTGTTCAGCTCGGTTCGCTCGAAGTCCGACTTGCGGGCAGCCTCCTCGCGGTAGGCATGGATCTCGTCGATATTGGCCAGCTTGCCCGCCCACTTTTCGACCGCTGGATGCTCGGGCGAGATAACCATATAGGTCGCTCCGAACAGGGTGTCCGGACGGGTGGTGTAAACGGTCAGCGTATCACCCTCGGTGGTCTTGAAATCGACCTCCGCGCCGGTCGAACGGCCGATCCAGTTTTTCTGCTGCACCTTGACGCGATCGATGAAGTCCACGTCGTCCAAATCGTCGATCAGGCGCTGCGCATACTTGGTGATGGCAAGCATCCACTGGCTCTTGGTCTTGTGGACGACCTCGCTACCGCAGCGCTCGCACACGCCGTTGACGACCTCCTCGTTTGCCAGCACGCACTTGCAGGAGGTACACCAGTTGACGCTCATTTCCTTCTTGTACGCTAGGCCCTTCTTGAAAAGCTGCAGAAAGATCCACTGGGTCCACTTGTAGTAATTCGGGTCGGTGGTATTAATCTCGCGCGACCAGTCGAACGACAAGCCGAGCGCCCTGAGCTGTCCCTTAAAGCGGGCGATGTTGTTTTTGGTCACCTCAGCCGGATGAACGTGGTTTTTGATCGCGTAATTCTCGGTCGGCAGGCCGAACGCATCCCATCCCATCGGGTAAAGGACGTTGTATCCCTGCATGCGCTTTTTGCGCGCGACGATATCCAGCGCGGTATAGGAACGCGGATGGCCTACATGCAGCCCCTGTCCCGACGGGTACGGAAACTCGACGAGCGCGTAAAACTTCTCCTTGTCGCTGCCGTTCTCAGCCTCGAAGCAGTGCGCCTCGTCCCAGATGTCCTGCCACTTTTTTTCGACTTGTTTATGATCGTACTTCAACGGATTCTCCCCCTAAAGTGAATGGTTTATTTTAGACGCGGCAACGCGGCGGACACCGTTCTTCACCCGCCGCATCCCGTTTTTACTTTTCTTCCACGCCAAGGTCGCCCAGCGGCACCGGCGTTCCGTCCTTCCACAGGTTCTCCAGATTATAGAACTTGCGCGCCTCCGGCATAAACACATGCAGGACCACGCAGCCGTAATCCAGCAGCATCCACTGCGCGGATTCATAGCCTTCCGTATGGTGGGCCAGGGTCTCGTGGTCGTATTTCAGGTGCCACTCCACGTTGTCCGCCAAGGCCTTGACCTGTGTGGTAGAGCTTGCCGAGCAAATGACAAAGTACTCGGTCAGCTCGGTCAGGCGCTCGACCTGGAGCACCTGGATATCCTGCCCTTTTTTCTCGATCAGGGCTTCGCAGATCGCCTTTACCGTCTGTTGTGCAGTCAATTTGCAAACTCCTTTTTCTCAATAAATTATGCCTCAGGATCGCCTGGCAGAGGCGTCGTTTCGCCGCCCGAGGATTCTCCCCCGCCGGAGGAGCCGCCCGGGTCGGTCGTACCGCCGCCGCTTGCACCGCCGCTCGGGCTAGTCGTCGTACCGTCGCCGGTACCGCCGTTCGGATCAGTGGTTGTGCCGCCGCTTCCGTCACCGGAGCCGCCAGTGTTCGGGTCGGTCGTCGTGCCGCCGTTCGGATCGGTCGTGCTGCCGCCGGTACCGCCAGCGTTCGGGTCAGTCGTTGTGCCGCCGGTATCCGGTCCCGTGGTCGTGCCGCCGCCGGCGTCGCTGTTGTCTCCCTCCGTGCCGCCGACCTCAGGATCGGCCGACACATCGCCGCCGGAGGCATCGTCGCTTGGCTCATCGCTGGAGGCGGTGTCGCCCCAGACGTAATTTTCATACGGATCCGTATCGTCATAGCCGCCGCCCGAATAGCTTTCCGGACCGCTTACCATGTCGAGCGCCGTGATATCCTCTTCATATGGGTTGAAATACTGGTTGACCAGATCGAGCGTCTCCTGATAATACGGGAAAAAGAACGAATACGCGGTCGAGCTTCCCGCCGTACTCATCTGCCCATAGCCGGGCAGGGTGAAGAACTGGATGCTGTCGTTTTTGATCTTGAGCGCCTGCATGCCCATCCAGAGCAGGTTGCCCGCGGTCAGGTCAGTTTTGACGTTCTGGAACACCGCATCCGCGATACTCGGAATCTTGGTGATATTTTTCAGCTGGAAGACCTGGTTGGCCAGCTCCTTGAGGAATTTCTGCTGGTTTTCCACACGGCCCTCGTCGCCGTTGGGGTATTGTACGGAGTAGTCGTTATTATGGCGCCAGCGCAGGAACTGCACGACCTGATCACCGTTCAGCGTCTGGTTGCCCGCATACAGGTCAATGTGGAGGTCTTGCGAGGGGTCGTCGTACTCCATGCGGAACGGCACCTCATACTCAACGCCGCCGATCGCGTCCACAATAGCCGCGATGCCGTCAAAGTTGACGATCACATAATAGTCCGGCCGGAAGCCCAGCAGCCGTTCGATCTCTTTCTTGGTCTGCTCGATGCCGCCGATGGCATAGGCCGCGTTGATCTTGCGGCTCGCGCCTGTGGCACTGTTGTTGCACATGGTGTCGCGCGGGATATTCATGACGTTAATTGTCTTTTTATTGGTATCCATGGTGACGACCATGAGCGCGTCGGTCCGTGTTTCGTCCTCGTCCACCGCGCCGACCACAAAAGTGACCACATCGTCAATGCGCGTGCCCGAATTGAGCAGGCTGTTGACGTCGATCTTATCGCCGTTCTCCTTGTCCTTGATCGTAGGGTCATTGCCCTTCGGCGGACGGACAAGGATCGCTGCGGCCGCGGCCACGCTGGCCAGCAGCGCAAGCACCACCGCCACCGTGACGATGACCCGCTTCCGCTTCTGCCCTTTGGTGAGCGGCTTTTTTGTCCTGCCGCCTTTTTTGCCCGTCGGTTTGGGCGCGGTTTTGGCGGCCTGCGGCTTTTCGTCCGCGATAGGCGCCGCATACTGCGCCGTCTTTTTCTTTTTCGCGCGGCTGGGTTTACCGCTGTGGCCGCCGCTTCCTCCAAAAAGTTTCAAACGATTCCTGCCTCCAGTTTACTCCTGTCACTCCCGCCAGCGGATACCATGGTAGATCATATCGTTGTAGGCGCCGATGGTATCGCTGTGGATCAGCTTGCCCCGCGCGATCAGCTCGGTCAGCGTTTGGTCGTAGCAGTAAAGCAGCGCGCGGTCCAGGCTGAGCCTGGCAAGCTCCCTTGCTTTTTCGACCCCGGGAAAATCGCGGGTTTCCTCAATGTAATCCGCCAGATAAAGAATTTTATCCAGCAGCGTCATGCCGTGTTTTCCGGTGGTGTGGCAGGCGATGGCCTCGCACACATCCTCCGGCGCGCCGTATTCCACGCGCGCGATCGCCGCAGCGGTTTTCCCGTGCAGCATTTTCGGCTCGCTTTTTTCGACGTTACAGGGTATTATACCGTATTTCGCACATAAATTCAACTGTTCTTGCGGAGAAAGATGTTTTGTTATGTCATGCAGTATGGCTGCGAAACCCGCTTTTTCCACGTCCCCGCCGAAGCGCTCCGCCAGCAGCCTGGCCGCCCGCTCGCAGCCGAGCGTATGCTCATACCGGTATCCGTGCAGCCTCGACAGGATCCCCTTCCGCATTTCGTCGTTACACAACATAACTTTTACCCGCCTTTCTTTTTTATATCGATTTTTCTATCTTGTCAATACCCATACAGGTGATTTCGCTCGATATAATCCGCGACTGCGGGCGGGGTATAGCGGCGCAGCGCGCCGCCCTGCCGCAGTTCGGTCGAAGAGATGGTCAGGCTTTCCCCTCGGACCATCTCGATTTTGGCGTTCATGGTTTGGCGCAGGCGCGCCGCCTTGTCGGCCAGCGCGTCCCAGTCGTCCCCGTCCCGCGCGCACACGGCAAGCGTGGACAGGCGTACGATCTCCTCCGGCGCGCGCCAGATCCGGTCGAACGACAGCAGCATATCCGTGCCGACAATCAAGTAAAGCGCACGCTCGCCCCGCGCATGCAGCGCGCGCAGCGTATCGACCGTATAGCTCGCGCCTCCGCGCGCCACCTCCAGCGTGTCCAACCGTGCCCAAGGGGTATCCGCCAGCAGCAGGCGCACCATTTCACAGCGGTCGGCCACGGTCGCGGTGTCCTCCGGCAGCGCTTTGTGCGGCGGGATATTGGTCGGGATGAACAGCACCTTATCCAGCCCCAGCGCTTCCCTGGCAAGGCGCGCGGCGTGCAGATGCCCCAGGTGCGGCGGGTTGAACGTCCCGCCGAGTATGCCCGTTCTCATTTGACCAACACGATCTTCCGCTTATCCTTGTCCCGCGCCTGGCGGTAGAGGATAAATTTCGAGCCGATGCACTGCACCGGTTCGGCGCCGGCCGCCTCGCACAGCGCTTCGGACACCGTGCGCGGGGTGAGCATGGCGCTTTCCAGCACCTTACCCTTGACCAGCTCGTGCGCTTCGAGCAGTTGGTCGAGCTGGCGCTCGACCGCATCGGTCACACCCTCCTTACCGATGATTAACGTATCGGCAAGCGGATTGGCAAGCGCGCGCAGCTGTGCGCGCTGTTTGGTAGTCAGCATAGATGATTCTCCTGTCTTGATCGGTTAAAGGCGGCCTTGCAGCGCCTCTTTCAACTTTCTCAGAGCGCGGCCGCGGTGGGATATCTCATTTTTGGTTTCCGGCGGCAGTTCGCCGAACGTGCAGCCGCAGGCCGGCACATAGAACAGCGGGTCATATCCAAATCCGCCCGCGCCATGGCTTTCACGGAGCAGCTCCCCCTCGCACTCGCCGCGCACGGTCAGCGTTTCCCCATCCGGCAGGATGCACGCGATCGCGCACACGAAACGGCAGGAGCGGTCATCCTGATCCTCCATATTGCGCAGCAGCAGGTCGTTGCGCGCCCGATCGGCCCCCTCGCAGTAGCGCGCGGAGTAGATGCCCGGCGCGCCGCCCAGCGCGTCCACGCAAAGGCCGGAGTCGTCCGCGATGGCAGGCAGACCAGTGAAGCCCGCCGCGCTCACCGCCTTGATGCGCGCGTTTTCCTCAAACGTGGCGCCATCCTCCGCCGGCTCGGGCGCATCCTCGGGCAGCGGGACGACCTCGACGCCCAGCTCCCCCAGAATCGCCGCCATTTCCGCTATTTTCTTTTTGTTGTGGGATGCAAGCACGAATTTCATCACAGGCTCTCCCCCATGACCTTGCTCTGCGTCCGGCACAGGCGCGCGCAGCCGCGTTTTCCAAGACCGAGCAGCTTTTTCAGCTCCCTGTCCGTGAACGGGCGCCCCTCGCCCGTACCCTGCACCTCGATAAACTCGCCTTTCGAGGTCATCACGACGTTGCAGTCCACGATTGCGTGGCTGTCCTCCGCGTAATTCAGGTCCAGCACGGCCTCATCCTCAAAAATGCCGACCGAAACCGCCGCGACCTGCGCGGTAAGCGGCATCTTATCGATCACGCCCTCGTCCAGCAGGCGCTTACAGGCCAGCCACAGCGCCACAAATCCGCCCGTGATGGACGCGCAGCGCGTGCCGCCGTCCGCCTGGATCACGTCGCAGTCGATCGTGATCTGGCGCTCGCCCAGCGCTTCGCGGTCGACCACCGCGCGCAGCGAGCGGCCGATCAGCCGCTGGATCTCGCTTGAGCGCCCGTCCAGCTTCAGGCTTTTGATATCGCGCTTCTTGCGCGTGTTGGTTGCGCGCGGCAGCATGGCGTATTCGGCCGTTACCCAGCCGAGGCCCTTGCCCTCCAGAAACGGCGGCACCTTATCCTCCACCGAGGCGGTGCAGATCACGCGGGTGTTGCCCATCTCGACCAGCACCGAGCCTTCGGCGTACATGGTGAAATCCGTGATGAGCTTTACCGGCCGCAGCGCGCCGGCTGTTCTTCCGTCCGGTCTCTGCATCAGGAAATCCCTCCTTCAAGCGGCGGCAGGACCGCCTCCAAAAATGCGGAACGGTCGAAATCGACCAGATCGTCCAAGCCTTCGCCCACGCCGACCAGCTTGACCGGCACGCCGAGTCCGGCCGAGATCGCGATAACGATGCCACCCTTCGCCGTCCCGTCCAGCTTGGTCAGTACAATGCCGGTAAGCGCTGCAACCTTATTGAATTCCTCCGCCTGATGTACGGCGTTCTGTCCGGTAGTCGCGTCCAGCACGAGCAGTGTTTCGCGCGAAGCGTCCGGCAGCTCGCGCGCAATCACACGGTCGATCTTGGCCAGCTCATTCATCAGGTTAGCCTTGTTGTGCAGGCGTCCCGCAGTGTCGATGATGATTACATCGCTGCCGCGCGCCTTGGCCGCAGAGATCGAATCGAATACGACCGCGGCCGGATCCGCGCCCTCGCCGTGGCGCACGATGTCCGCGCCCGCGCGCTTCGCCCAAATCTCAAGCTGGTCGGCGGCGGCAGCGCGGAACGTATCCGCGGCGGCCAGCATGACCTTTTTGCCCTCGCCCACATAGCGGGCGGCCAGCTTGCCGATCGACGTGGTCTTGCCCACGCCGTTGACGCCGATCACCAGCACAACCGCAGGCTTGCCTGAAACGTCCAGCGGCTGATTATCCAGCATCATATCGAGCAGCGTGTCCTTGAGGACATAGCGCAGTTCAAGCGCGGAGGTGACGTTCTGCCTCTGCGCACGCCTTTCTACCTCCATCACGATTTTGGCGGCGTTTGCCGCGCCTACGTCGGACAGGATGAGCGCTTCCTCCAGTTCTTCCAGCAGGTCGTCATCTATCGTGACAAACCCCGCGAACACCGCGTCGAGCGAGCGGCTGACCGCATCGCTCGTCTTCTGCAGCCCTTTTTTGATTTTATCGAATAATCCCATTGCTTCAGCTCCTAAATGTTACTTTCCACTACACAGAACATCATCAGCAGCGCAAAGCCCGCCGCGATCTCTGCCGCAATAAACCGGCTGCGCCGCCGTTCGCTGTCCGCCTCGCTTTCCTCCGGCTGAGGATGCGCGTACCAGACGATGCTGCCCAGCCCGAACACGAACATAAACGGCCACACCAACCATAGAAATGCCCCTATTTCACGAAAAATTGAATAAAGATCACACAAAAGATCATACAGCACGTTCTCCATCCCCTCTCATTGCAGCGTCTTGCCCAAATGCTTTTCCGCCTCCGCCAGGTTGAGCATCAGCATCTTGGAAACCCCCTGCTCCTGCATGGTGACGCCGTACAGCATATCAGCCTCTTCCATGGTGCCTCGGCGGTGCGTAATCACGATGAACTGCGTCGCGCCGGCCAGTCGACGGATATACTGCGCGAACCGCGCGACGTTCACATCGTCCAGAGCGGCCTCGATCTCGTCCAGCACGCAGAACGGAGTGGGGCGCAGCTTGAGGATCGCGAAATACAGCGCGATCGCAACGAACGCTTTTTCGCCGCCCGAAAGCAGCGTCAGCGTCTTGACCGCCTTGCCCGGCGGGGAAACCCGGATATCGATCCCGCAGTTCAGGATATCCGAGGTATCCGCAAGCTGCAGTTCCGCATGGCCGCCGCCGAATATCTCGCGGAACGTCTGCCCGAAATAAGCGTTGAGCTTGGCGAATTCCGAAGCGAAAATTTCTTTCATATTGACGGTCAGTTGTTCAATGACCTTGTAAAGCTCTTTCTGCGCTTTTTCCAGGTCGTCCTTTTGCCCGCCCATAAAAGTATACCGCTCAAGCGCCTGCCGGTATTCCTCCACCGCGTCCAGATTGACATTGCCGAGCGCGCGCATCCTACCCCGCAGGGACTGCACCTGCTCTTTCGCCGCGGGTACGTCCTCCAGCGGGCGCGCAGCCTCCCGCGCGGGCGTAGGCGTCAGCTCATAGCTTTCCCACATTTTATCCAAAATCTGCGCTTCCTCGTTTTTCAGCTGCACCGAACGGTTCTCCAACCGCGCGGATTCCCGCTCAAGGCCCAGTATTTCTTCATTTTTCCCCTGCGCCTCGCGGTCGACCTGCGCGCGTTCGCCCTCGACCCGTTCGCGCTGCTGCATCTGCGCGGCGATCTGCCCGTTCAGCTGTGTGGCCGCCGCACGGTTCTCCTCTTCCGCGTCCTGCGCGCGGGACAGCGCTTCGGTCAGGCGGGCGATTTCCTCCTCAAAGCCGGCGATGGTTTCCGCGGAGCCCGAAACCCCTGCGTCCAACCCTGCCTTAAGCCGCTCCAAGTCAGCCAGCGCGCGCGCTTCGCTTGCGGCCTCCGAGCGGTTCTCCGCCAACTCGGTCTGCACCGACGCGGCCTGCGCCGTATGGCTGGCCGCCTGCGTGTCCAGCGCTTCCTGTGCGGCGTGGCATTGCTCCACCGCCTCCTCCGCGTCCGCGAGCGCCTGCCGCGCCTCGTCCTGCTTCTGTCCACATTGAGCAATCGTTTCCTGATATCGCTGCCTTGCCGCGGCAAGGTTATCCCGTTCGAGCACCAGCCCGTCGTACTGTGTCTGCAGGCTTTCCAGCAACGCCCCGTGCTGGGAAACCGACGCGCGCAGCCCCGCTTCCTCCTGCGCGGCGCGGGCGCGCTCCGCCTCGATCGCCTTCAGGTCGTAATCCAGCGCCGCCAGTTCTTCCTTTGCCGCATGGAATGCGCGTTCCGCCTCCTGCTTCTGTTTTTCGAGTGCCTTTGCCTGCTCCTGCGCGGCGCGCAGCCTGCTCGCGCGCGCAAGCGCGCCCGTACCGCGGGAGGCCGAGCCGCCCGTCATCGCGCCGCCGGCCTGGATCACCTGGCCGTCCAGTGTCACGATACGGAAGCGGTGGCCATACGTCCTGGCGAGCGCCAAAGCAGTATCCATATTTTCGCACACCACCGTGCGCGCAAGCAGGTTTTGTGCAATGGCTGCATAGCACTCATCAAAAACAACCAAACGATCAGCGGTTCCAAAGCAGCCTTTCTGCGCCTCCAAGCCGCTTTCCCGCAACAAATTTGGTCGGATCGTGTCAAGCGGCAGAAAGGTTGCGCGCCCGCCGTCCGTTCGCTTCAGATATTCGATGCACCGCTTGCCATCCGATGCCGTATCCACCACAATGGAGGACGCGGACGCGCCAAGCGCCGTATCGATCGCGGTGACGAACTGTTCCTCCGCCGAAAGCAGCGCGGAAACCGGCCCATGCACTCCGCGCATCGCGCCGCGCTCCACCTGCTGCATGATCGCCTTGACGGAGCGCGAAAAACCTTCGTAATCGCGCTGCATATCGGACAGCATCTTCACGCGGCCCTGCGTCTCGGTCAACGCCGCCGCCGCCTTTTCCAGCGTTTCCCGCAGGGCCTCCACCTTTCTGCGGCGGCTTTCCGCTTTCAGCGCCACGCCCTGCACCTTATTTTTCGCCCCCGCAAGGGTATCCAGGCAGCCACGCATGCGCTCTTCCAGCTCGTTATGCGCGTCCTGTTCCGCTTCCAGACGCCTGCCCGCAGCTTCAATGTCGGACACGATCGTCCCGCGCCGTCCGTCCATGCCGGCTAGACCAGTTTCCGCCGCCGTGCGGTCGATCTCCAGCGCATGCAACACGTCCTGCCGCGCCGCACGCTCCTGTTCCGCGCGGTGCAGCGCGCGTTCAGCCTGCTCCCGCTGGGCGGCCTGCTCGTCTCCCTGCCGCTTCAAATCATCCAGACGCGCGGCCAGACCCTCCCGCTGGGCATCCAGCAGCTCGATACGCGCGCGCCGTTCGGCAAGCTGCGCGCCAAGCCCTGCGGCCTGCTCGGCACGCTGGGCGCTCTCCCGCTCGGCGCGGTCGATGTTATCCCGATTGTTCTGGATGTTCGCTTTGAGCACCGCCGCGCGGCTCGCCTGCTCGGCGGCGCGCTGCTCCGCCTCGCGGAGCTGCTGGCGCAGGCGGTCGGAAGCGCGATCGATGCCGCGCATTTCCTCAGAAAGCCGTTCTGACCGTGTGTAAAGTGCTTCCTGTTCTTTTTTTTCCTCCGCAAGCTGCGCAGCGCAAGCCTCTGCGTCCTGCGCAAGCTTTGCGGTATCCCCCTTGATGCGGTCGAGCGACAGCAGCCAGAGCGAAATCTCCAGCACACGCAGCTCGTCACGCAGCAGTAAATACTGCCTTGCCTTTTCCGCCTGTTTTTCCAGCGGTCCGACCTGGCGCTCCAATTCGTCGTACAGGTCGCGGATACGGGTCAGGTTATCCTCCGTAGCGGAGAGCTTGCGCTCGGCCTCCTCCTTGCGATAGCGAAATTTTGTGATGCCCGCAGCTTCCTCAAATATCTCGCGCCGATCCTCGCTCTTGAGCGACAGGATCTCATCGATGCGGCCCTGCCCGATGATGGAATAACCATCCCGTCCCAGTCCGGTATCCATAAACAACTCATGGATATCGCGCAGGCGGCAGTGCTTTTTGTTCAGAAAATATTCGCTTTCCCCCGAACGGTAGTAGCGTCGGGTGACCATGATCTCGGTGAATTCTGACCGGAACACGCCCTCGGAATTATCCAGAATGAGCGAAACCTCGGCAAAGCCGACCGGTCCGCGCCTAGCCGTTCCGCCGAAAATAACGTCCTCCATCTTGGCGCCGCGCAGGGAACGTGAGGACTGCTCGCCCAGCACCCAGCGGATCGCATCCGAAATATTTGATTTCCCCGAACCGTTCGGTCCGACGATCGCCGTTACGCCGCCGAGAAAATTGATCTCGGTTTTGTCCGGAAAAGACTTAAAGCCCTGTAAAACCAGGCTCTTCAGAACCATGTAGCACCTCAAAGATATATATGGTATTATTTTACCACCGCGCGGCTTTTTTTTCAATGCGCAGCGCGATAATTTACAGCTTGGCCATAAATCGCCCACACTGGACAGACGCGTTCCACCATGCTATGCTGGTAGGCAGGAGGCGAAGCACATGAATGAAAGAGAGCAAACGGTCCGCCTGTGGTTTGATATGTGGCTGCAGGCAGAAGATCGCGGCATTACGTCTATTTTTGCGCCGGACTGCATATACACTGAAAGCTGGGGGCCGGAGTATCACAGCGCGGCACAGGTCAAGCACTGGTTCGAGGAATGGAACACGCGGGGTCGGGTGCTGGTCTGGGATATCCTCCGGTTTTTCCATGCGGAAAACCATACCGCAGTCGAATGGCGCTTCAAAAACCAGATGCTGGACGGACGGGTGGAAGAATTCGACGGTTTTTCGCTCATCCGCTGGACCGCGGACGGCAAAATCGCTTCGCTCAAGGAGTTTGGCTGCAATATACACACCTATGACCCATATGCGAACGGCCCTGCGCCTCGCTTCCGGCAGGAAGGCGCGCGCTGGTTTTAACCCCATTCTGTCCAAGCAAAAAACTGATCTCGGAACAAGGCATCTGCCCTTTCCGAGATCAGTTTTGTTTCATTAAAAAAAGCTTGAGCACCTCTTCCGCCAGCCTAAGCTCGCGCGCGGAGCAGCGGTCAAGCATATCCTGCACCGCCGACGCATCCCCACGCGGCTCGCCCTCACCCAGCACGATGTACTCCATCGGCAGGTGCATGGCGCGCGACAGCTTAATCAGCGTATCCAGTGACATTTGCGACGTGCCAACCTCAAGTTGGCCGTAATAGCCCATCCCAATATCCGCCAACTCCGCCATTTTCTCCCTCGTCAGCCCCAGCTCGGTCCTGCGCTGGCGCAGGCGGTGGCCCATGTCGATCAACTGCTGTTTCTGCATTATTTTTCAGCACCTCTTTTTTGTTATTGTAAAACAGATGCCTTTATGTTAGAATATGCTATAAGATATCTTTTTATGTTATCTATTTTTCTTTGAATTGCCTCTGTGCAAGGAGATGCCCCATGAAAGACAGCAGCGCAGAAAAACCCCGGGCTGGAACCGCCGAACAGGACCTCCGCGCGCTCGCGGCGGTAATAGCGGCCGTGACCCGTCTGATCAGCGGAACGAGAAAAAAGCCGGAATAAAACCGCAAAAGCGCCCCGAGTAATCGGAGCGCTTTTATTCTCTATTCCCTTGCATCGGCGGCCGTCACGCTTCCCCCATCATTTCCAGGGCTTTTTTAGCCGCCATCTGCTCGGCCTCCTTTTTGCTCCGTCCAGTGCCGGACGCGAACACATTGGAATTGAGCAGCAGTTCCATCGTAAAGCGCTTATCGTGATCCGGTCCGGACTGACCGGCCAAGCGGTATTCCAGCGTTTCCTGCTTGTTCTTCTGCACGATCTCCTGCAGGATGGTCTTATAATCCTTGAACGCGCCACCTGCCAGCGCGAGCTCCACCTTTTTCGGGATAAAGCGCAGCACGAACGCGCGCGCGGGCTCGATACCGCCATCCAGGAAAATGGCGCCCAGCAGCGCCTCGGTCGCATCCGCCAGAATGGACGGCCGCCCGCGGCCGCCGCCCGTTTCTTCCCCATGACCCAGCCTGATCTGTTCCGGAATACCGAGTTCCCTCGCGATCTCGCACAAGGCGCCCTCGCATACGACCGCCGCGCGCAGCTTGGTCAGTTCACCCTCCGGCAGATCCGGATAATGCGTGAACAGGTAGTCCGCTGTAACGAAGCCCAGTACGGAATCGCCAAGAAACTCCAGCCGCTCGTTATGGTGGAGATGACTGCCCCTATGCTCGTTCGCATAGGAGGTATGTGTCATCGCTGTTTGGAACAGCGTTACATCCTTAAACTTATAATTCAGCTCCAATTTCTTTCACCTCGCTTTCCAAACCGTCCCCTCCGGCCGGCAAGCCGGCGGGCAGCGTACAGCCGCTCATTCGACGGTCATATATGCTATGTTTTCCGAAACCGCGTCGATCATACCCGATTTTGTATAGGCGATCGCCTGCCGAACGGCGTTCATCACCGCGATCTCATTGGAGGAGCCGTGCGCCTTGATAACCGGCTTGGCGATCCCCAGGAACGGCGCGCCGCCGACCTTGTCCTGATTGAACAGCTCGCGGAAATCGTCCATACCCTTTTTACAGGCCAAATAGCCCAGCTTGGTCGCCAAATTGCGCATGAACACGGTTTTGATCTCGCCCGCCATAAACTTGGCCACGCCCTCGATGGTCTTAAGCATCACGTTGCCCGAATACCCGTCGCACACCGCCACGTCGCACGCGCCGAGCGGCACCATGCTTCCCTCCACGTTACCGACAAAGTTGAGCCGGCCCTCGTCGCCCGCCTTTTTGAGCAGGGTGTACGCCTCCTTGCGCAGCGGATCGCCCTTGGTGTCCTCCGTGCCGTTGTTCACTAGGCCGACGCGCGGGCGGTTGACCCCACCTATCTTCTCCGCATACAGCGAGCCGAGAAACGCGAACTGCAGCAGCATCTCAGCCGTGCATTCGGTGTTCGCGCCCGCGTCGCACAGCATGACCTGGCCTCCCTTGCAGGGCATGACGGGCGCGAGCGCGCCGCGCCGGATGCCCTTGATCCGGCCGCCGAACAGGGTCGCGCCCGTGAGCAGGGCTCCCGTGTTGCCCGCGGAAACAAGCGCGTCGCCCTCACCCGCTTTGAGCAGCTTGAACGCCACCGCCATCGAGGAATCCGGCTTTTTGCGCAGCACAGTCGCCGGATCGTCGTGCATATCCACCAAGTCGGAGGCAGGCATGATAGTCACGCCCTGCGTATCCTGCAGCCCCTTCTCCTTCAGGACCGCCTCGACCGTTTCCGACCGGCCGACCAGCAGCACTTCCTCGCCATATTCCCGCGCAGCCAGCGCGCCGCCCCAAACGGCGGACTCCGGCGCGTTGTCGCCGCCCATTGCATCCACGATGATTTTCATGTCAAAGCTCCCCTTTCAGACTGTCGATTTTTGCAAGCGCCCGCTCGGAAATCTTCAGGTTTTTTTCCCGCTTGCCCTTGATTTTATAACCCAGCGGCTCAATGATGCCGAAATTGATGTTCATGGGCTGGAATTTTGTTACCGTATGATCCGAGATGTAGCATGCCAGCGCACCGACCGCAGTCTGCCGGTCCAGCGCAGGCATGGGCCTGCCCTGTGTTTCGCATGCGGCGGCCACCCCCGCCGCCCATCCCGAGGCAGTGGACTCGATATAGCCCTCCACGCCGGTCATCTGCCCGGCAAAGCGGATGCGCGGATCTGCCCTCAGCGCGTAGGTCGCGTCCAGCAGGCGCGGCGAATCCAGGAACGTGTTGCGGTGCATCACGCCGTAGCGCATGAATTCGGCGTTTTGGAGCGCTGGGATCATGGAGAACACGCGCTTTTGCTCGCCCCATTTGAGGTGGGTCTGGCAGCCGACCAGGTTGTACAGCGTACCCTGCGCGTTGTCGCGCCGAAGCTGAAGCACCGCATACGGATCCCTGCCCGTCCTGGGGTCGGGCAGGCCGATGGGCTTCAGGATGCCGAAGCGCAGCGTATCATACCCGCGGCGGGCGTTGACCTCGATGGGCATACAGCCCTCGAACACCTTGGAATCCTCAAACCCGTGAACCGGCGCTTCCTCGGCCGTGGTCAGTGCGTTCCAGAACGCGTCGTACTCCTCGCGGTTCAGCGGGCAGTTGATATAGTCCGCCGTACCCTTGCCGTAGCGCGAGGCCGCGTAAGCGGAATCCATGTCGATGCTCTCCGCGGTCACAATGGGCGCGGCCGCGTCGAAAAAGTGCAGGAAGTCCCCGCCCACCTTGCGGTGGATGGCCTCAAACAGCGCGTCCGAGGTCAGCGGGCCGGAGGCAACGATTACTCTGCCCTCCGGTATCTCGGTCACTTCGCCGGATATAATCGCAATGTTCGGATGGGACTTGATCTTCCCGGTCACCGCGCGGGCGAACGCCTCGCGGTCAACTGCGAGCGCGCCGCCCGCTTCCACGCGGTGCGCGTCCGCGCAGGCGAGGATCAGGCTGTCCAGCCGCCGCAGCTCCTCCTTGAGCAGGCCTGCGGCGTTGGTCAGTTCGTCTGACCGCAGCGAATTCGAGCAAACCAGCTCGGCGAAATCGTCCGCGTGATGCGCCTCCGAGCGTTTTTCTGGCTTCATCTCATGCAGGCGCACGTTAACGCCGCGCTGCGCAAGCTGCCAGGCCGCTTCGCAACCCGCCAGCCCCGCGCCGATCACCGTTACAAACTCACTCACCGGCGGCCTCCTTTGCCTTGATAGACTTACGGGCCTTTGCCTTTGCCGCTTTCTCTGCGGCTTTTTCTGCCTCGTATTTCTCCAGTGCCTTGGCGTACTGCGCCTGCTGGGCCTTGGTCAGCGCCTGCACATCCTCGTCCTTCAGCTTTTTGAAGCGGTTCGTGGTCTTGGTCATCCACGGCACCTGCTTTTTTGCCGCAGGCTTTTTCGCCGCGGCGGGCTTTTGGGCTGGCGCGGCTTTTTTCGATGTCTCTCCGCCCTCGCCCGCGGCTTCCGCCGCTGCCTTGGCCGCCGCGCGTTCGGCTGCTTTCGCGGCGCGCGCTTCGCGGCGCTGGCGGTTCTTTTCCGCCTCCTCGGGCGGCAGGCCCTCCTTAACCAGCTCGGTATAACCGCAGCCCTCGCGCAGACACACGTCCGTGACCTCCTTGGAGTCGCGGTCGGTGTGGCGGAACAGCGAGGAGTCGCAGTTCGGGCATTTGCTTCCCAGCGGCTTATCCCAGGTCATGAACTGGCACTCCGGATATTTTTCGCAACTGTAATACACATAGCCGCGCGCGGATTTCTTTTTGACCACCTTGGCCCCGCACACCGGGCAGGCCGCGCCGGTGTCCTCGGTGATGGGCTTGGTATTGGTACACTCTGGGAAGCCCGGGCAGGCCAGGAACTTGCCGAAACGGCCGGACTTGATAACCATATTGCGGCCGCACTTTTCGCAGATCACATCCGTGACCTCGTCCTTGATCTTGATGCGTTGGCCCTCCAGATCGATCTCGGCCTGCCCCAGCGCCTTTTCAAAGTCGTCATAGAAATTGTGCAGGAGCTGGATATAGTTGAGCTTTCCCGCCTCTACTTCGTCGAGCTGCTCCTCCATATTGGCGGTAAACTCATAATCCGCGACCGACTTGAACTCGTCCACCAACAGGCCGGTTACGCCCTCGCCGAGCGGCGTAGGGCGCAGCGCCTTGTTCTCCTTGGTCACATAGTCGCGGTCGAGGATGGTGGAGATAGTCGGCGCATAGGTGGACGGGCGGCCGATGCCTCGCTCCTCCATCGCACGGATGAGCGAGGCCTCGGTATAGCGTGCGGGCGGCTGGGTGAAGTGCTGCGACGGGTCGAGTTTTTCGACCGAGAGGGTATCGCCCTCCGCAAAGCGCGGCAGGGGCTTGCCCGCCTCGCCCTTCTTCTCGTCGTCCGTGCCCTCTTCGTAAACCGCGGTAAAGCCGGGGAAGGCTACCGTGTGGCCGGAGGCGCGGAACACCTGACCCTCGCACACAATATCCGCTGAAACCGTGTCCAAAATCGCGTCCGCCATCTGGCAAGCGACAAAACGCGACCAGATGAGCTTGTACAGCTTATACTGGTCGGGCGAGAGGTACTGGCGAATCTCGTCCGGCAGGAGCTTGACGTCGGACGGGCGGATGGCTTCGTGCGCATCCTGCGCGTTCCCCTTGGTCTTGAACACGCGCGGCTTGCCGGGGTAGTACTCGTCCCCATAGCGGCCGCGGATAAAGCCGGCGGCGGCAGCGGTGGCCTCGTCGGCTAAGCGCAGCGAGTCAGTACGCATATAAGTGATCAAACCGGTCAGTCCGAACTCGCCCAGTTCGATACCCTCGTACAGTTCCTGTGCGATGCTCATGGTGCGGCGCGGGGTCATGTTGAGCTTGCGGCTGGCCTCCTGCTGTAAGGTGGAAGTGATGAACGGCGGCGCGGGCGTACGCTTTTTCTTGCCGCGCTTGATCTCGCTCACAGTAAAGGGCTTGCCGGATACCGCGTCCACGACCGCCTGCGCTTCGGACTCGTTTTTCAGCTCGGCCTTGCCGGTCTGGTCGCCGTAGTAACGCGCGGTGAAGCGGCCGCCGTCCGCGGTCTGCAGCAGCGCCTCGATAGTCCAGTATTCCTCGGGTACGAACGCGCGGATCTCATTCTCGCGGTCTACCACCAGACGGGTGGCCACGCTCTGCACGCGCCCTGCGGACAGGCCGCGCTTGACCTTGCGCCACAGGAAGGGCGACAGCTCGTAGCCCACGATGCGATCCAGGATGCGGCGTGCCTGCTGGGCGTTGACCAGGTCGATGTCGATATCGCGCGGATGCTCGATCCCATACTTGACCGCAGGCTTGGTGATCTCATTGAAGGTCACGCGCTTGGAATCCTTCTCCTTAAGCTTGAACAGCTCCTTGATATGCCAGGAAATCGCCTCGCCCTCGCGGTCCGGGTCAGTCGCAAGGTACACGAAATCGCTTTTGCGGATCTCACTGCGGATTTCCTTGATAATTTTATCCTTTCCCTCGATCGGCACATATTCCGGCTTGAAATCGTGCTCAAAATCGACACTCATTTTCTTTTTCGGCAAATCGCGCAGATGCCCCATCGACGCCTTGACCACATAATCCGAACCGAGGTATTTGCCAATGGTCTTGGCCTTGGCTGGGGACTCCACGATGACTAATTTTGACATAAAAACCTCCAAAGCATGGTTTTGGAAAGCCGGCCGGCATCCGGTTTTCCAAGGCCGCTCGCAAGGCGGCTATTTCTGCGCGCCTGACGGCGCGTTTGATGCGATCCTTGGGCAATACGGCGGCTTTCACCTGCCGCCCATTACCAGCCTGCCCTTTTCGCGGCGCAGAACGCCGTCCACCTCCAGCATGGTGACCAGCGCCATCACGCGCGGCGCAGGCAGGCCGCAGCGTTCGATCAGCTCCTCCGGCGTTGATACACCCTGCTGCACCAGCTCCGCGATGCGGCGCTCTTCGCCGCGCAGCGTTTCCGGCAGGGCTGTCGGCGCCTGCTTCTGACCGGTCTTTGCCGGCGGCTCCTGTTTATTGCCGCCCGATCCAGCCTCCCGCCCTGGCGCCGCTGGACGCATGTCGGCCTGCCGCCGGGGCGTCTGCTCGGCACGGCGTGCCGCCGGAGGTACGCGCAGCAGTCCGTTATAGGCGCGGACCAGCGCCTGCGGGCTGCGCAGCAATGCGGCTTCGCCTTTCTCGATCAGCTCATTACACGCCTTGGACTGCGGCGCGTCCAAAGCGCCGGGTACCGCGTATACGTCGCGCCCCTGATCGAGCGCGTGCCGTGCCGTAATCAGTGCGCCCGAGCGGTAATCCGCCGCCTCCACGATCACCGACGCGACCGAAAGGCCGCTGATGATGCGGTTGCGGTCATGGTAATGCGCGCCTTTCGGCTCGGTGCCGGGCGGATATTCGCTGACGACCGCGCCGGACAACAGGATATCCCCCATCAGCCCCCTGTGTCGGGGCGGGTAACACACATCCACGCCGCCCGCCAACACAGCGACCGTCAGCCCGCCTGCGCGGAGCGCGCCGCGGTGCGCCGCTCCATCGTTTCCCAGCGCCATCCCACTGACCGTGATAAATCCCGCGCGCGCCAGCGCCGTGCCGATGCTTTCCGCAGTCTGCAAGCCATACGCGGTCGCTTCCCGCGTGCCGACCACGGCGATGCCGGGCGTAACGTCAAAATCCGGCCATCTGCCACGCACATACAGCACCATGGGCGGGTCCGCGATCGCGCGCAGCCGGTCAGGATAGGCGCTGTCGCCGGCCGTGATAATCTGGATCCCCCGTTCCGCGCATTCCCCGATGATCCGTTCCGCTTCCGCGGTGTCCTTATCGCATAATGCGTCGACCTGCGCCTTGCACAGCCCGCAGGGCGCGGTTGCCAGCATTTTCCGATCCGCGGCATACAGCGCGTCCGGCGACCCGAACGCACGCAGGGCTTCCGCAGCTGCGCGCGAACCCAGTCCTCGCCGCAAGGAAAGCCATACATAACTCAGACGTGACGGCATACTGCACGCCTCCTCATTTTGTCATTTCATAAATCACGATAGCCGCCGCCACGCCCGCATTGAGCGACTCGGCGCGGCCCGCCATCGGAATAATCACCCGTTTGTCGGACAGGTTAAGCGCGCTCTGCGAAACGCCCCTGCCCTCGCTGCCGATGATGACCGCCGCCCGTTCCAGCGGCACGGTGTCCAGCGGCATGCTGTCCGCATGCAGCGCAGTCGCATAGACTGCAAGCCCCGCTTCCCTCAGCTGCTCCACCGCATCCGCGAGCGGCAGCTGCACGCACGGCAGGCGGAACACCGCGCCCATCGTCGAGCGCACGACCTTGGGGGAAAAGGGATCGGCACAGCCCTCGCACAACACGACGGCGCCGAGCGCGAACGCTTCGGCGGTTCGTAAGATCGTGCCAAGGTTGCCCGGGTCCTGCAGCCCGTCCAGCAGCAGCACCTGCCGCTTCCCCTGTAGGTCGCGCGCCTCCCACTGCGGTTGGCGGCATGAAAACACCACGTTCTGCGGCGTTTCCACATCGCTTGCCAGCCCGAACAGGGCGTCCGCCGCGCAGTACAGCACGGCCCCCTGTTCCGCCGCATGGTCAAGCAGGGCGTCCTGCCAGCCCTCCCGCGCCAGAAGGGTTTTCACCCGCGTGCCGGAGGCCAGTGCTTCCCGAAGCATTTTCTCTCCTTCGCACAGCATTTCCCCCGTGCTCCTGCGGTACTTCTTTTCCCGTCCCAGCCGCGCCAGATGGCGGAGCGCGGCGTTCTGGCGGCTCTGAATCACGGTCAATTCATTTCCACCACCTTGTTGACATTGTCATTCGTTCCAATCACGATCAGGACATCGTCCGGCCCTATGATCTGATCGGCCGCAGGCGATACGTTCACACTGCCACCCTCGCCGTGCCGGATCGCCAGCACGTTAATCAGATACCGCGCCCGCACATTCAACTCGCCGAGCGAATGCCCGATCCAGCTTTTGGGGGTGTGTATCTCCAAAATGGAGAAATCATCCGAGACGCCGATATAGTCCACAACATTGGTGCGCGCGAGGCGCTGCGCCAGCCTCTGCCCCATTTCGATCTCGGGCAGCACCACGCGGTCCGCGCCGACGCGCTCAAGTACGCGCGCATGGATAGGCGCTATCGCCTTGGCGACGATATACTGCGCACCCAGTTCCTTGAGCATCACCGTGATCAGAATGCTGGCTTCCATATCCGCGCCCACGGCGACCACGCAGCAGTCAAAATTGCGCGCTCCCACCGAGCGCAACACCGCTTCGTCCTGTGCATCACCCTGTATGGCCTGCGTGACCTGATCCGAAATATACTGGACGTTTTCCGCGTCAATATCGAGTGCAAGCACCTCCTGCCCGAGTGCTGACAATTCCTGCGCGACCGACGCGCCAAAGCGGCCAAGCCCAATTACCAAAAAAGATTTCATCACAAAGCCCCTTATCCATCGTTATCTTCCCACCGCGCACTGCGCGGCGTCAATTCCATAAAGCCCTGGCTTTATCCCACCATCACATTGCCCTCCGGATACTGCAGCTTGGGCGGCTCCCTGTGCCGCATCAGCACACTCACACCGAGCGTAAGCACACCTACGCGTCCCAAATACATCAGCACAATCAAAATCAGGCAGGAGGGCGTGTGCAGCGACGGCGTCAGCCCCATGGTCAGGCCGACCGTACCAAACGCGGACACCGCTTCAAACAAGCACTGATGCAGCGGCGCGTCTTCGATATAGGCGATCGCACAGGCGCCGCTCAGACTGACTACCACGCCGACAATCAACATGGTGACCGCGTTCATAATGCTACGCGGTGTAATCGTGCGCCCGAACGCCGACACCGTGATCCGCCCGCGCAGCGCGGAAGCTGCGGAAAGCAGCAGCACTGCCGCTGCGACCGTCTTAATGCCGCCCGCTGTGGAGCCCGGCGAACCGCCGATCAGCATGAGCAGGCAGGAAACCGCCTGTGCCGGCCCGCCGAGCGCGGCCTGGTCGATCGTATTATACCCCGCCGTGCGCAGCGTGACCGATTGGAACGCCGCGGCGAGCACCTTTTCCGGTCCGGAAAGCGCGCCCAGCGTCCGCGGGTTGTTCCATTCAAACAGCAGCGTCAGCCCGAAGCCCAGCAGCAGCAGCGCCGCCGTTGTCACCAGCACCAGCTTGGTATGCAGGCGGAAATGCCGGAAGCTGCGCTTATCCCAGATATCGCCCCAGACAAAAAAACCCAGGCCGCCGATCACGATCAGCGCCATAATCGTCAGGTTGACCAGCGGATCCCCCACATAATCGACCAGCGATAAAAACGGCGCGTCCGGCGTTCCCAGCAGGTCAAAGCCAGCGTTGCAGAACGCGGACACCGAATGGAAAACGCCCATCGAAAGCCCTTTAAAAAAGCCGAACTGGGGAATAAAGCGGCAGGACAGAATGACAGCGCCCGCCGCCTCAAACGCAAAGGTCCCGTACAGCACGCGCCGCGTCAGCCGGACGATGCCTGCGTTGTCCGTCAGGTTCAGGCCCGCGCTCATCACCATGCGCTCGCGCAGCGTAATGGTGCGGTGCGTCAGAAACGACGCGATGGAGGCCAGCGTCATAAATCCCAGGCCGCCGATCTGGATCAGCAGCAGGATGACCGCCTGACCAAAGCTGGACCAATGCGTCGCTGTGCCGACCCGTATCAGGCCGGTCACGCAGGTGGCGGAGGTGGCCGTGAACAGCGCGTCCAAAAACGGCGTGGCCTCCCCGCTGCGTGCCGAGACCGGCAGGGCGAGCAGCACGGCCCCCGTCAGGATAATGGCGAGAAAGCCCAGCGCCATGACCGTTGTCGGTCGCATGCGGCGCATACGGCGGTTATGCAAATGCAGGCGGTTCATTCCCGAATCCCCTTTAGATACCAATATACCGAAAGCCTGAACGGTTCCGTCCAGGCTTTGCAAAGCGTTTTTTTACTCCATGCCGATGGGCTTCATCGTCGGGAACAGAAGCACGTCGCGGATGGAAGCGGAGTCGGTGAGCAGCATAACCAAGCGGTCGATGCCCATGCCCATGCCGCCCGTCGGAGGCATGCCGTATTCCAAAGCATTGACGAAATCATCATCCATCATATTGGCCTCGTCGTCGCCCGCGGCGCGCAGCGCGGCCTGGCGCTCGAAGCGCTCGCGCTGGTCGATCGGGTCGTTCAGCTCGGAGAACGCGTTGCACAGCTCCCTGCCGACGACAAAGCACTCGAAGCGCTCGGTCAGGCGCGGGTCGGCGGCCTTCCTCTTGGCCAGCGGCGAAACCTCGACTGGGTAATCCATAATAAAGGTCGGCTGGGTGAGGTTGGCTTCGACAAATTCGTCGTAGCACAGCGCAAGCAGGTCGCCCCAGCTTTCCTTGCCCTTTTCTGTCTCCACGCCCTTAGCCTTGACCGCGGCAAGGGCTTCTTCCGCGTCCATCGCCATAAAGTCCAAGCCGGCGTATTCCTTGACCGCGTCGGCCATGGTCATGCGTTTCCAGCCTTTAGCGAAATCGATCTCCGTCCCCTGATAAGTGACCTTGGTCGTACCCAGCACCTTTTCGCACACATGGACAACCATATCCTCGGTAATGTCCATCATTCCGTGGTAATCGGTAAACGCCTGATACAGTTCGATGGTGGTGAACTCCGGATTGTGCTTGGTGTCCATCCCCTCGTTGCGGAAGATGCGGCCGATCTCGTATACCTGCTCAAAGCCGCCCACAATCAGGCGCTTGAGGTGCAACTCCGTCGCGATGCGCATATACATATCGATATCGAGCGCATTATGGTGCGTGATGAACGGACGCGCCGCCGCACCGCCCGGGATGGTGTTCAGGCAGGGCGTCTCGACCTCCATAAAGCCGCGGGAGTCCATAAAATTGCGGATCTCGCGCACAATAGCCGAGCGCTTTTCAAAGGTATCACGCACCTCCGGATTGACGATCAGGTCAACATAGCGCTGGCGGTAGCGCATATCGGTATCCTTGAGGCCGTGCCACTTTTCAGGCAGCGGCGCCAAGTTTTTGGAGAGCAGCGTCAGCTCATGCACAGCAACCGAAATCTCGCCCTTCTGGGTGCGGAACACCTCGCCCTCCACGCCGATGATATCGCCGATATCGAACTTTTTATAGCCCTTGTAGACCTCATCGCCCACGTTATCCCGCTTGATGTAGAGCTGCAGGCGGCCATACCGGTCGGACAGGTCGGAGAACGATGCCTTGCCCATGATGCGCTTGCTCATCATGCGGCCGGCAAGGCGCACGGTTTTGCCCTCCAGCTCCTCGAAACGCGCGTGGATCTCATTGGTATGATGGTCGCGTTCAAAGCGCACCTGCTGATACGGGTCCGCGTCCGCGGCCTGCAGCTCCGCCAGCTTTTCGCGGCGGATGCGCTTCAGCTCATGCAGCTCCTCTGCAGTCTGCTCGTGCTGCTCCTGTGCCTGATGCTGTTCTGCCATGTCTTTTTTCACCTTACTTTTCTATTTTGATCCTGCCGGATCACTTCTTAATATCCATGATCTGATATTTTACCATGCCGATCGGCGCTTCAACCTCGACCACTGCGCCGACCTTTTTACCCAACATGGCCTTGCCGAACGGGGATTCATCCGATATCTTGCCCTCCATCGGGTCGGCCTCCTGCGAGCCGACAAAGTGGTATTCCTCCTCCTCGTCCAGTTCGAGGTCTTTCACCACAAAGCGGCAACCGGGCGATACCTCGTCCGCCGCGTAGGTGTCGCCGGAAACGACGACCGCCATTTTGATGATCTCTTCCAGCTCGGCGATGCGCGAATAGAGCTTGCCCTGCTCGTTCTTCGCCTCATCATACTCCGCGTTCTCCGAGAGGTCGCCAAAAGAACGCGCTTCTTTCAATTGCTCCGCCACCTCGTCGGCGCGGGTCGTTTTCAGATATTCCAGCTCTTCTTTATAAGAATCCAGACTTTCCTGTGTCAGCTTGATTTCTTTTGCCATGTTTGCAAACCCTTCTTAATCTTGATAATCGGCGCGAAGCGGCCGTACAGTACTCCTTATTATAGGTAAGGATGGGCGCGCTGTCAAGCGAGCCCGAAGATTTTTGCCTATTTTTCTCGCATCCGCACCGCTTTATGTAAGCAGTTCACAGGCTTTTTGAAGCTGCGGGTCATTTTCCGGTATCAAAAAATAGAAGTCCGCCTGCTGCGCCTCCGTCAGGCCCACCGAAACGTCCGGCGCGACCCCCACGCCGGCCAAGCTGTTGCCTTCCGGCGTATAATACTGCTCGACCGACAGATTGACAGCCGAGCCGTCGGATAGGCGGAACGTCTGCTGCGCCCGCCCCTTTCCGGTCGTGTGCGCGCCGACCAGCGGGCCGCGCCCGTATTCCTGCAACGCCGCCGCGAAAAATTCCGCCGCCGAGATCGACTGCTCATCCACCAGCACCGCGACCGGCAGGTCGGTCATCTCCGCGTCTGATGAGTATACGGTTTCATGTCCATCCTTGGTCCGTAGCGTCATGATTGTACCCTCCGGCAGCAGCGGATCGAGCATTTCGCTCATTTCCTTGACGCGGCCGCCCCCGTTGTGGCGCACATCCAGCACCAGCGCACGCGCCCCGTCCGCGATCAACTCGTCCAGCGCGTTTTGGAACTGTTCCGCCGCGCCGACATGGAAATTCTCGATGCGGATATAGCCGATCCGGTCCGCAAGCATCTCTCCCCACGCCATTTTCTGCACCACGACCGCACGGGTCATGGTTTCGTCGCGCGTCCGTCCGTCTTCGCCCGACCGCACGGTCACGGTGACCTCGGTCCCCTCCTCGCCCTGGATCGCTCCGATCACGGCATCCGCGCCATCCGCCTTGACGGTCAGTCCCTCCGCGCCAACGATCCAATCGCCTTTGCGGATGCCGACCTGCTGCGCGGGCGACGCATCATATACCAGGCTGATGCGGATGCCCTGCCCCGACGTCACCACGGACACGCCGATGCCGCAGCCCTTGCCCTCCGTATTCATCTGGTAGCTTTCATACCGGTCGGCCGGAATGTAGCCCGACCACTGATCACCCAAGCCGGTGATGTAGCCCACCGCCGCATAGTCCGCGACTGTCTCCGCGTCAAACGCGCCGACATAGTGTTCGGCGGCGATCGCGTCGATCTCGCGCAGCTTGTTCTGCACCGCCTGCGTACGCCAGCCGAACGCCGCATAGCAGCACGCGATACCCGCGGCGCAAGCCATCAGGCAGAGCGCCAGCGCCGTTCCCAATGTGATCTGTGTTTCCCGCAGTTTTTTCATATTCCGCAGCTTCCCTCCAAAAAAGGGAGAGGACGCGCCGCCCTCTCCCCTTATGTATGACTGTTAAAAGTAGCTCTTCGGGTCGACGGTAGAACCGTTGACATAAACCTCAAAATGCAGGTGCGGACCGGTCGAGTTACCGGTCGAACCGACATAGCCGATCACCTGGCCCTGTGTGACCACATCGCCCACCGACACCGCGAACGAGCTCTGGTGTCCATAGGCGGTCATCAGTCCGCCGCCGTGGTCGATAACCGTATAGTTACCGTAACCGGAAACCCAGCCCGCGGTGACGACCGTGCCGGACGCCGCGGCCAGGATCTGTGCGCCGTAGCCCGCGGGGATATCCTCGCCCGCGTGGAACTTGACCGTTCCATAGATCGGATGGACACGGTAGCCGTAAGCGGAATTGGTCGTGGTGCAGCTCGGGGTCGGCCAGATCAGCGTGCCGTCGCCCATCGGAACCGAGCCGTTTGCAGCGGACTGGCGGGACAGCTCGGCGATCTGATTGCTGACATCCTGCATCTCGCTTGCAATGCGGTCGTATTCCTCTTCGCTCTCTGCCTTGTAGGCCTCCAGGCTCTCCTGCAGGGCGGCCTGTTCGGCTTCGCTCGCCGCCAGCTCGTCCACCTTATAGCTCAGGTTCTTCTGGTATTCCTTCTGAGAATCCTGCGTATTCTGCAGGTCGTCACGCTTCTGCTCGATATCCTCCTTCGCCGCCGTATACTCCGCGACCACCTTTTTATTGTAGTCCATCACGTCGGTGATCATTTCAATGCGCGTGAGCATATCGGAAAAGCTGGAGGAATTGAGCAGCACCTCCAGATAGCTCGTGTCGCCCAGCTCATAGGTCGTGCGCACGCTCTTGGCAAACTGCGCTTCCTTTTCGGAAAGCGCATCCTCCGCCACTTCCAGCTCTGAGGTCTTGACATCGATCTGCTCCTGCAGGCGGTCGATATACGCCTCCACGGTGGTGATCTCTTCCTTTGTCAAGTCGATCTCGCTCTGCAGCGCGTCCCGCGTAGCCTGCACATCGTTCGCCTCGCGGGTCAGTTCGGCGATCCGCTCTTTCACCGCCGCCTTTTCATCCTCCAAGGTCGACAGCTTATCCCGAAGAGAATCCGCATCCTCCGCCGCGGCTGCGAACGTCAGGCTGGAGGCCAGCATGGAAACCAGCATCGCAACCACCAGGATACCGGCGATTACGCATGAAATGATCCGCACGGTCCTTTTCTTCATCATAATGTTTCTGCTCCTTTGCTGTTTACCAGGGGTTACACATTCATAAACTTGCGGATGCTCGTTACCGAGCCACCGATGCCGAACAGCACGCCCGCGCCAAGATATATCCCCAGCACCAGCATGCGGACGCTGTCAAACGCAGCAACCTGGAAATAGGGGATCACATCACCGACGACCCGCGCCATTTCGTTATACAGGCCCCACTCGGCGAAAAACGCCAGCCCGCCGGACAGCAGGCCGAGTACCATGCCCTCGATCACGAACGGCCAGCGGATAAACCAGTTTGTCGCGCCCACCATTTTCTGGATGGATATTTCCTCCCTGCGCGCGAACATGGCCAGCTTGACCGTATTGGCGATAATGAAAATAGAGATCAGCGTCAGCGCCACGACCATGGCCAGCGAAATGATATTGAACACCCGCTGCACCTGGATCAGCTTGGAGATAACCTCCTCATCTGCACGGATGCGGTCGGTCCCCTCGACCTGCTGGATCTCCTCGATGGTCTGCTCCGCCTGCGTCGGATCTTTCAGGGTAAAGATATAGCTGTTGCGCAGCGGATTGTTGCTGGAATCAAAGTCCGCCAGGATATCGGCATCCTCGCCAAGCTGCTGGCGGTAGATTTCCAGCGCCTCATCGCGGTCCTCAAAATCGACCGTCGCAATATTGTCGATCCGCTCGAATTCCGTGGCGAGCGCCCTCGCTTCGCGCGTGGTCAGGCTATCGTCGATGAATACCACGATCTCATTCGACTGCTGCAGGTCAATAATGCTCAGGTTAATATTATATGCGATCAGCGTGACGGTTCCTGTCAAAAGCAGACAGGCGATCATGATGATCACGGCCGCGATCGACATAAACCCGTGCTTGAAAATATTGCGGAAGCCTTCCTTCCAGTAGTAACCAAAACTTCTCATAACTGATAGTACCCACCTGTCTGGTCGCTGATGACCTCGCCCTTATCAATGACGACGACACGCTTTTCAAATTCATCCACCAAGCCCTTCTCATGGGTGACAATCAGGACGGTGGTTCCCAATTCGTTGATTTTTTCAAACAGCGTCATCAGCTCGAGCGAACGCGCCGGATCGAGGTTGCCGGTCGGCTCGTCCGCAATAATCAGCCGCGGGTTATTGACAAGCGCGCGCGCGATCGCGACGCGCTGCTGCTCGCCGCCCGAAAGGTTCAGGGGTTTTTCATGCGCTTTTTCCGACAAACCGACCAGATCAAGCACATACGGCACGCGTTCCTTGATTGCTTTCCCTTTTGCGCCGATTGTGCGCATGGCGAACGCGACGTTCTCATACACCGTTTTGCTGTTAATCAGCCGGAAATCCTGGAACACCACGCCGAGCGTGCGGCGCAGGTATGGGATCTGGCGTTTTTTCATTTCACCGATATTGTAGTTATTGACCAGCACCCGCCCCTCGGTCGGCCGCACCTCCGCGGTCAGGAGCTTGATCATCGTCGTTTTGCCGGAACCGGACGCGCCGACCAAAAAGACGAATTCGCCCTCGTCGATGCGCAGGTTTGCTTTGTTCACCGCACGGGTGCCGTTATCGTACACCATGGTGACATCGTTCATCCGTATCACTGGCAGTCCTCCCCGGAGCCTTGCATTTGCAAAAAAAGACAAAGGTGCATGCGCTTCATACACCTTTGCCTATTATAACAGATATTCCCCGATCGCGCAAGACGACAACAACTGCCAATCCGGAACACGATCCGGTTTTTTTCGTGAAATTTTTGTGAACTTTTGCCTTCAGCGGCTGTTTTCCTCACGGCTTGCCAGATATTTGCGCACCATCAGCGCAACCTTGAACACAATCGCGTGGTCAAATTCCCGCAGATCGAGTCCGGTCAGCTTTTTGATCTTTTCCAGACGGTACACCAGTGTATTGCGGTGTACAAACAGCTTGCGGGAGGTTTCCGACACATTGAGGTTATTTTCAAAGAACTTCTGGATGGTAAACAGCGTTTCCTGGTCGAGCGAGTCGATCGATCCTTTTTTGAACACTTCGGACAGGAACATCTCGCACAACGTGATCGGCAGCTGATAAATCAGGCGACCAATCCCCAGATTTTCAAAGCTGATAATGCTCTTTTCCGTATCAAAAACGCCACCGACCTCGATCGCGGTCTGGGCTTCCTTAAAGGATTTCGCAATGTCCTTCATCTGCGAGGAAACCGAGCCGATGCCGATCAGGCATTTGACCGAAAGCTCGCTTGCGAGCGTCTCCTCAATGCTTGCGGCGATCTTGGCCAGATCCCTGGCCTCGCTGCCCGACTTGACCTCCTTAACGACGACGATATCGCTTTCAGATATATGCAGGACAAAATCCTTCTGCTTATCCGGGAACATGCCGGATACGACATCGATCGCCGCCACATCCGCAGGGGACTGCTGCCGCACCAGGAATACAACGCGCGGCACGTCGTTGCCGAAATGCAGCTCGCGGGATTTGATGTAGATATCGCCTGGGAGGATATTATCCAAGATAATGTTTTTTACGAACGTCGCCTTGTCATGCTTTTCGTCGTAAAGTGTTTTAATATTATTGATGGATACCGCGACAAGCGAACAGATGCTGCGCGCAAGCTCATCCTCGCCCTGCACGAAAACGGCATATTCCAGCCGAGTCGACCGCTCTCCGGTAATATGGTAGGTATAGCCACCGAAGCGCACGATTTCGCCCGCAAATCCCAGCTCGGTGATCGCTTCCTCACGCATTTCGCCGATCCGAGGCAGATCGGTACACGCAACGACCGCGCCGCTGGCATCCACAATACCGATAGTACGGTCCACCGTGTCCTTCATCTGCAAAACAATCGACTGGAACAATCTCGAAGCCATTTCCATCACCTTTCCCGTCTTTTCCGCCTGTGGCGGTCATAATAGTTTCTCCCGAAAACGCTTATTTCCTTGCTTAGCATCCCCAGCTCTGAACATTCTTCACAAGAAGCCAGCATTCCCTCTGTGCATTTTAAGTAATTATATCACAGAGTTCTACATTTTTGTACAAATTTTTTCAAATTTTTTTGGCAATTTTTTCAGCCGATCGGTTCATCTTCCGGCTCCTGCCGCAACAGGACAACCTCCTCCTCCCGCAGCAGCCGGTATTCCCCCGGCGCGAGCTTTGGATCGAGCGACAGCCCCCCCAGCCTGACCCTGCGCAGGTGCGCCACCACCCCGCCGGCTGCCGCGACCATCCGCTTGACCTGATGGTATTTCCCCTCCTGCAACGTGATCCGCACACATTGTCCGCACGCCGCCGGAACGTGTTCCAGCTTGGCAGGGCGGCAAACCGTACCGTCCTTCAGCGTCATACCCTGCGCGAAGCGCTGCACCGCGTCTTTGGCCATTTCCCCCTCGATCTCGGCCTCGTACACCTTGGAGACATGCCGCGCCGGACTCATTAGCGCATGGCTGAGCGCCCCGTCGTCCGTTACGATCAGCAGCCCCTCGGTGTCCTTATCCAGCCGTCCGACCGCAAACAAGCCACGCCGCTCGTTCTCCGGAAAAAGCCCGAGCACTGTCGGGTGCCGCGCGTCCCGACTCGCCGTGATCACACCGGCGGGCTTATTGAGCATGTAATACCGCTGCGCGCGGTAGCGCTGCACCTGCCCGTCCACAGAAACCGCCGCAGTCTCCGGATCGAGCTTGGCCGCCGGATCGCGGACCACCTGCCCTTCCACAGACACACGGCCGGCGCGGATGAGCGCCTGCACTTCTTTCCGGCTGCCGCAATTGAGGTGGGTGAGCAATTTATCCAAACGCATCTGGGCCATTTTGTGCCTCCCGACAACCCATTACTGGCTATAGCATACCACTTTTTCGCATATTGCACAATAGGGAAATGCAAAAAAAGTGCAATCCCCTGAAAGTCACCAATAGGTGTCCTAAACCCTACCGTGTTTTTTCGTGGAATTGCACAGTCAAGTAAAAACGCGCCCGCATGGGCGCGTTCGGGCGCGTTATTCCGGCATCTCGGTAATACCGTGGACGAATCCATCCGCTTCCGGCGCGCTGATATCCGCAGCGATCAGCCGGTTGCGCCGAACCAGCAGGTTGGCGACAACCCCCTCCTGTCCGGTCGGGTATTCGAGCAGCTCGTAGGTATAGAGCGTTGCCCGTTTCCCCTGATAGGGCGTCAGGTCCAGCCCCTGCCCGAGCTGGATCGCGTTGTACGCCTGGTATGTGTCGTCAAAGGTTTTGGGGATCTGCACCTCGCGCTCGCTGCGCGGCTCCGCCTCCACCTTCCAGCCGTAGCTTTCCAGTAGCGCGACGCGCTGCTCGTTGTTTTTCAGCTTTGTGTCCAGGTCCACCTCGCCGGCAGCCGCCTGCGCATCGACCGTTTCCGCCGCCTTCGGCATAAGTGCGGTCACGCCCAGCACCACCGCGCCGATTACCAGCACGCCCGCTATCGCTTTCTTTACTGACACCTTGGTTGCATAAACGATCATGGCATTGTCCCTCCTGCTTTTGCTCTATCCTATGCATCCTGGGCGCAAAGCAGAACAGGCTTTTCTCCGTCTCGCACAAAAAAACAGGCTGCCGCATGCCGGCGGCAACCTGTCGAATGGTTTATTGTATCTGCGCCGCAATCTCCTCCGCCAGCGCCTCCAGTGCGGCGAGCTGACCCTCCGCCAAAGCGGACTTGAGCGCGACCGCGCCTTCCAGCACGGTCATGTTCTTCATGCTTTCCAGCACGGTCCGCATATGCTTCGCGGAAACCGGCGCCCATGTGCCATTTTCCAGCAGCGCCACCGTGCGGTTCTGCAGGTTCAGCGCCTTCAGATCCGCCAGATAGGCCTCCATACGGGGATACAGTCCGCCGTTGTAGGTCGGCGCCGCCAGCACCAGATGGCTGCAGCGGAAACTTTCCGCGACCAGCTCGGATACATCGGTCTCCGAAACATCATACATCGCGATGCTGCGCACACCTTTTTCCGCCAGCAGGCCGGCCAGTACATTGGCCGCGTTTTCCGTATTGCCGTACAGGGTGGCGTAAGCGATCAAAACAGCCTTATCCTCCGGCTGATAGGTGCTCCACAACTGGTATTTTTCCAGCAGCAACGCCAAGTGCCCGCGCCAAACCGGTCCGTGCAGCGGGCAGATGGTTTCGATATCCAGCGCGGCCGCCTTTTTCAGCAGCGCCTGCACCTGCGCGCCGTATTTGCCGACAATGTTGGTGTAATACCGGCGCGCGTCGTTCATCCACGCGCTGTCGAAGTTGATTTCATCGTCAAAAATATTGCCCGCCAACGCGCCGAACGTACCGAACGCATCCGCAGAAAACAGAAGCTTGTGCTGCTCGTCATAGGTGACCATTACCTCCGGCCAGTGGACCATGGGCGCCATGATGAAATGCAGCGTATGCTGGCCGGTGGAAAGCTTGTCCCCCTCGGCAACGACCAGCGCGCGGTCTTTCGCATCCAGGCCGTAGAACTGCGCCAGCATGGACAGCGCCTTCGCGCTGCAGACGATTTTCGCCTCCGGATAGCGGCGCAGCATTTCGTCGATCAGGCTGCAGTGATCCGGCTCCATATGCTGAACCACCAGATAGTCCAGCGCGCGCCCGTCCAGCGCATATGTCACGTTTTCACAGAACAGGCGGCCGATCGAATCGTCCGCCGTATCGAACAGCACGGTTTTTTCGTCCAGCAGCACATAGCTGTTATAGGATACACCGCGCGGAATCGGGAATAAATTTTCAAACCGGCTCAGGCGGCGATCACTGCCGCCAACATAGATGAGATCGTCCTTGATCTTTCTGGTACTGTGCATCGCACGACACCTCCGAAATAGTTTCTGTTAAAATTATAACATATAATTTTACAGCCGTCTACCCTGCCAAAACAAACGAAAGCATAAAAAAACAGGGCAAAAAACCTGCGACTTTTGGCGTCGTTCATGATTTATCGTCTCCAGCCCGCCGCATCGCTATGTATGTTCCCCCGTGCGGCGGATAAAAAACCGGCTGCATAGCAGCCGGTTTTTTTATGTTATTCCTTGTTGAGCGCTTCCAGTCTCGCCTTGTTTTCCGCAATAACCTTCTCCTGCACCGGAGCAGGCGCATCGTCATACCGCTCGAACTTGGAAACGAACGAGCCGCGGCCCTGCGTCATCGAGCGCAGCGTGATCGCATAGTCGGATAACTCTGCCATCGGACACTCCGCCAGGATCTCCTGCTTGCCGCCCTCGATCGGGTTCATACCCATGATCCGCCCGCGGCGCTTGTTCAGGTCGCCGATCACATCGCCCATGTACGAATCCGGCACGACGACGCGCAGCGAGCAGACCGGTTCAAGCAGCACCGGACTCGCCTGTGGGATACCCGCCTTATAGGCCAGGCGCGCCGCCATCTTGAACGAAAGCTCGTTGGAATCCACGTCATGATAAGAGCCATCCAGCAACGTGGCATGCAGACCGACCAGCGGATAGCCCGCCAGCACGCCATGCTCCATTGCCTCGCGGATGCCCTTGTCGACCGCGGGATGGAAGTTCTTCGGCACAGAGCCGCCGAAGATCTTTTCCTCAAACAGGTAATCGCCTTCCGGATACGGCGCAAACTCCATCTTAACATGGCCGTACTGTCCGTGGCCGCCGGACTGCTTCTTATGCTTGCCCTCGACCGTGACGGTCTTGCGGATCTTTTCACGGTACGGCACGATCGGCGGCGTCAGCACGACCTCCACGCCGAATTTATCCTTGAGCTTGGAACACAAAACATCCAGATGGATGTCGCCCGCACCCGAAATCGTATGCTGCTTGGTTTCCGGATTGAACTCGGTCTCGAAAGACGGATCCTCGTCGTGCAGGCGGGTCAGGCCGGCGGATATCTTCTCCTCCGCGCCCTTGACCTTGGGCTGGATGCCCTGCGTGTAGCACGGCGGCGCGAATTCGATTGGCTCCAGTTCGACCTTGCGCACGCTCATGGAAAGCGTGTCGCCGGTCTTGGTGGTGACCAGCTTGGAAACCGCGCCGATATCGCCGCAGCCGACGACCGGCACCTCGCTCGTCTTCTTGCCGCAGACCGAGTAAATATGCCCCATTTTTTCATTTGCGTCCGCGCGCTTGTTGACCAGCACCATGTCCTGCTTGACCTCGCCGGACATGACCTTGAAATACGAGAAGCGGCCGTACTGGTCCGCGACCGTCTTGAACACGAACGCGCAGGTCGAGCCGTTGGGCGTGCAGTTGATCTCGATCAGCTCGCCCTTTTCGTCCTCGCAGATCTCGACCGGCTTTTCGTCCGGCGACGGCATGTAGTCCGCAATGCCTTTCAGGAGCGCATAGGAGCCGATGCCGGTCACGGCCGTGCCGCAGAACACCGGCGCAATAACCAGATCTTTGACGCCCTGACGGATGCCCGCGATCAGTTCTTCGTCCGAGAATTCCTCGCCCGCAAAATAGCGCTCCATCAGCTCCTCGGACAGCTCGGCCACATTTTCGCACAGCGCCGCGCGGTGCTGGTCGATACGGTCCTTCATATCGTCCGGAATCGGGATCTCGACGCGCTTGCTGCCCTCCATGCGGTACGCTTTGCGGATGACGCAGTCGACCACGCCGGCCGTATCGCGGTTGCCCTCGAAGATCGGCACCACGATCGGGCAGACCGAAACGCCGAACTGCTTCTGCAGCTTATGCAACGAGGTATAGTAATCCGAGTTCTCCTCGTCGATCTTGGAGATATAGAACATGCGCGGCATGGAACGCGCCTCGCAGCGCTCCCAAGCCTTTTCCGTCCCCACGCCCGGACCGGCCTTGCCAGTGGCGATGATCAAAGCGGATTCGGCTACGCGCAGCGCGCAGTTTACTTCGCTTTCAAAATCAAAGAAACCAGGGGTATCAAGCAGATTGATCTTGCAGCCGTTCCATTCAACAGGCGCCACAGCCGTTGAGATCGAAAACTTGCGTTTGATCTCCTCTGGATCGAAATCGCATACAGTGTTGCCATCCGTGATCTTTCCGACACGGTCGGTCACTCCGGCGATATTGAGCAGGCTCTCGACGAGCGAGGTCTTGCCGTCGCCGCCATGCCCCATCAGACATACGTTACGGATCTTGTTAACCGGGTAATTGGCCATATTTGATAAACACTCCCCTGCCCTTGCCTTCACGCGGGCGCTTAGTTGGCGGGAACAAACTCCCTGTTTGTTATTATACACGACTTTACCAATTCATGCAAGCTGTTTTTTGTGCAATTTTAATGTACCCCTCTGTCTTTTTTCGACAGAGCCGCACCGCCCGAAAATTTTTTATTTTTTTGTTTTTTTCCTGTCACAAAACCGCCTTTTCAAACGTTATATAAGTGTAATGGTTTTTACCCCGCTGTGCAGAATGGAAAGGAGCCTCCGTCATGACCCGTGCTTATCTTGCTACCGCCGCCGCCGTTTTGGCATTGGCTCTCGCGGTGTTTTCGGTCGTGTCCATCCTGCCGTTTTGAACCCCTCTTTTTCTTCTCTTTTACCGATCGGGCTGCCGGAGCGGTTCGCTCCGGCAGCCTTTGCTTTTGCCAAGCGGCCACTCCCCGGCAAGGGGCAAATGAAAAGGGCCTGGAAGCATGCTTCCAGGCCCTTTTCATTATTTCCTTATCTCAGTGCGTCTGCTGTGTGATAATGAATACCGGAACATACCAGATCAACAGATACAGCAGCAGGTGCAGAACCGGCAGTGCGTCCACCGCGTTCTGGAACACCAGATAGAATACGATCAGCATTCCGCATATGCCGGCAAAGGCACCCAGCGTCAAGGCGGAGCGCACCGCGCCTGCCAGCTTGTCCGCACAGCGGAGTACCTGCAGGAACGGTCCCGCCCCCTCGCGGACTAGGATCGCGGCGGGCGCGTCCGCCTTTGCATAGGTGGGATCAAGCAGCCGGCGCACGCTGTCCGGCTCCGGCTGATCGGCAAAGCCGCGGCGCAGGTCGAACTGGCTCTCCACCATAGCGGGCGAAATGTTGAAATCCCGCACTGCCAGCGCCGCGTTCATATGCATCCGGCGCATCAGGCGCATTGCCTGGTAGGTACTTTTCGTCGGCTGGTAACGGAGTAGCAGCGCGCCCGCCAGCACGTTGTCCACAACCAGATAGGCGCTAACCGTTTCATCCTCCGTCTGGCCCGAACGGATACGCTGCCCCAACTTGACCATGAGCGCCGCTGTGCCAAGCACCATGCGGCTCCCGCCGATTTCTCCGGCAAGGCCGCCCTCGACAAACTGCACGTTGCGCGCCGCCAGCGTCACGCCGTACCGCTCCCGCACCGCCTCGGTCAGCACACGTCCCAGCTCAAGACCGGCCGCATCCGCGAGCGCTGCGGCGCAGCCCAGCAACTTATCGTCCGACATCCGCCCCGCGTTCTGCAGCGCCTCCAAGCTGATCGAGCCCGCAGGGAACAGGTCGTTTTCAGTCAGGACGACCTCCTCGGTCCCGCGCAGAAGGTTGGCCTGGCGCGCCCCTGCGAGCGCCGCGCCCGACCCGAGCAGGCGGCGCGAGATATTCTTATAGCTCGCGCCGAACGCGCACAGCAGGCCGAGCGGCGCGGATACCGACAAAATCGCGGAAAACGCCCAGAAAAAGCGCACCGGCTCGCCGCGCGCAACCGAAGCCACCAGCGCGAAGATGATGGACGCCGCCAGCGCGATCGGCACATAGATCATGGAAAAGCGGTCGACCGTATCCGGCCGTTCCATCTCCAGCAAAAAAGCCTTATCATCGTGCAGCGGCCCCTTGACCGCCCTGCACGCGTCATCCTCCCTGTCGTAATGGCTGTAGACCGCCATCGGCTGCTCCGCCGAGCAGATCGCCTGATAGGCGCGCGCCTGCGCGGCGTACCGTCCGCGCTCCTCCCGCATTGCCGCGTACAGCAACAGGATGCTGACCGCGAGGTACGGCACCTGCACGCCGGGCGCGTTTTCAAAAACGATAATGGACGCGCCGTGCAGCAGCGACGCAACAATGGCGAACGAAACCAGCGACGCCCGATCGGGCGCGCCGTGAAACAGGCTGTTAAAGCCCATGCCGAACACATCCACGCCCAGGAAAAGCGCGATAAACTGCAGCAGCAGGAGCACGCCAATGCCGATGCCCGGGTTCTCCACCGCGTCGAGCACAACCGGTAGCGGCAGCACGTCAAAGCTGGGCGCGAGGCTCAGGTAAGCCGCAGCCGCAGCCAAAATCAATACGATCACGGACCGCACGGAAAGCCCCCGCGCCCGCCGCTTGAACGAGCGGGCGGCCTGCGCCGGATCGCGCAGCCGGATCTCCTCCGCTTCCTCCTGCTGTTCGGCGGCCAGACGCGCCGCGCGCGCCTCCTTGCGGCTCATCCGCTCCCCACGCGCTGCGCGGCGCGCGGGTGGCTGCTCCGTCATGTCCTCGTACAGCTCCTCTTCCTCCTGCACGGCCGCTTTCGCGGCGCGGCGCGCAGCCCTGGCAGCGGTCCGTTTCTCCTCTCTCTGCCGTTTCGCCTCCGCCCTGGCCTCCCGCGTGGCGATACGCGCCGCGCGGGGATCCTCTTCTTCCTCCTCTGTGGAATCGTCCGAATCACGCGGCTGCGTTTCCGTCGGCGCCGCTGCGCGGACAGGCCTCGTCCTTGGCGCGGCGGGCTGGGCGGCTGCCGCCGGTTCCGGCTGCCGTACCTCCGGCACCGGCGCGGCGGACGGGCGCGGCTGGGCCTTCGGCGTGGCCGGTGCCAGTCCCTCGACCTCGGCTATGATCGCGTCCAGATCGAACTCGTCCGTATCCGGTACGTCGTTCAGCATCGCCCGAATATCATCGAGGTTCATGGTTTCGTCTTTTCTGTCCATATCGTTGTCCGTCTTCCTCCTTTATTCCGCCTGCGCGCGGCGGCGGACCGCCTCGAACAGCAGAACGGCCGCCGCGTTGGATGCGTTGAGCGAATTGACCCGCCCGCGCATCGGGATGCTGATGATATAATCGCACTTGTCCCGCGTCAGCCGGCTGAGCCCCTGCCCCTCTGAACCGATCACGATCGCGCACGGGCGGTCGAACGCGGCCTGGTAAAGCCCCACCGTTCCATCCGCCTCCGCGCCGAACAGCCACACCCCGCGCGCCTTCAGCTCGTCGAGCGCCGCCGCAAGGTTGTTCGCCTTATGCACGCCCACATAGGCCAGCGCGCCCGCCGCGGCTCGCGCGACCGCCGCGGTCAGACCAACCGCGCGGCGCTTGGGGATAATGACCCCGTGTGCGCCCGCGGTTTCCGCCGAGCGGATGATCGCGCCCAGGTTATGTGGGTCCTCAATACCGTCGCAGACCACGATCAGCGGCGCTTCGCCCCGCTCCTCCGCCACGCGGAATATATGGTCGAGCGACACATATTCCTGTGCGGCGGCCTGCGCGATCACTCCCTGGTGGTTCCCCGTGGGGCTCATATGGTCGAGCTTGCGGCGGTCGCAGGTGACGACCGGCACGCCGCAGCGCCGCGCTTCCGCAGCCACATCCCCGATGCGGGCTCCCTCGGCCACAAAGACCTTATCGACCGTCCGGCCAGCGCGCAGCGTTTCCAGAACCGCGTTCCTGCCTTCGATCAGGGTCCCGTCATCCTCCCGCGGCGGGCGGCGGCGCCTATTGTTTTCATAAGCCATATTCCTACGCTCCAAAAATTTTCAGATATTGATAGTATAGCACACTTTCCCCCACGTTTTCAACGCTGTACGACGGAAAACATAAAATTTACACGTTTTTCGCCCCTCATCCTTCCGCAAAAGGCTCACTGGAGCGCGCGCCGCATGGATAGCCGCAAAGCAGCTATTATACATTTATTTTATTTATTATCAGCGGTCAGCGGCGCTTAGCAGTCGCTTCAAGCAAAAAAGTACCGGCCGCTGTGGTATGTGGTATAATGATAAAAACGAACGGGAGGGATCGCATTTGACGCCATACGATGAAACGCTCCGCACCCTCAGGCAGCAGGCCGACCGGCTCAACCGGCTGCGGGGCATGCTGGACGAGCTGTACCGCGAGCGGCAACGCCTGGAGGAACGGGAGCGCAGCCTGGCTGTGGTACGGGCTGCGGAGCAAAAGGACGTGGACCGGCTGCAAGGCCGCAGCCTAACCGCCTGTTTTTACGCTCTCCTCGGCAGGCGGGAGGAGCGGCTCGACAAGGAACAGCAGGAGGCCTGGACCGCCGCGGTCAGGCACGACGCTGTACGGCGTGAGCTGGAGGCGGTACGGCAGGATATCGCTTCTTACGAGCGGGAAGCCGCCGCGCTCGATGGCTGCGAGCAGCGCTGGACGCAGGTCATGGACGACAAGCGGGATTTCCTGCGGCAGAGTGGTTCCGTGCATGCCGAGCGCATCCTGCAGCTTGAGCAGCAGCTCGCCACACAGCAGACGCTGGAAACCGAGATTGGGCAAGCACTCGACGCCGGACGCGCGGCGCGCAATACCGCGGGCAGCATCCTGTCCAGCCTGGACAGCGCGGAAGGCTGGGGGACGTTCGACCTGTTCAGCGGCGGCCTGATAACCGACCTGGTCAAGCACGGGCATCTGGACGACGCGCAGGACAAGGTCGAGACGCTGCAGACCCAGCTTCGCCGCTTTAAGACCGAGCTGACCGATGTATCCATCCAAGCGGATGTGCAGGCGCAGGTGGACGGTTTCCTGCGCTTTGCGGATTACTTTTTCGACGGCCTTTTCGCGGACTGGATGGTGTTGGACCATATTCACGGCGCACAGTCCCAAATTGCAGAGGCATGCGGACAAATCGACGATGTCCTGTCCCGCCTTCGCGCCATGCAGGAAGGCTGCCGCGCTGCGGAACAGCGCGCGCGAGAGGCGCTCGACCATCTGGTCGCCGGCGCCTGACGCATCGGTACGGAAAAAGACCCCCAGGGCAGCCAGCCCTGGGGGTCTTTTTGATAACGGAAAGCGCCGGAGCAGGCGCCCCTTACTTGCAAAGGTAGCCGCCGTCGACCGGCAGGATCGCGCCGCCCAGATAGTCGCTCGCATGCGACGCAAGGAACAGGCACGCGCCCTTCATATCCGCCGGCTCACCCCAGCGGTGGGCGGGAATGCGGTCGCAGATCTCCTTGTATCGGTAATTGGAGGGGTCGAGGAGCGCTTCATTCATATCGGTCGCAAAATAGCCGGGCGCGATCGAATTGACGTTGACGCCGCACGCCAGCAGGTCGTTGGACATGCACTTGGTCATCTGTGCCACGCCGCCCTTGGCTGCGGAATACGCGACGACGTTCTGGCCGCCGAAGAAAGACGCCATGGAGGAAATCGTGATGATCTTGCCATAGCCCTTCTTGACCATGATCTTGGACGCCTCCTGGCAGAGGATGAACTGGCTCTCCAGATTGACGCGGATCACGTCGTCCCAATCGCTCATCGGGAACTGGTCCGCACGGTGCCGGCGCTGGATGCCGTGCGCGGTCACGATGATGTCCAGATCGCCGCCCAGCTGCTCCACCGCCTCTCCGAACGCACGGTAGCATTCCTCACGCCGACCAAGGTCGGCCTGCACACTGTGGCAGGCAAAGCCGCGCGCGCGGAATTCCTCCGCGGCGGTATGCACGCGCGCGCTCGAGCCAATGATGACGACCTCGCAGCCCGCCTCCATCAGACCCTCGGCCATGCCGTGACCCAGGCCGCGCGTGCCGCCGGTAACGATGGCCTTGCGGCCGGTGATATCAAAAAGCGGATGTACCATGATTACATATCCTCCTCATCAAACAAAATGACCATTTTCTTAACCGACGGGTCGGGATGCTCGATCTTGTCGAACACTTCCCCGATGCGGCTGAACGGGATAAAATGGGTAGCGATACCCTCCAGATTGAACGCATGCTGCTCAAAACGCTCGATGGTCGGCTCGAACTGGTAAGCCGACATGCGGGAGCCGATCAGGTCAAGCTCGCGCTGGTCGAGCATGGCGGAGGAGATCTGCTCCGGCGCCGTGCAGAAGCCGAGCGAGACCACGCGGCCCGCGTTCGCCATGATACCGGGCGCGAACAGGCTGGTCAGCGAGCCTGGGAAGCATGCCGAATCAAACGCGCAGGTCACACCATGTCCGCCCGTGATATCCTGCACGCGCAGGGCAAGATCTTCGTTTTTGGTGTTGATCACATAGTCCGCGCCGTACGTTTTCGCGCGTTCGAGCGAAGAATCGTTGATATCGCAGCAGATGACGGTTTTCACGCCCTTCGCCTTGCAGGTCTGCAGGATGATCGCGCCGATCGTACCCGCGCCGAGGATGAGCACGGTATCTTCCGGCACCACGCGGCCGCGCCCCGTGCAGTGTCCGCCGATGGCGAACGGCTCGACGAGCGCCGCATCCTTCCACGGGATTTCGGGGGAGATCACATAGCACTGGTTCTCCGGCACGACAAAGTATTCGCGCCAGCCACCGTCGATGCTCGAACCGCGCGCGCGGACGTGTTCGCACACGTTATAGCGGCCGATTTTACACTGGTAGCACTCGCCGCAGGCAACCACCAGATCGAGCACGACATGGTCGCCCTGCTTGACGCGGGTCACCTTGGAGCCGACCGCTTCGACCACGCCCGCGTTCTCATGTCCCGGGATGCGCGGATAAGACGCGCACGGGTTCTCTCCCAGATAGTTATGTACGTCCGACCCGCACACGCCGCAGGCCTTCATTTTAACCAGTACGTCGTAATCGCCGGCAGCCTCAGGGCGCGGCACCTCGCGCACCTCGAACTTATGCGGCTCGGTCACTATGACTTCCTTGCTCATCAGCATAACAGCATTCTCCTCTTAAAACAGTATCATGTATGACATATCGGTTTTCCCGCTTTCTGCACCGCGCGGCGTTACGGCGTCTGGAGCGAGCCGTCTCGCAGGCGGGTCTGCGTCCAGGTCGTGACCGTGTTCTCACAGGGGTATTTGGCGGCTTCCTTTTCGTCCAGATCGACGCCCAGGCCGGGCTTGTGGTTGGCGTACACATAACCGTCCCTGAATTCCGGCAGGCCTGGGAACACCTCAAGCAGCGCGCCGTGCTGCTGACGCAGCTCCTGGATGACGAAATTGGGCGGCTCGATGCCCGACCATTCCTGCACGCCGAAGTTGGGCGCCGCCAAATCGATATGGATATTGGCCGCATGCGCGAGCGGCGACATATCGCCGGGGCCGTGCCACGCGGTGCGCACCCCGAACTGTTCTGCGAAAATCGCCAGCTTGCGCGCCGGCGTGATGCCGCCGATCTGCGAAATATGCACGCGGATAAAGTCGATCAGCCGCTCGGTGATCAGCTGCTTCCACTCACGCGGGTTGTTGAACAGCTCGCCCTGCGCCAGCGGGATCGAGGTCTGCTGCCGCAGCAGGCGCAGCCAGTCGACCTGCTCGAGCGGCACCGCATCTTCCAGGAAAAACAGGTCGAACGGTTCGAGCTGCTTGGCCAGCTGCAGCGCTTCGACCGGTGCGATGCGCTCATGCACGTCGTGGACGAGCGCCATGTCGTAGCCGATGCGCGCGCGGATGCCCTCAAACAGCTTGACCGTGTCGCGGATGTATTTGCGCGAGTCCAGGTAGACGCCGTCCGGCGCGCCCTGCGGCGCGGTCGCGGGCGCCTTGCCGTAGCCGCCCCCCCCATAGCCGCCGCACTGGCAGCGGATGTGGGTGATGCCCATGTCGCGGAAGCGCTCGATGTTATCGCAGATCTCCTCCACATCGCGCCCATCCGCGTGACGGTAGACCGGAATGGCTTCGCGGCACTTGCCACCGAACAGCTCGTAGCACGGCATGTTCGCAAGCTTGCCCTTGATGTCCCACAGCGCCATGTCCACGCCCGAGATCGCGTTGTTTTCCATGCCGCCGTTGCGCCAGTAGGCGTTCTGGTGCATCAGCTGCCACAGCGCTTCGATGTTGTTCACCTCGCGGCCGACGAGCAGCGGCTTGAGGTAATTTTCCACCAGATGCTGCACGGTCAGGTGGCGGTAGGCAAACGTCGCGCAGCCCAGGCCGTACAGCTCCGGCTCGCTCGTCTCCACCTTGACGACCACCAGGTTGATTCCCTCCGGCGCGGTGCAGATCACACGGATGTCACGGATGGTAATTGGCATGATATTCTCTCCTTTTTACTTGTTATACAAGTTAAACCTTATCGTAATTTTGCAGGATGTGCGCCTGCATCAGCGCACGCGCCAGATTATCATTGTGTACCTCGACCGCATTGAGGATCATAGGGTGAAAGAATAGGGCGTCCTGCTCTCCGAACCGCTGGGTCAGCTGCTCATGGTTGCGCACCGTCTGCTCGAACACCTCATGCAGGCTTTTGACCAGCAGATGATTGCCGGACGCCCTGCACAGTTCCTCATGGAACGCCATGTCGCACCGTACAAATTCACTTTTCTGGCCGCGCAGCGCGGGCAACCGGCCGGTCAGCTCATGCAGACGCCCAATCTGCGCTTTTGTTGCGTTTTTTGCGGCCAGCGCCGCCGCTTCCGGCTCTAAAATGCGCCGGAACTGCAGCACCGCACGGATATCCGCGCAGTCCGCAGGGGTGATCTGGCTTGCTCCGGTGAGCAGGGTTTCCACGCGGTCGTCCCGCAGGAAGGTCCCTTTCCCATGCACGCTTTCCAGCACGCCCACGCCGATCAGCTGCTGGATCGCCACGCGCACGCTCGCGCGGCTGACGCCGAGCCGTTCGGTCAACTGGTTCTCGGACGGGATCTTGCTGCCGACCGCCCACTGGCCGCTTTGGATATGGCCAGTCAGGTACTGGAGTACGCTTTCCGTCACATTGATGCGTTCGGCCTTCATGGCTTACCTCCTCAACTTGTCTGACAAGTTATGCTTTTATTATAGCGCCCTTTTCCGTACTGTCAAGGGGGAAAATCACATTTTTGCATATTGCACAAATCCCGCCGCCGATTTCGCACATTTCCGGCACAAAAAGAGCCGGCAGATGCCGGCTCCCATTATCCCGCTGTTTTTTACAGTGTCTGATCCACACCGTTAATGCTGGCGGATTCCCCCTCCTCGATCGGAATCAGCAGGCATTTCTGCCCTTCGACCACACCCGTATGGACGCGTTCCGCCCGCTCCTCCGGCACCCGCAGCACGATGCCCGCGCTTTCCTCCCAAGGAACCTCGTCTCCGGCCAGGCGCTCGGATTGCTCCGCCAGACGGTGCTGCAGATCCGCAACCCTTTGCTCCAGCGCCGCCGTGTGCATTCGCTGGGTGTTTTCCTCCACCAAGCGGCTGTCCAGCACATTGTTCGCAACAGGCGGCACGTCTCCGAACGTCTGCGCGAAAGCCTTGCCGATCTGTTCCCTGACCGGCTCCGGCACCTCGGCCTCCGCCGCGAGATCCGCGACCGTCTCGGCCGTCAGGCTGACCGGCGGCAGGCTATCGTCCGCCTCCTGCTCGGCCACCATGCCGCTGATCGTCTTCTGTATCCGGAAGAACGCGGCTTCCGCCTGCTCCTCATCCTCCCCAAACGCGCTTTTCACAACGCTCTGGAACGCTTTCTTCTCCTCTGTGGCCGTGCGCTGGGACACACACCCGAGCACGCTTTCTATCAGCTCCGGATGGGAGCCGCGGCCGGTCTTGACGTAATACAGCACAGCGTTCACATCGCTGCCGCGGCCGCTGAACGCCGGATACACAAAGCCCAGGTCGGGCAGACCGACCACCCAGTCGCGCACGCGCGCGCCGATGCGGTTCTCTTCCTCCCGATAACCGAGCGCGGGCTTGGACAACTCGACCGGACACACCGCGCACAGTATGTACTCGTAGATCTCCTCGGACTCCTCCTGCGCCTCGCCGGAGGTCGCCCGGGCCGGCACATCGTACACATCATGGTATACTAAAATCAGGTAGTTACCCGGATAGGCATACTGTTCGATGACCTGCTCATACAGGCGGTCGAGCAGGTCGTCGTTGGCCAGCTTGCTGCCCTTGAGCGTGAGCAGGAACGAGCGGCACTCGTCCGCCTGCTCCCCGCGCGCGAATTCCAGCTCGAGCAGGTTGCCGCCCAGTGTGCCGGACAGCGTTTTTTTCGCGATCTCCAAATACTTGTAAAACTCGTCCTCCTCCAGTTCGGAAAACTGTTCGCCGAACTTCAGGACGACTTGCTTGCCGCTGTTGACATAGCACCCGCACATGCGGCCAAAGGTGCATTCGGTCTTTTTCAGACGGCGGCGCAGCTCCTGCACATCGCCTTTGGTAATATTCATTATAGGCTCTCTCCTGTCATATGCCCGCGGACACAGGGCGGCCGCCTATCCCTGCGGATAAGCGGCCGCCCGCCGCCGGCTTTTCATATTCCCGTCCTTTAGTATACGGCATCCCGCGCAGAAAAGGCAAGCGGATTTTGCCGGAGGGCTATCATGCACGGTAAATCGTTTCCCCTGCCTTGACCGTTTCCAGCACGCGCACCCGCCGCAGCGCATCCGGCCCAACCGCTAACGGATCGGCGTCCAGCAGCACCAGATCGGCCGCTTTGCCCGGCCGCAGAGAGCCGCGGCGCGCTTCCTCAAAATACTGGTAAGCGGCGTGGACTGTAACCGCACGCAGCGCGTCCTCCACAGGGATACGCTGGTCCGCGCCGAGCACGGCGCCGCTTTCCATCAGCCGGTTGACCGCGCACCAGACGGTACCCAGCATGTCCGGCGGCAGCACGGGCGTGTCCTGGTGGAATGTGAACGGGATCCCCTGCTCGAGCGCCGCGCGCGCCGGACTGATATGCTGTGCGCGCGCCAGTCCGAAATTGCGGATATGCACCTCGCCCCACCGATACACATGCGCCACAAAAAACGATGGCAGCACGCCGGTCCGCTTGACAGCCTCCATCTGGTCCAAGCCAAGAAGCTGCGCATGGATCATGACCGGCCGCAGGCCGCGGAAATCTGGAAATTCCCGCTCGACCGCGGCCACGGCCTGCAAAAACTGCTCCGCCGCCGCATCCCCGTTGCAATGGGCCAATACCTGCAGCCCTCCATGATAGGCTGTCACGAGCGCTTCCTGCACCGCCTGCCCGCTCATGGTGCCATAACCTCGGTACCCGTCCTCCGCGCCTTGGTATGGGGTCCGCATCCACGCGGTACGGCCCTGCGGGGAGCCATCCAGAAATATCTTGCACCCGGCGATAGGCCTCCATCAGGTCCTCCATATCCGGCATCGGCACTTGCTGTTGGTACTGCAGGAACGCGTTTTCCTCCATATATCCGGTCAGCACACCGTTTTCCGTACCAATTATGCCTCCCGCCGGCGCGGGCGTGTCCACTTTCACGCCGAGCAGCTCCAGCGCCAGAGAGTTGAACACCCCCATATGTCCGGACTGATGCACCACCATGATCGGATGCGCCGCGGAAACGCGGTCGAGCAGTGCGCGGGTCGGATGGCGCCGCTCCGCGAGCGTATTCTGGTCATAGCTTTTCCCCACAACCCATTGCCCGTCCGGTATTTTGTTGGCCGTGATAAAATGCGACAGCGCCTGTCCGATCTCGTCCAGGCTGGCGGCCTCCTCCAGCGGGACCTGCAGCAGCGCCTGCGCGGCGCCGGAAAAATGGCCGTGCGCGTCCAGGAACGCAGGCAACAGCGCACGCCCATCCAAGTCGATCTCTGCCGCGCCGCGCGCCCATGCCGCGAGCTTTTCCCGCGTCCCCACGGCCGCGATCACGCCGTTTTCGACCAGCAGCGCTTCAGCCAGCCCGCCGCTCTCCATTGTGCGGATCGGGCCTCCATAGTATAGCGTCTTCATAAGCACTCCACCTTCATCCGATTCCGTGTGCCTTAGTATGCCCTATGCTTTAGTATAGCATGCAGAGCCGGAAGTTTTTGAACATTGTCTGAACTTTTCCCGTTTCTTTTGCGCCGCGTGCGATTTTCTAAATTTACTTTTTTCTCCACCGATGCTATAATTTATGCAGCATCACCGCATTCCTTGCGCAATGTCTGCTTTTTATTTTCAAGGGGGGTAAACTGTATGAGAAAAAAACTGATCGCATCCGTTTTGGCCGTCTTGGTGCTGTTCTGCGGCCTCGCGCCCGGCGCTGCCGCGCTCAGCTACCAGGCGGAAAGCGTTTTCGTCATGGACGCGCAGACTGGGGAAACGCTTTACGAGTATAACGCCGACATCGCCCGTGTGCCGGCCAGTATGACCAAGGTGCTGACCGCCTACATCATTTATCAGGAGCTGGAGGCCGGCCGCCTGACTTTGGACACCCAGGTCAAGGTCAGCCACAACGCGGCTGTCAAATCCCGCGACGCCAGCTATCCCACCGCCGTACCGCTGACCGAGGGTGCCACCTACTCGGTCGATACGCTGCTTCACCTGATCATGATTCCCTCCGCCAGCGCGTCGTGCATCGTCATGGCCGAGCATATCAGCGGCAGTGAGAGCGCATTTGTCGCCCGCATGAACCAGACCGCCAAGGACCTCGGCCTGAACGCGACCTATTACAACTGCCACGGCGCGCAGCCCAATTATATTACGGCCCGCTCACAGGCCAAGCTCACCCGCCGCTTTATCGACGATTATCCCGATATCCTGCGCATCACCTCCAAAAGCGGGTTCAACTTCAACGGCTCCTACTATAATAACACCAATCACCTGCTCAATACCATGGCGCCTTACGAAGGGCTGGACGGCTTCAAAACCGGAACCATCGCGGAGGCAGGCTATTGCGTCACCACGACCGCGGTACGGGATGGGCGGCGTGTGATCGCGGTAGTTATGAAATCCACCAGCGACGCGCAGCGCTTCGCGGATTCCCGCCAGCTTCTTGATTACGGCTTTGCTGAAATCCAAAAGCGGGATGCGGCCCGCAAAACGACCAGTGTGCAGCTTACCGCAGCTCCGGACAGCGTCCGTCCGTACCAGCCGTTTACCGTCACCGCACGGCTGGAAGGCGTCTCCGCCTCCTACGCCTGCAAGGCGCAGTGGTATGTCAACGGCGCGGCGGTCGATGGCTATGGGAACAGCAGCTTCCTGACCGCCGACTATAAGACGAGCACGCTGCAATATACGCTCAAGGATCTGTCTGGCGATACGCTCGACATCGCCTTTGTCCTGACCATGTTCGACGGCACTGAGATCCGCTGTGAAACAGCCCTTCCGGTGGAACAGCGGCCGGTGGAATACGGCGGCTCGCTCAATATCCGGAGCGCGGCATCCTATCCCGGCAAAACGCTGCTCGTTACCGCGGATATCACCGGCGAAAACGGGATCGCCCGCGTCCAGCTTCCGGCGCGCTGGCAATGGGACGGCGCGGACATCGCAGGCTATTCCAACGCGGCGTTTACCATCGAAAACGATGCCGCGTCCAGCGAGTATCTGCTCCGCATTCCGGAAGACGCCTCAGAGGGCAGCCATGAGCTTTCCTTTGTGCTTGGCGATGCGGGCAGCACTGGCGCAAAACAGTTGATTCTGCGCGCCGATATCCAGATCGTTTCACAGGGAACGCCGGCAGAGGATGTTCCAGTAGAGGAGACTCCGTCCGAAGACGCTCCGGCCGCGTAAAATAGCCAGAAAAACCCCGCCGTTTCAAAAGAAACGGCGGGGTTTCCTATACCCCCTCGCGCTCAAATCATTACCGTACGGGATTCCAGACGGTCCAGCTCCTCAAGCAGCTCCTTTTCCTGTTCCGCAGTCAGGCTTTCCATCGGGCGGCGCATTTTCGTGGTGGAGATCACGCCCTCCCTTTTGAGAATCACCTTGTAGGCCGCAATATTATTGACCGCGCACATTACCGCATTCAAAACATTGGTGCGCCGCTGGTATCGGGTCGCAAGCGCGTAATCCTTTGCCTGAATCGCTTGCCAGAGCTTCGCGTAATGCTCCGGTATGCACATCGCATTACCTGACACCGTCCCGTCGCCGCCGACCACGCACGCCGCCTCCAGGAAGTGATCCGGCCCGACCAGTACGCTGAAAGTCCCATCGTTGATCGTCATGAAGTCCTGTATCCGCGTGAAATCCGGATAGCTGTATTTAATGCCGATCACATTGCGGCAGCTTTTCGCGACGGTTTCCGCCACAGCGCGGTTGATATCATTGACCGCGTTTTGCGGAATGCCGTACAAATAAATCGGGAAATCCTCCGGCACGCTGGCGGATACCGCCTTATAATAATCGATCAGCCCCCGGTCGCTCAGCTTAAAAAATACCGGAGTGACAACGCCGATGCCGTCCGCGCCGATTTCTACAGCGTGACGCGCCAGTTCCACTGTGTCAGCAAGGTTCCATGCGCCGACATGCACGAATACCGGTACCCGTTTGGCTGTATGGCGCACAACTGCTTCCGCGACCCGCTTCCGTTCCTCCACGGTTAAGTACATCATCTCTCCGGTCGTGCCGCAGGGATACAGGCACTGCAACCCGTTATCGATGCAGTGATCCACCAGCCGCTCCAGCGAGGGAACGTCAATGCTGTCCTCCTCGGTCAGGGGCGTCACGATCGGTACGACCGTGCCATATAATTTCTGCATATTTTTATGTCCTTTCTGGTAATCAGGCTCATTTCGCCGCCATTTTCACCGGATATATCGCGCCATGCCTTTCAGCATATACATACCGGCTGTCGCCCCCTGGTCCGGTATACCGATAGCTTTCGCGGCAAACACCGCGGCTTTCCCGTATTTGGGCATCATGGCGCGGCTGGCTTCTACGCCCGCCTCCGCTCCGGACACCGCCGCGTCCATTACCTGCGCCAGCCCAGCGTCCGGGGTTGCTTCCAGGCACGCCGATGCCCGGTCAGCGGCTGCGCCGACCGCATCCAGGATCGTTCGCTCCCCCCTGCTGCATTTTCCGCGCTTCTGGATACCGGCCGCAAACGCAGTAAAATACGCGCTCAGGTCAGCCGGCCCCATCTCGTTCTTTCCTTTCAGCGCCTTTCCCGCCTCCATGATACCGGAAGCCATCAGCGTTCCCATTGTGGAAGGCACAACCGAGGCCATCCGCATCCCCGCTTTCATCAGCGTTTTTCCGACGTCCTCCTGCATTTCTTCCCGTATCAGGTCAGGCAAGGCCGCATAACCCTTCTGCATCGTAAGACCCAGATCTCCGTCGCCCATGTTAGCGTCCATCGCGCAAAGTTCATCCTTTTTTTCCGCGAACACCTCCGCAACGCATTCATACAGCGCCGGAAGCTGCTCCGCTGTGATCTTATCCATTTTCACGCCCCCTGTCACTTCTGGCAGTAAAAGGGCGTGCAGACCGGCGCGTCCAGCCACCGCTTCATTTCCTCATCCGCAATCTTGCAAAGGCTGATGGAAGCGCCGGCCATTTCCATACTTGTCGCGTACTCGCCGACATGGGTCCGGTACAGCTTAACCCCCTTTTCCTGCAGGAGCCGCGTAACACTTCCGGACAGGATATACAGCTCCTCCACCGATGTCGCGCCAAGACCATTGATGAGCAGCGCCACCTCGTCCTCCGGCACCAGCGGCATGTCCTGCAGCAGCGTTTCCAAGGATTCCGCGGCAATTTCATCGGCGGTTTTGACCGGCCCGTTCCAGATGCCCGGTTCTCCGTGGATGCCCATACCCATGGCCATTTCGTTCTCCTCAAGCGTGAAATTCGCATGTCCCAGTTCAGGCAGCACGCATGGCGTCAACGCAAAACCGGCTGTGCGGGTGTACTCCTTTGCTTTCTGCGCAGCGGCGAACACCTCCTCAAGGGTGCCGCCCTCCGCCGCTTTCGCGGCCGCGCATTTATACATATAGAATATGCCGGCCACGCCGCGGCGCTTGTCCGGATCGGTACTGGAGTTCACATCATCCGCTCCCACAATGGAACGTGTTTCAATATCCTCCATTTCGCACAGCTCGGCCGCCATGTCAAAATTCATGATGTCGCCCGTATAATTGCCGTACAGGTACAGCACGCCGGCCCCTGCCTCGACCTCCTTGGATATCTGGAAGATCTGTTCCGCAGAAGGCGACTGAAACACGCTGCCCACGCCGCAGCCATCCAGCATCCCCTCTCCCACATAGCCAAGGAACAGCGGCAGGTGGCCTGTGCCGCCGCCGGTCACAATCGCCACCTTACCGGGCGTTTTGTGAGCGGTACAATAGCAGCGCAGGTCGCCCGCCGCGTATTTGACCGCATCACCATGCGCCGCGTAGATGCCGCGCAGCATATCATCCGTATAATCCTCCGGCCGGTTGATAATCTTCTTCATAATGTATTTCCTCCTTTTATTCTGCAGCGGCTTCTTCGTTCTTCCCTTGCTTCTTTTTAACAAAGTAGGTAATCAGCGGCAGCATCAGAGAAACCACCGCAATAACAATCAGGACACAGGAGATCGGATGCGTGAAGAAAATGGAAAAGCTGCCATCCGAAAGGACCAGCGCTTTCTGCAGGTTTTTCTCAATCGTCGGCCCCAGGATCAGGCCCAAAATCACCGGCGGCATGGCAAAGTCCAGCTTGATCAGGAAATAGCCTACCGCGCCGGCAATCAGCATGAAGAAAATATCATATACATTATGGTTCATACAGAAAGTACCCACGCAACAGAACACAAAGATAATCGGCGTCAGTATTTCCTTGGGTACGCCGGAAATCTTGGAGAATATCCGGATACCGCCAAAACCGAGCAGCCCCATGCAGATATTCGCTGCGATCAAGCCAAAAATAATGATATACACCTGTACCGGTTGGTTCTCAAACAAAAGCGGGCTGGGAATGATACCCTGCATCATCAGCGCACCCAACATGACCGCAGAGCCTGCGTCTCCCGGAATGCCAAGCGTCAGGAGCGGGATCAACGCGCCGCCCGACACCGCATTGTTCGCCGATTCCGGCGCCGCGATACCGCGCGGGTCACCCTTGCCGAACTGCGAGGAATCCTTTGCAAAGCGCTTCGCCTGCGTGTATCCCAGCCAGGAGGCGATATCGCCGCCCGTTCCGGGGATAGCACCGATAATCGTACCAATCACGCTGCAGCCCAAAATCGTCGGAGATGTTTTTTTAATATCCGCCCAAGTCGGCAATATCCGTTCCAGCTTGATATCCTTTTTTGCTTTTTCCGTCACTTTTTCCTCAATCAGCGTCAATCCCTGCGCAAATGCGTATACGCCGATCAGCAGCGGGATATACGCAATGCCGCCCATCAGGTACACGCTGCCAAAAGCAAACCGCGGCTGGCCGCTGATTACATCGATGCCGACCGTGGCGAGCGCAAGGCCGATAATCGCACCGATAATGCCCTTAAATACCGATTTGGAGGAAATACCCGTCACGATACTCAGGCCGAAGATGCCAAGCGCAAAATATTCCGGCGCACCGAAGTTCAACGCCACTTTCGCCAGCATCGGCGCTGTAAAGAACAATGCGAGCGCACTGAACAGGCCGCCGAACGTGGACGCCATCGTAGAGATTGCCAGTGCACGCCCGGGCGAATGACGGGACATCGGGTACCCGTCCAGACAGGTCGCGGCCGAATTCGCCGTCCCCGGCGTGTTGATCAGGATAGCGGTGATCGAACCGCCGTAGATCGCGCCACAGAACACGCCGAGCAGCATAAGGATACCTGAATTGCCGCCCAGGGAAAAGGTAAACGGGGTGACAATGGTCAACGCCATGATCGACGACAAGCCGGGCATCGCGCCGGCAAGGATACCGACAATCGTCCCAAGCAGAATGACCGCCAGGTTCAGCGGCTGCACCACTTGCGTCAGAGCGGAAACAAAATACTCCATCATATGCTTTTTCCCTCCTAAAACAATATGCCGGCCGGCAGGTTGGTATGGAGCACCATTTCAAACACCACATAGATAAAGACAATAACGCCAACCGGTATTGCAAGCAGCTTCACTTTGTTACGCTCGCCCAGCAGAATCGCACAGGAGATGACCATAAAAAACGTACCCACGAAGAAACCCAAAATATAGGTCAGAACGGAAAATACGACCATGATCCCCAGCGCAATCAATACCCGCTTCATGCCTTCTGAGCGGAAATCGATCGTGACCTCGTCCGGCTGCTTTTTCAGCGCTGTTTCCAGCGCAAGACCAATCGAGCAGAGGAGCAGCGCTCCACCCAGCAGCTTGGGCCAAAAGCCGCCGCCGATGTCCGACAGGCCATGATAGGGAAAATCCATCGTGCCGACGATCATCCCAATACCGACCACAAGCAGCACCGCAGCCACGATGTAGTTGTATTTTTTCATCTAAGGCTTCCTTTCCTGCATAATAGGCGGGGCGGCGGGACTTTTGCATTCCACCGCCCTGCCCGCGGCTTTCAGTTGATCAGCGAATCGTAGAACTCGTACTGCTCCTGCATAAACTGCAGCGCGCCGTCCGTCCCCTCAAACTCTGCCGGCATGATACTGAACGCCGCCAGCGTCTCTTCAAACTCCTCGGTTGCGCTCGCCTGTGCAAACGCGTCCTGCAGGTAGGTCACAACCTCCTCCGGCGCGTCGTTCTTAATTGCAAGGTAGACCCAGGTCAGAATCCGGATATCCTTCAACTCGTCATACAGCTCGCCCATTGCCGGAACATCCGGAAACATCTCCGTGCGTTCATTATCCGTGATCGCCAGCGCCTTGATCGTGCCGGCAGTAAGCTGCCCGATCGCGGGCGCTGCAGAGCAGCAGGTCATATCTACCTCGCCCGCTACCACGCCGGTGATACTGTTGGTATCGCCGTCATAATTAACATAGGTAAACTCCAAGCCGAGCGCCTGCTCAAAGGACTGCGCGCTCAATTTGGTCAGCGTACCCTCGCCGGTATTGCCGACCTTGACCTCGCCCGGATGCGCTTTCGCGTATTCCACAAATTCCTCAAACGTATCGTACGGGGCGTCCGCGCTGACAAGGATCAGGTTCGGCTGCTTCATCAGGCAGGCCAGCGGGGTGAATTCGTCATAAGAAATATCGGTGTTTCCGTTCACCTTGCTCAATACCAGGTCACAGTTTACGATACCGAGCGTATATCCATCCGAGGAGGAATTCCGGAACTGGTTCGCGCCAACAAGCCCCGCGCCGCCGGTCACGTTATTGACGGTAATATTCACACCCGACGGCAGCACACCGTCCGGAATGGATTCCGTCATGCCGCGCACGCACAGGTCGGTCGTGCCGCCGGCCGAATACGGACAAATAACGGAAATATTCTGGGACGGGTATTCCTTTGAGCCGCCGCAGCCGGTCAGGGCCGCCGCTGCCATTGCTGTTGCGGTAAGCATTGCAATAATCTTTCGCAGTTTCATGATTAAACCTCCGTCTTTCTATGTATTTGTCTGTCGCATCAACTATCCTTATAAAATGCCGGACGCTTCCAGTGCATCGATCTCCGCATCGCTGTAGCCAAGATGCGAAAGAACCTTGCGGTTATCCTGCCCCAGCGTGGGCGGAGCACACCGGATCTCGACCGGCGTCTCACTGAAGTCTATCGGCGCGATGACCGCCTTGAAATCCCCCGCGACCGGATGATGGATGGTCCGAATAATCTGGTTATGCGCAACCTGTGGGTCGTGCAGCACATCCTCGTAGGTATTAACCTTGGCGACCCAGAACCCATCCGCCTGGAAACGCTCCAGCCAGTACTCGGTATCCTGTTTTTCAATCTGCGGCGCGATCAGCGCATGCAGCTTTTCCTTATCCCGCAGCATAACCGCTTTGTTCGGCATCATCTCATATAATGCCGGCAGGCCGATGATTTCGGAAAATCGCTTCATATCCTGCCCCGCGTTGATTGCCATGGCAAGGAAGCCGTTTTTCGTTTTATAGATGCCGTACGGGGCTTCCTGCAGCGGATGTCCCGTATAATCCCTGGATTTTTTCGGCATGATACCGGTATTTATGTAGTAGCACAGCTCCTGTGACTGCATGTGCAGGGCAGAGTTGAGCAGATTTACTTCAACCTTTTGTCCGTTTCCCCCATCCTTCACATGGTTGAGTGCCGCCAGGATACCGACGACCAACATCAGAGAGCTGTACATATCCACCACATAGATACCGCCGGTTGCCGGCTGCCCCTCCGTGCCGCAGATATTGCAGTAGCCGCTCATCGCCTGTGCCAGCAGATCTTGTCCGGGCAGCTTTACATAAGGGCCTGAGCTACCGTAACCCATCGCTTCGCAATAGATGATCCGCGGGTTGAGTTTCTTCCCGTCCTCATAACCCAAGCCAAGCTTATCAAGCACGCCGGCACGGTAATTCGATACCACGACGTCGGACTCACGAATCAGCTTTTTGACGATCTCCTTTGCCTCCGGCCTTTTCAGATCCAGTGTGATGCCCTGCTTGTTGCGGTTCATCGCAAGGAAAAACGGCCCTTCCCCGCCGAGCTTTTCATCCGGCGCAACATGGCGGTTAAAATCCCCTGTCCCTGGCCGCTCAATATTGATGACTTCCGCGCCCAAGTCGCCGAGCAGTTGCAGGGCAAACGGCCCCTGGGCAAAATGCGTGAAGCCCAGTATTTTCACGTTTTTTAACGGTGCGCTCACTTGCTCTGCTCCTTTTCCTCTGCCGCCGCAGGCTTTCTGCCGATATACTGCTTATCCACATGGAACAGGACCGGCTCGTCGTTCTGGTTCAAAACCAGCACGTTCCAGGTCACAACACCAAATTCCTCGTTTTTGATCGCCTTATCCACGACCTCAAACCGGCAATGGATGGTATCCCCTGGATAAACGGGATGGATATAACGGATTTTCTCATGGCCGTAATGAACGGAGGGCACCTTGGTCGGGGATACCTCCTTTGCCATAAAGCCATCCGCGACACCCAGCGTCAGAATGCCCTGGATGATCGGCCTGCCGATCGCAGGGAATTTCTTGCAGTATTCGGCGTCCACATGAACCGGATGCGTGTTGTCCGAACAGCCGATGAACAGGCGGATATCTGCTTCCGTCATCGTGCGGCCGGACGAGATCTGGACCTCGCCGATCTGGTAATCCTCAAAATATTTGATTTCTGGCATTTCTTTTCTCCCTTTCTTACTCTGTAGCAGGCATCCACACGTTTTGTTTTCTCAGGCTGCTCTGCAGCTTTTTCACATCCACATCCCGAGCCGCAACCTTATCCTGTACTGCAATCGCCGCCGCGGTACCGCACGCCTGTCCCATCAGCATCGCAGTCGGTACGACGCGCAGCAGCTCAATCGCACCGAAATCACCGGAAATGCAGCGGCCGGCCACCAGCAGCCCCTCCGTATGCTTGGGAACAAAGCAACGGTACGGGATCTGTTTCAGCACATCCTCCGGCTGGAATCCGCGATATGGCGGCTGGGCGAACACCACTGCATCGCTGTAGCTCGCGCCCTCCATCAGTTCCTTTCGCGTGATTGTGTATTCCCCACACAGCATGCGGCTGCTCCTCACGCCGACCTGGGGTGCCGTGTCAATCACCACCGCATTTTCAAAGCCCGGCACATTTTTCCTGAAATACTCCAGCGTCCGCAGCATGGCCTGCCGTATCTCGATCTCCACCTTGGTCAGATCATCCACGCTTACCGCGCTGCCTGCCAGCGTATTGTTAAACCACACCACGTTATCGATGTTGCTCCTCATATAGAAGCCCTGCGGCAATTCCCCGAAGCTGTAGCCGCCGTTGATGCCGCGCACCGCCTTGATATCCGCCGACACCTGCTCATCCTTGCCTGGGATGCTCAGAAACTGCTCGGCCTTTTCACAATCCACATTGGCGACTCGGAATACCAGTCCAAGAGGCAGGTTGCCTGTTGTATATTCCTCGCCCGCCGTGTAAAATACATCGCCATCGCCTGTGCAGTCGATCACAATATCTGCCAGAACGGCCTGGCGACCGGACTTACTTTCAAAAATCGCGCCGCGCACCTTATTATCCACCATGTATGCCCTGCTGAACCAGGCGTGGAACAAAAGCTGCACGCCCGATTCGAGCGCCATATCATTGCACACGCATTTCATCAGTTCCGGATCGATAACCGGACTCCAGCGAACAATTTTATCCTCGCCGCCTGTTGCACCGTATCGCCGCCACTTCAGGATGTCCTCCAACTTGGAAGAACCACGCGTCGCTTCGTCGGGTTCGATCAGGCCGTTTACCCCGCGCAGACGGTCCAGCATTTCCTCCACAAGCCCCTTGATCACCAGATTGCCTTTCCCATCGCAGATGCAGTCCACCAGAAGGACAAAGCCCCCTGTCGACATGCCGCCCAGATAACCATACCGCTCCATCAACAGAACTCTGGCCCCCTGCCGTGCCGCACTGACCGCCGCACAGACACCGGCCGGCCCACCGCCGACCACCAAAACATCGGTTTCCGCGTATACCGGTATCTGCTGCTCCTTTTCAATAATGTATTTTTCCAATTCAGCACCTCCGTCATTTCCATGTAACTAATTTGTAAATTACATATTTTATGTTTGTAATTTACATCCAAATTTACATAAAGTCAATATGTCTTATTTATTTTCTATATAATAACCATATATCAATCAATATTTTTGTGTATTTTTCTTGCTTTCTTTGTGGGGATGGTATATAATCAAACTGCAATTTACATATATAAACAGGAGGATGCCGCTATGATCACCATTAGCGATATCGCAGTGCTTGCTGAAACTTCCACAGCAACCGTCTCCCGCGTCCTAAACGCTGATCCGCATGTGGCGCCTGGTACGCGGCAGCGGATCCTGCAGGTGATCGCCACCACCGGCTATAAGCCCAGAAGCTCGTCCAAAACAGATTCCAAGAAAAAAAACAGTATTCTTGTTTTGCTCCCTTCGCTGGAGAATCCCTATTTCTCAACCATTCTGAGAGGCGTGGAGCATCGCGCCAGCGCCGCCGGCTATGATACGCTGATGGCTGTTACACACCGAAACTATGAGAAAGAAACTAAATACCTGAACATGCTGACTTCCGGCCTGGTAGACGGCGTGATTCTGTTCACCACCTCTCTGCCCAACGACCAGCTCAACGATCTGTCCGCACGGTACCCTATCATTCAATGCGGCGCGATCGCGGAAGGCTCGAACATCAGCTATGTCAGCATTGACGACACAGCCGCCGCCTATGACGCCACTTCTTATCTCATCAGCCTCGGGAACCAGCGCATCGCCATGATCACTAGCTCGAATAATATCCCGTTTGAAAAGAAGCGCTTAGCCGGTTACATGGATGCGCTCAACGACCATGGCATCCCTTATGTTCCATCCTACAAAATGATCTGTAACAACCATTATTTAGACAGCTACAATTGCGTGGAAGCGCTGATGAAGCTCCCGGAAAAGCCGACCGCAATCTTTTGTTACAGCGATCTGACCGCGTTAGGCGCTCTGAATTACGCCTATGACCACGGGCTCAAGCCCGGCTCTGATCTGGATATCCTCGGCTTTGACGGGACTTACCTGACCGAATGCGTTTCCCCCCATCTTTCCACAGTGGAGCAGCCGGCCTACGAAATGGGTAAAACAGCGTTCAACATGCTTTCCGACCGAATCGCCGACGCTAACTATATTGCACAGAAAGTAATTATTTCTCACAAGCTCGTCATCCGTGAAACGACCCGCAAGCTGCCTGCAAGCGTTTCCTGACGCCAGCTCGCTTTATTCCGTCAAAAGCCCCCTCTCCAGCGGAGACCTACCGCTGAAGAGAGGGCTATTATCCTGTTTCTAAATGCTGTCGTTTATCACTATATCCACGCAAAAGGTTTGCATTTCTCAACTTCTTTCCCATTATAGCACTTTCCTTCCCTTGTATAGCAGAAACCGGAATGCACACACCCCTCACGCAGATTACACAATCCGTTTTTTCAAAAAATCATAACCACCGGCTGTACCGGTGGTTTTCGCTTACAATAAAATCACCCCGCGGCGTCTCTGCCCACGGGGTGATTTCCATTATATAACGGCTAAGCTTTTTATTTACAGCGTAACGCCGTTTTTAAAGATGGCGATTTCACGGTAGCCCAGCAGCTCAGTTTTGGAGGGTCTGCCGCCCGCGATGTCCAGCACCAGCGCGTACAACCGCTTCGCCGCCTCCGCGATCGGCTCGCCGTCCGCTACCGGACCCGCGTCAAAGTCGATCCATCCCGGCTTGCGCGCCGCAAGGCCGCTGTTGCTCGCGATCTTTACCGTCGGCGCCGGCGCGCCGAACGGCGTCCCGCGTCCCGTCGTGAACAGCACAATATGCGCGCCCGCCGCGGTCAGCGCTGTCGCTGATACCAGATCGTTCCCAGGCCCGTACAGCAGGCTCAGGCCGTGCGCCGTTACCTGCTCCCCGTACCCGATCACGTCCGCCACCGGCGCCGTGCCGCCCTTCTGCACGCACCCGCACGACTTGTCCTCCAGCGTCGTGATGCCGCCTTTCTTGTTCCCCGGCGACGGGTTCTCGTACACCGTCTCGTTGTGGCTGATAAAGTAATCCTTAAAGCTGTTGAGCATGGCGGCCGCCTTCCCGAACACCTGCTCGTTGACGCACCGGCTCAGCAGCATCCCCTCCGCGCCGAACATCTCCGGCACCTCGGTCAGCACTGTCGAGCCGCCACGCGCGATCACCATGTCGCTGAACGCTCCTACCGTCGGGTTCGCCGTCACGCCGGACAGGCCATCCGACCCGCCGCACTTCAGACCGATCACCAGCTCGCTCACCGGCACCGCCTCACGCCGGTACCGTCCCGCGTATGACGCGCACTGTTCCAGCAGCGTGCGTCCCGCAGCGAACTCGTCCTCCACGTCCTGGCAGGTGAGGAACTTGACGCGCTCCGCGTCGTACTCCCCCAGCTCCTCTACGAACTGGTCGTGCTGCAGGTTCTCGCACCCCAGGCTCAGCACCAGCACTGCACCCGCGTTCGGATGCCGCGCCAGCGCCGCCAGCAGCTTCCTCGTCTGCGCGTGGTCATCGCCCGTCTGGCTGCACCCGTATGGATGCGGAAACGTGTACAGCCCGTCTATGCTTCCGCTCACCAAGTCCTGGTTGTCCGACACCAGCTTTTTCGCCACGTCGTTGACGCAGCCCACCGTCGGGATGATCCAGATTTCATTCCGCACCGCCGCACGGCCGTCCTCCCTCCGGTAGCCCTGGAATGTCTCCGCCTCCGCCGCCTCTATCTCGGGTACCGACGGCTCATAGGCGTACTCCTCCTCGCCGGACAGGTTGGTCCGCATGTTGTGCGTATGCACCCAACTGCCCGCCTCCACCGGCTCCGTCGCATGGCCGATCGGGAAGCCGTATTTCACCACCGCTTCCCCTGCCGCGATCGGTACGAGCGCGATCTTATGCCCCTGCGGGATATCCTCCCGCGCGGTCACCACCGCGTCTCCCGCTTTCAGCGTTTCTCCCTTCGCCGCAGCATGCAGCGCCACCGCCACGTTGTCCCGCTCTGTGATCCGTATCAGCTTTGTCATCTTATCCTCCCTCTCACAGGCAGGAGGCGAACGCGGCCTCCGCGCCCTCCGCGCGGATCTTCGTAAGCCCCGCCAGCACCGCGGCTTCCAGCCCCGCGATCTCCGTCAGGTCCTGATCCCACATCTGCCGGTTGGTCAGCACCGCGTGTACCAGGTCCGCCGCGCTGTCGTCCTTATGCGCCCAGTAAAATTCCAGCGCCCAACGGTCGTCCGAGCAGATATAGGTGTTGCCCTTCGCGCGCCTGCACACCAGACCCGCTTCGGTCAGCTCCTGCACATCGCTCGTATAGAACGCGATATACGCCGCAAGGCTCATACTCAGGCATTCCGGCAGCCTGCCTGTCTTTTCCACATATTCCAGCAGGCTCGGCAGGTTGCGCGCTTTCCATTTGGAGGTCGAATTGAGCGAAATGCTCATCAGCTCATGGTCCACGAACGGGTTGTTGAACCGGTCCTGCACCGCCGCCGCGAACTCCTCCAGGTCCTTTTTATCCAGCGGCAGGGTCGGGATGACCTCCTCGTACAGCATCTTGTTCATAAAGCCGCGGATGCTGTCGTTGTGCATGCAGTCCCGCACGATATCCAAGCCCGCCAGGTACGCACCCAGCACAAAGCCCGTATGCGCGCCGTTCAGGATGCGCACCTTGCGCTTTTTGTACGGCGTCACATCCGGCACCACGATACAGTTCAGCCCCGCCGCCTTGAACGGCAGCTGCTCCTCCAGCCACGACGGTCCCTCGATGTTCCACACGCCGAACACCTCGCCCACGTCGATCAGCTCGTCATGGTACCCGTTTTCCTCCTCCATGCGCGCCGCTTCCGCCGCGTCCTTGATGCGCCCCGGCACGATCCGGTCCACCAGCGTCGAGCAGAACGTGCAGCTCCCGCACCAGGCTCTGAACGCCTCCTCCAGACCCCACTGGCCGATGTACTGCTCCACGCACTTCTGCAGCTCTTTGCCGTTGTTGTCGATCAGCTCGCAGGAGAGGATGACCACCGGCTTTTTCCCTGCCTGCCAGCGCCGGTACAACACCTGCGTCAGCTTCGCCGGAAACGACGCCGGCGGGCAGTCCTCCTTCCGGCAGGCAGGGTCGTACACAATCCCCGCCTCGGTTGTGTTGGACACGATGTATTCCAGATCGTCCGACTCCGCGACCTGCATCATCGCGTCGTAGCCCGCCTTTTCATATGGGTTCAGGCACCGCGACACCGACGAGATCACCCGCTTCCGGTCCACCTTTTCCCCGTTCTCCCGACCGCGCAGGTACAGCGTGTACAGCCCCTCCTGCCGGTTGATCTGCTCCGCCAGCCCCTGCGCGATCGGCTGCACCAGCACCGCCTTGCCGTTCCAGCCCACGCGCTCGTTCGATACATCAAACCAGTAGTCCACGAACGCGCGCAGAAAATTCCCCTCGCCAAACTGCAGAATCTTCTCCGGCGCTTCCTCCAGAATATATCCCTTGTATCCGCTCGCTTTTATTCTTTTGTAATTTAGTTCTTCCATCTTTAATATTTCACTCCTCAAAACGCATTACCAAAGGTTGCCGTCCTCGTCAAAGGGCAGGTATTCCGGCTCGGACTCGATCTCCATCTGCGGATTGTTTTTTGCCTCCTCCAGATAGGATTCGGACAGCATGATATGCTCCAGATGCAGGCTGTTCGGGATGCGCACCACGCGCGGGTTGGATTTGTCGATCTCGTTGCAACTCTTGATGCAGACCTGGATCGTCTCCTTATCGCTTTCCATCACAATCGGGATGCGCACGCCGCCCAGCACTGTGCAGGTGATCGCGTTCGGGTACATGGATGCGAGATCGAGCTGGTCAAACACGCGCTTGGTCGTCGCGCTGGAATAGCCCAAGCCGATGCCGTTCCCATGGGTTTCCGGACTCAGGTCGAGTACCGCCACGCGTTGCGCGTCGATACCGCCGGTTGCGTAAGGCGTGCAGAATGTGCCTGTGATGTTCGGATCCATCCCGTCGCCGCTGAAATTCTTGCCGATCTGATCGACAATCAATACGTCGCACGAATCGACAAGGATGCGCGGCATATAGGAAAACGCTTCCTTGAGCAGCTCAGGCTCGACCGCGTCGATATCCTCCGCCGCGACCGCAACGATCTTGCAGGTCTCGTCGAACGCATTCTCAATCGTCGGTACGCCGAACAGGATGGGTGCGTTTTTCAGGATGCAGCGGCCGAACAGCGGCACGTTTTTCGCCATGTTCTTGAAGCCCTCCGCATGGCAGACCTCCGCGCCGTACTGCTTGCCCAGGCCGATCGCCATCATTTTCATCAGACCGCTTTCATACGGCCCGCGGAACGCAGTGTGCGGCTTGACGCGGCAGCCCAGGATGATGCCGTCCGCCTCCGCCGCGTTTTTGTCAATATATACGTCGCCGCCCTCGTCGTTGACGCCGATCTTCTTGACCTCCATCGAGGAGATGATCGGGCAGCCGACATACTCCTCCACAATTCCGTAGCCGGCCAGAATCTCCCGCTGTCCCTCGGCGGTTGCGCCGCCGTGGCTGCCCATCGCCGGCACGATAAACGGATGCGCGCCGCGGGATTTGACAAAATCCGCGATGCACTTGGTGGTCAGCGCGACGTTCGCCACGCCGCGCGAACCTGCGGTGATGGCAATGCGCATACCGGGCTTGACGCGCGAGGCGAATTTTTCCTCGCTGAGCAGGCTGCGGATGATATCCGGTATATCCGCCGGATCGATGCGCGGACGCGGGAATTTCTGACGCACGCGGAACATCTTCGGCACAAAAGTATCCTTCACTAAATCAGCGACCAACGGCCGTTCTCTCATGGCAAAGCCCTCCATTCAAACAGCGGCAAAACCCGGCCTTCTCCAGCGCGCAATCGCGGCCGCAGCAGCACCGGGTCTTAGCCAATTTGCTATCAATTTTTCTCTTAGTAGATCAGATTAACCAAGAACGTAGACAGTGGCGGGAAGTATGTCAGCAGCAGGATATCGGCCGCGAACAGGATATAAAACGGTACCGCTTCCCTGATAAAGTCCTTGGTCGGACACTTGGTAATACCGCAGGTGACGAACATCAGCGTACCCATCGGCGGGGTGAACGCACCGATTGTGCAGTTGAAGATATAAACCATTGCAAAGTGGACCGGATCAATGCCGAACGCCAGCGCAACCGGATGCAGCAGCGGCCCGAGCACGATCATCGACGCATTACCTTCTACGAACATGCCCACGATGATCAGGAAGATGTTGACAACCAGCAGGAATATGTATTTGTTGTCGATGGCGTTGGTCATCCAGTTGGCAAACGTCTGTGGAATCTGCTCGCGGGTCAGCACCCAGGAAAAGCAGGACGCCGCCGCGACGATCAGCATGATCGAGCTGGTGGTGGTGACCGTTTCCTTGCAGCCCTTGGCAAAGTTCTTGAGCTTCATCTCATGGTACAGCACGCCGAGCGCCAGCGCATAAACGATCGCGACCGTGCCGGCCTCGTTCGCGGTGAACACGCCGATACGCACGCCGCCGATAATGATGATCGGCAGCAGCATGGGCAGGATCGCCGGACGGATCGCATCCCACTTTTCATGCGCTGATATCTTTTCCGTCTGCATCGGCTTGTAGCCTCGCCTTTTGGATACAAAGTGCGTGAAGATCATCAGCGTGGCGGTCAGGAACAGGCCGGGGCCAATGCCAGCGACGAACAACTGGCCGACCGAGATGTTAGGGATGCAGGCGTAAATAATCAGGCCGGTAGCGGGGGGAAGCAGCGGCACGAACATGCCGGAGGCCGCGGTGATAACGGTCGAGAACGCCTTGGAGAAGCCGTGCGCCTCCAGAGAGAGAAAGAGCATCTGGGCTTACATCGCGGCGGCCGAGAGCGAGGAGCCGGACAAGCCGCCCATCAGCGTGGACAGCAGGATGTTAACCTGCGCCAGACCGCCGGGCATGCGCGCGGTCAGAACGGCGCAGCAGTCCATGATGCGGCGCGTAACGCCCGTATAGTTCATGAATACGCCCGCCATGACGAAGAACGGGATCGCCAGCAGGGACAGACCCTGTGCGCCGGCCAGCGTCTGCTGGGCGAAAATCGTTGCGTTGGTTGCCGGATTGCCGAGGAAATAGATCGCCGAGGCCGCCAGCACCGAGATATACACCGGTACTTTCAGGAAAAGCATGACCAGCAAAAGGATGCAGGAGATACCAATGATATTCATTCTTTCTTCGCCTCCTCGAACTCTTCCTCCGTAATCGCTTCAATGGTTTCCTGCTCGGAATAATGGAAGAAATTCACCAGCACAAAGTTGAAGATCTGCCAGATGCAGGATACCGGTACAATGCAGTAAATTAAAATATAGGAAATGTGCAGCACCGCGGTGGTGCGGCCGCTGTTTGCGAACACCATCATGTACTGTATGGACAGGTAGCCCAGGAACAGCAGCGTGACAATGGTCACGAGCAGGATCAGGATGTTGATTATGTTCTTTACCGCTTTGGGGAAAAACTCAAAAAACACCTCGATCGCCGCATGGTTGCCGGTGCGGAACGCAGCGCCGGCCGCACCAAAAATCACCCAGACGATCATGGCCGCCTGAATCTCCTCAATCCAAGTAAAGGGGGAGCCTAAAATATAGCGTGCAACTACGCCGGCAAAGGTAAGGCCTACCAGCACGCACATCGCAATGGACGCGATCGCTACATCGATGTTGAGCAGCAGAAATCTCCAGTTGCGCTGTTGCTTCATGCGTTTTACCTCCGATCTCTCTTCTATTAACGCATCTTTTCGCACATATTCCGTCCCCGCGGGGAGGAGAAGCGAATCAGCGACCCGCTTCTCCCAGCGAAGAAAACAGATTATGTGTTGTTGTCGGATTATGCAGCGGCGCCGGTCGAAATCCCTTTCACGGTGTCATACAGGCCTTCGGTCCAGCCCAGGGTGCTGGAGGCTTCGTCGAAGAACTTCTGCGCAGCCTCAACCCACTGTGCCTTCTCGTCGTCGGTCAGCTCGATAACGGTTACGCCCGCGTCCTTCATGCCCTGCTCGGCTTCTTCCGTTGCCGCGTCGTACAGCTCGTTGTTATACAGGCCCGCTTCGTCCGCGCATTCCATCAGGATCTGCTGCTGCTCTTCAGTCAGGGTGGTGAAGAAAGACTCGCCGCAAATCCACATCGAGGTAGCCAGGATGTGCTCGTTCTTGGTCAGGTACTTGGCAACCTCCTGGAAGGAACGGTTGTAGAGGGAGGTGATCGGGTTCTCAACCGCATCGATCGTGCCGCCGCTCATGGCCTGGTAAACGTCGCCCATATCCATGCCGACCGGCGTTGCGCCCAGGTCCTCAAAGCTTCTGACCGACAGGTCGTTGGAAGATACACGCAGCTTCAGGCCGGACAGGTCGGACGGGGTGCGAACCTCCTTGATGGAGAGGATGTCGCGCGCGCCGTAAATCCAGTTGGAGGTCAGAACACGCAGGCCGCCGGTGCTTGCCAGCTGGTCGCACAGGTCAGCATACCAGTCGCTGTCCAGCACAGCCCACAGTTCATCCCAGCTCTCAAATGTATACGGCGCATAGAAGATACCGAAATCCGGCACGCCGTAATCTGCGAGGAACGCGCCGTCCGCAACCGTAATCACGCTTTCGCCCATCAGCATCTGGTCGATCAGGTCGTTTTTCTTACCTAACGTAGAGTTCGGGAACAGCTCAAGCTGAATCGAGCCGCCAGACTTCTCCTCAACCAGCTCTTTCCACTTCTCAGCCGCCTGTGCCGCCGGCTCGGTGGTCGCGTTCTCATAGCCAACATTGATTGTAACGGTAGCACCCGCATCATTCGACGCAGGCTCGTCCCCCGCCGTACCGTTCGCCGTCGTGTCCGTGCTGCTGTTGCCGCACGCCGCAAGGCCTGCCATCATCGCTCCGCAAAGCAGGGTGGCCATCATCCTCTTTGTCCATTTCGTTTTCATGCTGATTCTCCTTTTCTCACTTTTTTATTTCACTTCACCGCCGCATATCGGTTCTTCAGGTGAAGTCGATCACAACTTTCAGCATTTTTCCTGCGTTAGCGGAAAACTCCTCAAACGCCTGCGGCGCGTCCGTCCACTTGTAGGTGTTGGTGACGATCTTCTCCAAATCGATGCCGCCCGATTTCACCAGATCAATCAGCTCCACAAAGTCCTTTTTCATCGCGTTGCGCGAGCCGTAAATGTTCAGCTCTTTTTTCTGGATGATCGTAAAAAAGAAATTGTCTAAGTTGCGCTTGGATACGCCGATCAGCACCACGCGCGCGCCGAAGCAGGCCGCGTCAATACAGTTCATGAACGTCTCCGGCATGCCGACCGCCTCGATCGTCACATCGAACCCATTCCCGTCGGTCAGCGCGGCGACACCCTTTGCGAACGCCTCCGGCGACTCGTTGAGCAGCTTGTAGTCCAGGCCGAATGTCCGGCAGGCATACTCGAGCTTGTCCGGTGCCACATCGCAGATCGTGACCTCGGCCCCCTTCGCCTTGGCCGCGACTGCGGCCAGCACGCCAATCGTGCCAGCGCCGACCACCAGCACCTTTTCGCCCGCCTTGACGTTTGCCCGCTGCACGCCGTGGTAGCTGATGCAGAATGGCTCGATCAGCGTCAACACCTTGGGGTCCAGCCCCTTGCCGTCGTAAATGCGCTCGACCGGCATGGTGATGTATTCGGCAAACGCCCCCTCGCGCTGCACCCCCATCGTCTCGTTGCCCGTGCAGGCATTGACCAAGCCTCTCCTGCACGAATAACATGTCCCGCAGTTGAAATACGGATTACAGGTTACGATCATGCCCGGCTTAAGCCCTTCCTCGTTTTCGTCGATCTCCACGATCTCCGCCGAAAACTCGTGTCCTGGTATACGCGGATACGATACATATGCGTTCGCACCCCGATAGGAGCCGAGGTCGCTTCCGCAGATACCCCCGTACAGAAGCTTGAGCAACGCTTCCCCCGGCTTCCTTACCGGTTTTTCAATTTCTTTGAGGACGACTTTCCCTGGCTTTTCTATGCAGATTGCTTTCATCTTTAACGGAATCCCTCCAAACCGACATTTTCCGGATCTCGGTGTCCGGACGCTGCACTGCGCGCGCCGCAGTTTGGGCTACAACTTGTATCCCAGATGTACCTTACGCAACCATTTTATTCCCCTTTCCCATTATTGTCAATGACACTTTATCAAAAACAAACAAAATTGTAAGATTAACCAATTTGTAAGCAAGCATTATGTCTAAATTAACAATTTATTTTTACTTGTATCCCTATTGCATATTACTGAAAAGCGCAATATAATTAATTTATATACTCTTTCGGAGGTGCGGATCATGGCGGTCCAAAAAGAGCCCTCAATGCAGTCCAAGGCTTACCATTTTATCAAAAACAAAATCACTTCGTGCGAATATGCTCCAAACCAGCTGCTCAGCGAATCCCTGCTTCAGGAAGAGCTTGGTTTTTCCCGCACGCCTGTCCGCGAGGCGATCAGCCGCCTGGCGCAGGAGGGTCTGCTCAAGGTGTTTCCCAAGCGCGGCATCGTTGTGTCCGGCATCACCGTCAGCGATATCCGCATGATTTTTGAGGTGCGCACCTTGGTCGAGCCATACGCGCTGCGCACCTGCGGCGATAACATCAACCAGCATGAGATCGAGCGCTTCTCCCAAATCTTTCACGATTTTGAAACGACCAATAATTGTCCGGATTTCTATGAACTGGACGACCGATTCCATCTTTTCCTGATTTCCGCCCTGCAGAATGATTATCTGCTTGACCTGTATGCACGCATCCAAACGCAGAATATCCGGCTGCGCATCATGAGCGGTCAGTCCATCGACCGCCGCCTGCAGGAGTCGATGGAGGAGCATGCGCAGATCGCTGACGCCTGCCTTGCGCGGAACTGGGAGCTTGCCGCATCCGCGATGCTGCAGCATCTGGAATTTTCCAAGCAGTCCGCTTTGACCACGATCCTGCGGTTCCGCAGTGACACAGATATTATTTAATTTGCTGAGAGGAGCAATTTCCAATGGACCATGCAACAGAACAGTCTTATTACAAGCGCTTCCGCGCGGCGGCGATCCGGTTTGAGGTTATCGGCGGCGCATTGCTGGCAATCGGCATTGGCGCCAATTTCATTTTCGGCACCTCCATGCTGGCTGTCAGCCTGATTTTCGCAGGTCCCGGCGCCCTTCTTTTGATCCTCGGCGGGTCCAGCCTGCGGCCGCACAACCTCGTAAAAGCGTTTGCCCAGCAATGCATGCGCGAACCGAGCCGCGAAATGGCCCAAGGCCTTCTGGATGCGCTGCACTCGTCAAAAAGAATCCGGCTGATGGGACGTTCTATCCAAGTGGTCCAGGCCGCGGTTGAGGTCTATGCCAATACCGAAGACGCGGATCCGGATATTGTGGACCAGCTTCGCCGTACAGTGGCGGACAGTGTGGTTAAGAAGATGTTTTAATCAGTGTTATGCTACCCCAGAGATTCGCATTTCTACTGCAAAAAAAATGACATTGAAAACGAGCCTCGGTATAATAATTTTAAAAGGAGTGACTGGTAAGAAAATCAATCCGAGCTGTGTAGACTACGGCATTATGAACTGCCGTACGCTGGACAAACACTGGCCTGATTTTTGTCTGACGACCAATCTGGAAGAGGGGGAGTTAGACCGTATTCTGGAGCGGTATATGGAACCGGACAACAGTAAATATTCCTTGGCTTCAGCCGAGGTAGAGTACGAGGGATACCGTCTTCTGACGCGAGTTGAGGAAATCATCGCTGTAGCCCGTAAAATAAGCGCTTAAAAACGGGGATCGCTACTTGTGACGGTCTAATTGAGGGATCTCGTATTTTGGCGCGCATTTTGCATGTACATGGGTTTGATGTATATGGTGTTATCTGCAAAGTCGGAGCTACGTACAAAAGCTGCATTGGAATTCCGAAAGAGTGTGAGGAGGTTGGCGTTTCTATATGTAACCCTATCATGTGGGCGGAACGTCTCAACAAAGCGCAAACCGATTTGAATATCGTCGTTGGTTTATGTGTTGGCCACGACAGTCTATTCTACAAATATTCCAATGCGTTTTGCACAACTGCTATTACCGAAGACCGTGTTTTAGGTCACAATCCTGCCGCTGCTCTGTATGGTACATCCTGCTACTATGCTCGGCTATTGAAAGGCGACGAGGACAAATAAAACAAACCGTCTTTGCCTGTGTTTTATACAGCAGGTAAAGACGGTTCTCCATTTTTATTTTATCCGTTGTTTATGAAGGAAAACCTTCGTACACTTTTGGTCGGCAGGCGTATTGAACGCCGACATATGACCTATACTTGGCGCGATGTTGCATTATATCCCTTGGCCGTTGGGTCTAAGGAAGATAATCTTCAGTACACTAAAACACTTCCTACGTTCAGCGCACTTCCATACTGGGGTACCACAAACATTTCTCCTCTCCTGCCTCGCCCCGAACCGGCAGCTTTGTTGGCTGATAAATTTATCCACAGCACAGTCGCCCCTCTTCATTGCCGATCGAGAAGCTGCCCTGCACGATATCCGCCTGATACTTGCATCGGTCTGGGTGTCCACAGCAGGAGGTATGGTCTGATCCGTGTCACCGCCCGTTTGCCTCTACACCATCGTATAAGAGATCGTTGCCCCCCTCGCTCTTGGTTCCCTTCGAGGTGTAGGCCTGTCCTACGGACAGCGGCAAAGCGATATAGGCGACTGTGCGTGCGAGCGCCCCCGCCTGATCAAACTCCTGAATCGTCACATCCAGGTTGCCGGCGCCGTTTCCGACATAACGGAAACCGTACTGTGCATTGTCATAGAACAAAAAGATCTTCTGGTCGCCCTCGATAACAACCGAGATCATGCTTCCCTCGGCGCAGACGGGCTGGTTATCCTCTACCCACGCTACCGGATCCTGTTGGCCGTTTTGGTATACATAAACGGCCAACGGACAGGCGGCGGTATACTTTCTGGCCTGCCATTCTTCCAGCCGCTTATATTGCTCATACAGATCACGATGCTTCTCATTGTCTTTCAAAAATTCGATCTAGCCGGTTTGGGGTTCCTCAAAGCGTGCGGCATAGCCATCCTTTTTCCCGCTCACCTGCTCGATTAATTTGTCAAACGTTTCATCCCCCACGAAAAGTGCATCCCAACAGATTTCGTAATAGCGGATGGCCTCATCACAATCTTAGAGCAGCGCGCCGTATCCCAGATCGACGGCGGCCAGATAATTTTGGGCAAGCCTGATGTTTTCTTCTTCATCCGCCTGTATTCCCGTCAGGAATTCGTTTTTTGTGTCCGAATACACCTGATTTAACAGCGATTCCACGATCACAGTAGCCGCCAGCTTGCTCATCTGTTCAATTTTCTTATCATTATCCGTCAAGAAATTGACGATAAACCCCATCCCTTTATAGGCGGCATTGATGGTTTCCAGTTCCGGCAACATTACCAGCTTGATACCTTTCCAAATGAACTCATTCAGTAGATAGCCGGCCTCCTAGATACTGGCTGTCACACAGCTCTTTCCTATAAAATCGGTCAATGCGTCCCCCGTGCAGCTTTTCATGGCAGTTTTCCAACGCTGTCCACCACTTAGCGGAATCGACAAAGCCGCCCTCCTCCAGAAGCTGAAGCAGGGTTTCACCGGGGGGTATCGTTGTAGAGCAGGTCGCTATATGTGGTTTGGTCCTGGAGGCTTCCATCCTCCTTTTCTGCAAACTGTATCGTGGCGCGGCACAGACTCAGCTCAAAATCCGGCGTTTCCTGCCCGACGACAAGGCGGCAACCGGTCGCCGATGTTATCAATTGCGCAGGGAACCACGCTGCTGCCTGCATTTCCACAGGCGATTTTGACTCCGGCCAGATACCGGTAGCCCAGCGCGGCCTGTTCTTCCTCGGTCAGTTCCAGAAAGCTCTGCTGCTCCGGAACAAGCGGCGCGACCGTTTCATCTGAGGAATACCACTCGATATCCGCCTGCGTCAGCTCGACCTTCGTATCGATCTGCATGAACATCGAAATATCCACGGCATATTCCGTCTGGCTGAATTCCGCTGCGCCGATCGGCCGGTCCGGCGTCGTCATGGGTACATACTGCACATAAACTGAGTAGTCGATCGTGGAAATCAACGGATAGCCGCTGTTGTAGTAGCCAGTGTCGCGGATCCAAACATCGTCGTCGCCGTTCAGCTCATGCACGGTCTTCCGCTTTTTCAACTCGCGGGCGGTTCTGGCCTGCGCGTCGGTCGCTGTACCTGTTTCATCCAGATAGCAGGAGTAATTCAGCGCGGCGCTTGCGCTCAGCATAGCCACAGGCTCGCCCTGCACCGTGCCGGCATTATAAACGCCGTTCAGGCGCACCGATCCAGCGATTGATGCAACGATGCCTGCCGGCGTTGAAGTAGCGTTCGATTGCCACGTCGTTGCCAGCCCCTTGGCGGTATGTTATCGCACTGGCAATGCCGCCAACACTTTTGGTGCGGCCGGGCACATTACCCAGATTCCAGCAATCACTGACGCTTTTATGTGCAAGCCCCATGATCCCGCCAACATCATGTTCACCGATGATCGTGCCAACATTATAGCAGTTTTTTATCCGGAATATATCACAATAACCAGTGATACCACCCACATGGATATTGCCGGTTATTTTCCGCTGTTTGAGTTTTTATCAATTATAATCTCACACCAATTATCTTCCATGCCGCCAATAATTCCGCCTGTACGGTCACCTCCCTGCACGGCAGCGCTATGGCAATTGGAAATGGTTGAATAGTTTCCGCTATTTGACCACCTTGCATAACCTGCGATACCCCCAACATTTTCCTTTCCGATAATCAGGGATTCTTCCAGTGAAAGATTTTGTACATTCGTCCAGCTCTATTCAACTTTCGAATAACCCCAAAAGCCTGACTTTTTCCTGCTCCGGTAGATTGATGTACACACTGCGGACGGCATAGCCCCTCCCATCCAATTGTCCACGAAAAGTATTGGTTACATTGCCGATCGGCGTCCATTGGTTTTTCGACGCGGTGTCTTCATCCCAGCTCTGCCGCTCACTCGTATCATTGAGATAAATATCATTGGTCAGCGCCGCATAGCGAAGGCCAAATGTACCGTCATTGACCGCCTGCTCGAATTTTGCCAACTGCGCGCCGTTTGCGATCAGGTAAGGAGCGCTTTCTGTGCCGCTGCCGCCAGCATAGCTTTCCGCAGCCGTGCCGTCCCAGATCTCCGGCTGCGCGCGCTGGTATGCCGCGAACGCCCACACCAGCACATGCCAACCAGCAGGGCGCAGGTCAAAATCAGGCTGATTACTCCTTTTTCACCAATTATGCCCCCACACATGGGGGCATCCGATGGTAAGTCACTTGCCCTGTCCGCATCCAGCCCGTTCTCCTGCAGCTCGCGGCGCAGACGGCTGAGCGTTACGGGCATCATTCCCAGAAACGTAGCAATATGCTTGTTGCTGACCGTATCGATCAACCCCCTCTCCGTCAATGAAATAACCGCGCAACACCCCATTCATGAGGAAATATACGTTGGTCTGCATATCCTCTTCACGGATCAAAAGCTCGCTCTTTTTCAGGTGGCGCATATATACAGGCGGAAGCAGCCGCTGATTCAGTTCATCATCCTGCAAAAGCATTGCATCGCTCAGGAATTCCAGGATCGTCATTTCCAAATCCCTCTTTGCTTGATTCACAATATCATTATAATCGAATCATTTTCGGCCAGCATTATTATAAGATAATTATTTCTCAGCAGCGGCGAAAAAAATATTATGTCATGGCTGTGCGCAAACAAAAAAGCCGCCTGTTTTATTAAACAAGCGACTTTTCGTGCAAAGGACGGTTAAAATCGATATTTTCGATGCTACACCGCTTTCGATGGAGGCACCCAATCTTCTGGCCGGCAGCGCACTTTTGCGTCATAAATTCGAAGCCTCATTACGGTGCAAAATTTGCGCAGAAAGTGCTTTTCCTGACTGAGCATTGAAATAGCGAAGGGTGGAACGACCGAAGTGAGAGAAACCCCAAAAGGATCACTTATAGATATCGGATTCCCAAACTTCATATGGAAACCCGCATCGAATGAGATTCTTTCTAATAACTAAAAAGTAGCAACCCCGAGGGCTATACTCCCGCTTCCTTATTTTGTTTTGTGGTAGTATTCCTCTGAATACTGTTCGGAAAAATCTTCAACATTCAGACGATGCAATGTTAAAAGTTCTTGCAAGGTAGTATCCGTTATTTCATCTAAGTAATATGGCTTTAATTCTTTGATAAATCCTTTAATCCGATCCTTTAGATTTTTGAGTTTTCCACGCCGAATTATTCTGACCTCATGTGTAAAGTCCCCTTCATAAGACAATGTTTTTGTCGGAATAATTATAAATCTATCTACAACTGCCTTTCGACCGTATTGCTCTTCAAACCATGCACAATGGTTGTTCATTTGTCCAGCCTCGTGCTTGGAGATTTCTGAGCGGGTTTCGGATACCTCACTTTTGCATTCAAATAGAAGATAATGATTATTTGAACCACACCAAAGATTATCAGGGCCTTTTCGGATTTCTTTGTCTGGACGTTGACTGACGTAACCAAGTAATTCACCAACGTCCTTTAATGCCAATTCAAACTTATCAGCTCCAATGCCAAAAGATAGATTATCTAATGTTGCATTGACTGCCAGAGACAATTCATTGTAGTCAGAAAATTTTCGCATATATGCTCTGACATTGTTCAGTCGATCTTGATGTATATAGGAAATTTTTGTGTAATCAATTCCTACACTCGGTTTCAATAGCTGAGGATTATTCTTAAATGCACTTTTTTGAATTTCGATAGATTTTGCAACACTTGTCGGATATGTATATCTCGCTAATTGTTGTAAATACCATCCTTTTTCTGTGTCATCAATATTAAGTTCGTCAATCAATTTTTGCATGGAAGAAGCAGCTTTCTCATACTCACCATCTCCGAAAAATCGCTCAGCTTGGCGCTCTTTTAGAAGTCTATCATATATTGGAAGCTCCATACCATCTTCTTCGACTGTATCCATTTCAGAAGTATAATACTCTTTCCACCCTTCATCACGCGCTAACATTTGATTTATTAACGAGATTACGACTTTTATAGGACTTTCCGCTTCGTTATAATCCTCTTTTGCCATGTCAGCAATGGCAATTCCAATTTCAATTTGTTTTCGCGTTTGTGGCGAGAAAAATTTGTTGGTTGCAATACTCCGCATAAAGCGAACTAATTCGGATCCGATTATTAGAATAGCGCAATAATCTTTTTCACCACGGACGCCTCGACCTATACCCTGCTCAATTTTCTGAGCGATTCGTTTATTGATTAACTCGCTGTTCGGACAAGCTTGTTCTTCATAACGATCCGCGAGACTGTCGAAATACGGGAGACTATCCATGATAAGTATTCTGCAACTCTCGTCGGGCAAATCAATGCCATCATACCTATTATTGATTACAACAATTTTTGAAAAATTTCCTTTTTTCAGTTTGTCGAGTTCTTCAATAATGCTTCCAGCAGTAGTTGTAATCGCTCCTAAATTCTGATATTGCTTCCCATTTTTTGTGCTTGGAACCAATGCTACCATACCAAATTTTGAAGTGGATATTTTGCAAAACCCGGTGACAATCAAATCGTGATCGCAAGATTCTTCAACAAGCGATGGAATTATCAACATTTTTTCTCCCGACCACTTTTGGTTTGCATTCCGTAATGGATTCTTTACAGCTTCCAAACTGAAATCCAACCCTTTTACAAAAAAGGAATCATCTTGAGTCGTTGCCGACATTAAAACTCTATGTGCAGCCCGTGAAAAAGATCCAAAAGCACGAATGTTGACATTATACGGAGCAATTTCAATTTTAGTCCCAGAAATATAGCAGCAGTAGTTTCTTATCTGATCGCGAATAAGTGGCCATGCGTAATATATTTGTTTGTCTTCTTGCGCAGTAGATAAAATTTTTAGAACTTCTGTTTTTTTGCTATCCCAGTTCCAATAAGGAACCGCCATAAAGGTATTATAGTCCCCCGTTTGAATGTCGAGCCAACTCCCTTCACCTTGCTCAACCATATCATCTTCAAAAAGCGTCAGAATTTTGAAGTAAATTTCAGGACTTGCGGTTTTACTTATTGAAATGGTAAAGGCACTTTTGATTGTATCTATACAAGCGTGTGAGTCATCCAAAAGAACAGTACCTACCTTTACATAGTTATTGCCTATTCCAAATACAGATCGCCCGTTAAACACCTTCTGGACATGTGTAATAAGCACTTTAGAGCCTGAAAGGAAATCATTTGGAATTTCAGTACCTTCATCAAAAGTACAAAAAGGAATGCCAAATTTATCAGCTTCAGAGCACACCTGCTTAACAAGGTATTTATTAGGACAAATATAGAGGCAGGGACTCTCTTTTGAATTAAGTAAAGATTGAAGGATCAATAATCCTACTAATGTTTTCCCTTCGCCAGTATGCAACTTTATGATTAAATCCTTCTCCGCCCGACGCTTTTTATACCACTCGGTCAATACGGCTTCCTGTGCAGGGCGGAGGGGGCCGGCGACACTCTTTCGGTCTAAAGTTCCATATAATTCGATGGGATCGGTTTTTGGTTCTATCGCTCTACTTGCAAGTTTCTTTTTGAAATCGATTGCCATCAAAAAACCTCCTTATATAAATCATATAAATCGGACTATCATCCATCAAAGTAATTATATCCGACATTAGTTTTATCAAAATGAACGCAACAGAGTTGTCTCAGTTTTCCCCGCCCAGTGACAACTTTATCAATAGCATCTCAAACTTCGGGGCAATCCACAAATCAAATTCGCAGGCAATCATCGAATAAACAAATGCGTCTCCGGTTTTACTCTGCTTAGAAACAATACCGATTACCGTTGTTCTATCGGTCCGCAGTTTTGGCATCAATAATAAATCACCTTAGGGTTCAAGAACAAGGTTAGGTTTGTGCCTTACTCAACTGCTTTTTAGTGTTGTATCATCCGATAGCATTGTATCAAATCCAGCATAACCTCCGGAAACAGCCATGCTTGGAACATTGTTGCTATCTCTGGATGTGCTGTTGTCCCGCCGCCCTTACCGCGACTTGTTCGCATCCCCATCGCCTGCGTTGTGCTAATCCACAAGGATGGAGTCAACGTGGTGCCGGTGGTCTTGACCGTATGGATCAGCTCATCGCAGGCGGCCTCTTGAAATCTGGGGTTATAGATTTTTTCCCATATCCGTAAATATTCGATTGTGGCGTTGCTTCTCATCCAGCTCTGTATAAGATATCCGGGACTGGAGGACTTCTTCTCCTTTGCGATTTCTGTCATAGAGACATAGGAGTTTACATTGACCTGATCGGCCCGCATCTTCTCACCCAGCGGCGATGGGAGAAAGCCCGGGATCTTCTTCGTATCCAATTGTTCAAACAGCTTTTCAGAGAACTCATCCGCCTCTGCCTGGGTGATGAATCCTTTTTTTACTGCCCGCCGCAAAACTTTTTCCGTAGATATCTCATAAATCCACAGCGCCTCGATCTGCGCCTCCCTGTCTGTCATGGCAAACACCCCTCTCCATGTAAAAGTGCTGATAGGGATATTATACCAGACAGCCTGCTGCAAGAATAGCCTTAATTCGAGAGCATATCGAAATATTCCGCACATTGCAGTTCAATCTGTAAGCTGCCATCAGACTGGGCCAAAATGACATCGACCTTATTTTTGATCTCATCTTCGTCAAATGTACTCAGTTGTAACTTCTCACAGAGGGCTTCCTTGATCCTGTCCTCCGATATGGAAGGTGAATGCTGACAGAACTTTTTCCCATGCTCCACTCGACTGGCACAGCGCCAGACGATTTCGCCGGATGGTCTGGTAATACGGCGATAGTTACGGCCACATTCCGCGCAAACCAAAAGGCCGCTCAGTACACTCTGCGAGTTATACCGGGTTGCCCTTCTCTGATGGGTATCCTCATCTACATTGCTCCGTCTGCTTTTCTCTCCCTGAGCCAAAAAGAAATCATCAAAGCTGATGATATAGCCAATGTACTTTTGATTGGAAAGCAGATTGCTGAGAACTGGCTGTGTCCAGCATTCCCTGCCCTTAGGGGACGGAATATTCCTCTTGAACAGAAAATCAGCAATCCCGCCCAGGCTCATGCCGGAGAGGTATTGCTGATAGATCATTCTCACGATATTTGCTTTTTCCTGATCGACGGCCACATGGCCATTTGGTGCGAGATAATATCCGTATGGGATGCTCATAGCGAAGATGCTCCTCTCAGAATTTTTAATGCTACTTATATGGAGGTTTTCTCTAAGACATCATGAAGAAGTCGAGGATAAGTGGATTATAAACTTGCTAAAGAGAGACAGTGACTGTCATAGTCCTTCACTTTTATGGTTTCCAGGAAAATAGCGACCATGAAATAGAAAGAAACCCGCTTTTGACCTAAATCAAAAACAGGTTTCTTTGGTGGTACGCCCGATGCGATTCGAACGCACGGCCTTTGGAGTCGGAGTGCGTATTATACTCGTCAAGTCGCGCAAATCCGGAATAAATAGACTTAAATTAAGCGGATTTGTAGCCATAAACCGCGCAATCCAGAAACATCTACGAGAGGCCGTTTTGGTGCTCACAAACACCAAACAAACACCAAGGCAAAAGCGCATTGACCGAAAGGACAATGCAGCATGCTACAAGTTCAAGAACGAGAAACCACCGCCGCCGAGGTATTCGGACACAACGTCCGGCGCTACCGCGAAAAGCAGGGCATGAGCCGCTTCCGGCTGGCGACCAATGCCGCGCTGGATGACCGGCAGATCCGCGACATCGAGAACGGCACGCACAATCCCACACTGCTGACGATGGAGCGGATTGCCGCCGCCCTTGGTGTGGATATGCCGCGCCTGTTCGAGCGGGAGCAGGACACACCTGGCGCATTCCCGCTTGCAGCCTTACAGCCGGCCTTTGACCGTTTGCCGCTCGCAGAGCAGGGGCGGGTGCTCGCTGTGCTCCGCTTGCTTTTGCAGGTTTCCAAGGAGTAGCCTTGCGCAAGATGTCGAATCCTGTTATACTCTATTCAAGGCACTGTCACCAGACGGCAGGCGGTCGGCTACTCCCTTGTGAAAGGGGGTGATAGCGATTGTGGGAAAGCTCTTTCGGCTTTGTGTATGCGCAGCGTTTACGCTTTACATACTAACCATATACGCGAAATGACCGCTGCACCCTCGACAAGTCAGCGGTCATTCGACTAACGATTTCTGAGGGCTGACCGTCTGCCGACAGTGCCCTTTTCTATACTCAGTATACCCGCCCCGAACAGGATTGTCAAGCAGCTGCCTGATCTCGGGCAGCTTTTTAATTTGTTTTTATTCCACTTTGTTCATCTGACATGCAGAATCATTGGATGGAATCGGGTATATAATGATATTTGCCTGAAGTGTGCTCGCTGTTTCTTCTCTGGAAACCCTAAAGCAGAAATCTGCATTGCTTATAGTTGCCTCATACAAGTAAAGCTTTCCGTTTTGACCAAGTAAAATCTGCATTTCGGCTGAGTATTGGCCATCTTCCGGAACGCTACTACCGTAAATAGTAGCACAAATCGAAAAACGTTGATTGTCCTCCGTTATGCTGTTATTACATGCGTCACAGAATTTCTTCAAACCATTACCCAAGAATTCAACATTCTCAAGCGTATATTTAATATCTTGGTTTGAAATTTTTGTAATTGTAAAAGTATGAAGCCCTCTCATAAATTACCCTCTTTTCTTAACATGTTATCCCGCTTGACCTGCTCATCTATGGCGCGGCCTATAAAACCGTTCAGGCTCTCTCCTCGCTGCGCTGCGTGGGCTTGCAGCTCTGCCTTGCGGCCTTTGGGAAGCGTCAGGTTTACTCGATCATAATTAGCCTTCATGTATTTGTTTGTCGCCCGCTGTTGCGCTTTACTGGCTGGCATAGACAGATACACCTCCTCCATTATGCCACAATTATATCACAAAAATCTATCTGTGCATATATAAAATATTGCTATATCTACACAGATATATTTGTGCATTATTTGAATTAATATATCTGCGCAGATATATTATAATATAATCACAGTTCAGGGGAGCGCCCCTACTGCTGAACCTTGACAACCGAATACCGGTACTCTATAATCAAGACATGAGGTGATGCGCATGGACAACATGGAACTGATTTTACAGGAATTGCAAAAAATCAACAATAGGCTTGATAAAGTCGACACAAGGCTTGATAGGATGGAAGAAAAATTAGACATGCTTAAAGAAGATCACGAAATCACCCGCGACGGTGTTAACACCCTGATTGCATGGGCTGACCGCGTGGCAGTGGTCGTCAAGATGCCTCTGCAATAACAACCAATACATATCAGACGGTACCGGTTATTCGGTGCCGTCTTTATTTTTTTACAGAAAGGAGCCATACAGATGGCACTAACCCTATCAGAACGTGAAACGATCGTTGTTTTCGACGAGCAGCACGACGCGGCAGAGGTATTCACCTATAACGCCAGATTATCCCGCAGGCTTCGGGAGCTGTGCGAACAACGACCAGCCGATGCAAGGCTTACAAAGGATAACGGTTCTGGCGGGCTGACGTTCCGCTATCCCAAAGCGTGGATAAGGGTCAACCCGACCCGTATTATGAGCGATGCACAACGGGCAGCCTTAGAGAAAGCCCGTTCTACTTCTGAGAACCCTGCGCGCGCAGAAGAAAAAAGCACATTGGGGCTTCGGCATATAATTTCACCTCTGAAATATAAAGGCCGCCAAAGCCCTGCACGACCAGAAAGGAGCAATCACCATGACAGCGAACATACCCCGCATGAACAAGTAAAGCCGAGGGTTAGTCCTCGGCTTCTTTAATATTGCACTTTTAGACAGAATATGCTATCCTTACTGTGGCGTTGCAACAACGGCAGGCGGTTAGCTACATCCCCAGAAAGGGGGTGAAGCCATGCGAATTACGTTACATATCGGAACATTTACTGTTACGATTATCGTAAAAAGCAGAAACCGCCACTCTGGCAAGTGACGGTTCTTAGGCTTTTGCTTAGATATCTGTACTTGTAGGGCTAACCGCTTGTCGCAACGCCCCTTTTGTGCTTTTATTATATCCCTGCGCTCCGTCTTTGTCAAGGCGGGGCGCTTTTATTCGTCCTCATACTCCATGATATCGCCCGGCTGGCAGTCGAGCAAGCGACAGATAGTGTCAATAGTATCTGTGTTTACTCTCTCGTTCTTTCGCAATTTATTTACGGTTGCTGGATAAACCCCGTGTTGGCGCAACCAATATGTGCTACTTAGTCCACGATCTTTCAGCAGAGCAAATAGCTTATCGTATTTAATCGGCATCTGACCACCTCGCTTTATGTCTATTATAATATACAAAATCAACAAATGCAATATGTATTATTTCGTATACAATTCATATTGATTTATATGTGCATGATAATGTACAATATAATCACCGCAAGGGAACAGGCAATCCCGAGCGGGTGAACCTTGACAACCGAATATCCCCCTACATCTTGCAATAGAGCGCAAGAAACGATATAATACAGGAAAGGCGGTGATAGTATGGACGATAGCAAACTGTTAGAGCAAATCGCTGAAATGCTGGATGCACAGAACCGCAAGGTTGATGAAATGCTTAAGGCGCAGCATCAGCAAACCTTGGAACAGGTTGCAGAGATGATCGAAGCGCAGACGCTCAAGCTGGAAATGAAGATCGAGCACGACGTAACAGACCGCTTGGACGCTCTGGCAGACGGCTATAAGCTGAACCACGAAAAACAGTGGGAGCTTGAGCACAAGCTGAAAGCCTTGGAAGAGCGTGTTTCACGCTTGGAAATCAAGGCAGGATAATTCCAGAACATAGAACGGTGTAGGGCTGCAAGGCTCTGCACCGTTTTTTCGTACAAATCACGATAAGGTGTCGTGACTTTTCTATTGTCACGCATAGCAATGAACGATTGCGCATGATGAAAGATAAGCCGCGAAGCCCGATACATTGTCGAGAGAAAAGAGGAAAACAATGCAGAAAAACCCGGTTAAGGCCATCCGCGCAAAGTGCTTGGACTGCTGCTGCGATTCGGCAAACGAGGTCAAGCTATGTCCAGTTCAAACCTGCCCACTATATCCATTCCGATTTGGTAAAAATCCTTTTATCCAGAAGCACTACACGGAGGAACAGCGAGCAGCCATGCGGGAGCGAATGAACAAGCTCAATTCTGCCCGCTGATTACCGACTTCTTATCGTGCATCAGCACGTTAATCAATACCAATGGATAAATTACACTCCCTCCTCCTGTTACACCTTAACACACGTCTATACATCGGCACAAGGCGTATAGCACCATTCAGAAAGGAGCACCCCCACATGACAACCAACATTCCCCGCATGCGCTTCCCAGCGCAAGCCCTCGCGGAGCTGAAGCAGGCAGACCCACAGACACCCGTTACACTGAACCTGATCCGTTCACTGATTCGGCGCGGCGTTATCCCGTGCATCGAGGTCGGGCGTGGGAAGCTGCTCAATTATGATGACCTGCTGGATTATCTGGCGGCCGCACCCACTGGCCCCCAGCCCACTACCGCCGGAATACGGCGTATCCCCGAATGAAAGGACGAACAGACACCCAATGCACCAGTCACTTTATACCGCAATCGGAAATATTACGTTTCAATATGGCAATACTGCCCTTAGACCACTGAGCGCATTCCCCAGCCAAGCCCAGCACGTTATCCCTACCGGTCTGCCCGAGCTGGACGCGGCACTGGGGATCGGCGGCATACCCAAGGGGCGCATCGTCGAGATCTACGGACCAGACGGATCCGGCAAAACTGCGCTCGCCCTTCAGATCGTCCGGCAGCTTCAGCAGCAGGGCGTCCCGTCGCTCTACATCGACGCAGAGCACGGCTTATCCCCCATGATGCTGCACGGCATTGATATGCTGTACGCGCTCAACGTGGACACCATCGAGGACGCGCTGCAAGCCTGTATCTGTGCGGCACCCGCATTCGGCGCGGTCATCATCGACACGCTGGCGGCTATGTTAACGCGGGGAAGTCGCAACCTCACCATTGGAGAGCACGAAAACAGGCCATTATCCAAGGTGCTTGCGCGACATCTACCGCGGTTGTTCCCCTCGCTTCAGAAAAGCGGCTGCACGCTGATCCTGCTGAACCAGATACGTGACCGAGTAGGGGCATGCTATGGGCAGATGGAAACCACCCCCGGCGGCCGGGCGCTCCGGTACTATGCCGCGCTTCGGCTGGAGGCGCGCCGCATCGAATATGTACACCATGACAGGAAGATTGCCGGGCAGCGGGTACGGCTCAAGATAACAAAGAACAGCTATGCCGCGCCGTACCGGTCGGCAGACGCAAACCTGATCTACGGAAAGGGGTTCATACCATGAGCAAGGAAACCACCTTCAGCGGGATACGCACCCGTGAAGATGACCTGCTTGTCACAGCGGCGCGCCTGCTGCGCCTGTGGCGGGATTTATTCGGGCAAAACAAAAAGCCCTTTTCGCCATCCACCGACCAAAGCGTTGACGAAAAGAGCCTGTAAGAATAACCACCCAAGGGCGGCTTGCCTGTATCATAGCACAGCCGCCCGTCGATTGCAAGGAGGGAATACTGTGCGGATCATGAAAAGCATAGCAGGCTTCTGCCTGCTGGCATTCGCGGTCAACGCCCCGATACTGGCGCTCGTGCTGGGGCTATGACAGGAGGTGCACGCCAATGGATGAACGGATACACGAACAGTACATACTGTGGGCACGGGCGGCCAGACAGGTGAACGATACGGGAAATCCCGTTTCGGATGAGATACTGGAATCAGCCTTTGCCGGTGGGTTCGCATGGGCTGTCGCCCTGCATGACGCCGCCATGAACACCGCTCAGATCACCGCGCCGCGGCTGGAGCACATCGCAAAGCAGCTCAGGGACAAGCGGGACACACTGTTCTACGAGGCCATGCACACCCACGACCACAGCCGCTTTGACCGGTGCAGCGCCGCCGCCGAAGCCTACGGACACGCATACCGCCTGATTGTGCCGATGGAGAAGGAGCCAAACCCACACGGGTAAGGCTCCTTTTCTGCTTGCGCGCCCTATACTGCATATACAGGTCAACATTGTTCAACATTTCAAGGCGAGGCTGCATGACTGTCCCCTCCAGTGTTCCATGTTTTGGGATCAGGTTTTTGGCTACCTGTAATTACTCCAACCTTGTGGTCACTCTCTGTACTTTTGCGAACCTTGCTCTTACCTTGCCCCTTTTTAGGGGCTAAGAAATCTCGGGATAGCTAAACTCCAAGTTTCCCCAAGTCTTTTTAGGGCCTCCAAAATCTCCGGATACCTCACAGCAGCCCCTTTCCTTCAAGGCGAATGATTGTCCTCTCTTCGACGCTGCCGCCGCTGTTCCACGCTGCCCAGCCCGTACCGTGATAAGCGCCCTCGCTGACGATCTGTTCCCTGTACTGTTCCAGCCTGCGGATGTTCTGTGGGCTTCTCAGCCTGCGCAGGCCCTTGTATTCCAGCTTGCGGGCATACTCGGCATTACATCCCAGTCTGTCCCCTGCTTTTGCCAGTGTCAGTCCGTCATAATAGCGATACCGGATCGCTGCGGCCTGTTCCTGTTCGAGCGCATCAAGGCACTTGTCCAAAGCGGCGTGAAGCTGCTCGATATAAAACTGCTCCTCTGCATCCTCGTAAGCGTCCGTTGGGTCTGGTACAAGCTCGCCGCGGGCAGTCTCGCTTCCATCCTCGCCGCGTACAGGCTCGTCAAGGCTGACGCTTTGCCCGAGCGGGTCGTGCTTCTGCCGCTCCGTGCGCCAGCCGACCATATCAAAGAAAACCTGCCTGACCGGATACTTGAGAAACGACGCGAACAGAACGCCCCGTTCCGGCTCGTACAGCCGCACAGCGAGCGCGACCGCAAGGAAGAAGGATTGTTCCACGTCCTCCCATGTCACGCCCATAGCGGCCATCCTCGCACCTGCCTTGCGTGCCAGTTCGCGGAATATGGATGCAAGCAACCCGCGATTCTGCTCCCATAGCTGCGCCAGCGCGTCCCTGTCGCCTGTCTTGGCACGCACGCCAGTTCTTCATTTGTCATTGCGCATGACCTCCCGCTCGTGGTAGAATAAGACCACAAAGCAAGATCGAGCGGGAGAGCGGCAGGCCGTGCAGGGGCTTGCCGCTCTCTTGCTTTATCTCGATCACGTTTCGTTATTGAGTTTACTCGCCTTTCAGGGCATCAGCTACCATGTTCGACCAGAAGAAGTCATCCTTCTTGACAAGAGCGGCGGTCATGTCGCTTGTCAGCGCACCGCACATGGTCTCACCGAGTGCGTCCGCAGTCTGGGCGCGGGTTTGCTCCGTGTAGAAAGCCCGGTCAATGTGGATATCATTCTTGTGCGTGTAATCGAAGATCATGCGCAGCATAGTCATATTGTCCGCTTCTGTGTACTTGTCCACAAGGGCTTCCAGATCGCCCGGGGTAAGCGGTATCTGCCCATCAAACAGTTTGGCATCATCGGTGACCGCGCTGCCTTTCGCCTGGTATCGTTCTTTCAGCTGCTGCTTGTATGTATCGACGGTAGCAAGGATACTGTGGCGCCCCTCGATCAGTATATCCTCTTGTTCCTTCACCAGCACGCGGCGCTTGTCCATGTACGTGCTCTGCGCATAGTTATTGCGGTCGCTGTCCAGGGCGCGGATCTCCGCAGCTTTCGCGGCTGCCTTGTCGGCGTAGCTGATAGTGACATCCCGCAGTGTTTTTACAAATTCCATTTCGATTTTCCTTTCTGGATCGTGTAATATTTTCATACGGGCATGACCCCGTTTGAAAGCTAATGGTGTTTTTTGATTTCAGGTTTTTCAAGGTTTTCTCAGTTATCGGCAGTAATTTTCATGGTAGTTTATGACTGTTGCCCACCGGCCGCGCTGTAGATCAGTGCTGCGCCGCTTTCATCGCCTGCGCTACCAGCTTCGAGCAGCCCAGCGCTTCCCTGTCTCCATATCCCGCATCCTCACACAGTAACGCAAAGATGTACCGCAGCAGCGCCCGCTTGTCCGCTGCCATCAGGCGCGGGTATTCCTGCACCTTGCCCAGCATCGGCTCGGCTTCCGTCCGGTCGATCTCGCCGGAGCGGTACCCCGCCTAGATCCGTCGGGCGGCGATGTATTGCAGGCGCTCGGTCTCGCTCAGGCCGACAGGGATGGGGCAGCCGTGATATGCGGCTTTCTTCAGGTCGGTGAAGGTCATAGGGACGATCTCCTCCCCTCCGCCACGCCCTCCGCGATATCGAGTATCGCACAGCCGCAACGGCCGGAATTACACACCACATACCATGCACATTGCGCTTTGACACACTCTGCCGAGGCCGTAGTTCTGCCATAAGCGGCCATCAGCAGCGGGCAGTATTTCGCCTCGTCCATGTTCTCACCCCCTTCCTGACAGGTACAAAGCGCCCTGTTGATAAATGCAATCCCAATTCAAAAGCCGCTGTTCCCGCATGCCGATCCTTTGCAATCTGGGTAGACACAAAAACCAAGTCGCTGCGTTCGGCTTCATCGTCGTACATATCCGGCCGGTGCATCAGCAAGACCGCGTCCGCATCCTGCTCTATCGCGCCGCTGTCCCGCAGGTCGGCAAGCCCTGGCTTTTTGTCTGCTCGCTGTTCGCTGGCGCGATTGAGTTGCGCAAGGCATAGGACCGGTACTTTGAGCGAACGGGCAAGGGTTTTCAGGCTGTTCGAGATGGCGGTGATTTCCTCGTACCGGCTTGACCGGCTTCGTTCAGGCCGCAGTAGGCCGAGATAATCGACCACGACCAACGACAGCCCTTTGACCTTGCGCGCCATAGACCGCACATCGAGAACCGTGCAGCCAGCCTTTCCGTTGGCATATAGCGGCAGGCGTGAAAGTTCGACGTTTGCGGCCTGTACTTGCTGCCATTCTTCGGCAGATAAATTTTCGTCCAGCAATAACCGGGTCGAGGATATTCCTGTCCGTCTCGATAATCGCCGTGCTTGAAGCTGGGAAACATCCATTTCCAAAGACACGAACAGTACCGCGCCACCGTGCTCCGCAACATTGTCCGCGATCTGCAGGGCTAAAGCAGTCTTGCCGCATCCGGGTCGCGCCGCCAGTATGTAGAGTCCACCCGGAAGCATACCGCCGCCTAAGGTGTCGTCAACCGATGCAAGGCCGGTTTTGACCAGTCTCCCGCTTATTTCATCGCGGAAGCTGTAAAAGCCTGCTGCAATATCAAGGCCATTCAAAAGCTGACCGCTGTCCCGCTCGTCCATCGCCTGTATCTGCTGCTCTGCTTCCTCGATCAGGGCTTCTGGTTCACCGCCCTTGCGCGCCCCTTCGGCCAGCGTATTGCCTATTTTGGCCAATTCGCGCCGCCGCGCTTCTTTTCGGACAAGTTCTATATTCTGGTCGATCGCACTTTTAGCGCAAGCAATCTGCATTAGTTGAAATAGATATTCACGATCCAGACCTGCATCAGCAATCGACGGCGCGTCCGGGGTTTTGCTCTCAGATTCCAACCGTCGAGCCGCTTCATAGGCGTTTTGGTTCCACTCGCATAACAGATCGTCGCGGTGCAGCTTGTTCAGTACGACGTGCCACAAGGACGCATCAACCAGGCATGCCCCGATTATGGCATTCTCCGCATTCAAAATATCAGTCGTCACACACGCACACCTCATTCCCGTTTTCGTCTGTTATTAAGCGTAGCTTTGGGGTTCGAGGTTTGCCCGGCGGCTCGCCGCTGGTGTGCCCGCTCTCCCATGAACGGATCGCCGCTTTCCAGCTTTCCATTGGTGTATTCCCCAACATCCAGCCGCGCGCCTCGTAGTAGTCGATGAACCTTTGCGGGGAAATATTGTTTTTCCGTTCCCGGCAGTATGCCTCGACTTCCTCCACAGTTGGCGGTACAAAATTTGAGCGCGTGTCCTCGGCAACCGAAGGTTGCCCTATACACACACTATCTACATCTCCATTTACATTACCATTTACATCTACATTAACAGCTTCGTTTGCTTCGTTTTGCTTCGCGCGTTGAACGTTTGCTTCATTTTGCTTCGAAATCGAAGCATTTGCTTCGTTTGCTTGCTTTTGCTTCCTCGTCTTTCCGCTGGCCTTTCCGCCTTCCCGACCAGCCGCAACACGTTTTGCGCGCGTGTCCTCCCACTTCGCAAAATCACGGTCAAGCTGGGAAGAAATGAAGGAAAAGGCTATAGCGGTTATGGAATCGAGTTCTGGAATATCTTCTCCAGCCGCCCGTGATAAGATCGCGGTGAACAATGCGCCGCGCTGCTCCATAGTTAGAGGTTTGATATGCTCTCCATACTCGGTGTATAGTACAAAACTGCGATTGATATGTCCTCACCACCTCACACGCCCGCTCGCTCATCGACACGCCGGATACCGTGCACCTGCTCATGCTTGGGTTCTCCTTCTGTCGGTCGCTCGAGATAGGCCAGCAGCGCATCATAATTGATAAGGCGGCCGCGGCCTACCTGCACGCTCGGGATAATACCCCGGCGGATCAGCGTGCGGATCATATTCAGCGTGACCGGCGTAGCGGGGTCGTCCTTGCGCAGTTCTTCCAGCGCCTGCGCGGGGAACCTCATGCGAACTGTGCTCATTCTTGCACCTCCTTTATAATATCCGTTACTTCAACTTTAAGTATTTGTGCCACCCTTCCGACCACATCAGGCCGCACGTCACCTCCACGCCGAATCTTTCGCAGTGTTTGCGGAGACACCCCTGCTCTCAATGCCGACATTGCCTTACAGCGTTTTGCCAAAGCGATATCAAGTTTGGCTGCATCGATCACCATGCATTCTTCCTCCTTTCGAATTGTTCCGTTTGGAGTTGTCACAAAGTTATATTAGCACTATATAGAACATTTTTCAAGATGAATTTCAAAAATAATTGTTCCATTTAGTTCCGATATGTGATATACTAATTGCACGAGGTGATATTATGGATCCGCAATTTGGAATGCAGATACGGAAAATGAGAAAATCTTTCGGTCTTACACAAGCAGAATTTGCTCAAAAAAGCGGCATTTCTATGATGAGTTTGCGAAGATACGAAACCAATGAACGGCAGCCCACCATGCAAATAATTACCCGTATGGCTGCCGCGCTTGGACTTACGGTAGGTGAGTTTCTTTGGAATGAAGGCTCGAATCTACATCGTTTGCGAGCTCCACTATCCAACGAAATGCTAAAACGCGTCGGCTTTCAAGACATTTTGTCTTATTTGGGGTACGAAATTGAGACAACCGAAATCCCTGAAGACGAGCAAGTGGGTTTGATAAATGCAGGCTATGAACTCGAAGATGATGGTTCGCCCGATATTGTGTGGATTCGGGACATTAAAGGGGAAAAATGCTATCAAGTCACCTGGGAGCAAATCCATACGCTCAATGATGAAATATGCAATTTTTCGGAATTCATGGCAAAAAAACTTATCTCTTCTTCGAAGGTGATCAAACGGCCAAATCAGCACTATGCTGTGAATTTTTCGGATTGAAAGAAGGGGTGATTTTATGGCCACAATCACAAAACGCGGCAACAGCTACCGGATCACAGTATCCTGTGGGTACGACCTGAACGGCAAGCAGCTCCGCCGCACTATGACATGGATGCCGCCCGATGGCATGACCGCAAAGCAGATCCAGAAAGAGGCTAACCGGCAGGCCGTGCTGTTCGAGGAAAAATGCCGTACCGGTCAGGTGTTGGACGGCAGCATTCGGTTTGCCGACTTTGCCGAAAAGTGGTTCAAGGACTATGCGGAAAAGCAGCTCCGGCCGACCACGGTTGCTCGCTATCATCTGCTTATGCCACGCATAAATGCGGCGATAGGGCACATCCGACTCGATAAGATACGGCCGCATCATCTCATGCAGTTCTATAATAATCTTGCAGAAAACGGCGTGAGGGAAGATACACGGTATCAAAGCGCCGTCGATTTCAAAGAGTTGCTCAAAAGGCACGGCATGACCAAACGGGAGTTCGCCAAACAAGCTAACGTCTCTGTTTATGTGCTGGACAGCATAACTCGCGGCGATAATATAAGCGATACCAGCGCATACAAAATCGCGCGTACCTTGCAGCGCCCGCTCGATGACATATTTCGTCCATCAGAGGGCAAGGACACACTTTCAGTAAGTACCATTCTGCACCACCATAGGCTAATTTCCTCCATGCTGTCTACTGCGGTTAAGTGGCAGCTGATCTTTTCCAATCCGTGCAGCCGTGTTGTACTACCCAAGAACAAACGAAAAGAAGCGGTCTATCTGGATGAAGAGCAGGCAACACAACTCCTACACGCCTTAGAGAATGAAAGCGTTCAGCATCAAGTCATTGTTAAGCTGCTGCTTTTTACCGGAATGCGGCGTGGCGAGCTGTGCGGGCTGGAATGGAAGGACATAGACTTCGAGCGGGCGGTTATTTCCGTGCGGCGTTCGTCCTTGTACCTATCCGGCAAGGGTGTATTCGAGGACGAAACCAAAAACGAGACCTCTGAGCGCTGCATGAAAGTTTCTGATGATGTGATAGCTATGCTGCGCATCTGGCGTGCGGAACAAGCAAAAGAGCGACTGCGGCTGGGCGATCAATGGCAGAACAGCGACCGCCTGTTTACCGCGTGGAATGGCGCACCCATTCGCCCGGATGTTATCACAGCATGGTTTCACAAGTTTGTTACAAAGAACGGTTTGCCGCCTATTCACATTCACTCACTGCGGCATACTAACGCGACACTGCTTATTGCAGCAGGAACAAATTTGACAACGGTTGCCGCTCGGCTGGGTCACGCCAACACGACCACCACCAGCAAGATTTATGCACATGCGATACGGTCAGCCGATGAAGCGGCTGCCGAAGCCTTGCAGGACATTCTTCACCCCGTCAGGAAGCAGGCATAAAAAAAGTGTTCTCACCAACGGGAACACCTGATTTCAGGTATGATAAACACCAAATAAACACCAATGCGCTTTTGTTTTCGGTATAAGCTACTCGTAAAATGCAAAAAACCGCCTATTCTTGCGAATAAACGGTTTTTCTTTGGTACGCCCGATGCGATTCGAACGCACGGCCTTTGGAGTCGGAGTCCAACGCTCTATCCAGCTGAGCTACGGGCGCGGGTACAAAAAGTATTATACCAGCTTTTCCGCAGTTTGTAAAGCATCCACTTCCGGCTTTTTCTTTTTCGGCTTCTTTTTATAGCGGTCTTCTTCCGAGAAGATGCAGCCGCAGTATTTCTGCATGTACAGGCCCAGTTCACGCGCCCTGTCCTGCCCCTCGCGGAAGCGGGGCGAAAAGTCCCTGTGCAGGTACTGCACGCCGTATTTTTCCGCCGCCCGTTCGGCCGCCTCGCGCATGAGCGCATGGTTCTGGTACGGGCTGACGAACAGCGTGGACGTGAACTGGTCAAACCCATGCTCCGCCGCATAGCGTGCGGTTTCTTCAAACCGCAGAGTATAGCAGAATGTGCAGCGGTTGTCAAAATTGGGGTACACCCCCTCAATAAACCGCCGCAGGCCGTATTCATTTTCGATCTCCAGCTTGAGGTCAATGCTTTTCGCATACTCGACCAGCGTATTCTTGCGCATCTTATATTCCGTAAACGGATGGATATTCGGGTTGTACCAAAATCCCACCGGCTCGATGCCCTCCTGCCGCAGCGTATCGATGCAGGCGATCGAGCAGGGCGCGCAACAGATGTGCAGCAGCGTTTTCATGTGCTATCCCTCCCTCTGTTTTGTTATTCTATCATATTCCGGCCGCTCTTGCAAAGCCCGTCCAAAGCCGTTATACTGGAATCACAGAGAGAAAGGAGGCTTCCCCTTATGAAAGATATTGCCTACTACAATGGCGCGATCGGCCGCATCGACGAGATCCGCGCACCGATCACCGACCGCGGCCTTTACTTTGGCGACGGTGTTTACGACGCCGCTATGGTGCGGAACAAAAAAATATTCGCGCTCGCGGACCATCTTGACCGCTTTTATAACAGCCTGGCGCTGCTCCGTATCGATCCGCCAATGGAGCGGGACGCACTCGCCGCCGTGCTGAACGACCTTGTCGCCCGTCTGGATTCGGACGCGCCGCATATGCTCTACTGGCAGTCCACCCGCGCGGCGGCACACCGCATGCACGCGTTCCCCAAGGGTGCAAAATCCACCCTGATGGCTTTTTCCGAGGCGTGCAGCCTCGACAGGCAGGACAGGCCCTACAAGCTGATTACGGTTGAGGACACCCGCTTCCTGCACTGTAACATCAAAACGCTCAACCTCATCCCCAACTGCATGGCCATGCAGCGGGCAGCCGAGGCCGGCTGCGACGAGGTCGTATTCCATCGGGGCGAACGCGTGACCGAGGGCGCCCATTCCGGCCTTGCGATGCTTAAGGACGGTGTGTTCTGTACCCCGCCAGCGGACGAGCTGATCCTGCCCAGCATTACACGCAAGCACTTCCTCGAGCTGTGCGGTAAGCTCGGCATTCCGTCGCGCATCGCGCCGTTCACGGTCGATGAATTGCTACAGGCAGATGAAATCATGATCCTGTCTACTGGCTCGCACTGTATTGCGGTCAGCGAGATTGACGGGCGGCCGGTCGGCGGCCACGACGCCGACCGGCTGGACAGGCTGCAAACCGCTTATCAAGAGTGGTTCGACGCGCAAACCGCCGGATAAACGAAAGGAGCCGTTATGCCATCTATCCTCATTATCGGCGGCGGGCCGGCCGGACTGAGTGCCGCAATCTATGCCGCGCGTGCTAATATTCCAACCACCGTACTGTATAAGGATGGCGGCGCGCTGGGCAGGACGGAAAAAATCGAGAACTATTTCGGCTTTGTCGAGCCGCTTTCGGGTCCCGACCTACTGGCGCGCGGCCGCGCCCAGGCCGCCCGTCTGGGCGTGACCCTTACCGAAGCCGAGGTCACCGGTATCGAATACGCGGAAGTCGGCTTTTCTGTCAAATCCACAGGCGGCGCGTTCCCTGCGGACGCGGTTATTCTGGCAACGGGCGCGCCGCGCGCGGTCCCCCCAATCCCGGGCGTACTGAAATTTGAGGGGCGCGGCGTCAGCTATTGTGCGGTATGCGACGCTTTCTTTTACCGCGGCAAGCCGGTCGCTGTGCTGGGGCAGGGAGAGTATGCACTGGAGGAGACTCGCACCCTGCTGCCGGTCGCGTCCTCTGTTACGCTGCTGACAGCGGGCGGCGCGTTGCAGGCGGCTGTCCCCGCCGGCCTGTCGGTCGATACCCGTCTGGTCACGGCGGTCGAAGGTACCGATCGGGTGACGCAGGTCGTCTTTGAAAGCGGCGAACCGTTGCCGGTGGACGGTGTGTTCATCGCCTACGGCACGGCAGGCAGCGCGGATTTTGCCCGCAAGCTGGGCGCTCAGCTTGAAAACGGCCGCATCCAGACCGATATCGGCATGGCAACCGCAGTCCCCGGCCTGTTTGCGGCCGGAGACTGCACGGGAGGGCTACTACAGGTCTCCAAGGCCGTATCGGACGGAGCGCAGGCCGCTATGAGCGCGGTCAAATTCCTCCGCAAATAATGCTGTTTAATCTCCCCCGCCTGCCGGCGGGGGATTTTTCATTGACAAACGCTGTTCCAACCGTTATAATATTAGTAAATTAGTAATTTAGTAAATTCAAAGGAAGGAGCTTCCCATGGAAAAGCAGCAGCGGCGCAAAGCCGTGGCAGCCTACAAGGCGCGCCGCCAGCAGGGCGGGGTTTTCCAGATCCGCAACACACAGACCGGACGCATCCTGCTGCGCCGCACGCTCGACTTGCGCGGCAGCGAAAACCGCTTCCAGTTCGCGCAGATGACCGGTTCCTGCACCGACCACGCCCTGCAGGCGGACTGGCAAAACGGTGGCTGGGCATTCGTTTTTGAGGTGTTGGAGGTACTGACCCAAAAGGAGACGCAGACCGAAGCCGAATTCAAAAGCGATATTGAAGCGTTGTTCGAGCTATGGCAGGAAAAGCTGGCGGACGCACCGCAATACTGAAAAAGGAAACGCCCCACCTCCCAGTCTTGTTTTTTCCAAAACCGCTTCGACGCTTGCGGTTTTGGAAAAACGGTGCGCTTTCGGGTGAAATTACTGTCTTACTTTGCGGTACGGTGCGTTAAAATACATTGATTGTCTTGTTCCTATACAAAACTTTGAGGGGGAATAGCGCCATTATATTTTTAGGGGAATCCCCCTTGTGCGAGATCCCCAAAAAACGAAATATGTCTCAGAGTTAGATTGCATAGTGGCTTGGAACCTTCAAACAAGTGTTGAGCAGATACGAAACAGAGCAACGTGTGCCCCAAATTGCTCTTGTTCAGTCATTTGCACAAAAATCAAAATTTACACAGATTACTTGCTGGGAGGTTCTTCTGAAAAAGCCACATTTAATCCCCTGTGTGGCCTTGACTGACCGCCTTTTTACAGAATCTTTTTTGATGTCACAGTGCAATTGCAGCTCGATGCTCCATGCCTATCCTGTGTAATCGATTTGATGAACAAACAGGTCCGAAACAGCATTTTCAAGGTGTAAAAGGATGCCGCTCTGCAATGTATTGTGGCTTTGGGATACGTTTAATGTATCACTTGAAGTACGAATTAACGGTACGGCGTATCATCCCAAACAGATTTCTGTGGAAGTGCATGAAGTAGTCCATACCTACATCAACGAAAGGCAGGAATACCGTTCGCATAGTGGAAACTTGGAACCAACAAAGAATGTCAATTTCTAAATCTCCACTTCGTTAAGATTGAAAGTAGCTACTCCATCCCCGCGTATGCAGAGCCTATCATTGGAACATATTTCCTACAGCGCATACAGGTTTCCTTTGATGATATGTCGTGATACTGTCCGCCTCGAATGCTGCTGAGGTGGTCGTCTCCGCCTTATATAAATCTGCAATATCATATACGAATGACAACTGTTTGCCGGCGTAAATAAAGCCACGCCCTGGAGAGCAGCCCAGCGATACGATTGCAGCATGGCACAAGCCATACCATAAGCATCGCATCGGCTTCCGACATCGCTTGATTGACCGGACCCACCATATCACAATCCTGATTTTTGTAGAAACGCTTATTCCACTTAACGCCAGTTATACGGCGGGCAAGCTCATACGCTTTACGTACGCGGATCCCCTCCATGCCGCGAATTTGCTGCAAGGTCAGGTGATCTGTTTTTACTTTTGGGAAGCGGAGTGCGTACATCCGCCTCACCGCCTGCATATGCAGTTCTTCATCCATGAACAGAGCAGATTCTTTGCGCTTCTCATCTCTCCAATTCCCGCCGCATAAAACAGGTAGTTCCTTCACCGCACCAGATCGCCATACATCCATTTTCACAAATTGCACGAACACCGCATGGGTCACGCTTGTTCCCGATCCAAGCAACAAGCAGGTCATGGCTGCAATCGGAATAGGAAGTCCATCTTTTGGAATGGCAATAATAGCAGCATCATTCTGCTCAATAGCAGCATGCTCCAAGTAGAGATATGTAATGCTGTCCCTTAATTTCGGCAGTTCCTGCAAATTTTTCATCCTTGCCTCCGCAACAAAGGCATTCCCATTCCATATGCTTTTCCAGCACCAATGCATTCTTCCGCCTTGCTCCCGCGCATGATTTCCCATCATGTGGACGCTTTCCTTCTCGTTTGCCTGCAACAGATCAAATCCGTATTGCGCCGCCTTGTGCAAGGGCCATTCCAGCCGCCCTGTTTTTTCACGCAGGATCCGTCGGCGGCTGTTTTAATGTCCCTCCGCCGCCACTTTTTAGTTGGGGCAGTCAGAAGATCTCCCCTCCAAATCTGCCCTAATTCCTTTAACCAATCTGTCAGATCCCGTTCGCCGGCAAAAGCCATCCCTGCAGTCAACGCGCTCTGATCTACTGGTGTAGTTGAATACAGGTACTGCGCCGTCATCCCCCGATCAGCACGCAGGCGGTATAGGATTTCAGATTCTTTTCTGCCGCTTTGAAACAGTCCGCTTACCAGACGGCGCATCTGCTGGCAGTCTCCCATCGCCCGTTGAATCGCGCGCACTTGCGGGCGCAAGTCAATTCTTGTCAGATACATCATTCTCCTCCTTGCTATCACGCCGCGCCACACGCGTCTCTGCTCAAATTGACGGCTGCCCATCTCCCCCCTGCCATTCTGGCGCGTCATCAATGTCAAGTTCGACTACTCCGGTTCGCACTCGTAATGCGACGGAAACTGCGCCCCGCCAAACATGCAGATTTTTGGCACGCCGGTATCGTCACGGTTCAAATTGGTCGGCGGATAATTCTTAATCATGTGGATTTCATACAGCATCAGGTATTTTCTCCTCGTATAATGTATTTACAGACAAAGAATGACCGGAAGGACAGCTTCATCATTGCCCAGATCATGCGCTTCGGACAGTTCTTCGTCACGAATCTGTCACTTGTTTTCAGACACCTTTGGCGCTGCCTCCCAAAAAATACTCTCCCAATATCCCACGCCGGAGGAGTTGTTGTCCATTTCCACCCGCATACTCTCTAATCTTCTGGCGAAAGCCAGCCACGGCCGATTAGGAAAAGAGAAAGCTGCGGCAGCCGATTCTTTCGGGGTGAACTTTGCCAAGGACGCTTTTGTATTTCAGAGCCGGCAACTCATTGAACATTGGCGTTTCTGGAGGGACAAATCGTGGAGCTGGAGGCTCAAATATCCTCTCTGCTGAAGCAGACCGGCAGCTGCATCACTACCATTCCTGGCATTTAGGACATCCTTTATTTTGAGCAAAGCTGGAGACATCCACCGCTTTGACGCCCCAACAAGCTGGCTGCCTTTGCCGGGTTGGATGTGCGGGTCACACAGTACGGAGAGTTTATCGGAACCCGGCAGGAAATTTCCAAACGCGGTTCGCCCTATCTCCGGAAGGCTGTCTGGCTTGCCGCCTCAAGGGCGGCTTTTTACGCCCCCGTTCTCTCAGAGTATTATCAATCCCTCCTTGCCCGCGGCAAACACCATCTCACCACCATCTGCTCTGTTTCCAGAAAGTTATGCAACACCATCCACACCATCCTTAAAGAGGAAAGGCTGTGGCAGCCGGTACCACCCAGATACAAAACGTGTCGAATAATACCGAACAATAGCGACAAATAGCGCTTTTCCTGCTTTACACTTTCACTGCCAGTGGACTACTGTAGAGCGCAGTATCCGAACCGCTGTGGAAAGGGCCTATAAGATCAATCCCATCCTGTTGTGCAAGATAGCTGGCTATCCCCTGACCTGTATCCCTACCGCCTCTGAATTTATTGAGATCATCGCTTCTTACATACTGCATCCCTCTCAACCGCAGACTGCTCCGCGGCACCTTATCATACTCTGATCACTTCTCATCTTTCTTTCACCTTTTTCGTACTAACCTCTTAACTTTTTATAGCTGGTCTTTCCCCTCTCGCACCTCCCTTATTTTCGCCTACACATTGATGGGATTTTACCATTATAGTTAATTGTTAAAATTTCCCTAACAGTGCATCCCAACTGATCTGTCTGGTTAATATTTATTTATCATTTCCCAGCTTTATTATTTCAACTCAATCCGCCATTCTTTTCCATACTATAAATGTTCTCAGTTTTTTGAGCATTTCCATGCAGCATCCGTTTGCAAACCATTTATCGTTTGTCAGACATCATCTCACTTCGTATTCCTGACGCTATTTCATATGGCTTTCTTATAATCCAGCAATATAAGAGCGCCCTCAACCAAATCGTTCAGGGCGCTCCGTTTTTCCATATATGCCAATATTGTCACAATTCGTTTATGGTTTCTGTGATCGCCATACGGCGTATCCGTTTGGACGGCGCATAGACCGCTGCGGCCGTCGCACTCAGCACAAACAGCAAAATGATACAAAGCGCCGGCACCGGCAGGCTCCATGTGTGATAGGGGAAATGACTGGTAATCAACTTGTCATACAGCAGCCTGCTCAGCGACAGCCCTGCCGCGCAGCCTATGATACAGCCGGAAAACGCATAGGTAGCCGCTTCCGCCGCTATCATCCCTGTCAACTGTCGCCCGTCCATCCCCACCGCCCGCATGGCGCCATATTGCTTCATCCTTGCGGACACGCTCATGGAAATGCTGTTGACGATATTGAACACGGTAATCAGGGCGATGACTGCCAGGAACCCGTAGATAAACAGGCTGAATGCCCAATAGGTGCTTCGGTCGCCCTCGTCCCGCCTGTCTGTAAATTCGTACCGGCCGTTTACCAGATCACGGATTGCAGCTACATCCTGGTCGGCCGCGCTCTTCGCCACCTGTATGTCGATGATCGCATAATCCCGCATGCCTGTCAGCCGCGTAAAGGTTTCCTCGGAGCAGATGAGGATGATCTCCCCATCCGTCCGGCCGCTGTTGGAAAACGGGCTGTATTTCAGCATACCGGCGATCTCCACCTCGAAACCGCCGAGCTGGATTTTGTCCCCGACATCAAGCGGAACATCCTTATCCCAGATGGCCAGCACATAGCCGCTGTCCCCATATACCTTGGACAGGTCGCTCCCCTTCCGCAGCATATCATCGTCTGGGAGCCAGCCCAGTTGTGACTCGTCATAAGAAATCAGATCCACCGTCGTCTGCTCTGTATCCACATCGAATGCTGCCGGAATATTTTCCGCATACATCCGCCCATACGCATGCGTCACGCCTTCCATGCCGCTGATTGTGTCTACCAGCGCATGGTTCACCGTATTGGAGTAAGCACTACTTGCGATCGTCAGATTGGGCGCGGACAGCGACGTCGGCAGCAGGCACCCCAGCAGTTCCACCAGCACGGAAAAGCACAGGAACAGGATGATGCTGAGTGCGAACGAGCCCGACATCAGGAACAGGTTTTTCTTTGCCGAAACCGCATGGGAAACACCCAGCGAGGACTCGATCTTCAAAAAACGCGCTTTTGCCCTGTGCGGTTTGCGCTTTCCGCCCGCCGCATTGCCGGACACCGCCGCAATCGGCGAAACCCTTGCTGCGCGCTTTGCCGGGGATTGGGCCGCGATCCAAACCGTCAGCACGCCGAGCACCGCACCGCTGACAATGCCGACTGTGCTCACCCCGAACACCGTGATTTCGGAAAATTCGCCGCCGACCAGATACCGCAGCACCGCGTTCAGACCCCACGCGAGACATGTGCCGAGCAGCACGCCGATCGGCACGGCTGTTTTGCACCAGTTCAGCGCCTCCAGCCGCACAAAGCGGACAACCTGCTGTTTGCTCATGCCGACGCAGCGCATCATGCCGAAGAACTGCGTCCGCTGGGCGATCGTGCTGTTCAGGCTGCCCGAAATCATCAGCACGCCTGCGATCAGCACCAGCAGGAACAAAATAATAACCAGCGGATACACGTTTTTCACCAGCGTATTGTCGCTCAGCCCTGCCAGTCCCATGAGGATAAAGTTCTGCTGGACGTCCGCATCCGCCAGACCGCACTGTTCCTTGATCTCCGCGATCGCCTTTTTCATGTTGGCATGGCTGCCAAACTGCACATAATACGAGGCGCTGCCCGTATCGCCGTTATCCTGCATGATCCTGCGGAACGCGGATATGTTCATGAACACGCCGACCTGATCCTCATCCACCAGCAAGGCTGTCGTCTCGCCGCTGCCGTTGTTGTTGGCGTACCGACTGTCGTCGCTGCGAAAGCCCGTTACACGGAATGTATAGCTGCCGGCAGGCGTGTCCAGTTCCATGCTTTCGCCCACCGTCACACCGAGCAGCTCCTTCGCATTCGGTGTGAGGATGGCTGCATCATCCGCCTGCACACTGGAAGCCTCGTCAAAGTATCGCATGATATCTGTTCGGAAGGGTTCTTCGATACCGCACAGGGCAGCCTGCCTGCCGTCGATCGTATATGCCCTGCTCTGATCGAGGTTGACCACATCATACCACGACGCAGCGGCCACATCCGTGCGTGCGCGGATCGTTTCCGCATCGCTTTCCGTGATATTCCGGATCTGGATATGCCAGTTCCCGTGCGTTTCCTTTGTGTGCATGGTCTCGGACTGCACCAGCATATCCGCCATGCTGAAAATCGCCGTGACAAGGAATACCGCAAAGATGATGCAAAGCAGCGTCATGCGGCTTTGCCGCCGGTGCACCTTCGCCGAAATCGGGATCAGGCTGAGATAGCTCCTCATTCCCGGCACCTCCCGAAATCGGTCAGCACGCCGTCGGATACCCGCAAAATCCGGTCCGCGGTCTGCGCAATGCTCCGGCTGTGGGTAATCAGGATAATGGTCTGCTCATAGCTTCTGGAAGCCTGCTTCAACAGGGCAATGACCTCGCTGCTGTTCTGCGTATCGAGGTTGCCCGTCGGCTCGTCGGCAAGGATCAGCGCAGGGCGGGTGATCAGCGCGCGCCCGATCGCCACGCGCTGCTGCTGGCCGCCGGACAGCTGGCTGGGCAGATGATGGCGGCGCTCCTGCAAATTGAGCACGGTCAGCAGTTCTTCCAGATAGGCTTTGTCCGGTTTCCGGTAGTCCAGCAGGACAGGGAATTCGATATTCTGTTCCACGGTCAGCTCTGGGATCAGGTTAAAACTCTGAAAGATAAAGCCGATGTTCCGGCGGCGGAAAATCGTCAGGCTGCGCTCCTTCATGGAGAAAATATCCCGGCCATCGATCCATACCTTGCCGGAGGTCGGCGTGTCCAGCGCACCGATCAGGTTGAGCAGCGTGCTCTTGCCCGAGCCGGACTCCCCGACCACGGCGACAAATTCGCCTTTGGGAACCGTGAAGCTCGCATTTTTCAATGCATGTACGGCAACTTTGCCGCTCCCATAGGTTTTGCAAACGTTTTGCACCTCTAATAGATCCATTCGGTCTCACACCTCTTTCTGATTCGGTATAGAAAGAGTACCACGCGCGCCCTACTGCCGGATGACACACAGCCTACAATTTTGTAGGAATCAGAAAATTCATGGTAAAGGTCGTGCCGGCGCTCAGCTCGCTGTCCACCTCGATGGTGCCGTTATGCGCTTCCACGATCGCCCTGGTCAGCGCAAGCCCCAGCCCGATCCCCTGCGTATCCTTGGAAAAGCGGCTGCGGTAAAAGCGCTTGAAAATATGCGGCAGGTCCTCCGGGTGGATGCCGCTGCCGTTGTCGCGCACCACGATCTGGACAACCGACGCAAATGCCCGCCATGTGATGCGGATTTCATCACCTTGGGCGGTATGGTCCAGGGCGTTTTTCACGAGATTGCCGACCGCTTCCATCAGCCAGTTCCGGTCGCACCACAGCGTTGCCGCATCATCACCGGACAAGATCAGCGTTTTCCCCTCCTGCGCTGCTCGATAAGCAGACTGTGTTTCGATCCTGCCCATCATTTCGGATATGTTGTGCTCCGCCTTTTCAATCACGATCGTTCCCGCGTCCAGTTTGGTGATTTTGAGCAGGTTCTGGACCAGTGTTTCGATCCGGTCGAGTTCCTGTTCGGAGAGGGACGCAAATTCCCGGATGGTTTGTGCATCGTCTGCATCTTTCTGTATAATGCCGTTAAAGATATTCAGCGCAGCCAGCGGGGTTTTCAGCTGGTGGGAAATATCCGAAATGGTATCCTTCATAAACCGTTTGGAGCGTCTCTCGTTTTCGGCGTGGGCGTTCAGGACAGCGACAAGCGAGTTGACCTCGTGGAACAGGCGGTACAGTTCGCCTTCTTCGTCGCATTCGATCCGGGCGTTCCGGTTCCCCGCGATATAGTCTTTGATCTGCGCCGCGGCGTTTTCGATCATCCTGCTCTGCGCCCGGAAATACAGATACAGCGCAGCGAAAACAGCAATCCCCATGCCGGCACACGACAAAAGCGCATAAACCGCCGCATGCTGTAATTCCATCCCAGCACAGACGACAGAAAAGATGGAAAATGCAGCGATTATCAGCAGCACTGCATAGAGCAGCCGCTTGATTTTCCGGTTCACCAGTATTTTCATCACGCATCCCGCCCCGCTGTATTCCACTTATAGCCCATCCGGCGGACAGTCACGATGTTTTGCGGATTGGCAGGGTCGTCCTCAATTTTCGTGCGCAGCCGGCGGATATAGACCGTTAGGGTGCTGCTGTCGATATAGTTTTCCTCGCAGTCCCACAGCCTGCCCAAAATCTGCTCCGGCGAAAGCACGATGTCTGGGTTCTCCATGAACAGGCACAGCAGCTTGTATTCGCTGGCCGTCAGGTCGATCGGTGCCCCGTTTTTATAGACCTCCCGCTTGAGCTGCAACACCTTGATGCCGTTGGAGTTGAGTTCCGGCTCGGTCCGGCTGAAGTTTTCGCTCCGGCGAAGTAGCGCATTGACGCGGGAAAGGAATACCGCCAGCTTGAAAGGCTTGGTAATATAATCGTCGCCGCCGATGTCCAGCCCCATGGTGATGTCGGTCTCCTCGTCCGCCGCGGTCAGGAACATGACCGGCACCCTGGATGTTTCCCGGATCTTCCTGCACAGATCATAGCCCGAGCCGTCCGGAAGTGCCACGTCCAGAATGACCAGATCATAGGTTCCATCCTGCCACAGTTGTTCCGCTTCCATGCTGGTTCGCGCGATGTCGATCTCATATCCCTGCTTTTTCAGGGCAAATGACAGGCCGCCGATCAGACTCAGGTCGTCTTCTACAAAAAATATCCGCTTCATTGGCTGCTACCATCCTTATCCAATATCCTCCGCCTTTTCATTATACCGCTTCCGTTGGATAATACAACGAACGCGCTTTTACAACGCCGCGGCAGTCTCAGCCCCCAATGTCCACGCGATCCGCTTCAGTCCCGTCCCCAATCCCTCGAATCCCACGCACCGGCCCGGACGGGCGTTCACGGAATAATCCAGCAAGGGCTGCGCCTGGCAGCTGGTATCCAGCCACAGATCGAGTGCCAGCACATCCTCCCACACCCGATTGAGAAACGCCACTTCCCGCCGGCCATGGGTGCGGGTGGCATACGGCTCCCCCGCCTGACCGAGATACTCCTCAATCCGCGCTGCCGGAAAACCGGCGGCTGTGAGGCTGTCCGTCAGCCCGATACGGAACAGTGCGGGGATATCCGCCCACTGAAAGGGCATCGCATCATAGCGCACGAATGCATAGCGGCTGTGACAATGGACCACGAGCAAGCATTTCCTGCCCCGCAGATCTATCACATGCAGATCCCAGCAAAAGCGCCGGTCCGTCTGTGTGCCGTAGTCGGGCGCTTTCATTTTCAGGAATCGCTGCAGGGGGAAGGTCAGTCCCAGTTCCATTTCACTTCACCTCATGGGGCATGCTGATTTTTCTCCGTCCGAATCCGGTCGGCCGCGCGTTCCGCTGTCCGTACAAACCGCTCCACATCCGGACAGGGCGACGTGGCATAAAGCAGGCCGTATGGAACAGCGTACTCCCACTCCACCGGAAGCGAGACCAGTCCCGGGTGGACATCCTGCCAGCATTCCAGCGTAAGTAGCGCATGCCCGGTTTCTGCGCAGCGGTTGAACACGGAAATATCGTAAAACCGAGGGGTGTCCTCCACCTGGATCTGCGGATGGTTCTTTCGCAGCTCCGCGCGCAGCCTGTCGTTAAGGCCTGAATCCCCCGCCTTCACCATCATCAGGGTCTGCCCATGCAGGTCGGAAAGCGTCAGCCGCTTCTTTGCGGCCAGAGGATGCTCCCGCCGTACCGCCACCATGCATTTATAGGTACCCAGCGCCAGAAAACTGCATTGGTCTAGCCACGCGCGGGAGTCGCACACCCCCACAAGGAAGTCGAACTTCTCTCCCAGTCTGCCAATTTCGGCAAGGATACCCTGATGGTCGTCCTCAAAAGGGACCAGATGGAGCTTGTAGCCGGGGAACGCCCGATTGACCTGGTACCACAGATCCATGAACGGTTTGGCAGGGTTGAGCAGCGAGGTCCCCACGCAGAAGGTGGTTTCCGCATCGGCTGTCGCAGCCCGGGCGCTGTCCACCGACCGTCTTGCGTAGTCCTGTAAAAACCTCGCATCCCGCGCAATCATTTCCCCTGCCGCGGTAAGGCGCACGCCGTGCGGGGTGCGTTCGAGCAGCCGCAAATCCAAATGCGCTTCCAGCACGTCCATCTGTTTCATCACCGCCGTGGCTGAAATAAACAGCCGCTTGGAGGCACTGGTAAAGCTGCCGCAGTCTGCCACCGTCAGGAAGGTAGTAAGTAATGGGTTGAGCATAGCCCCTCCTTATGTATTAACAATAGGTTGATACCATGCTAACACATTGGAGATTCCCCGTCAAGGCTGCCGCTGGTACAATAGAGGAGGACGAACAATTGGCCACCACTCCCACAGAGCACTTGCTCTCCCTCCCCCGGCATCATCGTCACGCCTCTGGAGCTCGACGAATTTAATGGCCCGTGCGGGGATTTTTATAAGAACATGTTCACCAACTGCCCGGCAGACCGCCCCGGCACATCGGGCGAGGTGACGGGTGTGGCCGAGCTGCTCATCGGCAGCCGCAGCGCTTTCATCACCGGCGCGGACTTTCTGGTGGACGGCGGCGCGACCGCCCCTGTATTTTTACGGACCGCTCAAAACATAATTACATCGATCAAAACAGGAGGAAACACCATGGATTATGTAACATTGAACAACGGGGTCAGGATGCCCCAACTAGGCTACGGCGTATATCAGGTGGCCGCGGCTGAAACCGAACGGTGCGTGGCCGACGCTATCCGCGTGGGCTACCGCTCCATCGACACCGCCCAGGCCTACGGCAACGAGCATGGCGTGGGCGACGCCTGGCGCAAGAGCGGCGTCAGCCGTGACGAGCTGTTCCTCACCACCAAGGTATGGATCGCCAACGCCGGCGAGAAAAAGGCTGCTGCTTCCATCGACGCCTCCCTGCAAGCCCTTCAGACCGATTATGTGGACCTGCTGCTCATCCACCAGCCCTTTGGGGATTACTACGGTACCTATCGGGCGATGGAAAAGGCCTACCGCGACGGCAAGGTCCGCGCGATCGGCGTGAGCAATTTCTACCCCGACCGCTTTATCGACCTGACCACCTTTGCCGAGGTAACGCCCGCGGTCAACCAGGTGGAGACCCATGTATTCCAGCAGCAGAAGGTCGCCCGTGAGGTGCTGGCAAAGCATCATACCCAGATCGAATCCTGGGGTCCCTTTGCCGAGGGCCGGAACCAGATGTTCACCAACCCCGTCCTGACCGAGATCGGCGCCAAATACGGCAAAACCGTAGCCCAGACCGCGCTGCGCTTCCTGCTCCAAAGCGGTGTGGTAGTCATTCCCAAGTCTGTCCACGTCAAGCGGATGGAGGAAAACTTCCATGTATTTGACTTTACCCTGAACGAGGACGACATGGCCGCTATCGCCGCCCTGGACACTGCTGAGAGCGCGTTCTTCTCCCACTATGATCCGGAGACGGTGGAATGGTTCATGTCGCTGATGCGATGAGCGTTATTGGAAAGGAGCAGTTCCGCGTGACAAGGCCGTATATTTTCTGCCACATGATGACCTCTCTGGATGGGAAGATCATGGGCAATTACATGAACCATCCTGCCGCCGCAGAAGCCGGCGAAGCCTTTTACCGCATCGCCTTTGGTGAAAAGCCCTATTACCGGCACCAGGGCTGGCTCTCCGGACGGGTGACCACTGATGACAACTTCACCTTTTATGAAAAGCCCGCGCTGGAGGAGAACGCGCTCCCCGTGCCGGACGGGGATTTCGCGGCCCAGCCGGACTTCGGTATGTACTATGTGTCCATCGATCCTGCCGGCCGCCTGGGCTGGAAGGATGCCGTGTTGCACTACGAAACGACCACCGCCCATGTGATCGAGGTGTTGACCGCACGGGCGTCCAACACCTACAAGTCTTTCCTGCGCAGGCTGGGGATTTCTTACATTATCGCCGGAGAGGAAACGCTTGACGCGACCCTGGCTCTGCAAAAGCTGCGCGCGCTGTTCCACATAAATACACTGATGCTGGGCGGCGGCGCGGTACTCAACTGGTCGTTTATCCAAGCCGGCCTGTGCGATGAGGTGAGCGTGGTCATTGCGCCCTGCGCCGATGGTTCCGCCAGCGCCCAAACCCTGTTTATGGAAAAGCCGGGCATCAGCGACGACACTGCCGCAGGCTTTACCCTGCTGGAAGCCAAATCCCTCCCCGGCAGCGCCGTATGGCTGCGCTATAAGGTGGAACGGCAAGGTATACCCCAAGGATGACCATCCCGCACGGTACGCTTCCAGCATCTGGGATGGTATATGCACCCATAAATAATTTGGTAAAACCACAGGGAAAGCGTCAAGGCTATACGGCCTTGGCGCTTTGTTCATTTTGCTGTTTTCCTCCGGTCGTCCCCCATCGGCCGCTCTTTCCGGTTTACACGCCGCTGTCTTCCCGCTTATCCAGCGGACTGGTCATGCGTGATGCTCTGAACAAATTGCGCTGCGGTGGGTGTGAGGTCGTTCAAATCGTTGGCGAACAGGCCAATCTCAAAAGTGATTTCCAGATTAACCGGATATTTCGCATGCCCTGCCGCCAGCGTTTCCGTCATATATTCCGATTCCAATACCGTCCCGCACCATATTGATCGCGGTTTCCGCAGCCTGCACCTGAAGAACCGCGTCGCAGGCATCGGCTGGCGGATATGGTCCAAAATCGTTTCATATTTTATCCTGGGCGCATCCTCCGGCATCGGCTGTGAAACCACCCGATATTTCGCGGAACACGGCGGGCGTGTCATCGCCACCATGCGTAATCCGCAAAAGGCCGGCAGTCTTTCCCGCAGTAAAAAAAGCAGGTCGGGGAAAACCATCCCCGGCCTGCTTCTTATTGTGCGTTTTTCGCCTTGTATGCCTCGCCCCAGTTCCACATGACATCCAGAACCGGCTTGAGGCTGTATCCCAGGTCGGTCAGCGTATACTCCACATGGGGCGGCACCTCCGCAAAAACCCTGCGGGTCAACAGTCCAGTCGCTTCCATCTCCCGAAGCTGCGCGGTAAGGACCTTCTGCGTTACATGGCCGATGGACCTTTTCAGCTCTCCAAACCGTTTTGTTCCCGGCATCAGGTCACGGAGGATCAACACCTTCCATTTATCGCTGATGAGGGTAAGCGTCGTTTCCACAGGGCAGGCCGGCAGTTCCCTTACAGGCTTCCGGCTCACCGGCTTCTCGGCTTCCATCCGTATCCCTCCCTTAGTATCCAAATGGTAACTATGGCACAATATTGTACTTACTTTACAGCAGGGCTGTATGGAAGTATTATAATAGCAGCGGAAGCAAAAAGCAACCCATTCCCACAGAAAACAGTTTGGAGGTCAAAAAAATGAACGAAGTTGTAACATTCCTGATCGAGAATCCGGTGCAGTATCTGGCCACCGTCGGACGGGACGGGAAGGCCAAGTGCCGCCCCTTTATGTTCGCTGGGGAGATGGACAGCAGGCTGTGGTTCTGCACCAACAATCAGAAAGAGGTCTACAAGGATATGCAGGCCAATCCCTGTGTGGAGATCAGCGTCTCCAGCCCCACCTACGCCTGGATCCGCCTGAACGGCAAAGCGGTCTTTGAGGACAGCCTGCCCGCTAAGGAGATGTGTCTCCAAAACCCCATCGTCAAGAGCCAGTACCAAACCGCTGACAACCCCATTTTCGAGGTATTCTATCTGGCCGGTACGCACGCTGTGATCGCTGATTTTTCCGGCAACCCACCGCGGGAATATGACCTGTAAGCCTGCGGACAGCCCTCGGAAGCCGGTCCAAGCCGCCCCGCACAAGCGCTGGCGGCTTGGGCCGCGCGTCCGTTTTCCGTAACCGCCTTTCCGCTTTCACTAGGAGACCGCGCAATGACAACGCAAGAGATTTTGACAACCCTTCAGGCGGACATCCATTCCACTGTGTTCGCCACCCTGGATACGCACGGCCTGCCCCAGACCTGTGTGATCGACCTGATGCTGGCGGATGCCGCGGGTCTTTATTTCCTGACCGTCAGGGGCAAAGCCTTTTACACCCGCCTGACGGCAAAGCCTTTCGTAGCGTTCACCGGCATAAAAGGCCGCGATACGCTTTCCACCTTGGCGATTTCCCTGCGGGGTGCGGTGCGCAGCATTGGAAAGGAACGTCTGGCGGAGATTTTTGAGAAAAACCCTTATATGGCCAAAATCTATCCTACGGAAAAAGCTGTGACGCGCTGGAAGTCTTTCGGATTTACAAAGGCGAGGGGGAGTATTTTGACCTGGGACAGCTTCCTCCCTATCGCCAGTGCTTTTCCTTTGGCGGCGGGGCCGCACGGAAAAGCGGATACTGCATCGATCCGGACAAGTGTATCGGCTGTCAGGGGTGCCGCATCGTCTGTCCGGCGGGCTGTATCAGCGCTTCGTTTCCCCGCAGCATCGACACCGCGCACTGTCTCCATTGCGGCAACTGCTACCGCATCTGTCCGGCTGGGGCGGTGGAGCGGCGCGACGGGTAAGCCTTTCGCAGAAGCAGGTCGTACACGGTGCGATAACCGACATTTCGGATAAGATGGCAGGGGGATATCACCCGCCTGAACGCAGACGCCATTGTAGACGCGAACAATAGCGGTCTGCTTGGCTGCTTTGTCCCCTGCCACGGGTGCATCGATAACACCATCCACTCGGCGGCGGGCCTTCAGCTCCGAGATGATTGCCACCATCTGATGGAGCAGCAGGGCCGTCCGGAACCCGCAGGGCGGGCCAAGCTGACAAAAGGCTACAACCTGCCCGCCCGCTATGTGCTGCACACCGTCGGCCCCATCATACAGGGCCGTGTGACCCGACGCGATCGGGAGCGGCTGGCCGCCTGCTACCGCGCCTGTCTGGAACTGGCGGCGGCGCAGTCCCTGGAAAGCGTGGCGTTCTACTGCATCTCCACGGGAGAATTCCGCTTCCCCCATCCGGAGGCGGCGGCTATCGCAGTCCGCACGGTCAAAGCATTCCTGCAAACACCTACTTCCATCAGAACGATAATTTTCAATGTTTTCAAGGATATTGACGCAAACCTCTACCGCAGTCTGCTCTGAACCGTTTGCGCAGATACGGCGGGCCTGACCTATTCCGGCCAGCGCTTCGAAAAACACTTCGGGGATTTCATCCGGAAGTATGGCATCCGCGATATGTATACCAGCGGCTTCTATCCTTTCGGAACGCCGGAGGAATATTGGGCCTGGTGGAGCCGCCACATCATGATCAACCGCTACGAAAGGGCTCCGAAACCGGTCTATGACACGCTGCTGCGGCTGGTGAGCGGCAGGGACTACTTTGTGCTGACCACCAACGTGGACCATCAGTTCCAGCTTGCCGGATTTGATAAAGAGAGGCTGTTCTATACTCAGGGGGACTACGGCCTGTGGCAGTGTTCAAAGCCCTGCTGCCAAAAGACCTGGGACAATGAAGAAACCGTCCGCCGCATGGCCGCCGAACAAAAGGATATGCGTGTGCCGGCGGAGCTGCTCCCCCGCTGTCCGGTGTGCGGACGGCCCATGTCCATGAACCTCCGCTGCGATCAGACCTTTGTGCAGGACAGCGGCTGGTATGCCGCCGCCGAGCGATATGAGCGCTTTCTCCATCAGCACGAGAGGCTGCGGGTGGTGTATCTGGAATTAGGCGTGGGCGGCAATACGCCGGCCATCATCAAATACCCCTTCTGGCGCCTGACCGAGCTTGGCGAGCCCGCTCTCGGACTGCACAACATAGACATGCTGCTCCTACAGGTTTTTGGCCGTAGGAGCCAGCCGGCCGGCCGCTAAAACCGCTTCCAGCCGGTCCTTTTCCACCGCCCGTCCGTCAAATTTTTTGCATGAATACCGTTTTTTGACCGCTTCAAAAAATCCATTTTGTATGTTTCCCTGCAAGGCTTCCTGCCCATACAGCGCCTGTGCGGATGGGTTTTTCTGTTTCTCCGGAGACGACTGCGCCGCTCCGCACCTCAATAGGATAAGCCGCGTTTTCCGAAATGTAAAATACCTGTGTTTCATGGCTCGTGATTCATTTTCCGTATTTCTGTTTTATGCCGGTCTGACAAACTGTAAAAAGGCGCGAACCGCCCGCGCCAGAACCACTCCGTTATGCAGCACATCATAATTGGCGCAGAAATCCTTTTCTTTCTCATATTCTCCCGACCATGCCGCCAGGGGCGCATGAACCGGCGTATCGATGTGTATGGTCACGCCCCTTGTCCCGACCAGATCGCCCTGCCGGATGCAACGCGCTCCCGCCAGCGAGTGTTCCCTTTGGAGCAGAGCGCCCTTCCGTTCCTTTGTCTGATGCGGATGTACGCATAGCGCGCGGCATGGAACAGCTCCAAAAACAGCCCCATATCCATCGCTTTCCCTCCTGCCCTTATCATACCGCGGCACGTGGTCAAACGCAATAGAGCGCACCCCCGCGAAGCCGGAAAGGGCGTGCCGCCTGGCGGCACGCCCTTTTTCTGCCTGTCCCGTCCAGCTCTCTGCGGCGTCGGTATTTATCCCAGATACGCCTGGAAAAATTCCGTCAGCTTGTCGAACGGGATGGCGTTTTTGCCGCCGCCGTCGTACAGGTCGGTGTGGACGGTATCGGGCAGGAGCAGCAGCTCCTTGTTGTCCGCGTAGGGACTGCCCTCGACCATGGCGGCGTATGCGTCCCGACTGAAGTAGCAGGAGTGCGCCTTTTCGCCGTGTACCAGCAGCACCGCGCTGCGAATTTCGCTACTGTACTGCAAAATCGGCTGGTTTAAGAATGACATGCAGCCGGTCACGTTCCAGCCCCCGTTGGAGTTGAGCGAGCGGGGATGGTAGCCGCGCGGCGTTTTGTAGTAGTCGTAGTAGTCCTTGACAAAGAAGGGCGCGTCTGCGGGCAACGGATCAACCACGCCGCCGCCGAGCGCATAAGCGCCGTTTTTGCAGTCCTCGAGCCGCTGGGCGTTGAGGGCCTGCTTTTTGGCGTAGCGCGCGTCGGCCGAATCCTCGGCATCAAAATATCCATTGGCGTTCACGCGGGCCATATCGTACATGGTCGCGGCCACGGTAGCCCGCACGCGGGTGTCCAGCGCGGCCGCGTTGAGCGCCAGCCCGCCCCAGCCGCAGATGCCGATAAGGCCAATCCTGTCCGCGTCCACATCCTCCCGCAGGGAGAGGTAATCGACCGCGGCCTGGAAGTCCTCGGTATTGATGTCTGGCGAGGCCATGTAGCGGGGCGCGCCGCCGCTCTCGCCGGTGAACGAGGGGTCAAAGGCCAGCGCCACAAAGCCGCGCTCGGCCATGGTCTGGGCATACAGGCCCGCGGCCTGCTCCTTGACCGCGCCGAACGGCCCGCACACTGCGATCGCCGCCCTCTTGCCCTGCCCATCCTTGGGGACGTACACGTCGGCCGCGAGCGTGATGCCGTAGCGGTTGCAGAAGGTGGCCTTGCTGTGCGCGACAGACGCGCTCTGCGGGAAGGTCTTATCCCATTCCTGTGTCAGATGCAGTTCTTCCATGAGGGTATCTATCCTTTCGTTATGGCCGGAAATGTTAGTACCAGTCGTGTTTTTCGTTGCGGTCCAATACTTTGATCTGCACCAGCTCCTCGTCGGTCAGCGCAAAGTCGAACAGCTCGGTGTTCTCCCTGATGTGGTCGGGGTTGCTCGAGTCCTGAATGACCACCACGCCCTTTTGCAGGCTCCAGCGCAGGATAACCTGAGCGGAGGGCTTGCCATGCAGGCTGTACATACCAAGCCGTAGATGGGCATTTCGTAGCCGCTGTTCAGGGTGACGCGGCGGGTGTCAAAATCAAACCGGCTGCTCTCGGCCGCAGCAGGGGTATGGGAGTATCCAGACCTCCCATCCAATCCTCTGGAACATCCCCGCGCAGGCGCTCAGGGTCAGGCTGTAGGCCAGCAGCTGGGACAGCCGGCGTTTTTTCACAGCGTTTCCTCCTTTCGGAGGGGCCGCAGAATGCGGGCGGGTACGCCGCCCACCACCATCCCGGCGGGTACGTCGCGCGTGACCACCGCACCGGCGGCCACAATGGCCCCGTCCCCAATGGTCACGCCCGGGGTAATGGTCGCATTCGCGCCGATCCACACCCGCTTGCCGATGACGATGGGCTGGGGGATGAGCTCATCGCGGCGGGCAGGGTTCTCGTTGTGGTTGAGCGTGGCCAGCACCACGTTGTGACCAATGAGCGCCCCGTCCCCGATGGTGATGCCGCCCTGGTCCTGGAAATGGCAGCTCGTGTTGATGAACACGTTCTTGCCGACCGTGATGTTCTGGCCGTAGTCGGTGTAAAAGGGCGGGAACAGGCAGAACCCCTCACCCACCGGTTTGCCGGTGAGTTCGGAAAACAGCCGCGCGACCTCCTCCGGCTCGTGGTAAGAGAAGTTGAGTTCTGCGCTCAGCTTCATGGCGCGTTGAGACGCGACGCGCATGTACTGGTAGACGGGCAGGCCAGCCCGTTTTGCCTGTTCTTCGATTTTTGTCTCGTGCATTAGTTACTTCCTTTCTGCGCGGAATGTCTCGCTGTACTCAAGCTGGTAAATCAGGTAATCCAAACAGTCGATTCTCCGCTGTTCCGCATGGCAGCGCTCGAGCAGAAGGCACCGGTGTCTGGCCAACAGCGCCGCCCCTTCGCCGTGCCTTCCGCACTCGAACAGCCGCCAGAATTCCCGGGCGAGCGCCTCCCCGCAGCCCGCGTCCAACAGGTTCTGCATCACGCGCCGCCGAAGTTCCTGCTCCTTCATAATCTCGCTCCCTTTCCCTGATTTGAGTATAAACCGCCGGACAACAAATAGCAAATATATATAAAGAATACATTATCATTCTTGAAAGATATAATAAGACATGCTATACTACCCACAGAAGGAGGGATCGCATGGACATTCGGGTTTTGGAATATTTTCTCGCAGTCGCGCGGGAACAGACCATTTCCGGCGCTGCGATGTCGCTGCACATGACCCAGCCCCCCCTGTCCAAGCAGCTCATGGAATTGGAGCGCGAGTTGGGCAAGCAGCTTTTCCTACGCGGTAAGCGTCGTATCACGCTGACCAAGGAGGGGATGCTGCTGCGCAAGCGCGCCGAGGAAATCGTCTCGCTGGTGGAAAAGACCAAGGCTGAGGTCAGCGCGCCGGACGAGGGCATCAGCGGCGACCTGTACATTGGCGGCGGGGAAACCGAGGGCATGCGGCTGATCGTACAGACTGCCCAGCAGGTCCAGCGCCGGTATCCGGCCATCCGCTTCCATTTTTCCAGCGGGGACGGTTATGATGTGACCGACCGGCTGGACCAGGGGTTAATCGACTTTGGTACGCTCATCGAACCGTTCGACATGGGCAAATACGACTACCTGCGCCTGCCCAGTCCGGATACCTGGGGACTTCTGATGCGCAGGGATCATCCACTGGCGCGGCTGACGCGCATCCGTCCGGAGGACCTGCCCGGCGTCCCGCTCATCGCCTCCCGCCAGTTAGAGGGGGAGGACGGGCTTTCCGGCTGGCTGGGCTACGGCTATGAAAAGCTGCGGGTGGTGGCCACCGGCAATCTGGTCAACACACTCGTCCTGGCCGTGGAGGAGGGCATGGGCTGCCTGTTCACGCTGGACAAGCTGGTGGACCTGTCGGGCAGCCGCAGCCTGTGTTTCCGCCCGCTCGAGCCGCGGCTCGAATCCTGGATGTATCTGGCTTGGAAAAAATACCAGGTGTTCACCCGCGCGGCCGAGGTGTTTGTGCGCGAGCTGAAGCGCGGCCTTTCCACCGCACCGACCTGAGGCGGATTCTCATATTTTTCTGATTGGGGCTTGACGCACCACCCTGGTCGGCTGATATAATAAAGTGTAATGTATACTGTATCCGGAAGCAGGTTCGATCGTATGCGATCCGGCGGCTGTGGACCGGTGCCAGAAGGCAGGCCGGTCCCATAGCCGCCATTGAATCCCCATCAGAGGAGGCAGACCAATGAAAAAACAACAGTCCCGCCGCGTGCTGGTTCTGGACGGACAGGGCGGAGGCATGGGGGCGCAGCTTATCCGCCTTCTGGCGCCCGTTTTGCCGCAGGACTGCGTGCTGCGCTGTGTCGGCACCAATGTTCTCGCCACAAACGCGATGCTCAAGGCTGGGGCGGCGCAAGGGGCGACCGGTGAAAACGCCGTTATCTACAATGCCGCCCGCGCGGATTTGATCCTCGGCCCGATCGGCATTATCCTGGCAAACGGCATCATGGGCGAGGTTTCGCCCGCCATGGCTTCCGCAGTATCCGGGGCAGAAGCCCCTAAAATCCTGATCCCCTCTTCGACCTGCGGCATTTTTGTCGCGGGGACGGAGGACCGCCGGCTTGACGAATACCTCCAGCGCGCGGCGGAGCTGGCGGTGCGGGAGCTGTCCCCATGAGCCTGTCGTTTGCAAGCATCCTGCAGTTCCATAGAGAGCGCTATCCCGCGATGCAGCCGCAGGATTTCGGCAAGCTGGCGTATCAAAGCGAATTCGGGCCGGAGCATCTGGTCTCGGACCGGACCGCGGTCCAGCAGGCGCTTTTCCGCGAGTGGGAGACGCTTGCCCCGGATGTCTGCGCCCCCGCGCCCGATCCGCTCGGGAACGGCCTGTCACGCTTCCATCTGGATTACCGGTTGGGTACGGCATCGACGGTCCCCCTGTTGGCCGATCTGCTCCTCCGCACGGCCGCCGCGCACCACGGCTCCGCAGACGGGCTGGCGCGGCGGCTGGGCGCCCTCTCCCCCCTGCCGGTCCCCGGCATGGCGGACTGGGTGGCAGCCTACCGCGCTCAGGGCTGCCCGCCGCCCCGCCACAGCGAGGCGTTCCGCGCCGCCTACCGGCCGCATTACCGCTTGCTTCGCACCTCCTACGCGGGCTACTTCCCCGCCCTTTTGTCGGTACAGCGGCTGACGCAGAGCGGCAGACCCGCTATCGTTGCGGTCGACGGCCGCTGCGGCAGCGGCAAAACCGGCTTCGCACGGCTCCTGCAGGAGCTGTTCCCCTGCCGCGTGGTACATATGGATGATTTTTACCTCCCGTTTGACCAGCGCCCGCCGGATTGGGCGGAGCAACCGGCTGGGAATATGGATCTCTCGCGGTTCCGCGAGGAGGTCCTGGTTCCGCTCCGCGCCGGCGGCAGCGCCATATACCGGCCGTATTCCTGCCAGACCGGACAAATGCTCGCGCCGGAAACGCTTGCGCCCGCCCCTCTTACCATTGTGGAGGGGAGCTATTCCCTGCATCCGTCGCTATCCGGCTTTTATGACCTGCGGCTGTTCCTGACCTGCTCGGGCGAAGCCCAGGCCCGCCGTCTGCAGGCGAGGGAGGGCGCGCACTACGCCGCGTTTCAGGAACGCTGGATCCCCTTTGAGGAACGGTATTTCCAGCGGTACCGCGTTGCCTCCGGCAGCGACATGATGCTCGACACGAGCGCGTTCTTCCTTTGACGCACCCCGCCACGAAGGCGGTTTTATCCCCCGCGCTCCGTAAAAAAGCCATGAAGGCCCCGCCCTCAGAAGAGGCGCATATCCAGACTTTTGATAAGGAGTATCCCCGCTATGAAACAAAAAACATCCAAACAGCGCATTTACGACCTGATCCTCGCCGCACTGTGCATGGCCCTCGGCATCGTCCTTCCGTTTTTCACCGGACAGATCCCGCAAATCGGCGGCATGCTGCTGCCCATGCATCTGCCGGTCCTGCTCTGCGGCCTGCTCTGCGGCTGGCAGTACGGCGGCCTGGTAGGCTTTGTCCTTCCGCTGCTGCGGTATGCCATGTTCGGTATGCCGCCAATCTTCCCGACCGGCATCGCCATGGCCTTTGAACTGGCCGCCTACGGCATCATCGCCGGCTACCTGTACAACCACTCCCGCTGGCAGTGCGTCATATCGCTGTACCGCTCTCTGATTGCGGCGATGATCGGCGGGCGTATCGTATGGGGTGTTGTCCGTGTGCTGCTCACCGGCGTGAGCGGCGAGCCGTTTACCTGGCAGCTGTTCCTGTCCGGCGCGTTCCTGACCGCCATCCCCGGCATCATCCTCCAGCTTGTTTTCATCCCCGTACTTATGGTCGCCCTCGACCGCACGGGCATGGTGCGTTTCCGTCGGGAAGATAAAACCGCGGAAACCGTCCAAAGCTGATCCCCCCAATCAAAAAGGGACGTCTTGCAGACGTCCCTTTTTGTATATCCCGAGCTTCTTTTGCGGGCCTGTCACCCGCCCAAAAATGCTGCCAGACGCGGCGCATCGGCCAGGGTGCGCAACACGAAATGCGCGCCCGCCTCACGGAAGCGGCGCGCGGCTTCACGACAGCGCGTCTCCCGTTCCTCCGGTGGAAGCGCGCTAAACTCCTCCTCGCTCAGGCCGAGCGCCGAACTGCCTTCGATTACGCCGGCCGTCCAGACGCCCGCGTTGACGCCCTCCTGCATATCGGACACCGTATCGCCGATCTTGAGTACATTTTTCACTGAGGAGACGCCCAGCCGCCGCATATTCTCAAAGATCATGTACGGATAGGGACGCCCCAGGCCGCCGACGCTGTCCGGACTGAGCCAGAGATCAGGCGCGTAGCCCTGCCGCGCCGCACACGGCGCGACAATCTCCATCATCGCATCTGTGTAGCCGGTCGTCGAGCCGATCCTGACGCCCATATCCCGCAGCGCGGCCGCCGCTTCGCAGACGTGCGGCTTGGGTGCGGTGAACTGCTCCAGAATGGAAAGCAGCCCAGGCTCGAACTGTGCGTAAATCGCTTCCACATCCGCCTCTCCTGCCTTCCGGCCGTACACCTGCCGCCAGGCCCGCGCGATACGTTCCATCCCCAGCATTGTCCGGATATGGTCCTTTTTCAGCAGCCCCATGGGAGTACGCGTCTCCTCCATGGTCGGCTCGATGCCGAACTGACGGAACGCTTCGATAAAGGCCTGTACCGGCGCGAAGCAGCCGTAGTCCACGGTCGTACCCGCCCAGTCAAAAATCACCGCCTGTATCATGCAGTCTCCCCTTTCCTCTCACGCAGAAAATCATAAATAATCGCGGCCAGCTTTTCGATATCCTCCTCGTAAACCTCGCCGATGGTGCCAATACGGAACGTATCCCGCTCGGTCAGCTTGCCGGGATAGATCGCATAACCGCGCGCCTTGATGTACTGGTAGAATTCCGGAAAACGGAACGAAACACCCGCCGGATAGCAAAACGTCGTGATGATCGGCGACTGGTGCTCCGGCCCGATGTAGGTGGCAAAGCCGAGCTGCCGCATGCGCTCGATCAGCAGGCGGTTGTTGGCCGCGTAGCGGCGGTGGCGCGCCGGAATGCCTCCCTCCTCCGCCAGCTCCTCCAGCGCTTTGGAAAACGCCAGCACAACATGTGTCGGCGAGGTGTAGCGCCATTTGCCGTCCCGTTCCATGCCGCGCCACTGGTCGAGCAGGTTGAGCGACAGCGAACGCGCCTTGCCCTCGCTGGCCAGCAGGGCGGCACGCCGGCAGAGGATGAAAGAGAACCCCGGCACGCCCTGGATACACTTGTTCGCGCTTGAAATCAGAAAGTCAACGCCCCAGTCTGCGACCGGAATTTCCACGCCGCCGAACGAGCTCATCGCGTCCACGATGAATGTACGGCCCGCCGCCTTGACCACGGCGCCGACGGCCTGGATATCGTTCAGGATGCCGGTCGTGGTTTCACTGTGTACCATAGCCACATGCGTAATGGACGGGTCCCGCGCCAGTATGTCCGCAATCTTGCGCGCGTCCGGCACCTTGTCGTAAGCCTCCGCATAGTGCGCATATGGGATGCGGTTCCATTCGCAGATCTGAACCTGGCGCTCCCCGTAAGCGCCGTTCGAGCAGATCAGCAGCTTATCCTGCGCGCCGACTACGCTGGACAGCACGCTTTCCACGCCGAACGTGCCACTGCCCTGCATCAGCACCGCCGTATACTCCTGCTCGGATACCTGCGCCAGTTCCAACAGCCGGCGGCGTATTTTCTGGGTCACGGCCTTATAGTCGTCATCCCAGGTGCAGCGGTCCACCAGCATTTCCCGCTTGACCGAGTCCGTGGTCGTCAGCGGCCCCGGGGTAAGAAGCTTATAGGCTTGCGTCATAGTCAATCACTCCTGTCTTACGGCTTGGCCGCTTCGGAAAGCGCCTGATGCGCTGAGAACAGCTCGAAGGTCAGCGGCTGGTCAAAGGTTTTCGGATAAGCGGATTTGTTAGCGGAATCCGCGCCCTCCCCCTCGTAAAGCGGGTTGGGATAGGTCTGCTGCAGCGCAGCGCGGCCGTTCTCAATGATGCACTGCGCCATCTTCATGGCCTCCGGATTGGTCGCGTCACCCTTGTCCAGCACGGCGACCGACTCAGTCAGAGAGAAGTTGCCCTCCGTCGGGTCGACGAAATCAATCGGCAGTCCGTCCGCCTTGTCCGCGACCGCCTGATGGCGCAGGCCGAAGCCGATAGCCACCTCGCCCGCGCGGCACAGCTTGAGCGGCGCGGAGCCGGAGGATTCGATATGGTCGCCCGCATTTTCATAGATGCCGTGCAGCACCTCCTGGGCGCCGTCCTCGCCATACGCGGAGACAAGCGCCTGTATCATCAGCCAAGCGGTCGAGGAGGACTGGATATCCGTCACCGCAACCTGTCCCACGTATTTCGGGTCGGCAAGGTCCTGCAGGCTGGCCGGCTTGTCCAGCCCCGCCTCGGCCAGCACCTCGGTATTGAGGATGATCGCCCCCTCCTGCGAGGTGATCGGCGCGGTGTAGTCCGGCACGGCTTCCAGCGTGTTCACGTCAAATTCCAGCGGCAGGAACATGCCGTTCTGCTCCTGCGCGCTCTGCAGGTAAAAGGTGCTCATGGTCACCAGATCGGCCTCCAGATTCGTTCCCTCGGCAAGCAGCTTGCCACCCAGCTCGGATGTGCCGAACGTCTCAAAAATGTACCTGCCCTCATAGCCGTTGGCGTCCAGCGCGTTGGACATGGCGGTGATTGCCTCGTCGTCTGCGTTGGAGTAGATAATGACCTGCTCATCCGCGGCTTTCGCGCCGCAGCCCGCCAGAACGGACAGGGACAGCGAGCAGGCAAGCCCCAGCGACATCAGTTTTCTCAGTTTTATCATAATCAAATTCCTTTCCGGTCTGTTATCGTAAGCGATAGAAACAAAGTTTGTTTGCAGGAGAAACGCCGGCCGCGTCACGCCTTTTTCTTCTGTGAGCTGCGGTTGGCAAGCCAGGAAAACAACGCTTTTGCAATCAGGTTGGTAAACAGGATCAGCAGCGACAGGACGAACACTTCGTTGAACTTATTGACATATTGCAGCTGCTTAATCTCGGTCGTCAGCACCATGGTGCGTGCGCCCGCGATGAAGACCAGCGCGCTGATCGTGACCATGCCGTTGATAAAGTAATAGCTGAACACCTCGATCAGACTGGACAGCGCGTTAGGCGTGACCACGCGCAGAATGGTTTTGATCCAGCTGTCCCCCATGAGCATCGCGGTCGTCTCCCAGCCCGCATTCATTTTGGAAAGCGAGTTCTTCATCATCAGATAGGGCGTGGAAAAATAGTGGACGATGTTGCACAGGACCATCAGCTCCAGCGTGTTCTGCAACGCCGAGCCGGAGAATGAAAACAGGAACGCGATGCCCAGCACCATGCCTGGAATGGTGTTCGTCACAAGCGCGATGCTTTCGACCGCTTTCTTATACCCTCCCGACAGCGAGCTGCGCGCCGTAATCAGCGCGGCGCCGTAAGCCAGCAGCGTCCCGAACAGCGCGGTCAGCAGCGCCATCCAGATGGAACGCGTGTAAATACGGAGCAGGTTGCTGTCGGACAGCACCTCGCGCACATGCTCGAGCGAGAACGCCGTGCGGTACGGCCAGTCCTCCACCAGCGGCACAACAAAAATCACCGCGAACACCGCCAGCACCGCCGCCGCGATCATGACGCCCGACAGCCCCCAGCCCACGTCGCGCACCGTGTTCCTGCGCAGCTCCGCATCCGAAATGCGGCTGTAACGGATATTAAACCGCTCCAACAGCTGCAGCAGACAGATGCTGCCAACCGAGGGAAGCAGCATAATCATGGCGACGACCGCGCCGCGGTTAAAATCCGGTATGCCGCCGAGCATCTGGTTATACAGCACGGTAGCCACGACCTCATACCGGCCGCCGACCGACGCCGGTATGCCGAAATCCGTGAAGCTGAGGAAAAACGCCTGGATGAACGCCCCTGCAAGCGTCCCTAGCAGCGGCCGGAGAACGCCGATCCAGAAGGTGGACAGCGCGCCATCCCCCATCACCCTGGAAACCGTCAGCGTCTTTTTGTCAATGTATCCCATCGTATTGTGGATCAGCAGGAACGCGACGGGTACAGTATAGATGACATAACCGGTCATCAGACCGCCGAAGCCGTAGATATTAAACATTTGGAAGCCGAGCAACTGCGTGATCAGTCCCTGCTTGCCAAACGAGTAGATGATGGCAAATCCGTAGGTGATGGTCGGGAGGAACATGGGCAGCGTCGCGGCCGCCTGTAGCAGCCGTTTGCACGGGCGCGGCAAGCGCGTATAGTGAATCGCATACGCGATCACAAACGCCAGCATTACCGCCGCTGCGGCCGCGGCCGCGGAAACAACAAAGCTGTTGCGCAGGGCTGCTCCAAAGCCCTTTTGCGCAAATACCGAGGCGTAGAATTCCACGGTCAGCCCGTTTGCCCCCCAAACGGATTTAAGCAGAAGCTGCAGCGCCGGTATGACAAGGAACACCGCGAACAACACGACGATTCCAAGGAATACGATCCGCAGTTCCCTGTTCTTGCGCATCATACCGAATCACACCGCCTTGCCGCGCGCCGCCCCGCCTCCAAACAGCGCATAGATATTGTTCCGCTTGATCTCAAGCTGGTTCAAAATGAATTTCCGCACAAAATCGTTCTGCGGCCGGCAGATGATCTCCGCTGGCTGCGCATACTGCGAAATACTTCCCTGATCGATAATCAGCACGCGGTCGGAAAGCGTGAGCGCTTCCTCCGGATCGTGTGTGACGATGATGGTTGTCAGGTGGTACTCTTTCGCAATCGTGCGGATACGATCCTTGATCGACTCCTTGATGACTCCGTCCAACGCAGAGAGCGGTTCGTCAAGCAACAGGATGCGCGGCTTCATCACCATAGTGCGCGCCAGCGCCACACGCTGCTTCTGGCCGCCCGACAACTGATCGATGCGCTTATCCAGGTGCTCGCGCAGGCCGAGCAGGTCGATCAGCTCCTCCACCTCTTCCCGTGCAGAGATCCCCGGCCTGTTTTTCAGACCGTAAATGATATTCTTATAAACATTCAGGTTCGGGAACAGCGCGTAATCCTGAAAAACGATGTTAAAGCCCCGTTTTTCCATCACCGTATGCGTCAGATCCTCGCCATTGTAGAGGATCTGCCCCTCGTCTGCGTCCGTGATGCCCAAGATCAGGTTGAGCAGCGTCGTCTTGCCGCAGCCGGACGGTCCCAGGATCGAAACGATCTCCCCGTCCCCTACCTGAATCGAGATATCCCTGAGCACGGGCATCCCATCATAGGACTTTTTGATATGCTTAAGTTCCAGCACAAAAAGGCTCCTTTCCAATCTGCTTTTTGATCTCATTTTCTCGCCTAAGTAATTGTACCGGACCGCCCTGCCAACCGCAACGAAATCCATGTAAAATGAAAGTAAGAATCCGCGCATATTTCCGCCGCCGTTTTATTTTTCCGTTTTCTTTGTATGCATAAAAAGGCAGGGTACGCAAAACCTGCGGTTTTGTGTACCCTGCACGAAACGATTGCTTTTCCCTTTTGCCCGTTAAAACAGCGGCAGATCCCCTGTGATCGGATCGACCTGTTCGGGCAGCGCGGGTTCGAGTGCCAGACAGGTATAGGTCGGCTGCCCATGAAATTCCGTCAATCCGTTATCGCAAATCAGCGCGGACAGCAGGCCGGCCGCTTTTGCCTTTCGGTCTATTGCAAGCAGGTCTTCCTCGGAATCGACATATACGCATACCTTGGCCACGCCTCTTGCAAACCACTCGCTCAGCGGAGTTGCCGCCCCGCCACCCGGCGTCAGCAGGATACCGCCGACTTCCGCGCGCACCTGTCCCATCCGACGCTCCTTTTCCAGCGCTGCGAGCACAGCGGTCACGCACGCATGGCCAGCCTGTGCAGCGATTTTCCCCGTTCGCATTTTCAAGTCGCGCCGCATGACAATCATCTGCTTTGGTTTGTCCATCACGTTATTCCTCCGTTTTCAGGTTTACTTGAATCTTATCACCCAAGCCCGCTTTTGTCAGCTTTATGACCTAAAACCCTTTAGCGCTTTAACCCGCACCATACTTATAACTCTTCCAACTGCTATTGATAGTGTAATCCACCGATAAAGAGACATATATAGGCACGAAACCAGTTTTAAAACCAGAACGCAGCAACAAATTCACACAGTCCATCCGCCGCCTACAGCCTGAATGACAATGGGATTACTACGAAAGCCTGTACGCGAAAGTAGAGTGGATTTGATTCCGTTCAAAATGCTTTCTTCCAAATCATCTTTCACCTGACGTTTCCTCATCACTAATTTTGATGTTTTGGATTGTTTCTCATCAATTGTATCCGCTCCATCTATGCTTATAATACATTGAAAACGGGGTATGTCCGAAAATTTTCTTAGTGCGGATCCAGCGTTATTATAAGCACTTAAAACAACTGGAAAATCATAGATTTTTAAGATATTGTATAATTATATACAACAACCAAATTCTGTCACTCGTTTTTACTTTCAAGTGTAATTATGGTGCTTTGAAAGCTTTGTTACCTTGCACTCCCTCAAGGATATAGTATAGCAAAAGACTGCCGACAAAAGTCGACGGCTTTTTCAGCGAGCCGAGTGGTGCGACTAAACCCACGAGCCTCGCGCTCCCAAACCGCGCGTTCTATCAACTGAACTACACCCAGATATTCAGTTTTTTGCATAATACCATGCGGAGAAAGAAGAAGCAAGTTTTTCGTGTCTGTGGGCGACGCTGTGGTCAAACCCGATTTTGCGAGCGTTTTTCAACCGTAGGATTTCCACCACAAGCTACTGTCCCAAGGACTTCCGGAATTTCTCTTTTGAGGGGAATGGATAGGTCGTCTATCTTCCCAAATAAGTACTGAAAAGTTTTTTGTATTATTTCCGCTTGTTTTTTTGCTGTTTCCACTCCATCTCATTTGCCTTCTATCACTCTTTGAAAGTGCTGGCACAGAAGATGAGTACACAATAGCCACGGAATATATACGGTAGCCGTCCCATGGCTGGCCGGTATTGAGGGCATTCTCGCTTAACAGCAGAACGCTCTCTTCCGTGTCGGTTGCGGCGGCCTCGGTGTCCAGCACCCGCCATTTCAAACCGCCGTAATAAACATAGTCCTATCCGTTCTGGCCGTCGTCTGCCTTTTGGTGAACCGGGTAGTCCTAGAGGTTCCCCACCCCGGACAGGTTCACTCTGCCTGTTGCAGGTGCGGCGATAGCTGCCGTGGGCAACAGTCCAAGCACCATCACGATGGTGAGCAGCGACGCCCAGGGCCGTCTAAATCGTTATTTCATCGCCTCTGTTCTCCTTTTGTATGACCCCGTATTGACGGGGTTGCTCAATGCGGCCATCAGCCGCGCTCTGGCCTCCTGCGTGGTAGACGCAGGAGAGGCCTGTGTCAGATAATCCAGCGCGTCGTTCCAGTCGTGGAGGCTGGCTGCGTCTGCTGGAATATTCTCCAGCGCACGCATCAGTCGCGCCCTCTGCCAGCCGGTGGCACGGGGCAGGTCGGAGAGGTATGCGCAGCCCGCCTTATATGCCAGAAAATCCAGCAGGGGCAGGGCAAGGGCATGGCCCATCAACCACTCACCTCCCTCGCACGAAAAATCACTCTGGCCGGACGGAGCTCCGGCTGTGCTGAAGTCTGCCGTATGAAGTATGTCGACCACCTCCGTCTGTTTCCCTGCCAGTGACAAACTTCATAGTCTGTCTATCAAAAGGGCGGTGCCAGTTAGCAAAGGTTCCGCCGTATGGCATGAAAAACACCCCATGCGGCACATGGGGCGGTAAATCAAGCGCACAAAATAAGGCCAATCAAAAAAGAGGCTTGATTGGCTTGATTTTCCATGCCCCAAACCAGCGAATCTCTTGCGCTCCCGTGATTTCCATGCTAAAATGTCCCTGTGAATATGTACTCTGCCGGTTGGGTTTCTGCTAATCTAGGACAAACTATGAAGTTTGTCCTATCCTACCAAACCCAGCCGCTCTAACTGCTTTACATGCTCCGTTCCGGTGGAGATCAGGTAGATGCGGGTCGTCTCCATGCTGGAATGACCCAGCACGTCAGCGAGCTTGGCAACGTCCCTGCAAACTTTATAAAATGTCCGGGCGAACAGGTGCCGCAGATTGTGGGGGAACACTTTGGACGGGGCTACCCCAGCCGCTTTACACAAGGCCTTCATCTCTGCCCAAATCTGCTTTCGGGACATGGGCTTTCCGTTTCTGGTGAGGAAGAGCTCGCCGGAGGCGGTTTTGTTTTTTCGGGCGAATTTGAGCAGCTTTTTCCGTAGCTTACTGGGGATGAGAATAGTGCGCACCTTCCCCTTGAGGGCGATCTCCGCCCGTCCTTTCTGCACGGCCTCCACAGTGAGATAGCGTACCTCGCTCACACGGATGCCGGTGGCGCAGATGGCCTCCATGAGCAGGGCCAGCCGCTCCCTGCCTTGAGCGTGGGCAGTAGTCAGCAGGCGGTCGTACTCCGCGCGGGTCAGTTCCCTGCTGTCATCCCGAAACAAGCGACGCTGAAGCCGCAGAGTCTTGACCTGGCAATCCTGCCAGTCCATAAAAGCAAAGAAACGGTTTAGACTACCCAGCATGGCGTTGATGGTAGCAGGGGCGTAGCCTGCCGTCACCAGATACGCTTTCCATCCAGCCGCCACCTCTTTCGTCACCTCTCCTCTGCCCAGCCACGCCGCAAAGGTGCGGACGTGACGAACGTAGTTCTCTATGGTGCCGGGGCTGCGCTCCTCCTCGTACAGGTTTTGAGAGAACGCTTCGATCTGCTGACTAGTGATACTCATGAGCAAAACCCTCCTGTGAAAAAGATGTCCTTATTTTACCGTAGGGTAGCTTTGCTATGCACTGCGGAATCACCTAGAACATCAATATCGGAACGGTTAAAAATTTGCGCCGCATAAACAATGAAAGACCAGGCTGATTTCAGCCTGGTCTACTTTTACTTTCTTGTGAATAGTCCTGCCCGCCGCCTGTATAGATGGAAAGGCAAAACATTGAGGTATCGTTCTCCTAGGGCTGTGTCCTGTGGAATTGGCGGTGTAAGGTTTCCTGCGGCAGTGTGAAAAACACAAACCCGCCAGTGCTGGCCCAGCATCCAGGCCATTGGCAACGCGGTTGGGATGAGTGAGAATACTGCGCGCAAATACTTCTGGCAACGGAAGGGGGGCCTGCCCCTCCCGACAGCTTGGGGCCGCTGTTCCCACTGCTTGGACGACAAATCTTCGGTCACTCGAACGATTTTCGAGGAACGAAAGATAGGCAGGAGAAAGCCCTGATGCCTTTGTGCGCCTATGCGGTCACCTCCACCCGCAATGCGGGCGGTTTCCGTGGGCGGGGCTGACGCTTTTTCGGAACGCCCAAACTGCGATTGACGCTGTTTCCAGAAAAACAGGCGAATATCCCCGCTGTTGAGGGATACTCGCTGACGCTACGACAGAGTTTGGAGGAATTTGACAATGGATGAAAATAGACATAGACACACTGTTTGGATGGACGATAATGTATGGGTTCATGTGGAGTCCCACTACCAGAGGGACAACTGTACGACCAAAAACGAATTTATTGAAAAAGCCGTTCGGTTCTACTCTGGCTATCTGGACGCGGAATCTGCCGCTGCTTACCTGCTTCGTGCCCTATCCGATGTGCTGGAGGGCAAGCTGGGCGCCCTGGGCAAACGGATGGGACGCCTGCTAGCGGTGGAGCAGAGTCTCATGGAGAATGTCCTGGCCGCCGACATAGACACTGGATCTGGATCAGCTGAGAAAAACCCTGGTCCGATGCGCCAAAGAAGTAAAAGAAATCAACTTCGAAGACGCGCTTCTTTTCCAGAGAGGGGGCTGAGTGATGCTGGGACTGCTCCAGAAGTCGGGCTACATCAGACCCTGAAACGGCAGCGACTACTTGGAATATATGGCGGAGCGCCCCCGCTCCCACGGACTGTTTTCTGCTGACGGTCCTGCCGATCTGGAAAAACCATGGAGGAGATCAACGGGCATACCGGGCTGGTGTGGACCTTCGTCAACTCCCTGAAACGGGAGGACGCCCACCGGCTGTGCTATGAGAACAGCGAGAGCTGGCGCCGGTTATTGCTAGCCCATCAGACGGAACTGGCCCAAGCAATGAAAATCTTGCCCAGCAACTTCCGATGGTATGCCGCCTTCCACGACAAGAAGCACCACCCTCACATCCACATGATGGTCTGGTCGGCGGATCCCCAGCAGGGTTTTCTAACGGAAAAAGGTATCGAGAAGATGCGCTCCCAGCTGTCCAATGAGATCTTCCGTGACGAGCTTCCGTCTCTGCATCAGCAGAAAGATCTGTTCTACAGCCAAGTGCGGGACGCGGCAATGGAGGCCATGGGACGGCTCATCTGGAGGATGGAGACAGGCCTGTATCACAACCCTGCCATCGCAGAGCGGATGGATACGCTGGCTGGGATGCTGGAGGACCACAAGGTCAAAAAGGTCTATGGCTACCTGAAAAAGCCAATAAAGGCCCAGGTGAATGCCATCGTGGATGAGCTGGCCAAGGTCCCTATGGTGGCAGAGTACTATGAACAGTGGAATCAGTCTCGGGACGAGGCAGAGCAGGTGTAGGTGCTGGCGGGACGGGCGAGGCATCCTCCCCGATGACCAGCAGGCGGAGCTGTGGTTCCGGCGGGCGGCTGACGCGGGATATAACTTCGCCCAGTACGCATTGGGGAAGCTTCTGCAAAGCCAAAAGAGAACGGAGGAAGCGGTATCCTGGTATGAAAAAACGGCGGCTCAGGACAACGCCTGCGTCGCCTACCGTCTGGGAAAACTGTATCTGGAAGGAAAAGATGTTCCGAAGGACGTACCAAAAGCGGTGGCCTATCTCACTGAGTCCGCATGACCTTGGGAGAATGGCTGAACCGGTGGATGGAGGACTACGGTGCGGCCACTCTGCGGCCCAACACCTTACGCAGCTACGATCAGTTCATCCGGTGCCATATCAAGCCCTATCTGGGGGATAAGATCGTGTCTTGGGTAGCCCGCATGGACATTCTGAAATTGTATCGAAAGCTGAAACACGAGGGCCGTGTCCTCGAGTACTCGGAATACGGGCACGAGCTGTCAGACACCATGGTACTCCGCATCCACGCCATGGCTCCACCGGTGCCTGAAGGACGCGGAGGCAGCCCATGTGATCGCCCGGGGCCGCGGTGCCCAAGGCCAGCTATAAACCCAAGCAGATCCTCACAAAGGAGCAGGTGGACACCTTCCTGGCGACGGTGGACCGCAACGAGATCTGGCAGGACTTCGACGAGAAGGCCGGACACTGAAGGTCCTTCGGTCGGTGAACGTCCCCAAGGCTGGGGAGTTGGAGATCGGCGAAACAAAGACCAGCCAGGGGCGGCGGACCATCCACCTGCCGCCCAGCACCGTCCAGCGGCTACGGGAACGGAAGAAACATGCCATCAGCCAGTGGAGCTTCCCAAAACCTCTGGCTCCGGAGAAGCCAGTGCGCCCAAGCGCCGCCTACTACTGGATGAAGCGGATCTTAAAAGCGGCGGGACTGCCTGCGATTCGATTCCACGATTTGCGGCACACTTTTGCCACCCACGCCCTCACCAGCAGCGTGGACGCCAAGACCCTGTCCGGCATCTTGGGCCACACCAACGCCAGTTTCACCCTGGACACCTACACCCATGTGACGTCGGACATGCAGCAGGAGGCCAGCCACATCATAGGCGGCTTCCTGGAAAATCTCCTGAGGAAAGGCCTGAAACCGCGGCAGAAAAACAGGCCGGAAGGAGGTGCACGCCATGGCTAAACGGCGAAAAAAGGGCGAGAGTTCCGTCCACCAGCGCAAGGACGGCCGCTGGGAGGGCTGGGTGGTCGTCGGTTACGTCGAGAAAGGCCTGCCCAAAACGAAGAATGTCTTGGCTAAGACGAAACGGGAGTGCCGGGAGAAACTGAGGCAGCTCTGGGAGACGGCGACCGCCCCCAGGACAGAAAAGGTCCGGCCGGAGACACCCTTCGGGGAGTGGCTGGACTTCTGGTATCATAACTACGTCAAGCCCCAGATCCGCCCCACCACCCAGGTGAACTACAAAACGAAGATCTATCAGCACATCCTCCCTGAGCTGGGGAAGATCCCTCTGAACCAGCTGCCCCAGAAGGACCTCCAGCAGTTCTATACCTGGATGAAAACGGCTGGGCGGCTCATCCTCGGCAAGGTGCTCTCCGACTCCATGGCGCGCGGCCTCCACGCCGTCTGCCGGTCCGCGCTGGAGAAAGCGGTGCAGGAGGAACTCCGGCGCTTCTTCATCCAGGCTCAGGCGGAGGGCTATTACGAGCTGTTTCTCCTGGATCTGTGTACCGGCCTGGCGGAGGGGCGAACTGCTGGCCCTCCAGTGGGACGACCTGGACTTCAAAACCAGAACCCTGACCGTAAACAAGCAGATTTACGGGGTGAAGGGATAGCTCCATGGGAGCGTCCCGAAGACCCGCGCCTCCATCCGTAGACTGGGTCCTGCCGCCCTGCGTGGTGGGGATACTGCGGCACTACCGAGAAACGGTGGACTCCCGGTGGATGTTCCCCTCCCCTGTCAAAGAGGACGTGCCCATGACACTGGGGGGCGGTGCGCCGGCGACTCCAGATCATTCCGGAGCGGGCAGGGTGCAAAAGAATCAGATTTCACGATTTACGCCACACCTTTTCCACCTTGCCCTTAGAGAGCGGCATGGATGTGAAGCCCCTCTCCGCCATGCTGGGCCATGTATCGGCGGCCACTACCCTGAACATCTATACCCATGTCACCGGGGATATGCAGAGCAAGACGGCGACCAAGATCGGCCGGGGGCTAGGCAACGAAGTACGGGAGGAATCCGCTCAGTCGGAACAGAGCGTAGCCAAAGACTTCCAGCCGGTGCTGAGAAAGACCTGGACGCCCGGCACCGGGTACATCACCCAGATCAACGACCACCTGTTCGAAGGCCGCTACTCCCCCCCACCTGGCCGGACGGCACCAAGCAATCCAAATGCGTCTACGCCCACCCACGGGAGGAGTGTGAGGCGAAGCTGAAAGTGCTGATTCAGCAGATGAACGCGGCGCGGCAGGCCCGGCGGGATCGGATGCCGGGCATCACCCCGCCGGATAAGCTCACCAAAATCCAGAAGAAGATCTGGATGTAAATAAGGTTCCACCCCGACGCATACGGCGGCAAAATGGTATGAAATGATCTGGGGGATGCCAGGGCGGACGGCGTAAAGCAAGCAGGCCCTTTTGCATATTGTATCAAGGCAAAATGGATCCCTCTTTTACCTTACAGATCAGCTGTGTCATGGTGCCCATGGGACAGTAGACACACCAGCTGCGGGGCTTGAACAGCACCATGGTGATGAGGCCCAGGACGGTAGAGGTCAGCATAACGCTGTAAAAACCGAAAGCAAACTGCGCCACGCCGGGGTGAAAGAGGGTACCGTGGTAAGCCCAGTGCCAGGGGAGCTTAAAGGTCCACAACAGCGTGACCACCTGCCTCAGATCCTGCGCTCCGGCAAATACCAGATAGGTGTTCCACAGCATTAGGAAGAACATTGCGAAGAAAAAAATCAGAAAGCCGTATCGGAAGGCCTTGCTCTTCATCCATTTGGGGATGTCCTTCTTCCGTGACAGGCCAAAGCGTCCGCCCAACAGCCCAAACAGCTGACCTCGGCCGCAATAGCGGTTACAATAGCCCTTTGTCCCACTAACCACAGAGAGCACGAGGGGAATGAAGAAGCACAGCAATCCCAGCCAAGCAAACAGGATGTTGAAAAAGCCCAGCACAAGATAGGTGATGGAGGCGATCCAGAGATAATCATACCAGTGCTTTTTCATGCCTCCACCTCCCGGATCTCGATCACGCTGGCGGGGCATTCCTTGGCACACTTACCGCAGCCCACGCATTTGTCCCCGTTGACCTGAGCCATGACACCCCTGACAATCTCAATCGCCTGCAGGGGACAAACCTTTATACAGCAGCCGCAGGCCACGCAGGACGATTGATCCACAACGGCTCTGCGCCGCTTCTTTCCAGCAACCATGGAATACCTCCTTACTGTTGTTTTTCTATCATACCGCAAATTTATGATCTTCTCGGTGATAAAATCACAGTAGGTGAAGTCTGCTGTATCGATCCGTCACATCTGCTTCAAAAAACAGGCTGTCGGGAAAACTTTGGGATATTCCCCGTACTCACAGCCCACATGCTCCGTGTGGACGTCGTCCATCACCCCCTCTTCCTCTCATACAGCCGCACAGTGCCGGAACCGTTGCCGCAGTTCCACAGTCGGGTGTGGCGTTTATAGCCGTCTACTCGTAGTTGATGAGGAGTTTTTCCGCCTTGGGGCAGGAGATCTCCACCTCCATCTTGGCCCTGAAGGTAGTCTGGACTACCTTCCAATGGATTTCCGCATCCGTCTCCCGGCAGTCAAAGAAGGTGCGGCTGCCAGTCCAGAATTTGCTAAAATTGAATTCATAGTCCTGGCCCTCGTAGTAGAACTGGCCCAGCAGCTTCTGGCCTAGGGCGATGCCGAAGGCCTTGGGATTGCCGCCGCCCACCTCGAACACGCTGTTGGCGAGCCGCTTGCCGGTAACATTGCTCACCAGATCGTTAGAGGACAGCCACACCCAGGGGAAGGTGAAGTCCCCGCCCCAGTTCTTGTCGGCATCGTCGAAGCAATCCTCCGGTCGGACGATGTACTCCTCCCCGTTGAGGTGTACCCAGCCGGAGAAAGCGGTCTTCATCCCCTCGGCGTGCCAAAACAGCTCAAAAGCGTTGAGGGTGCGGAAAAATTTGAAGGCCCCGTAGCCCATGTGGTAGGCCGCCAGCTTGCGGATGTCCAAGTCCCACTCCCTCTCTCCGGCGTCGCCCATCCACTCCAGATGGTCGGCGGCCTCCTCCGCAGTCACGCGAACATGGCCGCTCATGTGGGTTTCCGTGCAGGAACATTCCCCTGCTTTCAGGTCCAGAGGAGCGTCCATGGGAATGGACACTGGCTCCAGGGAAGAAAGCGGTGGGCTGCCCCTTCTCCCCCGGAAGCCCACATTTTCCGTGTAGTCGATCTGGCCCTCCACGTTCTGGTTCAGAGCGCCGTAGACGGTGAGGGTATTGGCAGGCGGATAGTCGCCGTAGAGGTAGTCCCCCAGTAAGATCAGACCGTCCACTTCGTCTGGGGGCTCCGAAACGAATTGAGAGGCCATGGAGTGTCCGGCGATGTGCCAGTGGGAGATATCAGGGAACGCTTCCATCACCTCCGCCGCCGCGTTTACATCGAAGATGGCCATGTAGAAGGGCATCTCCACCTTGGCACTGGGGTAGAAGATGATTGCGGTATCCGTGAAGGAGGACGGGAAGAGGCTGGTCAGGTCGTCCCAAACCTCCAGATGATCTCCGCTGGCCAGTACCTCCAGGGCCACGTCCCCTGCCCTGTAGTAATCGGACACATACCAGAAAAAGCCACCCGCCGCCAGGACCAGCACCGACAGAAAAATGCCAGCAGCGATTTTCCACTTCTTGTGGCAGGGTTTTTCCGTTGATTGTTCCATTGCGCTCACTTCCCCTCCAACAGTTCGGTGCCTGGCCCCTAGGCCATCAAAGCCCACGCACCGGCTTGGGCGGGTGTTGGCGGCGTGGTCCAGCAGGGGGCTGGGCCTGCCGCTCCGTGTCCATACACAGATCCAATGCCAGCATATCCTCCCAGACCCGGTTGAGAAAAGCCACCTCCCTGCGCCCATGGGTTCGGATCACCTCGACCGTCCCTGCCCGATCCAAATAGTCCGCCACCAGCTCCTGAGAAACTCCGGCGACGGTGAGGCGTCCAGAACACCCTCCGGAACAGGCTGGGGAGGGGCGTCACATCATAGTGGACGAAGTGTACCGGCTGTGGCAGTGGACGGCTAGGAGACACGGTTTCCTCGCAGAGTGATGATAGGAGGTCCCAGCAGGACCTCCTGTCCAGCTCGGCGCCATAGGGAGGGCGGTCTCCGCTTCAAAAACCGCTGGAGGGGAAAGGTCAGCCCCAGCACCATCATGTCGCCTCGTGGGGAGTGGTGATCTTCTCCACCTGAAAGATCCCGTTCTCCGCCTCCGCCATCATCATGGTGATCTCCTGATGGAACCGCCGGAGACCACAGGAGCCGGGGGTACAGCCAGAGGCGGCTGTCCTTCTCCTCCTGGAAATACTTATGAGAGTGGTCGAACACCACCGCGTCGATACTGGGGAGCTCTGCCGTGACCTCTTTTTTTGTTATGCACCATGTAAAAAGACACCCCGCCAAGGGTGACAGTGAGGGTGTGGGGTAGGTCTTCCGCCCCCCTTGTCGTTGTTGCCTCGGACGGCGTACAACGGTGCGTACTGCCGAAGCTGGTCCACGATTTCCTGCCGGTTGATGTCCCCAGCGTGGAGGATGGCGTCGGCGGTCTTCAGGCATCCCATCACTTCCGGCCGCAACAGGCCGTGGGTGTCAGAGAGAATGGCAATGTTCACAGGCTGCGCCCCCCTTACTTAAATGATGATGCCCTCGCAGTGGTCGATCTCATGCTGGATGATCTGGGCTGTCCAGCCGGTGAAGGTTTTCAGCCGCTCTTGAAACTTCTCATTTTGCCAGCGCACCTTGATGGCACTCCACCGCTGGGCTGAGTGGGTGCCGGTGAGGGAAATGCGGCCCTCCTCCGCCTGATAAGGCCCTGACTTTTTGATGATCTCCGGGTTGAACATGACCATATAGATCCCCTCGTTATCAAAGGTGATGATCCGCTTGTTCACGCCGATCATGTTGGCCGCCATACCCACGCAGCCGTCTTTGTGGTGCTCCAGGGTTTCAAGCAGATCAGCCGCCATCCGCAGGCCCCCCGGCGTGGCGGGTACCGCCTTCTGGGGCAGAAATGCTGCGTCTTTGCAGATTTCTCGAGCCATAATTGGTTCTCCTTGTGTGCCTGAATGACGGTGGCGTAGAGGTCCCAGGTATCAGACAACTCATAAAACCGCCAACCTACGTCGGCAATCAGAGCGTTATTTTCCCCCGCCGCCCTGTGACAGCTTTCGGGCCATCTCGTCGTAGGCCCAGCCCTTGGCCGCCAGCTTGGCTCCGCCCCTCTGGTAGGCCCAGGTGGCAAACAGAATGGGCACCGCCCCGTTTTGCCGGCAAAGCTGCTCCACACTGGAGCAGAAACTCTTGGGGGAGGTGATGGGGTCGTGGCTCATCTCCTGGAGCATCACATAGTTCCACTTCTCCTTTTGGAGCGCCACCTGGGGCTGTTTGCCCAGCTTGGTGTTGAGGCTCAGCTGTTCCGACAGCCGCGCCCGCCCCGGATGTGGTGGACCACCTCCGCCCCGGTCAGTTCAGCCAGCATTTTCGGCATATTGTTGGTGAAGGTAAAGTTGTTGCCCAGAATGAGGATCCGTATGACACTGCTCCTTGCTCGATTATTTCACTGCTTTCAACTGCCATTATACAAGGCTCGGTCGGGAGGAACGAGGCTGGGACGCGCGATGGTCCTATCAGATTTTGCGATGAAAGATTCAAAGATAGGGCCGTAGACGTGTGCGGTAGTCGAAATTGGATGGTCATGACCCCATATTTCAAAAATTGTACAGTTTGCCTTTGCCTCTTTTCGGAACGAATCCTCAAAACTAATTTGACCACGTTTGATATCCTGTTTGTATAAAACACCAGATACATTGTTGTCCAAAAAGTTCCAAAAACCGTCTCAAAACATCAATTTTGAGACGGTTTTTGGCCCGAGTGGGGAGACTCGAACTCTCGGCATCTTGCTCCCAAACGGTTAAACTAAATTTTTTGTGGTTATTTCTAATTGGTTTTAACCATTTCCGCTACATTTCACTCACTCTTTGACGCTCTTAATTCCACTGTTCCCGAGTGCTCCGGCGCTGTCTGTGGTCAAACATGTGGTCAAAGAGCCCTTCTTGACCAAGCGCGGCATCCGTTGCCGCCGCCTGTCCAGAAGGGCTCTTTTTCATGTTCGGGGTTTGAGGTATTGTACCTCTGGCAAAGCCTCAATGCAAGTCGTTTCTGCTCCTCAGGCGTATCAGTTTTTAGCACGCCTAAACAAAGAATACATCCCGTCGAAAACACCTGGGGCACTCTTCATCCGGCTCCAATTCAATCTCATCATGGGGATGTGGATTGCAGGCCAGAAGATCCAGCAGCTTCTGTCGGAGTTCTCTTTCACCCAACTGAGAGCAGGACAGGAGAATGTCTTCCTGGGGGCTGCCCACATAGGCACTCTGAAAAAGTTGTCGAGCCAAGCGATCATCTGTCTTCAGGCACTCCAGCAAACGAGGACGGATATATCCGGACAGGCAGAGATCATACAGTTCATTTCCCAGCAAAAAATATGCTGCCTCTGGATCCTGAAGGTGACTCTCTGCTGTGTCCAGCAGGAGTTTCATCATCTGAATCGCAGTTTCCGCATCGTGCTCACCCGTTTCCACCAAGAGATCCATGGCATCCATCTCGGACAGTTCCTCTGCTGACCAGCATCTGACAGCCTCCGGAAAGGCGAAGATGAGCAAATCCCGACAGGCCCACTCATTTTCGGAAAAATCCCACCGGCGCACCATGTCCTCCAGCTCACTCCAGGAAAAGCTGCGTGGAGTTTCCTCCTCCTCATCATCAAAGGTGTCCGTCACTGTGATGGTGAACGAAATAGAGGGTGTGGCCGACTGCATCAGTTTGGCTTTTTCCGAGGGATGAAGAGACGAGATTGCACCAAAATCACCGCATCAGCCGCACTCCCAGCGATTGCCCCGAATCATCACAGAACTGCCGCAGTGCGGGCATCGAATTGTCGCCATAGACTCTGCCTCCCTTCCTACTGCCATTGTAATGAGGAATAGTGTTTCTGACAAGTCTTATCGGCTCAGCATCCAGTTACTGCCGGCAGTGATGCGCTCCACGCTATGGACAAAGTGGTTTCCTTGGTTGAATTGAAACACCGCATCAATCCCCTTGCTCTGGTAATAAGCCAGTATCGCCTCGGTGTTCTCTTGGACTGTCCGTAAAACAGGATTTCGGGTCTTGCTCTCCTTGTCTCCCAGAAAAAAGCAGGCACATTCCGGACAGCGCTTTGGCTCATGGGAAAAGATGTAATCCTTCATTTCGGGGGACCAGAGGGAGCTGTAGATAGTCATCTGCACCATCCGTTAAGGGATCGGCATTTTTGAAAGCAGGCAAGCTGTCCCAAGGTACCATGTCGTGGTTCAAGTCCAGATCACCGATGGCAGCCAAGGTAAATGTCGGGTAGCCAGTGGCCTGTGCGACCTCATATACAGGTGTTAAGGTAGATAATCGGTGCGTCTGGAACGGGATGCGGAAAGATGAATGCAATCTTACTATTTACCACAGAGATGCTCAATTAAATTCACCTGCTTTTTATTTGTCTGCTCTGTTTGTCGTGAGTAATTTTACATAGCAACATAGAGCAGAACTGGGGACTGTCGAATATTAGTAGTAACCGATTGTAATTGTTCGCTAAATGGTATATAATGATTCCAACCTACTTGGCGCATTAGGCTATCACATTAATATCAACTGTGCAGATGCAGGGGCTGTTTCTTTTATATTGGCGTCAGCTGTATCTAATGTAGCCCTCCTTTTATGGTAGGGCTGTTTTGTTTTGATGGAGTGTGAAATATGGATTATATTTCGATTGCCCAAGCCGCTGAAAAATGGGGAATCACCCGCCGACGGGTTCAGGTTCTATGCTCGCAAGGAAGGATTCCGGGTTTGACGAAGTTCGGGAAGTCTTGGGCTATTCCTAAGGATGCCGAAAAGCCTATGGATGCGCGTAAGAAGTGTATTCAGATCCAAGAAAAGAAGTGATTGGGTGTCCTGTTTATCGGACCGCAAATATGTTACACTGAGCCTATTATAGGGGTAGCGTATATTTTATAATACTGATGTGTAGGAGAAGCAAACATGTGGTGTAAAACCTGCCGTATAGAAACCAACGAGGAACTCTGCCCAATTTGCGGCTCAGTAACAATTGAAGATCTTCCTACTGAGGTATATTGGTGTGCGCATTGTGCCGTTCCCGTCATCCAAGTAGAAAACCAAGCAGACAAGGGATTTTGTCCCCTATGCGGAAGAAAAATGAAGTATCTTGCCGCAGACCTGAGACCCGTATTTCCAGAGGAACGCTTGTTGCTTGAACTGCTTTTAGGAAAGAAGCCATTTTCGTATGTTGATAAATCTGTATGGGCATCAAATAGCCGATACTACATCGATGGGAAGTCGCTTTCTATCTCAAGTAAAACCTTCCAAGAAGCAGATACTGATGTCTTACGTCAAAAGATCGAACAATATAAAGGGCAGAATACATATGAGTATTTTGACCATCATATTGCTCATTTTGTTAATGCAAATCAATTAAGGTTGCATTATCTCAAAGATGAAGCGTACTCTTTTATCAAAAAAGCAGCAGAAAAATTCGATGAAGAACATATTGTTTTATCATTTTCTGGCGGTAAGGATTCAACAGTGACAGCAGACATCGTTATAAAGGCACTTAGCAATCCAAGTTTAGTCCATATTTTTGGCGATACAACTTTAGAATTCCCGTCGACAATTAAGTATGCGACAAGATATAGAGAAAATCACCCTCTCGCAATTTTTCAAATTGCAAAGAATCGAGAGCAAGTTTTTTATGATGTTTGTGAAGATATCGGTCCTCCTGCGAGAATGATGCGCTGGTGTTGCTCTATGTTTAAAACAGGGCCTATTACAAGAGTTATCAACAGCTTGTATCGAAATCAGCAAATCCTGACCTTTTATGGAATAAGAAAATCAGAATCTGTCAGTCGAAGTAAGTACAATAGAATTGAAGATGATGCTGAATCCGTCAAGATTCAACAGCAGACAGTTGCCTCTCCCATCTTTTTCTGGAAAGATTTTGACATTTGGCTGTACATTCTATCGGAGGAGGTAGACTTTAACGACGCTTATAGATTGGGATATGATCGTGTTGGCTGTTGGTGCTGTCCAAATAACAACCAGCGTGCGCAATTTTTATCCAGAATTTATATGCCGGAACAATCTAACAAGTGGCGAGAGTTTCTTATAAATTTTGCAAAAAAAATTGGCAAACCAGATGCAATAACATATGTCGACACCGGAAAATGGAAAGCCCGACAGGGCGGGAATGGCTTAGCGGCAGCTGGCGATATAAAAATCCGATTTACTAATTGTACTGCAGAGGACCACGCAAAGATTTACAGTTTGCTGCGTCCTTTAGATGATGAGTTAATCGGTATGTTTACCCCATTTGGGAGAGTGGCTCCGGAATTAGGACAGAAACTGCTGAATGAGGTATTAGTTCTTGATATGAAAACCAATGTGCCTATCATTTCCATTCAGCCGTTTGGACAAGATGGGTATGAACATGCTGTTAAAGTTAAAACGATGAATGTTGTGGATCATGAGTCTTTGCAGCGTATGATTGGATATCAGATCCGCAAGTTTAACGCTTGTCGTAAGTGCCTAAAGTGTGAGTCGCTATGTCGTGCTGGAGCCATTTCCATTATAGGTGATAATTATTATATCAACCCTGACAAGTGTGTTCGCTGCAAAATGTGTGTTACTGCTAAGTATTTGGACGGCGGTTGCATGATGGATAAATATCTGAGAACGAAGTAAGACATTTGGAGGTACGTACCAATGGCTATGAAATTTCGTGCCCATGATACATTTTTTATAAGAAAAGGTTGGCTGAACAAGGGCATGAAGCATGTCCATAATAGAGCGGATGTTTTTGTCGCACGGGACGAAAATCCAACGGATATACTTGGTATCGGCACAAATATGGTAAAAGCCCTACGTTACTGGCTGCAGGCTGTTGGGGTAACACAAGAACCAGCCGCTGGCCGGCGCATCCAGCACTTTACAGACCTGGGTGCTCTGATTTATGAACATGACCGCTACATTGAAGAACTTGGAACTCTGCATCTTTTACATTACAAATTAGCATCTAACCAAGAGGATGCTACTTCGTGGTACTTTTTTTTCAATGAGTTTAAAATGAGTGAATTTACCAAAGAAGATTTTGTTTCAGCTTTACAAAACTATGTACTGATGAGCGGTGAAGATATTTCAGTTGCTCTGCGGTCTCTTAACGATGACTTCACATGCATTATAAACACATATTTGCCGAGATACAAATCAAACCCCGGAAAGGTATCACCTGAAAACAATATAGATTGTCCATTCGGTGAACTGGGATTTATTGATATACTAAGCAAGGAAAAGCGCACTTATAAAAAGTCAATCCCATCAGCAAAGAGTTTTAATCCTTGGGTAATCCTTGCTGTAATTGTTGATCAAGTACACGGAAGAGAAGAAATTACTTTAAATGAACTTTTGACTGCTCCATGTAATATTGGGCGCATTTTTAATCTCGACGCCATTGCAACGGTGTACAAAGGGAACATAATAAAAAACTTAATAATGGACTGCCAATCTTACGCAAAGTACCGCCCAAACGAGACTACGGGCGGTATTTTTGTATCATGGTGGAGAAAGGAGGAACTTCCCACGGGGGCTTGACTGAAAAGTTGAGCCCCTTTTTTCATGCCAAAAAACAGGAGGTAAATGCTTATGGCAGATGATAAAACCACAAAAACGCCGGAACAGCCGGTAACGGATACCGGACCGGGCAAAGAAACACCGCCTACTCCCCCAAAAGAGCCGGAGAAGGTTTCCGTTTCCCCGGAGCCGGAAAAAAAGACGGAACCGGAGGTAAAGAACCCGCAGGTTTCCGTCTATAACTTCGCTGAAATTATGAAGGAAAAGAAGGTCGAGGAACGGGCGGCAGCTCCCAGCGGGGAAAAGCCTGTCCCGGCAAAAACGGAAAAACCGGAAAAGCAGCCGGAGGCTCCGAAGAAAGAGGAGGAAAAACCCAAAGAGCCGGAACAGCCGAAGCGCCGGGGCCGTCCCCCGAAGGCAGATAAGGACAAGGACGCAGCCCCGAAGCCCAAAGCTCCCGCACAGAAACCGGAAAAGGCGGTCAAAAAGGAACCGGAGAAAAAAACGGCTCCAACGGTGCAGACTGCTCCCACTCCGAAGGAACCCGAAAAGCCGAAGGATGCACCACGCCGGGGCAAGGAGCAGATCGTCTATATCAAGCTGAACGAGCTCTACGCCTTCAAGAACCATCCCTTTGAAGTCCGGGATGATGAAGAAATGCGGGCTATGGTGTCCAGCGTTAAGGACAAGGGCGTGACCCAGCCCGCTATTGTTCGTCCCCGTGAGGATGGCGGCTATGAGATCGTGTCCGGCCACCGCCGCCAGAAAGCCAGTGAGCTTGCCGGATATGCGGATATGCCCTGTATCGTCCGAAACCTGACAGACGATGAAGCCATCACCCAGATGGTCGAGGACAATCTGAACCAGCGTGAAGAAATCCTCCCCAGTGAGCGGGCCAAAGCCTTGAAAATGCAGCTTGAAGCTATCAAGCACCAGGGCTCCCGCACTTCGGGCCAGATTGACCCGAAGGACGCTGGCAAACGCTCCAACGAGATCGTGGCCGAGCGCAATAAGATGGCGGTCAAGCAGGTGCAGCGGTATATCCGTCTCAATGAGCTGGTTCCCGACCTGATGAAGTTGATGGATGAAAAAAAGCTGGGCTTTACTACGGCGGTGGAGCTTTCCTATGTCAGCAAAAAGAACCAGAACTATATCGCCGTTGCCATTGACAGCCAGCAGTCCTCTCCTTCGCAGGCGCAGGCAAAGCGTATGCGTGAGCTGGACGAAAAGAAGCTGCTCAACGGGGATGTGATTGACGGCATTATGATGGAGGACAAAAAGGAGGTAGACAAAGTGATTTTGACAGGTGCGGAACTGAGCAAGTATTTCGGCAAGGAAACTACGCCGAGGGAAATGAAGGACCAGATTATCAAGCTGCTGGACGACTGGAAGGGCCAGCAGAAGGAACACGAAAAGCCGGAGAAGAAAAACGAACAGGAAAAGTAAGCCGAAACCTCGGGTCAACGTGGCCCGAGGATTGCGGGGCTCTGCCCCGCGCCCCGAAGCTCTGGAGATATAAATTATTCCCCGTCGCCAGTTATTCCGTAGCATAGCCGGGAAAATCAGTCAAGGGCAGCGCCGCCGCAGGCGGTGCCAGAGGCACCCTTGACGGATTTCTCCCGGTTATGCTTTTTCCCGATCAAGCGACGGGGATATAAATTCTCCAGAGCCGTTCCCCTTCCCGGGGGAAGGGGCGGAGGGATTGGGCGATACCTTGCTTTTCCCTAAACCAAAACAGAAATGGAGGCTCAACCAATGAAACGACCTTTAGCGTACCTGACCGCCGCATGGAGCGGCGAGCCGGATGTTGATATGGAGCTGGCGGCCCACTACTGCCGCCTTGCTTATGAGGCGGGCTTTTCCCCAATCTGCCCGCTCTTGTATCTGCCGTTGTTTTTGAATGACAGCGTTCCCGAGGAACACAAGGCCGGGATTGATATGCGCCGGGATATGCTGCGGCGCTCCCATACCCTGATCGTCTGCGGCAGCGTTGTGGACGAGGATGTAAAAAACGATATTGCGGTTGCCGGGCGGCTGGGCATTGCGGCGACAACGCTGGAAGGGGTGCTTGCCGTGAAGGGACACGGCACCCCGGGCTATGCCGGACATTAAGCTGGGGAGCCTTTTTGACGGGATCGGCGTGTTCCCTCTGGCTGCTTCTCGGTGCGGTATCCGTCCGGTATGGGCCAGCGAGATTGAAAAAGCGCCCATCTCCATAACCAAAAGGCACTTTCCCGATATGGCGCATTTGGGAGATATTACGAAGGTGGACGGCGGGAAAATCCCGCCGGTCCATGTGATAACCTTCGGCTCTCCCTGTCAGAACCTTTCTCTGATCGGCAACCGCTCCGGCCTTGCCGGGGCAAAATCAAGCCTGTTCTATCAGGCGTTTCGTATCATACAGGAAATGAGGGATGCTACTGATAACCTATATCCAGCTATCGCTGTTTGGGAAAACGTCATGGGAGCGTTTTCTACAAATGACCGGATGGACTTTAGAGCCGTCCTATCCGCCTTCTCGGACACCGAAGTTCCAATGCCTCCTTCGGGAAGATGGGGAAACGCCGGAATGGTGCGAGGGGGAACGCCTGATGTGTGCTGGCGGCTCATGGACGCCCAGTATTGGGCAGGCTCCCGAAGGCTGGCACGAAGGCAGCGGATTTTCGTCGTGGCGGATTTTGGAGGCAGACGTGCCGCAGACATACTATTTAAGCCCCGTCCAATGCTCCCACTTCCTCCGCCTTGCGGAGAGGGCGGGCGGGCCGCCGCCGAAGGAGATCGAACAGCTTCTTTTGAAACAGGGCGGCAGATACCAGTCATCCACCCCTTTCAGTGCTTCCGTATGCGGGGAGCGGCAAAAAGGCAGGAAGAAACGGCCTTCCGAAACAGCTTCGGATTACCAACTGACCCTTTTCCCACTCTTTTAGCCAGTGATGTAACGCCCTTTGCCTTCTGGCATGAGGGCGACCCGGAGGGCGGCTGTATCCGTTTTCTGACGGAAACAGAAAGTGAACGGCTGATGGGGCTGCCGGAGGGCTGGACAAAGTACGGGGCGGACGGCATGGAGATCCGGCCTCTGCAACGCTACAAGGCGCTGGGAAATGCGATTGCCCTCCCTTGTGCCGATTACATTATGGCCGGGATCTATGAGGTGCTGGCTGACCGGGCCGGAAAGGAGGAATGAGCCCATGTTTGAAGCCTATATAACCAATACAGCCCTATACCCCTTAATGGGAATCGAGGTAGGGACAACGGTACATTTCCCCATGACGACACAGGAGTTGCAGGCCGCCCTTGCCAAAATCGGGATAGACGGGAAGCGGTACAGCGAAGTGTTCTTTACCAGCTTTGACAGTGATGTGCTGGGGCTCTACGATCATCTCTACGAATGTGAGAACATCGACGAGCTGAACGAGCTGGGCCACGCCCTGCTGGAAGTACGGGATAAGGGCGGACTGGAAACCTTTGAAGCCGCTCTTGTCTTAGGAAACCACACAAGGAGCGTGAAGGATTTGATAAACCTGACGCAGAACCTTGACCTTTACCGCTTTTACCCGGATATTTCCGATGATGAAGGGCTGGGCCATCTTTACGCCGACGAGCTGGGGACCATCGACATACCGGAGCACATTCAGAACTACTTCGATTATGAAGCATACGGACGGGATGTGCGTATCAACGAGGGCGGCGTATTCGCTCCCGGTGGGTATGTGTCGGTAGTCCCGGAGGGCTTCAAGGAGTATTATCACGGGCCGCAGGACATCCCGCCGGAACACCGGATATTTGCCTATCCTGAAAAGGCCGAGCCTGTCCACTCCATTCTCGCCGCACTCAAACGGTTTCAAGAAGCCCTGCCCGCTCCGAAAAAGGACAAGGCGGGGCCTTCCCATGAAGAACGGTAGGACTTCGGGCCAGCATGGCCCGAAGCATGAAGGAGGTGCATACCATCAACTATTACCCTATCAATGAAGGGGCCGCCCGTCGGGCAAAGGAAATGAACAGCTTTTCCGATTACAAGGAAGGGAGCGCAACGGCGGAATACCGGGCAATGGTGGACAAGGCCGCCGCCATAGCGGAACAGCAGAAATCCCGGGCGGACCCCATGTACCATGAGAAGATCGACCATCTGCTGGACACCTACGCCCGCAAGCTGGCCGAAAACATGAACCAGGGCTTTGCCATTGACGCAAGGGTTCCCTCTGTGATGATCGCCGGACCTGCCAATTTCCCGGTGGGAAAAAAGGAAAAGCAAAACCGGGCTCGGGACAGCAACATGGAGGAATGGCGGTATATTCAAGGGCTTCTGGATAAGATACGCAGTACCGGCATGGGTGGGATCAGCGCCGATGACCCGGCGGCCATTGAAAAGCTCCAGAAGAAGCTGGACGGGCTGGAACGCTCCCAGCTCATTATGAAGGAGGTCAACGCCTATTACCGCAAGCATGGCAAGCTGGACGGCTGTGCGCTGCTGTCGCCGGATCAGATCGAAAAGCTGAAAGCAAGCATGGCGTCAAGCTGGCGGAGCGATCCGAGGCCCTTTGAAGGCTACCAGCTTACCAACAACAATGCGGAAATCCGCCGGGTAAAGACCCGTATCGAACAGCTTTCCAAACAGGCACAGCAGGAATTTTCCGGCTGGGAGTTCGATGGGGGCCGTGTGGAAATGAACCGGGAGGACAACCGCTTGCAGGTGTTCTTTGATGGAAAGCCTGACGCTGACACCCGGGCCGAGCTGAAAAGCAGCGGCTTTCGCTGGGCTCCCAGCGTGGGCGCATGGCAGAGGCAGCTCACGGACAACGCCATCCGGGCGGCTGACCGTTTGGAATGTATCAAGCCGCTGTCCGGCGAAAAGCCCTCCCAGCTTCAAAAGAAGCCCTCTATCTTGCAGACCATGCGGGAACAGGGCAAAAAAGTCCAGACGGAGCCGGAAAAGAAAGCACCGTCCGGCAGGGATGCCGAGCGGTAAGCCTCGGGCCACATTGGCCCGGGGTTTTCTGTTCCCCGAGATTGTACGGGGGCCTCCCGGATAGCGGGAACCCCGACGGAAAGGAGGTTTTATGCAGGAAGAAGTAAACCAAAAAACGGTTGCCCTTTCGATCAGGACAACGAAGCTCACGGGAAAAGTGCTGGCTGCCGCTCTTGGAAAGGTGGCGCGGGCGGTGCAAAAGCACCATCGGAAGGCGCTGACCCCGCAGGGACGCCAGAGCGTAAAAAAGCTGATGAACCACTATGGCGGCAAAAGCGCCATGCCCTATGTGGGAGCTCCAAAGGATTTTGACCGGATCGCGAAGGAGTTCCATGTGGACTACGCTTTCCATAAAGTGAGCCCCGGTCATTACCTGCTGTTTTTCAAAGCCAATCAGGCGGACGCTATCACGGCGGCCTTCCAGAAGTACAGCGCAAAGGTGCTGAATAAAGAGCAGGACAAGGCTTCCATCCTCGGTCAGCTTCGGAAATTCACGGAGCAGATCAGGACACAGGCAAAGGAAAAGCAGCGGACCAGAGAGGCGGTGAAGGACGGACGTTGAGTGACAAGATCAGAAAATATGTGCTCCCAAACCTGCCGTACCTCTTTGTGTTCTGGTTCTTCTCCAAAATCGGGACGGCCTACCGGATCGCCCCCGGCACAGACTTCGGGACAAAGCTCATGGGGATGCTCGACACCTTCCCCAAAGCCTTTGAAACCTACTGGCCGGGGCTGGGAGGTATTGACCTGCTGGTGGGCCTTGCCGGTGCGGCTGGGATGTATCTGCTGATACAGTCAAAGATCAGGCAGGCGAAAAAATTCCGGCGGGATGCGGAGTACGGCACCGCCCGCTTTGGAACAAAGGAGGATATAAAGCCGTTTGTTGACCCTAAATTTCAGAACAATGTCATTCTGACCGGGACGGAGTTCCTTACCATGAACACCCGTCCGAAGATACCCGCCAATGCCCGGAACCTAAACGCCTGCGTCATCGGCTCGTCAGGTTCGGGCAAGACAAGGTTCTGGCTGACTCCGCAGCTCCTTCAAGCCCATTCCTCGTATGTGGTGGTAGACCCGAAGGGCGGCACCCTCGACCAGTGCGGGCGGTTTCTGCAACGGGAGAAATACAGGGTGCGGGTGTTCAACAGTATCGACTTTTCAAAATCCATGCACTACAATCCGCTGGCCTATATCAAGACAGAAAGCGATGTTTTGAAATTTGTTACCGCCCTGATCGCCAACACCAAAGGCGACGGCAAGGAGGGCGACGAGTTCTGGACCAAAGCCGAAACCCTTTTGTACTGCGCCCTTGTGGCTTACATCGTGTTTGAGGGGCCGGAGGAAGAACGCAACATGAATACGCTGGTGGAAATGATAAACAGCATGGAAGTCCGGGAGGATGACGAAACCTTCAAAAACGCGGTGGACTATATGTTTGACGGGCTGGAACGCCGCAGCCCCCAGCACTTCGCCGTGAGGCAGTATAAGAAATACAAGCTCGCCAGCGGTGATATATGCTCTAAGTGACTTCTTAATCATGATTTTGTCATGGTTAGTGAAGCAATCACTTAGAGCATTTTTGTTTCAGGAGGTACAGCCATGAGAAATGAAAAAATTACCCCACTGTACGAGCGCCTGAGCCGGGACGATGAGTTACAGGGCGAGAGCAATTCCATATCCAATCAAAAGCAGATGTTAGAGGATTTTGCCCGCCGGAATGGACTGCCAAACCCTACGCACTTTACCGATGACGGTATCTCAGGCACCCGTTTTGACCGCCCTGGATTTTTGGCGATGATGGAGGAAGTGGAGGCAGGGCGTGTAGAGGCAATCGTCATCAAGGACATGAGCCGATTGGGGCGCGACTATCTGAAGGTCGGTCAGGTCATGGAGGTTTTGCGGCAGCGAGGCGTTCGTCTGATTGCCATCAACGACGGTGTGGACAGTCTGAAAGGCGATGACGATTTTACCCCGTTCCGCAACATCATGAATGAATTTTACGCCCGTGATACCAGCCGGAAAATCCGCTCTGTGTTTAAGTCAAAAGGCATGAGTGGCAAGCACCTGACTGGCACCGTGATTTACGGCTATTTATGGGACGAAAAACGGGAGCATTGGCTGTTAGATGAGGAAGCTGCCGAAGTGGTACGCCGTATCTTCTCCCTCACGCTGGAGGGATATGGGCCTTATCAGATCGCCTGCAAACTATCCGCAGACCGGATTGAAATTCCTGTCGTACACCTTGCCCGCTTCAACGAGGGTGTGAACCGTTCAAAGCCGGTCAAAGACCCCTATGGATGGGGATCATCTACCATCGTAAACATTTTGAAAAAGCGAGAGTATTTAGGGCACACCATCAATTTCAAGACCCGCAAGCACTTTAAGGACAAGAAAAGCCACTATGTTTCTGAGGACGAGTGGACGATCTTTGAGAATACCCATGAAGCCATTATCGACCAGCAGACCTTTGATCTGGTGCAGAAAATCCGCAGCAATGTACGGCGTTATCCAAACGGCTGGGGCGAAGCGGCTCCCCTCACAGGCTTGCTCTATTGTGCCGATTGTGGCGGCAAGATGTATGTCCACCGCACCAACAATGGCAAGCGGATTTCTCAATATACCTGTTCCAATTATACCAAAGTTCCGTGTGGGACACTATGCCCTACACAACACCGTATCAATGAGAGTGCTGTTCTGACATTGGTTTCCGACACGCTCCGGGCTATCGCTGAATATTCCAGAAATGACCGGAAGGAATTTATTCACACCGTTCAGGAAATGCAGGTTGCCCAACAGAGTGCCGATATAGCGAAAAAGCGCAGGCGTCTGGCCGCTGCTCAAAAGAGAGCCGGAGAACTGGAAAAACTGATTTGCAAAATCTATGAGGACAATGCCCTCGGCAAGCTGCCGGATGCACGATATAGGGCACTTGATGCACAGTATGCCAAAGAGCAGGACGCACTTGAGATTGAAATTGCGGAGCTGGAAAAGGCTGTTACCGGCTACGAGCAAAGCCAGAAATCAGCGGAGAAATTTATAGCCCTGATTGATAAATACGAGAATTTTGACACGCTGACAAACACCATGCTCAATGAGTTTGTAGAGAAAATCCTTGTCCACGAACGCGCCCGAAAAGGCAGTCAGGACACCACGCAGGAAATTGAAATCTACTTCAATTTTTTAGGACGCTATATCCCACCATCCTTACAGCCGGTTCCTTTAACCCCGGAGGAACAGGAAGAACTGCGGAAAAAAGAAGAACGCAAGGACAGGCTTCATCAGAATTATTTGAAGCGGAAAGCCAGCGGCGCACAGAAACGGTATGAGGACAAAATCAAGGCGAAGAAAAAAGCGGAAATGGACGCTAAGAAAGCCCTGATCCGGGCTGAGGATATGAAAAAAGGCGTTTTTTCTACTGTCGGACAGCTGCCGAAAGAAGAACCACGCAAAGGCAGCATAGCAGCCAGCGCAGCAGTCTAATCATCACGAAGCAAAGGAGAATGAATATGAGTAAGTTGACTTACATTCGTTGTGGAGATTATGATATACCCAACCTAAAACTTTCTGAACAGCCGGAAACTTCTATCGGCAAGTACGGCAGAATGCGAAAATCCTACCTAAAGGAACATCGCCCCATTCTCTACAACCATCTGCTGATGAGCGAGAAGCTGTATCCACACCTGTTAGAGATTGAGCGGACAGCACAGGGGCGTGTGGAAACCATGTTGCCTCACATGATGGAAGTTGCGGGTGTCACGGAAGAACTGAAAGCCTGTGACCCTATGCGTTGGGTGGGGCTGATGAACACATTAACGGCACAGATTGAGGAAATTTTAATCAGGGAACTGATTTGCAGCTGAATGGGAGGTGCGGGAAATGCTGACCTTTGAAAAGGTTTTGAAAGTGTTTCAGGCATATCTGGATGATGACCCTTTGTATGAGGTGGTTCAGACCAGCCTCGGTTATACATTGATGGCATGGGAGCCCCACCGGAATGACTGGTACAGCGCCGAGATACAGAAAACCCCGGAGGATTTACGGAACGCTTTGTTGAGTACATACGCTAACTTTCTGGAAGATAAAATTACCGGAAACGAGCGTGAACTGACTGTGACAGAAACCGGAGAAATCCAGCAGAGGTGCCGGGAACTTTTGGAAAAGTGCAGGGAAACATGATACAGAAACGCCAGAAGGAGGCCGCGATTATGCGTCCTCCTTCTGTTTCGCAGTCTGTTCCATTTTGAGCGCCCCGTCTATGGCACCTTCGATAATCGGCAGGTATTGTTCAGGACAGAGCTTCAGCTTGTGGCTGACCCGCTGCCGCTGATCGCTTTCTTCCCGCATGATCTCCGGGTTAAAATACCGCTCTACGGGAAGTCCGCAGACCTTAATCAACTGGATCATCACAGGCAGGCTCGGAATCGCACCTTGATTTTCAATGTTGGCAAGATACCGCCATTCAATCCCAACCATTTCTGCCAATGTTTTTCGTGCAAGACGCTTTGCCTTTCGTGCGGCTTTGACATCTGCACCGAAGGTTTCAAAACCGGGACAATCTTCAACTTTTGCCATATAATATCACCTGGTTACATTGTATAATTCATACTTTGCCCGTGGAATGTTGCTATATGCAGGTTGGTTGAAGTTTATAATTCATGTTTTTAGGTTTGAAATCTGGCATATAGAAAACTATAATAATGATTAGAACTCCACACAAATCACAAAATTTTATGCTACTATACCAGTGGAGGTGGTTTTATGCAGCACATTTTAATTGTTGAGGACGATTTAGATATTCAAGATCTTTTAAGAAATTTTTTGCAAGAAGTCGGATATGAAATTACGATTGCAAGTGATGGCATGGAGGCTATTGCACTGTTTTCATCCGCTCATTTTGACTTGATATTATTGGATATAATGTTGCCTAAAATTGATGGATTTACAGTCTGCGAGCTAATCCGTAAGCAATCACAGGTTCCTATCATTATGCTAACTGCTCTAAACGGAGAGGAGGAACAAATCCGAGGCTTAGATTTACAGGTTGACGATTATATTACAAAGCCATTCTCCATGCCAATATTGGTTCGCAAAATCGGAGCTGTTCTCCGCAGAAGTTCCATGATACCGGAGCAGGAACACCAAACGATTACCTATAAAAATCTTGTTCTGGATATGGACAGTTATACCGCTGTGGTAGACGGTGTTTCTTTTGACCTTACCCAGCGAGAATTTGAGGTGTTAAGGGAGCTTCTGCTAAATCAAGGTCGTGTACTTACGCGGCAAAATCTGCTGGATAAGCTATGGAAATATGACTTTTATGGCGATGAAAGGGTTGTAGATACTCACATCAAAAATCTTCGCAAAAAGTTGGGGATTGACTTCATCCAGACAATCAGAGGGGTGGGATATAAAATTGATAAAGAAAATTAAAGGAAGCCTATTTGCAAAGATATTTGCAATCACTTTTTTGCTGACCAGTATTTGCTGCGTTCTGACATATACCGTCATTTCATGGCTCGTTCCCAAAACATATAGCACAACACTTGACGCAAACCTGGAAAATACGGTTTCTTCCTTTATTACGGAGTTGCAAACCATGTCCCCGTTGGAAAGCGGAAAGCTCTTCGATGAGTTTCTTTTGAACAATAACGGGGTATTACTTCAACTATTCGACGAGAACGGTAACGCAATCGAACTGCCCTCACAGGGGGCAAAAGAATTTCCACATTTTCTTGATGGAGGAATAGCAACTGAAAATACTGATCCGGCGGCGTATCGGGCAACACATAGCTATCTGTTCTCTTTCGCAGGATTGGACACTTTTTATACATTGACAGTTGCCGGGAGCGCACATGAGGTTGACTTGCTTAGGAATACTCTGGCAAATGTGTTTATCATTCTATTTTTTGTTATTCTTATTATTGCTACGCTTGCTTCAATGATTTATTCCCGCTATGTTACAAGGCCCGTATTACGACTTAGCGCAGTGTCAAAAAATATGTCTGCACTAAACTTTAATTGGAATTGTGAAGAAGATCGGACAGACGAAATTGGTGTCTTGGCACATAGCTTGAATGAAATGTCTAAAAAGTTATCTGCCGCTTTGGAAAATCTTCAGGCGGCAAATATAAAATTGCAGGCAGACATAGAGCACGAAAAAGAATTAGAACAGGCGCAACTTGATTTTTTCTCTGCTGTTTCTCACGAATTAAAAACGCCTATTACGATTATCAAGGGGCAAACAGAGGGGATGATTTTGAATGTGGGCGATTATCAGGATCGCAATAAATATCTATCGCGCTCCCTTGAAATCATCAATACAATGGAGAGCATGGTACAAGAAATACTGACGGTTTCGCGCATGAAATCATCTAAAGTAGGTCTGAGAAAAGAAAAAATGGATTTTTCTGATCTTCTGAAACGGGAATATGCTTTATTTGAGGATCTGATCGTACAAAAGGAAATTGACTGGAACGAGAATATTTCTCCCGCCCTGCAAATCGCCGCAGACAAAATGCTGATACAAAAAGCAATTAACAATATTGTTTCTAATGCCATCTTGTATTCTCCGAGAGGCAGTTCAATCTATATGGACGCATTTTCTAAAAATGGGTCGGTAGTTTTCCAGATAGAAAATACTGGTGTGCATATTCCAGAGGCAGAAATTTCAAAATTGTTTGATGCTTTTTATAGGATGGAGCAATCACGCAATCGAAAAACAGGGGGTAGCGGATTAGGGCTTTATATCGTCAAAACTATTTTAGAACAGCACAATATAATATACAGCTTGAAAAACACAGACAGAGGGGTATTGTTTTCAATCCGATTTTGAAAAATACGGGGCGGTCAAATTTGATCGCCCCGCATTTTTAACTACACATAAAAAACATATTCGCCACAATGGTATCCCAAACAGTTCTGCTACTATATATTTAGAAACAGAAAGGAGTGTTTCAGAATATGAAAAAACAAAAAATCACAACTCTTTTACTCACAATGGCGCTTTGTGCATCGGCTGTTTTAAGTGGCTGTGCGGCAAGCGCGGCAAGCCAGACGGAACCCAACCAGTCAACTACCAGCTCAACGCCTTTTGAGGAGGCGAAAGATAGCGGCACTCCCATTTCCTCTGACGAGGCTTCCTCGGTGCAAGCCTACGAGAATGATGAAGTCCTTTCCTCTGAGGAACAGGCCAAAGCGGAGCAAGAACGCCGGGCTGAGGTTGCTGAAAAGTATTCTATCTATGAACCGTATGGTATGACATACGACACGGAAAAGGATCGTTTCTTCTATAACGGGCAAGTCGTGCGTTACTTCAAGGATCATATCAATTCTAAGGAGCATATCAATTCTAATGAAACGAATGGCTTTTCCTATGATGACGGTGTGATAGACGTTGAACCCATTAGAGATGAAGATGGAACTCTGACGGGTCTAAAGCAATCCTCGGACGCTGACTTTAATGCTCGCACCAAAGAGCAGGAGGCATTGAAAGCCGAATTGGAAAAGGCGGGAATTACGGCCGGAAGTGGTAGCTTTGAACAAGGCGATCCAAATTATCGTGATGACAGTCTGGACGCATACACCGAATTTGGCGTTTCTTATGACAAGTCTTCTAATCATTGGATGTACGGCGAAAAGCCTATCTATATCCTTTACGACAAGGAGCATTACACTTTTTGCGACAAAGGTGTGAGTGATGGCGTTAGTTTGAATGTTGTTCGTGACAAGGCCGGCAACATTGAAAAGCTGGTTTCTGTGGATAAGGGAGAATTAGAACAGTTTGTGAAATAACTTGTGAATTGCCGGACGACGGCAAAAGAAAAAAAGCCGTCGTACAGCAGACACATTTTCACGTGCCTATGAAGCGGCGGCTTTGATTTTCAGAGCCGCCGTTTCTTTTCGTCTATCCCAATCTAACGACGACCTAACACCGTGTAAATCCACGGCGGCATATAGGAGGATTGCCGCCGTGTCTATTTTTGTCTTTTTTCACAGTACCCATGACCTGCACCAGCTAAAAAAAGCCTGTTTCCAGCAGCGGGGCAATGCGGTCAGAAGTATGTACTATACCATGTAAGCGAACAGCAAAATATATTCCATGACGCTCGTATGGCTTTATGCCGTCCGGGCGCTTTTTTGTCCCTATGGAGCCGAAACATCGGGTCAGCATGGCCCGAACTTTATCCCCGATGTCGCTCCCCGCCGCCCCATTCAGATTTACCAAAAAAATCTGAATGGAGGAAAGGCAGATGGAAGTTACCATCAATTATAACGGACAAGCTGTAGCTGTGGAGGTCACGCTGGAAGTCTATGAATTTCTTGACCGGGCCGATCACAAAACGGAAAACCTGTTCCATGAACAGCGGCGGCATTGGGATGGCCGGGAGTTTGACGAGTACATCATTACCACCGAGGGTGTAGGAGCCTACGGCGAAACGCCGGAAGAATATCTTTGCCGCATGGAAACGCTGCATGAGCTGATGGCGGTTCTGGACACCTGCACCAATGTCCAGCGCAGCCGGTTCCTGCTCTATGCGCTTGACGGGCTGAGCCTTGCAGAGATCGGTGTGCTGTGCGGCTGCTCCAAAGTGGCTGTGTATCAAAGTGTGGAGGCGGTCAGAAAAAAATTTATAAATTTCTTTGAAAACAGGCTTAACGAATGACCTGTTTTCTGGCTACCAAGTGAAAGGGATCATTTCCCTTATCTCAGCGAGGGGCGGACAGCGGACGAGCTGCCCGCCTCTCCGATTTTCAGGAGGTAAGCCTATGAAAACAATCAATCTGCGGTGGATGTATCCCCACTACCGGCATGACGAGTTTGTGGATGTTACGGACGAGGTATGGGCAGCGATGTATCGGGCCCAGCGGGAGATGGAGAACTATGAGCGTCGGAAAGTCTACCACCGCGCCTACTACTCTCTGGACGCATACAGCTGGCTGGAAAATTACGCACTGGAACACAGCAGATCGCCGGAAGATATTTTGCTGGAACGAGAAGAAATGACCACCCGCCTGCACCTGATAGCAGCTCTGCCGGTGGCTCTGGCTCATGCCACTCCGACGCAGGCCCGCCGTGTTCACGCCTACTACATTGCCGGTATCAAGCAGCCGGAAATATCCCGGAGAGAGGGCGTCCACAGCAGCAAGGTCAGCGTTTCCATCCGCCGGGGTCTGCGGAATATGCGCCGTTGCTATGATGGCCTTTTCCAAACAGAGTGAGGGCGTGCCTATGCAGACCATCAATCTCAAACAATATTATCCATTTTGCAAAGAGGACATTTTTGTGGAGGTGTCCGATGAGATCGTCGAAGCGTTTCTTCTGGATAAGAGAGCCGAGGCCGCCAGAGAACGCAAGATGTTCCGCTATAAGGCGTTTTACTCCCTCGATTGTAACGACGGAATCGAAAATGCCGCAATCGGCTGGGCGCAGCCATCGCCGGAGGATCATCTGATAGAAAAAGAGGAATTAGCCGAATATGAAGAACTGATACGGCGATTGTATGAAGCCATTTCTTCCCTGCCGCCTATGCAGGCTCGCCGTGTCCATGCCCGCTATATGCTGGGTATGAAAGTGAAAGATATTGCTGCAATGGGGGGTATCACACCATCGCAGGCGGGAAAATCCATCCACGCTGCATTGCGGGGGCTACGCCGGTACTTTGCGCGTCAGAAATGGACGGTCAATCTATGAGCGTTTCCAAAGAAAAGAGGTGCATGACATGAACGAAAAAATTACAGCCCACCCCTCAAAAGAAGAACGGGAGAAAGTCCTGAAGGAGATCTGGCAGCTTGAAAACCGCAAGAAGATTTTAGAGAACAAGCAGCGGAATGAAGAACGCAGGGTTCGCACCCGCCGCTTGATTGAGCGCGGAGCCATTTTAGAGGGGATTTTCCCGCTGGCTCCTAACCTTTCCGGCGCAGAGGTCAAAGCATTTCTGATTGCCCTGTCCCACCTTCCGGGGGCTGTGGAATTGACTGCAATCCTTCCAAAATCCGGGGACACACCATAAGTCCCTTGTTTACAAGGGCGCACTTATACACCGTTGCCGGTGCTGTGCGCCCTGCCGGGGGCGTTGCGTACTTCGTCCGCGATGGGAAGCTACGCTCCCCAAACCCCTTGTGCGCTCTGCGCAGCCAAACACCCGCTTTGCGTTTGTCCGGCTCCACAGAGTCTGTTATCCCCCTCACTGAAAGGAGGTGTTCCCCATAGATTTCTGTCATATCCCTGTCAGTATCATCAAGCGCAGCGCAGGCCGTTCTGCCGTTGCCGCAGCTGCTTACCGTAGCGGAACCAAGCTGACAAATGAATGGGACGGAATGACCCACGACTACACCCGGAAAGGCGGCATTGTTCATGCGGAGATCATGCTGCCTGCCCACGCCCCGCCGGAATTTGCAGACCGTTCTATCCTCTGGAACAGTGTGGAGCAAATCGAGAAAGCAAGGGACAGCCAGCTTGCCCGCGAGATCGAAGCAGCTCTGCCCCGTGAACTGTCCGGCGAACAACAGCTTGCCCTTGTGCGTGCCTATGTGAAGGACAACTTTGTAGACAAAGGAATGTGCGCCGATTTTGCTATCCATGACAAGGGAACCGGCAACCCTCATGTCCATATCATGCTGACGCTCCGGCCTTTGAAAGAAAACGGGCAGTGGGGTGCAAAGTGCCGCAAGGCATACGATCTGGACGAGAACGGACAGCGCATCCCGGATGGGAAAGGCGGCTGGAAAAATCATCGGGAGGATACGACCGACTGGAACGATAAAGGAAATGTGGAGATTTGGCGGGCAGCGTGGGCAGCCTACACCAACCGGGCGCTGGAATCTGCCGGTAGACCGGAGCGCATTGACCACCGCAGCTACAAGCGGCAGGGCATTGATAAAATCCCCTCTGTCCATCTGGGGCCAGCTGCCAGCCAAATGGAAAAGCGCGGTATCCGCACCGACAAGGGAGAGGTAAACCGGCAGATCGCCGCCGACAACAAACTGCTGAAAGAAATTAAAGCCCGCATTACCCGTCTTTATCGCTGGTCAAAAGCCGAAGCGGAAAAACCACAAACGCAGCAAAGCAGCTTGACCGCCTTGTGGGAAGCCCAGCAGCAGTTGAACGCTCCCCGCACCCGCACCGGCAAAATCCGGGCCTTGCAGGAAAGCGCTGCACTATTCAGCTTTTTGCAGGCAAACGGCATCCAGTCTATGCAGCAGCTCCATGAAAAAATCGCTGATATGAACATCCGTTACTATGACCTGCGGGGAAAGATCGTCAAGGCAGAACGCCGGATCGCCGCTCTTACCGAGCGCGGGGAGATGTGGGAACAGTACAACCGGTACAAGTCCATCCACAAGCAGCTTGCCAAAGTAAAGCCGGAAAAGCGGGAACAGTTTGAGCAGCGCCACAGCCGGGAACTGATCCTGTATGACGCAGCAGCCCGGTATCTGAAAGAATTGAAAGACAGCGGTGAGGCAATCACCCCGAAGGCATGGCAGCGGGAAATCGACCAGCTGATCGCCGGAAAGCAGACGGACACGCTTGCCATGAAATCCATGAGGGAGGATTTGAAAGCAGTGGAACGGCTCCGCAAAACCGCCGAGCAGCTGTCCCGACAGGAAAGGGACAAGTCTCACGACCGTGGGCCGGAGCGGTAAAGGCTACCGCGTTTTGGCGTACCCCTGTCAAGTACGTCGCGTTTCACGACATACCTTTGCATACAGAAAAACCGCCGTACAGGTTTCCCCATACGGCGGCAGACTGTTTATTTGCCGAACAAGTCGCTGTGTGTGCCGGTGCGGGCCAGCGTCAGCACCAGAACATCATCCTCTATGCGATAGACAAGCAGCCAGTCCGGGAGAATATGACATTCCCGATGGCCTGCCCAATCGCCGGACAGGTCATGGTCGCGGTTCTTATCCGGCAGCGGTTCGCCCATTGCCAGCAATGCTACGACCTGCTCCAGCAGCTCGATCTTCAAGCCACGCTTTATGGCTCGTTTGTAGTCTTTTTTGAAACTGGTCGTGTACTTGACGGTATATTTGGTTTCTTTCATCTTTTCAGGTCAGCAAATAACTCGTCAAGGTCATTGTAGCCCTTTACAGACGGGTCTTTTGCAATCCTTTCCGCTTCCAGCATGGCAGCAACCGTTTCTTTGTTCGGCTGTTCCAGCCTTACCTCAAAGGGAATGCCGCCTTCACGAAGCGACTGGCGCACAAAGATGTTAAACGCCGTAGTCAGGTTCATGCCAAGTTCCGTAAACAGTGCGTCCGCCTGCGCTTTCAAATCTGCGTCCATGCGGATACTGATGTTTGTGGTATTTCCAGCCATACGATCAACCCCTTTCTGCTGGCAATTATAGTATATGCCATTTGCACGAAGAAAACAATACTTTGCACGAATATTTAACAATAAATTCATTCAAGGAGGATACCTGCTTTATGAAAGAAATCATTTATGAAGAACAACAAGACTGAACCTATCCCTGTCATGGATTACCGCCAGTACCGCAGAGCGCGGAGGCTGGTGCATGAGTGCTGTAACTACATCGACGGAAACTGTATCTCCCTGGACGATGGGGAGGAATGTGTCTGTGTCCAGTCTATTTCCTACTCCCTGTTGTGCAGGTGGTTTCGGGCGGCGGTATTACCGCAGGATAAGGAACTGGAAACGGCGCTGTTCCACCGGCTGAATGCTAAGAAATGCGCCGTATGTGGGGCGCTGTTTACCCCCGGTTCTAACAGAGCCAAATACTGCCCGGAATGTGCCGCGCGCATGAAACGGATCAACGCCGCAAAGCGCAAGCGGAAACAACGGGAGAAATGTCACGCTTTAGGGGCTGAAAAACCCTTGTAAATCAAGGCTTTTTTCGAGGGTGTCAAAGGCAGGCTGATAGATTTATCCTCCGACCCCTAAAACGGCCTTAAAATGCGTACAGAATCCCAAGAGAAACCCCAAGGAGGAACCCTATGTCAGACAACCGAAAATATTATTACTTGAAACTCAAAGAAAACTATTTTGACGATGATTCCATCGTGCTGCTGGAAAGTATGCAGGATGGTGTGCTGTATTCCAACATTCTGCTCAAGCTGTATCTGAAATCGCTGAAACATGGTGGACGGCTTCAACTTGACGAGGACATTCCTTACACGGCGCAGATGATCGCCACCATTACCCGCCAGCAGATCGGCACTGTGGAGAGAGCCTTGCAGATCTTTTTGAAGCTGGGTCTTGTGGAAGTGCTGGACAGCGGCACATTCTACATGAGCAACATCGAACTTTTAATCGGCCAGTCCTCTACCGAGGCTGAGCGAAAGCGGGCTGCGAGGCTCCAAAACAAGGCTCTTTCCGCGGCCCGGACAAACGGCGGACATTTGTCCGACATTCGTCCACCAGAGATAGAGATAGAGTTAGAGAAAGAGATAGAGATAAAGAGAGAGATAGAGAAGGGACACCCCGCCCACGCCTATGGCCGTTACCAGAATGTTTTCCTGACGGACGGGGAACTGGCAGACTTACAGGCCAGCTTTCCCACTGTATGGGGCCAGTACATCGAAAAGCTGTCCGAGTACATGGCTTCTACCGGCAAGCGTTATCAGAGCCATGTCGCCACCATCCGGCGCTGGGCCGGTGAGGACGCGAAGAAAGCAGCCCCGCCCTCTCGCAACCGGGATTACAGCGTAAAGGAGGATGAAACCGTATGATTGAGATTACCGCAGAAATCCGGGCGCTGATTGACAAGGCAGCCGCCGGTGTGGAACTGGCTGAGGACGAGTGTATAGACCTGTCAGACGGTCTCATCCACTGTAAGAAATGCGGCGGCCAGAGGCAGACTGTTGTGCCATGCTTCGGGAAATCCGGCTACTTTATGCCGCGCTGCATCTGCCAGTGCCAGCGGGAGGCTGAGGAGCAGCGCAAGGCTGCTGAAGAACGGCAGCGCCGCATGGAGCGTATCAAACGCCGAAAGGCACAGGGTTTGCAAGACCGTTATCTGTACGACTACACATTTTCCAATGACAACGGCCAAAATCCCCTGATGGACAAGGCCCGCGCCTATGTGGAGAACTGGAAGGAGGCATACAGGAACAACACCGGCCTGCTGTTGTTTGGGGATGTGGGAACCGGCAAGTCCTTTTTCGCCGGTTGTATCGCCAACGCCCTGCTTGACCGGGATGTGCCGGTGCTGATGACGAACTTTCCTACCATCCTGAACCGCCTGACCGGGATGTTCTCTGAGGACAGGTCGGAGTTTATTGCCAGCTTTGACGAGTATGACCTGCTTATCATTGACGATCTGGGTGTAGAGCGCAGTACAGAATATGCTATGGAGCAGATGTTTTTCGTCATCGACAGCCGCTATCGCAGCCGCAGACCCATGATTATCACAACAAACTTGAAACTGTCCGAGTTAAAAAACCCGCCCGATCTGGCTCACGCCCGTATCTATGACCGTATTCTGGAACGGTGTGCGCCGATTCTCTTTGACGGGAAGAATTTCCGGGAAGAAAATGCCGGTGCTACCCGACAGGCAGCAAAAGACATTGTAAACAGTAAGCACGACTGATTTTTTACCGGGCGGCACAGACCCGTTCGGAGAAAGGAGCGCCATGAACAGAGAACCCCGTACTATGCAGGTGGCAGACGCCGCTACTGCGTCCAGAGCGCCGGAAAACACGCCAGCGATGGTAAAGAAAATCGGTAAGACAACCTACAAGGTTCATGTCCATTTCAGCAATACCAGCACAGAAACCATGAGCGATAAAATCAAGCGTATGCTCAAAAATGAAATTCAGCAGATGTAACAGACTGATAAACGAAGCCGCCTTGTGCTAAACTGATGATGGTACGCACCAAAATTTTTGTCAAGGAGGACACGAAAATGCTTTACACAGAAAAAGAGAAACATGAAATTGAGCGAGTAAAGGAAGTCTTTACGGAACATCTGCGGCAAAGCCCTGATTTTGAACTGCTCTGGTCGGACAAGGTGGGCTATGTCTGGCTGACGATTGGCGTAAATCCGCTTTATGTGGATACTGGCATCAGGATAGAATCAGCCGCCGATCTCTGCGGCAGGTGTTTGGACGATGTTGCTACGGATGTTTTGTATATGACGGGCAACGATCATGCACTGGAAGCAGCCGATCCGCTGGAATTGGCCGAAATCAAGAGGCGTTGGGAGCCATATATCAACCAGCTGCCAGACTACGCGTATCTCTGCAAAGACCTGCTGAACGGAAAATGTAATCTATCAAACGAGGAGTCAGGAGCCATACGGTGCTTCTGGCACCTTTTTTGTAGATTTTTTGTGAATTTGATTAAAAAATCCTTGACAATCTGTCTCTGGCAAGACAGCCAAAAGCATTTTGATTTCCTGCGGTGCAAGGCTGGCTCCCTTTGACATTCCACAGCTCCGGGAGATCATGTCCTATGACGAGCTGGAGCTTGATAAGCTGGGGGACGAAAAATCGGCGCTGTTCTTTCTTATCAGCGACACGGACACCACCTACAACTTTTTGGTTGCCCTCGCTTTTTCGCAGATGTTCAACCTTCTGTGTGAACGGGCTGACAACACCTATGGCGGGCGTCTGCCCTACCATGTGCGGGTGCTGTGGGACGAGGCTGCCAACACCGGGCAGGTGCCGGGGCTGGAAAAGATCGTGGCCGTCATCCGCTCCCGTGAGATCAGCCTGACGCTCTTTTATCAGGCTATGAGCCAGTGCAAGGCGCTGTACAAAGACCATTCCGAAACCGTCATGGGCAACATGGACAGTATCGTATTCCTCGGAGGCCGGGAGGCTTCCACCCTAAAGGATATTTCGGAAAACTGGCTGGGCAAGGCCACCATCTCTATGCAGACCGAGGGCCGAAGCCGTGGACAGTCTGAAAGTTACAGCCAGAATATGCAGCGGCTTGGCCGGGAACTGATGACCACCAGCGAGATCACCACCATGCCCGGGGATAAATGTATCTTGCAGCTTCGGGGGCTCCCGCCCTTCCTGTCCCCGAAGTATGACTTGAAAAAGCACCCGAATTACAAGTACACAGCCGAATTTGATAAAAAGAAAAACGCCTTCCGCTTGGAAAGCCTGTTCCGCCACCGGCCATTGAGACTAAAGCCGGAGGACGAATACACGGTGTACGAAGTGGACGGCTCCGACACGGACGAAGAAGCTGACCTGTTGAATTTCGATGATCTGGACAGCGACGAGTTTGTGTAACTTCGGGCCATGATGACCCGAAGCGCCGCCGATGTAGGCGGCTTTTTTTGTACCCAAAACCATCAAACAAACAAAATGGAGGAACGTATATGGAATTTTTCAATCAGGCAATCGACATTCTTAAAATTCTGGTCATGGCTCTTGGCGCTGGTCTGGCGGTATGGGGCGTCATCAACCTTCTGGAAGGTTACGGGTCGGACAACCCTGCGGCAAATGCTCATGTACGGTAAAGAAGCAAGCAACCGAAAACAATAGATAGACCGCCAGCACTACACTATTCCGAACCAAAGACCAAAAGATAAGCATTTTGAGAAAATCTAAACTTTTGGATTTTCCTACAATGCCGACTACGGCGGAATCCCTCCCACTCCTTATATATTTCTTTCTGTATACATTGAATTTGTATTTAGTAAAATGCAGACAACACCACGGATCGGCTTTTGGCTGGACAATTCCAACCAAACACCGCAGCAGACAGTAGAAACCATTCTGAACGTTAGGAAGCCGGTATGATTGTTACATATAAGGGGAAGAAAAATTTCTTTTAGATACTTGTTTTCCTAAAACTGATGTGATATAATAATTCAATTCCAGAAAAGGAGTAAAAAATATGCGGCAAGGTATTCTTAAATAAAACTATAATCAAATAGTGGGAACAAAGGATTATGATAGTCCCTTTTGTAGGGGCTTAGTTTTTTGTACCCAATTTAAGAATACTTTTGCCTTATCAATTTTGACATATCCCCAAAAACAGCACTCACAAACAGGTGTATGCTGTATATGTGTATGTCCGCAAATTATCATCCCCAGTGGTAAAAGTATTTTACTGCTGGGGATTTTTATGCCCTTCGGGGCAGTAAAGGGAGGACAATCACATGAAAATAATCAATATTGGAATTCTTGCCCATGTAGACGCTGGAAAGACGACCTTGACGGAGAGCCTGCTATATGCCAGCGGAGCCATTTCAGAACCGGGGAGCGTCGAAAAAGGGACAACGAGGACGGACACCATGTTTTTGGAGCGGCAGCGTGGGATTACCATTCAAGCGGCAGTCACTTCCTTCCAGTGGCACAGATGTAAAGTCAACATTGTGGATACGCCCGGCCACATGGATTTTTTGGCGGAGGTGTACCGCTCTTTGGCTGTTTTAGATGGGGCCATCTTGGTGATCTCCGCTAAAGATGGCGTGCAGGCCCAGACCCGTATTCTGTTCCATGCCCTGCGGAAAATGAACATTCCCACCGTTATCTTTATCAACAAGATCGACCAGGCTGGCGTTGATTTGCAGAGCGTGGTTCAGTCTGTTCGGGATAAGCTCTCCGCCGATATTATCATCAAGCAGACGGTGTCGCTGTCCCCGGAAATAGTCCTGGAGGAAAATACCGACATAGAAGCATGGGATGCGGTCATCGAAAATAACGATAAATTATTGGAAAAGTATATCGCAGGAGAACCAATCAGCCGGGAAAAACTTGTGCGGGAGGAACAGCGGCGGGTTCAAGACGCCTCCCTGTTCCCGGTCTATTATGGCAGCGCCAAAAAGGGCCTTGGCATTCAACCGTTGATGGATGCGGTGACAGGGCTGTTCCAACCGATTGGGGAACAGGGGAGCGCCGCCCTATGCGGCAGCGTTTTCAAGGTGGAGTATACAGATTGCGGCCAGCGGCGTGTCTATCTACGGCTATACAGCGGAACGCTGCGCCTGCGGGATACGGTGGCCCTGGCCGGGAGAGAAAAGCTGAAAATCACAGAGATGCGTATTCCATCCAAAGGGGAAATTGTTCGGACAGACACCGCTTATCCGGGTGAAATTGTTATCCTTCCCAGCGACAGCGTGAGGTTAAACGATGTATTAGGGGACCCAACCCGGCTCCCTCGTAAAAGGTGGCGTGAGGACCCCCTCCCCATGCTGCGGACGTCGATTGCGCCGAAAACGGCAGCGCAAAGAGAACGGCTGCTGGACGCTCTTACGCAACTTGCGGATACTGACCCGCTTTTGCGCTGCGAGGTGGATTCCATCACCCATGAGATCATTCTTTCTTTTTTGGGCCGGGTGCAGTTGGAGGTTGTTTCCGCTTTGCTGTCGGAAAAATACAAGCTTGAAACAGTGGTAAAGGAACCCACCGTCATTTATATGGAGCGGCCGCTCAAAGCAGCCAGCCACACCATCCATATCGAGGTGCCGCCCAACCCGTTTTGGGCATCCATCGGACTGTCTGTTACACCACTCCCGCTTGGCTCCGGTGTACAATACGAGAGCCGGGTTTCGCTGGGATACTTGAACCAGAGTTTTCAAAACGCTGTCAGGGATGGTATCCGTTACGGGCTGGAGCAGGGCTTGTTCGGCTGGAACGTAACGGACTGTAAGATTTGCTTTGAATACGGGCTTTATTACAGTCCGGTCAGCACGCCGGCGGACTTCCGCTCATTGGCCCCGATTGTATTGGAACAGGCATTGAAGGAATCAGGGACGCAACTGCTGGAACCTTATCTCTCCTTCACCCTCTATGCGCCCCGGGAATATCTTTCCAGGGCTTATCATGATGCACCGAAATACTGTGCCACCATCGAAACGGTCCAGGTAAAAAAGGATGAAGTTGTCTTTACTGGCGAGATTCCCGCCCGCTGTATACAGGCATACCGTACTGATCTGGCCTTTTACACCAACGGGCAGAGCGTATGCCTTACAGAACTGAAAGGGTATCAGGCCGCTGTCGGCAAGCCAGTCATCCAGCCCCGCCGTCCAAACAGCCGCCTGGACAAGGTGCGCTATATGTTTCAGAAGATAATGTAACGTCTTGCGCAATGCAAGCGTTCATTGCTGGCTATTGCGAAATATCATTGATAAAATCAGTATCAGAGAGGAGAAACTATTTTGAACCAGGAACAGACGAATATTACAACAGGAAAGCAAATACGTCATCTGCGAACACAATTGGGAATGACACAGGAAGAACTAGCCGGGGAATTGAATGTTACCCGGCAGGCACTATCGAATTGGGAGAGAGATGTTAATGAACCCGATTTAAATATGTTGAAAAAAATTTGCTTTCTTTTTGGAGTCAACATGGACGATTTTGCGAAGGAGGTAATAACAAAGATGGAAACATATGAAAAAAAGGAGAAACGACAATTTAATAAGTACGATATGGCAATTGGACTTTTTTATGGTGTTGGTATATTTCTTGGCATTGGTATTTTCTTTGTTGGCGGTTTTATGACAATGTCAGGTGCAGGGTGGGGAGCATCACTATTTGGCGGTGGCTGTTTTTCTCTTGTATTTGGCTTGATATGCCATGCAGTTATTACATTGAGAAGAAATGACAAATGATGACATATCCTGCTTTCTATACTTTTCGGTAATACCGAGTAAAAAAAGCCGCTGCTTTTGGCTTTCCAATAGCGGCGGCTTAATGCAAGCGGCGGCAAAGGGAAATATCCTTTGAATACCTTACAGAAGAAAAGTTTTGCAGCATTACAAAAATAAAAGCCTATACCATTTTGGAAAGAAAAGATACATAATAGTCAAGACGACAACAATCAGAAGTTATGGAGGGTAACAATGGAATATAGTAAGGAAGATTTAATGGAAGCAAAAAAGCAAATTTTGGGAGTGGGAGAGAACATGGGAACAGAGGAAAGTAAAAAAATCTGGGAGGAGAACGCACAATTTTGGGATAATGCAATGGGTGACGAATCTAATGAATTTCACAGAGAGGTAGTGCGCCCCAAAGTAACGGAACTTCTATCTCCTAATCCTGCGGATTACATTTTGGATATTGCGTGTGGCAATGGAAATTATTCTTCGTATCTTGCACAAAGAGGTGCTTCGGTTGTCGCTTTTGATTACAGCAAAAAAATGATAGAATTGGCTAAAAGACGGCAATCACAATATGCAAAACAAATTGAATTTTGTGTGGCGGATGCGACCGATAGAAAAAGTATATTAGAATTAAAAAGAAATCGAGCCTTTACGAAAGCAGTTTCTAATATGGCAATTATGGATATTACGGACATTGAACCACTTCTTATGGCTGTTTATGAACTGTTGCAGGAAAGCGGAATTTTTGTCTTTGCAACGCAACACCCTTGTTTTGTCACGTTGACTGAAAAATATATGACACCGCACAGTTACTATGATATAGCGATTGAAGGGCAACCGAAAGAGCAGATTTATTATCATCGTTCCATACAAGATATTTTTAACCTTTGTTTTAGAGCTGGATTTGTCATTGATGGATTTTATGAAGAATGTTTCAAAACCAACAAAGAAATTCCTATGGTAATGATAGTAAGGCTTAAGAAGGTAAAACGTGATAGCTTAAAATAAATTCAAGTTTGTCGGGTAAATAGCAAACCCAGCCGAGCCAGTCAACGATAAAATGAACGCCGCTTCGCGCCGTCGTTGACAGCCCCGCCCGTCTTTGCTGGTAGGCAATCAAGGGGCGACAGCAAGGAGTACTGCCGCCCCGCACTATTATTCAGAGAGGGGGAATTTCCATGACCGAAGATGAAGCCTACAAGGTGCATATCCAGTACACATTCAATGCCTTTTGCAAGGTAGTCATTCGTCACGCAGCCATAGATAAAATCTTGAAGCTGCGCCGGAGGTGGGAACGGGAAGTTTCCCTTGATTATCTGATGAGTGAAAAGTTTGTCCAGCTTGCCGAGCCGGAGTAGCTTGAAGAATATCTTTTTACCGCCTGCGGCCAGACCGCCGTTCTGTATCATGCGGAGCTTGCCGCCGCCCTTGCCCTTTTGCCGGAGCAGACGCAGGAAGAAATTTTTCGTTACTATTTCCTGCGCCAGCCGCAGCGAGTGATCGGCGTACATATTGGCCGGACACGCAGCACAGCGGGGCGGCATATCCGGCTTGCCTTGCAGCGGTTAAGGCGGCTCATGGAGGGAAATGACTATGAGTAAACTTCTCCCCTATGAAACAATCGTCAAAGCCCATGAGGGCGACCCGGACGCAATCGACACCATTCTTTCCCACTATGCCGGATATATCCGCTACTGTTCCAAAGTACACGGGAAAGTCAACGCCGAAGTTGAGGAACATATAAAGCAACAGCTCATTGCCGCCCTGTTCAAATTTCGCTTTGACCGATAAACAAAGAACAAACACTGGCTGTCATTAGCGGTTTCACTCCAGCCAGTTTACAATTCATCTATTCCTAAAGGAAGCAGGTCATAGTATAATAGAACCAACGACAAATATACTTTTAGGGGAGATATAGCAATATGAAAAGTAATAAATACTTAACTATTGGCTTATTAACAGGATTTATTGTCGGTGGTTGCATAGGTGTGTTGGCATGGGCGTTTTTGCAAAATCTTTTTGCTATTTCTATTTGTGCAGGTATCGGAATGTTGATTGGAATTGTTATAGGTACATTGATTGATTATGAAAAAAATAATCATCAAGAGAAATAGAAAAAATGCACAATGCCTTAAAGGGAAAACAGGAATTTATTGTGCTATCCATCATCGGGCCAACCTGACCTGAACTTTCAAAACTGAATATCCACCGCCCATCGGCGGCCAGCGAAAGCAGTAAGTCTGAAAAAGATTTGCTGCTTTTTTCTTTATCCGTTTGGCAAAATCGCAAAGTCATCCGTAGTAGGTAGGTGAAGCCGGAAACAAAAAATTTTCTGCGGCGGTAGCCAAATCTGCATTTTCTGTATTTCTAAGGCAAAGGAAAATTTGAGAAAATTCCCGGCAAGCGGGTAGCTGGCGGCCTTTGAAATGTATCTTTAGCGGAAAGAAAGAACTGCGGGTAAAAATCGCCCCACGCCGTAAGATTTTTGCAGAAATCCGGCCAAAACAGGCGGCAGCTATACGAGTAGTAAGTGCAAGGGGAAATCTACGGCTTACTTAGAGCAAGTTTCTACCACGGTGCCAAAATCCGCAATTCTGCGGTTTTGCCCCTCGCGGGAAACTTGTTGGGGAGTGCCTTCCCCAAACCCTGCTATGCGGCTTACGCCGCAAAAATATTTCTGTCCGGCAGACAGGAAATGCCCCGAAAATAGCTAACAGACCAGCCCATTTTTTGTGATAAGTGAAAGGAGGTTTACAGCCCATGCCGAAGCGATACAACACCCCCCACCGCAGCCATGTTGTGAAAACCCGGCTGACCGATGAAGAATACGCCGACTTCACAGAACGGCTTGCGCCCTATGGTATCAGTCAGTCCGAATTTCTCCGGCAGGCCATCCGGCGCACTACCATACGCCCCGTACTCCATGTGTCGTCAGTCAATGACGAGCTGCTCTCCGCTGTCGGGAAGCTCACAGCCGAGTACGGCAGGATTGGCGGCAATCTCAACCAGATTGCCCGCACCCTCAACGAGTGGCATAGCCCCTACCCGGCTATGGCAAAGGAATTGCGGGAAGCGGCCGCCGACCTTGCCGCCCTCAAGTATGAAGTCCTAAAGAAAGTAGGTGACGCCGTTGGCAACACTCAAGCATTTAGGCTCTAAGAACGCCGACTACGGAGCCGCCGAACAATACCTGCTCTTTGAGCATGACGAATTTACTATGAAGCCCGTCCTTGATGAAAACGGCAGGCTTATCCCCCGTGAGGATTATCGCTTGTCCACGCTGAACTGCGGCGGCGAGGATTTTGCCGTTGCGTGTATGCGCTCCAATCTCCGCTATGAGAAAAATCAGCGGCGGGAGGATGTGAAAAGCCACCACTATATCATCAGCTTTGACCCACGGGACGGGCCGGACAACGGCCTGACCGTAGACCGGGCGCAGGCGTTGGGGGAGCAATTCTGTAAAGAGCATTTCCCCGGCCATCAGGCCCTTGTCTGCACCCACCCGGACGGGCATAACCACAGCGGCAACATCCATGTGCATATCGTCATTAACAGCCTGCGGATAGAGGAAGTGCCGTTCCTGCCCTACATGGACAGGCCAGCGGACACGAAAGCCGGGTGCAAGCACCGCTGCACCGACGCAGCCCTACGCTACTTCAAGTCCGAGGTCATGGAGATGTGCCACTGGGAAGGACTTTACCAAATCGACCTCTTGAACGGCAGCAAGAACCGTGTCACAGACCGGGAATATTGGGCGCAGAAAAAGGGACAGGCCGCACTGGACAAGCAGAACGCCCCCATGATTGCAGGCGGTATCACGCCCCGGCAGACCAAGTTTGAAACGAACAAGGAGAAGCTGCGGCAGACCCTACGGAAAGCCCTTGCCACCGCTGCCAGCTTTGACGAGTTTTCCTCTCTGCTGTTGCGGGAGGGTGTGACCGTCAAGGAGAGCCGGGGGCGGCTGTCCTACCTCACGCCAGACAGGACGAAGCCTATCACCGCCCGGAAGCTGGGCGGCGACTTTGACCGCACCGCCGTCCTTGCCGTTTTGGAGCAGAACGCCCAGAGGGGCGTAACGGTTCGCTACACCCCGCAGCACCAAGCCGCCAGAGCCGCCGAACAGACCGCAGCCATACCCGAATACCTACACGCCGGGAAAGGCCGCTTACAGGGCGAAAAGACAGGGAAAATCGACCCCAGACAGGACAGTGTGCAGCGGCTTGTGGACATTGAGCAGAAGATGGCCGAGGGCAAGGGCAAAGGCTATGAACGATGGGCGAAGATACACAATCTGAAACAGGCCGCCAAGACCCTGACCATCTACCAACAGTACGGCTTTTCTTCCCCGGAACAGCTTGAAGCCGCCGTTGCTACCGCCTATCAGGAAATGCGCCAGACCAGCGGCGAACTGAAAGCACTGGAAACGAAGCTGCAAGGGAAAAGGGAGTTGCGGCAACAGGTACTTGCCTATGCCAAGACCAAGCCCATCCGCGAGGGGCTGAAAGCGCAGAAATCCGAGAAAGCCCGCGCCGCATACCGCCAGGCAAACGAGAGCGATTTTATCATAGCCGAAGCCGCCGCCCGGTATTTCAAGGCACAGGGGCTTACCAAGCTGCCCGGCCGAAAAGCGTTGCAGGCCGAGATCGAGCAGCTTATCTCCGAGAAAGACGGCCTGTACAACACCTATCACGAACAGAAGCAGCGGTTCAGGGAGTTGCAGACCGTCAAGCGGAACATCGACCAGATTTTGCGCCGGGAAGAGCCGCACCGCAGAAAGGAGCAGAGCCATGAACGATAAGCCGTCCCGCATGGACTACCGCCAGCACCAGGCAGCCCGCCGCCTTGTGCATGAGTGCTGTAACTACGACGAGGGGAACTGCCTGCTGTTAGACGACGGGGAGCCTTGCGTGTGCGTCCAGAGCATTTCCTATTCCCTCATGTGCCGCTGGTTCCGTGTGGCTGTCCTGCCCCTTGACGGGGAGCTGGCCGCAGCCCTCTTGTACCGGGGGAGCCGGAAACGCTGCGCGGTCTGCGGGGCGGCCTTTGTCCCCAAATCCAACCGGGGGAAATACTGCCCCGGCTGCGCCGGGTGCATGAAGAAACGCAAAGCCGCCGAGAGAAAGCGGAAACAAAGGCAGAAATGTCACGCTTTAGAGCCTTTCAAACCCGCATAAATCAAGGCTTTTTTCGTGGGTGTCAAAGGGTATGCGATACATTTATCCTTTCCCCCCGGAAATGCCGTCCTAATGCGTGACAAAGCCCAAAAACGACACAACACAGAGGGAGGTGATACTATCGCTGATTATATCAGGGCAGACACCACGCTGCCCGCCTATCTTCCATACCCCCGTTTCCTGCTGAAAATGGAGATTTCACAGACCGCCAAGCTGCTGTATGCGCTTTTATTAGACCGCTCCACCCTGTCACAGAAGAACGGCTGGCAGGACGGCGAGGGCAGGATATTCATTGTCTACCCCGTTGCGGAGATAGCGGAAATGCTGGACAAGGGTTGTACCGCCATCAAGGGAGCCTTGAAAGAACTGGACGCAGCCGGGCTTTTAGAACGGGAACGGCGGGGCTTCTCCGCACCCAATCGGCTTTATGTGAAAGTGCCGCCTGTCCCAGTGGTACGGTTTTCCGACCAACTGATGGCCGGAAAAGCGACCCTCATACAGTCGGAAAAGCGACCTTATGACGGTCGGAAAACCGACCCTATGATGGTCGGAAAACCGACCCCTAACAAAACTAATATAAACAACTTAATAGAGAACCAAACAATGAGAGCGAGTGGGGAGCCGCCCACAGCTTATGGCCGATATGAGAATATTTTTCTGTCAAAGGACGAATATGACGAGTTACAGGCAGAATACCCGGACAGGCTGGAACGGCTGATTGAGGAAATGAGCCATTACCTTGCCGCCAGCGGGAAAGCCTACCAGAATTATGCCGCCGCCTTGCACAGATGGGCGGCCAATGACAAAAAGGGAGCCGTAAAACAGGGCATCCCCGACTATACCTGTATGGAGGGAGAAAGCTTATGACAAGTGAAATCAAAGATATTTTGGAGAACATGACAACCGCCGCCCCGGAGATGGAGGACTATATCGGCGAGGACGGACTGCTTTACTGCGGAAAGTGCCATACGCCGAAAGAAGCCTACTTCCCGGAGGGTAAGGAGCTGTTTGGCCGTGACCGCCACCCGGCAGAGTGCGACTGCCAGAGAGCCGCCCGTGAGCAGCGGCAGGCCGCCGAGGAACACCGCCGCCATGTGGAAGCCGTGGAAAATCTGAAACAGAGGGCTTTTGCCGACTCAGCCATGCAGCAATGGACATTCGAGAACGACAACGGCAGAAACCCGCAGACCGGGATTGCCCGGCGGTATGCGGAGCATTGGGAAGAAATGCAGGCCGAAAACATCGGCTGCCTGTTCTGGGGGAACGTCGGCAACGGGAAAAGCTACCTTGCGGGCTGTATCGCAAACGCCCTCATGGAGAAAGAAGTCCCCGTATATATGACGAACTTCGCCGTTATCCTGGGCGACCTCTCTCCCGGCTTTACAGGCCGGAATGAGTATATTTCCCGCCTTTGCCGCTATCCGCTGCTTATCATTGACGACTTCGGCATGGAGCGTGGCACCGACTATGGACTGGAACAGGTATTCCATGTGATTGATACCCGATACCGCAGCAACAAGCCGCTGATCGCCACCACCAACCGCCCGCTGGACGAGTTGAAAAAGCCGACAGACACGGCCCATTCCCGGATTTATGACCGACTGCTGTCCATGTGCGTCCCGATACGCTTTACTGGCGTCAACTTCCGGCAGGAAACCGCAAAGCGGAAAATGGAAACCATGAAGAAACTGCTGGCTGAATGAAAGGAGTATTGCCTATGGAGAATATCAAGCAGCACGACCACCGTACCACCCGCCGCCCCGACTGCGTGACGGAAATCCGCATGGGGAATACCGTTCTTGTCGTGTCCGGCTTTTTCAAGAAAGACACCACCAGCACCGCCGCCGACAAGATGGCGAGGGTACTGGAAGCGGAAGCCGCTGCTACACAAAAAAAGGCGATTTGACAAGCTGTAAAGAAGCAGATTTATCACTTTTACCGCTGTACAGCCGCCCCTGTTCCGTGGTACAATGAAACCACGGAATAGTGGGGCTGGCTGTCGGAAACGGAGGATTTTATGTTAAGACAAGCCACCCAAAACCTCATTACCGCCCTTTATCCGAGATTGTCCCATGAGGACGAATTGCAAGGCGAGAGCAATTCCATTTCCAACCAGAAACGGATTTTGGAAGCCTACGCCAAGCAGAACGGCTTTACCAATCTGCGCTGGTACACCGACGACGGCTACTCAGGTGCGAACTTCCAGCGGCCCGGATTTCAAGCCATGCTTGCAGACATTGAAGCCGGGAAAGTCGGCACCGTCATAGTCAAGGACATGAGCAGGCTGGGGCGTAATTACTTGCAGGTGGGATTTTACACGGAAATGCTGTTCCCTCAAAAGGGCGTGCGTTTTATCGCTGTCAATGACAACGTGGACAGCGCAAACGGCGGCATGGACAATGATTTTACCCCTCTGCGGAACTTATTTAACGAATGGCTGGTGAGAGATACGAGCAAGAAAATCAAGGCAGTAAAGAAAGCAAAAGGCATGAGCGGCAAGCCTGTAACCAGCAAGCCAGTCTATGGCTATCTCATGGACAAGGACGAGAACTATATCGTTGACGAGGAAGCCGCCCCGGTTGTCCGGCAGATTTACCAGCTTTGCCTTGCGGGAAATGGCCCGACCAAGATTGCCCGTATGCTGACGGAGCAGCAAATCCCCACGCCGGGGACGCTGGAATACCGCAGGACGGGCAGCACCCGACGCTACCACCCCGGCTATGAGTGCAAGTGGGCGACAAACACCGTCGTCCATCTGCTGGAAAACCGGGAGTACACTGGCTGTCTGGTAAACTTCAAGACGGAGAAGCCCTCTTACAAGGTCAAGCACAGCGTTGAGAACCCCATCGAGAAGCAGGCTATCTTCCCAAATCACCATGAGCCGATTATCGACACGGAAACATGGGAGCGTGTGCAGGAGTTACGCAAGCAGCGAAAACGCCCGAACCGCTATGATGAAGTGGGGCTGTTCTCTGGTATGCTGTTCTGCGCCGACTGCGGCCATGTGCTGTATCAGCAGCGGTATCAGAACAAGAACCGCAAGCAGGACTGTTATATCTGCGGCAGCTACAAGAAGCGTACCCGTGACTGTACGGCACACTTTATCCGCACCGACCTTTTGACGGCGGGCGTGCTTTCCAATCTCCGGCAAGTGACGGAATACGCCGCCAGGCATGAGAGCCGCTTTGTAAAGCTGCTCATCCAGCAGAACGAAATCGGCGGCAAGAGAAAGACCGCCGCAGCCACGAAGCAGCTTGAACAGGCCCAGACACGCATTGCCGAAGTGAACCGCATTATCAAGCGGCTGTATGAGGACAATGTAAGCGGCAAAATCAGCGACGAGCGTTTCATGGAGCTGTCGGCGGACTATGAGCAGGAGCAGCGGGAACTGAAAGACCGGGCTGCCGCTTTGCAGGAGGAACTTTCCAAGTCGCAGGCCGCCACCGTCAACGCCGAGAAATTCATGGGGATTGTGAGAAAGCACCTTGCTTTTGAAGAATTGACCCCCACCCTCTTGCGGGAAATGATTGAGAAAATCGTCGTGCATGAGTGCAGCTATGACGAGAACGGCACCCGCAGGCAGGACATTGAGATTTATTACAGCTTTGTCGGCAAGATAGACTTGCCGGAAGCCTAACGCCTGACCTATCCGACACAGCCCTAAGTGCCGGATAGGAACGGCAAAATTTTTTACACTTCTATTACTTCTTTATCGCACATTAGCAAAATCACAGGGCATTAAGCAGTTTATGGCTAATTAAAGGGAACAAAAAGAAAGGAAAAACCAATCCAGACGGTATCAGCGGCAGACTACAATAATAAATTGTGATTTCACAAGATTGGTGTTATAATAAGAGAAAAGTTCCTGCCGGGGCAGCCGCCCCGGTGGTATGGATAGAAAGGCAGGAAAACAATATGCACATCAGCTATAAACCACTCTGGCACACACTGTTAGAGCGTGATATGAGGAAAGAGGATTTAAGGCTTGCCGCCGGTATGACAACGAATATGATTGCCAACATGAGCAAAGAGGGAAAGCACATCAGCATGGATACATTAGCCCGTATCTGCGAAACGCTGAATTGTGAGATTACCGATGTGATTGAGTTAGTACCAGACGAGCCTGCTTCCACAGGAGGTAAGGAACATGAGCGAATTGAAACCAAGAATAACGGAAAACGGAATTGATTATATCCTTGTTGGGGATTATTATATCCCAGATTTGAAGCTGCCGGAGGAACACCGCCCTATCGGAAAGTACGGACGGATGCACCGGGAATATTTAAGAGAAGTCCACCCAGCCAGATTGAACACATTGACACTGACCGGGAAGTTATGGACATACCTTGCAGACCTGAACGAACAGGCACAGGAACGGTTAGACACCATCATGGAGCAGATGAAAGCTGCCGAGGGCGTGACTGAGGAATTGAAGCGTACTTCTCAAATGGAATGGGTGCAGCGTTGCAATAACATTCACAACCGGGCAGAAGAAATTATTTTGCATGAGATGGTTTATTCATAAACGGTATGTCAGAATGACAATTACAAACTGAAAGCTGAAGGAGAGGAAATTTATGAACAAAACCTTAACCCATAGTATGAAATCCTATATAACAATTTTTTTGGTTGGTATTTTAGTCGGATGTATTTGCAGGCTTACAGATTATTGCCCAGCTGATACATTATGGAGTTTTTCGTCAATTCAAACACTATTGGGATTTTGGATTATTACCAATACCATCATTGTTTTAGCAAGTACTTCAAACATTTGTGCAGGGATTAGTTCGTTTTTATATATGTTTGGAATGACATTGAGTTTCTATGGATTACAAGCAATATTAGGAACATTCATACCTTTATTTTCTGGTGGTTTTCGTACTTCACTATTTATGATATTTACTATTTGTTCAATCCCTTGTGCAATAGCAGCGTTTATCTTATATTACTGGAATAAAGAACATATTTTTAATTCTATATTATATTCTCTGCCAGTAGGTGCTTTAGCCGCAGAAGCAATTGTAATTTTTATTTACTTTTTAGGGCATCATACATTCCTATTTCAGTTATTGATGGATGTAATAGGAGTGCTAATTTTTCTTTTCATGTTCTATAAAAAAGCAAAAAGTAAGAAGCTTTTTCTAATCGCTTCGGTAATTAGTGCTTTGGTATTTTACTTTGTTTTTCCATGGTAATATGAAATTATAATATACAACTTACCACTTCAAAATTTCAACTGAATAACCACAGCACAAACCGCTGCTACATGGAAGCCAACACAACCATGCAACAGCGGTTTTTTGTTACCGTTTTTTCCTCTGGCTGATAGGCGTTCCCATTTTCTTTGATTTTTGGAGAATCCGAATCAGCCAGCGAAATTCTTCTTCCGATAAATTTTTGTAGTTGATACCGAGCTGCTTGCAGTAAAGCATTGCCAGTTTTTCCAAACGGCTGCCCTTGAAATTTTCGACCGCTTCCAGATTTTCTTTCAGTTCATCGGCAACGGTGGTCTGGGGCGCACTCTCACTGTCCTTTTTGTGGGTTTCCCGAATATCCCGGATAATCAGGTTGAGGTCATCCAGAACCATGTGGCTGAAATACTCATCATCGCTGATATGGGCAGCTTGCAGCACCTTCAAATGCGGGTCATCTTCGCCGGGGCGATACCGTTCAATGATTTCATGCCGGACGGTATCAACAAGGGCATTGAGGTTTTGGATTTGCATGGTAGCAATCCCGTCCACATAAATCTCAATATCCGCAAGAAACTTGATAAAGTCCTTATGGGTGGCAAGTTCGCAGAGCAGACGGTTGTTAATCCGACCGCTTTTCAGAAGTGCAACCATCTCATCATTCAAATGCAGCTCCGTCAATGGTGTGTTGATCTGCTCCCGGTTTTCTGTCCGGCACAGCAGATAATCAACGGAAACCCCATAGAAGTCTGCCAGCGTGATAAGGTTGCCATGATTGATTTCCTTAAAATCTTCTTTTTCATAACTTCCAAGAGCTGATTTGGAAATGCCCGTCAGCTTTGATAGTTCTTCCAGATTTAAGCCTTTGTCCTTGCGGAGTTCCCAAAGGCGTTCCTGTATGCTTGTTGCTCCTTTCATGGGTGCACGCTCCCTTCCAACGGTTTCATTGCTGCCGCTTATCTGGATTATATCACACTTTCCGTAATCGTGGAAAGTTCTGATTTTTACCCTTAATTCCTACTTTGTGGACATACGGCACAGGGCACAAAAATGTTCTATGATACAGGTAGTTCATCGATGGATTATTCCAATCGAATGACCAGCCTGTGTGGGATATGCTTCCCCGGCGATGTAGCGCCATGACTTTTAGCAGGGATGTGGAGGAACCCTGACCGAAACGAGCGTACCAAAGGGAGCGATACGCCGCTGTGAGATTCAGGGGAGGAACGACACCGGGGAGAACTGGCGAACTGACACCGAAATGATACCGAAACACGACAATCTGATAGGGGGACAGTCTACCATATCGCTGATACTTCGGGAGATTTTAAGCGGCTCTATGGCTGTAATTTTGCCGAAAATCGCCCCGAAACCATACACTAAAACGGGAGGAAGCGCAATATGCCGAGAATGAGCAAAAAGAGGAAGCATGAGCTTTCCTTTTACCTCAATGACCGGGGGCGTGTCACTTACAACGAATTATGCCGGAAATGCCAGCATGGGTGCAAGCAGAGCTTCCGGGCGGTTGTGGTTGACTGCCCCCGTTATTTATCCAAACGAGCAAAGAAAAAGGAGGAACACACCGAATGAATTTTGAATTTATGACGATAGACACACCACTGCCGCCCTGTATGCCCTTTCCCAGAGCGTTGACGGGATTTCCAGTCAGCAGCACCGCAAAGATCATGTACTGCCGGATGCTGGATGCTATGCTCTCCAACGGGCAGGAGGACGAGAACGGAATCTTGTTTGTCTGCTTCCCTGTCACAGCTATTGCCGCTGTCCTGTCCCGCAGCCCCATGACGGTCAAGCGTTCTCTGAATGAACTGGAAACTGTCGGACTTATCATGCGGGTGCGTCAGGGCGTTGGAGAACCCAACAGAATTTATGTGCTGATACCGGGAAAGGAGGACGCTGCCCTTGCCTGATACCTCAAAGCTGGAAAAGCTCAACCGGGAGCTGGAAAAAAGTGAAAAGAAACTGCGGAAAGCCATCAATGATGAAAAGGCATTACAGCACCAGTTGAAGCAGCTTACCCGAAAGGAACGGACGCACCGGCTCTGTACTCGTGGCGGTATGCTGGAAAGTTTTCTGCAAGAGCCGGAACGCCTGACAGATGATGATGTCATGCTGTTATTGAACCTCATTTTTCACAGACAGGACACGCAGGAACTATTGAAAAAACTGCTGGAACGGAAGAAGCCGGAAACCCCTTAGTTTACTAAGGGCGCAATTATACACCACCCAGAGGTTGGTGCATTGCGTTCTCCGAAGGCTCCTCGCCGGAGGGCTGTGATTTTCCGCAGTCAAGGTCTGCTCCAAATCATACAGGGGACGCTACGCTTCCCCTGCGCTGGCTGCCGCCAGCTACCCTTTTGTGGACTTGCCATCTGGGGACATCTTGCGTTGCAAGCTGTTCCCAGCCGACAAGTTTCATAAAATATGCTATCTTTTTGATAGGCAGTGAAGTATAATGAAGATGACAACAAATCGGAGTTTGACGAGGTAAAAGAATATGAATGGAAAACATCTATTTCTTACATCTGCAGGGTTGACCGATAAGATGAAAGAGAAATTCTTTGATATTATTGGAAAGTGTCCGAAGGATGTGAAAGTGCTTTATATTCCAACAGCTGGCATTGAAACAGATGGTGCAAGAGAGTCGCTTGCAATATGTTTTCATGAACTCTTTCTAATGGGAATTCAGTACGAAAATATATTAGTGTACAATCTGGAATTAATTCTTTCAAAAGACTATCAAAGAACCTATTCTTCGTATGTTACAACCCCGTTTATGCTTACAAGGCTATTAACTTTTGAAGAATTAAACCAATTTGATGCTGTTTTTGTCAGTGGTGGTGATGTATCTGTGCTTTGTCGTGAAATGTCTAGAACTGGTTTTGATAGAATACTTAATAATGCAATTAAAAACGGACTTATATATGTCGGAATCAGTGCAGGAAGTATGTATGCGGCGGGAAATTTAACAGATGGATTACATATTATTGACAATCCTATTATCCCCCATTGGAATGGTTCTGAAACAACAGTATTACCGAACGGCAAAGATGAGATTAAGCTTGCTGATGGAAAAGCTGTTTATGTAGAGGATAATTACATGAGTGTAATATGATGCACATGTAGGATTAGTCAAATTCCAGTTTGTCAGCTTCACATCGGGTCAACTTGTCCCGAACTTTTACAACTAAATACCCGCCGCCCACACAGCGGCACACCGAGCAGGAAATCTGAAAAAAGATCTCCTGCTTTTTTTCTGCCCAAAATGAGGTGGTAAAACGCCACCCCATCCACCAATTACCGAAAGGAGGGACACGAAATGCCCTGTCCACACAACGAAATCACGATTGTTCAGCGCAGCCAGCGGCAGTCTGCGGTTGCCGCCGCTGCTTACCAAAGCGGCGAAAAGCTGTTCTGTGAATACGACCAGCAAGTGAAGCACTACCCGGAAAAGCGTGGTATTGTCCACAATGAAATTCTGCTCCCGGCAAACGCCCCACGGTCGTATGCAGACCGCAATATCTTATGGAACGCCGCCGAAGCGGTGGAAAAGCAATGGAACTCCCAGCTTGCAAGGCGGTGGGTGCTTACCATCCCAAGAGAGATACCGCCCGACCAATATGCTGTCCTTGTCCGGGAGTTTTGTGAACAGCAGTTTGTTTCCAAAGGGATGATTGTTGACTTTGCCATCCATGACCCCCACCCGCCGGGACACAATCCCCACGCCCATGTCCTGCTGACTATGCGGGCAATGGACGAGCATGGGAAATGGCTTCCCAAGAGCCGCAAGGTTTATGACCTTGACGAGAATGGGGAACGGATAAAGCTGCCATCCGGCAGGTGGAAAAGCCACAAGGAGGATACGGTTGACTGGAACGACCAGAAGTATTGTGAAATCTGGCGGCATGAATGGGAGGTCATCCAGAACCGCTATCTGGAAGCCAATGACCGCCCGGAGCGTGTGGACTTGCGTTCCTATGCCAGACAGGGGCTTGATATAGTCCCTACTGTTCATGAGGGAGCTGCTGTCCGGCAGATGGAAAAGCGGGGTATCCAGACGAATATCGGAAACCTGAACCGGGAAATCAGAGCCGCCAACAGCCTGATGAAGTCCATCCGGCAGCTCATCCACAACCTCAAGGGCTGGATTGCCGAGCTGGGCGAAAAACGGAAAGAGCTGCTTGCACAAAAAGCGGCGGAGGAAGCAACGCTTCTCCCCAACCTGCTGATGAAATATATGGAGATACGAAAGGAAGAACGAAAAAGCTGGACGAGGGCTGGACAGAACCGGGGGACTTCACAGGACTTAAAGGCAGTCAGCGAAGCCTTGTCCTATCTCCGGCAAAAGGAGCTTTCCACTGTGGAGGACTTAGAAGCATTTCTGGAATCCTCCGGGAAATCAGCCGCAGATTACCGCAATCAGATGAAGCCAAAGGAAGCCCGAAGCAAAGTGATTGACGGGATTCTTGCCAGCCGGACAGACTGCAAAGAATGTAAGGCTGTCTATGAGAAGTACCAGAAGATATTTTTTAAGAAAACAAAGGAAAAATTCAAACAGGAACACCCGGAGGTTGCCCGGTATGCGAAAGCCGCTGCCTACCTTGCCAAGCACCCGGACGATAAGGACAGCACCCAAAAGAAGCTGCAAGAGGAGCAGGAAACGCTTCTGGAAGAAATTGCAGCCCTGAAAACACCTCTGACCGAGGTACAGGCTGATTTGAAGAAACTGCGGGACATCCGCTACTGGGTACGGAAAGCCACCCCCGGCACAGAGGAAAGTAAAGAGCCGCCCAAGAAACAGCCTATCAAAGAAATCTTGCAGGATAAGACTGACGAGAAAAAAGCACAAAGAACCGCCCAAGAACAGACAAAACACAAACAACAGGATATGGAACTTTAACAGGCACTTGCCATTTTCAATCAGAGAATGTCAGGTGCTTTTCTTTTTTTCAAGGAGGGATAGATTTGAATGTATTTGAAGCTGTGAAGCAGTCCGTCACAACAAGACAGGCTGCGGAGCATTATGGAATCCATGTAGGTCGGAACGGGATGGCTTGCTGCCCGTTCCATCACGATAAAACCCCAAGCATGAAGCTGGATCGGCGTTACCACTGCTTCGGCTGCGGTGCGGATGGAGATGTGATTGATTTTGCCGCCGCCCTGTATGGGCTGGGAAAGAAAGAAGCCGCCGTACAACTGGCACAGGACTTCGGGCTTTCCTATGAGGACTGGAAGCCGCCGGGAAAGGCGAAAAAGCCCAAGCCCCGGCAGAAATCCCCGGAGGAACAGTTTCAGGAAGCAAAAAACCGCTGCTTCCGTATTCTTGCCGACTATCGCCACCTGCTCCGGGCATGGAGAAAGGATTATGCCCCGCACTCCCCGGAGGAAGCCTTTCATCCCCGGTTTATAGAAGCCTTACAGAAGCAAGATCAAGTGGAATATCTGCTGGATGTGCTGCTGTTCGGGGAAACAGAGGAAAAAGCGGCTTTGATTACGGACTACGGAAAGGATGTGATACAGCTTGAACAGCGAATGGCAGAGCTTGCAGCCACAGACGCAGCAAGAACTAAAAAGCACCATGAACGCCATGCAGCCACCCCAGAGCATTGAGGAAATCAAGGCGGGGCTGGAAACTACCGAGAAAGGCGGTGTCCGTCAGAGCATACGGAACTGTCTGACCGTATTCCAGCGTGACCCGCTGCTTTCCGGGGCTATCGCATACAACATCCTGACCGACCGCAAGGACATCATAAAGCCCATCGGCTTCCACAGGGAAAGCACCGCCTTAAACGATACGGATATGAAGTATCTGCTTCTCTATCTGGAAGAAACCTACGGGCTTACCAATGAGAAAAAGATTGATAACGCCATCGGGATTGTGGCGAATGAAAACAAGTACCATCCCATCCGGGACTACCTAAGTGCCCTTGTGTGGGACGGGACAGAGCGAATCCGTTTCTGTCTGCGGCACTTTCTGGGGGCTGACGCAGACGATTACACCTATGAAGCGTTGAAGCTGTTCCTGCTGGGCGCTATCACACGAGCCTTTCAGCCGGGATGCAAGTTTGAAATCATGCTCTGTCTGGTAGGCGGTCAGGGGGCTGGCAAGTCCACATTCTTCCGTCTGCTGGCAGTCCGGGACGAGTGGTTCTCCGATGATTTGCGGAAGCTGGACGATGACAATGTGTACCGCAAGCTGCAAGGTCACTGGATTATCGAAATGTCGGAAATGATGGCAACCGCCAACGCCAAGAGCATTGAGGAAATCAAGTCGTTTTTAAGCCGGCAGAAAGAGGTTTACAAGATACCTTATGAAACCCACCCGGCAGACCGCCCCCGTCAGTGCGTGTTTGGCGGCACTTCCAATGCCCTTGACTTCCTGCCCCTTGACCGTTCCGGCAACCGCCGCTTTATCCCGGTCATGGTGTACCCGGAGCAAGCCGAGGTTCACATTTTGGAGGACGAAGCTGCTTCTAGAGCCTATATCGAGCAGATGTGGGCAGAAGCGATGGAGATTTACCGAAGCGGCAGGTTCAAGCTGGCTTTCAGCCCCGCCATGCAGCGGTATCTCAAAGAACACCAGCGGGATTTTATGCCAGAGGACACCAAAGCCGGGATGATACAGGCGTATCTTGATAAGTACACAGGGAACATGGTCTGCTCCAAGCAGCTCTATAAGGAAGCCTTGAACCATGCTTTTGACGAGCCGAAGCAATGGGAAATCCGGGAAATCAACGAGATTATGAACCAGTGCATTGACCGCTGGCGGTACTTCCCGAATCCAAGAATGTTTTCCGAATACGGCAGACAAAAGGGCTGGGAGCGTGAAAACCCGGCAACGGACTTATGCAACCCGTCTGAAAAAACGATGGACGGTTTTGTGGAGGTCACAGAACAGATGGAGCTTCCATTCTGAAAATGACAGCCCGTTGCACCCCCTGTTGCTATCCCGTTGCCGAGCCGGTTGCCGGGGAAAACCCCTTATTTCCGGGCTTTTCTCCCTTATAACAACCAAAACAACAGAAAAATAAAAGAAAAGTATAAATAGTAACCATCGCCAGATTGAGATTGTTTGCAAGGTCTTTTGAAGCCCGTTGCCGGACTTCGTTGCCGACACCCTCTGTCTGGCTATTTTCATGTATGGAGGATCACTGCCTATGGCAAAAAACAAAACAGAGATTCATGTGACTACTGTGTTTGACGGGGAGCTTGACGCAACCGATGTGTTCGTCAGCCTGATTTCCCAGAAATATGGAAAGACAAATACAAAAGAATATCTTGTCAAAAAGAAAGATATGGAGTATAATGCAGATGAGGTTCAAAAGAGCCAGATACCGTCTGGATTGTGTGGGTAAATGGCTATGATGAACGAAATGGAATACAGAACAATCGGTTCGGCACTTGCCGGGGGCTATCGTGCAGCGGTCTATTGCAGACTGTCAAAGGACGATGACCTGCAAGGCGAAAGTGCCAGTATCGCAAACCAGCGTGATATGCTGGAAAAATACTGCGAAAAGCAGGGATGGGAGGTTGTGGCAGTCTATCAGGACGATGGCTTCACAGGTCTTAATATGGAGCGTCCTGATTTACAGAGAATGTTGAGAGCCATTGAGCGCAGGCAAATCAACCTTGTCATCACGAAAGACCTCAGCCGACTGGGGCGGAACTATCTGCAAACCGGGCATTTGATTGAGGACTTTTTCCCAAGAAACGGTGTCCGCTATATCGCCATGAATGACGGTATCGACACCCTGCGGGATAACAACGATATTGCCCCGTTCAAGAATATCCTGAACGAGATGTACAGCAAGGATATTTCCAAGAAAGTCCATTCCTCTTATCTTCTGAAAGCGCAGAAAGGACAGTTTACCGGGTGTCTTGCCCCGTTTGGGTATCGGAAAGACCCGGAGGACAAAAACCATCTGCTCATTGACGAGGAAACCGCCCCGATTGTGCGACTGATTTTCGGATATGCCCTGAACGGTCATGGTCCGAACTATATCCGCAGACGGCTGGAGGAAGAAAAAATCCCCTGCCCCACATGGTGGAACCGGGAACGGGGGCTTCGCAATACCCGCACCAAATGGGAAAAGAAAGACCCGGAAAACGGGCGGTATATGTGGGACTTCTCCGTTATCAAAGACCTTTTGATGAATCCCGTCTACACCGGGGCGATTGCTTCCCAGAAAAAAGACTACCGTTTCAAAATCGGCACGATTGGGGAAAAGAAGCCGGAGGACTGGATTGTGGTGGAGGGGCAGCATGAACCGCTGATTGACAGCATGAGCTTTGACATTGTGCAGAATAAGCTGAAATCCCGCCAGCGTCCGGGGCAGACCAATGAAATCAGCCTGTTTGCCGGACTGGTAAAATGCGGCGAGTGTGGGAAGTCGCTGACGATACGCTACACAAACGCAAAACATCCCCAGCGGATTTATTCCTGCAAGACCTACAACGCCTTTGGAAAGAACCACTGCACCCAGCACCGGATTGATTATGACACCCTTTACAGCCATGTGCTGCGGAAAATCCGGGAATGTGCCAGAGCTGCCCTGATGGATGGGGAAGCGGTTGCCGACCGCCTGACCAATACCTGTGAAGCCGAGCAGCGGGAACAGCGGGAAGCAATGGAACGCTCCCTTACAAGGGACGAGGAACGGATTGAGGTTCTGGACAAAATGGTCATGCGGCTTTATGAGGATATGATTGCAGGGCGTATCAGTGAGCAGAATTTCAACACCATGCTGGAAAAGACACAGACCGAGCAGACGGAGCTTAAAGCAAAAGTGTCCGAGGGCAGAAAGCGGCTGTCTGATGAAGTCCAGCTTGCCAATGACGCAAAACAATGGGTGGAAGCCATTCAGGAATACGCCAACATCACAGAGCTGGACGCAGCCACCCTTAACCGCTTAATCAAAGAAATCGTCGTGCATGAGCGCATTGACGAAGATAAAACAAGACACATTTCTATCGAAATTCATTTTAATCTCAAACCCATCCCGGAGGTGGAACAGGTCACTGCCTGACCTGTCCCGCCGGGACGGTTCTCTTAAAAACACCATATAGATTTTTTGTACGCCGCCGCCCGCCATCGAGCAGAGTTTTACACCTAATTGGGGATAAAACAGCTCATGGCTGGCGGCGGTGTCGTTCTGATCGGCCTTCAGCTTATCCCTCTGCTGTCCGGCCTGTTCAGCTAAGTGTCACCCGTTGTCCCTTTTTCCAGAAAAGGAGCTGATGTATGGACTTTATCATCGACGCAATCGTTGAATGGCTGAAAGGTCTGCTCGTCGATGGTATTATGGGAAATCTGGACGGCCTTTTCGATAACGTCAATCAGAGCGTTGGCGAGATCGCCACACAGGTAGGCACGACCCCGGCGGACTGGAACGCCGGGGTCTTTTCCATGATACTACAGATCTCCGAAACTGCCATTCTGCCAATCGCCGGGGTCATCCTCACTTTTGTTATGACCTATGAACTGATACAGATGCTCATAGAACGCAACAACCTCCATGAAGTTGACACATGGATGTTTTTTAAGTGGGTGTTCAAAACCTTTGTGGCTGTGATGATCCTGACGAATACCTTCAATATCGTGCTGGCGGTCTTTGATGTGAGCCAGCATGTGATACAGCAGTCAGCGGGCATTATCCAGAACGGGACAGAGATCACGCCGGATGTGCTGGACAGTCTGCGGACAGAGCTTGAAGCGATGGAGTTAGGCCCTCTGTTCGGACTCTGGCTACAATCCTTCCTGATCCAGCTTACCATGATTGCCTTAAACATCGTGATCTTCGTCATCGTATATGGCCGTATGATTGAAATTTATTTACTCACAAGTTTAGCACCTATCCCGTTTGCCACAGTCCCCAACAGGGAAACCGGACACATGGGGCAGAACTATTTCCGCTCCCTCTTTGCGGTGGGCTTTCAAGGTCTGTTGATCTTAGTCTGTGTCGCCATCTATGCGGTGCTGATCCAGAGTATCGCCACCGACGGCGACCCCATCGGGGCGATCTGGGGCTGTGTGGGATATACGGTGCTGCTGTGTTTTACCTTATTCAAAACAGGCAGTCTTGCAAAATCCATCTTCGGCTGCCATTAAGAGACTTCGGGCCATGATGACCCGAAGCGGAAAGGAGGATCATGCCGAAAGAAAAATTTTCGATAATCTATGCAGATCCACCGTGGCGGTATGAGCAGAAAAACAGGCAGGGATCAGCAGAGCTTCATTATCCCACTATGAGTATTGAAGAAATCTGTTCCCTTCCAGTGGCCGACTTGGCTGCAAAAGACAGCGTTTTGTTTCTGTGGGCAACATTCCCACAACTGCCGGAAGCCTTAAAGGTCATTAAAGCATGGGGCTTTTCTTATCGTTCTGTGGCTTTTGTATGGATAAAGAGGAACCGGCGCTCCTACTCATGGTTTTACGGTCTGGGGTATTGGACCAGAGGCAATGCAGAAATTTGTCTTTTAGCAGTAAAAGGACATCCGAAGCGTAAGTCTGCCGGTGTTCATCAGCTTATTGTTTCCCCGATAGAGCGTCACAGTAAAAAGCCGGACGAGGCCAGGCGGAAAATTGTAGAACTGATGGGCGATATACCACGAGTGGAATTGTTCGCCAGAGAAAAAAAGCCCGGATGGGACGTGTGGGGAAACGAAGTTGAAAGCACTGTAAACTTGTAACAGCTTCGGGCCATGCTGACCCGAAGCGGAAAGGAGAAATCCATGCAGGAAAAAACTGCGGGCGGAACACCAGCCGCCCCTATAAAGCTGGATGTAAGCGTGCGGGTCATTGAACCTGTGAAAAACCTCATGGGCTTTGCCAGCGTGAAATTCAATGACTGCTTTGTGGTGGAAAATCTGAAAATCGTACAGGGCAGCAAGGGCCTCTTTCTTGGGATGCCCAGCCAGCCGGACGGCAAAGGCGGCTATCGGGATATGGCCTACCCTGTCACAAAGGAGTTCCGGGAACAGCTCAACACCGCTGTTCTGCAAGCCTATGAGGCAAAGCTGGAACAGATGGCGGAGCGCGGCTCTGTGGGGCGTGCGTCCATCAGCGACCAGCTCAAGGCCGGGAAAGCGGCTGCCGAACAGGCAAAGGCGGAACGGCCTCCGAAGGAAAAGCCCAGCCGTGGTGCAGAGCGTTGACCTCGGGCCATGCTGGCCCGAAGCAGAAAGGAGGCGGGAACCATGCCACGCAAACGGACGGGCTATGACGCGGCCTGCTATTACGACGGAAAACTGCTGGGCCGCTGTACCAAAGCGGACAGCGACGCCTATACCCTGTTGATGAACGCCTGCGGCGGGGAGGCCGCCCGTGTCCTTCGGGAATATGCCTATTTTTCCCCAGAACTGAAAGCCATCTTGGAAAAGGCGGCGCTCATGCAGGCGGACCGGAGCCGGACGGGCGGAATGTTCCATGCGCCGAAAAGCTCCCCGTGGGGCGAGGTGCAGAGCTGTGAAACCCTCTGTCCGGGGGTGTTTCTGGTATCTACCGCCAGCCACGGCGGAACGATGGTGGCAAATGAGGTAGCCGCCGTCCTCTCCCCAGCGGCCAAAAAGTGCGGTTTCAAGGATAAGGGCTATATCTGCTATGAGGAGGACGCACAGGAAAGTGTGGTGCTCCGGGAGCTGCTGGACAAAAAACTGTGGAACATCCCTGACCGCATTAAGGACAAAGAGCAGTTTGAAGAAAACCTCAATCAGTCCATCCGGCAGTATAACCCCGAATACTGGCGGGCAAGGCAGAGCGGACGAGAAGCCGTCGAAGCTGCCCGCAGTACAGCCCCAGCCAAAGAGGCCGCAAGATAACCTCGGGCCATGCTGGCCCGAAGCAGTAAAGGAGGTGTACCCAAATGGCCTATGTGCCAGTACCAAAAGACCTTTCCAAAATCAAGACAAAGCTGGCCTTCAATCTGACGAAGCGCCAGCTTGTTTGTTTTTCCGGCGCGGCGGCGGTGGGGCTCCCGGCCTACCTGTTTTCCCGTGGAAGTATCGGGAACAGCGCCGCCATGTTCCTGATGATCGGCCTCATGCTCCCGTTCTTCTTTCTGGCTATGTATGAACGGGACGGCCTGCCGCTGGAAAAAGTGCTGAAAAATATCATCCGCACCCGGTTCCTCTATCCCCGTGTGCGGCCTTACAAAACCGAAAACTTCTATGCGCTGCTTAGCGCCAGAAAGGAGGCGCAGCCGATTGCGAAACAACAGAAGGGCCGGAAAGCCCGCAGGCAGAAAGCCTGACAAAACGGGCCTTCTCGGCCTGTTCACAAAGGGAAAGGACATTCCCACCACCGCCCAGCAGACCCTCCCTTACCGTGAAATGTACCGGGACGGGGTGTGCCGGGTAGCGGACCGCTATTACACCAAAACCATTGAATACGAGGACATCAACTACCAGCTCGCACAGTCCGAAGATCAGGCAGCCATCTTTGACGGGTGGAGCGCCTGCCTCAACTACTTTGACAGCAGCCTTCCGTTCCAGCTTTCCTTCCTCAACCACCGGAGCCGCCCGGGCAGCCGGTACAGCGTGAACATCCCAATGCAGGATGACGATTACAACAGCGTCCGGTGTGAGTATGTGGAAATGCTGGAAAACCAGATCGCCAAAAGCAACAACGGCATTGTCCGCACAAAGCTCCTGACCTTCGGCGTGAACGTGGACGACCTTCCCACCGCCAGGGCAAGGCTGGAACGTGTAGAGGCGGACATTTGCGGGAACTTCAAAAAGCTGGGCGTCAAGTGCCGCTCCCTTTCGGGGCTGGAACGGTTGGAGCTTCTTCACGGGCAGCTCCACCCCGGCAGCGGCTCCCCCTTCCGGTTTTCATGGGATATGATCCCCAAAACCGGGCTTTCCACCAAAGACTTTATCGCCCCGGACAGCTTCGACTTCCGTTTCAGCCGTCTGTTCCGGGTGGGGACGACTTGGGGCGCCGCCTCCTACTTGCAGATTTTGGCCTCGGAGCTCTCGGACAAGCTGCTGGCGGAGCTTTTGGAAATGGATGCGGAAATGACCATCACCCTCCATATCCAGACCGTCGATCAGGCCGCCGCCGTAAAATCCATCAAGGCCAAAGTCTCCGACATTGACAAGATGAAGGTGGAGGAACAAAAGAAGGCAGCCCGGTCAGGGTACGACATGGACATACTTCCGCCCGACCTTGTAACGTACAGCAACGACGCAAAGACCCTTCTGGAAGATTTACAGAGCCGGAATGAAAGAATGTTCCTGCTGACCTTCCTTGTGGTAAACATGGCCCCGACCCGCCGGGAGCTGGACAATGACCTGTTCACGGTGTCGGGTATCGTCCAGAAATACAACTGCACCTTGAAGCGGCTGGACTTCCAGCAGGAGGACGGTTTTCTTTCCAGCCTTCCGCTGGGTCATAACGGCATTGAGATCAAGCGTGGCATGACGACCAGCTCCACGGCCATTTTCGTTCCCTTTATGACGCAGGAGCTCCGCATGGATGGCGAAGCCGTCTATTACGGGCTCAACGCACTTTCCCATAACGTCATCATGGCAAACCGGAAAAAGCTCAAAAACCCCAACGGCCTGTTCCTCGGCGTGCCGGGCTCCGGCAAATCCTTTGCCGCAAAGCGGGAGCTTGTGAACGTGTTCCTTGCCACCCGTGACCGGATCATTGTGGTGGACCCGATGGGCGAATACTCGCCCCTTATCAAGCGGCTGGGCGGACAGGTCATCGAGATCGCCCCGGACAGCCCCCACCACATCAATCCGATGGACATTGACCTGAGCTTTGACGAGGAAAACCCGATGGCGCTGAAAGCCGACTTTATCCTGTCGCTGATGGAGCTGATCGTCGGCGGCAAGGACGGCTTGCAGCCTGTGGAGCGTACCGTCATTGACCGCTGTGTACGCCAGATGTACCGGGAACACTTGCAGGACCCGGAAACAAGCAAAATGCCGACCCTCCAAACCCTGTATGACCTGCTCTGTTCCCAGCCGGAGGGCGAGGCGGTACGGCTGGCAACTGCCCTTGAAATCTATGTGTCGGGTTCCCTTAACGTGTTCAACCATGAAACCAATGTGGACCTGAACCGCCGTCTGGTATGCCTTGACTTAAAAAAGCTGGGTGCCGGGCTTCGGACGATTGCCATGCTCATTATGCAGGACTTGGTAAACTCGCAGGTGTCCATGAATTTCCTGCGCGGTATCGCTACATGGTGCTACTTCGACGAATTTCATGTGCTGCTCCGTGACCGTCTGACGGCAAGCTATTGTGTGGCGATCTGGAAAATGCTGCGAAAAAAAGGGTGCGTTCCCAGTGCTTTAACGCAGAACGTGAAGGATTTTCTGGCAAGCCCGGAGATCGAGAACATCTTTGAAAACTCGGACTTCCTTGTGCTTCTCTCGCAGGCACAGGGGGACCGGCAGATTTTAGCCAAACAGCTTGGGATCAGCCCCCATCAGCTTTCCTATGTGACCCATACCAATTCCGGCGAAGGGCTGCTGTTCTTCGGGAACACCACCATCCCGTTTGTTGACCGCTTCCCGCAGAACACAGAGCTGTACGCCATTATGACCACCCGCCCGGAGGACAAAAAACAGGAAATGAACCGGGCATAACACACTTCGGGCCATACTGGCCCGAGGTTTGGAAAGGAGGGATACATCATCGGAAAGAAACCGGACAAACGGAATTTTCAAAGGACGGGGCCGACGGAGGATACCGGGGGCAATCGCCCCGGACCGGCTGAACGGGAAAGACCTTCCCCCGCACCATCCCGACGTCTGCGGTTTGAGGACGAGGATACCGGACAGGACAGCCCTTCGGGCCATGATGGCCCGAAGTCCAAAAGCGGCAAGTTTCAAGAGGACAGCCGGAAAAGCCGTCCCTCTGACCGCATGAGGCAGGAAGATGAAGCGGGCAGGCCGCAGGATACCGGCAAGGCACAGGAGCCGGAGGGCTCCGCCGAGAAGGCCGGGAGCAAAAAGGACAAGTACCAGAAAGCACAGGCAAAAGCGGAACACGCCGGGGAAAAGCTGGGAAAGGCCCGGGAGAAACTGGACAAGACCGAGGCAAAACGGGCAGCGAAGAAGCCGCCGGGGCTTGCAAAAAAGGCAGTCTGGGGAGCCCGCACAGAAGCGTGGTTCTATGTCCACAACAAGATACACGAGGTTGAGCATGAAAATGTGGGTGTGGAAGGAGCCCATAAATCCGAGCTGGCCGCAGAGGCCGGAGCCCGGAAACTGACCCGCTATGCCAAACGCCGCTGGCGGGAACACCCAGCCCGGAAGGTGGCAAAGTGGGAACGGAAGGACATAAAAGCCCGGGCCAATGTGGATTTTCAAAAGATGGCCTCCGAGCACCCGGAACTTGCCAGCAATCCGCTTTCCCGTGTGCAGCAGAAATGGAAACTGAAACGCCGGTATTCCAAAGAAGCAAAGGCGGCTGCAAAACAGGGCGCAAAGGCCGCAAAGAAAACCGCTGCCGCTTCGGGAACTGCGACCCGTCGGGCGGCGCAGTTTGTGACCCGTCATCCCGTGGCGGTGCTGGTCCTGCTCCTGCTGTTGCTGCTCTGTTTTCTTGTGTCGGCGGTAAGCTCTATCTTTCCCACGCTTGGCAGCGGCCTTGCCAATGCGTTATCCGGCACCTCCTACGCCTCGGAGGATACGGACCTGCTGGGCGTGGACGAGGACTACACGGCACTGGAAAACGAGCTGGCGCAGACGGTAGCGAACATCGAAAGCACCCATCCCGGCTATGACGAGTACCGCTATTCCGTGGACGAGATCGGCCATAACCCCTATGAGCTGGCATCCTATCTTTCGGCAAAGTACCATGTGTATTTCCGGGAACAGGTGCAGGACGAACTGCGGGAGATCTTCGAGGCACAGTATGAGCTGACCTTGACGGAGGAAGTCGAGATACGCTACCGCACCGAAACCAGCACCGACCCGGAGACCGGGGAAACCACCACCGAGGAAGTCCCCTATGAGTATTACATTCTCAATGTGACCCTCACAAACAAGACGCTGCCCGCCGTGATCCTGCCGAGGCTTAACGAACAGCAGCGGGAAATCTACACCGTTATGCAACAGCTCAAAGGCAACAAACCCTATCTGTGGGAAGGGATTTACAACGGCGGCGAAGATACCGGCCCCAGCTATGAGATACCCGGCGAGGCGCTGGATGACCCGGCTTTTGCGGCGCTCATGGAAGAAGCCACAAAGTACATCGGCTGGCCCTATGTGTGGGGCGGCTCCAGCCCGTCCACCTCCTTTGACTGTTCGGGCTTTGTCTGCTGGGTGTACACGGCCAGCGGCGTCCACAACCTGCCCCGTACCACGGCGCAGGGCATTTACAACCAGTGTGCTATCATTTCCCCCTCCGAGGCAAAGCCCGGCGATATTATCTTTTTCACGGGAACCTATGACAGCCCCGGCCCTGTGTCCCATGTGGGGATTTATGTGGGCGACGGGATGATGCTCCATTGTGGTTCGCCCATCCAATACGCAAACATCAATTCAAGCTACTGGCAGACACATTTCTATGCCTTCGGGCGTCTGTGAGCCAGAGGAAAGGAGTCCTTGCATGAACAAGATCGACAAGCTCGATAAGGAACTGGAAAAAGCCCGGGAGAAGGCTGCCGAGTGGCAGGCCAAAATCCGGGAGCTGGAAAAGCAGAAACAGGAGGAAGAAAACAGCCAGATCGTGCAGGCGGTGCGCTCCCTCAAACTGACGCCCGCCCAGCTGATGGCTTTTCTGAATGACCCCAAAAACAGCCTTACCACTTCGGGCCATACTGACCCGAAGCCGGAGGCACCCGAAAAGGAGGACACAGCCCATGAAGAAAATTAAATACCGCAGGCTGGCGGCGATAGCTGCCAGCCTTTTGTGTTGCCTGATCTTTACAGTCCCGGCTTATGCACAGAGCAGCGAGCCGCAGCCGGAGACAACGCCCGCCCCGGTGGAAACCGAAGCGGAGCCGGAAACCCAGAACCCCTTTACCCCGGACGGGACGGGAACCGTGGTGGACAACGCCACCGACGAGGACGGTAAAGAGTTCTACACCATCACCACCGCAGACGAGAGCGTGTTTTATCTGGTGATCGACAAACAGAAAACCAGCGAGAACGTCTATTTCCTCAATACCGTTACCACAGACGACCTTCTGCCTCTTGCCGAACAGGGTAAGGAACCGCCCCAAGAAGTGACCCCGGAGCCAGAGCCAAAGCCCACCGAACCTGTGGAGGAAGTACCGGAACCCGAGCCGGAGAAAAAGGACAGCCCCCTTCTCTCTCTGCTCCTGATCGGCGCGGTGGTGCTGGCCGGCGGTGGGATTGGTTACTATTTCAAGATTTACAAGCCGAAGCATGAGGCCCCGGATTTGGAGGATGATTACTGCGAATATGAGGACGGGGAGCTGGAGGAGATCGCAGAGGAACCCGAGGACGAAGATACCCCGCCGTGGGAGGAAGATACGGAGGAATGAGAATGAATTTTACAAGCAGCCCTTTTGAACGAATGATGAAGGAAGTACCGCACCCCGGCTGGGACAATGACGACCCTTGTAAGGGATGCCGTTACTACAAGGAGTGCAAAGGAAAGAAAAAACAGTGCCGGAAGAAGTTCCGGGCGCTGATCGTGGAGCCCCGCCCTTCGGGCCATCGTGGCCCGAAGTCTTAAATGGACGCCCGGGAGCTGACCCGTGACGAGAAGAAGAAAATCCGCACTCTGGTCACGGGGATGTGCGCCAACTATGACCGGGAAAGCGGCCTATGCCTTCCTCTTGACTGTGCCTGCTATATGCTGCACAAGTGCTGGACAGGGGCGTACTGCCGTTACTTCCGTGAGGCTGTCCTGCCCCTTAACCTGGAGCTTCAAGCGTCGCTGACAACGGAAGGCATCTCCCCGGAGCTGCGGGCCTGTGCGGTCTGCGGAAAGGCGTTTTTGCCCGAGGGGCGTCAAGCCTACTGTTCCGACGCTTGCAAGGCCGAAGGAAACCGCCGGAAAAGCCGGGAACGCATGAGGAAAATGCGGGAGAAAAGGCCGGGCGGCTGTTACGATTTGCCGCCTCCAAAGGCTTGACATTCCGGGCTTTTTTGAGGGTGTTTCCGGGGTGGGAATATCTTATTACATTCCTCCCCGGTCTGCCCTCTTATTTCGTAACATCCAGCACTTCGGGTCATGTTGGCCCGAGGCACAGAAAGGAGGGATCTCTTGGAGACAGTACAAGGATATGTGATTTTGAAAGCTGCCACCTTTGAAACCGGACACGGCTTTGCGTTGGGGCATAATCCGGGAGCGCCGAGCCCCTTTGTGACCTGGCAGTTTACCGAGGGGGAAAACGGCCATCGGGATTACTACTGGGGCCGCTATGGAACCAGTCAGGCGTGGGCGCAGCGGGACTTTGACCGCCGGATGGACGACTATCAGCAGCTTTACCATGCGGCGGTCAAGCATACCGAGCTGGGACCGGAGGGCGTTTACCGCTATTATTCCACCCAGCGCCCCGTGGACATAGGAACTTACCCGAAGCCGCCGGATAACCAGCCTCTTTCCATCGTCAACTACGATGACGACAGGCGGCGTCCTGTGGCGGATGGCAGGCTGATGGCATGGGGCGAACTGACCTACGCAAAGCCGCTGACCGAAAAGCAGATGGAGGATTATGAACTGAAACCAGCACCGGGCAATCCTGACCGGGTGCGCCCATCCATTACCGCCCGGCTCAAAGAAGGAGCCAGAGGGCAGGAACCCCAAAAGGAGCCCGGCCAGAAGCGGAGCCATAAAAACCATGAGGAACGATAGAGGAGGATCGCCATGCACGAAAAAGACAACTATCTGAAAACCGCCGAGCTCTCCACAGAGCAGAACTGCAACATGATCGACGGCGTACCCAACAACACGCCCATCCCACCCACGCCCCCGGAGCTGGACGCAAAACCGCTTGATAAGGTAAAGGAACCCAAAGAGCGCCGGAAAGGCCGGGAGCTGGAACGCTGATGGAGAACCGCAAGCGGAATGTCCATCTGCATGTCATGGTAACGCCGGACGAGCTGGCAGCCATCCATGAGCGGATGGCCGAGGTGGGCATTTCCAACGCCGGGGCTTATGTACGGAAAATGGCTCTGAATGGGTATATCCTGCACATCGACCTTGCGCCCGTAAAAGAGCTGATCTCTCTGCAACGGCGCTGTTCTAACAATCTCAATCAGGTTGCCATACACGCACATACCTATGGCGTGTACCCGGAGGAAATCGACGGATTGAAGCGGGACTATGAAAAGCTGTGGGGCGAGGTGTCAAAGGTGCTGCGGGAGCTCTCCGAGCTGGTGGCAAAGTGAGACGAGGGCGGCAGGCTTCCGTTGTGGGGCTTGCCGCCCTCGTCTTTTTATTCTCACTGTATTGTATGATAGAAAAATTTACCGCAATATGGTAAAATGAAAATATCTATCGAAAGTTGGTGAGATTTGATGAGTGAATATTTAAATGAGGATATATGCCAGTTTAGTAATGATGCTTCTGCATCTTCTTTTGGTTGGAATTTTCAAGCAAATGCAGGCATTTTTCTTTTTTTAAAGTATATGCCAGATGCAGCAGATATTAAAATTGAATCCATATCTCAAGATATTGAAATTACTTTGATTGATGAACGAAAGGTTTTTGCACAGGCGAAATCTGCACAAGATAGCACAACCATCAAAGACCAAAAGGAAAAATTTAAAGATGCCATAATATCGTTAGCACGTAATCCGTATAAAGACAACCAATTGGTGTACATTTCTAATATACCTGATACATTTAAGTCGGCTCCAAATTTTTTTAACAATAGTATTATCCCGTACAATGATTGCTTAGCGGGAATACAGAAAGAGATTGACGATACCATCCTTTCAATCTCAAAAAACATTGCAAAAAAAATAAAAAAAGAAAAAGATCCTCTGAAAATCAGAAAATTGGAACAAATAAAAGAAAAAGTTGAGAATTTCCACAAAGAGAATTTATATATATCAACAATATATCCGTATTACGGTAACGAAAAAAACAGATATACCATTATTGGCGATTCCGTTTTAAGTTTTTTGACAGATACCATCGGATTAACAAGAGATGATGCCATTTCCATAAAACAAAAGTTATTGGAGCACTGGCAACTGAATTTTGAACACAACTCTACCATAAAAGATGAGAATAAAAACAAGAAGATTTTGAAAGAAGATTTTACTTGGCCAATTGTAGCTTTTCTGGTTGATGGGAATTTTCCGGATATTGATGATTGTTTATCGTTTTTGCCGGACCAGTCTATAAAAAAAGAGGTTGAACGCGTCATGAATGATCCGAAAAGTTTCTATCATGCACGTTACGAATTTACCAACAAAGTCTTGCAACGCTATGCGCAATTTAAAAATCAATCAATAGGGAAAGCAATTAAAAAACCAGAACTTGAATTTATTAAAGAACACGGCGATGAATTTAGAGACGAATTTGTAATGTTGAGTAATGGCGATAATGAACTAACAGAATATCTAACAAAAGTATTTTTATATAGAATACTTACAAGCAACAGAGTAGTCCAAAAGGTATGTAGCGCAGTCGGGGTGAAAGCATGATTATAGAGAAACTTCTATTACGAGAAGGTATGATAGAAAATTTAGACACTTTTTCAGAAAAGAGAAATCTGATTTATTCTAAGACCAACACAAAAGGAAAATCTACATTTGTTAGACTTCTATTTTATGCGTTGGGGTATCCAATTCCTAATATGCGTGGAATTAAATATGAAGATATTATTACGGAGATAACATTTTCTGAAAAAGGGCAAAAATATACTGCCACTCGGGAAAATAATTTGCTTACACTTTTCTCCGAAAACAGTCGCATTGAGTTCACACTTCCCAGTCAACATATGAGTTTTTTGTCGTTTGTTTTTAAATATGAAAACATCAAAGTTTTAAAAAATTTATTGGGGTTTATGTATGTTGATCAAGACAAAGGATGGACACTTCTAAATCGTGGAACCGTCATTGGAAAGATAAAATTTAGCATTGAGGAATTACTTGCGGGCTTAAATGGAATTGATATAGATGATTTGATCGAAAAGAAAACCACACTCGAACTAAACAGAGACAAATATTTGGCAATGCTGAATATACAAGAATTGAGTGAGCAAGTTTATGAGCAAAACGGAGAAATATTCATTTCAGACATAGAAAAAGAACTCAACGAAAAAATAGCGTATTGTAACATCAAACTTGAAAATGAAAAAAATGCTTTAAAAGAAATTAACTCTGTTCTTCTTAAAGAAAAGCAATTCTTCGACTATATTGATTCAATGAATTTATCTGTGAAACAGGATGATGTTATAATTCCGGTAAACAGGACTACATTGCTGAATTCGACAGCAAATTATGAATATTTACGAGCGCACAGAAGCATTATAGTGACCAACATAGAAAAGTTAAAACGTGAACGTTCCTCTTATGACGTAAAACTAAGTGAATATCATGCCAAAAATGCACAAATAAGCATGTTTTCTGCTGAATCAAAAGATACCCTTGTTAATAAGCAACTTGCCAATTTTAATATTGATCAGACCGTAGTTGAACAGCTTTTAGATGAAACAAAGAGCGATTTGAAGCATGTTAAAGCCGAAATAAAACGAACGATTAAAAATCAAAATTCTTACATATCGAAAATTTATAAATATGTTTTAGAATATGCAACCCAGCTTAATGTTGATGATAAAATGGTAGCCAAAGAGGATTTCATCTTTACATCAGACTTAAAATCGCTTTCGGGTGCAGTTCTGCAAAAAATGGTATTTGCTTTCAAAGTGGCTTTTTTAAAGGTTATAGAAGAAAGCATGGACACAAAATTGTTTATCGTATTGGATTCTCCCAAGGGAAAAGAGTTAGATGATGACAATATGAAGCTAATTGAAAACTTAGTAAGCACCGAACTATGCGACAATCAAATCTTTTTTGCAAGCATTTATGATCTTGAACATGAAAAACTGATAGAAATTAAGAATCGTGCAATTGAAGGCCGAAACAACTAACAAACAGGGAGAGTACAATTTGTACTCTCCCTGTTTGTTAATTGAGGACAGGATTCACTAATCTTTCGCAACATTTATGTCCCCGGGTAGGCATGATAAAATAGAGATAGAAAGAATAAAGGAGGTTTTGATGATGAAGATACTGCTGAAAATATTGGTTGCTCCCTTTGCTTTAGCGTTGTCCCTTCTGGCGGCTCTGCTGGTGTTCCTGTTTGATATTTGTGCCGTCCTGCTGACGATTGCCTCTGTGATCCTGGCGGTGCTGGGTGTCGCTCTTTTTTTCACGCCGACGCCCATAGGAGGGATTGTATTTCTGTTCCTCGCCTTCCTCCTTTCGCCGTATGGGCTGCAAGCGGCGGCTGGTTCTCTGCTTTGGTCTCTGGACGGAGGCAAGTCTGCTCTGTATCGGTTTCTGGCAAGTTAAGCAGCCTCGGGCCATGTTGGCCCGAAGTCGGGGCGGTCTGGACAGGCCGCCCTTTTTTCATAGAAGGGAGGGCTGATTTCTGGCTACCACAACTTTGTTGCAGCGCCATGCGGGCGAAGGCGAAACGATTGCCGAGGCCATCCGGGATTGTCTGGACTATGGCAAAAATCCGGAAAAAACAGAAAGCGGAAAGTATATCTCCGCTTATGAGTGCGACCCCGTCACCGTGGCGGACGAGTTTCTTCTGACGAAGGCCAGCTATGCCGCCATGACGGGCCGGGAACAGAAAAAGGCCAATGATGTGCTGTGCTATCAGATACGGCAATCCTTTTATCCGGGAGAAATCACCCCGAGGGAGGCGAACCGTATCGGCTATGAGCTGGCTATGAGCTGGACGAAGGGGCGGCACGCTTTTATCGTTACCACACATACCGACAAGCAGCACATCCATTGTCACATCTATTACAACTCTACCACCCTTGACTGTACCCGGAAATTCCAAAACTTTTGGGGTTCCAGCTTCGCTCTCCGTCGGCTCTCCGACAGACTGTGCCTTGAAAACGGGCTGTCCATTGTAGAGAACCCGAAGCCCCGGAGCAAGGGTAAGTATCGGAATTATGGAGAATGGCAGAAAGAACGAAAAGGACCGCTTTCCTATCAGGACAGGCTGCGCCTCGCCATTGATACTGCGCTGGCGGAGCGTCCCGATGATCTGGATGAATTTCTCAATCTGATGAAGCGGGCCGGATATGAGGTCAAGAAGGTTCGGGGCGGCGGTATCAGCTTCCGGCTGACCGGGCAGGGACAGGAACGCTTTACCCGTCTGCGTGCCTCCACGCTGGGGGACGGCTACGACTTGCAAGATATTCTGACCGCCATTGAGGGCAAAGAAAAACGCCCCGGACACTCGGAGCGGAAAATCAGTCTGGCGGTGGATATTCAAGCGAAGCTGGCTGCCGGTAAGGGACCGGGATATGAGCGCTGGGCGAAGGTATTTAACATTAAGCAGATGGCTGCTGCCCTTGCCTATATACAGGACAATGGCCTGACCGATTATGAGCAGTTGGCACAGAAAGCCACCGAGGCAGCAGACCGTTTCCATGCCATTTCCGAGCAGATCAAGCAGACAGAACAGGCCATGAAAACCAATGCTGGGCTAAAAGCCGCAACGGTTCAGTATGCCAAAACCCGACCTGTCTTTGAGCAGTATAAGGCGACGAAGTACAGCCGGAAATTTCTTGCGGAGCATGAAGCCGACCTTGAACTGTACCGGGCTGCACAAGCGGAAATGCGCTCTCTGTTGGGCGGAGCGAAGCTCCCCAAAATGGATGTGCTGAAGGAAGAAGACCGCAAGCTCACAGCAAAGAAAAAACAGCTCTATGGAGAATACCAGAAGGCACGACGGGATATGCAGGAGATCGTCACGATCAAGGCGAACATTGACACTTTGATGGGCTACACCGAGCCGGGAAGAAAGCAGGAAAAGGAGCGTTAAGGTTATGAAAATAAGGAGCAAAGCGACGCTGACACTTCGGGCCATGTTGGCCCGAAGATACGGGTTTGGGGCGAGCCCCAACAAGCCGCCTTTGTGCCACTTGTGGCCACAGAGGCATTGCTTGCCACTTAGCAGCAGCCCCTAAAATGGCGCAAAAAAACAGAGGCCCTTATTCTGGAACCTCCGTTTCTCTGGCTTTCTTAATGCCCTCGGCTGTGGCTTCTATCACGACAAGCTCTTTTTCATTCATGGAGTTTAGAAGCACATCAATGTGCTTTCTGCAAGAACTTGATCTTGCGCCTCCGTCCGCATGAATAAACTGGTCAACTGAAACGTCAAACATGGTAATGAGTTTAACAAAAAGGTCGAAGCTGGGATATTGACCTTTGTTCTCAATATTCATAATGGTACGGGAGTCACGGTCTACTAATTCCGCAACATAGGCTTGTGTCCAACCCTTTTCTTCTCTGGCTCGTTTGAGAGCTGCTCCGAGGCCGTGAAAGTCAAACCTTCTTTCATCTTGGTTCATTCTCATATCACCCTATATCATTGTACATTTCGGGTCGGATTATGAGAATGTAATGAGATTTTACACAAAGTAGTATTTCATTTCATCAATGTGCAGCCTCCAACTTGTACTATTCGAGATAAAGAACTATAATGTATTCTGTGGAGGTGCGAAATGGACTATATGACATTGAAAGAGGCCGCCGAAAAGTGGGGCGTGACACCTCGACGTGTAAACTATTATTGCGCCGGAGGGCGTATCTCCGGCGCTGTGAAAATGGCTGGTATTTGGCTGATCCCTAAAACTGCGGAGAAGCCGATTGATGGGCGGACAAGACAAGGGAAGGAGCTGCGCCATGAATAAAATTTTGATTATAGATGATGACAGAGAACTGTGCGCTTTGATTAAACGCAGCGTACAAGCAGAAAACATAGAAGCTGATTTTTGTAATACCGGAAAAGAGGGCTTGCAGAAATTAAAAGAGCAGGAGTATCAGCTTGTAGTGCTGGATGTGATGATGCCCGGTATGGATGGCTTTGAAACGCTGGAAGAAATCCGCAAAGAGAACAGCCTGCCGATTTTGATGTTTACATCCAAAAATGACAGCATTTCTAAAGTGCGTGGCTTACGGGCCGGGGCGGACGATTATCTGACAAAACCGTTTGATATGGACGAACTGATTGCCCGTATTGCGTCCCTCATTCGCCGCTACACCCGCTTTAATCATCAAGCCGGAGCTGTGCAAAAACTGGATTTTGATGGATTGCAAATTGACCTTGAAAATCGTTCTGTTACGACGGAAAATGGCACTTTTGAACTTCCGCCAAAGGAATTTGATCTGCTCCTGTACTGTGCAAAACATCAAGGGAAAATTTTGACAAAACAGCAGATTTATGAGGAAGTTTGGGGCGAAGAATATTTCTATGATGACAGTAACATTATGGCGATTATCAGCCGGCTTCGTAAAAAATTAGAAGTCAATCCTTCAAGCCCAAAATATATACAAACGGTCAAAGGGATTGGCTACCGTTTTAATAAGGAGGTGTAGCTGGTATGGAAATCATCGTTTTCTTGTCCATTGTGATTGCTGTTGTGGCTGTATTGACTTCCATCGTTCTCGTTCGGCGCGTAAAAAAGCAAATTGCAGAAATGACCGATGCACTGGTTGATGTGAAAAACGGAAATGGCAACCGGCGTATTCTGTCTGCAACAAATGAACTGACCGCACCTCTTGCCTATGAAATCAATGAAATCGTTGTGTCCTATGAAGGCAGACTTTCGATTGTACGGCAGACAGAAGAAACCAACCGCCAGCTTATGACGAGCCTTTCCCATGATGTGCGAACGCCCCTTACTACTCTGATTGGGTATCTTGACGCTGCACACAAAGGGCTGGTCACAGGAAAAGACCGGGATGATTATATTGAAACCGCCCGCCGGAAAGCCCATGATCTGAAAGAATATATTGATGTACTCTTTGACTGGTTCAAGTTAAATTCTAACGAGTTTGCTTTGGAGATCCAGAGTGTTGAGGCCGCAGAGCTGACAAGAAATATCCTCATTGACTGGATACCGATTTTTGAGGATAAACAGGTTGAGTATGACATTGATATTCCCGAACAGCCTGTCCGGGTAAGATTGGATATGGACAGCTATATGAGGATTGTCAATAATCTCATTCAAAATGTAATCGCTCACAGCCATGCAGACAAAATCAAAATTGCCCTGTCAAAGAAGGAAAATAACATGGAGTTGCTGCTGGCGGATAATGGAGTGGGAATTGAGAAGGAAGATTTGAAACACATTTTTGAACGGCTCTATAAGTGTGACAAAGGACGGTCTGAAAAAGGAAGCGGACTTGGCCTTTCTATTGTCCATCAGCTTGTAGAAAAGATGGGTGGAAGCATAACAGTTGAAAGTTTTCCGGGAGAAGGAACTGAATTTATGTTGCTTTTTCCTTTGGAGATTTAAGCGGGTTCCCGTCTTTATGGCGGGAACCTTTGTCATTTTTGCCGGATTTCAAATTGCAAGGTTAATGCAAGGTTGCGGCAAGGTTAATGCAAGGTTGGCGTGATAGAATACCTTACAGAACAGGAGGTTTTGAATATGGATACAAATTACATCATTGAAACAAAAAATCTGACGAAGCAATACGGCTCTCAAAAGAGTGTGGCTGACTTAAATATCCATGTGAAGCGTGGGAGAATTTATGGTCTGTTGGGCAGAAACGGAGCCGGAAAAACCACTACCATGAAAATGCTGTTGGGCTTAACGAAGCCGACTTCCGGAGAGGTCAAAATCTGGGGAAAGTCTTTACAGGGGAATGAAAAGAAGTTGCTGCCCCGTATTGGCAGTCTGATCGAGTCCCCCGGCTTTTATCCCAACCTGACCGGCACAGAGAACCTGCGTATCTTTGCTACCCTGCGGGGCGTACCAAACAATCATGCCATCAAAGACGCTCTGGATTTGGTAGGACTGCCCTACAAAGATAAAAAGCTCTTTTCACAGTATTCTCTTGGTATGAAGCAGCGGCTTGCCATCGCTCTTGCTGTTATGCACGATCCGGAACTTTTAATTTTGGATGAGCCGATCAACGGTCTCGATCCCATCGGTATTGCAGAAGTACGCTCCTTTATTCGGGAGCTTTGCGACGCAAGAGGAAAAACCATTTTGATTTCCAGTCACATTCTTTCGGAGATTTCCTTGCTGGCTGACGATATTGGAATTATCGACCACGGCGCATTGCTGGAAGAAGAAAGCCTTGCTGAGCTGGAGCAAAAAAGCAGTAAGCATATCCGTTTTACGCTTTCGGATACTGCACAGGCGGCAAGAATTTTGGAACGCAATTTCCATGAAAATCATTTCTCTATACAGGACGACCACAATCTGCGCCTGCACAACCTTGATCTGCCTGTTGGGAAAATTGTAACTGCCTTTGTAGAAAACGGATTGGAGGTATCGGAGGCGCATACTTGTGAGGAAAGTCTTGAAGATTACTTCAAGCGTGTGACAGGGGGCGAAGGAATTGCTTAAACTAATCAAATGCGAATTTTTGAAATTGAAACGGAAGAAATTTATTCCGCTGATTATTCTGGCTGCTTTCCTGTTTCCAATCCCGCTGACTTATCTGATGACAACGCCTTCTATGATGGAGCGATATACGGATCAGGCAGATGCTTTCGACGGACTTTTTAATATGGTGTTGGGATATGGTATCCAGTTTTTACTGCCCTGCATTATCGGTGTGATTGCCGCTATCCTGTTTTTTATGGAACGCGACAACGATACATTCAAAAATCTGCGTACAATTCCCGTAACCAGCACGCAAATGGTACTTGCAAAGATTATTGTCCTGTTTCTTTTTGGAATTGTTTTTTGTGTGGCTTCTACCATTGCAACAATTCTTTGCGGATTTGGAACATTAGAAGTTTATGGAATAGGCTATAAATTGTTTTTAGCAGTTGAAACAGGAATTTTCATTACGGCAGGAACACTCCCGTTGATTGTCCTTGTTGTCTTTTTCAGTAAGACCTATGTTTTTTCCATTTTGCTGTGTGTCTTTTACAGCGTTCTGAACATGAGTGCTACGGCATTGTTTGACACACTGCCTAAAACCATGTTATGGCTTCTGCCCACGCCACTGACTACATTTTGGAGTGCGGGAGATATGGCGGCTCATGGAATAAAAATGGACTTGGAGCAAATGACAGGGCTAATTCCTTCAACATTTCAAGTTGTATTCATTCTTGGGATCATGGCATTAGTTTCGTTCTTACTGATTGACAGATTATATAAGCAGAGGGGGGAATAAACATGGTTCGCATTGTAAAAACAGAATTTTATAAATTGAAAAGGTATCATATCCTTTGGGCGGGCGTTGCGCTCATGCTCCTATCCGTCCTGCTGACCTTGTTTACCTCTATGGCGAATGATGGTTCCGTTTGGGATTTCGCCTATCTTACAGAACAGGTCATCAAAAACAATATGTCCATGATTTTTCCGATGTGTATCAGCCTAATTGCTGGATATATGATTTCTCGTGAGCAGACGGATGACACATTGAAAAATATTCTGACTGTGCCGATCTCTTTTAAGAAACTGCTGACCGGAAAATTGATTGTGTGCGGCGTATTGTCTATTATTTTCGGGCTGATATGCAGCCTGTTTACAATCATAACAGAAATGATTGTGGGATTTCCCGGCTTTGAAATTTCCTTAGCACTAAAAGCGATCTTGCAGATTACCGCGGTTAATTTCTTTTTATATCTTGCGGTTCTACCGATTATCGCTCTTACTTGTCGGAGGGCAGGTAGCTTTTTAGTCGGTGTAATCATTTCTTTTGTCTATGGATATGGAGGGATGTTTGCCGCAGGAAATATGACATTAGCAAACCTTTATCCGATTACCGCAAGTCTCGGAATGGTAGGCTACCGTAGCTATGATACCGCAGTCAACTGGAATATCGGAACCTGTTCTTGCAGTCTTGTGCTTGCTGTTGTTATTTCTGCCATCTTGATTTTGTGCATGAAAGAGCGAGAAGCAACCCAAACAAAGAAAAAGGCCAAAAAGGTAGCACCAAAGAAAGGCTGGTGATGATTTTATGAAGAAAATAGTTTTAGCATTGGCATTTGTTCTTTTGGGAAGTTTTATGATTTCTGGCTGTTCAAAAGATGAAATTCTCGATCATTATAATAATATCGTTCAGTCGGCTGGAGCCATAGAACTTACAGGAAAGTTATCTTTGGAAGGAACAAAAGAAAAAGGGATTGATGATTATACGGGAACTTATACGGCTGATTATGAGAATTTTTCAGATACAGAGTATTTGTTCGGAGGAACTTCCATAAAGAGAGAAGCCGGTAAGGAATTGTCTATTGATTGCACTTTGGAGATTACGGAAGGTACTGCAAAAGTATTTTGGATTTCTGGATCTGATGAAGCAGTCACTTTGATTGAAGCAACCGGAACTTATAGCGACACAATTACACTTCCTGATGGTGGAAATTATATCGGCATTGAGTGTGAGGACTTTACTGGAAACATTGAATTGAATATTGAATAACATTCTGCCGGACGACGGCAAAAGAAAAAAAGCCGTCGTATAGCAGACACATTTCCACGCGCCTATGAAGCGGCGGCTTTGATTTTCAGAGCCGCCGTTTCTTTTCGTCTACTCTAAACCAACGACGACCTAACACCGTGTAAATTCACGGCGGCATATAGGAGGATTGCCGCCGTGTCTATTTTTGTCTTTTTTCACAGTACCCATGACCTACACCAGCTAAAAAAAGCGTAGCTCCCCCTCCGGGTTATTCCGGCTATGTATGCGAAATTTGTTGGAACCTTAACTATCATGTCATTTCATGCGTCCGTGTGGCTTCATGCCGCCCGGGCGCTTTTGCGTTCTTATGGGGCTGCTTCGGGTCATGTTGGCCCGAAGCCATTCCCCGGTGCCGCTCCCCGCCGCCTTCGTTTCGGTCACTCGTCAACCAACAACCGAAACGGAGGTCAATATGGCTATTATCAATTTGCGGGACTATTACCCATTCTATACATCGGATTGCTTCATGGAAGTATCGGAAGAAGTTGCAGAAATGTTCAAAGAGTTTGATCGTAAAGAGGCTGCGTACCGGCTGCGTACATACCGCCACAAAGCCTACTATTCCCTTGATCGGGATGACGGGCTGGAGCATGAAGCTCTCTTTGTCGCCTTATCTCCCCATGAACTGTATGAGCGGAAAGTGACCATGCAGGAGCTTCATGCAGCGATTGCCAGTCTGCCGAACAAACAGGCAAAACGGATTTACGCTCATTTCATTCTCGGCATGACCAAACAGGATATTGCCCGGGCAGAGGGCGTCCATGAAAAAGTGGTTCGTGTCGCAATCGAGCGAGGTCTGCGGCGCTTAGAAAAAATTTTGAAAAATTCTTTGTAAGGCGTACCGATTTAGGCCGGAAAATGAAATGGCTTATGAGAGGTAAAACACTTCGGGTCACAATGACCCGAGGTTCAGACAAGCCTCATGCAGATTGAAAATTGAATAAAAAGACACCCGGATACGAAGGGGAACGCGCTGTGTGACAGATCCGCCATGACCTCGGATTTCAGAGAATACAGTCTTTGTAAAACTGAGCGAGCGAACAGGTCCATGCCATAGGTGGGGCAAGGCTGGCTCCACCGGAACAGGCGCAGAACCCGGATACTTGCGTTTAGTCACAGTCCGAGCGTTGAAGCGGCCTTGCAAGCCGTGAGCCGTCGCAGGCAATGAGAACGCCTTGCCATCAGAATGGGGAGAGTTGAAATACTATGGGGCATGAAGCCTATGTCCGTCCGATGTGTCTGAAATGAAGTGAAAACCTATGGGGAGCTCCCGGCAATGCTGTCTGATGATAGGCCAACCGATCCGGCGTGGCTCCCCATCTTTTCAAAAAAGGAGCACTTTATGGGAAATGCGTTTGGAATGATCCCCGGCTTGGAACCTGACGAATGGAGCAATGACGCCTGCCGCGGTTATGTCATTATGGCAATGGAGGACTGCGGATTTTCAAAGAAGGATATACAGCGTGTTGTGGGGCAGCTTTATGAAGTATTTGACCTCAATAGCGTGGAGGACGCCAAAGAAAAGTACCATTCCAGTCCTTACTGACCTCGGGCCACATCGACCCGAAGTGGAGAAAGCTCAAAGGGCGGCACCTGCTGGGTGCCGTCTTTTGACATTTCCCCACGGGACAAGTGGGAAAGGCTGGCATATACACGCACTTTCGCAAAGGAGGTTTTCAATGACGCAAACTGTCGCTTATGAACGAGAAACAAAGTCTGTCGCATTTCAAGGGAAGATCATTGTGCTGGAAAGCCTCACGCCGGTACTTCCCCCGAAGGAGAAAGAACAGCGCAGAAAAGAAATTGAGCGTTGTCTTTACGAGGTGTTCAGCAAATATGGAGACAGATTTCCCTAATCATTCGCAACATTGTTGTCCGGGGCTGCTGATGGTATAATATAGTTGTAAGGTTGGTAGCTCCATTCCAACAAGGAAAGGAGCCCAATATGGAATTTATCAGAGAAGATTGTATTTACGCAAGACAGTCAGTAGACCGCAAGGACAGTATCAGCATTGAAAGTCAGATCGACTTTTGCAAGTATGAATTGAAAGGTGGGAGCTGCCGGGTATTCAAGGACAAAGGTTATTCCGGCAAGAACACGGACAGGCCGGAATTTCAAAAACTGCTGGGCGAAATCCGCAAGGGAAAGGTCCGGCGGGTCATCGTGTACAAGCTGGACCGTATAAGCCGCTCTATTCTGGACTTTGCAACGATGATGGAGCTGTTTCAAGAGTACGATGTGGAGTTTGTATCCTCCACGGAAAAGTTTGATACTTCGACCCCGATGGGCCGGGCCATGCTGAATATCTGCATTGTATTCGCCCAGCTTGAACGTGAGACAATTCAGAAGCGTGTCACAGACGCCTACTATTCCCGGTGTCTGAAAGGTTTCCACATGAGCGGACAGGCACCATACGGTTATCAGTTAGAGCCTACTGTGGTAGAGGGTATCCGTACAAAGAAAATGGTTGCCGACCCCATAGCCGCCGACCATGTACGGCTGATGTTTGAAATGTACGCTGAACCGGAAACCTCCTTCGGAGATATTACCCGATACTTCGAGGAACAGGGTATCAAGATTTACGAGAAGTCAATGGTTCGGAGTTTTCTTTCCCAGCTTTTGCGAAACCCCGTTTATGCACAGGCCGACTTGGAGCTGTACGAATTTTTCAAGAGTCAGGGCGCAGCGATTGTCAATGACGCTTCTGACTTTGCCGGAACAAACGGCTGCTATCTCTATCAGGGGCGGGATGTGAAGGAGGACAAGGACAGGTGCTTAAAAGACCAGATACTTGTTATCGCTCCCCATGAAGCACTCATTTCCTCTGACACATGGCTGAAATGCCGGAAAAAACTTATGGCAAATACCACCTTCCAGCAGGGACGGAAACCGAAGAACACTTGGCTGGCCGGAAAAATCAAATGCGGTCATTGTGGGTATGCGCTGAAAGCCACCCATGTGCCAAACAGCACCGGGTATTTCCGCTGTACCAAACGGACGGAAAATAAAGGCTGTCCGGGCTGCGGGAAAATCCGCAAAGAAGAATTTGAGCAATTCATTTTCTCGGCCATGCAGGAGAAATTCAAAGACTTTCAGATACTCCACGGCAGAGAGGAAAAAGTCAATCCGAAACTGACCGCCTATCAAGTGGAGCTGGCACAGGTGGAGGCAGAAATTGAAAAGCTGCTGGATACGCTGACCGGAGCCAATGCGACCTTGCTTGCCTACGCTAACAAAAAAATTGAAGAACTGGACACCCGACGCCAGACCATTTCAAAGGCAATCGCCGAATTGAGTGTTGAAACCATATCGCCCCAACAGATAAAGAAGTTGTCCTATTATCTCGACAACTGGGACAGCATAGATTTTGACGACAAAAGAAAAGCCGCCGATGGTTTGATCTCTACGATCAAGGCCACCAGCGACCGTGTTCAGATAGAGTGGAAAATCTGACATTTCCGCTCTATCGCCCCTCATTTCTATTTTATCTTGTTTGTACCCCTTGTACACCGATGTTTCAGATGCCCAATATACATAGCGTCCAAATTCAGGCCTTATAAGCCACATCAAAAGGTATTCCGGCAACAGTTCCTCTTTTCTGGTAATTTCAAAAACATCATACACGGAAGATACAACGCAGTCACTACCTTCACGATATGCTATTGCCACATTTTCATTGTTCAGTTGCGTACAATACGCAAATTGTCCATGACGAACAATCTTTCTTCCTCTTAAATTCGAATTTGACCGTTGGGGAGTAATAAAACGCTTTTCAATATTAATCCCTTGTTCAAGAGTTATAGCTTCATCCACATTTTTTTGATTATATGGAGAGATAAAATCTCCAATTCTATAAAGTGGTTCTTTCCTCCGGAGTTCTTCAATAAATCCAGTAAAAACAATTTTCAAATCTTCCAGCCCACGCTCGTAGCTTTGCTGATTGGCCACCATGGATTTATAGATAGCCACATATTGCCGTTGAATCGATATATCGGGAAGCGGAATCGTGATGTCACTTATGTCATTAAAATTAAATTCCGGGCGTTGGCTTCCGAAGTTCCGAAATGTCACCTCTCTGTAAAACTCTTCCCGCCGAAAATACATGAATAGCCAGTCTGGATCTATTTTTTTCCTACCTATATCATTCAAGTAGAAAACAATATACAGATGGGAAACAATACACATACCGTCAGTACGATAAGCAATGGAACCTAAATTCAGTCGAGAAGGATTATAAACGAAAGCACCGTTATTTACGATCTTATACGGTTTCAAATCCACATCTAAGGGATTCCCTTTTGGAGCCGCAAAAACGCCTTCATTTGTAACACCTTCTATTAGTTCGATACCGTATTTCAAATTACGGTTGTTTTCAGTGGAGCGTGTTATATAATCTCCAAGCCTCACTCTTAGGACGTTCATAAATGATGTTTTGTGATTAGAGTTCATAACCAATCCCCCTGAAAGCGTCCATCAGCATGGTCTGCGATTCTTTTTCCTGCTGCATGACAGCTTTCATTTCTTCCTGAATCCGCCGCATTTCTGCTTGGAAATTAATGTCCAGGTCATGGTCGATGAACTCAATATATTTGCTGGGAATCAGGCTCCATCCCTGTTTCTCGATCTCTTTCATGTCGACACTGCGGTACAACTCCGGCACCGCATATTGGGTACCATTTGTCCCGTCGTTCTGCCAGGTGTGGTAGATTTCGGCAGCCTTTTCGATTTGCTCAGTTATCAGCTGTACTTTCTTTTTGCCCTCGCCTTTGACTGGATTCTCTGTCCAAGTGCGCAAATCCATAAACAGAATTTCATGCTCCCGATTGCGCAGTGTTCTTCCGTGATAGGCTCCGCCCTTTTTGTTCTGGTTCAGAATCCATAGGGTAACGCTGATATCCGTAGTGATAAACAGCTCGCGAGGGAGAATGATAATGGCTTCCACCTTATCATTCTGGATTAGCTTTTTCCGAATTTCCAGTGTGTCGCCGTCGCCCAAAGCGCCGTTTGCCAGAAGGAAACCAGCCACACCGTCAAGAGGCTTCAGGTGGGAAAGAATGTGCAGAATCCAGGCGTAGTTGGCATTGCTTTCCGGCGGCGTGGAATAATCTGCCCAGCGCGGGTCGTTTTTCAGATTCTCGTTATACCACCCCTTCAGGTTGAAGGGGGGATTTGCCATGATATAGTTAAAATAAAGGCCTTTGTGCAGGTCATGAGTAAAGGTGGAATCCGCTTCCTCACCCATATGATGACTAAGGCCGCGCAGGGCAAGGTTCATCTTCGCCAGGCGATAGGTTGCAGGCTCTTTTTCCTGTCCATAAATGTTGATACGACTGATATCGCCCTGCTTTTCTTTCACAAGGTCTGCGCTCTGAATAAACATGCCGCCGGAACCGCAGCAAGGATCATAGAGCGTACCATCAAAGGGTTCGATCATGGCAGCAATCAACTGAACCGCATCGTGAGGAGTATAAAATTCACCTTCCTCTTTGGTGGCATTTACTGCGAATTCTTTGAGGAAGTATTCATATACCCGGCCAATCAGATCTTTCTCTTCGCCAAAAGTTTTGTGGCTGATCTTGTTGACTTCATCTACAACCTTCTTAATATCATTGGGCGCAAGGTTGCGGGTGGTAAATGTGCCCTCAACAAAACAGCCCTTGAGTTGTTTATTGGTGACAGCCAGACTGTGCAGGGCGGAATCCAATGCAACATTCAGCTTTGGAGCTGGTGTATTGATAATGGTGGACCAGCGTGCTTCCACAGGCAGGTTATAGGTACCGTCCGTAAAAGTAGCATCGTCAAAAAATGCCGCCTGGATTTCTTCGTCATCGGGATCAAGGCCTTGTGCAATCAGTGTTTGGCGCAGGTGCTCGATCCCGTCTTCAAACTTTTCACCAATAAAGCGCAGAAACACAAGTGTCAGCATCATGTCGCGTTTTTCAAAAAATGAACCGGAATTGCGCGCTTGGCGCAGAATATCACGGCACTTAAAAAGGATCGCATCTAAATTCAAAGTTTCTTCGGCTTTCTTCCTTGCCATGGGGTAATACCTTCCTTTGCAGCTTTGTAATAGTGTTCTTTCCTACTCTCAACAGGGATGTATCATTAAGAGATATCTGAGTTTTGAATACTTGTATCCGGAATGATTTCCATAATATCATCTATTGTGCAATCAAGGACGCAGCAAATCTTTGCCAGGACTTCTATATTGACCGGCTGATCTTTGCCCAGCTTTGCCATGGCATTGGATGTAATGCCAGCCTCTCGGCGCAGAGTTGTTTTGTTGATCTTCTTATCGATCAACAATTTCCAAAGACGGTTATACGAGTATGCCATTTTGAATCCTCCGCTCTTCGTAATAGCATCTTCTCTTAGGTCAATTATGTATGTAGTATCATATCAAGTATTTTTTGAGATTTCAACAAGACGGCCAAATCTTCAAAATTAAATTGAAATTTTTAACTGCCTACTCCGCCATTTACAGAAGTCTTGTACTCCGCTATACTGAAAACAGAAAAGCGAGGAGGTGCGGCCATGGCGGGCAGACGGATCAGCGCCGGGTACTACCGGCGGTATGATGGAAAGGTGGTCTATGTAATCTCTCTGGCCACCGACGCCGACACCGGCGAGGAAAGTGTCATCTGGACCACCTATCCCTTCGCGGATGTCCCCAAGTACTATACCTCCAGCAAAAAGTCCTTCTGTGCTTTTATCGAAGTGAACGGAGAACGGAAAGATAAGTATAAGCGAATGCTCAATATGAAGATCTCAGGGGAAGCCATAGAGCGGCTGGAGGAAGAGGGCTTTCGGGGACCGGTTCGTAAACGAAAAAATTGGAAACTGGATGAAGCTTATGACTCCCGAGATTATCAGCAATCTCTTACCTACTACGCATACGCAAAAGATCTCTGTGAGCACTACAACTTCGACCGGAACAAATATCGCCTCTGCGTAAAGGAAAAGAGATTCGCCGCCATCACTAAAAGTGACTTCGCCAAGCTGAAAGAGGACCTGCAGTTTCTCGACGATGCCCTGAAAACGGTGCTGGCTGCATACCAGGATTATTTCCGGGAGCGATTCGTGGATGGCCTGTCCATCCGCAAGTATGCGGAATCCCATCAGCTGAACCGTGGCAGCGTGGACTATCAGCAAAAGAAATTCTTCTCTGCTCTGGCCTCTCTGCTGGAAGAACGGGACGAGGCGGAGGGAACATGCCGGCTGCTGAAACCAGCACAAAAGTAAATAATCCAACCTCAAACGGAGCGTCTGCGACAAAGCAGGCGCTCCGTTTTTCTGTCAAATGTATGTCAGTGGGATGTATTTTCCCCAATACAAGTAGAGAGACAACTCAGACACCATCCAAAGGATATGTCAAAACTATGTCACATGCAAATGTTTGCGGCTAAAGAAGTAGAGGGAGTTTTGAGAATGAGATGGTCAACATGAGAGAATCTGTCTACAAGAGCTACGTTGAGGTAAAGGTGCCGGGCGTATCACTGTCCAGTAGGTATGAACTGATGCACCAACCGGACTTCACGGTGCTGCGTGTGGGCAACTGCATGGTGGTGCCGAAAGAAAAGTACATTCAGTGGATGGAGGAGCATACAGGAGGTGTTATATGAAGTTCCAACAGTGGCCCAAACGAGATCCCGACAAAAACTATTTCAAGGTCCCTAACGAAGTTTTTCACATCGGTCTCAGCTACCCGGAGATCTCTATCTACTGCTATCTGCTGAGCATCGAGGACAGAGAAACCTACCAGTGCTACCCCAGCTACAAGACCATCGGCAAGGCGCTGGGTATGAGCGAGAACACCGTGAGCAAGTATGTGCGCAGCCTGGAGGAGAAAGGTCTCATCCGCACCGAGCCGACAATGGTGCGGAGCAAAGACGGCAGACCCCTCAACGGAAATCTGCTCTACACCATCCGTCCGATTCAGGCGGCAATCGAATTGTTCTACGAGCGGCAGTTCCAGCAACTGGAGGAGGATGCCGCCCGTCAAAGGGCGGCGGAACACCTCGCAGAATTGGCCTGCGAAAGCCCCCAGAACGCCCTGTGTACGCCTTTCGGAGAGGAAGGGAGTCCCAGTACCAATCCGGGGTTGGAAGCCCAATTTGGCCCGCTTTCAGAGGTACTTCCGGGGACGAAAGAAAAAGCAGGATAAACGACGGGGTCGCAAGCGCCCCCGTCAGAAGCACCTCTGCCCGCAGTGCGGGCAGTTGCGGGGGCTTTTGCGGGGATTGGAAATGGGGTCAAAATCCGGGCTGTGACATCATCTCTGCGGTCACAATCCCCGAAAGCCTACTGCCACAAGGAAAAAACAGGGGTCAACCCCCGGAAAGGAAAACATTATGAGCAAAAAAGAGAAATTCCCACTCTACCTGTCACCGGAGAAAAAGGCTATCCTGGAGCGCCGATATCAGGAGGACGGGAGCCGGAGCATCACCGCCTTCATTGAGCGGGCGGTGGACTTTTATCTGGACTACCTCAGCGCCAACAACGCCGGACTGTTCCTCCCCACCTCCATCAAGTCCTACCTGGACGGAAGGATGGGACTGCTGGAGGAGCGGCTGTCCTCCATCGCTTTCCGACAGGCGGTAGAGCAGGACATGGTGGCCGGTATCCTCGCCGACGCGTATCAGTTCAGCGGCGAGGATCTGCGCCGACGGCGGGCGGAGAGCGTTCAAAATGTACGGAAAACCAATGGCCGCATCTCGCTGGAGCAACGGGTGCGTGATGCTTGGGAGGAGGACGATGAGTGGCAGGATTGATCGTGAAAAGCCCTTATCTCAAGTGGCGGAGGCAGCAGTTCGGTCAGCGGCTATCTGAGGTACATCGGCACACGGGAACGGGTGGAGATCATCCCAGATGACCGTCCGCCCACTCGAAAGCAGGAGCAACTCATCACCAAGCTGACAAAGGATTTCCCGGAGGCCAGGGAGCTGGGTGAGTATTCCGATTACAAAGACAAGCCCACCAAGGCCAATGCCTCTGTCTTTATCACCCGAGCACTGGAGGAGAACTGGTCTCAAGTGCAGCAATCAGATGGCTACATGAAGTACATTGCCACTCGGCCTCGCGCGGAGCGACTTGGTGACCACGGGCTCTTTGGTGATGAGGAGACTGTGGATTTGGAACAAGCCATGCAAGAACTGGATCAGTACAACGGGAATGTGTGGACGCATATCCTCTCACTGAAGCGTGAGGACGCTGTGCGTCTTGGATATGACAATGCCAAAGCATGGCGAAACCTGCTCCGAGCAAATCGCAATGAAGTCGCCGCCGCTATGAACATCCAACCAAATCACTTCCGCTGGTATGCCGCCTTCCACGATGAGGGCAAGCATCCCCATGTCCACATGATGGCATGGTCGACACAGCCGGGAGAAGCATATCTCACGCGGGATGGCATCCGCAATATCAAATCCACGCTCACCAATCAGATCTTCAAACAGGAGATGCTCCACACCTATGAGCAGAAGTCACAGTCGCGAGATGAGCTGGTGCGGGAGGCCCGCCGCACGATCCGGCAGCTCACTCAGGAGATGACACGAAGCATCTGTACAGCTCCTGAAATCGAACAGAAGATGGAGCAGCTGGCCAAACAGCTGAAAAAGGTCAAGGGTAAAAAGTCCTACGGTTACTTTCCCAAGTCTGTAAAGAAAACAGTGGATGAGGTGGTGGACAAGCTGGAGGAGCTGCCAGTGGTTCGTACGTGCTACGACCAGTGGTGCAGGCTCCAGGGCGAGGTGGAGAGCTACTACCACGACAAACCCAGAGAACGGAAAAAGCTGTCCCAGGAGAAAGAGTTCCGGCAGCTCAAAAACGCTGTCATCCAGGAAGCGGAGTACATCCGGCTGGGCGAGATCTCTTTCGAGGACGATGGTATATCTCAAACGGATGAACCGGAACACGCGCGGAATGAATCCCAAGCCTGCCGGGAACTGTGGCGAATCATTCGGAATGAGGACATTTCTCTGGACTACCGTGACCGGGCGGCAGAGAAGTTGGAACAGGTGGCGGAGCGCGGCGACGCCTATGCGCAATACCGAATGGGACAACTCTACCGGGACGGCCCTTTGCTGATCCCTGACAACCGCAAGGCCAAACACTGGCTCACTCAGGCAGCGAAACAGGGCCTGCCTGAAGCGCAGTATGCCCTTGGCAAACTGTTCCTCTCTGACGATTGGGAGGTGCGGGACCCGGACGAGGGCATCCGCTGGCTGAAACAGGCAGCGGAAAACGGAAGTCAATTCGCCGCTTACCGCCTGGGCAAAGAGTATCTGGAGGGAAACGCTGTCAACAAGGACACCACAAGAGCGGCGGATTGGTTCACCAAATCGGCGGAGGCGGGCAACCAGTACGCCCAGTACATGCTGGGCAAGCTGTACCTAATGGGACAGGGCTGTCTCCAAAATCAGGCCCAGGCGATGGCGTGGTTCAGCCGCTCCGCCGCCCAGGGAAATCAGTATGCCCAGTTCTTTTTGGAGCAGAGGAACGATCTCCGCCCGCCCTCTGTGATGCTGGCGGTCACCCGGCTGCTCTATCACATGAGCCGGATCTTCCAGGACATCTCTGTGCCGTCTGCCGTCCAAACGGGCCAGCAGGTGGATCGAAAACTCAGGCGGAAGATTCAGGAGAAGAAGATCGCTATGGGCCACAAGCCGGACGATCACGAGGAGCAGTGGCCTGAGATGACCATGTAAGCGGCGCAGAATATGAGCCGCAAAACAAAGAATAAAATCCCTTCCACGAGAAGGGTAGAAAGGAATCCAATGAAACGATCCAAGTACAACTCTTTCAATGAACTCCCCCTGATGCTGACCGTGCAGGATGTGGCCGATGTGCTGGGCATCGGGCTGGCCCACGCCTACGAGGTGGCCCACCGGCAGGATTTCCCCACCATCACACTGGGCAGCCGGATCATTGTCCCCCGTGATAAGTTCATGGCGTGGATCGATGAGCAGGCGGCTAAAAAGACGGAAATATTTTAGTGGCTATTTCAAAAATTCTGTGGTATTTGTTTGTGTTGCAAAAGGAGGGATGAACAATGGCAAAGAAACGAGCAAACGGCGAGGGCCGCATCCGGAAAAAGCCCAACGGCCGCTGGGAGGGCCGATACACCCAGGGCATCGACCCCAGCACCGGCCGCGCCATTCAGAAAAGCGTGTCCGCCCGGACGCAGGCCGAGTGCAAAGAGAAACTGGCGAAAGCCATCCGGGATAACCGGGGCATACCGGTCAACCACAACGAGGACTATACCGTAGCGGAGTGGTGCAGGCTGTGGTTTGAAACCTACAGCAAGCCTGTGATCCGCCCCAACACCACAAAGACCTATGAGAACATGATCGAAAACCACATCGTACCGGCCATCGGAGGAGTAAAACTCAAGCGACTCACCGCCATCCAGATCCAGAAGATGTACAACGATTCTAAAACCAATGGGCGGGTGCAGCGATTCGAAAAAAAGACTGACACGGCCCTGTCTGGAAGTACGGTGCGGCGCATCCACATGGTGCTGTCCTCGGCGCTGAAGCAGGCGGTCAAGGAGCGGATCATTCCCTATAACCCCTGCGACAACTGCCGCATCCCGCCCAAGGAGAAAAAGGAGATGGCCATCATCCCGCCGGAGAAGCTGGGGGTATATCTTAGCGAGGCGGAGAAGTACGGCGTCCTACCCATGTTCTTCCTGGAATTATCCAGCGGCCTGCGGCGTGGAGAGCTGCTGGCACTACAGTGGGATGACCTGAATGTGAAAGACCGAATCCTCTCGGTGAGCAAGCAGGTCACCCGCATCGACGGGGAACTGGTGGTGACGGAGCCGAAAACCAAGAACTCCGTCCGCAAGGTGGCACTGTCCCAGCAGGCGGTGGCCCTGCTGGTGCGAGAGCATGAACAGCACCCAGACAGCCCCATCCTGTTCCCGTCGCCCCGCACCGGCGGTTACTGGAGCCCGGACGCGGTGTCCAGGATCAACCGGAAACTGCTGGCGAAGGCGGGCATTGAGGAGCATGTTCGCTTCCACGATCTGCGTCACACTTTCGCCACGATGGCCCTATCCAGCGGCGTGGATGTGAAGACGCTGTCCAGCATGCTGGGCCACTACAGTGCCGGATTTACCCTCGACACCTATACGCACATTACCAATGATATGCAGAGAGGTGCGGCGGAAAAGATTGGCGGCTTCATGAAAACGGCTACGGCCAAACCGGAACCGGAGCCGCCTGACCCTCCGGAGGAGAGCCGGTGCAAGGTGATACCGTTCGAGAGAGTTGGGTAAAAGAAACAAAGTCCAAGGGACGATATCTCATCCCTTGGACTTTATAATTTTGGGGGGTAACCATAAATCAAAAGATTAAAAAGTTGTGGAACATTCAAAGTCATCTGCTACAATCTCGACTGCATCATCAGCGGAATCTTGATCGCCAGAGAAGTCTCCTTCAAAAAACCATTTATGCGCTCGAGCACTTATAACTTTGGTTTCAACCAAATCAAGGCCTCCGCCAATAACAGCACCAACACCAGGAACAAGTTTTCCTAAATTGATAATGCCCTTGCTTCCGAATTTCGTAATAAATCTAAATCCTACTTTTTGGTTGATTTTGGTCACAACTTTCCCAGGAATTTTCTTGATCAATCCGTTAGTGAATTTCAATCCAAACTTGATTCCCGCCTGTTTAACCAATGCATTTACGGATACACCTGCAAGGCAGGCATATACAAATGTTTGTGTTTGGTCACAATTCAGTTCAAAGCCGGCCATATATGCTGTGCAGGCAATCATGCGCATTTGCACATATAAAACACTGCCAATATTAGCAGGCAAGGTAACAGGCATTGTAATAACCCCACCGAATCCGGTAATGAAGCCAGAGGTAGTGCATTTGATGATTTGATTATTGATCATGGCCTTGCATGCCTGCTGCTTGGTGGGATATTTGTCTAAATAGTCGTTGGCCAATTCCTCTACGGATGGGCTCACATAGGGCACGCCATTCAGACATTTCTCGTAGCAAGTATCAAGAAGAGCCATGATATCTTCTTGAGAAATACCTTTCTTTTCTTTGCTCATAACACACTCACCTCAAGGCTGATTCCCTGAACTCAGGATGCGCCCGTTCTGTTTTCAAAGTTATTATATGGGGTATAGACAAAAAACTCAAGAATTCGTTGTATCTGAAATGAAAATGCGGCAGTCATGCTAATTAGGGATAGGTTAGGGATTTGGCGGTTTCGGCGGCTATCCTCGCCCATGCTTCCGCCGCTTTTTAGCACCTTGAATCCCCCATAAGCATCAATCTCCAAAAGAGCAAAAACAGAACTCAAAACGCAGAAAAACCGCCCATTTAGGCGGTTTTTCTAAGAAAGGTGGTCCGAGTGACAGGATTCGAACCTGCGGCATCCTGCTCCCAAAGCAGGCGCGCTACCAGCTGCGCTACACCCGGATAGTGAAATTCTGTTATACTAAGATACTCTGATAAAAAGTATACCAAATATCGGTCTTCCCTGTCAAGAGCTTTCGCTTTGCGCAAAAACGAGTTTCTTCCCTTTCCTATCCTCGATTTTACGACAATCCCCCTTTCCCCACCTTGAGCTATGCGTCCGGTATTTTCAGTTTTTTGCGCGGTATCGGTTTCGCAGTTGACTTTTCTCTGCAGTTGGTCTATGATTCAATTGTATGTGTGTATAAAATATTCATCGAGGGAGGATGTAAATTGAGCAGATTATCCATCGAGACGCCTGGCCGCGCGCAGACAGTTGTCGAAAGCCTGTACCGTGATGTTGAGCGTCGTCTGAGCGCAAGCCCCCCGGGCCTTTGTCCGGTCGATATGGCGCTCTCGTTCCTTCGCCTGTGTCATGCACAGACCTGCGGCAAATGCGTTCCGTGCCGCATCGGGCTCGGCCAGCTCACCTCGCTTCTCGAAAGCGTACTTGACTCCACCGCCACGGTCGAAACCATTGACCTGATCGAAAAAACCGCCCGCGTTATCCAAGATACCGCAGACTGCGCGATCGGTTACGAAGCCGCGCGCATGGTTTTGCAGGGCGTGCAGGGCTTCCGCGAGGACTATCTCTCGCATGTGGAGCATGGCCGCTGCCTGTTCGGCCTGAACCAGCCGGTCCCCTGTGTAGCCCTCTGCCCCGCGGGCGTGGATATCCCCGGCTACATCGCCCTGGTTCGCGCGCACCGGTATGACGACGCGGTGCGCCTGATCCGCAAGGACAACCCGTTCCCCACGGTCTGCGGCTATGTCTGCGAGCATCCCTGTGAGGCGCGCTGCCGCCGCCGCATGGTGGACGACGCGGTCAATATTTGCGGTATCAAACGCTTTGCCTGCGACCACGCGACCGGCAAAACGCCGCCCCCCTGCGCCCCGTCCACCGGCAAGCGCATCGCCGTGATCGGCGGCGGCCCCGGCGGGCTTTCCGCCGCCTATTTCCTTTCTCTGATGGGGCATCAGGTGGTGGTATACGACCAGCGGCCGCAGCTCGGCGGCATGCTGCGCTACGGCATCCCCGACTACCGCCTGCCGCAGGAGAAGCTGGACGCGGACATCTCCTTTATCTTGTCCACCGGCATCGAGGTACATACGGATACCTCCATCGGCCGCGACATTGCATTCTCCGATATTGAGGAGCAGTTCGACGCGGTATATATCGCTATCGGCGCGCATAACGACAAAAAGCTTGGTATCGAGGGAGAGGACAGCCAGGGCGTATACGCCGCCGTCCAGCTTCTGCGCGATATCGGTGAGGGCCGCGCACCTGATTTCAAGGGCAAGCGCGTCTGCGTGGTCGGCGGCGGCAACGTCTCGATGGATGCCACCCGCACCGCCATCCGGCTGGGCGCGGAATCCGTCACCTGTATTTACCGCCGTCGCGTCGCCGATATGACCGCGCTCGCGGAGGAGATCGAGGACGCGCAGAGCGAGGGCTGCCAGATTCTTCCCCTGCAGGCGCCCGATCACATCGAAGCGGACGAGAACGGCCATGTTACCGCGCTTTGGACCCGCCCGCAGATCATCAGCGAGTATGGCTCGGATGGGCGTCCGCGCCCGAAAAACGCGCGGGAACCGCTGTTCCGCATCCCCTGCGATATTGTTATCGTTGCCATCGGCCAGGCGATTGACGCAAAGCCGTTCGAGCAGGTCACCCCTGTTGTCCGCGGCAAGATTCAGGCGGAGTCCGACGCTTTCGTACCCAACACGCCCCATGTGTTTGCGGGCGGCGACGCGGTCACCGGCCCCGCGACCGTTATCCGCGCGGTTGCGGCCGGCAAGGTCGCGGCCGCTAATATCGACCAGCATCTCGGATACCACCATGTCATCACGGTCGATGTGGACATCCCGCCCGCCCATTTGACCAACTCCCCCGCCTGTGGCCGCGTGGAATTAAAGAACCGTCCGCTCGCGGAATGCATCGATAATTTTGAGCTTGTCAAATGCGGCATGACCGAAGAGGAAGCCCAGCAGGAGACCTCGCGCTGCCTGCGCTGCGACCATTTCGGCTATGGCATCTTTAAAGGAGGGCGGACGTCCAAATGGTAAACCTTACGATCAATGATATTCCGGTTTCGGTTCCCGCCGGAACGACAATCCTGGACGCCGCAGCCAGCGTCGATATCGAAATCCCCAGCCTGTGCTATCTCAAAGACCTGAACGAGATCTCCGCCTGCCGCGTCTGCTGCGTCGAGGTCGAGGGCGAGGGCAAGCTCGTTCCCTCCTGTAACAACGTGGTGCGCGATGGTATGGTCATCCATACCAACTCGCCGCGGGTCCGCCAGGCGCGCCGCACCAACGTCGAGCTGATCCTGTCACAGCACGACAATAAATGCGCGACCTGCGTGCGTTCCGGCACCTGCCAGCTACAGAAGGTTGCGACCGACCTGGGCGTTCTGAACATCCCCTACCCCGCCGATCTTGCGCGCGGGAAAAAGCTGGAATGGACCACCACATTCCCCCTGTTCCGCGATGTTAATAAGTGTATTAAATGTATGCGCTGCGTACAGGTCTGCGACAAGGTGCAGTCGCTTTCCATCTGGGATGTCAGCGGTTCGGGCGCCCGCACGACCATTGACGTTTCCGGCAATCGTTTCATCAAAGAAGCGGACTGCTCGCTGTGCGGCCAGTGCATCACCCACTGCCCAACCGGCGCGCTGCGCGAACGGGACGACACCGCCAAGGCATTTTCTGCGCTCGCCGATCCGGACCAGGTCACAGTCGTCCAGATCGCGCCCGCTGTCCGCGCGGCCTGGGGCGAGGCGTTCGGCATGGACACCGGCACGGCGACCATCGGCCAGTTGGTTACCGCCCTGCGCAAAATGGGCGCGGAATATGTCTATGACACAACGTTCTCCGCTGATCTGACTATCATGGAGGAGGGTACCGAGCTGCTGCACCGTCTGCGGGACGGCGACCTTTCCGACATGCCGATGTTCACCTCCTGCTGCCCCGGCTGGGTGCGGTTCCTCAAGTCCCAATACCCCGAGCTGACCGGACGCCTGTCCACGGCAAAATCCCCGCAGCAGATGTTCGGCGCGGTCAGCAAAACCTGGCTGGCAAAACGCCTCGGCCTTGCTCCGGAAAAGATCTTCAGTGTTTCCATCATGCCCTGCGTAGCGAAAAAAGCGGAGTGCGAGCTGCCTGGCATGCAGTCCACCGCCGCCGGTCCGGATGTCGACCTGGTGCTGACCACGCGCGAGTTTGCGCGCATGGTGCGCGCCGAGCATATCGACGTACCCGTGCTCGCCGAATCCCCGTTTGATTCGCCGCTGGGCGATGGTACCGGTGCCGGCGTGATCTTTGGCGCAACGGGCGGCGTGATGGAGGCTGCTCTGCGCTCCGCCTATTTCCTTGCCACCGGCGAAAATCCGCCGGCCGACGCGTTCCACGACGTGCGCGGCAATATTACCCGCGGCGGCTGGCGCGAAGCGACCTTTGACCTCGCCGGCATCCCCCTGCGCTGCGCGGTCGCAAGCGGTCTGGCCAACGCGCGCCACCTGCTGCACGCGCTTAAGCGCGGCGAGGTGAAGTACGAATTTGTCGAGATCATGGCCTGCCCGGGCGGCTGCGCGGGCGGCGGCGGCCAGCCGATCGACGGAACTGACCGCGAGAAGGCGGTCTGGCGCGGAAATGTGCTATATGACCTCGACCGGCACGCCGATCTGCGTTTCTCACATGAGAACCCCGCGGTACAGGCTTTGTATCGGGAAGAGCTCGGCGAACCCTGCTCGGAAAAGGCCGAGCGCCTGCTCCATTGCAACCATTTTGCCTGGCAAATGCCGCAAAACCGATAAAAAAAGAATGCGCGCCGCTAAAAGCGGCGCGCATTCTTTTTTTATTTATTCCCGACTGCCCATAAGCGTGACCATGACCGCCTTTTGCGCGTGCAGACGGTTTTCCGCCTCTTCAAAGATCTCGTCCGCATGCTCCTCAAACACCTTGGTCGTGATCTCCTGCTCGCGGTAGGCGGGCAGACAGTGCTGCACCATGCAGCCGGGCTTAGCGGCGGCGAGCAGCTCGTCGTTCACCTGATAGCCTTGGAACGCCTGCATGCGCACTTCCTTTTCAGCTTCCATGCCCATGGAGGCCCAGGTGTCCGTGATGACCACATCCGCGTTCTCTGCGGCTTTCATCGGGTCGTCCGTGATGGAGAAATCCGGATTGGCGCTGGCAAACGCCATGACCTCCGGATGGGGACGGTAGCCCTCGGGGGTGGCAACCGATACCTTCATGCCGGTCTTGAGGCCGCCGACGATCAGGGAGTTGGCCATGTTGTTGCCATCGCCGATGTAGCACATCTTCAGCCCTTCGAGTACCGCGAACTTCTCGCGAATGGTCATCAGGTCGGCCAGTACCTGGCAGGGATGGCAGAAATCGGTCAGACCGTTGATGATCGGGATGGTGCCGTAGCCCGCGAGGTCCTCGACCTCTTTCTGTTCATAGGTGCGGATCATGATGCCGTCCAGATAACGGGACAGCACGCGCGCCGTATCCTGCACCGGCTCGCCGCGGCCGATCTGCAGGTCGCGGTTGGAGAGGAACAGCGCCTGTCCGCCGAGCTGATACATACCGGTCTCGAACGAGACGCGGGTGCGGGTGGAGGACTTCTGGAAGATCATGCCCAGGCTTTTGCCCTCCAGATGACGGTGGGAGATATTATGCTTCTTTTCATATTTAAGCTGGTCGGCCAGGTCGAGCAGACCGATAATCTCCTCGGTCGAGCAATCGAGCAGCTTGAGCAAATGCTTCAATTAAAACACCTCTTTCATAATGGTCAGCGCCTCATCCATTTCTTCCCTGGATATGGTCAGCGGCGGCAGCAGGCGCACCGCGTTTTTGCCCGCCGTGATCGCAAGCACGCCTTTTTCAATCAGTTTATTGGCAAAGGCCGTGTGCCTGCCCTCGTCCACAATGATGCCCAACATCAGCCCCATGCCGCGCACGCCATGGATGCTGGGGGAGCCAATGGACAGGATGCCGTTTTTCAGGTACTCGCCCTTTTCCCTGACCGCAGCGAGGAACTGCCCCTCCCCTACAGTATCGAGAACCGCATTCACCGCGGCGCACACGATGGGCGTGCCGCCGAAGGTCGTCGCATGCGTACCGGGGGTCAGCACGCCCGCACAGCTTTCCGCGGCCAGCACCGCGCCGACCGGCAGGCCGCCGCCCAGCCCCTTGGCCATCGTGACGACATCCGGACGGATGCCGTACTGCTGGAAGCAGAACAGGCTGCCCGTGCGGCCGACGCCGGTCTGCACCTCGTCGATGATGAGCAGCAGGTCCTTTTCGCGGCAAAGCGCCTCGACCTGCTTGACAAACGCCGGATCGAGCGGTAGCACGCCGCCCTCGCCCTGCACCAGTTCGAGCATGACCGCGCACGCCATATCGTCCGCTTTGCGGCGGACCGAATCAAAGTCGTTTGCCTCCGCGTAATCAAAGCCCTCGGTAAACGGGAAAAAATAATTATGGAAACGGTCCTGACCGGTGGCCTTAAGCGTGGTCACCGTGCGGCCATGAAAGGAATTGACGAGCGTGACGATCTTGTAACGCCCCTCGCCGTACTTGTCGAACGAATATTTGCGCGCCAGCTTGATCGCGCCCTCGTTCGCCTCCGCGCCCGAATTGGCAAAAAACACCTTGCCGTTCAGATGCGTTTTCTCCACCAGCTTTTTCGCAGCCCATACCATAGGCTCGGTCGTGAACAGGTTGGAAACATGCATCAGCTTGTGCGCCTGTGCGGTGATCGCGTCAATGATGATCTGGTTATTGTAGCCCATGCAGTTGACGCCGATGCCCGAGGCCAGGTCGATATACTTCCTGCCCTCGACATCCCATACCGTCGCGCCCTCGCCTCGGTCGAGCGCGATCGGGAAACGGCCGTAGGTGTTCATCACATATTTGTTTTCCTCGGCCTTGAGTTCTTGGTAGGTCATTTTCCTCGCTTCTTTCTCACTGGAACATCGTACCGACGCCCACTTTGGATAATAATTCGATCAGGATGGAGTGCTTGACGCGCCCATCCTGGATATTGGCCGCTTCCACGCCCTTGCGCACCGCCTCGACGCAGCAGTCCACCTTGGGGATCATGCCGCCCTTGATAACGCCGTCGCGCATGAGCTTGGGTACCTCGGAAACCTTGAGGAAGCGCAGCAGCGTCGACTCGTCCTCCGGATCGAGCATCAGCCCGCGCACGTCGGTCAGCAGGATGAGCTTTTTCGCGCCCAGCGCGACCGCCAGCTTGCAGGCCGCGGTATCCGCGTTGATGTTGTAATTGGTTTCATCGTCGATCCCCTGCGCGACGGTCGAGACGACCGGAATATAGCCCTTTTCCAGCATATCGATCACCGGCGCCGGATTGACCTCGACGATGTCGCCTACATAGCCGTAATCCGTACCGGTACGATCGGTCAGGCGTTTTGCCTGGAACATGCCGCCGTCCATGCCGCCCAGGCCAACGCCGCGGCCGCCCGCCTTTTCCAGCAGCGTCACCAAATCCTTGTTGACCTTGCCGCACAGCACCATCTGCACGATATCCATGGTCTCGCGGTCGGTGTAGCGCAGGCCGTTGACAAAGCGGGACTCCTTGCCGATCTTTTTCAGCATATCCGAGATCTCCGGCCCGCCGCCGTGTACCACGACCACCTTGACGCCGACCAGGTTGAGCAGCACAAGGTCGTGGATGACCGCGTCTTTCAGTTCCTCATTAATCATGGCGTTGCCGCCGTATTTGACGACGACCGTCTGCCCGTAATATTTTTGAATAAACGGCAGCGCTTCAACCAGTATTTTGGCCCGCAGCTCTGCATCCAGTTGTGTATCCATCTTGTCTCGTTCCTCTTCGTTTATTATCAGGTCCGGTAATCGCCGTTGATCTTCACATAATCATAGGTCAGGTCGCAGCCCCACGCGGTCGCGCAGTCTGTCCCCTCGCCCACGTCCACCTGAATGGTAACCTCGCTTTCCGAGAGTACCTGCTTGGCAAGCGCCTCGTCAAAATCGATCGCCGCGCCCTTTTCGCACACAGCCACGCGGCCCGCCACGGACTCGAACGCCACGGACACATATTCCGGCCGGAACGGCGCCTTGGAGTAGCCCATCGCGCACAGCACGCGGCCCCAGTTGGCGTCCGCGCCGAACATCGCCGCCTTGACCAGGTTGGAGCCCACGACTGCCTTGGCCAGCCGCTCGGCCGCCTCCTCGGAGCGGGAGTTTTTGACCGTACAGGTCACCAGCTTGGTCGCGCCCTCGCCGTCCGCCGCGATCTGGCGTGCCAGACGGGTGTTGACCTCGTTCAGCGCCTTGCAGAACGCCTGATACTCCTCGTCCTGCCACTCGATCAGCTCGTTGCCCGCCTGTCCGTTGGCCAACACCACGCACATGTCGTTGGTGGAGGTGTCCCCGTCCACCGTGACGCGGTTATAGGTCTTGCGCACGTTCTCCTGCAACGCCTCGGCCAGCATTTCGTGTGTGATCGCACAGTCGGTCGTCAGGAAGGACAGCATGGTACCCATGTTAGGATGGATCATGCCGCTGCCCTTGCAGATACCGCCGATGCGGCAGATCCTGCCGCCGATGGTGAACTCGACCGCCGCAGTCTTGGTTTTGGTATCGGTCGTCATGATGGCGCGGTTCGCCTTTTCCGAGCCGTTTCCGTCCAGCACAATTTCGGGCAGGTGCTGCTCGATGCACTCAACCGGCAGGCGCTGACCGATCACGCCGGTCGAGGCGACGACCACGTCGTCCTCGTCCACGCCGAGCACCTTCGCCGCGACCTTGGCCATGCGGCGGGCGTTTTCCATTCCGTCCGGCGCGCAGGCGTTGGCGTTGCCCGCGTTGGCGACGATCGCGCGCGCCACGCCGTTTTCCAGATGCTCCATCGTCACATACAGGGGCGCGGCCTTGACGCGGTTCATCGTATAGGTCGCCGCGGCCGTACACTCGCACGCGCTGAAGATAATCGCGGTATCGTCGTCCGCGCGGCTGTCCTTGATGCCGCTGCGGATGCTGCCCGCGGTAAAGCCCTTTGCGGCGCACACGCCGCCGTCAATAATTTTCATAGCTGCATTTCTCCTTACCGCCCGAAGCGGCGCGAAATAGATAGGATACGCTGTTTTTATTATACCGTCAATCCCGTGGCTTCGTCCAGACCCAGCATGATATTCATGTTCTGCACCGCCGCGCCCGACGCGCCCTTGCCGAGATTGTCGAACAGGGCGGTCACGATCGCCTGCCGCGCATGGCCGCATACGATCAGCCTCAGGCTGTCCTTTCCCGCGAGCGTATTGGCGTATATAACCGGCTCGTCCCCGCCGAACGGAGCGACCGTGACCAGCCGCTGCCCCTCGTAGTGCGCTTCCAGCGCTTCCTGTACGCGGCGAGCGTCCACGCTGGGCAGCATGACCGTCGTCGCCATGCCCTTGTAAAAATCGCCCACAACCGGCACAAATACCGGCGGCTGGGTCAGGCCGCAGACATACTCCATTTCCGGCAGATGCTTATGCTGCAGGTTCAGGCCATAAATCCGCTCGGAGGCATGCCGCGGGTCGCGGTTTTCATCCTCGTATTCTGCGATCATTTTTTTCCCGCCGCCCGAGTAGCCGGTCAGCGACGAGCAGGTGAACGCAAAATCCGCGGGTACCACCTCCCGCGCGACCAGCGGATACACCGAGGAGATAAACCCGCTCGCGTGGCAGCCTGGATTCGCCACCCGTTTGGAGGCCGCGATCGCAGCCCTGTGCGCCTTGGACAGCTCTGCAAAGCCATAATCCCAGTCCGGCTCGGTGCGGTGCGCGGTCGAAGCGTCGATTACGCGGGTCGTTTCGTTCTCGATCAAGCTGACCGCGTCCCGCGCCGCCGCGTCCGGCAGGCAGAGGAATACGATGTCGGCCGCATTGAGGAACCTGCGGCGCTCCTCGGTGTCCTTGCGTTTGTCCTCGTCGATCAGCAGCAGCTCGAGGTCGTCCCGCCCCCCCAGCCGTTCATAGATCTGCAGGCCGGTGGTACCCTCTCTGCCGTCGATATAAACCTTTGGTTTCATCCGTCTTTCTCCGTTTTCATTCCGCCTGCGCCTCGCGCTCCGCGGCCTCGATCTCCTCGTACGCTTCCACAGGCCCCTTATTGCCGTATACGATGGCGAATACGCCAGGAACATATTTATCAAACATGTTGAAGCCCACATAAGTCATGCGCCGGACTATCTCGTCCGCCAGCGGCTCGTTTTCCTCAAAGCAGCCCGCCACCCGATAGCAAAGCTCCCCGTCGTTCGGGTCCATCTCAAAATTGCCCAGCAGCAGCCCCCAGTTCGCCCGATTCAGGTAAAGAGCGACCGCGTCCCGCTTAGCTTCCGGAATATTCATCGGCAGGATCGTGGTAAACAGCGCGGTCGTTTCGTTGACAATGCGTGCGGTGAACGACACGTCCGGCGAAACCTTGGTGTTCATCTTGAAGCGGATGCGCTGCTCCTCCTCGTCGGTGGCGAAGTTCAACTCCTCTTCTTCATATACCTGTGCGATATCCTCAATATACATACAAAATCCTCATCTGTTTATGTTTCGTTTTCCACATCGGCGATAAACTTTTCGATCTTGTCGATCTGGCGGGCGACCTCCTGCGGTGCCGGACCACCGATCACCTTGCGTTCAGCCACGCAGGTACGCAGGTCGAGCGCGTCGTAAACATCATCCCCAAATTTATTGGAGATCGCGGCAAAATCGCGCATGGTCATGGTTTCCAGCGTTTCATCCGCCTTGATGCACTGGTTGACCAGCCGGCCGACCGTTTTGTACGCATCGCGGAAAGGCATGCCCTTCTTAGTCAGGTAGTCCGCGCAGTCTGTTGCGTTAATGAAGCCTGCGGAAGCTGCCTTGCGCATGTTGTCGCGGCGCAGCGTCATGGTGGAGAACATGGGGGTGAACACCTCCAGGCACTGCTTTACCGTGTCGATCGCGCCGAACACAGCCTCCTTGTCCTCCTGCATATCCTTATTGTATGCCAGCGGCAGGCCCTTGAGCACGGTCAGCATGGTGGTTAGGCTGCCGTACACACGGCCGGTCTTGCCGCGGATCAGCTCACACACGTCCGGATTCTTCTTCTGCGGCATGATGGACGAGCCGGTGGAATACGCGTCGTCCAGTTCGACGAACTTGAACTCCCATGAGCACCAGGAGATGATCTCTTCAGACAGGCGGGACAGGTGCATCATCAGGATAGATAGCGCGGAGAGCAGCTCCACGCAGTAATCGCGGTCGGATACGCCGTCGAGCGAGTTATCGGTCAGCCGCTTGAAGCCGAGCTGCTGCCGGACGAACTCGCGGTCGATCGGATAGGTGGTGGATGCCAGCGCGCCCGAGCCGAGCGGCATTTCATCCATGCGCTCGTAGCAATCCTGCAGGCGGGTGATATCGCGCTTCAGCATGTTGGCATAGGCCATCATGTAGTGTGCGAACGTGGTCGGCTGCGCGCGTTGCAGGTGCGTGTAGCCCGGCATGACCGCGTCCAAGTTCTCGCGGCTCTTTTTGGCGAGCGCTTTCATAAACGTACAGATCATGGTGATGATCTCGCGGATTTCGCTCTTGACGTACAGGCGCATATCGAGCGCGACCTGGTCGTTGCGCGAGCGTCCGGTATGCAGCCGCTTGCCGGTGTCGCCGATGCGCTCGGTCAAAAGCTGCTCGACATTCATGTGGATATCCTCATAATCGAGAGAAAACTCCACATTCCCCTCCTCGATATCCTTGAGGATTCCCTTCAGCCCTTCGACGATTTTTTCCGCCTCGTGCGGCTCGATGATGCCCTGCCTGCCCAGCATGGTCGCATGCGCGATCGAACCGGTGATGTCTTCCTTATATAAACGGCAGTCAAACAGGATGGACGAATTAAAGTCATTTACCACCAGATCGGTTTCCTTTTGAAACCGTCCTGCCCATAATTTTGCCATATCTCGTTACCTCACAAAACACCCGCAGGGCGGCACGTTCGGACATGCCGCCCCACGATATCCTTTCTTACTTTTCAACCGACGGGAAATGCTCGCCGGTCTTTTTGTACAGCATCTGGTCGTTGAGCGCGCGCACCTTGAGCGGCAGGCCGAACAGGTTGATGAAGCCGGCCGAATCCGCCTGGTCGTAGCAGTCGTCCTCGTTAAAGGTGGCCATATCCTCGGAGTACAGGCTGTACGGCGAGGTGACGGACGCCGGAATGATATTACCCTTGTACAGCTTGAGCTTGACGTCGCCGGTAACGGTCTCCTGCGTGGAATCGACGAACGCCGAAAGCGCCTTACGCAGCGGGGTGTACCACTGGCCGTTGTAGACCAGGTCGCCGAACTTCATCGCGACCTGCGCCTTGTAGTGCGCGGTCTCCTTGTCGAGCGTGATCTCCTCCAGCTTCTGGTGCGCCGCATACAGCACCGCGCCGCCCGGCGTCTCGTATACGCCGCGGCTCTTCATGCCGACCAGGCGGTTCTCGACGATATCCAGGATGCCCACGCCGTTCTCGCCGCCGAGCTTATTGAGCTTTTCGATGATTGCAACCGAATCCAGCTCCTCGCCGTCCACCGCGGTGGGTACGCCCTTTTCGAAATGAATGGTAACGTAGGTCGGCTTATCGGGCGCCATCTCCGGAGAAACTCCCAGTTCGAGAAAGCCCGGTTTATTGATCGGCGCCTCGTTGGAGGGCAGTTCAAGGTCGAGGCCCTCATGGCTCAGGTGCCACAGGTTCTTATCCTTGGAATAGTTGGTTTCCTTGTTGATCTTGAGCGGGATGTTATGCGCCTCCGCGTAGGCGATCTCCTTCTCGCGGCTGTTCAGTTCCCAGAAGCGCCACGGCGCGATAATGTCCATCTGCGGGGCGAACGCGTGGATCGCCAGCTCGAAACGCACCTGGTCGTTGCCCTTGCCCGTGCAGCCGTGGCAGATCGCGTCCGCGCCCTCCTGCAGCGCAATCTCAACGATGCGCTTGGCGATGATCGGACGCGCGAACGAGGTGCCAAGCAGATACTGCTCATAGGTTGCGCCCGCCTTCATGGTGGGGATAATGTAGTCGTCCACGAACTCCTTGGTCAAGTCCTCGATGTACAGCTTGGACGCGCCGGTCTTGAGCGCCTTTTCCTCCAGCCCGTCCAGTTCGGTACCCTGGCCCACGTTGCCGGAAACCGCGATGACCTCGCAGCCGTAATGCTCCTTGAGCCACGGAATCAGCACCGAAGTATCCAAACCGCCCGAATAGGCCAGTACAACCTTGTTATATTTCCTTTCCATGTCTGCTTACCTCCGTAATCCGTCGTTTTTTTGACTTTTCCATTATACCCCCTATCCCTGCATTTGGCAAGAAAAATTTATAATTATTTTATATAGTGAATATTTATTCATATTGTGAATCGATATTCCGAAAGAAAGTCTTGCACTTTGCGCAAAAACGTACTATTATAACTATAAATGCACTGTGTCAAGACAGATGCACGGATTGAATAAAAGCGCATGGCATCCATGCGCAAAGGGGCGTTTTCGCAATGACCGAAAAAAATCTGACCATGCTGACCGACTTTTACGAGTTCACAATGGCGAACGGGTACTTTGAAAAAGGCATCGCCGACCGCCGCGCTTATTTCGACATGTTCTTCCGCCGCGTGCCGGACGGCGGCGGCTACGCCATCATGGCGGGCGTGGAACAATTGATCGACTATTTCAAAAACCTGCATTTCACCGAGGAGGATATCGCCTACCTGCGCCGCCGCGGCTGCTTCTCGGAATCCTTTCTCAATTACCTGCGCGAATTTGAATTCGCGTGCGACGTATGGGCCGTGCCGGAGGGTACGCCGGTTTTCCCCGGCGAACCCCTTGTCACCGTGGCCGGTCCCATGATTCAGGCGCAGTTCGTGGAAACCATGGTCCTGCTCACCATCAACCATCAGACGCTGATCGCCACCAAGGCCAGCCGCATCACCCGCGCCGCGCAGGGGCGCACCGTGCTCGAATTCGGCTCCCGCCGCGCGCAGGGCTACGACGGCGCGATCTATGGCGCGCGCGCCGCTTATATCGGCGGCTGTCAGGGGACGGCGTGCGTGCTGGCCGATCGGGATTACAAGATCCCCGCGGGCGGCACGATGGCGCATTCCTGGGTGCAGATGTTCGACAGCGAATACGAGGCGTTCAAGGCCTATGCGGACATTTATCCGGACAACTGCGTCTTTCTGGTCGACACCTATAACGTCCTCAAATCCGGCGTTCCGAACGCGATCCGTGTAGCGCAGGAAATGGTCAGCGAGTACGGGATCCGCCCGCGCGGCATCCGTCTGGATTCGGGCGATATCGCCTACCTTTCGATCGAGGCGCGTAAAATGCTGGATGCGGCGGGTTTTCCGGATATGCAGATCATGGCCTCCAACTCGCTGGACGAATACCTGGTGCGCGACCTTCTGGTACAGGGCGCGCAAATCGACTCCTTCGGCATCGGTGAGCGGCTGATCACTTCCAAATCCGAACCGGTGTTCGGCGGCGTATACAAGCTCGCAGCCGTGGAAAACGGGCAGGGAGAGATCGTCCCCAAGATCAAGGTTTCCGAAAACGTGGAAAAGATCACGACCCCACACTTCAAGCAGGTATACCGCCTGTTTGACAAAGCGACCGGCAAGGCGCTGGGCGATGTTATCACAATCCATGACGAGGTCATCGACGCCGCCCTCCCCTATGTGCTGTTCGACCCCATCCATACCTGGAAGCAGCGCGTGGTGTCCGATTATACCGTGCGCCCGCTGCGCGTGCAGCTGTTCCAGGCCGGCAAATGCGTTTACCAGAATCCGGCGATCAGCGACATCCGCAGTTACTGCCTTGCCGAGCTGGACACGCTCTGGGAAGAGATCAAGCGCTTCGAGAACCCGCAGACTTATTTCGTCGATCTGTCCCGCAGGCTTTGGGACTGCAAGCACGAGCTGCTGGAATCCTGCCGTATTTAAACCGAAATGCAAAAAGAGCCTCCCTCACGGGAGGCTCTTTGCTTTCGCTTTCAAAACAGGCTCGCCACGCCCAGCACGCCATTGGAGGCAACCAGCATGATAAGCCCCGCCGCCACGACGCCGCCCGCAATGGAGAGCAGCGCTTTCCCCTTTGGCATTTCGAGCAGCGTCGCGATCAGCGCGCCCGACCATGCGCCCGTCCCTGGCAGCGGCACCGCGACGAACAGGAACAGGCCGATCCGCGCATACTTGGTAACCTGATCCTTTTTGCTTTCCAGCTTCGCCTTGTAGCGGGTGACGAAGCCGGTAAACGGCCTGAGCGTCCCCACCCAGTCCAATACCTTTTCCCCGAAAAACAGCGCGAACGGAATCGGGAGCAGGTTGCCCAGATAGGCCAACGGCAGCACCTCGTACCACGGCATGCCCGCCGCCATAACGCCCAGAGGCACCGCGCCGCGCAATTCCACCAGAGGAACCATGGAGATGATAACAACAGCCAGCTCGCGGCCAGCGCCGAGCAGCCATTGAAACAAACTATCAAACATCGGTTTTCCATCCTCCAAAGCCTGCAAACTATTGCTTATGATACCCTAAAAACCGAAAAAGAGCAATACCTTAAAAAAATTTTACATTTGACAGCCCCTGCCGCCGGATGTATACTGTGGATACATCGATAAAAAAGGTATTTGGAGGCGGTTTTCCATGCCCCGCAGAAAAAACGACTCTCCTGCCGCCGGATGTATACTGTGGATACATCGATAAAAAAGGTATTTGGAGGCGGTTTTCCATGCCCCGCAGAAAAAACGACTCTCCTTTCCCCGGCAGTAATACGCTGCTCGTCCTCGCCATGCTGGAGGACGCAGACAAATACGGCTACCAGATCATCCGCGAGCTGGAATGCCGTTCCGACCAGACCTTTTCCATGAACGAGGGGACCCTGTACCCCATCCTGCACAGCCTGGAAGAGCGCGGCGAGGTGCGCTCCTACGAAAGGGAATCCACGGCGGGGCGGCTGCGCCGGTATTATCAGCTCACCCGCCAAGGCGTCAAAACACTCGCGCGGTGCCGACGCGAGTGGGAAAAATTCTGTAAAAGCTTCGGCAAGGTGGTCGGGGGTGAGGCGTGTGTCACCAAATGAGCGCATCAGCCTGTTTCTGGACCGCGTATGCGCCCATCTTCTTTGGCCGCCGTACCGCGCACGGGTGCGGCGCGAGCTGACCGACCATCTACTGACGCGCATGGAATATCTGCAAAACGACCGCGGCTTCAACGAAGCGGAGGCGGTCGAGCTGGCGGTGCGCATGCTCGGCGATCCGGACGCGCTCGGGCGTAGCCTGCGGCACGCCCGCTTTCCGCCGCGTTATCTTTGCTGCCTGATCGCCACGGGCCTGGTTTGGGCGGCGATCGCCGCCTGTGTGGTCTATCTTCTGCTGCAGCTCCAAATTTGAAAAGCGTTCTGCACGGACCGGTCGCAGAACGCTTTTTTCATATTCTTTTCTCCCGCGCCAGAGCGAGCAGCTTGAGCAGCGTCTGCACTGCACAGGCAATCAGGATAACCCCGAACGAGATCGCACCGGACTCCTTCAGCACCAGGCTGCCATACTGCGCAAACGCCGCCATATCCCCCCGGACAAGCGCCAGCGTGGTATAATACAGGTCGCCGCCCGGGACGAGCGGCACGAGCATCGGCACCAGCAGCGTCAGGACCGGCGTTTTGAGCAGGCGCGCCAATACCTCCGCCAAGGCGGCTGTCGCGAGCGCGGCGGCAAAAAACGCGGCGACGCGGTCCTCATAAGCCCACAGGGCGAGCAGGTAAAACCCCCAGTTTGCCGCGCCGCCGAGCAGGATGGTCACCAGCCGGCTTCCTGAAATATGGAACAGCAGGCCGAAGCCCAGCGCACCCACGGCTGCCATGCCGACCTGCACCGCCATTTCCCCGGTCATACCGCACCTCCCAGCTGCAGCAGCACCAGTGCGCAGCCCGCCGCAATCGCAATCGCGCGCAGCAGCGCTTCACACGCTCCCAGCAGGCCGCTGATCGTATCGCCCACGATCATGTCGCGCAGCGAATTGACCAGCGCGATCCCCGGTATCAGCAGCATAATGTTTCCAATAATAATCTTATCCAATGCCTGCCCCAATCCGGCTTCCACGGTTATCACCGCGGCCAGACACATCGCGGCCGCGCTCAACACGGTCAGCACCAGCGGCTGTAACGCAATACGCGCCCCCATGCGCCCGATCGCGTACAGCACCATGCTGCACAGCATCGCCGCCAGACCATCCCGCACCGAACCGCCGAAAAACACGGCGAACGAGCCGGAAATAACCAAATATGCCAGCGGGATACGCCACGGCATATCGTCCCGCATGGTCCGAATCGCTTCCACCCGCGCGCGCAGCTCCTCCAGCGGCAGCGGCGCGCCGCAGACCGCACGCGAAAGCGCGTTCACCGCCTCGATGCGCCGCATATCGGTTTCCCGCCGCAGGATGCGGCGGGTCTGCGTCAGAACCGCGCCGTCCTCTGCCTGCGCCGTGACGATCATACTGGCCGTGATGGTCAGCACATCCACCCTGCCAAAGCCATATGCCTGTGCCATACGGCGGATCGTGTCCTCCACGCGCGCCACCTCGGCCCCTGCGGTCAGCAGCAGCTCACCCGCGTCAAGGATCGCGCACAAAACCTGTTCCCGTTGTTCCATTTCAGCCCCTTCACTCTGCCGGCGTCCGGTCACAGCAGCGGCGCAAACAGCCGCAGCACACTGGCCACGATAGACCGCAGCCAAGGTACCTTATGCAGCCAGGCGTCGTCAATGCGCCGGCTCACATTGATCGTTTCCAAAATATCCTGCTTGACCGCATGCACGACCGAGCTGTTGTAAAAGCAGGTCGCGCACTCAAAATGCAAGAAAAAGGAACGGAAGTCCATATTGATCGTTCCGACGACCGCCGTATCATCGTCCGATACGATGCACTTCGCGTGCAGGAAGCCTGGGCGGTATTCATAGATCTTGACGCCCGCGCGGTGCAGCTGCTGGTAATAGGAGCGCGTAATCATATAGACCAGCTTTTTATCCGGAATCCCCGGCGTCAGAATCCGCACATCCACGCCGGACTGCGCCGCGATGGTCAGCGCCGTGATCATCTCGTTATCCAACACCAGATACGGGGTCGTGATATAGACGTAATCGCGCGCGTTGTGGATGATCTGCAGGTAGGTCGATTCGCCGACGTTCAAATCGTCAAGCGGCGAATCCGCGAACGGCTGGACATAGCCGTCCTCCGGCATTTTCATCGTCGGCAGGTAGGCGTTGAGCGGCGGCACGGGCTCGCCGGTCACATATTCCCACATCTGCAGGAACAGCGAGGTCATGTTGACCGTCCCTTCGCCCCGCAGCATGATGCCGGTATCCTTCCAGTGGCCAAAACGCACCTTCTCATTGATATATTCATCTGCCAGGTTGATGCCGCCCATATACCCCACATTCCCGTCTATAATCATCATTTTGCGGTGGTTGCGGTAATTAAGGTAGGTGTTGAGCGTGGGGATAAAGCGGTTAAAGCGCACCGCGCGGATGCCGAGTGAAGCCAAGAAGCGGTCGTAGTTCTGCGGCAGCGTGGCGATCGAACCCACATCGTCGTACAGGATGCGCACATCCACGCCCTCGCGCACCTTTTCCTGCAGGATATCGAGGATGGTATTCCACATGATGCCTTCCTCAATGATAAAATACTCCAGAAAAATGAATTTATGCGCCTGCCACAGCTCCTCGCACATGGAGGCGAACATATCCTCGCCCACGCGGAAATAATGCGCCTCGGTGTTGGTCCAGGCCGGCATGCCGTCCAGCGCAGTGATATAACGGGCGCGCGCCGCGTGGCGCGGATCCTCCTGTGCGAGCGCCTCGGTCGCCGGCATCAGGCGGTATTCGGTGAAATCCGGCGGCTGCGGTTCGTACTTATGCTGAGTGCGCGCGCGGTTAAACGGCGTGTTGCCCCACAGCAGGTAAAACAGGCCTCCGAACAGCGGCAGCAGCAGGATAACGATGATCCAGCTGATCTTATAGGTCGGGTTATCATATTTACGGACAAGCCAGATCACGATGATGACGCTCAGCACGGTCAATATCCGTGGCGCCCACAGCCAGCGCCCGCTCATCCAGCCCACGCTGTACATGACGATCACCAGCTGCGCAACCAGCAGCAGGCCGCCGACCACACGCCGGTCCGCCAGGATCCGTCCCAAAATTCTGCGCATAACCCGACTCCTTTCTCCATAAACTTTCCTGTATAGCATCATATCGCACCATTCCGCAAAAGTCAATGCGCACGCATTGCCCAGCCGGAAAAACTATGGTATAATAGCCGCAAAGCGGCTATTATACATTAATTTCACTTCATTATACCACCAGCAGCACTTTGCGGTCACTTCAGGCGAATAAGTGCTGGCCGCTGTGATATAATAGCGCCGCAAAGCGGCCGAGCCGCCTTTTTCCCATGCGTGTATCTTCGCCGCCGTAAGGCATGCCGCTAGCCCGCATCACCCCAGAACCAACATAAGCAAAGGAAGGAACACAAATGCCACATACCCCCGTGCCTGCCGGCGAGCTGAACGCCCGCCTTTCCCGACTGCGCGCAGCATTGGCACAGCACGATCCCGCGTGGTCCATGACCATTCTGGACAACAAGATCGATCTTTATTACTTCACCGGCACCATGCAGGATGGCGCGCTCATCGTCACGCCCGACCAAGCGGTGCTGTTCGTCCGCCGTTCATTCGAATGTGCCAAACGCGAATCCGCTTTTGCGGATATCCGTCCGCTGAGCAGCTTCCGCACGGTTGCGGAGGCGTTCCCCGCCATCCCCGACCGTGTCTATGTCGCCGCGCGCACCATGACGCTGCAAAAACTTTCTATGTTGCAGAAATATTTACCCTTTACGCAGCCGCAGCCAGTGGACGGCGTCCTCGCAGGCCTGCGGGCCGTCAAAAGCGCCTATGAGCTGGACTGCATGCGCCAGTCCGGCGCCCTGCACCGCTTCGCGCTGGAGGAGATCGCCCCCGTCCTGCTGCGGGATGGCATTAGCGAGGCGCGGCTGTGCAGCGAGGTCAGCACGGTTCTGCTCGAGCGAGGTTCGATGGGTATTTCCCGCTTCAACCAGGCGATTGCAGACGATGTGCTCGGCGTAGCCAGCTTCAGTGAAAACAGTCTGGCCGGCTGCGGTCTGGACAGCCCCACCGGTACGGCCGGCACCTGTATCGCCATGAAATCCATCGGCTCCTCCGAGCGGCGCCTGCGCGAGGGCGATATTGTGCTGCTTGACATACCGAACGGCTATCGGGGCTACCATACGGATAAAAGCATTGTGTTTTTCTACGGTTCCCTCTCCAAGCATCCACAGAGCAAGCTGATCCGTGCCGCGCGCGAACAATGTGTATTCCTCGAGAACGAGGCTGCCGCCATGCTGCGTCCCGGTTCGGTGCCATCCGAGGTATATGGCAAGCTGTGCGCCTGCGTTGACCCCGCGTTCCGCGCGGGCTTTATGAGCGGTTGCAGGTTCTTCGGACACTCGATCGGCCTGACTATGGACGAATCGCCCGTCCTCGCCAGGGGCTTCGACGAGCCGATCCGCGCCGGCATGACGTTCGCGGTCGAGCCAAAGATCGCCCTGGAGGGGGTCGGTCTGGTTGGCTGCGAAAATACCTACGAGGTCGTCTCCGACGGTCCCGCCCGCTCGCTAACCGGCGCGTGCGACACCCCCTTTGAAATCAACGGCTGATCCGGCCGCAAAGCAAGGAGTTCTGCTATGTATCCATTCGCTCTTATCACCGATTCGACCATCGATGAGACCGCCGCCTACTTTTCACAGAACGACATTGGCTGCGCGCCGCTCGCATTTACGATTGACGGGCGCACCATTGAGGAGGACTGTGGGCAGACCGTTTCATTCCACCAGTTTTACGACCTGCTGCGGGAGGGGAAACTGCCCGTCACCTCGCAGGCAAAGCTGGAAACGTTTCTAACCCTTTTCCGCACCGCGTTGGAAGCCGGGCAGGACGTGCTGTACATCGGCTTTTCCTCCGGCCTTTCGGGTACGTTCCACGCGGGCTGCATGGCACGCGACGAGCTTGCCCCGCTTTTCCCCGCGCGCAAAATCATCTGCATCGACTCCCTCTCCGCGACCGGCGGCGAATACCTGCTGGTCGATAAAGCCCGTGAAATGCGCGACAGCGGATGCACCATCGAGGTGACTGCCGCCGCGGTGGAGCAGATGCGGCTGCATGTGATCCATCTGATCACGGTCAACGACCTGGGCCACCTGCACCGCGGCGGGCGGCTGAGCAAGACCTCGGCCGTGGTTGGCGGGCTGCTTGGCATCAAGCCGGTCATCTGGGTTGACTATGCGGGTAAACTCGGCGTCGGCTGCAAGGTCCGCGGCCGGCAGAAATCTATTTCCTACCTCGCGGAACGGACGCTGCGCGAGATGACCGACCGGAACCAGGTTGTGCGCATCTGCCACGGCGACTGTCTGGAAGACGCCCGCCAACTTGCCGCGCTGCTCGACGCGCACGGCGTCCGCTCGGACATCCGCTACATCGGCACGGTCATCGGCTCGCACACCGGCCCTGGCGTGCTGACCTCCTTTTTCTTTGGCGGCGACAGAAAACCGGAATAAGCGCTGCGGCCTATCCCACGGGACAGGCCGTTTTTCCTGCCCCGCGCGGGATAACAACGCCTCCCCCGCTGGCATAGACTGCCCTGAAGGAGGTTTTTCTTATGAATCAATCGGCGACCCTTGCGGTCGTCGGCGGCGACGTACGGCAGGCTTATCTGGCCTCCCTGCTGCGCGCCGACGGCCACACGGTGCGCACCTATGCGCTTGAACGGCGCCCCGTCGAGGGCTGCGCCGCTGTCAGCGACCCCCGCGCCGGCTTTGCGGACGTACAGGCGGTGATCCTGCCGCTTCCCATCCAGCATGGCGACGCTCAACTCAACGCCCCGCTCTCCAACGCCCCGCACCCGCTCGCGGATATCCTGGACGCGATTCCGGCGGGTACGCTTGCCCTTGCCGGCTCGGTCCCGTTCTGGGTACACGCCCGCGCCGTGCAGAACGACCTGCGCCTGCTGGACTACTTATCCCGCGACGAGCTTGCGATACGCAACGCGGTACCTGTTTCCTTTGGTTATAGGCCGGTTCGCCGCCGCGAACAGTAAAGCAGCCCCAGGCGCATCGCTGCGCCCGGGGCTGCCCTTCCGTTTTAATCGTGCGGCCGGCGGTAAAAATTGCCCGCCACTTGGTCGGTTTTCAGGATATTGATAAACGCATGGGGGTCGATATCGCGCACGACGCGGGTGATCTGCTTGACCTGATCGCCCGCGATGACCGAATACAGCATATCCCGCTCCTCGCCGTTATACAGGCCGGTTCCGTGGAACAGCGTCGCCCCGTGATGCGTCGTATCCTTGATCTGTTCGTATACCTCCTGCGCCCGATTGGAAATGATGAACAGCGTGGTCCGCTTAAAGCGCGGGTCGAGCATATGCACAACCTGCGTGGAGGCAAACTGGAAAATGATCGAATACAGCGCCTTATCCCAGCCGAACAGCAGGCCGGCCACGGCCAGCATCCCGCAGTTGGCAAAAAAGATGTAATTCCACGCGTCCACGCCGAGCCGCTCGCTCAGCGCCACGGAGATGAAGTCCGTCCCCCCGCTGGTCGCGCGCCCCAACAGGCACAGGCTGATCGCCAAGCCGTTAACAATGCCGCCGAAAATACAGACCAGCAGCACATCGTTGGTCAACGGCATGGAAGGGATCAGGTCGGTCAGCACGCTCGTCAACGCGATCATCAGGCAGGAATACAGCGTAAAGCGCTTCCCGATCAGCCGGAAGCTGACCACTGCCGGAACCACGTTGAGGAGCAGGTTGATTGCGGTAAATGGCAGGGAAACACCGGCAAACTGCTGCGCGCTGCGCTGGATGAGCAGCGTCAGCCCATTGAAGCCGCCGGGAAACAGGCCGCCCGCGTCCACAAAGCTTTTAATGTTGACCGCCATCACCACGGACGCCGCCACAATCAACAGCAGCCGCCTGGGCTGCTCCCCCCAGGATTGCCCCCGTTCCAATCCCCCCTGCTTTCCCTGTTGTTCCGTTCCAGACATTTACGCCCCCACCTTAACTGAAAAATGCGCAGCAGGCCCGCTGCAGGTATAGTATACCACAGCGGCCGCCGGAAGTTAAGCAAAGGCGCGTCCGAAACGACCTGTTTTTGCGTTACCCCTCTTCGTCCTGTCGGCTCAGATAGTCCAGGATCGCCTTGATAAAGCGTCCGTTGCTGATTCTGCCCCGCATCCTGACCGCCATCTCGCCAAAATACCGTTCCAGCACGGACGCCTCGCAGTCTTTCCAGATCTTTTTGACCGTATACCGGATGTCCCGCTCCACATTTGCCGGCGTTGTGTCGCGTTTGCGCGCGATCGCCGGATAGATCTCCTTGGTCAGGCCGCTGTTCTTCCGCCGGCAGGCGCAGACCGCGTCGACCGTATAGGCGTAGCCCTTGGAATCGGTGCGCAGGTCAAAAGCCTTAAACACCTGGTCCACCTGCTTCCGGAAGCGGGTTTCCTCGGATAATTCCTTTTCCCGTTCCTCCATGCCTGCCGCCCACAGCCGGATATGGTCGTACAGCGCGTCCTCCTTCAGCGGCTTGCGCATCATATAATCGATGGACAGCACGTTGCATTCGGCAAGCACCTGTGCCCCTTGGAACGCGCTGAGCAGAAGAATCGTCTCTTTCCCGCCCTGCTCCCGAATGCGGGAAGCCACCGTCAGCCCATCCACATGGAACAGATCGGTATCCAGCACAACCAGCCCGGGCCGCGTATCGCGATACAGTTCCAGCGCCCGCGCCCCATCCTCGGTCCATCCGGCTAGCTCGATCTTCCCGTTCTCCGGCAAACGGCGCGCGACATATCGGGAAAGCTCGCTGTCCGCACAGGCCAGCAAAACGCGGAGCTTTTGTTTTTCATCCGCCATCTTTGATCTTCTCCTATGGCCACTTTCCTGTTTTTCGGCCTTATATTTCTCTGTTCTATATTTTTACATATCTCTTCCATTGGTTCAAGTGCCAAAAAGATTTATTTTTCTCAAAATATCGACACAAATCGACAAAACTATCCCCTGACTTCCGTCTGCGGCAGGGCGGCGCGGACAGAAAGAGCGGGTTTCCGCAAGGCGGAAACCCGCTCTTATTTTTTGCATTAGGTATCCGGTAGCAGCGTGCAGCGTATGTCCTCCGGCCGCAGGCCAGCTCCGCGCCTGGGCGGCGCATATTGCAGCCGGAACGTCACCGCCAGTCCACGCAGCCGCACCAGAACTCCCCCCTCCCCAATGCGCATCTGCTCCAAAAGCTCGCCGTACACCGCTTCACACCGGAGCGCCTCGGTTTCCAGGAACGCCCGAAGCGCCGTCCGGCCATCCCCTGTGCGCGCCGCCTGCCACTGTGCCTCCAACGTCCGCTCCTGCCCGTCCAGACGCGCGAGCGCAGCGTCATAACGCGCGCGCAAGCTGTCCAGCTCCTCTTTTGTGATGCTGTGTCCCAGCCATGCGTCCAGCGCGTCCCCCCGCCGCTGTAGCACGCGCTGCCTTCGCTCCTGCAGGCGCTCCAACGCCACAGGCACGCCGCCGTCCTCCGCCTGTTCCACCAATTCGGCCGTCTCGCGGATCAGCCGGCCGACGTCCAGCCCCAGCCGTTCCACCACCACGTCCATGCAGGTGCAAAGCGCCTGGTGAGGCATCATCCGCATATCGCAGCCGTCAGGGGTCTCCCGTCCATCGGTATGCCGCGGGCCGTGCCTTCCCCGTGCGGCGCACACCCAATACCGGTATACCTCACCTCCCGCGCGCCGCCGCCGGCGCGGAACGAAGCGGCGGCCGCAGGCCGCGCAAATGAGCTTTCCCGAGCACCAGTACCGGCGGACGCAGCGCCGTCCCTGCGCGCCGGCCGGTGCGCGGCGCGCAAGCTCCTGCTGCGCCTGCTCGAAAACTGCGCGTGGGACGATCGGCTCGTGGTGGTCGCGCAGGTATATCTGCTCCTCCTCCCCCCGATTGACCTGTTTTTTGTGATCCAGGAAATCCGGCGTATACGACTTTTTCTGCAGCAGGTCGCCACAGTATTTTTCATTCCGCAGCAGACGCAGCACCATCGTGGAGGACCACGGCTTCCCTTTGGCGCGGGGCGGCTCGACGCCCGACTCGGACAGCTCCCGCGCGATCACAAAGGTTCCTTTCCCCTCGTTCAGAAATTTGCGGTATACCAGCCGGATCACCTCCGCCTCGTCCTCCTTCACCGTCAGCCTGCCGCGGAGCAGGGAAAAGCCGTAGATATTGTTGCACCCGAACACCACGCCGTTCTCCATGGAGCGCCTTTGCCCCCATTTGACCCGCTCCGAGGTCTTGCGGCTTTCCTCCTGCGCCACGCTCGCCATAATCGTCAGGCGGAACTCGCCGTCGTTCTGACGAGTATCGATCCCGTCATTGATGAATACCACGCCCACCCCGTACCGCCGGAGCCGCCGCGTGCAGGCCAGCGCATCCACCGTGTTGCGGGCGAAGCGGGACACCTCCTTGGTCAGGATCAGGTCGATCTCCCCCTCCTCCGCGGCAGACAGCATCTGCTGAAAGGCCGGCCGGTTGCGCGCGGCGGTGCCGGACAGTCCCTCGTCCGCATACACCCGCGCCAGCTCCCAGTCCGGCTGGCTGCCGATATACTCCGCGAAATAGCGGCGCTGGTTTTCCAGGGAGTTCCTCTGGTCGTCCTGCGATGTCGATACGCGGCAGTACGCGGCGACCCGAAGCTTTGCGCCGGTCACCGTTCGCCTGCGCGCAGCTTATCCAGCGCGCGGTCCAACTGCGCCTCGTTGATCTGTCCCGCTTCACGCAGCTTCTTCAGCAGACCCGTCTTGACCGCCCTGCACAGGTTCTCCCGCTCCTTTTCCTCCATCCGCATACCGTTTCCCTCCTCCCTGCCAGCATATGCCGCCGTATCCCCCCGGTATTCCTGCGGGAGCCTATACCGCTAACGATGTACCTACCTGCGAAGGCGCCCTACAGCTCGCTATGGAACAGACCGAGCATACCCTGCAGGGCGCGTCCTGCCTGGTCATCGGATATGGGCGTATCGGCGCGCTGCTCGCCCATAAGCTGCACGCGCTGGATGCCGCCGTCACGGTTTCCGCCCGTTCCCCGCGGGATTTCGCCAGGATCGAGGCCGATGGCATGCGCGCGCTCGACACCCGCAGCCTTGCCGGACGGCTCAGTGCGTTCCAGCTCATTTTCAACACTGTCCCCGCGCCGGTGCTCGGCGCTGCGGAGCTGTCCAGCCTTTCCACCGGCTGCCTGGTCATCGATCTGGCTTCCCTGCCCGGCGGCATCTCCGCGGACGCGAAGCAGCCGGCCGGCTGCCGGCTGCTGCACGCGCTCTCCCTCCCGGGACGGGTCGCACCGCTGTCCGCGGCGCGCGCCATCCACGATACGGTACTCACCATTTTGCAGGAGGAATCCATATTATGACCGCTCCGATCCGCATTGGCTTTGCCCTGACCGGCTCGTTCTGCACCTTTGCGCGCGTGATGGATGTCATCCAGACGCTTGTGCGGCAGGGCTGCGAGGTCACGCCGATCCTGTCCTTCCACGCCGCCCAGCTCGACACCCGCTTCGGCGACGCCGCCATGTGGCGCGGCAAGCTCTTTGCCCTGACCGGCCGCCAGCCGATCGATACCATCCAGGCCGCGGAGCCGATCGGCCCCAAAGGCCTGTTCGACGTACTGGTCGTGGCGCCCTGCACGGGCAACACGCTTGCCAAGCTCGCGCACAGCGTAACCGACACGCCGGTCGTCATGGCGGTTAAAAGCCATCTGCGCGGCGACAAGCCGGTTGTGCTCGCGGTATCCACCAACGACGGGCTTTCCGGCAGCGCAGCCAATATCGGCGCGCTGCTCAACCGCCGCTATTATTACTTTGTCCCCTTCCGCCAGGATGCGCCCGACGCCAAGCCCCGCTCGCTTGTGGCGGACATGGAGCGTATTCCGGATACCGTCCAGGCTGCGCTGCAGGGGCGCCAACTCCAGCCTCTGCTGCTCAGTCCTGCAAACGTGTAAAGAAAAGACCATCCGAAACGGATGGTCTTTTCTTTGTCTGCGGGTCAGCGCAGCTGCGGAAGCAGATCCACAAGCTCCAGCGCCGCCAGAGCCGCGTCCGCACCCTTGTTGCCCGCTTTGGTACCCGCACGCTCGATGGCCTGCTCAAGGTTCTCGGTCGTAACCACGCCGAACAGCACGGGTACGCCGGTCTGCAGGCCCACCTGCGCAATACCCTTGGAAACCTCGTTGCACACATAATCATAGTGCGTAGTCGAACCGCGTATGACAGCGCCCAGACAGATGACCGCGCAGTACTGCCCGCTCTGCGCGAGCTTTTGCGCCGCGAGCGGTATCTCAAATGCGCCCGGCACCCAGGCGAGCGTGATATCATCCGTATCCACGCCATGCCGCACCAGCGTATCCTCCGCGCCCGCAATCAGCTTGGAGACAATGAACTCATTGAACCGAGCCGCGACGATTGCAAATTTCCCTTTCCCCGCGACAAGCTTGCCTTCCAGTACATTCATTTCGGTTTCCCTCCTGTTTTATATGGTTTTCTGGAACAGATGCCCCATCTTGATCTTTTTGGTGTGCAGGTAAAACGCGTCGTCCTCCTGCGGCGCGATCTCAATCGGCACGCGCTCAACGATCTCCACGCCGAACCCGTCCAGTCCGTAGATCTTTTCCGGATTGTTGGTCAGCAGGCGCAGCTCCCGCGCGCCGAGATCTTGCAGGATCTGTGCGCCGATCCAGTATTCGCGGAGGTCGGGCGCAAAGCCGAGCTTAACGTTGGCCTCTACCGTATCCCAGCCCACCTCCTGCAGCTCATAGGCCTTGAGCTTGTTAATCAGGCCGATGCCGCGGCCCTCCTGCCGCATATAGAGCAGCACGCCACGGCCCTCCTTTTCGATCTGCTGCATGGCGGCCGCGAGCTGCTGCCCGCAGTCGCACCGCCGCGAACCGAACACGTCGCCGGTCAGGCATTCCGAATGGACACGGCAGAGCAGGTTCTTCCCGTCCCCGATCTTCCCTTTGACGAGCGCGACATGGTGCTCGCCGGTCAGGTCGTTGACATAGCCGTAGATCTGGAATTCCCCAAAGCGTGTCGGCAGCTTGGCGCTGGCCTCGCGAACCACATGCTTGTCATGCCTGCGGCAGTAATCCTGCAGGTCGCGGATGGCAATGACCGCAACACCCCACTCGCGCGCCTTTTCGAGCAGTTCGGTCGTGCGCATCATGGTGCCGTCGTCGCGCATGATTTCACAGCACAGGCCGCACTCCTGCAGCCCCGCTATGCGGCACAGGTCGACCGTTGCCTCGGTGTGTCCGTTGCGGGTCAGCACGCCGCCCCGGCGCGCGGTCAGCGGGAACACATGGCCCGGCCTCCGGAAGTCCGCCGGCCCTGCGGCCGTATCCGCACACGCGCGGCAGGTCAGTCCGCGCTCCTCGGCGGAGATGCCGGTTGACGTATCCACATGATCGACCGAAACGGTAAACGCGGTATGGTGATTGTCTGTATTGACCTTGACCATCTGCTCAAAGCCGAGCCGAGCCGCGATTTCCGCGCTCATCGGCGTGCAGATCAGCCCTTTGGCATGGGTCGCCATAAAGTTAACGTTCTCCGTGGTCGCAAATTCCGCCGCGCAGATCAGGTCGCCCTCGTTCTCGCGGTCCGGATCGTCGATCGCCATGATCAGCCGGCCGGCGCGCAGCTCGTCAAGCGCCTGTTCGATGGTTGCAAAGTTTTGCTGCATGATTCCGCCTCCCTCTTTCTGTTAAAAGCCGTGTTGGCTGAGAAATTCTATAGTGACGTCCGTCTGCCGGGCGGTATGCGGGGCAAGCAGCTTTTCCACATACTTGCCGATCACATCGCATTCCAGATTCACCCGTTCGCCCTGCCGCTTGCCGAGCAGGGTGGTCTGTGCGCCGGTATGCGGTATGATGGACACGGCAAAGCCCTGTCCGTCCACCTGCGCGACCGTCAGGCTGACGCCGTCGATCGCAATCGAGCCCTTTTCCACAATGTACCGCAGCAGAGCCGTGGGCGTCTTGACCGACAGCCAGACCGCGTTATCCTCGCGGAGGAGCGACGCGACCGTCCCCGTGCCGTCGATATGTCCGGACACGATGTGTCCGCCTAACCGCCCGTCCGCGGGCATCGCGCGCTCCAGGTTGACCGGCGCGCCCGCGCGCAGCTCCCCCAAGTCAGAGCGGCGCAGGGTTTCTGCCATCACGTCCGCGGTAAACGTCCGCCCATCCAGCTCCGCAGCCGTCAGGCATACGCCGTTTACCGCTATACTGTCGCCGCACCGTGTCCCCGCGAGCACGGCATCGGCCGCAATCGTCAGCCGCGCGCCCCGCGCGCCGTGCGCGATGCGTTCGACGCGCCCGACCTCCTCTACAAGTCCTGTGAACATGGCAGGTATCCCTCCAACAAAAAGTCCTCTCCAACCGGCTCGGCGGTCAGACCGGTCAGACGCCACGCATCTGCCATCCGAGCAAGCCCCTGCCCGCCGGCCGGCGTCCTAGCCGTGCTGCCGCCGAGCAGCTTGGGCGCGATATACGCCTGCACCTTGCGGACGATGCCGGCTTCCAGCGCGGCGAACGCCAGCGTCGTGCCGCCCTCCAGCAGGATACTGTCCACGCCGCGCGCGCCGAGCTGCCGCATCAGCTCGCGCAGATCGACCCGTCCATCCCGCTCCCCGCAGAGCAGGATCTGCGCGCCCGCCTTTTTGAGCGCGGCAGCCCGCTCATTCCAGCCGGCTGCCGCGATTATGGTCGGTATCTCGCCCGCGCTTTGGATCAGGCGGCTGTCCAGCGGTGTGCGCGCCCGACTGTCGCATACAATGCGCAGCGGATCACGCCCGCCAGGTATGCGGCAGGTGAGCAGCGGATCGTCCGCCAGCACCGTGTCCACGCCCACCATGATTGCGGAAAGCTGCCCGCGCACCTCATGCACTCTGCACCGTGCGGCCTCCCCGCTCACCCAACGGCTGTCGCCCGAAGCGGACGCAGTCTTGCCGTCCAGCGTCATCGCGTATTTATACACGACAAACGGCGTCCGGTGCTGGATAAAGTGGAAAAACACTTCATTCAGCCGCCAGCACTCCTGTTCCAGCACGCCGGTCTCGACCTCCACGCCCGCCTCGCGCAGCAGGCGCACCCCTTTCCCGTCGACGAGCGGATTAGGGTCCGTGCATCCGACCACCACGCGGGCGATACCCCGCTCCAAAATCGCGTCCGTGCAGGGCGGCGTGCGGCCCCAGTGGCAGCAAGGCTCCAGCGTGACATACAGCGTCGCACCCGCGGGGTCCTCCGTGCAGGCAGCCAGCGCATTTCGCTCCGCATGCGGCCCGCCGCACGTCTCATGCCATCCCTCGCCGATCACGCGCCCGCCGCGGGCGATCACACAGCCCACCATCGGATTCGGGCTGACCCGTCCCGCGCCGCGCCGCGCCAGTTCGAGCGCCCTGCGCATCAGAAGCTCCTCTTGCAAACGGCATCATCTCCCAATAAAAAATGTCCCGAAAGCCGCAGACTTCCGGGACATATATGGCGCGCCGCCAAACAAAAAATCCTGAAACGCTGCGCGGCGTTTCAGGACGGTAAACAAGCGAATCAAACAAAGGGGCATCCCCCTTTTGCTTTCACACTTTCTTCTTTCATCCAGACTATACTGTCGGCCTCGGAGTTCCACCAAGTCATGCTTCCGCCGGAAAGGCGTCCGCTCGCGGGCTGTACCGCCGGTAGGGAATTGCACCCTGCCCTGAAGAAATCTGTTTATTCGGTTTTCCTGCAGAAAGCTTTCTGCTCTTTCAGTATACACCCTTCCCCACAAAATGCAAGCATAAATTTTCATCTGGCCTCCGGTTTCTGCAGAAAGTGAGACAGAGCAGCCGCCCTGTCCCACTGTTCCGGCTTGTTCCCCTCGATCAGTCGTCGTACTGCAGCGCGTCGTAGCCCTCCGCGCCCGTGCGCACCTTGACCGCGTTTTCCACATCGTACACAAATATCTTTCCGTCGCCGATGTGGCCGGTGTACAGCACCTTTTTGGCCGTTTCGATCACAGTCTCGACCGGCACCTTGGACACCACGATCTCCATCTTGATCTTGGGTAGCAGCGTCACGTCCACCTCCGCGCCGCGGTAGTACTCGGGCGCGCCTTTCTGCGTGCCGCAACCGACCACATTGGTCACGGTCATGCCCGCAATGCCGATCTCGTTCATCGCGTTTTTCAGCACCTCGAATTTGGACTGCTTGGCAAGGATGACCACCTTGCTCAGCTTGTGTCCGCCGCTGGACGCTTCGGATGTAATCTTAGTGACCGGCACCGCCTGAGCGGGCGCGGGCGCGGCCGCAGCCGCTTCCCCTGTGTCGTCCTGCGCCGCCTTGGTACCCAGCACGGACGGAACCACCGGCATAAAGTCCGCATAGGCGGAGGGCAGGCCGTGCTCGGGCTTGTCAAGGCCCATGATCTCTTCGGCCTCGCTGACGCGCAGGCCGACCGTATGCCTGATGATCTGGAACACCACGGTCATCGTGACCGCGACCCACGCGATCACCACGGCCATGCCGAGCGCCTGGATGGCCAGCGCGTGCCAGCCGCCGCCGTAGAACAGGCCGACCGGCGCCACGTCGTTCGTGCCGTAGGCGTAGTAGCCGAACAGGCCGACCATCAGCGTGCCGGTCGCGCCGCACAGGCCGTGTACACCGACCGCGCCAACCGGATCGTCCACCTTGAGCTTCTGGTCGATGAATTCAATGCCGAACACCACCACAAAGCCCGCAATGATGCCGATGATGGCTGCGCCGAAGGGTGTTACCGTGTCGCAGCCCGCCGTGATGGCTACCAGGCCGGCCAGCGAGCCGTTGAGCGTCATGGAAACGTCCGGCTTCTTGTAGCGCACCCAGGTCACGCACATAACCGTGACCGTCGCGACCGCCGCCGCCATGTTGGTGGTGACGAACACGCGCGCCGCGGTTTCGGCCGCGCCGTTCGACAGCGCGACTGTCGAGCCGCCGTTGAAGCCGAACCAGCAGAACCACAGAATAAACACGCCCAGCGCGCCCAGAGTCAGCGAGTGGCCGGGGATCGCGCGCGCCTTGCCGTCCTTGGTGTACTTGCCGATACGCGGGCCGAGGATGGCCGCGCCCACGAACGCCGCTACGCCGCCGACCATGTGTACCGCAGTCGAACCGGCGAAGTCATGGAAGCCAAGCTCGGCGAGCCAGCCACCGCCCCAGATCCAGTGGCCGGAGATCGGGTAGATCACCGCCGATATGACCATGGAATAGATGCAGTAGGCCGAGAACTTGGTGCGTTCGGCCATGGAGCCGGACACGATGGTCGCGGCGGTGGCACAGAATACGGTCTGGAAGATCAGCGTCGTCCAGTCGTAGCCTTCGCCGACCACACCGTCCGCCAGAAGGTCAAAGCCGCCGAACACGCCGTTCATCGAACCGAACATGATGCCAAATCCGACCAGCCAGAAGATCGGCGTGCCGAGTGAAAAGTCCATCAGGTTTTTCATGATGATGTTGCCCGCGTTCTTAGCCCGGGTAAAGCCGGTTTCCACCATCGCGAAGCCCGCCTGCATGAAGAACACCAGTGCGGCTCCGACCAGCGTCCACCCAGTATCCATCGAGGCGGCAAGGTTTACAAGGTCTTGCATGAGAAAATCCCTCCTAAAAAAATTTGGCGTGTATCTCCGGTCCCAAGGCCGGAAATACACGCCGTTGTGTATGATAATTTTTTACACACGAAAATTGCTTTGCCGCGCCCTTTGCCCCAAGGCTGTCGGGCCGCGTCATTCGAGTATCGAAACCAGACTTCTCCGGAACCTGGTTTCGTATACAGGGAGACTTTTCAGGTCCCCTGTCCGTTCAGGTATAAAACAGGATATCCGCGTAGGTCGGGAACGGCCAGTACTCCTTGCCCACCATCCGTTCCAGCGCGTCGGACGGCTTGCGTACGGCGTCCATGCACGGGAGTACCTCATCGTGGTAATAATGCGCGAGCGTTTCCGCGTCCGCTTTCGGCACAGCCTCCACGGCTTCCTCCAGCGTGGATACCGCGCACTCCAGCGCATCGTTCAGGGCGGATACCTGCGTCAGCAGGCGGGTTTCCGCGCCGCCCGCAAGGCCGAGCTGCTTCTTGGCCAGCGCGCCGTCCGCCACCGCGCGCTCGAACGACAGGCAGGCGGGCAGGATCTCGCGGCGCGCCATGTCGCGCATGGTGAGCGCCTCGATGTGCAGGGTCTTGTAATACTCCTCAATCACGGCCTCCTCGCGGGACTCCATTTCCAGCTTGGTATACACGCCGTGCGTCTCAAACAGACGGATGTTCTTTTCATCCGTGTAGTGCGGCAGCGCCGCGTCCGTGGACTTGAGGTTGAGCAGGCCGCGCTTTTCCGCTTCCGCGACCCAGCTTTCGTCGTAGCCGTTGCCGTTGAAAATGATGCGCTTGTGCGCCTTGATCTCGCGCCGCAGCAGCGCGGTGAGCGCCGCCTGGAAGTCCGTCGCGCCGTCCAGCTCATCCGCGAACTGGCGCAACTCCTCCGCGACCGCAGTGTTGAGCATGATGTTCGGGCAGGCGATGTTGAGCGAGGAGCCCAGCATGCGGAACTCGAACTTGTTTCCGGTAAAAGCAAAAGGCGAGGTGCGGTTGCGATCGGTGGTGTCTTTCTGGATGTCCGGCAGCGCGGACACGCCGAGATCCATCTTGGTCTTGGCCACATCCGTGTAATCCCGCCCTGCCTCGACTGCATCCAGGATTGCCTGCAGTTCGTCGCCGATAAACATGGAGATGATCGCCGGCGGGGCCTCGTTCGCACCCAGGCGGTGATCGTTGCCCGCGGAGGCGACCGAGATGCGCAGCAGGTCCTGATATTCGTCCACGGCCTTGATAACCGCAGTCAGGAAGAGCAAAAACTGCAGGTTGCCGCTCGGCGCCTTGCCAGGCTCGAGCAGATTCTCGCCCGTGTCGGTCGAGATCGACCAGTTATTGTGCTTGCCCGACCCGTTGACGCCCTCGAACGGCTTTTCATTGAGCAGGCAGACGAAGCCGTGCCTTTCCGCCACACGCCGCATGACCTCCATGGTGAGCTGGTTGTGGTCGGTGGCGATGTTGGTCGTGGTGAACACCGGCGCCATCTCATGCTGGCAGGGGGCGACCTCGTTGTGCTTAGTCTTGGCAAAAATACCGAGCTTCCACAGCTCCTCGTCCAGCTCCTGCATAAACGCCGCCACACGCGGACGGATGGAACCGAAGTAGTGATCCTCCATCTCCTGCCCCTTGGGCGGCATGGCGCCGAACAGCGTGCGGCCGGTGAAGATCAGGTCCTTGCGCTTGGCATAGTCCGCCTTGTCGATCAGGAAGTATTCCTGTTCCGGCCCGACCGTGGTCGTCACGCGCTTGACGTCCTTGCCGAACAGCTTGAGCACGCGGCACGCCTGCGTGCTGAGCGCGTCCATCGAGCGCAGCAGCGGGGTCTTTTTGTCCAGAATTTCGCCCGTATAGGAGCAGAACGCGGTGGGGATGTACAGGGTGCCGTCCTTAACGAAAGCGTAGCTGGTCGGGTCCCAGGCCGTGTAGCCACGCGCCTCGAAGGTCGCGCGCAAGCCGCCGGAGGGGAACGAAGACGCGTCCGGCTCGCCGCGGATCAGCTCCTTGCCGGAAAACTCCATCACGACCCCACCGTCGTCCGTCGGGGAAATGAACGAGTCGTGCTTCTCAGCCGTGATGCCGGTCAACGGCTGGAACCAGTGCGTATAATGCGTTGCGCCCTTTGAGAGTGCCCAGTCCTTCATCGCGGTCGCCACGACCGGCGCGACCTCGGCGTCGATCGCCGTACCCTCGCGCATGGTCTGCTTCAGCTTTTTGTATACGTCCTTGGGAAGACGCTCCCGCATCACAGTCTCGTTAAAGACCATGCTGCCGAACAGCTCCGGTACATTTTTCGCCGTATTCATATCGATTCGCTCCTTACCGTCTGTCAAATGGCAACAAAAAAGCGCCGTGGGTGTCATTCCCACAGCGCCTTTGCTGCTTACAAGCGCAGTATACGCGCCCCGCCGCAGTTTGTCAACCCCCTTTGGCCGGATTTTTTACTCGCTCACCTTTTTTGTTGCAATCTGCCGGTTTAATCCCGTCCCATCCCCTCCCGTTCTGGGCAAAGCGCAAAAAATCCGCATTTTCTTTTAAACCCGCTTGACGTTTGTGCGCGCCTGTTCTACAATAAAAGAACGGACAACGGCGTCCGCTGCAAAGGAGCATTCTGCTCGTTTGCGGCGGGCGCTTTTCTTTTTATCCTTTTCTGGAAAGCGAACCCGGCACGCCGGGCAACATAAGGAGGAAACACCAATGCTGCAAAAAGAAGGTCAGGTCCGCATCCCGGCCGGCTGCGCGATCTCCGGTATCTTCCACAAGGACGGGACACGGGAAACCGGGGAGCGCATCATCGCCTCCATCCGCCCCATGCATGACCGCTCGAACGGGCTGGGCGGCGGCTTCGCGGGCTACGGCATTTACCCGGAGTACGCCGACTACTATGCGTTCCATGTATTTTATGACACGCCGGAGGCCAAGGCCGCCTGCGAAAAGGAAATCGAACACCATTTCGACATCGTCGACCTGTCCAAAATCCCCACGCGCCGCCACCCGCGCATCACGGACGAACCCATGATCTGGCGCTACTTCGTCACCCCGCTGCACACCAAGCTCACCTCCAGCCAGCTTGATGAACGCGAATTCACCTCCCGCTTCGTCATCCGCATCAATCACACACTGGACGGCGCGTATATTTTCTCCTCGGGCAAAAACATGGGCGTGTTCAAGGCCAGCGGTTTTCCGGAGGACGTCGGCGAATACTATATGCTGGAGAATTACGAGGCTTACTCCTGGACCTGCCACGGTCGCTATCCGACCAACACCCCCGGCTGGTGGGGCGGCGCGCATCCCTTTGCCCTGCTGTCCACGACCGTCGTCCACAACGGCGAAATCTCCTCGTACGACGCCAACCGCCGCTTTATCGAGATGTTCGGCTACTCATGCGACCTGCTGACCGACACCGAGGTCATCACCTATATCGTCGACTACCTGGGTCGCAAGCTCGGCCTGACCTACCGCGAGATTGCCAACGTCATCGCCGCGCCTTTCTGGTCCACCATTGAAAAGCAGGCGCCGACCGAGTGCGAGCGCCTGACCTACCTGCGCAACGCCTTCGCCTCCCTGCTGGTGACAGGTCCGTTTTCCATCCTGGTCGGCTACACGGGCGGCCTGATGGCTCTCAACGACCGGCTCAAGCTGCGTTCGATGGTCGTGGGCGAAAAGGGCGACACGGTGTACATCGCGTCCGAGGAATGCGCCATCCGCGCCATCGAGCCCACGCTCGACCGCATCTGGGCGCCGCGTGGCGGCGAGCCAGTGATCGTCAATCTGCATGATGGAGGAAAGCAATAATGGCTATCGACTTTTTGTATCCGCAGTATGAGGTCGTGCGCAATTACGACCGCTGCATCGCCTGTCGCGCGTGCGAGCGACAGTGCGCCAACGAGGTACATTTTTACGACCCCGAGTTTCAAAAGATGCAGGCCGACGAGTCCAAGTGCGTCGCCTGCCACCGCTGCGTTTCCCTCTGCCCGACGCGCGCGCTGAAGATTGTCAAGACCGACCATACCTTTAAAGAAAATGCGAACTGGACGGGCAAGGCCATCTCCGAGGTCTACCGTCAAGCTGGCACGGGCGGCGTGCTGCTCTCCTCCATGGGCAATCCGGAACCGTACCCTATCTACTGGGATAAGATCCTCATCAACGCCTCCCAGGTCACCAATCCCTCCATCGATCCGCTGCGCGAGCCCATGGAAACGCGAACCTTTCTCGGCAAAAAGCCGGGCAAAATCGAGCGCGACGCGGACGGCAACCTAGTACCCAACCTGTCTCCCCAGCTCGAGCTGCGCGTGCCGGTCATGTTCTCGGCCATGAGCTACGGCTCGATTTCCTACAACGCGCACGAGTCGCTCGCCCGCGCGGCCTGCGCGCTCGGCACCTACTATAACACCGGCGAGGGCGGCCTGCATCAGGACTTCTATCAATACGGCCCGCACACCATCGTGCAGGTTGCGTCCGGCCGCTTCGGCGTACATAAAGACTATCTGGAGGCGGGCGCGGCCATTGAAATCAAAATGGGCCAAGGCGCAAAGCCCGGTATCGGCGGCCACCTGCCCGGCCACAAGGTCGGTCCGGATATCTCGCGCACCCGCATGATCCCAGAGGGTACGGACGCCATTTCGCCTGCCCCGCACCACGACATCTACTCCATCGAGGACCTGCGCCAGCTCGTCTTTTCGCTCAAGGAAGCAACCGCGTACAAAAAGCCGGTGCTGGTCAAGATTGCGGCCGTGCATAACGTGGCGGCCATCGCCTCGGGCGTGGCGCGCTCGGGCGCGGACATCATTTGCATCGACGGCTACCGTGGCGGCACGGGCGCGGCCCCGACTCGCATCCGCGACAACGTCGGCATCCCGATTGAGCTCGCGCTTGCGGCGGTCGACCAGCGCCTGCGCGACGAGGGCATCCGCGACCAGATTTCGGTCGTGGTCGGCGGCTCCATCCGCAACGCGGCCGACCTTTTGAAAGCCATCGCGCTCGGCGCGGACGCGTGCTACATCGCGACCAGCGCGCTGCTTGCGCTCGGTTGCCATCTGTGCCGCACCTGCCAGACCGGCAAGTGCAACTGGGGCATCGCGACCCAGCGCCCCGAGCTGGTCAAGCGCCTGAATCCGGACATAGGCTCACAGCGGCTGGTCAACCTAGTTACTGCCTGGGATCATGAACTCAAGGAAATGATGGGCGGCATGGGCATCAACTCGATCGAGGCCCTGCGCGGCAACCGCCTGATGCTGCGCGGCATCGGCCTGAGCGACCGCGAGCTGAGCATCCTCGGCATCAAGCACGCGGGCGAATGAGGAGGGAAACTGCATGAAACGAGTCTATGTCAATGAAAAATGGTGCCTGGGGTGCCATTTATGCGAATATTACTGCGCGTTCGCCAACTCGGGCAAGTCCTCGATGGTCAAGGCGCTCAAGGACCACAAGATCGCGCCCCGAATCCGCATCGAGGAGCGCGATAACATCTCCTTTGCGGTCAGCTGCCGCCACTGCACCGACCCGCTATGCGTCAAGGGCTGCATTTCGGGCGCGCTGTCCATCGTGGATGGGGCCGTGCAGATCGACTCGGACAAGTGCGTTGGTTGCTACACCTGCATCCTGTCCTGCCCCTATGGCGCGCTGTCCACTTCGAATGAGGGCGCGGTGCAGAAATGCGAGCTGTGCGCCAAAAACGCGTTCGGCCAGCCGATGTGCGTGCAGGGCTGCCCGAACAAGGCCATCGTATACGAGGAGAGGTGAACGCTATGAACTATGTCATCATCGGAGGCGGCACCGCCGCAGTCGGCACGATCGAGGGCATCCGCGCGTTCGATCAAACCGGCCCCATCACGGTCATTTCGGACGAGCCGTATCCGGTATACGGCCGGCCGCTCATCTCCTACCTGCTGCTCGGCAAGACCACGGAGGAGAAAATGCTGCGGTACCGTCCCGCGGATTTTTACGAGAAAAACGGTGTGACCACCCTACTCGGCCGCCGCGCGGCCAAGGTGGACGCGGCCGCGAAAACCGTCGTGCTCGAGGACGGCGCGGCCGTTCCCTATGACAAGCTGTGCCTGTGTACCGGCTCGCGGCCGTTCGTACCGCCCATGGAGGGGCTGGATGCGGTGGAAAACAAGACCAGCTTTATGACACTGGACGACGCCAAGCGATTGGACGCTCTGCTGGGCGCGGGGAACGATAGGCGCGTACTCATCGTGGGCGCGGGCCTTATCGGTCTGAAATGCGCCGAGGGCATCCAGCAGCGCGTATCCGAGCTGACCGTCATCGACCTGGCCCCGCGCATCCTGCCCAACGTACTCACCGAAGCGCCGGCCGCCATCATCCAGAAGTACCTGGAGGGCAAAGGCGTGCGCTTCCTGCTGGGCGATTCGGTCGCGCGGTTCGAGCCGCACACCGCCTATCTCAAGAGCGGCGGGACGGTTGACTTTGACGTCCTGGTGGTCGCGGTCGGCGTACGGCCGAACATCGAGCTGGCCGCCGATACGGGCTGCGCGGTCGAACGAGGGATCTTAATCGACGAGCATTCGGCCACGACCGTGTCCGACATCTACGCTGCGGGCGACTGCACGGTCTCGCACGACATCGCGGCCGAAACCGACCGCATCCTCGCCATCCTGCCCAACGCCTACATGCAGGGCGAGACCGCGGGCAAGGCCATGGCGGGCGGCAGCGCCTGCTTTGACAAGGCCATCCCGATGAATGCATCGGGTTTCCTCGGGCTACATATGATAACCGCAGGCTCGTACGACGGCGAAACCTACCTGGAGCAGGACGGGGAGCACTACAAGCTGCTCGTCACACGCGACAACCGTCTGGTCGGATTTATCCTCATCGGGGATGTGGACCGCGCGGGCATCTACACCTCGCTCATCCGCGAGCAGACCCCGCTTGACAGCATTGACTTTGATTTAATCCGCGAGAAGCCGCAGCTGATGGCATTCTCCCGCGCTGAGCGCGCGAAACAGTTAGGAGGCGCACACGGATGACCACAGCACATGCAAACCTTACCTATTATAAAGAACTCAATGAGCAGCTCCGTCAGATTGACGATACCGAAATCACCATCGAGAACGCGGTCGGGCAGCGCTATCTGGGCTGCGGCTCGTCCGGCAAGACCCTGACCATCCACGGCACGCCGGGCAACGGTCTCGGCCAGTACCTCAACGGCTCGACCATCGAGGTGTTTGGCAACGCACAGGAGGCGGTCGGCGACACCATGAACGACGGCGACATCATTATCCACGGCAGCGCGGGCGATGTCTGCGGCTACGGCATGCGCGGCGGGCGCATCTTTATCCAGGGCGACTGCGGTTACCGCGGCGGCATCCATATGAAGGCCTACCAGGACCACTTCCCAGTGGTCGTCATCGGCGGCCGGGCCGGCTCGTTTCTGGGCGAATACCAGGCGGGCGGCCTCATCCTGGTACTCGGCATCGGGCAGGACGGCGCGTTCCCTGCCGGCAATTTCTGCGGCACCGGTATGCACGGCGGCAAAATTGTGCTAAGATGTGATCAGGCGCCCGCAGGCCTGCCCCGGCAGGTGCTGGTCAACGAGGCTTCTCCGGAGGAGGCTGCGTCCTTCGCCCCTTATATCGATGATTTCTGCCGGCTGTTCGGCGGCGACGCCGCCGCGCTCAAGGCGCAGAAATATTATGTACTTTCGCCCAATCCGGAAGCGGGCTACCATCAGCTTTACACATATGAAAGCTGAACGACCGAAGCGGGATATTGTGATTTTCAGAGAGGAGCGCGGCTTTATGGATACCACCGTCAGCGAAGTCGTACAATTTATTGCAGAAAATGATGTCAAATTCATCCGGCTCGCCTTTTGCGATATTTTCGGAAACCAGAAAAATATCGCTATCATGCCGTCCGAGCTGCCGCGCGCCTTTGCGCACGGCATCCACTTCAACGCCTCCGCGCTGCGAGGCTTCCTCAACGTGGAGGACAGCGACCTGTTGCTCTTCCCCGACCCATCCACGCTGTCCATCCTGCCGTGGCGCCCGTCGCAGGGCCGCGTCGTGCGTTTCTACTGCGATATTAAGTATCCGGACGGCCGTCCGTTCGAGGGGGACGGGCGGAACATCCTGCGCACTGCCTGCCAGCGCGCGCGGCGCGCTGGTTATTCGGTCACCATGGGTACCGCGAGCGAGTTTTACCTGTTCGAGCTGGACGAGACCGGCGCCCCGACCTCGCTCCCGCATGACCACGGGGAGTATTTTGATGTCGCGCCGCTCGACAAAGGCGAAAACGTGCGCCGCCAGATCTGCCTGACGCTCGAGGAAATGGGCATTCAGCCCGAGTCCTCGCACCATGAGCAGGGGCCGGGCCAGCACGAAATCGACTTCCGCTACGCGGACGCGCTCGAGGCGGCGGACAATTTTGTCACCTTCAAATGGGTGGTCAAATCCATGGCCGCGTCCAGCGGCCTGTTCGCCTCCTTCCTGCCCAAGCCGCTGCCCGACGCGCCGGGCAACGGCCTGCACCTGAGCATAACGGTCTGCAAGGATGGTCACAACCTGTTCCATCCGCGGTTCGATCAGGCGGACGAGGGGCGCAGCTTTGTGGCCGGCATCCTGCGCCACAGCGCGGAGTTGACTGTTTTCGGCAACCCACTGACCAATTCCTACGCCCGTCTGGGCGAGTTTGAAGCGCCCAAGTATATCACCTGGTCGCACCAGAACCGCTGTCCGCTCATCAGCATCCCACTGGCGCACAGCGACGCCCCCAACCGGATGAAGATCCGCGCGCTCGACGGCTGCATCAACCCGTATATCGTGTTTGCGCTGCTCATCCACGCCGGTCTGGACGGGGTCGAGCAGAAGCTACCGCTGGGTCCCGCCTGCGACGTCAACCTGTTCACCGCGCCGGCCGAGGTCGTGTCCCGCTATGATGCGGTACCCGCTTCGCTGTGCGAGGCGATCCGGCTGGCACAGCAGAGCCGCTTTATCGACGCGCATCTGACGGCGCGCACGCTGGAAGGCTTTTTCAGCGCAAAGCAGGCTGAGCACGACCGCATCGCCGCCGCCCGCAACCGCCCCGCCGCCGAGCATGAGATGTATTTCGCGCGCTATTGACCGCAGGGCGCTTGCCGCCCGTACAATTTGACGGAAAGGGGGAGGCCCGCCTTGGAGCGCATTCTTCTCATATCCTCCACGCAGAAGTCCCAGGCCACGCTCGCGCAGTTCCTGGCCTCCTGCGGCATGCAGGCGCAGACCATTCCCACCGCTTCAGGCGCGGAGGCAAGGCGCGCCCTGCTGGACGGGATATTCGACATTGTTCTCATCAACACGCCCCTGCCCGACGAGTTCGGCCATGAGTTGGCGCAGGCCGCCGCGCACGAAACAGCCGCCGGTGTGCTTCTGCTCGTCAAATCCGAGCAGGCGGACGCCGTTTCCGAGTTGGTGGAGGCGGACGGCGTGTTCGTCCTGCCCAAGCCGCTCAGCCGGCCTCTGTTTTTCCAGGCGCTGCGCATGGTCCGCGCCGTGCATGCGCGTCTGGACGGGCTGCAGAAAGAAAACCAGCGCCTGCAGAGCCGCATCCAGGATATCCGCCTGGTAGACCGCGCAAAATGTATTCTGATCGAGCTGCGCGGCATGACCGAGCCAGAGGCGCATGCCTATATCGAACAGCAGGCCATGAACGGTCGCAAAAGCAAGCGGCAAGTCGCGGAGGAGATCCTCGGTCTGAGCCAGTTCTAAGCGGCTTTTTGCGCCCGTGCTGGCTATCTCAAGCGAATCGGAGGAGTTTTTTCGTGTCAATCCATGAAGAATGCGGCGTGTTCGGCGTCTACGACCCGCACGGCGACTGCGCCCGCACGACATACTACGGCCTGTACGCCTTGCAGCACCGCGGCCAGGAGGCCTGCGGCATCGCGACGATAAACGACCGCGAACTTTCATTCCACAAGGACGTCGGCCTGGTCGGCGAGGTATTCAGCGCGGATGCGCTCGACCGGCTCGGCGGCACCATGGCGGTCGGCCATGTCCGCTATTCCACCACTGGCGGTACGCGCCGCGAAAACGCGCAGCCGCTGACCATCAAATATGTGAAAGGAACGCTTGCGGTGGCGCATAACGGCAACCTCGCGGGTACGGCCGAGCTGCGCACTGCCTTTGAATACCGCGGCGCCATCTTCCAGACCACCACGGATTCCGAGCTGATCGCCTACGCCATCGCGCAGGAGCGGCTGCGCTGCCGCTCGGTCGAGGAAGCGGTCTGCCAGGCGCTCCGCGACCTGCGCGGCGCGTATTCCCTGATTGTCATGTCGCCGCAGAAGCTGATCGCCGCGCGCGATCCCTGGGGCTTCCGCCCGCTCTGCATGGGACGGCGCGGGGACGCTGTGGTTTTTGCCTCGGAAACCTGCGCGCTGAGCGCGGTGGGCGCAGCGTTTGAGCGTGAGCTCGACCCGGGCGAGATCGTGGTTGTGGAAAACGGCGGGGTGCGCTCCATCCGTGAAAACTGTGAAAACGCTTCCAGCCACATGTGCATTTTTGAATATATCTATTTTGCCCGTCCGGACTCGGTGATCTGCGGTCAGTCCGTCCACGAGGCGCGCCGCAACGCCGGCAGGTTCCTCGCGCGGGAATATCCGGTCGCGGCCGACGTTGTGATCGGCGTACCGGATTCCGGTCTGGACGCCGCGATGGGCTACGCTGAGGAGTCCGGCATCCCTTACGGCACGGGCCTGGTCAAAAACCGCTATGTGGGCCGCACGTTTATCACCCCCGGCCAGCAGAGCCGCGAGCAGGCGGTACGCATCAAGCTCGGCGCGCTGCGGAGCTGCGTGCAGGGCAGGCGCGTAGTCATGATCGACGACTCGATCGTGCGCGGCACGACCTCGCGGCAGATTGTATCCCTGCTGCGGGAGGCGGGCGCGGCTGAAGTGCATATGCGCTCCTCCGCTCCGCCGTTTGTTTCCCCCTGCTATTTCGGCACGGACATTCCAGACAAGGACAACCTGATCGCCTGCCGGTACTCGGTGGAGGAGATCCGCGCGCTGATCGGTGCAGACAGCTTGGGCTTTCTCAGCCTGGACGCGCTGCACCAGATCGCGCCGGAAGCCGCCTGCGGCTTCTGCGACGGCTGCTTCACCGGCAAATACCCTATCAGTGTATAAAAAAGTCATGGCGAAAAACCGCCATGACTTTTTTCTCTTTACAGCATTTGCAGCAATTCTATCTGTTCGCCGGACGGTCCGGTGAAAAACCAGTTCTGCAGGCCGCCGAAGGTGTCGGGCAGCACGCGCTTTTCCGGCGTGGTGAATGAAAACACACCCGCGGCCTTGACCGCCGCCACCACCTTGTCCAGATCATCCACATACACGGCAAAATGCGGGATGCTGCCGACACCCGAAGGTACCAGCTCGCCTGCCGGTGGCTGGATCAGCTCCAGCACCAGACCGCCGAACTCGACCAGCGCCAACAGCTTTTCACCCACGCTCGAACGCGCGGTGACCGTGCCGCCGATCTTTTCGTAAAACGCGATGCTTTCCTCCATGTCCGCCGTATTGACCGCCACATGGGCAAGCCCTTTATAGAGTTCTTTCATGGTCAATCCCCTCCTGTCATGATCCCATTATGCCACAGCGGCCTCTAAGGGCCGCTGTGGCATAATCATGTGAAATAAATATATAGTAGTCACTTTGCGGCTATTATACCATAAAGCTGTGGGGGCGGGAACCCCCTTAGCGGCTTGTCGCCCAAAAATCTACGCCAGCGGCTCGTACCAGGCGTCAATCCGTCTTTTCGGGTCAAACAGCTGCGCGTATTGCACGTGCTGATAGAGCGACAGGGCCGGCTCCGCCGCCGCGCCCGAGGAATCGCGCCACGCGCCGCCCGACAGGTAATAGCCGTAGTTGTTGATGCACGGCACCTGCTCCCGCGCCGCGAGACGCAGCTGGTCATAGCCCGACACCGCGCAGCCCAGCGCGTCCAGCGCATAGGCGGACAGGTAGTTCGCGCTGATCTGCACCCCTGCCCGTTCCTCGATATCATAGTTCGCCCAGATGAAGAACGGCGTGGTCAGCTTGGCCTGCTTTTCCTCTCGTGTGCGAGCAGCCTCCGTATTGCCGAACAGATCGTCGTAGAAGGCGCTGGTCACATTCGGCTGGTGGTCCCCAAAAAAGACGATGGCCGTCGGCTCGTCCACCTGTGAAAAATATGCGACCAACTGCTCGACCGCTTCATCGCTGTACCGCACCAGCGACAGGTATTGATCCACCTGCGGGTACTTCCCCTCATATGCGCCGGTGAGACGGATACGTTCCTCAAATGCCGGATCGTCAGACGGCCCATATCCCCCATGGTTTTGCATCGTGACGTTGAACACAAACAGCGGCTCGCCCGCCGGCTTTGCCTCGTACAACTCGATGATCTTCCGGTAATCTGCACTGTCGCTGATATAACCGCGCAGCCGCGCGGCATCGTCCGAAAAATCCGTTTCGTACAACTGGCGGTCAAAACCCAAGCGCTCATAGACCTGCTGGCGATTCCAGGAGGTCGCCAGATAGGGGTGGAGGGAAACCGTCTGGTAGCCCTGCGCCTCCAGGCCGGATACCAGCCCCGGCGTTTCACTCTTGACATACATTTGATAGGGCGAGCAGCCGAACGGCAGGAAGGCCATGGTATCCCCTGTCAGCACCTCGAACTCGGTCGTCGCCGTGCCGCCGCCGAACGTGGATACCAGCAGGTCGCCGCTGATCGTATTCTCCGCTTCCGCCAGAGAGTGAATAAAGGGCATATAATCCTCATTCGTCTCAAAATCGCCGATGCTTTTGAGGTCGGCAAAGGATTCGTTCATAATCATGATAATATTGGGCTGCACTGCTCCGGACCGGCCGGCATACGCCTGCGCCGCCTGTTCCAGCACCGTCTCCGAATAGCCCGCGGGCTTTTTCACAACCGCATTCTCCGCCGTGCGGCAGAAGTAATACCACTCGCTGTATTCCAGATTGCCCTGCCAGAAGCCGAAGCTGTTTCCGGCAAGCCCCAGCCCATAGAGCCAGCATCCCATCAGCAGGGAGCAGGCCGCGAACTGCCAGCGCCGTGGCGCGGACGCCGGACGCCGCACCCGCCAGACCGCAGCACAGAACAACGCCGCGATCGCCACGGTCTGCAGGACCGAAAGCTCGACCGGCACCGAGTAGCTCGCCGCTACATTTTTGGCCGTGCCGACGGCGAACAAATCGCTCAGCAGGACCGGCGTGCCGCGGAACACGGTCACATAATGGTCGATCAGCGCATATACCATCGTGATGCCCATGCCGATGCACACCGTGAGCCGTATATTGCAGACGATCCAATAGACGATGCCGAAAATCGCCGCATGGTAGACATAGCCCTGCCAGATCTGTACGTTGCCGATCAGGATACCGCCCTTGACCACATACTCGGTCAGCAGCAGGGCGAACGACGATGCGGAGAGCAGCACCAGTACATCGTGTATCAGCAGCTCGGGCGCGGTCGCTCTTTTTCGGGGCCGCAGCACAAGCGGCAGGCCGGTCAGGATGCCGAGCGGCCACTGGCTCTCCGGCCGGTAATGGATCGAGCCCTTGCGCAGCAGGTACACTGCGGCATAAAATACCGCCGCCGCCAAGGCGATATCCACGACATAACCAATTATTTTCCCAATCTTTTCTCGTTTTTTACATTCGGGACACACGTTTGCTTTCTCCTTTTTCCGCGATACAGGAAAGCCGCTGCAGCATCCGCCGCAACGGCTTTTACGGGCCAAGGCCCGTTACGCTTCCGCGTCCTTCTCCTCGCGGGTGACCGCGATGGAAAGATCGTCAAGCTGCTTTGCGTCCACCACGTCCGGACAGGACATCATCAGGTCGGACGCGTTCTGCACCTTGGGGAAAGCGATCACGTCGCGGATGGAGTCCAGCCCCGCGAGCAGCATACACAGACGGTCCAGGCCGTAGGCCAAGCCGCCGTGCGGGGGCGCGCCGTAGGAGAACGCTGTGATCAGATGGCCGAATTGCTCTTTCGCGCGCTCCTCGGTGAAGCCGAGCGCCTCGAACATCCTGGTCTGCAGCGCGGGATCGTGGATACGGATCGAGCCTCCGCCCAGCTCACAGCCGTTGAGGATGATATCGTACGCCTTGGCGCGCACCTTAGCCGGATCGGTGTCCAGCAGCGGGATATCCTCGTCCATCGGCGCAGTGAACGGGTGGTGCTTGGCGACCAGGCGGTCCTCCTCCTCGCTGTACTCGAACTGCGGGAACTCAGTGACCCACAGCAGCTTGTAATCGTCCTTTTTGGCAAGGCCGAGACGCTTGGCCAGCTCGCAGCGCAACGCGCCGAGCGAAACCAGCGCGGTCTCCTCGGAAGCGTCTGCGACAACGAACAGCACGTCGTTTTTGTGCATATCCGCACGCTCCTTGATGGCCGCGATCTCGTCCTCGGTCAGGAACTTGGCAAAGGAAGAGGTCATGGTGCCGTCCGCCGCGACCTTCATCCACGCCAAGCCCTTGGCTCGGTAGGTCTTGACGAAGTCGGCCAGCTTGTCGATCTCCTTGCGCGGGAACTTGTCCGCGTAGCCGCCCAAGTTGATCAGCCGCACGGTGCCGCCGGACTCGACCGCGCCCTTGAACACACCGAAGCCGCAGTTCGCCGCGATGTCGGAAATATCGCGGATCTCAAAGCCGAAACGGGTGTCCGGCTTGTCTGAGCCGAAGCGGTCCATGGCCTCGCGCCAAGTCAGGCGCGGCAGCGGGAGCTGGATGTCCACGTCCAGCACTTCCTTGAACACGCGCTGGAGAAAGCCCTCATTGACCGCGATCACGTCGTCCTGCTCGACAAAGCTCATCTCGAGGTCGATCTGGGTGAACTCGGGCTGGCGGTCGGCGCGCAGGTCCTCGTCGCGGAAGCAGCGGGTGATCTGGATATAGCGGTCCATGCCCGCGAGCATCAAAAGCTGCTTGTACTGCTGCGGGGACTGCGGCAGGGCGTAGAACTTGCCCGGATGCACGCGGGAGGGTACGAGATAGTCGCGCGCACCCTCGGGCGTGGACTTGGTGAGCATCGGGGTTTCGATCTCGAGGAAACCCTGCTCGTCAAAGTAGTTGCGAGCCACCTGGGTGACGCGGTGGCGCAGCATCATATTGCGCTGCATGGAGGGGCGGCGCAGATCGAGATAGCGGTACTTGAGCCGCACCTGATCGCCGACCTCCTTGCTGTCGTCGATCTCGAACGGGGTGGTTTCCGCGCGGGACAGGATGCGGAGCTCCTCCGCGACGATCTCGACCTCGCCGGTCGGCATCTTCCTGTTGATTGCCGCTTCGTCGCGCGCAACCAGCTTGCCGCGCACAGCTACCACAAACTCGGTGCGGCAGGTAAAAGCGACATCGAACAGGCCGGCGTTGACCGACTTGTCGAACGTACACTGCACGATACCCGCACGGTCGCGCACGAGCAGAAACAGCACGCCGCCGTTGTCGCGCACACGGTCGACCCAGCCGTTGACCGTCACTTCCCGCCCCACGTCGGACAGACGCAGTTCACCGCACATGTGCGTGCGTTTCATCCCTGAAATAGAGGTTTCGTTCATGTTCTATCAATCCTTATCAAATGTTATTTGTTATCGTCTTTCGTATGCAGCGAGGGACACACATGATTCCAGTAGCCTGCAATCATAGTGACAATCCCGCAAATCAGAAGGAAAATGCTGATGAGCACCAAAGCAAGCGACAGGCTCTCGCCCATGTCCGCTGTGTGCGGCATCCAGTAAAGCAGTACGCCGAGCAACACGGTCTGCACGCCCAGCAGCATCTGCGCACAGCCCCAAACCAGTTGTTTCACCGTTCGTCCTCCCCGTCATCCTGCCTGTCCTGCGCACGGACCTGTCGCACCAGCGAAACCGCCTGTCCCAAGCCGACCAGCAGCAACGGCACGAACACGACCCATTGACCTTCCACAAAGGCAAGCGCCATCCCCGTGATGCAGGCGATCAGCGTATAGGCCGGCCGCATGATTTATACCCTGTCACAAATGACTTTGCCCTGGTTTTTCGCGGCCAGTCCCGCTTGGATGCGGACGACCGCCTCCTTCAGCGATACCTTGACCTGCTCGCCGGTCTCCATATCCTTGACCGCGACAACACCCTCCCTGATCTCGTCCTCCCCGTGGAATATCACATAGGGGATGCCGAGCTTGTCCGCGTAGCCGATCTTGTGCTTGAACTTCTTCTGCTCGCTGTACAGCTGGGTGCGGATGCCAGCGTCACGCAGGCTGGTCGCCAGCGCGATCGCCGCGCCCATGTCGTCAGTCATGGGCAGGATGAGCACGTCCGCGGGCGCGCGGTTCATCTTGTCGTTCAGGTAGCCCTGCTCGCCCAGCACATAGAACAGGCGCGTCAGGCCAATCGAGATGCCCACGCCCGGCAGCTGCTTGTCCGTATAGTATTCCGCGAGGTTGTCGTACCGGCCGCCCGAGCAGATCGAGCCGATCTCCGGATGGTCGAGCATCGCAGTCTCGTACACCGTGCCGGTGTAGTAATCCAGCCCGCGCGCGATGGTCAGGTCGATCTCAAAGTGGTCGTCCGGCACGCCGAAAGCCTGCATGTACCGCGCGACGGTTTTCAGCTCGTCCGCGCCCTGGTCGAACACCTCGTTTTTGCCCTTGTAGCCCTCGAGCGCGGCGAGGATGCCCGCCGTGCCGCCCGGGGTGGCGATGAACGCCAGCAGTTCGTCTGCGGTTTCGGCGGCCACGCCGAAGTCGTCCACCAGGATGGCCTTCACCCTTTCCGCGCCGATCTTTTCCAGCTTGTCAATTGTGCGCATCACGTCACCCGCCTTGTCGGTCAGGCCAAGGATGGCGAAAAAGCCGTTCAATACCTTGCGGTTGTTGATGCGGATTTTGAAGCGCTCGAGTCCCAGCGCGGTAAAGGTCTTGTAGATAATGCTCGGCACCTCGGCCTCGTTGATGATATCCAGCTTGCCGTCGCCGATCACGTCGATATCCGCCTGATAGAACTCGCGGAAGCGGCCGCGCTGCGCGCGCTCGCCGCGGTAAACCTTACCGATCTGGAAGCGGCGGAACGGGAACGTCAGTTCGCCGTAATGCTGGGCGACGTATTTCGCCAGCGGCACGGTCAGGTCGAAGCGTAGGGACAGGTCGCTGTCGCCCTTGGTGAAGCGGTAGATCTGCTTCTCGGTTTCGCCGCCTCCCTTGGCCAGCAGCACCTCGGAGGACTCGATCAGCGGGGTGTCCAGCGGATAAAAGCCGTACAGTGCATAGGTTTCGCGCAGCACCTGCATGATGCGCTCCATCTGCACCTGCGGCGCGGGCAGCAGTTCCATAAAGCCGGACAGGGTTCTCGGTTTCACTTTTTCCATAGCGTTTTGATTCTCCTCAAGACAGACGGATGCACCGAACGGGCGCAGGCCCATCCGGTGCAGTTGTGTCCTATTGTTATTTTCTCGAACTGTTTTTCGGATTTACGATATTTCGCCAGTCCAGATCGCCGCGGTCCAAGCCGAGGATGAGCATTTCAGCCGTTGCCGAATTGGTCGCGATCGGGATATTATGCATATCGCACAGCCGCGCGATCGCATGGAGGTCCGGCTCGTACTGCGAATTGGACATCGGATCGCGGAAGAACAGGACAAGGTCGATCTCATTGTAAGCAACGCGCGCGGAGATCTGCTCCTCGCCACCCTGCATGCCCGCAAGGCACTTGTCTATTTTCAGTCCGGTCGCTTCTTCGACGAATTTTCCCGTCGTGCCGGTTGCGCAGATATTATGTTTTGCCAGGACGCCGCAATACGCCATGCAGAACTGTACCATCAATTCCTTTTTGCGGTCGTGCGCGATTAATGCAATATTCATTTCAAGGACATCCCCTTTCCTTCCTAAGCTACTCTTCCACTCGGTTCAGATTTTTATCAGTGGAACGCGTTCTCCGTCCAGCCGCCGCGCGATGTTTTGGAAAGCGCGCGCCGCGCCGGTGTGCTTGACCGCAAAAATGCTTTTTCCACTATTGCCGCAGGAGATCAGGTCCTCGTCCTCCGGAACGACCCCCAGCAGCGGTAAGCCTGCTTCGTCCATCGCGTCGTCGATATTGCCCGCCTTGCCGCGGCAGATCAACTGCGGCCGGATGCGGTTAAGGACCATCCGGATCCGCGCGATGCAGTATTCTTCCTCCAGCTTGCGCGCGCACCGTTCCGCGCCGCGAATGCAGGCGCGGTCGGTCGAGGTTACGACGACTGCCTGCGTAGAGATGTGCGCCAGCCACGACAACTCGGCGGGCAGCCCCGCAGGCCCGTCGATGAGGAGGTACTCGATTCCCGCCTCCTCCGCCTGCACGGCGAGCTGCTCCATGCCGCGCTCGCTGAGCGCGGGCAAAGCCACGGGCGCGGTCAGTAAGTATAGCGCTTCATAGTCCGGATGCCGCGCCATCGCGGTTTCCAGCGGCACCGCGCCGCCCGCCACATCGGCAAAAGAATACACCACCCTGTCCGACATGCCGAGCACGATATCCAGATTGCGGAGGCCGCAGTCGCCGTCGATCAGGAGCACGCGGTGGCCGCGCTGCGACAGCGCCGCGCCCACACCTGCCGTAAAGGAGGTTTTTCCCGTGCCGCCCTTGCCGGACGCAACCAGAATGACCTTCAATCTACCGCCTCCGAAATGATAAAACTATATTGACATTATAAACCACACATGTCGAATTTACAAGCGTTTATGCAAATTTTTTGTCACGCTTCCGCTTTTTTATACAGGATTTTATCAAGGTACGATCACATTTTCCTGCTGCACGGATTTCACCGTGTCCACGTCGCCTGTCTGGAAGTAGGTATCCAGCATATCGCGCACGATCGGCGTTACCGATGAGCCGTGCTCCGCGCCCTCACCCACGACGCAGATCACGATTTCGGGATCGTCGAACGGGGCGAAGGCGATAAACAGGCCGTTGTCGAATTTTATCCCGTTTTCAATAGCCTCAGCCGTACCGGTCTTGCCGCCAACCTTGATCGGGTAGTCCGCGAACACGCTGCCCGCAGTGCCGCCCTCGTCGGTTACCTCGCTCATGCCGGTCATGACCAAATCAACCGTCGTATCAGACATCTCGATTGTATTTTTGACTTCCGCAGTTTCGCTCTTGACCACCTCGGAGTAGTCATAGCTCTTGACACTTTTGACCAAAGTGGGCCGATACAGCGTGCCGCCGTTGACCACGGCCGCGATATAATTGGCAAGCTGCAGCGGCGTGAAGCCGTTGTCCGACTGGCCGATCGCGGCCTGCACGTCGTCGCCGCCGAGCCAGTCCTGCAGCGTCGGGTCGGCCGCGACCATCTGCTCGCGATAGGTCGGTCCGGCCGCGCGGCCCGCCGCCTCGTCCACCTCTATTCCGGTCAGCATGCCCAAGCCAAACTTGGCGTCCCATTGTTCGAGCCGCTTGCCGGTCAGCTCCCGTCCCACAGTATAGAAGAATGTGTTGCAGGAATATTTAATCGCCTGCGTCACGTCGAGCGTCATGGGCTGGGAATGGTTGTTGCAGTGGAACGTCTGCCCGCCGTATTCGAACTCGCCCGTGCAGGTGATCGTGGTGTTCGCGTCAATGATACCCTCTTCCAGCGCCGCGATCGCGCTGAGTACCTTAAAGGTGGAGCCGGGTTCGTATACGCCCAAAGTCGCGCGGTTGAATTCCGGCGAGCGGGCGTCCTCGTTCCGCGCCTCCGCCTCCTCCACATAGTTTTCCAGGCTGTAGGTCGGATAGGAGGCCATCGCAAGCACCTCGCCCGAATTGGGGTCGATCGCGACCGCCGCCCCGCCCCGCCCATACTGCGCAAGGTTTTCCGCAAGAGACTCCTCGGCCGCGGCCTGCAGGTCGAGGTCGATCGTCGTGACCACGTTATCGCCCGGCTGGGGCGCGGCATAGGAGCTTGCCTGCTCGTTAACCGCTTGACCACCCAGATCGGTCTGCACCGTGCTGGAGCCTGCCGTGCCGTGCAGGTACGGCTCAAGCGCCAGCTCCAGGCCGGTCTTTCCGGTGATATCGTTCATCTTATAGCCGGCCTTGCCCTGATACGGACCGCCGTATGCATCGCCGCTCCATTCCTCGGCCCACATCGTAGCCGCGCGGCCGAGCAGGTGCGCGGCGTATTCCGTATCATACTGCCGCACGGCCTGGCTTTCCACCTCAACTCCGGCGTAATCCTGATGGTGCTCCTTGATATATGCGATCAGGTCGATCGATATGCCGGTTGCAAATGTGAAATTCGTGCGGTTGTCAAAGCCGTTCTGCCGCATGGTATAATACAAGCCGACCAGCGTGCGGGTATCCGCGTCCGTCATCGTTTCCGGAAGCCCCCAGTTGCGGTCCAGATAGTCCCTCATCGCGCTAAGGAAGTCCGCGGCGGAAACCAGCGTGGTCGCATCCAGCGCGTTCACCTCGTCGATCACCTCGCCGGTTTCCTCATCCGTGCGCGGGTTCTGCTCCTGACGCGCTTTCGCGTCCGCGATCGCCTGCTGGACCGCGGTCAGGCTAAGCGTGTCCGCACTGTCCTTGATATATTTGGAAAGTCTGGCGCCATCGCTGGTCGCCGCATCCGTGGTATAGGCGTATGGGGCGGTATCGCTGATGGGCAGAATATCGTTCAGCTCGGCCGTACTCTCTGCCGCAGCGGCGGCGCCGTTCTCCGTGTCCGTATCGTCCCCGTCCCCGTTCTGCGCCGTGTTTGCCGCGGCGGCCGCCGCGTCCGCCTTGACCCGCGCCGCCAGATCGAGCAGGCGCGCCGCCTGCCCCTCCTGCTCCCAGGCCGAATAGACCAGCACCAGCGAAAACTCGGTTTTGTTCGTCACCATCGGCCGGCCGTACCGGTCGAGTATCTCGCCGCGCGCGGCGGAAACCGTCGAGGTGGTCGTCAGCCAGTACGCCGACTGGCGGACGTAATCCTCGCCGTTCACAAGCTGCAGCTGCACGAGCTGCCCGCCGGCCAACCCTGCACAGAGCAGCAGCAGGCAGGCCAGCGCCGCCAGCCGGCGCAGCAGTTGATTTTTGTTCACCATGGGATTCCTCTTTTCTGGCAGGGGTCAGCGCGCGGAAAATTTCCGGCTTATCTTGGCCATCGGGACGTATACCGCAAAGCACAGCAGGCTGGCGAGCAACGTGCCGCCGACCGTCTGCTGCAGCACAAGCCCGAACGGCGCGCCTTTCTGCGGCAGCAGGTAGCAGAAATACCGCAGCAGGTCGATCACGACCATCTCGACCGCGTTGAGCATCAGCATGGACACATAGTTCCGGCTGAGCGTCAGCCGGCTCATCGCGCCCGCAGCCATGCCGAACAGCATGAAAAAGATGGGGTACAGCCCGTCGATGCCGGTAAAGCCCAGGTCGTACAGCAGCCCGACCACAACGCCCATAATAACGCCCTCCACCGGCCCGTCCAGCAGCGCGGCGGCCGCGACGAACGCGGGCAGCAGATCGAGGTGGTAACCTCGGATCGACCACGCCCCGAACAGGCTGGACTGCAGCGCATAAAACACCAGCGCGAACAAAATGTACAGGATCATCTTCGGGATGGATAACTGTTCTCTCTGCATAAGCTCACTCCGTAGTATCCGTAAAGGCGGTCACGACGGACACGTTCGTCACCGTTTCCACATCGACGAACGGCTTGAGGACCGCGTAATACGAGATGCCGTTTTCCTCCGGCAGGACGCTCTCGACCGTGCCGATCATCACGCCCTTGGGGAACACGCCGCCCGCACCCGAGGTCTCCACCGTATCGCCGATCACGATGCTGGCGTCCTCTGTCAGGTAGGACAGGCGCAGGCTGCCTTCCGCCATCAGGTCGTAGCTTCCTTCCGCAATCGCGCTGTCGCGCGTGCGGGTGATCAGCGCGCCGCACTGCATCTCGATATCGACGACGGTCGTGATCGTGCTGTAGTTGGGTGCGACCGCGCTGACATAGCCGACCAGCCCATCCTCGGTGATGACCGCGTCATTGACCTCTACCCCGTGCGACGAACCCTTGTCGAGCGTCAGCACGGTCGCCCAGTCGCCCGGGTTGCGGGCGATGACCTCCGCGTTGAGCGTGGTCAGTTCGCGCGCGCGTTCGGGCTGGCCCGCCTGCGCGCGCAGGCGGTTGTTCTCCTCTATTGCAAGCTGCGCGTCGCGCACGGTCTGCTCCATCTCACGGATCTGTCGGTGCAGCTCCTCATTCTCCGCCTTGAGCGCGTCGAATTCGGTAAAATAGCTCAGCCCTTTACCGAAAAAGCCGCTCACACCGGTCGCAAGCTTCTGGATCGGTGTGGCGACGATCCCCACTGCGGTCGTCACGGGCGACGGATTTCCGGTCACGCCGCTGTACAGTGCGGAAAGGATGCACAGCACGATCACCACGGCGACGCCGATGAAAAAACGCGAGCCCAGTCTGTTTCTTCTTCGCAAAAATCAAACTTCCTTTCTGATATCTCCCGTCCGGAACCCCTGTTCCAAACGAAAGGGCCGTGCCGCGTACCGCGCGGACAAAGCCCCCAACTGCGCAACCCCTGTTTGCGCGCCCACTTTTCCGGACGCGCGTCTCTATCCGGCGCGGAGCGCGCCCAGCCCGCGCAGCACCTCGTAAAGCGGCGCGACCGGCAGCCCCATGACGCTGTAATAATCGCCCTCGATCCCCGCCACCAGCAGCGCGCCGCGGCCCTGGATGCCGTAGGCGCCCGCCTTGTCCAGCGGCTCGCCCGTGGCGAGATAAGCAGCCAGCTCGTCCTCCGCAAAATCGCGGAAAGTAACGCGCGTGCGAGTGCAAAGCGTGCGCGCCGCGCCGTCCGGTGGCAGCACCGCAAGGCCGGTCAGCACCTCGTGCGTACGCCCGCGCAGATGGCGCAGCATATCGGCCGCCTGCCGCACGTCCGCCGGCTTGCCGAGTGGCAGGCCGTCAATGGTCACCATCGTGTCCGACCCGATGCACACCGCGTCCGGATGCATACGCCGCGCCGCCTCCGCCTTGAGGCGGGACAGGCGCACGACCTCCGCGTCAAGCGGCGCGCCCGGGCGCAGCGTCTCGTCCGCATCCACCGGACAGACGGTAAATTCCTTCGTAATCAGCGCCAGCAGCTCCCGCCTGCGCGGCGAGGCGGACGCCAGTATAATCCGCATTATTCGACTCCTCTTTTGTACAGGCCGTTGGTGAAATCCCCGTCCAGCGGCGTCCCGTCCAGGAACGCCCGCGCGATGCGCGCGCATTCCTCCGGCGGCTCCGTCGTGAACAGCAGCCGCGCGGTCTGCACGCCCAAGCGCTCATACGCCGCGCGCAGGTACAGCGGGCGACTGTTGAGCAGCGTGTTGCGGCAGCCGTATTCGGGCAGCAGCGCAAAGCGCGCCTTTCTCCGGTCTGTCAAACAGGTCGTACCCTCCCGACAGGCGCAGCGGCCGCCGTGCTGCCGGCGGATCGCACAGTTTTCGAAGATCATCAGCGGCAGATATCCATAAACTATCAGCTCGGTTTCGAGCGGCCCTTCCATATCGCGCGCCTGCGCCAGACGCACCTCAAACGAAAGCGTCTGCCGCGTCACGCCCATTTCCGCGAGCGCGTGCAGCGTTTTGCTGTTATAGGCGTTCAGGCCGAAATCGCCGTGTATCGTGAACCCCATGCGCCGCGCAAGCGCGACCTGCCCGATGTTGCCCACCAGCACCGTGCGGGTGCCGCGGCTCATCGCCTCGCCGAGCAGCATCTCCAGTTCGGGCTGCTCCGCGTCCGAAAACACGCGAGGCAGCACGGCGGGCAGGCCAGTCTCGGCCGCCACGCCGACCGGCGCGTAAACGGTTTCCAGTCCAAGGCCGCGGAGCGCCGCCGCCTGCGCCTTGGTGCGCACGGACGCGGTAAAGCCGCGGAAGCCTTCGCGCGACGCGCATTCCTCGTCCCGCCGCAGCAGAGGCCCTTCCAGCCAGTCGCGGGCGGGCGGCGTACCGCGCTTGGCAAGCAGCAGCGCAAGCGCGTCGCGCCGCATCCCGTTCATCACGGACGCCGGCACGGCCAGCCCGTCCTCCAGCTCGATGCGCAGGTTTTTGACATAAAACGGCGTCCCGCCGGTTTTCCGCAAGGACTTTTCCACCATCTCCGGCGTGGTCGGACGGTTGACCGCCCGCTCGGCCGGCGCCGCGGCGGAAACCCCGTCCGCGCTCAGCACCGCGCCGGTATCCACCCGCGCGGTAAAGCAAAGCGACACCGGAACGAGCGGCGCCTCCTTCCCCCCTGCAAAGCGGCGCGCCGCCTCGTCGTACAGGGACTGAACCTCCTGCAGCGGCACGTCGGTCTTGGTGCCGAACATCCCGTCGTCCTTTTTGCCGGTATAGTACCCGTCTGTAAAGCCATCGCGCGAAAACACCCGCCGCAGGATATCCCGCTCCCCGGGCGTGGGCCCGCGCCGCTCACGCAGCAGGCCGGCATAGATTCCGGTGACGATCGCCGTGTACTCCGGCCGCTTCATGCGCCCCTCGATCTTGAGCGAGGACACGCCCATCTCCGCCAGCTCGGCCACATGGCCAGCCAGCGCCAGATCCTTGAGCGACAGCGGGTAGCCGCCGCCATACGGCAGGCGGCAGGGCTGGGCGCACAGGCCGCGGTTGCCCGACCGCTGACCGATCACCGCAGACAGGTAGCACTGTCCGGAATAGCACATGCACAGCGCACCGTGGACGAACACCTCGGTTTCCACCCCCGCCTGTTCGGTGATCAGGCGCACCTCGTCCCGCGTGCATTCGCGGCTGAGCACCACGCGCGAAAAGCCGATATCGCGCGCCTCCCGCGCGCCGTCCAGCGTGTGAACGGTCATCTGCGTGGAGGCGTGCAGCGCGAAATCCGGCGCGTGCGCATGAATCAGGCGCGCAAGGCCAAGGTCCTGCACGATCAGCGCGTCCGCGCCCGCTTCGTAGAGGAACCTTGCGTCCTGCAGCGCCGCGTCCAGCTCGCGGTCACCGGCAAGGATATTCAGGGTGATATTGGTCTTGACGCCCCGCGCGCGGCAATAGGCGATCGCCTGCGCCATTTCATCCTGCGAAAAGCCCTTCGCGCCCCGGCGCGCGTTGAACGTGCCGAAGCCCATGTATACCGCGCCCGCGCCCGACTGGACTGCGGCGCGCACCCCCTCCGGCGAGCCTGCGGGGGCCAGAAGCTCTATCCGGTTCATTTGCGTCGGTTTCCGGGATGGTTCGCGCTGTTGCGGCTCACCTGCTGCCGCAGCGCGGTGTTTTCTGCTTCCAGCGCGCGGCACTTGGCCTCGGCCGCTTCCGCCGCGGTCTTGGCCTTGATATATTCATCCGCGAGGTTGACGGTCGCCAGCGCAAGCGCGCGTGTGGACGCGAACGACGCCGAGCCGCCGCACTCCGCGATGGTCTGCTGCGCCAGTTCCGCGACCTCGTTCATATATTCCACGGTTTCGTTGGCCAGCATGGTATAATGCTGCCCCGCGATCTGGATGGTCACGCGGTTTGCCATGACTGATCCCTTCCTTTCGCAAAATCGTTCAAAAGGCATAATTTGATAAAATATAGTATACCACAACAATTGACCTTTTGGAACAAAAAATATGCGCAAAGATAGCCGTCCGGCGGGTATATTTTTCTACGAACCGGTTTTTCCGGCAATTTGTAAAAGATTTTTGTTTGCCTTGTGTGAAGCCGCCCGCTGTGCTACAATAAACATGTATATAATAGGAAGCCAGCGGCGCGGCCCTGTCCGCCCTGCCGGAAACCGGAGGTCTTTTATGCTTAATATCAACGAGGTCCGGCGCATCGTCGTCAAGGTCGGCACCTCGACGCTGACATATGAAAACGGTAAGCTCAACATCCGCCGCATCGAGCGGCTCGTCCGCACCATCAGCGACCTGCAGAACCAGGGGTTTGAAATGGTGCTTGTGTCGTCCGGCGCGGTCGGCGTCGGCGCCGCCAAGCTCGGCTTGAGCGAGCGCCCCACCGAGCTGGCCATGAAGCAGGCCGCCGCTGCGGTCGGCCAGTGCGAGCTGATGCACATTTACGACAAAATGTTCCTGGAATACGGCATCAACGTGGCTCAGATCCTGCTCACGCGCGAAAACATTGTGGACGACGACCAGCGTGAAAACATCCACAACACCTTTACCGCCCTCATGCGCACCGGCGTGGTGCCGATCGTCAACGAGAACGACACGGTCGCCACAGCCGAGCTGAAGCATATTGAAAACTTTGGCGACAACGACACGCTTTCCGCGGTCGTCGCGCGCATGTGCGAGGCCGACCTGCTCGTTATTTTTTCGGATATCGACGGGCTGTATGATTCCGACCCGCGCAAAAACCCGCAGGCCAAGCTGATCCGTCACGTTTCCAGGATCGACGCGAAAATACGCCGCATGGCGGGCGGCGCCGGCTCGGCGCACGGCACGGGCGGCATGGCCACCAAGATCACCGCCGCCGAACTGTGCATGGACGCGGGCATCCCCATGCTGGTCGCCAACGGGGATAAGCAGGGTATATTATACGATATCGTCGACGGTAAGCCGGTCGGCACGCTTTTCGCACGGGAGGTTGCAGGACTATGACCAAGACACGCATCCGGTATCTGATCGCTTCTCTGATCGGCATCGCGGTCGGTTCGTTTTTCGGCCTGCAGGCCTATCTGCACGGCTGGCCGTGCTGACGCGGGGCCGCCGGCGCCCCCCTCTTTCCCCTGAGCACCCCCAGCGGATATAACGAGGGAGGAAGCCCGTTATGACAAAGAAAAAATCACGCCTCATCGCGCTGGTTATGCTGATAGCTGCCGCCGCGTTTTTCATCTATGCGCTGCACCATCCCGAAGCCTCTTTCCCTTGGAGCAACGCCGTTACCTACATCCTGTACGGCCTATACTTGATCGTGATGCTTGTTATGGCGGCCGCCCCTTTCAAAAAGAAATAAAACGATAAAACGAGGTGTAACCCATGCGACAACTGATGGACATTGCCGCGGACGCGCGCCGCGCCAAATACGCGGTCGCCAGACTCGGCACAAACGATAAAAACCGCGGCCTGCTCGCCATAGCGGACGCGCTGCTTGCGAATACCCGCGAAATCATCGACGCCAACCGCATCGATATCGAAAACGGCCGCGCAAACGGCCTCGTGGAAGGGCTGATCGACCGCCTGATGCTGGACGAAAAACGCATCGCCGGCATCGCGGAGGGCTGCCGCCAGGTCGCAGCCCTGCCCGACCCCATCGGCGAGGTGCTGTGGATGCGCAAAACGCCGAACGGCCTAAACATCGGGCAGAAGCGCGTACCTATGGGCGTGATCGGCATTATTTACGAGGCGCGCCCCAATGTCACGGTGGACGCGGCCGCGCTGTGCTTCAAGGCCGGCTCGGCGTGCATCCTACGCGGCGGCAAGGAAGCATTCCACTCCTCCATGTGCCTGACCCGTCTCATGCGTGCGGCGCTTGCCGGCGAGGGCCTGCCGGAGGGCGCCATCAACCTGGTCGAGGACACCTCGCGCGACAGCGCCACGCAGATGATGAAGCTGAACGGCTGGCTCGACGTGCTTATCCCGCGCGGCGGGGCGGGCCTGATCCAGTCGGTCGTCCGGAACGCGACCGTTCCAGTCATTGAGACCGGAACCGGCAACTGCCACGTGTATGTGGATGCGTCCGCCGACCTGGAGATGGCGCAGCGCATCCTGGTCAACGCCAAATGCCAGCGCCCGAGCGTATGCAATGCGGCCGAAAGCCTGCTCGTCCACAAGGACGCGGCGGCGCGGTTCCTGCCCATGGCGGCGGCCGGCCTCGCGCCGAGCGGCGTCTCCATCCATGGCTGCCCCCGCACCAGGGAGCTTCTGGGCGACGCCGTCTTCCCCGCCACAGAGGAGGACTACGGGCGCGAATATCTGGGATATGAGATCTCCTGCAAGGTCGTTGATTCGCTCGACGAGGCGATCGCACATATCAACCGCTACAACACCGGTCACTCGGAGTGCATCGTCACCCGCGACTACGAGGCTTCCCAGCGTTTTCTGGATGAGGTCGACGCGGCGGCGGTCTATGTCAACGCCTCCACCCGTTTTACCGATGGGTTTGAGTTCGGCTTCGGTGCAGAGATCGGCATTTCCACGCAAAAGCTGCACGCGCGCGGCCCCATGGGGCTGACCGCGCTGACCACCACCAAATTTATCATTTATGGAAACGGACAGATACGGTAATGGAAAAGGAATACAAATGGCGGGCGGACGAATGGGTATTGGGACAGGCGCTGCTCTGGGCCTCCTCCCGTATCGGCAGCCAAAGCCGCACCATCCATATGAAATCGCAGTATTTCGATACGGCGGACGGTCTGCTGCGCCGCAACGACGCTGCACTCCGTCTGCGCCGCGAAAACGACCGCAGCGTATGCTGCATGAAGCGGCGCAACACCAGCACTCCCGCCGGCATGCGCGCGCATGAGGAATACGAGTGCGACGCGCAGACGGTCGCGGAGGGACTCTCCGCGCTGCCCGACAAAGGCGCGCCGCGCGCGCTGTGCGAGCAGGCACTCGCCGCGCGCCTGGAAACGATCTGCACGGTCGACTTCCGGCGCTGCGCCATCCTGCTCCAGCAGGAGGACACGGTCTGCGAGCTTGCGCTGGACGAGGGCATGCTGCACCATAACGGGCGCTCCGCCCCCCTGTGCGAGATCGAGCTGGAATGGATCGCGGGCAGCGAGGAGGTTTTCCATGCGCTTGCCGCCGACCTTGCCGATTACCTCTCCCTGACGCCGGAGCCAGAAAGCAAGCTCGCGCGGGCCATGAAGCTGTGAACCGGCCTATCCGTCATTCATAACAATCCTTCCCCTGTTTTTGCGGCCCACTTTTATCTATATTGTCTATTTTTTGTGAAAACCGCAATTTCCCACCCTCATTCTTGCAAAAAAAAGCGAATCCATGTATAATAAAACATGAATTTTGGGAGGGTAATTATACATGAATATTGACAGCATCATCACACTCGTCGCGTTTGGCGTGTATCTGATCTTTATGATCTGCATCGGCATGTACTTTATGGGGAAAAACCGCACGACCAGCGAATATTTCCTCGGTGGCCGAAAGCTTGGCTCCTGGGTCACCTCGATGAGCGCGCAGGCCTCCGACATGTCGGGCTGGCTGCTGATGGGCCTGCCAGGGGCGGCCTATCTGTCCGGCATTTCGGCCGGCTGGATCGCCATCGGCCTTGCTATCGGCACCTATCTCAACTGGCTGCTTGTCGCCAAGCCGCTGCGCCAGTACACCAAGGTGGCGGACGACGCGATCACGCTGCCGCAGTTCTTCAAGAACCGTTTTAAGGATGAAAGCGGCATGATCTCGGTGATCGCCGCAATATTCATCCTGGTGTTTTTCCTGTTTTATACCGCTTCAGGCTTTGTCTCCTGCGCCAAGCTTTTTTCATCTGTATTCGGTATGCCCTATCTGGTGTCACTGCTGATCGGCGCGGTCGTCGTTATTTCGTACACCTTTGCCGGCGGCTTTTTCGCCGTGTGCTGGACCGACTTTTTCCAAGGCCTGCTGATGTTCTTCTGCGTCATCGCGGTACCCTCGATTGCCATCGGCTCGCTGGGCGGGCCGGCCGACTTTTTTGCGCAGGTCGATTCGTTTAACCCGAATTTCCTGAACCTGTTCGTGGATGGCGCGACCAATACGCCTTACACGGCCATCGGCATCATTTCGTTGATCGCGTGGGGGCTGGGCTACTTCGGCCAGCCGCATATTCTGATCCGCTTCATGGGTATCGAGTCCCCGAAAGCGATCAAAAAGTCCCGCCGCATCGCGACCGTCTGGGTTCTGATCTCGCTGACCGCCGCCGTACTGATCGGCGTTTCCGGCCGCATGTTCCTGGGCGACGGCCTGCTCGTCACCGCGGGCAATGAGGAGACCATCTACATCAACATGGTCACCCGCATCTTCCCCGTGTTCATCGCGGGCATCTTCCTGTCCGCCATTCTTGCGGCGATCATGTCCACCGCGGATAGCCAGCTCCTTGTTACCGCGTCTGCCATCACCGAGGACTTTTACCACAACAAAATACGCCCCAACGCCTCTGCCAAGGAGCTGATGTGGGTCTCCCGCGGCTGCGTTATGGTAGTCGCATTGATTGCCGTGCTGATCGCGACCAACCAGAACAGCACGGTACTCGGTCTGGTCGAATACGCGTGGGCCGGCTTTGGCTCGGCGTTCGGCCCGCTCGTGCTCTGCTCCCTGTTCTGGCGGCGCGCCAACAAATACGGCGCGTATGCGGGTATCATCGTCGGCGGCCTGGTCGACCTGTTCTGGGCGCAGATGTCCGGTGGCATTTTCGAACTGTACGAGATCGTACCCGGCTTTGTCTGCGGCCTGCTCGCCATCATCATCGTCAGCCTGGCGACGCCCGCCCCGTCCAAAGAGATCACGGACAAATTCGATTCCTACCGCACCTGTGAAGAATAATGAAGCGAATCCTCCGGCGCATTCTGTTTATTGGCGCGGCACTTGTGCTGGCGCTTGACGCCTGGCTTTACCTGCCCGGTTTTTTATCCGGCCCGCAGGAACTCACCGGCGAGACCGAAGTCCATTTTATCGACGTTGGCCAGGGAGATTCCATCCTGCTCCTGTCGGGTGGCCAGGCCGTGCTGGTGGACGCTGGCACAGCGGAAAGCGGCGATACCATCGTCCGCTATTTAGAGGAGCTTGGCGTGCAGGAGCTGTACGCCGTGGTCGCCACCCATCCGCACGCCGACCATATCGGCGGCATGGCGCGGGTGATCGAGGCATTCCCAATCGGACATTTCTTTATGGGACGGGAGACTGCCAACACCGCCACCTACGGCAGCATGCTCGACGCGCTGGAGGCGCGCGGCCTCCGTCCGACCGTCCCGCAACAGGGCGACGTCCTGCCGTTTGATTCCGGTGCGTCGCTCACGTTCCTCGGGCCGGACGACGATGTATCGGACAGCGACCTGAACAACCGCTCCCTGGTCACGCTGTTCCAGGCGGGTGGCCGCAGCGTTCTCCTGATGGGAGACGCCGAGGCCGCGGCGGAACGCTCCCTGTTGAACCATTATCCACTTTTGTCGTGCGAGATCCTCAAGGTTGGGCATCACGGTGCAAACACTTCCTCCTCCGAGGAATTCCTGTGCGCGGTGCGGCCCTCGACCGCGGTGATTTCGTGCGGCGTGAACAACGATTACGGCCATCCCAGCCCGCAAACGCTGGAAAACCTGTCCCTCGCGGGTGTTGGCGACGTCCGCATCACAGCGGAAAGCGGCACGGTCGTCCTCCCGCTCGACCCACTACCATCAAGCAAGGAGAATGCTGCATGAAACAGACCGGTATCGTCGACCGCTTTGAAGGCGATTTCGTTGTCGTGGAAATCAACGACAAAATGGTCAATTTCCCCCGCGCAGAAACGCCTGCCATGCTCGCAGAAGGCATGGTCGTTATCGTGCAGGACGGCCGCATCATCGGCGTCGACCAGATCGAAACCCAGCGCATCGAGGACGATATGCGCCGCCGCTTCGAGCGCATCCTCGGCAAACAGACCGACGAATAACCCCAGAAACAAAGGAAAGGCGAAAACCAATGGAAAAGAAACCCTTTTTGACCCTTGAGCAGGTGCAGGAGATCGTAAGGACCCATCCCACCCCGTTCCACATCTACGATGAAAAGGCCATCCGCGAGAATGCCCGCAAGGTCAAGGCCGCGTTCGCATGGAACCCTGGCTTCAAGGAATATTTTGCCGTTAAGGCGACCCCGAACCCCCGTCTGGTCCAGCTCCTTCATGAAGAAGGCTTCGGCTGCGACTGCTCCAGCTATACCGAGCTGCAGCTGAGCCGCGCCTGCGGCATCACCGGCCACGATATCATGTTTTCCTCCAATGTGACGCCGGACGAGGATTTCAAGCTCGCCAGCGACTTGGACGCGATCATCAACTTTGACGATATCACCCACTTGGACTATTACGATAAGGTCGGCCAGTGGAAGGAAACCATGTCCTGCCGCTTCAATCCGGGCGGCGATTTTGTACTTGAAAACGAGATCATGGATACGCCGCAGGAGGCCAAGTACGGAATGACCCGCGAACAGCTGATCGAGGCGTTCAAGTATATGAAGGCCAAGGGCGTCAAGCATTTCGGCATCCATGCGTTCCTGGCCTCCAACACGGTGGCAAACGAATACTATCCCGCGCTGGCCCGCATCCTGTTCAAGCTGGCGGTCGAGGTCCGCAAGGAAACCGGCGTGCATATCGCGTTCATCAACCTGTCCGGCGGCGTGGGTATCCCCTACAAGCCGTGGCAGGAGCCGAACGATATCATGGCCATCGGCGAGGGCGTGCGCCGCGCTTATGAAGAGGTGCTCGCACCGGCGGGTATGGACGACATCGCGATCTATACCGAGATGGGCCGCTTTATTCTCGGACCTTACGGCGCGCTGGTCGCCCGCTGCATCCACCACAAGCACACCTACAAGGAATATGCCGGTCTTGACGCCTGCGCGGCCAATCTGATGCGTCCGGCGATGTACGGCGCCTACCATCACATCACCATCCTTGGCAAGGAGGACGCGCTGCACGACCGCACCTATGATGTGACCGGCGGCCTGTGCGAGAACAATGACAAGTTCGCCATCGACCGCAACCTGCCCCGTATCGATATCGGCGATTATGTGTATATCCACGATACGGGCGCCCACGGCTTCTCGATGGGCTATAACTACAACGGCAAGCTGCGCTCCGCCGAGCTGCTGTTGCGCGAGGATGGCTCGGTTGAGCTGATCCGCCGTGCGGAAACGCCAAGGGATTATTTCGCAACACTGGACTTCACCGGCCTGTTCGACGATATTCGGTAACAACAGCATATAAAAAGGGAGTGCGTGATACGCACTCCCTTTTTATATCCCCTTATCCGCGAGCAGCAGTACGACCGCCAGCGCCAGAAACAGGATAATCAGCGTCCGCAGCAGCCGAAGCAGCTTTGTCCGTTTCCCATCCTCGCGCAACCAGGCCTCGTCGGGCTGAGCAGGCTCCGCGATCGTTTCCGTCCCATCCGGTATATGGTCGATCAGCGGCACATGACAGGTATTGCACACGCTGAAGCCCTCGCGGAACTCCGCTTTACACTTCGGACACCACGGCATAGGCACTCTCCCCTTTACATACGGTTGGAAACCAAATACAGCAGCAGCAGCGCCACCGCGATCACGCCTGCCACCACGGGCAGCAGCTTGAACGAAGCGTTATCCTCCATAGGCTGCTCCGGCACCTGCATCGCCTGCTCCTCGGCCAGACGGGCCAGCTCTTCCTCATCAACCGGTGCCTCCGCAAAGCTGTGGTTCATTTCGTCGATCAACGCACGCGCGCGGGCGGTCTGGCTCGCATCGACTACAATCTCTACCCCGAAGCGCGCGTCCGCGCCGCTGTAAGCCTGTATCTGACGGAACGCCGCCGGCCGGTGGAGTACAACAATATCATTTTCGCGCAGCATGTCGCAGACCATTTCCGCTTCCAACCGGTTTTTGGCGGTGTAAACCGCGATTGGTTTCTCCATGCCGTCCGGCAGGACGAATTCCTCCGGCTTCTTATTTTCCTCATTTTCCTCGGGCAGCGTATCCACCAGCGGCACCCGGCAGGTACTGCACTCCGTAAACCCCTCTCTGTATTCCGCTTTACATTTGGGACACCAAGGCATATCATATCCCTCCTTTTCCTTTATTGTAACACAGACCGCTCACTCTTTCCATATGAAAATCGGCAGCGGCGGGTCGTTCCGTCGGTTGAGCCAATCGCATGCCAGAACAGTGAACAATCGGTCATTTATCGACTTTAAGTGCGATAAAATCGCATTTTTCTCCTCATATCCGTTTTCTTTCCCATAATACAGCGCAAGCGCCATCACGCCGCCCTGCCGCAGCAGCGTCAGCCCCGCGTCGATCGCCGGAAGCGAGGAAGCGGCTGTGGTGAATATTTTGGCATCTCCGCCCGGCAGCCGGCCAAAGTTGAACACAATGCAGTCCACCGTCCCCGGCGCCGCATAGCGCGCCATATGCGCGTGACTGTCCTGCACGACCTCAGCGGTCAAGCCTTGCTCCGCCAGCAGCGCGCGCGTCTGCTCGACCGCAGCCTCCTGGATATCAAACGCGATCACCTGCCCGTTTTTTCCCGCAAGACGGCAAAGGAGCGCGGTGTCGCGCCCCTTGCCCGCCGTGGCATCGATACAGACCGCGCCCGGCTTCACCTGCCGCCGCAGAAAATCATGCACCACGTCCAATGTATTCATACTCTTATCCCTCCGCGATCCAACGCCCCGTTCTCATGAGCTATTGTACCACAGCGGAGTGAATTTGCAAACGCCTTACCGGTCCAGTATCTCGCCCGTGGTCGATACCACGGCCACCTGCCACGGCATAAACTTGCCGCTGTTTTGCAGGGCTGTGCGCACCGCATGCTCGATACCGCCACAGCACGGCACCTCCATGCGCACCACCGTAACACTTTTGATATCGTTCTGCCGGATGATCTCGGTCAGCTTTTCACTGTAATCGCCCTCGTCCAGTTTGGGGCAGCCAATCAGCGTGATTTTGTTCCGGATAAAGTCCTGATGGAAATTTGCATATGCGTAGGCGGTGCAGTCCGCCGCTACCAGCAGGTGCGCATCCTGGAAATACGGCGCGTTGACGGGCGCCAGCTTGATCTGCACCGGCCACTGGCGGAGCTGGGAAATCTTCGGAACCGCGCCGTCTGCCTGCGGTGCGGCGGGACGGTCGATTGCGCGCGCATGGCTACCCGGGCAGCCGCAGGCAAGCGGCTGTTGCGCCTCAGCTTTCGCGCGCAGGTTCTCCTGCACCGCCGCTTCGTCATAGGCAGCGGCCTCTCGCTCGACAAATGTGATCGCTCCTGTCGGACAGACTGGTAGGCAGTTGCCCAGGCCGTCGCAATAATCGTCCCGCAGCAGCTTCGCCTTTCCGTTTACCATGCCGATCGCCCCCTCGTGGCAGGCATTGGCGCACAAGCCGCAGCCGTTACATTTTTTTTCATTGATTTCAATAATTTTCCGTATCATATCCGTTTCCTCCTGATAGGTAACCTGTTCCGCGTCCGGACAAACCGGCGCATACTTGACTTTATGCTCCTATCTTACTATACTGGTAGCACACCGTATGTTGTTGTAACAACAAAACAGGAGGAAATATGGAAGCATCCGTATTAATGCACTGCCGCCTGTTCCAGGGTCTGCCGGAAGCAAAGCTTCCGCCGCTGCTGGAACAGCTGCACAGCTACCGCCGCTCCTACGAAAAAGGTCATCCGGTCTATCGGGTCGGGGATACGGCCCACGCGCTCTGCGTCCTGCTGTCCGGCGGCGTGACTATTGAGCGCGACGACGCCTGGGGCAACAAAACAATTCTGGACCATATCGGTCCGGGCGCCGTGTTTGCGGAAACCTACGCCTGCGTCCCCGGCACGCCTATGATGGTCAGCGCGGTCGCCGCCGAACCGTCCGAAGTTTTGTTCCTGCCCATGGATCACCTGCTCGCGCCCGCCGGTCGGGAGGACAGCGGGCGCGACGTCCTGCTCCGCAACCTGCTCGATGTGACAGCGCGGAAAAACCTGACCCTGACGCGCAAAATCTTCCACACAACGCCGAAATCCCTGCGCGGCAGGCTGTTGTCCTATCTGTCCGCGCAGGCCGTGCAGAACGGCTGCGATACGTTCGATATCCCGTTCGACCGCCAGCAGCTTGCCGATTATCTCGGCGCGGACCGCAGCGCCCTGTCGAACGAGCTGAGCAAAATGCAGCGGGACGGGCTGCTCTCCTTCCGTAAAAACCATTTTGTCCTACACCGAAAATAAAAAGCGGCTGTCCGGTTCGGACAGCCGCTTTCCATTTGGAAAAGAGATCGTTATGCAAAAAATTTCATGATATTCGCGGTCAGAATACCGCCGCCCGTTCCGATGACATAGCCCATCAGCGCCATCAGAACGCCGACCGGCACCAGCGCGCCGGAATACGAGCCGGCCAGGATGGGCGCGGAGGCCGTGCCGCCGATATTGGCCAGCGAAGCAACGCCGCAGGTGAACATATCCAGCTTGAAGATTTTTGCCAAGGCAACCAGAATAATCCCATGTATTCCGAGAATCATAAAGCCGGAAATGATCCATACCGGCGCTTCCGTCAGCTCCAGCAGGCTTGCGCGGGACGCCAGCAGCGCGATGACCATGTACAGCAGTACATTGGACAACTCGGCCGCACCCGCGATCTTGCCGATCGGTGTAACCGCCGCAACCAGCGCAACCACCGTGACCACCAGCACCGTCCAGGTCGCCTTATCCAGCCAAGGTGCGACGCCGTTGATTGCTGCGCCAATGTTCTGCCCAATTGCGGAAACCAGCAGCGCGCCGCCGATCAGGAACAGCAGGCCGGCAAAGGTAATATGCTTATCCGCCTCTTTTTCTTCCGCTTCCAGGCGGGCGCAAACCTCGTCCAACGTTGCGGTGGAGGCTTTGGTCCATTTGTTGAACTGCGGTGCGAACGAGATCGCCCAAAGCAGGAACATGACCCAGATGGAATAATCGATCGAGTCGATCACCAGTGCATACGCAAGATCCGCTTCTCCGATATGCAGGGCCTCAGATACGGCGACAAGGTTGCCCGATCCGCCCATCCAGCTGCCGCACAGCGCGCCCAAGGGCTTCCACGCTTCCGAACCGAGCTGTCCATGCATGATCGCGTAGGTTAGAATAAAGCCGATCGAAATCGAGATACTCGCCGCGAAAAAGCCGCCCAGCATGCGGGGGCCGAGCTTGAGTATCTTGCGGATATCGCAGCGCAGCAGCATCAGCACCAGCATGGCGTACAGGATATTATTTTTCAGCGCGCCATATGCCGCCGAGGTCGCCTCCATATCCCACGCCCCTGCGGTACACAGCAGCATCGTCAGCAAATACAGCAGCACGACCGGCGGGATAAACTTGAAAAACTTCCATTTGGTCAGCTTTTCCGCACCCACCAGCACTGCAGCCAGAAATGCCAGCACCGCAAAGTAAGTAAAACCGTTTGTTATCATAGGTTTCCTCCCTCATTTCTTTTTCATTCTCTTTTCCCACCTGCGCCGGCTCCGCACGCCTTGACAGATGACAGTAATAGTATACCGTATCCCGCGGCTTTTTGCAAGATAATTACAAGCAAACTGCACAGATGGGTTTGCAAATTCCCGTTTTATCCTGTACAATATGATATAGAACCGTTAATAAGCCGTTAATAACCAAAGGAGGAATATAAATATGGACTTTAAGCCCTATATCCGCGCGCATGCGGACGAGCTGCTGCAAAGCCTGGCCGCCCTCATCCGCATCCCCAGCGTCGAGGGAACGCCCGAGGCGGGCGCACCCTACGGCCGAGAGGTCGCGCGCTGCCTGCACGAAACGCTCGCGCTGTGCGAGCGCCTGGGCTTCCCCACCGTGAATATGGACGACCGCGTCGGCTGGTGCGAATACGGCAAGGGCGAGGAAATGATCGCCGTGCTCGGCCATTTGGACGTTGTGCCTGCCGGCGACGGATGGAACGCCGCCGCGCCGTTCTCCGGCGAGGTCAAAGACGGGCGCATCTACGGCCGCGGCACGATGGACGACAAGGGGCCGACCGTGGCCGCGCTGTACGCACTGGCAGCGCTCAAGGACGCGGGCTTCATCCCCTCCCGCCGCATCCGCATTCTGTTCGGCACGAACGAGGAGACCGGCTGCGACGATATGGCGTGGTATCTGGCACATGGCGGCGAAACGCCGGTCATGGGCTTCACACCGGACGGCGAGTACCCGATCATCAACGGGGAAAAGGGAATCATGAACTGCGTCTACTCCCGCAGGCTGGAGCAGACCGGCCCCTGCCGCCTGCTCCGGTTCGAGGGCGGCACAGCCGCCAACGTCTCCCCTGCCTATGCGATGGCCGAGCTGGCCTGTCCGGCCGACGCGGCAGCGCGCATCCAGGCCAGCAAGGTCACGGTGACGCCGATCGAGGGCGGCATCCGCGTAGAGGCGCAGGGCGTATCCGTACACGGCTCCACGCCCGAGCAGGGCGAGAACGCCATCGGCCGCCTTGCGCTAGCGCTTACCCAGCTCCCACTCGAGGGCGAGCTGGCCGACTGCATGGCGTTCCTGGCCGGACGTATCGGCATGGAAACGCACGGCGAATCCCTCGGCCTTGCCATGCGCGACGACCTTTCGGGCGACTTGACAGTCAACCTCGGCGTGGCGGCCTTTGCGGAGGAAACGCTGTCGCTCACGCTTTCCGTGCGTTATCCGGTCACCAAAACCTATGACGGCGCGCATCCCCGCATGGAGCGCGCCTTCGCGCTCGGCGGCTTCCACGAGACAAAAATGAAGCACAAGGCCGCGATCTATATGCCGCCGGAAAGCGAGCTGATCCGCAAGCTGTCCCAGGTGTACGAGGAGCAGACCGGTGAAAAGGCGGTCCTGAAATCCATCGGCGGCGGCACCTACGCCAAATCCATCCCCAATCTGGTCGCGTTCGGCCCGATCTTCCCCGGCGACGAGATACGCGAGCACAAGCCGGATGAATATATGGAGGTCGAGCGCCTCATCCAGAACGCGGAGATCATCGCGGCGGCAATGTACGAGCTAGCCCGCTGACCCGCCCACACACGACTATGTCAAAAGGAGCTGAACCAGTATGAAGATTACCAATATCCGCCTGGGGCGCATTTCCGTCCCGCTGCGCGTGCCGTTCAAGACTGCGGTGCGCTCGGTCTCCTCCGTCGAGGACGTGATCGTTGAGATACACACGGACACCGGTGCGGTCGGTTACGGTGAGGCGCCCCCGACCGGCGCGGTCACGGGCGATACCGCGGGCGCGATCATCGGCGCGGTCCGCGACCATATCGCCCCCACCCTGCTCGGCCGCGAGGTGGACGATTTTGAAAACCTGATGCTCGCCCTGCAGGGCTGCATCCTGAAAAACACAAGCGCCAAGGCCGCGGTCGATATGGCGCTCTGGGACCTGTACGGCCAGCTTTACCACATACCAGTATACAAGATGCTCGGCGGCAGCCGCAGCCAAATCGTGACCGATATCACCATCAGCGTCAACGATCCGGAGGAAATGGCGCGCGACGCGCGCAACGCCGTTGACCGCGGGTACGACTGCCTCAAGTGCAAGGTCGGCAAGGACGCGCCGCTCGACCTGCGCCGCTTGCAGGCCATCCGCGCCGAGGTCGGCCAAGGTGTCAAGCTCCGCATCGACGCCAACCAGGGCTGGAAGCCCAAGGAGGCCGTGCGCATCCTCGGCCAGATGGAGGACGCCGGTCTGGATATTGAATTTGTCGAACAGCCGGTCGCGCAGCACGACCTGACCGGCCTGAAGTATGTGACCGACAACGTTTCCATTCCGGTCATGGCGGACGAAAGCGTGCAGGGGCCGGCCGACGCGCTGACCATCATGCAGATGCGCGCGGCCGACCTGGTCAACATCAAACTGATGAAAGCCGGCGGCCTGTACAACGCGCTCAAGATCGCGTCCGCGGCCGAGGTATACGGCATGGAGTGCATGCTCGGCTGTATGCTGGAGGCCAAGGTCAGCGTCAACGCGGCCATCCATCTGGCCTGTGCCAGGCAGGTGATCACCAAAATCGACCTGGACGGTCCGGTGCTTTGCACCGAGGACCCCATCCTTGGCGGCGCGGTGTTCCACGAAAAGGACATCACGGTTTCCGACGAGCCGGGGCTGGGCATCAAGGGGATTGAAAAAATCACCTATCTGGACTGATTACATAAGCCCGCGGCACCGGAAGCCGCTGACAAAAAGCCCTCAGTCGGATGACTGAGGGCTTTCTTTATATTCCATCAAATCTCCTGGTTGACAATCCAGCAACTTACAGAGCTTTTCTATTGTTCGCGCATCGATACCGCCTGTCCCATTCTTCAATTTGCTCAAGATAGACGGACTAATACCATTTTTTCGGAGGTAATATTCTGTTTTTCCCCGCTGCTTGATCGTAGCGAACAGCTTATTATAACAAATTGGCAAACACTCACCACCTTTTTTATCATTATAGCACCACACATAAAATTGCACAATATATGTTCATTTTTTAGTACATATTTGCCATTGCCATATTGTACTATTTTTAGTACAATACAAGGTGAGGTGAATAACAAATGTACAATTATCTACATGGGCAGTATGAACTTTGGCTGGAATCTCCGCTTTACAAACGCCTCCAAAATGAAATCGAAGCCGAGTCCAGCGCGTTCTACAAACTGCTCGACCAGCAGCCGGACGCTTTCGAGCTGGAAACGCTCGCCAACGACTATGTCGGCGAGGCAATGCGCGCCGCGTTCCTCTGCGGGCTGTGCTGGTGGAGCGTGCATCAGCAGGCGGTGCGGCAACAGACTATGCACACCCCAACCTGAAAAAAAACGGCGGAAATCCTGCATTTCCGCCGTTTTTTCTACTTCATTCCCCATAAATGCCCGCTCGGTCATTTATAACCAGCGTGCGCAGCAGGTCCTCGGACAGGTTCAGGCCCTTGCCGTCCCCCTCGCCCTTGAGCCAGCCGTTGCGCACCAGCTTTTCCACCGTCGCGCGCCCCCAGTCAGGCACCGCGTCCATTGTCCCGTAAACCGTTCTGCTCTGCTCGATCAGCCGCTTTACCTCGTCTGCCGTCATATCATCCACCTCCCCTGTCAATCCGGTTTTGAATGCGTTCCATGCCGCCGCGCTCTCTACATACGGCGCGGGGCAGGTCTTGTGCGTCACATCGTAATGGCGCACCACATGATCGGCCCCGATGCCGTATTTCTCCATCAGCATGCGCGCCAGCGCCTCCGCGTTTTCGATTGTGCCTTGCCGGAAGTAGTACTTCCCATCCTGCAGCCGGCTGCACATCTCAATGCCGATGCTGTTGGCATTGCGGCAGTAGGGATGGTAATAGGTCCCTTTCGTGCCACAGTGCCAGGCAATATCATGGTCGGCAACGCTCTGCCAGACCTCGTTTTCGTCCACAAAATAGTGGGCCGAGGTCGAGATATCCTCCCGCGCGAAATAATCGGCGTTGTTTTGCGCGGTATCCCCGTCGTTGGCCGTAAAATGGATCACCAGATATTGAATATCCCCCTTGCCGCGCGACGCGGGCAGATAGTTGCCGCCGTTCGCCTGCTTAAAATGTATCTCCATCACATTTCACCTCCTCCCTGCATAAACTCTAAAAAAAGCCGTACAGATTGACACAATTTGGTCAATCTGTTCTATGCTTATGCAAAAGGTTGTGCTATAATGTGGGGTAGACACGTTTGAGAGGAAGATTTTTCAATGGTATACAGTAACATCCTCGAGGCAGTCGGCCATACGCCCATGGTTCGCCTGAACCGTATGGTTCCGGCGGGCTGCGCGGAGGTGTTCGTCAAATTCGAGGGGCTTAATGTCGGCGGTTCGATCAAAACGCGGACCGCGCTCAATATGGTGGAGGATGCCGAGCGCCGCGGGCTGCTCCAGCCGGATACGGTCATCGTCGAGCCGACCAGCGGCAACCAGGGCATCGGCCTGGCGCTGTGCGGCGCGGTCAAGGGCTACGCGGTCAAAATCATCATGCCGGACTCCGTTTCAGAGGAGCGCCGCAAGCTGGTGCAACACTATGGCGCTGAAGTCATTCTGGTACATGACGCGGGCAATATCGGCGACTGTATTGCGGAATGCCAGCGAATTGCGAACGAAATGGCAAAAAATGACCCAAAGGTCTTTGTTCCTGGCCAATTTGACAACCCCGCTAATCCTGCGGTCCACCGGCATCATACCGCAACCGAGATCCTGGAACAGGTCAGCGCCCCGATCGATGGGTTCTGCTCCGGCTTCGGCACAGGCGGCACGATCAGCGGCATCGGCGAGGTGCTCAAGGCGCAGAACCCTCAGTTGGAAATCTGGGCGGTCGAGCCGGAGAACGCCGCCATCCTGTCGGGCGGTTCGATCGGCACCCACCTGCAAATGGGTATTGGCGACGGCATCATCCCCAGAAACCTGAACACCAAAATCTACGACCACCTCTACATCGTTACGGACGAGGAGGCGCTCCGCACCGCCAAGGACCTTGCGCGGCTCGAGGGGCTGATGTGCGGCATTTCGAGCGGTACAAACGTCGCGGCCGCCATCCAGCTTGCCAAAAAGCTCGGTACTGGCAAAACGGTCGTTACCGTCCTGCCGGATACCGCGGAGCGGTATTTCTCCACCCCGTTGTTCGCGGAAAACTGAAAAAACACCGCGGAATCAAAATTCCGCGGTGTTTCTTATTTCAGCCTGCGCTTTCGGAACGGATGCGCAGCATCTTATATCTTAATAGTTGTCCGCCTTGATCTCAAAGTAAGCCTGCGGATGTGCGCAAACCGGACATACCTCAGGCGCCTGCTTGCCAACAACGATGTGTCCGCAGTTCGAACACTGCCAGATGCAGTCGCCGTCGCGGGAGAATACCACCTTGTTCTCCACGTTGGAGAGCAGCTTGAGATAACGGGCCTCATGCTCCTTCTCGATCTCACCGACCTTTTCAAACAGGAACGCAATATCGTCGAAGCCTTCCTCGCGCGCTTCCTTGGCAAAGGTCGCGTACATGTCGGTCCACTCGTAGTTCTCACCCTCGGCCGCCGCTTTCAGGTTGGCCGCGGTATCGTCGATGCCGCCGTTGAGCAGCTTAAACCAGATCTTCGCATGCTCCTTCTCGTTATTCGCGGTTTCCTCAAAAATCTTCGCAATCTGGACGTAGCCGTCCTTCCGTGCCTTGGATGCAAAATAGGTGTATTTATTGCGCGCCATGGACTCGCCCGCAAAAGCGGTCTGGAGGTTTGCTTCCGTCTTGCTGCCCTTCAAGTTTGCCATAATAACATTTCTCCTCTCGTTTTTTACAGGATTTTTATTTGTGAACGGCGCTTCCGCCGCCAAAATAACACCGGTTACGCCTTGCCGCCGCATTTCGGGCAAAGACCCTCGAACAAAATATCGTACCGCTGCACCGAAACGCCAGACGCATCGTCGATGCGCTCGATCAGGTTATCGATATGTGGCATATACACATCGAACACCGCGCCGCAGCCGCTGCAGCGGACATGGTAATGCTCCTCGGTATTGAAATCAAAGCGGTCCGCCCCGTTTGGAACAGGAACACGGCGGATCTCTCCCTGATTGGCCAGCTGGTTCAAATTGCGGTATACTGTGGCCTTGCTGATCGACGGGTGCTCCGCCGCAACCGCCGCATATACAGTATCCGCCGTTGGATGGTCGTGCATGCGCAATACCGCCTGCAGGACAATCTGACGCTGTACAGTATTTCTGGTCTGCATAATGTCACCCTCTTTCTAATTAATATCTTATATTAATTGATATTTTACTCCTCTTTTCAACTCATGTCAAGTATTCCCGAAAATAAAATAAAAAAACCGTTTTCCCATGTCGTACATGGAAAAACGGTTTCTCTTTTATGCCGCTGCCTGCCAGCAGGGGTACAGGCGCATCCATACCGCATCCGCCGTCATATGCTCCCGCCGCGTTCGGAACCGCAGCTCCGGACAAGCTCCGCCTGTGTAAAGCAGCTCCACGTCCGCGCCGCCCTTGAGCAGGCCCGCGAAACGGACTTCCGGCAGGCACGCGCCCATATAGCCGGCAATCCGAATCCGGACATCTTCACGGCCATGCGACAATTCCGCCAGCTTCTCCACCACAGTCCGGCAGGCATCCGGCTCCGGCAGCGCGACAAACGCGGTCCCACCGGCACGCGCCAGCAGCCGGCAATCCGGCGCCTGCCCCTTTACCGCCTGCATGGCCATATGCGCAATCCGGCCGGTGTTGTCTTCCACCAGCACCGCGACAGACAGGCCTTCCAGCATGGCATACAGGGTCTGCTCGAGTATTCGCAGGGTCCGGTCGGTTTTCCGATGCGCCCGCAGCGCATATTCGCGCCCCTCCGCACAGTCGGACGTGCGCAGGAGGCTCCAGCCGCCCTTTATTTCGGTGCATACCGACTGACGGGCATCCTGCCCGTTTATCTGCATCTGCTTCATTGATTTCATCCTTTTGCCAAGTAAAATTACCAGATTTCTCATTTCTTGACAAATATTTTACCATGTTTTTTTGCTCGCCTGCAACAGTAATTAGATCTTTTTGTATAAACTGACATTCTGTTTTTATACAAAATTCATAATCTTTTTCTTTTTGTGTGTATATATGACAGGGAATAGCGGTCGCTCTTCCCCCTGCGCTGTGCAGTTTTCACGTTTTCCACTGGCAGCTTTGTATATTCCGCTCAAAGGCGGTATCACAGCACATACCAAAAAACCATCGCGTAGTGACACAGACTTCCCACGATCACGAACAGGTGGAACAGCTCATGGAAGCCGATCAGCGGTCCGAGATTTGGTTTCTTCGCCATATAAATAATACCGCCCACGGTATAGGATAGGCCGCCTGCTGCCAGCAAGGCGATCGCCGGCACGGGCATGGACAGCACCGCGCCAAAATCAAAGGCAATCGCCCAGCCAAGCACCAGATACAGCGCCGTACCGATCAATCGCGGCGCATCGATCCAGAGCAGCTTGACCGCGATACCGGCCAGTGCGACCAGCCAGACCGCACCGAGGAACACATAGCAGCGCGGCGACGGCATATAGCGTAAGAGAATCGGGGTATAGCTTCCCGCGATCAGCACATAGATCATGCTGTGATCCAGCTTTTTCAGGCGCCGCACCACTGCTTCGCCTTTCTCGGAAAAGTGGTACACGCTGCTTGCGGAATACAGAGCGATCAAGGAAAGGCAGAAGATAACGGCCGCAGCAGCCAGCGAACCTGATACCGCACTGCCGAACAGCAACCGCACCAGTACGATCAGCAAACCAAGCCCGCTGAGCACCGCGCCCACAAAATGTGAATAACTGGAAAACGGCTCCCTGGCTTTCTGGAATACGCGGGGCATATTGTTTCCTCCTCGATTTAATATAGTTTATAAAACTATTTTATATCTTTTATGATACTACATTTTTGAAAAAATGCAAGCACTGTTTTGTAAACATTTTTCCCTTGCAAGCAAAAAAATACACCTGCCTTTTCGCGCAGGTGTATTTCCCTTTTAAGCGGTTACAATGACCGTCTGCGATTCCTCGTCCCAATCGACTGCAAAACCGCACAGGTCGCCCAGACTACGCAGCTTATAATAGGTATACCCGTCAACATTATAAGCCGCGACCATGCTGGGTACGCTGTCCGCCACGGTCGGCTCTGTGATGGACTGAACCGTGCGGGTCTCGCCGGACAGGGGCGCGTTTTCCGTCCCCAGCGGCGTGTATGGCGTAAACGACTGCAGCTCCACGCGATTTTTCCCGCTGTTCCACTCTACGTTAAACGCGCTGCCCGTTCCCCCCAGCAGGACCGCAACGTCCCGCACGCGCACATAATTGTTGCCATTGATGTAGTAGGCCGGCAGCTTGGCCAGCTCCCCGTTGACCGATACCGCGGCCAGCGCCGGAACCGCCTGGTCGGTCTGCCGCAGCAGCGCGGACACCGGCCGGTCCATCGTGATCCCGTAACGCGAAAGACCCTGTAGGGTAACGGAAATCTCGGACAGACCAGGATTGGTCAGCGCGCTGACCTGTATCCCCGCCTGTGCCAGCAAGTCCGGCATCCAACTGTCATACGCGCCGAACGGGTAGGAAAAATAATTGACCTTTTCCTGGCCGGTATGCGTCAGGATCAACTGTACGCTGCTCGACAGGTCACCGCCCACCCGCGCGTTATACGCGCTGCGCGATTCTCCCTTAAGGCGCATCACCCCGTTGATGCCATCGGGCGCGTTGTTTCCGCCATACTGCGGGTTATGCAGGTTATAGGTATGCGAGCCGACCTCGACAGCGCCGCTGTCCACCATCTCCCGCAGCTCATCCCAGGTCATATTGTGCCGTGCGGAATCGGCGTCCCCTTCCTGCCGGATATTATGCGCAACAACCGCAATCGCGGCTTTCATACCGGTGTTCTGCAGCACCGGATAAGCATAATCATAGTTGGAGCGGTAGCCATCGTCGAAGGTTACCATCACCGCCTTGTCCGGCAGCTGCATTTTCCCTTCCCGAATATTGATCAGGTCCGCCGGCAGCAGCGGCGTATAGCCGAACTGCTGTAAAAATTCCATATCCAGCCGGAACCGTTCGTCCGTGACCGTCATGCTGTTGGTTTTGGACGGGTCGGTCGTCAAATCGTGATACATCAGCACCGGCAGTTTCGTGCCGGCCGCACCGCAGGTTCCGAAAGCGGAAAGCATCACCGCAAGGCAGGCCGCCAAAAGCCCATCCCTCAAAAACCGTTTCATCGCACTGGTTTGCCCCCTTTTATCGCAATCCCCCATGGTTTATTGTTTAAGTATAGCATATTTTTGTGCCGCTGTCCACCTGCCGGCCGTCTTGCGGCCGGTTCCGGTCTGTGGTATAATCACAGCAATACGCCGCAGGCCGTCCGGCGGCAGGCACATCGATTTCCCCAAAAGGAGGCTTCCGATCATGGACAACCGTTATCTGATCGATTTCTACAACCACTATGACGAGGACAGCCGGCTGCGGCTCCCGCACGGAACGGTTGAGTTTCTGACCACCATGCATTACATCGGGAAATACCTGTCCCCCGGCAGCCGCGTACTTGAAATCGGCGCGGGAACCGGCCGCTACTCCCACGCGCTCGCGCAGCAGGGCTACACCGTGGACGCGGTGGAGCTGGTCGAACACAACATCGAGGTGTTCCGCGCGCACACCCAGCCCCAGGAAAAGGTGCGCGTCGTTCAGGGCAACGCACTGGATCTGTCCGCCTTTCCGAACGGCACATACGATATCACGCTGCTGCTCGGGCCGCTGTACCACCTCTACACCAAGCGGGACAAGCAGCAGGCACTGCGGGAGGCGCTCCGCGTAACAAAGCCGGGCGGTATTGTTTTCGCCGCTTATGTCATCTCTGACGGCTGCCTGCTGGACGAAGGCTTCCACCGGGGCAATATCGATGTGCGCGCGTATATCCGCGACGGACTGCTCGATGCGGAAACCTTTGCCGCTACCTCGCAGCCAAAGGACCTGTTCGAGCTTGTTCGCAAGGAGGATATCGACAAACTGATGGCGGATTTCCCCGTGACCCGCCTGCATTATGTGGCGTCGGATGGCTGTGCCCTGTTCATGCGCGAGGCGGTCGACCAAATGGACGAAGCGGCCTTCGCACTGTATCTGAAATACCACTTCGCCACCTGCGAGCGGCCGGATCTGGCGGGCGTCACCAGCCATGCGCTCGATATTTTCCAAAAGTGAGCCGCCGGACAGATAGCCCGCACCCTTGCACCGGCCGAGGGAAAGGACTATAATATAAGGAAAGGAATGAGGTGAACGCATGTCCGAGCTTGATGCGCTGATCGACGAGGTTTTTTCCGATCAGGATATCCAGCCTGCCGATGTGCCGCGGCTTGATCTGTATATGGACCAGGTGTTGTCGCTGTTCGACGAGACGCTTTCGGCGGAAAAACGCGACCCAACTGACAAGTTGCTGACAAAAACCATGGTCCACAACTATGTCAAGGAGGGCTTGCTGGCGCCCGTGCGCGGCAAAAAATACACCCGCCAGCAAATCATGCAGCTGCTCTGCGTCTACCATCTCAAGCAGACGCTCAAGCTCAGCGACGTGAAGGCCCTGACCGGACGGGACGGCGTGGATTTTGAGGCCGGCTATACGCGGCTGCTCCAGAACAAGGAGCGCATCCGCGCGCTTATCCCGCCCCTGCTGCGCGAGTATCTGCCCGCCGACCCGCATGATCCGGACGAGCGTCTCGTGCTTTGCCTGACGCTGAGCGAAACCGCGATCTATCTGCGCCGCCTATGCGAGCGCCTGATCGATACCATACCGGAACAGAGTGGAGGAACTACCTGATGTCTATTGAAAAAGCAAAAAACCATTTGTCCCGCTTCGGTGCGGCGCAACGCGTGTTGGAATTCGACACCTCCTCCGCCACCGTCGAGCTGGCGGCACAAGCTGTCGGTTGCGAGCCGGCCCGCATTGCCAAAACGCTGTCGTTCCGCACGAACGGCGGCGTAATCCTGATTGTCACCGCAGGCGACGCTAAGGTGGATAATCCCAAATACAAGGCCCGCTTCGGCTGCAAGGCAAAAATGCTCGCCTTTGATGAGGTCGAGCCGGAAATCGGCCACGCGGTCGGCGGGGTCTGCCCGTTCGGCATCAACTCCGGCGTGACCGTTTTCCTGGATGAATCACTCCACCGGTTCGAAACGGTATTCCCCGCCTGCGGCTCCGCGAACTCTGCCATCGAGCTGACCATTCCGGAGCTGGAGCAGTTCTCCGGCTACAAGGCATGGGTGGACGTATGCAAGGGCTGGCGCGAGGCATAACCGTTTCCCTTGCGCAGTTCGGCGCCGGAACGGACAAGCGGCACAACCTGCACGCCATTCAATCGTTTGCGCAGGAAAGCTCGGATGCCGGCGCATCCATGCTGTTTTTGCCGGAATACAGCATGTTTTATGCAAAAACGAACAGGCGGTCGCTGAACATACAGGCCGCAGAGCCGCTGGACGGTCCGTTCGTGACCGCCTTGGCCGAGCTGGCGCGGCGGCATGGCCTGTGGCTTGCCGCCGGTGTATATGAGCGCACGGATGGCCTGCCGTACAACACCGTCGTTGTGCTGGATGCCCGCGGCACGTTGCGCGGCTGCCACCGCAAGCAAATGCTGTATGATGCGTTCGACTACCGCGAATCCGATGAATGTCGGGCGGGCGACTGTGCTTTTCCGACAGTAGATACCCCCGCCGGACGCCTTGGCATTATCACCTGCTTCGAGCTTCGTTTTCCCGCGCTGGCTGCCGCGCAACGGGCCGCAGGTGCGGAAGTTCTGTTCGTCCCCGCCGGCTGGGTCGCGGGGTCGAACAAGCTGCTGCACTGGCGCACCCTCCTGTGCGCCCGCGCGATTGAAAACCATATGACCGTACTCGGCGCCGATCAATACGCGCCGAACCGCTTCATTGGCCACAGCGCCGCGTTCGCGCCGGACGGCGCCGGACTCGGCGCGCTCGAATCGGGCTGTGGCCTGCTCAATATATCAATATGAATCGAGGAATCAACATGCAATTCGATCCCACGCTCTACGTTATTACGGACAGCAGCTACCACACGGAGGACAGCCTGTTGAGCGCGGTCAGTGAGGCCTGCGCCGGCGGCGCGACGCTCATTCAGCTTCGCGAAAAGGATACCGGCGGCCGCGATTACCTTGCGCTCGCGCGGCGGGTCAAGGAGGTCGCCGACCGCTTCCGGGTGCCGCTCATTATTGACGATCGGGTGGACGTCGCCCTCGCCTGCGGCGCGGCGGGCGTGCATGTCGGGGCGAGCGACCTGCCGGTTGCGGTCTGCCGCAGTCTGCTGGGGCCGGACCGGATCGTCGGCGCGACCGCGAAATCCGTCGAAGCCGCCAAGGCCGCTTATGCGGACGGCGCGGACTACCTCGGCACAGGCGCGATCTATCCCACCACGACCCACGTTGCCACCAGGCTGACGCCGGTTTCCACACTGAACGAGATCTGCCGCGCCGTTCCCATTCCGGTGGTCGCCATCGGCGGCCTGCAGGCAGATAATCTGGACGTTCTCGCGGACAGCCCGATCGCGGGTGTGGCGGTCGTGTCCGCCGTTATGAAAGCGGACGACCCGCGCGCCGCAGCGGCCGCAATCCGTCAAAGGGTGCTGTCCATGCGCGAAAAGCGCTGACGCCGCGCTCCCCCATGCAGCAGAATACGAAAGCCGCAGGTCCTCTCACGGAGCCTGCGGCTTTCTATATGGTGTATTCAGTTGTCTTTTTTATGCCGCTCCCGATACTGCGACAGGGAAAGCCCCTCATATTGCTGAAACAGCTTGTACAGCGCCCGCGATGAGGTGAAGCCGATCTTTTCCGCGATCTCCTCGATGGACAAATCGGTCGTACACAGGTAATTTTTTGCGTATGCAATGCGGAGCAGGTTGGTGTTTTTCATAAATGTTGTAGAGAACATCGCTTTATAGGCCCGATTGATGTGGCGCGGCGATACGTTAAGGGCTTCAGCCACGCTTTCCACCGAAATATTTTCCGGATAATGCGCATGGATATACATGGACACCTGCATCGCCAGGTTTTCATGACCGGAGAAATGCACGTCCCTGACCGGCGCTCTCATGATCTGCCGCAGCGTCAAAACGAAAAACTGATAGCACAGCATGACTGCCTGCGTATTCCAGCCGAGCCGGCGCTCCCTGATTTCCGCAAGGATGCGTTCGACGTTCTGCCGTGCGTCTGCATGTGCGTTGAGTATCTGAAAGCCTGTTCTATCGACCGGAAGCAGCGCCTGCCGGATATCCGCAAGCTCGGCTGTCCCATCCGGCCCGTTCATGGCAAGCCGCTCGCAGGGGACAATGTCAAAGATCAGCGCAAAGTACCGTTTGGGTACGTCAGGGTCGTAATACAGATGGTGCTTGATATCCTTGGAAAGGACGCACGCCTGCCCCTCCCTCAATTCCTGCACCGTACCGGCAATATTGATCCTTACATTCCCCTCCAGTACATAATAGATTTCATACATGGGATGGTTATGCGGGAATTCGGCGATCCAGCGGTCGAGCATTTCCGCATAATATACAACAAATTTATATCCGGAAAACGCAAGCTCCGCTATATTCTTCATATACTGCCGGTCATTCATATTTACAGCAGCGATCCTCCCTCATGGTACAGATGGCCTATCGCATCTGCCGCCTTATAAGCCCCAAGCACCTTCTCATAAGTGACCTCAAACGGCTGGTTGTGTATGAAGCCCTGCTCCAGCGCCGCTTTTGTCATGATATCGTACTCTTCGTCCGTCAGGTCGCTCAAATGCATATCATCAAAGGTGATGGGCAGGCCCACATCCCGACAGAAGCGGTAAACCTCGTCAAGCTGTTCATTGGATGCGCCCTGCATCACGAGCTGGCAGCAGGTGGAGAACGCCACGCCCTCGCCGTGGTAAACATATTCCTCTCGGTCCGGCAGCGCCAAGGTGCCGAAATAAAAGCTGTGATCCGAAGAAGAGCCGTTGTTTTCAAACCCCATGCCGCTCATCAGTATGTTCACTTCTATTATAGCATTATATGCGTCGCTCAGCGCCCTTTTTTCCGCGGCCAGCTTGGCCTGCCGGCCGTACCGGAACAGCATGTCGTAGGACAGCTTGGCGATCGCCAGCGCGCTGTGCGTACCCACGCCGCCGTGGTGATTATTAAAATAATTGTCCTGACACACTAGGCCGCCGACATAGGTGGAAAGCGCGTCGCCCATGCCAGAGACGAATTGGCGTACCGGCGCTTTCAGCAGGATCTCGGTATCCACCAGCACAAGGTCGGGGTTTTTGGGGGAGTTGATCGCCTCGGTCATCATGTGCGTCTGTTCGTCGTAAATGCAGGACGCCGCGCTGGTATAGGCGTCGGTCGCCGCAATTGTCGGAATGATGACCTCGTTGAGCAGCCCGCCCTTAAACGCCGCCGCCTTGACCGAATCCACCACCTTTCCACCGCCAATGCCAATCAGCGTCTGTGCGCCGAACGACTGCGCCGCGTCCATCAGCTTCTGGATATTGGACCAGCTGCATTCGCCGGAAAACTCATAAAAGGAGACTTCTTTTCCCGCGAGCGCGACGGATATGGTGTCCTTCAGGTCGCGCATCCGGTTTTTGCTGGCGACGACCAGAAATTTTGAACCCATCCAGTCCACATATTTGTTCAGGTCGTGAAGCACGCCGTAGCCCTGCACATACTTTCCGCAGCAGCCCATGACTTGTGTCATCATTTCAGTATTCCCTCGCTTTCCCTCTAAAACAGTCGTCCGGTCACAGGCGCAGCATCTCTTCCAGCTTTGCCGTGATGCCATCGCGGTCCATGCCGTAATAATGGTAGATGTCGTCCGTCGAGCCCAGCACAGCGAACTCATCCGGCATGCCGACACGGCGGAAATTGCCCTTGTAGCTGACCTCGCACAGAACCTCGGCCACCGCGCCGCCCAGACCGCCGTTGATCGAGTGGTCCTCTACGGTGACGATATTGCCGGTCTTCTGCGCCACACGCAGGATGGCGTCCTCGTCGAGCGGCTTGATGGTGTGCATATCCAGAACGCCGATGCTCGAGCCATGCTTTTCCTTCATCATTTTGGCCGCCATCAGGCACTCGTACAGGTTGGAGCCGCACGAGATGATGTAGGCATCCGTACCCTCCAGCGTCTCGATCGCCTTGCCAATGGTCAGCTCATAATCCTCGGCGTAGACGTTCGGCGAGCCTGCGCGGTCGATGCGGATAATCATGGGGCCTTCGTAATCCATCGACGCACGGATAAACTTGCAGCACTGCGCCGCATCAGCAGGAACGACGACCGTCAGGTTGGGGATAGCGCGGTAGAGCGCCAGGTCTGCGATATCGTTATGGGTCGGGCCGCCGCCCGCGGTCACGCCCGAATGGGTGCCGATGAGACGGACCTTCACGTCGTTATACGCAATGTCGGTATGGATCTGGTCGGCCGCGCGCAGGGGCAGGAACGGACCGAACACCTGAGAGAACACCGTGCAGCCGGACAGCGCCAGACCTGCCGACGCGCCGACCTGGTCGGGCTCGGCGATGCCAAAGTTGAAGCACCGCTCCGGAAACTCCTTGAGCAGCTTGCCCGCCGAGGAGGACGGCGCCACATTATCACTGAAGGTAAACACAAAATCCTTGCCCTCGCAGGCCATCTTGTAAAGCTCCTCGCCGTACGCCTCGCGGGCGTTGGAGAGCATCATATCAAAATCGTAAGTCGTTTTCGCTGCCATCGTTCATCACGCCTTTCTCATTTTTGCAACGTCCGCGAGCGCGGTCTTGAGATCCTCTTCACCGATGCCGCCGCCGTGCCACTTGTGGTTGCCTTCCATGAAGGAAACGCCCTTGCCCTTGACCGTGTTGGAGATAATGAACGTCGGCTTGGCGCGCTTTGCATAGTCGCGCTCCGGCAGGTGGTCGAGCGCCGCGCAGACCTGCGCCATGTCGTTGCCGTCCTCGATTTCGATGACCTCCCAGCCGAATGCGCGCACCTTGTCCGCCACCGGATCTATGTTCATGACATGTTCGGTCGTACCCGTCATCTGCAGGCCGTTTTTGTCCAGGATGCAGGTCAGGTTGTTTAGCTGGTAATGGCCGCCCGCCATCAGGGCCTCCCAGTTGGTACCCTCGTCGAATTCGCCGTCGCCGATCATGACGATAACGCGGTAGTTTTCCTTGCGGTAGCGCGCGCCGAGTGCATAGCCGACCGCGATCGGCAGGCCGTGGCCGAGCGAGCCAGCCGAAACCTCGATCTGCGGGCATTTCTTTCGGTTGGAGTGCATGCCAAACTTGTACTGGTCGAGGTTTTCAAAGTGCTCGACCATGTAGTCCTGCGTGTACGCCCCCAGATCGGAAAAGATGGTGTACAGCGTCTCCGAGCAATGGCCCTTGGAGAGGATGAAGCGGTCGCGGCCCTCCTTGTGCGGGTCCATGACGTCAAAGTTCAGGTATTTGTAATACAGCGCGACCGCCATCTCCACAATGGACAGCTCGCCGCCCAGATGGCCCATGCCGATGCGGTAAATAAAATTCAGCAGATCGCTCCGGATATCGACGCACTTGTCCTCCAACTCCGCAATCGTCAACAGCTTTTTCTCGCTCATCTTCAAGACCCTCCTTGTTATTCCCCGTCAAACCGGTTGCAGCGGATGACGATTTTCGGATATTTGCCGCTCAGGTGCGCCGCAAACGCCTGCTCGCAGTCATCGATATCAAAGATCTGCTCCGGCTTTGTGAACGCGCTGAAATCCATATCCGGCAGCATCAGCGCCGTGCGCTCAAAGTTGAAATGCGTGCAGTAGGTGCCGCTGACCGTGATCTGCCGGTTATAGCAGTACTCGTACAGGTTGAACGGCAGGTCGTACGAATTCGGGAACATCGCGGAAAACAGCACGGTGCCGCACTTTGCCGCAAGCGGCAGCACAGACTGCGCCGCGCCCGGCACGCCGGAAACCTCGACAATCACGTCATAGCCATGCCCCTCGGTGATCTCCATGCCGCGCGCAAACAGGTCCTCTTTCGTGGGATCGACCGTGTAATCCACGCCGATGCTCCTGGCGATCGCGCAGCGCTCCTGGTTCGGCTCGGACAGGGTCAGGCAGGCCGCGCCGCGCTTTTTGAACAGCTGGCAGGTGATCAGGCCGATCGGACCGCCGCCGGAAACCAGCACGCGGCCGCCGGTCTGCAGGTTGGACTTATCCATGATGCGCACGCCGATGGAAAGCGGCTCCATCATGCAGCCCTGTAGCAGGCTGACGCCCTTGGGCAGCTTGACCACCTGGGACTTGTGCCAAACGACATACTCCGCCATGCATGGCTCATTGCCCGCGTTCTCACAGTATTCCGGATTGCCGGTCTTGCAGTAATAGCAGCTTCCGCAGTAATGCAGGAAATTGCCGCCCACACGGTCGCCCACCTTGAGTCCAGTATCGCCGGCGCGCTCGCCCAGCTCGACGATCACGCCCGACATCTCATGCCCCAGGCCGAACGGCGGCTCCAGACCAAACGCGCCGCCCACGATATGCGGGTCCGAGCCGCAGATCGAGCAATACGCAACCTTGATCTTCACTTCCTCCGGCCCGACCGGCTTTACCGCAAAGTCGACAATGCCGACCTTACCCCGCTTCGCCTCGTCCGGATCCTTCATATTACCGACCTTAATACCGCATACCACTTTCATTGCGTTTAGCCTCCTTATTCTTGTTGCGTTGTTGTGTTGCAGCTCAGTCCTCCGCCTGCTTGGCAGCCATACGGCGGCGGGTCAGCTCCTCTACGATCTCGTCAAACCGCTTTTCGGTCAGCGAGTACCGCGTATAAACCAGAATGCCAATGATCAGGATGACCGCCGGCACCAGAGAATTCAGCGCCTTGATAACGGTCAGCGTCGCTTCGTTCTGCACCGCGTTCGCCACATAGCCGGTGAAGCTGAACAGGATGGTCGGCAGGATGCCCGCGATCGTCATGGAGATCTTGATCGAGAACGATGCGAGCGAGAAGATCAAGCCGCCGCAGCGGCGTCCGGTGACATATTCGCCGTATTCCACGCAATCCGGCAGGGTGGACCAGATCGTTGCCAGCGTCATACCGTAGCCGAACGAGCCGAGCGCCTTGCCAATGCAGAAGCCGATCATCATTGTGTTTGGCATGACAAAGAACAGCAGCATGCCGATCGTGGAGATCGCGCAGCCGTAAATTACGGTCATTTTTTTGCCCACGCGCCGTGCAATCGCCGGTACGAACAGCATCGGGATAATGGACGGAAGCGTTTGCAGCAGATTCCAAGTACCCATATCCATCGAGGTAGAGATGTTATACTGCACCACGTTGTACTGCAGGAAGTAAGTGCCGACCGAGGAAACCAAGATGTTGTAGGTGTAGGCCGCCAGATACATGACAAACAGGATGAGCAGCGGCTTGTTCTTTGCAAACTGCGTACCGATATCCCGCCAGCGGAACGGCTCCTCCTTATCCATCGCGGATTCCGGCACGCGCTCCTTGCACACCTTACCAGCCACAAGGAACGAAATCACCATTACGACCGAGAGGATCAGCATGGCGCGCTGGTAGCCGTTTTGCGGCGTAGTACCCAGCGATTCTGACAGCTTTGGCACCAGAATAGAGCAGGCCACGCCGCCGATACCCGAGCAGAACATACGGAACGAATTGAGTTTAGCGCGCTCAATCGGGTCCTGCGTCATGGAAGAGGACAGCGAGGTCACCGGAATGATGATGCCGGTAAACAGCATACCAAACAGGATATAAGTAAACCACGCGTACGCAACCTTGCTGATGCTTTCCGGCGTTGTGAATACCAGCACCGTCGAAATGCCGTACGGGATACACAGCCCCACGAACCAGGGGATGTATTTGCCATGCTTGAAATGACATTTTTCCACGATCGCGCCCATCAGAGGGTCGTTGATCGCGTCCCAGACACGCGCGGCCAGGAACAGTGCGGTTACCTGAGCAGGCGTGATGCCGAAGATATCCGTGTAGAAAAACGTTAAGTAAATCGTGATCGTCTGGAATACCAGGTCGCTGCCAAAGCCCCAGAAGCCATAGGCGAGCTTTTCTCCGGTACCAATTTTGACATAGAAGCGTTTGCTTTCATTTTGTAAATTCGTCATACCGTTCTCCTATTCCGTATCATTGTTTTATCCTCTTTTCCGCTTATGCTTGATTCCGTCTCCCCCTCCTAACGCATGCATCATTCCTCAATCCGCGGCTGTCCTGCAGCAACAGCCGCGCATCAATCGCACATCAATCGACGAATTTCCCCATTTTCTCATAGGCCTCAGGGATAACCGTCTCCGGTCCTTTCGCCCAGATCTCCGAATTGAGCACCTCAACCGATACCGGACCGTCATAGCCGCAGGCGCGGACGCATTCCATGTATCGCCGCACGTCGATCCGCCCGTCTCCCGGCATGCAGCGGTGGTTCTGGTCAAGCCGCGCAAACGGAATCTTTTCCGCATCGTTGAGATGCACCATGAACACCTTTTCCGGCGCGATGCGGCAGATCACATCAAAGTCCGCGCCCACATCCCACAGGTACAGGTTGAAATCGTCGATCACCAGCCCGACCTCCGGCCGGTCCGCCGCCTGCACCAGCCGCCAAGCGGTGCCGATATCCCCGATCGCCATGGTTCCGACCGGCTCGAAAGCGATCTTCATCCCTCTCGCCCCGCCCCTGTCCGCCAGGCGATGCAACGCCTGCAGCGTGTCCGTGAAAATCGCTTCGTCGGTGACGCCTGCCGGCAGATCGGCCCGTTCGTTAGAAAGGACGATCACCCGATCCGCACCGGCCGCTTCCCCCAGGTCGCAGGCGAAGTCCAACTGGGCGCATACGTCCTCCCACTGCTGCTCTGTGCAAAAGTTTATGGAAAATATTGCATTTATCGAGGCGCACCGCATCCGGTGCGCTTGCATCAGCCGGCTGAGATCCTGCAGCGTGTGTTCCTGCAGATAGTTTCTTGCCTTTTGAAAATCGATTTCCACCGAGGAAAAACCCACGTCCGCGCAAAGCCTGATATCCTGCTCCAATGATGAATTCGCCGCGCAGGTCTGCAAATTGTAACATCGTTCCATATCCTGTCCTCCTCCGCCTCCAATCGTACCATTGCATATATTTTTTCTTTTTGTACGTTTCATTTTAAGCAATTCGCACAAACTTTCCATGTTTCAGAGGGACAGCTTCCAACTTTTTAGGTCCATCTGAATAAAGATTTAACACACTCCCGACAATAATCACAAATTTCCCTACGGCGCTTTGTCAGGATTGCTACAATAAAAATTTATAACCCCGCAAAGAAAAAAGCCGCCGGACGCCTCGGGTGCGTCCGGTGGCTTACCGCCTGTGCTTTTTATCAATATGAATTATCCCCTGTCTTTTCCTGCATATGGCGCAAAAAACGGCCCCTGCGTTTTCGCAGGGGCCGTCCATACCTTTACGGGTTGCTGTTTGCCGTTAACGGATAGTCATAGATATCGTGTCCGGTTTCGAGCGGAGCGCCGTCCACTGTGATCAAAACCTGATCCACGCCGCGCGCCTGCGCGAACGTATTGACCAGCGAATAGATCAGCATGCTCTCTCCCGTGGTGCCGGACGCGCGGACCGCCTCGCCATAGGCGGCGTTCATGTCCAGCTTGAGTACGCTGTCCTCCACGGACGACGACTGGACCTCGACACCAGCCGGCAGGGAATTGGCCGCGATCAGCGCGTCCACCAATGCCTGATCCGAGTCGTCCTTCGCGTCCGCGCCGACCGGCGTCAGGGTTTCGCCCTGTTCATCCGGCACATACACGATCACCGACTCCCCGCCCGAAGGGTTGGGGTTGTCTGGCTGCACCGGCTCCTCGTCCGGCTTGTCCGGCGTATCCGGCCCTTCCGGCTCCGCTGGCTTTTCCGGTTCGCTGACGGGCGGCTCTTCCTGTGTCTGCTGCCGCCCCGACACATAGCCATATACGCATGCCGCCGCGATCAACGCGACTACTATCAGGACCACAATAACAATCAAAGTACGTTTTTTCATCCAAAACGCCTCCTTCCTTTTGCATCACAGCGCCACGGCAGCAGCCTTCCGGCACAAGGGCCGCGCACAGCCAAACCCGCCCTGGCAAATCGGTATTCCTTTTATTATATTTTCAATTATATCATATTAGACGAACCGGATACAAGCCTTGTTCCATTTGCTTGACAGCATCCCGTTTCCACGATACTATAAAAATGGAAGTTTTATTCACCTCAGCACTGTAAAAGGAGGATACCGTATGAATTATGAAATCAAGGGCGGCGTATTTCCGGTCGTGGTCTGCCAGTTGGCCGACGGCGAGCAGATGATCACGGAAAAGGGTTCTATGGTCTGGATGAGTCCCAATATGCAGATGGAAACGCGCGGCGGCGGCCTTGGGAAAATGTTTTCCAAAGCTTTTTCCGGCGAAAGCATGTTCCAGAACATCTATACCGCGAACGGCGCGGGCATGATCGCTTTCGGCTCCAGCTTCCCCGGCAAAGTCCTGCCGCTCGATATCGCCCCCGGCCGCGAAATGATCGTGCAAAAAAACGCATTCCTCGCCTCGGAAGCGGGAGTTGAGCTTTCCATCCATTTCAATAAAAAGCTGGGCGCAGGCTTTTTCGGCGGTGAGGGCTTCATTATGCAGCGCCTGTCCGGTTCCGGCACCGCCTTTGTTGAGATTGACGGCGAGTTGGTCGAATACGATCTGGCTGCGGGGCAGAAAATGGTGGTTGACACCGGAAACGTCGCGGGCTTTGAGCCGAGCGTGTCCATCGATATCCAGCAGGTACCCGGCCTGAAAAACAAGCTGCTCGGCGGTGAGGGGCTGTTTAACACTACCCTGACCGGCCCGGGCAAAATCTGGCTGCAGACCATGCCGATCTCCGGCGTCGCCATGGCCATCCGCCCGTTCATCCCTACGGGCAACGGCTGACCGGCTGGTCATTATTTGCAAAAAAGTGGAGGAAACAGGAGTTTCCTCCACTTTTTTGCATTTTTACAGCGCATGCACTGCCTGTACCATCTCGCGTACATAGGCTGTGACCGGCGGCACGCAGTCCGCGCCGTACTGGGCGCACAGCTTGACGATCGCCGAGCCGACAATCGCGCCGTCCGACTTCGCCGCCATTTCCGCCGCCTGCGCGGGTGTGGAAATGCCGAAGCCGACCGCGCACGGGATATCGCGCTCCTCCCGCACCAGCCGCACCATCGCGCCCACGTCGGTCGTGATATGTGAGCGCACGCCGGTCACGCCGAGCGAGGACACGCAATACACAAAGCCCTCGGCCGCGCGCGCAATCGCACGGACACGCTCGTGCGAGGTCGGCGCGACAAGCGAGATCAGATCAAGCCCGTACTGCCGGCACAGCGGATCAAATTCACCCTTTTCCTCATACGGCAGATCGGGCAGGATCAGCCCGTCCATGCCGGCCTCCGCCGCAGTGCGGATAAACCGTTCCGCCCCATAAGAGAACACCACGTTGGCATAGGTCATGAATACCATAGGCACGTCGGTTCTGGCGCGCAAACGGCGCACCATGTCGAAAATCTTATCCGTCGTCACGCCGCCCGCGAGCGCACGTTCGTTCGCCGCCTGAATGACCGGCCCCTCCGCGGTCGGGTCGGAAAACGGAATGCCAAGCTCGATCAGGTCCGCGCCCGCTTCCGCCATTGCGCAGACCAGCGCCTCGGTCACCGCGAGCGACGGGTCGCCGCAGGTGACGAACGGGATGAACGCCTTGCCGCGGGCAAATGCCTGCCTTACCTTACTCATGGATATCCTCCCCCCGATAACGCGCGATCGCGGCGCAGTCCTTATCGCCGCGGCCTGAAATGTTGATGACAATGATCTGGTCTTTGCCCATCTGCGGCGCGAGCTTCATCGCATGCGCGACCGCGTGCGCGGACTCGATCGCCGGTATAATGCCCTCGGTTCGGGACAGGTACTCGAACGCTTCCACCGCCTCGTCGTCCGTGACGGCGACGTATTCCGCGCGGCCGATGTCGTGCAGGTAGGCATGCTCCGGCCCGATGCCTGGGTAGTCCAGCCCTGCGGAAATCGAATACACCGGCGCGATCTGGCCGTACCCGTCTTGGCAGAAATAGCTCTTCATGCCATGGAAAATGCCCAGCCGTCCGGTGGCGATAGTGGCGGCAGTCTCGGCCGTGTCCACGCCGCGGCCCGCGGCCTCGCAGCCGATCAGCCGCACGCCCTTATCCTCAATGAAGTGGTAGAACGCGCCGATGGCGTTCGAGCCGCCGCCCACGCAAGCCAGCACCGCGTCCGGCAGGCGGCCTTCCCGCTCCAGCACCTGCGCCCTGATCTCCCTGGAGATCACCGCCTGGAAATCGCGCACAATGGTCGGGAACGGGTGCGGCCCCATGCACGAGCCGAGGACGTAATGCGTATCCTCGATGCGGCTGGTCCACTCGCGCATGGTTTCACTGACCGCGTCCTTGAGCGTACCCGTGCCGTTGTCCACCGGATGCACCCGCGCGCCCAGCAGCCGCATGCGGTACACGTTGAGCGCCTGCCGCTCGGTGTCCTCGCGCCCCATGAACACCTCGCACTCCATGTCCATCAGCGCGGCGGCGGTTGCTGTAGCCACACCGTGCTGTCCCGCGCCAGTCTCCGCGATCACGCGGGTCTTGCCCATTCTTTTGGCCAGCAGCACCTGCCCGAGCACGTTGTTGATCTTGTGCGCGCCTGTGTGGTTCAGGTCCTCGCGCTTGAGGTAAACCTTCGCTCCTCCCAGATCGCGCGTCATGCGCGCCGCATGATACAGGCGGCTCGGACGGCCTGCATAATCGTTCAGCAGTCCGGTCAGTTCCGCTTGAAAGGTGGGGTCGTTTTGATAGCGCTCATACGCCTGTTCGAGTTCAATGACCGCGTTCATCAGTGTTTCCGGCATGTACTGTCCGCCGTGTACGCCAAATCGTCCTTTGCTCATGGCTGTTCTCCCCTTACCAGCGCCGCCACGCGGCGCATTTTTGTTTCGTCCTTGACGCTGTCCGTTTCGATCCCGCTCGACAGGTCGAGCGCGTACGCGCCCGTGCGCAGGGCGAGCGGGAGGTTGCTTTCATTCAGGCCTCCGGCGAGGAAGTACGGCTTTTCCACCGCCCCGATCAGCGACCAGTCAAATGTGTGTCCGCTCCCACCGCAGACGCCTTTTATCGAAGCATCCAACAGCAGGAATTCCACTGGATAGTCTTTTACCCGTTCAATATCCGCATACGCCCCCACACGGACCGCATACAGCACCTGCGCGCCTGTCATACCGCGCAGGCGATCGAGATACGCCCTGTTTTCCCCGCCGTGAAGCTGCACCAGGTCGATTACGCCCGCGTTTACCAGCGCTGCGATGCGCTCCGGTTCGTCATTGACAAACACGCCCACGGCCTGTATGCCCGGCGCAAGCTGCGCGCGCAGCCGCGCCGCCTGTTCCTCGGTCACACGGCGGCGGCTGTCCGCAAACACAAAGCCGACATAGTCGGGGCGGGCCGCATTTGCAGCCAGGATATCCTGCATGCGGGTCAGGCCGCAGAATTTGAGCTTCATTTCACCGCCTCCCTCAGGCCGCGCAGCGCCTCCTCCTTATCGAGCGACCGCATCAGGTATTCGCCCACCAGCAGCGCGTCCGCCCCAGCCTGCCGCAGCGCAGCCGCGTCCGCCGGACAGGATACGCCGCTCTCTGCGACAAAGACCGCGCCCGCCGGCACGCCCGCGCGCAGCCGCGCTGCATTGTTCAAATCGACCGAGAAATCCTTCAGGTTGCGGTTATTCACGCCGATTACCCGCGCACCCGCTGCAGCTGCGGAACGCAACTCCGCTTCGTCGTGCGTCTCCACCAGCGCGGACAGGCCGAGCGCGTCACAGATCGCGAGATATCGCCGCAGCGTATTCGTATCCAGCAGCCCACAGAGCAGCAGTACCGCGTCCGCGCCCAACACCTTCGCCTCGTAGAGCTGATATTCGTCCACCGTAAAATCCTTGCGCAGCAGGGGAACATCGACCGCCAGCCGTACCGCACGGAAGATATCGTCCGAGCCGAGGAACCATTTCGACTCGGTCAGCACCGAGATGCAGTCCGCGCCCGCCTCCTCGTACTGCCCGGCAATGCCAAGGTAGTCGAACTGCGGATCGATCACGCCCTTGGAGGGGCTGGCCTTTTTGATCTCGCAGATGAATGCGGCTTCTCTGCCCGCGAGCGCCTTTTCAAAGCGGAAGTCTCCGCGCGGCAGGGCTTCGGCCCGCGCCCTGAGCTCCTCCAGCGGGACACGCGCCCTGGCTGCCGCGACCCGCTCGCGCGCATGGGCGGCAATTTCGTCCAGGATCATGCGGATACCTCCTGTGTCGTCCGGATAAACTGTCCCAGCTTAGCATACGCTGCGCCGCTGTCGATCAGCTCCGCGGCCTTTTTGATGCCATCTGCGAGCTGGATGCCGTCGATACCAAGGTAGAGCGCGATACCCGCGTTGAGCAGTATCTCGCTGCGCTTCGCGCCGCGCTCTTTGCCCGAAAGTACGTCGCGCGTGATCTGCGCGTTCTCTTGCGGCGAGCCGCCGCGCAGGTCGGCCACCGTGCAGGACGGCAGGCCGAGGTCGGCCGGCGTGAACGCATACGGCGTCAGCTTGCCGAAGCGGATCTCGCACACCTTGTTCTCCCCGAGCAGGCTCGCCTCGTCCATGCCCCCGCCGCAGACCACCATGCCGCGCGTCACGCCGAGGTTGGAGAGTACCTGCGCCATCGGCAGCACCAGCTTTTCGTCGTACACGCCGAGCAACTGCATGGTCGCGCGCGCCGGATTGGACAGCGGCCCCAGCACGTTGAACAGCGTGCGCTCGCGCATACCCTTGCGCACGGGCGCAACGTTTTTCATCGACTTGTGATAGCCCTGCGCGAACAGGAAGCAGATACCGGTTTCCGTGAGCACGCGCTCGTTCTGCTCTGGGGACAGGTCGATCGCCGCGCCCAGCGCTTCGAGCACGTCTGCCGCGCCCGACTTGGACGACACCGAGCGGTTGCCGTGCTTGGCGATCGGCACTCCGCCCGCCGCCGCGACAAAGGACGCGGTGGTCGAGATGTTGAACGAGCCGACCTCGTCCCCGCCGGTGCCGACAATGTCCATCACCGCGCCGCGCGGCTCGATATGCGCGCCCTTTTCGCGCATCACCTCGGCACAGGCCGTGATTTCGGTGATGGTTTCGCCCTTCATGCGCAGGGCGGTGAGCAGCGTCGCCATCTCGATATCGGTCGCCGTACCGTCCATCATCTCCTGCATCGTGGCGCGGGCGGTGTCATAATCCAGATCCCTGCCGTTGATCACTGTGTGGATCGCCTGCTGTATCATTTGCTTTGCCTCCTTAGCTCAATGGGTGGATAGGAAATTTTTCAGTATCGTATCGCCCCGCGGGGTCAGGATGGATTCCGGATGGAACTGCACCCCGTAAACGGGCCACGTTTTGTGCCGCACGGCCATGATCTCGCCGTTCCCATCGCGCGCGGTCACGACAAGGCAGTCCGGCAGGGTGTCCGGCTCGGCCACCAGCGAGTGGTAGCGCGCGACCGTCACCTGCCCTTCCAGCCCGCGGAACAGCGGATCGTCTGGATCGAGTGTGACCGTACTCTGCTTGCCGTGCATCAGCCGTTTCGCGTGTACGATACGCGCGCCGAATACCTCGCAGATCGCCTGATGCCCGAGGCACACGCCGAGAATGGGGATGCGGCCGCCCAGGCGCCGGATCACGTCCTCGCAGACGCCCGCGTCCTTCGGGTAGCCTGGGCCGGGCGACAGGAGGATGTGCGAGGGCTGCATCTGCTCGACCGCGCCGGCCGTTACCGCGTCGTTGCGCACCACCCGAATATCCGGCCGGATCGCCGCGGCCTGCTGGTACAGGTTGTAGGCAAAGGAATCGTAATTGTCGATCAGGAGTATCATCAGCCGTCCACCTCCGATGCGCGTTCGATCGCGCTCATCACCGCGCGCGCCTTGTTCGCGCTTTCCATATATTCGTTATGCGGCACGGAGTCCGCCACGATACCGCCGCCCGCCTGCACGGTGACCATGCCCTCCTTCTTCGCCGCCATGCGGATGGCGATGCAGGTGTCCATATTGCCCGCCAGATCCAAATAGCCGAGCGCGCCGCCGTATACGCCGCGCGGCGCGCGCTCCAGCTCCTCAATGATCTCGCACGCACGTATTTTAGGCGCGCCGGACAGCGTACCCGCGGGCAGCACCGCCTCGAGCGCGTCGAGCGCGTCGCAGCCGTCCGCGAGATCGCCCTCGACCTGCGAGCAGATGTGCATGATCTTGGAATAGCGGTGAATCATCTGATAGGCGGTCACCTCCACCGAGCCGATCCGCGACACCCTCCCCAGGTCGTTGCGTCCCAAATCGACCAGCATATTATGCTCGGAAAGCTCCTTTTCGTCCGCCAGCAGCTCGCGTTCGAGCGTCTTGTCCTCGGCCGGTGTCGCGCCGCGCGGGCGGGAGCCGGCGACCGGAAAGGTGGTCAGCCGCCTGTCCTGCAGACGCACCAGCGTTTCGGGCGAGGAACACATGATCTCGTCTCCGTCGATGGACAAAAACACCATGTAGGGCGAGGGGTTGGTCGTGCGCAGCACACGGTAGGCCGGAAGCAGGCTGCCCGTATAGGGGCTGGTGAACTGCCGCGACTGCACTGCCTGAAAAATATCGCCGTTATAGATGTATTCCCGCGTTTTGCGGACAACTGCCGCGTACTGTTCCTCGGTTATGCTGCAGGAGAAGCAGGGCGTTTCCGCGGCCTGCAGCGGCGGGAGCGGGCTTTGGTCGTTCACCAGTGCGGCCATGTTTTCCAGCTCGGCGCAGGCTTTGCCGTAATTCTCCATCACGCTGTCCGTACTCATGTTGACAACCAGCACGAGCTTTTGCCGCAGATGGTCGTAGGCGATCACCTTGTCGAACAGCAGCAGGTCGAAGTCCTCCCACGCGCCGCGCCGGATGCGCAGCTTAGGTTCGGCGTAGCCCAACATTGCGTAAGCGAAGTAGCCCACGAACCCGCCGGTAAACGGCGGCAGTCCCTCGATGCGGGGCGCGCGGTACTTGCCCAGCAGCTCCCGCAGCACATCGAGCGGCTTTGCGGTCTGTATGGTGCGGTTTTCCGCGCCCTCGATCGTGACCACGCCGTTTTTACACCGTGCGCGCAGCACCGGATCGTAGCCGAGGAAGGAGTAGCGCGCCCATTTTTCGCCACCCTCCACGCTTTCCAGCAGGAAAAACCGTCTGGACCGCGCCTGCAGCCGCCGCAGCAGCGCGATCGGCGTGACCATATCCGCGTAGATTTCGCGGCAGACCGGAATGGTCGCATACCGCTCCGCCAGTTTTACGATTGCATCACAGCCTGGTGTTATCATATTTACCGCCCTCCGTTTGAAAACGATCTGGGCATCGGGGCAAGAAAAAAAGCCTTTGCCCTCACGATGCCGTCCTGCATCATGGGACAAAAGCCGAAACTTCTGCGGTGCCACCCAAATTGGCGTAAAAACGCCCGCTCAACAGCGCGCCAACACGCGCCCTCCCCTGGTAACGGCGGGATGCCCGTCAGCCATACTCTCCGGCGCGCCGGATTTGGGGCTGCCCTCACAAGTCCATTCGGAAACGGCCTTCGCTGCCACCCTCGCACCAACGGGCGGCTCTCTGGGAGCGCGGTCTCGCTCTTACTTACTCTTGCTCTGCGGTTTTGCCTTGTTCTGGTACACAGTATATGCTTTCTATAATAATTTGTCAAGCATTTTCTCTTCATTTTTTATTACTATAAAAATGGACAGGCCGCCGCACAGCAGCCTGTCCGGTTTGTCCGCTACTCGTCATCCTTCGTCTGTACTTTTTTCCTTTTGCGCACCGCTTCGGTGAGCAGGTACTCGATCTGGCCGTTGACCGAGCGGAACTCATCCTCTGCCCATCGGGCCAGCTCGTCGTACAGCGAGGCGGACAGCCGCAACGGCACCTGCTTTTTCGCTTTTTCCTTGTCCGCCATGGCCGCGCCCCCTTAAATCATTTTTCAAACTCGGATATATACCGCTCACACCGCCACCCAGCCGTTTTTCAGGCTATGCCTCATTATGCAAAATGCGCCGCACAAAACGTACCAGTCGTGCCAGGCCTATCACGCCCAGCGCCGCAATCAGCAATGCCGCCACCATGTTCTCACGCATTGACCACGCGAGGAACAGGCAAAAGCCGGAAGCAGCGGTAATCAGCACAAGGAACAGTATACGCAGCACATACCGCAACGGTTTAGGCAAGATTTCCGATGCGGCAGCATTCATCGCGGCATTGCGCGCGAGCCGCACAAAAAACGTAAACATGTTTTATCCCTCTTTTAGTAAATACTGCCCGAATTAACAACAGGCTGCGCGTCCTTTCCTGCGCAAAGCACAACCATCAGGTTGGAAACCATCTGCGCCTTGCGCTCATCGTCCAGATCCACCACCTGCTTGGCGCTCAGCTCTTCCAGCGCCATTTCGACCATACCTACCGCGCCCTCGACAATCATCTTGCGCGCGTCCACAACCGCGCTCGCCTGCTGGCGCTGCAGCATGGCCGCCGCGATCTCGGGCGCATAGGCCAGCGTAGTGATGCGCGCCTCTTCAATCCGCAGACCTGCGCATGCTACGCGTCCCTGTATCTCCTCCGCCAGTACGGCGGCAATCTCCTGCGCGGACCCACGCAGGCTTTTTTCGTCCCCTCCCTCGGATACATCGTAGGGGTACAAGCGTACCGTATTGCGCAGCGCCGTGTCCGACTGAATGGACAGGAACTCCTGATAGTTATCCACCGCGAACACCGCCTTTGCCGTGTCCTCAATATGCCAGATGACCGCGATGCCAATGACGATCGGATTGCCGAGCAGATCATTGATCTTCTGCTTGTCGTTGTTAAGCGTCATGGTCTTGAGCGAAAGCTTTTTGCTCATGCTCGCCGCCTTGACAATCTTACCACTCGAAGTATTTTCATTCTTGGCAAGATCATCGAGCGCTTTCTCGCTGGCGCTTTCTACCGTCGGATTGACCGAGCTGCAAAACGGATTGACAAAAAAAATGCCCTCACCCTTGAGCGTACCGATGTACTTGCCGAACAGCGTCAGTACGAGCGCCTCATTCGGCCGCAGCACCTTGATGCCGCACGCCAGCAGCCAACTCGGCACCGCCAGATATACGATGCCCACAACCAGCATAGCAGCCGCCATGCCTCCCATTTCATCCAGATTGACCGCGCCCAGTATGATCAGCGCGACCGCTGCGATGCATAGCAGGATGTCCAGCAGCAAAATCCCCAGTCCATTGGGCGCGCGCAGCGCTTTTTCCTCGTAAAATATGTTCTTTTCGTTCATGCTCTATCCCTCACAATGATATTAATTTAATATCATTATAATACACTTCCCTTTCCCCTTTGTCAACCGCTTTTTCGCTTTTCCGAAATCCATGCGCCGCGCACGACTATTGGCAACCTCTCCCATTCCAGCATAGATTGCAGGGAAAGGTGGTTTTTCTATGGTAATTCATGTCGTACAGCCCGGCGATTCGCTTTACCGCATCGCACAGACGCACGGCGTGCCGCTCCCGTTCCTCATCCAGCAGAACGAGCTGCGCGAACCGGCGCGGCTGACTCCTGGACAGACGATCGTGGTGCCGCAGCCCTCCGAAACCTATCTGGTCAAACGCGGGGATACGCTCGGCAGCATTGCGGCGCGGCACGGCACGACCGTCCTGTCCCTCTGGCAGAACAACCCGCAACTCGGCGGCACAGACCGCATCTATCCCGGCCAGATGCTCGTGCTTTCCTATCCGACGCCCAAGCTCGGCGCCTTTGCGGTCAACGGATATGCGTATCCGAATATCGACCCGCGCTTGCTGCGCAAGACCCTGCCCTATCTGACGTACTTATCCGTTTTTTCCTACGGCTTTGACCGTACCGGCCGCATTCTCCCACAGAATGCCGACCTGCTGATCCGCATGGCGCGGCAATATCAGGTCAAGCCGCTGCTGGTTCTGACCACGCTCGGCGAGGATGGCCAGTTTTCCGGCGAACGAGCGCATCTTGTGCTGCAAAATCCGTCCACGCGCGCGGCGCTGATCGATAACCTTGTTCAAACCCTGGAAAAACAGGGATATGCTGGCGTGGACATTGATTTTGAGTACATCCCGCCCGAGGACGCGGAAAGCTATACCGCTTTCATCCGTGAGGTGCGCGCGCGGCTGGAGCCGCTCGGCAAGATCGTCATGGTCGCGCTCGCCCCCAAAACCTCGGCCGGGCAGCGCGGGCTCCTATACGAGGCGCACGATTACCAAATGCTTGGCGAGGCCGCGGACTATGTGCTGCTGATGACCTATGAATGGGGATACGCCCTTTCCGAGCCTATGGCGGTCGCCCCCATCAACAAGATAGAGCCAGTCGTCCGGTTCGCCACCTCGGTCATCCCGCCCGCGAAAATCTTTATGGGCATTCCAAATTATGGTTACGTCTGGTCTCTCCCCTATATAAAAGGACAGACGCGCGCACGGAGCCTCGGCAATGTTCAGGCGGTCGAGCAGGCGATCCAAGTCGGCGCGCCCATCCAATTCGACGAAACCGCCCAGTCGCCGCATTATAATTACTGGCGCGACCGTGCCGAGCACGAGGTCTGGTTCGAGGACGCCCGTTCGATCCGCACCAAGCTTGCGCTGGCCGGCGAATACCAGCTGCACGGCATCAGCATCTGGAATATCATGCGGTACTTTCCCCAGCTTTGGCTGGTACTCAACAACCTCTATGAAATTGAAAAACTCCCATAAAATACGGGAAATCCGGCCGGAAAATTCCTTTTCCGGCCGGATTCTGCTGTATATATCCGTGGGCGGCAGCTATTTCCATTGCAAAACGGTTACAAAATGCGCTATACTTTGCCCCAGAGAGTAAAACAATCCAGTTTACTCTACGAAAACCAAGGAGGTATCCAAATATGCAGTTCAAGAAAATCGTACCGTTGGCGTTAGCGCTGACCATTTCGACCACCGCTGCGGCCGGCGCGGCCAATCTCGATATGAGCAAATTCTACAACCCCACCATATTCGCTTCCCAGTCCCAGCGCCAGCTGCTCCAGCGGTTGTGCGACCGCTTTGATATTTCGTTCTGCGGCCAGCAGGTCAACTGTCCGGTCGTAAAGCCTGACAACAAGCCGGAGCAGACGCCGGACGAAACGCCCGACCAACAGCCGGAGGATACACCGGAGCAGACACCGGAGGATACGCCGGGCGAAGAGCTTCCCGACCAGACGCCGGACGACGAGCCGGAGAACCAGCCGGACGACCAGCCCGGCCAGCTTCCAGACAACAACCGTCCCGAGGGTACGCCGGACAATGATACCGAGCAGACGCCGGACGGCGATACCGGCTCCTCCCAGGGCAGCTTCGCCTCCCAGGTCGTCGCGCTGGTAAATGCGGAACGCGCCAAGGAGGGCCTGTCTCCCCTGACGATCGACGCCCGCGTGCAGCAGGCGGCGCAGGTGCGCGCACAGGAATCCGCGCAGTCCTTCTCGCACACCCGTCCCAACGGCTCCTCTTTTTCGACTGCGCTGACCGAGGCCGGCGTTTCCTACCGCGGCGCGGGTGAAAACATCGCCTACGGCCAGAGTACGCCGCAGGCGGTCGTCACCGCGTGGATGAACTCGTCCGGACACCGCGCGAATATTATGAGCAAGAACTTCACCACCATCGGCGTCGGCTACTCCGTGGTAGGCGGCACGCCGTACTGGGCTCAGTTGTTTACCTATTAATTTTATTTTTGCGCTTCCGGCACCGCCGGGTGAAAAAACAGGCCGCAAACCGCGGCCTGTTTTGCTTTTCCCTCTAGGTCAGGCGGAAAGCGGATACTCGGTATCGTTTATAACGACCGCCTGCACATCCGCAAGGTCAAAGGTCCGCGCAAGCACATACACGGCGGCTTCGTAGTCAAAGCCGGCATCCGCGCCAAAGCCAAGCGCATACAGGGTGCGGTCGATATGGTTTGCCTGGTCGGTGATAACTACTACAGAGCCATCCCGCATCTTCACCGCAATGTATTCCACCGCGTCCACGATTATATCCCCCGTCTGCTGCGAGGTGATGCGCAGGCCGATCTGAGACAGCGTGACGGCCCTGTCCGCGCTCGTGTAGCTGGGCATCCGCTGGAATTCCGGCAGAGGCACCTCCAGCGCGACCAGGCCGATGCTTGCACCGTTGGAAACCACCTGCTCCCTGCCCTGTTCCTGCATAACAAGGCGCAGGGGCGTACCCGCCGAGTAGTCGCCGCTGGGGATGAAAGCGCCTTCCAAATAGTAATCGTTTTCGGTCGAACGGCTCTTATCCAGATAGAAGCGGCTGCCGCAGAAGCCATATTCGCCGTACATCACGCTGAAATTGTACTGCCCATCCTGCACGGCGCAGCATTCGGACAGAGTACTCCAAACCAGGTCGGGCTGGTTTTGATACTCTGGCAGCAGCTCGATCACGGCGAACGGCATCACCCCATCGCCCGACTTATTCTGCAGGTGCAGGCTGACGATGCCCACGCCCGCGCTCTCGTCAAACAGAACCGATTCCACCGACAGGCGGTATTGGTCGTTCTCATCCGTCAGCGTACCCGGCTCGGAGGCGGCGACATAGTCCGTGAGGGGCGCGTCCGTGCCGTTGGGGAAAAGCAGCGGAAAGCCGCCGCTGACGCCCGCCGCAAACGCTGTGCCGCCGATGCACAGCGCGGCGGCACAGCCGATCGATACCACGCGCTTCCATGGGAAACGCCGCGTCCGGCACGGACGCTCGGGCAGGCTCTCCAGCGCCGCGCGGACGCGCTGGTCAAACTGCGGGGTCATCTGGGGAAAATCATTCGGGTGCATCATGCAAAACACGCTCCTTCCAAATCCTTGCGGAGCAGCTCGCGCGCTGTCCGCAGCCTGCTTTTGACCGTACCCTCCGGCACCCCGAGCAGGCTGGCGATCTCGCGCGTTTTGAAGCCCTCCAGGTAAAACAGCACCACCGGCAGGCGGTATTTTTCATCCAGCGACAGCAGCGCTTCATACAGGTCGCTGTGGTCGTCCGCCGCCGGTGCGGGGATACACTCGGCCTGCTCCTGCTTATAGGGCGCGAGCCGCTGCCGCAGGCGCAGGATCGCGCGGCATTCATTAATCAGGATGCGCGTCAACCAGGTTTTGAAATATTTCGGCCGGCGCAGCGTATCCAGCTGCTCCCACGCGCGCAGGATAGCCTGCTGCGCTGCGTCCGCGCAGTCCTGCTCGCTGCGGAGCATGGCCTTTGCGACGCGGTATAGCGCCGGCTCTGCTTCCAGCACTGCGGCGGTGAATTCTGCTTTGTCCATCATAGGCGGGTCGTTCCTTTCCGAAAGCGTTTGGCGGCCGCCTCAACCTGCTTTCGCTTCATTAGATGGAACAGGCGGGGCTTTGGTTCGGCCTTTCAAAAATTTTTCTTTCCCCGCCCTTTTCTGGGCGTAAAAAGCGGCGGAGCATATGCTCCGCCGCTTGCTGTATCGAATGGAAGAGCCGCAGGCTCAATCGCTGACCAGCGGGGTGGACAGATACCGGTCGCCCGTATCGGGCAGGAGCGCGACAATGGTCTTGCCTGCGTTCTCCGGTCGCTTGGAAAGCTCGACCGCCGCCCACAGCGCCGCACCGGACGAAATACCGACGAACAGACCCTCGCTGTGCGTGAACACCCGCGCGGTCGCGAACGCGTCCTCGCCCTTGACGCGCATGACCTCGTCATACACCTTGGTATCCAGCACCTGCGGCACAAAGCCCGCGCCAATGCCCTGTATCTTATGCGGACCGCCCTTTCCAGTGGACAGCACGGGGGATTCATCCGGCTCCACCGCCACGACCTTGACGTTCGGGTCCTGCTCCTTGAGATACTGGCCGACGCCGGTAACCGTGCCGCCCGTGCCGACGCCCGCGACAAAAATATCCACCTTGCCGCCCGACTGGCTCCAGATCTCCGGTCCCGTACTCGCACGGTGCGCCGCCGGGTTGGCCGCGTTGACAAACTGGCCGGGAATAAAGCTGTTCGGGATGTTCTTTGCCAGCTCATCCGCACGCGCGATCGCGCCGGACATACCCTTCGCCCCCTCGGTCAGTACCAGCTCCGCGCCGTATGCTTTCAGCATATTGCGACGCTCGACGCTCATGGTTTCCGGCATAGTGAGGATGATCCGGTAGCCACGCGCCGCCGCGACCGCCGCCAGGCCGATGCCAGTGTTACCGCTCGTCGGCTCGATGATGGTCGCGCCGGGCTTTAACGCGCCGCTCGCCTCTGCGTCGTCGATCATCGCGTTGGCGATGCGGTCCTTGACCGAGCCCGCAGGATTGAAATACTCCAGCTTTGCCAGGATCTCGGCGCCCGCGCCGGACTTCTGAGCAAATTTATCCGCCGCGTACAGCGGGGTGTTGCCGATCAGTTCGGCAAAGCTTCTTTTAATATCAGACATGGTGAATTACCGCCTTTCCGTTATGTGAATATTTATCGAACCAGGGCCTGTCTATGTTACAGCCCGCCGGTACATCGTTTCCCTCGCGGAAGCATCATGGACTGCCGCCTCCCTTTATTTCCACTATTCATAGGTGTTTTATATGAATTAGGATACAGGGGTTTGCAGCATTTGTCAAGTAGTATTTGCAAAAAAACAGGAAAAGCTGCTCAGCTACAGACTGGTAATAAAAAATCTCCCCGAGGGGAGATTTTTTATCAAACCGCCAGCAGGCCGAGATCGATTTTCCACTGGATCACGCGGATCGCGGATTCCCGTATCCGGTCAGCGCTGATCGTACCGTCCTGCACCGCCGCCAGCACCGCGTTATACTGCGTAACGAAATCCGAGGAAACCAGCATATCGTTGCCCGCCTGCACCGCCAGCACCGCCGCGTCCGCGCCGCCCGTATAGTCCGTGATCGCCTCCATGATAAGGTCGTCGGTCATGACCACGCCGTCAAAGCCCAGTTCGTCCCGCAGCACCTGATGCACCGCGGGGGAGAGCGAGGCGGGCAGCTCGGCGTCCATGCAGGTCACGATATTATGGCTGACCAGGACCGATTGCGCGCCCGCGTCGATCCCCGCTCGGAACGGCAGGAAATCGCTTTCCCGAAATGATTCGATGGGCCGCTCGTCGATGGCGATGCCGGTATGCGTGTCCAAATTATTGCCATAGCCTGGGAAATGCTTGAGCACCATGCCGATCTGGTCGGACAGCATCTGCGCGACGACCGTGCGGACGTATTCGCTGGTCTGCGCTGCGTCCCTGCCGAAAGCGCGGGCGTTGATGAAGTCCGCGGGGTCGGTGGATACATCGCACACAGGCGCAAAGTTGACGTTTACACCGATCGAGGCGAGCAGCTCGTCCTTTTCCTTGGCATCGCTCGTGATCAGCGCAAAGCCGCCCTCGTTATACAGCGCCTGCGGCGACCAGAACCTGTCCGCGCGGAAATTGGGGTTGGAGCTAATACGGACGACCGTTCCGCCCTCCTCGTCCACGCCGATCAGCATGGGGGTCGCCGCCGCATCCTGATAGGATTGGATGACCGCGGCCACGCTCTCCTTGGTCTGCCCCTCAAAGTCGCGGCCGAACAGGATATAGCCGCCGATATCGTACTGACCGGCGAGTACCGCCGCGTCGGCCTCCGGACAGCGCGCAAAAAACATCTGCGCGACCTGGGATTCGAGCGGCAGGTTATTGACATAATGCTCGGCCGCGGAGATATCCTCTTCCGCAACGCCCGCCGCTGCTTCCACGCTGTCTTCCGCCGCTTCGCCGCCGGTTCCCGTCTCTACCTGCGCAGGCGCGTCCGGCGGCGCCGTATCCGCCGGCGTATCCCCCTTGCACGCTGCCAGCCCGCACAGGCACAGCACGGCGAGCAATAGGGAAAGCCATTTCTTTTTCATTTTTCCACCTCCTGAATATTGTTTCTATTATACCGAAAAAAACCGCCGTTGCAAAGCCCATTCCATTTATGGTAAGATAGGGAGGCGAAAGGGGGCTTTGCCCATGCATACCATCGGACGCTTTGCGCCCAGCCCGAGCGGGCGCATGCACCTGGGGAACGTGCTGTGCGCGCTGCTGGCATGGCTGAGCGCGCGGCGTCAAAACGGGCGCTATCTGCTGCGCATTGAGGATCTGGACGCAATGCGCTGCCCGCGCCGCTATGCGGACCTGATCCTGGACGACCTGCGCTGGCTCGGTTTGGATTGGGACGGCGAGGTTCCCTATCAATCCGAGCGCGCCGCTGTTTACGAAACATACGAGACTATGCTGCGCGGCAAGGGGCTGCTCTACCCCTGCTTCTGCTCGCGCGCCGCGCTGCACGCCGCCAGCGCCCCGCATCTTTCCGATGGGCGCGTGGTCTATGCCGGCACCTGCCGCGGGCTGACGGCTGAGCAGGCTGCGGAAAAGTGGAAAACACGCGCCCCGGCAACACGGGTGCGAGTGCCGGACGAAACCGTTTCGTTCACGGACGGGGTGTTCGGCGCATACAGCGAAAACCTCGCGCGGGAGTGCGGGGACTTTATTATCCGCCGGTCGGACGGTGTGTTCGCCTACCAGCTTGCGGTCGTTGTGGACGACGCGCTCTCGGGCGTGACCGAGGTAGTGCGCGGGGCTGACCTGCTCTCCTCCACGCCGCGCCAGATCTGGCTGCACCGGCTATTCGGCTTTCCGTCGCCCGCGTTCTTCCACATCCCGCTGCTCTGCGACCATGACGGGCGCAGGCTGAGCAAGCGGGACGAAGACCTTGACCTCGGCCGGCTGCGCCAGCGGTTCTCCCCCGAGCAGGTCGTCGGCGCGCTGGCTTATGCCGCCGGCCTGACCGAACGGCCAGAGCCGGCCGCCGCGCGCGAACTGATCCCCCACTTTTCCTGGGCGCGTATCCCCCGGCGCGACCTGTTCCTGCCCGACCTGTTCCGTTGACATGATAAAACGCCCATCCGGCAGTGCCGGATGGGCGTTTCTTTACTTTTTCGGCTCGCAGTGGCAGCTTCCACCGCTGCATTTGCCGCAGCCGCCCGAACAACCGGAACAGCCGCCGGATTGGAATTGGCGGTAAACACTGCGCGCTGCGAAGAATATGGCGGCGGCAACGAGCGCGCCGACCACAAGGTTAGAAACGATAGATAACATAGTCACGCTTCCTTTCCAGGGTGCCGCGCGGCGTTACGCCTGCACGCTCATTTTGCGAAGCCCCTCGGCACCGTCGGCCTTGGCCGGCTTACGGACCAGCAGGTAGATCATCAGCGCCAGGACGATAACCGCCGCAATGGTACCCACGCCGAACGAAAGCTCGCCCGTGAGCAGGCCGCCGAACTGGTAAACCATCAGGGCAACCGCATACGCAAACACCATCATATAGCCAATCGCAAAGCAGGTCCACTTGGCGTTGTTCATCTCACGCTTGATTGCGCCCATCGCCGCGAAGCACGGTGCGCAAAGCAGGTTGAAGCACATGAACGAATACGCGCTGACCGCGGTGAAGGAAGCCTGCAGGTTGGCCCAGATTTCCACGCCATCTTCCGCGACCTCGGCAAAGCCATAGGTCTGTCCAAAGGTGGCGACGACGTTCTCCTTGGCGATCCAGCCGGTGACGGTTGCCACCACGTTCTGCCAGCTTGCCCAGCCAAGCGGCGCAAAGATCGGTGCAAGCGCGTTGCCGATGCCGGCCAGAATGCAGTTGTCGATATTCTCGACCGCGCCGAACGCGCCGTTCTCCCAGCCATAGCTCTGGAGGAACCAGAGGACGATGGTGGAGAGCAGAATGATCGTACCGGCCTTTTTAATGAACGACCAGCCGCGCTCCCACATCGAGCGGAGCACGTTGACCAGAGTGGGCGTATGGTAGGCAGGCAGCTCCATAACAAACGGCGCCGGTTCGCCCGCGAACATCCTGAACTTTTTGAGCATGATGCCCGAAACAATAATGGCCAGCACGCCGATCACATAGGCGGAGAACGCAACCCAGCCCGCGTTGTCGAACAGCGCGCCCGCGATCAGCGCGATGATTGGCAGCTTCGCGCCGCAGGGTACAAACGTAGTCGTCATGATCGTCATGCGCCGGTCGCGCTCCTGCTCGATCGTGCGCGACGCCATGACGCCGGGTACGCCGCAGCCCGTGCCGATCAGCATGGGGATAAAGGACTTGCCCGAAAGGCCGAACTTGCGGAAAATACGGTCCATGATGAACGCGACGCGCGCCATGTAGCCGCAGTCCTCCAGCAACGCCAGGAAGATGAACAGCACCAAGATCTGCGGGACAAAGCCCAGCACCGCGCCGACGCCGGCAACAATTCCATCCATAATCAGGCTGTACAGCCAGTCAGCGATGCCAAGGCCGCCCAGCGCGCCTTCCAGCAACACGGGAATGCCAGGCACCCAAATGCCATAGTTCGCCGGATCCGGCTCCTCGGCCGCCATCGCGGTTTCAAACATACCGAAGTCAACCGCTTCCTCGGTGACCGTGCCGGTCTCCTCGTCCTCAAACGCCGCGGTGCCTACGATATCGGCTGCGGAAGCGTCCGCAGCCAGCGCGGCGGTTGCGCCCGCAAGCACGTCGGCGTCAGGCTCCTCGGCCTCCAACTGCTCGGTAATGGCCGAAACATCCACGCCGCCCTCTTCCGCGGCCGCCAGCCATGCGTCGCGGTAAGCGGTCTGCGTTTCGTATTCCGCTCCGGCTTCCTCATACGCGCCCGCGCCATAGCCGGCCAGATGCCAGCCGTCGCCGAACACGCCGTCGTTGGCCCAGTCGGTCAGGATGGTGCCGACCGTGGTCACCGATACATAATACACAATGAACATGACCAGCGCAAAGATCGGTAGCGCCAGGATGCGGTTGGTCACGATATGGTCGATCTTGTCCGACACGGTCATGCCGGTCTTTTTCTTTTTGACGCAGGCCTTGACAATGCCGCCGATATACTGGTAGCGCGCATCCGTAATGATGGATTCCGCGTCATCGTCCAGTTCCTCCTCGACGGCGCTGATGATGGCTTCCAGCTTTGCCTGCGTATCCACGCTGAACTGGAAACGGGCCATCACCTTCTGATCGCGCTCGAACAGCTTGACCGCATACCAGCGGCGCTGGCTTTCCTCGGTCACGCCCGCGATCATGTCCGTGATCTGCTGCAGCGCCTTTTCAATATTCTCCGGAAATTCATGCTGGGGCGGGAGCTTGCCGGCAGACACCGCCTTCTTCGCGGCCTCCACCAGTTCCTTTGTCCCTTTGCCCTTGACCGCCGCGGTTTCCACGACCGGCACGCCCAGCAGGCTGGACAGCTTCTTCACGTCGATCACATCGCCGCGCTTCTCCACAATGTCCATCATGTTCAGGGCCACGACGACCGGAATACCCATTTCGAGCAGCTGGGTGGTTAAGTACAGGTTGCGCTCTATGTTGGACGCATCCACCAGATCCATGATGGCATCCGGCTTTTCCCCCACCAGATAGTCGCGTGCGACCACTTCCTCCAGCGTATACGGCGAAAGCGAGTAAATACCCGGCAGGTCGGTGATACGGATTTCCTTGTCCGCTTTCCAGCGGCCCTCTTTCTTTTCCACGGTAACGCCCGGCCAGTTGCCGACATACTGCGTCGCGCCGGTCAGGTCGTTGAACATCGTGGTCTTGCCGCAGTTCGGGTTGCCGGCAAGCGCCAAACGAATAGACATGTTGTTTCCCCTTCCTTTCAATTAGCTTTCGCTAACCTATGTGCAATTTTTTAGTCAACCAGTACTTTTTCCGCATCCGCCTTGCGCAGCGAAAGCTCATAGCCGCGCACCGTGACTTCGATCGGATCGCCCAGCGGCGCCACCTTGCGGACATATACCTCAGCCCCGCGCGTCAGCCCCATATCCATGATGCGGCGACGGGTCGCGCCCTCGCCCTCGATCTTACGCACGGTAACAGTTGCGCCGCACGGCGTAGTTCTCAGATTGCCCATTGTTTTTCCCCCTTCAGACATAGATACGAGACGCCATCTGCTGCGAAATCGCAACGCGGACGTCTTTTACGGATACGATCAGGTTGCCCTGCAAAGAAGAGACGACCCTCACCTTCGCCCCCTCGACAAAACCAAGGTTCTGCAGGAACCGGCGTGTCTGATCCCGACCGTGGATCTGTTTTACCGTAGTCTCCACACCGGCGTCTATCATCGTAAGCGGCATAATAGCAATCCTCTCCTTTTCTTTGTTAGTAGGAGCTAACCCAAACCCTGTAAAGCAGGGGTTAGCTCTTTCTAACCCCTTAACCGTGCTAAGTTTACCATCGCTAACTTTATTTGTCAAGCGGACCGGAACAGGTTTGTCAATTCTCACCAAGAACAGCAGGGTTTGCGGCAGCTAATTTGTACAGTGCTTCCCATTCCTGCCAGTCGGGCAGGAGGAAGCCCGCAGCCGTTGTTCCGGACAGCCGCGGGCTCATGTTATGTTGGGCATACCGGGCAGTATACCCTGGGGTTTCCCCCGGGACAAGAAAGGATATTTGTATCATAACCACCGCCGTCGCGGCGGGTATGACCGGTTTATTTTCGATGGAAGCCGACGGCTTCCATCGAGGGACGCACCGCGCTGCGCGCGGATGCGCCTGCTGCTTCGAAACGCTCCGGCACGCGAAGCCTTTCTCCGCACGGGTATTCAAACACACGCTGTGTGTTTCCGCGGCTTTCCGCGGAAAACCGCGGAAAGCCAATCGAATACGCGCTTCGCGCGAAAAGGCGCGCCGGCGCGGGAAATTGTCTTAGTAAGCGGCAAAGCCTTTGCCGAACTCCCTGCACTTGGCCAGCCCGTCTTCGTCGGGCGTCTCGTTGATCATCAGGCCTTCGTCCGTGTAAATATTGGCGTTTGCATCGTTGGTGCGCTGCACCCAGTCGCGCATCCACTGTCCGTCGCCCCAGCCGTAGGAGCCGAACAGCGCGACCTTGCGGCCCGCGAGCCTGTTCTCCAGCTCGGTGAAGAACGGATCGAACTCCGCTTCCTCGAGCACCTCCGCGCCCATCGCCGGACAGCCAAGCGCAATCTTATCGTATCCTGCCGCAGCGCCGGCGTTGGTATCCGCCACGTTCAGCAGATCGCATTCCATGCCGCCCTCGCGGATTCCTTCCGCGATCGCGGTTGCCATTTGCTCGGTATTGCCGGTCTGGCTCCAATAAATTACTGCAGCTTTGCTCATTTCTGTCAAATCCTCCTGTTGATTATTGTTGATTATTTTAGATGCATTATGAAACGCTTTGCGCCTATGCCGCGGCAAACACCTCGAGCAGCGTTTCCCCTTGCTCGATCCGTTTTGTCACCGCGCGGCACACCCGCGAAAGGCGGTCAAACAACCGCGACGCAGCCTGCGCGTCGCCATATACTTTCCAGTAGCCGCTGAGCTTGCAGCCCCGTCCGGCATTCCGGATAAACCCCACGACATCTTCGATCGGATATCCCAGGAACAGACCGATTTCATGCGGGAAGGTTTCGGAAAGCGCGATCCTGCGCTTCAGCTCCCGCAAGAGGTCCTGCAACGGCTGGCCGGCTGGGTAGCCGAACGACGCCAGCACATGCTGCACACAAGGCTCCGCCATATGCCGCTCGAGCGCCTGCTTTTGGTAGACCATCAGCAGATACCGCCCGCGGCAGGCACAGACGATCTCAAAGCACATGCCGCGCGGGGCAAACGCCTCGCGGTAAGTTTTCAGACGCTGTGGCAGATCGGGATACAGCGCGCGGTCGAACGATACCAGGCTTGCTGGTTTAATCCCCGCCAGCGTCGGCGAGCAATACGCCGCGAGCTGTCGGTCCAGTTGGTTCATCATCTTGTCACGCACCTCCTGCCCTGTATTTTTACCGGATCAGTTTCCTTTATCCGCAACGTTCCGAACAGCGCGGCCGCGGTTAGCCATACGGCCGCGCAGTCTTAACGGTCTGTTTTGTTCGGATAGATGCGCAAAATACAGAGGAAGCTGTGTATGTATGGTGCGCCGCTCCGTTCCGCGAAAGCGGCACCGGTCATCGAGCATATCAGTAAGCCTCGGCTAACCTGAATATAAGTTAGCATAAGCTAACCAAAATGTCAAGTACTTTTTTTCAAATTTCTCTGAGAATTTTCCGCAGGAGTGATTCTTTGTTTTTTCTCACCCAAAACCATATTTTTATTCTGTGCATTTTTCTGACAGTCCTGCTTGTATCCGCAACACAAAGACCGGCCGGATACGGCCGGTCTGCAGCATGCTTCCCGTTTCCTATCCGTCAGCGGTATCCCCTCTGCGGAACAGGCTCATCCGACGGCGCTATCCCCCAGCACCTTTACCTGAAAGCGTCTGGTGCGCGGGCCGTCGAACTCACAGAAATACACACCCTGCCAAGTCCCCAGCAGCAGGCATCCGTCCTCGACCAGCACCAGTTGGCTCGTGCCAACGCAACTCGACTTCAAATGCGCGGCGGAGTTCCCCTCCGCATGCCGGAACGCGCGCCGGTCGGGAAAGGCTTCGCGCAACCCCAGCAGCAAGTCGTGCCGCACGTCCGGATCAGCGTTTTCATTGATCGTGATGCCGGCGGTCGTGTGCGGACAGTATATGACCGCAGCACCGCTCTGCACGCCACTTTCCCGCACTGCTTCGCGCACCTGCGCGGTCACGTCGTACAGGCCCTCCCGTTCGGTATGCAGGGTATATTCCTTTGTTTTCATGCCTTACTCGCTCCTATTCTCATGCAGATAAGTAGCTTCCAGATCGGACAGATGCAGCTTGACCGCGAGCGGATACTTTTCGAATGCGTGCGCAAGCGAAAAGCTGCCGCCGCGCACGGAATCGTCAAACCCGCCCATATGCCAGCGGATCGCCATTGCCTCCTCGGTTTTCAGGCGCATGAAGCGCTCGATCAGGTACACCGATTTCTCGCCGTGTCCATAGGGAAACTGGTCGTCGATCGCGTAAACCGGCACCTTTTCCCACTCGCCGCGGTCGTTCTTGCGGTTGCGCAGCTCGGTCTTGTAAAAGCCCGCCTTGCACAGATCATGCAGCAGCGAGGCGATCGTAAAGCTCTCGATATCATCGCCCGCCGGATCGTAGTGCTTGGAGATCAGCACATTGTATACGTTAAGCGAGTGGTCGAGCAGGCCGCCCTCATACGCGGCGTGAAAGCGCGTGGACGCGGGAGCGGTGAAAAAGTCCGTGCTTTCCATCCACGCCAGCAGCTTTTCCGCGCCCGGGCGGCGGATATTCTTGTTATAAGTCTCGATAAACAGTTCTTTGCTCGTCATGTCGTTCCTCCATTCGGGCGCGGGCGAGCGCGAGGAGCGCCTCCCGCGTGTTTGCGGCCTGTTCCTCGATCACCGCGTCGAGCAATGCGCGCAGCATCTCCCCGACCGCCGGGCCGGACAGGCCGAGCGTCTTGATGTCGTTTCCATCCACCGCGAGCCGGCGCAGAGAAAAGCAATCCTCCGCCGCCAGCACGCCGTTCAGCCGTTTTTCGATCGCATGCAGCCAAGCGATATCCTCCGGATGCGTTCCCTGTCCGACCGCGTCCCCTTTTTTGATGGCCAGCAGGTCGCGGAACCTGGCCTCCCCGATCTGCGACAGACGGCGGCGCACCTGCCGACCATTATCGCCCAGAGGGAGGTCGTGCTGTTCGACCAGCAGCAGGATGCGGGCCGTATCCTCGCCCGAAAAACGCAGGCGGCGCAAGATACCAGCCGCGATTTCACGGCTGGCCTTGGGGTGGCCGTAAAAATGGCCGACGCCATTTGCATCCACGGTTTTGCAGGCGGGCTTGCCGCAGTCGTGCAGCAGCATGGACCAGCGCAGCACAGGTTCTGCCGGCACCTGCCCGACCGCGCGGACGCTGTGCTCCCACACATCGTACCGATGGTGCGGGTTTTGCTGGGCGCAGCCGAGCATCGGCCGCAGTTCGGGCAGCGCCGCGGCAAAAATATCGGAAAAGCCCATCAGCGCGCGCTGCGCGAACCGTCCGCACAGCGTGTCGGTCAGCTCCGCGCGCACGCGCTCGGCGGCAATGCATTCCAGTCGCCCTGTCTGGCGGCGCATGGCGGCTGCGGTCCGCGGCTCCACTGTAAAGCCGAACTGGGCGGCAAACCGCACCGCGCGCAGAATGCGCAGCGCATCCTCTTGGAAGCGTGCATCCGGATCGCCGACCGCGCGCAGGATACCATTTTTCAGGTCGTCCCGCCCGCCGAACGGGTCGCACAGCCCGCGCTGCGGGTGCCATGCCATTGCTCCTACCGTGAAATCGCGCCGCGCCAGATCAGCGCGCACCTCCGGCACGAACAACACGGTGTCTGGATGCCGCCCGTCCGAATAACCGGCATCCGCGCGGAAGGTCGTGATTTCCAGCGGACCTTCTTCCGTCAGCAGGGTCAGCGTGCCATGCTTCAGGCCGGTTTCCAACACGCGCGCACCCGCAAACACCGCCCGCATCTCCTCCGGCCGCGCGGCGGTACACAAATCCCAATCATGCGGCGGATCACCTCGCAGGCTGTCGCGCACACAGCCGCCGACCGCCCAGGTTTCAAACCCCGCCGCCTCCAGGCGCATGATCGCGGCGGCAACATGCTCCGGCAGGCGCATCAATGCCCGCCTTTTTTCTGCCGCAGCTTGTAGGAGGTGCCGTCCGGATTGAGGACGACCGTCCGGTCCAGTTGTGCCTTCAAGCTTTTGCGGAAGCCCGCTATATATTCCTCGCGCAGGGCTTTCTGCTCGGCCTTTTCCGCCTCGCTCAGCCCTTCGGCCTTGGCTTTTTTCGCCAGCTCGTTGATGCGCGCGATTTTTTCATCGGTCATTGCCGTATTCCTCCATAGATTTTTCTATGCCCCTATTATAGCAAAGCGGGCGGGCAAAGTCCACGGAAATCCTTGCGCGGCTATGCTCCGTCGAGCGCCCGCGCGTCCGCCATCAGCAGCAGGCCGCAGCGCAGCCCGAGCAGGAAGCAATCCTCGCCATGCTCTGCGGCCGCGGCAACCGCCTGGTCGCACACCCGACGGAAGCTGCGGTGGAGGACGCGCGGCAGAAGCGCGTCAAATTCATCCTGCGCCTGGTTCAGGTTTTGCCATGCTGGGCCGTCCTTGCTGACGCATACACGCTCGGCGGCGGCCTGTAATTCCTGATAAATGGATCGGTTCACACAAATCACCTCTCATTAACTTTAGCATATTTTATTCTATATTTCAATAGAATATTTTGTTCTGTTAAAATATTTAATGAGGTGATAATATGTTATATAAGCGTATACGAAATTTACGCGAGGATAACGATTTGAGTCAGCAGCAGGTCGCAAGCTATCTGCATATTTCACAGCGAACTTATAGTTACTATGAAAACGGCGAGCATAATATGCCCCTCTCCATACTGGTAGGACTGGCCGATTTTTATAATACCTCAACCGATTATCTCCTTGAGCGCACCAACGATCCCGCACCGCCGCGCAAACGGTAAGCGTCTCCGCTTGGGTCAAGCGGGGAAACTGCGCCTGCGCGGCGCGGGCGGACAAGAGGGGAGAAACCAACGGTTTCTCCCCTCTTGCCAATCACCCCTTTTCCCTGATGCGCAGGCCGGAGGCCGGAACGGCTGCGCCGTTCCTATTTCTGACCAGGACCGCTCCGAAAAAATACGGAGACTGTTGCGGGAGCTCTGTTCGCGCGGAGGTTAGAACTGGACAGCGGGAAAACGGATACCGCCTGTCCGAAACGGTCCATGCGCGCGTAACAGCGCGCGCGGAAGGGAGGAGACGCTGCCTGGGTTTCCCTGCACCCCCTAGGGTGGAAGCCGTTGCGCTTACCGTGATAAGGAAAGCAGGGAAATTCAAAAGGGGAGGAAACCCCATGCGGGTTGTCCTCCCCTTTTGCCCCCGCACCGGGCGGCGCGTCGTTCCCACGTCAAGGGGCGCAATTCCCTTGACCCTCCCTCCCCCGCGTGTTAAAATACCCTTGTGCAAAAAATTCCTGCAAAGGAGCTATAATAAATATGAAGATCGAAACAAAATGCCTGCATGAGGGCTACAAGCCCGAAAACGGCGGCCCAGGCGTCATGCCCATCGTTCAGTCTACCACCTACCGGTTCGATTCGACCGAAAAGATCGCATCCCTGTTCGATATGCCGACCGAGTACATGTACTCGCGCTTTGCCAATCCGACCTGCGACGCGGTGGAAAAGAAAATCGCCGCGCTGGAGGGCGGCGTGGGCGCGATGCTCACCAGCTCCGGCCAGGCGGCGAGCCTGCTCGCCATCCTCAACCTCTGTTCCGCGGGGGACAGCTTCATCGCGGCTTCCACGATCTATGGCGGCACGATCAACCTGTTCGGCGTGACGCTCAAAAAGCTCGGCATCGAGTGTATCTGGGCGGATGCGGAAGCAGACGCGAAAGAAATCCAGAAGCTGTTCAAGCCCAACACCAAGGCTGTGTTTGGTGAAACGCTCGCCAATCCGGCGCTGACCGTGTTCGATATCCAAAAGTGGGCGGATATCGCGCACAAAAACGGCGTGCCGCTAATCATCGATAATACGTTTGCCACGCCCATCCTGTGCCGCCCGATCGAATGGGGCGCGGATATCGTCATCCATTCCACCACAAAATATATGGACGGCCACGCGGTCCAGGGCGGCGGCGTCATCGTGGACGGCGGCCGGTTCGATTGGGCCGCCTCAGGCAAATTCCCCGACTTCACCGAGCCGGACGAGAGCTATCACGGCGTTGTCTATACCCGTGAATTCGGCAGCATGGCTTATATCATTAAGGCGCGCATGCAGCTTATGCGTGATTTCGGCTGTTATCCGGCGGCGCACTCCGCATTCCTTTTGAACCTCGGCCTGGAAACCCTGCCCGTGCGCATGAAGCGGTACTGTGAAAATGCGCTCACGGTCGCCGAGTACCTACAGGCGTCGGACAGGATCGCTTCCGTGCGCTACCCCGCCCTGCCCGGCAACGAACATTACGAACGCGCGCAGAAGTATCTGCCGCTCGGCACCTCGGGCGTGATGTCGGTCGATATCAAGGGCGGCCGCGGCGCGGCCATGCAGTTCATGGACAGCCTGCAGCTTGCCTGCAACGAGGTCCATGTGGCGGATATCCGTACCTGCGTGCTGCATCCGGCCAGCGAAACCCACCGCCAGCTCACGGACGAGCAGCTCGTCGCCGCAGGTATCGAGCCGGGCCTTGTGCGGGTTTCGGTCGGCCTGGAAAATGTGGAGGACATTATCGCGGACCTTGACCAGGCTCTCGCTCAGCTCGGCTGAAGCCGCTGTCTGGGAGCAAAGGCACGCGAAACACCGTTTTTTGTCAAACAGGAGGTTTTCCTATGCATATCCGATCGATCGAGCCGCGCGACCGCGACTTTTTCCTCAGCCGCAACGCGGCGTTCTACCGCTCTTCCGCCTGCGACCATGCAATCCCGCCGCAGAACGCCGAGCGCACGTTCGAACTGCTGCTGCACGGCACGCCCTACGCGGACTGCCTGATCGCGGAGGACGACGACGGCGCGCCCTGCGCCTACCTGCTGCTCGCGCTCACCTGGTCGAATGAGGCGGGCGGGCTGTGCGTATGGCTGGACGAACTGATGGTGGACGAGACCGTGCGCGGCACGGGCATCGGCCGCAAAATGATCGCTGCCGCACACGAAAAATACAACAGCGCCGCGCGCTACCGGCTGGAGGTGACCGAAAGCAATGTGCGCGCCGCCGCGCTGTACCGGATGCTCGGCTTCGAGGAGCTGGCCTACCGCCAGATGATTATGGACACGCCGGTCGGCCTGTGAGCCGAACAGAGCCGCAGTTTAAAGCTGCGGCTTTTTCTTTGCCGGTTTATCTGTTATAATAGTAAAAACGGGGTGAAGCATATGGCCGGTGAAAATAAAATGGGGACCATGCCCGAAGGGCGGCTGATCGTTACCATGTCGTTTCCGATCATGCTGTCCATGCTCGTGCAGGCGCTGTACAACATTGTGGACAGCGCTTTTGTCGCGCGCATCAGTGAGGACGCCCTGACCGCCGTTTCCCTTGCGTTTCCGGTGCAGCTTTTAATGATCGCGGTTGCGACCGGCGCGGGCGTGGGCGTCAACGCGCTGCTGTCGCGCCGGCTGGGACAGAAAAAGCAGGCGGAAGCGGACGCGGTCGCGGTCAACGGCATTTTTCTTTCCATTTGCTTCTGGCTGGTGTTCGCTGTGCTGGGGCTGCTGTTCGGACGCGACTTTATCGCGCTGTTCACCGATGTACCCGCTGTCGTCGATATGGGCGCCGGCTATGTGACGGTGGTGACTACCGCATCCTGCGGCGTTTTCCTGCTGTTTGTCGCGGAACGGCTCATGCAGGCGACCGGCAACACGGTCTACCACATGGTCACGCAGCTCATCGGCGCGCTGCTCAACTGCGTCCTCGACCCGATCCTGATTTTCGGGCTGTTCGGCTGTCCCGCGCTCGGTACCACGGGCGCGGCGCTCGCGACCGTCCTCTCCCAGATCACCGCCATGTCAATCGGTTTTTTCATCAATGTGCGCTTCAATCGGGATGTCCGCATCCATGTACGCGGCTTCCGGCCGGATGTCCGCATCCTTGCGGAGATCGTGCGCATCGGCCTGCCCGCTGCCTTGCAGCAATCCCTGCTGAGCGTGCTCACGGTCGGCCTCAACCGCATCCTGATGCCGTTCTCCCAGACCGCGGTCGGCTTTTACGGCGTGTACTACAAGCTGCAGAACTTCCTGTTCATGCCGGTCTACGGTCTCAACAACGCGCTCATCCCCATGATTGGCTTCAACTATGGTGCGAAAAACCGCCGCCGCATCGAGCGGATCACCCGATATGCGCTGCTGCTCGCGCTCGGCATCATGGCGGCGGGTACGCTGCTGTTCGAAGCTCTGCCCGTACCGCTTCTGCGGCTGTTCGACGCCTCGGATGCCATGCTCGCCCTCGGCGTCCCCGCCATCCGCATCATCTCCGCTTCGTTCTGCCTTGCCGGCATTTCCGTCATCCTGTCCGGCTGCATGCAGGGATTGGGCCGCGGGAGCGAGTCGCTTATCGTGGCGTTGCTGCGTCAGCTTGTCCTCCTCCTGCCCGCCGCCGTGCTGCTCTCGCACGTCAGCCTTTCGGCCCTCTGGCTGGCGTTCCCGCTTGCGGAGGCCTGCGGCCTTGCCGCGGCGGTACTGCTCCACCGGCGGGTATGCCGCCGGCTTTTATCAGGCTCGTCCGAATAAACGTCACAAAAATGTAACAAACGCCCTCTTGTTTTTGTGCATTCTGCGGCATATAATAAAGACAGAAAACTGGAAAGGGGTGAGTCCCATGGAGAGTGAGATACAGCGGCTTGCAGGGGATATCCTGAAGCATCCCCGCTATCTGCAGCTTCTGCAGTTCCAGCACCACGGCGCGGAAAATTCCGTGTACGACCATTCGGTCGCCGTGGCTCAGGCGGCGTATGCCATCGCCCGCCGGATGCGTCTGTCCGGGGACGAAACCGCCTCTGTAATCCGCGCGGCGTTGCTGCACGATTTCTTCGGTTACGACTGGCACGGCGAGCGTTTCCGCCGTTACCTGCGCCGGTATTCCGGCCTGCGGCGTGTGATGCGCATGCACGCGTTTGTACACGGCCATATCGCGGCCGACCGCGCGAAGCATACGTTCGGCCTGACCGAGCGCGAATGCGAGGCAATCGCGCGGCACATGTTCCCGCTCGCGGCCATGCCGCGCACGCGGATCGCATGGATCGTGACGCTGGCGGACAAAGCCGTTGCTTCCAGAGAGATGGCCGCTGCGCTTGGCGGCTATATATCCCTTGCCTGCCGCAAGCTGTTTGCTTATAACTGAAAACGCCGTCCGGATGCGTCTGTCTGGAACGGCGTTTTTCTGTTTTACAGATCCTGTATGTTCATCTTTTCCAGCAATCTTTCCCGCCGGAGCTTTTCCCGCCCGATATAATACGCCCCCAACAGCACGAAGGTTGGGATGTTGCTTACCAGCAGGATAATCCCGACCTGCACGGTATCGCCCAGTGTCCAGTCCGACGTTTGTTCCACCCGCCGCTCCTCATAGAGTACCTCGCCGGTCTCTTCATCGACCACCTGCAGCCCGCTCGCCGCGCCGCCTATGGAGGTAAACACCACGCCGCCCAGCACCAGCAGCAGCGACAGCATAAGCGACAGAGCAGGCATAATCAGCCCCGGCCACCGGCTTTTGCGGCGCGACAGCCAGACCTCAAGCACGATCACGCCCGCCAGCACCGCCACCAGCACCAGCGTGTTCAGCACGGTCACCACGATTGACATTGTCATTATTCCCGCCAAAACGATTCCCCCTTACAAATCCTGTATCTTTATCTTTTCCACCTGCTCGCGGTGTTTTCCGCTGCGGCGGCAGTGCCAGTAAATCGCCAGCAAAACGAGCGCCGGCGCGAAAAAGAGCAGCCCCATGAGCAGCGACAGCACCTTTTGCAGCGAATTTTCCGCCACACCGAGCGCGTTCAGCACCACGTTCGGCAGGACAAACAGTACAGGCGGCAGCAGGCACAGGGGCAGCACCAGCCCGGGCCACCACGCCCGCCGCTTGGACAGAAACACCTCCAACGCGCAGACCGCCGCGAACAGCGCCAACCAGAAAACCAACTTAATTGGATTTATCATGCTAACCCTCCTCGTTCTTCTGCTTCTTATACTCGTTAATCAGGATTTTCGCCGTGTCGAAATCCAGCTTGTCGTTGACTGCCAGCCGTTTGATGAGCGCGATATACGGCTCCTCCCCTTCGCGCTCGCCGATCTCGATTTTCTGGATCAGCCGGTCAAGCCGCAGGCGCACGGTCGGATAGGTCACGCCGTACACGCCCGCGACCTCTTTGAGCGAGCCCGAGGCCAAAATAAATTTTTTGATGAAAGAGACGTCCTCATCGTCAAGCTGCGCCATCCACTCCGGTACTACCTCGATCGCCACGCCATCACTTCCTTTCCTGTGGCCTTAGTATAATATTTAATTTTATAAAAGTCAATCTTTAATTTTATTTATATCGAAGAAAAATCCTGTCTATAAAAGACAGGATTTTTTTATCGACTCCGTTTCTGATAGGCCAATCGCTCGCCGCGCCCGTTTTTCAGGTCGATCAGGCCGCAGAACGTGTATCCCAGCCGCGCCAGCAGGCGCTGCATGGGCTGGTTGTCACGGTGGGTGTCGATACGGATGTTGCCGCACCGCGCCAGGCACCATTCCAGGCAGAACGCCGCCGCACCGCGCCCGTGCTCCGCCGCCGCAATCCGGTGTACCACGCCGTAGGGGGCGTCGTCCAGCCAGGCGCCCTCCCGAATCACCCGATAGGTCGGCTCCTCCTCCGTGGTAAAGCAGAACGCCGCCGCGAGCCGCCCCTCGTCCTCGCAGATGTAGCTGCGCTGCGCGCTGATATCCGCTTCGAGCATCTCTTTCGTGGGGAAGCGTCTGCCCCATTGATGCGGGTTGCCGTTTTGCGCCATAAACCGACGCGCCGCGTCGAACAGCGCGAGCAGGTCGGGCAGGTCGGCCGGCGCCGCATGCCGTATTTCCATGTTTTACAGCTCCTTTATCCATTCCGCGCAGAGCGCCTGCCAGCGGTTCACATGCCGATCCGGCCGGCGCCCTCTTGCCGGGTCACAGGTTTCCAAATCCGCCAGCGCCAGCCCATGCACGCCATGCGGGAACAGGTGTACCTCATGTGGCACACCCGCTTTCCGCAGCGCCGCTTCGAGCAGCAGCGTGTTCTCGACCCGTGCGGTCTGATCCTCCAGCGTGTGCCACAGAAACACCGGCGGCGTTCGCGCGTCCACCAGCATTTCCAGCGAAAACGCACGCTGTTTTTCCGGATCCGTGCCGGCCAGACGAGCAAAGCTGCCGCGATGGCCGTATTCCCCCGCCGTCACCACCGGATAGCACAGCACCGCCGCGTTCGGCCGGTGGCACTGCAGGTCGGTATCGGGCGCAAACCATTCCGGCCGGTGCCAGACCGCCGCCAGCATCCCCGCCAGGTGCGCGCCCGCGGAAAAGCCCCCGACCGCGATGCGGTCTGGAGCGATCCTGAGTTGCGCGGCATTCCGCCGCACCCACGCGACCGCCGCGGCCAGCGTATGCAGCGGCATCGTGTCCAGCGGCACGGGCGCACAGTCGTATTCCAGCACGAACGACTCGACACCGTCCCGCGCAAAGGCGCGCGCTGCAGGCGCGCCCTCCCGAATCGAGCAGAATTCGTACCCGCCGCCCGGACACAAAATGAGCGCGGGCTTGGGACCGTGCTGCGCGGCGGCATAGCGGGTCAGCTTGCCGTGCGGCAGCGTGAGTACCTGTGGCATCTTACCTTCTCCCTTTCCGCGATTACCGCTTTCCGTACATGCCGCCGCCGATCGCCTCCGCGATCTCGTCCCGCGTTTCAAGCAGCGGCACACGCAGCGCGGCGATGCGCTCGTCCGACATGCGCGTCAGCGGCGCGGAAACCGAGATCGCATACGAGGCGCGCCCCCGATAATCCGGAATCGCCGCCGCGATGCAGCGCACGCCCAGCTCGTTTTCTTCGTTATCCATCGCGTAGCCCAGCCGCCGGACCTGCACCAGCTCCTGAAAAAACGCGGCTTCATCCACGATCGTATAGGGTGTCCACGGACGGACGTCGCTGGCGCGCCAGAGCTCGCGCGCTTCCTCGTCCGGCCAGGTGGCCAGGATGGCCTTGCCCACGCCCGTGCAGTACAGCGGGCGGCGCATGCCGATACGCGAAAACATGCGGATCGCGCCGCTCACGCTTTCTACCTTATGAATATAAACAATATCGCGCTCTTCCTGTAGGACCAGGTGGACAGTCTCTCCAGTTTCATGCCCCAGACGCTCCAACGGCGCGCGGGCGCGCTCGATCACATCCATGTTCTCCACAATATAGCTGCTCAGCTCGCACAGGCGCATGCCCGCGCGATAAACGCTGGTTTCCGCGTCCCGCTGCACATAGCCACGCGTACACATCGTTGCCAGCAGCCGGTGTACCGTGCTTTTATGCAGGCCGGTTTCCGCCGACAGCGTGCCGATCGTCATGCCGTTCCGGCTGCGGCACAGCTTTTCCAGCAGGTCAAACGCCCGCTCCAACGACTGGACCGACGAGGATTCTGCCATGGAATTTCCTCCCTTTTGTTCCGCATTATAAAACCTTGTTTCATTTTAATAGATTTTACACAAAAACACAAGAGAAACTTTGCACAGATTGTTAGCAGAAAACTCTTGCAATCTGACGGTAAAGTAATATAATTAAATCAGCAAGTGAATTCGTGAAACAATATTCCACAATATGAAACACGGAGGATGATCGCAATGAATGAAATCGAGAAAAAGGTCCAGTCCATCGGTGTCGTACCGGTAATCAAGCTCAACAACCCTGACCGTGACGCGGTTCCGCTGGCAAAGGCGCTGATCGACGGCGGCGTACCGGTTGCCGAGGTCACGTTCCGTGCGGCGGGCGCCGCCAAGGCCATCAAGGCCATGCACGACGCCTATCCGGAAATGCTCGTGGGCGCGGGTACTGTCCTGACCACCGACCAGGTAGACGAGGCGATGGCCGCTGGCGCGCAGTTCATCGTCACCCCCGGCATGGATCCCGAAATCGTCGCCTACTGCAAGAAAGTCGGCGTGCAGATCTTCCCCGGTTGCACCACCCCGACCGATTATCACACCGCCTATAAGTTCGGCCTCGAGGTCCTCAAGTTCTTCCCCGCCGAGCAGTCCGGCGGCATCGCCAAGATCAAGGCTATGAGCGCCCCGTTCCCGATGTTCAAGGTTATGCCGACCGGCGGCATCTCGCTGAAGAACCTGGCGGACTATGCCAAAAATCATGTCATCGCTGCCTGCGGCGGCTCCTACATGGTCACCGCCGACCTGATCGAGGGCGGCAAGTGGGATGAGATCACCGACCTGTGCAAGAAGTCGGTCGAGATCGTGAAAGAGGCGCGCAATGGCTGAGTATTCTCTGGCGCACATCGGCATCAACGCCGCGAATGAGCAGGAAGCCCTCAAGACCGCTGAAATGTTTTCCGCCCTGTTTGGCTTTGCGGTAAAGCCGGGCAACAGCTCGGTCTTCGCCGGAACAGGCATCGAGGTGATGAAGGAGCCCTATAAGGGCCGGAACGGACACATCGCCATCGGGACGCCGGACGTCGCCGCCGCCAAAGCGGATCTGGAGGGGCGCGGCTTTACATTCGACGACGCGACCGCCAAGTTCAAGGCTGATGGCACGCTCAACGCAATTTACCTGACCGACGAAATCTGCGGCTTCGCCGTACATCTGGTCGGCAAGAAATAATCACAACCTATCTTTACGGAGGGAAAATCATGAAAATCGTAACCTTTGGCGAGCTTATGATCCGTCTGCAGCCGTACAATTACGAACGCTTCGTACAGGCTGACCATCTCGAATTCACCTTTGGCGGCGGCGAAGCCAACGTTGCTGTTTCGCTGGCGAACTACGGCATGGACGCCGCGTTCGTCACCAAACTGCCGGCGCACACCATCGGCCAGTGCGCGGTCAACTCCCTGCGCCGCTACGGTGTGGATACCAGCAAGATCGTCCGCGGCGGCGACCGTGTCGGCATCTACTTCAACGAGAAGGGCGCTTCCCAGCGCGGCTCGGTCTGCATCTACGACCGCGCGCATTCCGCGATCCAGGAAGCGACCACCGCTGATTTTGACTGGAACAAAATCTTTGAGGGCGTGGACTGGTTCCACTTCACCGGCATCACTCCGGCGCTCGGCCCGAATGTTGTCGATATCTGCCGCGAGGCCTGCCAGGCGGCCAAGGCGCACGGCGTCAAGATCTCCTGCGACCTGAACTACCGCGGCAAGCTCTGGACCCGCGAGCAGGCGCGCGAGGCCATGACCGATCTGTGCCAGTATGTGGACGTGTGCATCTCCAACGAGGAGGATGCCAAGGACGTGTTCGGTATTGAGGCTGAATCCACCGATATCTACGCGGGTGAGATCAACCACGAGGGCTACAAGTCTGTCGCCAAGCAGCTGGCGGACAAGTTCGGTTTTGAAAAGGTTGCCATCACCCTGCGCGAGTCCCACTCCGCTTCCGACAACGGCTGGAGCGCGATGCTGTTCGACGCGAAGACCGGCGAGTACTGCTTCTCCAAGAAGTATGAGCTGCGCATCATCGACCGCGTCGGCGGCGGCGACAGCTTCGGCGGTGGCCTGATCTACGCGCTGCTGAACGGGAAGTCCACCCAGGACGCGGTGGAGTTTGCTGTCGCGGCTTCCGCGCTCAAGCACACCATCGAGGGCGACTACAACATGGTTACGGTCGCCGAAGTCGAGAAGCTCGCCGGCGGCGACGGCTCCGGCCGCATCCAGCGCTAAACCTTACCCATAGCAACGGCATTTGCCGTTTTCCTCATCATTTTGATACCTCCCCTATCCTAACAAAGCGGAAAGCCCGCACTCCATTCGGAGTGCGGGCTTTCCGTATTCATAGTCTGCCGCGCCGGAAAATCCGCATGCCCAGCAGCAGGATTCCGGCCAGCAGCAAAAGCCCCTGCGCCACCCACACCGCGGCCGGCAACGTGAAAGGCGGGTCAGCCGGCAGGGTGAGCGGATAGCTCCGCAGTAGCGTGCCGTTCCACAGGCCGAGCGCCTCGGGCAGCGGCAGCGCGGACAGGATAAACGGCGCGAGCATCCACCCGTATACCAGCCACGGGCATGCGCCGCCCAGCAGCCAACCGCTCCCCGCCGCAAACACAAGCGGCGGCACCGCGACTGCCAGCAGAGGAAGCAGCAGGCTCCCCCAGTCGTGCCAGTGCAGCGTATAGGCAAAGAATACCGCGGCCAGCAGCACGGCGGCGCCAAGCAGCAGAAGCATCCCTAGCAGCAGCGCCATGCAGCGCACGCCCGCAAAGCGGCGCGGGTCCACCGCAGTCGCGCCGGTCAGCACCGCGGTCCGCCGTTCGCCCTCCGAGGTGAAGAAGGTCAGGAAAAACAGCGTACCCACCCACAAAAGGGGCAGCAGCCGCGCCAGATAATATCCAAAGCTCCACGGCGAGAACGGCGCGGTGTACGCAACGCCCAGTATCACCTCTCCGGAAAGTAGCAGCCAGCCGTAGAGAAGCACCGCCGCCAATATGCCGAAGAAAAATTTATTCAGCAGGAGCCGGCGCAGCTCGCACACAAACACCTTACGCACGTCCGATCTCTCCTTCCTCCAAGTCGCAGGCGTTCAGAAAATCACCCAGCGTGATATACGGCGGCAGCTCGCCGCCCCCCTGCGTATACAGCCGCGCCAGCACCGCGTCCAGCCTTTCCCGCCCGATCTTCTGCTCCGCGCGGTAGATCATCAGCGCCGTGCCGTCGTACCAGTTGACCGAATCGGCTGCAGCCTTTACCTCTGCCGCATATGCTTCAGGCAGGACCGCCAGATATTCCGGATGCCGCATATAAAACGACTGCGCGTTCTGCGACGTGGTGCGCTCCCACTTTTCGACATAATTTGCGCGGGCATACTCCTCTCCTTTCAGTTCAGCCATCAGCCGGTAGGTCGAGTAGGTCGTCATGCCCTCGTCCGTCCAGTTCGCGTCCTCCATATCGGCCAGGGAAACGCCCAGCCCCCACCACTGATGGATGATCTCATGCGCCAGCACCTCGGCGCTGTCCGCGCCCTTGTCCGGAGAGGCCAGGTTTTGATCGCTGAAATAGCTCTCCCCCATTTGGCTGATGTTCCCACTCGCGCTCCCGCCAAACTGGAACACCGTGCTCTGCACAATCTTGAACGGCTTGTCCTGCGTAAAGGTACGCGGGCCATAGTGTTCGGTGCAATAGTCAATCGCCTCCTGCATGATGTCAATCCCCTCGCCCGCAAGGCGCGGCTCGTATTTAGCGCTGTACCAGAATTCGATCGGGAAGCCGCCGCCCTCCAGCGTCCGGCACATATAGTCGCCCGCGAAAATGCGTAGTTCGCCTGCGCCTGCGTCCTCGGCATGCCAGTTGGTCGTCCCGTCGCCATTCGGCGCCCCCCTGCGCGTCGTTCCGGAGGACACCAGCGTCATCGAATCCCGCAGCGCGATATCCAGCGTGACCGGCGTTTCCTCCCCCGCCAGCTGCAGGAGCAGGGACGGGGCGAGATGCGACCCGAACAGCTCGATCCCTTTTCCGCTGATGAATCCGGCGCTGCTCATCAGTTCTTCCTGTGCGTTCCACATTTTCGGCATGCCGCCGTACTCCACGACCAGCGTGATCTGTTCCTCTGCGGGGAGTACACAGCGCACCTCGCGCGCGGCGATATAATCGTTGCACATATCCTCCCATTCCACAGGGTTGCCATTGGCCGTGACCTCCCGCACCCGATAGCCGGAATCCAGCTCGAAATACAGCTCCTGCGACTCCCCCGACGTATTGGTAATCCGATAGGAGGCTGTGCCGGACAGCGTACCCAGCAGGTAGCTTTCAATACGCGCTTCGATCTCCGTGCCGGCCAACGTCAGGGCCGTGTTGCTGCGGTCCTCCGGCTGGTAGCTCATCCAATCCGACGGGCTGTGGTCTATAAACGGCTGCCGCGCCCACAGGATGCCGCCTCCGGCCGCCAACGTGGCCGCCAGCAGCGGCAGGGCGGCAAACCGCAGATGGCGTGCAAACGATCCTATCAGCCCGCGGCCATATTGCCGCACCCCCAGCAGCGACAGCAAGTACAGGCTGGTCAGCAGACACAGCCAGACGATACGGCTGTACAGTGCGGTGCGCCAAATCACCGCGCTACCGAACGCATCCGACAAGGCGGTAACAAGCGGCACGCACCACTGGGCGAGGAAAAAGCGGCTGCACCACGCGCCCTGTGAGAAAACGATGCATGCCAGCACAACAGCCAGGCTGATATCCAGCCGGTACGCGAACTGATCGACCGCCGCCGCCAGCAGCGTTCCCATGACCGGACCGGACAGCAGGATCAGCGCAGTCGCGAGCCAGTAATCCCCCAGGGAAAAGACAATGTCGAGCTTGTACCAGGTATAGGGCAGGTACAGCAGGCCGGTTGCCAGCACGGTCAACACGGCCATAGCCAGCACGGAGAACAGCCGCACGGCTGCGAGCCGGAGCGGGGACAGCGCCGCGTCGGTGATTGCGGCGATCCGGCTGCGGCGCGGCTTTTCCAGGCTCGCCAGCATCAGCAGCGCGAAAGCCGCCGCCCCGATCAGCCCGCCGGTCAGCATGGGGTTGGCCAGATACAGGGACGCCATGGAATCCCCATACGCCGGTCGGTACAGCCCGTATCCCGCCAGCGGCCCCAGCAGGGTCGCCGCGACCGCCAGCCAAGTCAACCGCCCGCACAACAGCCGCCCCAGCTCAACGCGGAACAATGCACGCAGGCTCATGTTTCCGCCTCCTCGATCAGGTAGAGGTAGGCGTCCTCCAGCGTCGGCTCAGCCGGCTGGGCGTAGGCGGGCAGCGTGCGCGCCACCGCGCGGCACTGGACCCCGTCCGCGGTATTGACGCGCGCGGTGATATGCAGCGCCGCGTCCTCCTCCGGCCGTTCGGAAAAGGTGCAGACATGTCCCCGCGTCATGCGGATCAGCTCCTGCGGCGTACCCGAAAAGCGAATACGGCCATGATGGATGACGATAAGCCGGTTGCATACGGACTGCACATCCTCGATGATATGAGTGGACAGCAGCACCAGCTTATCCTGCGCCGCGCGCGAAAACAGGTTGCGGAAATGGATGCGCTCCTCCGGATCCAGCCCGACGGTCGGCTCGTCAAAGATCAGGAACCGCGGCTCCCCCAGCAGGGCCTGCGCGATGCCGACCCGCTGCCGCTGCCCGCCGGACAGCGTGCGTATCCGCGCGCGCCGTTTTTCCTCCAAATTGACATCCGACAGCACGGCCTGCACCGCCTTTTTCTGGTCGTGCAGTCCCTTGAGGGCGGCCATGTACTCCAGAACCCGTTCGCCCGTCAGTTCGTCATACAGGCCGAAGCTCTGCGGCAGATAGCCCAGTCGCCGTTTATAGGCGGTTTCGTTTTCCCGCAGCGGCGCGCCGTCGGCCAGAATCGTCCCCGCCGATTCGGTCAGCCCTGCCACGAGCAGCTTCATGAGGGGGGGTTTTCCCGCGCCGTTCGGCCCCCGCAGGCCGACCAGGCTGGGGCTTTCCAGTTCAAGGGAGATGTCCTGCAGCGCCTGCTTGCCGTTGGGATAGGTCATGGACAGGCTGTTGATACTGATTTTCATATGTCAGCGTCCTTTCTTGCGATTTCTGACGCCCAGTATATACGCGCCGCATGGAACCAGTTTGAAGCTAATGTGTGTTTTATATGAAGAAGCCCGCCGCTCAATCGAGCGGCGGGAACGTAATGGTAAAGGATACCCCCTCCGGCGTGTTGCAGGCCGTGCAAACGGCATGGCACCGCTGCAAAATCATACGCACCAGATACAACCCCAACCCGCTGCCGCCCGTCCGGCGGTTGCGGGACTGCTCGGCGCGGTAAAACGCTTCAAACAGATGCGGGATATCCCCTTCCGACAGGTGCGCGCGGGTATTTTCGACCGTCAGCACCGGCCGGCCGGCCCGTAGTCGGGTGCTGACGCGGACCTCGGCTCCCGCGGGCGAATAATGCGCGGCGTTAGACAGCAGGTTTTCTACCGCCCTGCCCAGCAGGGCGCGCTCCCCCAGCACCGTCACCCCATCCGACAGGGACACCCGAAAGCGCAGGCCGCGCTGCTCGAACAGCGCTTCATCCTGCTCCAACTGCTCCTGCACCAGCTCGGACAGGTCGAGACGCTCCATTTTTACCGGCTCGCCGTCCGATTCCAGCCGCGAAACGGTCAGGATCTCGCGTATCAGCTCTTCCATACGCGCGGTCACAGCAAGCGACCGCGCGAGATATTTGTCACGGTCCCGATATACGGAAACCCCGTCCAGCATGCCGGTCAACTGTCCCTTGAGGATCGTAACCGGCGTTTTCAGCTCATGCGACGCGGCGGAAAAAAACGCCAGTCGCTGCCGTTCCAGCTTCCGCTCGCGCTCCATATCACTGCGGAGCGCCTCATTCGCAGCCTGCAGGCCGGTCAGGGCCTCCTTCAGCTTTTGCGCCATGCCGTCCAGGCTGCGGCCCAGCACGCCGATCTCGTCGCGGCGTTTTTCCTCGCACTGCCAGTCGAAATCCAGATGTTCCATGCGGCGCGCGATGCCGCTCAGCCGGATGATCGGCCGCGTGATGTAGCGAGAATACAGCAGCGCGCAGCCCGCCGAAAACACCAGCATTGCGAGCAGCAGCCATGGCGCGGCGCGCAGCAGTGCCTGCACCGCCTGATTCTCCGGCTGCGCATACGGCTGGACGTACAGCTCGTAGGAGGTGGCGTCGTGCAGGAAGGTGACCTCCGCAGTCAGGGCGCTGGTTGCCGTTCCGGTGATTGACAGCACGCTGTCCTCCCACATGCTGTCCGCCATCCCAAACGCTATACCGTCGCTTTTTCCGCTATCCTCCGCGGCCACAACCACCACATTGTCGTTTTCATACAGCGAATAGACCGCAAGCTGCGAGCCGGTGTCCACCACCTTGCCATCCGCACCCAGCAGCATGGCTTCCGCGCCCGCGCTGCGGATAAATTCATCAAGCAGCGGCCCGCAGTCCTCACGCTCTGTTTGCGCCAGCCGGTCGACCAATTCGTTCATCTGTTCCTCTATCGCGCTGCTTATGACCGCCGTATAGGTGATCGGCGTCGCCCAGGCGATGCAGCCGAAAGTGATCGCGCCCGCGCCCAGCAGCAGGGCGAAAGTCATCAGGAAGATACGCGCGGTCAGGCTTTCACGGATTTTCTTTCGCAGCACGGTAGCCCACCCCTCTCACAGTCTCAATATAATCCACGCCGAGCTTGCGGCGCAGGTTTTTGATATGGCTGTCCACCACGCGCTCGTCCCCGAAGAAATCATAGCCCCATATCTTGGCCAGCAGCACCTCGCGCGTGAACACCCGCCCTGGGCTGGATATAAAGGCGCGGAGCAGCTCGAACTCACGCGCAGTCAGCTCCAGCGGGCGGCCCTCCAGCCGCGCCTCCATCATGTCCGGATCGAGCGTCAGCCCGCGGTAACGTATCACATGCGAAACGCCGATCCCGCCTCCCACGCGGCGCAGCACCGCCGCCACCTTGCGCAGCAGGATGGGCATGGAAAACGGCTTTACAATATAATCGTCTATTTCCAGGTCGAAACCGCGGAGCTGCTCGGCCTCCCCGTCGAGCGCGGTCAGCATGATGACTGGCAGGCGCGATTCCCGCCGGATCAGCTCGCACACGCCGAACCCATCGATCTTGGGCAGCATCACATCGAGCAGCGCCAGATCGAACGGCGCTTCATGGAAGCGGTCGAGCGCCTCCACCCCGTCCGACGCCAGTACCGTGTCATAGCCCGCATCCCGCAGGTAGGCGTCCAGTAGCTCCTGAATATCCAGGTCGTCCTCCACAATCAATATGCGTTTCATCCAAGTCCCCCCTCATCCGGTAGTATAACAGGGCTTTATGGATTTTACATGAAGAACGGAAAAATCCCCTTTCCCCGCCTTGCCGGGCAGCACGTGGCGCCTTGTAGGGGTCCGGCTTCCGAAAAAAGAAAAGCCGCACTTTTTCGGAATGAAAAAGTGCGGCTTCTGGTGGAGACGGTGAGGATCGAACTCATGACCTCCACACTGCCAGTGTGGCGCTCTCCCAGCTGAGCTACGCCCCCAAAAGGTCGTCCGCTTTGTTCTGACGACGAAATATATTATACACAAATACACTTTCCCTGTCAAGAAAAAATGCAAATTTTTCGTCACGCAATCCCAAACAATCTTTTGCCGTTTTCTGTTGTGATCCTTTCGACCGCTTCCGCTTCCATCCCTTTGACCTGCGCAATCGTTTCCGCCATACGGTGTACATATAGCGACGAATTGCGGCGTCCGCGATACGGTTCGGGCGCCATATAGGGGGCGTCCGTTTCAATCATCAGCCGGTCGAGCGGTGTCTCCCTGATAATCTCCAATGCCTTGCGCGCGTTTTTGAACGTGATCACACCGGTGAATGACAGATAGTATCCCAGCTTGAGCAGCTCTCGCGCCATCTCCACGCTGCCCGCGAAGCAATGGTACACACCTGTGACGCCGGCATACTGGCGCGCGATCTCCATGCAGTCGCCGTGCGCATCGCGGTCATGCACGATAACCGGCTTGCCCAGCGCGCGCGCAAGCTCCATCTGCCGCGCAAACACCACCTGCTGCCGCGCGCGCGCCCGCTCGTCCTTTTCCCAGTAATAATCCAGCCCGATCTCGCCAATCGCACGCACCTTCGGCTCCGTCTGCGCCAGTTCTTTGATGACCGCAAGGTCGTTATTCCAATTTTCGTCAATATTTTCAGGATGTATCCCCACGGCAGCGTATATAAAAGGGTATTTTTGTGCATAGCCGACCGCCTTGCGAGAGCTCTCCAAATCACAGCCCGGGTTGAGGATCAGCCCTACACCGTTTTCCGTCATGGCCGACAGCAGCGCATCCCTGTCCTCGTCAAAGCGCTCGTCATCATAATGCGCATGGGTATCAAACAGCATCGTTTTACTTTCCTCCTCATATCCAGCCGAAATGCCGGCAGGCATTCCACAGTCCGTCCTGGTCAACCGATGTCGTAATGTAATCCGCCTTTTCTTTCAGCGCCGCGCAGGCGTTCCCCATCGCCACCGAAAGCCAGCCCTGCCCGAACATACAAACGTCGTTCGTACCGTCTCCGAAGACTGCGACGTCCTCATCCAGCACGCCCAGCACGTCCAGCATGCGCCGGATGCCGCGCTGCTTGCAGACCGGCTCGATAAACAGCACATCCTGGTTGTAGCGGACCGTCGGCAGGCCGCCGAGGTCGATCTCCCCTTGATTTTCCGGCGTGCAGGCGATATATACCTTATACAGCTTGTCCATCCCGCGGTAATCAAAGGCCGGATCGACCGTGACCGGAAAATAATTGCTTGGCGCGACAGCCAGATACCGCTCATCCGCCGTAAGGCAGACCCGCTCGTTTTCGAGCGTTACCGCCCAGGGGACGCGCTGCCGCTCCAGCCGGTCCAGCAGGGCGACGCAATCCGTCACGGGCAGGCTCTGCATCTCAATGACCTCTCCGTCCAGCGTCAGGCTGTAACCACCGTCGGCCACGATATGCGTAAAGCCGTACCGCTGTGCGACCACGGCGGCGGAAGCCTGCAGCCGGCCGGTTGCGATCGCGGTAAAATGGCCGTTCGCGCGTAGCCGCTCCAGGCAGCGCGCCCCGCTTTCCGGCATCACGGTCGTCAGGCCGGTCGCCAGCGTGCCGTCAATATCAAAAAAGAGGTATTTCTTTCGCATGGGTTCATCCTTATCGCTTGTATTTTTTGTAGATATATCTGTAAATGCCGATCAAAGCGTCCAGCCTGCACCGTACCCCCTCCACAGCCGCGCACAGACGCGGTTATAAGCTGGGATATCGCGGATTTCCTCCGGTTTGACCGTGCTGCCCGCTCAGAAGTGCATCGAGTCGCGCCGTATGGCCGCCCAGCAGCCGCCGACAGCAAATACCGCCGCGCAGAAGCACAGGATGACTGCCATCGGAATGTTTGCCGCGTTCATTTTTCATCCTCCACAGGCCTTCCAAGCACCAGGTCGGCCTCTTTCATCAGGCCACTATCGCCGGAAAGCTTTATCGGCAAACAGCCGGCATACCGCCACCTCTGCGCCGCATACCGGTCGATGATTTTCCGCTGCTTACATTCCGCATTGTTGATCCAAAAGCCGCCGCCCCTGTACAGCGAAACGTATTCGTCTTGATACATCATCCAGACCCCCACCCATAAAAAGCGAGCCGCGGCGCCAGCCGCAGCCCTTCGCTCTTTTATTGTAGCACAGCTTCGCGCCGCCTGCAATCCCCGCCTCCAAACAGCAAAACGGCGGCTCTCTGAACCGCCGTTCCACCGCGCCGCAGCGCGCATCCCTCCCCCGCTATGCCGGGTGTTTGGATGCCCCGACCCAGCCGCCTTAGGCGGCGTCATTCGGGTATCGAAAGGCGGTTTCTACTGGAACCGTCTTTCGCATATAGTGGGCTTGTGAAGCCCACTATACTCTGTCAGCAGAGCTTTGCACCCGCTTCAATACCATCATCCAGCATGAGCAGATCGAGCTTGCCGTCCTTCTCCGCGGAGAGCAGCATGCCGCATGACTCCTGCCCCATCATCTTGCGCGGCGGCAGGTTGGTGACCGCAACGACCGTCTTGCCTACCAATTCCTCGGCCTTGTAATACTTGGCGATGCCGGACAGGATCTGGCGCGGCGTACCCGATCCGTCGTCGAGTTGGAATTTTAAGAGCTTCTCACTCTTCTTGACGTTCTCGCACGCGAGCACCTTGCACACGGTCATATCCACCTTGCAGAAGTCGTCGAACGGGATATCCGGCAGGAAAGTGACCACCGGCTGCTCCGCCGTCTGCGCGGCCTGCTTCTCCGCCTCGATCTCCGCGAGCTTTTTCGGGATGTCGATGCGCTCGAACAGGATGGACGCCTCGCCCACCTGCGCGCCCGCCTGTATGCCGCCAAACGAAGCAAGGCTCTCCACACCATTGTCCGCGGTGTTCAACTGCACAAAGATCTTGTCCGCCGTTTCGGGCAGGTAGGGGCGCAGCATGGTCGCCGCAAAGCGGATGGACTCCAGCAGGTTATACAGCACCGTACCCAGGCGGTCGCGCTTGGCCTCGTCCTTGGCCAGCGCCCAGGGCATGGTTTCATCAATATATTTGTTCGAGCGGCGCAGAAGCGTGAACACCTCGTCGATCGCGTCAGCGACGTGCAGGTCGGCCATGCGCTTTTCGAGTGCCGCGGGCAGGCCGAGCGCGACCGTTTTCAGCTCGTCGTCCACCGGCTCCGCCGCAATCGGGGCGGGGATAACGCCACCGAAATACTTCTTGGTCATGGCGATTGTCCGGTTGACCAAGTTGCCCAGCACGTTGGCAAGGTCGGAGTTGATGCGCTCGCAAATCAGCTCATAGGAGATCACGCCGTCGTTGGCGAACGGCATCTCGTGCAGCACATAGTAGCGCACCGCGTCCACACCGAACAGGCGCACCAGATCGTCCGCGTAGATCACATTGCCGAGTGACTTCGACATCTTGCCCTCACCCACGAGCAGCCACGGGTGGCCGAACACCTGCTTCGGCAGTTCCTCGCCCAGCGCCATCAGGAAGATCGGCCAGTAGATGGTGTGGAAACGGATGATGTCCTTACCGATCAAATGCACGTCCGCGGGCCAGAAGCGCTTATAGTGCTCATCGTGGTTCCCATCAGGATCGTAGCCGCAGAAAGTGATATAGTTGGTCAGCGCGTCCAGCCAGACATAAACCACATGCCCTGGGTCAAAGTCCACCGGAATCCCCCAGGAGAACGAGGTGCGGGACACGCACAGGTCTTGTAGGCCGGGCTTTAAGAAGTTGTTGACCATCTCGTTCTTGCGGCTCTCCGGCTGTATGAACTCGGGGTGGTCTTCAATATGCTTCATCAGGCGGTCGGCGTACTTGCTCATGCGGAAGAAGTAGGCTTCCTCCTCCGCGTCCACCACCGGCCGGCCGCAGTCCGGACAGCATCCGTCCTTAAGTTGCGACTCGGTCCAGAACGACTCGCAGGGCTTGCAGTACTTGCCCTTGTACGCACCCTTATAGATATCGCCCTGATCATACAGCTTTTTGAAGATTTTCTGTACCTTTTTCTCATGCATGGGGTCAGTCGTGCGTACGAACTTGTCGTAGGTGGTGTTCATCAGGTCCCAGATGTCCTTCACCTGGCCCGCGACGTTGTCCACATGCTGCTGCGGGGTGATGCCCGCGGCCTCGGCCTTTTCCTGGATTTTCTGGCCGTGCTCGTCCGTACCGGTCTGGAAGTACACGTCGTATCCGGTCAGGCGCTTGTAGCGCGCGATCGCGTCGGCCAGCACGATCTCATAGGTGTTGCCGATGTGCGGCTTGGCCGAGGTATAGGCGATCGCCGTTGAGATATAATAGGGTTTCTTGTCCATCACTTTGCTCTCCTTCATAGAAAATGAAATTTTATAAGATCAAAAACAGTCGTACATAACCACATCCTGCAAAAATTTGTAGAATGATTGGTAAGCCGTCTCGGTCAGCGCTTTCGGAAAGGACAGCACGACCAGTCTGTGTCCGCTGTTTTCCACATGATATGGCGGGTGTACATGCGGATACGGATTGGTGCAATATCCGCAGCGCGCATAGAAACCAGCGCGGCGACAGGAAACCCAGTCCTCTGGGGGGTCGATTTCCAAAACAATGGTCTTCCCGCTCTGCTGTAGCAGCGACAGTGTCCTTTGCCCGTAATGGCGATTCCGCAGCTCAGGGAATATACAGAAATGCTCCACATAAATAAAGTCTTTCGTTTCCCAGCACAGTAACAGGCCAACCCATTCCACCCCATCGAAGACCAGTTCAAACCGATACCGTTTGTCCCGCAGGATTGCCTCTTGTGATGCTATCTGTCGTTGCTCATGCGGTGGAAAGCTCTCCGCGTACAAAGCCATTGCAGTATCATACCGCCCATCCTGTATATCTGTCAACCGTTCCAGATGCAAAATCATTTATCTCCTTTCGCACACCAGCGCATACAGCTCGCTATCCGGCAGCCCTCCATTCTTACAATCACGCGCGTCCCGTTCGGTATACGGATACGGGAACACGTCCCGCAGGTTTTCCGCCCCCCGCATCGTTTGCCATTAGGGCGCAGGCCGCCACGTCCGCAGAGCGGCAGGCATGAAAAAAGCCCTCCTCCCGAATGGTTTTCCATTCAAGGACGAGAGCAAAAACGCTTCCGTGTTACCACCTTGCTTCACGCGTCCCTCGCGGCGGCGCGCCTCATCAGGTACTTCCATACCCGAAGCGCTGTAACGGGCGCCCACCCGCCGCAGCCTACCCGCGTACCGCGGCTCGGTGCGGGACTCCAAGGCCATTTTCTGCCGCGGCCCCCGCGTCTCGCTCCCACCATCCGAGACTCGCTTTGCCGTTTTCCACGCCGTACTTTCCTTTTCATCGCCATACTTACCTGTATAACGGTTCCATTATAGCATCACGGTATTTTCCTGTCAAGCGTGCAAACAGCGGCGGCACCTTCAGCTCCCGCCACCGCTTTATCCGTTTTTTCCCTTACTGCTCAGGCTGACTGACATCCTGTGTCCTGCCCGCGTAAAATTCAAACAGGCCGATAAAAGAGGTATTGATGTACGCCGCCAGAAAACCGTTGATCACAACGCCCAAGCAGGCCCCTGCGGCCAGCGCCAGCAGGAACGCCACGAAGCCCGACGCGCCGGGGATAAACACAAAGCCGAACATCGCAATCAGCCAGCAAAGCCCGCTGACAAGGCCGGACAGCACATACCACCAGAAAAAGCTTAAAACAAACAGGAGTACCTTCCCATAATGCCCGTGGAACACACCGCTCCCGTCGCGCGTGGCATCCCACGCGCCGAGTGCCTCATGCTCGCTGATCAGGACCCAGCCCGCCTGATAGGTCATCACCTTGATGCGGATCGGGATCAACACGAGCTGGTAGAATACATAAAGCACCGCCACCGCCACCGTCAAATCCGTTTGCGTCAGGTAATGCCCCGAAGCAACGGCATTCACCAGCAGGCCCATGCCCACAAAGAAAAACAGCGCCGTGGGTAGGACCGACCAGAGGAGCTGCCGGAAAAACAGGCAGAATTCCATCCGCACACCCGCCCAGAACGAGTGCAGCGAGGTAAACGGCTGGAACAGCGCGGAAACGCCCGGCTCCTCCCCACGGAAAAGGCCAATATAAAACCGCATCATGCCATACATCAGCGGGCCGGTGACGACCAGCATGACGAATATCACCAGCCATACCGAATTCAGGTTGCGCTCCATAGCCATGCTAAGCGCGTTTCCCCTGTACCCATTTGCGTACAACGCAAATAAATCTCCGAATATCGTGAGGTACAGAATCAGCACCAGCAGGAAATATGGCACCGCATACAAAAACTGTATCCCCACACAGCGGCCGATCTGCTCCTTGACCCTACGCTTACACTGCCGCTTGATCGTCTTTCTCACCTGTACTCTATCGTGCAACTGCTGTTTCCTCCTATCGTTTCCCCGCTGTCTTTACCGGACCGCGCCCTGTCCGCTCACGCGGAGCCGCCCGCCGGCGTTTCCGGCGCCGCTGCGGAGGACGCGCCCTGTTCCGCTGTTTCTCCGGCTTCCCCGCCGTCGCCGGACGGCTCCTCCGTCTTGGGCGGTTCCTCGGTTTTGGGCTGCTCCGGCTGGATCGTGCCGACGTAGACCACCTTATCCCGCTTGTCATACCGCGAGCTGTTCGCCAGCACCTCGGTCGTCTTCCCGTTTTCCGTGATCTGCTTATAGGTGCGGGTGGAATAGCCCGTGATGCCGCTCACATCCAAGCGCGTCTGGCCCACCTTCATGGAATTATCCTTTTTCTCGATCGTCTGCGGCGAATAGGTTTCCAACACTTCGGTGCGGGTCGTAACCGTCTTGTCGCTCGTCTTGGTGCCGACGAGCGTCATAACCATCTGCCCGCCGCTCTGCTGCGCCAGGATCTTGACCGGATAATCCGTATTATTCTTGAACCGGAAATCCAGATTGCCGTAATCCACGGTCGCATCCTCGCCCAGCGGCGTATAGGCGACTGTATAGGAATGGTTATACCGCTCGGTCACCTCCAGGTCCGCGCGCAGCACGGCCATATACAGCGTGGAGGAGGGCTGGCAGACGCCGCCGCCGAACTCGTCAACGATCTGGCCGTTGACATATGCGTGCGCCGGCTTATATCCGCGCGCCTCGGTGCGCTCTCCGACCACACCGTTATACGAAAATTCATCGCCCGGGTTGAGTATGGTCCCGTTGATGGCCGCCGACGCCAGATTGACGTTGTTGGTGCGCGCGGTATTGCTCTCGTCCAGGTAGGTCACCGCCTGCGCCAGCGTATCCCGAAACAGCTTTTCCTGCAGGTCCGCCGCCGTCACCTTGGGCTGCGTGGTCGTGATCGGGACGGAATAGCTTTGCTCCGTCCCGTCCCCCACGATCTCCCGCGCCTGGTCGATATCGAACTGCACGCCGGGCTTTTCCGGCACAATGGTTTTGCCGTCCTCTTTATTGACCGTCGCGCTCACCGGCTCGCCGATCACCTGCTCGGCGATCTTATCCACATTGATCGCAGGCGTCTCGGTCAGCTCGGTCGAAACCTCATACGGCTCGAAATCCATCAGGCGGATCTTTTCCGTCAGCGCCTGCTCGACCGCATCCGTGTCAAACTGTACGCCAGGCTTGCCGGCATGGATGGTCATGGTATCCGTGCCAATGTCCCAAGTGGGTTCTACCGGCTCGGTCAACGCCTCCGCGGCGATGTCGGACAGTGCCTTTTTCAGCCCCTCCTCATCCACGGTGGCCGCCAGCTGCGCCTCGCCCCTGCCGAAAACCGCTGTGACCACATCCCACATGCGGGCCAGCGGGTTGCCCGTGCGTCCGACCGCATAGGCGTTCTCCGCGGACTGCGCCGCGTCCACATTTTCCAGCACGTCGCGCACCGGAATACGGTAGGTCTGCTCATAAATTGTGACGGAAACGTCCGCGTCCTCATACAGTGGCGCGCTCTGCTTTTCGATCTGCGCCGCGGCGGCGCTCCGGCTCAGCCCGCTGACCGCGATCGGCCCGACCGTCACCCCTGGGAACACATTCGGATAAAGGTAGGTGAACCCGCAGAGCAGGACCAGCAGAGCCGCTGCCACGCCGCCGACTATCTTCAGGGCGAGCGGCACGCGGAGCGTTTTCTTTTCCGCCTTCGGCGCGGCGTTCTTCGCCGTACGCTTCACCATATGCGCCCCTTTCCTTGTTTTATTGATCCGGTTTTCTAACATGATCTTCCCCTGTTTCGCTGTCTTTATATATGCGTAAATGAAAAATATCATACAAAATAAAACGGCAAGCACACCGCTCGCCATTTTTCGACGGTCTATACCATCCTCATTATATACAGAGCTTGTGGGATATGCAATAACAATTCGGTTAAATTCACAATATAATCACAAGAAGTAAACAAATCTACCCTCAAATACAAAAAAGCGCCGTTTTTCACGGCGCTTTTTGAGCAATACTCCCTTATACGTTGAAGCGGAACAGGACGACGTCCCCATCCTGCATCACATATTCCTTGCCCTCCGAGCGGACAAGGCCCTTTTCGCGGGCCGCCGCCAGCGACCCAAGCTCGATCAGATCCTGATAGCCGATCACCTCGGCGCGGATAAAGCCGCGTTCAAAATCCGAATGGATCTTTCCGGCGGCCTGCGGCGCCTTGGTACCCTTTTCAATCGTCCATGCGCGCACCTCCTGCTCTCCCGCAGTCAGGTAGCTCATCAGGCCGAGCAGGTCGTAGCACACGCGGATCAGGCGGTCCAGGCCGGATTCGTGCAGTCCCAGTTCGGAAAGGAACATCTCCTTCTCCTCCGCGTCCATGCCCGCGATATCCTCTTCCAGCTTGGCGCAAATCGGCAGCACCATCGCGCCCTCCGCGTCCGCGATCGCCTGTACTGCCTTCAGGCGCTCGTTCTCGGCCGCGTCGCCGGTAAAGCCCGCCTCGTCCATATTGGCGGCGTAGATCACCTTTTTCGCGGAAAGCAAGTCGCTCTCTTTTACCACGCGGTCAACGTCCTCATCCTCGCCGAAGCCCTCGAACGTGCGCGCGGTCCTGCCCTCCTCCAGATGCGCCTTGAGCGCCTCGAGGAGCTCCACATCCCGACTCAGCTTTTTGTCCGCCTTGGCAGCCTTGCGGGTGCGCTCCAGGCGGCGCTCCAGATGCTCGATATCCGCCAGGATCAGCTCAAGGTTGATGGTTTCAATGTCGCGTGCGGGATCGACCGAGCCTTCGACGTGGACGATATTCTCATTGTCAAAGCAGCGGACGACGTGGACGATCGCATCCACCTCGCGGATGTGGGACAGGAACTTGTTGCCCAGCCCCTCGCCCTTGCTCGCGCCGCGCACCAATCCCGCGATATCCACAAACTCCACCACCGCAGGGGTGGTCTTTTTCGCGTGGTACAGGTCGGTCAGCGGCTGCAGGCGCTCGTCCGGCACGGCCACCATGCCGACGTTGGGGTCGATGGTGCAGAACGGGTAGTTCGCGCTCTCCGCGCCCGCCTGCGTGATTGCATTGAACAAAGTCGATTTCCCGACATTCGGAAGCCCGACGATACCGAGTTTCATGATTGCCATTCCTCCAATTAGGATAAGGGAAGCCCTGTCCCCGTTTTTTGTCTTGCAAATAGTATACCGCTTTCGCTGGCATTTTGCAATCTTTTGCGGTATACTATTGTCACCGTTTCTGGTATCAACATTGCAGGCTGCTGCGGAAAGGGAACCATTATGCCGTCTTATGCCACCCATCATATTTTTGCCGCGACCGTCCAGCGCGTTACAGGAGACTCGGCCGCGCACATCGCCGCCACCTACCCCGCGGGATACCGCTGGGGCGCACAGGGGCCGGACCCGCTTTACTATTACCACGCGCCATTCTCCGGCCCGCTGGGCCGTTTGGCGCGCCGCATGCACACCGAGCCGCCCGGCGCTTTGTTTGAAGCGCTGTGCGTCGCCGCTGTGCAGCAGCATGACGCCGCCGCGCTCGCGTATGTGTTCGGCTTCTGCACACACTACGCGCTCGACCGCGTGACCCACGCTTTCCTGGAGGCGCAGGCCGACCGCCTCTCGCTCTACCTGCCCAATTATTCCGCCGAGGCGCGGCGCAAGCTGGTTGAAAGCGATATCGACGGCATCCTGATCACCAATTACATCGCTGCCGCCCCCGCGGAGTTTGAGGCGTTCCGCCTGCTCGATCCCAGCGCCGCGGAATGCACCGTGCTGGCGCGCGTGCTGGCCGGCGCGGCGAAAAGCGCGTGCGGCGCGCGCGTCTCCCCCGCCGCGGTGTACCGCTCGCTGCACGACATGCGCCGTGTGCTGCACCTGACGCACAGCGGCAGCCATATCCGCGGCCGCCTGGTGCATCTGGAGCGGCTCGCGGGCAAGGCCGGTCTCGCCTCCTCGCTGATCCGTCCCGCCGAACCGCTCGCCGCGGACTGCGCCAACCAGTCGCACCGCCCCTGGTCCTCGGGTAACGGCGAACGAACCGAGTCCTTCTGCGACCTGTTCGACGCGGCCGTGCCGCTCGCCGTGTCGCTTCAGCGCGCAGTCCTCGAACGCTATTATCAGCAAAAGCCCCTCGATCCGCGATTTTTCCCCACGAATTTCTGCGGCGCTGCAACGTAAATTTAATTTTCTGGAGCCAATCGACAGGTTTCGTATGACTTCGCCCTCCAAAGCGGTTAAGGTATCCATTGTTACCAAACTGTAACCTTGGACATTTGGAAAGGAGGGAATATGGAGGAGCGCTTTTCTCCATACTACCGTCATGCGAAACCTGTTATCATTTTTTGCCGGACTTTTTTCCGGCCTGTTATTTGCCCTTGTGCGGGCCATATTGCTGCTTGACCGCCTAATCTGTTGGTTCTGGGATCTGCCCTGCTGGGCGGCGCTTGCCCGCGTATGCCGCGCGGCGGCAAAGCGGCGCGCGGTCTGCGCAGCGGCCGTGTTCCTCCCCGTGTTCTTTGTGCCCAGCGCGCTGCTGCTGCACAGCGGCACCCTGGTGCTGGCGAACGGCAGGCCGCTCGGCCTGGTCGAGGAGGCGGACACGCTCTCCGCTGCGGTCGCGGAAATCGAACAGAGCGCGGGCGCGCTCGCGGGCGGGGAATACACGCTCCCCGTCTGCATTGAAACCAAACCGTCCTATGCACTGGAGGACCAGTTCCTGACCGGCGATACGCTCAAGGCCGAGCTGATCGACGCCAGCGGGGAACTGGACACGCTTGCCGTGATCTCGGTCGACGGCGAGCAGGCGGGCGTCTGCCGCTCGGCGGACGAGGCGCAGGCGCTGCTCGACCGCGTCAAGGCGCAGTACACGACCGCAACCGATGAGGACGCGGACTTCCTGCAGGAGGTGCGTGTGGACAATGTCGTCGCCCAGACCTCGCTGGTTTCGGATTTCGGCGCGCTGTACAGCACGCTCTCCCCCCGCTTGGATGTGACCGCGACGCGCTCGGTCACCTATACTGAGGAAATCCCCTATGAAACGATCACCCGCGAGAACGACCAGCTCGACCAGACCTACCGCGCCACCGTGCAGGAGGGCTGCGCGGGCGAGGCGGTCGTCACCGCCGAGATCGAAACCGTGGACGGACAGGAACATGGCCGCACCATCCTTGCGCGCACGGTGCTGAGCGACGCGAGGAATGAGATCGTCGAGGTAGGCACTAGGAATGTCGGCATCGGCACAGGCGAATTTTCCGTGCCGCTGACGAGCTACACCTTCACCTCTGCGTTCAAATGGCGCTGGGGCAGGCTGCACGGCGGCGTGGACCTTGCGGTGGGAGAAGGCACGCCAGTCTACGCGGCGGACAACGGCAAGGTCATCGTTGCCGAGGATTCGGGCAACGGGTACGGCAACTATATCATCCTCGATCACCAGAACGGCTTCAAGACCCTATACGGGCATAATTCCGAGCTGCTGGTATCGGTCGGGGACGTGGTCGCCAAGGGCGACCGGATCGCGCTTTCCGGCAACACGGGCAATTCGACCGGTCCGCACCTGCATTTTGAGATACAGGTCAACGACGAAAAGGTTGACCCGCAGCAGTACCTGACGCTCTCGTAAACGGAAAAAGCGCTGTGGACAGTGATCCACAGCGCTTTTTATGGTTCATCGAGGAATACCCGTATCTCCATCGCCTCACCGATCTGGGAAAACGGGTCAGTGCTTCAGGTCCGGATGCGTTCGCCCATCTCCGCACTCGCATGCCCCAGCACCGGCAACAGCACCGCGCATACGATCACGCCGGCCAGCCCCTGCACGATATTGAACGGCACGCCGGCCAGTACAGCCGCAACCGCAGCGCCCGCCGCGCTCCCCGCGACCAGCTCCATGCCGACCTCATACACATAATAGCCCGCGACCATCACGATTTCCGCGGGAATACCGCACAGCGCCACGCGTACCGGCATATTCATCCGCTCCCGTCCGGCCATGTGGTGGTAGAGCCAGCCGCCCGCCAGCGCGGTCAGCGCCTTGATGGCGAACGTACCCGGCACCCAGGCCATATAACCGCCGAACAGGTCGGCCAGCATCGAGCCGATGCCCGCCGCGACCGCGCCCAGCCCCGGCCCCAACAGGATGCCGCAGAGCAGCACCAGCCCGTCGCCCAAGTGAATATAGCCGAGCGTCGGCGTCGGGATACGGATAATCATGGTTGCGACCGTCGTCAGCGCCGCGAGCAGAGCAGCAAGGATGATCGTTCTGGTTTTTTTGCTTTTCATATTGTGACACCCTCTCTGTTTTTCCTTTGTTGGTACTATTGTACTCCCTGTATGGCCTTTTACAAAGCGCCAGATCAAACATTTTTCATAATGCCAGACTGCATGAAGAAAAGCGGCCCATCCGCAGATAGGCCGCCTGGTACTTTCCGTCTCAGCGCTTGTTGGAACGCTTCCAGATGTGCATTTTTTCCGCGTCCTGAATGAGCTGCTCGCGGAAGTCGGGATGCGCGACCGAGATCAGCGCCTCCGCGCGCTGCCAGGAGGACAGGCCCTTGAGACACACCTTGCCGTACTCGGTAACGAACCAGTGTACGTTCGGGCGCGCGTCGGTCACGACCGAACCGTCCGCCAGCGTCGGGCGGATGCGGGAAGCGATCGAGCCATCCTTCTGCTTGAATGTGGACGAACAGCAGATAAAGCTCTTACCGCCCTTGGACAGGTACGCGCCCAGCACAAAGTCGAGCTGGCCGCCCGCGCCGGAGATCTGCTTGGTGCCGGCCGTTTCCGCGTTCACCTGGCCGAACAGGTCGATATCCACTGCGTTGTTGATCGAAATAAAGTTGTCGATCTGGGCGATGGTGCGCGCGTCGTTGGTATAGGATACGGGAGCCGCGTAGCATTCCGGATTGTTGTCGATATAGTCATAGAGCTTTTTGGTGCCAGCGCCGAACGCATACACCTGCTTGCCCCGATCGATCCCCTTGCTCAGGCCGTTGATCTTACCCGCCATGGCGATGTCGACAAACGCGTCCACATACATCTCGGTATGTACGCCGAGATCCTTCAGGTCGGATTCCGCAATCATGGAACCGACCGTATTCGGCATGCCGCCGATGCCCAGCTGCAGGCAGGCGCCATTCGGGATCTCCTCCACGATCAGCTTGGCCACCGCGCGGTCAACGTCGGTCGGCGCACCGCCGGCGCCCAACTCCGCGATCGGCGGGTTCTCACCCTCGACGACCATATCTACCTCGGAGATGTGGACCGCTTCCTCAAAGCCGCCCAGGCAGCGCGGCATGTTCTTATTGACCTCGACGATGACAACGTCGGACACGTCGCACACTGCCTTCAGGTGGGACGCGTTCGGGCCGAAGCTGAAGTAGCCGTGGCTGTCCATCGGCGCAACCTGGAACATCGCCACGTTGACGTGCTTGACATTCTCCCGGTAGTAGCGCGGCAGCTCGGAATAGCGCAGCGCATTATAAAAGCCGAAGCCCGCGGTGCAGGCCTTGCGCTCGACGCCGCCCATGTGCCAGGAGTTCCAGGTGATCTTCTTTTCTACGTCCGGAATCTGGAATATAGCGGGCTGCCACATCAGGATGCCGCCGCGCAGGTTGATATCCTCCAACTCGCTCATCCGTCCGGCGAGCGCCTTGTCCAGCGCGCAGGCCGTGCCGGTACACCAGCCGTAGTCCACCCAGTCGCCCGATTTGACCACCTTGACAGCCTCATCCGCCGTGGTCAGCTTCTGCTGATAAAGAGCTTCGTAATCCATGATTGCCCAAACCTCCGTCTTTGTTTATTCTTTAACAATCTTGTTATCTATTATATCTATTGTATATAATACTATATTCCCCCTGTACAGGTCAAGCAAGGAGTTGCCATTTACAACACTTACAACCATTCACCCAGAAAGTGACCAGAAAGTTTTTCTTGATTTTCTTAAATAAAGTGGTACAATGATAAATGACTTTCACAGTACCGTAATTATGCAATGAATTTAGGAGGGCATTCCCATGAAAACCAAAAAGCTTCTGGCGCTGTTGCTCGCCGGCGCGATGAGCGCCTCTCTGCTGGCAGGCTGCGGCAGCGACAGCTCCGCCGATACCACGAGCGGCGACGACGCGGCCAATCCGTCCGACACCGCCGCCGCAGACAGCGACCTGGCGCAGATCGAAGACGCCGGCAAGCTGAAAATCGGCTACACGGTCTATGAGCCGATGAACTATACCGACGAGCAGACCGGCGAATTCACCGGCTTTGACACCGAGTTCGCGCAGGCGGTCTGTGAAAAGCTCGGCGTGGAGCCGGAATTCATCGAGATCGTTTGGGATACCAAGCAGGTCAGCCTGGAAAGTGGTGAGGTGGACTGCCTGTGGAACGGCATGACCATCACGGAGGACCTCAAGCAGAATATTTCGGTTTCCGACCCCTATGTACAGAATACCCAGGTGGTCGTCACCAAGACAGAAAACAAGGATACTTACGCGGATTACGCCAATCTGGTCGGCAAGACGGTGGCGGTAGAGGCCGGTTCGGCCGCACAAAGCGTGGCAGAGGAGGACGAAAACCTCAGCCAGTCCAACCTGGTCACGGTCAGCAAGCAGACCGACGCGCTGCTCGAGGTCAAGTCGGGTACGGCGGACGCCGCAATTTTTGACCAGACCATGGCGGAAAACATGATCGGCGAGGGTACCGACTTCGCGGACCTGACCATCTGCGGCGTATTCCATGAGGAGCAGTATGGCATCGGCTTCCGCAAGGGAAGTGACCTGTGCGACAAGGTCAATGAGATCATGGCTACACTGAATGAAGACGGTACGCTGCAGTCTCTGGCTGAAAAATACGGCCTTTCCCTAGCAGAATAAACAAATTTACCTACACAAATTTTACACCGAACGGGACAGCTTACTGCTGCCCCGCTTGGTTTTGTTTGGAGGAATCCTATGAACCCCTCGGTTATCTTCACCAATCTGTTCCAAAGCTTTGGAATCAACTGCACGATCTTTGTGGTCACACTGCTGGTCGCGCTGCCCGTCGGCCTGCTTGTGGCGTTCGGCGCCATGAACAGGTGGGAACCGTTCCGCTGCCTACGCGGCAGCCGCCTTGCGTCCGGCAAATGGGGCGCCATGCTGGTCGGGCTGCGCCCGATCGCCCTTCTCATCAAGTTCTTTGTGTGGATCGTCCGCGGCACGCCGCTCATGCTGCAGATCATCTTCATCTACTATGGCCCCGGCCTGCTGCACTGGGGCCAGCCGTGGAACGCCATGGGTACGGACGGGCGCGTGGTCGCGACCTGCGCCGCGTTCGCAATCAACTACGCCTGCTATTTTTCCGAGATTTTCCGCGGCGGTATCCAGTCTATCCCGCGCGGCCAGTATGAGGCCGGCCAGGTGCTCGGCATGACCAAACGGCAGATTTTCTTCAAGATCACGCTGCTGCAGGTCGTCAAGCGCGTGATCCCGCCCATGGGCAACGAATTCATGACGCTTATCAAGGATACCGCGCTGGCCAACATCATCGCCACCAAGGAGATCATCATGATGAGCAAGGAATTCATCAACCGCGGCCTGATCTGGCCGTTGTTCTCCACCGCCCTTTTCTTCCTCGTGTTCTGCGGCGTGCTGACGCTGCTGTTCGGCTGGCTGGAAAGGAAAATGGACTATTTCCGTGTATAAGGAGCGAGCCGCAATGCCTATTCTTGAAGTACAAAACATCGAAAAAAGCTTTGGCCCGACCAAGGTGCTACAGGACATCAGCTTTTCCCTGGAACGCGGCAAGGCGCTGGCCATTATCGGCTCGTCCGGTTCGGGCAAGACGACCCTGCTGCGCTGCCTGAACTTTCTGGAAATCCCAAACGCGGGCCGTATCCTGGTAAACGGCGAAACCCTGTTTGACGCCGCCGACCGCGCCGCCAAGAGCGACGCGGAAATCCGCCGCCGGCGCCTGCATTTCGGCATGGTGTTTCAATCGTTCAACCTGTTCCCGCAGTACACTGCGCTTGAAAACGTCATGCTGGCCAGCCTGATGCTCGCCAAGGAGCGGCCGGATTACAAGCAGAACCGGCACGCCATCCATGAGGAGATTGAAAACCACGCCATTGAGCTGCTCGCCCAGATGAGCCTAGAGGGCCGCATGAGCCACTACCCCCACCAGCTTTCCGGCGGCCAGCAGCAGCGCGTGGCCATTGCGCGGGCGCTCGCGCTCCAGCCGGACATCCTCTGCTTTGACGAGCCCACCTCCGCGCTCGACCCGGAGCTGACGGGCGAGGTCCTGCGCGTTATCCGTTCGCTCGCGGACCAGCACACCACCATGATTATCGTTACGCACGAGATGGCTTTCGCCCGCGATGTGGCCGACCACGTGCTGTTCATGGACGCGGGCGTGATTGTGGAGGAAGGCACGCCCAGCGAATTGTTTGAAAATACACAAAATGAGCGTACCCGCGCCTTTTTGAGCCGTTTTTCGCAAAACAACTAAATCCTGTTTGAATCCGCCCATTCTTTTCGGCTATTCTGCCCGTTTTTTCTTTACAGACGGGTTTCGATGCGTTAAAACAGCCCTGTATTCCAAAATACAGGGCTGTTTATTGTCTTTTTGTACAGGATTTGGTGGTTATTTTTTGGTGATTTTTTTGTTCGTTTGTGTTGAAGTTGTGGACGGGATTTGCTACAATAAAAGCGCAGGGCAAATTGCCTGATATGATGCGCATAAAAGCCCGCACGGCCTTTATAAATTTTATGAATGGAGATGTTCAACTATGGCTATGGATGCTTTCAGTGCTTCTTTGATGAAAGACAAAAGAGAGATCGTCATTGCCCCCACTATCTACAAGTTTGAAACGTTCGGCGACTTCGCCGGGGAGTTCAAGCTCGGCGAACGCGACGTCGTTCTGACCAATGAGTTCATCTACAAGCCCTTTATGGCGGAGCTTGGTCTGAAGAGCCAGTTCGTGTTCCAGGAGAAGTTCGGCGCAGGCGAACCCTCCGAAGCCATGATCGAAACCATGTACGAAGCGATCCCGTACGACTCCTACGACCGCGTCATCGCTGTCGGCGGCGGCGCCATCATGGACCTTTGCAAGCTGCTCGGCTGCAAGCGCCCGGCATCTGTACATGAACTGTATTTCAAGCGCGAGCCCGTTGTACATGAAAAAGAAGTCATCGCGATCCCGACCACCTGCGGCACCGGTTCCGAAGTCACCAACATTTCGGTCGCCATCGTCAAGGACGAAAAGGACGGTAAGCTGACCGGCGGCGAAACCAAGCTCGGCCTGGTTTCCGACGATATCATCCCGAACAAGGTCTGTCTGGTGCCCGACCTGCTCAAGACCCTGCCGTACAAGCCGTTCGCCGCTTCCGCGATCGACGCGCTCATCCATGCGACCGAGTCGTTCCTGTCCCCGCACCGCAAGACCGTCACCTCCGAGATGTTCTCGGTCAAGGCGATGGAAATGATCCTCGAAGGCTTCCGCCGCATCGCGCTCGAGGGGCCGGACGCCCGCATCGATTACCTTGGCGAGTTTGTCACCGCTTCCCTGTTCGCCGGCATCGCGTTCCTCAAGGCCGGCTGCGCGACCGTACACGGCATGTCCTTCCCGCTCGGCGGCACCTACCATGTACCGCACGGCGAATCCAACTATGCGCTGTTCAGCAAGATCCTTGAGCTGTACGACGAGTACGAGCCGGCCGGTGAGCTTGGCAAGTTCAAGGAGATCGTCGCCCGCTGCCTCGGCTGCACCAAGGACGATGCGCTGCGCACCCTGAATGTGACCCTCGAAAAGGTCCTCCCGCTCAAGCCGCTGCATGAGTACGGCTTCAAGGAAGAGGATATCAAGAGCTTCCCACTCTCGGTCGAGGCGAACCAGCAGCGCCTGATTACCAACTCTTACCGTCCGTGGAGCATTGAGCTGAGCGAACGCGTATACCGCGAGTGCTTCTAAACCCAGTAAGCATATCGCCTGAACAGGGCGGGGACCCCCGCGTTCCCCGCCCTGTTTTTATAGCAACCTGATAAAAGAAAGGATACTTGATCGATATGATGACCAAAGACCAATATATCGAGTCCCTGCGGAAGCTGCACCTGAACCTGTACAGCTTTGGGGAAAAGGTGGAGAATCCGGTGGATAACGCGATCATCCGCCCGTCGCTGAACTCGTTCGCGGCGACCTATGAGCTGGCGGAGGATCCGCAGTACGAGGACCTGATGACCGCGACCTCCAACCTCACGGGCAAGAAGATCAACCGCTTCACCCATCTGCATCAGTCCACGGACGACCTGATCAAGAAGGTGAAGATGCAGCGCCTGCTGGGGCAGAAGACCGCCGCCTGCTTCCAGCGCTGCGTCGGCATGGACGCGTCCAACGCGGTCTACTCCACCACCTATGAAACCGACGAGGCGTGCGGCACGCATTACTTTGATAACTTCGTGAAGTTCTGGACCGACGTGCAGGAGAACGACTGGGCGGTGGACGGCGCGATGACCGACGTCAAGGGCGACCGCAGCCTGTCCCCCTCCAAGCAGGCGGATCCGGACCTGTTCCTGCATGTGGTGGAGCGCACGGCGGACGGCGTTTACGTCACGGGCGCGAAAGCGCACCAGACCGGTTATATCAACAGCCATTATGTGCTGGTGATGCCGACGATCTCGATGCGCGAGGGGGACGAGGACTACGCGATCTCGTTCGCCTGCCCGACGGACGCGGAAGGCATTACGCTGATCCTTGGGCGGCAGTCGTGCGACACGCGCAAGACCGAGGAATACAACGACATCGACGTGGGCAACAAGGTCTACGGCGGGCATGAGGTGCTGGTGATCTTCGACCATGTGTTCATCCCGAACGAAATGATCTTCCTGAACGGGGAGGTGCAGTTCGCGGGCATGATGGTAGAGCGGTTCGCGGGCTACCACCGCCAGAGCTACGGCGGGTGCAAGGTAGGCGTGGGCGACGTGCTGATCGGCGCGACGGCGCTTGCGGGCGATATGGCAGGCTCGGCGAAGGCCAGCCATGTGAAGGATAAGCTGATCGAGATGACGCACCTGAACGAGACGCTGTACTGCTGCGGCATCGCATGCTCCAGCCAGGGAACGAAGACAAAGAGCGGCAACTACCTGATCGACCTGCTGCTGGCGAACGTATGCAAGCAGAATGTGACGCGGTTCCCGTATGAGATTGCGCGGCTGGCGCAGGACCTTGCGGGAGGTCTGATGGTGACGCAGCCGAGCGAGGCGGACTACCGGAATCCGGCGACGCACGACTACATCGAGAAGTACCTCAAGGGGGTGGCAAGCGTGCCGACCGAGGACCGCATGCGCGTACTCCGGCTGATCGAGAACATGACGATGGGTACGGCCGCGGTTGGCTACCTGCCCGAGTCCATGCACGGCGCAGGCTCCCCGCAGGCCCAGCGCATCATGATCGCACGGCAGTCCAACCTCGAAATGAAAAAAGAACTCGCCAAGAAGATTGCCCGTATCAAGTAATCTCTGAAGCATCCCATAGGCACCCGCGGGCGATCCGTGAGTGCCTATGTTTGCGCTTAGACAAAAGGAGGTTTACGCACCCATGCTGCGCTGCACTGTCAAATTCTGCGGCGGCTGCAACCCGCGGTATGATCGCGGTGCAGCCTATCAAGCCGTGCGCTCCTCCCTTTCGGATGTCGCACAGTTCTCCTATCCGGAGGATGGCACCCACTACGACGCATTGCTGATTATTCGCGGCTGCACCGGCTGTCCCTATCTGTATGAGGACATTGATGCCGACCGCCGCTTCCTGCTGGTGTCGGCGGACGAGATCCCGTCGGTCACTGAGCAGATCCGGCTGCTCGCGTAAATGAAACGGGCTGCGCACGCCCGTTACTCTGAGGAGGATGATAGAACATGAAGAAAGTAAGCATTATCTCTGCAGAAGAGGCCGCCCTGAAAGTACAGGACGGCGACACGATCGCCACCGGCGGCTTCGTCTCCTGCGCCTGTCCGGAAACCCTGTCCAAGGCGCTGGAAAAGCGCTTTCTGGAGACCGGCCATCCGAACAATCTGACGCTGTTCTTCGCGGCCGGCCAGGGCCACCGCGACGGCACCGGCGGCGACCACTACGGCCACGAGGGCATGGTAAAGCGCGTCATTGGCGGCCACTGGGACCGCGCGCCCCGTCTGGGAGAGCTGGCGCTGGCCAACAAGATCGAGGCGTACAACCTGCCGCAGGGCGTTATTTCGCATATGTACCGCGATATCGCGGCGCACAACATTGGCACGATCACCCACGTCGGCCTCAAGACCTTTGCCGACCCGCGCAACGGCGGCGGCAAGCTCAACGATGTGACCAAGGAGGATCTGGTCAAGGTCGTCAACATCGAGGGGCAGGAGCGCCTGCTGTATAAGGGCTTCCCGATCAACGTGGTGTTCCTGCGCGCTTCCTACTGCGACGAATACGGCAACTGCACCGTACACCGCGAGATCGGCCCGCTGGACGTGACCGCGATGGCGCAGGCGTGCAAGAACTCGGGCGGCAAGGTCATCGTGCAGGTCGAAAAGATCGTGCAGGGCGGCTCGCTCGATCCGAAGCTGGTGGCGATTCCGGGTATTTATGTGGATTCGGTCGTCGTCGGCTCGGAGGAGGAAAACATGCAGTGCCTCGGCATGCCGTATGACGGCGCGCTGACCGGCGAATTCCGCATTCCGGTGGACGCCATCCCGCCCATCCCGATGGACGCCAAGAAAATCATCGCCCGCCGCGCGGCTATGGAGCTGCCGCCGGATGCGATCGTCAACCTTGGTACCGGCGCTCCGGAAAAGATTGCCAACGTCGCCGCCGAGGAGGGCATTTCGGACAAGATGACCCTGACCGTCGAGGCCGGCTCGATCGCGGGCGTCCCCTATGGCGGCACCCAGTTCGGCGCGGCCGCCAACGCAATGTGCATCATCCCGCACAACGTGCAGTTTGACTTCTACCAGGGCGGCGGCCTGGACGTCGCGTTCCTTGGCCTGGCTGAAACCGCGCCCAACGGCGATCTGAACGTGTCCAAGTTCGGCACCCGCCTAGCCGGCGCGGGCGGATTCATCGACATCACCCAGAACGCCAAAAAGGTCGTCTACTGCGGCACGTTTACCGCCAAGGGCCTCAAGACCGAGTGCCGCGACGGCAAGCTGATCATCACCCAGGAGGGCGCGAAGAAGAAGTTCGTCAATGCGGTCGAGCACATCACGTTCTCCGGCGACTATGCCAACGAGGTACACCAGCCCGTCCTGTACATTACCGAGCGCTGCGTGTTCGAGTTGCGTCCGGAGGGCGTTACCCTGGTCGAGATCGCGCCCGGCATCGACCTGCAGACCCAGGTGCTCGATCAGATGGAATTCGCGCCCCAGATCGCCCGCCAGGCGGACGGTTCGATCAAGCTGATGGACTCGCGTATTTTCCGCGACGAACTGATGGGTCTGGCAAACGATTAATTCCCGATTTATTCCTTGTGTGTGTTGTGCAAGTTATGGGTATTTTAAGATTTGGGCCATATTCCTTACAAAAACCCCTTGCATTTTTCTGCACATTTGATAAAATATTAACGAACTCGTTAAGAGATGTCACAAACCGCTGCGCCGGCATCACCGGCGTAAGAGAAGAAAAGGAGAAACAGCCAAATGAACGTTTATATCTGTTCCGCAGCCCGTACCGCGATCGGTACTTACGGCGGCACCCTCCGCGACGTACCCGCAGCCCAGCTCGGCGTTGTTGCCGCCAATGCGGCGATCGAGCGCGCCGGTGTGGACAAGGAAGCGATCGATGAAGTAATGTTCGGCCAGGTGCTGCAGGGCGGCTGCGGCCAGAACGTTGCCCGTCAGGTCCTGATTGGCGCGGGCCTGCCGATCACCACCCCCGCCATGACCCTCAACAAGGTCTGCGCGTCCTCCATGCGCGCAATTTCGCTCGGTTCCCAGATCATCCGTTCCGGCGAGGATCAGCTCATGCTGGTCGGCGGCGTTGAGTCCATGTCCGGCGCACCGTACGTTTCCCACAACGTGCGCTGGGGCGCGCGCATGAACGACGTCAAGCTGGTCGATATGATGGTTCATGACGGCGTATTTGATATTTTTAACCAGTACCACATGGGCATCACCGCGGAAAACGTTGCCGAGCAATATGGCATCACCCGCGAGATGCAGGACCAGATCGGCTACGAATCCCAGATGAAGGCCGCCAAGGCGATTTCCTCCGGCCGCTTCAAGGACGAGATTGTTCCGGTAGAGGTCAAGAAGAAGAAGGAAACCGTTATTTTCGATACCGACGAGCACTGCCGCCCGCAGACCACGCTGGAAGGACTGGCCAAGCTGCGTCCGGCGTTCAAGAAGGACGGTACCGTCACCGCGGGCAACGCTTCCGGCATCAACGACGCCGGTGCCGCGATGATTATCGCGTCCGAGGATTATGTGAAGGCGCACGGCCTCAAGCCGCTCGTCAAGATCCGTTCGTTCGGCTCTGTCGGCTGCGACCCGTCCATCATGGGCGTCGGCCCGATCGAGTCCACCCGCCAGGCGCTGGGGCGCGCCGGCCTGACCGTTGCCGACCTCGACCTTGTCGAGTCCAACGAGGCGTTTGCCGCGCAGGCCGCTGCGGTCAACCGCGAGCTGGGCTTTGATATGGACAAGGTCAATGTCAACGGCGGCGCGATCGCACTGGGCCACCCGATCGGCGCGGCAGGCTGCCGTATCACCACCACGCTGATCTACGAAATGATCAAGCGCGACTCCACCCTCGGCCTTGCCACCATGTGCATCGGCGGCGGCATGGGCGAAGCGATCATTGTTGAGCGCGACGAGCTCTGCAAGTAAATCAAACCGGCATGATAGGGGGCTTTTTGCAGGCCCCCTATCTCCAAAGCATTCGATTGCGCAGGTGCGCGGCGCACCTCGTATATAAGATTCCGACATCAATTTGAAGGGAAGTCTTACCAATGACTGATGTAGTAGTTGAAAAGAAAGGCCATGTAGCGGTCGTCAAGATCGAGCACATGAAAGCCATGAACGCGCTGTCCACCGATATGTACGGCCAGCTCGAGGAAGCGTTCGACGAAGTTGCGGCAATGGACGACGTATACTGCGTCGTGCTGACCGGTTCCTCCATGGTAAACAAGAAGGGCAAGACCGTCAACTCTTTCGTGGCCGGCGCGGACATTTCCGAAATGTCCACCCTGTCCGTTGAGGAAGGCAAGAAGTTCGGCAACAACGGCAACCGTGTTTGCTGGAAGATCGAGAACTTCAAGCGTCCGGTCATTGCCGCAATCAACGGCTTCTGCCTGGGTGGCGGCTGCGAGTTGGCGATGTCCTGCGATATCCGCCTTGCATCCGATAACGCGCTGTTCGGCCAGCCGGAGGTTGGCTTGGGCATCACGCCGGGCTGCGGCGGCACGCAGCGTCTGGCCCGCATCGTAGGCCTCGGCAAGGCCAAGGAGCTTATTTATACCGCCCGCGGCAACTACACCGCACAGCAGGCGCTGGAGATGGGCCTGGTCAACTACGTTTACCCGCTGGAGCAGCTGATGGACGAAGCCATGAAGCTGGCCGAGGAGATTGCGGCGCAGGCGCCGATCGCTGTCGCGCTCTGCAAGGAAGCGATCAACGTCGGCATGCAGACCGACCTGAATTCCGCGCTCAAGCTGGAGGGCAACATCTTCGGCGAGTGCTTCGCGACTGAGGACCAGAAGTATGGCATGGCTTATTTCCTTGATAAGAATAAGGAAAAGCCCGCCAAGGAGTTCAAGAACAAGTAAGCGCGTTTGTTTATCTGCAATCATTGAGAGAGAGGGTTATATAATATGAAAGTTTGTGTATTCGGCGCCGGCAACATGGGCGCGCGCATTACGGAAGTTTTCCTGACCAACGGCCATGAGGTAACGATGCTTGACGTAAAGCAGGAGTTCATCGACCGCGGCGTTAAGACCATCACCAACGACCTGTCCTTCCTCGTCAAGAAGGAAAAAATGACCGAAGAGAAGAAGAACGAACTGCTCGCTTCCCTCAAGACCTCGCTGGACCGCAAGGCTGCCGCTGACGCCGACTTCATCATGGAAGTCATCCTGGAGCGCATGGACCTGAAGAAAGAGCTTCTTCAGGAGTTGGACCAGATCTGCCCTGCGCATACCATTTTCGGCTCCAACACCTCCGCGCTGTCCATCACCGAGATGGCCGCCAGCGTGCCGAACCGCGCTGACAAGGTGATCGGCTGCCACTTCTTCAATCCGGCTCAGATCATGAAGCTGGTCGAGGTTACCCGCGCGATCCAGACCTCGGACGAGACGTTCCAGGCCGCGTTCGACCTGATGGCTTCCTTGGGCAAGACTCCGGTATCGGTCAACGAAGGCCCTGGCTTTGTCGTAAACCGTATCCTGATCCCGATGATGAACGAGGCCATGGGCATTGTTGCTGACGGCATCGCTTCCCCTGCTGATATCGACGTTGCCATGCAGCTCGGCGCCGGCATGAAGTCCGGCCCGCTCCACACCGCCGACTTGGTTGGCCATGATGTCAACCTCGCGATCATGGAGACGCTGTACCGCGAGACCGGCGATCCGAAGTACCGTCCGCATCCGCTGATGCGCAAGATGGTCCGCGCCGGCTGGCTCGGCGTCAAGACCGGCAAGGGCTTCTTCGAGTACGACGAGAACGGCAAGGAAATCGTAAAGTAATCAAGCAGAAAAAAGAGGGGACTGTACTTGTACAGTCCCTTCTTTTTGTGAGAAAATTAAACCCATGAAATATCTTGATTTTTGCACAGTTTTTATGAAAGCTGTTTGGATGATTCTACAATTTTTTCTCAACGTATGGTATTTTTCGTGTAAACACGATATAATGTTACATGTATGGAAAATAGAGCCGCACCATCGCCGCCGATACGGCAAAGGCAGTCAAATCCGCGCAAAGGGCGGCAAACACGGCATAGCGGAGCCGGTTTAGCCCTAAATGACCGCTGTAAACGCTGATCGTGTAGAAGCTGGTTTCAGACGAACCCAGCATGACCGCCGCCACGCGACCGGCATAGCTGTCCGGCCCGCAGCGCTGCATGATCTCGCTGCCCAGCGCCAAACCGCCGCCGCCGCTGATCGGTTTCAGCAGGGTCAGCGCGGTGCATTCCTTTGGAATGCCAAGCAAATTCAACAGCGGCGCAAGTGCGGCCGCCGCTAAATCGATTGCTCCGGACGCCCGCAGCATGTAAACGACCGTCAGCATGCCGACCATGGTCGGCAGCAGCTCAACAGCCGTTTTCAGGCCGCTTTTGGCACCGCGCAGAAAAGTGGGAAACACGTCTACCCCTTTATACAGTGCGTATAGCCCCACTGCCGCCAGCAGCATTGGGATAAACGCACTCTGTAGCATCCGCATGTTTCCTCCCCTTTCCCGCTAGCCCGCGTTTATTTTCAAATTTTAGGAAATATTTTTGGAAATAACAGGCAATTCGACATTTTTTGTGCTTTCCATATGCAATAATACAAATTGTAATCCGAACAGGTATTTCCCCTTATTTTTCATCGGGAAATAGCGGGCGGAGGATACGCGCACTCAGCAGGACGACCGCGACAGACGCCACGGACGCCCCCCAAACCGCCGGCATGATGTCAAACGGCGCTGCAGCGCCGCACGACGCGCGTACCGCCGCCACCGTGGACGGGATGATCTGTATGGACGCCGTATTCAAGGTGATCAATGTCAAAACGGTATCCGGCGAACCGCGCCGGCCGGCAAGCGTGTACAGCCGGTCGACTGCGCGCAGCCCCAGCGGCGTAGCCGCATTGGACAGTCCCAGCAGGTTTGCCGTCACATTGGCGCTCACCAGTTCCATGGCCTCTCTGTCGTTCGCTGCCTTGCCAAACAGCGGCCGGAGCAGGGGCGTAAGCGCATGGGACAGCTTTTCCGCCAATCCGGAAGCGCGGATCACCTCCATCACGCCGCTCCAAAAGCACATCAGGCCGGCGATGCTGATGGCTAACGTGACCGCTTCCGACGCGCCTGTTCCCACTGCGGCAGTGACCGCGTCCAACCGGCCGGTCACCGCCCCGCAAAGCAGGGCCAGGGCCAGAAATGCGACCCAGATCACGGAAAGCATTTACGCCTCTCCCCTCCCTTGTAGAAAAAAGCCGGTCTCCTCCATACAGGGAGCCGCAACATGGATTGATGCTGGCAAAGGAATGAATGAAGAATGAAGGAGTGTATATCAAATGAAATCCACTGGTATTGTCCGTAAGGTTGACGAACTGGGCCGAATCGTACTACCGATCGAGCTGCGCAGGACGCTCGATATCGATGTGAAAGACGCCCTGGAAATCTATGTGGAGGGCAGCCAAATCATCCTGAAAAAGTACGAGCCTGCCTGCGTCTTCTGCGGCAGCTCAAAGGACGTAATCCACTTCAAGGATAAAAACGTCTGCCGCAACTGCATTCATGATTTGGAATCTATCTGATTGATCTGATGCGTACATAGGTCGGCCACCCTCTTCAGCAAGGGTGGCCGTTCTTTTTTCCCTGCCGCGCAGTATCCCGCCCCGCCTGGGTGCGGTATTTCTCCCGCGTCGCCATGCCGCCGCGGATGTGCCGCTCCTTTTTATTGGTGTACAGCACCTCCTGCACGCGGTCATACAGCACGGCGTTGAGCTTTTTCAGCCTTGTCGTAATATCCTTATGTACCGTTGATTTAGAAATGCCAAATTTGGCCGCCGTTTGGCGCACCGTCGCCTTTTCTTCGATCATATATTGTGCGAGCCGGACCGCCCGCTCTTCGGGTAAGCCTTTCACGATCGTCCCCCCTGCCTGTCGACGCTTTGATTACTACAAATCTATGCAGCGCAAAAGGCAGGTAGAACGCGCTTTTTGCCGGAGTTGCTCCGGCCGACTTATCCGCAAAACGAGCCGCCGCTTCCCGCAAAAAAATGCGCCGCTTCATTTGAGCAGCGCATTGATCCCTTGTGTATGGTATTCCACCAGCCGGTTCAATCCGGTCCGCACCTCGCGCGGACGGACGCGGTTCTTTAATATCTGCACGGTCCCGTCAATCAGGTTGCGGGCCATGATCTGTGCCAGCAGCAAGCAGTTGTCCTCATCTGCCAGCAGCGGCGCAGTCTTTGCCGCCAGCATATCGATCAGGCTACTGCGCAGCCCCTCATACCGTGTCCCCTGCGACTGCTCCATAATGAGCAGCAGGCCGTATTTCTCGGCCAGCAGCAAAGAAATGACCTCTTCAGTCAGCAGGACCTGGTATTCGCGCGCGCCGGTGCGCGGGTCAAAGCGCTTGTCCCGAAAGCGCATAATCAGGCGCTTGAGCCCCTCCGCGGCGCCGTCCGTCAGCTCGTAAAACAACTCTTCCTTGTTTTTGAAGTAATGGTACAGATTGCTCTTGCTGATATTGACCTTATCCGCAATCATCTGCAGAGAGGTCCGGTCATACCCTTTCTGCAGAAATAGATGCTGGGATTCCAGCAAAATCTTATGCCGTAGCTCGTCTTTCAAAACCTGCACAATAAAGACCACCCGTTCATTTCTTCCTATATTATAGCATTATGGCGTATTTTGTCAATACAAATGGGTTTTACAGGCGTTAAGACTGCGTCAGTTTTCAGGCCTTCCCGCGCCTCTATTCCCACGGAAAAGGGCGCCGGAATCGTCCGGCGCCCTTGCGCTCTGTTTTTGCGGCGCCCGCTTACGCGCCGAATACTTTCAGCAGGAAGCCCGCCGCGACAGCGGAGCCGATTACGCCCGCAACGTTCGGACCCATGGCGTGCATGAGCAGGAAGTTCGCCGGGTTGGCCTTCTGGCCTTCGACCTGCGAAACGCGCGCGGCCATCGGGACTGCGGAAACGCCGGCCGAGCCGATCAGCGGGTTGACCTTGCCGCCCGACAGCTTGCACATGATCTTGCCGAACAGCAGGCCGCCGATCGTGGAGAACATGAACGCGATCAAGCCGAGGACGATGATCTTGATCGTCTCCATGGTCAGGAACTTCTCCGCGACCGCCTTACACCCGACAGACAGGCCGAGGAAGATGGTGACGATATTGCACAGCGTGTTTTGTGCCGTGTCGGACAAACGATCGGTCACGCCGCATTCGCGGAACAGGTTGCCCAGCATCAGCATGCCGATCAGCGGCGCCGTATCCGGAATGAGCAGGATAACCACGGTCGCTACCGCGATGGGGAACACGATCTTCTCGGTCTTGGACACCGGACGGAGCTGCTCCATCTTGATCTCGCGCTCCTTTTTGGTCGTCAGCGCGCGCATCAGCGGCGGCTGTATCAGGGGGATAAGCGCCATATAGGAATACGCGGCGATCGCGATTGCAGGCAGGTAATCCGCAGCCAGACGCGAGGTGACCAGGATAGCGGTCGGGCCGTCCGCGCCGCCGATAATGCCGATCGAAGCAGCTACATTCGGGGCAAAGCCCAGCGCCAGCGCCATCAGGAACGCGGCAAAAATGCCGAGCTGCGCCGCCGCGCCCAGCAACAGCGAGGACGGCCGCGCGATCAAGGGGCCGAAGTCGGTCATCGCGCCGATGCCAAGGAAAATCAGCGAGGGGTAGATCGCATGCTCTACCCCCTGATAGAACACCCACAGCATGCCGGGGCTGGCGCCGTTTGCCGGCGCGTTGAGCAGGCCGGTCAGGGGGAAGTTCGCCAGCAGGATGCCGAACGCGATCGGTACAAGCAGCAGCGGCTCAAACTTTTTGCCGATGCCGAGAAACAGCAGCACAAACGCGATCAGGATCATGACCAGGCTGCGCGGGTCGCTGAACAATGCGGCGAAGCCCGAGCCGGCCAGGATCTCCTCTAGCGCGCCTATAAATGAAAATTGCATGTTACGCGCCTCCCGTTACATCGTGCAAAGCGCCGTACCGGTTTCAACGGTCGCGCCCTTCTGCACGCTGACCGAACCGACGGTACCATCATGCGGCGCACAGATCTCATTTTCCATCTTCATCGCTTCCAAGATGAACAGGACGTCGCCCGCCTTTACCGCCTGTCCCGCCGCGCAGCGGACATCCAGAATCGTACCCGGCATGGGCGCCGCGACGATCTCACCGCCAGCCGGAGCCGCCGGTGCGGGCGCGGCAGCCGGAGCCGGCGCTGCGGCCGGTGCGGGTGCGGCCGCCGGAGCCGCCGGCGCGCTCCCGACGCAGACCGCGCTTGCGGAGCCCTTGTCCACCTCAACCTCATACTGTTTCCCATTGAGTGTAACCAGATATTTCATTGTTTTCTTTCCCCCTTATACAGCCTTGATAGACTTGAACACGAGCTGGTCGAGCGGAATGCCCGTTTCATGGCTTACGATCGCCATTACGCATGCCGCCTGTGTTTCGTCAACGCCCTCCAGCACGACCTGCGGCGCTGCGGCGGCCGGCGCGGGCGCGGCAGCGGGCGCAGCAACCGGAGCCGCTGCGGGCTGGGACGCCGCCGCGACCGGCGCGGCTTTCTTTTCCACGCCGCCGACGATACGGGACACCACAATGATGACGCCCCACAATAATGCCAGCATCAAAAATACGATCACAAAGCCGGACAGCGCAACCATCACTGCCTCGACCGGACTAAGCGGTCCTTGTATCATAGTCAACCGACCTCCTTGAACGAATAACTTGCGGTAAAGGTCTGATCGCGGCGGTCAAAATACTGCTCCGCCTGTTGCGGGAACGCGATGTAGGAAAGCACGTCCTCCTCGCTCCGCGCGCGGCTACCCAGGTAGGCCTTCGCCTCTTCAAATTCCGGCTTGAGCGTATCCGCGAAGCGGCCGGTCATCGGCTGCTCGTCGCCCAGCACCTTTTTCGCCAGCTCCGGAGCAATTTTGCCCGGCGCCTTGCCATATTCGCCCTTGATATAGCTTTTGATCTCCTTGCCGATGGATTTATACCGCTCGCCGAGCAGGACGTTGACCGTTGCCTGCACGCCAACCATCTGCGAAAGCGGGGTGACAAGCGGCGGGTAACCCATGTCCTCACGCACGCGGGGGGTTTCCTCCAGCACGGCCTCCAGTTTGTCAATCGCGTTCTGCGCCTTGAGCTGCGCCACCAGGTTGGACAGCATGCCGCCCGGGATCTGGTAGTTGAGCGCATCGGTCTTGGTGGACAGCACATAGGGGTCGAACAGCCCGTTAGCCGAGAACTTGTCCTTGACCGGCAGGAAGAAGTCGTTTACCTTTTTCAACTGCTTGCTGTCCACGCCGCAGTCAAAGCCCATCTGCGCCAGCGCATAGACCAGCGACTCGGTCGCGGGCTGGCTGGTGCCGCCGGAGAAGCACGAGGTCGCGCAGTCGATGCCGGCCGCGCCCGCTTCCGCCGCCTTGAGGTAGGTCATATAGCCCAGGCCGGTGGTCGCATGGGTATGCACATAAACCGGCAGCTTGATGTTTTCGCGCAGCGCCGTGACAAGGTCGTAGCATTCCTGCGGCGACATGATGCCCGCCATATCCTTGATGCAGAGCGAATTGCAGCCAAGCGCTTCGATCTGCTTGCCCAGGGAGACGAACATCTCCAGATTGTGAATGGGGCTGAGCGTGTAGCAGATACAGCCCTGCGCATGGCCGCCCGCCTTGAGGCATTCATCCACGGCGGTTTCGATGTTGCGCATATCGTTGAGCGCGTCGAAAATGCGGATGATATCCATTCCGTTCTCCACACTCCTGCGCACAAAGCGGCGGACGGTATCGTCCGAATAATGGTGGTAGCCCAGCAGATTCTGGCCGCGCAGCAGCATCTGCAGCTTGGTGTTTTTCATGTGGGATTTGATTTTGCGCAGCCGCTCCCAAGGATCCTCGTGCAGGTAACGCAGGCAGCTGTCGAATGTCGCACCGCCCCAGCATTCGATCGAATGATAGCCGGCCTTGTCCATATCGTCCAGTACGGCTTCAAAATCGTCAAACGGCATACGGGTTGCGATCAACGACTGCTGTGCATCGCGCAGCACGGTTTCGGTGATGTGCATTTGTTTCACGAATATGCCCTCCTTTACCGGCAAAACAGGGTATGAAAACAAAACTCTACCTACTACCCCATTTTACTTAATTTTATCATAGCACTTTCCTCCCAGGCATGCAATGTTTTTATTTTAACAAAGTTGTTTTGCTTATTTTGTCTGTATTTTCATGTGTTCTTGGATTGACAATCGTCCCGTCATACAGTATGATATAAAAATACTGTGCGTATTGCCTTCCCTTTTTAACCGCGGTGTTGTGCCGCGCAGGGGCTTGCCGGAACGCGACCCATCTGTTATAATAAAGGCAATCACAACATATTTATGTCTCCGTACCTCAGCAGGATAGAGGGTCCGCCTCCTAAGGTTGCGTTACAACGGCCACCTCAAAAAAAACTAAATAAGGGATTGCAGTTCGACTTTGATCGGGCTATAATCATATATCAGACACGTCCATATAGCTCAGCTGGATAGAGCACACGCCTCCTAAGCGTGGGGTCGGAGGTTCAAATCCTCTTATGGACGCCAGTGAACAACGCCGAAAGCCTTTGTTTTCAAGGGTTTTCGGCTTTTCTTATATAAAAAGCTACGAAAAAGCTCTTTCACTGTATGAGATAAAATTCTACTCCAAAATTTGATTTTTGACAACCCCTCCAGAATCGAACGGTTGTTATAAGACAAAATCGCCAGCTAATTTTTAGCAGAAAACGGGCTGTTCTTGCTAATGAAAATGCCCTTCCTGCTAATCAGCCCCAAAATCGTGCCAAAAATCCAGCTAATCAAAAAAGGCGGATGTTTTGAATACCATGCAGTTATAGCAGATAAAATTAAATATCGTTATGTACATAGAGCGTCTATTTGCCCCGCATTGGGGATGGATAGGCGCTCTTTTTTTATGCCCAAACCCATGGGCAAATACAAGAGATTGGAGGTGTTTTATTTGAGCAAGCCTGTTTATACCGCAGACAAGCCGAGCGACTGTCATTACTGCTACTTCTGGACGAATGGCAGAAAGGGCTGCCGTCTGGGTAGAAATAATTGCTACTACTTAATCTCTTTGCCGCCGAAACCCAAGTCGGAATGTGATGGCTGTCCCTATGGGCGAGATCACCCGTGCATTGGTTGGTGTACGAAGAAGGTTATGCGTGAAGTGGGGCTTCGTTGATATGGATGTGTATGAACAGGAATACCGCTTCTACTATTTTGCCCGATGTCCTTACGAAAAGACGGATACGACTTTCCGCAGCATTCCGCTGACAACAGAAAGTTTTCCGCAGAAAGAAGGTGGTGAAGCCGTGTGAGTTTTGATTATTTTTACGGTCAGCAATCCGATCTATTCACATTCTATCGAGTTCCGAAGGTGTTGTTCACGAACGAGAGGTTCTGGAATATTTCTGCCGATGCCAAGATGCTGTATGGCATTTTGCTTGACCGCATGAGCCTGTCTGCCAAGAATGGTTGGATAGATAAAAACGGTAGAGTGTATATCATTTTTACAATCGACGAAGCGAAGATGGCTCTGAACTGTGCTGAACAAAAGGCTATCAAGCTGCTCAGTGAACTTGAGAAGAAAGCAGGATTGATTGAACGTAAGCGCCAGGGTTTGGGAAAGCCCAACCTGATCTATGTGAAGAACTTTATCTCTGCTGTGGATTCACAACTCTTGAATTGTGAAAATCACAATTCTGGAACAATGGAAATCACAACTCAAGAACTTCCGAAATCACAATGTAATAATACTGATATTAAAAATACTGAATTTAGTGATACTGATTCTATCTTTCCTTCCGGAAATGGTGGAATGATGGACGAGAATGACCGGTATCAAGAATACTTTGATTATTTCTCGGATCAGCTTAGTATGGATTTGTTGAAGAAGGATTACCCTTACGATTCCGAAATGCTGGATAACATTCTGGAGTTGATCGTTGAAACAGTTTGCACGAAGCGACCGTTGATTCGCATTGGTGCAGAGGAGCGTCCGGCAGAAATTGTCCGCAGTCGGTTTATGAAACTGAATGCCGAACACATTCGATATGTTATGGACTGCTTCAAGGAGAACACCACAAAGATTAGAAATATCCGTCAGTATATGCTGACTACGATATACAATGCGCCGACGACAATAGACACCTACTACGATGCTCTTGTTCGGCACGATATGTCACACGGATATTTGGAAGGAGGATTTAAGAAATTGAAAATGAAGCGAGAGGAAGGAGAGTGACGATAAATGTCGAAAAAAGCAACCATCATTGCGGTGGTCAATCAGAAAGGAGGCACTGGAAAGACCACCACCACCGAGAATCTGGGCGTTGGCTTGGCTCTTGAAGGAAAAAAGGTGCTTCTGGTAGACACCGATCCCCAGGCTTCCCTGACGGTCAGTTTGGGCAATCCCTGCCCGGATGATCTGTCTCCGACACTTTCCGATCTGATGGGAAAGATTATGATGGAAAACCCTATTACTCCCGATGAAGGGATTCTTCATCATCCGGAGGGCGTTGATTTGGTGCCGTCCAACATCGAACTCTCAGGTATGGAGGTAGCACTGGTCAATGCCATGAGCCGGGAAACCATTCTCCGGCAATACCTGGATACAGTCAAACAGAATTATGATTACATTCTTCTTGACTGTATGCCGTCTTTGGGTATGCTGACCGTCAATGCGTTGGCAGCTGCCGACAATGTGCTGATACCGGTTCAGGCAGCATACCTTCCTGCAAAGGGTCTGGAACAGCTGCTTGGAACCATCAACAAGGTCAAGAGGCAAATCAACCCGAAACTGAGGATTGAAGGGATTCTTCTGACGATGGTGGACAGCCGCACCAACTACTCCAAAGACATCAGCAATCTGATTCGGGAGAGCTACGGCGGAAAGCTGAAGGTTTACAAGACCGACATTCCCCGCTCTGTCCGTGCAGAGGAAATCAGCGCAGAGGGAACCAGTATCTTCAAGCATGATCCCAAAGGCAAAGTTGCCGAAGCCTATAAAATTCTGACGAAGGAGGTGTTAAACAATGCAGAAAAAAGGCGCAAACATCAGCTTGAAGGGGTACGATGATATTTTCTCCACCGATCAATCCAGAGCTGAAGCCCAGCAGGAGCGTGTGCAGGAAATTCCGCTTTCTGAGCTACACCCCTTTGAGGGACACCCCTTCCGTGTGGTTGATGATGAAGAAATGATGAAAACGGCAGAGAGCGTCCGAGATTTCGGAGTTCTCACTCCTGCGATTGTCCGTCCTGACCCCGACGGTGGTTATGAAATCGTTTCTGGTCACAGGCGGCACCGGGCATCGGAGCTTGCGGGTAAGGAAACCATGCCTGCGATTGTTCGTGACCTGGACGATGATGCAGCCATTATTTTGATGGTTGATGCGAATTTGCAGAGGGAGAGTATCCTGCCGAGTGAAAGAGCATTTGCTTATAAGATGAAGCTGGATGCGATTAAACATCAAGGTCAACGCACCGATTTAACTTCATCCCAAGTTGGGATGAAGTTGCAGGCAATGGATATAGTCGGTCAGGAGGCAGGAGAAAGCAGAAATCAGGTACACCGTTATATCCGTCTGACCGAACTGATTCCGGAACTGCTGGATATGGTAGATACGGGTCAGATCAAATTCAATCCTGCGGTGGAGCTTTCCTATCTGGCAAGTGAAGAACAGAAGGATTTTCTTTCTGCAATGGATTATGCTCAAGCAGCTCCTTCCCTTTCGCAAGCACAGCGAATTAAAAAGCTCGCACAGGAGGGCGAGTGTACGCTGGATGCGATGTGCGAGATTATGAATGAAATCAAGAAGGGAGAGCTGGACAGAGTAACCTTCAAAACGGATTCGTTGCGAAAATACTTCCCGAAGTCCTATACCAACAAGCAGATGGAGGATAAAATCATTCAGCTTTTGGAGCAATGGCAGAAAAAAAGAGAAAAATCAATGGAAAGGTAAGGTAAAAAATGTTTACACCCAAAAACATTCAGGGCGCTTTGGAAGAACTCTACGACCTTTGCGATCCTGATTATATGGTAGATATGCTCGTAAACTACAGTGAGGAGTTCGATGATATTTCTCCTGCGCTTCTGGCAAAGTCGTTTCAGAAAAATGCCGAGATGATTAGCGAGTATCGAGTATTGTCCTCTGCTGGTGAGGGTATCGACTATCAGGGAAAGGTACTTCTGAACAGCAGAGCCGTGCGGCTTCTGTCCTATGTAGAAGATATGAGCGGCGATGAAAAAGTTCGCACGATTCAGAGCAAGGAGCTGTGGTTAGCAGAAGATATGACATTCTATGTGGTGTCCTGTATGTCTACGATCACGATGGACAAGGAAGAAGCCATTTGTCTTAACGAACACCGCAGCGTGGTTACTACGGTGGAATGCGAGGACGATATTTTCTTCGACATGGGTTCCCTGATTTGCGAACTGGACGATATTTGCTTGTTCGAGCTTTTAGCCGATGTGGATGCGACTATTTATGAACTGTAACAGGTTCATGGATGGTCGCTTTTCTTATTTCCAAAGAAACGGAGGTATCGAAACTTGAAAGAATACGATGTGAAGATCACCGAAACCTTGGAGAAAACGGTTACGGTGCAAGCAGAATCTCACGATGCGGCAGAGGAACAGGTTAGAGCCGCTTATTACAATTCGGAGTACATTCTGGACTCCGAAAACTTTACCGGTGTTGCGTTCGGCACGACCGAGGAACGGGAGGTTCAGAAAGAACAGGCAGATACCATGAATGTGTTGCTGGTAAAGCCGTTCATGTATCCGCAGGCTGTGCAGATCGGCTGTGAGCTGGAGGATTTGCAGAAAGCCGTAGGTGGCGATATTGAGGCAACTTATCCGTTCAATGAGCCGGTTGCACTGGTGATGCACGACGAAGGTAAACTCGTAGGCAAAGAACTGAACCGTGCGCTGCGTGATGATGACGGCGATATTTATGACATTATCGCCGGTGATTTTCTGGTTGTGGGATTGGGCGAGGATGATTTTTGTTCTCTGTCCCCGGAACTGATGAAGCAGTTTGAGGAACACTTTCATCAGCCTGAGACTTTTGTACGCATGGGGCGCAGCATTATGGCGCTTCCCCTGCCGGATGACATGGTGAAGAAAGAAGATGCACCTGTCAAAGCTGATTCGGTTCCCCACAAAAGTAACCCTGACCGAGATGTTCTGTAAGGAGGTTCTTATGCAAAGAAATTCGACGATTGGAGAGCTGATGGAGCGAAAGCGGATTCAGGATGGTGCCAAGGAGTACCAGGGACATACCTATATGGACTTGGCACGATTTGATGACGCCACCAAGCACATGATTATTTTCGATGTGCTGACCGATGAATCGCCTGTCGGTTGGAAAGGCGAAAGAAATCGCCTGTATTTGAGCGATGTGGGTTATCAGAAGGCTCTGGATAACCAGAAAGCTGGCAATATCAAGATTATCAGCCATGCCGCAGTTGCCAAGGGCAATCTGTATTACGACCACAGAGATATGGCACGATAATCTGTTCACTCTACTGCTTGCAGGAGGTGATGAATCATGCAGGAAGAAGTTGAAAACAGAACAGTAAACCTGGCGATCAGCACAACCAAGCTGACGGGGCGCACTATCATTGCCGGTATCCGCAAGTATTTGCAGCACCGGGAAAAAGTGAAGATGAAAAAGGCACGAGACCCTGCCGTTCATGGAAAGCAATCCGTGAAACAGCTTTTGGGACAGAATCAGGGTGCTACGAATGTTGAGATCGACAAAGAGAGTATCCGTGATTTTGAAAAGCTCGCCAAGAAGTATGGCGTGGACTTTGCCGTAAGAAAAGATAAGTCCGTTGATCCTCCCCGGTTTCTTGTTTTTGTCCGTTCTAAAGATGCAGATGCTTTGGATGCAATCTGCAAGGAACATCAGGCAAGGGCATTAACCAAGAATGAAAAGCCGAGCGTTCTGGCGCAGCTGAAGAAGTTCAAGGAAATTGTCGCAGCGATTCCGAAGAAGGTTCGAGAGAAGAAACAGGAGCGTGATCTGTGATGGATAAGAGAAAAATGAAAAAGCTCCTGATTCTGAATTTACCGTATTTTCTGGTAGGGTTGTTCGCTACGAATTTAGGAGAAGCATGGAGATTGGCTGAGGGGGCAGATTCATCTGCGAAAATCCTCAGCTTTTTTCATGCCCTTCCGATAGCCCTGAACAATCCGTTTCCCAGCTTTCACCCGTTGGATTTGCTGATTGGTATTCTCTGCGGCGCAGGACTTCGGCTGGCTGTCTATCTAAAAGGCAAAAACGCAAAGAAGTACCGACACAATGTTGAGTACGGTTCTGCTCGTTGGGGAACGGCAAAAGATATTGAGCCGTTTATTGCACCAAAGTTCGAGGACAATGTGATCCTGACGAAAACGGAGCGGCTGATGATGAGCAATCGCCCGAAGAATCCTGCCAATGCCCGAAATAAGAATGTTCTGATTATCGGCGGTTCGGGTTCCGGTAAAACTCGCTTTTGGTTGAAGCCAAACCTTCTCCAGATGCACAGTTCCTATGTGGTCACTGACCCGAAAGGCAGCATCGTGATTGAGTGCGGCAACGCCCTTTTGAAGCATGGCTACACCATCAAGATTTTCAACACCATCAACTTTCAGAAGTCGATGCACTATAACCCATTTGCCTATATCCATTCAGAAAAAGACATTCTGAAACTGGTGACAACGCTGATTGCCAACACAAAGGGTGATGGAAAAGCCGGTGATGAGTTCTGGACGAAGGCGGAAACGCTGCTCTACTGTGCCTTGATCGGATATATCCACTATGAAGCTCCGGTTGAGGAACAGAATTTCTCCACCCTGATTGAGTTCCTGAACGCAATGGAGGTGCGGGAAGATGATGAGGAGTTCCAGAACCCGGTGGATCTGATGTTTGAAGCCCTGGAAAAGAAAAAGCCGAATCACTTTGCAGTCCGTCAGTATAAAAAATACAAGCTGGCTGCCGGTGTTGTATGCTTTAAGAGACTTATTCATCACGATATGAGTAAGTCTCTTAAAACATATAAGGCTACAAAGCAGAAAGGAGACCCCCATGAGCAAACAGAAAATAACCGCCCTGTATGAGCGTTTGAGCCGTGACGATGAACTGCAAGGCGAGAGTAATTCCATATCCAATCAGAAAAAATTATTGGAGGAATACGCCGCACAGCAAGGCTTTACAAACTGTGTCCACTTTACGGACGATGGAATAAGCGGGACTTGTTTCGATAGACCCGGCTTTCTTGATATGATGCGGCAAGTCGAAGCCGGAAATGTGGACTATCTGTGCATTAAGGACATGAGCCGTCTGGGGCGTGATTATCTCAAAGTCGGTCAGATTATGGAGATTTTACGCCAGAGAGGTGTCCGTCTCATTGCCATCAATGACGGTGTGGACAGTGCCAGAGGAGACGATGATTTTACCCCTTTTCGCAATATCATGAACGAATACTACGCCAGAGACACAAGCCGCAAAATCAAGTCCACTTTCAAGACCAAAGGCATGACAGGCAAGCATCTGACAGGGACGGTCATTTATGGTTATCTCTGGAATGAGACGAGAGACCAATGGATTGTTGATGAATACGCCGCCGAGGTTGTCAAGCGTATTTTTGCTATGACGATTGACGGCTACGGACCGTATCAGATTGCAAAGAAGCTGTCCGAGGACAAGATACTCATTCCCTCTGCCTACCTTGCACAGCATAACGAGGGCGTGAACAAAAACAAGACTTTCAAGGATGTGTACGGTTGGGGTTCTTCCACTATCGTCAATCTGTTGGACAAGCGTGAATATCTCGGTCATACCGTCAATTTCAAGACCCGAAAGCACTTTAAGGACAAGAAAAGCCATTATGTCCCGGAGGACGAATGGACGATTTTCGAGAATACCCACGAAGCCATTATCAGCCAAGAGACTTTCGACCTTGCACAGAAAATCCGAAGCAAGGTCAGACGATACCCCGATGGATGGGGCGAAGCTGCTCCCCTCACAGGCTTGCTCTACTGTGCCGATTGCGGCGGCAAGATGTATGTCCACCGCACTAACAACGGCAAGCGTATCTCTCAATACACTTGCTCACAGTACACAAAAGTCCCTTGTGGAACGCTCTGCAAGACACAGCACCGTATCAATGAAGATGTGGTACTTTCCCTTGTCTCCGATATGCTCCGAGCCATAGCCGAGTATGCAAAGCATGAGCGAGCCGAGTTTGTCCGAGTGGTACAAGAAGCACAGTCCAGTCAGCAGACAAGCGAGGTCAAGAAGCAACGCACAAGGCTTGCTACGGCAAAACAGCGTGTTTCAGAACTGGAAGTTTTGCTCTGTAAAATTTATGAGGACAATGTATTGGGCAAGCTCCCCGATGCCAGATATGCCGTTCTGGATGCACAGTACGCAAAGGAACAGGCGGCACTTACCGCCGAGATTGCAACACTTGAAAAGGCTGTCGGAGATTATGAGAAGCATGAGAAATCCGCAGACCGCTTTATCGCTCTGATTGACAAGTATCAGAACTTCGACAAGCTGACAAATACCATGCTCAATGAGTTTGTCGATAAAATCCTTGTCCATGAGCGAGCCAGAAAAGGCAGTCGAGAGACTACGCAAGAGGTTGAAATCTTCTTTAACTTTGTCGGGCGTTTCGTCCCTCCGGCATTTGCCGAAGTGGAGCTTACACCGGAAGAATTAGAGGAAATCCGCAAGCGTGAGGAACGCAAGGACAAACTTCATCAGAACTACTTGAAGCGTAAAGCCAGCGGTGCCCAGAAGCGTTATGAGGACAAAATCAAGGCGGCAAAGAAAGCCGAGATGGACGAAAAGAAAAATGCCATTCGAGCCGAGGATATTGCAAGGGGCGTATTTATCCCTGTCAGCAATCTTCCGAAGCGAGAACCACAGAAAGGAGCTATCACAGCATGAACGAACTGAAAGCGAGAATCCATGAAAACGGCATTGACTATGTCCTTGTGGGAGATTACTATGTGCCGGATTTGAAGCTGCCGGAGGAAAAGCGACCTATCGGGCATTGGGGCAGACTTCACAAAGCCTATTTGCAGAACTACCGCCCCACCGTTTACAACGAGCTTGTTTTGTCCTGTCGGCTTCATTCCGTCCTTGCGGATCTGAACGAACAGGCAAATGACCGCTTCTCTCTGATTATGGAGCAGATGGCAAGAGCCGAGGGCGTGACAGAGCAAATGAAAGCGGAAAATCAGATGTTGTGGGTGCAGTCTATGAACTCTATCCGCAACCGAGCCGAGGAAATTGTCAAGCATGAAATGATTTACTGCCATTATAGCGGAGGGGGTGATTAAATGATTATGGAAGCGATTTTCGGCGGCGATATGTACCCATTGGAGAACATTGTACCGCAACAGGACGGCTACAAGGCAGAGGTCAAAGCCATTGCCGACCTTATGGACGAACTGGCGAACAGGTTTTCAAAAGCTGACTTTTCCAAAGTGGAGGAGCTTCATCAGCGAATGACGATTATTCAGCAGTACGAAAGCACCGAGCATTTTAAGTGCGGACTGTCCACAGGATTGCTACTTATGAAAGAAGCCTATGAATATCCACTCAATCCCAAAGAGGATTAAAAAAACAAGGTCTGAACCCGACAATTTAATACCGTAATTCAAGCGGCAAGTGTTTCGTTCTTCGTGAAATGCTTGTTGCTTTTATTAACCTTAAATCTTAATCTTTCAAGGAGGAACCCACTATGAATATGAACATCAATGAAAAGAAAGCTCTTTATGCTTTTGGCTGTCCGAATCGAGAAGCGACCGTTCAACGCTTGCGTCTTGTGGCTGCACTTGCTCCCGACCCTGCGGCTAAGAAGCTGTTTTTCGCTCTGGCAGTCAAGTTGAATGACAAGGACTGTGACCGTTGGTATCGCTGTTTCTTCTACAACATGAGGGTGGAAATGGAACGCTTTGCTCACCACAAGTATGTGCCGGACAGCTATCCTGTTCCGATTATGGAGGGGCTTTATGAGTAAGCTGACGAAGTATGAGAAAGAAACAATCGTCCTGTTTAATGAAGCAGACGAAGAAGCTCATATCCAGACTTACAATGCCGGACTTCGGAAACGCCTTGAAGCGTTCAGCAAGAAGTACCCCGACCTCTGCCGTTTGGATATGAGTATGGGGCAAGGCGGTGTGTCCTATTGGATTGACAAGTCCAGATTGTCTATCCGCTTTCAGCCGCCCATGAGCGAGGAACGCAGACGAAAAGCAAGCGAATTGGCGAAGCAAAACGGTTTTAACGGTCAGAACGGATAATGTAGCTTTTCGGGTCTGTTTGCGGTCAAAATGTCGGGTCTGTACCCGATGTTTTGACTGTTACATATCGTCAAGGTATAAAGTCCTTACCTACCCAAAAAAGGAAAAGTATGCGTTATGGAGCTAATATGAACTACGAATTTACCGCAAGAGTGTTGATTTATTCACACTTGCGTGATATAATAATAGAATATGTAAGCACAAGGAGGGTAAGCTATGGCGGTAACATATAAAAAGTTGTTTCATTTAATGATTGACAAGGGTATGAGCAATGCGGAATTGATGGAACAGGCAGGTTTTAGTGCCAACATCATAACCCGATTGAAACGAGATAATTACCTTTCCCTTGACACCATCGAAAAGATATGCAACACACTCCATTGCGGAGTTGATGATATTCTTGAATTTATACCTAACGAAAAAGGCAATGATGCCAGAAATCCTTTCAGCAAGGAGAATACATGATGAGTAAATTATTATTAGTGGAGGATGACCAAAGTATCGTATCCTCATTATCGGACTATTTAGGAAATGAAGGGTTCAAAATCGAAAGTGCTTCCGGGCAAAAAGAAGCAATAGAAAAATTGGATAACGACCAATACGATATAGCCTTGGTGGATATTCAATTATCAAATGGAAATGGCTTTTCTGTTTGTTCTGCAATTAAAGAAAGAGGAACTATGCCGGTTATTTTCTTAACGGCGTCTGATGATGAATATAGTGTTGTGGCAGGACTGGACATGGGAGCTGACGATTATATCAGTAAACCATTTAGACCAAGGGAGCTTCTTTCAAGGATCAACAGCGTATTAAGGAGAACTAAGAACACGCAAAACATTATCAGCTACCATGACTTAGTTGTGGACACAAATCAAGCAACCGTGGTAAAAAACGGAACAGAGATTTTATTGTCTGCTATGGAATATAAGTTGCTGTTAGTCTTTTTGCGTAACAAAGGTATTGTCCTTTCTCGCAGAAGATTGTTGGAGCTTTTATGGGACACTACCGGAGAGTTTATCAATGATAATACGCTGACTGTTTACATGAAAAGGCTGCGTGACAAAATTGAAACAAATCCACAGGAGCCGGAAATCATAATTACCGTTCGTGGGCTTGGCTATAAGGTGGGTTGATATGGACTTTATCAGAAATAAAGAAGTTAAAAGGCAGATTGTTGTCAGCAGTATTCTTATTCTATTTTGGGGCGGCATTGGCATTATCGTTGATAGCAAAGCTGTGTGGATTGTTCTGTCGGCTATCATTTCATCAAGTGCAGTTTCCCTCTTTTTTACATATCAGAGATACAAGAAAATTGCTGATTTTAGTTTGCATATTGATAGGCTGCTGCATGGAGATGAAACGATTTCTTTTGGGCAGTTTCAAGAAGGCGAATTATCTGTTTTACATGATGAAATATCTAAGATGACAAGACGACTTATTGAACAGGCAGAAGCTCTGAAAATGGAGAAAGGTAATTTGGCGAATGCTTTAGCCGATATTTCACATCAATTAAAAACACCTTTGACATCGCTGAATATCCTAAATGCTTCTCTGTGTAATGAGGAACTGACTGACGAAGAAAGGTATGAGCTGATCCGCAAACAGACTATGCTCTTATCAAGAATGGAGTGGCTGATAGCCACACTTCTGAAAATATCCAAGCTGGATGCAGGAACGATTACTCTAAAGCCACAGGAGATATACTTAAAAGATGTGGTAGAAAAAGCAATTCGTCCTCTGGAGATTGCGGCAGAATTAAAAATGCAGACAATAACGCAAGTGATTCCGGCAGAACTGAAACTTGCTCTTGATGCTGATTGGACTGCTGAAGCCTTGGGGAATGTAATTAAAAACTGTATCGAACATTCACCAGAGAGCAGCAGTATTGAAATCAAGGCAATAGAAAGACCTCTTTTGACACAGATCATTATAGCGGATAATGGAGCAGGTTTTCGGAAAAAGGATATACCGCATCTATTTGACCGATTTTATCAAGGAAGTGGCTCTACAATCGGTAATGCCGGTTTGGGGTTGGCTCTGGCAAAAACAATCATCGTCAATCAGGGCGGCGTCATCCAGGCGAAAAACCGGAAGTCAGGCGGTGCAGAATTTGAAATCTGCTTTTATCGGGGGACTGCTTAATGCAGCCCCTTTTTAAGTGACATTTTTGTAATGAAAAAGTAATGAAGCAGTCACTTGGCTTTGCTATACTGAATTGCAAAAATATATGGAGGAACTTTTTATGGAAATATTAAGAGTAGAGAATATCTGCAAAACCTATGAAATGGACAATGCTCCTGTCCATGCTTTGTCAGATGTTTCTTTTTCCGTCGATAAAGGAGAGTTTGTTGCAATCATTGGAGCATCTGGGTCTGGCAAGTCTACCCTGTTGCACATTTTAGGTGGTGTTGACAGACCAACTTCGGGAAAAGTATTTGTGGATGGACAGGATGTTTATGAGCAAAACGAAGATGAATTGGCTGTATTCAGAAGAAGGCAGGTTGGGCTTGTCTATCAGTTTTATAATCTGATCCCGGTTTTGACTGTCGAGGAAAATATCACGCTGCCGATTCGATTGGATGGGCGTAAAATCAATAAGGAGCGTTTGAAAGAACTGCTATCCACGCTCAAACTGGTAAAGCGTAGAAAGCACCTGCCAAGTCAGTTATCCGGCGGTCAACAACAAAGAGTGGCAATCGGACGAGCGTTGATTAACGCACCTGCGATTATCCTTGCGGACGAGCCGACGGGAAATCTGGACACGGAGAACACAAGGGATATTATGAAACTTCTGCGTGAATCCAATGAAGTCTATCGCCAGACAATGATCCTGATTACCCATGACCGTGAAATCGCAATGCAGGCAGACCGTATTCTGGAAATTCAGGATGGCAGACTTGTGAGGGATGAGGTGATACGCTGATGAATATGATTTTCACGCTTACACTCAGGAATCTGCTGTCGAATAAAAAGCGTACCCTACTCACACTTTTAACCATTCTTTTGTCAATCAGTATGATAACCGCTATTCTCTGTGGGGGATGGTCGTTGGTTGATTTTTTGAAAGAGAAAGAAAAAGTGTATGGTGGCGATTATGACTACTACATGGAGGATTTGACTTGGGAGCAGGTTCAAGAGCTATATAGTCAAAACAATGTAGGCGAGGTTTCGCTTCTCCGCTTTGCCGGAAACAGTTTTTACGGGGAGAAATCCAACAGTACAATGCTCTCCGTTGGCGAGATTGACGAGAACTTTACCCAAAGATTTTCGTTAAATCAGTATTTGCTTGCGGGGCGTTTCCCGCAAGATGAAAATGAGCTTGTTATTTCAGAATCTTTTTTGAAGAAAAACAATATGAACACAGAGATTGGAGATACGATTTCTTTAACCCTTGGTTCAAGAATTTGGGATGAATATAATGCCCAGCTTTCCGGGCTGACAAATTATAGGGGCGAAGAAGAAAGTTTCGTTCCAACGAAAGAGAAAGCGTATGTAGTTGTTGGTATTCTGTCAGATGTGAATGACTCAAAAATCGCAGCAAACTATAATGCCTTTGCAGGCGTTGACAAAACGGCATCCGATTTTGCTGCGTATGTCAAGGCAAAGAATTTATCCAATTCGATCTATACAGAAGCCGAAGAAGTGGCTGCGGCAGTAGACAGTCATGTAGCAAAGTTTCATTCTGAACTGTTAGTCTATCATGGAATTACCGGCGGCAAAGGAGCTGCCAAACTGATTGCTTTGGTAGTCATGGTCATTTGCCTTTTGATGGCTGCATCCGCTTCAATGATCAGCAACGCCCTCTCCATTTCCTTGCAGGAACGAATTAAGCAGATGGGAATGTTATCCAGTATTGGAGCCACAAAAGGGCAAAAACGCCTTAGTGTATATTTAGAAGCCTTTCTTTTGGGTGTGGTAAGCATACCTTTGGGATTGGTTGTCGGCATACTGCTGTCTGCTCTGTTGTTAAGTGTGGTCAGGGCAGCTTTTGGAGAAACATTCACTTTTGGCATTGTAGAACTGTCCTTAAAGGTAAACGGACTTATCCTACTCGTCAGCGGATTATCCGGCATTGCTTCTTTGTACTTCGGAAGCAGAAAGCCTGTGAAGCAAGCTGCTAAAATTACAGTTATTGAAGCTATCCGCCAGTCTAACAATGCGGTATCAAAAAAGAAATTCCGTGATGGAAAAATCGTTTCTTTGGTTTTTGGCATTTATGGTTCGCTGGCAGCTAAAAATATTAAGCGTAATCCAAAACGCTTCCGAGCAATTACTGGCTCTATTTTCTTGTCGGTGGTAATTGCCCTTTCCTTATACAGTTTGTCTGATTTTATGCTTTATCAGACATCCTTGGACATGAAGGAGGACGGTTCCTGTTATACTGATGTGATTTCGACGATTCAATACAAAGATATTCCTACCGCAATCGGGGCATTATCGGATGAAAATATCACTGCGGATGTTTCCTATTCTTTTCAGCGATATATGACTGCTGAATTTTCGCAGGAACAAATCAATCCTGATATGCAGGGATATTTTATCAATGGTACGAAAGCAGAGGTATATGTCGTAGGACTGGACGAAGAACATTTTACTTCCTTTTGTGAGGAAAATGGCTTTCATATTATGACTGGCAGCTCCAATCGTGGAATCCTGCTCAATCAGACAATGGGATATTATAATGCGGGTCAAAATCGAGTGATTGCAGGCTCCCCGTTTCTTATTGAACCGGGAACTGAAATCATTCCGTTGGGGGCATCCGAGGATGCCTTGCCGATTATCGTGGAAGAAATCGTTTCAGAAGAAAATGCAAATATCCAATCCATGTTTGTGAGAGATCGAGCTGTCCTCATTGTGCCTTTAAGTTATTTTAACTGGCTGATAGATGATAACGCCTATGTGGAAATGAGAATACAGACAGCACAGCATAAAGAAGCAATGGACTGTCTGGCTGACAGAGGATTTCCGCAAACTGTGGACATTGCAGCCGCAACGAATAATTCCAGACAGGTATATACGATTGCAAAACTGGTAATCTGCCTGTTCTCGATCCTGATGACGGTTATTATCAGTTTGAATGTTTGCAACACTATCTCAAATACAATTCATTTGAGAAGAAGCGAATTTGCTGTTCTGCGTTCTGTTGGTATGACTGCCAAAGGATTGAAATGTACGCTATTGCTTGAAGCTGTTTTGTACGGCGTAAAAGCATTGGTTCTTGCGTTGCCTGTGAGCTTTTTGATTCATTGTGCCATCTACTACTTCATATCGTCGGGTATGACACCATTTGCTTTTTATATCAACGGTGGTATTTATGCTCTTGCAGTTCTGGCGGTCGGTGCTATGGTATGTATCGCTATGCTGTTTGCTGTCAGAAGCGTATCAAAGGTGGAAATTGTAGAGGAACTGAAATTGAGCAATATGTAATCATTCAATCTAACAAAGCAACTGAAACGGAGGTAATAGAAATTGCGTAAAAAGAAACTGGTAAAGAGAGTTGCAGGCATTGCTTTGACTGTTGGTGTAGTTATACTTGCCATTGTATGTGTCGGTAAAGTAAATCGCATTCAGAACGAAAAAGATATTATTGGCACATGGAAGGATACAAATGCGGAGGAGGTATTTACCTTTCAAGAGAACGGGGAACTTGCTGTGAGTAAAGATATGCCCGATTCGGGTCTGTCCTGCGGTAACGCATCTTATGGTTTTTCTTACTCGGATATAATCTGCGTGACACAGGGAGATAGTAGTGTAGAATTTGAGATAGAAGTAGATCATGACGAATTGACAATCTTCTTTATGGGGCAAGAATACTTAGCGTTAGAAAGGTAATGGTAGAAACTCTCTTGTTTCGTAAAAACTGAATAGAATGAACAAACCAAAGGCGACTAACCGTAAAAAGTTGGTCGCTTTTGCTTTGCTCATTTGCAAAGCGGATGTGTCGGAAACGGCATATCCGAAAAGTGGAGAAATCCGATTTGACGAAATTGGACTTCTCCATTTTTTTGTGAAAGTCTCCGATGGAGAGTTTCGCAAAAACCGATGGACTGCAAATGTCGGCAGCTGACGATGTGAAGCAGTTTATCGGGCAGGAGTACAGAGGGCGGCAAGCCCTTTGTGCATGGGTACAGGGAATGCAATATCCCTGTGCAGGTCAAGGGCGGCAGCCTTGCCCAGTTAAGTGGCGTTTCGCCACTTAGTACTGGGTATTACTTGTCGCAAAATTGCAGCAAGGATGGCAGCTTCGCTGCCCCTTTCCCCTGCGGGGAAAATCTGAACGGAGGTTAGAAATGGTTTGAAATTAACAAGACACAACGGTCGCTCCGGCAAGCATGGCACTTACAACCCGAAGCACAATGACCGCACTTTTGATGTGAGCAACAGCGAACACATTGACGAAGAACGAGCCAAGCACAATGTCTATTGGGACTGCTTCAACGGCTATCGCACCTTTGCAGAGAAGCAAGTCCAGAGCGAGCTTGCAGACACTTTCGAGGAAGTGGAGGAACTGTTCTACTCCGCAAAATACGGTGCTTATGTCGAAGCACAGAACGCCAGAAACGATAAGAACAGGCACTCGGAACGCAACCGCACCACAACGGATTTGCTTAAAGACAAAAGGACTTGCCCGGAGGAAACCATCTATCAGATCGGAAAGATGGGCGACCATGTTTCGCCTGATGTTCTGCTGAAAGTCGTGACGGATTTCTTCGTGGAGATGGAACGGCGTTTCGGCTCTCATGTTCACATTCTGGATTGGGCATTACATCTGGATGAAGCGACACCGCACATTCAAGAACGCCATGTATTCGACTGTGAAAACCGCTACGGCGAGATTTGCCCACAACAGGAAAAGGCACTTGAAGCATTAGGCTTTGAACTGCCAGACCCCACCAAGAAGCAAGGCAGACACAACAACCGAAAAATGACTTTCGATTCTGCCTGTCGTGCCATGCTCTTTGATATTGCAAAAAGGCATGGTCTGCATTTGGAGCAAGAGCCGGAATATGGAGGGCGAGCCTATCTTGAAAAACAGGACTTCATTCTTGCCAAACAAAAAGAGCAGTTGGAGGTACAGGAGCAGAGATTAGAGGAACTGACTTTGAAAATCGAGGATGTGGAAACGCTGATTGATGATGTTGCCGATATTGCCTATGACAAGGCGGTGGAGGTCGTGACAGATACAGTCAGAGTGGAAACCCACAAGGAGGACATTCGGCTGATTGAGGAAACAAAGACATGGCTTCAATCGCCGGAACGCAAAGCACCGAAGAAAGAGCGTGACTATGCAATCAGCCGTTTGGATGGCGTGATTGGCAAAATCAAAAATGCCATGCAGTCTGCATTGCAGAAAATCCAGTCCAGACTTCTTTCGCCGGAGGTCAAGAAAACGAGCAAAGAGCAGATTAAGGAAAAGGTCAAGCCCTCCATCCTTGCCAGACTTGAAAGAAACAAGGAACTGGCAAAACAGGAAAATGAAGCGAGACGGAGCGAACACCGTCCGCACAAAAAACAGAATATGGAGCTTTAAGGCACTTGCCATTTTCGATTTGAGAATGACAGGTGCTTTTTCCATTTTGGGAGGTTGATAATGAATGTATTTGAAGCAGTAAAGCAGTCGGTCACGACAAGGCAGGCGGCAGAGTTTTACGGCTTTCGTGTAAACCGAGCCGGAATGATAGCCTGTCCGTTTCACAATGACCGCACACCGAGCATGAAAGTGGATAAGCGTTTTCATTGTTTCGGCTGCGGTGCGGATGGGGATGCCGTTGACTTTGTTTCCCGACTGTTTGAATTGCCGAGCAAAGAAGCCGCTATGAAACTGGCTGACGATTTCGGTATCGCTTATGACCGAAACGGCAAGCCGTCCATCGTGGCAAAAATCCGAGAGCCTACCGCCAAACAGAAGTTTGAAGCGGAGGAAAAACGGTGCTTTCGTGTGCTGTCCGATTACTTCCACAAGCTCCGAGCGTGGGAAAAGGACTATGCACCGAAGCAGCCAGAGGACGAATGGCATCCGCTATTTACAGAAGCCTTGAACAAGAGAGATTATATTGAATATCTCCTTGATATTTTGATTGACGGAACACTTGAAGATAGAAAGGCACTTGTAGCCGAGCAAAGAAACGAGGTGATGAAACTTGAACGAAGATTTGCAGACAGCCGCCAGAGAGGAAATTCGAGACCGATTAGAACTGACACAGCAAGGTAAGCCTGCGAATACCGCCATGAATTACAAGACGGTATTTCAGAATGACCCTCTACTGAAAGGTGCTATCCGCAAAAATCTGTTGACGGAACGCACCGACATTGTAAAGCCGCTTGGTTGGTATCGTGAAAGCTCCACTCTGACCGATGTGGATATTAAATATCTGCTTCTCTACTTTGAAGAACACTACGGCTTGACGGTTGAGAAGAAAATCGAGGATGCCGCATTGGTTATTGCCAACGAAAACCGCTACCACCCTGTCTGCGATTTTCTGAACGGCTTGGAGTGGGACGGACAGGAACGCATACGCTTTTGTCTGCACCGCTTTCTTGGGTCGGATGCCGATGATTATACCTATGAAGCCTTGAAGCTGTTTCTGCTTGGGGCAATCAGCCGAGCCTTTAAGCCGGGGTGCAAGTTTGAAGTCATGCTATGCCTTGTCGGAGGGCAAGGAGCCGGAAAGTCCTCTTTCTTCCGTCTGCTTGCGGTCAAGGACGATTGGTTTACCGATGACCTTAAAAAGCTGGATGATGAAAATGTGTACCGCAAAATGCAAGGGCATTGGATAATCGAGATGTCGGAGATGATAGCCACAGCCAATGCAAAGAGTATTGAGGAAATCAAGTCCTTTTTGAGCAGACAGAAAGAGACCTACAAAGTCCCCTATGAGACACATCCGGCAGACCGCAAGCGACAATGCGTGTTTGGCGGTTCGTCAAATACTCTGGACTTCCTACCCCTTGACCGCACAGGCAACCGCCGTTTCGTGCCGGTCATGGTTTACCCCGAAAGAGCCGAGGTGCATATCCTCGACAATGAGGAAGAATCCAGAGCCTACATTCATCAGATGTGGGCAGAAGCAATGGCGATCTACCGAAGCAGAGACTTCAAGCTGCGGTTTAGCCCGACAATGAATGAGTATCTGAAAGCACATCAAAGGGAGTTTATGCCGGAGGACACCAAAGCCGGACAGATACTTGATTATCTGGACAGCTACACAGGCAATGCCGTCTGCTCCAAACAGCTTTACAGAGAAGCATTGGGGCATGAGTATGACGAGCCGAAGCAATGGGAACTGCGAGAGATAAACGACATTATGAACAATGTTGTCAAAGGTTGGAAGTCTTTCAGCAATCCGAGACACTTCCCGAAGCCGTATCTTCGTCAGAAAGGTTGGGAGCGTGAGTTGCCCGACAACGGAGAAGCTGACAACGGAGACGGAAGATTTATTCCTCTCTCCGATGCGGAGCTTGAACAGATGGAACTGCCGGAGGGATGGCGATAGAAAATTGCTATCCTGTTGTCAGCTTGTTGCCGAGCCGGTTGTCAATCCCGTTGTCGGGCAAAATCCGAAAAAGCCTTGTCAAGACTGGACTTTTCTCTCTCTGACAACCTTGACAACCAAGATTTCAAAGAAAAAGTAAATAGTAAGCAATAAGAGCCGCCCGATAAGATAAAAGGTTTTTGAATGTCCGTTGTCAGGACTTCGTTGTCAGCCTTTCCTTGTCGGGCATTTTTCATTCACAGGAGGTATTGAATGACAGAAAACAGAAACACAGCAGCACAGACCACCACCCAGCACACCGCACCCACCGTCAGAAAGCAGATAAACGGCACGACCTATATCGTCCGTGTCCACTTCAACGAGAACGCCAGAGAGACAATGGAGGACAAAATCAAGCGTCTGCTTCGCAACGAGATTCAGCAAAATGTAACTTGTTTGTGAATTTGATGAAAAAGTCCTTGACTTTTCGTCTCTGGCAAGACCGCTAAGTCGATTTTGATTTCCTGCGGCGCTCGTCTGGCTCCTTTTGATATTCAGGAGGTCAGAGATGTGACTGCCTATGACGAGTTGCAGTTGGATACTCTCGGAGATAAGAAAACGGCGCTCTTTCTGATTATGTCAGATACGGATGCGACGTTTAATTTTTTGATCTCCATGATTTACACACAGCTGTTCAACTTGTTGTGCGAGAAAGCAGATGATGTGTACGGCGGCAGACTGCCGGTTCATGTGCGCTGCTTGATTGATGAGATGGCAAACATCGGTCAGATTCCCAATCTGGAAAAACTGGTAGCGACAATCCGAAGCCGTGAAATATCGGCTTGCCTTGTTCTCCAGGCACAATCACAGCTGAAAGCCATTTATAAAGACAATGCCGATACCATCATCGGCAACATGGATTCCCGAATTTTCCTGGGTGGTTCTGAGCCAACCACGCTCAAAGAACTGAATCAGGCATTGGGAAAAGAAACTATCGACACCTACAACACCTCCAACACCAGAGGTAACAGCCCGTCTTACGGCTTGAATTATCAGAAGTTAGGCAAAGACCTTGCGAGCGTAGATGAGCTTGCGGTTCTGGATGGCAGCAAGTGTATTTTGCAGTTGCGTGGTGTCAGACCGTTTCTTTCTGACAAGTACGATCTGACGCAGCACCCCAATTATAAGTACACATCAGACTTTGATAAGAGAAATGAGTTCAACATTGAGCAGTTTCTGAGTCGAAGGTTGAAGCTCAAGGCAGGTGATGAGTTTGTGGTAGTCGATGCGGATTAAGGAGGTTTCTGTTTGGAAAATCTGAAAACGGTATCTGCCCTGGTTAAGAACATCTTGGAACACGACCACAAGGCAAGAAATACCGACAATCATTTGTACCTGATGGTACTGGAACACTATTCCGGTCTGCGTGGCATCGACATTCATGCCATGACGGTTCCTGTGTTTTTGAAGGAACTGGATAGACGCAGCTTTCCGGGGTTTGAAACTGTCCGCAGAAGCAGACAGAAAGTGCAGGCAACCTACCCTGACCTTGCTCCCAGTGAAGCCGTAGGCAAGCGCAGAGCAAAAAATGAGGTTGTATATCGAGAATTTGCAGAAAGCGAGGTGTAAAAAAAATGACTTGGTGGATCACGGATACCTCTATTGGGCAGCGATTGAAGTTCGTTAGACGATTTCGCCGCCTTACCCAGAAAGAGCTTGGACTCCTGATGGGGTATTCCGAGAAAACAGCGGATGTCCGTATTGCTCAGTATGAGAAAAACGCTCGAACCCCTAATGCAGAAACCACAGCGAAACTCGCAGAGGTTCTGAAGGTTTCACCTGTCGTTTTTTCACCGACAATCTGTGCTTCTCGTGAAGATTTGTTGCAGTCAATGTATTGGCTGTTTCTTATGAAAGGTGGTGGTGATATATATGATTGTGAAACTGAATATGCAAGAAGCAGAATGGAACAGAAACTTGGCGTGATAACCGTCGAGGAGTTCCTTGAAAAGATTCTCGTAAACTAAGCCTTCCGTCCGGTTTTGATGCCGGTAGTACGGAGGGCTTTTTCTATTCTCAAAACAATTTCAAATTTTAGGAGGAAAATATTATGGCATTTTTCAATAGCGCAGTAACCGTTCTTCAGACTCTCGTTATCGCTCTGGGCGCAGGTCTTGGCATCTGGGGTGCAATCAATCTGCTTGAGGGCTACGGCAACGATAACCCCGGCGCAAAGTCCCAGGGCATGAAGCAGCTCATGGCTGGCGGCGGTGTTGCCCTCATCGGCACCACCCTTGTACCTCTGCTCTCCGGACTGTTCGGTTAATCACAAAACAAGGAGGTAATCGCCTTTGGACAGCATACTCCAACAGATCACAGACTGGCTGAAAGAAATGCTCGTTTCAGCTATTATGGGAAATCTGTCGGGGATGTTTGAGTCCGTCAACAACCAGGTTGGCGAGATAGCAACCTCCGTTGGCATGACCCCGGCGAATTTTTCGCCGGGTGTCTTTGCCATGGTACGAAACATCTCCGAGTCAGTGATTATCCCAATCGCAGGCTTGATTCTGACCTTCATTGCCTGTTATGAGCTAATTCAGATGATTATTGACCACAACAATCTGGCAAATTTTGAAACCTGGATCTTCTTCAAATGGGTGTTCAAGACTTTTGTTGCGGTCATGTTAATCACAAACACATTCAATATCACGATGGCTGTGTTTGATGTGACACAGCACGTTATAAACGCAAGCGCCGGTATCATATCCGGAAATACTGCCATAGATGCTTCGGCATTGGAAACAATGGAAGAAACGCTGATGGCAATGGATTTGGGTCCTTTGCTCGGCTTGTTCCTGCAATCCTTTATCGTGCAGGTCACGATGTCCGCTTTGGCAATCATCATCTTTGTGATCGTCTACGGTCGAATGATTGAAATTTATCTGATGGTCAGCCTTGCCCCGATTCCGCTTTCCACTTTTGGAAACAGAGAACAGAGCAATATCGGACAGAATTATCTGCGTTCGCTGTTTGCAATCGGATTCCAGGGATTCCTGATTATGATCTGCGTGGGCATTTATGCGGTGCTGATTCAGTCTATCGCATTCAGTGATGACATCATCGGTTCTATCTGGGGTGTTATGGGCTACACCGTCCTTTTGTGCTTCACCCTGTTTAAGACTGGTTCGCTTGCGAAGGGTGTATTCAGCGCTCACTAAGGGAAGGAGGAAATTGTTTGGCAGCGTATATTCCCGTACCTCGTGACCTGACGAGGGTAAAAACAAAAGTGTTCTTCAATCTGACGAAACGGCAGTTACTTTGCTTTGGTGCGGCGGCGCTCATCGGAGTGCCGATTTTCTTTCTGGTCAAAGCAACCGGAAATGTGAGCCTTGCAGCACTGTCCATGATGATCGTCATGTTACCGTTGTTCTTTCTGGCAATGTATGAAAAGGATAGTCAGCCGTTGGAAGTGGTTGTAGAACACTTCATTCAGACCAAATTCGTTCGTCCCAAGGTTCGCCCTTATCAGACGGACAACTATTATGACGCTTTGATGCGTCAGTACAAACTGGAAAAGGAGGTTGAACGAATTGTTTTTCAAAAAGAAGCCACAGGCAAGAAACATCAAAATGCCTGCAAATCTGAATCGGAAGCAGCAGCGAGAAATTAAAGCTGTTGTGGAACGGGCAAAGAAGGACAACGGTATTCCGCAGACTGCACAGCAGTCCATTCCCTTTCAGAGAATGTTCCCGGATGGCATCTGCCGTGTCACTGACAGTTATTACACCAAGACCATTCAGTTTCAGGACATCAACTATCAGCTGGCACAGCAGGAAGATAAGACTGCCATCTTCGATGAGTGGTGCAGTTTCCTGAATTTCTTTGACAGCTCCATTCACTTTGAGCTTTCCTTTATGAACCTGAGTACCGATGCTGAAAGCTTTGAAAAGAGTATCCGTATCCCGTTCAAGAAGGACAGCTTCAATCCCGTCCGTGCCGAGTATAGCCAGATGCTGAAAAAGCAGTTGGCGCAGGGCAACAACGGCTTGACCAAAACCAAGTACCTGACATTCGGCATTGAAGCCGAATCCATGCGGCAGGCAAAGCCGAGACTCAACCATATCGAAAACGATCTGCTCAATAACTTTCGGCGTTTGGGTGTCATTGCCACTACCATGAACGGCAAAGAGCGGCTGCATCTGATGCACTCTATGTTCCACATGGGTGATAATGATAAGTTCTTCTTCGATTGGAAGTATCTTGTGGAATCCGGGCTGTCCGTAAAGGACTTCATTGCTCCGACGGCGTTTGCCTTTAAGACCAACCGCACCTTCCAGATGGGCAGTATCTTCGGTTCGATGTCTTATCTGGCAATTACGGCATCAGACCTGTCTGATCGTATGCTGGCGGATTTTCTGGATATGGAATCCACGCAGATCGTGACCATGCACATCCAGTCGGTTGACCAGACTGCGGCGATTAAGACCATCAAGAGAATCATCACCGAGCTTGACCGTTCCAAAATCGAGGAACAGAAAAAGGCTGTGCGTTCTGGCTATGACATGGACATTATCCCATCTGACCTTGCTACCTATGGTAAAGATGCGAAGTCACTTCTGAAAGAATTGCAGAGCCAGAATGAGCGAATGTTCATGGTGACATTTCTGGTGCTGAACACCGGGCGCACCGAGCAGGAACTGGAGAACAATGTGTTCCAGGCACAGAGCATCGCCCAGAAGCATAACTGCAATCTGCGTCGTTTGGATTTTCAGCAGGAATCCGGACTGATGAGCAGCCTGCCTTTGGCACAAAACCTGATTGAGATTCGTCGTGGCCTGACTACCAGTTCCACGGCTATTTTTGTGCCTTTCACCACGCAGGAGCTGTTCCAGAATGGTGGAGAAACGCTCTATTACGGGCTGAATGCTCTGTCGAACAACCTTATCATGGTGGACAGAAAGAAGCTCAAGAACCCCAACGGACTGATTCTGGGTACTCCCGGTTCCGGTAAATCCTTTTCCGCAAAGCGTGAAATCACCAATGCGTTCCTGGTTACGGATGACGATATTATCATCTGCGACCCCGAAGCGGAATATGCGGCTCTGGTTCACAAGTTCAATGGTCAGGTGGTAAAAATCAGCTCCTCCAGTACCAACTATATCAACCCTATGGACATCAACCTGAACTACTCTGAGGATGACAACCCGGTAGCACTGAAAGCTGATTTTATCCTGTCCCTCTGTGAGTTGATTATGGGCAGTAAGGATGGCTTGCAGCCTATCGAAAAGACGGTTATCGACCGTTGTGTGCATCAGATTTACCAGAGATATTTCGACAATCCTGCCCCTGAGAATATGCCGATCCTTGAGGATTTGTATGATGCCCTTCTGAAACAGGACGAAAAGGAAGCCCACCATGTAGCGACCGCCTTGGAAATCTATGTTAAGGGTTCTCTGAAACTGTTTAACAACAGAACCAATGTGGATATTCAGAATCGTCTGGTGTGCTTCGACATTAAGGAGCTGGGCAATCAGCTGAAAAAAATCGGTATGCTGATCGTTCAGGATCAGGTCTGGGGGCGTGTAACTGCCAACCGTTCTGCCGGTAAATCGACCAGATATTATATTGACGAGTTCCATCTGCTTCTGAAGGAAGAACAGACGGCAACCTATTCCGTAGAAATCTGGAAGCGATTCCGTAAATGGGGCGGCTTGCCGACCGGTATTACTCAGAATGTCAAAGACCTGCTTCGTTCCCCGGAGATTGCCAACATCCTCGAAAACTCTGATTTCATCTATATGCTGAATCAGGCAAGCGATGACCGAAGTATTCTGGCACAGCGGTTGAACATTTCGCCGCATCAGCTGTCCTATGTAACCAACTCCGGTGAGGGCGAAGGACTTCTGTTCTATGGCAATGTGATTCTGCCGTTCATTGACCGATTCCCGACAGATCTGGAACTGTATCGCATTATGACCACGAAGTTAAACGAGGTGGCACAGGAAAAGGAGGCGTAATGTATGGCGAAAAGACCTACACGACTCCGTTTTACCGAAGATGACCTTGCAGATTCTCATGTGAAGAAAGCTGCCGACCGTGCAGATAAGGCGGTTGATAGGGCTGAAAAAGCGGCAGACAAATTGGCTTCTAAAAAGGCAAAGCCGAAGCTAAAGCTGGAAACAGATGCAGCCGGTTCCCGTAAAGCAAAGCTCCGTTTTGAAAAAGCGGAGTTTACGGAAATCGAGCGCCCATCTGTGGCAAAGCACATGGCAAGCCGTGGTGCCGCAGTCACGCTCACATCCAAAGCACATCGGGCGGTGTCAGAATATGAGGATGATAATATCGGCGTTCAGGCTGTGCAGGAAACGACCAAGGCTGTTGAATCCACTGTCTATACCGTCGATCATGCCGTTTACAGTCACAAGCTGAAAGCCTACGACAAGGCGGAAAAGCTGGTTGAGAAGTCAGATAAAGCAAATGTAAATGCCCTGTATGAGAAGTTCAAAAAGGACAACCCCGATGCCGGTTCCAATCCCTTTTCCCGTTGGCAACAGAAAAGGGCAATCAAGAAAGAATATGCTGCCGCCAAAGCCGGTAAGAATACCGCTTCGACAACGGCTTCTGCATCTAAGGGTGCAGGCAAGGCAACGGGCAAAGCAGCTCAGGGAGCCAAGAACATCACAGAAAGAGTAACGGAGTTCTGCACCACACACTCTAAAACGATTCTGTTTGTTTTGATTGCCGGACTGCTTTTTATGATACTCTCAGGGATGTTCTCGTCTTGTTCGGCTATGTTCCAAGGCGGCACACAGATCATTCTGGGAACTTCTTTTACTGCAAAAGAGGAAGATATTATTGGTGCGGACAATGATTACAAGGCTTTGGAAGCTGCGCTCCGCAATAAAATCAATAATATCGAGCGTACTCATAGCGGATATGACGAGTACCGGTATGACCTTGATGAAATCAACCACAATCCTTATGAGCTGGCGGCGTATTTGACGGTGAAGTTTGAGGATTACACCAGAGATGAGGTGCAGGCTACCCTGCAATGGCTATTTGAGCAACAATATGAGCTGACCCTGACGGAAGTAGTAGAGATTCGTACACGAACAACATCTTCTACTGATCCCGAAACGGGAGAGACAACAACAGAGGAAGAAGATTACGAATATTATATTCTGAATGTGAAGCTCAGAAATAAGGGCTTGAACAGTGTGATTTCAAATTCCGGCTTGTCGGAAGATGATATGGAGCGATATAGAATTTTGCTTCAGACAAGGGGCAACAGACCGGATATTTTCGGAAATGACATTTACGCCACCCCTGGCGGCGAGTACACCGATTATGATATTCCGGGCGAAGCGCTGACAGACACAAGATTTGCCAATATGATTCGGGAAGCTGAAAAATATCTGGGATACCCGTATGTGTGGGGCGGCAGCAGCCCGTCTACCTCCTTTGACTGCTCCGGATTTGTTTCCTATGTAATCAATCACTGCGGAAACGGTTGGAGTGTTGGTCGTTTGACCGCAAACGGTTTGATGGGCGTATGCGACATTATCCCGAAAAGCTCTGCCAAACCGGGAGATTTGATTTTCTTCCAAGGCACTTATGATACCTCCGGTGCATCACACGTTGGTATCTATGTTGGCAATGGTATGATGATCCACTGCGGAAACCCCATTTCCTACGCTTCTATCGAATCGAATTACTGGCAACAGCATTTTTACTGCTTCGGCAGAATCAGAAACTAAAGGAGGGATGGCGATTGAGTGCCAAGTTAGACAGAATAGGTGCAGACCTTGAAAAAGCCCGTAAGAAACGGGCAGAATGGGATGCTAAGGTGAAAGACCTGGAACGCAGATACCGTGAGGAGGAAAATTCCGAAATCCATGAGATGGTTCATGCTGCGAACCTGAATCCCGAACAGCTTTCCGAGCTGCTCCGTATGTTTGCTGCGGATATGGCTCCGAAGCCTGATACGATCAATACTATGAATGAGGAGGAAACGCAGAATGAGATTTAAGAAAATTGGAGCCGCATTGCTGGCGTGTGCAATGTGTTTTGGCGTGTTTTCTACAACGGCATTTGCCTATGTAGATGAAAGCGTAGCGACTGAAGAACCTGCGGTCGAAGAAAAAGTTCCCGAAACAGAGCCGGAGGAGCCGATGCTACCGCTTACTCCCGACGGCAATCTGACTTTGGTTGATGACGCTGGCTCGCCTACGAAAAGCGGAAAGCAGTTCATTACCGCTGTAACCAAAAACGGAAACTACTTCTATATCATCATTGACCGTGATGATAAGGGCGAGGAAACCGTGCATTTTCTGAATCAGGTGGATGAAGCCGACCTGCTCAAGCTGATGGACGAGGAAGAAGTTGCAGAGTTCACCAAGCCGGTTGAGGAAACAAAGCCGGAAGTAGTTGAAACAGTTCCTGAAATTACAGAACCGACACCGGAGGAAAAGCCGAAATCCACAAATATGCTCCCGGCGATTCTTACTCTGATTGTGCTTGCCTGTGGTGGTGGATTCTTCGTATTTAAGAAAGTCCAGGAAAAGAAGAAGGCACAGGAAGCGGCAAAGCCTGACCCAGATGCTGATTATGTGGACGATGACGAGGACTATGGGTACGATCCGGAGTTTGAGGACGACGATGAAGATAGCTCCGTCGATGAAGATGATAATGAACCTGTGTAAACAGGATAGGCTTGATGCCTGGGGCAGCCTTCGGGTTGCCTTTACATAGTTTCCGCTTTCAAAAAATAAAAAAATTTGCGTTTTTGAAAGTGACATCTTGCATATACTATTAGCAGACAGTATAATAAGTACAGCGAAGCGGTTTCGAGAAATGAAAAAACTTCAATTTTTGAAAGCGGGTGACTATATGAAAACAATCACGAGAGCAAAATATCTCGATAGAATCATTGAACTGAATGGTACTCCTGACATCAAGATCATCACGGGCATTCGTCGATCTGGTAAGTCCAAATTGATGCAGGCGTATATTGCGTATCTGAAAAGCAATTTTGAAAACATCAATATTATCTTCATCGACTTCATGGATTTGGCGTATGAAGAAATCAAGGAATACCATGCCTTACACGCCTATGTGGAAGAACATTATCAGGAAGGAAAAACGAACTACCTGTTTGTAGACGAGGTTCAGATGTGTCCCAAGTTTGAGTTGGCAATCAATAGCCTGTACTCTAAGGGAAAATACGACATCTATGTAACAGGCTCTAATGCTTTCCTGTTGAGTGCAGATCTGGCAACTCTGTTTACCGGACGCTATATTGAAATTCATGTGTTTCCTTTCAGCTTCCAGGAATATTGCCAGTATTATGATGATATTAGTGACAAAGATAAGCTCTTTGATGAGTACGCTATCAAGGGCGGTTTAGCAGGTTCCTATGCTTATAGAACCGAAAAAGACAGAACAAACTATATCAAAGAGGTCTACGAAACGATTGTTACAAGGGATTTGGTACAGAAATATACTCTCCCGGACACTTTGGTTTTACAACGTCTGAGCGAGTTCCTTATGGATAATATCAGCAACCTGACTTCTCCGAATAAGGTCAGTCAGCTACTGACAGCAAATGAGACTCCAACCAATCATGTAACCGTCGGCAAGTACATTAAGTATTTGTGCAATGCTTTTGTATTTTATGATATTAAGAGATATGACATCCGAGGTAAGAAATACCTTGAAAGCTCTGAAAAGTTCTATTTGTGTGACAGCGGTATTCGATATGCAATACTGGGAAGCAGAAATATAGACTATGGCAGAGTATATGAAAACGTTGTTTGTATCGAGCTTCTTCGCCGTGGATATGATGTCTATGTCGGCAAGCTCTATCAAAAGGAAATCGACTTTGTTGCTCAGAGAGGTAGCGAAAAGATTTATATTCAGGTCAGCGACAACATTTCCGGGCAGGAAACATTTGAGAGAGAATGCTCTCCTCTGCTTCAGATTCGAGACGCTTATCCGAAAATGATTATTGCCAGAACCAAACATCCCCAATATAGCTATGAAGGAATCGAAATTCACGATATAGCCGATTGGTTGCTACAAGAATAAGCAAGGTGAAATATCTCCGTCATTCTCTTTTGAAATGATGGAGATATTTTTATTATGACGGAGATTGTAGAACAGAAAATTGTATCAGGTTGCAAAAATCCTTTCCGAACTTTTTACATAGCAGTCATGCACTACGGTGTGTGGCTGCTTATTTTTTTGTGAAAGGAGCAGATGCAAATGAAATTAGTTTTGGCTGAAAAGCCTTCGGTTGCACAGAGTATTGCCAAAGTGTTAGGTGCTGCCAAGCGTGAGGATGGCTACTTAGAGGGAAACGGATATGTGGTCAGCTGGTGTGTAGGGCATTTGGTGGAGCTGGCACAGCCGGAAGTCTATGATGCGAAGTACAGCAAATGGGCTTATGCAGACCTTCCTATCTTCCCGATGGACTGGCAGTATGAGGTTTCTGCCGGTACGAAAAAACAGTTTGGGATTCTGAAAAAGCTCATGGCCAGAGAAGATGTTGCGAGTCTTGTGTGTGCAACAGATGCCGGTCGTGAGGGCGAGCTGATCTTTCGGTTGGTGTACCACAAAGCCGGGTGCAGAAAGCCGTTTGAGCGGCTTTGGATTTCCTCGATGGAAGATGTAGCAATCAAGGAGGGCTTTGAAAATCTCAGGTCTGGAACGGAATATGATGCTTTGTATGAAGCAGCACTGTGTCGAGAACGAGCCGACTGGATTGTTGGTATTAACGCTACTCGACTTTTTTCGACCCTTTACGGGCAGACCCTGAATGTTGGTCGTGTTATGACCCCTACCCTTGCTATGGCTGTTATGCGAGAAGCTGCCATTTCCGCATTCAAGCCTGAACTGTTCTACACAGTTCAGATTGGATTGGATGGTTTTACGGCTGCAAGCGAACGCTTCAAAACCAAGGCAGCAGCCGAAGCTGTCAAACAAAGCTGTTCGGTGGCAATCGTTCAGAAAGCTGAATGTAAGGAGAAAACAGAAAAGCCGCCTGCGCTCTATGACCTGACCAGTTTACAGAGAGAAGCCAACCGTGTGCTTGGCTACACGGCACAGCAGACCTTGGACTACACGCAGAACCTCTATGAAAAGAAACTGGTCACTTATCCCCGTACCGACAGCAGGTTTCTGACGGAAGATATGGCACATAGCCTGACCGACCTCGTAAAGCTGGCTTTCCACACATTCCCCGTGGAGGATGTGGATAACATACCAGTTCATGCAGAGCAGGTTGTGAATAACAAAAAGGTCACAGATCACCATGCCATCATTCCGACCAGAGAATTGCAGAAATGCAATCTGAGCGAACTTCCCAAGGGTGAACTTGCAATTTTGCAACTGATCTCGAATCGGTTGTGCGTAGCTGTTGGCGATCCGCACCGATACGCAGAGACAGTTATTGAGCTGGACTGTGGCGGTACCGTGTTTTCCACCAAAGGCAAAACTGTTGTGCAGGATGGATGGAAAGCTCTGGTTCAGAAAAATGATTCGACAAAATCCGACGAAAACGTGCAGACACTCCCTTCTGTTTCCGTTGGTGACGAAATGACCGTCAGCGGCACGGAAATCAAGGAAGGGAAAACATCTCCCCCTAAACACTTTACCGAAGATATATGCTGTGAAAGGGGGATAAGAAATCACCCATAGAAAGGAGCGTTCCCATGAAACCCAAGAAATTAGGCAACGGTAAAATCACCGCCCTTTATGAGAGATTGAGCCGTGACGATGACCTCACAGGTGATAGTAACAGCATTATCAATCAAAAGAAAATGCTGGAGGACTATGCGAAAGCCAACGGTTTTACGAATTGCGTCCACTTCACAGATGATGGTTGGTCTGGTGGAAGTTTTGACCGCCCAAGTTGGAAGCGCATGATTGAGGGCATTGGAAAAGGCGAAATCGCTGCTGTCCTTGTTAAAGATTTGAGCCGCGTCGGTAGAGATTATTTACAGGTGGGCTTTTACACCGAAGTGATGTTCAGAGAGAAAGGTGTGCGGTTTGTTGCCATTACCAACGGAGTAGATAGCGACAAACGGGAAAGCAGCGAGTTTGCACCCTTTTTGAACATTATGAACGAATGGTATATTCGTGATTGCAGCCGTAAGATAACCTCTGTTTTACGGGCAAGAGGTATGTCCGGCAAGCACACAAGCAACCACTGTATCTACGGTTACAAGAAAGACCCCAACGACAAAGACCATTGGATTATCGACGAGGAAGCTGCCGAAGTAGTACGCCGGATTTATCGCATGGCCATTGAGGGAAAAGGCCCGTATGAAATTGCCCGCATATTGGCAACGGAAAAGGTTGAGCGCCCCTCTTACTATCTTGCACAGCGCGGTATGGGAAACCATCAATCAAACTACAATGCCGCAGACCCCTACACATGGCGCGGCGGTACAGTTGCCGACATACTCTCCAAGCAGGAATATATGGGGCATACGGTAAACTTTCGGACTTATAAGGAGAGCTATAAAGATAAGCGCGTCAAAATGACCCCCAAAGAGGATTTAGTCATTTTTGAGAACACACAAGAAGCTATCATCGACAAGGAAACATGGGAACGCGTACAAACTCTACGGAAAACCATTCGCCGGACAGACAGCATAGGAAAGGCCAATCCACTAACCGGCTTGATGTTTTGCGCGGATTGCGGTGCAAAGATGTATAACCACAGGGGCAAGGCCGGAAACGCGCGTGACTGGGCGGGCAGACCCAACGGGAAAAAGCGTCCGGAACGTGACGAGTACAACTGTTCCCGTTATGATTTGGGCAACCAGCATTATGATAAATACTGCACGACGCACCTTATTCGTACTGCTGTTGTAAACGAGCTTTTGTTGGAAGCCATCAAGGGCGTTTGTGACTATGCGTTGAACAATGAAGCTGAGTTTATGGCACAGGTCTGCTCCGCTTCCGAGGACAGGCAGGAAAAAGCTGCAAGATCCATTCGCCAGCGGAAGCAGCGCAACGAGAAGCGTACCGATGAACTGACCCGCCTAATCCGAAAGCTCTATGAGGACAATGTAAGTGGCCGACTTTCCGATACCCTTTTTGAACAAATGCTCAGAGATTTCGAGGCCGAGCTAAGCGATTTGACAGAAATCGTTTCCCAAGACCAACAGGAACTTGAACGCATAAGCAGGGAAACCATCAACGCCGAAAAGTTTCTTTCCCTTGTCAGAAAATATACAGACTTTTCCGAGTTGACCCCTGCCATGATAAATGAGTTTGTAGAAAAAATCCTCGTCCACCAAGCCCAGGGCAAAGGAGCAAGCAGAATACAGGAAATTGAAATTTTCTTTAATTTTGTTGGTAAGGTGGACATCCCTCACAAGGAAGTGGAACTGACCGAGGAAGAAAAGGCCGCGTTAGCGGAACAGGAACGCCGCCGAGCGAAAAAAGCAGAGTACAATCGACGCTATATGGAAAAGAAACGCAGGCAATGGAAAGAGCAGCAGGAGCAGGAGCAAGCCGAGCAACTGCCCCTTGCCGCCGAACAGAAAGGAGAACACATAGCATGAGCTAATTTATGTTTGACGGTCAAGAGCCGGAAAAAACAGAAATCTTGCGATAGGAACCGCCCGGACGAGGAATGGTTCACCGGGGCGGTTTCTATTTGAAAATCCTCATTTTCCCCAAGTCAAGAGCCGGGAAAAACACCCGAAAAATGCCCCTATTGCGTAACAGGGGCGCAGAAAGGAGAGTTTATGAGAACAGGGCTTACGAAGCAGGAAAAGACCACCGATATATGGTTTGACGAGAAAGACCCCCTTATCCATATCCGCACACACAACACCGACTTAAAGAAGCGGCTTGCCGCCTACTCCGGACAGCACCCCGACCAGTGCCGCCAGACCGACGCAGACCCCGAAACGGGCTGCATGGAGTTTGATATTGCAAAGGGGCGTTTCTCTTTCCGTCTGACCGCCCCATACAGTGAGGAACGGAGGAACGCCGCCAGCAAAGCGGCAAAGAAACATTCCGGCAACTTGACACACCCTATTCAAAAAGATGTGCTATAATTTTTTTGAAAAAGTTTCGGATTAGATGTAGTATTTGCCGCTGAAACCGTAGTACATAGGTGAAGCCCGAAAGGAGGCGGTGAGATGATAGACGACGAAAAAATCATAGAAATGCTTTTTGGACGTTCAGAACAAGGCATACGAGAGCTGGATATAAAATACGGAAAGGTCTGCCACAATCTTTCCTACCATATCGTAGGCAGCAGACAAGACGCGGAGGAATGTGTAAACGACGCTTATTTAGGCGCATGGAACGCCATTCCCCCGGCACGACCTAACCCGCTGCTATCTTATCTTGTTAAAATCGTTCGGAACATTTCACTCAAAATCTATTGGAGAAAGGAAGCAGCCAAACGGAGCAGCCATTACACGATTGCTTTGGAAGAAATTGAAGCCTGTATAGCAGCCCCGAATACAGTAGAAGCAGAAATCGAAGCCAAAGAGTTAGCCCGTATCATTGAAGCATTTTTAGACACGCTGACTACCGAAAACCGCGTTATTTTCATGCGCCGCTATTGGTTTTCCGACAGCTATAAGGACATAGCCGAGTTTATGGGGCTTTCAGAAAAAAACATTTCTGTCCGGCTGACCCGTATCCGCGAGAAGATGAAGCAATATTTGATTGAAAGAGAGGTATTCGTATGAATGCAAAGAAGTTTTCCGACGCTATGAGCGAGCTTGACACAAAATATGTCGATGAAGCTCTCAACTACAAGAAGAAAGCCAAAAAGCCCATTTGGGTAAAGTGGGGGGCTATTGCAGCTTGCTTGTGCTTGATGATACCATTGACCGCATTTGCCGTTGATATAATTCAATATAATGCAGCGGTTGATTATCTCAATTCTCTCGGCATTGCTGTTGAAGATTTGAGCGACTATTCTCATAAAGAAATAAAAGAAGCTGCAAAAACGATTGACGCAGGAGAAAGCAACCCGTTGACTGAAGAAATTCTTAGTCTAATACCAGAAAACAAAGAACCGCTCGATACACCGACGCAGGTAACATCTGAGCAAATTAAAGAACTAACACCGACCATGACAAGAGAAGATGTTCTTTCTCTTTTAGGTGACACACAAGATGTTGGCTCAGGCATTTATATATATCTTTACGAAGTAGACCAACAATACCTGCTGCGTATTCCTTTTGCAAGCGATGAAGCACAATTAGGTGTAACAGGAGAAGATTTGCTAAAGGCATTGGTTCCCATTTCTGGAGATATTGCTCCTATGGTCTATGTAAATGATACGCTTTATCAAATCGTTGACTCTCAACCCAACTTCGCAGATGAAAAAAGTTCTTTCAATTTGTTAGGAAAAATCGAAAACACAGTTAGTTCTTCGGAAGAACCAAAAGAAAATTTCCAAGCAAATGATGATATTGTAGGGGCTGCGGTTTATCAGTACGGCGATAACATTGTCGTTGAGTTTGATGGAAAATACTGGTTATATGAACGCTATCATAACACAGACTTTGACGGAAACTCAGACTGATATGCCCCACGCCCAAACAAGCCATACTTCTGATGAAAAAGTATCCGAACAAAACCTTCTTGCAAAGTAAATAAGTTTTCTATTTTACAAGGGCAGCCGAGAAAATCGACTGTCCTTTTTCTATGCTTATGAGCAGAAAGGAGCGCCCAACCATGACAAAGCCAAGAGAGAAAACCCGCGAGGAGTTGCAAGCCGAGATTGAGGACGGAAAGAAGAAAATCCGGCAATTTGAGAACCGGGAAAAGATGTTGCGTCAGAAGCTATCCAAAGAGGAACGCAGAACGCGCAGCCACCGCCTTATCGTCCGGGGCGCAGTCTTTGAAAGCATTGTGCCGGAAGCAAAGAACATGACCGACGAGGAAGCCGCAGCACTTCTTAGGCTCGCCTTGACGAGTGAACCAGCGCGGGAATATCTGAAAAAACGAGCCGAGGGAGCGACAAGCTGAAAATCCCTTAGGCACTAAGGGCGCACTTATACACCCTTACGGGCGTGTGCGCTCTGCCGAGGGCTTATCTCCGCACAGGGAGATTTCCCCGCACTCCGATATGGCGGCTTTGCCGCAACAAGGGGCTGCACCCCTTGCGCCGCTTTGCGGCTATCCCTGCACACCCACAAAAACAGTACACCCGCCGTTGGCGTCTGTACCATTTTTGCGGGTTTTATTATCCTATCCGGGAGGTGATACCCATAGCCATTTACCATTGGAACGTCGGCATTGTGAGCCGAGGAAAAGGCAAATCAGCCGTTGCCGCAGCCGCCTACCGAAGCGGCGAAAAGCTGACAAACGAGTGGGACGGAATGACCCACGACTACACCCGCAAAGGCGGCGTTGTCCATACCGAAATCATGCTGCCGCCCCATGCCCCGCCCTCTTTCTCTGACCGTTCTACCCTATGGAACAGCGTGGAGCTTTATGAGAAAGCCGGGAACGCCCAGCTTGCGCGTGAGATTGACGCAGCACTCCCCATAGAATTATCACGAGAGGAACAGATCCGGCTTGTCCGGGAATACTGTTCCTCTCAATTTGTTTCCAGAGGAATGTGTGTGGATTTTGTTATCCACGACACCAACAGCGGCAACCCCCATTGTCATATTATGCTTACCATGCGCCCCCTTGACGAGCGCGGCGCGTGGGCAGCGAAATCCAAAAAGGAATATGACCTTGACGAAAACGGCGAGCGTATCCGCTTGCCAAGCGGCAGATATAAGACGCATAAGGTTGACCTCACGGGCTGGAACAGCCAAGAAAATGCGCTTGTTTGGCGCAAGGCATGGGCTGATATTTCAAACGACTATCTTGAGCGTGCCGGAAGCCTGGAGCGTATCGACCACCGCAGTAACGCCGAGCGCGGCATTGACGAGATACCCACCGTCCACATGGGCGTGGCGGCTTGCCAGATGGAGAAGAAAGGTATCGCCACCGAGAAAGGCGAACTGAACCGCAGTATTCAAAAGACAAACCGCCTTATCCGGGAAATCCGGGCGCAGATTAGCAAGCTCAAGGAATGGATTGCCGACCTGTTCAAAGCGCGGGAAACCGCCCCGGAACAGCCGCCGCAATCTCCCAACCTTGCAAATCTGCTGATGAAGTATTTGAGCGTTCAGAGAGAAAAGAGCCGGAAGTATTCGCAGCGTTGGCAACAACAGCACACAGCCGATGAACTGAAAACCATAGCGGCAGCGGTCAACTATCTTTCCGAGCATGGTATCTCTAATCTTGATGAACTGGACGCTTCCCTTTCCTCTGTCAGCGATAAAGCCTATTCAATCCGGGCAGGAATGAAAACCGCCGAGGAACGCATGAAGAAGCTACAAAAGCTAATTGAATACGGGAAGAACTACACAGAGTACAAGCCCATTCACGATGAACTGAAAAAGCTGCAAAACGGCTGGACAAACAAGCGCGACAAGTACGAGGAAGCCCACCGCGCCGAGCTGACCCTATGGAACGCAGCAAGCCGCTATCTCCATGCAAATCTGCCGAAAGGAACAAAGACCTTGCCTATTGCGGAATGGGAACAGGAATATGCTGACCTCAAAACACAGAGGGACAGCGATTATACCAAACTGAAAGATACCCGCACCAATGTTTCAGAGCTTCAAAAAATCCGCAGGTGTGTGGATATTGCACTCCGCGCCGACCAACCGGAGCAGACGCAGAGCCGCACCAAGCGGCATGATATAGACCGCTGAAAGGAGTTGAACTTTTATGTATTACACCCAAGAACAGATAGACCGCGCCAACCAAGCCGACCTTGTTTCTTTCCTGCAATCACAGGGCGAGCAGCTTACCCGTGCCGGAAATGAATACCGCTGGAAGCGGCACGACAGCCTGACCGTCCGGGGAAACAAATGGTACAGGCACAGCCAGAGTAAGGGCGGTGCACCCATTGATTTTGTCATGGAGTTTTTCGGCAAGAGCTTCACCGAAGCCGTTGAACTGCTGACAGGCGAAAAAGGAGCCGCCCCGCCGCCGGACAGACCAAGCCCCGCGCCCCTATCCGACTTCCGACTGCCACCCCGCAGCACCGACAACCGCATAGCGAGGAACTACCTCACAGCAGCCCGCCGCATTGATGAAGATGTGACGGGCTTTTTCTTTTCCACCGGGGATATTTACGAGGAAGCCGCCTACCACAACGCCGTATTCGTAGGGCGGGACGAGGACGGAGTACCACGCTACGCCCACCAGCGCGGCACAGCCGGGAGCTTCCGGCTTGATGTGAAAGGCAGTGACAAAGCCTTTAACTTCTGCTACCGGGGCGAGGGCGAAAGATTGTTTGTCTTTGAAGCCCCGATAGACCTGTTATCTTTCCTCTGCCTGTTCAAAAAGGACTGGCAGAAACAAAGCTACCTTGCACTGGGCGGCGTGGGAGAAAAAGCCCTGCTGCGTTTCCTTTCTGACCGTCCGAACATCAAGACCGTGTACCTCTGCCTTGACAGCGACCAAGCCGGAAGCGACGCTTGCAGCCGCCTTGCGGAGTTTGTGCTGGAGGGCTTGACCGTTCACCGCCTTGTGCCGCTTTACAAGGACTGGAACGAGGTATTGCAGCACCGGGCAGAAATCGCGGACGGGAAGTATATCCGTGAAGCGATTTACGGCTTGAAAGAGCCGCCGCAGGAAGAAACCGTTGAGATTATCCGCATGAGCGAGGTTGACACGCAGACCGTTGAATGGCTATGGGAGCCGTATATTCCCTTTGGGAAAGTAACCATTGTGCAAGGCAATCCCGGCGAGGGCAAGACCACCTTTGCCCTACGCCTTGCCGCCGCCTGCACCACCGGGGGAACGCTGCCGGGAATGAAGCCCTTGCCGCCATTCCAAGTGATTTACCAGACCGCCGAGGACGGGCTGGGCGATACCGTCAAGCCTCGCTTGATAGAAGCAGAAGCAGACCTTGACCGCGTGCTTGTGATTGATGAAGCCAAGCGGGAGCTTACCCTCTCCGATGAGCGCATAGAAAAGGCAATCACGCAGAACGGAGCGCGTCTGATTATCCTTGACCCCATACAGGCGTACATGGGCGAAAAGACCGACATGAACCGAGCAAACGAAGTGCGCCCCATGTTCCGCCGCCTTGCCGATGTTGCCGAGCGTACCGGGTGCGCCGTTATCCTTATCGGACATCTCAACAAAGCTGCCGGAGGGCAGAGCGCATACCGGGGCTTAGGTTCTATCGACTTCCGCGCCGCAGCAAGGAGCGTCCTGCTGATCGGGCGCGTGAAGCGAGAACCGAATGTGCGCGTTATCGTCCATGACAAATCTTCCCTTGCGCCGGAGGGCAAGCCCGTTGCCTTTTGCCTTGACCCGGAAACGGGCTTTTCGTGGATAGGCGAATACGACATCACCGCCGACGAGCTGCTGTCCGGCGCGGGCGGCAACACCGCCACCAAGACCGAACAGGCGGAACGGCTGATACTTGACCTGCTTGCAGACGGGAAAGAGCTTGCCAGTGAGGACATTGTAAAAGCCGCAGCCGAAGCCGGAATATCCGAAAGGACGGTACAGAACGCCAAGCGCAACATGGGCGGCATTTTAGGCGCAAGGCGTGTCGGCGGTCAATGGTACAACTTCATCAAGAAGAAGCAGCCACCCGAACCCGCAAGCTGAAAGTGCAAAACGCAGACCCTTTGCGCTTTGCACTTTCGCACTTTCAGAGTTATAGAAGAATGACTATAAGCCCTTGTGCGCCGTAGCATGAGGGCTTTTTTCATGGAAAGGAGAGCCTATGAGCAATAAAGCCAGCACCCCCGCAAACGCTTCCCCTCTGACCGTAAAGGAAGCAGAACAGCCCGATATTGTGAAGAAAATCGGAAACACGACCTATCGGGTGAAAATCCACTTCAGCACCACCAGCAAGGAAACTATGAGCGATAAAATCAAGCGGCTTATTATGAACGATTGCGGGAAAATTTCTTAAAACCACCTTGACAAAATGTATCAGAGGATACTCTGCTTTCTGCTATGGAAACTGCCGGTGCGGACGAAATGCCTGATGAGGTGGAGCGCAAAGGTTTGGGAACGCCTGCGACCCGTGCCGGTATCATTGAGAAGCTGGTTCGCATCGGTTTTCTGGAGCGTAAGGGTGATAAGAAAACCAAACACCTGATTCCGACCCACAAGGGTACGGCTCTGGTAACAGTCATGCCGGAACAGATTCAGTCCCCATCCATGACGGCGGATTGGGAAGAAAAATTGTTGCTCATTGAGAAAGGCGAATATGCCAGCGAGGACTTTATGGACGAGATCAAAGATGTGATTGCCGGTCTGATTCAGAACTATGAAGTAATCCGTGATTCCGAGGTTATGATGTCGAAAGAAGCCAATTCTATCGGCAAATGCCCGCTCTGCGGCAGTGCTGTAGAGGACAAAGCCAAGGCATTTTTCTGTTCCAACAGAGCTTGCAAATTTGCCCTCTGGAAAAACAATCGCTACTTTGCGAGCATCGGCAAGAGCATGACTTCTGCCACGGCGCAGAAATTGCTTGGTTCCGGCAAGGTAAAGCTCAAGAATTGCAAGTCCGAAAGAACGGGCAACACCTTTGATGCCACCGTCTTTATGGAGGTATCAGATGATGGCAAAACGAAGTTCAGTATGGAATTTGAAAATGGAGGAAAGCGCAAATGACAAATGAGTACAACCCGGATGGTAAGGAAATCCGATTTATCGACAGCCATTATAAGGATTTGTTTCATATCCCCGATGGCAGCTGTGTGCAGATTCACTACCCGGATGAAATGGTTGTGAAGCCCTGCACCTTCATTGACGAGTATCATACGCAGATCGGATACAATGTGTTTCATATCTGCCAGTTTGCAGAAATTATGGAGCGCAACGGCGCAAGCTATATGCCGGAGCCTGAGATTATGGGCGATGAAGCCGCATGGAAGGTCGGAAAGGATAGAATCCTTGCGGTGCAGACCTGCGAAGATGGTTACGACTACACCCTGTTGGATGAAAACTACAACGAGATTGATGGCGGTCAGGTTGATAACCCTGAACTGTCCATGCTCGAAGTCCGCCGGGATATTCTGGAATCCTTCGGGCTGGAGCGCCGGGAACTGCGGGCAATGTTCTATGAGGATGTCATGGAGCAGGCTTTTGAAGTCGGCAGACAGGCGGTGGTGGTCAATGACCCTATCGCTGAGCTTGCTTTTAAGCTCGACCGTTTTGCAGAGAACTTCGACCCCTATGAATATATGGATCAGGTCGATGATGTGCAGGCGCATATCCAAGAAATCAAGGCAGATCTTGCCGCTGGTAATACGGCTCCGTATCGTGAGTTCCTGAATACAGCCATTGAAGAAGCCCGTGAGGAAACTGCGGTTGAGGTTGCCAAAGTGCTGAAAAGTCAGCTGGATAAGCTCGACTCTCCGAAGCGTGAGTCGGTCATGGAAAAACTGGCACAGGCCGCAGAAAAAGCTGCGCCTGCCAGTCCCTCTCCCAAACGCAAAGAGCCTGAACGATAAGGAGGACACGGATATGAAAAACGAAAAATGGGATGATGTTCACGGAAATACCACCCCGGATGACAGAATGGTTGCTTTTCTGGAAAGCCCCACGGATTCCTATGCGATTCTTCAGCTGCGGGAAGATGTAGACGATAATATCCCGCTCATGTTTGCAAATTACAGCTACCTTCAGAAGAAAGAAATGGAGCCTGAGATTGACCGTTACGAGGTGGTCTATCATGGCTCCATTTCTATGTCCGAGGATGTGAATCGGCAGCTGGAAGATTTGTATGTAAAGTTCAATATTGACCACCCGGATGATTTCCGTGGTCACAGTATGTCGGTCAGCGACATCGTAGCCTTAAAGGTAGTCGGTGAGGTATCCTTTCACTATGTAGATTCTGTTGGGTTTCAGAAGCTGGAAAACTTTATGAAGTCCGAAAACTACCTGAAAAACGCAGAGATGGCAATGGAAGATGATTATGGGATGATTGACGGTATCATCAATAACGGAAAAGCGTCCGGATTAGAGGAACGTCCTTCGGTGTTGGAGCAGTTAAAGGAAAAGCCCGTGCCGGATGTTTCCCATAAGCCGCCCAAGAGCCACCCGGAAAGGGAGATTGAATGATGGATTTCACACAGGATGAGCGGAACATGATGATGCTTTACAGCCCTGGCACAAGGTCAGGGCTGTGTGAAGCACTGACACTGATGAAGGAACAGCTTTCGGAGGACGAGTCAGAGCTTTTTGCTTTGGCAGACTCGGTTCTCCGTAAAGTTTCAGCCATGGACGATGCCGCCTTTGAGAAGCTGAACCTTTATCCGGATTGATAGGATTGGAGGGATACAATGAACGCAAAAGAGCGATTTTATTCCGGATTAGCAAAAGAAACGATTGGGAAAATCACCTCGAACACAGATAACTGGACTTCGTTTTTGAGAACGATGTCCCGCAACTATGAGTTCACCTATCCGGAACAGGTGATGATTTATGCTCAGCGCCCCAATGCGACCTTTTGCAAGCCCTATGAGGACTGGAACGCTGAAAATTACCGCAGATATGTAAAGCGTGGCTCTACCGGCATTGCTCTGTTTGTGATGAACAGGGATAAACCGTATCTGCGCTATGTGTTTGATGTGGCGGATACCGGCGTTCGCCGTTCTTCCCCGGAACTGAAACCGTGGGAGGTGACGCCTGAAAACCGCTCCTATGTCATGGAAGCGATGGAGCGTACCTTCGGTGTTGCCGCTGACGGGGTACTGGAAGCACAGCTTGAAGATATTGCATCCGCACTGGCGGCTGAGTATTGGGACGATTACAAAAAGCAGTTCCTCGACATCGTTGCCAACAGCTTCCTTGAGGAGTATGATGAACTCAACATCGAAGTAGCTTTCAAAAATGTGGTGGCAAACAGCGTATCCTATACGATGTATTGCCGGTTCGTGGAAAGTCCCGACAACTACTTCGAGCATGAGGATTTCCAGAAGGTGTTTGATTTTAACACCAGACAGACGGTAAATGCCCTTGGTACTGCGGTGAATGCCATCAGCACAAGGATGTTTCAGGAAATCGAAAAAGCGATTGGAGAACATGAGCAGATTAAAGCTACCGAAAGGAGTACAGATTATGAGCGAGATGACTTACAGACAGGCCGGAGATTATCAGATTCCGAACCTTCAGTTGGAGAACGAGGGAGAGAAACCTCTGGGCAAGTACGGCAGGATGCGTCGAGCATTTTTGGAACAGAACAATCCGATGCTCCTGAACGACATGATTCTGACGGAGAGCCTGTTCCCGCACCTGTGGGAGATCGAGGAAACAGCGAAAGCCAGAGTGGAGTTTCTGATGGAGCAGTACCTGAAGGACAGCCCCGCACCGGACAAGGAAACGCAGCAGATGGCGTGGGTGCAGCACATGAACAGCCTGAAAGCACAGGCGGAGGAAGTCGTGATGACGGAGCTTATCAACAGCTGAGTCTGAACCTTTTCCTCTCCGAAAATGAACAAATCAGTTTTATCGACCGAGCAGAGAGCTTTACGCCCTCTGCTTTTTCTTTTGCCCAGGAAGAAATCGACCACTTCCTTCTGCTTGGTAGCAATACCGATGAAGCCCGAAAAGTCGTAGCGCTGGAATATATGAAGCAGAAGCCGTTGGAAGAAATCGTTCAGACCTTAAAGCAGGTCTATCACGGCGGCTATGGTCTGAAAGAAGATAGCGGGAATATCTGTGCGTGGTATGCCGAGGACGGTATCCACCTTGCCAAAGGTTCCTCTGCCATTGACAGCCCCAGAGCGCAGATCGTTTCTTGGGAAACGGTTGCCGAGCGCATTGGAGAACTGCTTGAAAATGGTCGGTTCGCAACTAATGTGGAACTGGTAGAAGCATCCGGATATGAGCGTCAGAAGTTGGCAGAATCCCTGTGGCATCTTTATCACGATTTGAGTGAAGAAGCCCGTTCCAGCAACTATCTGGCAATTCTTCATCAGGAACCGTTTCGTGGTTTCCCTGACGAAACCGCAGACTTGGCTGAAAAGTTGGATGACCCTCGTTTCCACGCAACCTTGGTACAGCAGTATTCGGAATTTAGAAAAACCCTTGCGGAAAATCCCGATCTGCTTCGTTTTCACTATCACAAGCTGAATCTCATTCAGAAACAGCTGTATGAGTTGAATATGCCTTTGCGTGAGTATCAGACCGATATGATGCAGATGCCCCTTGTCCGCCAGTTCATTACGGATGATGAAGTCAATGCAGACTTGACCCGTGGAAGCGGCTTTTCCGGTGGTAAAGCCCGTATTTATAACTACTGGCAGGAGAATCATTCTGCCAAGGAAAAGATGGACTTCCTGAAGCATGAATACGGAACCGGTGGTCATTCCCATGCCTGCTCTGGTGCAACGCACAGCGGTCAGGATCACGATGCCAAGGGTGTTGCTTACACCAAGAGCGGTTGCGATAAATTGCAGATGTCCTGGGCGCAGGTGGTGCAGAGAATCGACGGTCTGATACGAAAGGGACGCTACCTCAGCCCGGAGGAAGAAGCGGAACGACAGGCTATCGAAGAAGCTAAAACTGATCCGTTGGAAGATGTTTATGACCGTTTCGCAGTGATTGATACCGAGGATGGCGAGTATGCGATCTGGGATAATCAGACCGATGACTACTATGTAGACCCGGAAGGCGTTACGGAATACTTCACGGACGAATGGCTTGCCAATGACTATTTGGAGGAAGTTCGTCAGTCCGTAGCTGCGATGGAGTCGGTTCAGCCAGAAGCGCCTGTGGCAGAGCCTGCCGAAGTTGTGGAAGCATCTGCTTCCGAGGAACCGAAATGGAATTATCAGGTCGGTGACACGGTATATCTGGACGATACAGCTTTCCGTGTGGAGCAGATCACGGACAGAGAAGTTCAGCTGCGTGACCCTACGCTTGCTTATCCCATCTTCCGTGCCGAGAATCGTGAGAATTTCGAGCGTATGCTCTCTCAGGACGAAAGAAACCATGCGGTAAGGGTTGATGCCCAAACCGAAGAAAAGCCCGTTACAGAGGATTTTCTGGGCAAAACCGAACCGAGGGACTACACCCCTGAGTATCAGCTGTTAGACCGTCTGCGTATGGACTGCGAATACTTCCTTGGTGCAGGACAGCACAGCGAAAAGCATCTGTGGGCAGGCAACCGCCATGCACAGATTGCCAAGATGCGTGAGCTGTATGAAATGATTCCCGACAAACCAGAATGGCTGACACCTGAGATGATTAACAGCTACGAGGAGCGCATGGCTCCCCGCTATCTGGTTGCCGCCTACCATCACTTTGAAAACGGCTTCGATGATAAACTGGACTACTACACTCTGGAAGAAGCGGAAAAAGCTGCCCAGGGCTATGTGGACGGAACCATGGAGGATGACGGATTCAAGTACGATGGTGCTGCCGTTTACGATCAGCAGGAGCATAAGTGCATCCGTATCTATGGGGACTACCCTGACGAAAAGGCACACGCACAGGTCAGAGCCAGTGCGGAACCCGAACAGCAGGAACCGGAACACTTCATCGATCATTTTTATGTTGCCGAGGACATTCAGAAGCGGGGTGCGCTGGACATCAAGGAATACAGTTCCTTTGATGATGCCCTGCGAGCCTACTATGCACTTCCTGACACGCAGAGAAAAGCCCTGGGTGCAATGAATACCAGAGATCTGCCGGGTAGTCTGGACTTCGTACAGTGCGTAGATGGAAAGGACACCATCATTCAGGATTATGCCCAGGTGGACGGATGGCAGAATGCCGAAGTCATGGACATTATCGCTCAGCTTGAGCAGTCCATCACCACCAGAGAAATCCCACCTGTTCCTGCGGTGAACTTCCACATCACGGATGACAACATCGGTGAAGGTGGACCGAAGCAGAAATTCGCAAGAAACATCGCAGCCATTGAAACTCTGTTCAAACTGGAAAGCGAGAACAGGAACGCCACTACCGAAGAACAGGAGATTTTGTCGAATTATGTCGGTTGGGGCGGTCTGGCAGATGCCTTTGACCCGGACAAGGGAAATTGGGCGAAGGAGTATCAGACACTGAAAAACCTGCTTTCCGAAGATGAATATGCTGCGGCAAGAGCTTCCACCCTGAACGCACATTACACCAGCCCTACGGTCATTCGCTCCATCTACGATGCGGTCGGACAGATGGGCTTTGAAACAGGAAATATTCTGGAGCCTGCTATGGGTATCGGCAACTTCTTTGGTATGCTCCCTCCTGAAATGCAGAGCAGCCGTTTGTATGGTGTGGAACTGGATTCCATCACCGGCAGAATTGCTCAGAAGCTCTATCCCAACGCAGAAATCAAAGTAGCCGGTTTTGAAACGACAGACCGCCGAGACTTTTACGATCTGGCTGTGGGTAATGTCCCTTTCGGCAACTACAAAGTGTCCGACAAGCCGTATGACAAGCTGGGATTCTCCATTCACAACTATTTCTTTGCCAAGGCTTTGGATCAGGTTCGTCCCGGTGGTGTGGTCGCTTTTGTGACAAGCCGTTACACCATGGATTCCAAGAACTCTGACGCAAGGCGATATATGGCGCAGAGGGCGGAACTGCTTGGTGCAATCCGTCTGCCAAACGATGCCTTTAAGAAAAACGCAGGCACGGAAGTCGTGTCCGACATCCTGTTCCTGCAAAAGCGTGACCATCCGATTGACATTGTACCGGAATGGGTAAACCTTGACCGCACCGAAGAAGGACACACCATGAACAGCTACTTTGTCGCTCATCCTGAAATGGTTCTGGGCGATACGGTGGAAGAAAGTACCGCCTACGGCATGGACATTACAGTGCGTCCCATTGAGGGCATGGAACTGTCCGAACTTCTGAAAGAAGCAGTTTCCCACATCCAAGGAACCTATCAGGCTGTGGAGCTTCCCGAAGCTGACAAGGGTAAGGAAATCGAAACCATTCCTGCAACCCCGGATGTAAAGAATTTCTCTTATACCGTGGTGGATGGCAATGTGTACTTCCGTGAAAACTCCCTGATGCGCCGTGTAGACCTGAATGAGAAAGCAAAAGACCGTGTGATGGGCATGGTGGAACTTCGTGGTATCGTCAACGAGCTGATCGAATATCAGCTTGAGGATTACCCGGATGAAATGATTACTCAGAAACAGGCAGAACTGAATGATGCCTACGATGCGTTTGCCGCAAAGAACGGGCTTATCAATAATCGAGCCAATGGTCAGGCATTTGCTGACGATTCCTCCTACTATCTCCTGTGTTCTCTGGAAAATGTGGATGAGGACGGCAATCTGAAAAGCAAGGCGGATATGTTCACCAAGCGAACCATCAAGCCGGAACGCAGAGTGACGAGCGTGGATACGCCGTCCGAAGCTCTGGCAATCTCTATCGGTGAGCGTGGCAAGGTGGATTTGCCGTTTATGGCACAGCTGCTTGGAACACCTGGAGAATACGATGCGATTCAGGCAGAGCTTCGAGGGGTGATCTTCAAAGACCCGATGGCTCCCGATGCTGTGGAAGTTGGATGGCAGACTGCCGATGATTACCTTTCCGGTGATGTAAGAAGCAAGCTGCGTGTCGCACAGATGGCGGCAGACAGGGATTCTTCCTTCCACATCAATGTGGAAGCCTTGCAGAAAGCACAGCCGAAGGACTTGGATGCGTCCGAGATTGATGTGCGTTTGGGTGCAACATGGATTGATGCCGATTATATTCAGCAGTTCATGGAGGAAACCTTTGAAACGCCGTATTACTTGCGCCGTTCCATTGAGGTCAAGTTCTCCGAGCTGACCGCAGAGTGGCGCATCAACGGTAAGAGTTCTCCCAACTACAACGATGTGGCGGCGTATGTCACCTACGGTACAGAGCGAGCCAACGCATATCGGATTCTGGAGGAAACGCTGAATCTGAAGGATATTCGTATCTATGATACGATTGAAGATGCAGATGGTAAGCAGAAGCGTGTCCTCAATAAAAAAGAAACTACCCTGGCACAGCAGAAACAGCAGGCAATCAAGGATGCGTTCCGAGATTGGATTTGGAGAGATCCGCACAGACGAGAAACCCTTTCCACCAAGTACAACGAACTTTTTAACTCCACCAGACCTCGTGAGTATGATGGCTCTCATATCCGTTTCGGCGGCATGAACCCGGATATTACCCTCCGTGAACACCAGAGAAATGCTATCGCTCATGTGCTATATGGTGGAAATACGCTGCTTGCACACGAAGTTGGTGCGGGCAAGACCTTCGAGATGGCTGCATCGGCTATGGAGAGTAAACGGCTTGGATTGAGCCAGAAATCCCTGTTCGTTGTGCCGAATCACTTGACCTTACAGTGGGCAAACGAGTTCCTGCACCTCTATCCGAGTGCCAAGCTCCTTGTTGCCACCAAGAAGGATTTTGAAACAGCAAACCGTAAGAAGTTCTGCGCTCGTATCGCAACGGGTGACTATGATGCAGTCATCATCGGTCACAGCCAGTTTGAAAAAATCCCGCTTTCTGCCGAACGACAGGAACGGCAGCTGCGGGAGCAGATTGATGAGATCGAGGGTGCGATTGCGGAGCTGAAATGGCAGCGTGGCGAAAACTTCACGATCAAGCAGATGGAGAAAACACGAAAATCATTGGAAGCCAGACTGGACAAGCTCCTTGCCGCTGACAAGAAAGATGATGTCATTACCTTTGAGCAGTTGGGTGTAGACCGGCTGTTTGTGGACGAAAGCCATGCGTTCAAGAATTTGTTCCTCTACACAAAAATGCGAAATGTGGCAGGTCTGTCCACCTCCGAAGCCCAGAAATCTTCGGATATGTTTATGAAGTGCCGCTATATGGATGAGCTGACCGGCGGGCGTGGTGTGATCTTTGCAACCGGTACTCCAGTAAGTAACTCGATGACCGAGCTTTATACGGTCATGCGCTATCTCCAGTACAGTACGCTCCAGCAAAAGAACCTGACCCATTTTGATTCCTGGGCATCGACCTTCGGAGAAACAACAACTGCGATTGAGCTTGCACCGGAGGGAACCGGCTATCGTGCCAGAACCCGATTTGCGAAGTTCTTCAACCTGCCTGAACTGATGAATATGTTCAAGGAGGTTGCCGACATCAAGACCTCTGACCAGTTGCATCTCCCTGTTCCCGAAGCAAAGTTTGAAACGGTTGTGGTTCAGCCCTCTGAGTACCAGAAGGATATGGTGGCTTCCCTTTCAGAGAGAGCAGCAGATGTTCATGCCGGTATTGTAGACCCGTCCGTCGATAATATGCTCAAGATTACCAGCGACGGACGAAAATTGGGACTGGATCAGCGGCTAATGAACACCCTGTTACCCGATGACCCTGACAGCAAGCTCAATGCCTGCGTGGGAAATATCCTGCGTATCTGGCAGGACGGTCAGGCTGACAAATTGACCCAGTTGGTGTTCTGCGACCTTAGCACACCGAAAAATGATGGAACCTTCAATGTCTATGATGATGTCAAAACCAAGCTGATTGCAAACGGTGTGCCTGCGGAAGAAGTTGCCTTTATCCATGATGCAGATACCGAGGCAAAGAAAAAAGACCTCTTTGCCAAGGTTCGTACCGGGCAGGTGCGAGTGCTTCTTGGCAGTACGCAAAAGATGGGTGCAGGAACCAACGTCCAGGACAAATTGGTGGCAGTTCACCACTTGGATGTGGGTTGGCGTCCGTCTGATATGACCCAGAGAAACGGTCGTATCATCCGTCAGGGCAACCGGAACAAAGAGGTTCAGGTGTATCAGTATGTGACCGAGGGAACCTTCGATGCCTACCTGTATCAGACCTTGGAAAACAAGCAGAAGTTTATTTCTCAGATTATGACCTCCAAATCACCGGTTCGCTCCTGTGACGATGTGGATGAGCAGGCGCTGTCCTATGCGGAGATCAAGGCGCTGTGTGCCGGCAATCCGCTTATCAAGGAAAAGATGGACTTGGACATTGATGTGGCAAGGCTGAAGGTGCTGAAAGCTGACCACCAGAGCCAGCAGTACCGTATGGAAGATAAGCTTCTGAAATACTTCCCGGCTGAGATTGAAAAGCAGACAGGCTATATTCATGGCTTTGAAGCTGATATTAAAACCGTGGAAGCACACCCGCAGATTGCCGATGGCTTTTGCGGCATGGAAATCATGGGCAAAGCCTACACCGAAAAGGCAGATGCCGGTGAAATCCTCCTTGCGGCTTGTAAGGACACGAAAAGTGCCGATCCGGTTCCTCTTGGCAGTTACCGTGGCTTTCAGATGGAGCTTTCGTTTGACAGTTTCCGGAACGAGTTCGATGTGACCCTGAAGGGCGCTGTGAGCCACAGAGTAGCCCTTGGAACGGACGCACGAGGAAATATCACCCGACTGGACAATGCCCTTGCAGGCATCCTTGAGCGCTTAGAACGAGCCAATGAGCAGTTGAATAATCTCTACAATCAGCAGGAAGCAGCCAAGGCGGAGGTTGGAAAACCGTTCCCGCAGGAAGCAGAGCTGACAGCCAAAAGTCAGCGACTGGCAGAACTGGATGCAGCCCTGAATATGGAGGACTCTGTGGAAAATCGTGACGAAAGAAGCGAGTCAGAGCGTCCTTCTGTGTTGGCTGATCTGAAATCCAAAGCGGAGCATATCCCGCCTGCAAAATACTCTGAAACCCGTGAGGAGGTGTTGTAATGGCAAAGCGAGATCAGGATGTTCATTTCCTTGCATCCAAGGAGGAGGTCGAGCGAATCCATGAGAAGATGGACGAGCTTGGCATCCGCAGCATGGGAGCCTATCTGCGGAAAATGGCTCTGGATGGTTACTGTATCAGACTGGATTTGCAGGATGTGAAAGCCCTGGTTTCGCTCCTGCGAATCTGCTCCAACAACCTGAACCAGTACGCAAAGCGAGCGAACGAAACAGGCAGCATCTATCGTGCTGACATTGAGGATTTGCAAAAACGGCTGGAGGAGATCTGGACGGACATGAGAGAAGTTCTTGTTCGCCTGTCCTCAATCCAGTAATCCGACAACTTGTTGGGAAGTCGCAGTTTCGGCTGCGGCTTTTACATAAGGGTTGACATCATTGCGTTATGGCAGATACCCTTGTACAATATAATTAAAAGAAAGGGGGTGAGCCTATGAAGCTGGTATTGAAGATATTGGCACTGCCGGTGCTGTTCGTTGTAAAAGTGATTTGCATTCTTGGAAATCTGCTTACAAATGTTGTGTCCTATGTAATTGGTTTATTGCTCTTGGTCATTGGCGGATCTGCGATTTACTGCATTGTAAAGGCTTTGTGGCAGTCCCTGCTTATTCTTGTGGTTCTTGGAATTGCGACAATAGCAGCGGTGTTCTTGCTCGTCTGGGCTGTTATGAAAGTCGAGAATATTGGAGAAAGTCTGGGAGCATTTATCAGGTCATAAGATAATATCAGAGAAAAGTCACCGACCGGTGGCTTTTTCTTTTTGGGAAGGAAGTGATGGGAATGGCAGCGACAAGATTGATTGCACTCCATGTGAATAAGGGAAAGACGGTCGCTCAATGTTTGGCAGACAGAACCGACTACTCACAAAATGCCGCAAAAACCAATGATGGCGAATTTATCAGTTCCTATGAGTGTGATCCAAAGACAGCAGATGAGGAATTTCTGCTTTCCAAACGGCAGTATCAGCATATTACCGGCAGACAGCAGAAGAACAATATCATCGCATACCAGATACGCCAGTCCTTTAAGCCGGGAGAAATCACCCCGGAAGAAGCGAACCAAGTCGGCTATGAAACAGCGATGCGATGGACAAAGGGAAAACACGCTTTCATCGTTGCGACCCACATCGACAAATCCCACATTCACAATCATATCATTTATAATTCGACCTCGCTGGATGCCACACGGAAATTCAAAAACTTCTTTCTTTCCGGTCTGGCGGTGCAAAGACTCAGTGATATGGTTTGCCTGGAACACGGGCTGTCCATTATTACACCGAAGCCGTATCGGGAGCGCCAGAAAAGAACTGTTTATCCCAAGAAGCGTACCCAGCGTGACGAATTATGTGATGCGATTGATGCGGTGCTGAAGCAGAAACCAAAGAGCTTTGATGGCTTTGTTCAGGCTCTGGCTGACATGGGATTTGAGTTCAAGGATGGAAAGCAGCCTGCGTTCAAGGGCGAGAATCAGAAGCGTTTCATTCGGCTGCGTTCCCTGGGCGAAGGATATAGCAAAGAGGAAATTCAAGCGGTTATCTCCGGCAAGAACCTGCACAAATCAAAAGGCGGCTCTGCCAAGGCTCCTGCCCCGAAGCAGTTCCAGATGCTGATTGATATTCAGGCAAAGATGGCCGAGGGCAAGACGGTCGGTTATGAAAAGTGGGCGAAGAAGTTCAACCGAAAAGAAGCTGCCCGAACGGTAATCCTACTGAAAGAAAAAGGCTTGGGCAACTACGACGATCTGACTGCTCATATTGAAAATCTGTCTGCCCGGTTCGATGCGCTTTCTGATTCTATCAAGGTCGCAGAGAAACGTATGGTTGAGGTTCAGGCGTTGCAGCAGCACATCAAAAATTATCGCAACACAAGGCAAATTTATATCGAGTACCGCAAGTCTGGATATAGCAAAAAATTCTTTGAAGAACACCGTCAGGAAATCACAATTCATAAAGCGGCGAAGCAAGCCTTTGATGAATTGCAGATTACAAAGCTCCCGTCCATGCAATCATTGTATGAGGAGTTTCATCAGCTGGCAGTCCAGAAAAAGCAGGACTACGCTGAGTACCGTCAGATCAGAAAAGAGAAAGAAGAACTGCTGATTGCCAAACGGACGGTTGAAACGATTTTGAATATCGACAGGCAGAAAGAGCAGGAAAAAGAGAAAGAGAAAGAGGAAAAGAAGAACTTCCGTTAAAGCAAAAAGCCACGGTCTGCACTCCCCAAAGGGTGCGGATCGTGGCTGCTTTTTTGCTTTTCGATTTCGGTGCTTTCAACCATGGGCAAATTTTTATTCTACTGTTCTTTGAGAAACGATTGAAAATCGTGTAGCCATCATCGGCAGATGATGTTCAAAGGGGATTGGGGATGCTTCCCCAACAAGCAAATTTGCGAAGATTGCACCGAAGGGAAAATCGAGAAAATGAGTGAACCTGTACAGGTTTACACTGCTTGCCAATTTGTGAGATTATGAATTTAGTATCGAGAATAGGGTACACCTAAATTTTGCAATGCTGCAACCCTATCATCGTTGCATGGATGAGTTGAGTATATTGCACTGAGAAAACCATCATGCGGAACATCTGAGATATGTTGGTCTAATACCGTCGCTAATTCAAGACCAAAACCAATTTTATAAGCAAATTCATCAGCCAGATACTCATTTTGTCTCATAGACCACATCAGAAAAAGCATACAGAACTTTACCCATAACCAAGAAAGTGCTGTTGATATTCCTGCGAAAACTGCGGTAATTATACCCATTACACCACTACGAGAGCATATTGCGAACAGCCCCATGATTGCAGAAAAAATCCAGTAGGATATTTTGATTAACAGGAGGCACCCGGATATAAATATATTGCCCCCGCCAATCAATAATTGGATAACAGTATGTCCGTATGAGAGATGTCCGATCTCATGGGCGAGAATTCCAAGTATCATATCATCGGAGAGTAAAAGCAATCCGTCAGTTATGCATAGTGTTTGCCTACCTAGAGCAAATGCATTTGGAGCAGGATCATGGATAATCTTCACTTTCACTTTTTTAGGACAGTATGATGTGTTCTCTTTTGCTTTATCTAAAACATATTGAACCAGCGGGACAACTCGAAGTTTTATATCTACTCTTTTTATATCGCTTGCTCCTGCGAAGGCAGCCAGGCACATTTCGCCTAATGGGGATAAGCTGATAGCTACTGTGAAAAAGTAAATACAAATCAGTTCAACAATGCTTCCTGACGAACCGAACACAGCAACAATCAGCAGAATATTAAGAGTAAAGAACAGAAGAGTTCCTAAGTTTGAGAAGCGAACAATTCTGCCTACACGATGCCAAATATCCATAATGCACCCCCCTTTTATCGTGTTGTTGGTTTGAGCTTGCATTGTTTAATTACTCAAATGTAAAGAAATCTTTGTTTCGCTCTTTGAACAGAGCAAAGACAGTCTCTAACACAAATTCGTTTTCAACACCAACATATTCTTCTGTTTCATCGTCAATTTCTTTCAGCTGCAAAATAACAACTTGCCCATCCGAATCTCCAATAGGAAGCAGGACAACATATTCGTTCTGGCGATACGGTATTAAGTCAAGAAATTCAAATTCAACTTCGTTCCCATTCTCATCATTCAAAGTTATAATGTTGTCTTCATCCATGTCGTCGTTCCTTTTCTTAATATAAATAATTATCGTTGATAATGATGCCTAATAGTTCAAAGAGATTATCCTTTTTGGAAAGAATGCATTTTTTCATGGCTTGTTTAATTTGTTCCGTTGAAATGCTATCAGGCAACATTTCCCTTGGGACACCATGACCGAATTGCCGAAAATACTGTTCTTCGATTTCATAATACTCATTATCAATTTTCGGTTCAGGTGTATTAAGGAAGCTATTCATAAAATCTGCAACGCTCTTGTTTTTGTCCATTGTATGCACCTACCTTTCTCTGCTCAAGACCCTAACATGATTATCTGGTCTAATAGAATCAATCATTGAAGAAAAAATACCAAACGCTGTAGGAAAGAAATTTGCTAATAGCTCTAATTTGCCTTGGTCTCCCATAGACGCTTCAAAAAAGTGGGCAAAGGCTTCTGCTTGTAGATTGCCCGGTCTCGTCCAATAGTTCCTTGAGTGACCATAATTTCCGTGCAATTGACCATTTGTTGTCGCATCAATTAAGTCCGAGAAGGAGTGAGCTGAATCCTGCCTAATACGGGTCAGAAAAGCAGTTTGCTTTTCCACTGGAAGATTGTTATATAAGCTCAGGATTCTTTGTCCGTCCTCAACCAGTGCCTCAGCAAATTCTGGAGTATTGGATAGATTGCTCCGATAGTTGCACGAAGCATGGTCGATCATGTGAGCAAGCTCGTGGAAATAAGTTGTTCCTGCACCTCTTGGATTTGTCATATCAGAAGCTGCATTGTAGTAGACTCCTCGTGAATGCCCTATATAATTTCCCGGTGAGTAATGTGCTGTCTGATCCGGTGGATATTCAGAATCTTGTATCATCAGTTTACCAGCGAAATGGTCAAACACTTCTCTGACATTCTGCTCTGCATTTTCATGGCGTTGTGATATAACAGCGATATATCCGTCTGGTGTGCTACCTTGGGTTAGCACGCCAAGGCAATACTGATAAGACGAATTACCAACATTAGGTGTTTGCAGACCCTGGAGGAAAGAATTTCGTGCAGAAGGAGTGTCCAAATTAACATTATCATATTCTTGTACACTTTTGGCAAGTGAAGCAACGTATTTTTCGGCCTGAAGCATAATCTGTAAAATATCATTCAGGGCTTTGTTGCAATCTTTTACGATAGTTCCCAGCTCATCGTACTTCTTGTCATTCCATCCAATTCCCAATTGCTGATATTTCATCTTCACAGAACTTCTTGTAGTTTCGATAGAAGAAATGGAGGTCCGCATATTTTTCAGTATTGTCAGTAATTGAGTTGCATCAGCATTTACGTTGCTCAAACACTCACCTCCTCATTTGTTAATCATTTCGAGTGTAGCTACCTGTTACTAAAACCGGGATATATGTATCAAGCGATTGAGCTGCAAGTGTTCGATGTCGCCCATCACTCTGAAATACATAATAAGAACCTACCTGCGCAACCTGGACAGGATTATTGTAATAGCTACGAATGGTATCATCTAACACTGGGTTTTGTGAAAGCTCATCCAAAGACATTCCTGACTCAGTATTTTGACGAACATCTTGGATGTGCGAAGCTCGCCTTAGAATGTTTTCTCTCGACCATCCCTCTCGACCATTCCGTGTCCAAAATCCTTCCGGGTTCCCAAGTTCTCGGTCACTGAGATAAACTCCTTCAATATCCCTTGCTCTAACGTATACGAGTTCTGGATTTTCATTTCGAGAAAAGGTATAGTTCCCGTTCTCCCAATAATCTCGATATTCTTCATAGTGATTTCCACGGGAAAAATATCGTTCAGCTGATAGTCTGTCTTGAACAAATGCAAGATTAGAACCAAAGGTATTTGACTCAAAGGTGGTTGTATCTGCACTTGATGGTGTAACAGCAAAACTACTGGTCTGAGGTGTGCTTGCAGATATTCCATTTGTAGATCCTAGTTGAACACTTTCGTATTCACTAAGGCTCTTGGCGAGTAAAGCCACATATTTTTCTGCTTGAAGCATAATTACCAATATGTCATTGAGAGCCTTGTTGCAGTCTCTTACAACCACGCCCAACTCGTTGTATTTTTTATCTTGCCATCCAGCACCTAACTGTTCATATTTCATCTTTACAGATTTTTTGGTAGTTTCGATGGAGGAAATGGAATCCTGCATTTTTTTCAGCATTGCGAATAGCTGAACGGAGTCAGCATTTACCATACTCATTTCATCACCTCCTGGCAGCGGATTTTGTGAAGTGCAAAGCGGCGATGTGTCAGGAAAGTCTGACACATCACTGCTTCGGCAAGATTTAATTTAGAGAGGAAAGAAATTGTTCCAACTCAGCAGCGGTCGGTGCAATGTACGGTTTCATCTGGTAAGTATCCTTAACACCGTCTGTGAAGTATACGCTCCTTTCTTTTTTCGTTTTGTTGGTTCATTTTCGCCAGTGTGTTCGTGTCGTTTGCTGTGACGAGAACGCAACATAGACACAAAGAAAACACAAGGGCGAGCTTGCTCGTTTATATACCCTTGTGTTTTCGACTGGATATGTTAAGGTAACAAACAGTAAATGACACGTTACAGACTGCAAAATGTACCAACTGAAAAAAGAAAGAATACCGTTGTGTGCTTTATTTCTCGATCAGCTTTTCAAACATGAGGAAAGGTTTTTATAAAAAAAGAGTAGTTACCGTTTTTTGGTAACTACTCTTTTCCTTTTTTAAGGTTTAAAGTCCTGGAAGTTTAGGTGTTTTGGGTATTGGTGGTGTAGGTAGCTGCAAGCTTTCCAATTTTTGTTGAATTGCTTTAAATTCAGGGGTTTCTTGGTGTTGATTTTGAACCATTTTTTGCTCTATTCTCTCCAAAGTCGGTTGAATTTCTTTCCCTGATACTTTACGATTTAATTCTCTTTCTAAGGTCTCTTTCGGACTAATGGAAGGCGTTTCTAAACTTGAATAGAAGTTTCACTCCTTCTCTATTATAAAGCCTTATATCGCTAAATAAGCCCGTTTTATGAAGGGTTTCTAAGCTGAAATGAACGGGTTTACACCCGGCCTTGACCTCCGCCCGCTGTCCCGCTGAATGGGTGGACAAGGCGGCCAATCCCTCAAAGTGCTTGGACGCTCTCTTTCTGATTTTGGAGCGTTTCTTTTCTAAAAATTGAAATGGGCGGGAAGCCATTTTAGGGCTTTCCCGCCTTGATTACTTTTTAGCAAAGACGGGCGTGACTGTCAACGGCGGCGCATGAAATGCGCCGTTCATCTTGACCGTTGACTGGCTCGGCTGGCTTTGCTATCTTCCTGACAAATGGGAATGTCTAAGATAGTAAAGACGTCCCACATGCAACTCTTTCTTTTATTGCGGAAACCGTATCTTTAATTGTGAATGTAGTTGTGTCTATGACATTTGATTCATATATCCCCAAACCGGAAAATTGCTCCCACATTGTTTCCACTAATTCAATATTTGTTTTTCTATCTAATTTTGAGCGTTCCACAGCTCGCTTCATAGTTTCTTTTTTACTCGCTCTTAATACAATATAGTGTACCTCGTAATCTTCTTGGGCAAGAGCTTTCCATGGCTCCAAAAACCATGGCCCGACAATCCCATCTACAATTACATCATATCCGCCACGAGCATATCGCTTTGCAGCTTCTAAAAAGGCTTCAATGACAACCAGATTTTGCTTGTTGGATTCTGGCAAATGTGGTGGTATTGCGCCTTTGCTTAAGTAATGAAAAAAGTCATCGGTGTGCATATGCACTGATTTATCCATATCTGATTCCTTTGCGACAATTGACGCAGTTGTTGTTTTTCCTGTCCCCGGTGAGCCTGTAATCACAATAATTCTTCCTTGATTCATCTGTATTTTCCCTCACAATTTGAATTTATCACTTTGTTCCTGCCTGCTCAATCATCTTCTTCGCAAACTGGTTTTCCCTGACCCTGATTGCCCACCAAGTAAAAAAGCGGTTGGCGATTCAACCGCTTTTTTACTTGAACCAATTCTTCTAAATTATCATTTAAGCGATTCTCAAACTGTTTGTCAGTAAAATTGACTATATTTGCCATATTAAGCCACTTTCTCTTTATTCAAAACTTGTTTTGAGTAACGATTCATTGACCGCCAATACTCATGAACGGCTTGTAATTCTTCTAAAGAATAATCAAAAAGATTTACACGTTTTGCAAGCTTTAATTGGTTTAATAAATTGACTTCCAATAATTGAGAGTCATTTTTATTTAATTCATGGTTCAAAACATAGTTTAATACTCGATTATAAACGCTTGCCGATAATTCGTTAATGATCTCTATTTCAAATGTTTTTTCATACGTAACTGCCATTTCATTTTCACTCCTTTTAAAGTTTGTCAGGTAAATATTTCCGTATATATTCTTCTAAGGCTTGATCCATAACTTCTTTTACGTTTCCGCCATTCTTTGCTGTTTCGATTTTTATGATATGGTGCAAGTCAGCACGAACACGAACCGTCTTATCTCCCATTATATCTTTTTTTGCACTGATTGGTGTATCATTTCGTTTTGCTTTTTGTGCGCCTAAATTTCCCACAATCACTCACTTCTTTCTATTTCTTCTTATTCTTATTTTATCATCAACAATCACAAATCACAAGTGATTTGTGATTAATCACTTGTGATTTGTGATTCTATTCTTTTTCGTTTTCTAATTGAATGATTCGCTCAAGCATTTCAAAAAATACGTTCTCATACATGGATAAAACTTTTTTGTCATAGCCTTTGTGTTCTGTAATTCCGTTTTTAGACCAGGTACTTACTTTATTACTTCGCTTGATAATATTTTGGAAAACCAAGTTATCTTCTTTATGTTGCTTGTACAGTTCTTCCAGGTTTGATTTTATCGTTGCGCTGTCCGTATCAACTAAATAAGGAACAAAACCGATCATATCTAGTCCAGGGTTAAACTGTTCTTGTAAATCAATCAAATAGGAAATATAGTTTTGAATGTTGTTTGTACTTTCTTCTTCTGCTTGTAAAGGGATCATAACGTAATCACTTGCCACGATTGCATTATTTGTATAAACGCTTGGCGTTGGTACAGTATCAATAATAATGAGATCATAGTCACTTTTTAAAGGTGCTAAAAGAGTAGCAAGCAATCTACTTTCATTTTCAAAAGTCCATGAGCGAGTTAATTTTGGCAGTAACATCAAATCAAACGTGCCAGGGATCAAGTCTAAATTATCAGTCAAATGAACAATAGAAGAAGCCAAGTTTCCATTTTTCAGTCCTTCATAAAAATTAACACGTGGCAATTCTACCTTAAATGTTTTTGCTAAGTCTTTTGTCAATGTTGCTTGTAAGTCCTTATCGATCATTAAAACTTTTAAATTAAATTTGTCTGTCAAGTAAGCAAACATAGTCGATAATTTTGACTTTCCAACACCACCTTTAAAATAATTGTTTAAGATAACAATCGCTTCATTTTTACTGTTTAAAATACGTCTTAATTCTTCAAGTATTTTGAGTTCTTCCTTCTCCATAACTACGCCCCATTCTTTTTTTGTATAGTAATATTGTATCATTAGGAATCACAAATCACAAGTGATTTGTGATTAATCACTTGTGATTTGTGATAAGTGATTTGTGATTAATATATAAAAGCCCTCTTTAAAGGGCTTTTATGCTTATTTTGAAAAAGAGATAAAATCAATATATCCCTTTTCTCCGATTTTTACAACGGCATTGTAGGACTTTCTATCTTTCGTTTTGATTCCTTTTACCAGGGTTTCTTTTCCCTCTAGTAATTCTTTTACATTTGTTTTGGTGAGTTTTTTCTTTCTAAAATGTTCAGCTAAAGTGAAGGTACATTCAGGATAATTTGAACAACCATAAAACGATTTTTTTAATACAATATTGTTGCCACACTTAGGACATTTTCCTACAAGGGGTCCCGAGCGCTTAGTGGGAATTTGTACCCCTTATCGATACAAATTCCCCGTAGGCGCTAGGGACCTCTTTAGCTCCTTGGAAGCTGTCAGTAGTATACCTAATAATTTATCTACATTCCCTTTAGTAACGTGTAACTTTCCAAATTTACAAAAGCGACTCATAGAATTATTTCCTCCCGTTAAATAATAGATAACTATTAAAAATAGACAATACTTGCTCATAAGTAACGGTACTTAAATTGTTTACTTTGGCGTGTTTCATTGCTTGATGAAACTGATTTTTAGTAAACAGTTGACGATATTCTCGATTGACCCATTTTGAAACAAAGTACGTATATAGCTTCCAATATTTATCTGGAACATCTGTGGTATGGCGGGTAAGTTTTATTAAGACACTGTTTACTTTTGGTTTAGGATGAAAGCATTCCGCTGGCAGCTTAAGCAATTGCTGAATCGAGACTTGAGTGTGCAAGAGCAACCCTAGTGTTCGGTGAATATCCAAGGTACGCTTGTAGAATCCTTCTTCAACAATCAGATAGATGTCAGACGCATGGCTTTCAAAAACCACTTTTTTAATAATTTGTGTGCTTAAATGGTAAGGAATACTCCCAACAATTTTATACCTCTGTTTGTTAGGGAATTGAAACTGTAGAATATCTTGGTGAATTAAAGTGACACGAGTATTCAGTTTTAATTTTTCTGACGATAAGTTGAATAGATGACTGTCTAATTCAATAGACGTTACCTGTTTACTTATTTTAGCCAGTTTCGTCGTTAAATGCCCTTTACCTGTTCCAATTTCGTAAACGGTATCGGTTTCTTTTAAATTCAATTGTTTTATTATTTGGTTGAGTACTTTTTCACTCGTTAAAAAGTTTTGAGAATATTTTATATTTTTGTTCATGTAATCACTCCTTCTTAATTACAAATTTTTAGCATCTAATTTAACTTCAATTCCTATTATACAAAATTTTAAGATACTGCACTATCAACACACTCTTAAGTTTGCTTCTAAGTCTTATTTCCATAACTTCTTTCATTTGGGAATAATTCAAGCTGGCGAATCATATAATGTGTACTTGGAATGTAATCAAAATAAAACAATAGTGCTAGATATAAACTCCATGGAATTGGGCGTGTCCGATTTTCGTAGGCACTATAAGTTTGTCGTGAAATACCAACAGCCGAAGCAATTTCTTCTTGTGATGCACCAACTTTTCCTCTGAGTGCGGGTAACTCAATCGCCAATTGAGTGGCCAAGTTCTCTTTCTCATCTTTACTAAAATTCCAAAACTGCTTATAAGCATCTCGCCCTACAAATTGAATCAATAAATCTCCTCCTGGGTATACTCTTTCGTAGAGTACATTACTCCACGAAAAAACACCGCCAAACACTGAAAACTCAGCATTATTTGACGGTGTTGACAATTTATTTGACGGCTAATAAATCAGAAAGCCGTTGCATATTTTCTCTTTTTAAATCCATGGATGGGTGTACATAGCGATTCATTGTAATATTCACGCTGGCATGACCCAATATTTCGCTGAGACTTTTTACATCGAATCCAAGCTCTATGCACCTTGTAGCAAATGTATGACGTAACGAGTGATAATTTGCGGAGGTGATTCCGCTGTTTTTCAATACCTTCTTAAAATGATTTTGCATGGTTCTTGGTTCTAATGGATTCTGATCGCTATTGGTTAGGATGTAGCCAGTAGAAGAAGCTTTGTGTGCTGTAAGAATAGTCATTAAGCCATGGGGTACTGGAATAGTACGGATGGAGCAAGCACTTTTTGGTGTGGTAACAACAATCCTTGTCTTGTATTCACTGTTGGTTCTATCTTGGATTCTCTGGAGCGTTTGATGCACGTGGATTGTGTAATCTGAGAATGAAACATCTTCCCATCGTAACGCACAAATTTCACCTACTCTGAGACCAGTGAATAAACATACTAATATACCAATATTGCAGGAATCAAGATTAGAATACAAGTATTGGCATAATTTTTCCTGTTCAGCACGACTCAAAACTCTCATTTCCTTCGTTTGACGTTTTATCTGTATAGATCGTGCGTCACAAGAAATGGCTTTCCCGTTTCGGGTGGCAAATTGTAAGACATTTCGAATTAGAGATAAAATATCTGAAACAGTTTTAGAGGAAAGTCCATTCTCCTTTAATCCACCAGAAACAAGGAAAAAATTACACTGCGTTTCAATAAACTCGTGTGTTATATCACGCAATTGTTTGCTTCCGAACACAGGAAGTATATACGAGCTGAGAAGATTCCTATATTTGTTGCTTGTAGATTCCTTCACTTTAGGACATATAGCTTGAAACCATTCCATAGCAACCTGTTCAAATTGATCTGAGCTAATTTCTGGATCGACAGTGACAGAATTACTCGTGCACGAACTTTGACTGATAAGTTTTGCCTTGACTTCTCGATATGACTTTGCATAAACATAACCGTAATTGGCTTTGCCTGTAGAAGATCGGGACTTAATGTATCTTCCTTCCCATCTGCCGTCTTTCCTTTTGTAAATATTTTCTCCTTTTCGTGCCATAAGGTACACCTCCTTCAATATGACTATAATTCTGACGGCAAATTGTGACTTTGGAACTTTCTAAGATGGATTTTTGTGCAAAACCTCGTGTTTTATGTCCCTAACATATTGACAAACAGTGCGACAATTTGTAAAATAAAGATATAAACTAAAAAAAACAGAGAAGAATGCGATTCGTGGAGTAATGTACTCTACGAATTTTTTATTTTAAAGAACCTCAAGATAGCTCATATTGTCGTCTTGGGGTTCTTTTCATTCTATCATTTAATGCAATCTGCCTATAAAATTTTATCATATTGCATTTATAAATGCAACTTGCACCCGATGTTGGTTGTTGAGATTTTTGGTACATTTTATAATGTATAGCAGAATCATACACAGCATGGAGGTGATTGAAACGCAACCGGAAATTGATTACGTTAAGATTGGTCAGCGCATTAGAGCTGCCCGACTGGAAAAGGGTTATAGTCAGGCTGATTTGGGTGCGTTGGTTGGTTGCTCGAACAATCATATGAGCCATGTTGAAGTTGGACAGACGAAAGTTTCTTTGGCAATGCTTCTAAAACTGGCATTCGTCTTGGAAAAGAACTTTGACTATTTTTTACTGGATACCCCATATGCAAAATGCGACAGCATCATTGATAATGAGATTGCTGCAAAACTGAAAAAGTGTAATGTAACAACATTGATAACCGTAGGAAAGTTGATTGATGTCTTGATTGACCAGCAAGAGATGATAAAAAAAGCGGAGCTTGATTGATATAATGAAAAAGAAGCCCATTGACGGTACAGAGTGAACTGCTATGGGGTTCTTTTTTGCAGCACAATATACTGATTCTTTAAGAAGCAAAAAGTCCACCAGTCATGATGCACTACGCATCGTACTGGTGGACTTTTTCTGTAAAGATATAAAAATAGATATTCATATATCGCCATAACCAATGTCGTTATCGTAGGCATGAAGATCTTCTTTCAGGAAATCTGCTTTACGAATATACATCGAATTTACCAGCTCTCCTTTTTCGTGGAGCAGGCTGAATTTGTAGTCTAATAATGCTGCCGGTACATAGAGCATTTTAGCCGTTTCAAAAAATGTGTGTTCCGAAAGGCATTCCAGGACTTTCCCATCTTCTAACAGAAGCTCCGCCGCAAAGAAGTTTGCTTCATTTTCTTCGATTGATCTATCATCAAAAACTTCCATTTCTTGAAAGCCGTGCATCATAGCGATTTTTGTATGCAGGACAGCGTGTCCTAATTCATGTGCGACTAATATACGCTCCAGGATACCGTTCACATTGTGATCTATCACGATATTCTTTTGTCTGGACTGGTAATAGAAGAAGCCCTTCAATTTCTTCTGTAAATCGTAATAGTGGATTTTGATACCTAACAGCTGACATAGCTCGTAAGGGTCTCTGGTGTGATATTTTCGCACAAGCTTATCGACAGTTTCAATGATATGCTCTGCCGTTTTCATTTGCTTCACCTCCGAATCGCACACAGAAAACATATTCTGTGCTTGAGGATTTTACTCTTTATCTTTATGCTTTCTGTATTTCTTCGGAGTGTACTTTTCCCGTGCTGTTTTCTTAGAGTCCATATAAACTGACATAATCGCCTGGAAGAATACATCTTTTGCGTCCTCGTCCAATTCTCCACCGGCAAACAGAGAATTTACACGACCCAACACTTCCTGAGCTTCTTTTGCTCCTTTTGAACCGAAGTTTTCCTTTGCCTCTAAAATAAACATATCCTGATCTATATGGCTCTGGCTATCCGTTTCAGATTCGTCCAAAAGATAGGACACAGAGATATGCAGTGCTTCAGCAAGTTTTCTGATGTTGCTTTTTCTGGGGAGTGTTCCGAGCTGCTCATAGGTGTAAAGGGATCTTTCGGAAATGCCGGTCATCTGGGCAAGCTCCGTTTGAGATAGGTTCATAGCCAAACGAGCTTCTTTAATTTTTTCTCCAAATGTCATGGTAGTATCCTTCCTTTCAAAAAATATTTATTCGTAACTTCCGATTATTTGTTGACAAACTTCTGGAAAATGCTATAATAAGAATCATAACAGAAGTTTTAATTCCACTTAATTATATATCGGAACTTTTATAAAGTCAAGAACTTCCGATTTCACTTCTGTTATTTTAATCAAATATCGGAAGTTATAGTCATTCTTGTCCCATGGTATTTGTTTCCCTTTAGCCAAGTGACAGGAGTTAGAAAGGAATTCTTATTTTATGGATTAGGCTGAAAGGAGATTCTGAATGAGCAGATATAATACACAGGTATTAAGCAGTATTCGAATGCTTTGCCGGATGCAGAACATTGACGAGAAGGTTCTGTATGAAAGAGCAAAGCTGATTTTATCCATATATCGAGAGGTGTGCTGGTCTACCATTGATCGTGCGAATGATGTATGTGATACCCTTATTTGTACTTACGGTGACAGCTTAGATGGTGCATTGATTTATCTGGAGAACTTTGCTCCGGATGAAGCGAGAGAACGATTTGAAGAACGCATTCGCAGCTTATTTGAGACAAAGTGGATCATTGAACTGGTAGATATGGCTATGTTGAAAATCAGAGAATATCCAGATAAAGGCGCTCTGTACTGTGAGATTATCTCAAAGGCATATCTCAACCGCTTCAAGTACAGGGAATCAGAAATGCTGGAGGTTTTGAATATGGAACGCAGCACCTACTATGACCGAAAGAAAGAAGCGATACTGTTATTTGGTCTGTCACTTTGGGGAACAGCCATTCCTAAATTGAAAGATTTCCTGGAAAGTGCCCGGGAGGAAGAAGCATTGTGTTATTGTGAATGCTAAGACAGGATTTTAGTCCGACTAAAATCCGATGAAAATACGACGGTTCCCCTACTGAAAGTCCGACTTGTCCAGTGTTAAAATGGCTATGCTGGGAGATAGCGGCATAAAATTGAATAGAGAGAGTTACGCCTCGTGCCTGTAATGGGTACGGGGCTTTTTTTATACCTGCCTATTTTCCCCCATAATTAACACAAAGGCATGAACGAGAGCTTGGAGTAATTTACTCCGGCTCTTTTTTTATGCCTGCAAGGAGGACAGGCAGATGGCAAAGGGTATTGAGAATCGGGCACGATCTCCTCCCGCTGTTTTTGATTTTGCAACTTCACAAATTCAAAAACACGGAGGAACGAAAATGTATTACGACTTGGTTGAAAGCGGAAAAAGAATTAAAGCCTTGAGAAAGGAACATGGGCTTACACAGGAACAGCTTGCGGAGCAGTTAGGTGTTGCCGCAAACACCATTGCACGAATTGAAACCGGCAACAGAGGTATCTCTATTGATTTGGCAATCGAACTGGTTGTGCGCTTTGAGACAACCCTTGATTACATATTTTTAGGTCGTGAATAACCTCAAAACTATACCTACGAGGCAATAAAAACTTGCATGAGGAACAGGTACAATTTAGATACAGCCAAAGAAAATCGGCTGCTTGATCCTTGAAAACTGAATACACAGTCATCGAATACGTTCCTGTTGCCGGTGCGAGAGCATCAGCCACATCAGCGGTACGCCGAGACGTATCGGATAGAGAAACAGAACGACTTTCTTCTATAAATTAAGCGCTTGTCTCTCTCCCGATGCCAGCGATCAATACTGGCTTGTAAATATTGGGTTGCTCCCAATACGGCCATGAAAGCAACAGGATTAAAGATACTTCTCTACGGAGCTGGCGGAGAACCCGGCAGAGGTTAGATTCCTATGGAACTGATTCGCAATCAGTCGTTCGGTGATTCCCTGAGGGCGTAAGCCCTCTTTCCCAGGGGTGCGTGGCAAATATGGGACACATAGACTTTTGGACTGACTGCCTGATTCCTTTCTGGCAGTCAGTTATTACATAGCCAACGAAAGGAGGTCATGGCACATGATGAAAGAAAATTGGGTATATTGCCGTGGTGATATTTATTGCGCCAAGCTGGACCCGGTAGTTGGGTCGGAACAAGGCGGCATCCGTCCGGTTATCGTCATTCAGAACGATACCGGTAATAAACACGCTCCCACATTGATTGTGGCAACGGTCACCACCAGAATCCATAAGAAAGCGAATATGCCGACGCACTTTGTTATTTACGACAATCCTGCATTCAAAGAAGCGTCCGTTGTTCAGCTGGAACAGATTCGTACCATTGATAAAAGCAGGATTGATAATTACTTAGGTAAGGTAACGCCCCGTGAAATGGTAGCGATTGAGAAAGCCTTATCTGTCAGCCTGGCAATGGAACAGCTGAAAAAGCGTTCCCCAAAACATAAAGCAAAGAGAGCGAAGGAGTGAACATAAATGTTTGAAGAAAGAATCGCTGCCATGAATCAGCGCACCGAAGAAGCGATGGCTGCTAACGCAGTTCAGTTTGATAAGAGAACCTATACGGTTGATGAGATTCAGGATATTCTGGGCATCAGCAGAACCAGCGCATACAACCTTGTGAAAAAGAAAGTTTTCCATAGCGTCCGCATCGGTGGCAGTATCAGAATCTCCAAAAAGAGTTTTGATGAGTGGTTGGATCATCAAATGTAAGATTTGTCAAGGGCGTCGTACAACCCGGCGACAAACTTCAAAACATATTGAGAGTTCGATAAAATGTAGCCATGACAAGAAACACATGGCTACATTTTTTACATAGGAGGTTGTACGATGGCGGAAATGAGAAAACGCACGAGTATGTCTGTTCTGGAAATGGGCAGGATGCTCGGTCTTGGTAAAACGGAGTCATACTGGCTCATTAAGAAGAATTACTTCAAAACCATTCTTGTCGGCAACACCATGAGGGTGATGATCGACAGCTTTGAAGAATGGTATGCCAATCAGTTCAAATACCAGAAGGTCGATGGAACCCCTCCCGGCGAGGAATTGAAGAAAACTACATATTCAATGGAGGAGCTTGGACAGCGCCTTGGGCTGAAAGAAGCGACTGCTTACGAACTGGTTGCCAAAGGGCATTTTGATGTGGTCGATGTCCTGGGCAAGCGCAGAGTGACAAAGGAGAGCTTTGAAAGATGGTATGCTTCTCAAACCGATTACCGCACGGTAGAGGATCAGGAACTGGATGCAGATATTATGGCATCCACCTACGGTCTGCCGGAAATGGCAAGAATGCTTGGGGTACATCGTCAGACCATTTACTATATCGTTGCCAATGAAGATTTTGAGCTTATCAAGGTTGGCAGGTATAAGCGAGCTACCAAAGAGAGCTTTGAAAAATGGTATCACAATCAGACCCGCTACCAGTTAGCGGAAGATAGACAGGAAAGGAGCTGATTACATGGCATCTATCGTTAAGAGAAAAAAGAAGTATTCTGTGGTTTATACATACACCGATGAGAACGGCAACAAGCGTCAGAAGTGGGAAACCTTTGAAACGAATGCCGAAGCAAAGAAAAGGAAGTTGCAGGTTGAATATGAGCAGGAGTCCGGAACCTTTATTCCCCCTTCTGCTAAAACCGTCAATGATCTTTTGGATGAGTATATGTCAATCTATGGTGTGAACACCTGGGCGATGTCTACCTATGAAAGCAGAAAGAGCCTGATTGCAAACTATATTCGTCCCCTCATCGGTGATATGAAGCTGGAGGATGTCACGCCGAGAATCATGGACAAGTATTACCGAGATTTGCTTTCTGTCAAAGCGGTTTCTTCTAAGTATGTAAAAGCCCGTACAGAATATCTGACTCCGCATACTGTCCGAGAGGTTCACAAGACATTGCGAAATGCTTTCAATCAAGCGGTCAAGTGGGAATTGATGACCAGAAACCCTGTGGAGCACGCTACGCTGCCGAAAGAAGAACACAAGACCAGGGATATCTGGACAGCAGAAGTGCTCCAGAAGGCTCTGGAAGCCTGTGACGATGATATTCTTCGTCTGGCTATTAACCTTGCCTTCTCCTGTTCCCTGCGAATGGGCGAGCTTCTGGGGCTTACCTGGGACTGTATTGACATTTCCCCCACCAGTATTGAACTTGGTCAGGCAAGCATCTTCGTTGAAAAGGAGTTGCAGAGAGTAAATCGTGAAGCGATGGCAGATCTGGACGGTAAGGACATCATGTTCAAGTTCCCACCGACCTTCGCCAGTACGCATACCGCATTGGTTCTCAAAACTCCTAAGACCAAAACAAGTGTCCGCAAGGTGTTCTTACCGAAAACCGTAGCGGAAATGTTGGTACAGCGAAAGGCTGACATCGAAGAACTGAAAGACCTTTTCGGTGACGAGTTCGTAGACTTCAATCTGGTTTTCTGTTCTTCCAATGGCAAGCCGATTGAGGGGCAGGTTATCAACCGTGCTTTCAATAAGCTGATTGAGGAGAAGGGACTGCCGAAAGTGGTTTTCCATAGTCTCCGACATTCCAGTATCACTTACAAGCTGAAGCTGAACGGCGGCGATATGAAATCCGTTCAAGGCGATTCCGGTCATGCACAGGTCAAGATGGTAGCGGATGTTTACTCCCATATCATCGACGATGACCGCAGACTGAACGCTGAAAGAATGGAAGCTGCGTTCTACTCAGGCAGACAGGCAACGCCTGAGCCGGTTCAACCAGCCGCAACGGAAAGCTCCGCTGATGATAAAGAACTTCTTCTGAAGCTTCTGCAAAATCCGGAAATGGCAGCACTCCTGAAGTCGCTGGCAAAAACATTATAGTAACTGCAAGGGCAGATCCTTTTACATAGCTACAATAGCTGTAAAAGGGTCTGCCCTTATTTTTTTGTTATGGAGGTCAACGAGTATGGATAGAATCTTTATGGACGAGTATTACGAGCATCTGAGAGCTGACAATATCGAGGCATTTTCCAAGGAAAGGAACGACGAATATGTTGGCAGAGCTGAGGAATACAAAGCAGCAAAGTCGGCATTGCTTGAAGGATTGGGACTTGAGCATTTGTTTGACCATAGCCATGAACTGACTCCGAAAGAGAAAGAAATATGGATGCTGTTCGATAGGGTTGATGTAGCAGAGCTTCTTGCAAGGGATGCTTTTGCCAAGGGTGCTTATATGCTCGGCGCTGAGGATAGAGAGATTATGCTGAAATAAAAAAAGACCTGCTTCGGCGGGTCTAAATTACATAGAATCATTGAGTCTGAAAAACCTTTGAAATTCTTAATAATTCTGGTTGAAAAATTCATTTTGAAATGATATATAAAACAGACTGAAATCTGTGTCTAAGGACACCCGCACCCTCACACGAGAATGAATAGGATTTCCTATCATTTCGCATCACGAGAAGTTACATAGTGACATTTACTTGCACTTGCAACGTCCACCAAAAATCGAAAGACTTGCTAATTTCGAGCCAATCGGACGGTGTAAAATCCCTCTGAATTAGCTATCACAGCGTAGTATCAGATGGGATTTGAAATGCTGAAAAACCTTGTATTTCCAAGCATTTTTAAGCATTAGATGCCACTTCCCGATGTCGTATCGGGTCTACTCCTAAGCGGAACGTCGCAGGTTCGATTCCTGTCGGGGACGCCAATCTGCATGCCGTGCCGCGGTCCTTTGTCTGCATAGGGCCGCGGCACTTTCCTTTTGCGCCCTTGACAAGCCCGCCCCCACTCCGTATAATGACAGAAACCGCAATCCTACACATCACTGTTCAGGAGGAGTTCTATGCTGTTGCGATACCGTTTTTCCCTATTGAGCGCCGTGCTCGCGCTCGCACTGTCCCTTGGTGCCTGCGCCCCGATGGAGGATGCCGGCACCGCGCCGCAGGCGCCTGTCTCGGACACGGACACTGCGCCCAATGAAACGCCCGCGGATGATTCTCAAGCGTCGGCCGGCGTTATGAGCCGCTTTACCGCCACCGACCTGGAGGGCGTCGAGGTTGACCAGTCCATTTTCTCGGACTACAAGCTGACGATGGTCAACGTTTGGGCTACGTTCTGCACCCCGTGCATCAACGAAATGCCCGACCTCGGCGAACTGGCGGCCGAATATAGCGATCAAGGCGTGCGTATCGTCGGCCTGGTCCTGGACACCCTGGATTCGGACGGTTCGATCAGCGAAAGCCAGGTGGAGACGGCGAAAGAGATCGTGGACCAGACTGGCGCGGACTACCTGCACCTGCTCCCCTCGCCCGACCTGTATCATATTCTGTCCGACATCACCGGCGTACCGACCACGTTTTTCGTGGACAGCACAGGCGCGCAGGTGGGTCATGCTATTGTCACCGCGCAAAGCAAGGATGCGTGGATCGAAACGATTGACAGCATGCTAGCGGAGGTGGAGGCGTGAGCTTTCTGCGGCGCAACCGGATAGCGGCGGCGTTAATGCTGGCCGCCGTGGTGTGCCTCGCGCTTGGCGTATGGCGCGGGGAAACCGAAACCGTTTTCCGCAAAGCGGTTATGATTTGTATGGAGTGCATCGGCCTTGGGTAGACTGCGGAAGCATGCGCGCATGCTCGTCCAGCTCGCCTTTACCGCCCTGACGAACGGTTACGCCGCCGGCTTTGCAAAGGGCAGCATTTATAAAGGACCTGGAAAATTTATCTGCCTGCCCGGCCTGAACTGCTACTCCTGCCCCGGCGCGCTCGGCTCGTGTCCGATCGGTTCGCTACAGGCGGTCATCGGCAGCCGCAGCTATCGATTCTCCTTTTATATCGCCGGCTTCCTACTCCTGTTCGGCGCGCTGTTCGGCAGGCTGGTATGCGGCTGGCTGTGTCCGTTCGGGCTGGTGCAGGACCTGCTGTATAAAATCCCCTTTGTCAAAAAGCTGCGCCGCCTGCCCGGCGACCGCTGGCTCAAATATCTGAAATACGTCATCCTTGCAGGCTTTGTCATCGTGCTGCCCCTGACCGTGCTGGATATTGTCGGGCAGGGACAGCCTTGGTTCTGCAAATACATCTGCCCCTCCGGCACGCTGTTCGCGGGCATCCCGCTGATTGCCTCCAATCCTCCGCTGCGAGCCGCGCTCGGCTGGCTGTTCACCTGGAAAGCCGCGATCCTTGCCGCTCTGCTGCTGCTTTCCCTGCTGGTATACCGGCCGTTCTGCCGTTATCTCTGCCCGCTCGGCGCCATATACGGGCTGTTCAATCCGGCCGCGCTCTACCGGTTCCGCATTGACAAGGAAAAATGCACGGGCTGCGGTGCGTGCCAAAAGGCGTGTAAGCTGGATATCCCGATCCACCAGACGCCCAACAGTCCGGAATGCATCCGCTGCGGGGACTGCCGGCGCGCCTGTCCGCACGGCGCTATCTGCACCGCAAACCGGCGCGCGGCCAGACCTTTCGGGAAAACGCGGACGTGACCGGTCCCATCCGGTCTTTTCCGGCAGGCACTATTTTTTACAGTTCCTCTCTGATTTTTCATTGTCAAGCGTCGGGCAAATGTGCTATAATACCAAGGCGATAAAAAATTACAGGGGGTATTTCTGTGACTGCTGTATACGTCATTCCAATCACTGCCGTCGATCCTGACGACAGCAAGTCCCGCGCCCGCATCGCCCCCAACCGGCTGGAATGGATTGACCGCCGGCGCGGCACAGCGCGTATACAGAGCTTCGCGGCCATGCTGCTGCTCGAGTACGCGGTCGCGCAACATTTCCCCTGGGTGGTTCATCCGCTTGCGGTTTCCATCGCGGAGGGCGGTAAGCCTTACCTGGTTTCCGAGCCCGGCATCCATTTCAGCCTGTCCCACTCCGGAGACTGGGCGGTGTGCGCGATCAGCGACCATCCGGTTGGCGTGGATATCGAATGGTGCGATCCCAACCGCCGCGATATCGCCTCCCGCTTTTTCCATAAGGATGAGATCCGCTATCTGAATTCGCTGCCCCCCTACGCGCGGACCGACGCGTTTTATTCGCTCTGGACGCTCAAGGAAAGCTTTGTCAAATCCACCGGCCGCGGCCTTGACCTGCCTCTGCGCAGCTTCTGCGTCAAATTACGCTCCAATACCCGCCCTCAGCTCGACTGTCCGGATATGGAGCGACCCTATTCCCTGTTCCTGCCGCCGTTCTCGGCCGACCGTTCCTACCGGCTGGCCGTCTGCATCCAGCAGGCGGGCGCGGAAGATCCTGTCCTGCACATTCTCGACTAAACTGCAAGCAGTGGCTTTGCCGCTGCTTTTTTTATCCCCAAACATCCAGAAAGCGGGCCGGCGCTATTGCGCCGGCCCGCTTTCCGTTCTGCCGCTGTTTTATTTTCCCTGTTCATACGCCGCCCGCACCGCGGCGGCGAGCTGGTCGGAGCATGAGGTCCCCTTGCCGCCGCAGCTGATGCCTTTGAAATATCCTTCGATCTGCGCGACGGTCATTCCCTCGACCACGCGGCTGATCGCCTGCAGGTTGCCGTTGCAGCCACCGAGGAAGGATACGTTATGCACTGTGTCCCCTTCCAGGTCAAACGATATTTTCATTGGGCAGACGCCCCGCGGCCGGTAATCATAATGCTGCATTTTTCCTGTCCTCCTCAGAGCAGGGTACGGATATGCGCCGCCGCCTGCTCGAATGTATGCACCTCGGTATAGGGTCGGTCGTCGTCCGGCCGCGGCAGGTGTGTCCAGTTGAGCCACACGCCCGCGATGCCGACATCGGTCGCCCCCTGCACATCATGCCGGAAGTTATCGCCCACCATCACAGCCTCCCCCGCCAGGCAGCCGCACTTCTGCAGCGCCAGCCAGAAGATCGGAGAGCCGGGCTTATCCATGCCCGCCTCCTCGCTTGACACCAGATAATCGATCCGGTCGGCAAGGCCGAGATATTCGAGCTTTTCCATCTGAATATCCGCCAGCATATCCGTACAGACCGTGGTCTTAACGCCCGCACGCCGCAGCTCTTCCAACAGCGCCGGCACGCCCGGCCGCAGCTCCATTTTAGAGAGGACCGCGTCCCAGTAGACGCGGTGCAGGGCGCGGGCGTATTGCACCGCGTTTAGCCCCATCCGCTCCAGCGCACCCTGCGCGAACAGCACGCGGTCATGTGTGGGCGGCATGCCCGGCTGCTGCCGCGCCAGCTTTTTGCGGTACCATTTGAACTGCCGCGCGAACTCCGCGCCCGAAGCTCCGGTGTGTTCCTCCACCCAGGCGGCCATACGCTCGTATGCGTAGGCGTCGCACGCCTGGAAGCTGCTGTACAGCGTGTCGTCCAGATCGAAAAATACTGCTTTTATTCCCATGTTTCCCTCACAAAAGTTTTTCGTTGTATACGGCGCGGCTACCGCCCACAAATTTCGGCCGGCGGCGCGCGCAAAGCAGAACCGCCTCCCCAATCTGCTTGACTGCAATGCGGAGCGGCACGACAACCGGCTTAATGTGCATACCAATCAGCGTCCCGCCGATGTCCATGCCCGCGGACGCGGATTGACGCAGGCTGTCCACCGCCACCGGATCGCTCAGGCGCTTGTAGGCCGTGGTCGCAAACGATCCGCCCGCTTTTGGCTGCGGGACGACATTCACTTCATCCAGCCGGAAGCGCTCACAGGCGGCGCGCTCGACCACGAGCGCCCGATTCAGATGTTCGCAGCACTGTGCCGCCAAGTAAACGCCACGCTCCCGCAGCACCCCGTAAATGCCCTCGAACACCGCCTCGGCGACCTCCACGCTCGAGTGGGTGCCGATCTTTTCCCCGCACACCTCGCTTGACGAGCAGCCGACCACGAACAGATCTCCCGCGCGCAGCCCCGCCGCGTCGCACACCAGAGCGGCCGCTTTTCCAGCCTGCTCCCTGATCTCAGAAATCTCCATGCTTCATGCCTCCTTTTTTCATAGTATACCACATTCCCGTCCCACTTTCACCGTCTTTTTTCGCGCGGCATACAATGGGATTGAGGCAAGACCTCAAACTGTTTTACGAACAAGGAGAAACCGCATATGAATCAGCCTAACAACCAGACGGATCAGATGCTGCCCGCAGACAGCATCGATCCCCGTCTGCTTTCGCTTGCGATGGCGTTCGTACCGTATCAGAGCTTTGAAACGCCCTATGAGCCGGCGCTTGCGTTCAGCCGCGGCACGATATTCCCCTCGCTCGACAAGCCCTTCCTCGGAGAGGAGGCGGTTCCGAGATGACCGAACGGGAAAAGCTGCTCAACCGTGTCCGGATGTATGACTTCGCGCTCGTCGACGTGATCGAATACCTGGACGGCCATCCGAAAAATACCGCCGCGCTCGCTTATTACAGCGAGATGCGCACCGCGTTCGATAAAGCCGCCGCCGAATACGAAGACGCATTCGGCCCCCTGACCGCCCGCGAGGTCGACACCCGCCCGGGCTTTTGGCGCTGGATCGATGAAGCGGGACACACGGCATACCATAGTTCCTAAAAGTATACTTTTCCAAAGTTCTACAAGTATAAAGATTTTGCAAAATATCGTTATCCAAACAGAATGTTATTTTGCCAAAACAACGCTATTTGCGTGGAAAAAGCTGTATTTTGGAAAAGTATGCTATAATAAACTCGATTATTTTCAGCTTCACAGGAGAATGGGATATGCAGTTACTACATTTATATTATTTTAAGCTCTTGGCTGAGAATGAGCATCTGCTCAACACCGCAAAGATAATTCACATTTCCCCGCCGGCGCTGAGTACGACCATCTCCCGTCTGGAGGATGAGCTGCAGGTCAGCCTTTTCGACCGCGTCGGGCGCAAGATTAAGCTCAACGAAAACGGGAAAATTTTATATATCCATGTATGCAATATCTTTTCCGAACTGGATAATATCAAGCGCGAACTATCCAAGACCGCGACCTCCCAAAAGGATATCGTATATGTGGGTGTCTCCGCGCAGTCGCTCTGGACCGAAGTCATCAGCTCCTTTATGAAGGCGCATCCCTCGGTTACCATCAAGCATGCTTCCCTGACGCTCAAGGAATTACAGGATCCCGACGCGCTCGGACAATACGACCTCGTTATCACTGATGTCGGCGACATCACCAATAAGGCTTGGGAGCATGAATTTATTGTTGAAGATCCGCCCGCGCTTTTGGTAAACTGCGATCACCCATTTGTCCAAAAGGGCGCGATCTCTTTGGCGGAGGCACGGGATGAACCGTTTATCGCATTATCCAAGGGCTATTCCTCCCGCGCCTTTTTTGAAAACGCCTGCAAGCAGTCCGGCTTTATTCCTCGAATCGTGGCGGAGGTGGACTACATCTTACGCACGCAGTTGATTGAGAATGGCTACGGCATTGCATTCAGCAGCGTCCTCGGCGCACGCGCCATCCATTCTTCGCTGGTGCGGATGGTACGCGTCAAATACCCTCCCAACCCCAGAATGCAGACCGTGTTCTGGAAGTCCGGCGTCGCTCATTCCGATACCGTACTCCAATTCCGCGACTACCTGATCGACTTTTACCAAAACAAGGCGCAGCGCGGCATATGAGAAACGCAGGTCCGGCTTATGCCGGGCCTGCGTTTCTTTTGGGGAAAATAGGGGCAAAACCTGCTTCTCCTTTTGGAAAAGCCGATATGGGCAAATTTGCGCTCCGCCGCCCGTCAGAACGTATAAAGTACAGGAGATAGGAACGCGGCTACAAGCATCAGTATGATACACAGCGGGCCGCCTATTTTGACATAGTCCATGTACTTGTAACCAGCCGGCAGGGTCTGGGTGCATGCGGGGGTACCGACAGGCGTTGCACACGCCAGATTCGTAGCAACTGCACCGATCGCAATTACAAACGGGATCGGGCTGATACCCAGTTGCATGGCGATCTCAATGTAGATCGGGGTCATCATCGCTGCCAGCGCCGTATTAGACATAAAGTTCGTCAGCACGGTGGTAACAATGACGCCTACCACCATCAACACCGCCGTGGATGCATTCTGGCCGCCGAACAGATTCAGCACGAACTCCGCGATCACCTTGCCGCCGCCAGAGACGTCCAGGCCCTTGGCAAAGCCCTGCGCCGCCGCGAGAATGACGATGGTGTTCCAGTCCATTTCCGCCAGTGTTTTCTTCAAAGGCATGCAGCCGGAAACAATCAGGATCGTCGCACCCAGCAGACCGATGATGCCAACATCCAGATAGGGATCGAACGCGTCAAAGCCTGTCAGAATGAATCCGACAATGCACAGCAGCAGCACGATGACCGACATTTTCCCTTTCCACGCTGGAATCTTATCGGTTTCCTCGTCGCCCGATTTCTCCGCCAGCTCCGCATAGTAATTGCCTTTGTCAAAATCCGGACTTTCCGGTTTCAGCACCTTTTTGCAGAGCGGATAGCCAATGGTGGCAAAATAAATAATCATGATCAGGCACATGGGCAGCATGAGTTTGGTCTGGTCAAACAGTCCAAGGCCAGCCTCGTAGCCCTCATAGCCCATCAGTACGGAATTGGCGGTAAGCTGCGATGTGGAGCCGACCAGCGTAGCCGCACCGCCGATCGCTGACGCCATGCCTGCCGCTATAATAATCATTTTGGAGCGAACCACACCATGCGATTTTGCCGCACAAGCAGCAATCAGCGGCATCCACATTGCGATCGTACCGGAATTGGACAGAAATGCGGACATAACGGTACAGCAAATGACGACCACAACCATGAACAGCCGCTCGTTTTTAGCTACTGCGCTGTTGCTGATCGCACGGCCGATCTTATTGGCCATACCGGTTTTGAACAGGGCGTCGCCAACGATACACATACCGGCGACCATCATTACGGTCGAACTGGAAAAACCGGAATATACGTCCGAGAGCTTCATTTCCGGCAAAATAATCCCCATTGCCAGAGAAGCGATCATCGCTGTCATGGCCAACGGGATTTTTTCCAAAACAAAGGAAATAATTGTAATTATTGTGATAATTATTGCTATTGTGCTGGAGGGCATACAGACTTCTCCTTTCTACCACCCAATTCTGTAAAATGGGAGCGCAAACCTGCGAAGCGTTTGAGTCAGAGGACGTCTCCTCCAGTCACACATGCATGCTACATTGTCAAAATAACAACAACCTTTGCAATTGTCAAATCCGCCTTACCGGCGGATTTTTTTATAAAAATGTGCATCTTACTCATTTCGAGTAAAATGAAATTGTTTATTTTATATCAATTTTGACGCGATCATTTTTTCTATAATTAATAATTCCTTATCTTTGTTACAAGTAATGATAACATTTCGTAATTTTTACCAGCGCAATAATTTACTTTTTATGTGCATTTTCAATCGCAAAAAATTTATCCGGATAGCACGCCAGTCTGTGGTATCCCGCACCCTTCGGCACCTCTTCCCCGCCGCCTTTATTGTGTATTTTGCATATAAATCTCAATATCTTATTAGGCATTTGCGTCATTGTTAACATCCCACTTAACAAAACCAATGTATTTTGGAAATAGACAGCGCCTACTTGATACGCTATCGTTAAATTATAATCAATGCAAAATCCAGCCTGCCGCAAGGCAAAAGGAGGCACAACTCTTGAGTACTTCGACGATAGCACTGATCATTTTGGTCGTTACGATCATTTTGTTTGCATCCGGCAAGGTTCCCCTCTCCGTGACCGCGGTCGGCGCCGCGCTTGCGATGGGCATATGCGGCGTGATCCCGTTTACCAGTGCATTTGCCGGCTTTGCCAGCGATGTCACGATGATGGTGATCGGCTCCATGATCATCGGCGAGGCTCTGTTTGAAACCGGAGTCGCACAAAAGATCGGAACCTCCATCATCCGAATGGTGGGCATACGGGAAAAGCTGTTTATCGTGGTATGCGTCGTCGTCTCCGCCATACTCTCCGCTTTTCTCAGCAACACCGCGGTCGTCGCAATGATGCTGCCGGTTGTTTCCGCAACAGCGGCCAGTTCGCGCGGCGCTATTTCGCGTAAAAACAGCTTTATGGCCATCGGCTTTGCAGCCAATGTAGGCGGCGGCATGACGCTGGTCGGCTCCACGCCCAACGTGATTGGCCAAGGTATTTTGGCTGATGCGGGTCTGGAAACCATGGGCTTTTTCGACCTGACTTGGGGCAGCATCCCCCGCCTACTTTTTATCATCCTGTTCTATGCAACCATCGGTTACGCCCTGCAAAAGCGGGTTTTCGATTTCGAGGAAAAATACGACCTTGCGCAGGACGCGCAAGAAGAGGAGGAGCAGGCCCAGTACAGCACCGTGAAAATGATTATTTCCTCTGCCATCCTGATCCTTACGGTTATCGGCTTTGTCGTCGGTATCTGGACGGTTGGCGCGGTTGCTATGGTCGCGGGTCTGGCCTGTATCCTGACCGGCTGCATCTCGGTCAAGCAGGTATTCGCCCGCCTCGACTGGACGACCGTATGGGTCCTGGCCGGCTCGCTCGGCTTTGCCGCAGGTATTTCGGAAAGCGGAGCCGGCAAGCTGATTGCGGACACGGTGATCGGCTGGATGGGCGGCAATATCAGCATGTTCAAGCTGCTCATTATCTTCACCATCCTGAGCGTTATCATGAGCAACGTGATGTCTTCGACCGCTTCCATGGCTATGCTTGGCCCGATCGCGCTTTCCATGTGCGCTTCTCTGGGCTATGCAGCCAAACCGGTCATCATGGCGATCATCTGGAGCCTGAATCTTGCGTTCCTGACGCCGATTGCGACACCGCCGGTTACCATGACGCTGCAGGGCGGTTACCGCTTTTTGGACTACACCAAGATCGGCACCCCGTTACTGATCGGCTGTCTCATCCTTACCATCGCCAGCTACCCCTTTGTTTTCCAGCTGTAACCCGTTCGAGACGAACAGCACCACTCGTACCAAATCAGGATATGGACGCCTGTTGGGAATAAAACACATGCTTTAGGAGGAACACGACTATGATGACCGATTATGATTTCATGCTGAATGAAGACCAGATCGAGCTGCGCAATTTGGTCCGCGAGTTTGCGGAAAAAGAGGTACGGCCCACCTGCCGCATCGCGGAGAAAGACGCCATCGTACCCGAGGATCTCGTCAAGACCGCTTATGAAATGGGTCTTCATCTGGTCACCGTTCCCGAGGAGTACGGCGGACTGGGACTGGATAACTTTACATACGCCGTCATCCGCGAGGAACTCGCACGCGGCGACGCCGGTTTCGCCTCCCGCGTATTTGGTTTCGGCTTCGAGCCGCTCAATATCGCCGGTACGGAGGAGCAGAAAAAGTGGGCTGCGGATATCATGGTCAACGGCGGCATCATGGCGTTCGGCCTGACCGAAAGCGTATCCGGCTCTAATGCCGGCGCTATGGTCACGACCGCGCGCAAGGTTGGCGACGATTATGTGATCAACGGCGGCAAGACCTTTATCACCAACGGCGATTGCGCCGATCTCATCACCATCTTCGCCGTTACCGACAAGGAAAAAGGGACAAAGGGCGGCATCACCGCATTCCTGCTTCCCAAGGACACACCGGGCTTCACAGTGGGCGAGCATGAGGATAAAATGGGTATCCGCTGCGTCCATACCAACTCGCTGTTCTTTGACGACATGGTACTCCCGTCCAAGTACCGTCTGGGCGAAGAGGGCCAGGGCTATCAGATTGCCATGAAGATCCTCGACAACTCCCGCCCCTGCACCGCAGCCTCCGCAGTCGGGATTGCACAGGCCGCGCTGGACGAAGCGGTTCCTTATGCTAAGGAGCGCGTCGTTTTCGGCAAGCCGATCTGGAAGCATGAGGGGATCGGTTTCCTGCTCGCGGATATGGAAATCCAGACGCAGGCCGCCCGTCAGATGGTTTGGGGCGCCTGCAAGTCGGCGGACGCCGGCATCATCAACAAAAAGCTGATCGCCTCCGCCAAATGCTTTGCGGGCGATACCGCGGTATTCGTTACCACCAACGCGGTGCAGGTGCTCGGCGGCAACGGCTATTCCCGTGAGTATCCGGTGGAAAAGCTGATGCGCGACGCAAAGATCTATCAGATCTTTGAGGGTACCAACCAGATCCAGCGTGTCGTTATTTCCGGCCAGCTCTGCCGATAAAAACGCTTATACCTCCCATTCCAGTTGCCCGCCGCATACTTCCGGCGGGCAACTGGAGCAATGCTTTGCCGATTCTCCGTGGGAAACAGACATTTGTATTGGAGGCATAACATGGAGTCTGTACTTACAACAGTAAAAAGGGGACGGATCGCGATTTTTACTCTCAACCGTCCGGAAAAGTATAACGCACTCAACCCCGCACTTATTCAGGCGCTGGAAGAGGCTATGCTGGACTTTATGGAAGACCCCGACCTATACGTCGGTATCCTGACTGGCGCGGGCGGCAAGGCTTTTTGTTCCGGCGCGGACGTGACCGAATGGCTCCCGTTCGTCAAGGCCACGGCAGACCGTCCATGGCGCATCCCCCGAACGCCGATGCGCGGACTGTATGTTACGAAACCGTTGATCGCTGCGGTTAACGGCCTTGCTTATGGCGGAGGCGGCGAACTGGCGCTCGCCTGCGACCTGCGCATTGCCGCCGAGCATGCATCGTTCCGCTGGCCGGAGCCGTCGCTCGGGCTGCTGCCCCGCTTTGGCGGGACACAACGCCTGCCGCGCATCATCGGCTATGGAAGGGCCATGCAGATTCTGCTCACCAATGAAAAGGTCGATGCGCAGACCGCGCTTCAGATCGGTCTGGTGAACCAGGTCGTCCCCGCAGAGCAGCTGCTTGACGCTGCGCTGCAGGCTGCGGAAAAGATCTGCCAGCTGGCGCCCCTGGCGGTCAGAAGCATCAAACAATGCCTGTCGCAGGGCTATGACATGCCGCTGCGTGATGGGCTTGCGCTGGAAAACACGCTCGGTATGGCGCTTTACCAAACCGAGGATTATCTGGAGGGCGGCCGCGCGTTCCAGGAAAAGCGGCCGCCGCAATTTCAGGGTAAATAAAACAACTTCATTGGATTTGAAAGGAGCATATTTATGTCCAGACAGGCTTTGGAGGGTCTGAAGGTCGTTGAAGTGGGCAATATCGTGGCCGGCCCTTGGTGCGGCAGCATGCTGGCCGATTTCGGCGCGCGCGTAATCAAGGTCGAGCCGCCCAAGACCGGCGACCTGATGCGCGGCATGGGCCGCATCAAAAACCTGTGGTTCGCCGTCGAAGGCCGCAACAAGCAGAACGTTACCCTCAACCTTAAAACCGAACAGGGTAAAAAAATGCTTTGGCAGCTGATTGAGGACGCAGACGTCCTGATCGAAAACTTCCGCCCTGGCGTGTTCCGAAAGCTCGGCTTCACCTGGGAGGAAATCCACCGGCGCAACCCGCGCCTGATCTACACGGTCGCTTCCGGCTACGGCCAGACCGGCCCCTACGCTCCCCGCCCCGGCTTTGACCGCATGGGCCTTGCGCTCGGCGGCTTTCTGGAGGTCACCGGCTATCCGGATACGCCTCCGGTCAAGCCCGGCATCTCGGTCGCGGACTTCTATACTGCCATGTTCAGTTGCATGGCGGTCATGTTCGCGATCTACGACCGTGATGTCAACGGCTCCGGCGAGGGGCAGATGATCGACTGCGCGCTGACCGAGTCGGTCCTGCGGCTGCAGGAATCCATCATCGCGGAATACTCCTACGACGGTACCATCCGCACCCGTATTGGCAACGGCACAACTGTTACCGTCCCATCCGGCCACTTCCTTACCAAGGACGACAAGTATGTTGCCCTGTCCATCACAGGCGATAAGCTATACCGCGACTGCATGCACCAGATCGACCGCCAGGATCTGATCGACCATCCGGATTACCAGACCACGATCGACCGCGCGGCGCACCGTGAGGAGATCAACGCGGAATTTGCCAAGTGGGCGCGCGCCCATACACTGAAGGAATGCCTTGACATACTGGGCGAAGGTATCCCTGCCTGTCCGATCTACAACGTAGCCGATATTATGGAGGACCCGCAGTTCGCAGCACGCAACGATATCGTCGAGGTCGAAACCGAGCAGTTCGGCAAAATCAAGATGCAGAACGTTTGCCCCAAAATGCTGGGAACGCCGGGTGAAATCAAATGGCCCGGCCAGCCGCTCGGCAAATTCAACAAGGACGTATTCGGCGGATTGCTCGGTTATACGGATGAGCAACTCGCCAAGTTTGCGGAGGACGGGGTGATCTGATGTTTGCAGCCGGCATTGATATCGGTTCCACCGCTTCCAAGGCCGTCATTCTGGCAGCGGACGGCGGCATCGCGGCCAAGGCGATCGTCCCAATCGGCACGGGTACCGTTGGTCCGGCTCGCGTGTTCGCGCAGGCGCTGGAAAAGGCCGGCATCACGCGGGACGATATCCAATGGATTACTGCAACCGGATACGGCCGTTTCTCTTTCGAGGGGATTAACGATCAAAAAAGCGAACTGAGCTGCCATGCCAGAGGCATCGCCCACCTTCTGCCCGCTACCCGTACGATTGTGGATATCGGCGGGCAGGACATCAAGGTTATGCGCATAAACGGCAAGGGCATGCTGTTGAATTTCGTGATGAACGATAAATGCGCGGCGGGTACCGGACGTTTTCTCGACACCATGGCCAAGGTTCTCGACGTAGAGGTGACCGACCTGAGCGATCTCTCTTTCCAGGCGGACGAGGCGGCCGAAATCAGCAGCACCTGCACGGTTTTTGCCGAGTCCGAGGTCATCTCCAAGCTGGCCGCGAACATCAGGCTGGAAAACATTGTTTCCGGCATCCATAAATCCGTGGCGCGCCGCGTCGCATCCCTGGTGCAGCGCTGCGGAATCCAGCCGGAGGTCGCCATGAGCGGCGGCGTCGCACTTAACAAGGGGCTTGTTCATTCTCTGGAGGAGGAGATCAAGCACCCCATACAGGTTCATGAGGACTGTCAGCTCGCCGGTGCGCTCGGTGCCGCACTGTACGCGCTGGGCAGCATGCGGTCCGCCTGAACGCCATATTTTCATTCGCAGGAAAGGATGGAACCCCTATGAGCGAAACTACTGAAGTAAAAAAGCCAAAGCGCCCGCTTCCCAAATCCCGCGTAATGCTGAACGCGCTGGTTGACAGCATCTACCAAGCCGCTTGGGACGCCGAGGCCAAGGGCGAGCCGGTCGGCTGGTCCACCTCTATCTTTCCGCAGGAGCTGTGCGCCACGTTCGACGTACCTGTCCTGTATCCTGAAAATAACGCGGCCGGCGTAGCCGCACGCCATGACTCCCCCCGCTTTATCGCGACCTCGGAGGGAGAGCTGGGTTATTCCAACGATATCTGTTCTTACGCCCGCCTAAGTATCGGCATGGCGCACCAGATGGCCAACGACCCCAACTATGAGCCGCCCTCCGTGCAGCGCATGCCGCGTCCTACATTCCTGCTCTGCGCCACCAACAGCTGCTTTGAACTGCTTAAATGGTACGAATGCCTGTCGCGCGAGCTGGATATCCCGATCTTCATGCAGGACTGCCTGTTCAACTATACGGACGCCAAGCCCGCTAAACACTGGATCGCTTACGGCCGCAGCCAGATCGAGCACAACATCCACCGTATGGAGGAATTTTTCGGCAAGAAATTCGACTGGGATAAATTCCTTGAGTTGCAGAAGATCTCGGTCGAAAACGCGCGGCTGTTTGACGAGTGCGTCCTGATGAACGACCGTAACCCCGCTCCACTCAACGGCTTCGACCTGTTCAACTACATGGCGCCCATGGTCGTCGCGCGCAGCCGGCGTGAAACCACCGAGGTACTCCTGCAGCTCAAGCGCGAGATCCAGGAGCATATCGACAACGGAACCACTACTTTCGGCACCTCTCCCCAGGAGTACCGTGTCGACTGGGAGGGCATCGCCTGCTGGCCGAATCTTGGCTTTAACCTCAAGACCATGAAAAAGTATGGCGTCAACTGCGTTACAAACGGCTATGTCGGCGCCTGGAGCCTGCACTATACGCCGGGTAATCTGGATGAAATGGCCGAGCAGTATATGCTTTCCTCCACCAACGTCGTCAATACGACCACGATGATGGGCAAGCGCGCGGATGTCGCCAACCATTTCCAGTGCAACGGTATGTTCTGCCATATCAACCGCAGCTGCAAATTCATGACCTACCAGATGACCTGCGGGCGGGAGATCGTGGAGGAAAAATGCGGTATCCCCGTCGTGTTCTTCGACGGTGATCAGGCTGACCCAACGATTTTCAACGAAGCCCAGTTTGAAACCCGGCTGCAAAGCCTGGTGGATGTAATGAAAGCAAATAAGGAGGCGGAGCAGTAATGGCTGACGTAAAAAACCTGCTGGCACAGTTTGACGACATCAGCAAAAATCCGCAGCGTCTGCTGAAAGAGTATCTCAATGCCGGCGACAAGGTGATCGCCTGTTTCCCCGTCTATACCCCCCAGCCGCTCGTCCTTGCGGCCGACATGGTGCCGATGGGTATTTGGGGCGGCCAATGCAACCCCCAGATAGCCGGCAAGTACGCCCCTATCTTTACCTGCTCCCTGCTGCGTTCATGCCTGGAGTTCGGTATGACCGGCGCGTATCGGGGCGTCTCCGCGGCGATCATGCCCATCATCTGCGATACGTTCCGCGGCATGAACTCCGCATGGCGCGCAGGCGTTAAGGACATTCGCCCGATCACCTTTATTTATCCACAGAACCGCAAGGATCCCGGCGCGCGTGATTTCCTCATTGAGGAGATCAAGACGGTACGCAGCGCCTTGGAGGAGATCTCCGGCAAGGAAATCACAAACGAAGCCTTGCAGAACGCCATCGCGCTGTGCAACAAACGAAACGCTGTCATGCGGGCCTTCTGCGAAGCGGCGAACGACCATCTCGACCTCATCCGGCCGGCCGACCGCCACCATGTCATGAAAGCCGCCACGTTCCTGCGTCCGGAAAAAACCATTGAAATGGTTTCTGCACTGACCGAGGCGCTCGCCGCTGAGCCGGTCTGCGACTGGAAGGGTAAAAAAGTCATCCTCACCGGCATCACCTGCGAGCCGGACGAGGTACTCGGCTACTTTGCCGACAACAACGTCGCCGTGGTCGGCGACGACCTGGCGCAGGAATCCCGTCAGTACCGCAGCGACTATCCCGCGGCCAACTCCGCAATCGAAAGCCTTGCGCTGCACTGGTTTGCCATTTACGGCTGTTCGACTGCCCACGACGATAACAATACTGCGCGCGGCCAAATGCTTGTCAAGCTGGCAAAGGACAGTGGCGCGGACTGTGTCGTGCTGTGCATGATGCGCTTTTGCGAAATCGAAGAATACGACCAGCCATCGGTAATTGACACTGTGACGCGCGCGGGGCTTATGAGCTTCAGCATCGACATCGACCAAAGCACTACGGAAAGCGGCCAGGCGCTGACCAAGATACAGGCATTTGCAGAAAACTGATTGCCTGTGTTTCATTCATTAAACCAAACAGGAGGAACACCATGAACATTTTAGTATGTATCAAGCAGGTACCGGATACAACGGAGATCAAGATCGATCCGGTGAAGAATACGCTGATTCGGGAGGGCGTGCCGTCGATCGTGAACCCGTTCGACGGCTATGCCCTGGAAGCGGCGGCGCGGATCAAGGACAAGGATCCGAATACGCGGATTGTCGTGCTGTCCATGGGTCCCGAGCAGGCCAAGGCAGCGCTCAAGGAATGCCTGGCCATCGCAGCGGACAAGGCGTATCTTGTATCTGACCGCGCGTTCGGCGGCTCGGACACGCTTGCTACCAGCTATATCATTTCCGAGACGATCAAAAAGGTGGAGGAGCTTGAGGGCAAGTTCGATGCGATCTTCTGCGGTAAGCAGGCGATCGACGGCGACACCGCGCAGGTCGGTCCGGAAATCGCAGAGCATCTGGATTATCCGCAGGTCACCTACGGCCTGGAGGCTGCGGCTGGGGACGGACGCATCCGCGTCAACAAGGAAGTTGAGGAAGGCGTGGAGGTCGTAGAGGTGCAGACGCCGTGCGTAGTTACCTTTACCAAGCCCGCTTGGGACCCGCGTTATCCCACGATCAAGCGCAAAATGGCGGCCAACCGCGCGGACATTCCGACGCTGACCGCCGCTGACCTGCCCACCATCGACCTGGCGCACGCCGGTCTGAAAGGCTCGCCCACCAAGGTGAAAAAGACCTTTGTGCCGCAGAAAAAAACGGGCGGCGTCAAGATCAAGGAAGAAACCGCGGCGGATTCGGCTGTCAAGCTGTTCCAGCTGCTCAGCGACGCGAGCGTCATTTAAGGGAGGCAGGAGAACCATGGAAGCAAAAACGAAAGACCTTTGGGTATTTGTGGAGACAAACGGCGACGGTTCGGCAAAGAACGTCGGCATTGAATTATTGACCCCCGGCCGCATGATGGCGGATAAGCAGGGCGGCGCTCTGGTCGCCATTGTGATCGGCGATCATGTATCGGCTGCGGTCGAGGCGGCGTCCACGCACGGTGCGGATCAGGTCATTGTCGTCGAAGGTGCGGAATACGGACATTACAGCACGGACGCTTATGCTATCGCGCTGTGCGCGCTCGTGGAGAAATACGGCCCGACAAGCATGCTGATCGGCGCGACCAATAACGGCCGCGACCTTGGCCCGCGCGTATCCTGCCGCCTCAGGACCGGTCTGACCGCGGACTGCACCGCGCTGGATATTGATGAAGAAAGCGGCAATGTCGCCTGGACTCGCCCTGCATTCGGCGGCAACCTGATGGCGACCATCCTCTGCCCCGACCACCGGCCGCAGATCGGCACAGTTCGCCCGGGCGTCTTCAAGAAGTGCGAGGAGACCGCGGCAAAGGCTCAGGTTATCCGCGAGGATATCCATGTGGAAGAAAAGGACATCCGCACCAAGGTGATCGAGCTGCTGCGAGACATGGACGAAGAGAACGTCGATCTGGAGGGCGCGGAGATCATCGTATCCGGCGGCCGCGGCGTCGGCGGTCCGGAGGGCTTCGAGCCGGTGCGCGCGCTGGCCAAAGCGCTCGGCGCAACGGTCGGCGCCTCCCGTGCGGCGGTGGATTCCGGCTGGATCAGCCATGCCCACCAGGTCGGGCAGACCGGCAAAACCGTCGGTCCCAAGCTGTACATCGCCTGCGGCATTTCGGGTGCAATTCAGCATCTGGCCGGCATGAGCGGTTCGGATGTGATCGTTGCCATCAACAAGGATCCGGACGCCCCGATCTTTGACGTGGCTGATTACGGCGTGGTTGGCAACTTGTTCGAGGTGCTCCCCGTACTGACCGAGGAGATCCAGAAAGCGCGCGGCTGACAAAACCGATACCTCCCTTGGAAAGCACGGACGCCGTGCGGCGCCTAAACGTACGGTGTAGCGCGCGTTTTCCATAGGGCGTTTGTAAACGCTCAGGGCATGGGGCCGCTGCCGGTGGTTTGGCGGCGGCCTCCTCTGCAACGAGAAAGGAGAACAGATATGAATTTTCATTTTACCGAAGACGAAAAGGATATCCTGAATATGCTGCACGATTTCGCGATCAAGGAGGTCGCGCCGATCGCCGCGGAAGTCGATGAAAACGAGCGTTTTCCCGAGGAAACCTGGCGCAAACTCGCGGAGATGGGTATGATGGGCGTGCCTTATCCGGAGGAATACGGCGGTGCCGGACTGTCCTATGTTTCCTACATCAGCGTTGCGGAAGAGCTTGCGAAATACTGCGCCACGACATCGGTCATGGTTTCCGCCCATACCTCGCTCTGCACCTGGCCGATCTATGCGTTTGGCACGGAAGAGCAGAAGCAGAAGTACCTTCCCGATCTCTGTTCGGGCGAAAAGCTGGGCGCATTCGGCCTGACCGAGCCGGGCGCCGGCACGGACGCCGCCATGCAAAAGACCACCGCCGAGGACAAGGGCGACCACTGGGTGCTTAACGGCACAAAGATATTCATTACTAACGCCGGCTTTGCGGATACTTTCGTCGTTTTCGCCATGACAGACAAATCGCTCGGCACCAAGGGCATCTCGGCGTTCATTGTGGAGCGTGAATTCCCCGGCTTCCGCGTGGGCGCGCATGAGAAGAAAATGGGCATCCGCGGCTCGTCCACCTGCGAGCTGATATTCGAAGACTGCATCGTACCCAAGGGGAACTTGCTGGGCGAAGTCGGAAAGGGCTTCAAGATCGCGATGATGACGCTGGACGGCGGACGCATCGGCATCGGTGCGCAGGCGCTCGGCATCGCCCAAGGCGCGATCGACGAATGCGTCAAGTATGTTAAAGAACGCGTGCAGTTCGGCAAGCGCCTGAGCCAGTTCCAGAACACGCAGTTCGAGCTGGCTGATATGCAGTGCAAGGTAGATGCGGCGCGGCTGCTGATCTATCGGGCAGCGCAGGCCAAGCAGGATGGCGAGCCCTACAGCCACCTTGCCGCGATGGGCAAGCTGTACGCTTCCGAGGCCGCCAGCGACGTTACCCGCCGCTGCCTGCAGCTCGTTGGCGGCTACGGCTATACCCGTGAATATCCTTTCGAGCGTTTCATGCGTGACGCCAAAATCACTGAAATCTACGAAGGCACCTCTGAGGTCCAAAAAATGGTCATCTCCGGTTGGATGGGTGTAAAGTAATCCCGCCTTTCGGAATGTAGCAAAAAACAGCGCCCCGCTCCACTGCGGTACTATGGTATCCGCAGCGAGCAGGGCGCTGTTTTTGATTCTTTTTATATCCGCCAGGTAATGCAGACCTCTCGGCAGGATACCGTTACCTTTTGTACCAGCACGTCGAGCACCGCCCGTTTCCCCTCGAAGCACAGGCTTTCCCATTGTGCCGCGCCATCCGGCGGCACCGCCTCTGTCTCCCGCCGGCCCGCCAGCCGCCGCCGGATCTCGGCTGCCTGTCCGGTCAAGGCGGCGGCGCGTTCGTTAATCAGGCACATGGCCTGTTCATTCGCCTGCGGGATGCGAGCGGCGAGCGCCTCCCGCTCGCTTTCCAGCTCCGCAAGACGGGCGCGCAGCGCGGCGAGTACCGTGTCCGCTTGCCGCTGCGGTTCGAGCGGCCCCAGCTCTGCCAGCCGCGCTCGCACCGCTTCTCCGGCTAGCCGCTCGACCGCATCCGCTTTGGGCAGCCCCGCGACGGTGCAGCCGTGCGCAGCATAGCGGTGCGAGCAGACCAGATAGCGGCTGCCGTTCGTCGCCCGCTTGACGGTCAGCGCATAGCCGCAGGACGCGCATTTGAGGCGTCCTGCCAGCCAAGTCCATTTTGCCTTGTTGCCCGCGGCGACCGGACGGTTGCCCATGCAGCGCCGGCGGCAGGCCAGCCAAACGTCCTCATCCACCAGGCCCTCATGCGGCGCGAGCAGCAGGCGCGCGGCCTCCGGATGGGTCTGCTTACGCTTCCCACTTTCCCCGGAAAACAAAAAGCAGCCGTTCCGGCCCGCAAACAGCTCCGGCTCGCTCAGCATCTCGGTGCCGGCCCGCTGGTAAAATTCATAAACGCCCTGCCCCGCGCGGACATAGACCGGATTGCGGATGGTCTCCCGCACGCGCTCCCGCGTCCACGGCCGCCCCCGCCGGTTTACAACGCCGTTTTCTTCCAGCAGGCGCAGCACATCCCCGATCGAATTTTTCCGGTCCGCGTATAGCGCGCAGATTAGGCGGATATGCTCCGCCTCCTCGGGCTGCGGCACATAGCGCCTGGTATGTACCCCGTCAAGCACGGCGTCCTCCAAAGCAAAGCCATACGGCACATGCCCGCCCATGAAAAAGCCGTGCTTCATGCGGGCGGCATAGGCATCCGCGACGCGCATCTGGATGGTTTCGCGCTCCAACTGCGCGAACACGATGCAGATGCTCAGCATGGCGCGCCCCATCGGCGTGGCGGTATCAAACTTCTCCGTACAGGAAACGAATTCCACGCCCAGGCGTTGGAACTCCTCTATCATGCCCGCAAAATCCAGGATGGAGCGGCTGATGCGGTCCAGCTTGTAGACAATCACCCGCGAGGCGCCGCCCTGCCGCAGCGCCTCCATCATGCGCCGGAATGCCGGCCGGTCGGTGTTTTTGCCGCTGTACCCCTTGTCGGAAAAGATCCGGCACGGTCCGCCCCTCGTCTCATACCGGCAATATTCGATCTGGCTCTCGATCGAAATGCTGTCTGCCTTGTCGACCGACTGGCGGCTGTAGATGAAGTCCACGCTATCCCTCCGCCCGCGCGTATTGCCGGAACACGGCGGCCAGCGCCCGCACGGCTGCCTGCCGCTCCTCCTCCGAAGCCTGCAGCGGACGGATATGGACGACCGCGAGCGCCTCCGCTTCCTGTTTTTCCATCATTTCCGCACCACCTCCGCCTCCACCTTATGCGGCGGGCAGGCGGGGTATGCACACAAGGTAAGGCTCTTGGTTCCCTCCCAGTGGCTTTGTCCCCCCGCATCCGCCATATGTGCAAAAACACGAATTGTTTTTTATTCATTTTCCACAACAATCTTGTTCATCCCGTCATTTTTGGACATAAAATCTTTTTTTCTGTCTCTCACAGTAATCGACAGGAGAAAAAAGCCGCAGTATGATACTGATACAAGAGGGGCGCACACCAAACGCACCGTCATTTTCCACAAAAAACGCAACGCCGTTTTTCCGAAAAGGACGGGTATCCCATAATGCCCGCCCCTTATGAACGCTTTCAGGCGGATTGGTTCCGTCTGGATGGCAAGGCCGCCACGATGACCCGCGCGAATTAAGGCCCCAGCATGACATTCGCCAGGGCAGGCGCGGCCTGTAAGCGAACTCCCCCGCATACGTTTCCGGAAATCGGTTTTACGGAGCGATGCCGTAAAACCGGTTTTCCGCTATCCGTGCTGCTGGGCGGCGCGGCAAACCGGATTTTGGAAAGGATTGATCTCGGCTATGCAGAATAAATATTACCCCCATTTGGCAAGCCCGCTGACCATCAAGGGGCTGACGTTCAAAAACCGGATCCTGGGCGCGCCGATGTCCAATCCGGAGATGGATCCGGACAGCCATATGCGCAAAGAGGACGTGGCGTTCCATGAAAACCGGGCGCGGGGCGGCCTGGCCAGCGTGGCCATCGGCCTGGGCATTGTGGACGCAGTGGGCCGCACGCACACCAAGGAGGTCGCGCTGTACGACGTAGGCTCGCTCCCTTCGCTCAAGGAGGCGGCCAAGGCTATGCACCGCCATGGCTGCAACGCGGTCATGGAGCTGGCGCACGGCGGCAAGTACGCTAACGCCCGAGGGCATGGGCAGGCAGCCGAGCGGTATGCGCTCGGCCCGAACGATGAAGTCAACCCAGACGGCCTGCCGGTGCGCAGTATGACCGAGGACGAGATCGTCCACACCGCCGAGGCTTTCGGCCGCGCGGCCGCGCTGGTCAAGCAGGCGGGCTTTGACATGGTGCTGATCCACGGCGGCCACGGCTGGCTGCTGGGGCAGTTTATGTCGCCGTCCATGAACCACCGCACCGACCGCTGGGGCGGCAGTCTGGAGAACCGCATGCGTTTCCCCCTGCTCGTGATCGAGAAAGTGCGCGAGGCGGTGGGCGACCAGTTCCCGATCGAATTCCGCATGAGCGGCGCTGAGTTGACCGAGGGCGGATACGGGCTGGACGAGGGCATTGCGATGGCCAAGGCCATCGACGGCAAGGTGGACATCATCCATGTTTCCGCCGGCGTACACGAGGGCCCTGGCGTGTTCGTACAGTCGCATCCCTCAATGTTTGTCGAGCACGGCTGCAACGTCTACCTGGCTGAGGAGATCAAAAAGCATGTCAAAACGCCGGTAGCGACACTGGGCGGGCTGAACGATCCGGATATGATGGAGGAGATCATCGCTTCCGGCAAGGCGGACATCATCGAGATCGCCCGCCAGTCGATCTGCGACCCCTATTTTCCGGAAAAGGCGTTCTCCGGCCGCAAGGACGATATCACCCGCTGCTGCCGCTGCTTCACCTGCTTCTACAATTATCTGACCAACCGCACGTTCTGCTGTGCGTTCAACCCCATCGTCGGCCGCGAGATGGAGAGCTTTTACGGCGCGCCAGCGACAACGCCCAAAAAGGTCGTGGTCGTCGGCGGAGGCCCAGGCGGGATGTACGCCGCCATCACGGCTGCCCAGCGCGGCCACACGGTCACGCTGTATGAGAAAAACAGCCGTCGGGGCGGGCAATTGCTCTCCGAGCAGTACATCCCGTTCAAGCAGGACATGTACCGCTTCGTGCAGGTGCTCGAGGGCCGGCTGCGCGAAGCAGGCGTGGATGTGCGCCTGAACACCGCTCTGACCGCGGAACAGGCCGAGGCGCTGCAGGCCGACGTCATCCTCGCCGCCGTGGGCGCGAAGCCCATCGTGCCGCCCATCCCGGGCATCGACAGTACGAAGGTCGTTACCCTGGACGCGCTGCACCAGAAGGACCCTGCCATCGGTCAAAAGGTGGTCATCCTGGGCGGCGGTCTGGTGGGCAGCGAGTGCGCGATCTATCTGGACGGTCTGGGCAAGGACGTGACCATTGTGGAGATGAAGGACGACTGGGCTGCGGACTCCTACTTCATGCACAAGAACGCTATGAAGATCTATATGCGGAACAGCGGCATCCGCATCCATGTAAACACCACCGCAAAGGCCGTAACCGACGCCGGCCTGCTGTGCGACAGCCCGAACGGCGAAAGGCTGCTGGAAGCGGACACCATTCTGCTCGCCGCGGGCATGAAGGCTGACCGCGTGTGCGCGGAAAGCTTCTACAACGCCGCGCCGCGTGTGTTCGAGATCGGCGACTGCATCAGGGCCGGCCGCGTCGTGGACGCGGTCACGGACGGCTACTACCGCGCGCTCGATATTTGAACCGCCGCGCCTATCCCCGCATCCTTGGTCCGCGCCCCGCGGGCCTTTGGAAATTCCATTTTTATCCTGATACGAGGAGGACCACTCCATGAAAATCAAAGCTGCCGTTACCCACGCGCCCGGCGCGCCGTTCCAGATCGAGGAAGTCGAGCTGGCCGCCCCGCAGAAGCATGAAATCCTGGTGAAGATCACCGCCTGCGGCGTATGCCACACCGACGACGCAGCCCGCCAGCAGGTCATTCCGGTCCCACTGCCCGCAGTGCTCGGCCATGAAGGCTGCGGCGTCGTCGAGGCGGTCGGCCCCGAGGTCACGGAATTCCAGCCTGGGGACAAGGTGGGCATATCGTTCGGCTACTGCGGCCGCTGCCACAACTGCATGACCGCCCACCCGCACGCGTGCGAGAACTTCAACGCCAGCAACTTCGGCGGCGTGCAGCCGGATGGCACGTCGCGCCTGTCTGCGCTGGATGGTACGCCGCTGGCTACGTTTTTCGGCCAGTCCTCGTTTGCGACTCATGTGGTCGTCAACGAAGCCAGCGCGGTCAAGGTGCAGTACGACGATATCGACCTTGCGCTCGTCGGGCCGATGGGATGCGGCATCCAGACCGGTGCAGGCGCTGTGCTCAACCGCCTGCGGCCGGAGTTCGGCTCGTCCATAGCGGTGTTTGGCTGCGGTACGGTCGGCATGAGTGCGATTATGGCTGCCAAGATCGCGGGCTGTGAAACGATTATTGCGGTAGGTGGCAACCCGAAGAGCCTGGAGCTGGCAAAAGAGCTGGGCGCGACCCACACCATCAACCGCAAGGAAGTCGACGACATCGTGGGTACAATCAAAAATGAAATCACAGATGGCGGTGTCAATTATGCCATCGACACGTCGGGCGTACCCGATTTTGTCAAGAAAGCCCTGGCGTCCTGCCGCTTCATGGGTACGGCGGTCGTGCTCGGCGCAACCGGCGACGTGACGTTCAACATCCAGGCCGAGCTGATGGGCGACGCCAAGAGCCTGATCGGCATTGTCGAGGGCGATGCCATTCCCAAACTGTTCATCCCCAAACTGCTCGACTACTACAAAAAGGGCATGTTCCCGTTTGATAAACTGATCAAGTTCTATCCGTTCGAGCAGATCAACGAAGCGTTTGAGGAGTCCGGCTCCGGCAAGTGCATCAAGGCGATCCTCCGTATGGACGCCTGACCGCTTTCCTCCATTATACAACACATCAAAAAAACGGTGCGGAATATAGTTCCGCACCGTTTTTGCGTTTATTTTTCCAGCAGTCCCTGCCCGACCAGGAATTCGTGCGCCACCTCGTCGACCGGCCGCCCCTCCACGTCCACCTCATAGGTCAGGCCGCTCATCAGCTCGTCGGTAAAGAGGCCGTTGAGCAGGCTGAGCGTGTCCTCCAGATCCGGCGCCTGCTCTCGAAAGCGCTCAAACACATCGTTCCGCGCCAGAATCGTGCCGTAATAGTCTGGGAAGAAATGGCGGTCATCCTCCAGAATGGTCAGCCCCGCGCGCTTGTTCAGCCCGTCGGTCGCGTAAACCACCATGACATCATACGCGCCCTGCTCGATCGCCTTGTATTTGAGCATAATATCGACATGCCGCACCTCCTTGAAATCCAGGTCGTAGAAATTCACGAACGGCCCGAACTTCATGCTGCCGGCATCGGTGAAAAAGTCCTGCTCCGCACCGAAGCGCAGCTCGCCCGCAACCGGCTGCAGGTCACTGATGGTGGCCACGCCGTACCGGTCCACCACGTCCTGCGTCACGCCGATGGCATAGGTGTTGTTGACGCCGATCTTGCCCATCAGCCGCACATCATATTTATCCTGCAGGCGCTCGTTTACAAAATCGTAGAGCGTCCGCCCCTCCGGTATATCCGCGGTATCCAGACCCATGATGGTCGTCAGGATGGTACCGTCCCAGTTGTACATTAGGTCGCAGCTGTGTCCGTCCCCAACCAGCTCGTCAAAATTGTTCTTGGAGGTCATCTGATCCTTGATCGTCACGGTCAGATCATACCGATCCTCGACCAATTGCTGAATCATGCTGTTGACGAGCTGCACCTCGGAAAATTCGCCCTGGTACAGCACCAGCCCGTCCGCGTCCTGCGGGATGAAATTCCACGCGCACAGCCCCAGCACGCAGACCGCCGCAGCCGCGGCCCCCAGCCGCCTGACCACCCGAAAGCGGTAAGCGGGCGCGGCCGCTGTGCGGCTGTTCATCCGGCGCTCCACAATGCCCATCAGGGTGTCGAGTACCAGCGCCATGAGCATAAGCACGCCCGTGCCGCCGAGGATCGCGTTCATATCATCTTGCCGGATGCCGGTGTTAATCACACCGCCCAGGCCGCCGCCCCCGACAAACGCAGCGAACACGGCCGTTCCCACTGCGTTGACCGCCGCGATGCGGATACCGGTGAAAATGATGGGGGCCGCCATGGGCATCTCCACATGAGCCAAGCGATACAGGCGCGTCATCCCCATCCCCTTTGCCGCTTCGACCAGGTAATCCGGAACCTGGTCCAGCCCCAAGCAGGTATTGCGCACAATGGGCAGCAGGGAATACAGCGCAAGCCCCGTGATGACGGTCGGCTTGCCCGCGCCCAGAAACACCATGATAATGCCGAGCAGGGCAAGCGCCGGCGTAGTCTGGATCAGGTCCACCACGCGCAGGATCACCCTGCGCGCAGCGGGATAAAAATAACATATTACACCCAGCGGCACGCCGGCCAGAATCGCGCACAGCAGAGAAGCGACGACAATGGAGATATGGTCGAGTATCATCACCGCGCTCATACGCCGCCGCCCCCTTTCCGCATGCCCTTGGGTACGACCATGCGCTGTAGCACGTCGATCAGGGAGCCGAGCAGAAATGCCAGCAGCGCGGCCGGTATGGCGCCCATCAGGATCAGGCCGTTGTCATTGGCGCTGATGCCGGTATAGATGAACTCGCCCAGCCCGCCTTGGCCGATCATTGCCGCCAGTACGGTCCAGCTTACGGTATAGATCGTGGACATGCGCAGGCCGCCGATGATGGTCGGCAGCGCCAACGGTATCTCGATCTTGTACAGCCGCTGCAGCGGCGTCATGCCGCAGCCACGGGCGGCCTCGATATACTGCGGGTCAACCGATACCAGACCCGCATAGGTGTTTTTGAGAATCGGGAACATTGCGTAGATCGACAGGGCAATCAGCACGGTCGCGGGCTGCATGCCCAGCCAGATAAAGAGCAGGCCGACGAACACAATGCCCGGCACCGTGTTGAATACGCTCAATACCGGCAGCACCACGCCGGACAGGCGGGGCCGGCGGGACAGCAGGATACCGAACGCAACGCCCAGCACAAAGCCGAAAAACACGGAAACCGCGGTGAAGCCCAAATGCGCCAGCAATGCGCGGGGAAGATCGTGGTAGGTCATATACTCACCCCCACAGCCGTTCCGCCATGGCCGACGCCATGCTGGTCTTGGTCACGATGCCAGCGACCGTTTTATCCGGCCGGAGCACGACCAGATACGGGCTGCCGCTTTCGATCAACTGGTCAAAGCAGGCCCGCGCGTTGTCCTCCGTCTGCACGACCGGCATGTTGCACCGGATCAGTGGAGCGATCGAATCCACCACATGTCCAGTCAGCCGGATATCCGTGATCGAAACCGTACCTAGGTATTTGCCTGCTTCGTCCACAACGAGCAGCGTATCCACGTTGCGGCGCTGCATCCGGCTGATACATTCGTTGACGCCGCGCCCCTGCTCGACCGTATAAACGCCTGTGCGCATAAACTCCTATTACAATAGATTTACGGTTCAAGGCACGGCAGCCAGCCGTGTCTTTTTCCGCGCCGTTGCCAAAGCTGTTAGAATGAGAGTGTCTTGGCCTGATGTTAAACTCCAAGGACCAATGCGTCCGTTGTAAAGTCCGTCAGCCAGCCTCTCCTTCGCAGCGTTCGATTTATGCAGGTTGAGCCGCCACATCGGTGCGCCCGTGTCATCAAATAGATTGGATCGGCAATGATGAAATGGCTGGACGCCAAAAGACAAATCTACGATGAGGAGCGTTGTGCATGAACAATGTAGCAGGGGTCGATGTTTCCAAAGGAAAGAGCATGGTAACTGTTCTCCGTCCCTTCGGGGAAGTGGTGGCAAAGCCGTTTTCTGTTGGTCACACCGGCAGTGAACTCAAGGAGCTGGCAAACTACTTGAAAAACCTGGACGGTGAGACGCGGGTAGTCATGGAGCACACTGGGCGCTACTATGAGCCGGTGGCCCGCTTTCTCCATGAGGAGGGCATCTTTGTTAGCGCAGTCAATCCTAAGCTCATTAAAGACTACGGGAACAACACCCTGCGCAAAGTGAAAACAGATAAGGCAGACGCTAGGAAGATTGCCCGCTATGGGCTTGACAACTGGGTAGAATTGCGCCAACATACTCCTATGGACACGATTCGGATGCAACTGAAAACGCTGAATCGGCAGCAGGGGCTGTACTCCAAAACCAAGACGATGATGAAAAACAACCTCATCGCCCTCTTGGACCAGACCTATCCCGATGTCAACGCCCTGTTTGACAGCCCTGTCCGTGAGGACGGCAGCCAGAAGTGGGTGGACTTTGCCACGACCTTTTGGCACGTGGACTGTGTGCGGGCTATGAGCCTCACTGCTTTTATGGAGCGCTACCGCAAGTGGTGCAAACGCCACGGCTACAACTTCAGCCAGAGCCGGGCCATTGAGATTCACATGGAGGCGCAAGACCTGATTGCCATGCTCCCCAAGGACGCCCTGACCAAAACCATGATCCGGCAGGCCATTGACGCGCTGAACGCCGTCTCCAAATCTCTGGAGCAACTCAAGGTTGAAATGCGCACTCTGGCTGCCCAACTCCCCGAATATCCAGTTGTCATGGCCATGCGCGGCGTAGGCAATTCTCTCGGCCCCCAGCTCATGGCAGAGATTGGTGATGTGACCCGGTTTGCACACAGAGGCTCCATTACGGCTTTTGCCGGTGTTGACCCTGGCGCTGACCAGTCTGGCACCCACGAGGCCAAAAGCAACCGGACATCCAAAAGCGGCCCGCCGGAGCTGCGCCGCGCCTTGTTCCTAGTCATGGACTGCCTTTTGAAAACCATGCCTCAGAATGATCCAGTGTACCGTTTCATGGACAAGAAACGAGCCGAGGGCAAGCCCTACCTGGTTTACATGACAGCCGGCACCAACAAGTTCCTGCGCATCTACTACGGCAGAATAAAAGAATATCTGGCATCTCTGGAGGGAAATTAAGGAAGCATCCTTCCTTGTCGGGGAACGATACTGCATTTACGCTAAAAACATCTTATGACAGAAAGAGAGCGATTAAGATGTTTTTAGACAATTTATCCACCTCCGTCCTCAGATTATGTGATACTCGCAAGCTTAGCTATGAAACTGCCTCGGAACGATGTGACCTCAGTTCTAGGTACTTTGGCGACATTGCCAGAGGCAAAACCGCCCCAACGATCTTGACATTGGAAAAACTCTGCGTTGGTTTTAATCTGACACCAAATGACCTGCTGATTCCCTCGGCAATTTGGAGGGAAATGTCTTTCCGCAAACCCATGCCAGTGACGCAGATCCGCTGCTTTCACTTCCTTCATGGCCTTACTGGCTTCCCAGTCTGCCCCCAATGTAGAAAGACTATGGAACGGGAATACCAGCCTTACTGTGACCGCTGTGGGCAATGCTTGGATTGGAAAGACTTCTCTAAAGCAACCATTCTGCTGCCTCAGGAATAACACTCCTTGATACATATCTTCCTATCTGGCCAGCGCATTTTACCATCTGGCCGCTTTTGGTATGCCCTTTTTCTTTTCATCATTTTTCTCCATTCCCCTATTGACTTTTTATTTGCAGACTTTACCTTGAGGTCGGCGGCCGCGCTGTCCGGCATATGCTTGCCAAGGAAATCGTGGATCAGTCCAGTCGCGGGATGCGCAAGCATTTCCTCGGGCGTGGCCATCTGTTCGATACGGCCGTGGTTCATGAAAATAATCAGGTCAGCCAGGTCGAGCGCTTCCTCCATGTCGTGCGTGACGAACACGATGGTCTTGTTCAGCTTTTGCTGTAAGGATTTCATCTCCTGCTGCAAGGTGCGGCGCGTCATGGGGTCGAGCGCGCTGAACGGCTCGTCCATCAGCACGATCGGCGGCGACGCGGCCAGCGCGCGCAGGATGCCGATACGCTGCTGCTGCCCGCCGGACATTTCAGACGGGTATTTGTGCGCGTACTGCTCATACGGCATATCGACCATGGCGAGCATGTCGCGCACGATCTGCTCGCATTGATCTTTCGGATACTTTAGCAGCCTGGGTACCACGCAGATATTCTGCGCCACCGTCATGTTCGGAAACAGGCCGATTTGCTGGATCACGTAGCCGATGCGGCGGCGCAGCTCGACCTTGTCCTCCTGGGCGATATCCTTCCCATCCACAAAAATACGTCCGCTGTCCGGCTGGATCAGCCGGTTGATCATTTTGAGCGTCGTTGTCTTGCCGCAGCCGGACGGGCCGATCAGGATGGCGAATCTGTTGTCCGGAATCTCGAAGCTCAAATCGAAAATCACCTGCTGGCTCCCATAAGACAGCGAAACATGTTCAAATTTAACCAAAGGCAACTCCTCTCCCTTCTCTGTTCCTGCCTCCGCTTCCGTTTTACGGCAAGCCGCGCAAACGCGCGCGGAGCCCTCTCTCCGCACGGCGCTGCCCCCCTGCAGCGCCGCGTAGTCTCCTTTGTATATTTTGTCTATAAAAATTATGACAGAAAACAGCACTTTTGTCAAATCAAGAAGTTGAAAAGACGCTCCCTCCTTACCTGCGGCGCGCGGGAAAGTCATGGTATGGCGCGTGTCTCGGCGACCCGTGGCCGTGGGAAGGAGAGGATAATTAATGTGGTCATATGATAAACGCTTACAGTTCCCTGTCAAGATCAAAAATCCCGACCCGCAGACCGCCAAGATCGTTATTACCCAGCTTGGCGGACCGGACGGCGAGCTGGGCGCCTCCATGCGTTACCTCAACCAGCGCTATGCCATGCCGTATAAGGAGTGCAAGGCTATCCTGACCGATATCGGTACGGCGGGGTCATACCGGCCCCTTTACGGTGAATACCCATTCCTGCGGTATGCCCTGCAGCCGGAGCGCCGCCGTTCCATCCGGCCGGATCTCCATTCCGTCCAGCAGGGTGCGGTAAAAGGCGTCGCCGCGGCCCGACTCTCGCCGCAGGGCCGCGCGCAGCCGCTCCGCCGCCTCCTGCAAACCGGCCGCCGCCGCGGGCTGTGCCTGCAGGCGCGCGAGCCGCCCGTCATACTGCTCCGTCAGCCCGCGCAGCTCGGCCTGGGTAATCGCCCCCTCCAGAAAAGCGTCCAAGGCGCGCAGCCTTTTCCGCCGCAGTTTTTCGGCCTGCTCCCGCCGTCTTTCCGCGTCCTCCGCGCCGCCGGACTCCATCGCGGCTGTGACCGCCCCGGCCGCTGCCTGCACCGCCGCGTCCCAATCGAATACGAGGCTTTCCACAGCCTGCCGCAGCATGAACCACGCCGCCGCTTCAGGCAGGCCCCAGCCGATGCTGCACGTGTGCTTCCCGCCGCACACGGTCCGGCCGCACACCCAGCGCCGGTATAGGCTCCCGTCTTTCCGGCGCTTTTGGCGCGGCACCAGTGCGCTGCCGCACTGCCCGCACCGCAGCCTGCCGGAAAACGGATGCCCCGCCCCCGCGCCGGCTCCTGCGCCACCGCGCCGCCGCCGCCGTTCCAGCTCCCGCTGCACGGTCTCCCACAGCGTCCGGCTGACGATCGCCTCATGGTGGTCCCGCAGGATGATCTTTTCCTCCTCCCCGTGGTTGTATTTCTTTGCATGGGAAAGGTAGTCCGGCGTGATGCTCTTTTTCTGTATCAGGTCCCCCACATATTTTTCATTTCGGAGGATCTTGACGATATGGCTGCCCGACCACGACGCGCCGCCCCGACTGGTGCGGCAGCCTGCCGCCTCCAAGCCGCGCGCGATTTCGCCGGTACTTTTTTTCTCCTCCCCGTACTGGCGGAAAATCCTCCGGACAACCGCCGCCCCTTCGGGTTCAACCGTAAGTACCCCGTCCCGCACGGTGTAGCCCAGCAGCGAGCGGCCGAACACCACGCCCTGCTCCATGCGGCGCGTCTGCCCCCACTTGACGCGCGCCGAGGTGCGGCGGCTCTCCTCCTGCGCGATCGAACCCATGATGGACAGCCGCAGTTCGGCGTCCGCGTCCCGCGTGTCGATTCCGTCGCTCAGGAACAGCACGCCCACGCCGAGTTGCTTCAGCTCGCGCGTATACGCGACCGTATCCAGGATATTGCGCGAAAAGCGGCTGACCTCCTTGGTCAGAAGCAAAGAAAAACGGCCCGCACGCGCGTCGGCCATCATGCGGTTGAACGCCGCGCGCCGCTTTGTCGAAGTGCCGGTCACGCCTTCATCCGCATAGATCCGGTACAGCGCCCAGTCGGGCTGGCGGCTGATAAACGCCTCGAAATACCGCTGCTGGCTGGCAAAGGAGCCCGCCTGGTCCTCCTTGTCCGTGGACACGCGGCAATAGGCCGCGGCCCGAATCACGGCCGCGCCTCCCGTCCTGCCGCCAGATCGTTCAAACGACGCCGCAGCTCCCGTTCCACCCGCGGGTATGCCGCCGCGTCCAGCAGACCGCAGGCCTCGGCCTCCGCCAGCAGCGCCCTGCCGCAGGCCTCCCAAAAGCGCGGTCCGGCCGGCCGCGCGCGTTCCCCTTTCATCACCGGCTGCCTGTACATTCCATCGCCTCCTCTATCAGGAGGATATGCGCCGCCTCCCCGCCGCTTTCCACTTCCCGCACAGTCGGACGTTGTCCGCACCGCAGAAATTTGTTAAATTTTCTACAATTTCTTTCTTTACAACAATTGTGTTTTGCTGTATGCTTATGATGGTTGTAAAGCAGCCCGATTTTACTGTAAAAACAGGATTTATCATATCATAACTATATTGAGGGGGACGAAGAAAGAATGAGAGGCGTAGAGACCCGTATCCAGGAGATCCGCCACAGGATTTTCCGCGAGGTAGCCCGTATGGCCTACCATACTGAATGGCAGGTGGACAAACGGATCGAAGAGCTTCCCTATGAGATCGTGCCGGGCGAGGTCGGCAATTTCCGCAACGACATCTTTTTGGAACGCGCCATTGTCGGCGAGAGGCTGCGCCTGGCCATGGGCCTGCCCTACCGCAGCGCGGCCGACCACTCTCCCATTTCGGACGGCATCGAGGCCGCCGACAAGCCCGAAACCTATTATACACCGCCGTTGATCAACATCATCAAATTCGCCTGCCACGGCTGCAAGGAGAACCAGGTCGTCGTGACCGAGGGCTGCCAGGGCTGCCTGGCGCATCCGTGTGTCGAGGTCTGCCCCAAGGGCGCCGTTTCGCTCGCCCGCTATAACGGGCGTTCGGTGATCGACCAGGAAAAGTGCATCAAGTGTGGCCGCTGCGTGGAGGTCTGCTCCTACAACGCGATCATCCATCAGAAGCGCCCCTGCGCCGCCGCCTGCGGCATGGACGCCATCCGCACCAACCAGAACGGCAAGGCGGATATCGATTACGACAAGTGTGTTTCCTGCGGCATGTGCCTGGTCAACTGCCCGTTTGGCGCGATCGCGGATAAGTCCCAGATCTTCCAGGTCATCCGCGCGATCCAGTCGGGCGAGCGCGTTTACGCCGCCGTCGCGCCCGCGTTCGTCGGCCAGTTCGGCCCCAAGGTCACGCCCGGCCGCCTGCGCGCCGCGATGAAGCAGCTCGGCTTTGCGGACGTTTTCGAGGTTGCGATCGGCGCGGACCTGTGCGCCGCGCAGGAGGCCGACGACTTCCTGGAAGAGGTGCCGGAAAAGCTGCCGTTCATGGCGACCTCCTGCTGTCCCGCGTGGTCGACCATGGCGAAAAAGCTGTACCCCGATTATGCCAACTGCATCTCCATGGCGCTCACGCCCATGACGCTGACCGCGCGCCTGATCAAGCACCAGCACAAAAACGCCAAGGTCGTATTCATCGGGCCGTGCGCGGCGAAAAAGCTCGAGGCCATGCGCACCGACGTTCGCAGCGAAGTGGATTTCGTGCTCACCTTTGAGGAAATGGCCGGTATCTTTGACGCCAAGCACGTTGAGCTGACCATGGTGCCGGAGGATCCGAACGGCGTCAACGACGCTTCGACCGACGGTCGCAACTTCGCCGTCTCCGGCGGAGTGGCGCAGGCGGTCGTCAACGTCATCAAGGAGAAGTACCCTGAGCGTGAGGTCAAAATCGCCAACGCAGAGGGCCTGCGTGAATGCCGCCACCTGCTTGCCGCCGCCAAGGCCGGCAAGTACAACGGCTACCTGCTGGAAGGCATGGCCTGTCCGGGCGGCTGCGTCGCAGGCGCGGGTACCATGCAGCCGATCCGCAAGTCCGCCGCCGCGGTCGGCATGTACGCCAAGCAGGCCGAGCACAAGACCGCAAGCGGCACGGAATACGTCAAGGAGCTTGACAAGCTCGTTGACTGACCGGCTTGAAAAGCAAAGAAAGGCCGCCCTTTTGGGCGGCCTTTCTGTCATTCCCGTACTTATCCCTCGGTCGTGACCGCGACCTTAACCACATTGTCGCGCCGGTGTTCAAACAGGTCATAGGCCGCGTCGATCTCGCACAGCGGGAAAATATGCGTAATCAGGGGCGTTGTGTCCAGTCGGCCCGCCGCGATCAGGCGCAGGATTTCCGCGCAGTCGCAGCCATCCACGCCGCCGGTCTTGAAGGTCAGGTTTTTGCCGTACATATCGGGCAATGGCAGCATCTGCGGCGCGTCGTACAGCGCAACCACGGTCACCACCGCGTTGGGGCGCGCGCATTCCCAGGCAAGCCGGAAGCTGTCTGCGGTTCCCGCCACCTCGAGCACCGCGTCCGCGCCGCCATGCCGGCTGTATCGCCGGACAAAATCTGGCGCCTGCTCCGGCGTTACGGTCAGCACCTCCGGATACCGCTCCTCCACAAAACGGCGGCGCACCGGATCCGGCTCGCAGACAATCACCCTGCCCGGGCCGCGCAGCCGCGCGCAGAGCAGCGTGCAGATACCCGTCGGGCCGGCGCCCAGAATCAGCACGGTATCTTCGGGCTTGATCTCCGCGATGCGCGCCGCCCAGAAGCCGGTCGCCAACACATCCCCCACAAACAGCGCCTCACGGTCGGAAACGCCGTCCGGAATCACATTCAGCCCCTGGTCGGCATACGGCACGCGGACGTATTCCGCCTGTCCCCCATCGATACGGCAGCCAAGCGCCCAGCCGCCGTTCGGGTCGATACAGTTATTGACATAGCCGTGCTCGCAGAAAAAGCACCGGCCGCAGAACGTTTCGACATTGACCGTCACCCGATCGCCGGGTCTGACCGCCGTGACCGCCGCGCCCACCTGCTCGACCACGCCGACCATTTCATGCCCGACGGTCACGCCCGGCACCGCGCGCGGCACAGAGCCGTGCTTGATATGCAGGTCGCTCGTGCAGATGCTCGCCAGCGTCACGCGCACGACCGCGTCGTGCGGGTCCTGAACGACCGGCACGGGCTTGTTTCTGAGCGCGAATTTCCCGCGCTCCATATAGGTATACGCCAGCATAAACGCCGTCCTCCTTGCGTACTGGTTTTTACTCGGCCGCCCCGCGCAGGCGGGTGAGAATCGCCTCGTCCGCAGGGCAGAATTCATATTCCGGTATTTCCGCCGGTGTGATCCAGCGCAGCGCCTCATGCTCCAGAAGCTGCGGTTCCCCTGCGGTGATGCGGGCATTGAGCAGCGTCAGGTGGATGGACATATCTGGATACACATGCGTGACCTCCATAAACGACGCACCCGGCGCAACGGTGATCGCAAGCTCCTCCCTGCACTCACGGATCAGCGCTTCGGACTGGCTCTCGCCCGGCTCGACCTTACCGCCCACAAATTCCCAGAGCGAGCCGCGCGCCTTATGCGCCGGCCGCTTGCAGATCATAAACCTGTCTCCGTCCCAAATCAGGGCGGCTACGACTTCTTTCATCCGTTCATCCGCTCTTTTCCCTGTACTTAATGCACCTATTATAGCGCCACGGGGCGCGGGCTGTCAAATCCGGCGGGCGTCATTTCGACCCCGCCGCAGGTACAGAGGAGCTGGCGCACATGGAGATGATCTCCGCTATTGTGTACCAGCTCACCCGCAACCTGACGCCCGAACAGATCAAAGAGGGCGGCTTCGACACCTATTTTGTCGATCATACGACCGGTATCTATCCGCAGTTCGCCTCCGGCACGCCGTGGAGCGCCATGACGTTCCAGTCCAAGGGGGATCCGATCACCGACCTGTTCGAGGATATGGCAGCAGATGGTGCAATCATATAAGAACAACTTTAAATTAAAAGTTCCAGTGAATCTCAATCGGAACGTCCCTTGTTCCCTGAATACGCTTGCCGACAGATATGTAATCAATCAGTATTTCCACGATTTCACGATTAAGGTGTTCCAAGCTGGAATATTGTTCGATAATTTGACGGCGGTTATCGCCCACCGTGATTTTTTCCTCGATTTCGCCTAACTGTTTTTGTCCGTCAACAATCCCACGTTCCAATCGGGCTCGCTCCGTAGTAAAGTCCTTTGACATTTCCACATAATCATTTTCGGATATTAACCCCTTTACCTTATCCATATAAAGTTCACGGATACCTTTGGAAAGCTCGGCAATCTTTTTCTCATAAACAGCTATGTCAGAGAGCAAGCATTTTTTCTGTCCCTGCAAGTTATCACAAAATTCTATGTTCTGTTCTAACTCGTCTTTATCAAGATACTCGACCGCCAGTTTATTGATCTCGTCGATAACCATTCTTTCCAGTTTATCAACAGAGATAAAGGAACCAATACAAGCGTCCTTTGTTACATGATGGTTAGAGCATTTTAGATAATGCTTTCCGCCGCGCCGAGGGGCTGATTTAGAAGAACGCATAGTGTAGCCGCAATTTGCACAACGGGCTTTTCTTGCAAATAAACCGACTGTGCCTACGTCAAAGGGCTTTGCTCGCTGTACAAGCAATGCCTGCACCCTATCCCACAACTCCCTGTCAATAATAGGCTCATGTGTTCCCTCAACACGATACCAATCCCTTTTCGGACGCGGCTTATTTTGTTTGGTTTTATAAGACACGCTTCCATATTTTCCCTGCACCATATTGCCAATGTAGATTTCGTTTAGCAGCATATCGGAAATAGAATAGTATTTCCAAAGGGTACTGTTTTTTGTTTTCGGCGATTTATAACGCAAGCCATGCAGACGTTTATATTCTGTTGGATTAGGTATACCCCTGTCATTGAGTATACGGGCGATTGCAGTTTTTCCGTATCCTTGTGAAAACAGGGTGAAAACTTCACGGACAACGGCTGCCGCTTCTTCATCGATTATCAAATGCCCTTTCTGGTCGGGATCTTTCTTGTATCCATAAAGAGCAAATGCACCGATATGAAAACCGTTTTTCCGTCTGTTCGTCAAGACGCTGCGGATATTATCAGACATATCCTCTAAATACCACTCATTGACAAGCCCGTTAATTTGTCGTGATTTTTTGTTGCCCTTGTTTGCGGTATCTGCATTGTCAACTATACTGATAAAACGTATGCCCCATATCGGGAATAAACCGTGAATGTATTTTTCCACCAACTCAAGTTCACGAGTAAAGCGTGATTGCGTCTTACAAAGAATAATATCAAACCTGTGTTGCTCCGCGTCTTTTAGTAGACGGTTAAATTCCGGTCGTCGCCTATCAGCACCGGTATAGTCGTCGTCGCTGTAAATGTTGTAAAGTTCCCACCCCTGTTCCATAGCATATTGCAGCAGCATCGCCTTTTGGTTCTGAATACTGTTGCTGTCATCCGTTTCAAATTGCTTGTTTCTATCTTCTTCAGATAAGCGGCAATAAATAGCTACTTTCATATTCATATCTCCTTAGAGATAGGAACAAGCTGCTTCTTGCATATTATACCATGCAGAAAACAGCTTGTCATTGCTATTTTGTAAGGCGCACCGTCTTGTTTTTCTCTATTCTATTTATCATCTCAGCCCACTTTTTTGTGAATTGAGCCTTTGAAGTCGTGCTTTCGCCACTTTTGAAAACACTTCTGCAAAGTATCTGGTTTTTATCATCATTTGCCATGATTAGCCTCCTTTCCACGATTGGCTAATACATTATATGAATAGCGGTAAGCCCTCTATTCCAATGCAATAGGGTACAGCGGATCATCTCATCTCGCATGACTGTCAATTGCGTTTTTCAATCAGGCTCATCATACGTCTGTGGCACATACCGCCCATATTTCGGTTTCTAATCTTTGTTCATAATTAAACTGCAATTACCATGTTAGGTCCGCAGGTATTCAGCCGCCGATGGTCGCTGTTGATCTGCTCATTTAACCCAGCGGATTGCAACTTTCCGGCGCTTACTTCATAGGAACGCATCCATGCTCTTTACTTGTCAAGGCTCATACTGCAGCCGCCTTTCATCGGCTTCCCCATAATCATTTTATAAATCCCCATGGGGAAGCCGATGAAAAAAGCGATTATTTGTTCCGGTACTTCTGGTAATCCCAATTCGCCCTTAAAAGCCCGTTTTCAATATGCCCCTTGACAAACCGGTCAACGTAAAATGTATAGTTACCCTGCTCATCAATACACGGGCGTAAGGCGTTCGAATGGATTATCGGTTGAAAGAAATGTACAACCCGTAGCATTGCCTGTTCGTCTCCATGTACAGCTTTTTTGGACCGTATCATAGCTTAGAATCCGTTTCTCTTTTGCTTTACTCTTCACACGTTTCCCCCACAAACCGTTCTCGGAGTTGTTTCATCGCTTTCCGTTTCCGATAGCTTACTTTTTTCTGGTCAGCTTCATACTTGAAGCTATCTCCTGATCGGCCTGCTGTATAAAATAAGAACGCAAGATAATCTCCCTGTGTTATCGAAAGCTGTTTTAGTACATCAGCAAGATCGCTGTCATAAACCGGTATGCAAATATCCCCAATTATAAATTCTGTGTCTGTCAGATGTATCACATTTACCGGTTGTGGAATGGCCTCAAAGAACAGCGCACCTGGAATATGGCATAGTGCATCTTTTCGCAAAAATCTGTATACTTCACTTGTCTGATTTTCGATTGCTTTCCAGCAATAGCTGATAAAGCGTTTCACCATGACATCCTGTGGCGTAAGCGACGTAAGCATTACACTCACCACCTTACTACCACTGACTGTAGAATTTACATTGTTATAGGCTGTTGAACCATCAAGTTTTTGGTTAATTTTAATCTCAATAAATTGGAATTTTCCGGAGGTACGAGTTATGAAAAATCGAACCATGATGATAGGGTTAGCCTTACTATTGCTTGGAAATAATTTTGCAGTTCCAGGCACCTTTTTTCTATATCGGTCTTGTTTGGGGTATTATTGAATTGGTTTTGGTTATTTTCGGGAGCAAATCAAAGGAATAGCAGATTCCAATTTATCGACTTATCGGGAACCACGCTTGATATGCGTGGTTCTTTTCATTTGTGGGAAAATCAATGATACTTTTTGTTGCTGTTATGCCAACAGCAGAATTTCTAACAGTCCTCGGGCAGCTTTCGTATCACACGAAATAAGGTGTCCTTACGGACGCACAGCCTTTCTCAATTTTGGCCGGATTGACGATCATCACCTACATGCCCTGCCGGAGGTGGTTTGCCACCCATTCTTCCTGTTTGCGAGGCGGGACGGTATCCTCCATGATCTCGGCGCGGACGCCGGCATCCATGAGAAAGCGCTTGAGCCGTGTCCGGCTGTCCAGACGTACCCAGTTCACGTAGAGCAGTACGCGCTCGCCGGCACTCACCTTGCGGCGAATGATCTCCAGCGTGCGCCGGTCTTTTTCGGTCTGTTCCTCCGGCGCACCGCTGTCCTCCGGCACCAGGATCGGGTCTGCGGTGACCGGATGCAGGACCGGCTCATGGCCGTACGGCTGGTCCGGATAAGCCATCATGAGGTTCAGGGACACGGACAACAGCTTCTGGGCGAGCTTACGCCCTTCGCGGCTGCGGTCCTTGAAGATCCCATGGAAAGCGTGCTCCAGATCGTCATAGGCTCTTTGCTGGTTCTCCGGAAGCCTGAGCGGTACGGGGATCTCCTCGTATTCCGGCAGGTCCTTGCCCATATCCATGAGCGAGAGGAACACGCCGTTCTCCAGCAGGAAGCGGCTGTACACCAGCGGCGAAACGCCCGGCTTCTGACGGGAGCGTTTTTTCCGCTTCGCGGTGCGCCGGTTGCTGTTGTACCCGCCTTCCGTTACTTCGTAAGTGTCCTCTGTCACGCCGTATTCCCGCGCAAACTGCGCGGGGGCGGCATAGCTTTGCCCATCCTGCTCCATACGGTATGCACACATGCGGTAGAGCAGATAGAAGATACCGGAGGCATAGCCGTTGATGAGGGTTGCCGTCATGCCGATGCATTTTTTCGCGGCGGCGAACAACTCGCCCATCGCGTCCCCTGGCCGCTGTCCGCGGAAAACTGGTGCAGTTCATCCGCTATCAGGCCGTCTATCTTCCCTCTGTACCGGTTTTTGATATAGGTGCTGAGCGGGAAGCGGCGGCACGCGCCGCGGGCGGCCATGAAACGGTCCGGCTCGCGCAGCAGGGCGGCAAGCTGCTTTTTCGCCGCCGCTGTTTTGCAGGCGTCCCGCGCAAGGTACGCAAAACGGCGGTGGACATAGCCCAGATGGCTGATGCGCACCCATTCGCTCTGTTCCTCCGCGGTGGTGGCTGTCCAGAGGACAGCGCCGCAGCCTTCGCACTTGCGGTTGGCGCGGGTCTCTGTCCGGAAGTATTCCGGCGTGGCGTCTGTCAATGTCCGCTTACCGCAGTCCATAAATTCCATCTGGATCACGCTGCCGCAGTCCGGGCAGGTAAAGCCCTGCCGCCTTGCGTCCCATCTGGCCGCTGGGCGGCGCATATAGCCGTCCAGCGCGTTTTCCTTGGACATGACTGCAAACACGGTGCGGCCGCCGCGGGCATACCCCGCGTAGAGGGCGTCCATGTCCGCTGACGTCCGCACGATGGCGGCACGCGCGTTTGAGATGGCCTCCTCCAGCTCGCGCACCCATTTGCCTGTCATGTGGGAGGGGCAGAGGACGATATGCAGGCATTTCCTGTGCTTTTGCAATACGACTGCATGGCAATGCTGCCGACCTTAGACTTTCCGCTGCCGCATTCCGCGATGATCAGACCGAACCTGGCGGTCTGCAGCCTGCGCCGCAGCGCTTCCGCGGCGGCGAGTTGGGCGCCGTACAGGTGGTACCCTGCCGTCTGCGCCACGAACTGGTCCAGCCCCAGCACCCCCTCTGACAACGGCTCCTGGGCCGGATCATACAGGGGCTGGAACTGCCCGCGGATGCGGGACGCGATCACGAAACCGAACGCCCACAGGTAGCCGGCTACGCCGTTGATCTCTGTAAACGCGTCCGGCTGGCAGGGCCATGTGCTGGGGATACGGATAACCCCTGCTTTCAAGCCGTCTGTAAGTACGTCCTCGATATTCTGATCGTCCGGCGTGCAGGTGAGCCGCCATATGGCAAAGGGCTCCCCTGTTGTGTACACACGGCACGGCGCCATCATATCCCTTGCCTGGAGCTCGTTTATCATGTAGTCCCTGAATTCCGGCAGCATGGGGATGGTGCTTACTTTGTCGATCTCATGATACAGGGCAGTTTTGTCCCGTACGGGGCAGGCGAGGTAATACACCCTCGCCTCCTGCGCTTTATCTGTTTTCTCCTTTTGTTCCTTTCCCTCCATCTCTTCCGTCTGTTGCTTTTCGCCCTGCTTCCGCGCGCTCTGGTTGTCCCAGAGCAGGGCAGCCACGGCATATGTACCGTCTCTGGATACCGCCTTGCTGTACCGCCCCTGTTGGGGGGTGCATACCAGGGTTTCCCCATCCAGCTGCACGGACAGCGTGCCTCCGCCGCTGACCGCGTTGACAAGGCCGGCTGTCACTTCCGGATAGCCGCTCAGCCGGACCGCGATGAGCAAATTGTCCCGCGGGTCCACGGCAACGGTATCCGCCCAGGCTGTAAGGGTGATTGTTTGGGCTGGGTCACTGTAGATAGCTTTCATCAGCTTTTCTGTCATTGCATATTGATCTTCCTTTCCATCTTTGCGCAAAAAAAGACCGCACAGCACCATTAGGTACTATACGGTCTTTGCGGTGTTCATCAGGCTGCGAAATCATGTACAACTCAGGCAGGCAGACTGCCTCTGGGCGGTTACTCTGACACGAATACTCTGACCTGATTTCTCCTTTATTATATCCTCTTATTCCTCCCTTGTGAAGTGGAGGTTTCCTCCACAAAATGCAGGCCAACAGAATAGATCGACTGGGTCGGTACTCAGAACAAATGTAGCGATATGGAAAATCAACGCTTAAAGGGCATATATAAAATAATTATTCCGGTACATACAAATAGCAACTTTTCACATGGTCATTTACAATTCCGATTGCCTGCATATAGGCATATACAATCGTACTGCCTACAAATTTAAAACCGCGTTCTTTCAAGTCCTTACTTATTTTATCTGAAAGCGGCGTTTTTGCAGGAATTTCAGTTTCCGACTTAAAATGATCAAGGATAGGTTTGTTATCAACATAAGACCAAATAAACGCATCAAAGCTTCCATATTCTTCTTGAACTTTAATAAATTGCTGTGCGTTTATGATTGACGACTTGATTTTCAACCTGTTGCGAACAATATTGGGATTTTGCATTAACTCATCAATTTTAGTTTCGTTATAGAGAGCAATTTTATGATAATCAAACTGGTCAAAGGCTTCTCGAAATGCCATTCTTTTATTTAATATCGTTAGCCATGATAATCCAGCTTGCATACCTTCGAGAATTAGCATTTCAAATAGTTTTCTATCATTATGAACTGGCTTTCCCCACTCTCTGTCATGGTATTCTTTATAGCGTTCCGTAGTTGCCCACGAACACCTTTTTCTATCGTCTTTCTTCATGAGAACCTCCGTTTCGTAAAAATTCCAAGTTGCTCTTACCTGCATTATATCATGCTGTTATAAGCATTGCTATTTATTTTCTGCTTTTGAAAAGCTACTTATTAGCCTTGTATTTTATATGGAGTAGTACTATTACAAATCATATGGATTATTCTTTGTAATATTAGAATAATCATACCATACTCCGCCATTTGCTCGTGCCATAAAGCAACAACTGTTAGCACGGATCGGTGCAATTTTAGCAATTCTATTTTTGGTGCTAACAAAGTTAATATCATATACACAACCGTAGTTGCCCAGGCAGACCCATTTTGTATTTTTTCCATCGGCTCGCTGTGTGCCAATACCATCCTTGCCGGCAGTTGCCTGACTTGCAGAAAGGGGATATTCACCAGGATTGAACGTGAGCGAACTAGATACCGTAGAATCGCCTTCAGCAGCATATAAAAGATATTGTCTTCCTACAACCAGTGTAATCGTGCTGGTTGACCGGTGATTATAAGTGAATACTGCCGATGTGCGATTAAGGTTATCGTCTTCTGCCCGTACAAGATTAGACGCAGTCGGGATATTGACGTAGGTGCTATCATAAAAAACGACATATGCTACAAGTCCAGAGGTCACTGCCTGAATTTCCACTTTTCTGGGAAAAGGCGCACACTATATTAGTACACTAACAGTAAGGAGGCTAACAGATTGTGAAAAAATGAATCGGTGCGGAACTGGGCATGCCCAACAATCTGCTCAAACGGCAGATGGCCTGCATGATGGCCGGCTCGGATGTCGATTGCATCATGGGCATGCAGAGCATGGTATTGCACTATCTGATCCAGAGCGAGGGGCAGGGGAACCGGTTTCAGCGCGATATCGAAACACAGTTTGCCATGCGCTGCTCGACCGCGACCGGCATCTTGCAGCTCATGGAACAGCACGGGTTGCTTTACCGCGAGCAGATAGTGCACGACGCGCGGCTCAAGCGCCTTGTGCTGACCGAAAAAGCGCGCGCACTGAACGCGGAAATACACAAGGGGCTTGAAAAAAACCGAGGCACTTATGCGGGAAGGCATGAGCGAAGCGGAGATAGCCACATGGTTTGCCGTGTGCGGCAAGATTCGGGAGAATCTGGAACGATACCAACGCAAGACTTCGGATGAGACAGAATATGATCAAGCAACTGGCGAAACGAGTGCGCGAGTTCAAGAAGGACGCGCTGCTCACCCCGTTTTTCGTGATTTTGGAGGTCGTGATGGAGTCGTCATCCCAACGGTGATGGCCCTGCTGATCGACCGCGGCATTGACGGGGCGATCTCGGCGAGATCTGGAAATGTGGCCTGATTTTGGTCGGCTGCGCCATGCTCGCGCTGGTGTTCGGCGCGCTGGCGGGTACCTATGCGTCGCGCGCCTCGGCGGGTTTTGCGCGGAACCTGCGGCATGATATGTATTATAAGGTGCAGGATTTTTCGTTTTCCAATATCGATAAATTTTCCACAGGCTCGATCGTCACCCGCTTGACGACTGATGTGACCAACGTCCAAAATTCTTTTCAGATGATCACGCGTATCGCGGTGCGTTGCCGTGTCATGCTGGTGTTCTCGCTCGCGATGGCGTTCCGCATCAATGGGCAGGTTGCGTGGGCGTTTCTGGGCGTGCTGCCCGTGCTGCCCGTGCTGGCAATCGGCCTCGGAATTTTAATGAAGATCGTCAGCCCCGTGTTCGCCCGCGTGTTCAAAACCTACGACCGCATGAACACGGTCGTGCAGGAAAACCTGAGCGGCCTCCGCGTGGTCAAGGCGTATGTGCGCGAAGAGCATGAAACGGCAAAGTTCAAGGGCGTTTCCGGCCTGTTCTATAAGGAATTTTCCAAGGTGCAGAAAACCATGGTCTGCGCCAGGCCGCTCATGCAGCTGTGCTTGTATGCGTGCATCCTGCTGATTTCGTGGTTCGGTGCGCGCCTGATCGTCGGCGGCAGCATGACAACCGGCGAACTGACCAGTCGGTTTTCCTATGTTATGCAGATCCTTATGAGCCTGATGATGGTCGCAATGGTCTTCGTGATGATCACGATGAGCCGCGCGTCTGCGCAGCGCATCAGCGAGCTGCTCACCGAAGAAAGCAACCTGCACGATCCGGGAAAGCCGGCCTATGAGGTCAAGAACGACGATGTGTCGTTCGAACGCGTCAGCTTCAGCTATAAAAAGTTTGCACTGCGCGATGTCAATCTGAATATCAAGCTGGGCAGACGATCGTCATACTGGGCGGCACCGGCTCGGCGAAATCATCACTTGTGCAGCTCATCCCGCCTATACGACGTGACCGAGGGCGGCGTCAAGGTGGGCGGCGTTGACGTGCGCGCCTATCATCTGAATACGCTACGCAGCGAGGTTGCAATGGTGCTGCAAAAAAACGTGTTGTTTTCGGGCACCATTAAAGAAAACCTGCGCTGGGGCGATGAGAGTGCTTCGGACGAGGAGCTTCGCCGCGTGTGCAAGCTGGTGCAGGCCGACGAGTTCATCTCCCAGATGCCCGATGGGTACGACACGCATATCGAGCAGGGCGACACCAATGTGTCCGGCGGCCAGAAGCAGCATTGTGCATCGCCCGCGCGCTGCTGAAAAAGCCTAAAATACTGATTCTGGGCGACTCGACCTCGGCGGTTGACACCAAGACCGACGCGCTGATCCGGAAAGCGTTCGCGGAGGAGATTCCGGACACAACCAAAATCATCATCGCGCAGCGCGTGTTGTCCGTGCAGGACGCAGACCAGATCATCGTGATGGACAATAGTCAGATTAACGCGGTCGGCACGCATGACGAGCTGCTCGCTTCAAACACCATTTACCAGGAAGTATATTGCCAGCAGCAGAAAGGAGGCGAGGAATAATGCTGGGACCCATGGGAGGACGCCGCGGCCGGATGGCCGGAGGCAGGAAAGCGAAAAGCCCGAAAAAGGCGCTTTCGCGCATTCTTTCTTATATTAAAACAGGATAACAGCGCAAAATTCTTCACCGTGCTGGTCTGCATCGTGCTTTCCGCGCTGGCAAACGTCGGCGGCTCGATATTCCTGCGCGTGCTGATCGACGATTATATCACGCCGATGCTTGGACAGGCGAGCCCGGTGTTCAGCGGCCTGCTAAAAGCGCTTAGCCTGATGGCATGTGTCTATGTGGTTGGCATTTTGTCGACGTTCTTGTATAACCGCCTGATGGTTTCGATCTCGCAGGGCGTTTTGAAGACCATCCGCGACCAGATGTTCGCGCATATGCAGACGCTGCCCATCCGCTATTTCGATACCAACACGCACAGCGACGTGATGAGCCATTACACCAATGATACCGATACCCTGCAACAGAAGCTCAGCCAATCGGTGCCACAGATGTTTTCTTCGGCCATCACGATCATCGCAGTGCTTGCCGCCATGCTGTTCATCAACGTGTGGCTGACGCTGTTCGTCCTCGTGGGCGTGTTTGTTATGCTGCGGGTGACTGGTAAGATCGGCGGCAATTCCGCTAAATTCTTTTTGGAACAGCAGAAGTCGCTCGGCAAGGTCAACGGCTATATTGAAGAAATGATCGGTGGGCAGAAAGTCGTCAAGGTGTTCTGCCGCGAGGAGAAATGCAAGGAGCAGTTCGACGTACTCAATGAGGAGCTGCGCCAGAATGCGACCAAGGCGAATACCTTCGCCAACATCCTCATGCCGATCATGATGAACATCGGCAACCTTTTATATGTGCTGGTTGCCATGGTCGGCGGTACGCTGGTGCTGACCGGCGTTTCGGGCGGCATCACGCTCGGCGTGATCGCCTCATTTCTCCAACTCACCAAGACATTCACCCAGCCGGTCAGCCAGATCTCGCAGCAGGTAAACTCGATCGTCATGGCGCTGGCGGGCGCGGAGCGCATCTTCGAGCTGATGGATGAGGAACCGGAGGTGGACAACGGCTACGTCACGTTGGTCAACGCTCGCGTGAATGCCGACGGCAGCCTATATGAAACGCCGGAGAAGACCAACATCTGGGCGTGGAAGCATCCGCATGAGGACGGTACAGTCACCTATGAAAAGGTGCGCGGCGACGTGCGCTTTTACGACCTGGCCGACGGCAAGATTCGTTACGACGGCATCAATATTAATAAAATCAAAAAGGCCGATCTGCGGCGCTCGCTCGGCATCGTTTTGCAGGATACCAACCTGTTCACGGGCACAATCCGCGACAATATCCGCTACGGCAACCTGTCCGCGACTGACGAGGAGGTCGAAGCGGCCGCGTCGCTTGCGAACGCGGACGACTTCATCCGCCGCCTGCCCGACGGGTACGACACCGAGATCGGCGGCGACGGCGGCAGTCTTTCGCAGGAGCGCGGCGGCGTCCGATCCGCCGGTCATGATCCTCGACGAAGCGACGAGCAGCATCGACACGCGCACAGAGTCGATCGTGCAGCAGGGAATGTACGGCCGCACGGTGTTCGTCATTGCGCACCGCCTGAGTACCGTGCAGAATGCCGACGTGATCATGGTACTCGAGCTTGGCCGCATCATTGAGCGCAGCAATCACGCTGAACTCATCGCGGAGTACGGCAAATACTATCAGCTCTATACCGGCGCGTTCGAACTGGAATGAGCGCTAAAAAGCTCCCCGAAGGGCGCCTGCCTTTTTGCCGTTTACCGGGCTTCCTCGATATGTCCGGACTGGATCTGGTAGACCACCATCCCGGTAATGCCAGTGCTTGGGTTCCTGCTGTAATCGTACGGCTGCACAATCCCTTCGATTCGGCCGCAGCGCAGAAGCGTGCCCAACGGCGGGTCGCCCTCCCGCTGCACGCGGAGCATCTGTTCCAGAATCAGCGCCTGATCGGCGCCGTAGTAGCTTTCTGCAAACAGCGGTTCTTCCCCAAAATAGGCGGTGTATTCCCTGATAAACTGCTGCTGCCGCCGCGTGAGTACCTCCGCATTGTGGCGCGGGTCGGTATACTGCGCGGCAAAGCGCAGGCCGGTGGCCTGCCCCGCGTTGATGCCGAGCGACTCATAGCCCGCCAGAAAGGACGGTCCCAGAATCGCGCCCGTGTAGCCCGCGTGCCGCAGGCCGGAGATCATGCGCGGCACTTCGGTCGTATCGCCCCAGACCAGCACGCCGTCCGCCTGCTGGGCGACGATGCTGTCAAGCGCCGCCGTGATGCCGCCGTCCTGATCGGTATAGGCGTACAAGTTGCTTTCCAGATGCGTGCACAGCCATCCCAGCAGTTCGCCCCAGGCTGCCGTACCATCTGGCAGCAGGATGGCGAGCGACTCCATGCCCGTCTCCCCGGCATAGGAAAGCAGCGCCGCCACCTCGTCGTCCCGCCCGGCCGTTGTCCGAATAGCCTGCGCGGGCGTGCCCGTGGTCAGCACCGGTATTTCCCGCCCGTCCGCAAGCAGCGCCGCCTGACCTACATTGGTCAGCACGCCGCAATACTGTTCCTGCACAAGCCGTGCACCCACCTTGCGCAGCGAGGGCAGCGAACCGTCTGTTTCAAACAAGCGCATCTCCAGCCCGTTCGCCTGCGACAGCATGAACTCCGCTCCGTTTGCAAACGCCGCCGCGCGCAGCGGATCGCCGCCCGGTGCGACCACGACCGCAACCCGCTGTACCGGCTTGGCACAGGTTTTCGCCGCCAGCAGGATCAGTACGGTCGCCGCCAGCAGGCAGGCAGCGGCGCGCAGACGGCCCGCGCGCCCGGCCGTCACGGGTTTTCCGCGCCGCCGCTGTGCGCCGCGCGGTACTCCGATGGAGACATGCCGATATGCCGCTTAAAGATCGTGCTGAAATAGGTCGGATTTTCATAGCCGCATTGGTAGCTGACCTCATAGGAGCGATGGTCTCCCGCGCCGAGCAGCCGTTTCGCATGGTCGAGTCGCACCCCGGTCAGGTATCTGATAAAGGACTGCCCCTCGTTCTGCTTAAAAAGCGCGCTGAAATAGTTGGGCGACATGCCGACCGCGCCGGCAACCTCGTCGAGCGTCAAGCCGGACTCGGAGAAATGCCCCTCGATGTACAGCTTGGCGCGCTCGACCACCGTCTTGCTTGCGTCGTGGCTGTCGTCCAGAAAATCGCAGATCTCCGCGATGAACTCGTAAAGCTGGTTCATCATGCCGCTGAGTGTCTGGCACGCGAGAATGCGCTTGTACGCGCCGGTCGAATCCTCCATGATCTCCTGAAGCGGGCAGTGGATATCGGCCAGCAGCTTCATGATCTCGCCATAGACAAAGCTGACCATCATGCGGGTGTATAAAAACGAGTTGTGCCGTGTTTTCCGGATATCCTGCTCGATGGCGTCAAATTCCCTGCGGATGGCCTCTTTGTCAAAGGTCGCTATCGTACGCACCACGCGGCTCACGTCGAACGTATCGGGCAGCCCCGCCGCCTGCTTGTCGGCTTCAGGCTCGACATCCTGATTGACGCCTACGAGAAACGCGCGCTCCAATGTCTGCATTGCCATGTCATAAGCTTCGGGACAGCGGTCGATGGACGGGAATACGGCGGAAACCGCGGTCGTATAATCATGCCCGGTGATCGACATGCGCAGCCTGCGGATATACGAGCGCGCGGCAAAAGCGACATCCGCCTCCGCTTTGCCGTAAAACAGCAGCAGGTACCGCCCGTTGCTCTCCTCAATGACCTGCATCCCGCTTTCGTCGGCCTGCTCAAGCATGACCGCCTCCAGTTCCTGCGTCAACCGGAATATTTCCTCTTCCGGCATACCGCCGGTGAGATGGTCAAACCGGTCGAGCTGCAAAAGCCCGCACAGGCAGAACGCGCTTTCCGCAAGCGTCTGCGGCAGTTCCTCCAAAAACTGCCGGCTGCTGATGCGGCGGCGCACATAACGCAGGATCTTACCGTGCAGCGCGAGCTGGCTATCCTCCTGGATGCGGCGGCGCAGCTCCTCGACCTCGTTTTCCCGGTGGAACTGGGCGTCCAGCTCGTCTTTAATGCCGCGCAGCGTGCGGCACATCGCGGGAACGTCGACCGGCTTCATCACATAATCGGATACGCCGAGCTTGACCGCGGTCTGCGCGTATTCAAACTCGCTGTATCCCGACAGGATGACGACGCGCGTTTGCAGCCCGCTGCCGCGTATCCTGCGGATCAGCTCGATGCCGTCCAGATACGGCATTCGGATATCGGTGAGCACGATTTCGGGATGGCACCGCTCGATGAGCGTCCACGCCTCGACGCCGTTTGCCGCCTGTCCGGCGAGCGAAAGGCCAAGCGTATCCCACGGGATAGCCTTGCAAAGTCCCTCACGGATGATCTGTTCATCGTCTGCTACCATTACCTGATACATCGGTCATTCCTCCAAAAAACGGTTGATGCGGATGGTGATCGACGTGCCGATCCCCTCTTCGCTTTGTATGCGGAAGCTGAACCTGCCGCGCGTCAGCGCCCGGATGCGGTCGTAAACGTTAAGCATGCCGAAGCTCTCAGCGCGCTTGCCGCCCGTCCGCTCGAGCGCGTTTTGCAGCGCGCGGAGCTTGTCCGGCGGCATGCCCACGCCGTTGTCCAGAATTTCAAACAGCACACCGTCCTCCACGCCCAGCACGTTGACGAACAGCATGCATTTGTGCTGGCAGGTTTTAATGCCGTGATACAGCGCGTTTTCGACCAGCGGCTGCAAAATCAGCTTGGGCACCGCGCACGACTCGACCGCCGGATCGACATACAGCATATAATCGAACTGCTGGGCATAGCGCATCTTCTGGATGGTCAGATAGCTGCGCACGTGCCGAGCCTCCTCGGCGACCGTGATGATATCGCGCCCGCGGCTGAGACCGGTGCGGAAAAAGGTGGTCAGCGCCTGCACCATTTCAACGACGGACTGGTTTTTGCCGTCGCGCGACAGCCATGCGATCGAGTCGAGCGTGTTATATAGGAAATGCGGGTTGATCTGCGCCTGCATCGCCTTAAATTCTGCCATGCGGAGCTGTTCCTGCTCCTCCTTAACCGCTTCCATCAGGCTGCCGATGCGCTCGGACATGCTTTGCATGTTTTTGGATAGCTCGCCGATCTCGTCATCCCGCACGGCTTCGAGCGGCTCGCCGAAGCGGCCGTCCCGCACCGAGCGGACATAGGCGATCATCTCGCGGATGGGGCGCAGCTCATAATCGCGAAGCCGCCCCGAAACCGCGATGTTGCACAGCAGCGCAAACCCTGCAATGAGCAAAATGCTCATCAGGATCAGCTTGCCGTTCTGCCGCAGAAAGCTTTTGGGCACCACGCCCGCGATCACCCAGTTGCTGCCCTGCATGCGCTGGAACAGCAGGATGTCCCGCTTGTTGTCCACCACGCGCAGGTCGGTGCCGATCGCCGTGCGGCCGGATACTTCAAGCGTCGAGCGCACGGCCTCGCTTTCCCCATCGACCACCGCGCTCATCAGCTCGTTCTGCGCGTTGAGGAGCAGCACGCTGCCCTCGCGCCCGATGTTGACGTCAAGCATCGAGCGCAGCGTGTCCTGTCGCACTTCGACCAGCACCACGCCGTTCGGCCGCCCGGTCGCGGCATCATTAAGCGCCGCGGCGACTGCCAGCACGCCTCCATCCCGGTTGTCGAGCACGAGCGAACCATGCTCCGAGACGAACCACTCGTCATACGTGCGGTTTTTGATGCGCTCGTAGTCCTCATCCGACAATAACGGCTCGTTCCGCAGGGGATAATAGCGTGATTTTGCCCGCACGCCGCTGTCTGTGCGCACATAAATCGCCTCGATGTCGGTGCGGAACTCGTTGATCGCGCGCAGGCGGTCCTCGATCGTTTGCACCGCCTGTTCGGAGGAAAAAGCGGCGTTTTGCTGCGTTGCCTGCTCGATAAACTTGTCGTTATCCACCAGGCGCGAGATATAGACCATATCGGTCAGCAGGCTGTCCATATCGCCGGACACTTTTTCGACGATCTGCGTGCTCGATTGCAGCGCCATATCGCTGATATGTGCCACTGAGATCGCGTAAACTGAAAAACCTACCAGAGTCAGCGGCACGGCCATCAGCAGCGTGAAGTATAAAAACAGACGGTTGCCCAGCGAATGCAAAAACATACCCTTGATCTTTTCCTTCATACTTCCACCTGCCCGCACCCTGTTTGGGTTTTATTATCGCATGATGTGCGATCTTCCGTCAATGTCAATAAGCGGAAGCCCTGCAGACTGGCACGCCGACAGGGCTTCCGCTCCGTAGAGAGAAAAGAAAAAATTTATTTGACCGCCTTGAGGAACATGCGCTGATAGGTCAGCACGCCCGAGGCGCTCGCGAAACGCGAAAGGTAGCTGGGCGGCGCGGTAACGACCACGCGGTGGATCATATCCTCAAACTCAGGTTCCATCAGCATTTTGTCGATATGGGGATAGATCATCTCGCCGCCCATCGAGCAGATGATCAAGCGGCTCGTCGGCAGGTTGGAATTTCGCAACACGCGCAGCGCGTGGCGGGTGGCATCCAGGCCGTCCGCGCCCTCTTCGTTCAGCGCGTTGCGGTAGGTGAGCGTCCAGCGCGCCTTATCCACCACCTTGCCAAGCGGCCCCGCCGCCTCGGCGGGCGACAGCATATCCTCGGCTGTCATCAACTCGCGCATCTTTTCTGCAAGCGCGATATCGCCCGTGGCTTCGTAATCGGCCATCAAGCCGCGCAGGGCGTAGGTGACGTTGAAGCGCTGCTTGATAAAGGTATTGATGAAATAAGGCTTGGCCTGCAAAGCGAGCGCGATCTGGTGCGGCTCGAACATCAGGGTGAAGTTGGTGCGATAGCCCTTCTGCCACAGGTGGTACGCCAGATTGTGCCCATAGAAATTGGTTTCTACCGTGCCGTCCTCAAAGCCCTTCTGGAAACTGCCGCCGACCAGCGCGGGCGCGTCATCTTTGGCGAGCGGCCCGGTGTGCGGCACTTTGACAACCAGACGGTACGGCGTCAAAATCTCCTCAAAACGGACGATCTCCTCAAGGATCTCGCTTTCGGAGGCAAACGGATTATCAACCTCGACGCTGATATCCACGCCCGGCCCGAGGATCTTACAAAGCTCCTCCATGACCTCGTATCGATCCTTAAACTTATTTCCCACATTGGCCTTGGGGTTATTGATGAAGCTGTCGTAAATGATTGCGGGATTGCAGGTCAGGTTGGCGATAAAGTCCTTGATGGGCTCAACCTCGTAGGGGTTAGCGCTGTCCGCCGAGTACAGCACCCGCGTCGGGCGTTTCACGCCGTTTTCGCCATAAGAAATATCGCGCGTTAGATCGACCTGCGCCGAGCCGCCCGCGCCGTAGCGGAACTCCGGCCGGAAACCCGCGGGCAGTACGCCCTCTGGCACCTTGAACGTGTCGATAACCTTGGAAAACTCATCCGTCACGCCGAGCGCGGACACGCTCCCTGTCAGCAGCGAAATGTCCCCCGCCGGCACCTCGAGCTGACGGATGCGCTTCCACGCGTCCTCGCCGAGTCCGCTTTGTAGCTGCAGCTTTCCCGCTGCGTGCAGCGCGTCCAATGTCACTTTCATGTCTTTCACAGAAATCATACTGTTCTCTCCTTTTGCCGGTCTTTCCGTGTTTCTATACTTTGATGATACCGGATGTCCCGCGCTGTCTCAATTCAAATTGTTTTCACTTTTTCACGAATCCGTTTCACATTTTAACGTTTCTGATCGCGGATGGTCGACAGGATGACCGCCACGACAATGATCGCGCCTTTGAGCATCAGCTGCGGATAATTCGGCACATTCATGAGATCCAGGATGTTGTTGATAATACCCAAGATAAACACGCCGATGACCACGCCGGAAACATTGCCCGACCCGCCCGAAAAGCTGACGCCGCCGATGACGACCGAGGCGATCGCGTCCATGTCCAGCCCCTCGCCGCTGTTCGGCGCGCCCACGCCGAGGCGAGCGGTCAGCAGAATGCCGCCGAGCGCGCAGCAGAACGCCGAGAATGCGTAAGGGAACACCTTCCATTTGGCGACGTTGATGCCGCTGAGCTTTACCGCCTCTTCATTGCCGCCGAGCGAATACAAGATGCGGCCGACTACGGTAAAGCGCATCAGCAGAAACGTCACGGCGATCATCAGCAGCCAGACAAGGCAGATGACCGGCACAGGGCCGAGCGTTCCCGAGCCCAGCCAGAACATGAAGTCCGCACCCAGCGTCGCTTTCCACGAGATCGGCACGGCCTGCGTGTACCAGTAGGCCACGCCGCGCGCGAAGCTCATCATGCCGAGTGTGACGATAAAGGGCGCGATGCGCAGACGCGCCACGATCAGGCCGTTAAAGCAGCCGATCAGCGTGCAAATCAGCATGGTCGCCAGAATGGCGATGCCAACCGGCAGATTCTGCATAAAGCCCGCCACCAGCACGCCTGACACCGCGACGACCGAGCCAACGCCCAGATCGATGCCGCCTGTCAGAATGACGACGAACATACCCATAGCGACGACCATATTGAGCGCGACCTGCACCACCAGGTTGGACGCGTTCGGTTTGGACAGGAATACCGGCGAAATACAAGACGCGATCACGATCATCAGCAGCAAAACGACGAGCGGGATGGCCTGTTCCTTAAAATATCTCTTGACGCCCTGAAAAGCCGTATTCTTCTTTGGCGCCGCCTGCACTGTTTTTTCACTCATGCCGTTTCACTCCTATACATCAGACTGAGGATATGCTCGCTGTCCTCCAAATGGTCCTTGACCTCGCCGACGATGCGGCCGCCGCGCATGACGAGCAGGCGGCTGCAAATGCCCTGCACCTCTTCGATTTCGGACGAAATGACCAGAATGGACATGCCCGCCTTACGCAGGTTTTCGAGCAGCGCATAGATCTCGGATTTTGCGCCCACATCGATACCCTGCGTCGGCTCATCAAATATCAAAATTTCCGGATGTGCGGCGATCGCCTTGGCGACCACCACCTTTTGCTGGTTGCCGCCCGACAGCGTGTTTACTGGGCTTTCGATCGTGTCCGACTTGATGCGCAACTCTTCGCGGAGCGTTTCGATATAGTCCCGCTCCTGTTGCCCGCGGATAATGCCGCCCCTCGCCATGCGACCGAAATTTGACAGCGTCACGTTTTCGCGGATCGAACGGATGAGTACAAGCGCTTCGCCCTTGCGGTCCTCGGGCGCAAGGAACATGCCGTGCCGGACCGCGTCGACCGGCGAGCGCATTTTGACCGGCTTGCCGCCGACCTCGATCACACCGCTTTTCAGCTTATCGAGCCCATACAGCGCGCGCACCATCTCAGTGCGGCCGCTGCCAACCAGCCCTGCCACGCCCAAAATCTCGCCTTTGTGGAGCTGGAAAGAGATGTCGGAAACCTTGTCGGTCGTCACCCCCTTGGCTTCGAGCACAACCTCGTCGGAGCGCTCAAGCGTCTTTTCGGGGAACATTGCGTCCACCCGCCGGCCGAGCATATGTACAATCAGGTCGGCCTTGGTCAGGTGGACGTTGTCCAGAACGGTGATCATCGCGCCGTCGCGCATGACCGCGATGCGGTCGCACAAACGAAACAGCTCCTCCAGCCGGTGCGAAATATAAATCATCGTGGTGCCCTTTTTCTTCAGCACCTCGATCAGGTGGAACAGGATGGTGACCTCCTGGTCGGACAGCACGGCGGTTGGCTCGTCCAGAATGAGCAGCTTGGGCTCGCGCTGCAGCACCTTGGCAACCGCGACCAACTGCCGGTTGGCGACGTTGAGCGTCCCCACCTTGGCGCGCGCGTCGATCGGGATGCCGTATTCGGCGAGCAGCGCCTCGGTGCGGGCAAAAAGCTGCCTCCATTTGACTACGCCGTTCATGAGCTTCTCGCCCAGATAGATGTTTTCGGCCACGGTCAGATCGGGCACCAGCTCAGCCTGCTGGTACACCTGCGCAATACCCAGCCTTTTGGCTGTGATCGTGTCGCGGTAGTCCTCCTTCCGGCCCTCGAACCAGACCTCGCCGCTGTCCTTCGCGTAAGCGCCGGTCAGTATTTTCATCAGCGTGGATTTGCCCGCTCCGTTCTCTCCGGCAAGCGCGATCATTTCACCCTCGCGGATGGACAGCGACACCTCTTTGAGTGCGTGCACCGCGCCAAACCGTTTATCAATGTTTTTCAGCTCCAATATCGGCTTCATAGGCGTTTATCCTTTCTGTTTTTTCCCCGGATGCTGGGAGCACCCTGCTGGGAAACCCGGCAAGGTGCTCCAAAACAGGTGTTTCACGGGATCAGAAACCTTCAAATCCTTCACAGTTTTCCGGGGTGAGAAGCTCGGGCTGCATGGCCATCAGTTTGGAAGCAGGTACCTGCGAGGGGTCGTTGAGCAGGTTGACGATGGTGCGCGCAGCGACCTCGCCGACTACGATCGGGCTGTTGACGCCAAGCGCCTTGATCGAGCCGCCGGCCTGCATGATCTCAACCGCGGCCTTGGAGCCGTCAACCGCGCCCATGATGACGCTCTCATCACGGCCCTGCCGCTTGGCAGCGGCGTAAGCGCCGACAACATGCGCGTCACAGGTGCCGATAATGCATTTCAGGTTCGGGTTTGCGACCAGCATGTTTTCCGCGGTCTCCATGCCGGACTGTTCGGAATAATCGCCCGCATATAGAAACGATACTTCCTTGAGGCGGCCCTCAGTGTCGACCGCGGCGATCGCGTCGCGCGCGCCCTTGTTGCGGTTGGAGGCGATATAGTTGCCCTCGGTACCGCCGATAATGCCGAACTCTACCTCGCCCTCATTGTTCGCGAGCATCTGCTTGGCCAGTTCCTCGCCGACCAGATAGCCAAGCTGGTACGCGTCGGTGATGCAGGCGGACAGGTACTGCGCGCCCTCATCAGGCGGTAGGTCGACCGAGATGACCGGGATGCCCGCGTCGAACGCCTTGTTCAGCGCGATATTGACAGCCTCCTGCGGGTCGGCAGGGTTGACAATGATCGCGTCCACGCCCTGCGCGATAAAGTTTTCGATCTGGGAGACCTGCTTGGTCGCGTCGCTCTCGCAGTCGGCCAGCAGCGCCTTCCCGCCCATGGCTTCGACCTCCGCCTTGCAGGTGTCGGCCAGCGATTTAAAGAAGCCAGTATTCACATTCAGCATCGCAAGGCCGATGGTGTATTCCTTATTCGCCTTGGGCTGGGGCAGCGCGTTGATATCGATGTAGGTCTGGTCGATCGGGATGCTTTTATAGATCGCGCCGAGGTCCATGTCTGTGGACGCGCCCGCGTCCGGCTGTTGGGCGTCGCCGCTCTGTAGCTGCTGCTGTCCGCTGTTGCTGCAGCCCGCGAGCATCGCGGTCATCAAAGCGCCCGCCGTCAATGCGGCAAAGAACCGTTTCATGCTGTTTTTCATAATGCTATCCTCCACTCTTTCTATTTCTGCGTTTTTCTCATACGATGATCGCCGTCGGGCGGATCGGGGAGCCGGAACCGTTTTTGATTTTGAGCGGCAGCGCGGCGAAATAGCACCGCGTCGGCAGCTGATCGAGGTTATGCAGCATCTCCATAATGAAGATCTCGTTCGGCAGCCAGTAGTTCTGGTGCCCAAAGGACTTCATCTCGTAGCCGTTCTGCACCGGCGTGTCGCAGGCGATGGTGTCCGAACCCACAGCTCTCACCTTGCGGTCGGCAAAGAGTTTTACCGCGTCTTCATCAAACCCGGGTTCGTTCGTTGCATAGTATTTCCACTCTTTGTCGAGTTTCCAATACTGCTGCCATCCAAAGTTCAAAAGGACGATATCGCCCTCTGCCGCGCGGTCTCCCATCTGTTCCTCGATCTGCAAAATCTGCGCCGCCGTGATGCGCTGTCCGGGCTTCGCGTCCAGCGGCCGGAGGTCGTAAACGATGGCCGGCGCGAACAGCATGTTCACCGGATACGTGTCGACCGTGCGGTCCATCATGGAAGAAATGATGTGCGCCGGCACATCGACGTGCGCGCCCGAGTGCTCGCCAAGCACCAGGGTTTGGCAATAATAATGGTCGTGCTCGTGCGTGACCGTTGGGTCGACGATCACCGGCGGATGCGTCGGCCACTTGGGCATATTGTGCTCGATCGTCGGGGACAGGTCGATAAACCGCGCCTCCGCGAGTAGCCGTGTGAGCTGCCCCAAGCGTTCCTCCATAAAAAATCCTCCTTTGCGGGTGATACGCTTCTCTGAAGTGTCTCTATTGTACCAACCGCGCAGGAGGATGCAAATTAAATTTTCTATCGCGCCATTTAAGATTTCTACGATTGCCCATTTTCCTGTTTGCGGTATTCGGAGGGGGAAACGCCCACGTAGCGTTTAAAAATGGTGCTGAAATAAGTGGAATTGTCATAGCCGCACATGTAGGCCACCTCGTAGGAGCGGTAGTCCCCCGAGCGGAGCAGGCGCTGGGCGTGGGTCAGACGGGTCTCGGTCAGATAGCCGACGAACGACTGGTTTGCGTTCTGCTTGAACAGCGCGCTCAAATAGGTCGGCGAAATGCCGACCGCTGCGGCCACCAGATCGAGCGAAAGCTTGGAATTTCCATAGTGTTCTTCGATATAGACCTTAGCCCGCTCGACCGCGTCCTGATTGCCGCCCACGTTTTCCTCCAGAAAATCGCACACCAGATCGAGTACGCGCATCAGCTCCCGCATCATGCTGTCGAGCGACTGGCAGGCCATCAGCCGCCGGTATGCGGCCATGGGTTCGGGCAAAATGCTCTGCACTGGGCAGCGCATCTCACCCAAAAGCCTGATGGTTTCGCCATATACAAAGCTGACCAGCATGCTGGTATACAGATAGGAATTGTGCGAGGTTTTGCGGATATTTTCCGCGATCCCTGTCAGCGCGTGATGGATCTCCTCCTTGTGGAAGCCAGACAGCGTCTTGATGATGTTCCGCATATCGATCCCCTCGGGCAGCGGCGAGGCGAACCCCTGCCCCAGCGCCTCTCCCGCTTGAATGTCCTGCCCGGTGCCGAGCAGGAACACCCTGTCCATACAGCGGCGCGTTTCCTCATACGCCTGCCGGCACAGCGCAACGCCGCCCCGCAGGATCGAGGAGGCGATCGTCGTATAGGCGGCCTGCACGCCCGTCGCACGCAGGCGGCGGACATAGGAGCGGATATGGAAGCGCAGTTCTTCCTCCAGCTCGCTGACGAACAGGACGAAATAACGCCCGTTGTCATTTTCTACAATGCGCATATCATCGTTGCTCTGCGCAATCATCGCGGTTTCCAGCTCCTGTGTGAACGAGAAGATCGTCTCCTCGTCCATGTCGCCGGTCAGCCGGTCGAAATCGTCCATCTGTACGAGTACGCCCGCGCAGAACGGCGCGTCCCGCCAGCGGGAGGGCAGGTTTTCCGCCAGCTCGCCCACGCTCGCGCGCCCCGCGAAGAACCGCCCCAGCAGGCGCTGCTGCTGCAAGACCCGTTCTTCCTGCACCTGCTGCTGTAATTGGTCGATCTCATCCTGCCGGCTGCGCTCCGCATCCAGCTCCTGCCGCAGGCGGGTAAGCACGCCGCACAGCGGCGGCAGCTCGACCGGCTTGAGAAGATAATCGCTGACGCCGAGCTGCAAAGCCGTGCGCGCATAAGTAAACTCGCCGTGCCCGGTCAGGATCAGCAGCTTGCAGTCCGGATTCTGCTCGCGCAGGGCGCGGATGAGGTCCAGCCCGTCCATACGCGGCATACGGATATCGGTGATGACGATGTCCGGCTGCTCTTTCTTCGCCAGCGCGAGCGCCTGCGCGCCGTCCTCCGCCACCGCGGCCAGCGTAAGCCCGAGCGTGTCCCACGGCACCGCGCGCCGCACGCCCTCCCGGATAATCTCTTCATCATCTGCCAGCAGAACTCGGTACATTACTCATCCCTCCCAATGTTTTTGGCAGCCGCAGCCGGACCGAGGTGCCGAACCCCGGCTCGCTGACCACTGAAATGCCGTATTCCTCGCCTGCCAGAATGTGGATGCGGTCGTTCACATTGCACATGCCGTAGCTCTCCGCGCGGATGTCCCCGCAATGCGCCAGTGCTTTGCCAAGCGCCTGAAGCTTGCTCTCGGACATGCCCACGCCGTCGTCCCGCACCTCCATCACCAGATCGCCGCCCTCCGAAAGGACGTTTACGAACAGCCTGCATTTGCGCGCGGCCGGCTTGATGCCGTGGTACAGCGCATTTTCCACGATCGGCTGGAGCAGCAGCTTAGGCACCATGCAGCCGCACACGCCGCCGTCCAGATATACCGAATAGTCAAAGATCTTGCTGTACCGGATCTTTTGGATGGTCAGATAGCTCTGTACATGCTGCACCTCGTTTTCAACCGGGATCAGATCGTTCCCGCGGCTCAGGCCGATGCGGAAAAAGCTGGTCAGCGCGGCGACCATCTCGCTCGCCCGGTCGTTTTCACCCGCCCATATCAGCCAGTTCAGGGAATCGAGCGTATTATAGAGGAAATGCGGGTTGATCTGCGCCTGCAGCGCCTTATATTCGGCCCAGCGCAGCCGCTCCTGCTCCTGCTGCACAGTCACAAGCAGGTTTTGGATGTGTCCGGTCATGTTTTTCATGCTGACCGCGAGCGCGCCGACCTCATCCTCCCGCACAATGTCCAGTCCGGCGGAGAAATCCCCGGTCTCCACCTTTTTCACATACTGCATCATTGCCTTGATCGGCCGCAGTTCATAGGCGCGCAGCCAGCGCGACACCGCGATATTGATGAGAAACGCGAACAGGCCGATCCACAAAACGGTTTGCAGGATGTGTCGGCTGTCCTCGCGCAAAAAGTCCTTGTAGACCAGCCCCGCCACCGTCCACCCGCTCGCGGGCAGGCGGCTACACAGCACAAAAAAGTCCTTTTTATCGCGCACCTCAAGCTTACTGCCGATCACTTCCCCCTGCACGAGTTCTGTCACAAGCGACTGCTGCTCGCTGTCTTCCATGAGCGCGGAGAGCACGCCGCCGTCCCGCCCGAGCAGGAACACATTGCTGTTTTCGCCCAGATCGACCCGCATCATGCGCTTGATGGCCGCGAGCTTAATCTCCACCACGATAACGCCGCACGGCTGCCCTGTCTGCGGATGGCTGATGGAGGAGATCGCGCTCAAAACGCCGTCTCCCATGTTGTCCACAATCATCGAGCCGTCTGGGCAGTTGACCCACTGGGTCGCCGCGTGGTCTCGCGCCAGCTGGTACAGCTCCTCCGACATGCCCGAGGTTTCACGCACCGAATAGTAACGCGATTTGGCGGTCACGCCGTTATCCAGCACCAGATAGGCGCCGCTCGTCATATCGTAGTACGCGCCGAGCCGCTTGAGCTGCATGCCAAGCGCTGTTTGAAGCTGCTCTCGCTCCTCTTCGTTCGACGGCTGGCGCATCAGGCACTCCCGCACCGCAGAATCCGCCGCGATCATTGAGGAAAGATCGTCCGCGTCCGCAATCATCTGGTCCAGGTCGAGCGAAACATTATTCATGATCTGCGTGGACAAACGCAGTGCGCCTCTGCTCATGCGCGTGTCGGACACATGGTAGATCACCCAGCCGGCGGCCGCCAGCGGGATCATCATAAGCAGTGTGAAATAGAGCAGCAGCCTTCGCCCCAGCGAGTGCCGGAAAAAGCACCGAAGTCGTCCCATGTGTGGCCTCCCATCTAAAACGACACAAGACCGGACCGCAGTTTTACGGTTCGGTCTATAGTCTTTTCTTGCTTTATTATTCTTCGCCCAGGTACATTTTCCGCACCTTATCGTTGCCGAGCAAAGCCTCGCCCGTGCCCGTCAGCGTAATTTTTCCGGTCTCCATCACATAGCCGCGGTCGGCCACCGCAAGCGCCATGCTCGCGTTCTGCTCGACGAGCAGGATGGTCGAGCCCATCTGCTGCAAACGCGGGATGATGTTGAAGATCTCGTCGATAAAGATCGGCGCGAGGCCGAGCGACGGCTCATCCAAAATAAGCAGCTTGGGGTTTGAGATCATCGCCCGCACCATGACCAGCATCTGCTGTTCGCCGCCGGACAGCGTGCCCGCCGTCTGCCAGACGCGCTCCTTGAGGCGCGGGAATATCTCAAACAGCCCCTCTATCTCGCCCGGGATATTCTGCTTGTCTTTGCGCAAGAACGCGCCCATCTGAATATTCTCCATCACAGTAAGCTTGGGGAACACATGGCGGGATTCCAACACCTGTGCAATGCCCCGTTTGGCGACCTTGTGAGAGGGAAAGCCGTAGATGCTCTCATCCTCAAAGGTAATGCTACCGCCGCAGGGCTTCAATATGCCCGAGATGCAGCGCAGAAGCGTCGTTTTGCCCGCGCCGTTCGCGCCGATCAGCGCGACGACCTCGTTTTCATGCACCTCCAGGCTCACGCCTTTCAGCGACTGGATCGCGCCGTATTTATGCTCAAGATCCTTGACGATCAGCGTGCTTTGCACGTTCGACACCTCCCTTGCCCAGATAGGCCTCGATGACCTGTTCGTTTTTCTGAATATCCGCCGGCAGGCCCTCGGCGAGCTTGGAGCCATGGTCGAGCACGGTGAGCTGGTCGGACAGGCTCATGGCGAGCTTCATGTCGTGCTCGATCATCAGGATCGTGATGCCCTGCCCGCTAATCGCGCGGATAATGCGGATGAGATTGTCCTTTTCCACCGAGTTCATGCCCGCAGACGCTTCGTCCAGCATCATCAGCTTGGGGCGGCTCGCAAGCCCGCGCACGATCTCGAGCAGGCGCTGCTCTCCGTAGGGCAGGTTACAGGCAAGCTCGCCCGCGCGATTTGTCAGGCCGACAAAGTCCAGAAGCTCATAGGCACGCTCAACCATCGCCTGTTCCTCAGCGCGCTCGGCCTTGGTCCGCAGAATGGCCGAGGCGATGCCGGACTTGGTGCGGCAATGCTGGCCAACAATGACGTTTTCCAGCACGTTCATTGTGGAAAACAGGCTGATGTGCTGAAAGGTGCGTGCGATGCCGAGCTGGTTGATCTCATATTTTTCGTTGCCGTTGATTTTCTGCCCCTCGAGATAAACGTTACCGGCAGTCGGCTGGTAGACGCCTGAAATAACGTTGAAGCAGGTGGTCTTTCCAGAACCGTTTGGGCCGAGCAGCCCGTGGATCTCGCCCTTTTCCACGCTCATATCCAGCTCATTGATCGCTTTCAGGCCGCCGAACTGCATGGTCACATTTTGAACTTTGAGTAATTCCATGTCATTTCGCCTCCTGTTTTCCGGCACGGCCCGGCAGCTTGTTGAGCAGATGGTAGTATTTGTTCCGCAGCGTGCCCGCGATGCCGTTCGGCATAAAGAACAGCACGAAGATGATGAGCGCGCCGTAAATCAGCATTTGATAGGTTCCGAACTGCTGCAAAAATTCGGTCACAACGATGATGAGCAGCGAGCCGAGCAGCGGGCCGCAGAATGTGCCCATGCCGCCGACCAAAATCATCACAAGGAACATGCTTGACTGGTCAGCTGAGAACGACTCTGGGCTAATGAAGCGCACCAGATGCGCGTACAGCGCGCCGCCAACGCCCGCATAAAACGCTGCGATGGTGAACGCCATGGATTTATAGCGCGAAAGCTTCATGCCGAACGCCTCGCTCGCGTCCGGATTGCACTTGATCGCCTGCATCGCGCGTCCGACGCGCGAATCGACAATGCGGTGCTTGATGACCAGAAACAGCAGCACGAGCGCAAGCACAAAATATAGGTACGCCGCCTTGCTTGTCAGCTGGAAGCCGAACAGGCTCACCGGCGGAATACCACCGATACCGTTCGCGCCGCCCGTCAGCTTTGTCGGGCCGTTGAGCGCGAGCAGGCGGACGATTTCGCCGAAGCCGATCGTGACGATCGCAAGAAAATGGTGTACCAGTTTGGAACAGGGAATGGCAAGCACATAGCCGACAATGGCCGCAATGGTTGCCGCAAACAGCATGGCGAGCACCACGGGCACGCCCGCCTTGCTCAAAATGGCGCTGAAATACGCTCCGATGGCGTAAAAGCCCGCCTGACCGAGCGAGATCTGTCCGGAATAGCCGAACAGGATGTCGAACCCTGTGTTTACGATCATGTAAATTCCCAGCGTGCAGATGATGAGATGGATATAGGTCGATTCGCGGAACAGAATGGGATACAGCACGGTCACCGCGACCAACACGAGCGCGATCAGCCGCTGCACCTTGGTCTTGGACAGGGTCTTCATAATCTGATTCATTCGCTTCCCCTCCCCCTTAATCCGCTTTTACTTTGAGAATGCCGTGCGGCATCACAAAGAGGACGACGATCAGCACGCCGAACGAAATGATATCCTTAAACGAGGACGAAAGATAGCCTGCGGCCATTGTTTCGACCACGCCGAACATCAGGCCGCCGATGATCGCGCCATACATGTTGCCATAGCCGCCGAGCACTGCCGCGGCAAACCCCTTGGTGGACAGGATGGCTCCCATCTTGGGATATACGCCGTAGATCGGGGCAAGCAGGATGCCCGCCACCGCCGAGAGCGCAGCTGCGAGCGCCCACGCCATGCCGACAGTCAGCGGCACGTTGATGCCGACAACGCCCGCCGCCATCGGGTCCTGCGCGGCGGCGCGCAGGCTGGTACCCAGCTTGGTGCGGCTCATGAACAGGTGCAGCAGCACCATGCACGCGAGCGTCACCACAACAATGGCGATCTGCTGCGGCGAAATGGATATCGGTCCCATCTTGATCGGATTTTCCCCGAACGAGGAGGGGAAATTTTTCACATCCGAGCCCCACAGGATCATAGCGAAATTCTTGAGGAAGATGGACAGGCCGATCGTGGCCAAAACGATGTGGATCTGCTGGCTGCCGCGCCGCAAAAGCGGGCTAATCATGCTGCGTTCGAGCAGCATCCCGAAAGCGAACATAAAGCCGATGGCGATCAGCACGGCCAGCAGAAACGGGATGCCGAGGCCGACGTAGATCGTGAAAGCGACATAGGCGCCGAGCATGAAGATCTCGCCCTGCACGAAGCTCATCAGGCCGGACGCGCTGTAAATCAGGCTGTATCCCAGGCCGATCAGCGCGTAGATGCAGCCAACGGCGATGCCGCCGACGAGTAACTGCAAAAACATAGCATTTCTCCTTTGTTTTGTTTGTAACAGCCGGTCCGGATTGGCGGGCCGGCTGCTTGTACCGCATGGTAGTTTCGGATTTATTCGGCTTCGATGTACTTGCCGTCCTGGATCTGGAAGATGCGCATGGACTCGATACCCTCGCCGTTCTTGCCCTTATAGGAGAACGTACCCGCGAGGCCTACATAGCCGTCAATATCGTTATATGCCTGCCGCAGCTCGGGGCCATGGTCAGCGCCCGAGGCCTCCATGGCTTCCGCGATCATCATGACGCCGTCGTATGCGCGGAACGCGTTGTCAGACGCAGGCGCCGAGCCGAACTCTTCCATATAAGCTTCGAGGAACTTCTTCATGTTGTCGTCCTCTACGTCTTCCGGATTCTCATAAACCAGATACTGCGCCGCGAAACGCACGCCGTTGGTCGCCGCGCCCGCGTTTTCAAGGATCTCGGGCAGCGTGTAGCTCTCCGAGCCGAGGATCGGGCCGTCAAACCCTGACTGGCGGAGCTGCTTGGTGACCGCGCCGAGGTCGTCGCCCAGGCACCAGATGAATACCGCGTCTGGGGCTGCCGCGTTGATCTTGGCAAACTGTCCGGTAAAGTCGCGGTCGCCATTGGTCATGGTCTCGCTCGCGACAAACTCAATGTCATAAGGCTCGCATTCGGTCTTGAAGCCATCCGAACCCGAGGTGCCGTATTCGTCGTTGCTGGTAAACAGCGCGATCTTCTTGTAGCCCTGGTCGGCCGCGTATTTGGCGAGCTGCTTGGCCGATACGGTCGAGTTGGAGATCGAGCGGAACAGGTAGGTATAGCCCTGTTCGAGCCAGGCCGGCGAGGTACCGCCCGCGACGCAGATCGTCTGCGCTTCCTCGATCACCGGGCCCGCCGCCTGCACGTTCGCGCTATGTAAGGAGCCGAAGATCGCGTTTACCTTATCTACCTGCACCAGCTTGGTCGCCGCCTTGACGGCCTCCTCCGGCGAGGATTTATCGTCATAGGATACAATCTCGAGCTGGCGGCCGAGCACGCCGCCGCCCGCGTTGAGCTCATCCACCGCGATCTGCACGCCGTTGAGCGCCGCTTGTCCGGCCTGCGCGGTGCCGCCGGTCAGCGGGCCGAAATAGCCGATCTTGATCGCCTCGCCGTCCGAGGAGGACGCGCCGGGCTCTCCGGCGAGCGCGTTTCCGGAGCCGTCACCGCCTCCGCAGCCTGCGAGCAGGCTTGCCAGTATCGTACCGCACAGGAACCAGCTGAGTTTTCGTTTCATAATGATTCTCCTTTTCTCTTTTCGTTTAGGGCCTCGCTTTTATTGTCTGTATCATACCGCAGCGCAGAAAATCTCTGAATCAAATATCTTATAATTACCTTTCGCTTTTCTATAAAATCATAAAAATACCGTTTTTACATCTTCCGCCTTTTTGTCCAAATGAATTCAGCCGCCGGAACAGAACGTCCGGCGGCTGAACCCTATATAAGAGAAGAGAGGTTTTCAGAATCAGTCGTCAAAGGTCAGAATGACCTTGAGCGCTATTTTCTCCCGCACCAGCCGGAGGACTTCGTCCAAATCGTTATAGGAGACCACATGCGAATAAAAATCCTTTGGATCGACCTTGCCGCTTTCAATCAGCGCGATCGTTTCATCCATAATGGCGTATTCGCCGTAAGGGAAGTTTAGCATATGGAGCGAGGTGTTGCATTGCAGCCGCGAGGTGTCGATCATCAGGTCATTGGTTCTCAGCACGCCGAGCGAGCACACCTTGCCGCCCGGTTTCAGCCGGCCGCTGCCCTCATACAGAATGCTGGTAAAGCCGACCGCGTCCATAACCAGATCGAACTTCCGCCCGGCGAGCACCTCATCGACGGTTTCAGCGGCGAAGTTGATGGTTTGATCAACCTTTGCCACACGCTTTGCCTGCTCGAGCCGATCGGGCACGCTGTCGATCTGCACGACCGTGTCCGCGCCGCGCAGCTTGCAGAACATGGCGAGCGCAATGCCCATCGGCCCTGCGCCGTAGATCAGGATATCCATACCCGGTGCCGCGCCGAAATTCTTGGCCGCGCTGTGGCACTCGGCCAGCGAAAGGAGCACGCCCGCGTCGACAAAGCTGATGCTGTCTGGGAATTTATGCTGCTTCGGGAAAGGGATATCGGCTTCCGCGAAGCCGTCCTCGAGCATGGCCTCGCGGTCGCACACCAGACCGAACTGCGCCATCGAGCCATGCGTTTTGGAATAGCCATTGCCCACATCCGGATGCAGGTTTGGATGGATGAACCGCTCGCCCACCTTGATATGGCGCACCTTTTTGCCGACCGCGACAACCTCGCCCGCGCCCTCGTGCCCCAGTACGGTCGGATAGCCGCCAAAGCCGTTGTCCAGAGTGCCGCCGATAATCTGCGAATCCGTGCCGCTGCAAAAGCCGCAGGCGTGCACGCGGATGAGCGCCTCATAATCGCCGGGCACAGGCTTCGGCACATTGTCTACCACGCGCACATCGCCCGCCGCCAGAACGGCGACCGCTTTCATCAGTTCCATCACGAAATCCTCCTTGTTTATTTTCTGTTTTCACTTTACCATGCGCGCTGTACCGCAGCAATTGCAACTTGCTTCACAATTCAAACAAAACCTTTCACATTTTTACGAAGCGGAAAACGCGCCGAAAAACGGAAAACCGTTTTGGAGTATATTCATAAGGATGTTTATACTTCGGGGAAACGGTGTGATGTGCAATCGGCATGTCACGCCGTTTCTTTTTTGTCGATTGCATGGGAAAGCCCGATTTCACCAATAAAATTATAGTGAATGTCAATTTGCTGGGTTCGGTGTCCGCTGGACTTGTCCGGGGCGTGGACTACAATCTTTTCCACAAAAGCATGAAGCAGTTCGGGAAACAGCTTGTCCGGCACCGTGTATTTCTTCACCAGCTTGATAAAGCTGTCCATGTTGACGCTTTGCTGTTCGCAGGCTTCCACGGTCTGCCACAGTTCCTTGGCGCTCAACTGAAAGCGGGCCTGCTCCTGCTCATAATCAGCAGACATTTTTGAAAAGCGTTCATCAGTCAGTTTGCCGCTGATGTTGTCCTCATACAGCCGCTTGATAATACCGTCGATTTCCGTGATACGCCGCTCCTGCTGCTCCAGCGTCCGCTTGGCCTGGGCCTGCTCTTTCATTTGCGTCTCCATCCGGTTAGACATGGCCTGACGGGTAAAGCCCTCTGTGTCCGCACGGGTAAAGGCAATGACTTCCCGCAGGTTTTCCAGCACTACTGCGCAGATAAAATGAGCGCTACATTCACCCTTTTTCCGCGCCGGTTCTCCCTGTTCTTCTTCACAATCTCCCACGTCTCCTGTGATACAAGGGCCTCATGGGTATTTTCAAAGACTACCTGCTTTTCTTCGGGATTTCGAATTTTCTTTTTGCTTTTGTAGGACTTCTTAGTGGTCTTGAAGTTTACCGTGTGGCCGAGATAATCCCGGTTATTCAGAATGTAGACGATGGTGCTGGACAACCAGAAGCAGGGATTTGACGGGTCATAACGGTGGGTTCTGCCTGTGCGCTCAAATTCCAGTGTTCCCGGCGTGACAATCTCCATTTCCCGCAAGCGACGTGCAATCTTGCTGGGGCCGTTGCCCTCGGCGGCAAGCTGAAAGATCAGGCGGACGACCGGGGCGTCTTCCGGGTCTACGGTCAAGTTTCCCCTCCTTATCACTCAGATAGCCATAGGGTGCTTGCGTAGAGAGACGCTTGCCGCTCATACCCTTTGCCTTGAACACGGCGCGGATTTTCTTGCTCGTGTCTTTCGCGTACCATTCGTTTATGATGTTGCGGAACGGAGTAAAATCGTTGTCCTCGCGTTCGCTGTCTACACCGTCATTGACGGCGATAAACCGTACATCAAATTCAGGAAAGCGGATTTCGGTATACATGCCCACCTCAAGGTAGTTGCGCCCGAAACGGGACATATCCTTGACAATGACCATGCTTACAAGGCCGTTTTCGATATCGGAAAGCATTTCCTGAAAGCCGGGGCGGTTGAAGCTCGTACCAGAATAACCATCGTCTTTATAGATTTTATATTGGGTAATATTATGGTCCTTCGCGTACTTTTTGAGGATTTCGACTTGATGGGCAATGGAGTTGCTGTCGCCCTCGTTATCATCGTCGCGGGAGAGGCGGACATAGAGTGCCGCCCATTTCCCTGCTTCAGAATCGTTGTATGGATAGTTGATAAAAGACTGTCTTTTCATGATAGACCTCCATTCCGGCAGTCACCGCAATCGGCTATTTATAACACTATTATCATGCCAATAATCAATGAATCGTGCAAATTTTCAATAAATCCGCTTTATTTTCTCGTTTTTAGTTGCCGTATCGATTAAACGCCGGATATGGTCGGCTACGGTGCTGCCAGTCTGCTTGAAATGTGAGGTCACAATGTATGTAGTACCATCAATCGTTCTTTCTCTCTTTGGCGGCTTTGCGTGGATATGGCCTGCCATCAAGAACACCTCCTAATACGTCCCAAGTTGGACGTGTTGACAAAGTCGAAAAATAGAGAGCGGCTGTGGGAGAGCAAGAAAAAGACGCCGTTGCGGCGTCATGACATCTACTTTATCATTCTTTTCAGGTTTAAGGCCACGGCAGAAAGGAGGCAGCGGTCCTCCGCTGCCTCTAAACCTCGTCTCCAGACTTGCCTTAAATTGTGGCTCCATTTCTGGATGGCAAAAGTACCCTCGCACCAAATCTGCCTTTTGCGCAGCGCCTGCCGGTATTCAGGTAAGGCGGACTGGGAGAGGTTTGCCTTTGCTGCATCCTCGAATACGCTCCGTACCAGCCGCTTGGCCCCATGCTGCATACTCTGGCTCAGACGCCGCTCCCGCAGCGGGCATGTCTGGCAGTCCGCCTTACTTGCCGTATAGACCCAGTGGAGCGTGCCTGACCCACGGCTCACGGTATTCAGTGTCAACGATCTTCCATTGGGGCAAAAGAAGATATCTTGTTCCCTGTCGTAGCTAAAGTCGTTTCTTCCAAACTTCACCTTCTGCTAAGGCTGAGTTTTCATGGGCCGGACATAAAACGGGATGCCTCGCTCTTTCAATACTTGGTGGAACAGTCCATAGTCATACATGGAATCAGCCGTCGCCCCCTGGACCGGGATAAGGTCCAGGACCCGCTCCATCTGTTCCAGATATGGTGTCTGGTCGCTGGCATCTCCCGCTGTCACCGCCACATCCAAAATAATCCCATGTTTCGTGTCCAATGTCTGGTGGCTGAGATAATGCATCCCTTTAGGCTTGCCGGGCCGGTTGAGGTACCCTGCTTCCGGGTCAGTCCGGCTTACCCGGCGCTGCCTGTGTTTTGCCCTTTTTTTGACCTGTTTGATCCGGCGCTTCCTCCGCTTTCCTGTTTGGCGCTCCAATTCTTCCAGCGCCCTTTCCTCGTAGGCATCAAGCCGCTCCCAATACGTGCCGGGGCTAACCGCCACATCCTCTAAGTACATGGAACCGGGCGACGCGCTGGCTTTGAGTCCGTGACCACTAGCTTCCCACTCACCAGGCCCTTTTCTATGCGCTGCCGCACCACTGCCTCAAACAACCGCCGTACTACTTTCCGGAACGATGGTTTCCTCCGCCGCAGCTGCGAGATCGTGCTGTGGTCCGGCACACGCTCAAATAAATCCAACCCCAGGTACCACCGCATGGCCACATCCGTCTCAATCCGCTGCTCGATCTGCCGCTCTGACGGAATCCCATACAAGTAACCTACCAGCAGATATTTTACCAACACCACTGGGTCAATTGGTGGCCGGCCCAGCCGCCGGTTGTACAGACAGGACGTTTCCTCGCGCACAAACGTCAGGTCCAGTACCGATTCAAGCTTTCGCAGAAAATGCCCCGGCGGCACCAGATCCTCTATCGTCACCATATGTGTCCGTAACTGCATCCGCCCGCCCCCTTTCTTTTATTTTATCACACTTCCCTAGACTTTTCGACTTTGTCAACACGTCCAACTTGGGACGCATTAAATCCCATGAAAGCAGAGGAAACCAATATGCGATACACTAACAACCATGGTAACAGCCTGTGGAAATCTGAACACGGAGGAGGTATTCGGCATCGGAGAACAATACGCATATATCCGCGTCAGCAGCCGCGACCAGAACGAGGACCGGCAGCTTGCCGCTATGCAGGGGCTTTGCATCCCTAAACGGAATATTTACATCGACAAGCAGAGCGGAAAGGACTTCAAGCGGCCGCAGTATAAAAAGCTCGCTCGGTGCATGAAAAAAGACGACCTGCTCTACATCAAGAGCACCGACCGTCTGGGGCGCAACTACAAGGAAATTTTGGAGCAATGGCGCATTTTGACCAAGGAGAAAGGCGCGGATATCGTGGTGATGGACATGCCCCTGCTTGACACCCGGCGCGGCAAAGACCTGATGGGGCCATTCCTCAGCGATATCGTATTGCAAGTGCTGTCCTTCGTCGCGGAAAACGAGCGCAAAAACATCCGCCAGCGGCAGGCCGAGGGCATCGCCGCCGCCAAGGCCCGCGGCGTAAAGTTCGGCAGACCGGCCCTGCCCCTGCCCGACAACTTCTACGAAGTACATAAGGCGTGGCGGGAAAAGAAAACCCCTCTGCAGTTGGCGGCGAAAGCCTGCGGGATGCCGGAGGGGAAGTTCTATGATAGAGCGGTGCGGTTTGAAAAAGGGTGGTAAATAAATCGGGCAAAAGTTTGGAAAAGTGTAGAATCAGGGAGCCGGAGCTTGTTATAATCCATTAGACATTTCAGCCTAGAAGAGAAGTGCGAGAAATTCAGTGAGACTCAACAGCCTTTCAAGGCGTCTCTTAGCCAGAGCGTCTAACAGGGGACAGTTGTGTTTCCAGGTAATTTGAATGCAGTGCGGATGTTCCGTTCCATCCGCTCCCAGTCCGTACCGTATTTCCCGGCAGCATCAGGCATAAAGCCATTTTGTCACCAGCAGAACCCTGCCCCGTTGCTCCATGCACAACTTTATATTTTACAAGCACACCATCGGCTCCTGCAAAAACAATAAAAACCGCCGGCCTGCTAATGCTATTCTGCACTAACAGGCCGGCCTCTGTATTACCGTATCTTCCCTTTAATCTTTCCGCGCAGCCACTGCCGGTCGTCGCTGTACTCCATGCTCTGCACGATCACACTGTCGCCTGCCTCAAACTAGTCGTCGGAAAACTGCTGCGCATACCTGCATACCACCGTGCAGCCGTCCCGCAAGCGTCCAAATATGCCGCCGGTATACTTGTTTGTGATCTTTGCAATCCGCGTGCTCCCCACCCGATGCCGGAACTCCGCGCCAATATAGGGGTTCGGCTCCGCCTCCCGTACAGATACCGCGACCCCCTCCTCGTCCGCGGCCATCACCTTTGCTTTCAGGCTTTGCCCAGGATAGTAGCTTTCGCGCATATCCCCAAGATAAGAATAGGACAGCCCTGCCTGTGCCAGCGTCAGGTCATGCCCGCAGGTTGTCAGGGTGAGGTGGGACGCCCCCACAGCCAGCACCATGCAGTCCACAATATCGCCCTCCTGGACGCCGCGCACACGATGGGCATGCCACCGCTGCCGTTCCATCGCCAGCGCACGGGACGCTACCGCGCACTGCCCCTCACAGTCCACGCCGGTGATGATATAGTCTATCTTCGCCCCTGCCATATGCCCCAGCACATAGGTTTCCCGTTCATCCCCCTCTTTCCATACAAAGGGTTCGGGTATCAGCACCTTTACCCTGTACTGCACCACAGTGAGGCAGGGCATCTCCTTTTTCCCGTCCGTGCCGTCTTCGTCTTCCCCGTCCGGAAGAGGCACCCCCTCCACGCCTATGATCTCCCCGCTCAGTATGGAGCTGGACCGGTAGGACGCGTAGATCGCGTTCCACTCCGCCTGTTCCTTTTCCGTCAGGCTGTAGTCCAGCGCCTTAAAGTCCGTTTCATAAAACCTCAGCCTGGTCAAATTTAATTCGTCCGGCAAACGGTTTTTTTCATTCATTCCGAATCCCCTCCCATTTTTTCAGCTCCAGCTTTTCGTTTTCATCCGGCCAGGCCAGCAGGCACGGCGTTTCCGCTCGCAGCGCCGCAGCCTGTCCCGTTTCATCCAGAAGCAGTGCATACAGCGTTTTCATCGTGTTTTCCACCCGCAGGCTGTCCAGCGTAAGGCAGCGCTTCCGTTCCTTCCCCACAGGGATATACAGCACACACAGCCGCACCTCCCGTTCCGGCAGGTACGCGGTCAGAAATACCGGTTTTTTGCGCGGGAATATATCCGGCGCCCTGCTGCCAGACAGGGCCAGCGAGATATCCACCGCGCGGGCCAGCTGTATGTCAAACCGCCTGTCCGCTGCCAGAACATACGCCCCCATGTCCCGCAGCACGCCGCCGTAGCGCAGCTGGCGGATCGTGCGGTCCACGGCTTTTTTGTCCATCCCAAAGCGCAGCCACAGCAGCATGTACACCTAGCGCTTCCACATCCCGCCCAGTGTCTTGAGCAGTGAAAGAAGCTCTGTCTGCGGCTCGCTGTAATACATTGACTTCATGTCGCCAACCTCCGTTTCACCTGGTTTAGCACGGGGTCGAGCAGCGCTTCGCTCCCCATCTCCACGATCGTACTGAAAATGACCTTGGCGGTGTAGACCAGTGTGTTGGACAGCGCCTCGTTCTCGTTCCGCCGCAGCCTGTACAGCGCTTCGTCGAGTACGTCGGCATTCAGCCGCCGGAGCGTGTCGCGGACATAGCCCTGCGGGTAGGTACAGGCGCCAAGCTGCAGCCGGCCACAGTAGTACAGCCACGAGACCGCGTCACGGAACACCTCCGCTTCCTCCGGCGCATAGCGGGAAAGCGCACATCGCTACAAGATCGCCGCTATGGCCTCGCGTCCGTCCTCCGCGCCCGCGCGTGGGACTGTCGGAAGATCATCATCAGTATCCCTGTACTCTTTCTTATTCTTCTCTTTCTTACTTGTGTGCGTTTTTTGCAGGTCTTGATATGCTGTTTCGGCACCCGAAGAAGTGTGGTTCTGGCAGTTCAAGACCTGCGGTTCCGGTAGGTCTTGATATGCACTTTCCGCAGTTCTTACTATGGTGTTTTCAGCAGCATCCGGCTCGGTTTCGGGAAAACCGTCCTGCATCTCGTTATTATCCGCAAGTTTAATGTTATCATTGTCCGCATCCAGAAGTGCAATTTCTGCAGGTCTTATCTCCGCGCAGAACGGCGCGCAGTCATAACCGTAGGCCGCCTTTCCGTCCAGCGCCACCTCGGCCAGGAAGATGCGGTTAGGCAGCCCGCGGCCCTGCCGCTGCTCCCAGACCAGGCGCCTGTCCGCCAGTTCCTTAAAGCAGGCTATCGCCTTGCGGTAGGAAACCTGCAGCTCCCGTGCCAGATCCTCGCGCGTGTAGATGATGTACACCTCGCCGTGCCGGTTCACCCAGCCGTTGCGGCGGGACAGCTGGTACCGGTTGAGCAGGAACGTGTAGGCCACCTTGCTCTCCAAACCCATATCCATGTAACGCGGGTCGCAGAACAGCCACCGCGGCATCTGCATGTGGAAATAAGAAATGGCGCCGGACAGCTTCATCAGCGTAAAGTCCGGCCGGTCTTCTGCAGCGATGTTCTTTTTCATAAGGCAGCATCCTCGCTTTCGTTGTCTAATTCGTTGTTTCGATCCAGTTCCTGTTGGTATTGGTCGATCTGATCGTCTGTTGGGATAAATGTCGTATGATCGGGCATATCATCCTCCTGATCGGGATCGTCCGGCTGCAACAGGTCGGAATAAGGGGACTTCGGCTCCGGTGGCAGTTCAGGAGGGGGCACCGCCGATCCTGCATCCGGCGCAGGCTGCTTTTTGTTTTCCCCGCCCGCCGCACCGTCCGGCCTGTCCGGCGGGTAGTCATGGATGGACGCCGGCCGCAGCTTGCCGTAATCGGTAAATTCCGGCGGCGTTATCTTGTACAGCAGCATCGGGTACTGGCCGCGCAGCCGGACGATGCACCTGTCGTTGCCCAGCCGCAGCACCTCGTCCGGCTGCATGAGCGCGCGCTGGGTGTTGCTGCGCGTCATGGAATACGGCCGGATGTTGTTCTGCAAGGGGGAGAACAGCGGCGTCTGCGGCTGTTGGTTATTAGTCACGCGGATGGTTGTCATGCCGCATTTCTCCGAAATGAATTTGGCGCTCGTCAGGTCGTTCACACCCAGGCAGATGGTGGCGTCGCAGCAGGCCGCGATCTCCTCCCACTCGTGCCGCGGGTACATGTCCGCCAGCTGGGAGATGGACTGCACCAGCACCTGGCAGCTCATGCCGAACGACCGGGTGAACGCGATGGAGCGCTTGAAATCCCCCAACCTGCCGATGGACGGGAATTCGTCCAGCAGGAAGTTTACCCGCACCGGCAGCTTCCCGTCCTTCGTCTCCTTCCGCGCGTATGCCTCCAGACGGGAGAACAGCATGGTGAAGAACAGCGAGGACAGGAAGGTGTAGGTGCTGTCCTGCGCGGACAGGATGCAGAAATAGGCGCAGGGCTTCTGTCCTGGCAGGGTGAGGTCTATCGTGCTGTCCGAAGTCAGGCTGTCCACCAGCGCATCGTGGAACACGTTCAGCCGGTTGCCGAGACCGATCACGATGTTGCCGCGCAGATTCTCCTTGGCGTTCAGGAACAGGCCGTAGGGGCCTTTGGCCGGATGCCCGGCCGGCAGCCGCTTTATCGTCTCATCTATCTGCTTGAGGCCGTCCTCGCTGGGCAGGGCCAGCACCCTGCCCAGCCGCCGCATCGCCAGCGGCAGTCGCCGTCCGGACTTGTCCTGTTCGTTCTGGACATAGTACAACAGCGCCGTGAGCAGGTTAAGTTCAGCTTTAGACCAGAAATCGTTGGCCTCCTTCTCGCTTGAGGTGTTAGCGATGATGGTGGAGGCAATGACAGGGACAAGGCGAGGGTCGTGGTCCGCCTCGCCGATCGGATCCCAACGGTCCGAGTGCTCCATATCCAGCAGGTTAAACACCCGCACTTCGTAACCCTGATCGATCAAGTAGCCGGCCATGCTTTCATAAAGTTCATTTTTGGGATCGGTCAGGACGATGCTCTCGCGCCGCTTCACACACTGGAGTACAAACGGCCGGACGAACCCCCAGCTCTTGCCGGTACCCGGCGCGCCCACGACCAGCAGGCTGCCGGCGAGGCCAGCCTTTTTGCTGGACGCGACATAGTCCGCATAAGCATCGCTGTCCAGCGGGTCGTCCTTATGCTTGCCGTAGACCGTGCCGGAAAGGCTGTCCAGCCTGCCCACATCCAGTACCCGCCCCATCTCCTCCCGCTTCATGAACCGGCTCGAGCCGTGTGTGCCGTCCGGCAGGATATCGAACCCGCGCCTGTCCTTTACCGGATGATAGCCGGCTATCCAGTTATACCCCTTGCGCGTCAGCAGGCAGGCCATCGTGACCAGTGAGGCGGTGACAAAAATACCGGTGGGGGTAAACGGGGCGATCAGGTTGAGGAACGGGTTTACCGTCCAGATATCCGTGATCCCACTGTCCGCGTCAAAGGACTGGCGGACACCGAGCCGGACGGAGTTTATCAGCATCCCTTAAAAGTGCCAGACCACTACGCCGATGAAATGTCCCCCGCGGGTGAAATGCCCGGCGGACATGATCGCGATCACGAGCTTGCCTTCCTGCAATGCCTTTACCAGCTCGGTCCCGCTCCGGCCGATGCCGCGGCAGGGGACGTTGTAATGCGCCGCCCCATCTGGGATCAGGCTGTGGTAGCTCCCGCTGCCTTCGCAGCGGTGGCCCGTTTTTACGGACCAGTCACAGACCTCCGGCGGCGTGACGATGGTATCCGTTAGCGTGGATACGCAGATGGCAAGCGACGTTGGCCCGCAGCCCGCCCCCGCGATCGTATTGGTCTGGCCGTACATCAGCCCACCCCAGCGGGGATCGTACTGGCTGAAATACACGACGTCCCTGGAATTACCCCTGCCGGTGAACACCACATCGGAGAAATCCATATCCGCTGTGTTGTCCACAGACCCGCCCGGCGCACTGTATTCCGCGTCGCAGATGGTATTGTAAATGACCTCCGCCCACATGCGCTGCTGCCCGTCCATGCCCAGCTTGTCCATGAGTTCGGTTGGCGTCATGTCTGAGATCACCAGCACATAGCCGATGAAATCCCCCTCCGCGTCATACTCCGCTTCGAGGTCATATTGGAGCTTGGCCTGCATGGTCCGGACGATCTTCGCTTCGTCTATCGTCATCACGTCCTGCTCGCTGTACACCGAGGTAATGGCGATCATCCAGTAATCGTTCGTGTTGCCGAGCCGCTTCTCGATGCGGATAAAGCCCAGATCCTCCGGCAGGAGCGATACGAACAGGTCTACCGCCTGCTGCTCCAGCGTGCGCTGCCGCTTCCATGCGGCGGTGAGCTCCTCCGCATGGGCGGTCATCTCCTGGATATCCGGAGACGACACGCTGGGCGCGCCGAACAGGCTGCACGGCACGGTGGCAAGCAGCAGGGGCAGGCAAAGGCCGATGAGGAGCAGGGCCAGCACTGCTTTGCGCCGTGGACGCCTCCCGCCCATGCCGCCTGCGCGATCCGCGCTACAGCTGCTGCGGTGTGGCTGTGATTATTTCTTTCTCCTGCGTTTTCTATTGTGGATTCCTCCTCCCTTTGGTGTTTCCGGCGCCGCTTTACTTTTCAGCGGCTGTGCGCTGCGTCGTAGGGTACGGGGCTGGACGGCAGGCGGCGGCGTTACCATATCCGGCGTGTGGACGCCCGGGGTGACGTCCGGATGGGATGCCGTATCTAGGCGCTCCGGTTTTTGTTCCCGTTTTGCTGGGGTAACTGTAGGGCGACGGTCTGCGGGTGCAACATCCGGCTGCAGCTTTGCGGCTGGCTGCGCGTGTGCCTGCGACGGCGCGGCAGGTGTCACAGCTGCCGCCTGTGTGGGCGCGACCTGTGATCCCGTCTGTGCAGATGTCTTGTGTGGTGCAGACGGCATCACCCGGGCAGGAGACGGAACCCTCTGTTGTGCCGTCGAAGGCGTTTGTTGTTTTGCCGTAGAGACAACGCGCCCAGCCGCCGGATGTACTGATCGCGGCGGGGCTTCCCGCGCAGGGGAGATACGGACCACATCCGCACGGCCGGACGCCATGCTGCCAGCGGCGACCGTTGCAGCGGATGCTCTGGCGATCGGTGCAGTGTCCTGTTTTGCCTGCGCCGTCCCGCCAGCCGGTACGGGCGGGGTGGCCGGCGTCATGCTGGTGACCGGCTGTGCCGCCGGTCGCTCTGTATTGGATATGGATGTATGGTTTTCCATGCCCATCCGATCCTGATGTATCTGCTGCGGCGACGGCGGCATGACCTGACTGATCTTACCCGCCTGCGGCGTATGCCCTAGCTGTCTGTTTCCATGCTCCGCTGTGAATGTGCCGCGTTCCGGTATGACCCCGCTGCCGGACTGTACCTGTTCCGGCGGCCGCGGCGTGACCGGGGATACCATATGGCTGGCCTGTCCATCCGCTGTGCGCTGTGGCATGACCGGCGGCAGCTTGCCGTCTGTCTGCGGCGGGTCCATGCGGCCGAAGTTCTCCGGAAGCGGACGCTTTGGCGGCGCCGGCGGCATCACCCGGCTGCCAGTACCCGAAACGGTCTGGGCAGTGTTGTTCTGCACCACGCTGCCGGTATAGTTCTCGTCTCCCCAGTCATCCGCATCGATGCTGATCGCCTGCCGCACCTGCCGCATAGCCTCGGCGTTATCCGCGCCGTACCGGCTGCGGAAGGCTGCCAACGTGTCCGCCACACGCGCGCCGGAATATGCCCCCTGCGCGGCGGTCTTATCTGCTGCACGGCGGGACGGCGTCCCCGTCCCTTTGCCTGCGGCAGATGGCCGCGAAGTGCCGGATCGGCGGGGAGCGCCGGACGGCCTGCCGCCGGCTAGGATGCCGCTGTGCCGCAGCGAATCGCCCCCGTGCGGCGGGCCGGAGGTATTGCGGTGTCCGGCGGATGGTGTGTTCTGCGCCGCCGTGCGTGTCACGACGGACGCGATGCTGCGCAGGGCCATGGCCGTGAGCGCGCCGGGGAAGCGCGCACCCAGCGTGTCCCCGGTGAGAGCGGGGTTCAGGCCGATGCGCAGGATAACGCCGTCCATCTTCTTCGCCATACGGACAATGCCAACCACGAGCATCGCCCACGGGATGATCGCCGCGCCGTTCGGGTCTGTGGAGAGCGCGGACAGCACCAGCTTGACGAACATCAGATTGAACACCATGAGTACGCACATGCTGGCGAACATCCGCAGCCAGCCGCGGAAGATATCGCCTGTGCTTTTCGACCCGCCCATCGCAAAGGCCAGCGGCGCGCAGTACGTCAGGACACAGAGGATAACGTACCGCTCCGCGACCTCGAAGAACAGCCGGATAAGCTGCCACTGGATGACGATGTTTACCACGATGACGATGAGCCAGCCCGCGTTGGGGAGCGTATCAAAGGTTTCCTCCCCGAACGGGTCAAAGGTGACGGCGTCCGGCACCTGCAGCATCTCCATGACCGTGGCGGACAGGTCAAAGCCAATCGCACAGATCTGCCGGCTGACGAGCAGCAAAAAGGAAAACATCGCGCTGCGCAGGAACAGCCGCCCCGGCTCCTCCGCCTCGATGCCGACGCCTGAGGCCATGGAACGCATCGCCTGATACGCCAGGTTGCCGATAAGCAGCGCCCAGCCCACCGCAACAAAGATGTTTGCAATGTCGTCTATGACCGGCACGCGTTCTGCGAAGTAGGAAAGATCCACATTAAACAGCTCCATGAGCTGGTCCAGCAGATATTCCACTATCTCATACCACAGCGACGCCAGCCATTCAAACAGGGCTTTTACTAACTTTTCGAGAATTTCAGGTTCCCTCCCTTCCAGTAAAACAAAAAACCAGGCCGCATATGGGAAATATGATACGGCGCCGCTAATAGAAAAGACGCTTCAGTAACAGAAGCGTCTTTATACTATTCAGTTGTTGTGTCATGTCGCCAGACAAAGTACCGCATCACAGCAATGCGCGGTAGTCCCTTCGCGCATATAGTACGCGCCTGATCTGGACGGTATCGCCTGCGACCACGAAAAAAACCAGATAGTTTTTGACGAGCAGATACCGATATCCCTTTGCCCGCAACGCAAGGTCATTGAGCTGGGGACAGCGCTCCGGCATCTGGGCCAGTCCCGCTATCTTTTCTACCAGCAGATCGTAATTGGCCAGTGCGCTCTCCTGTGATAGGGTGTTCAGGTACTGGACAATCTCCCGCATATCCTGTTTCGCTGTAGGATAGATCCTGACTTTATACGTTTCCATGAATGCTCTCCCACAGGTCCGCCGCAAAAGCGGCAAAGTCCTCCCCTTCCGCTCCGGAAGAGATCTCCTGCTCCGCCGCCGACAGCTTGCCGTACAGGTCGATCAATCCCTGCTGGCGTTCATATTCCTCCATGCTGATCACAACCATATCGCCGGTTCCGTTGCGGGTGATGAAAACAGGCTCGCGGGTCTGGTGGCAGAAATCCGATATCTCATTGGCACTATTGCGAAGGTCAGAGATCGGGCGAATACTCGGCATCACTAACACCTCCATTTTGTTTTTACTTTTATAGTATAGCAATATTTCGAGTAGATATCAATGCAAATTTAACACTCTATATTGCTCATAGCTTTTAAGATAGGTAAGCTACAATTTATCATTGCATAGCTCTCCTTGTCCACGACCTTCCGCTACGCACTTACAGCAGGTGCTTTTATTCCACTCAACTTTGTGCTTGGACATAGCGTAACCGCCCCTCCTTGTCATCGCCAGTGTAGCATATTTCGTCACTTATCAGCGGTCATTCCAGCGTCGCCAGCCCGTCAAAAAGCGGGCGGACGTAGGCGATGAACGCGCCGATGCCGTTGATGATGACCCAGGCGAGCCAGACTCTTTTGAGCCACTCCCACGCGCTGTCAGCCTTTTGCTGTGTGCCGCTCATTTTGGCGCGCCGTTGATCGCCACCGCGCTCATCAGGCCGGCGAGTGCGGTTGAAATGGCGGCAATCTTGGAATACACGTCCTTGATGATGCGGTCCGCCGTCCACATGTCCTCCACGGCAAAGGCCAGCGGGATCAGGACCGCGGCGATGACAGGCAGCACCAGCGCGATACGGTAAAATAAGAAGGCGCGTTCCATCCATCCGAGGGCGGGACGCGCCTTTTGCAGTTTATTTTGATTCAATGGGAAATTCCTCCTTTGGTTGACTGGCCTGTACAGCCCTGCTATAATAGGCAAAGCAATACAAGGTAAGAGGTGTGATGAAAATGGCATGGACCGATGGTAATCTGGCAAGCGCGCTTACCGAGCTGGAGGCCGCTGAACGCCGGCTGGAAGCAGGGGAGCGCAGCCGCGACCTGAAGCAGGCCGCGCAGCACGCATACAATAGCGCCTATGTCAACGAAAATCCCGCGCAGGCGGAATGGCGGCGCGAGATCCTGGAGCGGGCGCAGCATGTGATAGATGCATGCTGCTAATGTAGCAGCGCGTTCACTCCGTCTGCTTGACAAAGCGGCGCGCACCGCTTATAATAGATACACAAAGGGAACGCTGTTACAGCAGTCAGCCCCTATTGGGTATCAACAAAAGTTGACCGTTCGGGTACCAGCCGAGCGGTCAACGCGCTTTTATAAGTAAAATATGCAGCAAAAGGATTGCCCATATTACAATTCTTACGAATCGTCTCATAAAGCATCACCCCCTTTGTGGGGAGTGGGCTGACCGCCATATGTAACAGCGTTCCTGTGTCCAGTATATCACACAAGCCACTTGTCGTCTATACGTTCCGCCTTTCCAGGCGGTTTTTTTGTTATATTACGCAATTTGCAGCACTGATGATATCCCAAAACGCCTAGTGCGAGGCAGGCACATCCGCAAATCTGGTCTGGATGGTATACACGCACAGCGACCGGCTGGTCACACGGTTAATGAGCTTGACCGCTTCCGCACGGGTCAGGGTGTCCTCCGGACAGAACCGGTAGTTTCCCATACCTTCAAAATACGGCGCGGTGACGCCATTACGCAGAAACAATGTGCCGTTGTTTTTGCGTACCGCACCGGCGCTGAGCCGCACGTCGTCCCTGATATTGCTTACGGCGACTTTTAAAACGCCTTTTGCAGAAAGGCTCATAGGATAAGACCTATCCCCTACTTTGATCGTGCCATCCTCCACATGGGCGGTCTCCTGCCGACTGCCCACGCGCAGCGTGACGGTATCCAGCGTATAACTCTTGTCCGGCGAAACCGTATACGTCGCCGAGCCGCCGTCGTTCACACCCGTGCGGGAGGCAGAAGCGGCCATCGATCTGGTCTATGCGGTACACCTTGCCGCCCAGCCAAACGCGCCCCTCGGACACATAGCCGGTTACGGACTGCACTCCATCGTCCAACCGTACCTCGGCGATCTCACAGCCGCGTTCAGCTTGCGCTCCGATATTCACATCATTCCCGCGCCTCACTTCAATACAGCTGCCACCTATGTCCACGCCCTTATCGCCGCTGACGCGGACGACCAGCGGCTGCTCCCCCGGCCTGCCGTTGCTGTAAAAATAGACGCTCAGATTTTCTTCTGCCGTCAACGCCATCGTGGCTTTGCCACCTGTACGCGGGTGACCCCTGCTTCGCCGGAAGGCTCAGCGGTGATGGTCACGGTCTTGCCTGCGCCATACGTCCCGCCGTCGCTGACCTCAATGCCGCTGTCCGCGGTCACGGCGAGCCGGTAAGATACGGCTTCCGCAGCAGCGGACAAGATAAGGTTTCCAGTGCAGTTGCCTGGGACAGTAACCGTGACGCTCCGCCCCTCATGCTACAAGGGGAGCGCCATGCCGCCCGCGGTAATCTGCACCGGCATTTCCTCCGTCTTGATCTCCACGCTGGCCGATGTATCGCCATTAGAGGCGTTCACCGGCGTGATGCAATAGCCCTCTATCGGCACAAAGGATATGTCTCGGGCGATGCCGGTCTCTCACACGTTGACGCCGACCGCGCTGGATGTATAACCGGTACCGTTTTTTACTTCGCCGCGGTGCGTACCGCCCGCGGCATAGGACTGCGGGATAACCGTCGCCGCTATCAGCCACAGCGCCAGCAGTAAGATGGGGATGCGCAGTTTCTTTGTGGTCATGTTTTTTCTCTCCCGTATAATGTGGGGAACCGCATGAAACCCACTTGTTGTTCCACAATCCATGTGGGATAATAAGGCCAGCAGACAGAGGGCGCAGGTTGTCTCCTTGAAGTACAGCTTCCAAAGAGAGAATTGCGCCTCTGTCTTTGCGGGTGGACACGAATGGCTGGATAGCGAGGATGCGCTGGATATCTAACGAGGTTGTGTTCCGCAAAGAAGCGTGAGGGAACTCTGTCTGGAATTTTGAAAGAGGAGGTTTCCCATGCTCTACTGCGGGATCGACATCGCCAAATACAAACATGAAGCCACGGTCATAGGTGAGGCCGGCGCGGCCTTGCTGGACAGCATTTCATTTTCCAACAGCAAAGAGGGCTGTGAGAAGCTGGCGGCAATGTTCAGAAGCTGAACAGCTCAAAAGATGACCTGCTCATTGGCATGGAGGCCACCAGCCATTACTGGCCGAGCGTGTACGGGTATCTGCTGGAGCATGGCTTTGAAGTAAAGGTCATCAATCCCATCCAGTCTGAGGCTTTTCGGAAGATGTATATTCGTCAGACAAAGAATGACCGAAAGGACAGCTTCATTATCGCCCAGATCGTGCGCTTCGGGCAGTTCTTCGTCACGAATCTGTCACTTGTTTTCAGACACCTTTGGCGCTGCCTCTTGGGCGCCATTATCCTGAGCGAGATCGGAGACATCCATCGCTTTGACGCATCCAATAAACTGGTCGCCTTTGCCGGGTTGGATGTACGAGTCACACAGTCCGGTGAGTTTATCGGAACAAGGCAGAAAATCTCTAAACGGGGCTCACCGTATCTCAGGCGGGCCATCTGGCTATCCGCCTCCAAGGCGGCTTTTTGTGCCCCCATTCTCTCAGAGTATTACCAGTCCCTCCGTGCTCGCGGCAAGCACCATCTTACCGCGATCGGCACCATCTCCCGCAAACTCTGCAACACCATTTATGCTATTTTCAAGGAAGACCGGCCCCTGGCAGCCGGTATCTCCTAGAAACAAAAAGTGTCGAATAATAGCGACAAAAATTGAATTTCCTGTTTTTGGTTGTATTATCTTCTCAAATCTTTGTATTTGGGAGGATATACCTATGACAACCGTTCAGGATACGTTACGTTTATTCGGCATTACCAGATGCTACAAAGGGTTTCAGCACACCGCCCATGCCATCTGTCTGGTAGTTCATGATGAATCTCGTTTAGAGGCTGTCACAAAGAAAATCTATATGGAAACCGCCTCTCACTTCCACTGCAAATGGACTGCTGTGGAACGCAATATCCGAACTGCCGCTGCAAGAGCATGGAAAGTCAATCGTCCTTTGCTGTTCGAGATGGCCGGCTATCCGCTGGCCTGTATTCCTACCGCCTCCGAATTTATTGAGATCCTGGCTTCTTACATACTGCGTTTATCCCAACCGCAGACCCAACTGCGGCCTCTTGCTATGCTTTGATCCCTCCTTATCTCCCTTTCGTTTTTTCACTCAGACCTCTTGAATTTTTACCGCTGGCTTCTCCATAAAATACAATGAGCCGGTATGAACGGAAAAGGTCATACCGGCTCATGCCAATATTATAAGGCTTGGTCTGAAATGAGATAAGCGGCGGTCCTGTCAAATGCGGGCGAGCTTTCCTCCGCCTGCATATCCGGTATGGAGCGCCACAGGCGGTCCACCCGGGCGACGCCGCCCAGATCAGTGTAGACCACCAGCTGCTCCATACCGACTTTGTCATTTTCCAACCGCAGATGGACTGCATATCGGGTCTCGTTGATCTGTAGCGGCTGGGTGTACTGGATCAGGTCGAATTCGCTCGCATCTGCCCAGTGGTACAGCTCGCTTTCGGCCAGTTCGCGCACCGTACCGTATGCGCCCAGCTGGACAGCAGCGCTGTTCAGCACCAGCTCCGCGCTGACCGATGTGAGTTCATCCGTTCCGGTAGACGGCTCCTCGCCCGTATCAAGTGCATACAGGGCGGCCGTACCTCCTGACGCGAGTTCCACATCACGCCGCACCAGCGGCACATCCTGTACCGTCTCATTCTCTGCGTCATCCCATCCCTCCAAACCTGTCTGTTCCATCTCTATGAATACTGCTGTGTCCGTATCGGGTACCTCCATTTTTGCTTTGTCGTCCGCGCAGCCTGTGGACAGAAGCAGAGCCCCCCGCCATGCAGGCGGCGATCATGCCACGGAATTTCATTGTATCATCCTTTCATCGCATTTCCTGTCCGATCACGTAGAACCGGTAAGCCGGTTCGTTCGCGATACAGGTGAGCATAGTGATCTGGTCGCCTGCCGTGGGGTTCAGCACGTCCGTATCTGTAGCAAGGATGCGTCCGGCAAAGGTAACGCGGTAGGTGCGGATGCCGAGCGAGGTCTTATAAGTGACGACATCCCCAACCTGCACATATTTCAGATTTCCGAAATACGGCCACGAGCCGCGGTTGTGGCCGCACAACGAAACATTTCCATTCCAGGCGCTTGTCCCGTCCACATGACCGGCGCCCTTTTTCATATTCTCATAGGTGGCTCCAGGGTAGACATAAGCGAAAATGCCGCGGCTGCCGATGGAGACCGCACCGAAATGCCCATTTGTGGTGGTGAGCTGGCTTTGGGCAGTGTAGCCACCTCCCATACCCTCCAGCCGGTTAAAGGACAGGCCCTCCAGCCATCTGGCGAGCCGCCGGCGCAGGATGACCGTATACTCGGTTTCCTCATGCCCCTGTAAAACCGAAAGCCGTACTTCGGCATCCGTACCCGCACATACTGGCGGCTTACGACGTCATGGATGCGGCGCTCCTCGTTATAGACATAGATGTGGACAATATGCCAACGCAGATACCAGAGCACTGCCGCCAACAGGAACAGGGCTGCCAGCCCTGTCACGATCGCGACCTGCGATACGGTAACGTCCGGATCCAGCCCGGGCAGGACCGGTATCTTGTTTCCCGTATAGGTCACGGTGTAGACCACGCTCCCGACACTGGTTTTCCCCACCTCGCCCTTGTAGACTGCTGTAGCGCGGTATCCGTCCGCCACTTCGCGGGGCGTATAGGTGGTTTTGCTGTAGATGGCTGTTGCTGTCCATACCGCAGGGACGTCCGAGTCCTCCACATTTTTCGTTTCGGACCATCTCAGATTCGTGAGCGGCAGCGTCAGCCCGTCCGCCTGCACCGTCTCCGGTACAAGGCCGCGGTCATTGTAGGCAAGCTCATACGTTTTGGTGACGGTATGCGGGTGGCTGTCCGTCACGGTGCTGTACCCAGTCGCCTCCACCTTGATGCTCTGCACGTCCAGCAGCAACTCGCCAGTATAGCCGTCCTTGCTGTAGCTTCGTGTGTAGGGGAACTTACCGATCACGTCCGCAAGCTCACCGGAGGGCGCGTCTACTGTAACGGTTTCCTCGGCCTGCTTTTTGTCTGTTATCTCCTGGTCGGCCTTTTCCATACGCTGATAGCGGTACCAGTAGCCGTCCTGAGAAAACGGCTCCTCACGGAGCAGAGCGGGATCGATGTCCGGCGCCAGCTCAAAAGTCTTGGTGAGTGTCGGAACACCGTTTATCTCAACCAGCTCGGTGCTGACCGGCTCAAAGCTTGCTTTGTCGCCGTCGAGCAGCACCTGTTCGCTTTCCTGTACTGCGCCCGCCGCGCCGATAAACAGCGCGGCGAGCAGCGGCATAATCAGCCTCTGCAGTTGTTTTCTGTTCTTCATATTGCAAAGCCCTTTCTTTCTTTTTAGAATCCAGTCTGCGGGAGCGTAGGCTTGGTATATGTGGGCGCGCGGTAGATTTTAGTCACCCATACGCTGGCAGCGTTGTCCCACTCGCCCTGATACGAGCCGCCGCACTCCGCGCGGTTGATGATGTTATAACCATTCGCCATGTAATCCGGCACATAGACCAGCAGCGTCGCTTTCTCGGTCATTTCGAAGCCAGCCGGCACTGTGCCGAACTCAAAGCGGATATCGGTCACATATTCGCCGGCCGCCAGTTTGAGCGAGCCACTGTCGATCTTGAACGAATACGCGTTGGTTGAAAGCAGATTGTCCGCCAGCGTGCGGTAATCATTCATGTTGGTCTTAAAGGTGATCTTATACCAGACGCGGGCATTGTAGGTACCGGTGGTCAGCGTGGCCGCGCGCACCGCGTCCGTGGGGATGCGGTCATGCCAGAAGAAGTTGTCCAGCGTAACATTCGAGTTATTTGCAATGTTCGTGAAGTCATACCGCATATTCAAGCCGGCGTCTACCGTGTAGTTGCCGGTCTTTTCAATGGTGGTCTGGATGTTTGCCGGGTCGTTGTACATCTCGATCTGCACCACGTCGCCTTCCACCTTGAGCTTGGCCTCTACCTTTTCGTTATTCAGCTGATAAAACCGCGGCACCTGCACCTCCTGCACATAGTAGCGGCCCAGTGGGATCGGGTTGGAGGCGGCAATGCCTCGGGAATCCGAGGTCATGGTGTCCACCACGCGGCCGGTGTCGGCGTTGGTGATCTCGAACACCGCGCCCTCGAGCAGGCTGCCTTTCGACTGATTCGTGACTGGGTTGTCCTGCGCAGACTTTTTGACCACCTGTATCTGGCCAAGGATCGGGGTGTTTTCCACGACAAGCTCGGTCGTCTCGCCGCGCCGGACGCGGAGCGTGCGCACGGTATCGTCCAGCACATAGCCTTCCGCGGCAGCGACCTCCTCCACCTTGAGCTTGATCTCGCTCTTGCCGTCTGTCAGCAGGTCGTCCAGTTCGATGTAGCCGTCCTGATCAGTACTGTACTCGCCGATCAGATTGTTGTGCTCGTCCTTGATGAGAAAGCGTACCCCATAGACGCCCTCGCCTGTCACGGCGTCGACCTTTTTAATGCGCACGCCGGCGAGCTTTTCATTTTCAAAGGTGACGGTCGCCAGCTCCCCGGACGTTACAATCACGTTCTGCGGGGTCGGGTCCAGCCGGTAACCCTCCGGACAGGATAGCTCGGTCACAATATAGACGCCGTCCTCCAGACCGGAAACCGTCACAAGGCCGGAGGAATCCGTGGTGTAAGTGCCGACCATCTCGCCATTCGCCTTTTCCACTGTAAACGCGCAGCCGTCCAGCGGCTGGTTTGTACCTTTGACGACTTTGCGGATCTGCAATCCGTATGCCTTTTTATTCGTGAACACCAGTTCCATGCTCCCGCTATCCTTGATCTCAAAGGTCTTGGGTGTATCCTGCAAAATATACCCGTCCGGCGCTTTGATCTCCGTCACAATATAGCTGCCTGCCGGCAGTCCGTCCAGTGTGATAGCGCCGTTTGCGTCGGTTTCGGCTTCCCTGACAAACTCGCCTCTGGATTTGGTGATCTTGAACACAGTCTTTTTGAGCGGCTGGCGGGTATCCTCGTCTATCTTCTTATATATGTGATACGACTACTGCATAGTCATATTACTCGACGTGTTGAACAGCTTCCCGCTCTCCACGTCGAGCAGACCTTTCAAGTAGTATAGCAGTATGGTTGTAGTGTAAGGGGAGGCAGCTTGTCCTATCTGTTTCGAATGATATGTTGTTCTTTTGCAGTTGCAGCAGAGCAGAAAGCCCGCACGACCTATGACAACCTGCTGCGCCTGATCGACAATCCAGATGTCCGCGAGCCGCTCAAATTCCTCCGTGAACGGGAGATCGTACACTTCCAGCGCTTCGGCGACGCCCTGCGCGTCGTGCAGGAGAACCTGGACGCGAAGAACTACTATGCCTTCAATCCCGCAATCGACATCCGCCCGCCTGAAAGGACCTGGGCGCCCAAGCTGCCCAACCTTTCCGCCGGCGCTGCGGCGCCTGCCGAACCGAAAAAGGCCTGAGCTTTCCTTTCCCAGCCTCCCCGCTGCAGCGGGGAGGCTTTTGTTATTGAACATATTATAAGGTGAAAATACTTTTATTTTTTCGCTTAATCTGGTATACTATACATGTATTTCTATCAACTGAATATAGAAATTGAGGAATGAGTATGACAGAAAAAACACTGGTAATCACCGGCATGGGCGCGGTAACGCCCATCGGCATCGGGGTCGCCGCCTACTGGGAGGCGCTCAAGGCCGGCCGCTGCGGTGTAGGCCCGATCACCCGTTTCGACGCATCCGGCCTGCCCGTGCAGATCGCGGCCGAGCTGAAGGGTTTCGCCCCCGTCGACCACATGCCCAAGGCGCTCGCGCGCACGATGGACCCCTTCATGCAGTTCGCTTTCGCTGCCGCGCAGGAGGCGCTCGGGAACAGCGGGCTTTCGGTTTCGGGCGAGCCCGACCGCATCGGCATCGTGATGGGTACGGCGATGGATGGCGTGACCACGGTCGCGCAGACACAGTCCGCGTTCGACGCGGGCCACCGCGTCGGCCCCCGCTTCGTGCCTATGACCATCGGCAACATCGCCGCCGCGCAGATCGCCATTGCGCATGGCATCTGCGGGCCGAGCCTGACGCTCAACACCGCCTGCTCCGCGGGCGGCGACGCGATCATGACCGCCGCCATGCTGCTGCGCACCGGCGAGGCGGACGCGGTGCTCGCGGTCGGTGGGGAAAGCATCCTGTGTCCGATTGTGGTGTCCGGCCTGTCGCAGGCCAAGGCGCTGTCCCGCCGTAACGACGACCCTGAACATGCCTGCCGCCCGTTCGACCTCGACCGCGACGGGTTCGTTATCGGCGAGGGCGGCGGCGCGCTCATCATCGAAACCGAGGAACACGCCCTGGCGCGCGACGCCGATATATACGCCGTGCTGGCCGGCTGGGCCAACACCTCGGACGCGCATCACGTCACCGCGCCCTGTCCGGACGGCGCGGGCGCCGCGGCCTGTATGAAGCGGGCGCTCGGACGCGCCGGCCTGCCGCCCGCCGCCATCGGCTACATTAATGCGCACGGCACCTCCACCCCGTTGGGGGACAGGGCGGAAACGCTGGCGGTCAAGGCCGTGTTCGGCGGACGCGAGACCGCGCCCCCCTTGTCCTCGACCAAATCCGCCACCGGACACCTGATGGGCGCGGGCGGCCTGACCGAGGCGATCGCCTGCATCCTAGCCATCCGTGACGGTATCCTGCCGCCCACCCTGCACCTTGAAAATCCAGATCCGGAATGCGACCTTGATTATGTTCCCAATCAGGCCCGCCGGGCGAATATCGACTCAGCCATGAGCAACTCCCTCGGCTTCGGCGGGCAGAACTCCAGCATCGTCCTTTCCCGATACCAGAAATGAGGCCCCTTTGAAATGATGAATGAATATACCTATGATGTGTCCATGTTTCGGGACACCTTTGAGACTCGGTTCACCTATTTGAACGGTTTTTTACGCAACGTATCCCGTTTCGGCGCGCGGCCGGCGCTGCACGACCCTCTCTCTGGCCGCCGCTGGACCTACCGCGAGCTGAATGCCGCAGCCAACCGCTTGGCGCACGCGCTGCGCGCGGACGGGGTGGGGAAAAATGACGTGGTGATGTTCGCCCTGCTCAATTCTCCTGAATTCGTGTTCTGCTATCTGGCGGCGCACAAGATCGGCGCCATCGCCTGTCCGGTCAACTACCGCCAGGGCGCGGGCGAAATCGCGCTCGTGATCGACGACAGCCGCCCCAAGGCGTTCCTGTACGACGCTGCCTTCGGCGAACTGTCCGGCGGCGCGCTTGCGCTGTGCGAGTACAAGCCGCAGGCCGTTGTGATGGTCGATTACCGGGGCGGCGCGCAGGCGCCCGACGGTCATGTCTGTTATCCGGATTATGTGTCCGGCCAGTCGGAGACCGACCCGCCGGTCGATTTCGCACCCCATATCTACGACGAAACCACCCGCCTGTATACCTCGGGTACGACCAACCGGCCCAAGGGCGTGCCGATCAACAATGTCAACGAGGTGCTTTCCGCGCATGATGTGATGATGCATTTCCCGCTGGGTCCGACCGACCGCACGATGAATATGACCCCTTGGTTCCACCGCGGCGGCATCCATTCGGGTGGCCCCTGCCCGACCCTGTACGCGGGAGGCGAGGTCGTCATCCTGCGCGACTTCGCGCCCAAGCGCTGTCTGGAATACACGGAAAAATACCGCATCTCTTTCCTGATCGGCGTACCGACCATCATCGCCATGCTCGCGCGCACCCAGGAACGCACGCCCGCCGACCTGTCCGCGCTGCGCGGCATCGTAACCATGGGCGCGCCGTTTGAAAAGGCCGCATGCGAAAAATACATGCAGCTTCTGACCCCCAATATCTTCAACGGCTACGGCACCACCGAAACGTTCTGGAACACTTTCCTGCGTCCGTTCGACCTGCCCGCCCGGGCTGGCTCAGCCGGCCGCTCCTGCACGGACGACGAGGTGCGCCTGGTCGCCCTCCGCGCGGACGGCGCGCACGCGGAGCCGGAGGATACCGTCCCGCGCGACGGGGAGACTCCGGGCGAGATCATCATTTCCTCCCCCGCGAAAAGCGCGTTTTGCTATTTCAATAATCCGGAAATGACCGCCCGAAAATTCTATAAGGGCTGGCTCTACACCGGCGACGTGGGTACCTGGGATGAAGATGAATTCGTTACCGTTGCCGGACGCAAGGACGACATGATTGTGTCCGCGGGCGAGAATATCTATCCGGCGCAGATTGAAGCCGTGCTCAACGGCCACCCCAAGGTCGCGGAAAGCGCGGTCATCGGCGTGCCGGACGCGCTGCGCGGCGAAGTCGTGGCGGCATACGTCGTCCCGTCGGACGACAGCCTGACCACAGAGGAGCTCAAAGCGTACTGCGCACAAAGCCCCATGCTGTCCTCCTATAAGTGGCCGCGCGTCTACCATATCGTTAACGAGCTGCCGCACACCGCAACCGGCAAGCTGATGCATTACAAGCTGCGCGAGGCACTGGGCTGACCGGCAGGGGGAACCGTGCAGTGGGCTGCGGGACGCCGGCCGTCCTGCAGCTCCTTTTTATCCGTCGACAAACCGAAAGGAGATGGTCACATGATGGTGATACGCAATGAAACGGCAGGCGACTATACCGCCGTGGAAACGCTCACACGCCGTGCTTTCTACAATATTTATATCCCGGGCTGTGTGGAGCATTACCTGGTCCACTGCATGCGCGGGCATGCGGACTTCCTGCCGGAGCTGGATTTCGTACTCGAGCTGGACGGGCAGGTCATCGGCAATATTATGTATACAAAAGCCAAGCTGGTCGGCGAGTCGGGTATGGAAAAGGATATCCTGACGTTCGGCCCGCTCAGCATCGCACCGGAGTACCAGCGGAAAGGCTATGGGACGCGGCTGATGGAGCATTCATTCGTGCGTGCGGCCGCCCTTGGGTATGATGGGATCGTTATTTTCGGCAGTCCCGCCAATTATGTGGGCCGCGGCTTTCAGAGCTGCAGGCGGTTCCATATCGCCACGGAGGACGGGCGCTTCCCCGCGGCGATGCTGGTCAAGGAGCTTGTCCCCCATGCACTCGGCGGGAAACGCTGGGTATATTATGGCAGCCCCGCTATGGAGGTCGATGAGAAGGCGGCGGCGCGGTATGATGACAGCCTGGAGCCCATGGAAAAACGCCGTCTGCCCAGCCAAGAGGAATTTTATATCATAAGCCGCTCCTTCCTGGCATAGGCAGGGCGGGGCTGCCCCGCCCTTTCCGAGAAAGCGCAGCGCGGCGGCCGGAATGGAAAAATGCGGCCGCCGCGCTTAAAAAAACATTGTTTCATCTGCGTTTTTGGTATACTATATATATGAGTATCCATCGGCACACCGCATTCCTATTCTTATGAACACCAAAGGATGTGAACCCATGAAACTTTCTCTTGAAAACCTTTCGCAAAACCTTTCCTGGAAAGGCTACCGCCTGCCGCAGTATGATATCCAGGCTGCCCGCGATTACACCAAGGCCCATCCGGTCTGGCTGCATTTCGGCGCTGGCAACCTGTTCCGCGCTTTCCCCGCTGTGCTTGCACAGCGCCTGCTGACCGCCCGCCTTTCCCGAGCCGGTGTGATCTGCTGCGAGGGCTATGACGAGGAGCTGATCGACCGCTGCTACCGGAGCTGCGACCATCTCTCGATCGTCGCGACCGTGTATCCCAACGGCACGGTCAACAAGGAGGTTGTCGCCTCGGTCACAGAAAGCCTGAAGATGAGCGAGGACGAGGACCGCCTGCGCCAGATTTTCACCAGCCCCGACCTGCAGATGGTGTCGTTCACCATCACGGAAAAAGGCTACGTCCTGCGCGACGACCAGCGCCATTTTTTACCCGCGGTCGGTCAGGATATCCTGCAAGGCCCGCAAGCTGCTTCCACGTTTGCCGGCCGCATCACGGCACTGTGCCTCGCGCGCGCCCGCGCCGGTCTTGCGCCAGTCGCGCTGGTTTCGCTCGACAACTGCCAGAACAACAGCCACCTGCTCCGCCGCATGACGACCGACCTCGCCGGTGGCTGGCTCGAACACGGACACATCACGCAGGAGGACTTTGACTATATCACCAAAAAGCTGACCTACCCGCTCTCCATGATCGACAAGATCACCCCGCATCCGGACGAGCGCGTCTGCGCTATGCTGCAGGAAGACGGGCTGAGCGGCATGGAGATCTTCACGACCTCCAAAAGCACGGTCGCCGCGGCCTATGTCAATTCCGAGCGTCCGCAGCACCTGCTGATCGAAAACGATTTCCCGAACGGCCATCCCGCGTTCGAGCAGCTCGGCGTTATCCTGACCAGCCGCTCGATCGTGGAAAAGTCGGCCCGCATGAAAGCCTGCACCTGCATGAACCCGATGGACACCGCGCTGGGCCTGTTCGGCTGCCTGCTCGGCTACACCCGCATCTGCGACGAAATGCAGGACCCCGACCTGGTGAACCTGATCACCCGCATGTCCGAACGCGAGGCCATGCCGCTCGTCACCGACCCCGGCGTGATCGACCCGTTCGCGTTCCTGCACGAGGTGCTCGGCGAGCGGTATCCCAATCCATTCCTACAGGATACGCCCCAGCGCATCGCGACCGACACCAGCCGCAAGCTCGCCATCCGCTTCGGGGAAACGCTCAAGGCCTATTATAACTCCCCCGTACCCATGCATCGGGCGACCCACCTGACCTATATCCCGCTCGTGCTGGCCTGCTGGCTGCGCTATCTCGTCGGCGTGGACGATGAGGGTCAGCCGTTCCAGCTCAGTCCGGACGCGCGGATCGGAAACGTCCACAAGCTGCTCGGCGAGGTCCGCTTGGGCGACCAGGTGACCGAGGAGCGCCTGTACCCGTTGCTTTCCAGCACCATGTACTTCGGCATCAACCTGTTCGAGGTCGGCGTGGGGGAAAGGGTCGTCGCACTGTTTAACGAGTTGAACCGCGGCCCACACGCGGTCCGCGAGACCCTGCACAAATACTGCGGCGAAAAAGAGCCGGAACCCGCTTGGTAAAAAACACAAAAGCATCGGATGAAAAATCATCCGATGCTTTTTTCTATGACGCGCTGCCAGCTATTCGGTCCGACTTTCCGCAAGGGGCAGGCAGGCCACCAGCTCAAACTTCCCATCCCGTGCCGCCGCCTCGAGCGTGCCGCCGTAACGCGCAGCGATCTCGCGCATGCCGCGCAGGCCGAAGCCGTGCGCGCGCTGGTCCGCCTTGGTGGTGCCGAACAGCCCGTCCGGCTTTTCCTCCCGCTTGCCCGCGTAGGCGTTGACCACGCGCAGCATCAGCAGCCCCTTCTCCGCGCGGGCGCGCACGGTGATGTGCCTGTCCACCGCGTCCTTCGCCGCCTCGACCGCGTTGTCCAGCGCGTTGCCAAACAGCGCGCACAGGTCAGGGTCGGCGACCGGCAATTTTTCCGGCAGGAAGACGCGGATATCCGCCTCCAGTCCCGCCTCGCCGATCTCGCGCGCCTTGGCGGATAATACGATATTGACCGTGTCGTTTTCCGTAAAGCGTCCGGCGCCGGAGGGGCCGGACGCAGCCTGCAGGCTGCGCACATACTCAGCCGCGCGGCCGGCCTCCCCCTGCTCGAGCAGGCCGGAAAGCGCGGTCAGGTGGTTGCGCATATCGTGCCGCAGGCGGCGCACCTGCTCCTGCTCACGCCGGATGCCCTGGTAGTACAGCTCGCGCATATCCGCGAGCTGATGTTCCTGCTCAAGCGCCTGGTGCCGTGAAAGCAGCACGACCGCGAGTAGCAGCGCGACCGAGGAGACGAACACGAACGGCAGCAGCGTGTAGAACGCGGCATCGAGCACCCCGTCCACAATCTCCTCCGTGTAGGCGCGGACGTTCCATAGGGAGAACGCCAGCTCGCTGAGCAGCGGCGAGAGCGCCAGCAGCCCCAGCAACGCCCACAGTCGGCCGGAGAGCGCGATCTGCCGGCCGTCCCGCAGCGCGCGGCGCACGAGCAACCACACCGCGGCCCAAGCCGCCAGCTTCCACACGACCGCGCCCCAGTAGTCCGCCGAGCCCGGCAGCACCGCGCGCGTGTCCACGATCATGCTCCACGCGATGATCCATTCAAAAAAAATCACGCCCACCACCAGCCGCGCGGCCAGACTGCCGCCGTAGCCGATCAAAAAAGCAGCGATCAAGAACGGGAAGTAGTAGAGCGGGTTGCCGTCCCCCATCCACGTCGGCATGCCGAGCGCCGCGCCCAGCACCAGATACGGCGCAATCCAGCGCACCCGCCCCTTGGGCGCAGCCAGAAAGCGCAGCGCCGTGCGGGCGGGCAGGACGCCGCCCAGCAGCACGGTCGCCAGCCATGCAAGAAAGTCCCATGCCGTCATCTGCGCGCCCCCTTATTCCAGCATGGCGCGCGCGATGGCCGCGAGCGCCGTGGGCTGGCAGGACCGGCTGATCGGCAGCTTCTCTTCCCCGATCACGACCGTGCCGCCCTCCACGCGGTCGACCGCGCCCGCGCGCACCAGATACCGTTGGTGGATGCGCACGAACGCCGCCCCCACCGCCTCGGCCACATCGTCCAGCCGCGCGTAGAAGGTCAGCCTACGCGTATCGGTCACGCAGGTGACCTGCCGCCGGTCGGAGTAGAAATAGCGGATGGACTTTTTCGGGATGCGGAACAGGCCGTCCGTATTGCGGCACAGGAACACCTTGTCTGCCTCGTTAAACTGCGCCGCGAGCGCACGGGTGAGCACATCGCCGATCTGCTCGGGCTGGGGCGGCTTCATCACATAGCCGAGCGCGCCGACCGCGTACCCGTCGAACACAAAATCCGTGTAGCCGGTGACGAATACGAGCTGCAGGGCGTCGCTCCGCTCCCGCAGGGCCTTGGCGGCTTCCATGCCGTTCAGGCCGCCCATCTCGATATCCAGGAATACGAGATCGATCTCACCCGTGTGCTTTTCCATCCAGCCGAGCAGCCCCTCGCCCGAGGAAAATTCATAGATCTGGCACTCGACCGCGCGCTTGTCCAGCAGGCGCTCGAGCATAGCGCGCAGGCCGAGCCGCGCCTCCGCTGAATCGTCGCAGATGCCGATGCGAAGCATGGGCTTCCCCCCCTTTGTTTACTCTTTACCAGAACAAATTATATCACAAGGCTTCCCTTTCGCCAAACCAAACTTTACAGCAGACGTGCGGATTATGACGTCCCACGCTGCCCGCCGGCCAAACGTTACATCAGCCCTGCCATTTTTGGCAGGGCCGTTTGTTTTCGCCCGCCGGCCGCGGTATGCTGGAGACAAGAAAAAGGAGGACATCGGCCATGACTGCAAAGCTGACTTTATCCCGCATCCGCACCGTACTGACCACGCCGCCCACGTTTGAAGCGGGCGCGCCCAGGCTCAGGACCAATCTGGATACGAATTTCCTCAAGCTCATCGCCATTTTCGCCATGCTGATCGACCACATCGGCGGCGCGTTCTTCCCCGAGGCGGCCTGGTTCCGCTGGGTGGGGCGCATCGCGTTTCCGATCTTCTGCTACTGCATGACGGTCGGCCTGCTCTACACGCGGGACATTAAAAAATATCTGTTCCGGCTCGGCCTGTTCGCGGTGATCTCCCAGCCGTTCTATGTGCTGGCCTTCCACCCGCATGACTTTGTCGCCCAGTTCACAAACTGGAACATCTTCTGCACGCTGTTCCTGTCCCTGCTCGCCATGTACGGGCTCAAGGAGCGCAAATGGTGGCTGTTTCTCGCGGCGTTCTTCGTGGTTTCCTGGTGGAACTTCGACTATTCCGGTATGGGCATCCAGTACATGCTGATCTTTTACCTGTGCCGCAACCATCCGGCCGTGGGCGCGGCGCTGTACTGCGCGCAGTTCATCACCTGCCTCGGCGTGATGCCGGGCGATCCGCTGAGCCTTGCGGTCGGCGGCCTCTGCATCGACTGGTCGTTCTTCGCCGTGTTTGCCGCGCCGCTCCTCTTCCTCCCCACGTGCCTTGACCTTAAGATTCCCAAATGGGTATTCTATGCGTTCTATCCCGCGCATCTGGCGGCCATCGCCGTAATACAATTCGTTATTTTTTTAAAGGAGTATCCGTTATGTTATCTGTTCAAGACCTCCACAAATCCTATCAGGTCGGAAAAACGACCTATGAGGTGCTCAAAGGCGTATCCCTTGCCGTAAATGAGGGAGAATTCGTCGCCGTGATGGGACCAAGCGGCTCGGGCAAGACCACGCTGCTCAACTGCATCTCCTGTTACATCCCCGCGGACAGCGGCAGCATCACCCTGCGAGGGGAGGAGCTGGCCCGTCTGGACGAGGACGCGCTCGCGCAGGTGCGCAACCGCAAGCTGGGCTTTGTGTTCCAGGACTTCCTGCTGCTCGACGGGCTAACCGTGCGCGAAAACATCCTGCTGCCCCGCATCATCGCCGGCCAGGCTGGACGCGACATGGAGAACGAAGCGGACAGCCTGTGCGACGTATTCGGCATCACCGCCATCAAAAACAAATACCCCGCCGAGATCTCGGGCGGCGAAAAGCAACGCACCGCGGTCGCCCGCGCACTCATCAACCACCCGCTGCTCATTTTGGCCGACGAGCCAACCGGCAACTTGGACTCCAAGTCCTCCCGCGCGGTCATCGACAGCTTTGCGCAGGCGCGGCAGGCACTCGGCGCGACCATCTTCATGGTCACGCACGACTCGTTCGCAGCCTCGTTCTGCGACCGCGTGGTCATCCTGCGCGACGGCGTGGTATGGCGCGTACTCGCCCGCGCGGACAAGGCGCGCGGTGCGTTTCAGGACGAACTGCTGGACGCCATCCGCGAAATGTCAGCGGAGTAGTATAGGGGGACGTGATCACGATGAAAACCTTTTCCGAAGTCTACGCGGCGCTGCGCCGCAAAAACCGCGGGCAGTACGGGCTGCTCGCGGGGTGCTGCTTCTTTTCCGTGCTGCTCATCACTGCCTATGCGTGCATGATGCGCTCGCCCACCATCCTCACCATTCTGCCCGAGGGCGGCGACAGCCGCAAGCAGGTTGTGATGGTGTTTGTACTGGCGGTGCTGGGCTGCGCGGTATTCACCACCTATGCCGCAGGGCTGTTTTTCCGCCAGAAATCGCGCGCGACCGGCGTATTCCTCGCGCTCGGCGCGTCGCGCGGCCAGCTCCGCCGCGAGCTGGTCAAGGAGCTTACTCTGATCGCGTTCGGCTCGTGCGCCGCAGGCGCGGCGCTGGGCGCGCCGCTCGCGTGGGCCGTCTGGCAGGGCTTCCGCACCTTCCTTGTGGACTCGCAGGAGATGCCGCTGTCGTTCGACCCGCAGGCCTACCTGCTCGCGCTGGCGTTTTCGGCCTATGTGGTCGTGATGCTGTTCACGCTCGCCGCGCGCTTCATCCGCCGCACCAACATCATCGACATCGTGCAGGAATCCCATAAATCCGAACCCATCCGCACGGTGCCGCGCTGGTACGGACCGGCCGGCATCCTGCTGATGCTGCTCGGCGCCGTGCTGGGCTATATGATGCCGACGTTTTTCGTCAAGGTGCTACACTGGTATGCCTCCGGCGCGGTGGACGCGCTCTTCTACCTGCCCGCCCTTGCCGGCCTGTACATGGTGCTGCTGCACACAGTGGTCAACGGCTGGAGGCGCGGCGCAAACCGCTATAAGCACATCATCTCCGTCTCCATGATGAAATTCCAGGGCCGCCAGACCGTGCGCAACATGCTGGTAATGACCCTGCTGATCGCGGGTGCGTACTTCGCCTCGTTCTACGCGCCCATGCTGTCCACCAGCTCGGAAAACGCCTACGCCGCGCGCCCGATCGACTACGAATACCACTGGCGCGCGGACCAGTCCCTGCCCCAACGGGACGAGGTGCAGGCGCTGGCGGAGGAAACAAACGTCGAGATCACCTCCTGGGCGCAACAGGGCGCGGCCGTACTGGGCAAGGACGGCACCTACTCCATCGAGACGGATACCGGCTTCGGCACCACCTACACGACCGCATATGCCAAGCTGCTGCACGGCGCAACCTTTTTCTCGGAAAGCGCGTACAACGCCCTGACCGGACAGGACGTGGATATCCCCGCGGGCGCGTGCGCCAACATTCTGGACGACGAGGGCGGCAGCGGCTATCTTTCGGGCGGCGACGCAACCCACCTGACCAACATGGCGACCGGCGCGGAGCTGGACGTGACCCCGATCGAGCCGCTGCGGTACACCATGCTGCTTGGCTGCTATGTGCTGGACGATATAGACTACGCCGTGCTCACCGAGGGGCTGACCGACGTATGGCGCGAGGAATATGTGTTCTTTAACGTGACGGATGTGGAGAATAGCTATCCCTTCGCCAAGGCGCTGTTTGATGAGATTGTGGACCGTTCGGGTCCGGAAGTCGAGGTCGGGGACTATTACGACGATGTAGCGGCCGCGCTGGCCGCACAGGCGGGCGAGGTCTACGACTATTCCCCCGAGGCGGCTGCCTCCCGCGGCCTGTTCACGCCGGAGTACAGCGACCGCGATTCCTCCGGCTTCCGCAACTACTGGAAATACATGCCCCAGTTCCGCATCCTCGACCAGAACGACTTCGTCACCACCATGGCGGTGTTCCTCATGCTGTTCATCTTTATCGCCATCGTGTGCTTTGCGGCGGTCATCGTCATCGCATTTACCCGCTGCATGACCATCGCGCTCGTCAATGCCCGCGTGTATGACGACCTGCGACACCTCGGCGCGTCCAACGGCTATCTGTTCCGCTCGGTGCGCGGACAGATCAGTCGGGTGTTCCTCGTCCCCGCGCTGGTCGGCACCGGATTGATCTGGATATTCTATATGATGATCATGTACTTCAACGGCGACCCCCTCGGCTTTACCCGTTCCGAGTTGGCGGGCATGGGCGCGTGCCTGATCGTGGTCGCGGCGGTATCCGCGCTGCTGTATCTCGTGTACCGCGTGACACGGAAAAGCGTGTGCCGCGCGCTGCACATCCATTCCTAAACCATTTTTCACAGGGCGCGCTTTTAAGCGCGCTCTGTTTGTGCTACAATGGGGAGCGTGAGGTGATTGCCATGGAACACATCCTGATCGTTGAGGACGACCCCGCGCTCGGCCGCGGGCTGACGCTTGCGCTGGGCGGCGCGCACGCCTGCACGCTGGCATCCGGCTGCGCGGACGCGCGGCGGGCGCTCGCCGCCGCAACCTTCGACCTTGCCATCTTTGATATCAACCTGCCGGACGGCTCGGGGCTGGCGCTGCTCGAAGAGACGCGCGACACGGGCGGCCCGCCGGTCATCCTGCTGACCGCGAACGACCTGGAAACCGATATCGTGACCGGCCTGACGCTGGGTGCGGACGACTATATCACCAAGCCCTTTTCACTGGCCGTGCTGCGCGCCCGCGTGGAGGCCGCGCTGCGCCGCAACGCCCCCGCCGCCGCGCCCGCTGTGTTCGAACAGGACAGGTTCCGCTTTGATTTCGACCGGCTGGACTTCGCCGTGGAGGGCAGGCCGCTCCAGCTTTCGCAGACCGAGCAACGGCTGCTGCGCCTGCTCGTCGAAAACCGCGGGCATACCCTGCCGCGCGACACGCTGCTCGACCGCATCTGGACGGACGGGGCGGACTATGTGGACGAGAACGCGCTGTCGGTCACGGTCGGTCGGCTGCGGCGCAAGCTGGGCAAAAACGCACCCATCAAAACCGTATACGGCGTGGGGTACAGTTGGGCGGTGGAGACATGAAGTATGTCGCCCTGGCCGCCGTGCTGCTGGCGCTGGCCGTGCTTGTTTACGACCGGCTGCGCCTGCGCCGCACCATGAACAGCCTGGACCGCATGCTGGACGACGCGGTGTGCGGCGCGTTTGTCCCCACGCATTTTGACGAAAGCCGCCTGTCCGCGGTCGAGGCCAGGCTCAAGCGGTATCTGGACGCAAGCGGCACGTCCGCCGCGCGACTTGCCGAGGATCGGGCGCGTGTGCAGGCGCTGATCGCGGATATCTCGCATCAGACCAAAACGCCGATCGCGAACCTGCTGCTGTACGCTGGGCTGCTGGCGGACAAGGGCCTGCCGCCGGATTGCCGCGACTGCGTCGCGCAGCTCACCGCGCAGGCCGAGAAGCTGCAGTTTCTCATCGCGTCACTGGTCAAGGCCGGCCGGCTGGAAACCGGCGCGATCGAGGTACACCCGAAGGAAGCCAGCGTGCAGGCGCTGGTTTCCGCCGCCCTGCGCGAAGCCACGCCTAAGGCTGCGGAAAAGGGCGTTGCGCTCCTTGCGCCGCCGGATACGGCAGCGGCGGCGCGCTTTGACCCCAAGTGGACGCAGGAGGCGCTGGGCAACCTGATCGACAACGCCGTGAAGTACACGCCGTCGGGCGGCTGCATCACGGTGTCGGTCACGCCCTATGAGCTGTTCTGCCGCATCGACGTGGCGGACACCGGCATCGGCCTTGCCGAGGAGGAATGCGGACGGGTGTTCCAGCGGTTCTACCGCTCCCCCGCCGTGCGGGGCGAGCAGGGCGTTGGGCTGGGACTGTATCTCGCCCGCGAAATCGCCGCGGCGAACGGCGGGTATATCAAGGTAGCCTCCCGCCTTGGGGAAGGCAGCACGTTTTCACTGTTTTTGCCCAAAGCGTAGCGGCTGTGGTTGCCGCTCCGCGGAAGCGCATGATGGCACATATGCAGCGCATGTTTGGCCCACTGGCACGGATGATTTGCCCGCGCTTCGCGGGCTGGAAAATTTCGCCGTCTGTGGACGGCGAGGAACTGTGCGCAGGCCGTGAAACTCCCCCGCTGGAGCGCTTCCTCCAGCAATCTAACAAAACTGTTAGATTTCCGACAGGCTCTCGACAGAATTGCATGGTATCGTCTGTATTGTACCCAAGGGTGCGATACAGACTTTTTTTGGGAGGTTCCTTTTATGAAGGTTTTACAGACACAGGCCCTGCGCAAGATTTACGGCGCGGGCGATACCGAGGTGCGCGCGCTCGACGGCGTGGACCTTGCGGTCGAAAACGGCGAATTCGTCGCGGTGGTCGGCACATCCGGCTCGGGCAAATCCACCCTGCTGCACATGCTCGGCGGGCTGGACCGCCCGACGGACGGCAAGGTCTATGTGGACGGGAACGACATCTTCGCGCTGAAGGACGACGAGCTGACCATTTTCCGCCGCCGGCGCATCGGGTTCGTGTTCCAGGCGTATAATCTTGTTCCCGTACTGAGCGTGTACGAAAATATCGTACTCCCCATCGAGCTGGACGGCGGCACGGTCGATCGCGCCTATGTGGACGAGATCATCCGCACGCTGGGGCTGGAAAGCAAGCTGTCCAATCTGCCCAGCCAGCTTTCGGGCGGCCAGCAACAGCGCGTGGCCATCGCCCGCGCGCTCGCCACCAAGCCCGCCATCATCCTGGCGGACGAGCCGACCGGCAACCTGGACAGCAAAACCAGCCAGGACGTGCTCGCGCTGCTCAAGGTGACGAGCGAGAAGTTCGGCCAGACCATTGTGATGATTACCCACAACGAGGAGATCGCCCAACTCGCGCACCGGATCGTCCGCATCGAGGACGGCCGCATCGTCCATTCGTAAGGGGGCGCGCGATATGCTGAACGTTCCCAACAAAAGGTGCATCCGCCGCCTGTCCGACCGCAGCCTCAAGGCGGCGAAAACGCGCAACATCATTGCGGTCATCGCCATCGCGCTGACGACCGTGCTGTTTACCTCGCTGTTCACCATCGCCATGTCCATCAACGACTCGTTCCAGCAGGGCAACTTCCGGCAGGCGGGCGGCGACAACCACGGCACGTTTAAGGACCTGACCGAAGCGCAGGTGGCCGAGCTGCGGGACGATCCCCTCATCCAGGAGTCCGGCACCCGCCTGATGGTGGGCATGACGAGCGACGACCCGCCGTTTAACAAGAGCCATATCGAGGTCAGCTACATGGACCCGACGCAGGCCAAACATTACTTCATCGAGCCGGTCGAGGGCCGCCTGCCCGCCGAGGGTACGGACGAGGCCGCGGCCGACACCCGCGTACTCTCCCTGTTGGGCGTGGAGCCTAAAATCGGCGCAAGGTTCACCCTGCCCATCGCCATCGACGGCAACACCGAGGACGCGCATGTGGTCGAGCGCACGTTCACGCTCTGCGGCTGGTGGGAGTACGACAGCGCCATTACCGCCTCCCACGTCCTGCTGCCCCGCTCGGCGGCCGACGAGCTGTGCGCCCTGTCCACGGGCAACCCCTATACCGCGACCGGTACCTGGTCGCTCGACGTGATGCTCGCCAGTTCACTGCACATCCGCGAAGATCTGACGCAGATCCTCGCAAACCACGGCTATCAGTGCGAAAACGCCGGAGAGGAGGACTATATCGGCATCGGCGTCAACTGGGGCTATTCGGGCGCGCAGCTTGCCGCGCAGGCCGACCCCATGACCGTCATCGCCATCGCCGCCATGCTGGCGCTCATCATCTTCACCGGCTATCTCATCATCTACAATGTGTTCCAGATTTCGGTCACGGGCGACATCCGCTTTTACGGGCTGCTCAAGACCATCGGCACGACCGGCCGGCAGATTCGCCGCATGATCCGGCGGCAGGCGTACCTGCTTTCGCTCGTCGGCATCCCCATCGGCCTTGCGGGCGGGTATTTCGTCGGCGCGGGGTTGGTGCCGGTCGTCATCTCGCGCTTGGACGGGATGCACGAGACTGTGTCCCTCAGCCCGCTCATCTTTGTGTTTGCAACCGTATTCTCGCTCATCACCGTACGCATCTCCTGCCGCAAGCCGGGCAAAATGGCCGCGCGCGTATCGCCGGTCGAGGCGGTACGCTACACGGACGCAAGCGCGAAAAAGCCGAAAAAGGCAACAGGCCGGCACACTGCGGCAAAGCGCGCGGCCTACGGCGCCAGGCTGCCGCGCATGGCGTGGATGAACCTCGGCCGCAGCCGCGGCAAAACGGTCGTCACCGTCCTTTCGCTCGCGCTCGCGGTGGTGCTCATGCAGCTCACCTACACCTTCGCCATCGGCTTTGACATGGATAAGTACCTCTCAAGCAAGTCGGCGGTCGATTTCGTCGTCGGCGACGCGGCCTACTTCCAGACCGGCGCAGGCTTTACCTCGACCGATGAGGCGGTGCCGGAAAACGTCATTGCGGACATCGGCGCACAGGGCGGCGTCACGGACGCGGGCCGCATCTACGGCAAGGTGTCGAACGTGCAGGAGTTCGTCACCGAGGACTGGTTCCGCCAGAGCTGGGGGCAATGGAACTCTCCAGAAACGCTCGACCTCATGGTCGCGGATGAGGAGCGCGACGAAAACGGCCTGCTGGCCGACCGCGTCCAACTTTACGGCATGGAGGATTTCCCGCTTTCCAAACTCGAAGTGTTGGAGGGCGACCTGTCCGCGCTCGCCGACCCCACCGCCAACGCGGTCGCGGCGGTTTATATGTCCGACGACTACGGCGACGCGCAAGAGGGCTCGAACTGGGCGAAGGTGGGTGACAAGGTTCGCCTGCGCTATGTGGAGGAGCTCGAGTACTTTTATTCGGACACCGGCGAAATCATCCCGCCCGAGCAGGTGGACGCGGCTTATGACAGTGGGCGCGGCATCAGCTCGCGCGCCAAGACCTACCGCGACGCGGAATACACGGTCGTGGCCACGGTACTCGTCCCCCACTCGCTCGACTACCGCTACTACGGCGCGGACGAGTTCGTGATGGGCGCGGAGCAGTTCAAGCGTGACACGCAGACCAGCTCGGTCATGACCTATGTGTTCGACGTAGCAGACGGCACGGACGGCAGCATGGAGGCCTTCCTCAAGGACTACACCGAAAACGTGCAGCCGCTGTTCGATTACGAGAGCAAGGCGACCTATCAGGCCGAGTTTGACAGCTTCCGCACCATGTTCTTGACACTGGGCCTCGCACTGAGCTTGATCATCGGTCTGGTCGGCGTTTTAAACTTCTTAAACGCGGTGTTGACCGGCATCATCACCCGCCGGCACGAGTTCGCCGTCTTGCAGGCTATCGGTATGACCGGAAAGCAGCTCAAACGCATGCTCATGCTCGAGGGGCTGTACTACGCCCTGCTCGCGCTCGCACTGAGTCTTGCGCTCAGCGTGACGCTCGGGCCGCTGGTGGGCGCCGGCTGCTCGACCGTGTTCTGGTTCTTCACCTATAAATTCTCCATCCTGCCCCTCGTGCTGCTACTGCCGGTGTTCGCCGCGCTGGGGCTGCTCATCCCGCTCGCCACCTACCGCAGCACCGCGCGGCTGAGCGTGGTCGAGCGGCTGCGCACAGATGAATAAAACCACCGCTTGACTTTACCATCCCCCCGTGCTACAATGATACCGCTCACTCGGAGGGCGAGTCATTCGCGGGAAATGATAAGCCGGATAAGGTGACAGGCTGGGATGCCTGTTCCTTATCCGGCTTTTTTAACGCCCGCAAAGGGAGGTTCAAACACATGAATTTGCTGACAGACAGCATTCGTCCGCTGTACTTCCGGTATCTGGCCGCAGCGTTCGGCAGCGCGCTCATCAGCTCGATTTACGGCATCGTGGATATGGCGATGGTCGGCCAGTACCAGGGGCCGGATGGCACGGCGGCCCTGGCCGTGGTCGCGCCGGTATGGAACATCATTTACAGCTTCGGCCTGCTGGCGGGCATCGGCGGGTCGGTGCTGTTCTCCACGCTGCGCGGCAGCAAGGGTATGCGGCACGAGGATGAAAACGAGTACTTTACCGCCGCGCTCGGCCTTGCGGTGCTGTTCTCCGTGCTTTGGTGGGGCATCGTCGCGTTTTTCGACGCGCCCATGCTGCGGCTGTTCGGCGCGTCGGACGCGCTGCTCCCACTCGCGCAGGATTACCTGCTGCCCATCAAATTCACCGTTCCATTTTTCCTGTTCAACCAGATGCTCGCCGCATTCCTGCGCAACGACGGCAGCCCCGCCCTGGCGACTGCAGGCGTGCTGGCTGGCGGTATCTTCAACGTCTTTGGCGACTGGTTTTTCGTATTCGCCTGCGATATGGGCATTTTCGGCGCGGGCTTGGCGACCGCGATCGGCGCGGGCATTTCTTTCTGCGTGATGCTGACGCACTTTTTTTCGCGCCGCTGCACGCTGCGGCTGGTGCGCCCGAAGCGGATACTGCTCCAGACCCAGCAAATCCTTGTCACCGGCTTTTCCACGTTTTTCATCGATGTGGCCATGGGTATCCTCACCATGCTGTTCAACCGCCAGATCATGCGCTATATCGGCACGGACGGCCTGGCGGTCTACGGCATAATCGTCAATATCAGCACCTTTGTCCAGTGCTGCGCGTACAGCGTAGGACAGGCCGCGCAGCCCATTCTCTCGCGCAACCTCGGCGCGCGGGCATGGCGGCGTATCCGGCAGACGCTGCGCTATGCGCTGTATGCTGTGGCGTTTTTCAGCGTCTTCTGGACCGCGCTGGTACTCGCCGTCCCCAACGGGTTCGTGCGCGTGTTCATGTCCCCGACCGAGAGCGTACTCGCCGCCGCGCCCGCCATCATGCGCAGCTATGGCATCTCGTTCCTGCTGTTGCCGCTTAACATCTTCTCCACCTACTATTTCCAATCCCTGATGAAGCCGGGCGCGGCGTTTATCGTGTCGGTCGCCCGAGGGCTTGTCATCAGCGGCGCGCTGATCTATGCGCTGCCCGCGTTCGCCGCGCCCGGGGCGCTGTGGTTCGCCATGCCGGTGACCGAGCTGATCGTGGCGGTATTCGTCGTGCAGCGCATGGCGCGCTACACCCGCACGCTCGGCAAAGCGCCCGCCCCGTCCACCTCCCGCTGACCGCACCTCAAAAGAAATGACCGCCCGCGGGCGGTCATTTCTTTTGAGGTGCATGCTTTTCGGCAAAGCCTATTTGAATATTTTGATCGTCCCCTGCTCATTGAGGTAGCGTAGCAGCGACAGGCCAATCGGGAACCCGAACAGGCCGACCACGCCGAACAGCTGTGCGCCGAGGAACAGACTCGCAAGCGTCGCCACCGGATGCAGGCCAAGCTGGCTGCCCACGATCTTGGGTTCGATGATATTGCGGATGATCGTGACCACGATATATACCGCGAACAGCGCCAGCGCGAGCTTGAACTCGCCCTGTATCGCCGTGATGGCTGCCCATGGGATCATGATGCCGCCTGTACCGAGCACGGGCAGGATGTCAAAGACCGCAATCAGCAGCGCAATCACCACCGCGTTTTCGATCCCGACGACCGTCAGGCCGATGGACAGCTCTACAAATGTGATCGACATGATGAGCGCATACGAACGGATGCAGACGAACAGCGTACCTGTGACATAGGTCTTGATCTCCCAAAACACCTCCTGCGCCTTTTCGCTCATCTGACGGATAAAGAAACCGGTGATGCGGTCGTAGTCCATAGCGATAAAAAACGTGGAAATAATCATGAGCAGGAGCTTGATGAACAGCCCGGGCAGGGAACCCGCCAAGCTGTACAGCACGCTGATCGTTCCGGCGGACAGGCTGGACACCAGCTGGCCGAGCGATTCCACGAACTGCCCCCAGAGTTGTTCCAGGGAAGCGATCAGAGATTCGTCAATACTCAGGACGGACTGCTCAATTCCGCTGAAAATGCTCATGAGCACAGGCTCCACCCGCGCGGTGTAAAAGCCGGGCAGCCCACGCAGGAAGTCTCCGGCAGCGGAAAACGCCTTGATCCCCAGCAGCGCCAGTAGCAACCCAATGGTGCAGTAAAATACCAGCACCAGCGCGATCGCCGCCGCTTTCCGGCTGATATGCAGCTTATGCGAGGCAAAGCGGATCGGCCGCTTGAGCAGGTAGGCAAGCACGAAGCCGATCACGAACGGCGCGAGCAGCGGCAGCGCGTATTTGAGCAGCACGACCGCGAGCAGCAGCATGATGCCGAAATACAGGGTATTGACGATAAACGTTCTTTTTTTATCCAGATTCATGGAAACACTCCCAGCCGCGCGCAGGGCAGACAACAGAAAAAGGCATGCCCCACCGCCCCTTCCTCCAAGGGGACAGGTATGCCTTGCTTACTCCTTATCGGTGTGGTTTACTGTTCGTCCGCAGGATTGTCAGCGGTGTCATTCCTGGTTTATGCGGTCCCTTTCGCGGCATTTTTCCTTATTATAGCGGCGGCGTCCCTCCCTGTCAACCGAAGGCGGACAATATTAACCGCATCTTAACGGCCGGACGGCATGTCGCCGCACAAACAGGAAAGGCGCGGATGCCCCGCGCCTTTTCCGCTTATTCCATTCTTCCGCTCAGGTGCATGACACTTCCCGTCAGCGCCTGTCCGGAGTGACCCAGCCGCGTGAATACCTCGGCCGGCACCCAGCTCACGCCATCCACTTCGTAGGAGGCCGCCCCCAGCGCCAGGCCGCTGCCGCCGTCGCCCAAGCTGTACCGGTCCTCTCCCAGCCGGATATCCGCTGCGGCGCTTCCGTCCAGTGAGAGCCGAACGCTCTCATCCACTCCATCCCAGGATACGGTATAGCCCAGCGCCTCCGCGACCGCGCGCACCGGCACCATCGCCACGCCATTTTCCACACGGCCCTGCGCGATTGCAATATCGCCGCCAGTCAGGATGGTAAACGTCCGGTCCTGCTGGGGCAGAAGCACGACTTTCTGCGCGGCCGTCTGCCCGGGCATGGACAACGCCACGATGTCATACCAAGCGACGACCGTTGCCCCCATATGCAGGTCCGCGGCCTCCGCCGCCTCGCCATACAGCGTCTGCACCGGCGTCTGCGCGTCCACGCTGACGACCAAACCCGCGTTATCGGTCAGGAAGCGCACCGTTTCATCGCGATACAACACCTCCACATCCAGCAGGTGCGGCGTAACGCCCTCGTCCGGATGGGTGACGACCAGTTCCGCATGGGTCTGCGGCGGGATGCTTCGGGTCATCTCCGGCTCATAGGTGACAAGCAGGGTGTCACCGGTTTGCAGCGCGTCTGTCTGGCCGCTTACATCGGTCATACGCTTTACCGTGCCATCCCGCGCGTCCGCCAGAAAGGTATCCTCGCCCAGCATGAGCGTCAATTCATCCCAGGTGTCGGTCTTAACGGTGATCCGCGGCACCAGCGTGATATCCCCCTCATGAACCGAGGTATGCACCTCCACGATCTCCGCCTGCTCCGTGATCCGATAGGGCTGCGGCTGGTATGGCTCTGCGGGCTGTTCCGCCGCGCCTGCGGCCGTCCCTAGCAGCATCGCGCCAAGAACGCCTGCTATGATTCTCTTCATACGAGTCTCCTCCTTTTTCGTTGTGCCTTTTTGACGGAGCGCGCCCGCCTAAGGTTCCATGTTTTTCAATCGAAGTCAAATTTTTTTGCCGCACGGACAGAAAAAAGCACCCGAAAGCTTTGGCTTTCGGGTGCTTGCCTGTTCTGCGGAAATACAGGCGTTAGCGCTTGGAGAACTGCGGAGCGCGGCGTGCAGCCTTGAGGCCGTACTTCTTGCGTTCCTTCATGCGCGGGTCACGGGTCAGGAAGCCCGCCGCCTTGAGCGCGGGGCGGTACTGCTCAGCGTCCGCCTGCAGCAGCGCGCGGGCGATGCCGTGACGGATCGCGCCGGCCTGACCGGTAAAGCCGCCGCCGGAAACCGTGCATTCCACGTCGAATTTGCCGGCGGTGCCGGTCGTCTCAAACGGCTGACGGCAGACCATCTTCAGCGTCTCAAGGCCGAAGTAGTTGTCGATCGTGCGGTTGTTGATCTTGATCTCGCCGGTGCCGCCCGGGAACAGACGAACGCGGGCAACGGAGGACTTTCTTCTGCCGGTGCCGTAGAAATAAGCTTTCTTAGGTGTATACATCAGTTGGTTCCTCCCTTACTTTTCCCAGTTCTCGGGCTTCTGCGCCTGATGGTTGTGGTTCTCGCCCGCGTAAACCTTGAGACGGGTCGCGGACTGACGGCCGATCGAGTTCTTCGGCAGCATGCCCTTAACGGCCAGCTGCATCGCGAACTCCGGCTTCTCCGCCATCAGGGTCTTGTACTGGACCTCTTTCAGGCCGCCGACCCAGCCGGTGTGGTGGCGGTAATACTTCTGGGTGAGCTTCTTGCCGGTCAGAACCGCCTTGTCCGCGTTGATCACGATAACGAAATCGCCGCAGTCAACATGGGGGGTGAACTCAGCCTTGTGCTTGCCGCGCAGCAGCATGGCGGCGGTAGCGGCGGTGCGGCCGAGCGGCTTGCCCGCGGCGTCCAGCACATACCACTTACGCTCGACAGTCTCTGCCTTAGCCATAAAAGTAGACATGTTTTCTTCCTCCGTTTTTTATATCAAAAGTAATTTGACAACATTTTCATGCGCTCCAAGCGAGCATATCTATTAAAACATATCATTTCCGGCAAGTCAAGCGGTTTTTTCAAATTTTATCTGCAATCCACAATATTCTCCGTTTATCTCTTGTTTTCTCTTTCATGCTCACTATTTCTCGTTTTGAATTTCAAATTTTGTATTTGCTTCCGCGCGCGTTTTCTGATATAAATAATAGGTATTTAACGGAAACGAGGCCGCATCATGCAGAAAATGCTTTCCTACGTCCGCCGCGCGGTGGACCACTACCATATGATTGAAGAGGGCGACCGCATCGCGGTTGGCGTGTCAGGCGGCAAGGATTCGCTCGCGCTGCTCGTCGCGCTGGCGAAGTTGCGGGCATTTTACCCCCAAAAATTCGAGATCGTGGCCATCACGCTCGAGATGGGCTACGCGGAGATGGATTTCTCTCCGGTCCAGGCGCTGTGCGACGAGCTGGGCGTGGAATATATCCGCATCCCGACCCAGATTGGCCCGATCATCTTCGATATCCGCAAGGAGGAGAACCCCTGCGCGCTGTGCGCCAAGATGCGCCGTGGCGCGCTGCACGAAGCCGCGAAGGCCGCCGGCTGCAAAAAGGTCGCGCTCGGCCACCACTTTGACGACGTGGTGGAGACCTATATGCTTTCGCTGTTTTATGAGGGCCGCATCTCCTGCTTCCAGCCGGTAACCTTTCTTGACCGCACTGGAATCACGCTCATCCGGCCGCTGCTGTATACGCCGGAGTACTATGTCCGCTCGTTCGCCGCGCGGCATGTGCTTCCGATCGTGCATAACCCCTGCCCCGCGGACGGCAACACCAAGCGGCAGGAGATCAAGGACCTGCTTAAAAGCCTTGAACAGACCATGCCCGGCCTGCGCGAGCGGATTTTCGGCGCGATCCAGCGCTACCCGCTGAAGGGCTGGGCGCCCGACCGCACGCGCACCCCCAAACGGCCCAAATAGAAAAACCGCCCTGGGCGGTTTTTTTCATTTTTTACACAAATCCCTTTGAGTTCCGTCCGGTTTTATGTCATACTGGAATCAGACCAAACCACATGCAGAAAGAGGCGTTTTCATGGACAACCGCACCGAAAGACAGAAATACCTGCGCCTGCTCGCACAACAGTATCCCAACGTGCGCGCGGCCAGCAGCGAGATCATCCACCTACAGGCCATCCTCAGCCTGCCCAAGGGCACCGAGCATTTCATGAGCGATCTGCACGGCGAGGCCGAGGCTTTCGTGCATATCCTGAACAACGCTTCGGGCGCTGTGCGGGAAAAGGTGGACATCGTGCTGCGCGACGCTCTGCCCGCGGACGAGCGCGCGCGGCTCGCCACGCTCATCTATTATCCGGAGGAAAAGCTTTCCGAGCTGGCCGACGCGGCCCCTAACCGCGCGGAGTGGTACCGCATCACCCTGCGCCGGCTGATCGAGATCTGCCGCCTGTGCGCCTCCAAATATACGCGCGCCAAGGTGCGCCGCGCGCTGCCCGTCTGGAACGGTGACATCATCAACGAGCTGCTCAACAAAAACAATGATATCTTCAACAAGCGCGAGTATTTCGACACGGTTATCGCCTCCATCATCGAAACCGACTGCGCGGAGGAATTCATCATCTCCATGTGCAACCTGATCAAGCGCCTGGTCGTCGACCACCTGCACATCGTGGGCGATATTTTTGACCGCGGCCCGCGCGCGGACATCATCATGGACCTACTGATGGAGCACCACTCGGTCGATATCCAATGGGGCAACCACGACGTGCTGTGGATGGGCGCCGCCACGGGCAGCCGCACCTGCATCGCAACCGTCCTGAGCAACTCGATCACCTACAACAATCTGGATGTCATCGAGACCGGCTACGGCATCAGCCTACGCCCGCTCGCGCTGTTCGCGGATGAAACCTACCGCGGCTCGGACATATCCTGCTTTCTCCCCAAGACCGTGGAGGAGGGCGAGCAGTCCAAGGTGGATGTCACCCGCGCCGCGCGCATGCACAAGGCAATCGCGGTCATCCAGTTCAAGCTGGAGGGTCAGACCATCATGCGCAACCCCTCGTTCCGCATGGACGACCGCTTGCTGCTCGACAAAATCGACTTCTCAGGCGGCACGGTGCGGCTCCCCTCGGGCGTTTACCCGCTGCGCGACTGCGATTTCCCGACCATCGACCCTGCCGACCCCTACCGCCTGTCCGAAGCCGAGGCCGAGCTGATGGGGCAGCTCAAAAACTCGTTCCTGCGCAGTGAAAAGCTCCAGCGTCATATCCGCTTCCTCTATTCCAAGGGCGGGCTGTACAAGTGCTTCAACGGCAACCTTCTGTACCACGGCTGCATCCCGATGGACGACAGGGGAGAATTCCTCACGTTCTCGTTCGGCGGGAAAACGCTTTCCGGCAAGGCGCTGATGGACTGGTGCGAAACCGCCGCGCGACAAGGCTATTATGCCCGCGAGGGAACGCCGGAGCGGCAGTTCGGCAAGGATTTCCTATGGTTTTTGTGGTGCGGGCGCAACTCCCCCTCGTTCGGCCGCGACCATATCGCAACGTTTGAGCGCCGCCTGATCGCCGATCAGGCGACCTGGGCCGAGCCAAAAAACCCCTACTATTCCTTCTACAACGAGGACGCCGTGTGCGTGCGCATTCTGCGCGAATTCGGGCTGGAGGGCGAGCACTGCCATATCGTCAACGGCCATGTGCCGGTCAAGACCAAGGACGGAGAAAGCCCGATCAAGGCGGGCGGCCGCCTGATCGTGATCGACGGCGGCTTCTGCCGCGCGTACCAGCCCACCACCGGCATCGCGGGCTATACGCTGGTATACGATTCCTGGGGCATCCACATCACGGCACACGAGCCGTTTCCAGGCAGACGCAACGCCATTCGGGACAACAAGGATATCCTGTCCACCTCCATGGCGTTCGACCGGTCAGAAAACCGCATCCGCATCAGCGAGACCGACAACGGCCGCGCGCTTCAGCAGACAATCGACGACCTCAAGGACCTGCTGGCCGCGTTCCGGCGCGGCGAGATCAAGGAGGATAACAGCGGCGCCGAATAGGCGCCGCCCGTCCGTCCACACACAGCAAAAAACCGCAGCCTGACGGCTGCGGTTTTTTCATAGCAACGCTTACTCCGCTACGGCGATCGAGCGGAAATTTTCCAGATAATAGTCCGCGTTTTCATCATCCATGATTACGCAGACCAGATTGCCGACGCTGTCGATCTTGACGTTTTCGTCCGCCACGCCCACGCAGATCCACTTGCGCGGGTCCACGCTTTCGGCCAGCTTGCTCTTGGCCGCGTCCACGTCCGCACCGTCCGCAAGGCGGAGCAGGACCACCGAGTGCGCCTGCGAGGTGATCGCGGACTCGGAGGCAAGGCCGGCCTCAAACGCGATATCCTCGGTGCCGAGGTACCACTGCAGCCCGCGGCTCATGCCGTCCGCGCCCATGCCGCTGTACAGCGGAGTCTGCATGACCATGCCGCCGTACGGCTTATTGCCATAGACCTTTTCCATCAGCGAAACCAGAGCGGCGTCCGCCTCCGGCTCCTGCGGTTCCTCCGGCGACTGAGGCTCGTCGGATTTCTTGTAGCCCCATTCCGCTTCGCCGTAGGGCTTCATAAACAGGTCGTAGTACTCGTCATAACGGGCGGCGTAAACACTCTCGATCTGCGGGTCGAATGTATAGGCTGTGCCGTCGATTGTGATCTCGGTCCAAGCGTGTACCGATTCGCTGCCCTTGGGGCTGACGCCCGTGCCGACGACCGTCTTGGCATCATAGCCGACCTGGCGCGCCAGATAGGTGAACAGGGATGCCCAGGAGTAGCAGTTTCCCCTGCCCGTTTTGAGCATGTTGATCGCCTGCTCGATCTCCCAGCCGGCCTTGGAGGTATCGACCTCGCCAATGCCCAGATAGCCAAACGAACCCTTGGCGTACAAGTATACCGCCCTCAGGCGCTCCATCTGGGTCAATCCGTCCTTCAGCACGTTGCCCACCGCCGGAGCGAGCAACCGATCCAGCTCCTCCGAGCCGGTCGTGTAGCGGCCGTTACGGTCCAGCTCCAGATTGTCGATCACCACGTTGTGATCAAACTGCCCGTCCGCGTTGACATGGAACAGCATGCCGCTTATGTTCTGCCAACCTTCCGCCAGACCGGAAACCTCCCTGTCAAAGCCGGTCCAGCTCTCGATCCCGTCGGTTATCTCATATTCGTGGTCTGTGGTCGCTTCCAGCATGTCCAGATAAGCCCAGTGCGTATCCGGCACGTCCGGCATGATGCGGATGCCCTCGCTGGTAGCAGCCGTCACCGCGTCGCCCGCACGGCCCAGCACGCGGTTGAGGATGGCGACGGTTTCCGCGCGGGTGATCGGGTCGTCCGGCCGGAACAGGCCGGACGGGTCGCCGGAGATCCAGCCCTGCGCCAGCGCGGTCTGCACCGCGCCGTGCGCCCAGTGGGAGGCGGGTACGTCGGCAAACGTCCGCTCCGTGCCGATATCATCATGCGGGAAGCGCGCGAGGATGGTGACGAACTCCGCGCGGGTAATCGCCATGTCCGGCAGGAACGTGCCGTCCGCATAGCCGCTCACCAGGCCGAAGCCAGCCATCTGGCGCACCGCGTCCGCGTACCACGCGGAAACGTCCACATCCGTGAACAGATGATCCCCGTTTGCCGCTTTTGTGGTCAGGAGTGAAGCGATCAGCTTGCACGCCTCCGCGCGGATGATCGGGATATCCGGCCGGAACGTGCCGTCCGCATAGCCGTTCATATACTGCATGTGGTCGGCCGTATTAAGCTGCGGCACGGGCGCGCCGTCTGTTTCATTCGAGGCGGCGGCGCATGCGGAAATCGGCAGTGTCGTTACCGCCATCAGCGCCGCAAGCGAAGCCGCGGTCAGTCTTTTTTTCATGTGTTTGGGATTCCCCTTTCCTGATTCTCTGAAGGGTTAGACGGAGCCGCCGCCGTCCGGTTCCCTGTCCCCCGCGTTTTTTTGTGTTTTTTCCGTTTTATCCTGCTGCTCCGCCTCATCCGGATCAAGCACGATGGGGATAAGCGACGCCGCCAGCTTCCCCCTGCCGCGGGTCTTGACGTAAAAGAACCCGATCGCGGAAAAAATGACCGCGCCGACAAAATTCACCAGCAGATCCTTCATCGTGTCGATCAGGCCGATATCCAGATAGCCGCCTGGGAACTGCATCCAGTCCTTCCCGTTAACGATCAGGCTCTCGATCGGTTCATGCACGACCGTGTTGAGACCCGTGGGGTTGAGGGACACGGAATTGACCGTTTGGACGAGGAAATCCTTTTGCATATCCGTTCCGAAAAACTGATCCATGCCGAATTCAAAAAACTCCCACAAAACGCCAACCGTCATGGAAAAGCAGAACGCCACGATCGCCAGGAACAGCGGCGACAGCTTAAAGGAAAACCGCTCACTCCGGTTGAACAGATCGATCAGGGAGAAGCCGACCGCCGCGACCAGAAAGCCGTTGATAGTGTGCAGCATGGTGTCCCAGCCGGGTATGATCGTATAAAACGAGTTGATTTCGCCCAGTATTTCCGCCGCATAGATAAAGCAGTAGATGATCCCCTCCATCAAAGGCGGGATATCGATTGCCAAGCTGCGCTCGATCAGCATGGGTACGCAGAACAGGATCAGCGCGAGCAGCGCCACGAACATATTCTCATAGCGGTGCATGAAAGCCGAACGGATGAACGTCAGAATGATAAAAAAGGACAGCACGCCGCGGATGGTCAGCCGCCGCCGCACCCGCCTGCGCGTTTCTACCGCGCTTTCTGCCTTTGCCGGTTTATTTCTTCTTTTGAACATGAGCTCTCCTCTCCGCCGGTCTGTGATTTCCAACTATCATACAGTATAGCATACCACGCGGCAAAAGGAAAGGATGCTTTCCCCGCTCTTTTTTGTCCGCCGCCCTGCCGGCCGCCTCCCCCAAATTTTATTTCGTTTCAATCCGGCTCTTGACAAATAGCGCGCCGGCGGTTACAATAAAAGCGTTATCCGCGGGTGTAGTTCATCGGTAGAACGGCAGCTTCCCAAGCTGCATAGGTGGGTTCGACTCCCATCATCCGCTCCATATCCCGAAAGGCCCCCCTGAAAACAGGGGGGCCTTGTTTTACCGGCTTGCCCTTCCGGCGCTGGTCGGGATGCATTCCCTTATCGCCATACCGCTATCCATATGCGGTTCGCCAGGGCGTGCAGCCCGTCCTCCAGCCTTGCGGCCACGGCGCTCAGAAGCAGCCATGCCAGGCTGTAAGGCAGGCAGATCTGCCCCATAAAATTGAGGGGCATATCGCTGTAATCCCACACATTCCATCCCAGCCACCTGTTTACGATCAGCCCCGTCGCCAGTTCCAGCAACGTCACCGCCGCCGCGCCGGCCGCAGCCTGCGCCCAGAGCGGCGGCGCGCAGCCCTGCCGCTCGTTGAGCCGCCCGATCACGACAAAGCACACGCCGCCCAGCAGCAGCATGGTCGGATGGCTGCGGCCGCGCCACAACACCTCTATCCCCATGTAGACCAAGCCGCCCAACACGCCGAACACGGCATGCTCCACAACCGATCGCTTCATTTCTTCCCCCTCCTGCCGCCTGTCTAACCGCCTGATCGTCGAAATCCTGCGTTTTTTGTGGAAAAACAAAATTCCCTGTGGTATAATGCCTTATATCCTAACCAATGCTTCAAGGAGTGTCTATGAGTCAGCCTCTTTACCCCCGCCGGCCGCAGCGCCGCGCGAAAAAATCCAGGCGGCTGCTGCTGTTGGCGCTGGCCGCTGTTTTCCTCGTGTCTACCGCAGTAACCATATTCGTGGCATACCACGCCCACCACAGCATCATCAAAAACGCGCTCGGCCTGCGCAATATCCAGGTGGATCATGTCCTGCTGCAGACCGGCAGCCCGTTCTATACATATGAGGACAGCGGAAAAAATATTATCGCCTCGCCGGGCATCGACGTTTCCACCTTCCAAGGGGAAATCGACTGGCAGGCGGTCAAGGAATCGGGCGCGGAATTCGCCATCATCCGCGCCGCCTACCGCGGCTATGAAACCGGCCGGCTCGTGCCGGACGATACGTTTGAAAAAAATATCCAGGGCGCCGCGGACGCCGGCCTGCAGGTGGGCGTCTACCTTTACTCCCAGGCCCTGAACGAAGCCGAGGCCGAGGAGGAGGCCGATTACCTGCTCGATTTGATCCGCGACTATCCGGTCGGGTATCCGGTTGTATACGACCAGGAGGAATACTCAGCGGGTCAGACGCGGACGGACGGCCTGAGCGGCGAACAGGCGACGCTGAACGCGCTCGCTTTCTGCCGGCGCATTTACAAGGCCGGCTACTTGCCCATGATCTATGTCAATACCGACTGGGCGCACAATATGTACGATATGGAAAAGCTCGACCACTATCCGGTCTGGTATGCGGACTATACGGCAAGCCCCTCCCTTCCGGGCGGCTTCGCCATGTGGCAGTATACGGACGAGGGCCGGATTTCCGGCATCGAAGGGCCGGTCGACCTGAACCTGCTGTTCCTGCCCGCGGAATGAGCATCCGGCAAACCAGCCTCCTGCGGAGGCTGGTTTTTTTATAAATCCCCCAATCATGGGAGCCTATGCCGTAAAAGGCTGATATTACCACGCCTGCTTGAGATTATAATTGCTATCCCCGCATAATCCTGTTACAATAAAAACAAAGACAGTGTGCGGTCCTTTCACATGTGCCGCCGCGTACCGGCGCGGCGCGCCGCACAGCGCCCCAACCGCATCAGGACAAGGAGGAATATTATGAACACAGCGGGTACGATCCCCTCCGCCGAGGATATCAAGCGCGTTAAAGGGCTTGGCTTCCTGCGGGATAAGAACACAAAGGATTGCTTTAACGGCCGCGTCATCACCCGTAACGGTAAGATCACCGCCGCGGAAAGTCGCGCGATCGCCGAAGCCGCCGAGCGCTTCGGCAACGGCGAAATCGCCATGACCACCCGCCTGACCGTTGAGATCCAGCATGTCCCCTATGACAATATCGAGCCGATGCGCGCGTTCCTCAAGGAGTACGGCCTGGAAACCGGCGGCACCGGCCCAAAGGTCCGGCCGGTCGTTTCCTGCAAGGGTACAACCTGCCAGTACGGCCTGATCGATACCTATGCGCTCTCGCGCGAGATACACGACAAGTTTTTTATCGGCTGGCATGAGGAGCGCCTGCCGCACAAGTTCAAGATCGCGGTCGGCGGCTGCCCGAACAACTGCGTCAAGCCCGACCTGAACGATATTGGCGTCATCGGCCAGCGTGTACCCGCCCACGATATGGACAAGTGCCGCGGCTGCAAGGTCTGCCAAATTGAAAAGGCCTGCCCGATCGGCGCCAGCAAGCTGGGCGACGGCAAGCTGGATTTCAACAGCGAGGCTTGTAACCACTGCGGGCGCTGCTACCAGAAGTGTCCGTTCGGCGTGGTCGGCGCCAAGGTGCAGGGCTATGCGGTCTATATCGGCGGGCGCTGGGGCAAGCGCACCGCTATGGGCCGCAAGCTCGACCGCATTTTCACCGATAAGGACGAGGTGCTCGCGGTCATCGAACGCGCGCTGACGCTGTTCCGCGACCAAGGCAGGCAGGGCGAGCGCTTTTCGGACACCATCGCCCGCCTGGGCTTTGAAACCGTGCAGCAGCAGCTTCTCGCGGACTGAGCTTCCCTGTTTTTTCGGGCTTCCCCCAAAAGGGAAGCCCTTTTTATTGCTTTTTTTGTTTTGGTATGCTAATATTTAGTTAGTATAAGTAACTGATGGGAAGGCGGTGCATATATGGCCAGCGCAGAGCAGCTCAATTCCTTTCTGGTCGATATGTTCGGCCGCATCAATAAAATTGAGGAGCGCGTCATGGCAGAAGGCCTGGGCAGCGCGGTTTCGATCACCGAAATCCATATCATCGAAAAAATCGGAGCGCTTGAGCCGATCCGCATGAGCGAGGTCGCGCGCTCAATCGGCGTCACGCTGGCCACCCTGACCGTGGCCTGCGACAAGCTGGAGGCAAAAGATCTCGTGCGGCGCTCGCGCGACAAAAGCGACCGTCGCGTGGTCAACGTCACGCTCACCGACAAGGGTCGCGCGGCTTACGAATACCACCGCGCGTTCCACGACCGCATGATCGCGTCGGTCATGGACACGCTCTCGCCCGAGCAGGCTGCTATTCTGGCGCAGAGCCTGGAAAAGCTGCAGGACTTCTTCCAGCAGGAAGAGGCCGGAATGGGGGGCGCCGCAAATGGATAACCTGATTTTCTGTCTCAACGCCACCGTACCAATTTTTGTCCTGATTATTTTGGGCAAGCTGCTGCAGCGGTGGCATTTTTTCTCTCCCGCCACGATGAAGGATATGGACAACCTGGTGTTCAAATTGCTGCTGCCCATTTCTCTCTTCCGCAGCATCTCCTCTAACAGCATCGCCGAGCAGTTCGACCTGCGTTTTTTCCTGTTCTGCTTCTGCGCGACGCTGCTCTCGTTCTTCGTGATCTGGGCGGGCGCGAGCCTGCTGCTGCCCGAAAAGGCCATGGTCGGCGCGTTCACCCAGGGTGCTTTCCGCGGCTCCCAGGCGATCCTCGGCATGGCTTTTATGATGAACCTTTACGGCAACGCCGGCCTAGTGCCGTTGATGATCCTGGCAAGCGTACCACTGTTCAATATTTTCTCGGTCGTTGCGCTCACGCTGAGCGCCGCCGGACCCTCTCAGAAAAAGGGGCTTGCGGGCCGCACGCTTCACGGCGTAGTCACCAACCCCATCATCCTCGGCATCCTGATCGCGCTGCCGTTCTCTTTCCTGCAGGTCGAGTTCCCCGCCATGGTGGCCAAAACGCTCGACGCGCTGGCAAACTGCGCCACGCCACTCGCCCTGCTCAGTATCGGCGCGAGCTTTGAGGGCGCCAAAGCGTTCAAGAAGATCGTACCAACCTCGGCTGCGTCGTTCATCAAGCTGGTCGGCCTGCCGATCGTGTTCCTGCCGGTTGCTGTCTGGATGGGCTTCCGCGGGCAGGCGCTTGTGACCATCCTGATTATGCTTGGCACGCCCGCCCCTCCGGCCGGCTACGTTATGGCGAAAAAGCTGCACGGGGATGCGGAACTCGCCTCCTCCATCGTTGTTGTGACCACCGCGTTCAGCGCGGTGACGCTGACCGTACTGCTGTACATCGTACGCGTGCTCGGACTGGTCTGACCGCCGTGTCCGCACGCAGCCAAAAGGAGTCTTCACCATGGATATTATTGTCAAAAAATTTGAGCCGTCGCTGAATGCGGCGGCGGTCGCAATCTGGAACGAGGTCGTCGAGGAGGGCATGGCTTTCCCGCAGACCGAGACGCTCGATCATCCCTCCGGTCTGGCGTTCTTTAGCGAGCAGTCCTTTACCGGCGTTGCGGTCGATCAGGAGAGCGGCCAGGCCGTCGGCCTTTATATCCTGCATCCCAACAACGTGGGCCGATGCGGCCACATCTGCAACGCGAGCTATGCCGTAAAAAGCGGGCTGCGCGGGCAGCATATCGGGGAGACGCTCGTGCGGCACTGCATGGAAGCCGCCAAGGACCTCGGCTTCCGTGTGCTGCAATTCAACGCGGTCGTCCGCACCAACGCGCCCGCGCTCGCGCTGTACCGGCGGCTCGGCTTTGTACAGCTCGGCGTCATCCCCGGCGGCTTCCGCAGGAAGGACGGCCGGTACGAGGATATCATCCCGCACTACCATGTTCTGTGACCGTATATATCATTGACATTATCCCTTCATACTGGTATTGTAAAGATAACAATGCCAGCATGGAGGGATTTGCTATGCCGGATTTTTCTGCGATGGATGTACTGCGTTTTTTTGACCGCCGCCCGCGCGAGCTTGAACTGTACCAGGCTTTTGCCGCCAAGGTGCTGGCTGCCCGTCCGGATACCCATATCCGCGTGCTGAAAAGCCAGATCACCCTGGAAAACCGGCACGGGTTTGCGTTTGTCTCCCTGCCGCGCCGCAAGGTCGGCGAGCCGTCTGTCGTGGTCAGCATCGGGCTGCCGTACCGGATATCCTCACCGCGCATCTGGATGGCGGTCGAGCCGTACCCCAACCGATGGACGCACCATCTACTTCTCTCAGATGAGACACAGCTCGATGCGGAGCTGATGGGCTGGATAACAGAAGCCGCCGCATTTGCGGCGGCCAAATAAGCCCACTTTTGGCCACACCCTGCAAGGAGGTTCTATGCTCACCTATCATCTCGATCCGCACGCCAAAACCCCGCTGTATGAACAACTCTACCGCGCGGTGCGCGCGGATATTATGTCCGGCACGCTCGCGGGCGGCGAACGCCTGCCCAGCAAACGGCAGCTCGCCGCCAACCTGCGCATCAGTCAGATCACGGTCGAAACCGCTTACAGCCAGCTTCTGGCCGAAGGTTATCTGGTTTCCGAGCCGCGGCGCGGCTATTTTGTGCAGCGTCAGCTCGCTGTGCCGGCCGCCCCGCCCCGCGTTGCGGCTGCGCAGGCACCGCAGCGTAACGCTCCGGAGCCGGTCTGCCGTTATGATTTCCGCACCAACATCGTGGACAACGGCTGCTTCCCGTTTTCCACCTGGGCGCGCCTATCGCGCAGCGTGCTGAGCGAATACTCCGACCGCCTGCTGCGCGCGACCGACCCCTGCGGCGCGTCTGAGCTGCGCGCGGAGATCGTTCGCTACCTGTACGATTTTCGCGGAATCAACGTGTCGCCGGACAATATTCTGGTGGGCGCGGGGTCGGAATACCTGATGCATCTGGTCATCCAGCTTTTGGGCCGCGACCGTGTGTACGCATTGGAAAACCCCGGCTACCGCAAGCTGTACCAGATCTTCGCGGTGAACGGCATCACAGCGCGCCCGATCCCGCTGGACAAGCAGGGCCTGCGCGCGGATGCGCTCGCCGCGAGCGACGCCTCCGTGGTCTACCTGACGCCCTCACACCATTTCCCGCTCGGCACGGTCATGCCCGCGGCGCGGCGGCTCGAGCTGCTGCGCTGGGCCTCCGCCGCTCCGGACCGGTATATCATCGAGGATGATTACGACAGTGAGTTCCGCTATGCCTCCCGCCCCATCCCCGCGCTGGGCGAGCTGGATCGCGCAGGCCGCGTGGTGTATGTCAACACCTTCGCCAAAAGCCTGGCGCCCGGCCTGCGCATCAGCTATCTGGTGCTGCCGGACGCGCTCATGGCCCGCTACCGCGCGCAGTTCTCGCTCTATTCCTCCACCGTACCCAGCTTTGACCAGCATACGCTCGCCGCGTTTATGCGCACGGGGGGCTTCGAACGGCATATCAGCCGCAGCCGCAAGGTGTACCAAGCGCGGCGCGACGCGCTCATGGCCGCGCTCGACCGGGAGCTGGCCGGCCTGCCGCACGAGGTTTCGCGCTCCGAAGCCGGACTGCACCTGCTGCTGCATATGCGCAGCGGCATGCTGGAAGGCGAGCTGATCAACCGGGCACGCGCGGTCGGGGTGCGGGTCTACGGTCTGTCCGCCTATTACACGCCGCCGGTCAAGCCGCCGCGGGCCACGCTGGTGCTCGGCTACGCCGGCCTGACCGAGCGCCAGATCGACGAAGCCGCCGCGCTTCTGCGTCAGGCCTGGGACGGCCGCTGAAGCAATAAGCCCTGATACTGTCAGGGCTTATTTTCTTCTTTTTCCTTATCCTCTTTCTTTACCGAGTGGGCGAACACCACCGACTGGTCTCCGAACCGCTCCCGCAGTGCATCCACCGTCCGGTCCAGCCGGCGCTGCTTTTCGCGCGCCTGCCGCGCTTCCGCTGCGTCAAACAGGGAAAGCTGCTCGCACGACTGCGCTTCGGGCAGCAGGTTCGCCGCCGTGACCGACAGCAGCCGGATCGGCCTGCCGATCTGCCAGTGCGCGCGCAACAGGGCCATGGAAATATCGATCAGCGCGCGCGTGGAATTGGTCGGGCGTTCCAGCGTGACCTGCCGCGAGCGGTTGCGGAATTCCGGATCGCGGATGCCGAGCTGCACGGTCTGGCACACCAGCCCATGCCGCCGCAAGCGGCGGCCGACATTGTCGCACAGTGCGGTCAGCCCCATCCGGCATTCGTCCTCGCCCACCAGATTATGCGCGAATGTCATGCTGTTCCCCACGGATTTGACCTCGCGCTCCTCGTAAAACGGGCGCACCGGCTCGTCGTCCTCCCCGCGGGCGTAGCACAGCAGGGTGTCGCCCATTTTCCCGAAAACGCCGTGCAGGAACGCAGGGTCGCACACGGCCAGATCGCCTATGGTATACACGCCCAGGCGGCTGAGCTTATCCAGCGCATGCCGACCCACATACAGCAGCGCGCTGACCGGCAACGGCCAGACCTTGTCCTTGTAATTCCCGCGCGAAAACACGGTTGTCCCGTCCGGCTTTTTGTAATCGCTGCCCAGCTTGGCGAACGCGCGGTTGAACGACACGCCCACCGAGATCGTCAGCCCTACCTCCACGCGCATGCGGCGGCGCAGCTCGTCCGCGATCTGCTCCCCCGTGCCGAACAGATGTGCCGTTCCGGTTACATCCAGAAAGGATTCATCAATACCGAACGGGTCAACCAGATCGGTATACTGTAGGTACAACTCGTTGCACCGGCGTGAATATTTGACATACTCCGACCGGTGCGGCGCGACCAGGCGTAAGTCTGGACACTTACGCCTGGCCTGCCAGATGGTCTCGGCCGTTTGTACACCGAACGCTTTCGCTTTCTCATTTTTTGCAAGGATGATGCCGCGCCGGCTTTCCGGATCGCCGCAGACCGCGCTCGGCCCTTCGGCCAGCGTGGGGTCGAGTAGCGTCTCCACCGAGACATAAAACGCGTTACAGTCACAGTGCAGGATCGTGCGTTCCACAGCATCCCCTCCCACCGAACATTTGTTTCTTTTATTATACCGTGAAAATTCCGTCTTGACAACCGTATCCGATCAGGTCTATACTGAGTTTGCAAGCAAGGGTGCCGTGATGAGCGGCTGAGAGGGCGAGAGCCTAACCTTTTGAACCTGTTGGTTAACACCATCGTAGGGAAGCTGTCGCATCGCAGAACATTCAAATGCCCCGGTTTTACCGCATGGTGAAACCGAGGCATTTTTTCTTGCGGAAAAGAGGGGGTATTTTGATGAAAGTAAACGGACAAACACAGCCCTGCCCTGCGTTACTGACCGTGCAGGCCCTTGTGCAGTCGCGCGGCCTTGACCCGCAGCGCGTGGCGGTGGAAAAGAACGGGCATATCATCCCGCGCAGCCGCTTTGCAGAGGAGACGCTGTGCGACGCCGACACGGTCGAGATCGTACAGTTCGTGGGCGGAGGCTGAATACGATGGTTTTAACACAGAAAGAGCTGCACGACGCGCTCTCCGGCCGGCACGGCGCCGCTGTTCAGGCGCAGCTCGACCGCGCCGCGGTCGGCATCGCGGGGCTGGGCGGACTCGGCTCCCATATCGCCGTATCGCTCGCGCGGCTCGGGGTCGGCCGGCTAGTGCTTGTCGATTTCGACGTGGTCGATGTGACCAACCTCAACCGCCAGCACTATACCATGAAAGACATCGGCATCCCCAAAACACTCGCCCTCCTGGAACAACTAGAGGCAATCAATCCATACTTAAATTACGAAACGTATACCGAGCGCATCATTCCGGCAAACGCCGCCCGTCTGTTCGCGGGCTGCGACGTGGTATGCGAGGCGTTCGACCGCCCCGACCAGAAAGCCATGCTGATCGAAACGCTGCTCGAACAGCAGCCGAAAACCCCTATCGTCTCCGGCAGCGGCATGGCAGGCTTCGGCTCGGCCAACGCCATCCGCACGGAACGGCGGTTCGGCCGCCTGTACCTCTGCGGGGACGGAATGAGCGATGTATCCGACGGGCTGGGGCTGATGGCGCCGCGTGTCGCAGTCTGCGCGGCGCACCAGGCGGCCATGACGCTGCGCCTGCTGCTAGGCGAGCACGAACCGTAACGGGCAAAAAAGAAAAAGGCCCTGCGGGCCTTTTTCCGGATGGGGTCGGCGCTTACTCCTCACGGGGCAACTCAGAGGCGCAGTGCGCGCATTTGGTCGCCGCGATCGGGATATCGCTGCAGCAATACGGGCATTTCTTGGTCGTCGGGGCGGCGGGCGCGTCCGGCTTTCTGCCCAGGCTGGTCAGCTTGTTGACCGCCTTGAGCATGCAGAACAGCACGAACGCCATAATCAGGAAATTGATGACCGAGGTCAGGAACGCGCCGTACTTGAGTTCGATTCCCGCAATCTGCAGTGTGAACGCGCTCAGGTCGGTGTTGCCCGCCAAGCCGAGGAGCGGGTTAATCAGGTTATCGGTCAGCGAGGTCACAATGCTGGTGAACGCGCCGCCGATGATAACACCGATCGCCATATCCATCACGTTGCCGCGCAGCGCGAAGGACTTGAATTCCTCAATAAACTTTTTCATACTGGCACCTCAAAATCTTTTATTTTTCTCCCTTTTCATAGTATATCGACCTTTTTCGAGCCGGTCAAGCAAAAATTCACAAAAAAAGGAGTGCTTTTTATGGCAGACAAGCTGATTCTGGGCGGGCATGAATTCACCTCCCGCTTCATCCTCGGTTCGGGCAAATATTCGCTCGACCTGATCAACGCCGCCGTACATCACGCGGGCGCGCAGATCATTACCCTCGCGCTGCGCCGTGCGAATGAAGGCGGCGTGGCCAACATTCTGGACTATATCCCCTCGGGCGTGACCCTGCTGCCCAATACCTCGGGCGCGCGCAACGCGGAGGAGGCCGTGCGCATCGCGCGCCTGTCGCGCGAATGTGGCTGCGGCGACTTTGTCAAAATCGAGATCATGCGCGACAGCAAATACCTGCTGCCCGACAATCAGGAAACCATACGCGCGACCGAAATCCTCGCCAAAGAGGGCTTTATCGTCATGCCGTACATGTACCCTGATCTGAATGTTGCCCGCGACCTGGCCGGCGCGGGCGCGGCGTGCGTCATGCCACTCGGTGCGCCGATCGGTACGAACAAGGGCCTGACGACACGGGAATTCATCCAGATCCTGATCGACGAGATCGACCTGCCCATCATCGTGGACGCAGGCATCGGCCGCCCCTCGCAGGCCTGCGAAGCCATGGAAATGGGCGCGGCCGCGGTCATGGCAAACACCGCGATCGCCACCGCGGGCGACATTCCGGCGATGGCGGCAGCGTTCCGGCAGGCGATCGAAGCGGGCCGCACGGCGTATCTCGCCGGATTAGGGCGCGTGCGCGAAACCGCGTCCGCCTCCTCCCCGCTGACCGGCTTTTTGCACGATTGAGCCGCGTCCCCCCGAAAACCGCAGGAAAGGAACTTTTTCATGAACGACAACAAGACGGAGATCGTCTCCGCAAGCTATATCACCGCCGAAACCGACCACATGGCGTACCAGCCCGGCATGGACGACATCGGCTCGGAAATACAGGACGAGGTTATCGCCCGTATGAACGCCTACGACGCGAACCGCTACACCGCCGCGGATGTGCAGCGCGCGCTGCAGCGTGATGTGCTGCAGCCCGAGGATTTCGCCGCGCTGCTGTCGCCTGCGGCCGCGCCTTTCCTCGAACAGATGGCGCGGCGCGCGCAGGCCGAAACGCGGAAGCACTTCGGCAACTCGGTGCAGATGTTCACCCCGCTGTACATCGCCAACTACTGTGAAAACTACTGCGTCTACTGCGGCTTCAACTGCCATAACAAGATCCGCCGCGCCAAGCTCGACGCGAAGGAGATCGAACGGGAGCTGCAGGCGATCGCGGCCACCGGCCTGCAGGAAATCCTGCTGCTCACCGGCGAAAGCCGCTCCATGTCGCCGGTTTCCTACATCGGCGAGACGGCCAGGTGCGCGCGCAAGTATTTCCGTGTGATCGGCGTCGAAATCTATCCGCTCAACGTAGAGGAATACGCCTACCTGCATGCGTGCGGCGTGGATTATGTGACCGTATTCCAGGAAACCTACGACGCGGACAAATACAAGACCCTGCACCTTGGCGGACATAAGCGCATCTTCCCCTACCGCCTGAACGCGCAGGAGCGTGCGCTGATGGGCGGCATGCGCGGCGTGGGCTTCGCGGCGCTGCTCGGCCTGTCCGACTTCCGCAGGGACGCGTTCGCGACCGGCCTGCACGCCCACCTCATCCAGCGCAAGTACCCGCACGCGGAGATCGCGTTCTCCTGCCCGCGTCTGCGGCCGATCATCAACAACGACAAGGTGGGGCCGAAGGACGTACACGAGCCGCAGCTTCTGCAGGTCGTGTGCGCCTACCGCATATTCATGCCGTTCGCGTCCATCACGATTTCGACGCGCGAGCGCGCGGACTTCCGTGACAACATCATCGGCATCGCCGCGACCAAGATCTCAGCAGGCGTCGATGTGGGTATCGGCGGCCATTCGGGCGAGGAAAAGGGCGACGAGCAGTTTGAAATCTCGGACGAGCGCTCGGTCGAGGAGGTCTATGATGCCATCTGCCGGCACGGGCTTCAGCCGGTCATGGCCGATTATCTGTACGTCTGACCACCGCAGGCATCCCACACGGGAGGGGGACTTTCTCCCGCAGCCTTTTGTCAGCCGCCGGAACACGGCGCGCCGCCGCGGACAGAGCGCACCGCATGCTGCGGCGGTCTGGGAAACGCCGTGTTCGGGTGACAATATAAGAAAAGGAGCATCAGCAAGCCATGAGAAACTATGCAACCCAGATGGACGCCGCCAAGCGCGGCATCGTCACGCCGGAGATCGAAACGGTCGCCAAAAAGGAGAACCGTCCGGTCGAGTTCATCATGGAACGCGTCGCAAAGGGTACGATTGCGATTCCGGCCAACATCAACCACAAAAGTCTGTCCGCGGAGGCGGTGGGCGACGGCACCCGTGTCAAGATCAACGTCAACCTCGGCATTTCGGGCGACTGCAAGGATTATGAGATGGAGATGCGCAAGGTACGCATGGCCATCGATATGGGCGCGGAATCCATCATGGACCTGTCCAACTACGGCAAGACCAATACGTTCCGCCAGCAGCTCATCGACCTTTCTCCCGCCATGATCGGCACGGTACCCATGTACGATGCAATCGGGTATCTGGAAAAGGACCTGCTGGAGATCTCCGCGCAGGATTTCCTGCGCGTGGTAGAGGCGCACGCCAGGGAGGGAGTGGACTTCATGACCATCCACGCGGGCCTCAACCGCCGCGCGGTCGAGGCCTTCATGCGCGAGGGGCGCAAAATGAATATCGTATCGCGCGGCGGCTCGCTGCTGTTCGCGTGGATGCAGACGACCGGCCACGAGAACCCGTTCTTCGAGTATTACGACGATGTGCTTGACATCCTGCGCCAATACGATGTGACCATTTCGCTCGGCGACGCGCTGCGCCCCGGCTGCCTGGCCGACGCCTCGGACGCGGGCCAGCTCAGCGAGCTGATCGAGCTGGGCAGCCTGACACGCCGCGCCTGGGCGCGCGATGTGCAGGTCATGGTCGAGGGGCCGGGCCATATGGCGATGGACGAAATCGCAGCCAACATGAAACTGCAGAAGCGCCTGTGCCACGGCGCGCCGTTCTATGTCCTCGGCCCGCTGGTAACCGATATCGCGCCCGGCTATGACCATATCACCTCGGCGATCGGCGGCGCAATCGCGGCGCAGGCCGGCGCGAATTTCCTATGCTACGTCACACCGGCCGAGCATCTGCGCCTGCCGGATGAGAACGACGTACGCGAGGGGATCGCTGCCAGCAAAATCGCGGCGCACGCGGCGGATATCGCGCTCGGCCTGCCCGGCGCGCGCGACCGCGACAACGCTATGGCCGAGGCCCGTCACCGGCTGGATTGGGAACGACAGTTCTCGCTCGCGCTCGATCCGGAAAAGGCCGAGCGATTTTACAACCAGGTGCCGCCGAGCGAACGGCACCAATGCTCGATGTGCGGCAAAATGTGCGCCGTGCGCACGACCAACCTCATTCTGGAAGGGAAAAAGATTGCGTTCTGCAGCGAAAAGGGCGCTTGCTGATGCAGACCGTTCCGGCAGGCCCGCCTTCCAGAAGATAAGAAAAACAGGCCGCGGCGCGGCCTGTTTTTTTACGCTTCCCACGCGGCAGCCTGTTTACCGGCAGGGGGTATAATCGATTTCCGACCGCTCCTCCGTCGCCTCCAGCTTGAAGATGACCGGCCGCAGCCCATCGTTGCAGCTACAGATCGCTACGCCCGGCTTGCGGATCCAGTCGCCATAATAAAACGTTTCCCTTCCCGCGCCGTGTGCCAGCGCGAATACATACTGGTAGATGGCTTTCCACGCCTCGTCGCACAGCCCGTCCGGCTTGGCGTAATCAGCGTAGAACACCTGTCCCTCGCGGAGCATCGGGCAGGCCTTCAGCCCCTCGGCCCCATACTCCCGCGCGAGCTCTTCATCCAGCGTGGTTTTCAGCACCGTGATTTTTACCTTGTTCATATCCTTATCCCTCCTTTTCCCATTGTACTATAAAAGGGAAAGCGCGGGCAAGCCCTCGTCGGGAAATATCCGGTCCCGCCACGCGTCACAGGCTCCACAGCGCGGCAAAGCCCACGCGGAGCAGCGCGCCGCAGACGGCCAGCAGGATACAGAGCGCATACGGTGTGCGGCAGGTACGCAGCGAATACCGCCCCGTCGTTTCCCCGCTCTGCCACACCATCGCGCAGGCCGCCAGCAGGGCGGAAACGCTGAGCACAGCGGGTATGCCGGCCGCGCACAGCGAAAGCAGCAGGCTTTCCTCCCGCCCGACGCCGACCGCTACGGTCAGCGCAAGCACAAAGCCGCGCGCCGCTGCCAGTCCGGACAGGAAAAACGCCGCCGGACGCAGCAGCACGCATACCAGCGGCAGCGCCACCCATAGCACCGCGCACAGCACGCTTTTCACCGCCTGCCCCGGCAGCGCTGCAAGCATGGTGGTCAGCTCGACCGCACTGTCTCCCTCGCTGGCATGCAGGCCGGTGAGTCCGCCCGCCAGCGCGCCGCACAAAAACATGGCGCACAGGAACAGGAACGCCGGCGTGCGCACCAGGGAATCAAAAAAACCGAGAATATGCTGTTTCTTCATACGTCTCCCCCTCACGGAAGGTCATGAAACAGCATATTCTCGGTTCGGAATTTTTAGAACCCGCTTCAGCGGCAGAGCGCGTCCACCATATCGCGGCAGGGCTGGTGCAGGAACAGCCGCACCCCGTCGTCGATCGCATAGGTCGCATACAGGCCGCCGTCCTCGCCGCGGTGGATGGTAGCGGCGATGATCTCCGTCCCAAAGACCACGCGCTCCTTGACGAACGCGATATCCACTGCGCCGCTGTCGCAGATGGTGACCAGCGTCCGCCCGCGGGTACACTGGGAAATCGGCGCAAGCTCGGTCCCCATCTCACGCCTGGATGCGCAGACCAGCACGATCTCGCTGTTGACCACGGCCGCGGCGCTGCTTTCGCAGAGCTGCACACCGCGCCCCGCGGCCGCTTCGACCGCCGCCTTGTCCTGCTCGGACAGGAACATATTGCCGGCGGGGATGATCTGCCGGTCCAGAATCGCGCGGACTAGGCGCGGCACATATTCATCCTCACCGATTACAGCTACACGGATATTATGCGGCATACCATCATCTCCTTTACGAAGCACTGAAAAATACAGTATTCATTATACGGCACAATATACCACATCTGCAACGAATTTTACAAAAACTTCACCTTAATCGGCACTGTGCTCAATTATTGCACATTTTATCCATTGCTTTCAAGTAGATTGCACATTCCAGGCGTTTGCGCTCCATTTCGCAGCCCAGATCGTAGGAATCGTTCATATCGTGGTTCATATTGTAATTTGCCGCCGAGCATCCGCCCGAGCAGTAGAACTTTGCCCAGCATTTCTGACACTTGGGGCGCGAATAAATATTCATGCCAGCAAAGCGGGCCGCGATGTCCATATCGAACGACTTGTCGAGTACGCTGCCCTGCTTGAATTCCTCCTTGCCGACAAACTGGTGGCAGGGATAGATGTCGCCGTCCGGCGTGACCGCGACATACTCGTAGCCCGCGCCGCAGCCGCGCAGCCGCTTGACCACGCACGGTCCCTGGTCCAGATCGACCATGAAGTGAAAAAATGAGAACGGCTTCCCCGCCTTTTTCCGCTCCAGCATGATCTCGGTCAGGCGGTCGTACTCGGCCTCTATCTGGGGCAGGTCGGCCTCGGTCAGGTCATAGCCGCAGCCCGGGTCCGCTGTGACCGGCTCGACCGAAAGGCGGTTGAAGCCCGCGTCCGCAATATGGACGACGTCCTCGGCAAAGTCCAGGTTGTGCGAGGTGAACGTACCCCGCGCATAATAGTCCTTTTCCGGATCACGGGCATCGACCAGCGCCTTGAACTTAGGTACAATCACGTCATAGCTGCCCGCGCCGGACACGGTCTTGCGGAACTCATCGTTGACCGACGGGCGCCCGTCGAGTGAGAGCACGACGTTATCCATATTCTCGTTGATATACGCCTGCTTGTCCGCATCAAGCAGCAAACCGTTGGTGGTGATGGTAAAGCGGAACTTTTTGCCATGCTTTTCCTCCAGACTGCGGGCATAATCGACCGTCTGGACAACCGTATCCCACGCCATCAGCGGCTCGCCGCCGAAGAAGTCCACCTCGATATTATGCCGCTTTCCCGAACGCGCGATCACAAAATCGATCGCCTTTTTCGCAATCTCCGGCGGCATAATCTTGCGCCCCTGGCCGAAATCGCCAGTGGATGCAAAGCAGTATTTGCACCTGAGGTTGCAGTCATGCGCGACATGCAGGCAAAGCGCCTTGACCGGCGCGCCGACCGGTATGTAGCGGCTGACATCGATATAGTCGTCCTCCGCAAACAGCAGGCCAGCCCGCTTCAGCTCGTACAGCTCGCCATAGGCCTCGCGCACCTCTTCCGCCGGATACTGCGGCAATGCGTCCACGATCGCCTGCGGGCATGCTTCCGCCATATCGGCATCGATCAGACCGGACACGGCATAGCACAGCTCGTCCAGCACATGCACCGCGCCGGAGTTGACATCCAGCACGAAGTGCAGCCCGTTTTTCACATAACGATGGATCATTTTATTATTTCCTCCGATAATACAGCAAACAAGGCGCGCCTTGACCGGCACGCCTTGCGATTGACTTCATGGAACCCGCGGTTACTTCGCGTGTTCACACTTCTGGTTGGCCACCGTGCAAGAGGTCTTGCAGGCGGACTGGCAGGAAGTCTGGCATTCGCCGCAGCCGCCGTGGGCCGCGGTCTGCTTCAGGGTGGCAGAGGTCAGCGTGGATACATGCTTCATGATAATTCCCTCCTACTTTTTCAAATGACTGTAACGCTTTTTCTTGCGCATACTGGCGCCCGCCAAGCCGCCGAGCGCCGAAGCGGCCAGCGCGCAGAGCAGGCTGATCGCAATACGTACGATATGTGCCGGCTGGTCGAGCAGCGCGGCTCCTGTGGCCAGCAGGATCAGAAAAACCAACATCCCCGCGCCGAGCGCCCAGAAGAATCTGCCGCCGGAGGCGCGCTTTGCGGAAATAAACGCCGCTGCCAGACAGCCAAGCGCCAGAAAGGCCAGGGCAACCGGAGCGATCAGCCCTTCTTCCAGCGTCCCGCGCTGGACAAAAACCGCTCCCACCAGCATCAGAAACAGGGTTGTCAACAAGCCAGCCGCTGCGGACGGCAACAAAATGCCGGCCGGCGACCGGCCCTCATTGGTTTTTCTCATAGCTTACGCATCCTCCCGCCGAACATATGATAGTTTAGCATATTCGGCAAGCATCAAGGATATTACTTAGCGTCCTTATTGGCATCCTTGGGGGCTTCGACCGTTTCGGTCGGCTCGGCCTCCTTGCCGCGGATCGCCCAGCGGTAAATCTTGAGCTTGGTGCGGTCGTTCGACGACTCGATGATCAGCACGTCGTCCTTGATGTTGACGACACGGCCAATGAAGCCGCCGATCGTAGAAATCTCATCGCCCACCGCAATCGAGTTGCGCATCTCGCGTTCCGCCTTGTCGCGCTTGCGCTGCGGACGGATCAGCAGGAAATAGAACAGAACGATGATAATGACCAGCGGAGCAAAGCTCATGATTGCATTCAGGTATTCCTGTCCACCTGGCATTTGTTACACCTCCTCGTGCATTTTGCCGTTAGTATTAATATTATACTGGATATTTTGCCAAAATACAAGCCCTATTTTCTCAGGCATAGGACATCCTGCGGCGCGCATAGGGTAGCGGTATTCCAACCGAAACGAGGTGCATGCCCTATGCTGTTTCCCGCCCTGCTCGCGCTCGGCGGCGCATTCTTTTTCTTCGTCCTGCGCGTGCAGGGCGCAGACGGTTCCTTCCCCAAGCCGCTCACGCCGGAAGAAGAGAGCCGGCTACTGCGCCGGATGCAGGAGGAGGGGGATGAAAAGGCCCGCGCGCTGCTGATCGAGCACAACCTACGGCTGGTCGCGCATATCGTCAAAAAATATTATGCCGCCAGCGCCGAACAGGACGACTTAATCTCGATCGGCACCATCGGGCTGATCAAGGCGGTCAACACCTTCAAGCCGGATAAAAACATCAAGCTGGCCACCTATGCCTCCAAATGTATCCAAAACGAGCTGCTCATGCACTTCCGCCAAAAGCGGAAATCCGCGGGCGAGCTGTCGCTCTCGGACGCGCTGGACACCGACGGGGACGGCAACGCGCTCGCGCTGCAGGACGTAATCTGCTGTGAGGACGACGGGCTTTCCGCGGTTGACGACCACGACCGGTATGACGCCATGCACCAAGCGCTCGCTCACAGTCTCTCCCCGCGAGAGCGTGAGATCATCCGCCTGCGTTACGGTCTGGGACTGCCCGCCCCGTTGCCCCAGCGGGAGATCGCCAAGCAGCTCGGGATCTCCCGAAGCTATGTATCCCGCATCGAAAAGCGGGCGCTGGAGAAGCTGCGCGACGCGCTCAAACAGGCGTAGCGGCGCCTTTTGTTGCCGCACGGCGCGGTTTATGCTATACTGAGGAAAAGATGTGAAAAAGGAGCCAGCGCCATGAACCATATCCAGGACCGCATCCCGCTTGCAAACGGCACCGCCATCCCCTGTGTCGGCTTCGGCACATGGAAAACGCCCGCCAGTCAGGCGGCCGCTTCGGTTGCCGCTGCGCTCGCCGCGGGATACCGGCATATCGACACCGCAACCGCCTACCACAATGAACAGGCCGTGGGCGAGGCCGTCGCCGCCTCCGGCATCCCGCGCGGCGCGCTTTTCCTCACCACAAAGCTGTGGAATCCCGATCAGGGCTACCGTTCCACGCTCGCCGCATGCGACCGCTCTCTCTGCGCGCTGGGAACGGATTATGTGGATCTTTACCTGATCCACTGGCCGCACGACCCCAAATACTTTGACAACTGGCAGGAGGTCAACCTTGAAACCTGGCGCGCGTTTGAGGCGTTGTATCAGGCCGGCAAGGTCCGCGCGATCGGCCTGTCAAACTTCCGGCCCAGGCATATCGAAAACATCCTGCGCTCCTGTACGGTCAAGCCCATGGTTGACCAGATCGAGTTCCATCCCGGCATGGCGCAGCAGGAGACCGTATCGTTCTGCCGCACGCACGGCATGGCCGTCGAGGGCTGGAGCCCGCTCGGCTCGGGCCGCATATTCCAGGTGCCAGAAATCCAGGCCATGTCGGAAAAATACGGCCGCTCGGTCGCGCAGCTCTGTCTGCGCTGGGCGCTGCAGCATGACGTGATCCCGCTTCCCAAAAGCGTCACGCCCGCCCGCATTGCGGAAAACGCACGGCTTTTTGATTTTTCGCTTGACGAAGCAGATATGCGGACGTTGGACGCCCTGACCGGCTGCGGATGGTCCGGACTCGACCCCGATCACCTGGTATATTAATGGAAAGGGCGGCACGACCCGCGCGCAAGCCTGTGTCTGAATCAGAAAAAAAGCAGCTTTCCGCAAAGGAAAGCTGCTTTTTCAGTGGCAGCCGAAGAAGGATTCGAACCCTCACAAACAGAGTCAGAGTCTGTCGTGCTACCTTTACACAATTCGGCTATCAATGCTTGCCAGTCAAACTGACAGAAAGTATTATACAATAGGTTTTGCCGCAAAGTCAAGCTTTTATCCAATATTTTTTTAATTTTTTTCGCTCCGTCCGGCGAGGCGGGTGCTGCCGCGGCATAGGGCGCGTTTTTTCCGTCCATACTACAATCCCAGCCGCAAGCGCGGACGCAGGGCCGGCGCGTCTTCCCGTTCCCCGCCGCAAGCGTTGCGTAACCGTGCGGAAATCGCAAATATTGACAGTTTTATACCTTTATATCGCACTATTTTTGATGATAAAACAAGTGGAAAACCCACTAAAAAAACAGTATAATAATATCTGCACGAAAATTTTCCGCTGATGGAGGAATATACATGATCCGAAACGATTTGCGCAACATCGCCATCATCGCGCACGTCGACCACGGCAAGACCACGCTGGTCGACCAGATGCTCAAGCAGGCGGGCGCGTTCCGCGAGAACCAGGTGGTCGAGGAGCGCGTGATGGACTCGGGCGATATCGAGCGCGAGCGCGGCATCACCATCCTTGCAAAAAACACCTCGGTACACTATAAAGGCGTCAAAATCAACATCGTTGACACACCGGGCCACGCCGATTTCTCCGGCGAGGTCGAACGCATCCTCAAGATGGTGGACGGCGTCGTCCTGCTGGTGGACGCAGCCGAAGGCCCCATGCCCCAGACCCGCTTTGTTTTGCAGAAGGCGCTGGAATTCGGCCACAAGATCATCATTGCGGTCAACAAGATCGACCGTCCGGACGCGCGCCTGAACGAGATCGGCGACGAGGTACTCGAGCTGCTTTTGAACCTCGACGCGACCGACGAGCAGCTCGACAGCCCGATCGTCTACTGTTCGGGCCGCGCGGGTACGGCCTCCATGTCCCCGAACGCCGAGGGGACCGACCTGACCCCGCTCTTCGAACAGATTCTGGAGCACATTCCAGCCCCGCAGGTGGATACCGACGGCCCGACGCAGATGCTGGTTTCCTCGATCGACTACAACGACTATGTAGGCCGCATCGGCATTGGCCGTATCGAGCGCGGCTCGATGAAGGTGGGCCAGCAGGTCACGGTGTGCGACTACCACGGCACGACCCAGCCGTACAATGCCAAGGTGGTCACGCTTTACACCATCGAGGAACTGGAGCGCAAGCCGGTGGACGAGGCCACCGCCGGCGAAATCGTGTGCTTCTCAGGCATTGAAAACGTCACCATCGGCGAAACGCTGTGCGACCCGAACACGGTCGAGCCGCTGCCGTTCGTCAAGATCTCCGAGCCGACGGTCGAGATGACTTTCTCGGTCAACGATTCCCCGTTTGCCGGACGCGAGGGCAAGTTCGTCACCTCCCGCCATCTGCGCGAGCGCCTGTTCCGCGAGCTTTTGAAGGACGTGTCCCTGCGCGTCAACGAGACCGACACCACGGACTCCTTCCGCGTGTGCGGCCGCGGGGAGATGCACCTGTCCATCCTGATCGAGAACCTGCGCCGCGAGGGGTACGAGTTCCAGGTCGGCGCGCCCAAAGCGCTGTTCCGCGAGATCGACGGTAAAACCTGCGAGCCGGTCGAGCGCATGATCGCGGATGTGCCGCAGGACGCGGTGGGCGCGATCATGGAAAAGATGGGGAACCGCAAGGGAGAGCTGGTCTCCATGAACCCCAAGGGCGCGGACCGCATGCGTCTCGAATTCCTCATTCCAGCGCGCGGCCTGTTCGGTTACCGCACCGAATTTTTGACCGATACCAAGGGCGAGGGCGTGCTGTCCTCGGTGTTCCACAGCTACCAGCCGTATAAGGGCGATATCTCCAAGCGCACCACCGGTTCGCTGATCGCGTTTGAAACCGGCGAGGCGGTCGGCTACGGCCTGTTCAACGCGCAGGAGCGCGGCCCGCTGTTCATCGGCCCAGGCACACAGGTGTACGAGGGCATGGTCATTGGAGAGAACCCGCGCGGAGACGATATGGCGGTCAACGTGTGCAAGAAAAAGCAGCTCACCAACATGCGCGCCTCCGGCTCGGACGACGCGCTGCGCCTGATCCCGCCGCGCCAGATGTCGATCGAAGCGGCGCTGGAATTCATTTCGGACGACGAGCTGCTCGAGATCACGCCCAAGAGCGTGCGCGTCCGCAAAAAGATCCTGTCCAACACCGAGCGCCTGAAAAAGGTAAAGGGCGGCAAAAAATAATCCTGTTCAACCAAAACCATTTCAATAAAGGAGTTTTTCCACCATGGCAATTAAAGAAGTTCTTCATTCCGATTTCGCGCCCAAGGCGGTCGGCCCGTATTCCCAGGCCGTTGTCACGGGCAACCTGATCTTCACCTCCGGCCAGGTGCCGATCGACCCTAAGACCGGCAAGATCGAGGCCGCTACCATCGAGGAGCAGACCGAACAGGTCATGAAAAACCTGCATTATGTACTCGCCCAGGGCGGCGTGGCGTTCGACCGTGTGGTCAAGACCACCTGCTTCCTGTCCGACATCAATGATTTCGCGGCGTTCAACGGCGTGTATGCCAAGTATTTCCCCGAAAATCCGCCCGCGCGCTCCTGCGTGCAGGTCGCGGCGCTGCCGCTCGGCGCAAAGGTCGAGGTGGAAGTCATCGCGGTCAGAGGCTGAGGACGGATGGACAAGCAAAGAGGACGGAAAAATTTCCGTCCTCTTTTTGCTATGCGTTCTTCTCGGCCTGTTTGACCGCCTCAAGGTACTGCCAGAGCAGCACCAGCGTGATAACCGTTATCACAATATTGCATGCTTCTGCAAACCAAGCCGCCCCCAACTGTTCTGTGATTCCGACGACCACCCCGCCAATCAGCGACAGCCAGAAACACCGCTTGATGCGACCCTGCGGATAAGCATAGCCGCGCAAGGCAGCCAAGTCGTCCAGTCCGAAATAAAAATAATAATCTGCAACGAGCAGTACAATCGCCCCTGCCAGCGCGGCCAGCGCAAAGATAACGCTCAGTATCGAGCCGAACGCCAGCAGCCCGAGCAACGAACACCCAACCGTCAGCGCCAGTCCGGTGATCAGCACACGGTATGCGCGCGCCATCCCATCCGATACGTCGGCCAGCGCGCGCACCTGCACAATCCGCACGATAAGCAAAACAATGCCGGCCACCGTGACCAGAATGTTATCAAAAAACGAAAACACAAAGCCAATCACCTGCACCTGCCAGATGATCCGCAGGTTCCGGTAAACCGGCCGCTGGATTCCCTCTAAATTCTCTTCCATCCCGATCTCCTCCCTTTTCTTTCACTATAACAGATACCATCCCCTGTTGCAACAAAAAACAGGTAAAGCCGGCAGCGTCCGGCAGAGCAAAAAAAGGCTTCGGAACCATAGGGTTCCGAAGCCTTTTTCCGCTTTGGCAAAATCAGTCCTGATGCTCCTCAATATACTTGACGATATCGCCGATGGTGCTCATCTGGGTCGCTTCCTCATCGGAAATGGTAATGCCGAAGTTCTCCTCCAAGTCCATCATCAGCTCGACAACGTCGAGGGAGTCCGCGTTCAGGTCCTCCTTGATTTTGGTGTCCATGGTCATGGTAGAAGCATCAGCGTCAAACTTGTCAGCCAGCAGCTCGCAGATCTTTTCAAACATGGGTCTACACTCCTTCGATTTCTTCTTGTTTTATTTGTCTGAAAACTCCGATCTTACGGAATTTTTCATACCGTTTTTGCAGCATCGTATCCATATCCGGCTCGGCCGCCAGTTCCGCGAGCGTGTCGCGCAGCGCGCGGCCCACGTTGCGGATCAGTTGTGAGCCCGACTGCCCCTCCGGTATGATGCCCTCGATCATGCCGAATTCGTACAGGTCCTGCGCGGTGATGCGCAGCGCGTCCGCGGCCTCTCCCTCGCGCGTAGGGTCTTTCCACAGGATAGACGCGCAGCCGCGCGGCGAAACGACCGAATAGATCGCGTTTTCCAGCATCAGCACGCGGTCGGCCACAGCCAGCGCCAGCGCGCCGCCCGAGCCGCCCTCGCCCGTGACAATTGAAATCACCGGCGTCTTCAGCTCGATAAACTCATAAAGGCAGCGGGCGATCGCCTCGCCCTGCCCGCGCTCCTCCGCGCCCACGCCCGGGTATGCGCCCGAGGTATCCACAAAATTGATGACTGGGCGGCGGAACTTTTCCGCCTGGTGCGCAAGGCGCAGCGCCTTGCGATAGCCCTCCGGATTGGCCATGCCGAAGTTCGCGTCCATATTCTGCTCAATCGTGCGGCCCTTGCGGTGGCCGATCACGGTTACCGGCGTGCCGTTCAACCAGCCGATGCCCGCCATGATCGCGTGGTCGTCCGCGAAATAGCGGTCGCCGTGCAGTTCGATGAAATCATCGAACAGCGTCTCGATATAGTCGCTCAACATAGGCCGCTTGGTATCGTGTATGATGCGCATTTTTTCGCTTGCCGGCCTGTTATTCTTCATGGCGCCACACCTGCCGTTTCTTCCCCTTGGGCGCACAGTGGAGCTTGAGCAGGTTCTCCAAAGTTCCCCTCAGTTGATTGCGCGGAACTATTTTATCACAGAAGCCATGCGAAAGCAAGAACTCCGAGGACTGAAAATCCTCCGGCAGCGTCTCGCCGATGGTTCCCTCGATCACGCGCCGCCCCGCAAAGCCGATGGTTGTGCGCGGCTCGGCGAGGATGATGTCGCCCAGCATCGCGAACGAGGCGGTCACGCCGCCAGTCGTCGGGTCGGTAAGCACGGTGATATACAGCAGCCCTGCATCCGAGTGCCGCCGCGCCGCGGCGGACACCTTGGCCATCTGCAGGAGCGAATACATCCCTTCCTGCATACGCGCGCCGCCCGAACAGGTGAAAACCACCACGGGCAGCCCTTTTTCGGTCGCGTATTCGAACAGGCGGGTCAGCTTTTCGCCCACAACCGAGCCCATGGACGCCATCATAAAGTGGCTGTCCATCACGCCGATGCAGGTTTCCACGCCGCCAATGCGGCACACGCCGGTTTTGACCGCGTCCAGCATGCCGACCTTTTCTGCCAGCTCCGCAGCCTTATCCGCATAGCCCGGAAAATCGATCGGGTCCGCAGGCGCCAGGTCACCGTACAGCTCGGTAAAGCTGTCCTTATCCGCGACCTGCCGGATGCGGGTGCGCGCCAGCAGGCGGCCGTACCGGCCGCAGTGCGGGCAGACGTACAGGTTTTTCCCGTAAGCATATGCCTTGATCTCCGCGCCACAGCCCTTGCATTTGACTACCTTGACGCCTTCCTCCTCCTGGGGCTTCATCTCCATGGAGGTTTCGCGCGTTTTCTGGAAAAGGTCGATCAGTCCCATACCGTTCCCCCCTTATTAGTGGTCAAAATCGCCGTTGGCGATCGAATTGACATTGAACCGCGCTTCCTCGAAGGCCTTGGAGCGCAGAATGTGCATCTGGTAGTCCGTACCGGTCACGACGCCCTCAAACAACGTCTCGGCCAGCGCGCGGCGCATGCGTGCGATCGCCTGCTGCCGGTCCGCGCCGTAAACGATCAGCTTGCCAATCATGGAATCATAAAACGGCGGTATCTGATAGCCCTGATAGGCCGCCGTATCCATGCGCACGCCCGGTCCGCCCGGCAGGTGCATGGACACCAGCGTCCCCGGACAGGGCGCGAAATTGCGGGCAGGATCCTCGGCATTGATGCGGCACTCGATCGCGTGGCCGCGCAGCGTCAAATCCTCCTGCGCGAACGAGAGCGGCCGGCCCGCCGCGACCCGAATCTGCTCGCACACCAAGTCCACGCCGGTCACCTGTTCGGTAACAGGATGCTCTACCTGAATGCGGGTATTCATTTCGCAGAAATAAAAGTTACGGTCGCTATCCACCAGGAATTCGATCGTACCCGCGTTGCGGTAGCCCACGCGCCTGGCCAGATCGACCGCGGCCCTGGTCATCCTTTCGCGCAGCTCGGGTGTGACGAACGCGGACGGGCTTTCCTCGATCAGCTTCTGATGGCGGCGCTGCACCGAGCATTCGCGCTCGAACAGGTGTACCACGTTGCCGAAATTGTCCCCGATGATCTGCACCTCAATATGGCGCGGGTTTTGGATGTACTTTTCCATATACAGGCGCCCGTCGCCGAAATTGGCGACCGCTTCCGCCGCCGCGCTGTCGTAGGCGTCCTTCAGCTCCCGAACGCTGTGCGCCACGCGGATCCCCTTGCCGCCGCCGCCCGACGCGGCCTTGAGCATAACCGGATACCCGATGCGCTCGGCCTCGCTGATCGCCTCGTCAAAATCGCGCAGCGGCCCATCCGTGCCGAGCGCGACCGGCACGCCCGCCGCGATGGCGTTGCGCTTGGCTTCGGATTTATCGCCCATCAGACGGATGGTGGCCGAGGTCGGCCCGATGAACGCCAGCCCGGCCTGGGTGGTAAGCTCGGCAAAATCGGGATTTTCCGACAGGAAGCCAAAGCCCGGATGGATCGCCTGACACCCCGAGGCCAGCGCCGCGGAGATAATGTTCTCCATATTCAGATAGCTTTCCGAAGCGCGCGCCGGCCCGATGCACACCGCTTCATCCGCGATCTGCGCGTGCAGCGCCTCGCGGTCGGCCTCGGAATATACCGCGACCGAAATGATGCCCAGGTCGCGGCAAGCCTGTATGATGCGGACCGCGATCTCGCCGCGGTTCGCGATGAGTACCTTTTGAAACATTGTTTCCCCTGCCTTAGTCCATGATGACCATGCACTTGATTTCCGCCTCGGCGGCTTTCTGATCGCCGACCCAAGCTACGCCCTCGGCGACCGCCATCGGACCGCGGCGCTTGACAAACCTCACCTCCAGCCGGAGCGTATCGCCCGGCTTGGCCATGGCGCGGAATTTCGCCTTATCAATACCGGTATACACCGCGGTCTTCCCCTTGAATTCCGGAATGGACAGCAGCGCCACGCCGCCGACCTGCGCCAGCGCCTCCAGCCGGAACACGGCGGGCATGATCGGGTTGCCCGGGAAGTGGCCCTGGAAGAAAAACTCGTCGCCCGTCAGGTGCAGCGTGCCTACCGCGTGCTCCTCGTCCATTTCGAGGATCTCGTCCACCAGCAGCATGGGCGGGCGGTGCGGAAGGATCTCCATGATCTGTTCTTTGTTCAGCATATTATAATCCCTCTCCTGTGAAAACGCAAGCCCTTTCCCGCCGCGCCCTGCGGCGAACCGGCTGCCGTTTCCCTTATTCGATCACAACGATGATCTGGTTATACTCGACCATATCGCCCGGCTGCGCCAGAATGCGCACGACCGTTCCGTCGCACGGGGACTTGATCTCGTTCATGGTCTTCATCGCTTCCACGATGAATAGCGTGTCGCCCTCCTTGACCTTCTGGCCGACCAGCACGAACGGCGGCGCGTCCGGGGACGGGGAGGAATAGAACGTTCCCACCAGCGGGCTCCTAACCGGCGTACCCTCGGGCAGGTCCTCGGCCGCGGCAGGCGCCTCGTCCTCCGACGCGGCAGCGGGGGCAGCCGCCGGTGCTACCGCCGCCGCGGGAGCCGCCACAACCGGCGCGGGAGGAGCGGATTTGATCTTCAGCTTCATGTCGTCCAGTTCGATCTCTACCTCGCCCAGGCCCTTGGCCTTGAGCGCATCCATCAGCTCGATGGCAACGTCTTTCAGTTCCTTGATATCCATATCTTACACCTTCTTAATCAGGATGCAGGCGTTATGGCCGCCAAAGCCCAACGAATTGGAAATCGCCACGTTCACGGGCATTTCAACCGCCCTGTTCGGGGTGATATCCAGATCGCAGTCCGGATCCGCCTCCTGATAGCCGATGGTTGGCGGCACCACACCGTCGCGGATCGCCATGACGCACGCAATCGCCTCAACCGCGGCCGCGCCGCCCAGCAGGTGGCCGGTCATCGACTTGGTGGACGACACCTTGACCTTGTACGCCTCGTCCCCAAACGCCTTTTTGATGGCGATGGTTTCATACTTTTCATTCAGCGGGGTGGACGTGCCGTGCGCGTTGATATAGTCCACATCCGCAGGAGTCAGGCCCGCGTCCGTGATCGCGCCTAGGATGGCGCGCGAAGCGGCCTCTCCGTCCGGAGAGGGGCTGGTGATATGGTAGGCGTCTCCGGTCGCGCCGTAGCCCGCAATCTCCGCGAGGATCGTCGCGCCGCGCGCTTGGGCATGCGTCAGGCTCTCAAGCACCAGGCAGCCCGCGCCCTCGCCCATCACAAAGCCCGACCGGCGGGCGTCGAACGGAATGGAGGCGCATGCCGGCTCATCGCCCATATGCACGGCTTTCATGTTCTGGAAGCCTGCCATCGAGATCGGGATAATACCGTTCTCGGTGCCGCCGCAGACCACGACGTCCTGATAGCCATGCCGGATAGCGCGCATAGCCTCGCCGATCGCATGGTTGCCCGTCGCACAGGCGGAAACCGGACAGAAATTCTCGCCCTTGAAGCCGAACCGCATGGAGATATACGCCGCCGCCATGTTGGCGATCATCTCCGGAATACACAGCGGGGACACGCGCCCCGGCCCCTTTTCGTTCAGCTTGGGGATCTCCTGCTCAGCGATCTGCAGACCGCCCACGCCCGAGCCATAAATCACGCCCGCGCGGTAGGGATCGAAGCTCCCTTCCCTGAGGCCCGCCTGGTCGACCGCCTGTTGCGCCGCCGCCAGCGCAAAGTGGCAGTTGACGTCCATCCGGCGCGCCTCGCGCTTATCTACATACTGCGTCACGTCGAAATCCTTGACCTCAGCGGCCAGCTTTACCTTAAATTCCGATACATCGAACTTGGTGATCGGACCTACACCGCACTTACCGGCCTTGAGCGACTCCCAAAACGTCTGGACGTCGTTGCCGACCGGCGTGACCGCGCCCATACCAGTGATAACTACCCGTTCCATCAAAGCATCTCCTTCTTCCTCGTTTTCCCGGGACGTGCCGCCTGCGCGTGTCCCGCCCTTCTGCTTCCGTGCGGCAGGTCAAAGCATGCCGCCGTCCGCAACGATGACCTGTCCGGTGATATACGAGGCCGCGTCCGACGCAAGGAACGAAACGATATCCGCGATCTCCTCCGGACGGCCGCAGCGCTTCATGGCGATCTGCGCCAGCATGCCTTTCTTCACATCCTCCGGCAGCACGTCGGTCATATCGCTTTCGATAAAGCCCGGCGCCACCGCGTTGACGCGCACGCCGCGCGCCCCCAGCTCCTTGGCCGCGGATTTGGTCAGGCCGATCACGCCCGCCTTAGAAGCCGCGTAATTCGCCTGCCCCGCATTGCCCGAAATACCGACCACGCTCGACAGGCTGACAATGCTGCCCGCCTTGGCGCGCAGCATCATCGCGCCGACGATCTGGGTCATGTTGAAAGTCCCCTTCAGGTTGGTCGAAACGACCGCGTCAAACTGGTCGGGCTTCATGCGGACGAGCAGCCCGTCGCGCGTGATGCCCGCGTTATTGACCAGCACCGCTGGCACGCCCAGCTCCTCCTTGATCTGCTTGACCGCCGCCTCGCACGCCGCGTAATCCGCGACATCCCACTGCTTTACGACCGCCTTGACGCCGTGCGCGCGGCACTTCTCCGCGACGCCCTCCGCCTTCTCCACCGAGGAGGCACAGTTGATCACAACATCATAGCCGTCCTTTGCCAGCTTTTCCGAAATAGCCGCGCCGATGCCGCGCGAGCCGCCAGTTACAATTGCAACACCCATGTTCCCGCTCTCCTTATTCAAAACGCTGATATGCGGTGCGGAGCAGCTGCTCCGCTCCCTCAGTCATGCCGCGCAGGATATCCGCGCACGGGCGCAGCTCGGTGAGCATACCCGCGATCTGGCCGGACATAAACGTGCCTTCCTCATAGTTCCCATCCTGCACCGCCTTGCGCAGAGAACCCGCGGTCGCAGCCTCCAGCTCCTCCAGCGACTGCTCGGTGCCGATCTTCTCCAGTTCCAGGCACTTGCGCGCCATCGGCGTTTTGAGCGAGCGCACCGGATGGCCGGACGGACGTCCGGTAACAACCGTGGAGATATCGCTCGCCTTGAGCACAAGCTCCTTGTACTTATCCGAAATATAGCACTCGTCGGACGCGAGGAACACCGTGCCGCACTGCACGCCCTCCGCGCCCAGCAGGAGCGCCGCGGCCATGCCGCGGCCGTCCGCGATACCGCCCGCCGCGATAACCGGCACATCCACCGCGTCCACTACCTGCGGCACAAGCGGCATGGTCGTCAGCTCGCCGATGTGGCCGCCGCCCTCCATGCCTTCCGCGATAACCGCGTCCGCGCCCGCGCGCGCCATGCGCTTGGCCAGCGCGACCGACGCGACGACCGGCATCACCTTGATGCCCGCGCTCTTCCAGCCTTCCATATATTTGCCCGGATTGCCCGCGCCCGTGGTCAGCACCTCGATCTTCTCGTCGATGGCGAGCTGGGCGAGGTCGTCCGCGTTCGGGGAGAGCAGCATGATATTCATGCCCAGCGGCTTATCCGTAATCGCGCGCGCCTTATGGATCTCATCGCGGATATAATCCACCGGCGCCGCGCCGCCCGCGATGATGCCCAGGCCGCCCGCCTTGGACACCGCCGCCGCGAGGTGGTGCTCCGCGATCCACGCCATCGCGCCCTGCACAATCGGATATTCAATACCGAGAAGTTCTGTGATCTTGGTCTTCATTTGATTCGCTCCCCTTTTACAGTTTGAGTACAAACGCGCCGTAGGTCAGCCCACCGCCGAAGCCGGTGCAGACGATGGTCTGGCCCGCTTTGAGCAGGCCCTTGCGGCGCATCTCGTCCAGGCAGATCGGCACACTGGCCGAAGAGGTGTTGCCGAAGCGGTCCATGTTCACATAGACCTTTTCTTTCGGCAGATGGTAGCGCTTGGCGATCACGTCCAGGATGCGCAGGTTGGCCTGATGCGGCACCACCCAGTCGATCTCCTCGGCCGAAACGCCCGCGCGCTGCAGCGCGGTATCGATTGCCAGCGGAACCGCGCGCGCGGTGAACCGCACGACCGCCGCGCCCTGCATTTTCAGGAAGCGCGCCTTAGGGTCGACTGTCCGCTCGGGCGCGAACGGGTCTTCGACCGGCAGCGCCTCCATGTACAGGTACTCCGCGCCCGAGCCGTCCGCCGCGATAAACGTGGACTGGATGCCCACGGCGGCGTCCTCGGTCGCGCGGTAGACCGCTGCGGCCGCCCCGTCGCCAAACAGGATGCAGGTGGAGCGGTCGGTGTAATCCGTGATGCGGTGCAGCGTTTCCGCCGAAACGACGAGTACGGTCTTCGCCTTGCCCGACCGGATGTAGCTGTCCGCGATGTCGGTCGCGGAGATGAAGCCCGCGCAGGCGTTGTTGATATCCATCGCGCCAACCTGGCGAGCGCCCAGCTTGTCCTGCAGGACGCTCGCGGTGTTGGGCGTGTTGGTATCCGGCGTGCAAGTGCTGACCAGGAGCAGGTCAAGCTCCTCCGCCGTGATTCCCGCGTCCGCCAGCGCGTTCTGCGCTGCGCCGAGCGCCAACTCCCATGTGCGGGTGTTCCTGGCGATGCGGCGCTCGCGCACGCCGGTGCGCTTGACGATCCACTCGTCGCTGGTGTCGACCATCTGCTCGAGCATCGCATTGGTCAGGGCAAACTCCGGAATGCACGATCCCGTGCCGATCAGTTGAGTGTTGATGATAGCCACGCTCCCTAAAATCAAATCGCTCTCCCAAAAACCGTGGAAAAGCGACAATAGTTTGATTGACAAAGTAATCCTTGACTATTATAATAAAAGGACACGAAAATGTCAACCTTTTCCGAGGTCTGGCATCGGTATTTGGAGGAACGAAATGGAATACGGTTTTGCATTTTTCCCCGGCCAGGGCGCGCAGGTCCCGGGCATGGGCAGGGACCTGTACGAAAATTCGCAGGCCGCACGGCTGGTTTTTGAAGAGGCCAGCGACGGGGCGGGCCTGGACGTTGCAAAGCTCTGCTTTGACAGCGATAAGGAGGCGCTTTCCCGCACGGAAAACAGCCAGATCGCGATTTTTACGCACTCGATGGCCGCGCTCGCGGCGCTGCAGGAGGCCGGCGTATCTTTCAAGGCCGCGGCGGGCTTCTCGTTGGGCGAATACACGGCGCTCGCGGCAGCCGGCGTGGTGTCGCTCACGGACGGCGTCAGGATCGTGTCCATGCGGGGCAAACTGATGCAGCAGGCGGCGGACTCGATCGACGGCGGCATGGCCGCCATCCTCGGGCTGGACGACGCGGCGATCGAGCAGGCCTGCGCCCAGGTGACAGGCGGCCTGGTGCGTCCGGTCAACTACAACTGCCCCGGCCAGCTCGTCATCGCGGGCGAGCGCAAGGCGCTGGACGAGGCGGTTGAGAACTGCAAGGCGGCCGGCGCGCGGCGCGCGCTCCCGCTCGCGGTTTCCGGCGCGTTCCACACGCCGCTGATGGCCAAGGCGGCGGCCGAGCTGCGCGCTTATGTGTCGGACTTTACTTTCTCCGCGCCCAGAATGGATATCTACTCCAACCTGGACGGCAACGTACTCGACTGCGCCGACCTGCCCGCGCATCTGGAGCAACACATGATCTCTCCCGTGCGCTGGACGCAGCTCGTCCGCAACGGCATGGCGGCGGGCCTTACCACCGCGTGCGAGATCGGCCCGGGCAAAACGCTCACCGGCTTCGCGGGCAAGATCAGCAAGGAGCTGGCGTGCAAGCCCGTGCAGGACATGGCGGGCGTACAGGCCGCAGCAGAATGAGAATCAAAAAAAGAACCGCTTTCCAGCGGTTCTTTTTTTGATCCATCCTCCAAACGGGGCGGCTTTGCCTCCCTGTCTGATGGCCTGTTTTAGTAAGTCGCCACCACGGCGCCCTTATAGGTTTCCTCGATGAACTGCTTGACCGTATCGCTCTGCAGCGCCTCGGCCAGCGCCTGAATTTTTTCGCTGTCCTCGTCGCCGCTGCGGCAGGCGATCACGTTGACGTATACCTGCGCATACTCCGGATTTTCCGTGATGAGCGAGTCCTCCTTGGCGTTCAGGTCGGCCTGCAGGGCATAGTTGCCGTTGATGACCGCAAGGTCAACGTCCTGCAGCGAACGCGGGAGCTGCTCCGCGGCGATCTCCTGGATATCCAGGTTCTTCGGGTTTTCCACGATGTCCAGCTTGGTCGCGTCCGAGGTCGGGTCGATCCCGTCCTTAAGCTTAATCAGACCCGCGTCCTGCAGAAGCAGCAGCGCGCGCGTCTCGTTGGAGCCATCGTTCGGCACGGCGATGGTAGCGCCGTCCGCCACTTCGTCCAGCGTCGCGGTCTTGCCCGGGTAAATGCCGAACGGCTCATAGTGCATCTCGATCGCGGGGACCAGGTCGCCGTTGTTCTCCTTATTGAAGTTGTTCAGGTACGGGATGTGCTGGAAATAGTTCGCGTCCAGTTCGCCCTCAACCAGCGCAGTGTTCGGGGTCACATAGTCGGTGAACTCCACCACTTCGAGCGTGTAGCCCGCCTCGGCCAGCACGTCCTTTGCCGCCTTCAGGATCTCCGCATGGGGCGTGGGCGACGCGCCGACCGTAATGGTCTTTGCCGCGTCATCCGATGCGCCGCCGTTATCCGCGTCCTGGTCCTGGCTGTTCCCGCCGCAGGCTGCAAGCGCTGTCAGGCACAGCGCGCCCGCAAGCAAAGCTGCGATTTTCTTTTTCATAATCAGTTCTCTCCTTTTCTCATTGGTGGGACGGCGCGCGGCCGCAGCGCCGCCCCCATATCATTAATTTAATGATAACAAAACAAATTGCTTTACCGGTTGCGCTTATCCAGCCGGCGCGCCAGCCAAAGGCCAGCCTCCTGGAAGATCTGCACGACCACGACAATGATGATCACCGCAACCAGCATAATATCGAACTGATAGCGGTTATAGCCATAGGTGACTGCCACTGCGCCCAGGCCGCCGCCGCCGATAAAGCCGGCCATCGCGGAATAGCCCAGGATAGTGACGACCGAGATCGCGCCGCCGACCATGAGCGAGGGCTTGGCCTCCGGCACAAGCACCTTCCACACGATCTGCCACGGGCTTGCCCCCATAGACTGCGCGGCCTCGATCACGCCAAACGGCACCTCCTTGATGGAGGATTCTACCATGCGCGCCACATAGGGGGCGGCCGCCATGGTCAGCGGCACGATCATCGCGGTCGTGCCAATCGAGGAGCCTGTGATCGCGCGCGTCATCGGCGTAATCATAACGCCCAGGATCAGGAACGGCACCGAGCGCAGAATATTGACAACCACGCCCAGCACGGTGTTGAGTACCGGAATCGGGCGGATGCCGCCCTTATCGCTCACCACCAGCAGCAGGCCGACCGGCAGCCCGATCGCATAGGACACCACGGTGGATACCGCGACCATGTACAAGGTTTCCCACAGGGCCTGCGCCCAGAAATCAGGTGAAAGCATGCGCGTCGCCCTCCTCTACATGCACGTTCTGCGTTTCCAGATAGGCCAGCGCCCGCTTTGCCGCGCGTTCATCCTCCGGCAACTGCAGGATCATCTGGCCATATGCCTTCCCGTCGATATCCTTGGTGTCCGCAAACATGATATTGACCGGCGCCTTGCATTCCAGCACCATGTTGGATACCACCGGCTCAAACGACGAGTTTCCATCAAACACGATGCGGCAGTAATGCCTGCCCGTGGCCAGGCGCTCCCGCCTGCCATCCGGATAGATCAACTGCTTGGCCATCGCGGACTGCGGGCGGGTGAACACCCGATCGACCGTGCCGACCTCTGCGATGCGGCTGGAATCGATGATCGCCACGCGCTGACAGATCTCCTCGATGACCGCCATCTCATGCGTGATGACCACAATCGTGATGCCGAGCGTCTGATTGATCTCCTTAAGCAGCGCGAGGATGGAGCGCGTCGTCGTCGGGTCCAGCGCGCTGGTCGCCTCGTCGCAGAGCAGGATCTTAGGGTTGGTCGCCAAGGCTCGCGCGATGGCCACGCGCTGCTGCTGGCCGCCGGAAAGCTGGGATGGGTAATTACCCGCGCGGTCGCTCAGGCCGACGATATCGAGCAGTTCGCGCGCCCGCTTTTCCGCCTCCGCCTTACCCGTCCCCGCGATTTCCAACGGGAAGCAGATATTTTGCAGCGCGGTGCGCTGTTGCAGCAGGTTGAACTGCTGGAAGATCATGCCCATGGAGCGGCGCGCCTGCAGCAGCTCCTTTTTGGAAAGCGCCCCCAGCTCCTGCCCGTCCACCGTGACCGTACCCTCGGTCGGCTTTTCCAGAAAATTGATGCACCGCACCAGCGTGGATTTGCCCGCGCCGGACAGGCCGATGATGCCAAATATCTCGCCGCGTCTGATGTCCAGGCTGACACCGTCAAGCGCCACAACCGTACCCGCGCGCCCGCGGAACGTCTTGTTCAGGTTTTGGATTCGCACAATAACATCCTGTTCCAAACCTTATTCCCCCTTGTTTCAAAATAAAAGCGGAAAGCAGTCCTGCTTTCCGCTCGCTTTCCATCTGAACCGCATCGCGCCGCATGACAAATACGGCCCGCTTGCAGCATAACAGCCCTGTTACGGCTGTATTGCAGAAAAACGAGCAAAACCGCACATCATGCACATGGACATTCGCAGTGCCAGCATTACGGTCTCCTCCTTTTCCTACAATTTCTATAGTATATTGCTTGGTTATTAGTGTACCGCTCTTTGCGGGATTTGTCAAGGATTTTTTGTAATCCTCCTACTGAAATCGATCCTAACGTCCCATATTTTTGAACTGATTTTCATTGTATGAATTCATTATGATATTATCACATAATATTTAATCTGATTTTAGCATATTGCCCCCATATCACAAGCCTAATATTTCATATAGCTTCTTATATTGCATGCCATGTGCTTCTGCTACGCCTTTGCAGGTAACTTTCCCATCATAGCAGTTAATTCCCGACGCAATACATGAATTCTGTTTTGCTGTCTGCTCCAATCCGTTATTTGCAATCGTTAGCCCGATTTGTATCGTTGCATTTGTCAGCGCTTCTGTTGCAGTATATGCAACCGCCCCCGGCATATTGGAAACACAATAATGTACGATGCCGGAATCAATAAATACCGGCTCCTGATGCGTTGTGACATGTGATGTCTCAAAACATCCGCCCTGATCAATCGCAACATCTACAATGACCGCTCCCTGCTGCATGATAGCCAAATCGTCGCGTGTTACCAGGCAAGGCGCTTTTCTTCCCGGCGACAGCACGGCACCGACTACAAGATCTGCTTTTTTCAGGCTTGTCGCAATGTTGTCTTGCGTACTATACAATGTTTGTATCCTGCTGCCATATTGCTGGTCCAAAGCAGTCAATCTGTTAACGTTAATATCCAGTATTGTTACATCAGCCCCCATACCTACGGCGATTTTACAAGCATTGGAACCAACCGTACCTGCCCCCAGAATAACAACCTTTGCTTTGTATACACCCGGAACACCGGAGAGCAGCACCCCTCTTCCTCCAAATGTTTTCTCCAGGTATTTAGCGCCTTCCTGCACCGACATCCGTCCGGCAATTTCGCTCATCGGTGTCAGGCACGGAAGGCCTCCATTTTTATCCGTAATCGTCTCATACGCTACTGCACGGATATGTTTTGCTACTAGCGCCTCCGTCAGAGGCCTATCGGCTGCAAGATGCAAGTAGGTATACAAAATCTGTCCTTCCCGCATCAGCGGATATTCGCTCGCAATCGGCTCCTTTACTTTTACGATCATTTCCGATGCTTTCCATATCCGCTCTGCATCCTCTGCACATTGTGCGCCTGCAGATATATAATCATCATCGCTGAAGCCCACTCCCAGCCCCGCACCTTTTTCGACCATTACCGTGTGCCCGGCAGCCGTATATGCCCGCACATTTGCAGGAGTCATACCAACGCGATATTCATTATTTTTACGCTCTTTGACCAATCCGATTTTCATAATGTGTCCTCCTGAACCATGCTCTTATCTGTTAGCATCATCCAATATGAAACCATTTTTTTATTGCGCCTACTACAGCGTTTTCATTATTCGAGCCAATCTGGTATTTACACATAGCGGCCAACGCAGGGTGCGAATTCTTCATGGCGAACGTATGGGTACACGCCTTCATTAGGCCTATATCATTCAGATAGTCTCCAAACGCCATACTTTCACCGGCAGTAATGCCGTATCGCTGTTGCAGTTCCTGCAAGCCCGTACCTTTATCGACACCAAGTCGGTGTATATCAACCCACATGTTTTCAGACAGATAAATTTCTATACACTCTTTAAATGCAGACAGCGCAGGGAGAACATGTTTTTTTGCCTCAGGATGATATACGGAACACTGTACCACCTTATCTGTTTTCAGAATCTGCTCAAAGCAGTCAACCTGCTGCAAATCGCAAAAGTACTTTTTCGCAAACTGCAGAAAATCCTGATCGCGGCTCTCTGTATATACACCATCCACACATGTAACAACCATATGCGAACCTGCAATATGCCGCGCTGTACCGATTGGTTCATATAGTAAATTCGGATCAATTTCATATATGGAGACAAGTTGTCCCCTATCATATATTAGCGATCCGTTCACACATATAAATGCTATTATGTCAGATATTTCCGGAAAAAAAGAGAGCAAGTTCTTATATTGTCTGCCGGAGGCGACAACAAAACGCACATCCATGCGCTGTAGCACTTTGATAACAGGCACAATGTCTTCAGGCAGTTCTTTTCGATTGTTTAAGAGCGTGCCATCCATATCCGCTGCAATCAGACGAACCATAAATATTCACTTCCCGCTCTTTTGGATCAGTGAGGCAAAACGAGTCGCGGCCTCCTCACAGGTATCTGCTTGCAGAATGCTTTGGACAGCTCCCTCGGTCTGAAATACTTCCATCAGATTCTGCAGTACATCAATCTGTTTATTGGGATCCTTTATTGCCAACATCACCAACAGATGTACCGCTCCCTTTCGATCCGGTTCGCCCATTAGTTGAAAATCGACAGGATTCCGCAGTATGCCCAAAGCAATTGCAGATTCTTTTACATGCACCGCCTCTGCGTGTGGGATTGCAACGCAGATATCTTTGAGCTGAAGACCGGTAGGGAAACTCTGCTCACGCTTCCATACTGCGTCCGGATAGCTTTTCTCCACACATCCTGCATTGATCAGCAGTTGTGCCGTTTGAAAAATTGCGCACTCACTGTTATCGGAAATAATATTGATATCAATTAGCTGTGAACCGAATGTGATTGTTCCTAATAACTTATCTTTGTTTTTTTCCATGGAATCCCTTCTTTCTTTTATCCGAGCAGTAATGGGTCATAGATTGATCTTTATTATAACACTTTACATTCAAAAGTAAATAATTTAAAAACACAAATACAAACCAAAATTCAAAAAACAAAAATGTCAAAAATGCACAATTTCATTTTTTGTTTTGTTTTTTTAAAATAAATTCTTATTTTTATCCTAAATTCTCGCATATTATTCCTATTTTTATTATTTATAGTGTTTTTTGTTTTCTTTGTTTTTGTTGACATAAATGCAAACCAGAAGTATAATATAAAAAAACAAAAGATCAATACAGAAAATAAAGGCATAGAAAACGGAGGCATTTTTATGGCAAACGATCGGGAATCATATATTCTGAAGAAAATACAAACCGAAAAACGAGTAAAGGTTACCGAGCTAGCCGAAGCGCTTCAGGTGACGCCAGAAACAATCAGAAAAGACTTAACCGAAATGGAAGAGCGCCGTTTGTTAAAGCGTGTTCATGGAGGCGCTGTTATCCCCTCCTACTTCAAGTCCTCTGAGCCGGCATATGACGACAGAAGCGAGATGCAGGTTGCTGCTAAAAAGCGTATTGCCGAAGAAGTTGCCAACGATATATTACCCGGCGAGACGCTCTTGATAGATAACGGATCAACCATATACGAACTCGCCAAAGCAATCAGCAATATACCTCAGCTCACCATCATCACTCCGTCGTTAAAGATTGCAATGGTCTTTTTAAAAAACCCCTCTGCAAAAGTCTTCCTTCTGGGCGGATGGCTTCGCTTCACCGAACCCTCAACATTTGGCGATGTTACCATTAATCAGTTAAAGGGGTTTCATGTAAATAAAACTATTTTATCCGTCGCAGGACTTTCTGCAGAATATGGTCTGACCGAATATCTTGAAGAGGATGCTGCCATCAAGAGGCAAGCTCTACAGTGCGGCGAGAAAAAAATAGTGCTGGTAGACCACACTAAGCTGGATGTAACCGCCCTGCTCACAGTTGCCGCTATTGAGCAGGTCGATCAAATTTATGTAGACGGATATGACGCAGATCCCCGTATCTGCTCCATTCGCGAAAAAGGCATAGAGGTTATATGCATTCCCCATGCACAAGGGATGCAAAATAACGCCGTATCAGACAACCCGCAAGAATAAGACTTTTTCTGAAGCAAGGAGGGATGCGATCAAGTAATAATATCGCCAAAAAATGCAAAAAAAGGAGGTAAAAATGTTATGAAGCCAACCATTCTCGTCTGCTGTGCAAGCTCTGTGGCAACCTCGACTATTGTCGCTGGAAAAGTTCGGGAAATCCTTGACGATCAAGGCTTTGACGTTGAGGTTATTCAAAGTTCCTTCGCAGAAATGAATTCTAAAATCGAAATGCGGCATCCCTGCCTTATCATGGTTACCGGTGCAGTTTCAACGCCAGAGGACATTCCAGCACTTGTGGCGACGCCGTTTTTGACAGGGATCGGCAAAGAAGCGATTATTGAAAAGATGTGTGAAATCGTTGGACAGGCAGTGGCTGGAAAGTGAGGAGGGAACCAAATGAGTCAATTATTAGAACTGATCAAATCTCTTTTTCAGGTATTGCTTGATTTTGATTCTTTTGTTTTGGTTCCGCTCTTCCTGCTGATCATGGCGCTGGTCATGGGGGCAAAATTCAGCAAAGCTCTGCGCGCCGCACTGACGGTAGGCGTCGGCTTTGTTGGTGTGTCCACACTGACCAATCTGTTTTTCACAGTTCTTGCGCCAGTGGCAGAATCGATGGTTGAACGTTGGGATCTTTCACTAAATGTTATTGATGTTGGATGGGGTCCCTTCATGAGTGCAATCTGGGCCCTCCCGATTTCTCTGCTCATGCTTCCGCTGTTTGTAATCCTCAACATCATTCTTCTCCTAGTCAAATATACCGATACTTTGGATATTGATTTGTGGAATTATGCACTTTGCTTTTATGCCGGCATGTTCACTTATGTCGCAACTGATCATAATATGTTTTTGGCCATTCTTGCCTTTTCGGTCTGTGTCTGCATTATTTTGAAGCTCGCTGACCTCATCGCTCCGCGAACGGAAGATTTTTTTGGTCTTCCAGGCATTTCCTTCCCCCAACTTGTTTCGATATCATTCATGCCGATCGGATGGGTTCTTGCAAAAGGAATGGACAAAGTTCCCGTTTTGAAAAATTTGGATGGTGATTCGGAATCGCTTCGAAAAAGATTCGGCATTTTGGGCGAACCAATTTTTATGGGATTTGTGATAGGTCTTGTCATTTCCCTGCTGGCGGGACAAAATCTTGGCGGATCGCTTGGCGTCGGCATGACAATGGCCGGTGTAATGGTCTTGCTTCCTCGAATGGTATCTGTGTTGGTGGAAGGCTTGAGTCCACTGAGCGAAGTGATCCGTACCCGTTTCGAAAAATGGATGCCTGGCCGTAAGATCCGCATTGGCCTGGATACCGCTGTTATCATCGGCAACCCCGCTACACTGGCTGCGAGCATTATGCTTGTCCCCGTCTCGCTCATATTGGCCGCCGTACTTCCTTACAACCGCGTTATCCCATTTGCCGATTTGGCCAGTATTGCATTTGCCATCTGCCTAATTACGCCATTTGTCAAAGGTAATGTTATCAAATTATTTATTATCGGCGTATTTCTGATCGCATTTGTTATGCTTCCGATTTCTACTTTGGTTTCACCGGAAATCACCGCAGTCGTTCAAGAGGCCAATATGTTTAGTCTGCCGGATGGCTTTGGCACAGCAAGCATGGTTACTTCGTTTGTGGATGGATCCAACCCGATTAGCTTTATTGTTTATAAAATATTCTCACTTTTCGGCTAAATGGAGGTTAAAGTATGAAACAGATTCCCAACAGTTTCGATGTCGCGACCGAACAACAGTTAAAAGAACATATGATGTTCGGTGGTCCATGGAGAGGTCCGCTGATCATACGTGGTCAAGGTGTCTACTGTTACGATCGTGATGGCAAGGAATATCTTGATTTTGAATCACAGGCATGGTCGCTTGCATTGGGCTTTGGCAATCAGGAAATTATGGAAGCTGCATTTGAGCAAGCCAAATTCCTATACCACATGAAGGGTGGACTGAACACTTTTCCCAGGCTGAAACTTGTCGATAAAATTCTTAGCATGGTGCCGGATTGCTTCGATCGTGTTTCATTTGAACCAAGCGGTTCAATTGCAAACGAGGCGGCAATGAAAATCTCCATGATCAACCGTCCAGAAGCCCGGTATTTCATCAGTCTGTATCACGCCTTCCACGGAAATACACTTGCCACCTCCGCTGGCGGATGGCATGCAACAAAAGCACCCAGACATTACGGCGGCGGCATTAAGTACATTGGGTTCATGCAGAATTTCGTTCGGGCACAGAATCCTTATTGTTACCGCTGTCCATATGGCAAGGAGTGCGGGAAATGCAACTACCTATGCGCAGAGGAACTCCGCAATACAATTTTGTATGGTGTTTCCGGACCTGTCGCTGCCGTGATTCTCGAACCAGTACAGGGCAGCGGCGGACAGATCCCCTGTCCCCCCGGCTATATGAAACGTGTGCGGGAGATCTGTGATGAAACAGGAACACTTCTTATTTTCGACGAAATGCAAACCGGTTTCGGACGTTGTGGCACTATGTTTGCCATGGATTATTTAGGCGTCACACCGGATATTTTCACAATTGGCAAAGCAATGGGCAACGGTTTCCCGATCGCCGGCACAGTCATTCAGAAGAGTCTAAAAGGTTTTCAGGATGGCACAGATGATAATTTCACATTCTGCAACAACCCCATGGCGCAGGCTGCATCACTCAAAACAATTGAGATTATGCAACGAGACCATGTGCCGGAAAACGCTAAAAAAATGGGGGATTTCCTAACGCATGGCCTAAAAGAGATTCAAAAGCGATATCCGGTTATGGGTGATGTCCGTGGTCCCGGTCTGCATATCGGGATTGAAATGGTTCGTGATCCTGAAACCAAGGAACCCGATGTACAACTGGCAGCCTCCATCTATGAGAACGCACTGCACAACGGTGTTATTATGGGGTTGGGCGGCTCTTCGCCACATGTGATCAAAGTGAAACCGCCTCTAATCATTAATGAGCAGCAATGCAGCGCATTTTTGGAGCGTTTTGAGAAGTCCTTGCAACAAGCCCTTCAAGATCGAAGATAATGATAAAATAATATAAAGGATGCGTATTGGAAATGAAAAATGCAGCAAAAAAACACAGGTTGCTGTATGAATTACAGGGTGTGTGGCAATACCTGCTTCATTTCAATCCAGCAATCCTGTGTTAGTTTTAGTATAGCATGCTCCCCTCCCACTTTCAAGCATGATAGAGCAGAAACAGTTCAGTGGGGCTGCTGCAAAGTAGTCTGTTGAAAAAAACGCACAAAAAATCGGCACCCAAAGAAGCAAAAAACGCTTCCACGGGTGCCATTTTTCTGAGATTATTTTGTGCAAAGCATTATAGCAGCGAAACATACTGAACCCAAGCGAAATATTTCTCCGTTATCATTCATTTCCCAATAAAAAGGACCCCAAGCACGTTTTCGTACCTTGGATCCTGATTGACTGTTTTGGTGAGACGTTGAAGGTATTTTTGCGGGGAAAGCCTCATATTTATTTATCTTTAATCAAAGTATTAAGCTCTTCCATGAACGTATTGATATCTTTGAACTGGCGGTAAACCGAGGCAAAGCGCACATAGGCCACCTCGTCCACCTTGCGGAGCTGCTCCATGACCAATTCTCCGATGACCTTGCTGGATACCTCACTCTCGAGCGAGCCGAACACCTTCTGCTCCACATTATCCACGATCTGCTCGAGCTGCATGAGCGAAACCGGCCGCTTTTCGCAGGCCTTCATCAGCCCGTTCAACAGCTTCTGGCGGTCGTAGGCCTGTCGGGTACCGTCCCGCTTGACCAGCATGAGCGGCATGCGCTCGACCGTTTCGTAGGTGGTAAAACGCTTGAGGCATTTGAGACATTCGCGCCGACGGCGGATACTCGTCCCCTCGTCGGTCGGCCGCGAATCGACTACCTTGCTGTCCTCATAGCCGCAAAACGGACATTTCATCGGGCTTCACCCTCGCAATCCTATAAAATGTGAATCATTTGTGGTTATTATACCACCCCTTGTATAAAAAAGTCAACCATAGCGGGCGCATTTACCCCGTCAAACCGTCAAAAAGCGGGAAAGCACGCTCACGGCGCGCGCCAGATCGTCCGGTCCCGTGAAATTCGAGCGGTATACCTCGATCAACGCATGCCCGCTGTAGCCGGCTGCGCGCAGGCGTGAGAAAAAGTCCGCGTAATCCATCGTTCCCGCCCCGGGCAGCAGGCAGCTCTGCTCGGCTGAGAAATCGTTAATATGGATGTTTACCAGCCGTTCCCCCACTGCATCGATGAATTCCCTCGGGTGACGGCCGGCGCGGTGCGCCTGCTTGATGTCGAGCGTGTACCGCAGCGCGGGAACGTCGCGGTACAGGGCGCTCAGGAATGCGGGGTCGCGCGAACGGCACCACGCCACATTCTCCTGCGCGAGCGTCACGCCGCAGGAGGCTGCGAGCCCGCACAGCCGGCGGTATACCTCGCACTTGCGCGCCCAGCGTGCCGGATCGTCCGCATGCCCCATATCGCGCTCCCCGTGGAAGGTGAAAAAGCGCGCGCCCAGCGCCGCCGCGCATTCCAGATAGCGCTGGTACTGCATCAGCCCGTCCTCTGTGCGGCGCTGGTAATCGGAGAACAGGAGCAGCCCCTCCATCAGCGAGGTGTAGGGGTGGACAGACACGATATCCAGCCCCAGTTGACGCGCCTGCGCGCCCAACTGCTCATAAAAGCGCGGCGAGAACTCGCTCTCCGTATTAAAGAAAACCTCAACCGCATGCACGCCCAGTCCGGCCAGGATGGGCAGTATCTCCTCGACCGGCTGCGGATAGAAGCACGCAGTCGAAATGCCCAGACGCATGGGGGTCCCTCCTTTTCCAAAAAAACCGGACGGGGATACACGCCGCACCCCCGTCCGTTGTTTCGCGCAGTACGCGCTTCTTTCCCTTTATTCAGATACGTTTCTTGCGGAAATGCTTGCGGTAGAACGACCAGAAGCTTGCCGACAGCATGATCGACGACCAGGCGCCCGCAACGATGCCCACGATCAGCGGCAGCGTAAACTGCTTGAGAGACGGCACGCCCAGAACAAAGATCATGCCGACTGTGAACAGCGTGGTAAGGGTCGTGTTGATAGTACGTCCCATGGTCTGCCAGACGCTGCGCTCCGCGACCTCCTCAAACGGCTCCTTGCGCGCCACACGCAGGTTCTCACGGATGCGGTCGAATACGATGATGGACGCGTTGATCGAATAGCCGAGTATGGTCAGCGCCGCAGCGATAAAGCCGGTGTCCAGCGGGATCTGGAACCATACATAGACCGACAGCATGATCAACAGGTCGTGGATCAGGCAGGTGACCGCCGCCAGGCCGCTGGTGAGTTCAAATCGGATGGTGATATAGATCAGCATCAGCACGATCGCCACTACCGCGCACAGGAACGCCGCGCGCTGTAGGTCGCTGCCGACCGAAGGGGAAACGTCGTTATTGTTGTATAGATCTTTGCCATCTTTGTCCAGGCTGTAGGTTTCGACCATCTTGTCGATGACAGCCGCGCGCTTTTCCGAATCGATCGAGGTAGAGCGGATCAGCACGTTTTCGTTGCTGTCGCCCGACGAGGTGACCGAGGACGGGTCGACGCCCGTTACCTCCTGAAACAACTCGCGCACCTCAGTCTGGACCGTCTGGTCCACCGTCTTGTGCAGGTTGAACTCCATCTCCGTGCCGCCGGCAAAGTCGATGCTCAGGTTAAAGAAGTTCTGGCCGAACGGCAGCGCAATCAGAGCCACCAAGCCGGTCGCGCACAGCAGGATGGAGATAATGCCAAAAATCTTGAAATTCTTCAGAATGGGAAACTTGGGTTTCATTATTTATCTCCTCCTTTCTTAAACGCCGTAAGCCTTGGGGCTGCGAACATGGAAATCCACCATGCGGTTGAGCAGGAAATGGGTCACCGTCAGGGCTGTAAACATGGAAATGATAACGCCGAGACCCAGCGTGGTCGCAAAGCCGACGATTGTGCCGGTACCCATCCAGAACAGCACCGCGGCCGCAATCAGCGTGGTGATGTTGGAGTCCAGGATCGCGGTGAACGCGCGCTTAAAGCCGGAGTCGATAGCACTCTTGACGGTCTTGCCCGCGCGCAGCTCTTCCTTGATGCGTTCAAAGATAATGACGTTCGCATCGACCGCCATGCCGATCGACAGGATGATGCCCGCGATACCCGGCAGGGACAGGTTGACACGGATCAGGCCGAACACGACCGCTTCAATGACAATATAGAAGCCGAGCGCCAGACAGGCGACCAGGCCCGGGATGCGGTAAACGATCAGCATGAACAGGCAGACCAGCACAATGCCGATCGCGCCCGCGAGCAGCGAGGTCTGCAGGGCGTTCGCGCCGAGCTGCGGGCCAACCGAGCGAAGCTCAACCTGCTTGAGGCTGAACGGCATCTGGCCGACGTTGATCAGGTCCGCCAGCTCCTTGGCGCTTTCCGCCGTGAAGTTGCCTCCCGAGATCACGCAGGTACTCTGCGTCAGCTGGTTCTCCACCATCGGTGTGGAAATCGCCTGATCGTCCATGACGATGGCAAGGAAGTTCATACCGTCCGTATTTTTCCGCGCCGCGATCGAAGCGGTCGCCTCGGAGAATTTCTGCGTTCCCTCGTCGGTGAACTCGATCTGGACGTAATGCTCGTCCGTCAGTTCCGCGCCGGTCGGCTGGCCGTACATGGCGGTCGCACGCTTGATATCTGTGCCGGTCAGCCACTCCTTGCCGTCCGCGTCCATAAACACGAGCTGCGCGGTCGAGCCCAACGTCTGCACGGCTTCTTCAGGATTGGTGATCTGCGGGATCTCGACCGAGATGCGGTTGTCGCCCGAAAGCGCGACAGTCGCCTCGGTGAAGCCCTTGTTGGTCAGGCGCTGACGGATCATGGACTGCGCCGTTTCCATATCGCTGGACAGGTTGCCCGTATCGTAGCCCTCCGGCAGCTCCGCCTCATATACGATGCGCGAACCGCCCACCAGATCGAGGCCGAGCCGGATGCCGTGCTCGGTATCATTCACCGCAGGGATGATCGTGCGCCCTGCAACGGTAAAGCCCATTACCGCGCAAAGACCGAGCAAAACGATCACGAGCATGACTGCGATGAAAGAAATCACACTCTTTTTCAATGTTTTACAGCCTCCTTTGTTTTCTTACACAACTGATTTAGTATACTGCGAAACCGCAGAAAAGTCAATATTGCCGTGTCTGGCCACCGCGCTTACAGGTTGATCTCCACCGTGACGTCCCCGCCGTCCAGATAGGGCGCGATAGCCGGCCGGACGCACTCGCTGAGGAACTCGTCCACCTGGGACGGGCAGCGGCCGATATACGCGGACGGGTCCAGGTGCTCCATAATCTGCTCGCGCGTCATGCCGAACATCGGGTCCGCGGCGATGCGGTCGATCAGGTCGTTGTCCAGCCCTTCCTCCTTGATGCGCTTGCCCGCAGCCATGGAATGCTCGCGGATGCGCTCGTGCAGCTCCTGCCGGTTGCCGCCGCGCTTGACCGCGCCCATCATGATGTTTTCGGTCGCCATAAAGGGCAGCTCGTTCATCACGCGCTGGTGGATGACCTTGGGATATACCACCAGGCCGGACACCACGTTAATCATAATGTTCAGAATCGCGTCCACCGCAAGGAACGCCTCCGGCACGGAGATGCGCTTGTTCGCCGAATCGTCGAGCGTGCGCTCGAACCACTGGGTAGCAGAGGTAAAGGCGGGGTTCAGGCTGTCCGTGATGACATAGCGCGCCAGCGCGCAGATTCGCTCGCTCCTCATCGGATTGCGCTTGTACGGCATCGCGGACGAGCCGATCTGGTGCGCCTCGAACGGCTCCTCAATCTCCTTGAGGTGCTGCAGCAAACGCAGGTCGGTGGCAAACTTGGACGCCGACTGCGCGATGCCGGACAGGGTAGCCAGCGTCTGCGCGTCGATCTTGCGCGAGTAGGTCTGTCCGGAAACCGGCACCACACCCGCGAAGCCGAAGTCCGCCGCGATGCGCGCTTCCAGCTCCTTGACCTTTCCCTCGTCCCCGTCGAACAGCTCCATAAAGGACGCCTGCGTGCCGGTCGTACCCTTGCTGCCCAGCATGCGCAGGTTTTCAATGCGGTACTCAACCTCGGCCAGATCCATCAGCAGCTCGTTCATCCACAGGGTCGCGCGCTTGCCGACCGTGGTGAGCTGCGCGGGCTGAAAGTGGGTGAAGCCCAGCGTGGGCTGCGCCTTGTGCGCGTCCGCGAAGCGCGCCAGCTTGTCCAGCACCACGGCCAGCTTTTTGCGCACGAGCAGCAGGCCCGCGCGGATCTGGATGATATCCGTGTTATCGCCCACATAGGCGCTCGTCGCGCCGAGGTGGATGATGCCCGCCGCCTTGGGCGCAGCCTTGCCGAACGTATAGACGTGCGCCATCACGTCGTGGCGGACCTCTTTCTCACGCGCCTTGGCCGTATCATAATCGATATCGGTCAAATGCGCCTCCATTTCGTCCACCTGCTCTTGGGTGATGGGCAGGCCGAGCGCCATCTCCGCCTTGGCCAGCGACACCCACAGGCGGCGCCAGGTAGAAAACTTCATATCCGAGGAAAAGGTATACAGCATCTCCTCCGAAGCGTAGCGCGAAGAAAGCGGGCTTTCGTACACGTTGTTCATGTCAGTCGTCCTTTCCGATCTATCTTCATTTTTTGTGGAAACACAAAAGAACGGACTGAAACAGTCCGCTCTTAGTTTATCACCCCATCCCGCGCATTTCAAGCAAAACCGCCTTGTTTTGCGCACACATTGTAACAATAAACAAAGAAATCCCCCGTGCGTGCCATTGATTTGACAGCGCCGCGGCACGGCTTGACGGACCACGGCCTGCATGCTATCATCAAGTCAGCCACAAACCGGAGGTGCAACATGAGAAAAGCCCGTCAGGACGAGCTTCCAGCGCTGGCCGCGCTGATGTTCGACCAGTTTTATGAAAAGGAAGAGCTGCGGCAGCAGTTTTCCGGCGTGGATATGGAAACCGCCCGCCAGGTCGGTCCGACCATACTCAGCCTCGGACAGGACTATTTCTTCGAACACGGCGATGTTTTCGTCTGCGAGACTGCGGACGGTGCGCTCACCGGCGCGCTGGTCGGCACCGACCCGTGCAGGCGCGCCCCGCTCGGTCCGCTCGCGCAGATCATTTATCTGCTGCGGCGCGGCCGCGCGCTGCGCGGCATCCCCAAGCGCCTGCTCGCACAGCTCACACGCAACAGCCGACCCGTTATGGCCGTACACAGCATGAACTGGTACCGGCGCTATTGCAACCGGCCGTACTACATCGCGCAGTTCGCTGTCGCCAAGGCGCACCGTGGCACAGGTGTCGCCCGCGAGCTGATGGACGGCGCGCTCGCCCGCGCAGCGGCGCTGGGCTGCCAGACAGTCGCGCTCGAAACCTTTTCACGGGAGAATGTGCCGATTTACCTGCATTTCGGCTTCCAGCTCAAGCAGGTTCACACCTGCGGCGCGTTCACGGAATACCGCCTGCTCAAGCCGCTCGAATAATGCAAAAGGGAGGACATCCGTCCTCCCTTTTCCTGTCATTATGCGTTTTGGATGAACTGTTCCAGCCGGTCCAGCCCCTTGTCGATCTCGGCCAGCGAAGTCGCGTAGCTCCAGCGGACAAAGCCAGGCGCCGCGAACGCCGTACACGGCACGGTCGCCACCAGCCCTTTTTCCAGGAACAGATGCGCGAAATCCTCCGCGCTCCCAATCGTTTTCCCGTACATGGACTTGCCGATGAAGCTTTTCATGTTCATCATCACATAGAACGCGCCCTGCGGCTTGATGCAGGAAACACCCGCGATGCGGTTCATACGCCCGACCAGATGATCCCGACGCTTCTCAAACGCGCGTTTCATGGCCTGCATATCCTCCTGCGGGCCGCGCAGCGCCACGATCGCCGCGTGCTGGGAGATCGTGGAGGGCGCCGAGGTGGAATGGCTTAGGTAATTGCCCATCACACGGGCCAGCTCCGGATTGGAGGCCGTGTAGCCAATGCGCCAGCCGGTCATGGCATAGCTCTTGGACACGCCGTTAACCAGTATGGTCCGCTCCTTGACATCCTCGCCCAGCGAAGCAAAGGATACGAACTCGATATCGTCATAGACCAGGTTGCAGTAAATCTCGTCCGCGATCACATAGACGTTGCGGCGGCAGCATACCTCGGCGATCGCCTCCAGCTCTGCGCGCGTATAGACCATGCCGGTCGGGTTGCAGGGCGAATTGAGCATAAACACCTTGGTCCGGTCGGTGATCGCCGCGTCGAGCTGCGCCGCCGTGATCTTGAAATCCTCGGCCTCGCCCGCGGCGACAATCACAGGCACCGCGCCCGCCTGCTTGACCATCTCAGAATAGCTGACCCAGTAGGGCGCCGCGATCACGACCTCGTCGCCCGGGTCGCACAGCGTCATCAGCGCCACATAGACCGAATGCTTCGCGCCGGACGCGACCACGATCTGGCTGGGCGCGTATTCCAGCCCAAAGTCCGCCTTCAGGCGGTAGCTCGCCGCTTCGCGGAGCTGCATCAGTCCTGCGGCCGGCGTATATTTGGTAAAGTTGTTTTCGATCGCATCGATGCCCGCCTGCTTGATATGCTCGGGCGTCGGGAAATCCGGCTCGCCCGCGCCGAAGCCGACGACGTCCTTCCCCTCTGCTTTCATCTGCTTGAACAGCGAATCAATCGCAAGCGTGGTGGACGCCTGCACGCCGGCGGCGATTTTGGAAATCGGCTTCAATGCCACGATACAGCACTCTCCCTTACAAGTCTGTTCCCGTTTCTCTCTACAATCCTTATTATATGCTTCCTTTTTTCATTTTGCAAGTATGCTATCAAAAAATTGCAAAAACGAAAGGGATAAAAAAACCGCCCCTAGCGGCGGTTTTGGTGTGAATTTTTCACAAAACGCGCGTCCAGTCGCGCGAAAAGATCACAAGCGAGCGCCCCTCTCGAATGGTTACCGAAAAGCTGTCCGCGATTGCTTCGTTGGATATCGTGACCATTCCCGCCCTCGTGACGACCGCGTCGCGCAGCGGATACTTGGCGTTTTCGATACTTACGCCGGTCAAAACCGCGTCGAGCGGCACCAGCGAAAAATAGGCGTACTCCGGCGGCATTTTGAATTTTTGACAGCCGCCCTCATGCAAAACGATTTGATTCTGCCGGTCCAGCACTGTCAGGCGCCCACCCATCGCATACGCCTCCTCCAGCAGGGATAGGTTGGCGAGCATATGGTCGATGCGCCCGCCAGTCGCGCAGACCAGCGTCGCCTCGGTGCAGCCGCGGCGGAACACCTCGCGCAGACAGCCCTGCGTGTCCGTATCGTCTTTTTCCGGACGCAGGCGCACAACCTCGGCCCCCTCGACCTCCGGCATGGAGTCGCAGTCCGAAATCATGAAGTCCGGATGCAGGCCGAGCGCGCGGGCATGACGCAGGCCGCCGTCCGCGCAGGCGATCAGCGCGTCCGGATGCTCCTTCAGGAACGCGCGGATATAGCCGTATTCGGTTTCCGGCGCGGCCGCGAAAATCAGCGCGTGCCGCCTTTCAAAAGCTCCCATTCTTTCAGATCCTTTACACCCTCATAGAGTTTGACATAGCTCTCATGCCGGCTCTCCGCGATCTCCCCCGCCTGGACCGCCGCGCACACCGCGCAGCCCTTTTCCTTTACATGCGCGCAGCCGGTAAACCTGCACTGGCCCAAATAGGGCACGAACTCGGGAAACGCGTACTGCAGATCCTCGGCCAGCACCAGATCCATCTGTCCAGTCTCGAACGAGGAAAAGCCGGGCGTGTCCGCGATATAGCCACCACCCTCCACAGGGTGCAGCTCGACATGGCGGGTCGTATGCCGCCCCCTGCCGATACGGTCGGAGATTGCACCCACCTCTGCGCCAAAGCCGCTGTCCAGCCGGTTGAGCACGCTGGACTTGCCCACGCCGGAGTTGCCGGCGAACGCCGCTACCCTGCCGCGGATGCGGTCCTTCAGGCGGTCGATGCCCTCTCCGGTCAGCGCGCTGACGCGCAACGTTTCGATCCCGCTTTTTTCGTAAATGCGGAACAAATCGTCCCCCGGGTCCTCGTCCGTTTTGTTGATGACGACCAGCGCACCGATCCCCTTATGGACCGCGATCGCCGTTACCTTATCGATCAAAAACGGGTCGGTCACCGGCGGGGCCGCGGAGGCGACCACCGCCAGCAGGTCCAGGTTTGCGACCGCTGGACGCACTAGGCTGTTTTTGCGCGGATGGATATCGGTCAGGTAGCCCGTACCATCCTCCGGCTGGATTTCCAGCATAACCCGATCGCCAATGATCGGCTTGCCGACCGTCTTGCGGAAACGGCCGCGCGCCTTGCACTCGATCAGCCCTTCGGCCGTATCCACATAATAGAAACCGCCGATGCCCTTGAGAATGATCCCTTCGATCAAAAAATACGCCCCTTTTGTCAACTGAACGTGTAGGTGGAGGTCGATGCGTTTCCGTCAACGCTGACCGTGACCTCATGCTGCCCCGGCGTGCCTTTCACGCGGACGGTCACGCTGCCCGAATCGGTCGCATGCGTCTGGTCGTACTGCACCATACCGTCCACCGAAATGACCACATGCGCCATATCCGTGTTGTCCGGCAGCGCGACCGAAACGCTCGCGTAGCCGACCTGCGGCTCCTGCGGCTCGGGCTCGCTTCCGTTGTCCGTTTCGCCGCTGTCCGGATTATCGTCCGGCTTATCCGGCTCCCCCTCGGGCGTCTGCGTCCTGCCCTTGGAGAGCTGGATGTTGACCACGGTACCCTCGCTGACCGTGGAATCCTTTTCCACGGACTGCCAGATGACCGTGCCGGCCGCGGCATCGCTCTCAACCGGACTGACCGAGCCGAGCGCGAGACCCTTTTCCTCCAGCGCCTTCTGCGCCGCGCTCTGCGTCATGCCGAACAGGTTGGGTACCTGCGTCTCCTTTTCTTCCTTGCCGGTGCTGATATAGACGGTCAGCGTCGCGCCCCGCGCAAGCTCCTTCCCTGCGGCAGGGTCGGTTCGCGTGACCTTCCCCTTTTCCACTTCGTCCGACGGCTCCTCGGCGGTCTTGAGCGTGATATCCTCCTCCGCCAGCGCGGCCTGCACATATTCGAGCGTTTTATCCTTGAAATCGACGATCTTATAGGTGTTCTGCACATTATCGCCGCCCGCGGATACGGTAACGGTAATGATCGTACCCTTGACCGCGCTTTCGCCCGTACCCGGGTCCTGTTCCAGCACCTCGCCCACCGGCCGGTTGGATGCAACGCGCTTGTCCGCTTCCTTGATCGTGAAGTTTCCGGTCACTTCGGTATCCGCCAGGATCTCCTCGATATCACGGCCCACAAGCGCCGGAACGCTGATCTTCTGCTCCCCGTTGCCGCCCGTGAACAGCAGGATGCCCGTCACCAGCAGCGCGATCACCGCAAACACAGCCACCGCGATGCCCGCGGCCAGCCCCGGCCGCTCCGCCAAGCGTTCGAAAAAGCCTTCCGGCTCCGGCTCGGGCGCCGGTGCGCGGCGATCCCGCCCGCCTGTCCGATCGCGCTCAGGCGATACCGGCGTGCGGCGCGCCGCCTGCTGCACCTCGCGGCCCAGCACCTGCGTTTCGCCCGCCTCGTCTGGCACGCAGCTGTAATGGAACTGCGCGTTCGCATCGTCTTTCAGTCGGTCCAGGTCGGCCAGAAGCTCTTCGGCCGACGTATAGCGCCTGCTGATATTCGCGCACATCGCGTGCATCACGACTTCGTCCAGCCCCTTGGGAACGTCGGGCTGCCGCTCGCTCGGCGCAAGCGGCACCGCGTTCAGGTGCTGCATAACGACCTGCAGCGCGGTTTCGCCCTCAAACGGCAGCTTGCCCGTCAGCATTTCGTACATCACGACGCCGAGCGAGTAGATATCCGTCCGGTAATCGATCTTGGAACCCTTAGCCTGTTCGGGCGAGATATAATGCACCGAGCCGATGGCCTCCTGCACGACGCGGGTCTCCTGTGTTGTAGCAAAGGAGGCAATGCCGAAGTCGGTCAGCTTGGCGGTGCCGTCCCGCAGGATAATAACGTTCTGCGGCTTGATATCCTGATGGATGATGCCGCGGGAATGGGCGTGTACCAGCGCGCGGCAGATCTGCTGCGCGAAAAACAACGCCTCCTGCCAAGGCAGATACCCTTTTTTCTGCAGGTATTCCTTGAGCGTGACGCCCTCCATCAGCTCCATGACGATATAATCCGTGCCGTTGTCGCTGCCGACATCATAAACCGACACAATATTGTGGTGCGACAGCTTGGCGACCGCCTGCGACTCGATGGAAAAGCGCTTGCGGATATCCGGATCCCTGGCATATTCGTCCTTGAGGATCTTGACCGCCACATAGCGGTTGAGCACATGGCAGCGCGCGCGGTAGACGACCGCCATTCCGCCCACGCCGACCACGTCGATGATTTCGTACCGGCCGCCGAGCAGTTTGCCGATGTATTTATCCATATGCGGTCACGCCTCCTCTCCCGCGCCGCGGGTGAACAGCGCAACGGTGATATTGTCGCGGCCGCCGCCTTCCAGCGCAAGGGTCAGCAGCGCGTCGCCCGCCAGCGCGAGCGTTTTCGCGCTGCGGATGGTCTGCGCGATCTGCGCGTCCTCTGCCATGCCGCTCAGCCCGTCCGAGCAAAGCAGCAGAACCTCGTCCTCCTTCAAGCGCACCTCGAACAGGTCGCCCTCAACGTCCGGTTCCACGCCGACCGCGCGGGTGATCAGGTTCTTCTGCGGATGGGTGCGCGCATCCGCCTCGGTGATACGGCCCTGGCGGCGCATCTCCTCCACATAGGAATGGTCCTCGGTGATCTGGCGCAGCCGTTCCCCGTCGAACAGGTAAGCGCGGCTGTCCCCCACGTTGAGGATAGTCGCCTGCTCCCCTTTGACGAGCGCCGCGACCAGCGTCGTACCCATGCCGCGGAATTCGGGCTGCCGCCCCGCCAGGGCGAACACCGTGCCGTTTGCGGCGTCGAGCGCCGCGGTCAACGCCTGCTGGCGCGTTTTTTCCCCCAGCTCACCATCCAACTGGGGCCGCACCTCCTCCACGAACACCTGCGCGGCAAAGCGGCTCGCCACGTTGCCAGCGTTCGCGCCGCCCATACCGTCGCACACCACAAGCAGCGCGGACTCGCTCGGCTCGCGCACCTCGATCTGGTAAATATCCTGGTTGGTCGGACGCACGCGCCCCTTATCGGTCAAGCCGAACCATTCCACAACAGAACACCTCCTGCGTCTTGACAGGGAGCCGCAGCCCCCGTTTACAGGGGATGCGCACGCTCCTCATCCGCATCCCCGTTCCCCGCGCCCCCGCACGGGACGCGCTTTTGCGGGCAAACCGTTTATTCTGCGCCGTCCGCCGCTGTCCGGCCAAGCTCCCTGCGCCGGAGCTGGCCGCAGGCCGCGTCGATATCCGGACCGAGCCGCCTCCTCACGGTCGCGGTCACGCCGCGGTTTTCCAGCGCCTGCTGAAAGCGGCGCACGACCTCCGGCCGCGAAGGCCGCAGCGGGCTTTCGGCCACCTCGTTAAGCGGGATCAGGTTGACATGCGCCGGCCGGCCGCGCAGCAGCTTTGCCAGCTTTTCGGCCTGCCAGATGCGGTCGGTCATATCCCGCGCCATCATGTACTCATAGGAAATACGGCGGCCGGTGGTATCGAAATAATACCGGCACGCGCGCATGAGCCGCTCGACCGGATACGCCTCGTTCACCGGCATAATGGAGGAGCGCGTCTCGTCGTCCGGCGCGTGCAGCGACACGGACAGGGTGATCTGCAGCTTCTCCCCTGCTAACCTCTCTATTTTATCAGCAATTCCGCTGGTTGACAAGGAGATATGCCGCTGTCCAATATTTACCCCCTCCGGACAGCTCACCAAATGCAGGAACCTGAGCACATTGTCGTAATTGTCCAGCGGCTCACCCGTACCCATAAGCACGATGTTGGATACCGCTTCGCCGCTGTCCTTCTGCATGAACAGAATCTCGTCCAGGATCTCGCCCGCGGACAGGTGGCGCTTAAGCCCATTCAGTCCGGACGCGCAGAACCGGCACCCCATGCGGCACCCGACCTGCGTGGAAACGCACACGGACACGCCGTGCTCATAGTGCATGAGCACGGACTCCACGCAGTCCCCGTCCCGCAGGCGCCACAGGTATTTGACCGTGCCGTCCACCTGGCTGACCTGCCTGCGCACGACCTGCGGCACGGTCAACACGAAACGCTCGGCCAGCCGCGCGCGCAGGTCCTTGGACAGGTTGGACATCTCTTCAAAGGACTCTACCCCCTGGTGGAGCCATTTGAAGATCTGTCCCGCGCGGAAGGGCTTCTCGCCCATGTCCGCCAGCGCGTTTTTCAGCTCTTCGATTGTCAGGGATTTGATTTCTGTCATGTGTTTCTCCTCAGCTTGGCAATGAAAAAGCCGTCGGTATCATGTACGGGCGGCAGCAAAGTCGCCATCCCGTCCTCCCGCGCGCCGCACACCGGATGCGCCCACGGAACAGCGGCGAAATCCGCGTTGTGCTCCAAAAAGGCGCGCACCACGTCCTCGTTTTCGCGCCGCAGGATCGTGCAGGTGGAATAGACCAGCGTGCCGCCCTGCCGCACATACCGCGCGCAGTTCTGTAAAATCGCCGCCTGCAAAGCGGGAAGCTCCTCCAGTCCAGCCGGATCCTTATAGCGGATCTCGGGCTTTTTGCGGATGATGCCGAAACCGGAGCACGGCACGTCGCACAGCACCACATCCGCCGTGCCGACCCAGTCCGCGCGCGGCGCGGCGGCGTCCTGCAGGGTGGTGCGGATGTTCGGCAGTCCGAGCCGCGCCGCACCCGCCCGGATGCGCTTGAGCTTATGTTCATAAATATCGCAGGATATGACGCTGCCCTTACCCCACATGCGTTCGGCCATGACAAAGCTTTTGCCGCCCGGCGCGGCGCAGCAGTCGAGTACGGCGTCCCCCGGCTGGGGATCGGCCACCGCGGCCGCTAACGCGCTCGCCGCGTCCTGTACGGTGATACGCCCCTCGGCGAACGCGGGCAGCGCGGCCGCATCCCCGCCGGTACACAGCAGGATCTCCGGAAAGTCGCGGTGCGGCGTAACCGTCAGCCCCGCCGCTTCCAGCTCGCGGCGGGCTGCCCCTGGCGTGGTTTTCATCGTGTTGACACGTACGGAAACCGGCGTGTCCGCGTTGTCCGCACGGCAGAGCGCCTCGGCTGTCTTCAGGCCGAACTGCGCCGACCACAGCCGTACCAGCCATTCAGGATGGCTGTACCGCAGCGCGTAATAGCTCTCCTTATCCGGACAGTCGGGCGCCGGCAGCGCGCCGGCTTCCGCGACCTGCGCCGCACGGCGCAGCACCGCGTTGACAAACGACGTCGTGCGTTCGTTCGCACGGCAGTACCGCCGCACCAGCGCGACCGTTTCGGATACCGCCGCGTGCGCGGGGATCTTGTCCAACAGGATGAGCTGGTACAGACCCATGCGCAGGCAGGCCAGCACGCGCGGCGCGATCTTTTTCAGCCGCACGCTGGAAAACTGCCGCAGGTACCAGTCGAGCAGCAGCTCGTTCTGCACCGTGCCGTAGGTGAGCCGCGCGGCCAGCGCCGCGTCTCGGCCGGCCAGCCCCGCGCGGGCGAGGTAGTGGTGCAGCGCCCCGTCCGACCACGCGCCCTCCTCCTGCATGGAAAACAGGGAAAATGCTGCAGCCTCGCGCGGGGTGCGCGGACGCTTATCAATCATGGCGGTTCCGTCCCCCGAAAATCAGCAGCAGGCGCAACAGCTGCGCGAACGATACGGCGAGCGCCGCGAAATAGGTCATTGCGGCGGCGGTCAGCGTCTTCTTTGCCATCGGATACTCGTCCTCGGTCAGCAAGCCGCCCTGCTCGATCGCGGCGAGCGCGCGGTTGGACGCGTTGACCTCAACCGGCAGGGTCACCAGCTGGAACACGGTCGACAGCGCGAACGCCCAGATGCCGAGGTCGATCAGAATGCCCGAATTCATAAACAGCCCCAGAATAATCAGCGGGAACGCGGCCATTGAGCCGAACTGCGTCACTGGAATAATGGCCGCGCGCAGACGGATGGGGAAATATCCGACCGCGTACTGCACCGCATGCCCTGCCTCGTGCGCGGCCACGCCGACCGACGCGACCGAGGTGGAGGAATACACCGCGTTCGACAGACGGATGGTGTTGGTGCGCGGGTCAAAATGGTCGGTCAGCTTGCCCGCCACCCATTCGACGCGCACGCCGGTCACGCCGTTCTGGCGTAGCACAGCCTCGGCCGCCTGCGCGCCGGTCAAGCCGCGGCGGTTAAGCACCTGCGAATACCGGTTAAACGTGCTCTTTACCCTGGCCTGCGCCCAGAATGCCAGGATGATGCAGGGTACGACCAGCACGATATAATACATATCAATCCCGTAAAAACCATAATAAGGCATAGCTACTCCTTTATCTGCCTAAAAAGTTTCCCTTCTCCACCGCATGACCGCGCAGGAAATCCGCGCATCCCATGCGTTTGCCGCCAACGGGCTGGATCTCGGTCAGCCGGAGCGCGCCCTCGCCACACGCAACGGTGAGGCCCTTTTTCGGGTCGCTTTCCAGCACCTCGCCCGGCCGGCCGTGTCCGGAAACCGGCTCGGCGGCGTATACCTTGAGCCGCGCGCCCGCGAGCGTGGTCAGCGCGACCGGCCAGGGGTTGAGCCCGCGGATCAGGCAGTCCACGGCGCGCGCGGGCTTGGTCCAGTCGATCACCGCCATCTGCTTATCCAGCATATGCGCATAGCAGCTTCGGCTGTCGTCCTGCGGGACGGGTGTGATACGGTCCAGCCGCTCCAGCGTCTCGATCAGCAGCGCCGCGCCCGCCTGTGCCAGCCGGTCGAACAGCTCGCCCGCGGTCTCCCGCGCGCCGATCGGTGTCTCATAGGTCAGCAGCATACCGCCGGTATCCAGCCCCTCGGCCATCTGCATGGTGGTCACACCGGCCTTTTCGTCGCCCGCGATGACCGACCACTGGATAGGCGCCGCACCGCGCCAGCGCGGCAGCAGCGAGCCGTGTACGTTGATGCACCCGCGCGGCGGGATGTCCAGCACTGCCCGCGGCAGCAGCTTGCCGTACGCCACCACGATGACCGCCTCCGGCGCGAGCGCGCGCAGCCGTTCCTGCTCGTCCTCGTTTTTCAGCGTCGCGGGCTGGCAGACCGGAATACCGCGCGCGAGCGCCAGCTCCTTGACCGGCGGCGCGGTCAGTACCTGCCTGCGGCCCTGCGGCTTATCCGGCTGGGTATACACCGCGCACACCTCATGCCCCGCGTCGAGCAATGCACGCAGGCTCGGCACGGCGAAATCCGGCGTGCCCATAAACACAAGCCTCATTCCGGCTCGCCCTCTTCCCCGTCTTCGCGCTGCAGCTCCTCGATGTCCACATACTCCTCCACCTTTTCGGTGAACAGATGTCCGTCCAGATGCTCGGTCTCATGGCAGAAGCACTGGGCAACGATGCCCTCGCCCTCGCGCTCGAACCAGTTGCCGTCGCGGTCCTGCGCGCGGATCCTGGCCCAGGTCGGGCGGGTGACGTAGCCGTACACGCCCGGCACGGACAGGCAGCCCTCCACGATGCGCTGCTCGCCGCTCTGCTCAACCACCTCGGGGTTGACCAGCTCGACCATCTCTTCCGGCTCCTGGTTCACGTCCAGCAGCACGACCACGCGGCGCAGCACGCCGACCTGCGGCGCAGCCAGCCCCACGCCGCCCGAATTCTCGAGCGTTTCGCGCATATCGTCGATCAGGGTATGCAGGCGCGCGTCGAACTTTTCCACCTTGCGGCTGCGCTTCAAAAGCTGCTCGTCGCCCTGCGTCAGAATTTTACGAAGTGCCATAGCGTTTCATTCCTCCATATTCAGCATTTCCGTGTAGCGTTGCAAACATTCCTGTATCTTCTTTTCGTCCAGCAACGGGAAAGCGATCACCGGTTCGGGCGCGCCCGCGCCGCCGAGACGCTTTTCAAACCAGCCGACATCATGCCATGTGCCAGCCTTCCAGCCCGACGCGCGCCATATCCCCGCGTCCACAAAGCCAAGCTTTCTGTGCAGCCGCTCGCTTTTTTCATTCGGCAGCGTGACGCAGCCGTACAGGCCGCGCAAATGCTGCAGCCCAAGCAGCTCGATCAGGCAGCGGTACAGCATAGTACCCAGCCCTTTCCCCTGCATCCCGCGCGCCAGATATACGGACAGTTCGGCGGCCCAGTCGTATGCCGCCCGCTCGCGCAGGCGGTGCGCATAGGCATAGCCCGCGATTTCCCCCGCCCGCTCGCACACCAGATAGGGGTACCAGGCGGATATCTCCCGTACCCGCGCGGCGAATTCCTCCGCCGTGGGTACGTCATATTCAAAGGTTACGGCCGTATCCGTGATGTACGGCGTGTAAATATCCAGCAGCGCGGCCGCGTCCTGTGGCGCTGACAGCCGGATGGTCCATTGTTGTTCCATAATCGTTTCTCTCCTGCGCGGCGTGCTACAAGTCCGGATTTTCATCCGCAAACACGGTCACGCCGCGGTTTTTGCTGTCAAGCAGGAATTCGCGCAGCACGCCCGCGATCAGCGAGCGCCACCGCGCGGTGTTCCTCGCGCGCATGGTCAGGTGATAGCGGTAGCGCCCCATCACCCGCACCACCTGCGCCGCCGCCGGCCCCAGCACCGGTGCCTTTACATCTGCGTACTGCCCTTCCATCAGGCTTTGCAGGCGGGCCTTGAGGGCGAGCAGGCTTTTCAACACCTGCTGCTCGACCTCACCCGCCGCGGTCAGCACGGTCAGGTCGCATACCGGCGGACACCGCAGCGCCTGGCGGGTTTCCAGCTCGCGCTCGAAAAACGCCTCATAATCCTGCCGCGCTGCAGCCAGGATGACCGGATGCGTGGGGCTGTAAGTCTGAATGACCGCCTTTCCGGTATCGAACCGCCGTCCCGCGCGCCCCACCACCTGCGTGATGAGCGAAAACGTGCGCTCACGCGCGCGGTAATCCTGCGCATACAGGCTCTGGTCCGCGTCCAGCACGCCGACCAGCGTGACGTTTTCAAAATCCAGCCCCTTGGTCACCATCTGGGTGCCGAGCAGGATATCCGCCTCGCCCTTGGCGAACTGCGCAAGCAGCTTTTCATGTGCGCCCTTGGTGTGCATGGTGTCCGCGTCCATACGCAGCACGCGCGCGGCTGGGAATTTCTCATGCAGCTCCTGCTCAACTTTCTGCGTGCCGGGCGTTTCGGTAAACAGGCTTTCCCCGCCGCAGGCCGGACACCTTCCGGTGATCCTGACCGACGCCCCGCAGTAATGACACATCGCCCGTCCGGAGGCCGAATGATAGGTCATGCTGGTTGAACAGGACGGGCATTCCGGAACCCAGCCGCAGATCGCGCAGCCGATCACGCGGCTGTTGCCGCGCCGGTTGAGGAACAGGATCGCCTGCTTTCCCCGCCCGAGCGCGCCGATCAGCTCGCTTTCCAACTGCGGACCGATCACGCCCTCCCGTCCCTCTCGGGCCAGGCCGCGCATATCGGCGATCAGCACATCCGGCAGCCCCGCGCCGAGGAACCGCTCGCTGAGTGTAAACACCGGATATTTCCCCTGCTGGGAGCCGTAATAGGTCTCGACCGACGGGGTCGCGGAGCCGAATACGAGCAGCGCGTTCTCCTGCGCGGCGCGGTACTTGGCTACGTCCCGCGCGTGGTAGCGCGGGGACTGCTCGGACCGGTACGCCCCGTCCTGCTCCTCGTCGATAATCAGGATGCCGAGGTCTTTCACCGGCGCGAACACCGCCGACCGCGTGCCGATCACCACGCGCGCGCGGCCGGACTGTATCTTTTTGAAGCTGTCGTACCGCTCTCCGACCGAAAGCGCGGAATGCAGCACCGCAACCTCATCCCCGAACTGAGCCGCAAACTGGCGCAATACCTGCGGCGTCAGCCCGATTTCAGGCACCAGCACGATCGCGCCGCGTCCCTGCCCCAGCGCTCTGGCAATCAGCTTCAGGTAAACCTGCGTCTTGCCGCTCCCCGTTACGCCGAACAGCAGCGCGGCGCGCGGCGTCCTTTCGTCCAGAAGCGCGGCAAGCCCGTCGAACGCCTGCTGCTGCTGCGTGCTTAGCACCGGCGGCGCGGCTTTCGGCACCTCGGAAAAATCCGGCGCGCGCAGCCGCTCCTCGTGCCGCATACGCAGCAGCCCTTTTTTGACCATATCGCGCAGCGCGGCGTCGGATACGCCCGTCATGTAGCAAAGCTCTTTCCAGCTCATCCAGCCGCCATCCGCAAGGATGGACACCACATCCAGCCGCGCGGGGCTACGCCGGCCGATCCGAGCCGCCGCAGCGCCGGCCTCCACGTCCAGGGAAAGCATCCGTTCGGTCTTATCGCCCGACCGCTGGGCGGTATTGCTGCGATAGGTCAGCACGCCCTCGCCTGCCAGCGCGTCCAGCACACGGGTCATGCTTCTGCCGCCCAGCCGCTGCCGGATATCCGAGGCCGCAAGCGTCTGCCCCGGCCGGTCGAACAGCGCGAGCACCGCGCCCGCCTCGCCTTCGCGCGCCCGCAGCGCGGCAAGGTCGGCATCCGGCGCAAGCGTGTAGGTTTCGTTCCGCTTGAACCACAGCCCGGCGGGCAGCATGACGCGCACACAGTCGAAATAGGTGCAGTACAGCCGCTCACGCATCCACGCGGCCAGCTTGAGCTGCCGCGCGTCCAGCACCGGCGCGTCGTCCAGCACCTCCACCACGGGCTTGAGCGGATGCCCGCCGTCGTCCTTCCGGAACGCGAGTACGACCGCTTCCGCCCGTTTATTGCCAAAGCCGAACGGCACGAGAACACGGGTGCCAATCCGCACCTGTTCCCGCAGCTCGTCCGGCACACGGTAGGAATATAGCTTGTCGATCGCATAGGTCGCCGCATCCACGGCGACCGCGCAGATTTTTTCCGCCAATGGATACGCCTCCTTATGCGCCTGATATCCGCCATGCGGGGACACGCATCCCATCCCCGCGGCGGGCGATCACGCCCGCGCCTGCCGCATCGCGAGCAGCCGGTCCAAAATCACGTCCGCGAGCGCTTCCTTGCTCATCAGAGGCGGGGTCTCGCGCCGCCCATCCGCAAACAGGAGCGTCGCGACGTTGGTATCCGTGCCGAAGCCCGCACCCGCGTCGCGCAGGGAGTTGGCCACCAACATATCGCAGTTTTTCCGCCGCAGCTTCTCCGCGGCGTTCTCCAACAGGCTCTGGGTTTCCATCGCGAAGCCGCAGAGCAACTGCCCGGGGCGCTTTTTACGCCCCAGCTCGGCCAGGATGTCCGGATTGCGCGCCAACGCGAGCGTCAGCTCCCCCTCGCCCTTCTTGAGCTTTTCCGCCGCGGTCTCCGCGGGGCGATAATCCCCCACCGCGGCCGCCTTGACGATCATATCCTGCTCCGCCGCGCGGGATACGACCGCGTCGTACATTTCGCACGCTGAAACCACATCCACCCGCTGAACGCCCGCCGGCGTGTCAAGCGCGGTCGGTCCGGAAACCAGCGTTGTCTCCGCGCCGCGCAGCGCCGCGCGCGCCGCTACCGCGTAGCCCATCTTGCCCGTGGAGTGGTTGGACAGGAAACGAACCGGATCCATCGCCTCCTGCGTCGGTCCAGCGGTGACCAGCACGAGCCGCCCCGCGAGATCCTGCGGGGTGAGCGCTTTTTCAATGCCCCAGAGCAGCGCGGGCGTGTCCGGCAGCTTGCCGCGGCCGGTGTCGCCACAGGCGAGATGGCCCGCCGCCGGATCGATGATATGGAAGCCCCGTTCGCGCAGCGTCCGCAGGTTCTGCTGCGTGACCGGATTATCGTACATGCCCGTATTCATTGCGGGCGCTACCACGACCGGCGCGCGGGTCGCCAGAAGCGTCGTCGTCACCATATCATCCGCGATGCCGTGCGCGGCCTTGGCAATGACGTTTGCGGTCGCGGGCGCGATCACAAACACATCCGCCGCCTTGGCCAGCGAGATATGCTCGACCTCCCACGCGAAGCTGCGATCGAACGTATCCACGACCGTCCGGTAGCCGGACAGGGTTTCAAACGTCATGGGAGCGATAAACTGCGTGGCCGACTCGGTCATCAGCACGCGCACCTGCGCGCCGGCCTGCCGCAGCTTGCTGGTCAGGTCGGCGGCCTTATACGCCGCGATGCCGCCGGTCACGCACAGAACTACGGTCTTTCCGCTCACGCGCATGGCTTACCGGTCCTCTTCCGGTACGTCGCCGTCGTCCAGCTCATGGTCGTCGAACTCGTCGAGGCGGCGGTCATCCTCCTCCTCGTCCTCCTCACGCTCGGCGCCTTCCTCGTCCTCGTCTTCGTCCAGATCGATCGAATCGTCCACATCCACCATCGCAGCCGCGATCGCGTTGTTCTTGACGATGACCGGCGCAGTGCGCGGTCCTGGGCGGTACACTACTTCCCCTGCGGCGATCTCGTCCAGCGCCAGCTTGACCGCCTTATCGGAAAGCTGCTCGCCCGTTTCCTCTGCCTGGTCAGCGATATCGCGAGCGCGCTGCGCCGCGAGGTTGACCAGCAGATAGCGGTTGCCCACACGTTTCATCAATTCCTGCATCGAAGGTTTCAGCATTGTAATCCATTCTCCTTATATTACCCTTTGTATTATTTATGCTCATGATCTGCGCGTTATGTACGCCGCGCCGCCAGAATGCCCTGCAGCTCGCGCACCGCGCGGTCGATCTCGTCATTGACGACGACATAATCGAACCTGTCCCTGCTTTTCAGTTCCTCTTTCGCGGTTTCCAGGCGCTTTCGCACCTTTTCCTCGTCCTCTGTGCCGCGTCCGCGCAGCCGCGCGGCCAGCTCCTCGAACGACGGGGGCGCGATAAACACCATCACCGCGTCCGGACGCTTCTGATGCACCTGCATCGCGCCCTGCACCTCGATCTCCAGAATCACATCGTACCCCTCGGCCAGCTTTTCGTTGACCGGCGCTTCGAGTGTGCCGTAATAATTATCCACATATCGGGCGTGCTCCAGAAAAGCGTTCTGCGCTATCTTCCGCTCAAAATCCGCGCGGGTCAGGAAGTAGTACTGCACCCCGTCCGTTTCGCCCGAGCGCGGCGCGCGCGTGGTCGCGGAGATCGAATAAAACAGGCGGTCATCCTCGGCCATCAGACGGGAAAGCAGCGTACCCTTTCCCGCTCCGGAAGGGCCGGTAAACACATACAGAGTACCCTTATTCATCCTCGCTCCCCCCTTCCTCGCTGTCGCCCGCGAAGCGCGCGGCAACGGTTTCCGGCTGCAGGGCGGACAGGACCACATGGTCGCTGTCCATAATGAGCACGGCGCGGGTCCGGCGGCCGTAGGTGCCGTCGATCACCATGCCGCGGTCGCGCGCCTCCTGTATAGTGCGCTTGACCGGCGCGGACTCCGGACTGACGATCGCGATCAGCCGCGAAGATGCGACCATATTTCCAAAACCGATATTGATGAGCTTCACCCGCGCTGCCCCCTTTTATGACCTTTTACTCAATATTCTGTATCTGCTCGCGTATCTTCTCGATCTCGCTTTTGATATCCACCACGATGCGCGCCATCTCTACATCGTTCGCCTTGGAACCGATCGTATTGGCCTCGCGGTTCATCTCCTGCACAAGGAAGTCCAGCTTGCGGCCCACCGGCTGCGTTTCGCGCAGCATGGCGTCAAGCTGGTGCAGATGGCTGCGCAGGCGGACGGTCTCCTCATCCACCGCGGTCTTGTCGGCATAGACCGCCGCCTCGGTCAGGATGCGCGTCTCGTCGATGCTGGTGTCCGCCAGCACCTCCTGCATGCGCGCGAGCAGCTTTTCCCGATATTCGCGCACGCGCTCCGGTGAGCGGGCCTCCACCTCGCCCACCATGCGCCCGATGGCCGCGCAACGGCCTTTGACATCCTCCGCGAGCTTTTCGCCCTCGCGCAGGCGCATCTCATCAAAGCCGGCGCAGGCCTTTTCAAACACGGCGGTCACGTCGCGGATCATGGCGTCCGCGTCCTGCTCGATGCGTTCGGAGCCTAAAACGTCGGGCATTTTGGCCAGACTCGTCACGGTCACGTCATCCCGCAGGCCGTATTTGTCCGCGATCTCATGCAGGGCTTCCAGATAACGCTCGGCCAGCGCATGATTGACCGTAACGGCCACATCGCCGCCCTCCTGCACCTCGACGCCCACAAACACCTCAACCTTGCCGCGCGAGATGCGCGACGCGGCTGCTTTTTTTACTGCTTCATCCAGAAAGCCGTACTGACGCGGCGCCTTGACCGTGCAGTCCAGATAGCGGTGATTGACCGCGCGCAGCTCGACCGTGATCGTTTTCCCGTCCAGTTGTTCCCTGGCACGGCCATAGCCGGTCATACTCTTCATGTTACGTTCCCTCTTTTCAGTCGGGCGGCAGGCTTCTGCGCAACAAGGCGATCAGCCGTGACAACGCCACATCATACATCAAAAATACAGCATTGGCCGCAAACCACAATGCCGCGACCCAACCCAGGCCAGTGACGGCAAGCTGTGGAACAAACACGAACACGGCCAGCGCGGCCGCCGCCAGCAGCATAAGGTTAAAATAAGCAAGCTTAATACCCATCTGCATGCGGCGAGGCGCATAGCACTCGACCCAGTATTTTATGATGGGGTACAGCCCACAGAACAGTACATAAGCTGCCGCTACACTTTTTCGCGGCACCAGCAGCAAGCTGAGCACCGAAACCGCCAGATACAGCAGTACCGCGAGACGAACCCGCGCATGACGGATCAGTGGAACCGCGCTCGTCACACCCGCGGCGATGCAGGCCGCAACCGCGGCATAGGGCGATACCCCGCCCAGATAAAGCAACACGAACGCGACCGCCGCGAGTAGGCCGCCCCGTGCAATATCCCGCGCTCCCATATCAGCAGCCCGCGTTGCAGCACATGTTCATACAGCAGTTGCAAATCGCCAGCTGCATACACATATCGCACATGTTGGCCTCCTGCATGGGCCGGTAGCCGCCATAGCCGCCCGACATGTTCAGATTGTTGAGCGCCGTGCGGTACTCCATGTTAGAGGGGTCCATCTGGCAGGCCTGCGTATAGGCGCGCATCGCCTCGTCATACCAGCCCTTGCGGTAATAGACCGTACCCATCAGGTAGAACCACTCCGCGTCCCGCGCGCTCGACCGCTGCAGCAGCTGTTCGGCCAGGCCCAGGTTGCCCTGGTTGATCGCCTGCCGCACCTGGCTGTACAACGCCGCGTTCGCGCCGGAATACGCGTGCTGCTGGCCGCCGCCATACTGTTGCCCGCCGTATTGCTGGCCGCCCGCGCCGCCGGCTTTGCCCGACCGCTCGTTCATAATCATGTCGTAGGCTTCGTTGATCTCTTTCATACGCGCCTCGGCAAGGTCGGCCAGCGGGTTATTGATATAATTGTCCGGGTGATATTTGCGCGCCAACTCCCGATATGCGCGCTTGACGTCGTCGTCGCTTGTCTGTGGCGTGACGCCCAGCACTTTATAGGGATCCATGTTTGCCCCATCCTCCGTTCGTTTGGTACGTTCCGTCGAGCACCTGTCGCGTGACGAGCGGCATACCGAGAAAAATAATATTGCGGATCAGCTCCGCGTCGCGCTGCGCGTCCAGCAGGTCGAACGCCATGCAGACGTCAGCGAGGGAGCGTTCGAGCGTCCGCTCGAGCGCATCCTTTATCTCTGTCAAATCCGGCGTGCGCAGGTCATAGCGCAGCACCACCGGATTGTAATTGCCCTGTTCCAGATCCTCCGCCACGTCCTGCGCGGCGTCGAGCAGGTATACCCACCGCCCGATATGGTAAAACATCTGCCGCAGCACGCGCTCGCGCGCGTCCCCCGTGCGGGGGACCACAGCCGCGGTCATGCGCGCCGAGGCGTCCGCCGCGCGATCCATGGACGGGCATTTTTCGCGCTCTATCGCCTGCAGGTCGTCCAGCGCCGCCACGATCTCGCGGTCCGCGTCCGGCAGACGCGCGCGCGCCCTTTGATAGCCGCGCTTCCCCAGGCCGCACAGCAGCCATGCCAGCAGCCGCTTCGCGCCCTTTTCATCCGCCAAGCTGTCTCGGAATTTATGATAGGAGAGCAGCACGCTCACATCGGCCGCAAGCGCAAGCGCGTCGTCGGGTGCGGCGCAGGGGCGCTTGAGCAGCGGATGCGCGTCGCACCGCTTCCTGCAGGGCGGCGGCGTCCCCTCCCGCTCCGCTCCGGCAACAAGGACGAAGAACGTCATGTCGTAGCTCAGGAACAGCGTATAGAACCGGCCGTACCGCGCACGGATCGCATGGCATAGGCCGCAGTATACCTGCTGGAACCGGTCGGCCTCCCTGACCCGCAGCTCGGATTTGACCGGACGGATAAAGCCAAACATCACAAAACCCTTTCGCGCCGCGTGCTGCGCGCACGCTTTTCACATTCAATCTATTTTACCGGACTTTTTCCGATAAGACAAGAGATAAGCGCAGGAAAGCCGGAAAAATTCACAATTTATTCAAAGCCGCTGGGTGATTGCGAACGGTACGTCGTTCTTTTTCTTCATTTGGCGGCTGTACCACATCGCGCCGAGTATACCCAGTGCGAACAGGAGTCCGCCGCAGATTGCGGCCTGCGCCGCGCCGCCTCCCAGCACGCTTCCCGCCCCGTAGCCGATGAAAAACAGCACGACCGGCAGCAGGTAGACCAGCACCGCGATGCCCAGCACGCGGCCGGTTTCGCCCTCCAGCAGCACGCGGTCGCCCACCTGCGCCGCCACGCCGTTGAACGCAGTCACATACAGGGTTTGTGTCTCCAGACCGCCGCAGCCGCCGCATTTGGCGCAGTCATGCCCGCACGCCGACCGGCGTGTCACCTCCACCTCGGCCATACGGCCGGGCAATAGTTTTTTTATCGTTCCCTGTTGGGTCAATGTTATCGCTCCGTTCTGAAAAATATTGCTCCTGCGCGCCGCGGCGCGCGCTCAATCCATAATTGGCCGAAATTCCTCCATGATGCGGTGCGCGGCCCGTATGCCGTCCACTGCGGCGGACATGATGCCGCCCGCGTAGCCCGCACCCTCGCCGCAGGGGATAAGCCCCGCACAGCCGCGGCCGAACAGGTCGTCCCCGCGCGTCATACGCACGGGAGATGAAGTCCGCGTCTCCGGTCCGGTCAGCAGCGCGTCCGGCGCGTCAAAGCCGCGCAGCTTCCCGCCAAAAAAAGGCAGGCTGTCGCGCAGCATATCCTGTGCAAACGCGGGCAGGCTTGCCGTAGCCGCGCTGTACTCTACCCCTATGGGATAGCTGGGCCGCACCGCGCCTGCGGCCTTGCTCGGCTTACCGGCAAGGAAGTCCCCCACGCGCTGGCAGGGCGCGCGGTACGAGCCGGTCTGCGCGAAAGCCGCGCGTTCGATCTGCCGCTGGAGCGACACGCCGCCGAATGGCGTGCCGTCATCATAGTCTTTGGGGTCGACCGACACTGCGATTGCCGCATTAGCGTTCTTCCCGCTACGCTCATGATAGCTCATACCGTTGGTAACGACCGTATGTTCCTCGCTCTGCGCCGCGACGACTACGCCGCCCGGACACATGCAGAACGTGTAGCAGGCCCGTCCGCCCGCCCGTCGGGAAAGGTTGTATTCCGCGGGCGGCAGCAGCGGATGCCCCGCATATTTCCCGTACAGCGCGCGGTCGATCTCGCTTTGCAGATGCTCGATGCGCACGCCGACCGAAAACGCCTTTGGTTCAAAGTATACCCCGTTTTGATGCAGCGCAACAAACGTATCGCGCGCCGAGTGGCCGACCGCCAGCACCGCGCGCTCGCACGCGACCTCGCCGCCGGCCGCGCGGATGGCGCGCAGCGCGCCGTTCTGCACATCCACGCCAGTCAGCGGGGTCCGAAAGCGCACCTCCCCGCCGTTCCTCACGATCTCCCGCCGCATGGAGCGCACAACGTCTTTCAGGATGTCCGTACCCACATGGGGCTTGGCCTTTTTGACAATATCCTCCGGCGCGCCGTGCGCGGCGAGCGTTTTCAGCACCTCGTCGCACAGTGGATCGCCGATGCGGGTGGTCAGCTTACCGTCCGAATAGGCGCCCGCGCCGCCCTCCCCGAACTGGATATTGCAGTCCAGATCGAGCGCGCCGCCCTTCCAGAACGCCTGCACCGCGCGGTCGCGCGCGTCCAGGTCGCCGCCGCGCTCCAGCACCAGCGGCTCGTAGCCGTGCCTGGACAGCGTATAGGCCGCGAACAGGCCCGCCGGCCCCAGGCCGACGACCACCGGCCGGTGCCGCAGCCGCTTCTTGCCGCGCGGAACGGCCGCTTTTTCATCGGGCTTATAACGCACGAAGGGCATTTGCAGCTTTTCTGCAAATGCCTTTTCGTCCACGGGCGCGTCTAGGCGCACCGTATATACGCGGAAGATCCGCCCGCGCCGCGCGTCGATGCTCACGCGGGACACCGCCGCCTGCGCCTCGTCCAAGCCGGTCAGCCGCCGCGCCTGCGCGAGCGCGAGCGCCTCCGGCTCGTCAAACGGCAGGCGGATATTGCTTACCAGAATGCTCACGCGCCGTCCCCGCTTTCCTCTGGGTAGACCGCATCCGACGGGGCGGCTCCCGCCGCGGCGTCCCCGTCCGTACCGCCGGAGCCGTTGTCCACAATCTCGATCTCAACCTCCACGTCCTCTTCCACCACGGTCACGCCGGCCGGCAGGCTGGTCGCGGCGACCACGCCCTTGACCGTATGCCTGCCCGCGCCGAGCGAATCCGAATCAAAGGTCAAACCGATCGAAAAGCCGTCGGTATCCACCTGGTCGAGCGCGCTCTCCGTGCCGCGCAGCTCGATCTCCACCGATCCGGTCAGTACGTTGACCGTGTAAGGCGTCTGCTCCTGCGAGGTATCGTTCGGGGCGAACTGCGTGACTTGGACCTTGCGTGTCGCAATGCCGTCGGTTTCGTCCGCCACAGTGATGGTCACGCTGGCGGTAGAGGGCTGTCCCTCGTCCAGCCGGACGTTGTCCGGCAGCTTGATATCCATTTGGATGGGCACGTCTGTCCGGACGCTGTCCAGATCGATCTCGCCCAGGCTGATCTCGGTCAGCTCCGCAAGCGTGTTCTGGTCGCCGAGGACCTTGACGCTCTGCGGGCTGATGGACGCGCGCACCTGGCTGCCCTTGAGCGTCTCGCCGTCCTTGAGCGTAACGGTCAGCGGGATGGTCTCGATCGGGTAAAGCGGCACGCGCACATTGACCGTATCCGTCTGGCAGGTCACATGCGTCCCCGTAATCGGGACGCCGGCGTCGTTATACAGGGCGATCGAGCACTCACCGGTGACGGTCAGGCTCTCGCCCTCCACGCTGATCGTCGCATAGGCGTAAGCGACCTCTTTCAGCTCGGCCTCCGGCCCCTCGACCGTTACCGACTCGGTCGTCGTGGGTACCGCCTTGCCCGCGCGGTACCCCTCCGCGGGCGTGCCGGTCACGTCGATGCGGACCGGCACGCTGACCGTGGTCACCTTATCAACCAGCACGCTCACGCTCACCGGATTGGCCCGCACCGGATCGATGTCCGCGCTGCTGACCGCAACCTGCACGGGCCGGTTATACTCGCCCGCCCCGTCGGTGATTGAGGATACGTCGACCGTGGCCGTGATCTTGCGCCGCAGCGTTGGGTCGGTTACCTCGTTGTTTCGCCCCTCCACGACCACATCCACGGTCGCGGTGCTTTCGATCACCGACAGGCCCTGGCTCGCCAGCAGTTCTTCCTCACCGGTAATGGTAACCGGGATGTCCCGAAAGGTATTCTGCTTGACCGGATTATCCGCGTCGCGCACGATGATCCACAGGACGAACGCGAGCAGCAGGGACAGCAGGCGCAGCCAGACGTCATGCTTTTTCAGGAATTGCCTCACTTGCCCGCGCCCCCCTTCCAGATGTTGCGGAGCGCTGTCAGCCGGTTCTTTTCCGGCTTTTCCTCAGTGAGCAGCTCGCTTTCCAGCACTTTTTTCAGCACCTCGGGTGACAGATGGCGCTTGAGCATGCCGCCGATCGCCACCGAGATCGCGCCCGTTTCCTCCGAAACGACGACCAGCACGCTGTCCGAGGACTCGCTCATGCCAACCGCCGCGCGGTGGCGCGTACCCAGGTCGCGGGACAGGTTCTGGCTGCCCGAAAGCGGCAGCACGCAGCCCGCGGCGCAGATGCGGCCGTCGCGCATGATCAGCGCGCCGTCATGCAGCGGGCTGTTCTTGAAAAAGATGTTTTTGAGCAGCTCGGGCGAGGGATCGGCGTCCAGCAGGGTGCCAGTCGCGACGATCTCGCCGAGGCGCTCCCGCCGTTCGAACACGATCAGCACGCCGGTCCGGCTTCTGGACATATCCGCGCAGGCGGCGACCGTCGCGCCGATGGCCTCCTCGATCTCGTCCTTGTTGTCCGCCGGCGTGAGCAGGCGGCTCAGGTTGCCCTTGCCGAGCTGCTCGAGCAGACGCCGCAGCTCGGGCTGGAAAATCACGATCACGGCGAACACGCCGATGCCCAGCGAATTGCGCAGGATAAACGAAATCGTGGTCAGTCCCGCCACGCTGGCGAGCAACATGACCAGCAGCAGCACGATGATGCCCTTGACCAGCCGCGCCGCGCTTGTATCCTTGAGCAGCTTCATCACGCGGTAAATGATATACGCGACGATCAAAACGTCGACCACGTCCATCAGGCCCGCTGTCTGAAGCGAGTTTACGCTGCTTCGCAGCGAGGACAGCAAATCGAAATTCTGGAACGCCGCTGTATTGAAAATATTTTGGAAAGTCTCCATAAAGCCACCTGTCCTGTGATTTTTCATTCCTCCGCACAGCAGGGGAGACGCGGGGTTTCAACATTACCTATACTACCACAATTCGCTTCCCCTGTATAGCGTATTCACAGATTTTTTACGGTTTTGCACAGCAAATCAGCCGCATGCTCCGCCGTGCGCGCGGTCGAATAAAAGGAGAAAGAGAAGCGCACGGTGCCGGTTTCCTCCGTGCCGGCCGTGCGGTGCGCGAGCGGCGCGCAGTGCAGGCCCGCGCGCACCGCGACCTGCCGCCGCGCCAGCTCCTCCGCCACGGTCTCGCAGGGCATCCCCCGCACCCGCAGCGACAGCACGCCGGTCTGCGGCGCGCCGGAAAAGCATTCGATCCGCTCCTCCCGCTCCAGCGCGCGCACAAACTCACGCCGGAGCGCCTGTTCATGCGCGAGGATGTTCTCTGGGCCGACCGCGCGCACAAACGCGATGCCCGCCGCAAGCCCCGCGATACCCGGCACATTGGGCGTGCCGCTCTCCAGCGCGTCCGGTAGGAAATCCGGCTGCCGCGGCTCTTCCGACAGGCTGCCCGTGCCGCCCGCCATCAGCGGCGCGGCCGTGATACGGTCGTCGAGCGCGAGCAGGATGCCCGTACCCTGCGGCCCGTACAGTCCCTTGTGGCCGGGCATGCACACTGCGGCAAGACAGGGATGGCGGCGCACGTCGATCCCGACCATACCGGCGGACTGGGACGCGTCGAGAATCAGCGGCACGCCCGCCGCATCCAGCAGCGCGGCGATCCCGTCGAGCGGCGCGGCAAAGCCAAACACATTGGACACATGGTTGAGGATGAACAGCTCCGTCCCCGCAGCCAGCGCTTCCCGCGCTTTCCGTTCCATCCCCGCGGCGTCCCAGAGCGGGGCGTCGAGCACGGCCGGCTCGATCCCGCGCAGCGTGAGCGGCCGCATGACCGCGTTGTGCTCATATCCGCCGACTGCGATCCGCATGCCCGGCTTCGCCAGCGCGTGAATAGCCAGATTGAGCGCGTGCGTGGCGTTCATCGTGAACACGACGCGCGCCGGATCGCGCACGCCGAACAGCGCCGCCGCCTGCTCGCGGCAGCCGTATACCAGCTCGCCCGCGCGCGCCGCCGCCGCGTAGCCGCCCCGCGCGTAGCCTGCCGCCGCGTGCATCGCGCGGCGCACCGCCTCATCCACCGCGCGCGGCTTATACAGCGTCGTCGCGGCGTTATCCAGATAGATCATGCGCCGCCCCCCTCGTCCGGCATGACGCGGCACGGCGAAAGCCCTAGCTGCCGCAGGCGGCGCACCGCCTCGTCCGCCTGCGACGCCCCGACGCGCACCGCCCAGCCGCACGACTCAGTCCGCTCGTGCCGCGGCGGCCGCGCGACCTCGCCCGGCACGCCCATCTGACCCAGATGGCGCCGCAGCCCGATCGCTTCCGTTTGGCTGCGGCATATCAAAAGCGCATATTGGCTCATTGTTTGTCTCTCCCTCCAAGCATAGTCTATTCTCATGCTATGTTGAAAAAGCCGCCGAAGTGTGTTATGCTGGAACCGATCGAAAAAATACAGTTTGGAAGTGAAACAAATGGAGCTTTCTATCCTTTCGCTGCGCGTGCGGGCGCTTTCCGTGCTGCGCGGCCTGCAGCGGCACCCGTTCGTCTCGTCCTACCTCGCGGTCTTTGACGCGCTCAAGACCGACGACGCGGATTTCGCGCGGGCCTACGGCGCGCTGTGCGCCCAGATCTTCGCCTGCGGCGACGTCAACCGCGCCATGCTGGACGCGGTGCATTTTGATGTCAACACCATGACCGATACGCTGGCCGCGCCCTCCGCCACCCTGCTGGGCGCGGCCACGCACGATATCCAGGCGCTCAACGCCCTGCTCGCCCTGGACGGCAATACGCTCAAGTCCGCGGCCGCCGGCGTGTACCGCATGCCCGCGCTACGCGACCTGCCGGATTATCCGGCCGCCGCTCCCCTGCCGTTCCGCGACGGGGCGGCGCTGGCCAGCTTTTACCGCGCGCAGGGCTACGGCTTTTTCGCACAGGCCTCCGCTTTCGCTGTACAGGATGACGGTACGGTGACGCCGATCGGGCATCCGGACGCCATCCGCCTGCGCGACCTGCCCGGCTATGAGCGCCAGAAGCAGCAGATCCTCAAAAATACCCGCGCGTTCCTGGATGGTCGCGAGGCCAACAACATCCTGCTCTACGGCGACAAGGGGACGGGCAAATCCTCTACCGTCAAGGCGGTGGTCAACGAATACGCCGAGCGCGGCCTGAAGATCATCGAGATGTCGCCGCGGCATATCGCCTGCTTCCCGCGCATCTTCGCGGACACGCTCCGTTCCCCGTTCCGCTTCATCGTATTCCTGGACGACCTCTCCTTCAGTCGGGAGGACGACAACTTCGCCGCGCTCAAGGCCTTTATCGAGGGCGGACTGGCGGGTAAGCCCTCCAATCTGGTCATCTATGCGACCAGCAACCGCCGCCACCTGATCCGCGAGACCTTCGCGGACCGCGAGGGCGACGAGGTGCGCGTGCGCGACAGCCTGGAAACCGTGACCTCGCTCTCCGACCGCTTCGGGCTGGAGATCACGTTCTCCGTGCCGGACAAGGACGAGTACCTGTACATCGTCGATCAGCTCGCCGCGGAGAACGGCCTGGCGCTGTCCGGCGAGCAGCTTCACCTGCTGGCCGAGCGCTTCGCGCTGCGCCGGAACGGGCGCTCCCCCCGCACGGCGCGCCAGTTCATCAGCCAGCAGCTCGCGGAGCAATACGAAAAGTAACCGCACACAAAAAACGCACCGCAAGGCGCGCATCAAACAGAAAACAGGCCGCAGAAGCGGCCTGTTTTCATAAAAGCCGAGGACAAGCGCCTCGGCTTTTATACCAGTGTGGAGTAAGGCTTCGCGCGCTGCGCGCGCCGGAGCTTTGGACGCATCCGCGGCCGCGCCGCGGTGCGTCCCACCTCACTGAAATCCGTATGCGTTCAGTGAGGTACGTTACCAGCCGAAGAACGGAAACGGGCTTTGGTAATACTGCGAACCATCATCCTGCTGGCTCTGCGCGTCCTGCGCAGCCGGATCCTCGCCCTCCAGGTCGTGCGCGTCCATCAGTGTGATCGTGACGTTGAGCCGTTTGCCGGTCGAAATGCGGTAAACCGTCAACGTGATCTTGTCGCCTGCCTTTTTGTCTTCCTTGACTTCATTCACGTCGTCCATGGTCGGGGTAGGCGTACCATCCACCGCTACAATGACGTCACCAACCTGCAGCCCCTCGTCGGCCGCCTTGGCGCGCGAGTCGATCGAGTCCACCTGCACGCCCGCGATGCTACCGTCCGCGGATTCCACATTATATCCCGAAATGCCGATGGACGGACGCCCCGCGACATAGCCGTTGACAATCAGCTCATCGACGACCTCCTTGGCCATGTTGATCGGGATGGCGAAGCCCATGCCCTCGATCGACGCCTCGCTGAACGCATTGCTCGAAAGCTTGGCAGAGGTAATGCCGACCACCTGCCCGTATTTGTTAATCAGCGCGCCGCCCGAGTTGCCCGGGTTAATAGAAGCGTCGGTCTGGATCAGGGTCATCACGCGGTCGTTGATGGTCACGTCGCGGTTGATCGCGGAAATGCGGCCGCCCGTGATCGTGTTGGCAAACTGCACGCCGCCGGGCGAACCGAGCGCGTACGCATATTCGCCGGGCTGCAGCTCATCCGAATTGCCGAACTCGGCCGCCGTAAGCGTCCCGTCCGGCTCCACCTTGAGTACCGCCAGGTCGGTCTGCTCGTCCGTGCCGATGATCTCGGCCGGCATCTGCGTCCCGTCGCTGAGTTGGACCATCACCTGCTCCGCGTCCTCGACAACATGGTTATTGGTGATGATGTACCCGTCCTCGCTCATGATAACGCCCGACCCGCTGCCACCGGTCGCAATGACCGATACGATCGACGGGCTTACTTTTTTGTAGATCTCCTCGCCCGCCAGACCGTTGACCACGTCGTAATTATCCGGATCGTATTCCGGCGTGTCGGATATCTGCACGGTGGGCATGCTGCCCGCCGTGGTGCCGCCTCCCGCAGGCGCGCCGCCGTTATTGGAAACGATATGCCCGATCACCGCACCGCCTGCAAACAGCAGGCAGGCCGCCGCGACGCTGCACAGGCCGATGACAATGCCCTTCCCGCGCCCTTTCTTCTTTTTCGGCGGCTGCGGCTGGCCGGCCGGTTCGGCATGCGGCGCCTGGTATGGGGCCTGGTACGCTGGATGCTGCACCGGCGTCTGGTACGGAGTGCGCGGTTCTTCGGCGCGCGGCGCGCCGGATGCCTGCGGCTCTTCCCGCGGCGTCTCCTGCGTTCCCTGAGCCGGCTGTGCTGGCGTTTCATTCTGCGGCTCCATAACGGGCTGCTGCGGTTCAGTATGGTCATCGCCGCCCGGGGCCGGCGTATAGTTGTTATTGAAGTCGTCCATTGTAATGGCCTCCCTATCGGTTTTGTGCTTTCATTCTACCCCGCCATTGTGGCAGTTTGTTGAAAACAATATGAACAAATCATGAATTCGGCCCCGTGTGCAAAAAACGGCGGAGGACCGGCCGGTCCTCCGCCGCTGCGCGCAGCGCGTCATTGTTTGCTGCCCGGCAGCTGCGGCGGGGCCAGCGGCAGCGTAAACGAGAACTCGGTTTCCCCGTCATCCGAACGGACGGAAATCTCCCCGCCGTGCAGGTTGATGATGTTTTTGACGATATACAGCCCCAGCCCCGCCCCTGTCTTGTCCAAGGAGCGCGAGCGGTCGGCCTTGTAAAAGCGGTCGAACACATGCGGCAGCTCCTCCGCCGAAATACCCGCGCCCGTGTTGCTGATGGAAAAGGCGCAGAACGTCCCCTCCGGATGGGCGCGCAGCGTGAGCCGGCCGCCCTCATTGATGAATTTGACCGCGTTGTCCACCAGGTTATATACCACGCGGTACAGATGGTCGCGATCACCCATGACCATCAGCCGGTCGTCCAGCTCGCACGCTACGTCGAGCCGCTTCTTTTCAATCTTCTGCTCGAACGAAAGGATGATCTGGCTGGTCATCTCGGAAAAATCGAACGGCGCGGGCGCAAGCAGCAACTCTCCCGACTGTATCTTGGCCGCATCCAGCATGCGGTTCACCATGCGGGACAGGCGGCGCGTCTCCTCGGCAATGATGCGCAGGTATTTGTCATGCTGGTCGGGGGGGATGGTGCCGTCGATCATCCCATCCACAAATCCGCCGATCGTCGTCATCGGGGTCTTGAACTCGTGGCTGACGTTGGAGATGAAGCCGCGCGTCAGCTCCTCGAGCTGGTTCAGGTCGCGCGCCATGTTATTGAACGACACCGCCAGCTCGTCTATCTCATACGAACGGTTGTCCTCTGGCACGCGCACATCAAAATTGCCGGCCGCGAATTCCTTCGCCGCCGCCGCGATCACCTTGAGCGGGCGGGTGACATGCTGCGAAATGATAAACGAAATAATCAGCAGGACCACCAGCGTAATCAGCAGGATCAGCACCAGGGTCTGTGTGGAGTGGCGCACCACGCCCGCGGTCTCCGGGTCCTGCGCGGAGACAAACACCAGAGCGGTAATCTCACCCGTCTCATTGATCACCGTCGTACCGACCGTATAGCTCGACGCCGCGGTCAGCACGCCGAGCGACCCGACCGCGGCATACGTGCCGGATGTGCGCACCTGGCTGGTGACCTCGGGCGGAATCATATAGCCTGGCATGGTGTAGGCCGTTCCATCCGGCGCGGCGGCCATCTGGATGATACCGTCCTCATCCGTGACCAGCACGGTGATGGCGTCCTCCTTGGCAACGCGCGCGATCGAAAGGATGTAAAACTGCTCGAACTCCTCCGAGGTGCTGCCGCGCAGCAGCTCGGTCTGCTCCGCGATGCTCTTCACGGTCGTGCGCAGCTCGGTCTGCTTGGCGGAAAGCGCGTAGTTGCTCATCTGATAGTAAAACACACCGCCCGCCATAGCAAACGCACATACGATCAGCACCAGGTGCGTCACATAGTTTTTAAAAAAAAAGCTGTGTCTGCCCATCGCTTACTCCTTAGTCTCGAACTTGTATCCCACGCCCCAGACCGTTTTCAGCTCCCATTTATCCGAAACGCCCTCCAGCTTTTCGCGCAGGCGCTTGACATGTACATCCACCGTGCGGGTATCGCCGAAGTAATCGAAGCCCCACACATCGTCAAGCAGCTGCGCACGCGTAAACACGCGGTTGGGGCTGGACGCGAGGTAGTACAGCAGCTCGATCTCCTTGGGCGGCGCGTCCACACGCTTGCCGCGGATGACCAGGTCATAGGCCTGCTTGTCGATCACCAGGTTGTCGAAAGACAGCTTCTCCGGCGCGTCATCCGGCGCCATGCGGCGGAACACCGCGCGCACGCGCGCGATGACCTCGGGCATTTCAAGCGGCTTTACGATATAGTCGTCCGCCCCCATCTCCAGACCGGAAACGCGGTCCGCGGTCTCGCCCTTCGCGGTCAGCATGATGATCGGCACATCGCTTTCCGCGCGGATCTCCTTGCAGACGGCCCAGCCGTCCATCACAGGCATCATCACGTCGAGCAGCAGCATGTCCGGCTTTTCGGACTTCCACTTTTTGATCCCCTCAACGCCGTTTTCCGCTTCTATCACGGTATAGCCCTCCCGCTCCAGATAAAGACGGAGCAGCTCGCGGATATTCGCTTCATCTTCAACAATCAATATCTTTTTGGGCATTGTTCTCCCCTGCTTTCCGATAGTATGCTTCCATTATACTGCTTTCCATTCGAAAAAGCATTAACAATCTGTAAAAGACTGCGCGGACCCTCCGCCGCCGGATTGCGCCGGCGCCGCGGGCATGCTATACTGGACACAACCCCAAAGCAGAGGAGCCACCCCCATGTCACATCTCATCCCCATGCACATCATCGCGCGCATCCGCAGCGACTTCCCCACCAAGTTCGGCATCCCGCGCCAGAGCGGGCTGGCGGACACGCCGGCCCGCATCGTATTCGAGCCCCCCTACCGCAACGCCGACGCGCTGCGCGGGATCGACGGTTTTTCCCACCTGTGGCTGATCTGGCAGTTTTCCGAAGCCATGCGGGAGGGCTGGTCGCCTACCGTGCGCCCGCCCAAGCTCGGTGGCAACCGGCGCGTCGGCGTATTCGCGACGCGCTCGCCGTTCCGGCCGAACGCCATCGGCCTTTCCTCGGTTCGGCTGGAGCGCGTCGAGCCGTGGACGCCGGACGGGCCGGTACTCCATGTGTCGGGCGCCGACCTGATGGACGGCACGCCCCTGTTGGATATCAAGCCCTACCTCGCCTACACGGACGCGCATCCTGAGGCTTCGAGCGGCTTCGCCTTGCCCACGGACGCCGTGCAGGTTTCCTGCCCGCCCCGCCTGCTCGACAGCCTGCCCGCCGGCCGGCGGCAGTCCCTGCTTGCGGTGCTCGCGCAGGACCCGCGCCCCGGCTATCAGGACGAACCTGGCCGCGTCTACGGGTTCCCGTTCGCCGGCTTCGAGGTGCACTTCACCGTGGAGGGCGGCGTGCTGACCGTGCTTTCCATCACACCCACTTAAAAAACCGCTCAGGGAATCCCCCTGAGCGGTTTTGCGTTATTCTTTCCGCCGCGCGGATCAAAGATTGGTCGGGGTGATCGCTTCGTAGTCCGCGAGCGTGCCGCCGTTCATGAAGCAGTCGATGATCTGCTTGCCGCGCGGATCGAGATCCGGCGTATCAAACTTGGCAACCTCCTTGCGGAAGAAGTCGGTCAGGATCTTCGCGCCGGCATCGTAGCCATCCTCGCCCACACGGTCCTGGGTATCGACGCGCAGGTACTTGGAGCGGATGCGCTGGCCGTCGATGGTCATATCCTTCATCGCGTAGCCAAGCAGCGGGCAACGCGCCGGCTCGAGATGCTCGCGGCGGATCTTCGCGCCGCCGTGGCGCGCCAGGTACTCGCGGCTGATCCACTCGGCCGCGAAGCCGACCTTGTACACGCCGATATGCTGGTTCGGGATCAGCACATAGCGGGTGTTCGGGCTCTTGAGGATCTGGTCGAGCAGCAGATTGGCCTGCTTGACGCGCAGACCGGTGGCAAACGGCCAGTAGGAGCCGACGCCCTCGCTCTTCAGCTCGTTGCCGGTCACAATGGACGGGTTGTTGAAGCCGCGCGGCGCGACCAGGCGCCACAGCCAGGCGAGTGCGGGCGGGATGATATGCATCATGCCCATGATGCCGTAGTTCGGGTTCTCGCGGGTGGAGGGGGGCATGCGCACACCGAACGAGCGCACGTCAACCTCTACCGGCTCCTTGACGATATGAGGGATATCCCAGCGCGGCACGATCGCGCGCGGGTTGGAGCAGGGCTTGCCGTTGGAATCGAGCGTATGCTCCCATATCAGCAGGGTCGCGCCCGCGTGGCCCTCCATGTTGAAGAAGCAGAGCGGCTCCTTCGGCTCGGTGCAGATGCGCTCGTATACCGGATCGCAGCCGTAATGGGTCACGCCGTCCATGCGGAGGAACCAGCCGTCCTCGCCGTCCACCAGGACGAGCTTGCCGGAGTTGTTCTGGACCGCCGGATAGCAGGTCGCCATATCGTCGCACACCGGCTCGATGGCACAGGTCTGTCCCATGTTGAGGTAGGTTTCCTCGCCGGTCACAGTGTTCTTGGAAAGCAGCACACGGTTGTCCGGCTCGCGGGCAATGTCCTGCAGCATCTCGCTCTTGCCGCCGCCGGACGCGCCCTCGTGCATAATAACCATTTCGTTCTCATACGGCGTAACCAGACGGCCGCAGGAGGTGTGGCAGGTAGTCCAGCCCTCCTGCTCGCCGATATCGAGCAGCACGGAGTACACGCCCTTTTTCGCGGACGGGCCGGGATACAGGTTGTAGGAGAACACCTCGTGGCAGTCGTCCAGACGGTTGTGTACAACGACCTGCTTGCCCTCGAAGTGGGTGTGGCGGAACGGGGGCGCGACGTAAACGATCGCGCGCGGCTTATAGCCCTCGGTCTCCTCAGCGTTAACAAAGCCCTGCAGATGTGCCAACGCGAACGCGAAGAACGCGCACGGCTTGGGGCAGACCAGCATGGAGCCGTAGCCGTAGATATTGCCGCCCGAGTTAAACGGCATGAGGATAAGCTCCTGCGTCTTGAACCACTCCATGGTTTCTTTCCGCAGGTCGCTGAAGGGATAGCCGTAAACGTCGGCGAAACGCTTTTTATCGGTCGGCTTATCGTCGGCGATGCGCATGCAGTCCGGCTCGCGGCGGCGCATGTAGTCCTCCACAAAGTTGACCGAAGCGCCGTTCTTGCAGCGGGTCACGTCCGCTTCCTTCACCGGACCCTTGCCCGGAACGTCGAACACAACGTCATATACATCGGCTTTGTCCGGACCGAACACCATGTCGTACAGCTCCGCCTTGCTGGTTGGCACGGATACGCCCTTACAGTTTTCGATGACATCGGTCAGTTCGTCTGTAAAAGTAAATTTTTTCAGCAACTGGTTCATCTGTTCTTTTCCTCCTTTCACACCGTTTTCCGGCGGTTTCCCACGCGCTCGATCGGTGTGCCATACACGGCTTCGACAATTTTTTCACATAATTTGCCAAGGCCTATTGTAGTTCATTTATAGCATACATCAAAACCTGGGGCGCCGTCAATAAATTTTCGAATTTTTGCAAGCTTTCTCTCAAGTTCTTGCACTATGTACAAATTCAGCGTTCCATTTTCGTGTGTTTCCCTCATATGGACACCTGTATTCCGTGCATTATCCCCCAAAATGCACACTGATTTTTACGACCTCGCTTGCCGTACCGACCCGCATATCCGGTCCCCACACCCCTAAACCGGACGTGACAATCGAAAACATGTCCTTTATTTGCACCATTCCGCAGGGATTTTCCCACAAAAAACCCATGATCAGGTTGCTGGGAAACACCTGTCCGTCATGCGTATGTCCGGACAAATCCAGATCAAAGCCCGCCTCGGCCAGCGCCTCCAGCTCCTTCGGCTGATGGTCGATCACGAAAGCGGGCTTTTCTGGTTCGAGCAGGCCAGCCCATTCTGCAGGACTGAGCCGTTCATCCCCCAATTTCCTGTCCCGCGAAGGGTCCTTGCGGCCGACGAGCTGGACGCCGTTTTTTAATGTAACTTTTTCATCTTCCAGCAGATTTATCCCCGCGCGTCGCAGGAAACCGGCCATTTGGGGGTCGTTTTTCTCCTCATCCTCGGTGTCCCAGGTAAAGCCCGCCAGGATCGGCTCAGACAGGTCGTGGTTGCCCCAGCATGCATAAGCGCCGTATGTGCTATGCATGGAAGCCAGCGCCGCCGCGATGCGGTCAGGCTCCGGCACGGCTTCGTATTCATTGTCAAAGATATCCCCCGCGACCACGATCAGGTCGGGCTGCATATCGTTCACCGCCTGCGCTGCCCGCTCGATATAGGCAGGGTCGGTGCTGTAGCCGAGATGCAGGTCGGCCAGCAGCGCGACGGTCATGTCTTCCCCCGCGCCCTCCAGCGTGACCGCATACTCCGTCACGCGCAGCGTACGGGCGTTGGCCATGCCGTACAGGCACACCGCGCACACCAGCGCCAGGGCGGCGCCGCCCTGCACCTGCCGCACGCGCTGCATTTGCGCGAAGTCCCTGCGCTGGATGCGGCGCAGGCAGGCCAGGAGCGCCTCCACCGCCAGCACGGCAAGGAGGAGGTACAGCATCCAGCCCAGCCAGTAATTGCTTACCTGCTTGAGCAGCCGCCGCAGCGCGGGCGGGGACTGCACCAGAAAGCCAGTCAGCGGGGTCAAGGCGGCAAAGCTGTAAACGGCCAGGAACAACACGCGGAACGCCCGCGTGCCGAACACCCGATGGCACGCACCCGTCCATCGCAGCACCCAGCGCGCCAAAAATACATTGACGAAACTATAAAAAGGTGCGAGAATAAAGGCAAGCATTGTCAAAACTCCATCATAATTTGTCAAATTCACAAAAAACAAAAAGGGAAAGCAATTTTTATGTGGCAACGAAAAGAACTCAAGCGGCGCGGTAAGCGGCAGTTTTTGCGGAACTGGGCCGCTACGGTCGCAGTATGCTTTATCCTCGCCTTCACGGGCGCGGAATTTGCGGGGTCGGCGGATTTCATCGGCCAGTTTGACCCATCCGCCATGCTGCCGGACGACCAGGTCGCGATCCAGGCGGCCAGCCTGTCCAACTGGGAGCTGCTGCTCGAATGGCTGCGCATCGACCCGATGGACGGCACGCACCCCATGTGGGCCGCGGCTGACCAGAGCCTCGCGCCGGCCTTTGATACACTTACCGCGCCGTTCTCCGCGTTTTTTGCGCTGCTCGAGCGCTCGCGGTTCGCAGGCTGGCTGGATATCGCGCTGGCCGCGCTTGGCATCGCAGGCGGGCTGTGGTTCTCCATCTGGGTACTGAGCGCAGTCAGCGTGGGCGCGCGGCGCTTCCTGCTGGAAAGCCGCGTGCGCGACAATATCAGCATCGCTGCGATGTTCACGCCTTTCCAGCACGGCTGCTGGCGGAACGTGGCAAAGGGCATGTTCCTGCGCTCGCTGTTCCTGCTGCTGTGGGCGTGTACCATCGTCGGCTTTCCGGTCAAGCTGTACTCCTACCGCATGGTGCCGTATATCCTGGCGGAAAACCCGCAGGCCAGGCCCGCCGAGACGCTCCGTCTGTCCCGCCAGATGATGCGGGGCAATAAATGGCGCTGCTTCGTGCTTGACCTGACGTTCTACCTGCACTGGACCTTTTTACCTCTGCTGGCCTCCACCGTGCTCGGAACGGCCATCGGCCTGGCGACCGGCGATGTCGCGCTGTGCCAGTCGCTCGCGGCGGCAGCGGCCGGACTGCTGTCCCTGCTGTTCGTCAACGGCTACCGCTCCGCCACCGACGCAGGCCTGTACGCCGCACTTCGGCAGGCGCAGCTTGACGCGGGCACGCCACTTTCCGCCCTGTTTGTGGTCCCCGCTTTCGGCGAGACGGCGCCGGCGGGCGAAAAGCCCCGCCTGCCCGACGCGGACGTGCGCCTACCGGAGGATCCGGTGTTCCACTACGCCCAGCGTCACAAGCTGGACTATAACCGGCATTACGGCCTGCGCACGCTTATCCTGCTGTTCTTCACTTTCGCGTTCATCGGCTGGGTCTGGGAGGTCGCGCTGCACATCGTCACCAAGGGCATGTTCGTCAACCGCGGCACGATGCTCGGCCCTTGGCTACCCATCTACGGCGCGGGCGGCGCGCTCGTGCTCCTGCTGCTGAAAAAGCTGTTCATCCGTCCGGTGGCGACCTTCCTGGTCTCCATGGTGCTTTGCTCGGTCATCGAGTATTTCTCCAGTTGGTATCTGGAGGTCACCAAGGGCATCCGCTGGTGGGATTACAGCGGCTACTTCATGAACCTGAATGGCCGTATCTGCCTGGAGGGCGCGGTGATCTTCGGCCTGGGCTGCTGCGCGGTCGTATATTTCGCCGGTCCGTTGCTCGGCGGGCTGCTCGACCGGCTCTCCCCTGCCCGGCAGAACACGCTGTGCGCCGTGCTGCTTACGCTGTTCGTGGCCGACCTGGCGTACTCGCACTTCCACCCGAACGCGGGCGAGGGCATCACGGACTATAACGACTGGCAGCAGGACGCCGCCAGGGACGCCCTGCTGCCCGAAGCTGCAAACGATTCTGTAACCGCCATCCTGTCCGAATAGCCCTTAGCGGACGGCCCACCGTTCCCATACGCGGGCGACGGACGCGCATCTGCCGTCCCGTCCGATCGTAAAGACCGCTCCCGAAAGCGCACAGTCGCCGGGGGCGGTTTTGAAATATTCAGTCAGGTCGCCGCGGAACATGGCGACCGACTGCTCCACGCACACCCCCAGCACGGACACGACCGGACCGGTCATGCCGATATCCGTGATATAGCCCGCGCCCTTGGGGTTGACGCGGTTGTCCGCGGTCTGCACATGGGTGTGCGTCCCCCAGACCGCGGCCGCGCGCCCATCCAGATAATAGCCCATGGCGAGCTTTTCGCTGGTGGCGTTTGCATGGATCTCGGCGAGCGCGATATCGTACTGTCCCGCCGCCTCGCGCAGGATTTTATCCGCGCACAGGAACGGGTTGTCCGGCCCGTAGTGCATATCGCAGCGGCCGATCAGGTTCATCACGAGCAGGCGCAAGCCCCGCGGCCCGTCGAAAACGCCCCAGCCTCGCCCCGGGCTCTGCGGGGCGAGGTTGGCCGGACGCAGCACGTCCGGATGCTCATCCAGATAGGGCGCGATCTGTTGCTTGGAAAACGCATGGTTGCCCAGCGTGATGATATCCGCGCCCGCGGAAAAAATATCGTCCGCCTGCTTTGGCATGATGCCGCGCCCTGCGGCGTTTTCACCGTTGACAATGACAAAATCCGCCCCGTGTTCCCGTTTGACGCGGCGCAGCAGGCCGTGCAGGGTATCGATCCCCGCCTCGCCGACCACGTCGCCAACCGCCAATACTTTCATTGCTTCACCTCTTGTTTGTTTTTCGCAGCTGCGCCACAATATCATACAGAGAAATGTCCCAGCAGCGGCTCCCTCCGGTTGTTTCCGTCTCCTCCTGCGAGCATTCCGCTTGGATGCGAATTGCTTTGAGCTTTTCTCCGAATGTCATCACCTCGCGTCCGGCATACCAGCCGGACGCTTTTGTCCACTACGGTGCGTTGCACCGGTATTTTACCCCATCGCCGGCTCATAGATCAGCTCTGCGGCACCGCCCACCTGCCGCACGGAAACCAGACGCAGGCGCTGCGCCCGCCCCTCGGGAAACAGCCGGATGCCACCGCCCAGCAGGACGGGCAGCACGGTCAGGTGCCAGCGGTCGACCTCGCCCGCGTCCGATGCCGCCGCGATCAGCGCCGCGCCGCCGCACAGCCAGATCCCCCTGCCAGCCTTTTGCTTTTCCGCATGCAGCCAGGCCGCCAGCCCGCCCTCAATACGGCGCGCGTGAGGCAGCGGGCCGTTTTGCTGCGTCCAGACCCAGCAATCCAGCCCCTCGTACGGCCACGCGCCGGGCGAGAGTTCTTCCGCGACCTGGCGGTAGGTCCGCCCGCCCATCACGACCGTGTCCACGCTCTGCACAAACGCCTCGTAACCTCTGTCCTCCTGCTCGTCTGCAAACGCGCCCAGCCAGCCCACGCCGCCGTCTGCGTCCGCGATATATCCATCCAGGCTGACCGCCAGATAGGCAACCGCTTTCCGCATATACGCTCCTTTCTTAAAAAGGAGGCGGACAACCGACTGTCCGCCTCCCCCATTCTCATTTCAAGCCGCAGCCTGCGCGGCATTTTTAACAAAGGGCCGCCCCGCTGCTCAGTCGAAGAGCGTCGATACCGATACTTCCTCGTAAATACGCGCGATCGCCTCAGTAAACACTGGCGCCACGGACAGGACGTTAATCTTGTCCAGCTTTTTCTCGCTCGCCAGCGGGATGGTATCCAGGATCGCCAGCTCCTTGATCGGGCTGTCCTTGATGCGCTCGATCGCGGGGCCGGAGAGCACGCCGTGCGTGGCGCAGGCGTACACCTCGGTCGCGCCACCCTTTTCCACCAGCGCGTCCGCCGCATGGCACAGCGTGCCGGCGGTGTCGATCAGGTCGTCCACCAGGATACATTTCTTCCCCTCGACGTTGCCGATGATGTTCATGACCTCGGACACGTTCGCCTTGGGGCGGCGCTTGTCGATAATCGCAAGCGGCATGTCCAGCTTTTCGGTGAATTTCCGCGCGCGCGTGACCGAGCCGAGGTCGGGCGAGACGATAACCGTATCGTCCGTGCCGACGCCGAACTTGCCCGCGATATACGGGATGAGTACGGAGGAGCCGAGCATATTGTCCACCGGTATGTCGAAAAAGCCCTGGATCTGCGCCGCATGCAGGTCCATGGTCAGCACGCGGTCCGCACCCGCGGCCGTGATCAGGTTGGCCACCAGCTTGGCGGAGATCGGGTCGCGTGCCTTGCTCTTACGGTCCTGCCGCGCATAGCCGAAATACGGGATGACCGCCGTGATGCGGCCCGCGGACGCGCGCTTGCAGGAATCGATCATGATGAGCAGCTCCATCAGGTTGTTGTTCACCGGACCGCAGGTGGACTGCACCAGGAACACATCCGAGCCGCGCACCGATTCCATAATGGACACCGAAATCTCCCCATCCGCAAAGGTGGAGATCAGGGATTTGCCGATCGGCAGGCCGAGCGCCGACGCGATCTGCATGGCGAGCGCCGGATGCGAGTTGCCGGACAGGATTTTAATGTTTTTTCCGTGAGAAATCATTCGATTTGCCCCTCCGTCATATTTTTTATGTCTGTTTTATTGGTCCTTTTCTTTTTCGTGCGCCGCGCGGCGGCGGTCGTTCCATCCCTCGAGCGTAGTCTGCCGCGCGCGCGCGACCGCCAGCGCGCCATCCGGCACGTTTTTCGTCACCGTGGTGCCGGCCGCGGTGAACACGCGGTCGCCCAGCGTGACAGGCGAAACCAAGTTGGTATTGCAGCCGATAAAACAGTCGTCCCCGATCACGGTCTGGTTTTTGTGATATCCGTCGTAATTGACAACCACCGTGCCGCAGCCGAAGTTGACCCGCTCGCCGACGGTCGCGTCGCCGATATAGGTCAGGTGCGACACCTTGGTGCCGTTGCCGATGGAGGATTTTTTCAGCTCAACAAAATCCCCGATGCGGCAATGGTCGCCCACCACGCACTGCGGGCGGATATAGGCGAACGGGCCGACCGTGGCGTGCGCGCCGACCGTGGACTCGTACACCTGGGAATTGTTGACCGTGGTACCCGCGCCGATCTCCGCTTTTTCCAGAATGGAATTCGGTCCGATGACCGCACCCGCACCCACCTTGCAGCCCGAACGGATATGGCAGCCGGGCAGGATGGTGGCGCCCGGGGCGATCTCAGCGTCCGGCGCGATATAGGTGTTCGCGGGGTCGAAAATCTGCACGCCCTGTTCGATCAGGCCGAAGTTGACCTGATTGACCATGGCTCGGAACGCGATAAACGCCGAGCCCCCGTCGCGGATCTCAACAATCTCGTTTGTGACCGCAACGCCTTTCTGCGCGCCCGCGGCGACCGCCGCGGCGACCAGGCTGTCCAGCGAATCCGAACCCGCCGCCAGCGCCTTCTGCAGCACCTCATAGGCAAATACCGCCACAACGCAGCGCTCGTCGTGCGGGAGGGGCTGCCCCTCCGCGTCAAAGCCCTGCTGCTCGGCGGCCAGCACGCTCACGCCATAGCCGGCGGCCGTATGCGTCTGCACCAGATGGTACAGCGCATCCTGTTCAGTCAGGGCAAACGGCGCCGCGATCACCAGCACATGCCCGCATGCGGGCAGCGCTTTTAGCGCGGCAAAACGGCCGTCCTCCTGCGCCGCGACGCACACTGTCCCCGCAACCTGCGGCTCGCCTTCTCCCTGCACGAAAAAGCGCGCACCCACCGCGTCGGGCAGATAGGCGCTTACCGCATCCCCCGCCGTGCCGAACAGCACCGGACGGGCGTAGGCCGGAACGCCATCCTCGTCAAACAGACCGCCAACCAGGGCGGCGGAAATATCCATCATCCTGAAAATCCTTTCGTTCTGGGCGCAATCGCCCATTTTTCAGTTACACGAGTATTATACAACACTCCCGTGCAAATTGCATCGGTATTTTTGGAGAAAAATACGATTTCCCCCGTCCGTTTTTGCATCCCTATGCCCGATGCACGCCCATGCCGATGCCAAACCCTCGCACCGGGCGGACCAGCAGCGCGAACTCTTTTTCATCTGAAAAAACGACGCGCCCCAAGGAACACGCCGTTTATGCCTTATTCCCCCGCTTCCTCCGCGGGTATCTGGCGGAGGATCTCGATCGGGCCGCAGCCCGCGCACTTCGCACAGTCGTGCATGCACGCCATCGGATCGTCCGGATCCTCCTCACGGCCGATCTCCAGCAGGGTCGGGTCGCCCTGTTTTTCGCCCACCAGGAACTTGGCGACCGCTTCTTCCGCCGCTCCCTCGCAGCCCGGCACAAGCAGCACGCCGATCATCTCCAGCGCGTTGCGCAGCGCAAGGCCGAGCGCGCCGCAGATCAGCACGTCCACCTTTTCCATGCTCACCATTTTGATCAGGTCGGTCGTATTCCCGCCTTCCACCGCGGCAAGGCGCTTGCCTGTCGGGTTCCCGTCCTCCGCAGAAACAATCAGGAACGTGCGGCAATCACCCAGATTGCCCGCGATCCGCCCGTTTTCATATGCTACGCCGATGTTCATCGGATATCCTCCACCGCTTTCAGCGCGCCGGCCAGCTCGTCCGGCAGCTTAGCGTCCTCTATCCTGCCCGCGTCGACCGCTGCGGCGAGCTTCGGGTCGATAGGCAGCTTGGCCAGCACGGGCAGCCCGTACTCCGCCGCAACCGCGTCCACACGGCTCTCCCCAAACACCGGAATATGCTTGCCGCAGTCCGGACAGGCGAGATAGCTGTAATTCTCGACCACACCGATCAGCGGAATATTCATCATCTTTGCCATTTTGACCGCCTTGCCCACAATCATCGAAACCAGGTCCTGCGGCGAGGTGACGACCAGAATGCCGTCCACCGGCAGGGACTGGAACACGGTTAGCGGCACATCGCCCGTGCCGGGCGGCATATCGACGAACAGGAAATCCACGTCGTCCCAAATCACATCTGACCAGAACTGCTTGACCGTTTCCGCGATGATCGGCCCACGATAGATGACCGGATCATCCTCGTTCGGCAGCACCAGATTAATCGAGATCATCTGCACGCCGCCTTCGCTGCGCGCGGGCAGGATGCCCTCCTCGCAGCCCTCCAGTTTGTCATGCACACCGAACGTCTTGGGAATGGACGGCCCCGTAATGTCGGCGTCCAGAATTCCACAGGTATAGCCCCTGCGCGTCATGCCGACCGACAGCATCGAGGTCAGCAGGCTTTTGCCTACGCCGCCCTTGCCGGAAACGACGCCGATCACCTTTCTGACCGTTGCCGCGGGATTGGCCGCGACTTTGAGGCTCTTTTCGCCGCCGCAGCCCGCGGAGCAGGAATCGCAGTTATGCGAACAACCCATAGTTAACAACTCCTAACATATCTTTTCTTGCCTGATTTTTAGTATACCGCATCCCCGCGTCTTTCGCAAGGGCAATCGCAGCCGCATAGGATGATTTACGGAGGGAATCAACCATGAAACAAACCAATTCACAATATTTTGCCTCGGTCATCCAAAACCGGCTTCCGGACGCGGCCGCCGTGCTGCAGGCCGCGCCGGACGGGAGACGCATCGAAGGCACCGTTTCGTTTTACCAGACGCCGCAGGGCGTGCTGGTCACAGCCGCCGTACGCGGCCTGCCGGTCACGCGCATGGCCTGTGCGCAGCCCATTTTTGCGCTGCACATCCACGAGGGCTCGTCCTGCACCGGCAACGCTAGCGACCCGTTTGTCGGCGCGGGAACACACTACAATCCCGCCGGATGCCCGCACCCCTATCACGCGGGCGACCTGCCGCCGCTGTTTGCGGACCTGACCGGCTTCGCATGGATGGCTGTGCTGACCGACCGCTTCCGCGTGCCGGATATTCTCGGCCGGACCGTTATCGTACACAGCCAGTCGGACGATTTCACGACCCAGCCTTCCGGCAACGCTGGCGCTAAAATCGCGTGTGGTGTAATCACGCCGACCAGGCGTTAGCCCTGCAAATGGAAAGCGCCGCTGCCTCGTTGGGGGAAACGAGACAACGGCGCTTTGCCAGTTCACTACACAGATTCAAAAAAAGGGGGTAAAAGAGAAATAAAAAGATCGGTAGGCTGTCAGCTTCGGGATTGCGGCTTCCCTTGCTGACGTATTCAGTATACCGCGCTTTGCCGCGGAATGTGTGAATAGATTTTGAACAGGCTGTGAAAGATTTTTGGCCGTCCGTTCCAGCGCTTCCAGTAAACGGGAAACGCCCGGCCTCCATGGGGGAAATGGAAGCCGGGCGCAGCCGTTGCTCTCAAAAAGAGGATAAAAGAAAAGATGAAAGAAAGGGGAAATAGGTGTAATAAGAGGTTGTCTTCCAGGAACGTTCCAATTCCTTTCGACGGTTATAGTATACCGCAGCCCGCGCCCGAATATGTGAATAACTTTTGAACAGACTTTAAAAGGTTTTTTACAAAGCGCTTCCTCTGCGGAACGGGAAAAAGCCCCGGTTCCATGGGGGAAACGGAACCAGGGCTTTTTCGGTCATTTCACAAAATAAAGGGGGGTAAAAGAGAAATAAAAGATCGGTAGGCTGCTTGTCGATTCGGGATTGCGGCTTCCCTTATCGACATGCTTAGTATACCCCATTTCCCCCGCGAATATATGAACAGAATTTGAACGTCCTGTGAAAGAATTGTTTACATTTTCTTTTTCAGCAGGCGGATGTCGTCCCCAAAAAAGCGCAACGCCATAAATTCCCCCAGCAGGCGGGAGGCTACGGCGGGCGAATACTTCTCGCCCAGCGTTTCCGGCAGAAGGTTGGTGTTGACGATCATCGGCCGCTTAGCCATCAGGCGGTTATTGATCAGGTTGTACAGCGCGGAAACCGTGAACGCCGTCCCCATTTCGGTCCCCATGTCATCGATAATCAGCAGGTCCGCGCGCTCATATCGCGCCGCGCGCTCTGCGGCGGCCTCCCCGTCGCCGTTGCCGAATTTGATCGTTTCATAGGCCGCGACAATGTTGATCGCCGTGTCATACGCCACAGAAAAGCCGCGCGCGGACACGGCCTCCGCAATGCAGGTGGATAAAAACGTCTTGCCCAGGCCGGTCGAGCCGTACAGCAGCAGGTTGGGGGAATCCTTTCCGAACCGCGCCGCGTATGCCTTACATTCGTCCAGGTTATATTCCATATTTTCGCGCGGGGACAGGCCAAGCCGCGCATCCGGACGGGTGGAATAATACGCCATATTGAATTTTGCAAAATTCTGGTCCTGGATCGGCAGGATATCGGACAGCCGCTCTTTGAGGAGACGGGCGTACCGCTCCCGCACGCAGGCGCAGACCGCGCTGCCCGCGTAGCCCGTGTCCCCGCAGGCCGCGCACATCGGCTTGTCCGTCAGGTAATCAGCCGGCAGGCCGAGTTGTTGCAGCAGCGCAGCCCGTTCCTCCTGCAGGGCAAGGTTTCGGACGCGCAACTGTTCAATCGCGGCAGAGGGATCGCCGCCGGATTCGAGCGCGGCCCTGAGTACGGCCGCGGCGGTCGTACCCAGCTCGCGGTCGATCGCGCGGACGCGCGGCTCGCGGGCGTATATCTCGCGCCGACGCGCCTCTAGCTCGCCCGCACGGGCGGCGCGGTCGCGCTCCAGCTCGCGGCGGGCGGCGGCGAGGACCTTTTTATCATATGCCATAGATTATTCCTCCGTTTTGCGGCGGTGGCTGCGCACGCGCGCGGCCCAATCCTGCTCCCACGCGGCCAGTGTGGCGCTATCGGTCGGCTGGGCGGTGGTCTGGCCGACCACCGCGCGCGCTTCCGGTTCGAGCGCGGTGATCTCGCTGACCGTATGTACCCCGCCCGCGTCCCACTTGCGCAGGATGCCGAGCGTATAATCCAAACTCCTGCGGCCCTGGTGCCTGTCCGTGCGGCGCACGGCCAACTCGACCGCCTCCGGCGGGAAGCCGTGCGCCAGCGCGAACCGGCAGACGCGCTGCTCCTTGGGCGCGGGCTGCGCGGGGTCGGCGCCAAGCGCCCGATAGACCGCGTCGCTGAGCGGCTTTTCGTTCACCCTACGCGCCAGGTATTGCTGCGCGTCCGGCGCGGTCACGATCCCCATATCCGCCCACTGGTAAGCCTCGCGCTTGATATCGGCCAGGCGCACCGTGCCTTTCTCCTTTTTCAGATAGGACAGCAGTTCAATGATCGCCCCCGCGTCCAGCCCCAAATGATCGTATGCGGTCAACAGGCAGCGGAGCTGCCCCTCGGTCAGCGTCCGGCCGAGCGTGGCCTCCGCGCTCTCGCAGACGGCCGCGAAGCGGTGGTCGTCCATGCGCGCGCGGCGCAACTCGTCCGTCGTATACTGCGGCGCATCCGCAGGCTTGTCCGTCTCCGACACCTGCACCGGCGCGGTGAGCTGGTTCAAAGTGAACGCCGCGCGTTCATACCGCTCTCCGGATAGGTGCAGCACCCGCGCGGCCACTTTCGCGTCCGCCGCGCCTCCGTGCCGCAGAATATAAAGATAAAGGAGCGCCGCGTCTCCATCGCCGACCGCGATCAGCTTGTCCAGCATATCGCAGCGCGCGACGCGCAGCTCGCCCTCGGGGAGCAGTACAGAGGTGGGGGCCATGGCTCATTTCCTTTCCAGATCGGGATTGTCTTTTATTATAACACACCCGATGCGTTGGGGCAAACACAAAAGGGGCCGCATCAATGCAGCCCCTTTCCGGCGGTATCCTGTTACTGCACCGGTATCTCCATACCGGCGACCGTGAGCGACGCGATCTCCTCAATCGGGATGATCTCGGTGAAAATATCACCCTTCTGGCAGACGGTCTTGCCGCCCTCGGGACGGATGCTGCCGCCCGCATTGGACAGGTCGATGCTGGCGCCATCCTTCCTGTTCACCAGGATCTGCACGCTTTCAAAATATTTGTGCATCTGCGCGCTATCATGCTCGCTCTGCCGGCCGGACTGCGCGTTTTCATCCCACTGCACCGTGCTGTCCACCGTGTAGTCCACGCGCAGCGCCAGCGGGGACAGCGTGATCTCGTCGATCACGGCGTTCATGCCGTTCAGCTCGAATGTCTGCCCCGCGGGCAGGCTGACCGAGGTATCCTCAAAATCCAGGTTGAACTTGAGCGACCAGTCGCCCTCGGCAATGACGCGGCGCTCAAGCTCGCCCGTATCGTTCTCCGCATACACGCACAGATCGCTGAACTTCGCCCGCACCGCGTGGCCGCGCACCTCGCCGTCGCTGATCTCGCGCGTTTCTACATACTGGATCGCGTTGTCTGCCGGATCGGCGTCGTAAAAGTACGAGCTGCCGTGCGCGCCGCCGAAATAGCCCATCAGCGAGGTATCCCCGTCGGCAAAGCCCATCGGCAGCAGGCCCTCGCCCACAGTATCGGTCAGGTCAATATCAAAGACGGCGCCGTCCTTCTTTTCGATCGAATAGGTGACCGCGTAGTGGTACTTGTCGCCGATAATGGCGTCCGCGGTGACGGTCACGCCATTATCCGTGTCGCTCGCGCCGACCGGCCGGCCGATCTTGTCGATAATCTCGGTATCCGCCGTGGGACCGAACACGCCCGCGAACGCCTCGCCCGCGGTTTTGAGTACGCCGGTCGCGCTCGCGCCCACACCCAGCGCCAGCGCCGCCGCCACGCCGATCACAGCGATGCGCGGCATGCGGCGGACGCGCCGCCGCGTCTCAGGCGCCTGTTCCGGCCGCTCCATGGTATCCATCAGTCTCTTTGCCATCCTTGCCTTTGCCTCCTCGGAAAAACGCAGCCCGTCGAGCGCGTTTTTATACTCTCTGTTATCATTATACTCCGTGTTCACAACATTCGCCTCCCAACATGGTACGCAGCCTGTTCCGGCCGCGGCTCAGGTGCGCGTTCACCGCCGCTTCGCTGCGGCCGAGCAGCGCGCCGATCTCTCTCGCGGAATAGCCCTCGTAATAATACAGATACACCGCCTCGCGGTATTTATCCGGCAGCGCCATCACCGCGTCCAGCACGCAGGATTCCGGCGATTCTGGCGCCGGCGCCTCCGCCACGGCCTCCAGCCCCACCGTGCGCCGCCGCCCTGCGCTGCGCAGCAGGTCCTTGCAGGCGTTAGCGGCTGCCCGAATGATCCACGCCTTTTCGTGCGCGGGGCTGTCGAAGGCCTGCCCGCCCGTCAGCAGCTTGAGGAATACGGTCTGGCTGATGTCCTCCGCGTCGTGCGTGGATTTCAGGTAGGTATAAGAAAGCCGCAGGATCAGGTCGGAATAGGCGTTCACCAGCCGTTCGGCCTCTTCCTGATCGAATTGTCTCATGGATTTATCAACTCCTTTGGGAACAGCCGACCGGCTGTGTCAGCAACGTCGCTTCACCTACAATACGAATGGTGTGCGCCATTCCTGACAGCGGGAGAAAATTTTTTTGGGCAAAGAAAAGGGCAGCCTGGTTGCAGGCTGTCCCTATTATACCACAGCGGCCGGCAGGATGAAGCGATATGGACCGGCTCATAATCTTGTGCTATACCTTTTCTAAAAAACAGAGCGGCAAATCCGAATTTGATAAAGAGGTCCGAGCGAATATGAAAAAGGAAGTATCCATATCTTTAGCAGGCGTACTCATTCTGATTTTAGGGGTTGCCGCGTGGTATAATACTCCAAATGACTTGATGAATTTAGACCCTAAAGAAGTTATGGAAATTGTTGTTTTTAATGGTAATAGCGGAAACGGGACACATATTGAAGATAAAGGGCAATTTCAATATAGTATTGATGACTTGAATGATATTGAAGTAAAGAGAACAAAACCCCCCTGTTGGCTATACAGGATATGGTTTTAAGATGACAATTTACTTATCTAATGGCAATGAAGCAGATGGTTGGAACAACTTTATCATCAATTCCGTTGACACTATTCGGAAAGACCTATTTTTCTATTCTGTCATAAAGGGAAGAATTGATTATAGCTATATAGAGAACATTATAGAATAATGCAACTCCCTATTTTTCGAACAATATACAACAAAACTAAATAATCCAGCCACAAGGACAGCCGAAAAAATCGACTGCCATTTTCCATGCCTGCAAGCAGAGAGAAGCGGCCGGTCAGGAAAATAAAACACCGTGAGAAATTGACCGCCGAAGCAATGGCGAAAATATATGAATCCTTATTCTGCTTTGGGAACACAAACGGGAATCGGAAGTAAAATAAACGTAAAATAGCCGCTTTGCGGCTATTTTACTATAATCGCGCAGACTTTACCGCACGGAACCGGCCGTTTTCCGCAGCGCGGGCCGCTGTTGTTCCGCGCGTTCCAGCCCGCCCGACCGCTGTGCGGAGAGCAGTAGGCCGAGCAGCAGCATGGTCTGGCACAGATATATGCCGCCGTAAGACAGCAGCGGCAGGCCGTGGGACGCGAACACGATGATGCCGCAGTTTTGCAGCACATACAGCGCGGCCTGCAGCGCAAAAGTGAACATCACGCCCATGCACACGCTGCGCGCGAGCAGACCGTTCTGCCGCCGCGCAATGCGGAAGCCCCATGCAAGCAGCAGCAAAACCGCTGCTAAAAGCAGGAAAACGGCCGTCCAACCCCAAAGGTATTTGACCGACAGCAGCATCCAATCGCCCGCGCCGTCCAGCTTGATCCACTGTGCGCCGTCAATCGTTCCGCTGCCCGCAAACGGGATGCCGAACATGATGTACTGGATCGCGGAGCCCTGATAGCCTGCTGCTGACGCATCCGCCTGCGGATGGAACACCAACGCCAAGCGCTCCCGCACATGCGGTACGGCATACAGCAGAAACAGGAAATATCCCAGCAGGGCCAGCAGCGGCGATACCGCCAATACGAGCCTGCCCCTGGTACACCTGCCGAACGCGCCGCGCCGCACCGCCATCACCAGCATCCCGCAGCAGACCACGGTCAATATGCCAAGGGCCGACATATACGGCGTGATATACGCCAGAAACCACATACCGAGCAGGCTCAGCAGGCAGTTGCGGACGCCCTCCGCCCCCCTGCCGCGCTGGCTGTACAGCACGCCCGCGAACAGCACCGGAAAAAACCATATCCACTGTGCCGTGTAGAAAAGCCGTCCGTTATATTCCACGCGCCACGGGCTGAACGCCAAAAACAGTCCGACCGCCAGCCACAGCGCATACAGCAGACGGATATGCCGCCCCAGTATGGTGTAATCCATAAAATACCCCAAAAACAGCAGCCCAGTGCCGATCGCAAAATAAAAGAACTGGTTTGCCAGGCTGTTCTCCGGTGGTATCCCCATCCATGCGCAAAACGGCTGCCGCAGGATGTACTGGAGCGCCAGCCCCGCCGCCGTTGTTGCCAGCACGATCACCAGCATCACCCAGTCCGGCCGCGGCCGCCACGCGCTATCCAGCCGTGTGCCGGCCTCCACCGCGTCGCCCATTTCGCGGATGGTTGCCTGCGCGGCTTCGTCCTCTCCCATGCCTTCGGACCGGAAGGCTTCGTACTGGTCTCTCAGGTGGTCGGTCAGCTCCTCTGCCGCAACCGGACGCGCCCGCTTCCAACGCATCTGTCCAGTCGCATCGTTCAGCCAGTCATGCAAGGCTTCAGGCAGCGGCGGCTCGTCATAATCCGCGGACAGCGAGTCCAGCTCTGCGGAGGTCTGCGCGCGCTCAGCCGCGTCGCACTCCAGCAGACGGATCATCTGCCGCCGCATGCATTCAGGCAAACGCATGGCTTTCTCCCCCCTTCAGCACACGCTCGACCGCGCCGGAAAACCGCCGCCACTCCTCGGTCTTTTCCGCCAGACGGGTATGCCCCAGGTCGGTCAGGCGGTAATACTTACGCACGCGCGCACCGTCCGCTGCCCGCTCGTAGGAGCGCACCAGCCCCTGCACCTCCAATGTGTGCAACAGCGGGTACAGCGTACCCGCCTTGAGGGAAAAGGTGTCGTCCGACCGCTCGCGCAGGCGCTCGATCATCTGGTAGCCGTACAGGTCGCCCTCCTCCAGCAGACGCAGGATCAGAAGCCCCGTACTGCCTGCCAGCAGGCTTTTGTCGATTGCCATGATTCCATCCTCCCATATATCGATATTCGATATGTTTATTATATGTAGACAATCGATATATGTCAAGCCTTTTTCCTCCCTCGCGCATGCTTGACAAACGCATCCCTTTCGGTTATGCTGAAGATATAGAAAACTAACGCCGTTAGTTTGGAGGAATGTATATGCCGCGAAAAGGACTCAGTCGGGAGGCGATCATCGACACAGCCGCCGCACTCGCCGAGCAAAAAGGGGCGGAAAATCTCACCCTGCGCGAGCTGGCGGAGACGCTTGGCGTCAAGACCGCCTCATTGTACAACCACCTACAAGGCCTGCCCGAGCTGAACGCCCGGCTGGCCGAATGCGCGCTCGACCGCCTGATGGACACGCTCGAAACCGCTATGGCAGGCAGAACCGGCGCGGAGGGGCTGCGCGCCCTTGCCACCGCCTATCGTACTTTCGCCCGCGAACAGCCGCAGCTTTACCGCGCCATGGTTTCGCTGCCGCGCTTTTCCGACCCCAGCTTGGTCGAACGCAAGCATGCCTTTATGGACCTGTTCAACCGCGTGCTGGCGCCCTGCCGCCTGCCGGATGACCGGCGCATCCATCTCTCGCGCACAATTCGCAGCGCGCTGCATGGCTACTGCGCGCTCGCCGCAGCGGGCTTTTTCCAATCCCCACTCGCGTCGCCGGTAGAAAGCTATGAGCAGATAATTGAATGGCTTTGCCAAATAGTTAAAGAAATGGAGGAGCAGGATCATGACAAAGCATTCTACCAATGAAGCACAGGAGCGCCGCTTTCACGAAATGACTGAAGCGCCACTCGAACCGTTGATCTGTAAGCTGGCTGTTCCAACCATTATAAGCATGTTGATTACCTCGATCTATAACATGGCGGACACGTTTTTTGTCGGCCAATTAGGTACGAGTGCGACCGGCGCGGTCGGTGTAGTGTTCCCGCTGATGGCACTGATCCAGTCAATCGGCTTCTTCTATGGCCAAGGCTCTGGCACCTATATTTCTCGGCAACTTGGTGCACAACAGCAGGAAGAAGCTGAACGCATGGCCGCGACCGGTTTCTTCCTCTCGATCTTCACTGGTTTTGTGATTCTTATGCTTGGTCTGTTACTGCGCAGCCCTCTTTGCCATCTGCTCGGTGCTACTGACACCATTTATCCCTATGCACTTGACTACATGCAGATTATTCTGTTTGGGGCGCCGTACATGATGGCCGCACTAGTACTCAATAACCAACTGCGTCAGCAAGGGAATGCAACCTATGCCATGATCGGCCTCGTATCAGGCGGCATCCTTAATATCGCTCTTGACCCCCTATTCATCTTTGTTTTTGATTTAGGCATCAGCGGCGCAGCTTATGCGACCATCTTGAGTCAGTTAATCAGCTTTTTTCTTCTATTGCTCGGCATCCGTCAGTCGCGCGGCGTACAAATCCGGCTACGCCAGTTTGCACCCAGTATTGACCGTTTTGTTGCCCTGATGGGCGGCGGCCTGCCCAGTCTGTGCCGCCAAGGGCTGGCATCCATCGCGGTCACCTGCCTGAACACGGCGGCCCGTCCCTACGGCGACGCAGCTATCGCCGCTATGAGCATCGTCACGCGCGTTTCCCAGTTTGCGGGCTCGGCTATGATCGGCTTCGGCCAGGGCTTTCAGCCGGTCTGCGGCTATAACTATGGCGCGCGTAAATACGACCGTGTCACACGCGGGTTCTGGTTCTGCGTCAAGTCGTCTTTCCTCGTATTACTCGGGTTAGCCGTGGCTGGCTGGGTATGCGCACCGCAGATCATCGCCATTTTCCGCTCGGACGACCCCGAGGTCATCCGCATCGGCGCGCTCACGTTACGGCTGCAATGTATCTCTTTCCCTCTGGTCGGGTGGGTGACCATGTGCAACATGCTGTTGCAGAACATCGCCATGACCATGCGGGCCAGTATCGTCGCCGCGGCGCGTCAGGGCCTGTTCTTCATCCCGTTCGCACTGGTGCTGCCCCTGTTCTGGGAGCTGTTCGGCGTGCAGCTCTGCCAGCCGGCCAGCGATATCTGCTCTTTTGTGCTTTCCATCTTTTTGACCGTCCCCGTGCTCCGCATCCTTTCGCACGGCGGAAGCCCTGATAAGCGCTGAATTCAAAAAGTAATACTTTTATCTAATAATACTAATAGGAGTCTTTGATATGAACGAATTCACCCTTGACCCTACCCTGTATGACGGACGTCCATCCGACTGCTCCAGCCGAAGCGCGGCTGAAGCCGCCTGTTATGATTTCCTTGACGGGCTGGGTGTACCCTACCGCCGCGCCGACCACAGCGAAACGCCCTCCATCGAGGCCTGCGCCGCGGTTGAAGCGCTGCTTGGCGCGGAAATCTGCAAAAACCTGTTTTTGTGCAACCGCCAAAAGACCCAGTTCTACCTGCTGCTGATGCCTGGGAACAAGCCGTTCCATACCAAGGACCTGACCGGCCAGCTCGGCTGCTCCCGCCTTTCCTTCGCGGGGGAGGAACCCCTGCACGAGCTGCTCGGCGTGACGCCCGGCTCGGTTTCGGTTCTCGGCCTGCTGAACGACACGGAAAACCGTGTCCGTCTGGTAATCGACCGCGATGTCCTGCAGCCGGAATTCTTCGCCTGCCATCCCTGCCGGAACACATCTTCCCTGCGCATCGCGACCGCCGACCTGACAGGCCGCATCCTGCCCGCCCTGCGGCACGAGCCGGACTATGTTTCCCTGTAAGCAAAAGGGGATTGTTTTTAGCCGAGCCTGTGTTATACTAAGGGCAGCGGCACGAAATAAAAAACAGGAAAGCAGGCGGTTTTATGGAACGGACCTATATTATGCTCAAGCCGGACGCACTGCAGCGCGGCATTGCCGGTGAAATCCTTGCGCGCATCGAACGCAAGGGCTACCGCATCACCCGCATGAAGACCATGCAGCTGGACGAACCGATTCTTCGGGAGCATTACGCGCACATTGCTGACAAGCCCTTTTTCCCATCTACGGTGGACTATATGACAAACGGGCCGGTTCTGGCTATGATCGTGGAGGGCGAAAACGTCATCCAGGGGATGCGCACCCTGATGGGTCCCACCCGAAACGAGGATGCCCTGCCCGGCACCATCCGCGGCGACTTCGCCAGCTCGACCACCTATAACGTGATCCACGGCTCGGACGCTCCGGAAAGCGCCGAGGCCGAAATCCGCCGTTTCTTCGGGGAGGTATGACACCGCGGGGTGTCCCCGTACCCGCATCTCCGTGACCGCAGAGGCGGCCACCAGCCGGGCGACAGCTTTGATTTTGACGCCGAACGTGGGTGCATCGCCCGCTGGCCATGCATGCTGCGTTTCTGTACGCCGATATCCTGCGCTACGGCGGCGCGCTTCCATGCGAGCCGTCCGGCACTGCACGCTTCTGTTGTCCGGATGCGGATACCGCCAATGTGTTCCTTCTCGAACGGCTCGAGGATGGGGGCGGGCGACCGCGCCGCGCCCATCCACGCCATCCGGCAGGCGAAACGGGAATGCGGCTCCTGCGGCTGCGCGCTCGATCGGCTGTATCCCCTCGCACGCGCGCTGCTTGGATAAAACGGCATACAAAAAAGGGCTTCGGAACCCAATGGTTCCAAAGCCCTTTTTTCACAGGATGCGGGAAGCAGGCTTACTTAATCTTTTCCTCTTCCTTAACATCCTTCATCGACAGGTTGACACGGCCCTTGTCGTCGATCTCCATAACCTTGACCCAGACCATATCGCCTTCCTTGACCGCGTCCTCCACCTTTTCAATGCGGTGGTCGGCCATCTTGGAGATATGCACCATACCGTCCTTGCCTGGCAGCAGATTGACGAACGCGCCGAAGTTCATCAGGCGCACAACCTTGCCGTAGTAGATTTCGCCCGGCTCCGGCTCCTTGACGATGGCTTCGATCATCTTTCTGGCCTTTTCCGCGTCAGCCGCCTTGACCGCCGCGATAGTGACCGTGCCGTCGTCCTCGATATCGACCTTGGCTCCCGACTCGGCAACGATGTTCTGGATCACGCTGCCGCCCTTGCCGATAACCTCTCGGATCTTATCCGGATGGATGTGCATAGTGGTCATCTTGGGTGCCCAGTCGGATACGTCCGCGCGCGGCTTGTCGATCGCCTTGAGCATGATTTCATCCAAAATGCCGTAACGGGCAACGCGGCACTTCTCGAACGCCTGCTTGATGATGTTCGGAGTCAGGCCGTCCACCTTGATATCTACCTGAATCGCGGTGATGCCCTTCTTGGTGCCGGCAACCTTAAAGTCCATATCGCCGTAGAAGTCCTCCACGCCCTGAATATCGGTAAAAGTGGTCTCCTGGCCGCCGTCGGTGATGAGGCCGCAGGAAATACCTGCAACCGGCGCGGTGATCGGCACGCCCGCGTCCATCAGCGCGAGGGTAGAGCCGCACACCGAGCCCTGCGAGGTCGAGCCGTTGGACGAAATGACCTCGGATACCAAGCGCAGCGCGTACGGAAACTCGCTCACGGGTGGAATGACCGGCAGCAGCGCACGCTCTGCGAGCGCGCCGTGGCCGATCTCGCGGCGGCCCGGGCCGCGGGACGGGCGGGTTTCGCCGACCGAGAAGGACGGGAAATTGTAGTGGTGGATATAGCGCTTTTCAGTCTCTTCAAAGATGGTGTCCAGCTCCTGCGCGTCGCCCAGCGTACCCAGCGTGCAAAGCGTCAGCACCTGGGTCTGGCCGCGGGTGAACATGCCCGAGCCGTGTACGCGCGGCAGAACGTGTACCTCGGCCGCCAGCGGACGGACTTCCTCCATACCTCGGCCATCCACGCGCTTGCCGTTCGCCAACCAGCGGCGCACGATCTTCTTCTGCAGCTTGTCCACACACTCCGCAAGGTTGGCGCCGTGCTCCTCCTTGTACTCATCGGAAAGGCCGGCCTCGAACTCGTCTACGATCGCGCGTACGCCCGCGTCGCGGACGGTCTTGTCGTCCGTGTCCATCGCGACCTCGAACTTGTCGCTTACCGCGGCCTCGAGCTTGTCAAACAGGTCGTGGTCAATATCGTGATGCTCGTACTCGAACTTGGGCTTACCGATTTCGTCCTTGATCCCCTGGATGAATGCGCAGATCTTTTTCAGTTCCTCGTGCGCTTCCATCAGGGCGTTGAACATGTCGTCCTCGGGTACTTCCTTCGCGCCCGCCTCGATCATAACGATCTTATCCTTGGTGGCGCACAGGGTCACGTCCATCTCGGAAACCTTGCGCTGCTCGCTGGTCGGGTTGATGACCGTCCGGCCGTCCACGATGCCGACCTGGCAGCCCGCTACAACATAATCGAACGGGATGTCCGAAATGGACACCGCGATGGACGCGCCCAGCAGGGCGACGACCTCGGGGGAGTTGTCATAGTCGTTTTCCAGCACGGTGCAGACGATGGACACATCGTTTCTGAGATCCTTGGGGAATAGCGGGCGCATCGGGCGGTCGATCTGGCGGGAGGCGAGAATCGCCTTTTCGCTCGGACGGCCCTCGCGGCGCATGAAGCTGCCCGGGATGCGGCCGACTGCGTACAGGCGCTCCTCAAAGTCCACGGAAAGCGGGAAGAAGTCGATGCCGTCGCGCGGCTTGGCCGACGCGGTCGCGGTGACGAGCACCGCGGTTTCGCCGTAGCGCACCAGGCAAGAGCCGTTGGCGAGCTGCGCCATCTTACCGGTTTCGACGGTCAGCTTGCGGCCGGCGATCTCGGTTTCGAAAACGCGGTAATTCTTAAACTCAAAGGGATTGATATTTGCCATTATTTTTCCTCCTTTTTGTTTGACGGAGGGCGGCTTTTTGCTTTGTTAGCACTTGAAGCAGGGGCGAAGCACGTGCTTCGGCGCTCCTTCAACTGCTAAAAAGCGGATTGGCCGCCTTCCTATAAAATACAGAAACAGGGGAGCAGACTGCTCCCCTATTTCCTTGTTTCACTTACTTACGAATGCCGAGCTTGGCGATCAGCGCACGGTAGCGGTTGATGTCCTTCTTCTGCAGGTATGCAAGCATGGAGCGGCGCTGGCCGACCATCTTGAGCAGGCCGCGGCGGGAATGGTTGTCCTTCTTGTGGACCTTCAGATGCTCGGTAAGCTCCTGAATGCGCGCGGTCAGAATCGCGATCTGGACTTCCGGAGAACCGGTGTCGGTCGCGTGCGTGCGGTTTGCCTCGATAACGGCAGTCTTGTCTTCCTTGCGGATCATGTGACGTTTCACCTTTCGTTGATAGATTTTTACTTACCCACAGGCCGGGCCGCGGCATGGTGAAATGGACACGGTAGGAACGTGTCCGGTTGTCCGTCGGCTAAGCGCGGGGCGAAAGTACAATTATCATATCATGCGTTTGCGGTTTTGTAAAGTATTTTCTATCTTTTTATTCACCTTACCGCATTTTTACACTTTTCTTTGTAAGTTTTGTCGAAATGAACAATTATGAATAAATTGTAAACGCGTTTTTGTCAGTTTTTCATCTTGCTTTCAAAATTTCCTGGCGCTATAATTTTAACATCTTCGGTGGACAGCTTTTTTGAGACGTTCTCGCTCGAAGCCGTTTTTTATTTATTGCTAAGACACGCGACGGGGCGGTGCAATAGCGCGGCCTGAAGTCGCGTTCTTTTTTGCGCAGAACCAGAAAAAGAGACAGGCCGGCGCCTGTCTCTTTTTCGTATGCCGGCCGGATGGTCCCCTTACGCGCCGGCCCCTTTTTGTTTAGCACAAGGCGGGGCGCAGGTCAAGTCGGAACTGCCGCACAGTGTACGCGATGGTGTACACCGCCATCACGCCCGAAACCAGCGGCGCGACGCAGCCGAGCAGGAACAGGCTGTCGGGGCGGTAGGTCTGCACCAGGTACAGCAGCGGGATGCGCACGCACAGTGCGCCGAAGCAGCAGGAGAACATGGTGAACAGCGTTTTGGAGCGGCCGTTCAGATACCCGTTCAGACAGAACACAAACGTCACCATCAGGTAGTCGAACGAGCAGGCGCGGAAGAACGGCACACCCACTGCGATGGTCGCCGCGTCGCGGGTGAACAGGCCAATCATGCTTTGCGGCGAAAGCTGCGCCCATAGGAAAAAGCACGCCGCCGCAGCCAGCGCAAACCCCAGCCCCGCGCCCACCGCGGTCCGCACGCGCGCCGGCCGCTGCGCGCCGTAATTCTGCGCCGTGAACGCGGCAAGCGCCGAGGCGACCGAGGTCGCGGGCAGCATGGCGAATACGTCGTACTTGCTCGCCACGCCGACCGCGGAGGCCGCGTCCACCCCGAGCGCGTTGACGACCGCGGTCAGGTACAGGAAGGAGATACGCACCATCAGCTCCTGGAACGAGATCGGGATGCCTACGCGCGCCAGCTCGCGGGCGCGCGCGCCGTCGATGCGCAGGTTGCGCACCGTAAACTTGAAAATGAAATGCCCGCGGTTAAGGTACACGATTGCGCATACCATGCTGACCGCCTGCGCCGCGATCGTGGCCACCGCCACGCCGCGTACGCCCCAGCCGAACACGCCGGTCAGCAGCAGATCGCCTGCGATGTTGAGCATGCACGCCAGTGCGATGAACAGCATCGGCCGCTGAGAGTCGCCATAGCCGCGCAGGATGGCGCTGATGGCGTTATACCCGCAGATGAACGGGATGCCCCAGCCGCAAGTCACCACATACTGGCGCGCCAGCACAAACGCCTCCTCCGGCGTTTGCAGCGCAGTCAGGATAGGCGAGGCCAGACCAATCACCAGGATCATCAGAACCACGGAAAACGCCGCGAACACGGTCAGCGTAGTGCCGATGGACTTGCAGGTCTGCTTCTCGTCGCGCATGCCGGTGTATTTGCCGACCAGGATGGTGCCGCCCAGCGTCAGGCCGGTGATCAGGCTGGTGACAATCTGCGTCACCTGCGTGCCGGTCGATACCGCGGCCACGCTCGCGGGATCGCAAAACCAGCCGATCACCGCCAGATCGACCGCGCCGTACAGCGCCTGGATGATATTAGCGATCAGGAACGGCACGGTGAAACGCATCAGCACGGGCAGCACGCGCCCCTCGGTCAATAGGTTTTTCTCTGTCATGGATATGCCTCCCTTGTTGTCTGCAAGAAAAGCATAAACCCTCCAGCAACCAGAGGGTCAAGAGGTATTTTCACTTTTTTTCACCGGCACCTGCAGCTCGGTCAAATACTGGGTCTCATCGCTGGTGAAGCCCGCATCGATATGCGTCACCTCAACCGAGTCCTCGGCCAGCTCGAACCCGCGCCGCGCGGCCTCGTCCAGCAGCAGCTCATAGGAGGGCGCGCTGTGCGCATGCGTGCCGCGGTAGCACACGGTCAACCATTCGCCCGCAGGCAGGTGGAGTACGGGACCGCCGTACTGCTCCTCCGGCTCGACGAACAGGAATATCCCTGTGTAGCGGTCGAACTGCCGCGCGTACAGTCGCTCGCGCGCGATTGACACGCCCACCTTGCCCAGGAACACCGCCGCATCCTGCCGGATATGGCTTTGCAGCTCAGCCAGCGGCGTTTCCAGATCGCCGCCCTGCGGGATCTCCTGCCGCAGGAATGCGATCGCGCGGGCGGGCAGCGCCTTTTGCAGCACAACGCCGGTCTTGGCCGTCCTCGCGTGCCGCAGGTCATCCAGCCGCCGGCCAATCCGCCGCTCGATGCGCTGCAGCTCGTCCAGCCGCCGCCGCGTGTCCGCCAGCTGCTCCTGCAGGAGCAGTTCCACCACGTCGGTATCGCGGTTTTCAAAAAAACCGCGAATGCGCTCGAGCGACACGCCCAGCGCGCGCAGGTATTTGATGGTGTTGAGCCGTTCAAACTGTCCCGCGGAATAATAGCGGTAACCGGTGCGCGGGTCCACCCGCTCGGGCCGGAGCAGGCCGATCTCGTCATAGAACCGCAGCGTGCGCACCGGCACTGCGAACAGCTTATGCATCTCCCCGATCGTGAACAAGTCCTTCATCCCTACCGTCCTTTCCGAGTTTGCCTGGGCATTCTCCTCCGGCTATTATAGCATATCCGGACACGCATTGCCCGCTTTTTCTGGTATAATGGTAGCGGAATCCTCAGGAAAGGCGGTGCGGCCATGCAGACCATACCGGCAAAGACCATCGTCACCAGCACCCAAAACGGCGCGGGCTGGTTCGGCGCGCGCTACAATATGAATATCTACCGCGGCTGCTCCCACGGCTGCATCTACTGCGACAGCCGCTCGGAATGCTATCGCAACGACGATTTCGACACCGTCTGCGCCAAGCAGGACGCGCTGCGCATCATTCGCGACGACCTGCGGCGCAAAACGCAGCCGGGCGTAGTCTCCACCGGCGCGATGAGCGACCCGTACAACCCGTTCGAGCGCACCGAGCAGCTCACGCGGCACGCGCTCGAACTGCTCGCGGCCTATGGCTTCGGCGCGGCCATTGCCACCAAAAGCGACCTGATCTGCCGCGACATCGACGTGCTGCACGAGATCCATGCGACCGCGCCCGTGCTGTGCAAGCTGACCGTGACCACCGCGGACGATGCGCTCGCACGCGCGATCGAGCCGCACGCGCCCCCGCCCTCCGCGCGGCTGGACGCGCTCGCACGCCTGTCGGACGCTGGCCTTCCCACCTGCATCCTGCTCATGCCTGTGCTGCCATGGCTGACGGATACCGAGGAAAACATCCGCACGCTGGTGCGGCGGGCCGGAGAGGCGGGCGTACCGTATATCTATCCCGCGCTCGGCCTGACCCTGCGCGACCGTCAGCGCGCCTACTTCTACCAGCAGCTAGACCGCTCCTTCCCCGGCCTGAAGCAGAAATACATCGCGCGTTACGGTACACGCTACCAGTGCGCCAGCCCGCACGCGCGGCAGCTTTGGACGGTTTTCACCCGCGCCTGCGACGAAGTGGGCATCTTTTACCGGATGCGCGACATCACCCGCCGCTACCAGCGCGGCTTCGGCTGCGGACAGCTTTCGTTTTTCTGACATGCGCAAAGCGCATAAAAATCCCCTGCTTCAATTTGTTCAAAACCGCCTTTGCGGTTTCGGCCTTCCCGCCGTCACTCCTCCGACAGCAGCTCCTCCGCAGGGACTTTGAAGATCGCGGCCAGCGCGCGCAGCTCTATATCCGTGACAAACCGCTTGCCGCACTCGATCCGCTGTATCGCATTCTTATCCAGATCAACGCCCTCCAACTGCATGCGTTCGGCCAACGCGCGCTGGGACACTTTCGGAGAAAGGCCAGAACGCAGCCGCGCGACCTTTCTTCCGCAGATATTGCAGCTTCCATCTGCTAAACGGTTCTTGTACATTCTTTTCCTCCTATTGACATTTAGTAATTGTCATCAGCCTTATTATGTGCTATACTGCAAGCAACGATGACATTCAGTAAATGTCAAATGGAGGTGGCACGATGTCTTTTTACGAACAGGCCCTGCAGCGCTTCCTCAGGGAATCCGGCGCCGCTGCGGACAGCGACGCCCGCCGCGCCCTGGCGGAGCAGGCTTTCCTTGCGGGCTGGCGCGCCGCCGGCGGAGAGCTGCTTCTGGTCGACCGTATCCCGATGGAAGACGAAAAATGATCCCCCAGACTCGTCTGGGGGATCATTTTTATTGCTTTCTTTTTCAAATATACGGCTTCGTTGTATCGATGCGGATGGTCTGCGCGGCGTCGTCCCATTCCACGCGCACGCCCAGCATGAAGCACAGGTCGCGTAGCTTGAAATAGTGATTGCCGTCGATCTCATACGCCTTGCCGACCAGCGGCATCCCCATATCCTGCAGATACACCTCCGCGGTGGCGCGGGTCGCGGTCTGCCCGCCGCCACTGAGCGGCTCCAGCTCGCCGCCGACCGGCGTATAAACGCCCGCGTCGATCGTCACTTGGTTCGCTTCCCCGTCCCAGGATACGCTGAACGCTGTATTCGTCCCCGCAAAGGCCATCGCCAGGTCGCGCAGCTTGAAATAGTTGCTGCCCTCGATCTCATACGCCGCAGCCGCGACCGGCGTGCCGTTCACCTCTATTTTCGCGCCGGAAACCACGGCGGGCTTGCGCAGCTCCGGCTTCACCGCGTCATGCGTCAGAATATACTGCACCGCGGTATCTATGCCGTTGAGGTAATCCGAGAAGGTCTGTCCGACCGTGATATCGGGCGGGAGACTTTCTACGCCGTAGGGCTTGGCCGCCTCATAATAGCTGCCCAGATCGATGAATTTGTTGGAATACTGGCCGCGGAACTTGGAGTTGGGCAGCTCGAACGCGGTCACGGCACCGAAATGATCCACGCTGCCGCCGGTCGGCGTACCGACCACAGCAGCGCCGATATCCTTGAGCTGCACCGTATTAATCAGCGCGGAGGAGAAAGTATTCTCTCCCGCGAGCGCGTACACAGCGTTCCCCTTGGCCAGGAATTGCTGTGCCAGATAGGTGATCGGGTACAGCACGCCGTCCGACCCGCCGCCGTTGCTGCGCAGGTCGATGATGAACTTTGTGTATTTGCCGGAGGCGAGCTTTCCTTCGACCTCGGCGGCAAACTGCTCCATCGGCAGGTTCGGATCCTCAAAGCATTTATTATACTGCATATACAGCGTGCCACCGCCCAGGTCGAGCAGCTTGTAGTAAACGCTCCGGTCCGGCTCGGTCACAGGCACGTCCTTCCGCAGCATGTCGCGGGTGATCCATTCCCCTGCTTTCAGCGCCGCCGTCGCTTCGGCCTGCGTCATGCAGGGGATATGCAGCACGGTTTCTTTTCCCGCCGCATCCCGCACGCCGACCGTAACCATATCGGAATCCGCATCAATGACACCGTAATGTTCCAACACATCGGCCACATAAAGCAGCTGCCCTACCCGTATGCGCTGCTCGACCGCGTTGTCGTAGCTTATCATGGGCGAAAGGCGCTCGGTCACCTCATCGATTGGCATGCCGTTGATCGACGTGATCTCCTGCCCGATATACGACCGGCAATCGGCCACGCCGCCGGTCAGCGTCCAGCGGCCGCCGTACCATTTCGGCACCATGCCAAGCTGTCTGAGCTGGCCGGAAAGCGCGCTGCCGACCGACAGCATCGTATGCGAATCATGCGCCAGCGCCGCCAGCTCGGCAAGCCCAATCGCAAAATCCAGATCGGACGCGGTATCCAGCTCGGCTTCGATCTCCGCCTTTTTGTCCGCGACCGCCTGCTCGGTCGTATTGGCGTAAAAATCCGGATGCTTTGTGGTCAGCGTCTCCACCAAATAGTCCAGATCCTCCTGTCGCCGCTGCGCCGCATCGTCCGCCGCGCCCGCCAGAGGCAGGCAGCCCAGTATGACCGCCGCGCCCAGGCAGCCTGCCAGCCAGCGTTTCATGTTCATGTTTCACCGCTCCTTTTGTATTATTTTAATAGCACAATTATATATCCTCCTCTCGGTATTTGTCAATCCCTTTTCGCACAGCCTAAGAGAAGCTCTGATTGCGCAGCTCCAGGTTATATGCCAGCAGCCGCCGCAGCCGCGTCTTTCCGCGCGTCAGGTGCCGAGACACCGCCGACTGGCTGATACCCAGTTTGTACGCGATCTCCTTTCCAGAAAGCCCTTCCACCTCGTTGAGCCACAGCACCTCATACTGTCTGCCGGTCAGTTGCTCCTTCAGGGCGCGGAAAAACGCCTCCCGAAACGCCGCGCGGAACGCGCTGTCGTCCCCGGCCAGCGCGGCGATATAGTCCTCGTATGCCGCGCGGTCGGCCTCGCGTTCAAACAGCCCGCTTGTCCTCATTCTGCCTGCCTCCTTTTTGATAATAATGCTCCAGCACGAACGCTGTCTTGCGGCTCTCGTTGATCAGCACGCGCAGACAGCCGATACGCTGCTTTAACCGGTATTTGACCTCTTTCTGGCGCGCGCGCCGCTGTGCCACCTGAAGCTGGCGCAGACGCAGCTCCAGCAGCGCGGTATTCGACCTGTATTCCCGCGCCATCTCGTGAAGCGTCATAACAGCCCTCCTATCAAATCGAACATTTGTTCGTATTCTATGGTTCAAATAATACTACATATTGGAAGTTCTGTCAACAACAACCTATATTTGGTGTTCTATCAATTAATTGCTTTGCATATAGTTCCAGAGAAAGGAGGCGTCGGACATGCGCAAGCTGTTACTGGCCGGCTGCGGCCTGGTTTCCGTCCTGTACCTGCTGCCTATGGTATGGTCGTTTGGCGGGATTGCGGACGGGCAGGCGCCGGAGACGCTCTTGATCCCCGACGCCGCGCCGGTGGACGCGGCCGCGGACGCCGGAGCGGCAGATTATTCAACCGTCACGGTGGAAATCGACGGGACTCCGACCGCGCTCCCGCTGGAAACCTATGTGGAGGGCGTTGTCGCCGCGGAGATATCCAACGATTTCCCGCTCGAGGCAATCCGCGCGCAGGCGGTCGCGGCGCGCACCTACGCGGTTTATAAGCTCTCCCGCGGCCGGCCCGACGTCCATCCGGACGCCGACCTTTGCGACGATTATCACCACTGTGCAGCCTACCGCGACGTTGCGGTGGAAACCGCCGCCGGCAGCGACCTGTCCCGCGTGCGGCAGGCGGTTCGGGATACCGAGGGGGAGATCCTCACCTACGACGGGGCTCCGATCGCCGCCGTCTTCCACTGTGTCAGCGGGCCGCGCACCGAAGCGGCAGCCGACGTCTGGGGCGAGGATATCCCCTACCTACAGAGCGAGGTCAGCCCCGGCGGCTCGGCCTGCAGTGAATACGAGTCGTCCGTCACCGTACCGGCGGAGGATTTCCGTCAAACTGTTCAGGAAAGCTTTCCTTCCGCCGAGGTGTCCGGCGCGCCGGACACCTGGTTCAAGGCCTCCGTCCGGTCGGACGCGGGCGGCGTCATCACGGTAAAGCTCGGCGGCCTGACGGTAGAAGGCACGGCGGTGCGCGAGCTGTTCGGCCTGAACTCCACCAATTTCACCATCACCACCACCGAGGACAGCATCACCTTCCACACGATCGGCTATGGACACGGCGTGGGCCTTTCCCAATACGGTGCGAAATACCTCGCGGAGCAGGGCGCGACGTACCAGGATATCCTGTCCAACTATTACCAGGATACGGTCCTGACGCGGATATGACTCTTCCCAAGGCGCGCCGGAGCGGTGCATCTCGCAGATAAATCAAATTTTTTGTATATTTTTTTATCTCCACGGCCATACTTGGGTCAACGGAGGTAAAGGGATATGAAACAATATAATTCCAAACACACCGCTGCCCTTTCTACGCGCGGCTTTTACACCATCCTGACCGTGTGCGGCCTGATCATTGCCGTATCCGCATGGGTGCTCTGGTCGGACTCCACCGCACCGGAGCAGGCAGCCTCGGCGCCAAGCACGCCGATCATCTCTCCGACAGAAGCCCTCCCCGACCTGTCCGACGATACGCCGGTCATGTCGGAGGAAGCGCCTGCGGACGAGGCGACCGAGCCGGTGGACGCGCCGGCCGAACCGGAGCCGGCTCCGGCCGAGCCTGCAGTCACCGTGTCCGCGCCGGTCTATGTGCGGCCGACCTCGGGCGCCGTCATTACGCCGTTCTCTGGCGACGAGCTGCTGTTCCAGCCCACGTTCGGCGACTGGCGCGTCCATTCCGGCACGGACTTTGGCGCGGAGGCCGGCGAAACCGTGCTGGCCCTGACCGACGGCACCGTGCAGGAGGTCTTTGAGGACGGGCTGTACGGCACCTGCGTCACGCTTTCGCACGACGCGGATCTGATCACCACCTACCGCGGCCTGACCGACGTGCGCGTCGTTGACGGCCAGGCGGTCACGGCGGGCGAGGCGCTCGGCGCATGCGCGGAAAGCATCGACGCGGAAGCGGCGCTCGACCCCCACGTCCATGTGGAGGCATCCCGCGCCGGCACGGCGATTGACGTGCTCGAGCTGCTGGGAGAAAGCGGCACGGAATAACAGAAAAGCCGCGGGACGGTCGTCCCGCGGCTTTTCTGTTATTCCGTTACCGCAGGCTGGGCCGTGTAGTTGCCTGTCAGCCCGCCGCCCGCAACGGTCACGATATTCTCCGCAAGCAGGAAATTGATCTCCCCGTCCGCGGATTTGGCGGTCTCGCCCGTTATATCGGCGACGCCCTCGGTGCCGTCTGAAAAGCAGTAGGTCAGCCGGCCTTCCTCCTCCTGCACGATCTCCAGCCCGACCGAAGCAGGCCCCGCATAGGAGCCCGCCCAACCGTATGTATGCACCGCCGCCGGATCATACAGCGGGAAAGTGGCGTAATCATCGAGCACACCGTCCCCCAGGTAATGGTACGTCTCTCCAGTTTCACGGTCGACCGCGAGCTTTCCGACCGACTCGCCCATCTCATCTCTGACCTCCACCACCAGGTATTCATGCGTCCGTCCGGCCTCGGCACCGACCGAAAGGGTTTCACCGGTCGCAGCGGCCATATAGCGCGCCGTATCAAACAGTTCACCCATCTGGCGAAGCACCTCTTCCTCGGACAGCGTCCCGCCGCTCACGGCGTCTCCGTCCAGCAGGCCGGCCTGCTCCGCCTGCTCCAGGGCCTGCATCTGGGGATTGACCTTACCGGCCTCCTCCGCCGCCGGCCCCACCGTATCAGTCTGTCCGGCGCAGCCGGACAGCACTAATACGCAAAGTGCGGTAACCGCGATCGATCGTTTCACCTTGCCCGCCTCCTTTTTCGCTGTTTCCATACGTTTTATTATGATACCGTATCCACGCGAAAAAAGCAATGGCCAGTTATCCGGCAAACGCGGTTATTCCTCGCCTTTTTTCCATTTCTTCCGCCAGCCATGCTCTTTTTTCGGCCGGTTCACCCATTTTTTGATCCGCTCAACCACGCTGTCCGTCAACGAATAGTATACCGGCGTGATGAACAGGGTCGCGACGGTGGAAATGACCATGCCGGTCATCATTACCACACCCATCGGCGCCATCATCTCCGAGCCTTCGCCGCCCGCAAACACCATCGGCACCAGGCCGAGGATCGTGGTCAGCGCGGTCATCAGTACCGGACGCACGCGGCGCGGGCAGGCGTTCAGGATCGCGGTGTTCTTATCCTCGCCGCGCTCCCGCCGCTGCAGGATATAGTCGACCAGCACGATCGAGGAGTTGACCACCGTACCGGCCAGGATAATAACCGCCAGGATCGCTACCATGGACACCTTGTTGCCCGTCGGCCACAGCAGCATCAGCGAACCGAGCAGGCCGATCGGCAGGATCAGCATGATCGCCACCGGCAGGGCGAACGAATTGAACTGGCTTGCCAGGATGAAATACACCAGCAGGATGGCGACCGCCAGCGCGGTCAACAGGGCTCCTGTCGTTTCCGCGATGCTGGAGGCCGATGTATCCCCGTCCTCAATCTGTACCCCTTCTGGGAACTGGTAGCCCGCTACGATCTCATTGACCTTTTGCATGATACCGACGCTGTCGCCCGATTCGCTTTCACCCGTGATCGTGACCGTTTCATCCTGATCGATACGGGTGATCGACTGCGGTGACAGCTCGGTGTAGACGTCCGCTACCATGGAGAGCGGCACCGTGCCGCCGGTCGCGGCCGGAAGCTGCAGCGACTTGAGCGCGTCGATATCCTGTGAGAGCGTCTCGTCGCCCGAAATGGTCACATCGTATTCCTCGCCGCCCATACGCAGCGTGGTCGCGGTCGAACCGGTCAACTCACCGCGCACCAGCGTGCCGATCGTGGCCGCGGTCAAGCCAAAGCGGGATGCGTTCTCGCGGTTGACCTTGACCGCCACACGCGGCACCTCGTCGCCGGAAGAGGACTCGACATTGATCGCGTCCGGTAGCGCGCTGATTTCCTGCACCAGGTCGTCAGCCACTTCCGCGAGCTGGTCATAATCCTTGCCGGAAAGCTGAACGCTGATATCCGAACCTTCGCCCATCGACGTGCTGCTGGCCGAGACAGTGATCTCGCAGCCCGCGATATCCGCCAGGTCGCGGCGAAGCTGGTTGGCGACCTCAGTGGATGAGCGGTCGCGATCCTCCAGATCGACCAGCGAAATCGTGACGCTCGAGCCGGACGCGCTCGACATGACCGAGGCCGAGCTGCCCGTGCTGTAGTATACCTGCTCCATTTCCGGTATGGTTTTTTCCGCGATCGCCACAATGCGGTCCTGAATCACCGCTGTCTCCTCCATCGTGGAGCCGCTCGGCATGCCGACCGATACGCTGATCGAGCCCTGATCCATCTCCGGAATCAACTCCATGCCGGCCATGCCCATGCTGAATACCGAAACGACGCAGATCACCACCGTAAGCAGGATGCCCACCGCGCGGCGGGTGATGAACAGCTTGAGTACTTTCTTATACATCCGTGCAAACGGGCGGTCGCCCATCAACTCTTCCCGCATGCCGGGCTTGCCACCGGCAATACGGTGTATGCCGCCGCGGTCGAGCAGGATATAACACAGCAACGGCACCAGCGTCAGCGAAATAATCAGGGACGAAGAAAGCAGCGCCACAATCGTGATGCAGAATTCCTTGAACATCATGCCGGTCATGCCGCCCGACAGGCCGATGGGCAGGAATACGGCGACCGTCGTCAGGGTCGAGGCGGTGACCGAGGTCACGACCTCCTTTGTACCCTTGGTGCAGGATTCCCAGCGGTCGTACCCGTCCGTCCGGTAATGGAAGATGTTTTCCAGCACGACGATGGAGTTATCCACGATCATGCCGACGCCGAGCGCGATACCGCCCAGCGACATCATGTTCAGCGTGATATCCAGCGCGAACATAATCAGGAAGGTGAACAGGATGCAACACGGCATCGCCACGGAAATGGCGACCGTCGCGCCCAGGTCGCGCAGGAACAGCAGCAGCACGACCGCCGCGAACAGCACGCCCATCCAGATGTTTGACACGGTGTTATCCACCGTCATGTTAATGTAATCCGACTGGTCCATGACCAGGCTCCAGTCAAGCGCCTCGTAGTCCGCGGTCAGGATATCCAGCTCGCTTTTCGCCAGTTCGGCAATCTCCACCGTGTTCGAACCGGATTGCTTGTTGACCGACAGCAGCAGGCATTCCTTGCCGTCCACTTTTGCCAGCGCGTCCTGGTCCTTGGGCCGCATGGATACGTCCGCGATCTGGCTCAGGCGCACTGTGCCGCCCGTGGGAAGCGAAATCAGGGCGTTTTTCACATCGTCCACTGACTGATACTCGCCGTCCGTGCGCACGGACAGCGTCTGCGAGCCGCTGTCCAGCTCGCCGCCCGGCACGGCCATGTTGTCCGCGCCGATCTGCTGCGCGACCGAGGACACGGTCAGGTTAAAGCCCTTGAGACGGGCCGCATCGGTTTTGACCGCGACCTCATTCTCATAGCCGCCCATGACGTCCACCGACGCCACGCCCTCCAGGCGTTCGAGCGCCGGCTCCAGCTCATCCTCCGCGATCGACTGCAGCGTGGCCAGATCGCTGCCCGTGAGTGCCACCATGATAACCGGCATGGAGTCGATGTCAATGGACATGACTGTCGGGTCGGAGGCATCCTCCGGCAGCTGGGATTTCACCATATCGACCTTGTCGCGCATATCGGTCAGCGTCTCATCCAGGTCGGTGCCGTAATCGAACTGCACAATGACCATGGACATGTTCTCCGCCGAGGTCGACGTCAGCGTATCCAGGCCCGCCAGACCCGCGCACGCGGACTCCAGCGGCTTTGTGACCTGCTGCTCGATATCCTCCGGACCCGCGCCCGCGTAGGTCGAATATACGATCGCCACCGGCAGCTCCATCTCAGGCATGAGCGCGAGCGGCAGCGATTGGAAGCAGTAAAAACCAAACACGACGATCAGGATGTACGTCAGTATGGTCATTACATTATGCTTGATACAGGTTTCCGCGATTTTCATAAGGAGTTAGCCCTCCCCATCCGCGGCGGCCGGCGCATCGTCCGGCCCTTCGGTCTCGTTCAGGACACTGTCCTCACCGGTCACGACGCGCACCATCGCGCCGTCCGACAGGTAGGACTGCCCTTTCACGACCACCACATCCCCCTCGGCCAGGCCGGAAAGGATCTCGGTATCCATTTTGCTGACCAAACCGGTCTCCACAGCAACGCGCGTCACGGTGTCCCCGCTGCCGAAGTCATCCACCACAAAAACATACTGCTCCTCATTCGCGCCGGTCAGGATCGCCTCGGTCGGCACGGAGAGTGTGTTTTCCCTGCGGTTGGTATAGAAAGTGACCGTCGCAAACGCGCCGATCGGCGGATTGACGTTGGACGGGAGCGTGATCGAGATATCATACAGACTGGTCTGTACATTGGCCGCCGCGGGCAGGGATGCAATCGTACCCCGCACCATATCGTCCGACAGGACCGAAATGACAACGCCCGCTTCGTCCCCCGCCTTGATGTTGGTGTACACATCCTCCGCGACCGAGGTCTGCACCTCGACCTTGCCGTCCTCCGCGATGACCACGCCCGGCTGAGCGGACGAGGCCATGCCACCGCGCACCAGGTTGACCGTGGTCACCGTGCCGCTGCAGGGCGCGGTAACCGTCCCCAGCTCGGCCTGCGAGGTGATCTGATCCAGCGAGGCCTGTATCTGGGCGAGCGAGGCCGCCTGCTGCGCCTGCGCCTGCGCAACCGCCGCCTGCGCCTGCACCAGCGCCTGCTTGGCATTGGTAACATCCTGCTCGGCGGCCGCGCCCGCCTCAAACAGCGCCTGCGTGTTATCCACCGTCCTCTGCGCCTGCTCCACGCCGATCTGCGCGGATTCGATCGCCCGGTCGGTCGCGGTCTTGGTAGCGCTGTAGGACTGCTGCAGCGCGCCCATCGTCGAGGTGACGGTAGTGGTATCCACGGTGAACAGGGTCTGTCCCTTGCTCACCTTATCCCCTTCCTTGACGGGGAGCGTCATCACCTGTCCCGCCAAAAGTGGGAACACCTGCACCTCATTGACCGCCGCGACCTTGCCGGTCACCGCGTATTCGGCGCTCATCTCGCCCGCCTGTACCTCCATCACCTCGACGGCAGTACCGGCCGGCGCCGCCTCCTCTTCCACCGTTTCCTCCTTGCCGCAGCCCGCGCTGAACAGCATCGCGCCCGCGAGCACCGCGGCAAAAATACGTTTACGTCTCATTTGGTCCTCCATTGTGGTCTGATTTTCCGGCTGTTCTGTCAGGCTGCGCTGTCCATCACGCCGCGCTTCGCCCACTCGTATGTATTATACGAGGTGAACAAATTGATCTCGGCCTCAGCCGCCGCCTCCTGCGCCGCCTCCAGGGTATCCTGCGCGTCCGCAAAGGCCATCTGCGAGATCATGCCGCGCTGGTACTGGACCTGCTGCACGGCAAACGTTTTTTCCGCCTGCTCCAGATCGGCGCTGGCCGCGCGCAGCGCGTCCCCTTTCTCCTGCACATCCTTGTACAGCTTGCGGAACGACGCGGTCACGTTCTCTTTCTCCGCGTCCAGCGCGATCTTGGCCGCCTCATATGCGTACAGGTTGTTGGTCACGTTGTCCTCATAGTCATCCGAAGCCTTATCCGCCGCGTCCTGCTTGGCCCAGATCGAATAGCTGTTCTTCACCGCTTCTTTCAGGTCGGTCTCATAGTCCATGGCGTCGAGCTGCTCCTGCGTCACGGCCGGCAGCGCCGCAGTCCTGAGCACAGTACCCGTATGGTAGCCACACTGGATGGCCAGGGTGTTGCTCAGGCTCTCATACTGGGTGTTCAGGGTGGTCCGGCTGGCCAGCAGGGTCTCCCGCTGGCTCTGCAGGCTCTTGAGTTCGTTCGATCCCGCCATGCCAAGCGATACCTGCTTCTCCATGGCCGCGATATTGCGGTCAAGCTGGGCCAAGCTGCGTTCGGTCTCGTTCAGGGAATACTGCAGGGCTTCCAGCGAGATATAATTATTTTCCGCATCCATGCAGATCTGATCCGCGGCGTTCTGCATCTCACGCCTTGTGCTGACCACGGTTTTCTGCTGATCCTCTTTGGCGTCGTCCTCCTTATCGTCTAGGTCGTTGTACGAGCCGTAGGCTGCCTGCAGGCTTCTTTCCAATGTGTTGAGCTGGGCCTGCAGCGTGCTTTTGAGCGCCGCCTGGTCTTTGCCCAGGTCATTGATCGCTTTTTCGAGATCTGCAATCTGCTGCCTGTATGAGGAGATCTGGTTGACGATTGTTATGTAATCCATATCATAATCGACGCTCACATCGGCTTCTTCCTCGCTCTTGACCGTATTGTCATACGACTTGATGGACACGTTGTTTTCTCGCACGGTCTGCTCCAACGTGTCAAAGGTCAGGCTGACCGGCGCGCTTTCCTCCGCTTCCGCAGCCTGCTCCCCGCTTCCGGCATCCGCCGCATACGCGGGCGCGCACATGCTGCACAGGAGCAGCGCGGAAAGCCCGGCGGCAATATATCTTTTCATCCTGTTCTCCTTTCTCTCACGCGATGGCAGTGGTCAGCCCGCGCTTCGCCCATTCATACTGATTAAAAGCGGACACCAGACCAAGCTCCGCGGTCTGCACATCCAGCTTTGCGTTTTCCAGCGTATCCTGCGCCTGCAGATAGTCCAGACGGGAAAGCATGCCGCGCTCATACTGCAGTTGGCTGGTTTTGAAATCCAGCTCCGCCTGCTGTTCGGCGGCCTGCGCGGCCTGCAGGGTGCCGCGGCAGTCCTGCACCGACTGGAACATGCTGGCGAAGGCCGCTTCCACGCTTTCCTGCTCGATGGCCAGCGCTTCGCGCGCGGACTGCACGGCATACACGCTGCTGTCATAGCTGTCGTCATACACGTTCTGCGCCTGCCGCAGCGTATTGCGCTTCTGCCAGATGGAAAAGCTGTTCTTCAGCGTTTCTTCCAAATCCGCTTCGTAGGACATCGCTTTCAGATCCTTTTCCGTCACCGCCGCGAAAGCCGCCGGCATCACCAGCGTTCCGGCGTCATAGCCACACATCAGCGCAAGGCTGCTTGCCAGGTTGTTGCACTGTGTCTGTAGGTTTGTGATGCCAAGCGCAAGGTTATCCCGCTGATTGCGCACGGTATCCATCTGGTACTGGCTGACCAGTCCAAGGGAAAGCTGCGTTTCCATTACATCCAGGCTGCGGTCAAGCGAGGCAAGCTGCCGTTCGAGCTTCTGCTGCGAATACTGCAGGTTTTGAATGGAGATCAACAGCGTCTGCGCGGCCATTGTAAGCTGGTCGGCCACGTTATCCGCCTGCTTCCTGAGCTGGTATACCGCATCCTCGATCTGCATGACCGCCGCCGCGCCCTGAACCGGCAGGCTGTCCGCGCTTTGCTGCAGGCTGTCCCGCTGGTTTTCCAGCAGCTTTTTCTGCGCCTCGTAGGTCTTATACAGGTCGCTCTCCTTATCAGCTATCTGCTCCATCGCCTCTTCCATTTTGCCGATCATCTCCTGGTACTGCTTGATCTGCAGTTCCAGCGCGCCGCCCTGTGCCTCAAACTGCTCGGACAGGCTCGAGCCGGTATCCATACCGGCCGCGGTCTTCCGCAGCGACTGCACGCTCGCGTTGTTTTCCGATACCGCGCGCTCGACCGCCCGCAGTCCCATCTGCTTGACGGTAAGCGTTTCCGGCGGCGCCTCCTCCTGAACGGCGACGCTCCCACCGCCGTTCACGGCGCCGGCCGGCGCGACCGTTGCCATACACAGCGCGCCGGCCAGCAGCGCGCCGATTACTCTTCGATTCATGGTCTTTCCGTTTGTCTCCTCTCCTGTCACAGCAGCTCGCGTGTGATAATGCGTATGTCCATATATTCTTCTGTTTGACGCGGCGACTCCCCCGTCCGCAGCGCCCGCACCAGTATCTCGACCGCGCGCGCGGCCTGCAAAAGCGGGTTCTGGTCTATTGCGAAGTCCAGCCGCCCCCGCTCCAGATATTGCTGCACGGCCGCGGTCATCCCATGGCACACGGTCCGTATCGTGCCTGCCCGACGCAAATAGGCGGGGTCCTCCAGACATATCCCCGCCAGTTCGCTAGGCATATAAATGGCGCGGACATGCGGATGCCGCTGCAGCAGCCCTTCGCACGAGCGGTCGTATGCGCCCTCGCTTTCCACCAGCTCAACGTGAAACCGCCCGTCGGCCAGCTCGCGCATCCGTTCCAGAAAGCCCCGCATGCGCGCCTCCCGTCCGGCGAATTCCCGCTGATCGGACAGCGCGAGCACCGTGCCACCGGCGACGAACGGGGCGATCAGCCCTGCCGCGACGCGGCCGGACTTTTCCATATCCGCGCCGACATAGCACAGCCGCCCGCTGCGCCGTACATCCGCGCAGCAGGCGACCACCGGCACACCATGCCCTGCTAGGCGGTCGATCTCCTCAGCCATGGCGACCGTATCGGGCGCCGCCACGATCAGGCCGCCGACGCCTTTTTCCTCCATCCGGCCGATCGCTTCAAAATACGAGCGGTGCGACCGGCTTTTCAGCTCTTCCACCCAAAGGTTCACATCGGCAGCGCCGCACTGCCGCACCGCCAGCCGAAGCCCTTCGCGCATTTTCCGGATCAGCAGCGTATCAAGGCACGGCAGCAGCACGCCGATGCGGCAGTCTCCCTCCGCGCGCAGCGCATGCCGCTGCGCCGGCGTGGTGTACCCATATTCCCGAATGACTTTCTGCACCCGTTCGCGCACCGCCGGCGCGACGTTCGGCCGACCGTTGACCACTCGGTCGACCGTGCCGCGCGACACGCCGCACTGCTCCGCGATCCACTGTGCAGTTATTTTCATAGCGGATTCCCTCTCTTTTGTGACCATGACCATCTTTTTCACAAGATGAATTCATTTTAGCACAGGCAAACTGCCCATACAAGCGCTTTTCCCCATTTTAGACATCTGTCTTCGATGTGTTGTATTCTCATTGTGCATTTTATTTTTGCACAGTTTTATCGTTTTTTGCACAGTATTCTCTGGCTTTTCCACGGTGAAATCATGCTTTTTGCACTTTGATTAGCAAAAGCTAACTCTAAAACTTTTCTTTTTTGCTAAAACGTGGTATACTAGGTTCATCCTATAAATTTTACATTGGTGAGGCGAAAGCTATGACAAAAATTGATATCGTTTCCGGCTTCCTCGGCGCGGGGAAGACCACGCTCATCAAGCGCCTGCTGGCGGACGCCCTGCAGGGCGAGCAGGTCGTGCTGATTGAAAACGAGTTCGGGGAGATCGGCATCGACGGGGGATTCCTCAAGGAAGCCGGCATCGTGGTGAACGAAATGAACGCCGGCTGCATTTGCTGCTCGCTCGTCGGCGACTTCGGCAAAGCGCTGCATGAGGTGGTCGACCAGTACCATCCGGACCGCATCCTGATCGAGCCTTCGGGCGTCGGTAAGCTGTCTGATGTAATCGCCGCCGTGCAGAACGCGCATCTGGATGTGACGCTCAACTCGTTCGTCACGGTTGTCGACGCGCTCAAGGCGAAAATGTACCTGAAAAACTTCGGCGAATTTTTTGAAAACCAGGTCGCGCATGCCGGCGCGATCCTGCTTTCCCGCACGGCGGAGTGTACGGCGCGGCGTCTGGACGAAACCGTTGCCCTGCTGCGCGGCCTGAACGAGCACGCCCGTTTCGTCACCACGCCGTGGAAAGAGCTGACCGGCGCACAGCTTCTCGCAACTATGGAGGGCAGCCGCGACCTGGTGCAGGAGGTGCTCGACGAGATCGCACGCGAACCGCATCATGCGCATCACCACCACGAGCATGCACACGAACACCATCATGACCACGAACACGAGCATGACCATGAACACCACCACGAACATGGTCCGGACTGCACCTGCGGCTGCCACGACCATGAGCACGGTCACGCGCATCATCACCACGAGCACGACCACTGCAGCTGCGGCCACGACCACGACGCGGACGAGGTGTTCACCTCCTGGGGCGTGGAGACCCCGCATCTGTACACAGAGGAGGACCTGCAGAATGCGCTGACCGGCCTGGGCGACCTGTCGCTCGGCACCGTGCTGCGCGCCAAGGGCATCGTACCCGCGGCCGACGGCGGCCAGTGGCTGCATTTTGATTATGTTCCGGGCGCGCCCGATATCCGCCGCGGCGCCGCCGACTATACCGGCCGCCTGTGTGTGATCGGCGCCGAGCTGGACGAGGAGCGCATTGCTTCCCTGTTCGGCCTTGCCTGAGGAGGAAGCCTTATGCCCAAAAAGGACCCGATACCGGTTTATATATTTACCGGCTTTCTGGAAAGTGGCAAAACCCGTTTTATCAAAGAGATTCTCGCCGACCCCGGCTTCACGGAGAACGAGCGCACCGCGCTCCTGCTCTGTGAGGAGGGCATCGAGGAGTATGACGAGCAGGAGCTGCTGCGCTATGGCACAGCGCTCGTCCCCATCGAATCGGCCAGCCGGCTGACGCCCAATATCCTCAAGCGCGTCGAGCAGAAATACGACCCCGACCGCATCCTGATCGAATACAACGGTATGTGGAAGCTGGACGACCTGACCTCCGTTTTCCCCGCCCGCTGGGAGCTGTACCAGATCGTCACAACGGTGGACGCTTCCACCTTTGCGCTGTACTCGGCGAATATGGGGCCGATGATGTTCGAGCATATCACCACCGCCGACCTAGTGGTGTTCAACCGCTGCACCGATGCGCTCAAGGAGATGCTCTATCAGAAGAACATCCGCGCCATGAACCCGCGTGCGACCATCTATCTGGACGACGTGGACGGAAACAGCGAGGACTACGCCCGCAACATGCCCCTGCCGTTCGATCTCAACGCGGATATCATCGATATCGGGGATGAGGATTACGGCCTGTGGTATATCGACGCCACCGGCGATCCCAGCAAGTACGACGGCAAGACCATCCGCTTCCGCGCGCAGGTGTATGTCGGCGGCAATGTGCCGTCCGGATCGTTTGTCCCCGGCCGGTTCGGCATGGTCTGCTGCGCGGACGACGTCACGTTCCTCGGCTTCCTGTGCCGCTATCCCAACGCAAAGGACCTCAAGCTGCGCGACTGGGTGCGCGTAACCGCCTCGGTCACGGTCGAAGCCCTGCCCCAGTACCGCGGCGAAGGCCCTGTGCTGCATGCGGTCGAGGTCGTCCCCGCCGACAGGCCGGCGGAGGAGCTGGTGTATTTCAACTGACCGCTGTCACAAAACCAAAGGCTTCCCTTTTGGGGTAGCCTTTCATCTTTGCGGCGGCGCGTGCCTGTTTCCCCAGTACTGGACGACAGTCTGCCGGCTCATTCCGCTCTACAGTCTCTTAAAAACACGAACCGGCTTCCCTTGTGGGAAGCCGGTTCGTTTTATATCTCTCTATAATAATCCGTGTCAAGGATCGCGTCGTTGACCTCCTGGAAACGGCGTGCGTAGGCGTTCATCTCCGCGACCTCCTCTTCGGCCATCCCGTCGTTCCACACGACCTTTCCATTTTGGACATAGGCGGCGTCGGTCAGCCAGGTGCCGTCAGGAAAAATGGCGCAGCCTGCGTATGACGGGTCAAAGGCATCCCGCCCCAGGGTACGGGGCGCAGGCAGACCGAACAGGTTCGCCAGCGTCGGCAGCAGGTCAACGGTCTGCATCGTCTTGTCCACCGTGCGCGGCGTGCAGCCCTCATACCAGATAAAGCATGGCGTGCGCTCCAGCAGGCGGCCGCCTGCGGCCGCGGAATATTCCTCCAGCACCGCGCGGTCGGTCAGACCGTAGGCATAATGGTCGTCGTACACGCAGAGCACTGTGTTTTCCAGCAGCCCGTCCTCCGCAAGCCGCTCGAGCAGGCGCGCAAACATATCGTCGGTCAGGCGCGCCTTGGCAAACAGGCCGTTTATTTCATACGGTCGGCTGTCATCCGCATATTCCGGATACTGTTCGAGCGCGTAGGTAGTCAGCGCGTCGATCTCGTCATAGCCAAGGTGGCCGCTGTAAGTGATCAAAAAGTCCAGAAACGGTTCCGTGTCGATCATGCGCGCATACAGCTCGTCGCAGTCCACCAGGAAGCGATCCACCCCAACCTCCAGCTCGCCGGACGCATAGTGCAGCGCGGAATGGTACTGTTCATAGCCGAACGCCTGGTGCATCGCGCCGCGGTTGTAAAACTTGGCCTCGCTCTTATGAAAGGAGTTTGCGGTATAGCCGGCGTCCCCAAACAGGCTGCCCGCCGCATCGGGAAACGCGCTGCGGCTGAGCGAATAGGCGACGTTTCCGTTAGCATAGGGATAGAGTCCGGTCTGCGCAGCAAATTCCGTATTAAAGGTATAGCCGTTGGAATACTGAGGGGTATAGAACTCGGAAAAACAGATCCCCTCACGCTGCAGGCGCGCGAGCGTAGGCGTATTCTGTTCGTTCAGGACGAAATCGTCAATGCTTTCCAGCTGCACCAGGATCAGGTTTTTGCCCGCGAGCAGGCCGGTCATCTCGTTTTCCTGATGGGCGGGCCGCTCCGCGAAAAACGCGTCCACCCGCGCCCGCTTTTCCGCCCCGTCCGGATCGGGCGCGACCGACAGCCATGCGTCGTGCAGCACAAACTGGTACGGTCCAGTCAACGCCAGGTCGTAAACGGGCGAAGAAAAGCGTTCGTATTCATACCCGCTCGATTCCCATGCATCCCAGTCCAGCGTTTCCGGCACCGGCGCGTACAGGCGCGGCGCGAATCCCTGCGCCAGAAGGAACGCCGCCAGCAGTGGGAGAGCCTGCCGCCGTTCCGTCCCCGCGGGCAGCGACCAGACGCCCAGCACGCCCCACAGCAGCAAAAGCATCGCAACCGCTGCGAGCCGCCCGTCGATGATCTGGCGGGCATAGCCGGCAAAATCCAGCCCCTCCCCCGCGAACAGGAAATCCGAGAGGAATAAAACGCGGTCGAGGATGCGCCATACGGCATACTGCACCACGGCATAGACCGCCCACACCGCGTAAATCAGCCCGTAAAGCAGGCGTCCCCAGCGGCGCGGGGGCAGCAGCGCCAAAGCAGTGAACAGCGCGCCGAAGCCAAGGGAGAACAGGTTGGGCGCGGCTGCGTACAGCGGATACCACGCCGCGCCGCCCGTTGCCGCGCGCAGCGTCAGATCGAGCAGCCAAAACGGCAGGGCCGCCAGTAGAATATGCAGCAACAGCCGTTTCCGTTCCCGCGTCTCCATGTATACCGTCCTCCTGTCTCATAAAAGACAGTATACGGTATATTCCGCCGGAACGCAACCGGCTTTTGTGTTTTCATCCGGCAAAGCCGTACAGCAGCCCCGCCGCCCACAGCTCATGAAACAGCAGGAAGCGCCCGGCGAACAGCGCCACGATGTACAGCGCGGGCGTCGGTTCGCAAACCTCTCCCCGCTTTCTCCCACAGCGCAGCCCCGCCCATGCCAGCGCCCGATACAGCAACAGCCCCAGCGCCGCGCCCAGCGTGTTCATCAGCAGGTCGTCCACATCCGTCCGGCGGTTGTTAAGTAGCTGGCTGAGCTCGATCAGCAGGGAAAAGGCAAACCCGCCCGCGGCCACGCGTCCCAGCCTGTCCAGCGCGGGCCAGAGCAGGGGCAGCAGCAGGCCGAACGGCAGGAACAGCACGACATTCAGCGCATAGCCCATCGGATCAGCTTCCCGTGAAAACGGCAGCAGGTTGACCTGACCGGCGTTCCACTCCAGCCCGCGCTGGAGCGCGTCGTACATCGTTCCCGCGCCGGTCACATGGAACACCCCAAACAGGTATATGGCAAACAGCAGGAGCAGCAAAGGCGGCGCAGCCCGTCCCGTTTTCCCGCCTCGCCGGTACAGCGCCGCGCACAGTACAAGGCCGGGCAGCAAAACCGCTGCCGCTTCATAGGCCAGAAGCAAAAGGTTCCGCATCCGTATCCCTCCTTTATCTCAGGATACCAGACAAATATTAAGAAAAACCGAGGGAATTTCTTAATATTTTCGCTCGCCCCGTTTAGCACACCACGAAAACGGAAAAAGCAGGCCGCGCCGATCGCGCGGCGCGGCCTGCTCAGGGCTCCTCGGGCGGATGCCCGGCGGTCCTCTCTTCATTTGTGATCTCCCAGTGGATCAGGAACGTGAGCGCCGCGCGCAGGAGGATGATCGCGCCAACGAGTACGATCTCCCGAAGCTCCCGCACGACCACGGTTCGCAGGATCTCGCTGCCCAGCTTGAATTCAAGCCCCATCGCCAGGCCTTTGGCCAGCTTAAGGCGCGTTTCCGGATCGCGCCGGACATAACACACCGCGCCCCGCACGCCGGACGCGACGATCACGCCCACGCCCACATATTCAAACAGCAGTATCGCCCACGACACGATGGTATCCAGCACCTGATCCGCCCACGGCAAGCAGACGCACGCCCTTTCCGGTTGTTATGTAGCTATTCCGGCTGGCCGGGCAGGGTGTCGAAGCCGGTCTGCAGTTCCTCGTCTGTCGGCACATGGTTGCGCATCGTGCCGTTATGATATGCCTCGTAAGCCGACATATCAAAGTAGCCCGTGCCGGTCAGGCCGAACAGGATGGTCTTGGCCTCGCCGGTCTCTTTGCACTTAAGCGCCTCGTCGATCGCACAGCGGATCGCATGGCTGGACTCGGGCGCAGGCAGGATGGTCTCGACCTTGGCAAACTGCACCGCCGCGTCAAACACATCGGTCTGCTTGACCGAGGTTGCCTCCATGTAGCCGTCATGGTACAGCTTGGAAAGGATAGGGCTCATGCCGTGGTAGCGCAGGCCGCCCGCGTGGTTGGAGGCGGGCATGAAGCCGTTGCCCAGCGTATACATGCGCGCCAGCGGGGTGACGTGGCCGGTGTCGCAGAAATCATACGCGTATTTGCCGCGTGTGAACGACGGGCAGGAGGCAGGCTCGACCGCGATGATACGCGGGTCGGCCTTGCCGGTCAGCTTATCCCGCATGAACGGCGCGATCAGGCCGCCAAGATTGGAGCCGCCGCCCGCGCAGCCGATGACGATGTCCGGATATTCGTCCAGCAGTTCCATGGCCTGCCTGCTTTCCAGGCCGATGATGGACTGGTGCAGCAACACCTGGTTGAGCACCGAGCCGAGCACATAGCGGTAACCCTCCTGCGTCGTCGCCATTTCGACCGCCTCGGAGATCGCGCAGCCGAGCGAGCCGCCGGTGTTCGGGTCGTGGGCGAGGATGGCGCGGCCCGCCTCGGTGGTGTTCGAGGGGGAGGGCGTCACATCCGCGCCGAAGGTCTGCATGACCGCCTTGCGGTACGGCTTCTGCTCATAGGACACCTTGACCATGAACACCTTGAGGTCCAGCCCAAAGTACGCGCACGCCTCGGAGAGCGCGGTACCCCACTGGCCCGCGCCGGTTTCGGTCGTCAGGCCCTTTAGCCCCTGCTCCTTGGCGTAATACGCCTGCGCAATGGCCGAGTTGAGCTTGTGCGAGCCCGAGGTGTTGTTGCCCTCGAACTTGTAGTAGATCTTCGCGGGCGTGCCGAGCGCCTTTTCCAGGTTATACGCGCGGCACAGCGGGGATGGGCGGTACAGCTTATACATATCGAGGATCGGCTCCGGAATATCGATATAGCGCGTTTTCCCGTCCAGCTCCTGATGGGCGAGCTTTTCGCAGAAAATCGGGTACAGCGCCTCCTCCGGAAGCGGCTGGTGCGTGCCGGGATGGATCAGCGGATCAGGCTGTTCTTTCATATCGGCGCGCAGGTTGTACCACTGCTTCGGCATCTGGTCTTCGGTCAAATACAGTCTGTGCGGAATCTTAGCCATGGTAGGTTCTCTCCTTTTTCTATGTTTTATGAATGAATGGACAAAATAAAAAAGCCCCTGTCCCAAATCCATGGGACAGGGGCTTGTAAACAAACCCTTGCGGTGCCACCCAAGTTGACGCGCCGACGCGCCCGCTCGCTTCCGCGCATCCGACAATGCACGCTCCCCTGATAACGGGCGGAGTCCCCGTCGCAGTTACTCGGGCGGAACGCCCTTTCGCCTTGCCCTGGTGAAGTCCATTCACAAGGCCCTTGCCTGCCGCGATCCCACCGCCCGCGGCTCTCTTGGAGGTTCGGTCTCCCTGCTACTCGTCTTCGTCATTGGTTTGTTCAGTATGGTCACAGTATATTCTTATTTCCCCGCTTTGTCAAGCGCATTTTGAGAATTTTTATAAATTATTACAATGATATTTTATTATCATAATATCACCTATTCCTTTTCCCCGTCCTCCCGAACGCCTGTCAATTGATCCAGCCGCCGTTCCAGCTCATCGATCCGGCAGAGCAGGCGAAATGCAGCATAGAACAGCAGCGTGACCAGAAAAGCGCCGAAAAGCAGAAGAGACCAAAAACCCCCTTTCACACCCGAAAGGACGGTTGCCGCAATCAGAAGCACTATAACGCATAAGAAATACATAATCAAAAAATCTTTAATCCCTTTCATCCTCCGCACCTCCTTGCTTTTCTATTGTAACCGGTGCGCCGGAACACGGTCAAGCGGCAAAACACACAAATCCACGGCACATTTATTGCCGCGCCGCCGCGGCTGTGTTATAATCAAAAACGAACATCAAACCGGAATGGAGGGAGGTGTACGCCATGTACACGGTCGAGGGCGAAAACGAGCTGCTTCTGACCTGCAGGGAAATACCGGACGGCGTTGCCATCCTGCGCTGCGAGACGCGCGACGACAGCGTGCGCCTGCCGGACGAGATCGGCGGCGCACCGGTGGTCTCGCTCGGGAATTACGCGCTCAGCGAACGCGCGCCGGACCTGCGTGGGCAGGACGTTTTTCCCGTCCGCGTGACCTGCGGCGGGCCGGAGCCGAAGCACGACGCAAACGCCGTCCGTTCGGTCGCGCTGCCGCAGCCGCTTCAAAGCGTGGGCAGCTATGCGTTTTACAACTGCCGCCGGCTGAAAACGCTTACACTGTCCAGCGCGGTGACCGATTTCGGCGGCGGCGCGCTGATGAACTGCCGCGCGCTGCGCGAGGTGCGGCTGTATGCCGACCCCTCTGCCCCCACCTGCCTGTACAAGCTGCTCGGCGAGTACGCGGGCGAGCTGGATGTGCGTTTTTTCTGGAACGGGACAGTGTACTACCTGCTCTTCCCCGCCTATTCCGAGGACCTGGAAGCGCTCACGCCCGCGCATATCTTCCAGCGGCGCATCCACGGCGCGGGCTACGGCTACCGCCAATGCTTTGACGGCGGCGCGCTCAGCACGCACCAGTACGACCGCGCGTTGTCCGGCCTGCTCGAACGGCACGATTTCCTTGTCGCAGCCCGCGTCACCATACGGCGGCTGGCAACGCCGTTCGGCCTGTCGGACGCCGCCCGCGCCACCTGTCTGGACTGCCTGCGCGCCCACGGCGGCACGCTCGCCCGCCGCTGCGCCGCCGCGGGCGAAAGCGCGGCGCTCACCTTCCTGCTGTCGCTCGGTGTGCTGTCTCCAGCTGAAATCGACGCCGCGTGCGATACCGCCCGCGAAAAGGAGCAGACCGCCGCGCTGTCCGTGCTGCTCGCCGCCGGACAATCATCCCCCAAGGGGCGCGCAAAAACGTTTGACTTATAAAAGAGGGGGTTATGTATGGCACAAAGTGAACGCTGGCAAAAAATCGGGCGGGAAATTCTGTTTTCCGCCCGCACCGAGCTGTATATGAGCCTGCCCTTTCTGGATACGGCGCTGGCCGCGCTGACCGTCTCGGACGGGTACGATACTGCGACGCTCGCAACGGATTCCCGCGCGCTGTATTACAGCGGCCCGTGGCTCGCCCAGCAGTACGAGCGCTCGCGCGCAAATGTGTGCCGCGCATACCTGCACACGGTGTTCCACTGTCTGCTGCGGCATCCCGCCAAGGCGCGCGGCCGCGACCGAGCGCTGTGGGATCTTGCCTGCGACGTAGCGGTTGAAAGCATGCTGGACGCGCTCGACTACCGCTGCCTGCAGGCGGACAAGCCCTCCGTGCGCCGGCAGCACCTGTACCGGCAGCTTCGCGAAAGCATGCCAGTGCTGACTGCCGAGGCGGTTTACCGTCAATTCCGGCGCGAACGGGCGGGGCTTTATGACTGCGCGGCGCTGTCCCGCGTATTCCATGTGGACGACCACGCGCTCTGGCCGGAGGAAAGCGACGACGAGCAGGAGCGTCAGTGGCAGCGCGCCGCCGAGCAGACCCAGACCGCGATGGAAACCGTATTCTCCAACCAGGCGGCCGGCGGCGAGGCCGTGCGCGAGCAGCTCGCGGTCTCCGCGCGCGGGACCGCGGACTACCGTTCGTTCCTGCGCCGTTTTGCCGCGCTGCGCGAGGAGGTTGCGGTGGACGCGGACTCGTTCGATTACGGCTACTACGCCTACGGCCTTCGGCACTTCGGCAACATGCCGCTGATCGAGCCGCTCGAAACGCGCGAGGTACGCCGGATCGAGGATTTCGTCATCGCGATCGATACCTCCATGTCCACCTCGGGCGAGCTGGTGCGCGGCTTTTTATCGCACACCTACGCACTGCTGCGGGAAAACGAGAGCTTTTTCCGACGCTTCAACCTGCGCATCCTGCAGTGCGACGACCAACTCCGCGCGGACAGGCGCATCACCTGCGAGCGCGAGCTGCGGGAGTATATGGAGCATTTTGAGCTGATCGGCCAGTCCGCCACCGATTTCCGGCCGGTATTCGCGCATGTGGACCGGCTGGTCAGCGAGGGCGCGTTCCATCACCTGCGCGGCCTGCTCTATTTCACCGACGGACTGGGCATCTATCCGAAAAAACGCCCCCGATACGACGCGGCGTTCGTCATGCTGGAGGGCGAGGCCTATCCCGACAACGTCCCGCCGTGGGGCATCCGGCTGATCCTGCGGGAAAGCGAACTCTCCGCCGGATAACGGCGGCCCGCCCGTCCCCTTACACCAACGGATAACGCACGAGGTAATGCTTTATGAATATCAAACGAGCAAAAAACGAGATCAAAAACGCACTGCGCGCCTATCTCGCGCGGGATGCGTTCGGCGCGTACCGCATCCCGCCCATCCGGCAGCGTCCCATCCTGCTGATGGGGCCGCCGGGCATCGGCAAAACCCAGATCATGGAGCAGATCGCGGAGGAGACTGGCGTGGGGCTGGTGTCTTACACGCTGACCCACCACACGCGCCAGTCCGCGCTCGGCCTGCCCTTTATCGAAACCGTGCAGCTCGGCGGTGCGGAGCGCACGGTCACCGCCTACACCATGAGCGAGATCATCGCCTCGGTCTACCGCGAGATGGAGCGTACGGGTACCAAGGAAGGCATCCTGTTCCTTGACGAGATCAACTGCATCTCAGAAACGCTCACGCCCATGATGCTGCAGTTTCTGCAGTGCAAAACCTTCGGCAACCAGCGCCTGCCGGACGGCTGGATGGTCGTGGCGGCCGGCAACCCGCCCGAATACAACAAATCCGTGCGCGAGTTCGATGTGGTCACGCTCGACCGCGTCAAGCGCATCGACGTCGAGGAGGACTTCGCGGTCTGGAAGGAATACGCCTACCGGCGCGGCATCCATGGCGCGATCCTCTCCTATCTTGAGATCCGGCGCGACCATTTCTATCGGGTGGAGGCGACCGCGGACGGGCTGCAGTTCGTCACCGCGCGCGGCTGGGAGGACCTGTCCGAGCTGATGCAGGTATACGAAACGCTCGACCTACCCGTCGACCGCCAAGTGGTCGGGCAATACCTGCAGCTCCCCCGCGTGGCAGCCGATTTCGCCAACTACCTGCAGCTTTATGAAAAATACAAGCGCGTCTACCGCGTGGAGGAGATCCTGGACGGCGCCTGGGAAAAGGTGCGCGCCTCCGAGCTGGCGGGCGCGGCGTTCGACGAGAAGCTGGGCGTGCTTGGCCTGCTGCTCGCGCGGCTGGCGGACAGCGCGCGCGAGGCATACCGGCTGGACCGTCTCACCGACGCGCTGCATCAGGACCTCGTCCATATCCGCGAGGGCGAAAAAATGCTCGGCACCCTGCTGGACGAAAAACAGGCCGCGCTCACGCGCCGCCGCGACGCAGGCTCGACCGACAAGGACGCGCTGTTTACCGCCGCGCGCGAGGCCGAGCGGCTCGCGGCTTTCCAGCAGGCGCTCGCGCTGGAAAAGGTGCCTAAGGGGCAGGCGTTCGAGCGGCTCAAGGCGCTGTTCCAGGAGGATGTGCAGGCGCGCGCGGACGCGGCGGACCGCACGGACCGGCAACTGGCGAACGTCTTTGCTTTCCTCGACGCGGCCATCCCGAACAGCCAGGAGCTTGTGCTGTTCGCCACCGAGTTGACCGCGAATTACTTTACCTCCTGGTTTATCCAGAATTTTGGCTGCGAGGCCTACTTCGCGCACAACAAGCAACTGCTGTTTGACGATACGCGCCAGCGGCTTCTGCGGGAAATCGGCAGCGCCGAACCGGACTGAGGCGCGGAACCTTCTGCCTAAGCCGGAAAAGGAGGTATGTATCGTTCTTTTCTGCTCCTGCCGCTGCTTTCCCTTCCGCTATACAGCTGGGGAGCGGCTCCGGACAGCGGCGCGGGCCATCTGGAGGCACCGCCGTCCCCCACTGTAGAGGAGAACCACCAGCACCACCCCACGGACGAGCTGCAGTTGATCGCGAACAGCCCAACCGGCGGTTACTGCGGCAACACCCTTACGCAGGTGCGCCCGTTCAACGCCGCGCTGGGCGGCGACGCCCAGGCCGGACTGACCGCGGAACAGGTTGAAGCGATTCGTGATATTCCGGCCGCAACGGCGTGCAATAGAAAAAGGACAAGGCCCCGCCTTGTCCTTTTTTGCGGTTATCCGAAGCGCCCCAGCGCGCCGTACATCTCCGGCCGCCGGTCGCGGAACGTCCCCCAGCTCCGGCGCAGCTCGCGGATCCCGTTCAGATCGAACGTATGCGTCAGGACGCAGGCGTTTTCCCGATCCGCCTGCTCGACCAGCGCTCCGGTCTCATCCGCGATGAAGGACGAGCCGTAAAACGTCAGCGAGGACGACTGGTTCTGGTTGTCGGGCGAGGGGGTCACGGTTTCCGTACCAATGCGGTTGGCCGCGACCAGCGGCATGATGTTCGCCGCCGCGTGGCCCTGCATGCAGCGGCGCCAGTGCGGCATGGAATCGCATTCCAGGATCGGCTCGGAGCCAATCGCGGTCGGATAAAACAGCAGCTCCGCGCCCATCAGCGCCATGCAGCGCGCGGATTCCGGAAACCATTGGTCCCAGCAGATGCCCACGCCGATTTTGGCATAGGCCGTGTCCCACACGCGGAAGCCCGTGTCCCCGGGAGTGAAATAAAATTTCTCCTGATAGAAATGATCGTCCGGAATATGCGTCTTGCGGTACTGGCCGAGGACCGTCCCGTCCGCGTCGATCACGGCGACCGTATTGAATGTGGTGTTGCCCACGCGCTCGTAATAGCTGACCGGCAGCACGACCCGAAAGTCGCGTGCGACCGTCCGCAGCGCGTTCACCGCGGGGTTTTCCTCCAGCGTTGTCGCCAGATGGTAGTTTTCATAGCTCTTTTCCTGGCAGAAATACCAGTTTTCAAACAGCTCGGGCAACAGGATGACCTGCGCGCCCTGCGCGGCCGCCTCCTCGACCCTTTGCACCGCGTTTTCCAGCCCATAGGTCATCTGTACCGCGGCTACGGTTACTTTGCTCATATGCTTTCACTCCTCATACGGTTGGTGATTCCCGCGCTCACGCGCGGGGGATCTGCTGCGTGATGCAGTGGATGTTCCCGCCGCCAATCAGAATATCGCGCGCGGGGATGGCGACCACCCTGCGCGTCGGAAACAGGCCCTGCAGGATTTCTTTCGCCGTCTCGTCCATCGGGTCGTCAAACGCGGGCATGACGACCGTCCGGTTGGCGATATAAAAATTGACGTAGCTTGCCGCCAGCCGTTCGCCCGGCGTGCGCGTCGGCTCGCCCTCGCACAGGTCGAGCCCCTCACATTCCTCCTCCGTGATGGTCACGGGCGCGGGCAGCGGCAGCTTATGCACCCGAAGCCGGCGCCCCTTTGCGTCCACCGCCGCCTCAAGCGCGTCCAAGCTCGCCCTGGAAAGCGCATACTGCGGGTCGCTTTCGTCGTCCGTCCACGCCAGCACGACCTCGCCGGGCGCTGTGAACGCGCATACGTTGTCCACATGCTCGTTGGTTTCGTCATGGTAGATGCCGCGCGGCAGCCAGATCACCCTGGAAACGCCGAGGTACGCGCACAGCGTGCGCTCGATCTCCTCCCGCGACAGGGACGGGTTGCGCCCCGCGGAGAGCAGGCAGGCCTCGGTGACGAGCGCGGTACCCTCCCCGTCCACATGGAGCGAGCCACCCTCGCAAATGAAATCCCGCTTGTCATAGCAGTCGTTTTCCAGCAGGTCACAAAATTTGCGGGCCACGCGGTTGTCCTTTTCCCAGCTTGGGTAAAGCCCGTCCACCGCGCCGCCCCAGGCGTTAAAGCCCCAGTCGATGCCGCGGCGGCCGCCCCTGCCGTCGATCACAAAGGTCGGCCCCACGTCGCGTGCCCAGGCGTCGTCTGTCTCCATCACAACCAGCCTCACCGCATCCGGAAGCTGGGCGCGGGCATTGTCATACTGCCCCTCCGAGCAGAGCACGGTCAGCTTTTCGCTTTCCGCGATCGTCCGCATCACCTGAATAAACGCGCGCCGCGCCGCATAGGCTCCATACTGCCAGGAATCCCCGCGCTCCGGCCAGATCATCAGGCAGCCGTCGTGCGGCGCGAACTCCGCAGGCATAAAAAATCCGTCCTGTGCGGGCGAAGTGTGTAAAATCCTCATTGTCGTTTCTCCGTATCGTTTTCTCCCTTATAGCGTACAACATTTCGATTTAACTTGCAACGCTTTCCCGCATATGTTACACTAAATACACAAATGCTTCAATATTTTTCAGGAGGAAACTATGAGCAGCTACCCTTACCTATATACGCAAACCTATTCCTATACGCCGTTTTTTAGCCTCGTGCTGCCGGTGCTGGCGCTGCTCGTCATTGTAGCGGGCGGGCTTGCGCTGTATTTCCTTTTCGTGCGCAAGCCCAACATCTATAAAGGGTCGGCCGCCAAGCTGCATGATATTTTTACGTTCCGCACCTTTTTCACCGAAAAGCTGATCCGCGCCCTATACTGTATCGTTGCAGTCGCCATCGCCGTATACAGCGTCATGCTGCTGTTCTCGCATTTTTTTGCCGCGCTTTTCGTGTTCGTGGTCGGCAATCTGGTTGCCCGCATCACGTTTGAGTATGCGCTGCTGCTGCTCGTGCTATGCCGCAACACGCAGGAGATCAACCGCAAGCTGGGACCCCTGCCCGCTGAAGAAGCCGCGCCGCAGGAGGCCGCGCCCCCTGTCCCGCCCCAGCCGCCGGAGCAGGCGCCCGTGCCGCCCCAGCCGCAGGACAATCCCCCGCATTAACGCCATACCAAGGCCCCGCCCGTCCTCCAAAGGACAGGTGGGGCCTTTCTCGCTTCAGGACATCTTCCCGCGGCGCTTCCCTGTCACGCGCGGACAATAAAGGTCAGCGTTTGGTTGTCCGACAGGCTTTGCTCATACCGGAAATCGTTCCAGTCAAACAAAGTGAGCTGCTCAGGCGACTCGATGCTGTTTTGCAGGATATACCGCGTCATGCGGCCGCGCGCCATTTTCGCCATGGTGGGCAGGCAGCGCAGCTTCCCCTTGCGGTAGGTCAGGAATTCGCAGGTCACCATCCGGTCGCCTGTCTGCAGATAGCGCCGCACCGCCTTGCTGTATTCATTTGAGGCGAGGTTGACCACCGCTTCACCCGCACCGAACAGATCGTCGTAAAACGCACGGCCCCAGAACTCGTACAGGCTGCGCCCATCCAGCCGGTGCGCCAGCTCAAGCCGGTAGGGGCGGATTGCGTCGAGCGGCCGCAGCGGACCGTAAAACGCGGAAAACAGCCGCAGGCTGTCCTGCGCGAACCGCAGTTCTGCCGCCGTGAGCGTTTCCGCCTCCAGATATTTATAGGCCAGCCCATCATACGCCAGAATCGCGGGTACGCCGCCCGCGTCTGTCCAGTCCTGGTAGAGCGCCGCCGCCCGCAGCGCGATCGCCGGACTGGTCTGCAGGATGCTCTCCAGCTCAAACGGCGCCTTGGCACGCAGGGCCGCGGCGAGCGCTTCCGCCTGCTGCAGATAGCGCGGCGCTGTCATATCCGGCAGCGCCGCCGCTGCGGCGCGCATATTTTTCGCCGGGGATAAAAATACTTTCATGGGGCATCCCTCCGTCTTCCCCATTGTACCCAAAATTGCGCGGCCTTGCAAGCATCGCTATATTGCCAAAATCAGCCGGATATGCTAAAATAAAAAACATGGAAAAGAGAAAAAGGAGGATAAGGCACGATGAAAGTGCAGGAGAGTGCTGAGAATTATCTGGAAGCAATCCTGATTCTGCAGCACCAAAAAGGGTCGGTCCGCTCGATTGACGTTGCCCACTACACCGGCTTTTCCAAGCCGAGCATCAGCCGCGCTGTCGGCCTGCTGCGGGACAACGGCTATGTTTCCATCGATCAGAACGGCTTGCTGTGCCTGACCGACGCCGGACGCACGATCGCGGAAACGATCTATGAGCGCCATACCGTGCTGACCGAGCTGCTGACCATGCTCGGCGTTTCGCCCGAAACCGCGGCCGAGGACGCCTGCCGCATTGAGCATGTCATCAGCGCGGAAACCTTTGCCAAGCTTAAGGAGCATGCGCGGCAACACGGCGTGAAAGCCGGCAGATAAACCAAACGCACCTGCGGCCGGTCCGTCACGGACCGGCTCTTTCTGTTTCCGGATAAGGAGGTATTATGGCGCAGACAACCGAACGGCTTCCCAACGGCCTGCTCCTGCATCAGGACGACCGATATTTCAAGCTTGGGCAGGACAGCGTACTGCTTTCTTCCTTTGCCAGACCGCGCCGGAACGCGCGCGTGCTCGACCTCTGCTGCGGCACGGGCACGCTCGCCCTGCTGCTTTACCGCCCCGACCTGCGTATGACCGGCCTGGAGCTGCAGGAGGGCGCGCTCGCCCTGTTCCGGCGCTCGATCCGCGACAACGGCGTGGACATCACCGCTCTACAGGGCGACCTGCGCGAGATCCGCACGCTCCTCCCCCACGGCAGTATGGACTATGTGGTGTGCAATCCCCCGTATTTCGACCGGAACGCGGGCAAAAACGCGCCCGCGCCGGAACGCCGCGCCGCCCGTCAGGATGGCACCTGCACGGTGGAGGACCTTGCCGTGGCCTGTTCCTTTGTGCTGCATACGGGCGGCAAGGCCGCGTTCGTGTTCCGTCCCGAGCGCATGTGGACGCTGCTGGAAGCGCTCGCCCGCGTTCGTCTCGTCCCTAAACGGCTCCGCTTCGTACACCAGACCGCGCAGGCCGTCCCCAGCGCGGTGCTGGTCGAATGCCGCAAGGGCGGCAGCGCGGAAGGCCTTTCGGTCGAACCGCCGCTGCTTGTCCAAAGCGAGGAATATAACAAAATATACAAAAAATAATTTTTTAAGGGAATATTACAATGAGTGAATCCATTCTGTATCTGGTCGCCACGCCGATCGGCAACCTGGGCGACCTGTCCCCCCGCGCGCGGGATATTCTTTCGTCGGTCGATTTCATCGCCGCAGAGGATACGCGCGTGACGCAAAAGCTGCTGACCGCCTGCGCTCTGCCCAGGAAGCCCCTGATCTCCTATTATGAGCATAACCGCCGCGCGCGCGGCGAGGAGGTGCTGGCCAGGCTGCGCGCGGGTGAAAGCTGCGCCCTGGTCACGGATGCGGGTACACCCGCCGTTTCCGACCCCGGCGAGGATCTGGTCGCACTGTGCGCGGCGCATGGCATACCGGTCGTGCCCATCCCCGGCTGCTGCGCCGCGGTCTGCGCGCTCGCGGCCTCCGGCCTGCCGACCGGACGCTGGTGTTTCGAAGGCTTTTTATCCGTGAATAAAAAGGCGCGCCGCGCGCACCTGGACGCGCTGCGAAACGAAAAACGCACCATGATCTTTTACGAAGCGCCGCACAAGCTGTGCGCCACCCTGCGCGACCTTGCGGACACCTTCGGCGGGGCGCGCCGCCTTTCCCTGTCCCGTGAACTGACCAAGCTCCACGAGGAAACACTCCGCATGACGCTGGACGAAGCCGTTCAGTACTTCGACGCACATCCGCCGCGCGGCGAATTTGTGCTGACCATCGAGGGCGCGCCGGACGAACCGGATGCCGCGCCGGACGAACCGGCGCGACTGACTGCGGCGGCGGAGGCCGTGCGCCTCCGGATGGCAGACGGGCAGACGCAGAAGGACGCAATCAAAGCGGTGTCCGCGCAGACCGGCGTCAAAAAGAACGCCCTGTACCGGTATGTATTGGAGCAGGATATGTAAAAACCTGTTTTTTGTTCACAGAACGGACAAACTGACACGGTATACTGGTATTATCCGATACAAGGGGTGAAAGCCTGATGTCAATGATATTGATTGCCGACGACGAGGCGCGCATCCGGCGCCTGGTCAGCGATTTTCTCAAGAGGGACGGCCACAGCATCCTCGAGGCCGCGGACGGCCGTGAGGCCCTGCAGATGATCGAAAACCGCCAGTCTGGGCTTGACTTGGCGATTCTGGACGTGATGATGCCCGGCATGGACGGGTTCGAGGTGCTCCGCGCGCTGCGCGCACAGGAAAGCGGAGACAAGCACCTGCCTGTCATGATGCTGACCGCGCGCGCGGAGGACGCCGACCAGGTCCGCGGGCTGGAGGAGGGCGCGGACGATTATGTGACCAAGCCGTTCTCTCCCATCGTTCTGGCCGCGCGTGTACGAGCCCTGCTCAAACGCGAGGGCCGCGCCGCCATGCCGGTCGAGCAGTTGGGCTCGCTTTCCGTCAACGAGTTGCGCCGCGAGGTGCTGGTGGACGGCGCTCCGGTCGACCTGACGCCCAAGGAATACGAGCTGCTGATTTATTTCAAGAACAACCGTGCCATCGCGCTATCCCGCGAGAGCATCCTCAACGCCGTATGGGGCTATGATTACTTCGGGGACCTGCGAACGGTGGACACCCATGTGAAAAAGCTGCGGGCCAAGCTGGGCGGCTGCGGCACCATGATCGAGACGGTGCGCGGCTACGGCTACCGCTTTGAGGGATGACGGATACAACATGAAGGGCCATTCGATCCGGTTTAAGTTTTTTGCCGCGATCAGCGCCGTTGCGCTGGTCTTTATCGGCGTGCTTTTGCTGCTCAACCTGTTCTTTTACGAGGATTATTACATGCTGACGCGCCGCGGGGAGCTGCGCGACGCCTATCAAAGCATGCGTGGCAGCTATACCGGCAACGTGGAGGATATCGCGGCCGTGCTGGACAGCTACGAAAGTCGCTCTGCCATCCGCCTGTCCGTGGTCCGTGCGGACGGGACGGTGCTGTATTCCTCCGCGTTTTCTCCGGACGCGGCCCGACCAGAGGAGGACGGACCGCTGCAGTTCCATCTCCCCGATTTCAATCGGGTGGAGCAGCAGTACCGCAGCTATGCCATCCTCAGCTCAATCGCGCAGAGCATGGACCGCGAATTTATCACCAAGCATAATTACCAGTTTTTGAACGTCTCCCTTTGGGATAACGACCAATACCTCTGCCTGGTCGGCGCACTCGACCGTAATGCGGGCGACTGCCTGTTCGCCTATATGCCGTACGCCTATATCGAGCAGAACTCCTCCCTTAACCTGGTTTTCCTTCTGATCGCGGGCGGCTGCGCGCTGCTGATCTGTCTGGTCTGCGGCTTTTTCATCTCCCGCCAGTTCACCCGCCCGTTGATCGCCATGGCCGGCGTGGCCGACCGGATGAGCGAGCTGGATTTTTCCACCCAGTATCAGGGCGGCGAGCGCGACGAGATCGGCCAGCTCGGCCAGTCGCTCAACCGCTTGTCCGCTTACCTGGAGCAGACGATCCGCGAGCTGCAGGAGTCCAACGACCAGCTTGCTCTGGAAATCAAGGAAAAAGAACGCGTGGACAACATGCGCCGTGAATTTATCGTCAATGTTTCGCATGAGCTGAAAACGCCGATCGCGCTGATACAGGGCTATGCGGAGGGTCTGACCGCCGGCGTGGCCGACGATCCGGAGGACCGGAAATTTTACTGCGACACAATCGCGGACGAGGCCGACCGCATGAACAAGCTGGTCATGCAGCTTTTGAACCTCTCCAAGCTCGAGTTGGGCGCGGAGCAGACCTATTACGAGGATATCGACCTATACGCCCTCTGTCGGAACGCGGTCGAAAAGACCGCCGTTTTGTGTGCAAGCCGTGGCCTGGCCGTCCGGTATGCGGATACGCACGTCACCATCCGCACGGACGGCGACCTGCTTGAGCAGGTGCTTATGAACTATCTGTCCAACGCGATCCGTTACACGGCGGATGGCGGCCGCATCGAGATCACCGCCGCCTATACCGAAAATGGGATGCGGCTGGCCATATTCAACGAGGGCGACGGGCTGCCGGAGGATGAGCTGCCGAAGATCTGGGAAAAATTTTACCGCACCGACCGCGCGCGCACGCGCGAGGCCGGCGGCACAGGCATCGGCCTGTCCCTGGTGCGCGCGATCGCGGACACGCTGCACGGCAGTTGCGGCGCGGAAAACGTGGAGGGTGGCATTTCCTTCTGGTTTGAGCTTCCCTATTTTCCGGAGCGGGATGCGCCCGCGTAAATTGTCGACGTTTTTTCTTTACACACTCTTGACAACCCTTTCAAATCATGGTATAGTTAATAGGCTCCTTAAAGCAAGGGGCTTATATCGCGGGGTAGAGCAGTTGGTAGCTCGTCGGGCTCATAACCCGGAGGTCGTTGGTTCAAGTCCAGCCCCCGCAACCATAAAAGACCTGATTTCATTTGAAATCAGGTCTTTCTTTTTTGTCTGGAGGATACCGGCGCTGTCTCCTTCCCCATCGTAACGAAAAAACAGCAGAGGCGGCGCCCGTTCCGGCATGCCGCCTCTGCTCTTATTTTTCCGCTGTTATTTCACCGTGAGCACGTTCTCCCCGGGCTTTACCGCGCCGGTTTTGCACAGCTCAAACGACGAGTATTGATCCGAATTCGTGACCACTACCGGCGTTACCGTGCGATAGCCCGCGTCCAGGATGGCCTTTTCGTCGAAGCTGCCAATCAGGTCGCCTTTCTTGAGCGTGTCGCCCTCCTTGACTTGGATGGTAAAGGGCGCGCCACCCAGCTGCACGGTGTCGATGCCCAGATGGATAAGCAGCTCGCAGCCCTCCGTCATCACCAGACCGATGGCGTGCTTGGTGCCAAACACGGTCGCCACCTCGCAGTCGGCCGGCGCGTAAACCTGGTTGCCCGACGGTTCGACCGCGAAGCCGTCGCCCACCATCTTTTCGGAGAACACACCGTCCGCGACGTCCTCGAGCGGGATCACCTTGCCCGCGAGCGGGGACGCGATAACGATGGGTTGACCGGCCGCAGGATCGGAAGAAGCCGTTTCTGGAGCCGCTGAAGGTGCTGCGGGCTCCGGCGCGGCCTGGTCGCTCACCGGAGAGGCCAGGAAGGCTTCCAGATCGGACTTGATGTTGGATACGCGCGGGCCGTAGACCACCTGTACGCCCTGGCCCTTGCAGATGACGCCCGAAGCGCCGGTTTCCTTCAGAAGCTGCTGGTCGACCTTGGACGCATCGTGTACCGTGCAGCGCAGGCGGGTGATACAGCAGTCCACATCCGAAATGTTAGCCTTGCCGCCCAGACCCACCATGATCTGGCGCGAGAGCGAATCCTCGCGGCCGCCTTGCGCAGCCGCCTCGCCCTCCTTGCGGGCGTTGACATCCTTGCGGGTGTACAGCTTGATTTCGCTGTCGTCGCGGCCCGGGGTCTTATAGTCGAATTTCTTAATCATGAACGAGAACACCAGGTAGTAGACGATGAAGTAGATAACACCCACCACTGGAATCCACAGCCAGCTCGTTTTGGCGTTACCCTGCATCACGCCGAACAGCGTCAGGTCGATCAGTCCGCCCGAGAAAGTCAGGCCTACACCGACGTTCAGGATGTGCATAATCATATAAGACGCGCCCGCAAACACACAGTGTACCACATACATCACCGGCGCGACGAACAGGAAGGTGAACTCGAGCGGCTCGGTGATACCGGTGAGCATGGAGGTCAGCGCCGCGGAGAGCAGCAGGCCGCCGACCGCCTTGCGGTTTTCCGGCTTGGCGCAGCGATACAGCGCGAGCGCCGCGCCCGGCAAGCCGAAGATCATCAGCGGGAACTTACCGGCCATAAAGCGGGTCGCCTCGACCGAGAAATGCTTGATGTCCGGAGTGGCCAGCTCGGCGAAGAAGATGTTCTGCGCGCCCTCCACCAGCGCGCCGCCCACCATGGCCGTGCCTCCGAGCGCGGTCTGCCAGAACGGAATATAGAACACATGGTGCAGACCGAACGGGATGAGCGCGCGCTCAATAAAGCCGTACAGCCAGGTGCCGCCATAGCCGGACGCGAGGACAAAGCCGCCGAGCGCGTTGATGCCGCTCTGAATCACCGGCCAGATATAATACATTGCGATGCCCACCACCAGGTAGACCGCCGCTGAGATAATCGGCACGAAGCGCGTGCCGCTGAAAAAGCTGAGCACCTGCGGAAGCTGAATCTTGTAAAAGCGGTTGTGCAGCGCCGCCGTACCCAAGCCGACGATAATACCGCCGAACACACCCATTTGCAGCGAATTGATGCCCAGCACGCTCGCGGTCGCGCCGGACAGGTCGGGCGCGCCGAAGTCACCAATCATCGCACCGATGGTCGCGTGCATAACGAAGAACGCGATGACCGCCGACAGGGCGGAGACCTCCTTCTCCTGCTTGGCCATGCCGATGGCGACGCCAATGGCAAAGATCAACGGCAGGTTATCGAACACGACCGAACCGGCCGCGTTGAGTACCTGCAAAATCGCGTTGATGAACGTGCCAGGCCCCATCAGCCCCATCAGGCCATAGGTTTCCAGCATGGTTTCATTGGTAAACGACCCGCCTACGCCCAGGAACAGGCCGGCTACCGGCAGGATCGCGATCGGCAGCATGAACGAACGGCCGACACGCTGCAGCACGCCAAAAATCTTATCTTTCATATACCTTACTCCTCTTTATCAGATATACCCATATTCATGGCAAGGCGGTGCAAATGGATGGTCAGGAAGGTCATCTCCTCCGGCGGCAGCCGGATGGAGAACGCCTGCGCCAAATCATCTCGGATGCGCTCGGCGCACTGGTAGTCATACCGGTAGCGCCGGACGATCATGGACTGGAACTCGGAATCATTATCTTGTGCATACTGGCCCTGTGTAATGCGCTGTCCCAGAAATTTGAGGTGGGTGATGAACCGCCCGTAATCCAGGGATTGGTCGTCCAGCGCAACGCCATAATACGCCTGCACCTCTGCGACAATGCGGCTGATGAGCTCGGTGATGCGGACCATGTCGGCCATACGCCCGTCGATCTCCGCGTTGACGATATGAAGCGCGATGAATCCTGCCTCATCCTTGGAAAGGCGGTAACCGAGCCGCCGCTCGATGATATCGAGCGCTTGAATCCCCATGGCGAACTCGGTGGGGTAGAAGTTTGTGATCTCCCACAGCAGTTGATTGGAATACGCCGTGCCGGTGCGCAGGCGCTCCACCGCAAAGCAGATGTGATCGGTCAGGGTGATATAAATATTTTCGCTCAGCCGCCGTCCAGTCATCCTTTTCGCTTCCTCTATGATCTCCGTGCTGACATCCAGAAATTCCGCCGGCACGTCGCCGAGCAGCTCCATCAGGCGGGAGGATTTCTCCGGATCGCGCAGGTCGTAGATCTTCTCCACCTTACACGCGGGTACAAGGTCGCCCGACTGCTTTTTGAAGCCGATCCCCAAGCCGCGCAGGATAACCTCGCGTCCATCAGGGTCAATGATACATACAAAATTGTTGCCAATGACGCGGCTGATCCGGTAGGCCTCCTGCCCGCCCAGCTCCGCCGAGGTCATAGCGTCTCCCGAAAGAACGCCTGAAGTTGCTGCGCCGCAGCCTCCTCGTCCGGTCCCTCCATGGTAACGGTGACCACGCTGCCATGCCGGATGCCCATTCCCATCACGCTCATCAGGCGGGTAGCCTCGGTCTGCTTCCCGTTATACTCCACCATGACCTTGCTCTGGAACGCCTTCGCGGTCTTAACCAGCTGTCCTGCCGGACGAGCGTGGATACCAATGGGATCGGTGATCTCATACTGAAATGTTTTCATAGTGCAACTCCCCTTCATCTTCTGAATCTGAACCGTGCTGTTAAAACAAAAAAGACCAAACGCCCGAATACGGATAATATTTCCCGTTCGGTTGTTTGGTCTTGCCTGCCATACCAGTCACAAGCCTGTATGATTTTCTGATGGAAGCATACTATAACTGCGGCGCTTTTGTCAATAGCTTTGCTCGGAAAGCCGGTAAAACTGTAAGTTTGTCCAACCAGAAGCGTGTCGTTTTGTTCACAATACCAATATTATGTTGCATGTACTTCCACAAAGGTTATAATGTCCTCTATCATTGCAAAGGCATCCGCCCTCCGCTCCTACAGGCGTTGGCATTGGTGCCGCCGCGCGCTCACAGCTTCATGTCCCCATCCTTGACCCAGCCGAGACGGCGTACCGCCAGGTTGATCAGCGGACACAGCACCGCTGGCAGAAGGAACGATACCAGCAGCAGCCCAACCCAGTCCTGCGCCGTAACGGCGGCCTTGGTTCCGGCCGCGATATCGTTCATCCAGCCGGTATAAACCCCGATCTGGCCGACCAGTCCACACGTCCCCATGCCCGAGGAAACCGGCGTACCATTCATCTGCAAACCAAATACACAGGTCGCAATCGGTCCGGTGATGGCCGAGGTCAGGATAGGCGCGATCCAGATGCGCGGGTTCTTGACAATGTTGCCCATCTGAAGCATGGAGGTGCCGATCCCCTGAGACACCAGCCCGCCCCAGCGGTTCTCCTTGAACGACATGACCGCAAAGCCGACCATCTGCGCGCAGCAGCCCGCCACCGCCGCGCCGCCCGCCAGACCGGTCAGACCGAGCGCCGCGCAGATCGCGGCGGAGGAAATGGGCAGCGTCAGCGCCACGCCCACCAGCACGGACACCGCAATCCCCATCAGGAACGGCTGCAGATTGGTTGCCCACATAATCAGGCTGCCGACCTGCATCGCCGCCGCTCCCAGCGCGGGCGCCCACCAGGCGGACAGCGCAATGCCCGCGCCGATCGTGACCAGCGGGGTGACCAGGATGTCCACCTTGGTCTCACCCGCGACCGCCTTGCCCAGCTCGGCGGCGATGACCGCCACAAACAGCACGGCGAGCGGCCCGCCCGCGCCGCCCAGCGCGTTGGACGCAAAGCCGACCGTAATCAGCGAAAACAGCACGAGCGGCGGGCAGCGCAGCGCATAGCCGATCGCCACCGCCATCGCCGGCCCGCTCATCGCGGAGGCCAGGCCGCCCACTGTGTAGGATACGTCGCTCACCGTCGCGACCGGCATGGTCAGAAACGGGATGCCGAACTGTGCACCTACCGTATCGATGATTGTCCCAATCAGCAGCGAGCAGAACAGCCCCTGCGCCATTGCCCCCAGCGCGTCGATCCCGTACCGCCGGACCGAGATTACAATGTCCTTGCGTTTGAGAAACGCCTTTACCTTTTCCGTAGTTATCCCCTCCCAACACAGCCGCACGGCGGCTACACTGCTGCTATTATAGCACACCTGACGGCGGCGCGGCGCTGTTTTTGTATTTTTTTGCGGCACCGTGTTCCTCCGCGCAAAAAAGCGACACGCAGGGCCGACTGCCTGCGTGCCGCCGTATTGGGTCAGTCTGAGACTTTAATCAGGGTCTTGATGACTTCCTGCGCATGGGTGATCGTATACTGGAAAGCCTCGTCCGCCTGCTCAAACGGGAATTCCTTCGGCTCGATCGCCTTGAGGTCGATATAGCCCTTTTCGACCGCCTCGATTGCGAGTGGATAAATATTACGGTAGCGGAACACCGTGCGGATCTCCACTTCCTTGCGGGATATCTCCAAAAAATTATAGCTGACATCCTGTGCAATGTTGCCCACCACAACGATCACGCCGCCGCTTTTGACATACCGGCCGGTCTGCGACATTGTCACCGGCGAGCCCGCCGTTTCAAAGACCACGTCGCAGCCCTTGCCGCCCGTCGCCTGCAATACGGCCTCGGTCACATCCACCTCTTTGGGGTTGGCCGTGACCGTCGCGCCCAGACGCTTCGCGCTCTCCAGCCGGTGCCCCACCAAGTCGGACACGATGATCTCGGTCGCGCCCATGGCCTTGCAGGCCAGCAGCGTCATAATGCCGATGGTACCCGAGCCCAGGATGCAGACGCTCTTCCCCAGCCCAACGCCGCCGCGCCTGGCCGCATGCATGCCGACCGCGAGCGGCTCCAGCATGGCGCCCTCCTGCATGGTCATATCGTCCGGCAGCTTGAAGCACATTTTGGCCGGAAAGGCCATGAACTTACGCAGCGCGCCGTCATACGGCGGCGCCGCGAGGAAATGCACATCCGGACAGAGGTTGTATTTTCCTGTCAGGCAAAGCTCGCACTTGCCACAGGGTACGCCCGGCTCGAGCGCCACACGATCGCCGGGCTGCAGAGCAGTCACATCCGCGCCGCATTCGGTCACATATCCCGACACCTCATGCCCCAGGATAAACGGCAGCGGCGCCACCTTTTTCCCGATGCGGCCCTCCTTGTAAAAATGCGCGTCCGAACCGCAGATGCCGCAGTACTCCATCCGGACGACTACCTCGTCCGCGCCCGCCGCCGGCATTGGGCAGTCGGCCAGCTCAATGCGGCCCACCGCGGTCATATGCGCTTTTCTGTTTTTCAATGCCGTTCCCTCACTTTCGCGCGATCGCCTTTTTCGCCTTTTCGCAGATCGCCTGCGCCGTCAGGCCGAAACGCTCCTGTAGGTAATCCACCGGACCGACTTCGCCGAACTCGTCCTGCACGCCGACCTTTTCCAGCGGTGCCCAGCAGGCCGATGCAAGCACATCCGCGACCGCGCTCCCCAGGCCGTTGATGACGTTGTGGTTTTCCGCAGTCACGACCGCGCCGGTCTCCTGCGCCGCACGGATGACTGCCGTCTCGTCCAGCGGCTTTACGCAAAACATATCCAGCACGCGCGCCTGTATCCCCTCTTTTTCCAGCAGCTCGGCCGCTTTGAGCGCCTCGGCCACACAGAAGCCCATCGCGATGATCGTCACGTCCTTGCCATCGCGCAGCAGGTTGGCTTTGCCAACCTCGAACGTCGTACCCGCCTCGTAAATCGCGGGCGCGGTCTTGCGGTGCAGGCGGATATACCAGACGCCGTACGCCTCCTTTGCCATGCGCACGATCTCGCGTACCGCGACCGCGTCCGCAGGCTCCACGACCGTGATCTCCGGAATGCTGCGCATGATCGCGATGTCCTCAAACGGCATGTGGGTGCCGCCGTTGAGCGCGGTCGTGATGCCGGGGTCGGAGCCGACGATCTTGACATTCTGCTTGGCATAGGCACAGGAGACAAAGATCTGGTCGCAGGCGCGGCGCGCCGCAAAGGGCGCGAACGTATGGGTAAACGGGATCTGTCCGGTCGCGGACAGGCCCGCCGCCACGCCGAGCATGTTGGCCTCCTGTACGCCGCAGTCAAACGTATTTTCCGGAAACGCGGCCGCAAACGGCTTGGTCGCGGAGGCGTTCATCAGGTCCGCATCCAGAACGCAGACGCGCTCGTCCTCCGCCGCCAGCTCCATCAGAGTGCTACAGTACACCTTACGCAGCTCGGTATCGCCGTGCTTGTGAAAATCAGCTACTATTACGCCCATGGCTCTCCCCTCCTTTACAGCGCCGCGAGCTGGCTGTCCAGCTCGGCCATGGCCTGATCCATCTGCTCCCTGGTAACCGGCATGTTGTGCGAGCCGACCTTGCCCTCGGCCAGCGAAACGCCCTTGCCCTTGACCGTGTTCAGCACGATCATGGAGGGCCGCTCGCCCTGCTGCTTGGCCTTATGGATGGCCTCGCTGATCTGCTCTACGTCGTGTCCGTCCACGCTCTGCGCGTACCAGCCGAACGCCTCGTATTTGCCCGCCAGATCGCCCAGCTCGCAGACCTCGCTGATCGTCCCGTCGATCTGGCACTTGTTGTAATCCGTAAACGCGATCAGGTGGGACAGCTTGTGCTGCGCCGCGAAAAGCGCGGCCTCCCATACCTGGCCCTCCTGGCTCTCGCCGTCGCCGATGATCAGGTAGGTGTAGTTATCCAACCCCTTTTTGCGGTTGCCGCAGGCGATGCCCACGGCCGAGCTGGTCCCCTGTCCCAGCGAGCCGGTCGTCATGTCGATGCCGGGCGTGCGGTTCATGTCGCAATGGCTGGGCAGGTTGGTACTCGGCTTGTTGAGCGTGAGCAACTCCTCTTTTGGGAAAAAGCCCTTCAGCGCCAGCGTGGCGTATACCGCCGGCCCCGCATGCCCCTTGGAGCAAACCAGCCAGTCCCGATCCTCCTTGTGCGGGTCGGCTGGATCGATGTTCATTTCCCCGCCGTACAGCACGGCCAGCACGTCGCAGATGGACAGCGCGCCGCCCACATGCCCAACGCCCAGCGTGCCGATCGCGCGCATGGTCTCCTTTCGGATGGAAACGGCAAATTTCTGGAGGTCTTTTTTGGCCTGCATATCCATATTTTCCCCTCCTCAGTTGTGGTAGATGCCCTTTTCGATGCCCTTGACTTCCTCGCGCGCCTTGGTCAGGAACTCCTGGCGCCACGGCTCCAGGTTCTCGGTGAACGCGGTGTTCAGGAATTTATCCACAATGGCGCAGCCCGCAAAGTCCGCGGTGATCCAGCCGCCCATGGTCAGGATGTTTGCGTCGTTGATGGCGCGACACTTTTCCGCCGCATAGGTATTCTCGCAGACCGCCGCGTAAACGCCCGGATATTTGTTCGCCACGATCGCCATGCCCATACCGGTGCCGCAGATCAGGATGCCCTTTTCATACTCCTTCCTGGAGATCTTTTCCGCGACCACGGGCGCCACCATGTAATACGGCTGGCCGTGCTCCATATCCTGCGTGCCGCAGTCCTCCACCTCATACCCAAGCTCAACCAGGTGCGCCTTAACCGCCTCCTTGAGCGGGAAGCCCGACTTATCCGAACCAATCACAATCTTTTTCATAGATATCCTCCCCTTCTTTATCACAGGATGCCTTTCAGCAGTGCATATACGGTTTGTTCATTCATTACTGCGGGCGTGAGCTGGATGATCGCCGCGCCCAAGCCGACCTTGGTGATATGCTCCAGGTTTTCCTCCCGCACGCCCAGCTGCCCCAGGCGGGTCGGCATGCCCATGGATTCCATCAGCGCCTCGACCGCGTCCGCGAGCGCGCCCGCATCCGCATAACCCAGGTAGGCGGACAGCGCCTGCAGCTTTTCCGCCGCCCCTTCCCTGCACAGGCGGATAAACGCCGGCAGGGTGATCGAGCAGGCGGTGCCGTGGCTGGCGTGGTACTCGGTGGTCAGCGGAAAGCTGAGCGCGTGGATGCCGGTCGTGCGCGTCTGGCTGAATGCCACGCCTGCGATCATGCTCGCCTTGATCATGGCGCCGCGCGCCTCGAGATCGTTCGGGTCGTCATACGCCCTCTTGATAAAGCGGAGGATGAGCTGCATCGCGCCCATCGCCAGCATATCGCACATGGGCTGGCTCTCCTTGTTCCAATACGCCTCGATCGCGTGGCAGAATGCGTCCATGCCGGTCGAAGCGGTCACGGCGGGCGGCAGCGAATAGGTCAGTTCCGGATCGATCACCGCATAATCCGCCCAGAAGCGGTCGGTAACGAGCGGCATTTTGATGCCGGCCTTTTTATTCGTGAACACGCCGACATTCGTGACCTCGCTACCCGTACCCGCGGTCGTGGGTACGCAGATCAGCATGGTCTTGCGCTCGGAAAAGGTCTTGGTGCCGCCGCTGTAATAGTCGTAGATGCTGCCCTCATCCCGCGTCAGGCAGGCGACGATCTTGGCAACGTCCATCGAGCTGCCGCCGCCCAGACCGATCACGCAGTCCGCTTTCAGCGCGCGCGCGGCCGCGGCCGCGGCATCCACGCTTTCGCACGACGGATTCGGCTCGATATCGCTGAAATAGCCGACGGTTTTGCCGATCAGGCTTTCGCCGATCCGCTGCGCCACGCCGTTCTGGTACAGGAACGGGTCGGAAATAATCAGCACGTTTTCGCCCGCGATGTAAGACGCCATCTTTTGTGAGACCCCGTAATCAAACAGGATCTTGACCGGCATGTAATAATGAAACGCTTTTTCCATTTTGAAATTTACCCTCTTTCCTCAACAGGTTCCATGCTGCCCGTCTCGTTTTTGCGCTGCTCCAGCAGAATACCGAGCGCGCCAATCAGGATGACCGCCATGCCGCCAAGCTGCACCACGGTCAGCTTTTCCCCGAACGCGAAAAAGCAGATCAGCGACGCCACGACCGGCATGAACAGCAGAAACACCTTGACAAACCATACGGGGAACCGCCGCAGGTCGTAATAGTAAACAATGTAGACCAGCGTCTGCCCCACGCTGGCGAGCAGCAGCATCCAGCCATAATAGGGCGTGCGGATACAGTTCATGATCTCGCCCAGGCTGCCCGCCGCCGCGGATGCCGCGATAAAGCACAGCATACAGACGAAATTGTTGTAGTACGCCACCACGTTGTCGCACACGGGGTTGCGCTTGTCGTGCTGCGCGCTTTTGATTACAAACGCGTTGATCGACACAAAGAGCGCGCTAAGCAGATAGAACAGGTTGCCCAGGTTGAACAGCTCCAGATGGGCGGGGTTCAGCCCCATCGTGATGAACACGCCCAGCAGCATGACCACGATGCAGCACCACTGCTTCCAGCTCAGGCGCGTCTTGTAGATCACGGCGGAGATCACCGCCACCATCAGGATATCGCACTTGAGCAGCGCCGTACCCGTGCTGGCGCTGCCGAGCGACAGGCCCACGAACGCGGTCGCATCCAGCAGGAAGCCCAGCACGCCGATCGTCACCAGCTTAGGCCAGACAAAGCGCACCTGCAGCAGAAGCTTCAGTTCCCCGCGCAGCGCCATCAGCACGGTCAGGAACACCATGACGATCAGGCGGATGTATACGCCCATTGAAAACACGGACATGCCCGCCACCGTCTGCTGGCTCGCCACATAATAGGTACCCCAAATCACGGCAAGAAGCAGTACGGGGAAGACCGGTCTTCCTTTCATGTCGCCTCGCCCCTTACCACCATTTGATTTGGCTCGTTACATATTCGCGCAGGCGGATGAATTCCTCGCTCGCAATATCGCGCGGGCGGGGCAGTTCGATCTTCAGCTCTTCCTTGACCGTTGTCGGCTTCTGCGACAAAATCAGGCACTTGTTGGAGAGGTAGACCGCCTCCTCCACGTTGTGCGTGATGAAAATGACCGTGCTTCCGGTCGCCTGCCACAGCTTGATGACCTCGTCCTCCAGATAGTACCGCATTTTAATATCCATCTGGCCGTACGGCTCATCCATCAGCAGCAGGTCGGGGTGTAGCGCGAAGCTGCGCCCGATGACAATGCGCTGCTCGGTCGAGGTACTCAGCTCATGCGGATAGGCGTTGCGCGCCTTTTCCAGGCCGAGGATCTCCAGGATTTCATCCGTGCGCTGCTTGATCACCTTTTCCTCGACCTTTTTGGTTTCCAGCCCGAAGCGGATGTTCTGTTCAACCGTCAGCCACGGGAACGCGGACGGTTCCTGAAACACGAACGAGAGGTTGTGCTTCTGCGGGTCCGCCGGTTCGCCGTCGATCAGGATCTGCCCCTCGGTCGGCTCGATCAGCTTGACGAGTAGGTTGAGGAACGTCGTCTTGCCGCAGCCCGTCGGGCCGACAATGCAGACAAAGTCGCCCTTATTGATATCGAACGAGATATTGTCCAGCACTTTCAGGTCGCCAAAACATTTTGTCAGGTTCCTGACCTTTACCTTTACTTGATCGCTCATACGGACACCTCCCTGCGTCACAGGCTCAGATCGGTATCCGCCACGATTTCGTTACGAAGCCGCAGGAATGCCTGATCGGTATAGTTTCTTGGTCTGGGCATTTCGGGTATGTATTCCTTCTTCACGCTGGTCGGATGGCCGCCGAGCAGGATGATCCGGTCGCCCAGATAAATGGCCTCCTCCACGTTGTTGGTGACGAAGATGACCGTGCGCTTGTTCTTCTCCCAGATCTTGAGAATCTCGTCCTCCATGGAATAACGGGTCTGCGCGTCCAGCGCGCCGAACGGTTCGTCCATCAGCATAATGTCGGACTCGCTGGCATAAGCGCGCGCGATGCCCACGCGCTGCTTCATGCCGCCGGAGAGCTGCTTGGGCAGCGCCTTTTCAAAGCCCTGCAGCCCGACCAGGTCGATATATTTCTGCGCGTTTGCCTGTCGGGTGGCCTTATCCACGCCCTTGAGCTTCTGGTTCATCTCTACGTTGCCCATGACCGATTTCCATGGGAAAAGCGCGTAGCGCTGGAACACCAGACCCAAGTCGCCCATTTTGGGCCGCCCGTCCGCAAATTCCACCGTACCCGAGGTCTGCTCGTCCAACTCGGCAAGGATGTTCAGCAGAACGGTTTTGCCGCATTGCCCCGGCCCCAGAATCACGAGGAATTCGTTTTCCTTCACCGTCAGGTTGATATCCTTCAAAACCTCTACCGAGTTCTTTTTGGAAGCGAATGTTTTGGAGAGGTTTTTGATCACAATTTTGTCTCTGAGAACTGCCACGGGCAAAGCACTCCTTCCATTTTCTGCAGTATCGTGGACAGCAGGAAGCTTACCACGCCGATTGCCAGCATGCAGACGACGATCAACGCCGTGTCGCCGCTCTCCTGCCCGCGGACGATCAGGAAGCCGACGCCCTGCCGCGCCACGATCATTTCCGCCGCAACCACACACATCCAGCCGCTCGACAGCGCGGTGCGGATGCCGGCCAGGATAGCGGGGATGGTGGCCGGAAACGCCACGTCAACCAAAAGCTGCTTACGGTTCGCGCCCAGAACCTTGCCCGCGCTGATCATCAGCGGGTCGATCGCACGGATGCCCGCGCTGGTGTTCAGCACGATCGGCACGAACGAGCCGATGAATACGATCACCCATTTGGAAAGCTCGCCGATGCCGAACCACAGGATGATCACGGGGATCCATGCGATCGGCGGGATCGGGCGCAGCATTTCGAAAAGCGGCCCGAAAAGCGCGTTAAAGCCCTTGCTCCAGCCGATGCCGATGCCGAGCGCAACGCCCAGCACAACCGCAAAGAAGAATGCGATCAGAACACGCTGCAGGCTGGCCCAGATATGCGCCGGCAGCGTTGCGTTAGCGATCGGGTCGGCCATGATCTGCAGGAATTTCTCCAGCGTTGCCGCCGGTGTCGGTACCATCGAGCCCTCCTGTCCGGAAAGGACCACCCAGAGGACAACGAAAATACCGATCGAGCAGACGGACAGCAGTATATTCACCCATTTGATATTTTTCATCACTTATACCTCCAGGGCGCAACCTTTTTCTCGCAGAGGCTGAGCAACCCGCTCATGATGGCGCCGGTGACGCCGATGACCGCCATGCCGACAATGATGATCTCCGGCCGGCTAAGCGAGCGGCCGATCTGGATCATATAGCCGAGGCCCTGCGTGGAGGCGAGCATTTCCGCCGCGACCAGCGTGGACCAGGAGTTTCCGAGCGATATGCGTATGCCCGTGAACACCATGTTCATGGACGAGGGGATGCATACCTTTGTGAACACCTGCCATCGCGAGGCGCCGAACGTTTTCGCCACGTTAATCAGCGTCTGGTTGGTCAGCTTGATGCCCAGGTACGAGTTAACCACGCATGGCACAAACGCTGATACAAATATGATGAATACCTTTGCGTTAAAGCCGATGCCCATGGTCAGGATAATGATCGGGATCCATGCGATCGGCGGGATCGGGCGAATGATCTCAAACAGCGGGGTGAACAGCGAATCCAGCACCTTATAGTATCCCATGAACAAGCCGAGCGGGATGCCGATGACAATCGCCAGCAGGAAGCCGCTCAAAGAAAGCTTGATGCTTGCCAGGAAATGCACCGGAATGGTCGCGCCGTCCGGCTTCTTTTCGACCATTTTGGTGAACAGGGTTTCCAGTGCTGTGGAGGGCGCGCACAGCGTGCGCTCGGATACCAGGCCGAACCGGACGCTGCATTCCCATATGCCGAAAAACAGGACCAGGCCCAGTATGCTCAACAGCACCAGCTTGAGTTTTTTGTTTTGTTTCATAATCCACCAGCCTGCCTCACTTGATGATTTACAAAAGGAGAGGGGCGGAGAGCCCCCCTCCTTTGCCAACAAACGTGTTTGGGTTGTCAGTTCATCGTCTTGCCATGACGCTCGGCAAGCTCTCGAATGAAGGTGTCGTCGATAAAGTTGTTTTCGATCAGGTACTGCTTATCGGATTCTTCGATCGAGCCGGTCTGCACGAAGAAGTCCATCAGGTTTTCCATCGTCGTATCGACATAGCGGGTTCCCTTTTCGCCGGAGAACCATTCGATCTCGTCGTCCAGCGTGGACAGCGGGCGCTTTTCTGCGCAGCGGGTGGCGATCTCCAGGGTCTGCTCCACACCGTTGTCCAGACCGATATCCATCATGTACTGTCCGTATGCGTCCAGATCGTCCGCGTACTTCTCACAGATCTGATAATAGCAGTCCAGGAAGTCCAGAATCTCGTCATGCTTGGTCTCGATCGCTTCCTCAGAGGCGACGATAACGGTCGGCTGGTCCTCGCCGGTCGCCTTGCCGGAGGAAATGCAGACCCAGTCCTCGTTCTCCGCGTCGAAGCCCTGCGGGTCCCACAGGCAGACAATGTCAGCCTCGCCAGCCTTAAACGCCGTGTACGCTTGGGCAACGCCCATATCGATGATGCTGACGTCCTCGGTCGTCAGACCGAGCTTTTCCAGCGTTGCGACCAGAGTGAAGTGCGCCGAGGTACCGAGCGGGCAGAGGATGGTCTTGCCGCGCCAGGTATCCGCATTGCCGTAGATCTCGTCATAGCCCGCGACCTGGCCCTGAATCTGCGCGATATCGCTGTCGCTTCTCGCCCAGATCGTGACCGCTTCCGTATCCGGCGAGCCGAAACCGATCACCTTGGCGCCGTAGGCAATGCCGCCGGTGATGGACGGGGGCGAACCGTAGCAGCCAACGTCCCATTCGCCCGCGCCGAGCGCTTCGTTCTGCACATTGCCGCCCGTGAACATAATCAGTTCCACATCCAGCCCCACGTCTTCAAACTGCCCTTCCTCCAGGCCGATGTAAGCGGGGAGTGTGTGCGAATAGGGCTGGCCGCTGACCGTCAGCGAACGGCTTCCGGAATCGCCGCCCGCAGCGTCGTCTCCGCCACCGCAGGCTGTCAGAGAAACTGCCATTGAGAGTGATAATGCCAATGCGATTAACCTTTTCATAGTGTCCTCCTTCTTCCTTCTCTACATTTCGTCTCAAATTAATTAATTGAATTAACTAATTTGTATGCTCCTATTATAGCGATTCTTTCCATTTGTGTCAATTTATCAAAAGCAATATATTTGTTTTTATCTTTTTGTATATACCGCACAATATTTCTATTTAATTTTCTGATTAGCTGCTATGTTGATTTTTTTAATTATATTGATATAATAAAATTAGAACAAAAAAGGAGTTGAATTTCATGCTCACGCCCAACCCGTTCCCCCTGGACCTGGGCGGCCGCACCGCTGTTGTCACCGGCGCCGGCGGCATTATGTGCAGCCATTTCGCGGGCGCGCTCGCACAGGCGCATGCGACCGTGTGCTTGTTGGATATCAACCTGCCTGCGGCGCAGGCTGCGGCGGATGCGCTGACCGCAGCGGGGTATCGTGCATATGCCTATCGGGCCGACGTGCTGGACAAGGCGCAGCTCGAAAGCGTACACGCGCAGATTCTGGCCGCGCACGGCCCCTGCAGCATCCTGATTAACGGCGCGGGCGGCAACCATCCGGATGGAAATACGGAGGACGAATATTTTCGCCCCGAAGCGGTGGAGCCGGCGCTCAAAACCTTTTTTCAGCTTGACCTGAACGGCTTCCGCCGGGTGTTCGACCTTAACTTTATCGGCACGGTGCTTCCCACCCAGATTTTTTCCGCCGACATGACCGGCCGCAAAGATAGCTGCATCGTCAACATCTCCTCCATGAACGCCATCCGGCCGCTGACCAAGCTGCCGGCCTACAGCGCGGCCAAATCCGCCGTTTCCAACTTCACGCAATGGCTGGCCGTCTACTTCTCCAGGGCGGGCATTCGGGTCAACGCGATCGCCCCCGGTTTTTTTATCACCAACCAGAACCGCCCCAACCTGCTCCACGCAGATGGCTCGCTTACCCCGCGCGCGGAAAAGATCCTGTCCGGCATACCGGCGGGCCGGTTCGGGGATATTTCTGAATTGACGGGCGCGCTGCTCTTCCTGCTCTCCCCGCAGGCGGCGGGATATGTGAATGGGGTCGTGCTGCCCGTGGACGGCGGCTTCAGCGCCTATGCCGGCGTATAATCCCTGCCCTGCCGCATACGCGGCGTCGGAATTCTATCGATAGCTTAGGAGATTTGCTTATGCGCCCTCTTGGAATCAACATGAGTAATGTAAAACAGGTCAATCGTTCCCATGTTTTGTGGCTTTTGCTGACGGAAGGCGCAATGTCGAGGACCGACCTGGCCAGCCGGCTCCGTCTCACGACCGCCACGCTGACCTCGATCTGCGGCGACTTCATCAGCCGCGGCATCATCATCGAGGAGGGGAAAGAAGCCTCCTCTAGCCTAGGCCGCAAAAAAAGCCTGTTGTCCATCAACCAGACCTATAAATACGTTATTTCCGTCAATATCCACTACACGGGCAGCACCATTGCCATCACCAACCTGATGGGGGAGCCGCTTGCGCTCGAGCACTTTGCGATCGACCCCGCGCTTGATGTGCCGGGCGCCTTTCAGGATATTGCCAACCGGATCGTACTGCTGCTTTGGAAAACCAAGCTCAAAAACAAGGATATCCTCGGCATCGGCGTGGACATCCTTGGTCCTGTCAACCACAACGAAGGCATCGCCCTGCATCCTTTCCATGTTTTCCACGGACAGGAGGTGCCTATCCAGAAGATATTGGAGGAGCTGCTCCCGTTTCCAGTCTGTGTGGAAAGCAACGTCTGCTCGTTCCTGAACGCGGAAAACCTTTACGGCACGGCAAAATACACCGCCAATACCATGGTCGTGAAATGGGGGCCGGGCGTCGGCTCGGCGGCGTCGATCAACGGCGCGCTGTATAAGGGCGCTAATTACCAGTCCTCGGAGATCGGGCATACCTACTTTTACCGCGGCTCGACCACAGTTTGCCGCTGCGGCAAAACCGGCTGTCTGGAAACCGGTGTCCACTTAAACCAGATCACCGAAAAAATCCTCTCGCTGCAGGAAAGCTCTCCGGTTATCCGCGGCGCCCTGCTCGAATACGGCCAGCCGACTATCCATAACATCCGCAAATACCTTGCGCTGGACTGTCTGGAGCTGCGCAGCTATCTGACCACCTTGATCTATGACCTCTCCATCGGCATCAACAACGCCATCTCGGTTTTCGCGCCCAATAAGGTCATTTTGTTCGGCGAGATTTTCGAATGCCCCTTTGTGATGGAAACGTTCATCCAGCAGGTATCTAAAATCAACCCGTTTTTGTCCACGGACATTTTCGAGCAGAGTTCCCTCGCCCCCCGCAAGGAATTCATCGGCGGCGCCGCGACCGCGGTGCAGAGCTTTCTGCTGGAGCCCGGGGGCGCCTGACGCCTCCCTTCTCCGCCGCACATCCTCCTCTCTTCCAGACAGGGGACGGAAGCATCCGCTTCCGTCCCCTGTCGCTTTCGCCAAAAAAGGGCCTGCTTGTACGAAGCAGGCCCTTTCCGGCTTGTATTTATTTTTTCTGCAGCTTACGCTTTTGGGTATACTCTGCCACCGCGGTATACAGCACGTCGGTCGAGGAATTGATCGCGGTTTCGCAGGAATCCTGGATCACGCCGACGATAAAACCGACGCCCACTACCTGCATCGCGATATCGTTTGGAATGCCGAACAGGCTGCAGGCCAGCGGGACCAACAGCAGCGAGCCGCCCGCCACGCCGGATGCGCCGCACGCGCTGACCGCAGAGAGCACGCTCAACACGATCGCGGACGCCAGATCCACCTCTATGCCCATGGTATGCGCCGCGGCAAGCGCGAGTATGGAGATCGTGACCGCCGCGCCGCCCATGTTGATCGTAGAACCCAGCGGGATGGATACCGCATAGGTATCGCGGTCCAGCCCCAGCTCCTCGCACAGCTTCATATTGACCGGAATGTTGGCGGCCGAGCTGCGCGTAAAGAAAGCGGTGATGCCGCTGTCCTTCAGGCATTTCAGCACCAGCGGATAGGGGTTTTTGCGGATGCCGATAAAAGCGATGATCGGGTTGACGATAAACGCCACGAACGCCATGCTGCCGACCAGCAACAGGATCAGCTTGCCGTAGCTGAGCAGGGCATCGATTCCCTGCTCAGAGATCGTGGTGAAAACCAGGCCCATTACGCCGAACGGCGCGCAGTTGATAATCCACCGGACGATCTGCGAGATCGCGTCCGCAACATTGCCGATCGCACGCTTGGTGCCGTCCGAGGCCTTGCGCAGCGCAATGCCGAGCAGCACCGCCCAGGCCAGGATGCCGATATAGTTGGCGTTCGCCAGGGCGCTGATCGGGTTGGAAACCAGGTTCATCATCAAAGTGTGCAGCACCTCGCCGATACCGCCCGGGGGCGCCACATCGGAAGCGCTTTCCGCCAGCGTAAGCGAGATCGGGAACAGGAAGCTCGCCACAACCGCCACGCAGCCCGCCAAGAACGTACCCAACAGATACAACCCGATGATGCTTTTCATGTTGGTCTGCTTACCCTCTTTGTGGTTGGACAGCGCGCCCATGACCAAAAACAAGACCAGCAGCGGCGCGACCGCCTTCAGCGCGCCGACAAACAGATCGCCCAGCAGGGAGAGCGCCGTCAGCTGCGGCGCGGCCACCCCGAGGAGGATGCCGACCGCCAAGCCGCAGATAATCCGTTTGACCAGGCTGATGTCATTCCATTTTTTGAGTATTTCTTTCATATTTCCCCTCGTTCCATTTTTCTTGTTTTTTAGTATACCACATTTTTCTTATTTCGTAAAATAAATTCATACTTCTCTTTCCCACGCCAGTATTTCCGTTTTTTCTCTTGACAGCGGACGCGGATGTGTTATAATTGATATATAATATCAATTAATATTTTAGGTGGTTTATCCCATCCCCGCTCTAAGGAGGTTACTTAAAATGGATCGCAAGGTTTCCGAATTGCTCAACGACCAAATCAACAAGGAATTTTATTCTGCCTATCTGTATCTTGACATCGCTAACTTTTACTCCGACAAAGGGCTGGACGGTTTTGCAAACTGGTACGAAATCCAGGCCAGGGAGGAGCAGGACCATGCCATGCTGATCTATCAGTACCTGCACAACAATAACCAGAAGGTCACGCTGGAAGCGATCGCCAAGCCGGACAAGGCGTTCTCCACGCTGATGGACCCGCTGCAGGTCGCATACGAGCACGAACAGTACGTCACCGCATTAATCAACGCCATTTATGGGGCCGCCCAGTCGGCAAATGATTTCCGCACTGTTCAGTTCCTCGACTGGTTTGTCAAGGAGCAGGGCGAGGAAGAAAAAAATTCCTCCGACCTCATCACCAAGATGGAGCTGTTCGGCAGCGACGCCAAAGCACTCTACATGCTCAACAGCGAGCTGCAGGCACGCGTTTACGCCGCTCCCTCCCTTACCCTGTAAATAGCCATACGGCCAGGCGGACGTCCCGATCGGGGCGTCCGCTTTTTTTGCATTATCCAAGCCTTGACAAACCCCGCTGTTTTGGCGTATAATTCTGGCTATGAGTTAGTTTTAGCTAACTGCAAGTTAGTCATTGCAAACTTTTCTATGGAGGATCGGCATGCTGGAAGCGCTATTGGAACAATTATCGGATGCCGGGCTTTCGTCCGGCCATATCCGCTGGACCGCCCCCATGGCCGGCGTGCGCGTCTGCGATTTTGACTGCGCGCCGCCGGAGCGCTTTCCCGCCCGCCCCACACATCCGCACCTTGAAACGCTGTACTGCTGCCGCGGCGGGCTGCTGCTTTCTTTGGCGGGCGGGCGGCAGGTCAGGCTCAAGCCGCGGGAGATCCTGCTGCTTTCCGATCCCGCGCAGGTTCGATCCGTCCAATTTGCGGACAGCCGTTTCGCGGGCATCCTTATTTCGTTCGTCTGCTGTGAGGCTCGGCACAGCCTGCAAGGGCTTTGCGCCCTGTTTGGCGGCCTGACGCTGGACACCCGCCAGGTAGGCGCGCTGATGGCAGCGCATCACGGCTGTGCGGCGGTGCGCGGCAGCGCCTGGGGCAACGCGGTGTTCTTCGCGCTCAGGGACCTGCCCGCTTCCGATCGCGGGCAGTACTGCACGCTCAAGGCGGTGGAGCTATTGTATCTTCTGTGCCGCCAAAGCCCGCTGGTCTCTCCGGTAGCCGCGAGCTATTACGATCAATACCTGACGGACGCCGTGCAGCAGGTCCATGCCTATATGTTGGAGCACCTCGCGGAGCATCTGACGATCAGGTGCCTTGCGCAGCAGTTCCATATCTCCCCCACCTCGCTCAAAAGCTGCTTCCGGCAGCTATACGGCCAGCCGCTCCACCAATACCTCCAGCAGCAGCGGCTACAGCGCGCGGCCGAGCTTTTGATCTCCTCCCCCCTGTCCGTGATGCAGGTTTCGGTTGCTGTGGGGTACGGCAGCGTCAGCCAGTTCGGCGTGGCGTTTCGCCGCCTGTACCATCTTCCCCCCTCCCGCTACCGCCGCATTGCGGCCGAGAAAAATGTCTAAAACCGTTTATCTCTGTCCAAATCCGGTGGAATTTGCCGAACAGATATGCTATGCTTATCCCCAACGGGAAACGACCCATCCAGGAGGTGTTCGCCTTGAAACAACATCGGTTTTGGGCCTGGGGCGCTGTGATCTGCATGGTCATGGTCATGATCACAGGCTACAGGCGCAAGTGATAAGGAGGAAGCATTTATGAAGAAATACTGCAAGGATATCGCCCTGTTTGTCGGCGGCGCGCTGTTCGGTTCGGCCGGCATTAAGCTGCTGTCCAGCAAGGACGCCAAAAAGGTTTATACCCATGCCACCGCCGCCGCGCTGCGGGTGAAGGAATCCGTCATGACCACGGTCAACACCGTGCAGGAGAACGCGGCCGACATCCTGGCTTCCGCGCAGGATGTCAACCAGGCCCGCACGGCGCAGGAAGAGGCCGTTGAGGATACCGCCGCAGAAACCCAGGGCTGATTACAACCCGTTTGTCAAAGAGGGGCGCATAGGCGGCCCTCTTTTTCCCGTTTTGGAGGTCAAGCAATGAAAGCAACCATTTTACACGAAAGCAACGGACGCCTGCGCGTCCGTCTTGCCCAAAAGCGGATGACGCCGGAGCAGGCAGACCTGCTGGAAGCTTATCTGCAGTCCTGCACAGGGGTGGCGCAGGCCGCAGTTCATGAGCGCACCCGCTGCGCCGTAATCCGCTATCAGGGCGGCCGAGCAGCCGTACTGGCGGCGATCGGCCGCTTCTCCTATCAGGACCCGCGCGTCGCGGCGCTCGCCCCCCTGCACAGCAGCCGCATGCTCAACCGGCAGTATCAGGAAAAGCTGGTCGGCAAGGTGCTGGTCAAAGCGGCTTGCAGCCTGTTCCTGCCCTCCCCGCTTCAAATTGCGCGGATCTGCTGGATTTCCTTTCCCTTCCTGCGGCGCGGCCTGTGCTGCCTGCTGCGCCGCCGCATGCACGTTGAGCTGCTCGACGCGCTTTCCATCGGCATCTCGATCGCCCGTCACGACTTCGGCACGGCCGGCTCGGTCATGTTCCTGCTCGAGCTGGGCGAGCTGCTGGAGGAGTGGACGCACAAAAAGTCGGTCGACGACCTGGCCCGCTGCATGGCGCTGGGCGTGGACCGCGTCTGGCGCAAGGACGGCGATACCGAAACCCTCGTCCCACTCGGCCAGATCGGCGCGGGCGACTGCATCGCGGTCCGCATGGGCGGCGTGATCCCGATTGACGGAACGATCGCCGAGGGCGAGGTCATGGTTAACCAGGCGTCCCTGACCGGCGAATCCATGCCGGTCGCCAAGCGCCCGGGTACGGCCGTTTACGCCGGAACGGTCGTCGAAGAGGGCGAATGCGTGCTGCGCGTCACCCAGCATTCTGGCGAAAGCCGTTATGACAAGATCGTCTCCATGATCGAGCAGTCCGAACGGCTCAAATCCGCGGCGGAAGGCAGAGCCTCCCGCCTGGCCGACCGCCTGGTCCCCTATACGCTCGCCGGCAGCGCGCTCAGCTTCCTGCTGACGCGCAGCGTCACGCGCGCGCTGTCCGTCCTGATGGTGGACTTCTCCTGCGCGCTCAAGCTTGCTATGCCGCTGGCGGTGCTGTCCGCCATGCGCGAGGCAAGCGCTTACCATATCACGGTCAAAGGCGGCAAATTTCTGGAAGCGGTCGCGGGCGCGGATACGATTGTGTTTGACAAAACCGGCACGCTGACCCACGCCTGTCCGGTCGTCGCGCGAGTCATTCCGTTCGGCGGACGCAGCGAGGCCGAAATGTTGCGCGTCGCCGCCTGCCTGGAGGAGCATTTCCCGCATTCCATGGCCAACGCGGTCGTGCGCGCCGCCAGAGAGCGCCGGCTCGCCCACGAGGAAATGCATTCCCAGGTCGAATATCTGGTCGCGCACGGTATCTCCAGCACGGTGGACGGGGAAAAAGTCATCATCGGCAGCGCGCACTTTGTCTTTGAGGATGAGAAAACCGTAATCCCCGCTGGAGAGCAGGCGGCGTTTGACGCGCTTCCCCCGGAATTCTCCCACCTGTATCTCGCCATCGGCGGCGAACTGGCGGCGGTTATCTGCATTGCGGACCCGCTCCGCGGCGAGGCAAAGGCCGCGATACAGGCGCTGCGCGCGCTCGGCATCCGGCGCACCGTCATGCTGACCGGTGACAGCGAGCGCACCGCGGCCGCGATTGCGGCGCAGGTCGGGGTGGACGATTACCGCGCAGAGGTCCTGCCCGAGGACAAGGCGCATTTTGTAGAGGCCGAACGCGCCGCCGGCCGTACGGTCATCATGCTGGGCGACGGCATCAACGATTCGCCCGCCCTGTCCGCCGCCAGCGTAGGCATTGCAATCAGCGATGGCGCGGCGATCGCGCGTGAAATCGCGGATGTCACCATCGCGGCGGACAACCTATTCGAGCTGGTCGCACTGCGGCGGATCGCGCAGGGGCTGATGCTCCGCATCCACTCCAATTACCGGTTCGTGATCGGCTTCAACGGCATGCTGATCGTCCTGGGCGCGGCTGGCGCGCTCATGCCGGCCGCGTCGGCCATGCTGCACAACCTTTCCACCCTAGGCATCAGCCTGCGGAGCATGACCAATCTGCTGTCGCCCTCCTTTGACGCGGTTGCGGCCGGCGAATAATGCCAACCAATCCAAAAACACGGCTGACCCAAACGGTCAGCCGTGTTTTTTACAAAAAAAGCTCGTTCTCACGCCGCTCTGCGTCAAACGGCGCCAACTTTCCCCGCAGCGCTTCCAGCATCGGGGCAGGCAGGGCGCGGGCCTGCTGCGGACAGATGGCGACACAGCGCATGCACAGGATGCAGCGCGACGGGTCGGTCGTATCCGGCTGTCCGGTCGGGATCGCCCGTGCGGGACATTTTTCCGCGCACAGGCCGCAGCCGGTGCAGGCTTCCGATACCTGCGGCACGGCAGGCATGCCGCTCCACTCCTTATAGGGGTGGCTGCCTGGCACGGCGGGTTCCTCCTGCGAGCCGTGGTCCAGCTTCGCCGCGATCTGCCTGCCGAACGCGCCGAGCTGCCGCGCGTCCTGTTCATCCGGACGTCCAGCGGCAATATGTACGATCGAATGCTCCGCCAGCAGCGCGGCCGCTGCCATGACGCGGAATCCCTGCCCGCGCAGCAGGTCGCTCAGCTCGATCAGCGTGTCCTCATAGGCCCTGCCGCCGTACACCGCAGCCGCCACCGCCCGCGCGCCGTTGCCCTGCCATTTTTTCAGCCGTCCGGTCATCATGGCCGGCAACCGCCCGCCGTAAGCAGGGCCGGCAACCAGCGCCACGTCGTCCGGATGAAACACTGTCGGCTCGGCCTGCGGATCGCAGAGGTCATACTCCCGCACGTTGGGTGCGATCCCCTTTGCGAGCAGCAGCGCCACGCGCCGCGTCCCTCCGGTTGGGCTGAAATGCAGGATTTTGATGGTTTGTGGCATAAACACCGCTTCCTCTCCTCATGTTTCCCTACATGGTGCTTACCAGTATAGCACCTTCTTCCTCCCGTTGCAATTCGCTTTCAACAGTCCGGCTGGCTGCAAAAGCGCCGCCTGTGTTTATTTACAGCGTAACGCCGTTTTTAAAGATGGCGATTTCACGGTAGCCCAGCAGCTCAGTTTTGGAGGGTCTGCCGCCCGCGATGTCCAGCACCAGCGCGTACAACCGCTTCGCCGCCTCCGCGATCGGCTCGCCGTCCGCTACCGGACCCGCGTCAAAGTCGATCCATCCCGGCTTGCGCGCCGCAAGGCCGCTGTTGCTCGCGATCTTTACCGTCGGCGCCGGCGCGCCGAACGGCGTCCCGCGTCCCGTCGTGAACAGCACAATATGCGCGCCCGCCGCGGTCAGCGCTGTCGCTGATACCAGATCGTTCCCAGGCCCGTACAGCAGGCTCAGGCCGTGCGCCGTTACCTGCTCCCCGTACCCGATCACGTCCGCCACCGGCGCCGTGCCGCCCTTCTGCACGCACCCGCACGACTTGTCCTCCAGCGTCGTGATGCCGCCTTTCTTGTTCCCCGGCGACGGGTTCTCGTACACCGTCTCGTTGTGGCTGATAAAGTAATCCTTAAAGCTGTTGAGCATGGCGGCCGCCTTCCCGAACACCTGCTCGTTGACGCACCGGCTCAGCAGCATCCCCTCCGCGCCGAACATCTCCGGCACCTCGGTCAGCACTGTCGAGCCGCCACGCGCGATCACCATGTCGCTGAACGCTCCTACCGTCGGGTTCGCCGTCACGCCGGACAGGCCATCCGACCCGCCGCACTTCAGACCGATCACCAGCTCGCTCACCGGCACCGCCTCACGCCGGTACCGTCCCGCGTATGACGCGCACTGTTCCAGCAGCGTGCGTCCCGCAGCGAACTCGTCCTCCACGTCCTGGCAGGTGAGGAACTTGACGCGCTCCGCGTCGTACTCCCCCAGCTCCTCTACGAACTGGTCGTGCTGCAGGTTCTCGCACCCCAGGCTCAGCACCAGCACTGCACCCGCGTTCGGATGCCGCGCCAGCGCCGCCAGCAGCTTCCTCGTCTGCGCGTGGTCATCGCCCGTCTGGCTGCACCCGTATGGATGCGGAAACGTGTACAGCCCGTCTATGCTTCCGCTCACCAAGTCCTGGTTGTCCGACACCAGCTTTTTCGCCACGTCGTTGACGCAGCCCACCGTCGGGATGATCCAGATTTCATTCCGCACCGCCGCACGGCCGTCCTCCCTCCGGTAGCCCTGGAATGTCTCCGCCTCCGCCGCCTCTATCTCGGGTACCGACGGCTCATAGGCGTACTCCTCCTCGCCGGACAGGTTGGTCCGCATGTTGTGCGTATGCACCCAACTGCCCGCCTCCACCGGCTCCGTCGCATGGCCGATCGGGAAGCCGTATTTCACCACCGCTTCCCCTGCCGCGATCGGTACGAGCGCGATCTTATGCCCCTGCGGGATATCCTCCCGCGCGGTCACCACCGCGTCTCCCGCTTTCAGCGTTTCTCCCTTCGCCGCAGCATGCAGCGCCACCGCCACGTTGTCCCGCTCTGTGATCCGTATCAGCTTTGTCATCTTATCCTCCCTCTCACAGGCAGGAGGCGAACGCGGCCTCCGCGCCCTCCGCGCGGATCTTCGTAAGCCCCGCCAGCACCGCGGCTTCCAGCCCCGCGATCTCCGTCAGGTCCTGATCCCACATCTGCCGGTTGGTCAGCACCGCGTGTACCAGGTCCGCCGCGCTGTCGTCCTTATGCGCCCAGTAAAATTCCAGCGCCCAACGGTCGTCCGAGCAGATATAGGTGTTGCCCTTCGCGCGCCTGCACACCAGACCCGCTTCGGTCAGCTCCTGCACATCGCTCGTATAGAACGCGATATACGCCGCAAGGCTCATACTCAGGCATTCCGGCAGCCTGCCTGTCTTTTCCACATATTCCAGCAGGCTCGGCAGGTTGCGCGCTTTCCATTTGGAGGTCGAATTGAGCGAAATGCTCATCAGCTCATGGTCCACGAACGGGTTGTTGAACCGGTCCTGCACCGCCGCCGCGAACTCCTCCAGGTCCTTTTTATCCAGCGGCAGGGTCGGGATGACCTCCTCGTACAGCATCTTGTTCATAAAGCCGCGGATGCTGTCGTTGTGCATGCAGTCCCGCACGATATCCAAGCCCGCCAGGTACGCACCCAGCACAAAGCCCGTATGCGCGCCGTTCAGGATGCGCACCTTGCGCTTTTTGTACGGCGTCACATCCGGCACCACGATACAGTTCAGCCCCGCCGCCTTGAACGGCAGCTGCTCCTCCAGCCACGACGGTCCCTCGATGTTCCACACGCCGAACACCTCGCCCACGTCGATCAGCTCGTCATGGTACCCGTTTTCCTCCTCCATGCGCGCCGCTTCCGCCGCGTCCTTGATGCGCCCCGGCACGATCCGGTCCACCAGCGTCGAGCAGAACGTGCAGCTCCCGCACCAGGCTCTGAACGCCTCCTCCAGACCCCACTGGCCGATGTACTGCTCCACGCACTTCTGCAGCTCTTTGCCGTTGTTGTCGATCAGCTCGCAGGAGAGGATGACCACCGGCTTTTTCCCTGCCTGCCAGCGCCGGTACAACACCTGCGTCAGCTTCGCCGGAAACGACGCCGGCGGGCAGTCCTCCTTCCGGCAGGCAGGGTCGTACACAATCCCCGCCTCGGTTGTGTTGGACACGATGTATTCCAGATCGTCCGACTCCGCGACCTGCATCATCGCGTCGTAGCCCGCCTTTTCATATGGGTTCAGGCACCGCGACACCGACGAGATCACCCGCTTCCGGTCCACCTTTTCCCCGTTCTCCCGACCGCGCAGGTACAGCGTGTACAGCCCCTCCTGCCGGTTGATCTGCTCCGCCAGCCCCTGCGCGATCGGCTGCACCAGCACCGCCTTGCCGTTCCAGCCCACGCGCTCGTTCGATACATCAAACCAGTAGTCCACGAACGCGCGCAGAAAATTCCCCTCGCCAAACTGCAGAATCTTCTCCGGCGCTTCCTCCAGAATATATCCCTTGTATCCGCTCGCTTTTATTCTTTTGTAATTCAGTTCTTCCATCGCCAGGTCTCCTTTCCTATCCGTCCTGTTCTTATCGTAAAACACCGGCGGCGTTCTGTCAATTTCCGTATTCCCTCTGCCTGTATTTTTCACCCGCCGCAGCAAAGCTGCATACGTTGACATTGAACACGATTGCAAGAGGTGATTTTCATGACCATGTGCGCTACCGTGCTTTGTGTGCAGAGCGGTTCACTTTTGGTATGCGACCACTGCACCCGCCAGCAGGTCGTCGTACACACTGCCGGCACAAGCTGTTTTCGGGCGGGCGACCGCGCCTGCATCCGCTACAACGGCACCATGACAAACAGCATTCCTCCGCAGATTTCAGCGCAGCATATCTGCCGTATCTGCCATTGATAAAGCAAACACCGCTCCTGCACGGAGCGGTGTTTTTCTATTCTACCCATTCCGCCGGCGCCGCGTACAGCGTTTTATCCTCCCCGCGCAAAACGCGGTATCTTTCGCCGTCCGCAGCAACGGTCCCAACAAACGTACAGCCCGGCGGCGGCGCGTCGGTCACCTGCGCCGCCCCATGACTGCACATCAAAAACCGTCTCATCAGGCTCCCTCCTTCTTCGGTAGGTTGCCCGCGCGGCGGCGCCTTATCCGCACCCCTGTCCAGAGCGCTGTATGGCAAAGGTAACGGGGAACCGCCCGGCTCCTGTTCGATGCATCCGTTCCGTCCGGCTTCCCCGCAGCCGCCCTTTCCTCGCTTTTTATTCCCGCATCATTGCGGATACCGCCTCAATCCAGCCGCGCGCGGCCGCTTCCTTTGTCGGCTTGGGCAGGATCTCCGCGCTCAGCACGCCTTGATAGCCGCATTCCTGCAGCTTGCGCAGAATGCCCGCCATATCCGTGTGTCCCGCGCCGGGATACCAGCGGTTAGAGTCGGAAAAATGTACATACCGGATCTCCGGACTGCATGCCTCGATCGAGGCCATCATATCCGACTCCTCGATGTTCATATGGAACGTGTCGATCAGAATACCCGTGTTCGTCAGGGAATGGCTACGGATGAAATGCGAGATCTCCCCCATCGTACACAGGAAATTGTTTTCATACCGGTTGATCGGCTCAAAGACAATATCCACGCCCGCTTTTGCCGCCGCGTGATCCAGATACTCCATGGAAACCGCCAGACGGTCCAGCGCGGCCGGCAACTCTTCCGCCGTGGCTACGTTACCGCGCATGCAGCCGATGATTACGGTTGCATGCAACCGCCCTGCCAGTTCGAGGAAAGCTTCCAGCCGCTGCACAGCCGCCCGCCGGCGCGCCTCATCCGGATCCGTGATGGACAGGCCATGGTTGACGTAAGCGCGTCCCGTCCCGATCGCGGTCAGGCGCATGGAATTTTCCGCAAGCGCCTGCTCGAGCGCAGGCAGGTCGACATCGGCCGGATCCGCGATGTGCAGCTCAACACCGTCGTACCCCAGCTCGCGCGCTTTCGCAACCCCCTGCGCGAAGTCCCCCTCGTAAACAAACGGCGCGCTTCCTATAATCTGATCGACCATTGTCATGGATGTGATAAACTTCATTTAAGACACCTCTTTTAGTATCCAGTTATGGCAAAGGCCGCCCATAAGGGCGGGCCTTTACCCGACGTAAGAAAGAAAAAAGAAGAAAAGAGAAAGGGTCAATCAATAAAGAGGCCGCGTCTGGGGAGCTCATGCACGCTCTTCCAGCCGTCGCTGAGGGGCTCGCGGAGGCAGGGCTCGATCTCCTCGTAAGGACGGAGGGAGAATTTACGGGGATCGGGTACCTTGCCCGCGGGATAAGCTTCCAGGATGTCCTCGACCATGCAGTTCAGGTATTCACAGATCGCGGCAATCGGACGTTTTGCCTTTCTTGCTTCACCTCTTGACGGGTAGCCCACAACACCCTCAGGGGTACCGAAGCGCTCAATTACACGGTGGCCTTCCGCCTCGGACCACTTGTTCGGACGGTGGAATGAGTCCACGGAGCCATCATAGAAGCCTTCGTCCAGCATCCCCATTGACTTCGCCTGCGCGTCCACCACACAGCCCATATCCACCATGCCCGGGAACATGAGCAGCGCCGCAGAGGTTTCCGCTTCGTCCGCATGCACAAACGGCGTGCTGACGAAGTCCGGCCGCTCATCGCCCAGCGGATACCAAAATTCACGAATCGCACGATGCCACTCAACGACCGTTGCGAATGCCGGAAGCTCAAAGCGCTTAAAGAATTCCTGAATCGCGGACTCGAGCATCCAGTCCATGCCGTGGTTGTTGACAAGGATGATCTTGCGGAAACCATCGTCCCACAAGCCGACCATTACGTTAATCAGCGTATCAACGATGGACTTCTCGCTCGTCATGACCGTGCCGGGCATACCGCAGTGATGGTAGGGATGGCCGCCGTAGTTGATCGGTGGAAGCGCCAACGCGACCTCGTGGCCCGCCTTAGCCGTCTTGCGTCGCACCGCCTCGCAGATCGAGGTACACATAAACGTGTCCAGGCCGGAGTTGTTATGGATGCCGTGATTCTCGGTGCAGCCGATTGGCACCAGGACGATATCGTTCTTATGGCGTTTCTCAATCACCATCTTGCGAGGCGAGGTCTGGATATAGCAGCCCGGCTTTCCGATCTCACTGTCGGACGGGATGCCGTAATCATCCAGAATGGCCTGGATCTCCTCCTCCGAGGCGTCCCACAGCCGTTTCTTCAGCCGTCCTACCTTGTTATCCTCAAAAAATATGTTCGGATACGCTGTCGTTAAGTACTTCTCTTGCATAGCTGCATTCTCCTTGTATAAATGTAGGTTTTTTTCGCTTGGGTCCTACCGTCAGGAAGCGATACCCCTCTCTCCCTCACGGCCAGATCCAAGAACTCAACAAGTGGGAGGCGCTGCCGCGGCGGCCTCAAACCGCCGCGGCGCACCAAAAATCATATTTTATTCGTCTTTGAACGAATCGACATTCGTCTCGTCAACAACCTTGGTCGAAACCTCATAGAATTCCTTGACCTCGTTGCCCTCCAGTACGTCTACCGCAGCCACTACACCTTCATAGCCCTGCATATACGGATCGCCCCAAGAGGTAAGCGTGATCTTACCTTCCTTCAGCGCGGAAACCGCATCGTCGTTTGCATCCTGACCAGAAATCATAATCTCACCCGTCTTACCTGCAGCATCGACCGCCTCCGCAGTGCCCAACGCCATCTCGTCGTTGCAGCAGAAGAACGCGTCTACATCTGGGTAGGACTGGAGCAGGTTCTGCGCCACGTTCAGCGCCTCCGCACGGGAGTAGTTCGCAGACTGAGAAGCAACAAGTTCAATGTCCGGATACTCCTCGAGCGCTTTCTTGCAACCTTCGATACGGTCAAGCGAGGTCTGCGCACCGGTAGAGCCCTCAATGATGATCAGCGTACCCTTGCCGCCCATTTTTTCAAACAACGCTTTGGCAGTCTCGTAGCCCTGCTGTACGTTCTCCAAGCCGACAAAGGTTTCACACAGGCTCTCGTCACCCAGGCGGGTGTTAAGCGCTACAACAGGGATATCTGCATCAACGATACGCTGTGCAGCCGGAACAATTGCCTCGGTATCGACCGGACACAGAACGACGCAGTCTACGCCGTTCACGATTGCTTCATCACAAAGCTGATTCTGCTGCTCGTTGCCCGAACCCTCGGCGGTATCGACCGGCGTTTTTACCTCGACATTGTAGCCCAGCTCTTCGCCGGCAGCCTGTGCCCCCTCAGCCATGCTGATAAAGAACGGTGCGGTAGAGTTCTTCAGGATAACGGTAATGTTTTTACCCCCCTCTGCGTTTTCGCCTCCGTCGCCCGCCGCATTTCCACCATCGCTGCCGTTGCCGCAGCCTGCGAATGTGGCTGTCATGGCCGCTGCCATCAGCAGCGCCGCAATTCTTTTGCTCTTTTTCATGATACATTCTCCTTTTCTGGCTCTTTCTTTATCATCATACGGCGTGATGCCGTTATGACACACAAACAGATGCCTCACTTATTGCCTTTTCCCGCATATTTTGCCATCAGGTTGTTGAGTACGCGTTCATAAACAATTGCAAACAGAATTACAAAACCGACTACCGCCTGTTGCCAGTTGGTCGATACACCCATGATGTTCATACCGTTTCGGATAAACATAATGATCATTGAACCGATCACCGTATTGACAACCGAACCTGTGCCGCCGCAAAACGCGATACCGCCGATCAGCGCGGAAGCGATCGAATCGTTTGTCAACGTGCCTCGGATACTGGGATCGGCCGCATTCAGGCGCGCCAGATACAGGATGCCGGTCAGCGCGGCCAGCAGGCCGTTTGTGACATAAACGCCGAGGATAACCCCATCAGAGTGCATGCCAGACAGCTTGGTCGCCTTTTTATTGTGGCCCAAGGAGTAAAGCGTACGGCCATAAATTGTGCGACGCGTCAGGAAATACAGCACCGCGAACACAAGGAACGTGACCAGCGCAACATTCGGGATACCCGGGATCAGGTATCCGTTTACGATACTGCGGAAGCCGTCCGAAAAGCCGTAGACATACTCGCCGTTACATACGACATAGGCCAGGCCAAGCGCCATAAAGTCCACACTGAACGTTGCGATAAACGGTTCGATCTTTACCTTGCTGATCAGCACGCCATTGAACAGGCCGAATCCAAGTCCCACACCGAACGCAACCACAAGCCCCATAAAATAATTCCCTTGCTGGAAATAGGACGCGCTCAGATAACTGGAAAGAACCATGGTGGACGACATCGAGATATCAATACCGCCCGAGATAATGGCAAGGCTCATGCCGAATGCCATCAGGATCGTGAATGGAGTCTGCTGGAACACAACCTGTGTGATATTATCGACCGACAGGAAAGCCTCCGGCCGGAGCAGGGCGAAGCCCACGCATACAACCGCCAGGATCAGGAAACGGGAGAGCAGGTCGATCTGGTTTTTCTTTTTAACCGACATTGTTGTATACCCTCCTCTGCGCCTTGATATTCTTCCTGTGGTCGTTGACCACATCAATAATGATCAGAGCAACGATCACAAAGCCGGTGATCGCCTTCTGCCAGGTGGCAGGGATGCCAACCAGGCTGAGGCCGCTCGCCAGAATCTTCATCAGCAGCGCGCCGAGGATCGTGCCGCCAATGCCGCCTTTGCCGCCGATGAACGGCGTGCCGCCAATGACGATGGCCGCCATTGCGTTGAATGTATAGTCCACACCCACTGCCGGACTGCCTGAATTGGTCATGCAGGCGATCAGCACGCCGGCCAGCGCCGCAAACAGCCCGCTGAGCGCATAAACGATAATCGAAGTCTTGACCACGTTGATGCCGCTCACAGAGGCTACAGCCTGCGAACCGCCGAGCGCGAAAACATCGTAGCCGAATTTAGTCTTCTTCTGTATCCATACCATCAGCGCCGCCAGGATGACCGTGATCCAGATCACAACGTAGATACCGGCAATCTTTCCGTTGCCGATCCAGTTGACGATATCGTTCTTGATCGCCACGGTATTGCCGTCCGTCGTTACCAGCGCCAAGCCGGCAAAAACGCTCATCATACCGAAAGTGACAACCCAAAAGTCAAAATTACATTTGGCAATCAATAGCCCGTTGATCACACCGACCGCAATACCGATCAGCAGCGGCAGCAGCAGAGCCAGCGCGACCGGCACGCCGGCGTTATACAGCACCACCACGGAGACTGCAGCCATTGACACCACCGAACCGACCGACATATCAATCTTACCGATCAGGATGACCAGTGTGAAGCCCAGCGCCGCCATCAGCAGTGTGCAGGTGTTGCGGAAAATCATCATGATATTGTACGAGGATAAAAAGCGTTCGTTGGCCAAGCCAAACAGGACGAACAGCACGATGTTGCCGATCAGGATACCGGGGATGTTCAGCTTTCTCAGCCCTGCCAGCAGACCTGCCGCGCCCCCTTTCTGCGATTTATTCATTCACCGCACGCTCCTTTCCTCCAACAGCGAAGCGCATGATGGCCTCCTGCGTCATATTCTCGCGCGTCACCTCGCCCGTGATCTCGCCATCCTTCATGACATAGACACGGTCGGAGATGCCGATAACCTCGTTCATTTCGGAGGAGATCATCAGGATGCCGTACCCCTCCCCGACAAGGCGGTCGAGCAGCTTGTATATTTCGCTCTTCGCGCCGACGTCGATGCCGCGTGTCGGCTCGTCAATGATCAGAAATTTACAGCCGGTTTCCAGCCATTTGCCGATAACGACCTTCTGCTGGTTGCCGCCGGACAGCTCTCCGACCAGCTTTTCCGCGTTCGGAGTCGCGATACGAAGCTCCGCCACATATTTTTTGCCGATCTCGTCCTCCGGCCCCGAGCGCAGGACGCCACCCTTAAACACCTTTGTCAGGCTTGCCGCGACCAGATTTTCCTTGATGGGCATCTGCAGTACAAGCCCCTCAGCCTTGCGGTCCTCGGAAAGATAACCCATGGAGTTACGCACGCTCTTTACAGGGGTAGTCCGCGTGATTTGCTTGCCGTATAGCGTATAGCTGCCGTGTTCGATCGGCTCGTCCCCGAACACAGCCTTGGCGATCTCGGTACGTCCCGCGCCAATCAGACCGGACAGCGAAACGATCTCGCCCTCGCGCACATTTATATTCACGTTGCGGAAGCGCCAGCCGGAAAGGTCCTTTGTCTCAAAGATCACCTTGCCGGGTTCGCGGTAATGCCGTTCGTACATGTTCTCTATCTTGCGGCCGACCATCATGGAAATCAGCGTGTCCAGATCCATATCCTCTACATCCACCGTATCGATGTACTGTCCGTCACGCATAACGGTGACACAGTCCCCAATGCGCTTGATCTCGTCCATACGGTGCGAGATATATATGATCGCCACATTGTCTCTTTTCAGCTTTTCCACAATCTCGAACAGCTTATCGATCTCACGATCGGTCAGGGATGAGGTCGGCTCATCCATAATGACCAGCTTAACCTCCTTGGAAAGCGCCTTTACCACTTCCACCATTTGCATCTGAGCGATACTCAGCTTTTTGACCAGGATGTTGGGGTCCAGATCCAGTCCCAGGCGGTCCATCAGCTCACGGCTGTCCTTTACCATCTTTTTATAGTCGATTACGCCCTTGAGACCTTTTACCATCGGCTCGTGGCCCAGATAAATGTTCTGCGCGATCGTCCGTTCCGGCAACAGGTTGAGCTCCTGGTGGATCATGCTGATGCCGGCCTCCATGGACTGGCGGACATTGGTGAAATTGACCTCCTGTCCGTCATACCAGACCGTTCCCTCATCCCTGGTGTATACGCCGGAAATAATCTTCATCAGCGTGGATTTACCCGCTCCATTTTCACCGAGCAGGATGTGGACCTTGCCCTTTTCACAGGTAAGCTGAACTTTGTCAAGCGCCAAAGTGCCCGGAAAACACTTCGTAATCCCTGTCATGCGCAAGATCACGTTATCTTGTTTTACGTCCACTGAATTACCTCCTTGTCCTTAATCTGGCGTGCGAGCCAACTGATTCATCCTTTCGTTTACCAGAAGAATCGCCGTGTTATCTCTCTGCTTGAGCCCCATGGCGATCAGGCTGTTGTACATCTGCATGGTCAAGCTGGCGGTCGGCAGGTTTGCGTCAACCTGCTTTGCCAGTTCCATCGCCATACGCATGTCCTTGTGCATGTTATAGCCGGTCGAGGTCGGCGTGAAATCCCGCGCTTTCATGGTATCTGCCTTATAGCGCAGAATCGGCGCGGCGGCAGCGCTGTCCCCGATGAGATCGATCATTGTCTCCCAAGGGAGCCCCAGCTTTTCCCCCAGCACCAGTCCCTCGGAAAAGGACTGCAGCGCCTGCGCCAGCATCATATTAATGATGATCTTCATATATCGGGACTGCTCGCCGTCTCCCAGCCAAGTCTGGCGGTCGCCCAGGACCTTCAGATACGGCCGACAGGTCTCAAATACCTGCCGGTCGCCCGATACCATGATGCCGAGCGTTCCCGCCGCGGCAAAATGAGTACTGCCTGTCACTGGCGCGCGAAGCAACCAGCCGCCGTTCTTCTCCATCCGTTCTGCCGCCCTCGCAGAGGAATCCGGATCCACCGTACTCATATCAACCACTATTTTCTCCTGCAGGCTGGCCTTATCCAGACCGTCCGGCCCAGTGATTACATCCAGCAGAACCTCCCCGTTAGGGATCATCGTGAAAATGATATCCGCCTGCTCGGCCACCTCACGCGGGTTATGCGCCAGTCTTGCGCCAGTCTCCATCGCGTAACCGGACAGATCACGCCGGCCCGAGCCGCATATCGTTACCGGATAGCCAGCCTTGCAGAGCCGCGCAGCCATCGGGCCGCCCATCGCTCCGGTGCCGATCCAGCCCAGCCGCTTCGTGCCGCTCACAGCGTCAACACCACTTTCATCGTCCCCTCCGGCACGCGCGCAGTCGCAAACGCCTGCGCCGCCTCCCCGATGGGATAATAATGGCTGATCAGCTTATCCGCAGAGGCCGGATTTTTGCACAGGAATTCCATCGCGCGCGGGAAATCGCCCGTGCCGCCGATCGAACCGATGACTGTCAGCGACTTGGTAACGATCAGCTTTTGCGCGATCTCTACCTTGGCGATCATTCCGACGCAGCCCAGCACACCGCCCGGCTTTACCAAGTTGAGCGCATTGGCAAATACCGGCGCGACTCCCGTCGTTTCGATCACCACATCGTATTTCGCCGCAGCATACAGGGAAGCGTAATCGCCGCCCTCGCTGCTGGGCGCAAGCTCCTGTGCTGCGGGGATACGCGCGCCTTCGCCGCGTGCCAGCGCGGTGCGCGATTCCGCCAGATCGTATAGTTCGGCTTGCCTGCAGTTTTCCATATGCAGCAGAAGCATCAGCGCGCTCATGCCGATCACACCGCCGCCCAGTACCAGTACGCGCTTATCCGCGAAACCGCTGGGGACCGCTTTGCGCACTTTTTCCACTAAGTGCGCCGCGACCGCAACCGGCTCGGAAAGGCAGAGATGCTTGATATCCAGCCCCTCCGGCGCTCTGTATAAGTACATTTCATCACGCAGAATATAGTCGGCCGAAGCCCCGTCAACCGTGATGCCGAACTTTTCAATATGCTGGCACAGGTTTTTGTCCACCTCGCAGGACGGACAGGCGCCGCAGTACCGCGAGCAGTCACCGGTCACGACATCGCCGACCTCGACGCGGGTCACTTCGCTGCCGACCGCCTCCACCACGCCCGACCATTCGTGTCCGAACCGCATGGGATAGCTGTGCGGCCCGTTATAGGTGCCGTTGAACAGATGGATATCCGAGCCGCAGATGCCGACATAGCGGATACGGACCAGCACCTCGCGCCCCTGTGGGACCGGTTTTGGGCCTTCCTGCGCCTCCACGCATTTCGGCTCCTTCAAAATATACGAGATCATTCGTTTTCCTCCTCGCCGTTGGGATGGATGACCACCTTGACCGCGCCGTCCTTATGGTTGATAAAGGTGTCAAACGCCTGCTCCGTCTGCTCGATGGGGAATGTGTGTGTGACCAGACGCCGAGCGTTGACCTTGCCGTGGCCGATCATCCCTAGCAACGGCAGCGAGCAGTTCGGATTCGCGCGCACACCCTGAACCGTGATTTGGTTCTTTACCATATAATAAAGAGCTTCCTGTGTGGTCGGGACCTTGGGATACGCGATCACACCCACTTTGCCGTTTTTCGCGGTCATGCGGATCAGCTCGTCGAGCGTATCGCCGGCGCCCGCGCAATCAAAGCTGCGGTCGGCACCCCTGCCGCCGGTGAGCCGGCGCACCTCCTCCACAACGTCCGCAACCTCGGTCGTCTCGATCGTATGATCTACGCCCAACTCTCTGGCGACAGAGAGGCGGTCATGATCCCTGTACCCGATCACTATGGTTTTGGAGCCCATGGCCTTCGCCATCTGCGCCAGCAGAATTCCCATCGGACCAGGGCCGATCACCGCTGTCCAGCCGCCCGGCACAATGCCGATCAGGCGGATGCCGTTAAACGCCGTACCGCCGGTATCGATCATGGCGCCCTCATCATAGGTCACGTTTTCCGGCATGACGGTCAGCGCTTTCTGATCATAAACCTGATACTGCGCGTAGCAGCCGGGATGCGCATGCCCGTAATGGTGGTGGCCGGAATGCCCGTAATTCATACACAGATTATACAAACCCTGCTTGCACATTTCGCAGGTGCCGCAGCCGCTGTGCGCCTCGCCCGCTACACGGTCGCCGGGCTTCAGGTTGCTCACACCCTCGCCGATCGCGGCGACCCTTCCCGCAAACTCATGTCCAGCGATAAAGGGATAGTGCGGCGGCCAGCCGTCTTTGCGCACCTTTCCGGCGAAGATGCCGGGGTCTGATCCACAGATCGCGATCGACCGGATCTCTACCAGAACCTCGTTATAGCCCGGCTGCGGGATATCAACCAGTTCTACCTGATATTCGCCCGGCGCATGCAGCACAACGGCTTTCATTTTTTGTTCCATCAGCAATCCACCTCAGCAATCCCCGTTTGGATGAACGATGACCTTGAGCGCGCCGTCTTTCCGTCCGATAAAGGTGTCGAACGCTTCGTGTATCTGCTCCATGGGGAAGCGATGTGTAATCTGATCCTTTACGTTCAGGCTTCCCTGCGCCATCAGGTCAAGCACAATTTTGGAGCAGTTCGGGTTCGCACGCACGCCATGCAGTGTAATCTGGTTCATGATCAGCGACTTGAGCGCCGCCTCCTGCCCGTCTTTAGGCGGAATGCTGATCAGCGCCACATGGCCGCCCTTGCGCGCCATCTGCACGGATTCAAAATATGCCGTTGCATTGCCGGCCGCTTCAATCACCTGATGCGCGCCGCCACCGGTGATGCGCCGTACCTCCTCAACCGGATCGTCCACCTTTTCATAATCGATCGTATAGTCCGCGCCGAGCCTTGCCGCCATCGCCAAACGCTGGCGCCGGCCGATTACAATGGTCGCCGACCCCATGGCCTTTGCCAGACACATTGCCATAATGCCCATCGGCCCCGGTCCGATAATGGCGGTAAAGCCGCCCGGCTCCACGCCGGTCAGGCGCAGCGCGTTGTAAGCAGTACCCGCGGTATCCACCAGCGTCCCTTCGTCGTAGGTAACGTTATCCGGTAGCAGCGTCAGCGCTTTCTGATCATACACCTGATACTGCGCGTAACAACCCGGCGAACTATGCCCGTAGTGATGATGCCCCGCCGCCTGATTGCCATAATTCAGGCACAGGTTATAATAACCCTTTTTGCACATTTCGCAGGTGCCGCAGCCACAATGCGCTTCACCTGCTACCCGATCGCCCTGCTTGAGGTTGGTCACGCCCTCTCCCAGCGCTACAACCTGCGCCGCGAACTCGTGTCCGGCGATAAAGGGAAAGTGCGGCGGCCAGCCGTTCTGCAGCACCTTTCCATTAAAGATGCCGGGGTCCGACCCGCAAATCGCAACCGCTTTCACCTCTACCAACACTTCGCCGCGTCCCGGATGCGGTACAGGGACCCAATCCACGGAGAATTCTCCCGGCGCGTGTATCTGCACGGCCCTCATTTTCTCCTCCATCGCTTTAGACGCATCTCCTTTCTCCATGCACCGGCCTTCGCGGCCAAACTGTATGGTACAGACAGCCTATCATATTGCCATAATAAAATAACATCTATCTCACTGTCACTTTTTTGCATATGTAGAATATACTGGTTTTTCCTGCTTTTTTGGCATTTGAATGGCATGCCATATAAATGCCATTTGATTCCTCCGTCTTTTTTAGCGCCTCCCCTCTGTGTAAGACTATAATTCCACATTTCAACCAAAAAATCAAGTGTCTAAAACCTCATTTTTCATTCAATAAGCCACAAATTTTCGCTTCGCCTATTGTGCGAAAATCACAAAAATGAATTTTACCTCTTTATTTTTCCTTTTTCCTATTGATAAAACAAAGGAGCGGGCGTATAATGCAGCCAAAGTGGCATGCCATTGACATGTCATTTGCTGATCCTATCTATCACACCAACGATCCCATTCCATTTACAAATTTTAATACGAAAGGCAGGTACAAAAAGATGAGCAAATGGGAAATTCCGGCGAAAGGCGGGAATATGGAAGCGGACAACGGTATCTATTATCAGAACATGACGCGCAAGGAAGTGAGCGAGCGTCTGGAGAAGAACGACGTGATTCTGATTCCAGTAGGCTCCACGGAGAACCATGGAGCAAGCGCGCCGTTTGGAGAGGATACCTATCTTGACACGCGGCTGTGCGAGCAGGTGGCAAAGGCGACGGGCTGCACAGTGGCGCAGCCGATCTGGTACGGCTCCCACCCGTATCACCATCTGGGGCAGAAAGGGACGATCATCATTCCCGAGGAGACGCTGGCGGATTACCTTGTGTATGTGTTCGCGGGCTTCTGGAACGCGGGCTTCCGCAAGATGATCGTGGTCAACGGTCATGGGCAGGATTATGTGATCCCGCTGGCGATCCATAAATTCGGGAAGAAGTTCCAGGTGCCGTCAATCATCCTGTACACACACTTCTGGAACTGCGCCAAAGAGCAGCTGGACACAAAGGACAGGGGCGGTCCGTACGATACGCCGTTCGTACACGCGGATGAAGTGGAGCAGTCGTGGTCGCTGGCGCTGTTCCCCGAGCTGTGCAAGATGGAGTATGCGGAGAAGGTAGAAGCAGCGCCGATGCTGCCCAAGGGACATATCAACAACTCGGCGGAACGCGGGAGCGGCCCGATCAAGTGGTACAATGCGCTGGGCTCATGCGGGATGGAGTGCATCTGCCAGCCGCAGGGCGTAATCGGAGACGCGAAGCTGGCGGATCCGGAAAAGGCGCGCAAGGGCATTGAGATGACGCTGGACTATCTGGAGAAGCTGGTAAACGACATTCTGGAGCGCTACCCTGCGGGTCAGCTTCCGCCGACCGAGCTGATGACCCAGCGCGATCCCGAGGCGGTACGCGCCGTCCTCGCCGGCGAGCGCCATATCTATACCCTCGCATACGATTGACCGGAGGAGAGTGAGCGAACATGAAAAATCTGCTCGCCATCACGGCGATCACCAGCGGAGCCCCGCGCGCGCCGCTGGTGCTGCGCGGCGATCTGGTGAAGGCCGTCGGGCAGGCTGCGGATTGGGGGTATGACGCCATCGAAATCCACATCATCGACGCGGGCGATTTTCCGCTCCCGCTGATGAAAGACGCATGCTCCCGTTATGGCGTCAAGGTTTCCGCTATCGTCACCGGTCAGATCTTCACCCGCCGGAACCGGTGCATCACCTCCCCCGATCCGGCGAACCGCGAAGCCGCTATGGCCGAAGTAAAGGCCTATATCGACATCGCCGCCGCGCTCGGCGCGACGGACGGCGTCGTGATCGGCTGGGTAAAGGGCAACCGGCCGGATACCCAGCAGGAGGAGTTCGACCGCCTGCTGGCCGGCCAGCTGCGCGAGCTTGGCGCCTATGCCTCGAACAAGGGCCAGCGCATCCTGGTCGAGGTCATCAACCGGTATGAAACCAACCTGTTCAACACCGCCGCCGAGCTGCGGGAATTTCTGGACAAATGGGAGCTGCCGAATTGCTGGGTCCATATGGACACGTTCCATATGAATATCGACGAAGCGGATATGCCGCAGGCAATCCGCACCGCCGGCGACAAGCTGGGCTATCTCCATGTTGCCGATTCCAACCGCTTGTATCCCGGCGCGGGGCATTTGGATTTTGCCCCTATCCTTGCCGCGCTGCAAGAGGTGGATTACCAGGGGACCATCTCGCTGGAGTGCATCCCCGAGCCGGACAGTATGACTGCCGGCGTCCGCGGCATGGCATTTCTGTCAAAAGCCGTGAAATGTTCTTGACAGTACTTGGAGATTATAATAGACTAATTTTAGCAATTCGATGCAAAATAACAAAATTATGGTCTCCTAAAAGGCTGTGAAGAATGGTGAAAACGAATGGAATTTTTTGACGAAGGCACTGCAAACGGCGAAAGCAAATCGGAATTTGTATATCGGGTCCTGCGGGATAATATCCTCAACGGCACTTATGGCCCCGGCGCTGCGCTGTATATCCGCGAGCTCAGCAGCCAGCTTGGGGTCAGCCGCACGCCTGTGAAGGAGGCCATCAGCCGCTTGGCGTTTGAGGACTATGTCGAGCTGCTTCCCAACCGCTGCGCCATCGTCTCCAGGATCAGCGCTACCGAGGTCATCGAATTGCTGGAACTCCGGGAGAGCCTGGAACGCTCCGCCGCCTACTATGCCGCGCTGCGGCATACCGAGGCGGATATCATGGAGATGCAGCAGATCCACGATTACCACCGAACGATACCGGCTGAGCAGAAAGAGGCTGTGGCGGAATGCGACCAGCGCTTCCACATGGCGATCGCCAAGGCCACCTACAACCGCCAAATGTATCAGACGATCGAAAAGGTGTTTACCAAGCTGGTTCGCGTATCCGTCGCGATTTCCCAGGCGCGCCTCCCCGACTCCCTCGTACAGCATACCAACATCCTCAACGCCATCCGAGAGGGCAACGCAGAGGCCGCGCGCCGCTACATGTCGGAACACGACCAGGATATCCTGACCTCCGTAAAGCTGTTCCAGTATCAAAATATCCATTTGTTCCGCTCGTAACCCTTACATCCATAAAAAGTTCCAGATTCCAAACGGATCTGGGGCTTTTTTTGTCTTTCCGCGCATTACCGCGCCGCGTTTGCGCGCGAACAAAGGAGAAATTGAAAATGGAAAAACTGATTGACCTTCTTCCCTCCCTGCAGGACAAGCTGCAGGACAAGCCGCTCGCCCTGTACCCCGAATCCTGGAACCAACTGGAAAACGGCCAGCTCTGCATGGCGGATTTCGGCTCTTACGACGCGATCCTTTTCTGGGGCAGAAACTGCCCGTTTCAGGCCGACGAAGTCGTGGAAATAGACCAGCTCCCACTCGCCAAGGTCCCCCTGACCCACGAAACCGCGGTCTGCCTGCACCATCTTCTGCCCTTCACCGCCCCGCAGCCGGTCCTGGGGCAGGACCGCAGCTTTGGCATGGGCGACCGGCTCGGCATCGCCACCCTGGGCCATATCCATGCCATCCGGAAATATGATGTGTACCCGATTTTTGCCCAGCAGTCCATGCGCGAGATCAAGCTGATGAACCGGACCTATGACGACGTGCTGGACCGCGTGACGTTCCAGGTGCTGCAGGCTGGCTTCAAAAAGGGCTACGGCGCGGACGGCGACCACCTCAAGTCCCTGGAGGAGGTCAGATACGCGATCGACTGCGGCTATACCATGATTACCCTGGACTGCAGCGAGCATATCCGCGGCGAGGCGGCGTCCATGTCCGGCATGGAGCTGGAAGCGCTGCGCCCGCTCCCTGCCGCGCTGGAGCAGGAATATCTCGGCCGTTCGTTCCAGCTTACGGGCGACGTTTCCGTCCAGTTCACCCGCACCACCCTGCACCAGGCCTACCTGATCTATGGCGAGGCCATTTCCTTTGCCAAATCGATCTATGACGCCTGCATCGCCGGTTCCAGCGTGGAGCTCGAAATTTCGATCGACGAGACCGAAACACCCACCACGCCCGCGCAGCATTTCTTTGCCGCCAATGAGCTGAAAAAGGCCGGCGTGGTTTTCAAAACCATGGCGCCCCGCTTCTGCGGCGAATTCCAAAAAGGCATCGATTATATCGGCGACCTCGCGCAGTTTGACGAGGAATTCAAGGTGCATGTTGCGGTGGCCGACCATTTCGGCTATAAGATCAGCGTGCATTCCGGCTCGGACAAATTTGCAGTCTACCCCTCCGTCGGCCGCATGACGCACGGGCGGTTCCACGTCAAGACCTCGGGTACCAGCTGGCTGGAAGCGCTGCGCCTGACCGCGGTCGCGGAACCCGCGCTCTTCCGCGAGCTGTACGCCTATGCCATCGGCGTATTTCCGGAGTCGCGCGCCAATTACCATGTTTCCACCGAGCCCGAGCAGATCCCCGATATCTCCGGCATGGCGGACAAGGATCTCCCCTCCTTGCTCAATCTGGCCACATCGCGCCAGCTCCTGCATATCACTTACGGCAAAATCATGAACGAAACCAATCCGGACGGCTCGCTCCGCTTCAAGGACCGCCTTTACCGTTTCTGGCGGGAGCACCGCGCGGAATACGACAGCATTCTCGAGCGGCATATGGACCGCCATCTCAGCCTATTGATGCCCCATATGTAACTTTGTGGAAAAACGCCTCCAAAGCGCTGCTTTGGAGGCGTTTTTCCCGCGTTTCTTATCGGCGGGCCTTGAAGCCACGCGCATACGCCGCGGGCCAGTCGTAATCGATCCGGTAATCCCGCGCCGTGTTGAGCACCCAATAGGGGTTGCGCAACAACTCGCGGCCAAGTGCTACAAGGTCCGCGCGGCCGTTCCCCAGGATTTCTTCCACCTGATGCGGATCGGTAATCAGACCAACCGTGATCACCGGCAGGCCGGACGCCTGCCGGAGAAATTCCGCCGCCTTGACTTGATAGCCAGCATACAAGGACGCGGGCGGGGTCGGCACAACGCCACCCGTGCTGACGTCAAGGATATCCGCATAGGGCCGTATGAGCGCCGCGACCCGCGCCATCTCCTCCGGATGCATTCCATCCGGCTCGTAATCCTCCGCAGAAACACGCACCAGCACCGGCTTTTCCGCCGGCCACACCTCATGCACCGCCTGCAGCACCTCAAGCAGCAGCCTGCAGCGGTTTTCGGTCGAGCCGCCGTAGCCATCCGCACGCCTGTTGGTCAACGGGGACAGGAACTCGCTGAGCAGATAGCCGTGCGCCGCGTGGATCTCGATCGCGTCGAACCCAATCCGCGCCGCCCGTGCAGCCGCGCTGCGGAACGCCGCGACCGTTTCCCGTATATCCGCTTCGGTCATTTCGCGCGGCAGGGGCGCGCCTTCGTCAAAGGGGATCGCGCTCGGCGCATAAACCGCAGGGACCGACGCCTCGCATTTGCGCCCCGCGTGGTTGAGCTGAAGCGCCATTTTCGCCCCCTGCTCCTGGCAGGCTCTGACGATCGGCGCAAGCGCCTCTGCCTGCTCGTCGTTCCACAGGCCCAGGCAATGATCGGAGATCCGTCCGCAGGGCAGAACCCCTGTGGCCTCCATAATAATCAGCCCCACACCGCCTACGGCGCGCGCGGTGTAGTGTGAAAAATGGAACGCTTTCGCCATCCCGTCCGTCCCCGCGCTGTACATGCACATGGGGGGCATCACAATCCGGTTGCGCAGCGTCATATTTTTTATAGTAAAAGAGGTCAATCCGTACATATGCAGTTTCCTTTCCCGCCGGATACCGGCGCGCAGCAGATTTCTGTTTTCTTTTCAAGGCGGCGGCTCCGGCCCTGCCGCCGCTTCCGCCACTATATTTACAGTATACGCCAAATGGTCCGGCGGCACAATCCGCTCCGTTTATTTTTCCGCGGGAGGCCTGTCGGACTGTACACGCCTTAAACGTTCACTATCCATACATTTCACGAATTTTTGTCTAAAATCCGACTTTCTTTTTCCTCTTTCCGCACTTATAATAAAATTGGTATAAACCGGTAAAACAACGGAGAAAGAAAAAGGGGGAGCCTTGATGGAACAGTATCCGATCACAGCCGCGCAGCGGCTGCACCTTGTCACGCTGCAGAATGCGTGCGAAAAGCAGGTGCTCAATATCTGCGTCAGCCTGTTCATCCATCTGGATGTTGATTTTGACGCGCTCGCGCGGGCGGTGCGCCGCGCGGTCGAGCGGGACGACTCCGTGCGCGTCCGCTTCACCTGCGGGAAGGACGGAACAGCCCGCCAGTATATCGTGCCGGCGGACGACCGTCCGGTCCGCCATGTCGATCTGTCCCGCATGACCGAGTCCGAGGCCATGCTTGAGCTGCACCGCTGGAGCCGCCAGCCGTTCGAGCCGCGGTGGGACGCGCCGCTGTTTGAGATCGTCACCGTTGCCATGCCGGATGGCTGGAACGGCGCCTTTGTCCGCATCGATCACATGCTGTCCGACTCCTGCGCCATGATCGTGCTGCTCTGCGATGTGGTCGAGCTGTACGCCGCCGAGGTGTTCGGCACCAAGCCGCCCGCAGACCGCGCCCCCTACCTTGCCTCTCTGCAGCGCGACCTGGAGCGCGCGGCCGATCCGGTCCGCACGGCGCGCGACCTTGCGTTCTGGAAAGAGCAGGCTGAACGGGCGGGCGAACCGCTCTACACCGATATCCGCGGCCCCGGCCATACCGCCTCCGGCGCGCGCTGGGCGCACAACGAAAAACACGACCTGACGGTCGGCCAGCGCACATTCATCCTTGAGTCCGCGCCCGCCGAACGCCTGCTCGAATTCTGCGAGGAACAGAATATCTCCATGACCAATCTGCTGCTCATGGGCCTGCGCACCTATCTGTCCAAGCAGAATGACGGCGAGCCTGATATCAGCGTGCGCAACTATGTATCGCGCCGCGTGTCCCGCATCGACCGCAAGGCCGGCGGCACGCGCATCCACTGCTTCCCCTGCCGCACGGTGATGCCCGCAGATACCAGCTTTATCGAGGGCGTGCGCCAGATTGCCGCGGTCCAGAACCAGGTATACCGCCATACGGATTTCGATACGCTGGAAGCCGACCGCCTGCGCCGCGAGCGCTGGGGCGCGCCCGCGGACGCACTGTACGAAAGCATTGCGCTCACCTACCAGCCGTTCCCCATGCGGATGCAGGACGACCACCTCAACCAGATCGAATACCGTTCGATCTGGCACGATAACGGCACCGCTGTGCAGCCGCTCTACCTGACGGTTATGCACCGTCCGCTCGGCACGGGCATGGATTTCTATTTCAAATACCAAGCCGCATGGTACAGCCTGGAGGAAGTCGAAAAGCTTTACTATTACCTGATGCGCATTCTGTTTGCCGCGGTCGAGGATCCGGAGATCACCATTGGAGAGCTCATCCGCACGGTCTGACGCTGCTCTGTCCCACCGCGAAAAACCGCCTGCCGGCCTACAAACCGGCAGGCGGTTTATGCTTTTTATACCCGCTGGACCGTCTGCGCGTTTTCCGGACGGGGACGCGGATCAAGCAACGCCCGCTCGACGCTCCAGTAGAACGCCTGCTCACCCATCAGCTCCACAATGCCTGCCCGCCGCAGCATGGTCATGGAGGCCGTGGGCAGCCCGCAAATCGCCACATCCACGCCCCTTTCGCGGAAGCTCTCCAGAATGGCCTGTAGGGTTTGCGCGGCGGATACATCCACCGTCGGCACCCCGCGCATGGACAGCAGCAGTGTATCGCAGCCCGCCACGCGGTCGGGCAACTCCTCGAGCACGCTGATGTTGGCGAACAGCAGCGGACCAGTGATGTAAGCGACCATCGCGTTGCTGTACCGCGCGTTCAGCACCGGATCGTCGTTTTTCAGGCGGGACATATCCACCCGCTCGTAGTTGATCTGCAGCTTGGACAGGCGCGCGACCATCAGTATCAGCCCGAGACCCACGCCGACCACGATCGCAACCGTCAGGTCGAACATGATCGTGCAGACCATCGTGACCGCGAATTTCGCAATCGCCCCCTTAAACCGGTGGGAAAACATATACCGGATCGCATGCCACTCGTTCATGCGCCACGCGGTCACCATCAGGACACCAGCCAGCGCAGCGAGCGGCACGTTACGAATCACAGGCGCGAGCGCGAACATCATAATCAGCAGCCCAACCGCATGGAACACGCCGGTCAGACGGGTCTGCGCGCCCGAGCGCACCGCGACCGAGGTGCGGGCCAGCGCGGCGGTCGCCGGTATGCCGCCGAACAGCGGCAGCACCAGATTGCCTACCCCCTGCGCGAACAGCTCCTGGTCGTTGTTGAGCCTGACTCCGGTCGCCCGCCCCGCGGACGCGCCGCACAGCAGGCTTTCCAGCATGTTCAGCACCGCGATGGAAAAAGCGGGCGCCAGCAGCGCGGGTACGGCGCTCCAGTCGACCGCCCGTGGGGAAAGCCGGTCGGGCAGCAGCAGCGTCTGCGGTATTTCTCCCACCGTCGCGATATCCAGGCCGAGCAGCATGGTCGCGGCAGTCGCCAGAATAATGCCGATCAGCGACGCCGGAACAACCGCGTTCCACTTCTTCGGGAACACCACCATCAGCACCGTCACAAACAGTGCGACCGCCGTGGTTGCCAGATCGGGCCGGAAGCCAAGCGTGCCGTAGCTTGCCAGCTTGGCCAACGCCGACCCGCCCTCGGAATATGTGCCGAAAAAGTTGTCGATCTGCCCCATGGCAATGATCACCGCGATACCAGAGGTGAAGCCTGTGATGACCGGAGCGGGTACGAACGCCGTCAGGTTGCCCAGATGCAGCACTGCTGCGATCAACAGCATGATGCCCGCCAGGAAAGTGGCCACAAACATCCCCTGCATCCCATATGTACCGATCAGCGAGCCGAGAATCGCCGCCATCGCTCCGGTCGGACCGGATATCTGATAGTAGCCTCCGGTCAGCGCCGAGATCACCAGTCCGGCAACGATTGCCGTTACCAGGCCGCAGGCCGCGGTCGCGCCCGCGGAAACGCCGAACGCCAGCGCGAGTGGCAGCGCAACCGCCGCCACTGTCAGCCCTGCCATCAGATCCTGTGACAGTTTATGCCCGTTGTATCCCCTGAACTCGTTCCTGAGCTGCTGCAGGAATGCCTTTCCCATTTCATTTCCCCCATTTTCTGATTTTTCCCGCGCCCCTCGCGGCGCGAAAAGCCCCGCAATGCTGCATCGCGGGGCTACGGGACATGGAACGGCGCTGCACCGCCATGTCCCCTGTTTGTTTCAGCGCGCCAGGTACTCCCGACCGATCCGGTCCGCTTCCAGAAGCGCCTGGTACACGTCCTCCGCCGTAATATCGGGGGACAGGTTTTTGGTGGACTGCGTCGGTACGCAGGCCGCCTCCGCCACCTTGCGCAGGGTTTCCTCCCTGATCTCGGTAATGCCGAGCTGTGCGAGCGTCATCGGCAGCTCGACCCGCGCCAGGAACCCCAGCACCTCCTCAAGCGTCTGCGCATCCGCCTTTTGCAGCACAAGCTGGGTCAGCACGCCAAACGCGACCTTTTCGCCGTGGTACATGCCATGCGCCTGCGGCTCCTGCGCGAAGCCGTCGTTGATCGCGTGGGCCGCCGCAAGGCCGCCGCTCTCAAAGCCGACGCCGCTGAGCAGGATATTCGCCTCGACCACCTTTTCAAGCGCGGGCGTGTATTCGCCGCGCTTGACGCCATCGAGCGCTTCCGAGCCGTAGCGCAGCAGCAGGTCGTAGCACAGGCGGCTCATCATAGCGACGGTTTCGGTCTCCTGACCGCGCGCCATGGTCTTGACGCCGTTTTTGCGGCACGCCTCCGCCTCGAACCAGGTCGAAAGCGCATCGCCCATGCCGGCCGACAGCAGGCGGGCCGGTGCCTTGGACAAGATCTCGGTGTCCACCAACACGAGGTCCGGATTGCGGCGCATCATGACCGCCTTGACCACCACGCCCTGCTCATTATAGAGTACCGCCACGCCCGAGCACGGCGCGTCGTTCGAGGCCACGGTCGGGATGATGATGCAGGGCAGGCCGCCCAGGTTCTCGGCAACGGTCTTCGCCGTGTCGATCACCTTGCCGCCGCCCATGCCGATCACGGCATCGCAGCCCGCGGCCTTGCAGGCATCCATATGGCGAAGACCTCAGCCTTGGTCGCCTCGCCGTGGAATTCGGCAAAGACAACTGTTTTTTCCTGCTCCGTCAGGCTTTGCTCGATCTCCTCGCCAAACCGGCGGCGGCCGCCGGGCGAACAGAGCACATAAAACGTGCTGCCAAGCTTTTTCACACTCTGACCGAGCTTTTTGCGCTCCCCAAAGCCCTGTACATACCGGCCGGGCGCTTTCATTGCGATAGACATTGTGGTTCATCCTCCTTGTTGTTCCCCGGGCGTCCCCTGTCCGTCCGGTGCAGTTTGTATTGCCGAAACGAGCCGCTGTATCCGCTTCTGCGGCTATTATATCATATGCATCCGTATTTTTGAAGAAAAAACCGTTCCCGCGCGCAATTTTCTTCCATATGGATGTTTCCTTCTCTCTCCTCTTACTTTTCGTTCCCACGCTGTGTAAAGTACGGGGGCCGTTAGGGCGGCGAAGACCATCCGCAACACTGAACCGCGCCTATAGAAAGGCGCTCCCTTATTCAGCCGCCCATTGTAACCGCCGCCCAGATGAAAGCGCTGGAACACGCAGCGGATAGAGTCAGCCTGTCCTACCAGCAGCGGTTGTGCAGGGCGCGTTCTGAGCCAACCTGACCATCACATTCCACGCGCTCAAGCAGGGCCAGAGCGCCCCTGCCGCCGCCGCGCTGCGCCCAAACCGCGCTGAGTAGCCGGACGTTCCTCCTCATTCTCGCGGCCCCCCCTTGCAGCCAATGCCCGAAAAGCATCGGAAAACGGAACTTATCTCATCTAAACCCGTCGCATGCCGCCTTTCCGCCTGCGGGATTTCTTTTCCTGAACCGTTTTGGTTGCATTAATTTTTGTCGTTTCATGTCGCCCGTTGTCGAATATTACATATTTTGTCATATCATGGAATCATCTTACAGTCAAGGTGGTTTTATCATATGGAAAAATCCGAGCGAATCATTCGAACAATTATCGGCGCGGAAAAGGCAAACACCCATGCGCTCGCGCTTTCCGTGGAGGTCATGGCCGACCTGCTCTTCCGGCAGAAAATCCCCATGGATGATATTTATGTCGGCAGCGACGTCTATCCGGTCGTAGCCAAGCGGTCGGGTAAATCGCTGACCGCCGCCACGCGCCAGATCGAACGCACCGCCAACCTATGTCTGGACGCGCTGCACAGCCCGCTGGCCAAGCAGTATATTGGCCGCACGATTTCCGCCCGGCCAACGCCGCGCATGCTGATTATTTATCTGGCGTTTTACGTCCATTTCGACAAGCCTTTTTTCGAGGTCATCCAGGAGCATCCCTCGCTCCTCTTCTGAGTCTGCCGATTCCCGCGGCTTATCTCACATGACAAACAGGCCGGAGGCATAAGCCTCCGGCCTGTTTGCCGTTTATATCCGATTGTGTCCGGCACGCCGCGTTTCCCGCAGGCCGATGAATAAATAGGTGCGCGCTCCCTGTTCGGTATAGCGGAGCATCTGTCCATTGTTACATCCAGCATGCAGTCCCATGCCGCTCGATCGCGGTAATCATCCGGTACATGGCGGCATGAAAATCCGGATCGGTCTGCGTCCTTTCATCAGGGATGGTCCAGCACTGCCTTTCCGAAAAGCAAGCTTTGATTAAGATGTTGCACGCTGCAACTTTCCGCGTGGCACAGCTCCTGCTGCATGCTCTCTAAAAAATAATGTATCCCGTCTTTGCGCAGTCTCCGCGGACGGAGCCAGGAAAAGCTGGCGCTGCAGGCGGAAAGCACTCCTGCTTTTTAAGGATGGCGCGGGAAGCTATTATTTCTACACGATTCGAGACAAAATGAAACCCGCACTTTTTCATTAAGAAAAAGTGCGGGTTTTTGGCGGAGATGGAGAGAGTTGAAGACGAGCGTAGAATTATTTTCACCCAATTATGCCTATATTTTCCCTTTCCAATGAGGACTGGCAACATATTATTCCACCTTCATCATGCGGTAACCAACTCCAATATGGGTCTGGATATACTGCGGTGCATCAGGATCTTTCTCCAGCTTTTTTCTCAGCGTTGCCATAAATACCCGAAGCGAAGCCACATCATTTTCCCAGCTTCTTCCCCAAATTTGCTGCGTGATAAAGGTATGTGTCAGCACCTTTCCTACATTTTTGCAGAGAAGGCACAGCAGCTTATATTCACTTGGGGTCAAGTGCAGTTCCTGTCCGTCCAAAAATGCACATCCCGCAGCAAAATCGACTTTCAGCTTACCATTTACAAATACAGACTCTGTATTGACCGCCCCGATTTGCAGAGCGGATAACCGGCGCTGCGTCACACGCAGCCGCGCCAGCAGCTCCTCTACGGAAAACGGCTTGGTCAGATAGTCATCCGCGCCAGCATCCAATGCTTTAATCTTATCTGAGTCCTCGCTGCGGGCGCTGATGACAATAATCGGCATATTGGACCAGGAGCGGACGCGATGTATCACCTCTACGCCGTCTATATCCGGCAGCCCTAAATCAAGCAGCATAATATCAGGATTGTGTGAGCTTGCTTCCAGAATGGCTGTTTCTCCGTTGAGCGCTGTTATGGAGCGATATCCGTGCGCTTTCAAGGTTGTTGTGATCAGGTTTCGGATCGGCATATCATCCTCCACGACCAATATTAACGGTTTATTCATGCAATTCGACCTCCCCAGCCGGTATTGAAAAAGTAAAAACCGAACCCTGCGGCAAATGATCCGACACAGTGATTTCTCCGCCGTGGGCGTTAACAATGGACTTGCATAACGCCAGCCCCAGCCCCATGCTGCGGCGGCTGTCGGCGATACGGTTCGACGCGCTGTAAAACATATCAAATATCCGCGGCTTTGCAGAATCTGGTATCCCCGGACCGTTATCCGCAACAGAAACATCAACATATTTCCCCTGACGCTTCCAGCCGATATTGATTTCCGAACCCGGCGGCGAATATTTTATCGCATTATTCACAATGTTGATTATCACCTGAATAATGAGCCTTGCGTCTATTTCCACCAGTGTAAATTCGTCGCTGCTTTGTACATGCAAATGATATTCTGTGCTTTTCCGGTCGATATGGCGCAGTGCCTCTGCAACCACCTCATCTATCAGCTCCGTAGAAAGGCTGAGGTTCATCCGGCCTGATTCAAGCCTGCTGACAGACAACAGATTCTCTACCAGATTGATCAGCCACATTGCATCGTCATAAATATCAGCATACATCCGGTTTTTTGTCTGTTCATCAAACAGCTTTCCATTGGAAAGGAGGTTGCTCGCATTACCCGAAATCGCCGTAAGCGGGGTGCGGAGATCATGCGAAATGGATCGCAGCAGATTTGCCCTGAGCTGCTCGTTCTTCGCCATAACGGCAGCCGCCTCTTTTTCTTCCAAATTGTTCTGGTTTTCAAGCGCCAGCGCGCATTCCCCCAGAATGGACAGCAATATGCTGGTTTCTACGGAATCCATTGTTTTTCCCATAGCCGCAATGCCGATCACGCCATATACCTGCTTCCCTGTACGGATGGACAAGTAGGTGCAGCGGGCCCCGGGCAAATTGTCCGTGCCTGCGCCGGCGCGTCTGTTGTTCGCCAGCACCCACTGCGCTACCTGCTTTTCCTCTGCCGATCGATAGATCTCGCCAGTCTGCGTGTCATCCATCAGAAAAAGCGTCGGGGTGTTCAGCGCGCCGTTTTCTATATTATACACAACGACATCGCGCTGAAATATTTTTTGCAGCTGGGTTGCGGTTATGGAAAGGATTTCTTCCTGTGTCTGTGCTTTTTGCAGGCACTGGTTCGTTTCAAAAAGGAGCTTTGTTCGCCACGCGACCTGCGCCGAATGCTTTGCATGCGCTTTCAAGCGCGCAGCCATGGAACCGGTGATGAGGGATACGAGAAACATGACCAGAAACGTGACCGGATAATCGCTTCCATGCGCCTGCAGCGTAAAACGCGGCTCTGTAAAGAAAAAATTAAACGCCAGCACGGCGATGACTGACCCTGTCAGACTGCAAACCGAGCTTTTGGTAAATACGGAGATCAGCATGACCCCCAACAGATATATTGCTATGACATTCGCTTCCGTTGAACCGAAATGGTAAAATACCCAACCGGCCAGCGTGACCAATATCAGAATCAATGCGCTTTTCATCAGATCCAGTAGGGATACCGGTGATACATACATGGCTTCCATGTATTTTGCAGCGGTTTGATTCGCCGGATGGTTATCCGGTATGATATGGATATCCAGTGCCGGAGCCAGATAAATCAGCCGTTCAATCAGGGAGGGCCTTCGGAAAAACAGACGGCCCTGCTGTGTGCTGCGGCCTATTACAATTTTAGCCGCGCCAGACAGCCTTGCAAATTCTGCGATCTGATAGGCAACATCATCACCATACACGGTTTCAACGGTCGCGCCTAACTGCTGCGCCAGCCTGATGTTTTCCTGAAGCTGTTCACGGTCAGCCTCTGTCCCCCATTGAAAGCTCTTTGTCTCTACAAAGAGCGCGATCAATCCGCATTGGAACGCATTTGCCATTTGCGCAGCGGCACGGATAATCCGTTCGCTCGATGGAGAAGCGGAAATACAGACAAGGATCTGGTCATGCGTATGGGGCGGCGTCTGCTGCATACAGGCTGCCGCCCTATCTGCGCAACGGCGCAGCCCGACTGCCCGCAATGCGTTCAGTTGAGAGAGCGGGAACGCCTTTCGGTTTTGCCGCAGCAGCCGCTCGCACAGGAGCTCGGGTTCGATATCGACAAACTCTACACGGGCGGCCTGATCAAAAATACGATCTGGGATACGGTCTGGAATAGTTCCCCCAAATATATCGGAAACCGTGTCCTGAAGGCTTTCGATATGATGGATATCCAATGTTGTATATACATCTATTCCGGCTTTGAGCAGTTCCTCGATATCCTGATAGCGCTTCCTGTGGCGGGCGCCATCAATATTGTTATGCGAAAGATCATCAATCAAAATCAGATCCGGCATACGTTTCAAACACATTTCCAGATTGACTTCCCTGTCTGTCCGGCCATTTTTCTTTAGCTCTTTACAGGGCAGCATTTCAAAGCGATCCGCAAGCACTCGGGTATCTTTCCACGCATCGCCGGAAAGCAGCCCGATTACTACATCCTGTCCCGCCTGCCGGACGCGTTCGGCCGTTTCCAGCATCCGCCAACTCTTCCCCGTGCCGGAAAAATAGCTGGCAAAGATCGTCAGCTTTCCATACTGTTTCTCCACATCAGACAGCCCCTCTGTCTTGAATGCCATTGCACTCCCCCCTTGATTCAGGAGTATTATATCACTGCCTATGCCTTGTGTATACAAAACTGATGTACAAATTCCTGTGCAAGCGGGTTGGGGGCATCCATTCTCCACATAACCTTTTGCTGCTGGGATTCCTTTTCAGCCGATGCCAGTAGCGCCCCATCCTCATCCATCACCAGCGGCTGGGACGAAATAACGGAAAGACGGTGCAGAAGCAAGCGACCGCCTGCTGCCTCTGGGGTGACGACAGCCGCACCTAAGCGGCGGCTGTTCAGCATTTGCAGGATTTCACCTCCCTGTCTGATCGACAGGGTGTAATGCTTATCGGAATGCAATGCTTTCATGTCGTTCAGGATTTCCATGATCCGCTTTACCACGCATGGATTCGACGTCGCAATATAGAAGCAGTCCGTTTCCTTATGCTCCCGCATTTCCTGCATCGTCTTCGCCAATTTCACCATGAGGTAGAGCCCCAGCAGCATGAGAGCTAAAAAGCCGGCTGCCAAAGCAATATCTTTCATTGGTTTCCCTTCTTTTCTGTAGCAGAAACAGTATCATATATGGAAACACCTTTGGACGTCATGATAGCTTCCCAAAACCAAAATCGTACTGTTTTCCTTCAGGGTGGTTTCCGGTGTGACCGCAGTCTCCTCAAATCTGCCGTCTTTCTTGACGGCCATAATATTCACATGGTACCGTTTCCTTACATCCAATTGCCCGACTGTTTTTCCTGCCCATCCTGCCGGCACCTCAACTTCAAAGATGGCGTGGCCATCACCCAACGCGATATAGTCTGCAATGTGATCCGAGCTGTATCGGACAGCGGTCCATATCGCCATCTGCTTTTCCGGATACACCACTTCATCCGCGCCGTTCCGCAGCAGAAATTTTCTCTGGACATCTCTGGACGCCCTCGCTACGACCCTTTTTGCACCAAGCTCCTTCAATAGCGAGGTGGTCTCCAGCGAACTCTGAAAATTGTCGCCGATTGCCACAATGCAGATATCAAAATTCCTCACCCCAATCGACGAAAGGAATTCCTCGCTGGTGCTGTCGCCGATCTGGGCATTCGTTACAAATGGCAATGCAGCGTTTACCCTCTCCTCGTCCTGATCCACCGCCATGACCTGATGATTCATTTCATTCAGTTGTAAGGCGATATGGCGTCCAAAGCGCCCCAGACCAATCAGCAAAACCGCTTTCATAGGCAATGCCTCCTTTGTTTCTTTGATAATTCAGCCGACTGTAATCCGTTCCAGAGGAAGCCTTGCGCTGGAACGCATATTCTGGGGCTTGAACAGCGTAGCAAATATCAGGGTGAGCCCTCCTACTCGCCCAAAGAACATCAATGCAATCAAAATCAGATGGGACACGTCGTGCAGCTGAGGCGTGAGTCCCAGCGAAAGCCCTACGGTCCCGATTGCCGAAGCCGTTTCAAACAGGCAGCCTAAAACCTCAACGCCTTCCAATCGGCTGATCACCAGGCCACCGGCTAAAAACAGTATCAGGTACATCCCCAAAATAGTTGCCGCCTGCGATACCGTTTCGCCTGCGATCCGTCGATGAAAAACCTGTGCATCCTCTTTATGCCGGAAGGTCGAAATCATGTTTGCAAACAGGACGCCCACTGTCGTGGTTTTCATTCCGCCTGCGGTAGACCCCGGCGATCCGCCAATCAGCATCAGGATTATAATGATAAGCTGCCCGCTTTGGCTCATAACGGTTAAATCCGCAGTATTGAATCCGGCAGTTCTCGGCGTGACCGCCTGGAAGAAGGATAGCAATATACGCTCCTGTATTGGCGCTTCCGAAAATTCAAAAAAGAAAAAGTAGAGCGCCGGCAGCACAATGAGCCCGCCTGTAACGGTAAGGATAACCTTGCTCTGCATCCGGTATTTGGAGAAACGCCAGCGGTTCGTGCGGATATCGTTCCAGGTAAGGAAGCCAATTCCTCCTACCACGATAAGGCATGCGATCGTAACAGAAACCAGAGGATTATCCGCATAATCCGTCAGGGATGAAAACGGCTGCTTTATCCCCATCAGGTCGAACCCTGCATTGCAGAAAGCAGATATGGAATGAAATACTGCGTACCACGCGCCCCTTGCGAAACCGAATTCCCCGGAAAAAACCGAAAACAGCAGCATTGCGCCCAGCATTTCAATCAGCAGGGAGGTCCTCAATATAAAGCCGGTCAGCCTCACGATACCACCCACATTGGGCGCAGCAATAGCCTCCTGCACTATACTCCGCTGCATCAGATCAATTTTCCGTCCGGAAGGAATCATAAATGCGCAGGCCACGGTTACGACCCCCAAGCCGCCGATTTGAATTAATATGATGATAATCAGCTGGCCGAAAAATGACCAATATGCAGCTGTGTCATGTATGACCAGCCCAGTTACGCATACCGCAGATGTTGCAGTAAAGAGCGCATCCATAAATGACGTGCTGACGCCTGCTCTGGTTGCGGCCGGCAGCATAAGCAGCAGGCTGCCCAGCAGGATAACCAGCAGGAAGCCTGCAATGATAATCCTGAAAGGGGATTTATTGTTTTTGTGCCATACCCACCGCATCGCACGCACCTCTTAATATCCACTTATATTATCTTAACACATTATCCATGCGCAGATATTAAAACGGTATTAGCAATATAACCGCAATATTAAGAATGCATTAAGGCGCTTTGGCACACTGTTTGCGGCGCTCTGCCTCAGATCAGCCCCCAAAGCCATGCGATCGGCAGCACAATAAGCGTTGAGCAAATGCACACGGCAGCCAGCGTCACCAGAGGCATCCCAATAAAAACCATCAGGAACCCTAAAAATCTATGATGAAATATGTACCGCTCCATTGCGGCGTCAAATTGCTCTCCCCAATGGATCAGACGTTCTTTCAATGCGGGCATCTCCACTCCTCCTCACAGCTTTATCATAGAGGAAAATATCTAAATCTGGGGCAAAGATTATAAAACCGGTATTAAAACAAAATAAAAAGCGAAGGGCGGCCTGTACCATGCAGGCTACCCTTCGACCTTAAATCTTTGTATTGCATTCCGGCAGCAGCTCCGGTTACTCGGAAACCTCGCCGATCAACCCCATTTCACGGGCAATATCCAAATTAACACCCAGTACATTTACCGTTACTTCACCGAACACACCGAACATCTTGTCGGTTGTATTGTCTGCCACAATCTGGCGCAGGATGTCCTCGCTCAGACCGGAAGCCTCGGCGATTGCGGGAATCTGGATTTCGGCGGAAGCAGGGGAGATGTGCGGGTCAAGGCCGGAGCCCGAAGCCGTCATCAGGTCGGCTGGGATCTCCTCGCGCGTGACATTCGGGTTTGCCGCGAGGAAGGCCTCAATATCAGCCTCCACACGCTCGACGAGCGCGGGGTTGGAGGCGGCGTAGTTGTTGGAGCCCGAGGACAGGCCAGCGAATTCACTGCCATCATTATAGAACTGGTTGCCTTCCGCATCCTCATAGTAGGTATTGTAATGGTACGCGGACGGACGCCCCTTCATAAAATAGGGCTCAGTGAACTCTTGCCCTACATATTCGGCGCCAACCGTCTTGCCATCCACTTCGATCAAGCTGCCCGTCGCCTGATGAGGAAAGATGACCGCAGACAGGCCGGAAAGCACGACCGGAAACAGGAAGCCGCAGAGCAGCAGCAGCACCAGTGTAACCAGCACCGCCTGCCGGATATTATGCAGCAGACCGGATTTCGTGTTATTCATGATAAAATCAAAGCCTCCTTAGAAACCAATGAGGGTCAGCAGCGGGTGGATCAGGATATCAATGATCTTGATGCCCACGAACGGGGCGATGATACCGCCGACGCCGAAGATCAGCATATTGCGTGCCAGCAGCTTGCCTGAGGACATCGGGCGGTATTTAACGCCCTTCATCGCCAGCGGAATGAGGCAGGGGATAATGATCGCGTTGAAGATCAGTGCGGAAAGAATCGCGCTGTATGGCGAAGCCAAATTCATGATGTTCAGCACGCCCAGCTGCGGGATCGCCTGCATAAACATGGCAGGGATGATGGCGAAGTACTTGGCAATATCGTTTGCAATGGAGAAAGTGGTCAGCGAGCCGCGGGTGATGAGCAGCTGCTTGCCGATCTCGACAACTTCGAGGATCTTGGTCGGATCAGAGTCCAGATCGACCATGTTGGCCGCTTCTTTTGCAGCGGTCGTACCGGAGTTCATCGCAAGGCCTACGTTCGCCTGCGCAAGCGCCGGGGCGTCATTCGTGCCGTCGCCGGTCATAGCAACGATCTTGCCTTCAGACTGTTCCTTTTTGATGAGCTTGATCTTGTCCTCCGGCTTGCATTCTGCCACAAAGCCGTCAACACCGGCTTCCTTGGCAATGGTCGCCGCAGTCAGCGGGTTGTCGCCCGTACACATGATGGTCTTGATACCGATGGCGCGCAGGCGCTCGAAGCGCTCGACCATGCCTGCCTTGACCGTATCCTTCAGGTAGATGACGCCGAGGATTCGGTCGTTCTCGCAAACGACCAGCGGCGTGCCGCCGAGGGACGAGATCTGGTTTACCTGCTCATGCAGGTCGGACGGGATCTTGCCGCCCAGATCCTTGATGTACTGCTCGATGGCGTCGGACGCACCCTTGCGCACCTTGGTGCCGTCCGGCAGGTTGACGCCGCTCATGCGGGTCTGTGCAGTAAACTCGAGGAACTCGGAGCCTGGGGTCTCCTCGCTCGCGTCGCCGAGACGGCGCGCCAGCTCAAGCGTGGACTTGCCCTCCGGCGTCTCGTCGTGCAGGCTGGTCAGTGCAGCGCAGCGGATCAGCTCCTCGCGCTTCGCGCCGCCTACCGGATAGAAATCCGCAGCGAGACGGTTGCCGTAGGTGATGGTACCAGTCTTGTCGAGTATCATGGTATCAACGTCGCCGCAGGCCTCGACCGCCTTGCCGGACATGGCAATGACGTTAAAGCGGGTGACGCGGTCCATGCCCGCGATGCCAATGGCGGACAACAGGCCGCCGATGGTGGTCGGGATCAGGCAGACCATCAACGCGATCAGCGTGGACATCTGGATCTGGACGCCGGAGTACAGGCCGATCGGGTAGAGCGTTACGATAACGATCAGGAAAATGATGGTCAGCGAAACAAGCAGTGTGTTCAGCGCGATCTCATTCGGGGTCTTTTTGCGGGACGCACCCTCAACCAGCGCAATCATGCGGTCGAGGAAGCTGTTGCCTGGTTCAGAGGTAATGCGGATCTTCAGCCAGTCGGAAACAACGGTCGTGCCGCCTGTTACCGAGCAGAAGTCGCCGCCCGACTCGCGGACAACCGGAGCGGACTCACCTGTGATGGCGGATTCATCGACCGACGCAATGCCCTCGATAACCTCGCCGTCGCCCGGGATGATCTCTCCCGCGGAAACCATGACGACATCGCCTTTTTTGAGTTCGCTGGACATAACGTCCTTGGTCGAGCCGTCTTCCTGCAGCAGATGCGCCAGCGTATCCTTCTGCGTCTTGCGCAGGCTTGCCGCCTGTGCTTTGCCGCGGCCCTCTGCTACGGACTCGGCGAAGTTCGCGAACAGCACGGTAATCAGCAGGATAACTGCAACGATGATATTGTAAATGCGGGCGTTTGCCGACGTGTCTCCAAACAGTCCGGGCACGAAAGACAAAAGCAGCGAGATGAGAAAGCCGATTTCAACCACGAACATGACGGGATTCTTCATCATGTAACGCGGATTCAGCTTGGTAAAGGAGCCGATGATTGCCTGACGCAGGATCTCGGGCGTCACCAGCTTCTGATTCTTTTTTTTGCTCATAGTTCCATTCTCCTCCTTAACTCCACAGCGTCAGGTGCTCTGCGATGGGGCCCAACGCCAGCGCAGGTAAGAAAGTCAGCGCAGCAAAAATATAAACAACAAATACCAGAATAATGGCAAACGACAGTGTGTCGGTATGCAGCGTGCCGGTAGATTCACTGACAAAGCGCTTTTTCATCAGCGAGCCTGCAATAGCCAGCTGGATTACAATGGACAGATAGCGGCCAAAGAACATCGCAAGGCCGGCTGTAATATTCCAGAAATAAGTATTATCTGCCAGACCTTCAAAGCCGGAACCATTATTCGCGGCGGAGGATGCGTATTCATACAGCACCTGACTCAGGCCATGATAGCCCGGATTGGTGATGCCCTCCATACCGCCCGGCGTTGCAACCGCCAACGCGGAAAACGCCAGAATCAGCATCGGATGGATGATGATGCACAATGCAGTGAGCTTCATCTCACGGCCTTCGATTTTCTTGCCGAGGTATTCCGGGGTACGGCCGATCATCAGGCCACAGATGAATACCGCAAGGATTGCGTACATAATCATGTTCATCAGGCCGACGCCCTTGCCGCCGAAGACGACGTTCAGCATCATATGCAGCAACGGGATCATGCCGCCGAGCGGGGTCAGCGTATCATGCATGTTGTTGACCGTACCGGTTGTGAACGAGGTGGTCGTGGTCGTGAACATCGCGGACTGCGCGATACCGAAGCGCACTTCCTTGCCCTCCATGCTGCCCATCGACTGGTTCAGGCCGGCGTTTGCAAGCGCCGGGTTACCCTGACTTTCCGCCCAGAAGCATACCGACAGGCCGATGATGAAGATGAGGCCCATTGCAAGGAAAATGCTGCGGCCCTCGCGGCCATAGATGCGCGCAGTCAGGCTGCGGCCCTCGTTCAGGGCAGGCGCGGTGACGCTGTTCTGGCCAGCCGCTTCCATTGCCGCCTGCTTGCGGTCACGCACCATCTTACCAAAGGTGATAACACAGGCGCCCGGCATGAGCATCATGGAGTAAAGCTCGATCAGGTTGGACAGGATGGTCGGGTTCTCCAGCGGTGTTGTCGAATTCGCGCCGAGGAAGCCGCCGCCGTTCGTACCGAGGTGCTTGATGATCTCAAGCGCCGCGATCGGACCCATTGCGATGGTCTGGAAGGTGCCTTCGATAGTTTCGACAACGACATTCGCATCAAAGTTCTGCGGAACGCCCTGCCAAACCAGCAGCAGGCCGCCAACAACCGAGAACGGGATCATAATGCGGGTTGTGATGCGCACCAGATCCGCGAAGAAGTTGCCGACGTTGTCCTTTGTCTTGCCGGCGAGGCCGCGGATAAACGCGACGCAGGCGGCGTAGCCGCTCGATGCGGAGACGAACATCATAAAGATAATGACCAGCATCTGGGAGAGATAGCTCAGGCCGCTCTCACCCGAGTAGTGCTGCAGGTTGGTGTTCGTCATAAAGCTAATGATCGTGTTAAACGAAAGGGTCGGCTCCATGCCTTCAATCCCGTTCGGATTGAACAGCCCGATAGACTGGATGCGCAGGATCAGGTATCCGATGAACACCATGACCGCGTTTGTGCCAACCAGCGCAAGCGCGTATTGTTTCCAGTTCATCCCTTTCTTCGGATCGACCCCGCCGATACGGTAGATGACACCGTCTACGCGGTCAAACACCGGATCGGCAAATGTATGAGCCCCTATGGAAATATGGTACATATACCGTCCCACAGGGATGACGATGATCAAAAAAATGATAATCGTCAAAAGCAATTGAAGCATTGCTGGTTCCTCCTTTTCTTTTATCTCCCGGAATCAAAATTTCTCCGGATGCACCAGCGCATAGACAAGGTATGCGCCCAGCAGCAGGACAACAAGTCCGATCAACAGCATACTCACAGGTTTATTCCCCCTTATTCATCGTTCTCGACTTGCTTGCCGCACCATTTGATCAGCAGCCACACCAGACCGAAACAGGCCAGAAGCGTTGCAACCATCAAACAATCCATCATGGTTTATTTCTCCTTTCTGCATCACGCGCCCGCTGCCAACAGCCAGTGCAGCTGGCAGGCTTTTTATTTTGCTTCCATAGGATAATACAGCAAAATATAATAAGCGGGGATTAAGAAAACCGGGCCGGCATTAACAAGAAATAAATATTCATCCAATCCGGATTTCCGGCCTTTCTGTCCGATCCGTCCGGAAAACCGGAAGCGTAAATTGAAAAATTGTGCCGGTGGGGCGGTTATCCGATATCGTTAATTGTCCCCCGTGCAGCGAAACAATTGACTGGCAGAGGCCCAGACCGATCCCCAGCCCCCTCTGGCAGTCGGCTTTTCCCTGGCCGACCGTATAAAACATATCAAACAAATGCTTTTTCGCTTCCTCCGGAATACCCGGCCCGTCATCCGCTACGATGATATGCGCCATATCGTCCTTCCTGTATCCACGCAAGGTGATGTTGGAGCCTTTTGGCGTATACTGGATCGCATTATCCATCAGATTCACGAGTACTCGCTCGACCAGCTGTGCATTCACCGAAACCATGAGCATCGGGTCATCCATCTGCACGGCAATATGATGATCCGCCAGCCTCCTGCCCAGCCGGGATACCGCCGAGCGGAACAGATCATCCAGCAGCTCGGGCGTCATTTTGAAGTTTTCCTTATCCGTCTCCAGCTGCGTGGCAACCAACAGGTTTTCTGTCATGTTGATAAGCCAATTGGTGTCGTCATGGATCAAAGTATACAGTTTTTTTCTGGATTCCCGAGGCAGCTTGTCCTCATTTTGCATCAAAATGCTCGCGCTACCGTTGATGTTGGTAAGAGGCGTCCGTAAATCATGGGAAACCGCACGAAGCAGGCTGGCCTGCAGCCGCTCTTTCTGCGTCTGGAGGGCGGCCCTGTTTTTCTCCTCTTCCAGCCGGATTCTTTCCTGGCTAAGGCCGCATTCGCTCAGGAGAGCGATCATCAGGTTCTTCTCAAAGGCATCCGGAACCGAGTACCCCACAACCGGGATGCCGACGATTCCCATGACACCCTGCGATCCGCGCACGGATAAAAACAGCCATTTGGAGTTCGGCAGCGTATTGGTCGTCGCGCCCCCATGCTTATTGTTTTTTTGCACCCATCCGGCAACGGCCATCTCCTCTGCGCTTAGCTCCGCCAAGGTTCTCTCTTCATCTGCCGGTTCAATCCGGAACACGAGCTCCTTGCCCGATTCACTCAAAGCGTAAAGAATCGGGCGGTCGAACAGACGGTTCAATTGCTCAGCCGTCAGTCTCAGGCAGTCCCACTCGGTACGTCCTTGCTGTAATTTCTGGCTGCTTTCCAGAAGCAGTTCCGTATAATAACCTTTTTGCGCAGCAAGGCGCGCCTGCTCTTTCACCCTGCTTGCGAGCGAGCTGGCAATCATGCTGGAAAAAAGCATGATTATAAATGTTACCGGATAGCTTGGGTCGTTCACCTGAAAGGTGAGCTGCGGCTCTGTGAAAAAGTAATTAAACGCCGCAACACTGAAAAAGGAACAGGCCGCGCCATAAATGTGGCTGCCGGTCCAGACTGCGGCTATCAGCACGCCCAGAATGTAGACTGTTATAATATTCGACTCACTGAAGCCCGCGTTATAAAACAAGGCTCCTACCATGGTAGAAACCAGCAGGCACAGGAGTATGCTCCCCGTGCTTTTCCATGTAAACCGTTCTTTGGGCATTCGGGACTTATGAAATGTTTTTTTGTAGAGCGGCTGCCGGTCCGGAATAATATACACATCCAGATCTGTCAGCTCAATCAGGCGGTCCGCCAACCCTTTTCTGCCGAGCAGCGGATTCTGCCGGTGATTCATCCGCCCCATCACAATCTTAGTGATGCCGCTGACCCTTGCATATTCCGCAATCTGTTCCGCCGGATCAGCGCCATACACGGTCGCAATCTGCGCCCCCAGCTGCTCTGCAAGCCTGAGATTGCTCCGCAGGCGTTTAATATTTTCTCCCGATAGCTCTTTTGTTCCCGGGGTTTGCACAAAGAGCGCGGTAAACCCGCTGTGGAACGCATCCGCCATCCGCGCCGCAGTACGGATTACCTTCGCATTGGATGGCGCCGAGGAAAGGCAAAGCAGAATATGTTCCCCTGCCCTGGCTGATTTTTCTTTTCCCTCATGCAGTGCGGCGCGGTTGAGCTGATCCGCTGTCCTGCGCATGGCGATCTCGCGCAGCGCGGCCAGATTTTCCGTTGTGAAAAAATGGCTCAACGCCCGTTTTGCCTGACGCTCCCGGTATACTTTCCCCTCCTCCAGACGCTTGACCAACGCTTCCGGTTCAATGTCCACCAGTTCAACCTGATTGGCACGGTCAAATACATGGTCAGGAATGCGTTCGTTTACCATCACCCCTGTGATTGAAGACACCAGATCGTTCAGCGATTCCAGATGCTGGACATTGACCGTAGTATAGACATTGATCCCCGCCTGCAGAAGCTCCTCTACATCCTGATACCGCTTGGTATGGCGGCTGCCCGGTGCGTTATTATGCGCCAGCTCATCTACCAGAATCAGCTGAGGCTTCCTCTGCAGCGCGCGGTCCAGATCCAGTTCCTTCAGTGTGATCCCCTTGTATGCAATCTCTTTATTGGACAGGGTCTCCAGACCCTCCAGCAGCGCCAGCGTATCCGGCCGTGCATGCGGTTCCACATAACCCACGACAACGTCAATGCCTTCCCGCTGCGCCTGATGGGCTGCTTCCAGCATTGCATAGGTTTTTCCCACACCTGCCGCATAGCCAAAAAAAATTTTTAATCGGCCCTGCTTTGCCGGCAGATCCCGGCCGGATGAAACAGTTCCCTTTTCCATATGTCCCCCTCCTTTATAAAGCGCGTATTCTCTCGTGCAAAATATAAATATCATCCCTCACCTTACGGAAAGATAAAGAAAATCCAATTTGTATTAAAACTGCATAAAGCCCACTTCCAAATACATCCATATCAGCCGATGCCCCTCCATCTCGATCACAGATTGCTGTGCTGCGGAGATGATAGGGGCAGGGCCAACGCATTTTACAAACAGGTAAAACGCTTTGTCCCTGCCCTATACATCGTGGTGTTATTCCTGATACGGTCATACAATGCGACACTATGTTCCGACATTCATATCCGCAGCGGGCGGTTGAGCTCCTATTGGCATTGTATTACGCTATCGTCACAGCACAAACTCGCTCTTACAATCCCGAGGCATAGATACTTCTACGTCACCAAAATTCATCCACATCGTTTTCCGCTGTATTCATTTCGGCTGTTATCTTCTGTATCCTCCTTATATGAAGTCTATAACCCACCGTGTCATTTCCATCTCGCTAAAATGGGAAAGAACATGGTCTGGCATATCCCAATTCTCAGATATGCCATCACACCATCTGATATATGATTTTAGTGCAATAAATAATTGAAAAGCACATGCGGATATTTCTCATCTACGCAACTGCAGCCACAGCATCGGTACTGCTTCACTTTTTCAGCCACGCTTCAAAAGCATCCAGAGAGATTTCCCCATTCCGGCACGCATCCCGATGCTTTTTCGCCTCTGCCGTCCATGCATTGAATTTTCCCGCGTCATCGTGCCGTAGCGGATGCAGGCGTTGTGCGTCTTGTAAGCACGGTTTTAGGCGCGGGGGATCGGGTTTCCGAGCAGCTTTTTCTGGTAGACACACGCGGCACCAGCATCCCGGCAGGTCTTGCTTTTTCATATTCGTGCGAACAGAGGGTAAGCGCATCGGTGTACGTTTCCAGATCTCCCAGTACCGGCGGTAAATATCCTCCGTTTCCGGGCTCAGGCAATCGAACAGAAGCGTTGCACATCTGTCCTGACCTTGTCCAGCTCATCGCGGAAATCAGTGGCAATCGAAGGAGCAATATTGTAGAAGCTTTTGACAAGCAGCGGCGCAAGCTGCATAACCAGCAGATAGAGAAAAGGATTATCCACACATGCTGGAAACGGAACAGGAGTTCGTTCCATTCCCCATGTTTTCCTCTCCTGCCTGTTCCCTCTGCAAAAAGAGGGGATGAATATGAAACGGATGGCATATGAGGACTATTCTGACGTGCCGAACGCCGAGCAGCTTGCCGCACTGCTTGGCATCTCGCGCGCGAGCGCGTACCAGTTGATGAATCGCGCAGACTTCCCCACGCTCCACATCGGCAAACGTAAATTGGCGCCCAAAGACAAAGTCCTTGCATGGGTAGACCGGCAGACCATGCCATGACCACGCAAGCGAAATTCAGCGTTTTCCGAACTTTTGGCGGCTTTTCGGCCCCGCGGTTTTGCTTCCAGGTCCAGCGGTAATTTGGCCGAAAGCACACCTTTCTTCCCATAAACCGAAAGTACCGAAAAGGTGTACTTTTACAGGCGCTGTAAGGTTATAAATACCGCACCAAGAAGTTGTTAAACAGAAATGGCTTGCAACAAGTAAGAATTATAGCAGTGTAAAGGTAAGAGATGACAGTGCGCGTCTGCTCACTGCCGGAAGAAAAGACCGCGTTCCTGTGCTGGAGGCATCACGGAAATACCAACGGCCATGATTCTGAGCGGAGGTGATGTGTATGGCAGCTTTTCTCTGTCCCAAAGCTGAAGCCATAGCAAAACCGCAGTTTTATCACACCTCCGGCATCGGAACATTGAAACTTAACTGATTGGCGTCGCGTAATTGGACGGCCGTGATATATCGCAGCTTTGTAAAGAGTTGCAGCAATATAGCGCGGAGATCCAACTGACTACATGGAGCTTTCGCGAAGTCTTTTGCTATCTGCTCGAAGCGAAAGGTTACAGTGAAAAAGAACTTTGCAAAAAATGTAACCTTGCAATTGCTTGTTATGCTCTTTATCGGCATAGGATTCAGTATAACGGTATCTGAGTATCTGTTGGGACTGAGAGGGTATGGCACTCAGCAAACGAAATCTTGTCCACCTTGCTTACCGCTACTTGATCGAGAACCACCAGGGTATCCCGATCGAGGATGCAAATAAGCTCCTGACAGAACTGTTCAAGGGAACGCATACATCGCTTGACAGGATATTGTTGGGACCCAAGGGATACATACCCGACAACGACCAGACAGGTAAGAAGAAGTAAGAATGCGGCAATAAATGGAGGGATGCTTCATAAAGCATCCCTCCATTTTCTATACATATTTCTATTATCAACAAGCGCGCCCCATCTATGCGTGCCGTGATTCTAACGCCCAACAGGATTTCCTACAGCATCTTCAATACCGCCTTGATGCACTTGCCGGAGCCGGACTCCTCAAACGCTTCGTTGATCTGCTCGAACGGATAGAACTTGATCAGTTTATCAAACGGGAACATGCCCTTTTTGTAGTAGTCGAGCAGTTTGGGGATGAACAGCTTGGGAATGGCATCGCCCTCGACAATGCCGATCAGGCTCTTGGCGTCGCCCATCAGCTCGGCCTGGATGTTGAACGTCACGTCGCCGGTTGCGCCGAGCACGACCGCCGTACCCATGAAGCGGCAGGACGCCAGGGCTTTCTTGACAAAATCGGGTACGCCCGACGTGTCGATGGCATAATTGACACCGCCATCTGTGATTTCATTTTTGATTGTACCCACGATGTCGTCGACTTCCTTGCGGTTGATGGTGTGGGTCGCGCCCAGCTCTTTTGCCAGCTCCAGGCTCTTCGGGTTGCCACCTACCGCAATAATCGTTTCACAGCCCGCGATCTTGGCAGCCATAATCGCACTCATGCCGACCGTACCGCAGCCAAACACCGCTATGGACGAGCCGAACTCCGGCCGCAGGCGGTTGAGCACAGCGCCTGCACCGGTCTGGATGCCGCATCCCATCGGCCCGACGAGCGCAAGGTCGATATCGTCGTACTGCACCTTGACCGCGCTGGCTTCGTTGACGACCACATGAGTCGCAAACGAGGACTGGCCGAAAAACGTAGCCAGCGGCGTACCATCCAGCGCAGACAGGCGCGACGTGCCATCCGGCTGCACGCCGCCGAAGTTGATGGCGTTGAAGTTCTCGCACGCGTGCTGGTGGGCGGTCATGCAGTTGTGGCAGCGGCCGCAGTAGCCGAACGATATGCCCACCTTGTCCCCAGGCTGGAATTCCGTGACCTCGGGGCCGACCGCCTCGACGACGCCGCAGCCTTCATGGCCGAGCACTGCGGGCAGTGGGACCGGAATGACCTGCTGGCGGGCTGCGTCGTCGGTGTGGCATACGCCGCAGGCGGTGATCTTCACCAGGATTTCATGCTTCTGCGGGGCGGCCAGCTCGACTTCCTCGATCTGGAACGGCGCGCCGGGCGCGTGGGTAACGGCAGCTTTGATTTTCATGGAGTGGTCCTCCTCGTATCAGGATAAAAATGGAATTTCCAAAGGCCCGCGGGGCGCGGACCAAGGATGCGGGGATAGGCGCGGCGGTTCAAATATCGAGCGCGCGGTAGTAGCCGTCCGTGACCGCGTCCACGACGCGGCCGGCCCTGATGCAGTCGCCGATCTCGAACACACGCGGCGCGGCGTTGTAGAAGCTTTCCGCGCACACGCGGTCAGCCTTCATGCCCGCGGCGAGCAGAATGGTGTCCGCTTCCAGCAGCCTTTCGCCGTTCGGGCTGTCGCACAGCAGGCCGGCGTCGGTTACGGCCTTTGCGGTGGTGTTTACATGGATGCGGATGCCGCTGTTCCGCATATAGATCTTCATAGCGTTCTTGTGCATGAAGTAGGAGTCCGCAGCCCAGTCGTCCTTCATCTCCACAATGGTCACGTCCTTGCCCAGACCGTCCAGATAGATCGCGCACTCGCTGCCCACCAGACCGCCGCCCAGGATGACCACCTTTTGACCGATGGCAGGGTCCTTCTGGTGCAGCGCGTCCAGGGTAACGACCTTCGTACTGTCGATGCCCGGGATGGGCGGCACGATGGGCTTCGCGCCCACGGCGGCGAGGATGACGTCGGCCTGCAGCGCCTCGGCCTGTTCCGCGGTCAGAGCGGTGTTCAGGCGCACATCCACGCCTGCTTCGCGCAGCCGGCCCTCGAGCACCTGCACGAAGCGGTACATGTCCTGCTTGAACGGGATGTACTGCTCGGAGAGCAATTGCCCGCCCAGACGGCTGTTTTTCTCATACAGCGTGACCGTGTGGCCGCGCTGGGCAGCCGTGATGGCGGCGTACATCCCGCCTGGGCCTCCGCCGACGACCACGACCTTTTTGGGCGTTGTCGCTGGCGCGCCGTAAAAGCTCTCCATCTCGCGGCCGACGATGGGGTTGAACGCACAGCAGAACGTGCGGTTGGTCAGATAATTGTAGAAGCAGGTGAAGCAGCGGCAGCAGCGGGTGATATCGTCCTTGCGGCCGGAGAACGCCTTTTCCGGAAAATAGGGGTCGCAGATCGACTGGCGGGCGATCTCGATGATGTCCGCCTTGCCGGAAGCGATGATCTCCTCCATCATATCCGGATCGTTCAGCCCGCCCAGTGTCGCTACCGGCGTTTTGACATGCTTTTTGATCTCCTCAGCCAGGTAGACGTTGCAGCCGTGCTCGACAAACATTGAGGGATGGGTCAGTACGAACACGTCAGGGTCCTCGTGTACGCCGGCGGAAACATGGATGATGTCCACCTTGCCGTCGATGGCCTTGGCCATCGCAATGCCCTCGTCCAGCCCGTATCCGCCCTCGGTCAACTCAGCGCCGCTCATGCGGAATTCGATCGGGAACTGGTCGCCCACCGCCTCGCGCACTTTCTCGATCACGAGCAGGGGGAAACGCATGCGGTTCTCCAGACTGCCGCCCCAGCGGTCGGTGCGGTGGTTCATGGACGGCGACATAAACTGCCCCAGCAGCCAGCCGTGGCCGCCGTGGATCAGCACCATGTCAAAGCCCGCCTGCTTGACCAGCGCGGCCGCGCGGCCGAAAGCCTCGGCGGTGTGGACGATCTCGTCCTCGGTCATACTGCGCACCGGCAGGCCGTCTGGGTTGACTTCATCGTTCGGGCCGAGCGCATACCGCTCGGCTGCCTGCCCATGCCCTCGGGCGTTAGCGTACTTGCCGCCGTGCGCCAGCTCCATGACCGCGTTGCAGCCATGGCGGTGCATAGCCTTGGCCGCCTCCTTGAGCGAAGGGAGCGAGCCTACGTCGTACAGCGCGACCTCCTTGGTGTGCGTGCGGCCCACTGCGTCCACAATGCCCAGGCCGATGGCCACGCTGGCCAGGCCGCCCCGCGCCCGGTTTTCATGGAACGCCACGTCCTCTTTGCGCATATGGCTGTCCGGATCCATCTCCGGATTGGACATCGGCGCGCCCAGGATCCGGTTTTTGAACGTCAGCCCCTTGATGGTCAGCGGGCTTGCCAAATGGGGGTAATATTTATTCTGCATAGCCGAGATCAATCCTTTCCAAAATCCGGTTTGCCGCGCCGCCCAGCAGCGCGGATAGCGGAAAACCGGTTTTACGGCATCGCTCCGTAAAACCGATTTCCCAAAGCATTTTTATTGTATCCTGTTAAAGCACGGTGAAGAAACCGCCGTCCACATTGATGTCCACACCGTTCAAGTAATCCGATGCACGGGAGGCCAGGAACACCATGGTACCCATCAGGTCGTCCAGCTCGCCCCAGCGCCCGGCTGCAATGCGGTTTGTGATCTTATTGTAAAACGCAGGGTCTTTACGCAGCTCTGCGTTGACCTCGGTAGCGAGGAAGCCGGGGCAGATCGCATTGGTCTGGATGTTGAACCGCCCCAACTCGTTGGCAAAGTTGCGGGTAATGCCGATGACACCGTGCTTAGCCGCGGTATAGGGCGGGCACTTAGCGTCCGAGGTATAGCTGAGCGCGGAACCGATGTTGATGATCTTGCCGCCGCCCTTCGCCTTCATGATGTGCGCCACCTCTTTGGACAGGTAATAGACCGCATTGAAGTCCAGGTTGATGCACATTTCCCAGTATTTATCCGGGTAATCGTCGAAATCGTGGAAAGCGCTCGCGCCCGCGTTGTTGACCAGAATATCGATGCGTCCGTACTGCTTCATGCATTCGTCTACGCAATCCTTGCGGTATGCCTTGTCGGTCAGGTCACCGCGCAGGAAATGCACCTGCCGGCCTTCCTTTTCAATCAGCGCCTTGATTTCGGAAACATCCTCGGTGAAGTGCGGGATAAACAGGTCGGCGCCGGCCTTGGCGAATGCAACCGCATACGCCATCCCAAGGCCCTGGTTTGCACCGGTGACCATAGCGATCTTCCCGTCCAAGCGGAACCAATCCATATTGAACTTATCCAATGGGTTCGACATATTAACTTTCCTTTCTGCGGCAGGCCGCACGATATGAGGGAGGCGGGACGCGCACAGCATCGCGCGCCCCGCAGCGTGCATGGTTCGGTTTATTTTGCAAGGTGCAGCATGCGTTCGAGTGCCTCGACTGTACCGTCGCGATCCATATGGTAGTAGTGGTAAATCGCATCCACCGAGCCGAGCACAGCGAACTCATCCGGCATGCCGACGCGCTTGAAGTTGCCCTTGTAGCTCGATTCGCACAGCACTTCCGCTACCGCGCCGCCCAAGCCGCCGTTGATGGAGTGGTCCTCTACGGTGACGATATTGCCGGTCTTCTGCGCAACGCGCAGGATCGCATCCGTATCGAGCGGCTTGATGGTGTGCATATCCAGGATGCCGATGCTCGCGCCATGCTTTTCCTTCATCGTTTTGGCCGCCATCAGGCATTCATACAGGTTGGAACCGCAGGAGATGATATAAGCGTCCGTGCCCTCCATGGTTTCGATCGCCTTGCCGATGGTCAGTTCATAATCCTCGGCGTAGACGTTGGGCGAGCCTGCACGGTCGATGCGAATGATCATCGGGCCGACAAAATCCATCGACTGGCGGATGAACTTGCAGCACTGGTTGGCGTCCGCCGGCACAACGACCGTCAGGTTCGGGATAGCGCGGTAGAGCGCAAGGTCCGCGATGTCGTTATGGGTCGGGCCGCCGCCCGCGGTCACGCCCGAGTGCGTGCCGATCAAACGGACGTTGACGTCGTTGTAGGCGATGTCCGTGTGGATCTGGTCGGCTGCGCGCAGCGGCAGGAACGGACCAAACACCTGGGAGAACACGGTGCAGCCGGAGAGCGCAAGGCCGGCGGACGCGCCCACCTGATCGGGCTCGGCGATACCGAAGTTAAAGCAGCGCTCGGGGAATTCCTTCAGCAGCTTGCCCGCCGAGGAGGACGGTGCGACATTGTCCGAATAGGTGAAAACGAAATCCTTACCCTCGCAGGCCATCTTGTAAAGCTCCTCGCCGTAGGCTTCACGGGCGTTGGAGAGCATCATATCAAAATCGTACGTTGTTTTCGCTGCCATAAATCATCACGCCTTTCTCATTTTTGCAACGTCTGCGAGCGCAATCTTGAGGTCTTCCTCGCCAATACCGCCGCCGTGCCATTTGTGGTTGCCTTCCATGAAGGAAACGCCCTTGCCCTTTATCGTATTGGAGATAATAAAGGTCGGCTTGGCTTCCTTGGAATAATCCAGCGGGGGCAGCTGGTCGAGCGCTGCGCACACCTGCGCCATGTCGTTGCCGTCCTCTATTTCAATGACATTCCAGCCGAACGCGCGCACCTTGTCGGCAACCGGGTCGATATTCATGATCTGGCGGGTGTTGCCGGTCATCTGGAGCTGGTTTTTATCCAGGATACACACCAGGTTGTTGAGCTTGTAATGGCCGCCCGACATCAGCGCTTCCCAGTTGGTGCCTTCGTCGAACTCGCCGTCGCCGATCATGACGATAACGCGGTAGTTTTCCTTGCGGTAGCGCGCTCCGAGCGCATAGCCGACCGCGATCGGCAGGCCATGGCCGAGCGAGCCAGCGGAAACCTCGATCTGCGGGCACTTCTTGCGGTTGGAGTGCATGCCGAACTTGTAGGTATCCAAGCTTTCAAAGTGCTCTACCATGTAGTCCTGCGTATAGGCGCCCTGATCGGAGAAGATCGTATACAGGGTTTCCGAGCAATGGCCCTTGGACAGGATGAAGCGGTCGCGGCCCTCCTTGTGCGGGTCCATCACGTCGTAGTTCAGGTACTTGTAGTACAGCGCGACTGTCATTTCCACGATGGACAGCTCGCCGCCCAGATGTCCCATACCGATGCGGTAAATGAAGTTGAGCAGATTGGAGCGGATGTCTACACACTTGTCCTCCAGCTCCGTGATGGTTTGCAGTTTAACACTCATTTTGTCTCATCCTTTCCGTTTGGCTTATTCGCCTTCAAATTTGTTGCAGCGAATGAGGATCTTGGGGTATTTACTGGTCAGATGCATGGCGAATGCCGCTTCCACGTCGTCAATGTCATACACCTGCTCGTCTGATGTAAACGCGGACAGGTCGACATACTTGAGGTATTCTGCGGTGCGCTCGAAGTTGAAGTGCGCGCAGTACATGCCGGTGACGTTGACCTGGCGCATGTAGGAGTATTCAAACAGGTTGAGCGGCAGTTCGTAATCGGTCGGGAACTGGGCGACATACAGCAGGTTTGCATATTTCGACGTACATTTCAGCACCGTTTCCGCCGCGCTCGGCACCGCCGAGCACTCGATAATGACGTCGTAGCCCAGGCCGTTCGTGATCTCCATGGCCCGCTCGTACACATCTTCGGTGATCGGGTTGATGATATGCTCCACGCCGATCTTTTTTGCCAGCTCGCAGCGGCTTTCAACCGGCTCGGACAGGGTCAGCTCGGCCGCGCCGAATTTGGCCGCCAGCTGTGCGCACAGCTGGCCGATCGGGCCGCCGCCCGAGATCAGCACGCGCTTGCCGACCTGCATGCCCGCCTTGTCCATGGCGCGCACAGCGATGGAGAGCGGCTCCATTAGGCTGCCTTCCCGCAGGCTGACGCCGTCGGGCAGCTTGCAGACCTGGGATTCGTTCCAGACAACGTATTCGGCCATGCACGGCTCGTTGCCGACATCCGTACAGTATTCCGGGTGGCCGATCGAGCACTGGTAGCACTTGCCGCAGTAGCCGAGGAAGTTACCGCCAACCCGGTCGCCGACCTTGAGACCCTTCGCCGTGGCATTCTTGCCCAGCTTTTCGATCACGCCAGACATCTCATGGCCGATGCCGAACGGTGCGTCCTCGGGTTTGTTGAAGCAGCCGTCCACCACATGCGGGTCGCTGCCGCAAATGCCGCAATAGGCTACCTTGATCAGCACTTCGTCGTCCTTCAGCTCCTTGATGGGCATATCGACGATGCCGACTGTGCCGCGGGTTTCCGGGTTCGGGTCCTTCATGTTGCCCACTCGGGTTGCGCATACAACTTTCATAGCTTAATATCTCCTCTCTGTGTTCCAATACGGTTTATTTTACTGCCTTCTGCGCTTCGCGCGTTTCGTTGCGCCCGGCAATTTCCTTTTGGATCTGGCTGATTTTCTCTTCGTTCAGGTGATAGAACAGGCCGTAGACCAGCATAGCTACCACAACCGCTGCCAGCGGCAGGAGCGTGGTCATCATGCGGATTGCGCTCAGAGTTGCTTCGTTCTGCGCCTGGTTTGCGACATAGCCGGTCGCTTCCAATACCGCAGTCGGCAACGAGCCGCCGATGATCATGGAGAATTTGATGCCCAAGCCGACCAGCGTCATGACAATCGCGGTATAGCGCTTACCGGTTTTCCAGTCGGCGTATTCCACCGGGTCGGTGATGACCGACCAGCAAATGCCCATCAGGATGCCGTAGCCATAGCCGGTGATCGCACGGGAGACCATCATGCCGGTGATGGCGGTGGTCGGCATCAGGTACAGCATCAGGCAGCCGATGCCCGCAATCGCAAGGCCGAACATAACCGTGCCCTTTTTATGCAGGCGCTTGACCAGGAACGGTACGCACGGCACGCCAATAACTGAAAATAGCATCATGATCATGGAAAACCAGGAAAGCATATCGCCGCGGTTTGCGTAATAATTGATGTAGTACGCGCCCATTGTGGACTGTACTTGGCTCATGGTGTAAACGCCCAGGAACAGGATAAAGGTGACGAATACCGGACCAACACGGAACAGAAGGTAAAAGACATCCTTGATGTTGGCCTTGTTGTTCGGGTCAACCGGCTGGGGCGGGATGCGTTCCACGATCTGGCTCGAGCCCCACAGCAGGATGACGACCATGATAATGGCCATGATGATCGTGGTAACCATGTAGCCCTGCGCCAGCGTCATATACTTCGAGAAGAAACCGGACAACTCGGGCAGCATGATTGCGCATACAACGCCGCCGACCTGCGCGAGCGTCATGCGGGTCGATTGCAGGCGGGTGCGCTCGCTCTGGTCGTTTGTCATCAGGGACGCCGCGGAAATGTACGGCTGGATGATAAAGGTGTACAGCATATTCAGCAGGTTATAGGTGACCAGCGCCCAGACGATCTTCAGGCCATAGCTCAGATTCGGGGTAGTATACGTCAGGACAGCAGCCAGGCCGAACGGAACTGCGCCCCAACGGATGTATACCCAGTACTTGCCCTTCTTCGGCTGGAGGCGTTCGCAGATCGTGCCCATCATCGGGTCGTTAATTGCGTCCCAGATACGTGATACCGCAAAAATAATGGCGACATGGCCGGGCTGCAGCCCAAAGATATCAGTGTAAAAATAGCTGATGTATAGCGCAATACACTGGAACACCAGATTCATCGCAAAATCAATCGAGGAATAACCCCATACTTCTTTTTTCGGCAACTTGTAATAGCCAAACTGGGAGGACGTTTTTGCCCAGCTTGCAGGATCCTTGGGATTGTTGTTCATAGCAGACGTTTACCTCCTCTTTTTCTTTTTTTAGACCGCCGTATCTCCCTGCCCTCCTTCCTTCTGCCCTGTGTGATTGTGGCTATATTGTACCGAGAGAATGGCCGGATTGGCAATTCCGAAAAGAGACATATCCACCAACAAACTCGTCTGTTAGATATGTGCATTTTATAGAATATGACAGATGCGTCTCGCTGCTATTGTGTATAAGTCACATAAAATACCGTATTTTCTGTTATTGTTTTAACATTGTGTCAAAAAGGGACATCATTTCAGAAATATCAGTCTTTTTTGAAACATTACTTTCCATAAATCCTGTTTTTTCACAGGGGAAAATATGATAAGATAGATAATAAAAAGTATGTACTCCGCGGATCTGAGGAAAGAGACAGCATATGAAATATCAGCAGAAGCGTTATCCGTTTTATAATCCCAATCTGGTTCGGATGTCGATGGGCACGTTGGACTTTGTGGTCAACTATGCGGACATGCTCGACCAGACCTGTGTGGAATTCCGGCATGTCCATGAATGCTATGAAATTTATTACTGTCTGAGCGGTATGCAGCATTTGATGATCGATGGACACCCCCATACTCTGGTCGGCGGCTCGTTTGCCGTCATCCCGCCCGGAATATACCATTACACACAATACGAACCGCTGCTGCTCAAGCAGTATGTGGTGTTTGTGTTCACGTCCCCAACGGTCAATTCGTTGAAAAGCCGCAGCAAAAGCACGCAATCCGAGATGGATTTCCTTTCCGCAGCACTCAAGTATTTTGATGAAAACACATATTTCATCTGCAAGGACCGGTATAAATCAGACAAAGTGCTCGCGCGGCTTGATGAGGAAATCAGTAGGGACCTGCCCGGCAAAGGGCAAATGATCAACGCGCTGTATCAGGAATATCTGATAAAGATATTCCGCAACATGGTCTCCACCGGCAAGGAGGAACCGGCAGCGGTTAATATGTCCAATATCAACATGGCAGTTGAAATGACAAAATACATGCACGCCAATTACAATAAAAATATTACCGTGCAGGATATCGCGAATGTCTTTTATGTTTCGCCGCGCCATATCAACCGTGTTTTTGAGGAGTATTTTGGACAAAGTTTTAAGCGTACGCTGAATATTTACCGTCTCAACTATGCAAAAAATTATCTGCTCGACACCAATTATCCGGTAGAACGCATTGCCGAACTGGTTGGTTTTTCCTCAGCAAAAACCCTGTACCAGCTTTTTAAAGAACATGAAGGAATGACTGTTTCTGAGTTCCGCGCAAAATGCAGGGAGTCGAAGCCATAACCGTATAGCAGACCTGCTCAACAAGGAGCGGTTTTATTCTTATGAGCCTTGCATAAACCGCGGGATTAACAATAGCTTTTCGGCTGCTATCACGCGTAACGCGGCTCAAGCATAGAAAGGGCCACGCACATGACATTGTGCGTGGCCTTTTCTATGCAAACCCGACAAATTTTATTTTCCTATTTACGCGCGGAATAGTGGAATTAAACGGAAGTTGCATCCATGCCCTTATCAGAAATAAGGCAGAAACTGCGGTAGCGGGCAGCTTTGAAGAATACGGTCATGTGCCTGAACCGCAAATCGAAAAAGCCCCGGAAATGTCCGCCCTGCTCGAAGGCATTGCAGCCGGTAAGGCGACCACGCAGATCATCCGCGAGAACCCCAGGCTGGCATTCCGGGTGAATGACATTGATACGCTGCGGCAGACGTTTCTTTCCGAGAAATACGCCGAACAAAACCGGGCGGTAGAAGTACAGTACATCTACGGCGCGACGGGTACGGGTAAGACCCGCGGCATCTACCAAAGGCACGGCGCACACGACATTTACCGCGTAACCAACTACCAAAACGGCAAAGGCGTCTCTTTCGACGATTATCACGGGCAGGATGTGATCGCGTTTGAGGAATCCACCTCGCAGCCCAATCGAGGTAATGCTCAATTTGCTGGATGTTTATCCTCCCATACTACCCGCGCGGTACAGCGACAAGGTCGCGTGCTTTACCAAGGTGTACATCACGTCCAACCTGCCGCTGAACCGGCAATATGAGACGGTGCAGCTCTGTCACCCTGACACATGGAAAGCATTCCTGCGCCGTATTCAGAGCTTTACCGAGTATCGGGAGGAAAAGCCGCCTATTACCCGAATGGAGGTGAATTTTTGAAGATGAACAGCAATAAACGCAGTCTGCTGGAAAAAGAAACGTATCGGAACTACATGCTCCTGATGTTCCGATACGGCCTCAGGGAGATCTGGACAGACCAGCACCGGCTCAAACTGCTTGTGCTCTATCTGCTGGCCGCACTGACCTTCAGCATCGTCCGCCCTTGGGACATTGCGTACAGCGGGCCGGATATGTTCGATGCGATCAGCCGGATCGCGTTCAGCCTCTGCTTCCCGATCCTTGTGTTTGGCGGGCTGGCAGTACTCATCATATGGGCTGGGACGCCCTCCAAGGCGAAAAGTATCCAGAACAACCTGCATTGGGCTGGTCAACCACGCCGGTGAAGTACCGCTGCTGGTTGCTGTCCGTCAGGATGAAACAGATGATGCACACAGCAACATCACGGTTCTCGAATTTCTCGCCTGCGGCGTCCCCAAATCCGTATGGGAACAGAAAAGCGCGGATATCGAAACCGCGCTGAATGTCCATGTCGCATATATTCAGGAGTGCGACGGTTAGCGCCGCATCCGGCCGTTTACTGTTCCTGACAAAAGCGGCCTGCCCAAGATGCTGCGATGGAAAGACGAATATCTGCAAAGCGGTTTCCCTGCCTGCCGGCTGGTGCTCGGTAAAAGCCTGCTGGGGACAGTCTCGCTCGACCTCAACCTGATCCCGCATGTGCTGCTGGGCGGCGGGACCGGTTCGGGCAAATCCGTTCTCCTCAAGTTGATTTGGCCGCAGCTGGCGCAAACACCCAAACTGCAAGCTAATCCTCGACCGCGACGCTTTGATAGCCTATCTTGACAGTGTATCTGAAAAGCTGGAACAGCGCAAGGATCTGCTCGGGAAGGCAGGGTGTACAAATACCTATGAGTATCACCGCCGTGAGACGCTCCCGATGGACTGCATTGTATTTGCGGTAGAAGATTCTGTACAGCACGGACGCGAGCGACCGGATTCTGCGCGACGCCCACGTCCGTTTCCTCACGGGTGACGGCACAGTATTTCAATCCTACTGGTTCGACGACACAAAGGAGGTTTTCTAAAATGGATAAGAGTACATACAGCGCACTCGAGCTTGCGATCCTGCTCGGTATCAGCCGCAGCGCGGCTTACAACCTGATGCACCGCGCGGATTTCCCGTCCTTCCGCATCGGCAAACGCCTACTGGTAAAGCGGGACAAGCTGATCGAACGGCTGGACGTGCAGGACAAAACAACCCATGGCTACCCTACCTGCTCCCAGACAGTGGCTGCTGATCGAATAAACAATAAATAGGCACACTGCAAACTGAGCTGCCCGAACATGGGCAGCCCTGCTTTTATGCAGAACAAGGAATATTTCATGTTATAGACTTAAATACCTTTTGTTCCTATAACATCAACCGAAACAGCATGTGTCGAAAAGGAGACTACAGTTATAATGGCACGCAAAAAGAAAAAACGAGAAACTGGTAGCGGAACAATTTATAAGCGTCCCGACGGACGGTGGATTGCGCAATATACCTCTATGCCCGATCCTGAAACCGGCAAACTGCTCCGCCATACGATCTACGGCAGGACACAGACACAACAGGAGGTCGCGGAAAGGCTGCGCGCGGCGACTTCAAGCATCGACAACGGCACGTTTCAGGAGCCGAACAAGCTCACGGTTGCCGAATATGCGGAAGAATATATGCAGAGCCATGTTTCCACGCTCGCGCCGTTTACCCAGCGGACGTATGAAAAGAACTTGCGGATTCATATTCTTCCCGCGCTGGGTAAAAAGAAGCTGACAGACCTGACGCATCGGGAAGTGCAGCGGTTCGCCGCGTCGCTTGGCGTGAACGGCAAAGGCTTAGCGCCCAAAACCGTGCATACCGTATTCGGGACGCTTCACGCTCTGTTAGCCGCCGCCCAGCGTGACGAGATCATTATCCGCAACGTCGCCGACAAATGCACCCTGCCTCGCGTTACGCAAAGCCGGGCAAAGGCAATCACTTCCTCGGAACTGTCCCGTTTCCTGAAAGCAGTCGAGGACGACGAGTTTTACAACATCTTTTTCCTCGATATCTTTTCCGGCATGCAACAGTCTGAAATCCTCGGCCTGCGCTGGGATGATATCCTGTGGGGGAAAAACAGCATTGTCATTCGACAGCAGTTGCAGCAGAAGCACGAGCGCGGTGCATTCGACTACTATCTCACCCCGCCAAAAGAAAACAAACAGCGGTGCATTGTGCTGCCGCAAGCGCCATCCGCATTTTGCGGAAGCAGCACCGCAAGCAGCAGGCGCAAAGGCTGCTCGCTGGTGAGCTGTGGGCTAATGCCTTTGATCTGGTGTTCACCAATGGCTTCGGCCGTCCGCTCAACCATCAGACGGTATATAAGCATCTGAAAAAGGCATTGCAATCCTGCGGTATGGAAAACTATACCTTCCATTCGCTTCGTCATTCATTCGCTACAATCTCGATTGAAAATGGCGACGACATCAAAACCGTGCAGACCAACTTGGGCCATTTCGCACCGGCATTCACGCTCAAGACCTATGCCCATGTCAGCAACCAAATGCAGCAGAGCAGCGCCGCCAGAATGGAGGAACTGATCGCCAGTTTGCCGGTGGCAAAATAGCCGCAAACCCGCACTGCGTCTGGCTTTGCAGACCCCATTGCAGTCAAGATTGCAGTATAGATTCTTGAAAACACCGAAAAAGTTCTAATATTCCCACACAAAAGAAAAATCGCACTTTTCCTCCTCAGAAAAGTGCGAAATTTTGGCGGAGACGGAGAGATTTGAACTCTCGCGCCGGTTTCCCGACCTACTCCCTTAGCAGGGGAGCCCCTTCACCAGCTTGGGTACGTCTCCATGTCAAGTTTGTAGCTTCCGCCATCAGGTATTTGGCGGAGCGGGTGGGATTCGAACCCACGCGCCCTTTCGGACAAACGGTTTTCAAGACCGCCTCGTTATGACCACTTCGATACCGCTCCGTAGCTTTGCCCGATAAGCATGATTGATTATACTACATCCATCGGTAAATGTCAATGCTTTTCTCGGCAGAAGCGCAGCTTTCCCACGCTTCTGCCAAAAATCCGTCAGCCTTCCAGCCGTTCCTGCCATTCTGCGGGCTTGAAGCCGGGCAGGGCAAAATCTGCCCCGACCAACAGCGGCCGCTTGACCAGCATGCCATCGGTCGCCAGCAGGGCGAACTGCTCGTCCTCGCTCATGGACGGCAGCTTGTCTTTCAGACCCAACGCCTTATACTGCAGACCGCTTGTATTGAAAAAGCGCTTGAGCGGTAACCCGCTCATCGCGTGCCACTGGCGTAGTTCCTGCTCGGTCGGCTTTTCCTGCTTGATATCACGGAACTGATATTCCACCCCCTTTTCCTCCAGCCACTTCTGCGCTTTCTGGCAGGTGGTGCATTTCGGATAACATACAAACAGCATTCAGGCTACCTCCTTTTCCATTTCCTGATGTCCAGCGGTCAATACAGAAAGTTCCGCCAGCAGCAGCAGCGCCGCTGCCACAGACAGGCCGCCGCGCAGTACCATTTTTGCGGGCCATGCCACGCCATGCACCCCCATTAGCCAAGACAGGCCATAGCCCGCCGCATCCGATACCGCCATCGTGACCGCAATCGCGCCAAAGAACGCCAGCATGGCCGGACGCGGTTTTCCGTACAGCAGCCGCGCCAAATGGTAAAACGCCAGAACCAGCAGGATATCGCCTACCAGTCCAAAGCCGAACGACGGGAGCTTGGGGTCCACGCAGGTCATGCGGTAATTGACGAGCAAATGTAGGCAGCTCCACAACAGGGGAACCAGCGTCAGCAATGCGGAATGGGATGTCATTTCCACGCCCTGCGCTTTCGCCAGGCCAATGCTGCAGAGGCCGGCGAGCACGGTTATGCCCGCGTAGGCAAGCTCCAATGCCTGCGCCCATCCGGCCGCGTCCTCCTCCACCGTAGTCATCGTGAGATAAAGGTATCCCACGCCGCCCAAAACCAGCAGCAGGCCGGAGATGACCGCCATCATCCGGAAACCCACGCCCTGCGTACCCAGCAGCTGCTCAAACGGCGTTTTCCGCTCCGCACGAAGCGGCGCCGCCATGGCCGCATAAGCGGCCGCGCACAGCAGGAAAAAAACAGCGCAGTACCAGACCCATGCGTTGCCGGTCACCGGCAGGCCGTTCCTGCTATCAAAACCGTTCAAAAAATGGAGCGCGCGCGCCACAACGCCGGGTACGCACAACACCACCGCAAAAACGGGCAGAAATTTGGATCGCTTCATTTCATTCCCTCCAGTTTGAACTTTAATATACGCAATAAGTATACCACAATACGGCGGCGTCAGCAAGGAAAGCTGAAAAAACTCCCTTTTAGAACAAGGCTCAAACTCAACGAAATGTCTTTACGCTCTACATATCTAAAAATCTCCAGCATCTCCTCCCTTTCAACTTCTGTTTTCCGGCCTAAGTCTGTCGCGGTCAGCCCTGCGCTTGCAATATGCAGCGAGCCAACCTGTCGGCACCCCATCGCAGTGGTACTTAAACGAACAGGGACGGAAAAATGACAGACGGACCCACAAAGACGAACAGGCCCGTCTGGTTTCCGTATCCGGTCAGTAGCGTTCTGTATTAGGCAACATTTCCGCCTCCTTGCCCGAAAGCTCGGTATTCGCCGGCGTCTGCCGCCGCATGCCGATCTTGAGCAGAATCGGTGTGATCAGCGTGGTTACAATAACGACCAGAACAATCGGCGGGAACATGTTTGCGTCGATCAGGCCCGCCTGCGCGCCCTTCTGCGCCACGATCAACGCGACCTCGCCGCGTGACACCATACCCAGTCCAATTGAAATCGCGTCATAGGTTTGAAAGCCCATCATCCGCGCCCCCAGCCCGCAGCCAATGACCTTGCTCAGAATCGCGACCAGCGTCAGGACGACCGCGAATACCACCAGCCGTCCGGTCAGCCCGCCCAGCTCGGTCTTGATGCCGATGGAGGCGAAAAACAGCGGCGAGAACATCATATAGCTCAGCACATTCAGCTTACTGGCCGCGTATGCGCGCGTATTACTGATATTGCACAGAATCAATCCCGCGAAATATGCGCCTGTGATATCCGCGATGCCGAAAAAGCGCTCTGCTACAAAGCTGAGCAGGAAGCAGAACACCAGCGCATAAATAGCCAGTCGGCGGTGATGCCCCCACAGCTTATCCATTTTGATGAACGCCTTGTGCATGACAATACCGATCAGGCAGAGGAACACGAAAAACGCCGCGATCCGCACAAATACCATCATCGGCTGGACGGTCGGATCGGTAAAGCCCGTCAACACGGTCAGCACGATGATGCCGAGGATGTCATCAAGCACCGCCGCGCCCAAAATGGCCGTACCCACCTTGCTTTTGAGCTTGCCGAGCTCCCGCAGCGTCTCTACCGTGATAGAAACAGAGGTCGCTGTCAGCACGACGCCGGTGAACGCCGCTTTTATCATATTCTGGGTATCCGCCGGATCATTTTCCAGCAGCAGATAACAGGCGACGCCGCCGATAAACGGCACAATCACACCAATCAGCGCAATTACAAAGGATGCCAAGCCCGTGGATTTCAGCTCATCCAGCTCGGTGTCCAAACCAGCGCTGAACATCAGGAGGATCACCCCAATTTCCGCGGTTTTGATCAGAAAATCATTCTCCCCCACCAGTCCCAAGCAGCTTGGTCCCAGAATCACGCCCGCGACCAGTGCGCCCACCACCTGCGGCATATGGACACGCTCTGACGTCAGGCCGAAAATCTTTGTAAATAGCAGGATAATCGCAATGGTCAGGAGGAAATCATAGGACACGAGTCTCCACCCCTCTCAGTCTTAAAAAAACATCTATCTATCATTATAGCGTTTTTTTCAGTTTCATCCAGCCTACCTGTCAAAAAAAAGACAAAAAGATCAACAAAAGAGCTTCTGCATTTTTGTGCAGAAGCTCTTTTGTTCATTCTTCAATCTTGGGCGCGCGATCATGGATGTCCTTGATCTTATGCAGGCCGCTCTGGATCGTCTGATAAATACTGTCCAGATCCTCCGGCGTAACATTGCGCTCCAGAAAGAGCAGCTCTACCGCATGGGAAAACAGGACCATCGCATTAGTCGTATCGAGAAACTTCGGGAAGTTATGAGAATTCTGGGCATTGCGGAACTTCCGGATATCTTTCCGGATGAACTCCACAACCTCCTGCGCGCTGGTAAAATCGCCATGCGAGATCGGGTAGGGCGTCACGCGCTGTAGAAAATAGCGGTCGCGCTTGGTCACGTCAAACACATAGGTGACGCACAGATCCTCCGAAAGCTCAAATTTAGCAATATATAGTATCCCGTTCCTGATCTCCTTGATGGAGGATGCGCCGAGCTGACGCAGGCTGGCATTGATAATATCGCCGGAAAAGCTGCTTGTAATCATATGATCTCCCTCTTTCTCGATCTGTTTTATCTATCAATGAAAACGAACAAGCAGGAATACGGTTGAAATAACGACCGACAGCAGCATTATCGGAAAGCCCACCTTCAGGTAGCTTGCAAACGTAATCGGGTGGCCATGCTTTGCCGAAATGCCCGAAAGGACAACATTTGCCGACGCGCCAATCAGCGTGCCGTTGCCGCCGAGGCAAGCGCCCAGTGACAGCGCCCACCAGAGCGCCGTTACGTCCATTCCTTCCGCCTGCATGGAGAGGATCAGGGGGATCATCGTCGCGACAAATGGAATATTGTCCAGAAACGACGAAAACAATGCCGACCCCCATAGGATCAGGATCATCAGCAGCATAGCGTTGCCGTCAGTCACCGTGACCAAAGCGTTGCCGAGCGCCGTGATCACACCGGTCTGAACCATGCCGCCGACGACAACGAACAGCCCTGTGAAGAACAGGATCGTGGACCATTCCACGCCCAGTACAATTTCCTCAGTCTCCTGGCCACCAATCAGTAACATTATTGTAGCACTTGCCAGAGCGATAATGCAAGAGTCCACGCCCAGGGTGGAATGGAAAACAAAGCCCAACACCACCAGAATAATCATCACAATACTTTTTATCATCAGCGGTCGATCCTTGATCGACTTGTTTTCGTCCAGGCGCATGACCGCCGCCATCTTATCGGCTTCCACCACCATACGGCGCCCGTACATAAAATAGAAACAAACACAGACCGCCGCCATGATAAAGAACACCGCCACACCGGTATTCATAATAAAATCCACAAAGCTCAGCCCTGCCTGCGAGCCGATCATAATATTCGGCGGGTCGCCGATCAGGGTCGCCGTACCGCCGATATTGGATGCCAATATCTGCGTCAGCAGGAACGGCACCGGATTCAGCCCCAGGATACCCGCGATCGAAATTGTCATCGGGCCGACCAGCAGCACGGTCGTCACGTTATCCAGAAACGCGGACAGCACGGCCGTCAGTACTGCAAACAGCAGCATAATCCGCCAAGGGTTGCCTTTTGCGAGCTTTGCCGATTTAATTGCCACATATTCAAATAGGCCGGAGTTTCGCACCACCGCCACGAACAACATCATGCCGATCAGCACGCCGATGGTGTTAAAATCGATATAGCCGACCGCGTCATCCACCGTAAGTACATGTAGGCACACAAGCAGGACGCCGCCCGCCACCGCCGCCACCGTGCGGTGGATTTTTTCCGTCACGATCGCAGCCATGACCGCCAAAAAAACAACGACAGAAAGGATCTGCATAGTGTCCATTTTCTTACCCCCTTCTTATGCGTCGGTTGTCTTTCCCAGCGCACAGCTCTCAATTTTTATTACGACATATTATAGCGCCGTTTTTCTCCATTTTGCAATGTGTATTTTCTCCTGAATTACTCGGAATTCGTGTGAAAGTTTGGTCATTTAGTGACAAAGCATCCCCCCTTTCTTTACGTTTTTTTAACACATCGCCCTTTTGTCCGGTGATGCGCACACGCTTTCCGAGGCGCGGCGTACCCCCTCACCGCAGGCAAAAAAAGACCCCGCTCCGAATGGAGCGGGGTCTTACTTTCGCTTTTAAGTAAGTTAAAAAAACTTAGCCCTGCGAAATCGCGCCTACCGGGCAGGAACCTGCGCAGGAACCGCAATCGATGCAAGCGTCCGCGTTGATCTCGTACTTGCCGTCGCCTTCAGCAATAGCGCCTACCGGACACTCGCCCGCGCAAGAGCCACAGCTAATGCATGCGCCACTGATAACATATGCCATTGGTATTGCACCTCCAAAAGTATTTTACACACTTATTGTAACACAAGATAAGAAAAAATCAACAAAAACAGACGGTTAGTTATCGGTAACTTTTCACACATATATAAAATAGGTGTGATTATCCAAAAAAGTTAGAAAAAATTTGTTTTAACGAGAAATCCTGAGAAAACCCTCTGTTTTCCTATTCTGTTTCTCTGCAAAGGTCAAATTTAGTCAGAAAAAATCCTTGCTTTTTCATCAGTCATCTTCTATAATAAAATCAAAGGTCAGGAAAGGTCAAACGAAAATCCCTGGCTTAAGGAGTGACCACCATGAAAATGTCAGATATCATCGCCGACTTTATCGGAGAGATGCTATCAGAGGGCGGCGGCGTGGCGGAGGTGCAGCGCAAAAGCCTGGCGGACCGGTTTTCCTGTGTTCCCAGCCAGATTAATTATGTGATCGAAACGCGCTTCACGCCGGAACACGGCTACTTGGTCGAAAGCCAGCGCGGCGGCGGCGGCTATATCCGCATCGTCCGTCTGCTGGACGATAAGCAGCGCACGCTGCTGGAAGCCGCGCGCGGCATCGGCGGACGGCTGACGCAGAATGACGCGGCCCGCCTGACACGGGCGCTGGTTTCCGCTGAGCTGCTCACCCAGCGCGAGGGACAGCTTCTGCTCTCTGCCTGTTCGGACGGCGCGCTGGCGGAGGTCGAAAAATCCGACCGCGACCGGTTGCGCGCCGCAATCTTCCGATGCGCCGTAATGGGCGTTGCAACCATCTAAATCCTGTAAAAATTTCACGATACACCATCCTCTTTGAAAGGAGAAACGACTTATGAAATGCGAAAAATGCGGCAAGAATGAAGCGACCATGTATTATAAGGAAACTATCAACGGCGTCACGCGCGAGATGCACCTGTGTCCGGAATGCGCGCAGAAAGAAAACCTTGGCGGCACGTTTGAAAACGCGTTCCAGTCCATGAACCATTTCTGGAGCGATCCGTTCCATTCGTTCCTTGGCGGCGGCTTCGGCAGCCTGTGGAACGATATGCTCGGCACGGCGGCACCCACCTCCACCCTGCTCGGCACCGAGCGCAAATGCCCGACCTGCGGCATGACCGAAAGCGAGCTGCGGCAGACCGGCCGTGTGGGCTGTCCGGATTGCTACAGCACGTTCGCGGATATCCTGAACCCGTATGTGCGCAAGCTCCACGGCGCGGACCGCCACATTGGCACGGCGCCGGCCGCACCGGAGCAGCCGCAGGCCGATCCGGTCGAAGCCCTGCGCGCGCAGCTCAAGGCGGCGGTGGAAAGCGAGGATTATGAGCAGGCCGCGCGCCTGCGCGACGAGATCCGCAGAATGGAGGGCGAGCAGAAATGAGCCTGTTTTCATTACACGGCGGCTTCACCGGTTTGGCCGCCTCCAGCCGTGTCAGGCTGGCGCGCAACCTCAAGGGGTACCCGTTCCGGCTGACGCCGGCGCAGCACAGCGAGATCGCGGACAAGGTGTTTTCCGCGCTGCGCGGCAACCCTACCATTGGGCCGGAATTCGAAAAAAAGCAGATCATTCCCCGCTCGACCGAAGCGTCCCAGCTCGTCGAGGAGCATCTGATCTCCCCCGAGCTGGCGCGAAACGGCGGATGGCTGATCGTCTCCCGTGATGGCGGCGTGTCCATCATGGTCGGGGAGGAAGACCATCTCCGCTTGCAGGTCATCGGCACGGGCCTGTGTCCCAAGGAGTGCCTGGAAACCGCCAACCGCATCGCGGCGCTGATCGAAGCCACCCTGCCATTCGCCTATGACGAGCGGCTGGGCTACCTGACCGCCTGCCCGACCAATGTCGGCACCGGCCTGCGCGCCTCTATCATGCTGCATCTGCCCATGCTGACCGCCACCGGCGGCATCAACCAGTTGGCCGGCTATGCCGGCAGCCGCGGATGCGCGATACGCGGTGCCTACGGCGAAGGCTCCCAAGCGGTCGGCGGTTTTTATCAGATTTCCAACCAGATCACGCTGGGCGCTTCCGCAGCCGAGCTGACCGATAAACTGGTTGAGACCGCGACCGCGATCATCGACGCGGAAAAGAAGGCGCGCGAACAGGTGCGCAGCCAGAACGAAGCCGCGCTGCGGGACCGCGTCTGCCGCGCCGCCGGCACGCTGCGTTCGGCTTACCTGATCGATACAGGCGAAGCCATCCAATGTATTTCGGACGTACTGGTCGGCCTGCAGATGGGTCTGCTGTCCGGCGTGGAGCCGCAGGTACTTTACGGGCTGGAACAGCGCATCCGGCCGGCCATGCTGACCGGCGCGCCGCAGGAGCGCGACCAGAAGCGCGCCGCCCTGCTGCGCGAGACCGCGCAAAGTCTGCGCTTCGCGTGAGCTTTCCTTATTCACTTTCCATTTCCCACCCCCTGAAAGGAGTGTTGACTTATGTTTTATCAAAACCGTTTCACCGAACGTGCCCAGAAAGCCCTGACGCTGGCGCAGGAAGCCGCCGGCTCTTTCGGCCACAGTTATATCGGCTCGGAGCATCTGCTGCTCGGCCTGCTGCGTGAGGGCGGCGGCCCTGCCGCCAAAGCGCTTGCCGCGGCGGGCGTGACCGAGGATGCACTGGTGAAGCAGATCGAGGACCTGTCCGGCCGCGGCGCACCCGACAGCGCCGCGCCGCAGGGCATGACCCCGCGCACCAAGCGCATCATCGAGCTGTCGCTGCAGTCTGCGGGCCAGATGGGGACCAATTACGTCGGCACCGAACACCTGCTGCTCGGCATCCTGCGCGAAGGGCAGAACGTGGCGTTGACCGCGCTGGCCAACCTCAAGGTCACGCCGCAGACGCTGGCAGAAAAGCTGAGCGAAACGCTCGGCGGCGCACAGCAGGGCGGCTTTGCGGAAGCAGGCGCGACTGGCGGCGCTTCGGATAAGGACGCTCTTACCCAGTTCGGCCGCGACCTGACTGCCGCCGCCAGGGAGGGCAAGCTCGATCCGGTCATCGGCCGCGCCAAGGAAATCCAGCGCGTGATCCAGATCCTGTCCCGCCGCACCAAAAATAATCCGGCGTTGATTGGCGATCCGGGCGTTGGCAAGACCGCCGTTGTCGAGGGCCTCGCGCAGAAGATTGTGGCGGGCGACGTGCCGGAAACGCTCAAAAACAAGCGCGTGATCTCGCTCGACCTGACCGGCATGATCGCTGGCACCAAGTACCGCGGCGAGTTCGAGGAGCGCATCAAAAAGGTTATCGAGGAGCTGACCGCCAAGAAAGACACCATCCTGTTTGTCGATGAGATGCACATGCTGATGGGCGCGGGCGCCGCCGAGGGCGCGGCGGACGCGGCAAACATCCTCAAGCCCGCACTATCCCGGGGCGAGGTGCAGGTCATCGGCGCGACCACGCTGGATGAGTACCGTAAAAACATCGAAAAGGACGCCGCGCTCGAGCGCCGCTTCCAGCCCGTGCAGATCGACGAGCCGACGCCGGAGGACGCGGTCGAGATCCTCAAGGGCCTGCGCGACCGGTATGAAGCACACCACCGCATCAAGATACCGGACGAGGCGATCGATGCCGCGGTCAAGCTGTCCGTGCGTTATGTGACCGGCCGCTATCTGCCGGACAAGGCGATCGACGTGATCGATGAGGCATGCTCGCGTGTGCGCCTGTCCACGTTGACCGCGCCGCCCGACCTGAAAGCGCTGGAGGACGAAATCGCCGCCGTCGCCGCGAAAAAGGAGGAGGCTGTCAAGAGCCAGGACTTCGAAAACGCCGCCAAGCTGCGTGATGAAGAAAAGCAAAAGCGCGAAGCGCTCGAAGCACGCAAAAAGGAATGGTCTGAACAGCAGACCAAAACGCACGGCGCGGTCACGGCGGATGATATCGCCGCTGTGATCTCCGGCTGGACAGGTGTCCCCGTCGCCCAGCTTACGGAGGACGAGGGCCAGCGCCTGCTGCACTTGGAGGACACGCTGCACCAGCGCGTGATCGGCCAGGACGAGGCCGTTACCGCGGTCGCAAAGGCCATCCGGCGCAGCCGTGTCGGTCTGCGTGACCCCAAGCGCCCGATCGGCTCGTTCCTGTTCCTCGGCCCCACCGGCGTCGGCAAGACCGAGCTTTCCAAGGCGTTGGCCGAAGCCATGTTCGGCGACGAAAACGCCATGATCCGCATTGATATGTCCGAATATATGGAAAAGCATGCGGTTTCCCGCATGATCGGTTCGCCTCCGGGCTATGTGGGCTACGACGAGGGCGGCCAGCTCTCGGAGAAGGTGCGCCGCCACCCGTACTCGGTCGTGCTGTTCGACGAGATCGAAAAGGCACATCCGGATGTGTTCAATATTCTGCTACAGATTCTGGAGGATGGCGTATTGACGGACGGCCAGGGCCGGCACATTGACTTTAAGAATACCATCATCATCATGACGTCGAACATCGGCGCGCAGAAGATCACAGGCCATACCCGCAAGTCGCTCGGTTTTGCCGCGGACGGCGCGAGCGATGCCGAACGCACCTTCGAACAGATTAGGGAGGATGTGCTCGGTGAGCTGAAGAACGCGGTCCGGCCGGAATTCCTCAACCGTATCGACGACATCATCGTGTTCAACCGCCTGACCGAGGAGGAGATCGCTCAGATTGCGGACGGTATGCTGCGGCAGGTCGCCGAACGCATGCAGGATATGCAGATCGTCATGGACTGGACCGACGCCGCGAAAAAGCATCTTGCCAAGGCCGGCTTCGATCCGATATATGGCGCGCGGCCGCTGCGCCGCGCGGTCACAAACGAGGTGGAGGATCTCGTTGCCGAGCAGTCCCTTGAGGGCCGCATCAAGGCGGGCGACCATGTAACGCTGGACGTCGCGGATGACAGGCTGACGCTGGCGCAGCAGGCTCCTGCCGAATCAAATCCCAGCGAAAGCGCAAAGGACGCATAACCCTTGACTAAAAAATCCCGATCCATATGGATCGGGATTTTTTTGCGTAAAAACTACCCTGCGAATCGCTATTGCTGTCTCATCAGCGTTTTTCCACCAAAATAAGCACGATGTTTAATACCCCAAACACAAGCAGGCTGAGAATAACCGATACGCTCCCCATTAAACGACTCCCCCTTTATTCCTTGCTTATTATATAACATTTTGTTTTATAAATCAATATAACAATTCGTTTTGCGTACACTTGAATATAGCCATTTCTTCTAAAAGAGGAGCAACTATGTACGCACGAATCAGAAATTTACGCGAGGATGCCGACCTGCTGCAAAGGGACATTGCACAAATATTAAACTGCACACAGGTTTGCTACTCCAACTATGAGATGGGGAAACGCGATATCCCCACCGACGTTCTCATTAAGCTGGCGAATTTTTATCATACCAGCGTGGACTATCTGCTCGGAGAAACCGATGTGCGTGCGCCCTACCCCAAAAATCATAAATAAGTAGTAAAAAAGCCCCTGTCCAATGGACAGGGGCTTTCGCTTAAGCTCTGTTTTTTACTTAGCAGCTTTAGCAGCCTTGATAGCGTCGATCATCATGGGAACGACCTTGAACAGGTCGCCGCAGATGCCGTAGTCGGCAACGTCAAAGATCGGCGCGCCATCAGCCTTGTTCACCGCGATAATGCACTCGGAATCCTGCATGCCGGCCTTGTGCTGGATCGCTCCCGAAATGCCCAGCGCAATGTACAGCTTCGGATGTACCGTCTTGCCCGTCTGGCCTACCTGGTGGTCCGCCGTCAGCCAGCCCGAGTCGATCGCCGCACGGCTGCCGCCTACTACGCCGCCAAACTCCGACGCCAGCTCTTCCGCCAGCTTGATGCCCGTCTCTACATCCTTCGAGATGCCGCGGCCTACCGATACCACTACCTCTGCACCCGTCAGGTCTACCAGCTCCTTGGCTTCCTTTACGACCTCAAGCACCTTGGTCTCGATGTCCGCTTCGCTCAGGCTGATGCTCAGCTTCTCTACCACTACCGCATTCGCCTTCGCTTCGTCGTACTCGCTCTTCTTCAGCACGCCCGGGCGAACCGTCGCCATCTGCGGACGGAAACGCGGGCAGATGATCGTCGCCATCAGGTGTCCGCCGAACGCGGGACGCGTCATCTTCAGGTTGCGGTCAGAGCGGTCCAGCGCGTCGATCTGCGCCTCCGGCAGCGTCGACGCTTCCTTCAGGAACGCCGCGTACTTCTCCACATCTACGTCCAGATGCGTGCAGGCTGCGGTCAGGCCCGTGTGCAGACGCGCAGCGCAGCGCGGACCCAGGTCTCGGCCGATGTTCGTCGCCGCGATCAGCATGATCTCCGGCTTCTTCTCCATTACCGTGTCGCAGATTACTTTCGCGTATGCGTCCGTCGTGTAGGTCTCCAGCAGCGGCGAATCCGCGATGTATACCTTGTCCGCTCCGTATGCGCCAAGCTCCTTGGCCATTCCGTCTACGTCCTTGCCCAGCAGCAGGCCGCACAGCTCTACGCCCATGTCGTCCGCCAGTTTGCGCCCCTCGCTCATCAGCTCAAGCACCGTCGGCTGCAGCTTGCCCTGGCGCTGCTCCCAGAATACCCAAACCCCGCTGAAATCGGCCAGATTGGTGTTGTTAAATTCAGCCATTGTTCATTATTCCCCTTTCCTTCAGATGATGTGCTTCTTCAGAAGCTCCGCCGCGAGGGTCTCGCACGTCGCCTTGTCCGCGCCCTCAAGCATCTTGCCCTTGCCCTTCTGCGGCGGCGTAAACGACTTGAAGATGTTCGTCGGCGACCCCTTCAGACCGATCGTGGTGGGATCGATCAGCGGATCATCCTTCAGGGTGTTGTAATCATATACCGCCACCGGCTTGGCGTAGCAGTCCATGATCCCGCTCAGCGACATATAGCGCGGTGCGTTCAGCTCCTTGATGCACGTCAGCAGGCACGGCGTCTTCGCCTGGATGGTCATGTACCCGTCCTCCAGCATGCGCTTGACGGTTACCGTGTTGCCTTCCTTCTTGATGTCCGCCGCGTACGAAATCTGGGGTACGCCCAGCTTCTCCGCGATCTGCGAGCCTACCTGCGCCGTATCGCCGTCGATCGCCTGCCGTCCGCAGAATACGATATCGTCGTCCTCTAGGCCCACCTTCTTCACTGCCGCCGCGAGGATCTGCGAGGTCGCGAAGGTGTCCGATCCGCCGAACTCACGGGCCGATACCAGCACCGCCTCGTCCGCGCCGCGCGCCAGCAGCTCACGCAGCATGCCTTCCGCCGGCGGGGGACCCATCGTGATTACAACTACCTTGCAGCCCGTCTCATCCTTCAGCTTCAGCGCCGCTTCTACCGCGTTCAGGTCGTCCGGATTCGTGATCGTTTCCATCGACGCTCGGTTCAGCGTCCCGTCCGGATTCACCGCTACCTTGCCGGAGGTATCCGGAACCTGCTTTACACATACGATTGCTTTCATAGTTCTGTTCTCCTCCTTTTCTTAGCGCAGTACCTGACCAGCGATGACCATTCTCTGAACCTGAGAAGTACCCTCGTAGATCTCGGTGATCTTGGCGTCACGCATCATGCGCTCCATCGGGTACTCACGGATGTAGCCGTAACCGCCGTAAATCTGCACGCACTTGGTGGTAACGTCCATAGCGACCTCGGAAGCGTACAGCTTAGCCATAGCGGCTTCCTTGGTGAACGGCAGGCCAACATCGTGGTTGAACGCCGCGCGGCGGACGAGCAGGCGGGCAGCGTCGATCTGGGTGTACATATCGGCTACCATCCACTGCAGGCCCTGGAACTTATCCAGCGTCTTGCCGAACTGTACGCGCTCTTTCATGTACTGGATCGCCTTGTCCAGCGCGCCCTGCGCGATGCCGAGCGCCTGAGAAGCGATACCGATACGGCCGCCGTCCAGCGTCATCATCGCGATCTTGAAGCCGCCGTTTTCCTTGCCCAGCAGACGGTCCGCCGGCAGGTGTACGTCTTCAAAGATCAGCTCTGCGGTCTGCGAGCCGCGAATGCCCATCTTGTGCTCGATCTTGCCGATCGAGAAGCCCGGGTCATCTTTATCTACGATAAAGGCGGAAATGCCCTTGTTGCCCTTTGCTTTGTCGGTCATGGCGAAAACGACATAAGTATCCGCGCGGCCGCCGCCGGTGATGAACACCTTGGTACCATTGAGGATGTAGGAACCGTCTTCCTGCTTCTCAGCGATGGTCTGCTGTGCCGCGGAATCGGTACCGGCATTAGGCTCGGTCAAACCGAACGCGCCAACCTTCGCGCCTTCCTTGGGCTCGATCAGCGGGCGGAGCCATTTCTCCTTCTGCTCCGGCGTGCCGAACGCGTAAATCGGCCAGGCGCCCAGCGTGCCGTGCGCAGAAATGATCGCGCCGGTCGTACCGCAGACGCGGCTGATCTCTTCGATCGCGATCGAATAGCAAACGTAGTTGCCGCCGGAACCGCCGACTTCCTTGGGGAACTGAATGCCCATCAGGCCGTACTTCATCAGCTTCTGGACAGTCTCTTCCGGATAGCGCTCCTGCTCGTCGATCTCCGCGGCGATCGGCTCAACTTCGTTAAGCGCGAACTCGCGGCACATCTTCTGGAACAGTGCTTCTTCTTTTGTAAGCCTAAAATCCATGCCATATACCTCCCAAAAAAAATTCGCAGGTGAACAGAAAAACACAGCGCCGGACACCATAGGTATCAAGCGCCGCATCCACCGACACCCAACTTTGGAGCATGTCTACTTCTATTATACTGTTTGGCCGCAATATGTCAAGGATTTAACAGACTTTTGCCTGAGAATTTCGCCCCGCATTTTTGTGCAGATTGGATTTTTTACCCCTCGTTAATTTGCCGTTTCAGTCTCCGTTTTGTAATCATCTATCGTGCGTCTGGGCGCATATCCGGACGCATACCGGCATAAAAAGGATGGAAGACCAAAATTTTAAGGAGGAAAAGCCTATGTGTGGAATCGGAGGCTTTGTCGATTACGAACATGATACACGCGGCTATGGGCCGGTCGCGGAGCGCATGAAACGCACGCTCGCGCCGCGCGGGCCGGACGCGGAGGGGCAGTTCTGCGATCTGGACGCGATGCTCGTCCACCGCCGCCTGATCGTTATCGATCCGGACGGTGGCCAGCAGCCCATGACATCGTCCGACGGGAATACTGTCCTGATTTATAACGGAGAGTTATATAATACCGAGGATATCCGGCACGAGCTTATCCTGCGCGGCCATCGGTTTGCCGGGCATTCGGATACCGAGGTTGTGCTGCACGCCTTTCTGGAATGGGGTACGGATGCATTCCCGCGGCTCAACGGGATTTTTGCTTTCGCCATCTGGCAGAAAGCCGAGCGCCGCCTGACCCTTTGCCGCGACCGGCTGGGCGTCAAGCCCCTGTTTCTCGCGCATACGGGCGGCGGGCTGGTGTTCGGCTCGACCATCGGTACGGTGCTGTGCCATCCGGAGGTCGAACCTGTGATCGACGAGGACGGCCTGCGCTCCCTGCTGCTGCTCGGTCCGGCGCGGCCGCCCGCTTCCGGCGTGTTCCGGCAGATCGACTCCCTACTGCCCGGCCACTATGCCATCCTTACCCCCGAGCATTATACGGACGCCGCATACTGGAAGCTGGAGGCGCATGAGCATCCGGACGACTTGGAGGCCACAATCGAGCGCACGCGGGAGCTGATCTGCGACGCGGCGCAGCGCCAGCTCGTATCCGACGTGCCGCTGGCCTGCTTCCTGTCCGGCGGGCTGGATTCCTCCATCCTGTCCATGCTGGCCGCCAGGGACTACGCCGCGCGCGGCGAAACCCTGCACACCTGGTCGGTCGATTACCGCGACAACGACAAGTATTTTACAAAAAGCAGCTTCCAACCAAACAGCGACAACGCGTATATCAAAATGATGGCGGATGCGCTTCATACTGCGCACCATAACGTTGTCATTGAACCGGAGGCGCTGTGCGCCGCGCTTCTGCCCGCGACCGACGCCCGCGATCTGCCCGGCATGGCGGACGTGGATTCCTCGCTGCTGCTATTCTGTGCGGAGGTGAAAAAAGGCGGCACGACCGTATGCCTTTCCGGAGAGTGCGCCGACGAGCTGTTCGGCGGCTATCCCTGGTACCACCGCGAGGAGATCCTGTTCGAGGACACGTTCCCGTGGTCCCGATCGGTCGGGCTGCGGCTCGGCCTGCTCGCACCGGACGTGGTGCGAGATGGGGCGGCGTTCGTCCGCGAGCACTATCTTTCCACCTGCCGCCGCGCAGAAAAGCTGCCCTCGGACAGCAAAAAGGACGCGCGCATGCGCGAAATGTTCGTTCTCAATCTGGACTGGTTTATGGCGACCCTGCTGGAAGGCAGCGTTGCGGGAGGATACGGCCGGCGGTATCCGCGTTGCAGCCGCGCGAAAAGGAAAAGAGGGGCATCCGCCCCTCTTTTTTGTATTCCCGTCAAGGCCTCACCGCAGCCCCGCCGTGATGATCGCCATATAATAGACTTCCTCCGCGTTGCAGCCGCGGGACAGGTCGTTGATCGGCGCGTTTAAGCCCAGCAGGATCGGCCCATAGGCCTCAAAGCCGCCCAGGCGCTGCGCGATCTTGTAGCCGATATTGCCGGCGTTGATATCCGGAAAGATAAAGGTGTTGGCATGTCCCGCCACCGGCAGGCCCTTGCACTTGGTCTGCGCGACCTCGGGCGATACCGCCGCATCAAACTGCAGCTCTCCCTCGATCATCAGATCGGGACGCGCCTGCTTCGCCGTTTGGGCCGCGCGGCGCATCTTGTCTACATCCTCGCCTTTTCCCGACCCCTTGGTCGAATAGGACAGGAACGCCACCTGTGGGTCAATGCCGAACAGCTTCGCGCATTCGGCGGTTTCGACTGCGATCTCGGCCAGTTCATCCTCATCCGGCTTGATATTGATTGCACAGTCCCCCATCGCCAGCAGTTCCGCGCTGCTTCCGCTCCCGCGGGTCAGGATAAAGCACGAGCCGACGATCCGGTGTCCCGGCTTGGTACGGATCAGCTGCAGCGCCGGACGCACCGTATCCGCCGTGGAATAGGTCGCACCGCCGAGCAGGCAGTCTGCCACGCCGAGCTTTACCAGCATGGTGCCGAAATAATTTCCCTTTTGCAGCAGCCCGCGGCATTCCTCAGGCGACAGCTTGCCCTTCCGCAGCTCTACCATTTTATCCACCAGCTCGTCCATACGGCGGTAGTGCAGCGGATCGACGATGCGGATATCCGCAATGTCGAAGCCGCCTGCCCGCGCGGCCTGCCGCACCTCCTGTACGTCCCCGATCAGCAAGGGCTGCAGAATGTCCTCCCGCTTGAGGCGGGAGGCAGCCTCCAGGATACGCGGGTCCGCCCCCTCAGTGAACACCAGCGTGGTATAATTCTTTTTCAGTTTTTCGATCAGCTTAGTAAACATAACAGCGCCCCTGTCTCACCAATCCGCCGGAAATACTGTATAGGCAAATTTCGCATACTGCGGCGTTGTAAAGTGGATATGGCTACCGCGCGGGATATACAGCACATCCCCTGCGTCGCCGCCTACGGTGCGGCCGTCTATGCGGATCTCCAGCCGCCCCTCCAGTACAACGTCCCATTCGTCGTAAGTGAGCGTCCATTCAAAATCCGCGCCGTCGCGCAGCTCCATGATGCCGCAGCCGATGCGCGGCGCCTCCTCGAGCGTCGCCACGTCTTTCAGGCGCACGTCATCGCGCCCCTCAAACGGCTCAAGGCGCACGGTCGGCACGCGCACGCTGAGCACGCCGCTGGGATCTACCGTTTTCTCAAAGCCGCACCCGCCGCTTTCGCTCTGCGCCGGCTTTTGCCAGCTTGTCTCGGCCAGCACCTTTTCCACAAGGCTGCGAATCAGCTCCTCGTTTACTTTCATCGTCATCCTCCCCTTTCCGCTGCCAGGTCACATCAGAGCCTCAAACACCTTGGGCGATGGGCGCGGGATAATGCTTGTGCCGACCAGCAGCTCGGCCTGCTTCCTGGCGGCGGCCACTGCGGCGCGCACCGCGCCGACATCGCCGGTCAGCGTCACATAGCCCTTGCCGCCGATCGCATAGCCGATGCGCACCTCGATCAGCTGCACATCCGCCGCCTTGGCCGCGATATCCGCGCCAATGATGGCGGACGCTACCGAATAATACTCCAAAACGCCGACCGCGCCCGGCCTTTCAATCTGCGTGGTCATGCTGATGGCCTGAATCACATCCGCGTGGATGTTGGGGATGGTCAGCGTGTCCACCACGCACTCGCCGCCCCGCTTGATTCCCTCCGTCATGGAGGCTTTCACGTCCCCTGTTTCGCCCGCGATCAGGATCAGGTATTTGCCCGGACACACCGTGGAGGAGCGGAGCAGCTCCACCGTCGCCGCCTTTACCATATAGTCACAGGTTTCGATGCCCCGCGCAATGCTGTTCAGTTCCACCATGCCGATGGCCATCCTGCTGGAAATTCCCATAGTGCTCACTCCTTCCGTCCGCGGATGCGGGCGCCTCTTTCTGTAATTTCCGTCACCACGCCCGAAATACTGGCGTGAATCTGTGCGGACAGGCCTTCCGCCGCCTGCGCCAGCACTTCGCCCCGCTCGACTGTGTCGCCGGCCTGCTTGACCGAATGCGCCGGCTTGCCGATATGCTGGGAGAACGGCAGGAATACCTCATCCGGCGTAAGAGTCCGGCAGTCGTGCGCGTGCAGACCGTAATACGCCGACAGCCCCAGCCGGCTGACCAGGCGGTCGGTCGGCGTATGGCGCTGATCGACCTCGGCTCGCGCCTGCGGCGCGCTGTCCCGCGGCACCTGAAGTCCCTTTTCCCGCAGCCAGCGCTTGACGTATTGGTTGACCTTGCGCGGCGAAAGCTGCATCGGGCAGGCGAACATTTCGCATACGCCGCAGTCGCAGCAGTTGGCTGCCTCGCCGAAAATACGGACGTATGCCGCGTCGTCCGTTACCCCCTGCTCACGCCACAGGTTGCGCATAATCAGGTGCGGCCGAATGGCGTGGCCGATCAGGTATCGCGGACACAGGTCGGTACACATCCGGCACTGGATGCAGGCGCTGCGCGCCTGGTGACGGATTGTTTCCAGCGGCGTCGCGGCCCGCCGGAACAGATAGTGGTCACGCGGCAGCACAATGATGTTGCCCGTGGTCTTGGTTACGACCGCGCCGCGTATTTCGTCCGCGCCGGTCAACTGCCTGCCCATCATCGGCCCGCCGAGGATCAGCGCATAGTCCGCGAGCTGCGGCTCGGCCGCGCGCACGCAGTCGATGACCGGCGTCCCGATCGGTACATGCAGCATAACCGGCTCTTTCACCTCGCCCACGACCGACAGGTATTTATCCACCACCGGCCGTCCCTGCAGCGCGTCGTAAATATTGAGCATGGTGCCGACGTTGTCCACCACGCAGCCGACATCAAGCGGCAGGCCGCGCTCGGGGACCGAGCGTCCGGTCACCTGCTGCACCATGGTCTGTTCGTCGCCCGCCGGATAGAACGTACCCATCCGGAAGATCTCGACCGGCGCGGCCGCCGCGCGGATCGCCTCGGACAGCGCGCCGATCTCCTGTTCGTATTTGCCTTTCAGGGCAATGACCGCGCGGCCTGCGCCCAAATGCTCTTTGACCGCCAGCACCGCCTGGATGATCTGCGGCGCACAGGTGCGGCAAAGGTATTTATCCGTCTCGATCAGCGGCTCGCACTCGGCCGCGTTGACGATCAGGCACTCCGCCTTGGCGTCCAGCTTGACATGCGTCGGGAATCCGGCGCCGCCCGCGCCGACGATGCCGGCCGCCTTGATGGTTTCGGTCAGATTCATGGTTTCACCGCTTCCCTTTCCTCCAGAATACCGGGGTCGAACTCCTGATCGTCCACAATGCCGACCACGGTCGCGTCCACCGGCACCGACATATCGCCCGCCGCGCTGCGTGCCGAGCTTCCGCCGACGATGATGACCGTCTCCCCCATGCCCGCGCCGATCATATCGGCGGCCACGATGGGCGCGCGGTCCGGCGAGCCGTCCAGGATGTTGACCGGCTGCACGATCAGCAGCTTATAGCCCGCCAGCCGTTCCTCCTTGCGGGTGGCCCAGATATTCCCGATCACTTTGGCAATTTTCATATGGTTCCCCTCCTGTCGGGCATACGTTGGCGCGCCGGCGGCTCAGCCCGCGCCGCGGTTTTCAGTCCTGCCCCTTGATAATCGTGATGCCTCTGCCCGCCGCCAGGTCTTTGGCCAGCGCCGTGATGATACAGCCCGCGCCCACGCGGATGCAGGCAACGCCCTGCTTTTCCGCGTCGATCAGGTCGCGCTCGGTCAGCACCCGCTTGGCCAGCGTCTTTTCCTTTGCGTTGGACGCCTCCGCAGGCGGCACCTGTAATTTCGCCGCGGGCTGCTTTTCGGTCAGCAACTGCCCGACATCGGTCTGCGTGCAGAGAACCGCGCCGCTTGCCTGCAAAAAGTCCAGCTTTTGCTGCAGCATCTTATAGTACACCGCTGGTGCCGACTCCCGATACCGGTACAGCTCCACCCCCTCCGCGAGGATATAGACCTTTTTCCCCGCGAGGATGGCCTGCACCGCCAAACGGGTAAAGGCGCAGTCTCCCACGCCGGAAGCGATCCGGTCCAGCGCGCCGCAGCTCAGGTCGCCGAGCAGCACCGCATCGTAATCCGCCAGCTCCACGTCATACTCGCGCTGCAGGGCGCAGTCCACCCGCCATTTCCGGCGGACCGCCTCGCTCTCCAGCACGCTGTGACAGGCCGTGCCGTGCGCCTGTGTCAGGATCAGCAGGCCCTGCTTGCTCTCAGACGGGTCTGCCTGCTCCGCTCCCTCCAGCTCATGCAGTCTTGCCGTGACCCGCCGCACGATTTCCTCGACCAGCTCTGTTCGCTCCATGGCTCCCCTCCTTTCCGCTTATCACTTACAGTTCATGGCAATCCCTGCGGGCGTCACCAGAAACGGGTCGGCAGGCTTTACCGTCCGGATGCCCGTTTCCCGCGCAAAGACCTCTTCGATTCCGGTCAGGCAACAGGTGCCGCCGCACAGGTAGAGTGTTTCCGTTTCTGTTTTATCGACATATCGTTTTACGATCGCCGCCATTTTTTCCACAACGGGTCTGACCACGGGAAAGATCTCCTTATGACGCGCGTAGTCCTGCTTGATGGACTCAGCCTCCGCGAAAGGGATATGATAGTTGCCCGCCAGCACCAGGGTCAGATGCGTGCCGCCGGTCGGCTCATCCTCGATGCGGACCACCTTTCCCTCCCGCAGGACGGCCAGGCCGGTCGTGCCGCCGCCGATATCCACCACCACGCCGTTGTCGATCTGGTAGACCGCGTTCGCAGCGGTCGGCTCATCCAGCACGGCGGTCACTTCAAACCCCGCGCCCTCGGCCACATACTGATGTGTCCGCGCGCTCGACTCCGTCCCCGCCGGCATGGCGATGGCGCACCGTTCCAGCTCCCTGCCAAGCCGCTGCTCCAGTCTGCGCTTCAGCTCGCGCACGATCTGCAGCGCGCCGAGGTAATCGACCACCACGCCGTCCCGCAGCACCGAGGCCGCCTGCTTTTCGCACGCCACAGGATTATCCGCCCCGTCCAGCACGACCAGCACGATATAGGCCGTACCCAGGTCCAGCCCCACCTTCATTTCTCCGTCAGCCGGCGGAAAGGTGGTATGCTCCGACGCGCTCACGCGGGCCATATAGTCGTTAACGCGCTCCATATCCATCATTTGTTCCAGCGCTCCTTCCGTTTTCCGCTATGCCCCATATTGTCCGGCCAGATAACGGCACATCATAATGTGCAGCGCGCTGGACATACGGTTTAGTTCTTCGATCAGATCCTCTCTGGTGCATTTCGCGCCCTCGCGAAACGCCAGCGCCGCCGCGACCTCGGTCTCCCGCACCGCGGCGCGCAGGCTGTTGAGCAGGGCGAAATCGCGCCCCATGGTATACTCGGGCAGCGTCATCGCCTTGACGCCGAAAAAGCGCTGCGGGTCGTGCGACTGCTCCCGCAGGCCGGCGTGTGTCAGTCCGATCAGCGTTTCCATGGTGAACGGCTCATCGAGCACGTCGCAACGCATCACCTCGCGCAGCGCGTGCAGCAGGTCGTTCAGGTCCTCCAGCAGCTTTTCGCTGCCTCCGCGTCCGCTGATCTCGGTCTGCGCCAGCACGACAGACGCCTGCAGCGCGTCCAGCCTGCCCCGAAACAGGATGCGCGGATGGCTTTTCTGTACCAGTAGGTTGCCCGCGAGGTGCGTCATATGCTCGGGCTTTTCCGCGTAAAACGCGCCGGTCTCATAGTCAACGAACCTCGCCGCTGCCGTCGGCACAGCCGCGGGCGCCGCCAGCGCGTTTACCACCCCTGCCGAGCAGGGGCTGGCTTTCCCCTGCCGCTCCTCCGGCACAATCTTGATTTTGCGCGTCTGAAGATACTCGCGCGCTGCCGGCGTCAGCTTCTGCCCCCTGGGTACCACATAGCTCTCCGGCTCGATCGCGTGCAGCTCATGCCGCAGCGCTGTCTCCGTGATATATTTCAAACGCTTCACCTCCTCAAGGCGGATGGGCTTCTGCCGTACCGCCGCGCCTTATTTGTCCAGAGTCGGCAGGATGTACTCCACTTCCTCATGCGGCCGCGGGATCACATGTACCGAGATCAGATCGCCCACTCGCTCCGCTGCCGCCGCGCCCGCGTCGGTCGCGGCCTTGACCGCGCCCACATCCCCGCGCACCATCACGGTCACCAGGCCGCCGCCAACGTGTACCTTGCCGATCAGCGTTACGTTTGCCGCCTTTACCATTGCATCGGCCGCCTCCACGGATGCGACCAGTCCCTTTGTCTCGATCATGCCGAGTGCCTGCATATTTGCCATGTTACCTTACTCCTTTTCTGTCGTTTTCCGCTTTTTACTGCTTATCCAGCGAGGGCAGAATATACTCCACCTCTTCGTGCGGCCGCGGGATCACATGTACCGAGATCAGATCGCCCACTCGCTCCGCTGCCGCCGCGCCCGCGTCGGTCGCGGCCTTGACCGCGCCCACGTCCCCGCGCACCATCACGGTCACCAGGCCGCCGCCGACATGTACCTTGCCGATCAGCGTTACGTTTGCCGCCTTTACCATTGCGTCGGCCGCTTCCACGGATGCGACCAGTCCCTTTGTTTCGATCATGCCGAGTGCCTGTGTCGTCGTTGCCATAATCAATTCCTCCTAAGCTTTATTGAATGGTTGATGAACCTGTTTACGCCTTTTTCATCCGGCTGACGACCATGCGGACGATCGCCTCCAGATCGGTCTCACTGATCCCGCCGCCCGTGCTCTGGCAGATGCCGTCGCTGCAGTCGGGCGCGCCCTGCCGGATATCGTCCAGCTCCCGAAGACCGTAGGCCACCTTGCGGGTATTGAGCAGCTGCATGGGGCCGACGTTTTCGCTCGTCGCCGAGTCGCCCACCGCGCCGCAGCCCAGCGTCAGCGCGGGCATGAGCGCCGTGGAGGCGCCGATACCGCCCAGCGCGGACGCGGTATTGACGATCACGCGGGAAACCGGCACGCGCTTTGCAAAATAATCGACCATCTGCTCGTCCTTGGTATGCATGGAGAACGTATGGCCCGCGCCCTCGTAGCGCAGGATCGTGCAAACCTTTTCACACACGTCCCGATAGTCCTTTCCGGTATAGAACGCAAGGATCGGCCCGAGCTTTTCATTGGAGTACGGATGGCCGCGGCCCACGCCGTCCTCACGGGCGACCAGCACGCGCGCCGACACCGGCACCCGATCCAGGCCGGCCAGCTTGGCAATGGTTTCCACGCTGCGGCCGACGATCTCCGGATTCATCGTGCCGTTGGCGCGGAGAATGAATTTGCCGAGCTTGGCGCGCTCCGCGTCGTCGAGGAAGTAGGCGCCCTGCTTTTCCATTTCGGCCTGCACCGCAGCCGCCATATCCTCGTCGCAGATAATGGACTGCTCGGAGGCGCAGATCGTACCCCAGTCAAAGGTCTTGGAATCCAGGATGCGCTTGACCGCGAGCGGCAGGTCGCAGGTCTTTTCCAGATAGGCCGGACCGTTGCCCGGCCCCACGCCGATCGCCGGCGTGCCGGAGGAATAGGCCGCGCGCACCATGGCCGAACCGCCGGTCGCCAAAATCAAAGCAACGTCGCGGTGGCGCATAAGGTTATCGGTGGCCTCCATGGTGGGAATCGTGATACAGGAGACCAGGTTCTCGTTCCCGCCCGCCTCGGAAATCGCCTGGCGGATGACCTTGACCGTCTCCATGATGCAGCGCAGTGCGGTCGGATGCGGGGAAAACACGATCGCGTTGCCCGCCTTGATCGCGATTTCGGACTTGTACAGCGCGGTGGACGTGGGATTGGTTGAGGGGATCAGACCCGCGATCACGCCCACCGGCACGGCGATGGTGCGCGTTTTATTGACCTCGTCGCGTTCAAGCTCGCCCACGGTTTTCATATCCTTGATGTATTCGTACACGCCGCGGCTGCCGAACACGTTTTTGATGACCTTGTCCTCGACCTTGCCGAAGCCGGTGTCCTCATTGGCCATTTCCGCCAGGCGCCGCGCGTTGCGCACGCCCGCGTCCGCAATGGCGCGGACAATGCGGTCCACCTGCTCCTGGGTCATGCCGGCCAGCTCCTGCTGGGCTTTTTTGGCCGCGCCGACCAGTTCACGGACCTCCTGCATGGACAGTAAATCCTTGTCATATAGCTGCATGATTCAACTCTCCTTTATCCGCGGATGCTTCCGCTTGAATTTCATTTGCCCTGATCGCGGAACGCCCGAATCGCCGCGATCAGCTGCTCCTTTTTGGCAAATCGGATATCGCGCCGCGTCATGCTGGTCAGCCCCAGCTCCCGCGCGGCGGTGCGCAGGCTGGCGACCGACATGCCCGCCAGCGTCTCGTCATCCGGCGCCCCTTCGCATACCCGCGTCGGGACGGGCTCCTGCGCGCGCCGAGGCGAGGCGCGGACCGGCGCCGCGGGCGGCGGGGACAGGATCGTTTCCACTTCCTCATGCGGCCGCGGGATCACATGCACGGCGACCAGCTCCCCGACCCGCTCGGCCGCCGCCGCACCCGCATCCACCGCAGCCTTGACCGCGGCCACCTCGCCGCGCACCATGACCGTCACCAGACCGCCGCCGACATGCTCCTTGCAGGCCAGCGTGACCTCGGCGGCCTTTACCATTGCGTCAGCAGCCTCTACCGAAGCTACCAGGCCGCGCGTCTCGATCATTCCCAACGCTCTCACCGGCCGTCACCTCCGTTGCGCGCCGCGCCGTTCACAGGCTGTCCCCCGCAATGCATTCGGTGGGATGCTCCGCCACAAACTCGACCGCGTCGGCAAATGCTTCGCACGCTGCCTTGCAGGCGGCCTGGCTGCCTGTCAGCAGGCCGCCGCCGAAGTTCGTCTCGCTCGGCGGAGCGTACAGCACGCACATGTGTACGTCAGCCGCTTTGAGCGCGGCGTCCAGACCGTACACCGCCTCCAACGGCGGCGCGATCAGGTACGCCAGTGCCTCGCCCTCCGCAATGCCCGCGCCCTCGGACAAATACGAACCGGTGCGCGAAATACAATGCGCATAGTAGACGATATCGCCCTCGTCGTTTGCGGAAACAAAATGGCATACGTTCTCAATCATATCAACACAGGCGTCCAGACCGGCCTTGGCCTCCGCCGGATTGGGCGCGGCCAGGATGCCGATAATCTCGCCTGCCAGGCGCGTGCTCGCGTGGTCCGCGCCCGCATAGCAGCTTTTGGCGTATACCACGCGGCAGACCGCTTTTTTGGTCGCTTCATCCAGCGCGGTATAGGTCACGTCGTCGTTGTCCGCCGTGATCAGCGCGAGCGACCGCTCCTCCGGCCGCAGCGACAACTGTTCGGCGAGGTCGGGCGCAACGTTTGGGATCAGCTTTGTCGCCAGCACCCTCGCCTGAATGGGATCTCTTTTCATAGGTAAGCTCCTCCCTGCCTGTTACAGCTTCAAATCCGTACCGCTGGCCTTTTTCTCCAGCATCAGCTTGATAATATCGGCAATGTGCGCGCCTGCCTCGGCAGGGTTGGTGCCGCTTCTGTGGATATTGGAAAGTACGGTGCGCCGCGCCTCCGGCATGCCCACCGTCGCCCGATAGGCAATATAGGCGGACATGGATTCCGCGGTGATCAGGCCGGGCCGCTCGCCGATCAGCACGCAGGTGACCTCGGCGCCGAGCAATTCGGACACCTCATCCATCACGCCGACACGGCCGTATCGCACGAAAAACGGCGTACCCACGTCTATTTTATAGTTCTGCAGGCCTTGCAGCAGCGCGGGCAGCAGATCCGGAATATTGGCCGACACCGCCGCGGAGGAAAGCCCGTCGGAAACATATATCTGAACCGTGGGATGGGCCCTGCACCGCTCGCGGATGGTATCCGCTGCCGCCTTGCTGAGCCTGCGCCCCAGGTCGGGCCTCGTCAAATAGGTATCCTTGCTGTCGCACTGGCTCTGCACAAGGAACACTCCCTGCGAGGCAATAAACGCCTCGTCCACATCGCTAAAAACCGCGTCCTGCGCCGCTGAATGCGCCGCGCGGAATTCCAACTGCGGCAGCGTTTTATAGCGCGCGCCCGCTTTGCCGATGCCGAGACGGCAGGGCGCGTTCCGCTTGAGGTCCGCATACGCCTCGCCATGCTCCGGCTGTTCTACCAGATACTGCTCCCTTATGTCGATCTCCGTGATGTCGGGCAGGCAGCCCGCCTCCCCCGCCGTCTCCGGCATCCGGATATCGGGAGCCGCCGGCTCTGTCCGGGCGGCGGGCGTCGGAGCCGGCTTTTCCGGCGGCCGTTCGTCCTGCGCAAGCTCCGCGACCACCTGTTCGATGATGCGTGTCAATGTAGCTTCGTCCAACACTCTCACTTCCTCTCCTACTTCGCCAAAAAGACCGAGGCGTCGCCCGCCCTGGGCGTCAACTTTCCGTTCTCCGAAAAGCCCATTTTTTCCAGCCAGCGGTCAAATTCCGGAATGGGCCGCAGGCCGAAGACCTCGCGCAGCGCGGGGATCTCATGATAGCCCGTACACTGGTACATCAGCATGCAGTCGTCGCCCTCCGGAATAGACATCAGGTAAGTACAGCCGGCGGCCACCAGCAGCGTGGCCAGGTTCTCGATATCGTTCTGGTCGGTCTTCATGTGGTTGGTGTAGCAGGCGTCGCAGCCCATGGGTACGCCGGTCAGCTTGCCCATGAAGTGATCCTCCAGCCCCGCGCGCGTGACCTGCCTGGCATCATACAGGTATTCCGGCCCGATAAAGCCGACCACCGTATTGACCAGGAACGGCTGGTACCGCCTGGCAAAGCCGTAGCAGCGCGCCTCCATCGTCACCTGATCCCAGCCGTTGTGCGCCTCGGAGGATAGTTCCGAGCCCTGTCCGGTTTCGAAATACATAACGTTGGGGCCGGTGCAGGTGCCGCGGCTGAGCATGGTCGCGCGCCCCTCCTCCAGCATTGCCGCAGTCAGGCCGAACGCCTCGTTCCCCTTCTGGCTGCCCGCGATCGACTGGAACATCAGATCGAGCGGCGCGCCCAGTTTATCTGCCGCGGCGACCTGGGTGGTAACATGCGCCAGCACACAGATCTGCGTCGGTATCTCCCATTTATTCTTGAACTCGTCGAACATCTTGAGGATGCGGGCGACCGATTCCACCGAATCGTCCACCGGATTCAGCCCCAGCACCGCATCGCCGCAGCCGTAAGAGAAGCCCTCCATCGCGGAGGCCAGGATGCCTTTCGGGTCGTCGGTCGTATGGTTGGGCTGCAGGCGGGAGGAAAACGTCCCCGGCAGGCCGATCGTAGTGTTGCAATGCGCGGTCACTTGGATCTTTTTGGCCGCGTAAATCAGGTCCAGATTGCTCATCAGCTTGCATACGCCCGCGACGATCTCGGACGTGATGCCGCGCGACGCGCGGCGGACCATTTCGCTTGTGGTATTGCCGTCGAGCAGCCACTCGCGGAACTCCGCGACCGTCATATTCCGGAACTCGCGGAAAATTGTTTCGTTCACATCGTCCTGTATGATGCGGGTGACCTCGTCCTCCTCATAGGGGACGGCCGGCGCGTTGCGCAGATCGTTCAGCGTCAGGTTTGCCAGGACTACCTTGGCCGCCACCCGTTCCTCGGCCGTCTCGGCCGCGATGCCGGCCAGCCTGTCGCCCGATTTTTCCTCGTTGGCCTTGGCCATCACCTCGCAGATGCTCTTGAATTCATAGACATGCCCGAACAGCTTTGTTTTCAGGATCACATCGTTTCACCTCTCCCTGCTTGTTATGAATTGAAGATCAGCGTCTTGACCACGACAGGCACCACATGCCCGTCCGCGACCGGCGCGCCGATATCCACATAATCGCCGTCCTGCGTCCGTATCCCGTCGATGCAGATGACGTCCTTGCGGAAGTCCAGCCGCACGTTGAGCGCATTTCCCAACACCTTGCCAATATCGGCCTCCACCACCAGGATCAGCGGGTTCCCGCCCGCGATGCTCTCCGCCGCCCCGTCCGTTACCGCTGCGGCCAGCTTTTGGATGGCGGCGAAGCTGGTATAGGACCTGCCGCTGAACGCGATCGCGACCTGTTCGATCCGTCCCTCCGGCTGGTACATCGGCATTTGACGCCGGATGGCGTCGCGCAGCGTTTCCGGCGCGGCCTCGTCCTCCTCGGATACACGGAGCACAGGTACATTTTTGACCGGCAGGCGTCCCCGCGCATAATGGATGGTGCTGCCGCTGACCTCGGTCGTATGCGTCCCCGCGCCGACCACGGTGGCGCGGATGGTTTCCGCCGGCCGGAACAGCCGCAGCCCGCCGAGATCCGCGTTTCCCCGAATCGCCTGTCCGAGCAGCACGCCCACATCGCCGTACCGGAACACATCCCCCTCCGGCGGCGTATAAATGCAGTCCGCCACGCCGCCCGAGTAGGTGACCGCCCGCGCACGCGCTGCTTCGGGCAGCGGCTTCCCGCCGTTAGTATACAGTCCGGCGTGCTGCCCATCCGGCGGCCGGCGGGACAACGCCTGCGCGAGCTGGTCGGCCATCAGGCCGCATACCCGCCGCAGCATCTCCACATCTGCCGCATCTCCAGCCCGCAGCGCGATGCCGTGCGCACGGGCCAGCGCCTCAATCTTATGATAGACATAGGCGATCCGGCCATGCTCCACGCGGATCAGCCGCCCGCCGATATCCAGACAGCAGACGCCGGCCAGCTTCCCTTTATCGAATACCGCAATGTTGGTCGTTCCGCCGCCGACATCCAGGTTGGCTACAGCCGTGCGCGCCTCCTCAGAAAGCCGGTCGGCGCCCGCTCCCCGCGCGGACAGCACGGATTCCAGATCCGGTCCGGCCGTGGCGACCACAAAATCGCCCGCAAGGCTTGCCAGCGCCTCCAGAACCTCGTTCGCGTTCTGCTTGCGCGCCGTCTCGCCGGTAATGATGACCGCGCCGGTCCTGACATCAGCCGGACGGATACCCGCTGCGGCGTATTCCTTCCGCACGATTTCCTTGACCGCCTCCGCGTCGATCTCCGTCCCCGACCGCAGCGGCGTAAAGTATATCCCGCTGCGGTGGACGACCTCTTTTTTCACGATCTGGATGCGCGGCGCGGTATAACTGCTCGCCCGGTTCTCGATCGTCAATCTGCTAAATATCAGTTGTGTGGTGGATGTCCCGATATCCACGCCCACGCTGCATATCTCCTCGTGCATGGCGCGCCTCCGATCTTGCAAAATATACTTTCATCAAAAAAGTCCGGATACACAGACTGATAGCCTGTATATCCGGACTGCGCCGCCCGTTTGCTTCGCCGCGGCATTCCATCATGCCGCAGCCTTATTCTTTTACTGGTTTCTGAAATCAAACATCACATGCGTGCCACCACTGCCCGATTCGGTCTTCAGGCTGCCGTGCAACCGATCCTCCACCATTGTACGCACGATGGAAAGGCCCAGGCTGTCCGGCCGGACAGCCACCGTATCATAGCCGCACCCGTCGTCAATGACCTCAATGCAGGAATACAGCTCCCCGCGGCTCACAACGATCCGGATGCCGCCCTGCTCTCGCCCCCGAAAGGCATATTGCAGGGAATTCTGAAGCAGCTCATTGATTACCAGCGCGGCCGATGTGGCAGTATCGGAATTGACCGGAAAGTCATCCCCTTCCTGCCGGATCTGCACATGGAAATCCGGCCGGCTGAACGCGCGGATGATATTGTTCCGGATATTGCGGATGACCTCCCCGATCATCACCTCGTCCACACCGGACCGCGAGAGCAGCTCATGCGTGGTAGCGATTGAGAGGATGCGGTTCATACTCTCCTCCAGCACGTCCTGCAGCGCCGCGTCATCCAGCCGCCGCATCTGCAGCCGCAGCAGGCTTGCCACGGTCTGCAGGCTGTTTTTCACCCGATGGTGCATCTCCTTGACCACCGCCGACTTCAGCACAAGCTGCTTCTCCTGTTCGCGCTTCCACGTCAGATCCTGCACGATCACGGCAAACGCCATATCCTCCCGCGCCAGCCGGATCTGCTTGACCAGCAGGCTGTGGCGACCCAACGTAACCTCCGCCGCCGCGTAACCAGCCTGCTCGCCCTCCTCCCGTACCTCGGCCAGCCGCACGTTTTCATACCGCTGCCCCAGGGGGTCGTCGAGATATCCCAGCGTCTGATAAAGGCTGCGCGCCAGGCTGTTGCAGAACGCCACCCGCCCCGTCCGGTCGACGATCAGCAGGGCCTCGTCGATACACTCGGTCAGCCAATCGTTTCCCGCCATATGCGCGAGCGCGTTGGCGATCTTTGCAGGGTCACGGTCGGAAAAATGCAGCCGGCCGCTTGCCTGCCGCCGTTCGTCCATCCGCTGTTCCCGCACCAGCGCGCCGATCACCTTGCCTGCGCTGTTTTTGATCGGTTCGACCGACTGGACCGTGCGCCGGTTTTCCTGGGTCAGCGCTTTCATCTGCTTGGTTCCCACGCCCAGGCGGAGCGTCCGCGCCACGGCCGGCTCGTTCTCCCTGCGCGCCAGCAGCCCCACCACGCTTTTCCGGTAGGAGGACGGCGCGCCGTCCGGCTTTGCCTCCGCCACAACGATGGCGTCGCCGTCCCGACAGGGGCAGTCCACAAAAATGTCCGCCTCCTCCCAACTGGCCAAAGCCCTCAGAACGGTGCTCATTCCCTGTATCACGGCAATATCCGCCGGCGCCAGGCTGGTATATTTCCGGCAGAGTGCCTCGATCGTATCCATCATACTCAGCGTCCCCCGCTTCTCATCAGGATGATCTCCGCGACCCGCCGCATGGACAGCTTTTTGCTCTGGCTCAGCTTGCGTATGTAATCATATGCACTCTGTTCGGTCATTCCCTCCTGCGACATCAACAGGCCCTTTGCCTTTTCGATCACGGTACGGCTTTCCAGCCGGTCAGTAACCTGCCGGATGTCCTTTTTGAGCTGGCGCATCTCCTTGCTGCGCGCCACGGACAGCTCTATGCTTGGCACCAGCGAGCTTTCGCCCAGCGGCTTGACCAGATATCCCGCCACGCCCTGATCCCGCGCGGTTTTGACAAATTCCCATTCGCTGTACGCGGTGAGCATGATAATCGTTTCCGCGATATCCTCTTCGTAAATGATCCTGGCGGCCGAAAGGCCGTCCAGCAGCGGCATCTTCACGTCCAGCAGCACGAGGTCGGGCTGTGTCTGCCGGCACATCTCGATCGCGTCGAAACCGTCCGCCGCCTCGCCAACCACCTGGTAACCCTGCGCCGACAGCAGCTCCTTTAAATCCATGCGGGTGATCGGCTCGTCGTCCGCAATCACCACTCTGATTCGGCTCATATCCATTCTCCTTACCCTCAGGCGGCATCACTCCTCCGCCTGTTCATAGCCCAGATAGGCCATCAGTGCGTCCATCCCTTCGCCGGTGACGCTGCTGGTGACGAACACCGTTTTGGCGCCCGCCATATGCAGGTATTTTTTTGCCTTTTCTATCTGCTCCTGCGCAGCGATATCGCTTTTTGTCACTACGCCCAGCACCGGCTTGGCAAACTGGCTGTTATAGGAGGGCGGGAACATGGTACCCTCCTCTGTGGCGGACTGCACGAATACCACATAGTCCGCTTCCACCGAGGTGACCATCAGCGCCCCCCGAAAGCTGCGCCGCTCCAGGTATTCGCCGGGCGTATCGATCATCGTCTGGTTGATAACCTGCACGGTCTGTGTTTTGTGATACGCCAGATCGCGTCGGCTGATACGCTGGCACAGCGTTGTCTTGCCCGCCGTGGATCGCCCGACCAGCATGATCCGCTTCTTTTCCCTGTTTTCCATGGCCAATTCCCCTACGTCCTGGTCATCGGCGCAGGGCTGAAGCCCATCATGTCGCACAGCACCTGCATCACACCGGCAAGCGCTTCCTCCACCGCCGCCACCTCGCCGGTGATGACCAGCGAGCCGTTGAAACGGTCCACAAAGCCGACCTCGACCGAGGCCGCCTTGGCCGCCACGTCCGCGCCGATCATCGCGGCCTCGCTCGGCGTGATGGTCATAATGCCGATCGCCCCGTGCGCGTCGATCAGTCCCAGCTTGGCGTAAAGCGTATCCTCGGGACTGGCGATCACATGGCACAGGGTGACCTGCTTTCCTGGCACAAACTCCTGGATAATCCTTTTTTTCTCATCCAGCTCGATCAACTCCGCCGCCCCCTTTCCTAAAAATAAAAGCCCCCAAAGGACCCCGCCTGTCGGCCGGATTCTCGGGAGCTACGTCGCTCTTTTATTGGAAAATCGCTTTTTGCATTGGACACTAACGGCGCGTCCTCTGCCTGAAATAAACAAAACAGCTAATTTCAGCTTATTGCTTTATGGTTAGTTTAGCAGTATTTTGGCTGTCTGTCAATGACTTTTCCGGCGTATATAGCTCCTGAATTTAAGCGCGCGCCCCTGCCGGCCCGCCGGCCTGCGGGCGCCTGTCGCAAGGAGGGATTTCCCATTTCTTTCAATATATTTCCACATCCCAATTTCTTCCTATTTGGTATGTTTGACCATTACAGGAAGACCGTGCTATAATGTAAAAAACACGTTAAAAATATCGTGCGGTTTTCGCACTGCGAAAGCGAAACGACCCACCGCCCGCATCCAAAAAGAAAGGGAGATTTTTGTGTCTAACTCGGATCTACTGGACAAAAAGCTATGCGAAAAATTGGCGCAGTCGGCAAGTCTGACCATTGGACACGACGTGCTTATTACCGACTCCTTTGGCTATGTCGTCGCCTCCAACGATCCCGACCGCGTCGACTCGCTGCACGAGGCTTCGCTTGAAGTCATCCAGAGTGCGCGCAAAATCTACCATGACGCCGCAGCAGCCCGTAAATTCGCCGGCACCAAGCCCGGCATCACCATCCCCATCATCATCGATTCCATCGTCATCGGCACGATCGGCATTACCGGCGCCCCGCACGAGATTTCGCAATATGCCCTGCTGATCCAGCAGCTTGCGCAGATATTTCTCGATTTTGAAAAGCGCCAGCGCTCCACGACCCGCACCGATTACCGGAAGAAAAACCTCCTGCGCGAAATCATTACATATGATTCCCGCTCACACGATGAAGCCGCCATCTGCGAAAGCGCTTACGAATTCGGCATTGACCTGAACGCGGCGCGCATCGCCGTCAAACTGGAGGAAATCGAAGGCCGGCACGACGACGCTTCCGAGGAAACGCGCGTGCATCAGGCGAAAATCATGGAATGCCTGCTGCGCCATTTCGATCATCCGCAGGATTTTGTCTGCCCGCAGAACAATACCGGCTATGTCGTGTTTGCCTTTGGGCTGCGCAGCATCCAGCCGCAGCAATACCTGGAAATGCTGCAGCAAAAGTGCCTTTGCGTGAGCAGCGAGTGCCTGACCGTCGGCATCCGCCTCCGCATCGGCATCGGCTTCTTCTCCCACTCGGTCGAGACGCTGCGCCAGTCCTATGAGAATGCCTGCTTCGCCTTAAAAAGCATCCATGCCGGCATACGGAACAGCACCTGCCTCTATATCGGCGATGTGGTTCTGGAGAAAATCGCTGCCAGCCTGCCGGACGGCATCTGTAGCGAGATCTCCGCGCAGATGTTCGGGCGGGTCATGCAGGCGAAAAACCGCAAGGAGGTCCTGTTAACGATTGAACACTGGTTCCAGCAGCGCTTTAACTTTGTGCAGACCGCGCAGGCGCTGCATATCCACAAAAGCACCCTGGTTTACCGCTTCCGCCGCATCCGCGAAACCTGCGGGCTGGATATGTACGATCTGGACAAGGTGCTTGCCATCTATCTTCTGGATATCCGGCACAAGTTGTGCGGCCAGTCCGACTCCCGCACCAGTTCCATCGTCATGTGAAAGAATTTCGATACGCTTTTTGCCGGAAGGGGCCGCGCTGTCAGGTTACAGCGCGGCCCCTTTCAGCGAAGAAACAGATAATCCTTTTCTATCGGCGGGTCAAACCGAACCCATAATCAAGCGCGGTAGCCAGAGCGAAAGCTCCGGTATGTAGGTGGTGAGGATCAGCGTAGGCACATAGCAGAAGGCGATGATCGTCAGCATCGGCTTCATCATGCTCTTGGTGTCCACCTTGCAGATACGCCCGCCCAGGTAGAGGAACGGCGCGGTCGGCGGGGTTACGTTGCCCATGCCGAGGTTTACGCCCAGAATAGCCGCCATTTGATAGGGGTTCACGCCAAGCTCCATGCCAATCGGCAACAGGATCGGCGCCACCAGCAGGGTGCCGCTGACGTCATCCATCAGCATGCCGATGATGACCATAAAAATGTTAATCATCAGCAGAACCAAGTACTTGTTGTTGCCGGTCACGGTGAGCAGTGCGTCCAGAATCATGGATGGAACGTTGTTCATGACCAGAATGCGGCTGACGACCATGATGGTGCCCAGCATAACCATGATAACGCCGGTGGTGACCGCGGATTCCTTGAAGGTGCGGCCCAGTTCCCTCATCTTGGTCCCTCGGTAAATCAGAATGCTGACAGGGATCGAGTAAACGATCGCCACGCCGGCCGCCTCAGACGGGGTCATAAAGCCACCGTAGATGCCGCCCAGCACGATGATCGGCATAAACAGCGCCGGAATGGCGTGTACGGTGGAGCGGTAGGTATTGGACATCCAATCTTTCCGCGACATCTTTTCCGTGACCATGACATCCGGATACTTTTTACACATGACAATGCCGCAGATACCGATAAGTATCGTCAGGATAATGCCTGGGATGACCGTTGCCATAAAGCAGGTCAAAACCGAGAGGTTGCCCGACCATGCAAACAGTATCTGAATCGAGCTTGGCGGGATAAGCATGCCGATCGGCGCGGCGCAGGCCAGGACGGCCGCCGCAACCCCCATCGGATAGTTGCGCTCGCGCATTTTCGGCGCCATGATCGAGCCGATGCAGGACAGAGTCGCCGCGCCGCTGCCGCAGATCGCGCCGAATACCGCGCAGGCTACCGAAGACACCGCGCACAGCGCGCCCTTGACACGACCGGTAAAGGCCTCTACAAAATTGACCAGCGCGCTGCCGACGCCGCCCTTTTCCATAATCGCACCCAGAATGATAAACAGCGGGATCGCGATCAGCACCGAGCTGTTCATCTTACTGTAAACTGTGGTGAACACGAAGGAGGCGTCGAAGCCGAGCGTCAGCACGAGCCAGATCGTCGCCGCACCGAACGAATACACGACCGGTACGCCCACGACAATACAGACCAGCAGGATTGCAAATGCAACACCCAATTCCATTACTCGCTTCCCCCTTCCTCCGCAGGCTCTTTCGCCTTGCCGAAATCCTTATCCAGTAACACACGGAAGAAGTTAAACACCGTGTACAGTTCCATCAGCAGAAAGCCGACCAGCAGCGGCATCTGCGAAAGGGACATGGGGATTTTCAGGCCGGTCGTCACGGCATTGAACCTGAGGTTGAACGCCATATACTCAAAGCCCCAAATGCAGAACACCAAAATCACCACAAAGCTGACCGCCTGGATGACCAGTTCCACAATCTTCTTGGAGCGCGGCGACTTGAACACCGACGACAGCATATCGCCCTTGATATGCGAGCCTTCGTAGCTTCCGTAGATGCCGCCAAACCAATAAAGCCACATTGCCACAACGCACAGGACCTCTTCCTGTCCGAAAAAGTTCATCTGCAGGATATACCGCATCACCACGCCGACAAACACAATGCCGGCCGCCAGGATGCTGGTGATAATCATTACGGCAGATTCCACTTTCAGCAACGCGCGGAATATGATATTATTTTGGATTTTATCCATGATCGCCACTGCACGATTCCTCCTTCCGGATATGCTATGCAGCCTCCCGCAGGCCGTTTGCTATCAGTGAATTGAATATTTCCGTATCCAGCGTGTTTTCGTACTTCGGCCATACGTTGGTGCGGAAATGCTCGCGCATCGTTTCATATTCTTCCTCTGTCGGCCGGTAAATCTCGATACCCATGGCTTCCATATCCTGCATCGCCTGCTCGTCCAGCCCCTCCATCTGGTCTGCAAAGCTCATTGTGGATTCTGCAAACGTATCGCTGATAATGGTTTGGTACTCAGCAGGCATACCGTCGTACAAATCCTTGGTCATAATACAGATGATACTTTCAAAACTGCAGCGCGCATCTCCGAAATATTTTAAAACATCGCGGAAGCTAAGATAATTGACATAAGCACCGCCGCCGAGCCAGCCGTCACATACGCCGGTCTGGAGGGAGGAATAAAGCTCGCTGTAGTTAATTGTTACGCTGTTAAAACCAAATCCTTCTGCGGTCCACAGATAACCGTCCGTCGAGGGGCAGCGAATCAAATACGGCTTTGCTGCATTTGGATCCATCAGATTATCGATGACCTTGGCAGCACCGACTCCCTGCGCGCCGGCAAGATAGATACCCAGGGTTTCAATATTCAAATTCCTCTGGTGTTCCAGGACCGTCTGGAAGAAATACGAATCGGGATTAACGATATACTCCTTTGCTTCCTCATATGAACTGGCCAGATATGGTATGTTCATAATTTCCAGATTGGAATCATATGTCGTAAGCACGCCGCTGACCATCAGGTCGATCGTGCCTTTCATGATCTCCTCATAAACCGAGGTATAATCGCCCAGCTGGTCGGAGGGGTAAATCTGGATCTTGACGTTCCCGCCGGTTTCCTCTTCGATTTTGTCGCACGCGGCCTGCACGGCAATGGTCATTTCATGGTCTGCCGGATACAGCGTGGCTAAACGCAGTTCATATGTCTGCTCGCCGTCCGCGTTGGTTGCGCCGCTGGAGTTGCCGCATCCGCCCAGCGCCAGCGTGGATGCGCCCATAGCGCCCAGCAGGGCCAGGCTGATAATTCTCTTTCCCAGATGTTTCATTGATGATCGCTCCCTTTCTCTCCAATTTCTTTGTTTCGGACTGTATACCCATCTCCCCGTGAAATCCTAAGCATCTGTGCCGCGCGCATTGCGGCGGCACAGATGCCTGCGTTCGGTCCGGCTTTCAAAGGAAGCCGTAATAAGGGGTCTGCGTTACCGTGGACTTAACGTATTTGATCAGCGTGATCGCATCGTATACCGGCAGGTTCAGCTCTGCCTGCAGGCGGTGCGCGTAAGGCGGCATATCCGTGCATTCCAGCAGGATCGCGCCGATATCCGGATTCTCCTCGATCATGCGGTGCGCGATGCCGGAAAGCTCATCCCCCACCTTGTCGTAATCCAGGCCGCCCTTTCCAGTTAGGATATTGGGGAACTCCTCCTCGTCCTGCGCGCCGTATACCACGCAGCGCTTCTGCAGCTCTTCGCTGATGCTGCACGCCTCGAACAGCGATTTGGTCAGCGTGTTTTTGTTTGCAGTCATAATGCCGACCTTCTGATCGGATTTCAGGCCGACCAGCACCCACGGCACCTGCACCATGGAGGACAGGTAGCAGGGTACGTCCAGCTGGTCTGCGACCAGCTTCTGATAATGGCCGAAGAAGCCGCAGTTCGCGCAGATCGCGCGGCACCCATCCATTTCCAGCTGCTTGGCGGCAGCCACGATATTATCCACCAACGACATATCGCCCGCCAGGATATTATCGATGCCCGAGCCTTTCACCTCGATGAATTTTACTGGAAAGTCGTAGGTATAGGCATTGGATACGTTGCCGGGAAAGAACGGAAGATGCGCCCACAACTGAAGAATACCGATCGGGAAGCCGTTCATCAGCTGACCTTCCGTTGTATCGTATCTTCTGTTGGGTGTATTGGGACCCATATAGCCCCAATTTCGAATGATCTTGCTCATGGCGTTTCCCTCTCTTCGCTGTCAGATGTTTTTTATTTACTTCTTGCCTGTGCGCACATAGGCGAGCAGTGTATCCTTGTCCATGCCCTCGATGCCCAACTCGTCCAGGCCGCAGCCTTCGGCGCGCCAGTCGCGCTCATGTACGATATTGATGATGTCGATGAAGCCGTTGGTCAGCGGCATCGGAACGCCCACCACCTCGGCGATCGCCGCCCACGGAACCAGTCCGAACGGGATATCCTCGGTCAGATAGCGGCTGCTGAGGTCGTTCGGGCCGCAGATCGGCGTCAGGCCGATCGAGCCATGTCCCTCCTTATACAGATCCTGCCAGGTCCATTCATAGTCGTCCGGACGGCCGGCGAAATCCTCCATCGGGCGGAGGTTGTAGCCCAGCACGTTGCCCAGCGCCTTGCGCTCCTTATCCATCGCGATGTTCAGGCGGCACGCGGAGGGCGTCCAGCCGTGCTCGTACAAGAAGAAATTGACCTGCGGGCTTTCAATGCGGGAGATGTTGAACAGCACCGGTCCGGCGTGCCAATCGGGGTTGACGATCGCAAGGCCGCACTCCAGGCAGTCATGGTAGATTTTCTCAAACGGGAACAGATCCTCGCGCATCTCGTCGATCAGCTCCGGCCCCTTATCCGCCGGCAGGAACGCAATATTGATCGGGTTGCGGCCGAATACGTTGACCTCGCCCGAGCCAGGGGCGGTCAGACGGGAGTCATACGGCAGGTTGTTCGCATCCGCGAAGATCGGGCAGTCCGGATCGTCGCCGAATATGTTTTTCATGACCAGCGCGGAGAACGCGCCCGGATAGGTGACGACAATCTGATCCTTATGCAGATGGCCCTTGAGCAGCTTGGCGTAGCCCAGGTGGGTGAACGCCGGCGCTACCAGGCAGATATACCGGCAGCCTTCCACTGCCTCGGCGATATCGTCAGTGACCATATTCAGCTCGACCGGCCCCTGCAGCTCCTTGATATTGCCTTTCAGTCGGATGGTCTTGGTTTCGAAAACCTTTTTCATGTTGCCCTTGAACTGGGGCATTTCGTACAGATTGACCGTGTGTCCCTTAAGCGCAAACTCTGCCGCCATCGTGTGCGCGCCGTTGCCGCCGCCCAAAACTGCAATTTTTTTCGGTGTCATAACCCATTCATCCTTTCAGCATTTTGATAGAATCAACAAATATCGCCTGTGGTTTGTATTTCGATATTAGCATAGTCCACAAAATACTACATCCTACGATATGGATTAAATTTTTTTATCAAGCGGGCCGTTTCTGCATCATACCATACGACAACATGGACGAAACGAACAAATTTCTTCCCCCGCGCCTTATGCACTTTTATGCTGCTTTTCTATTTTTCCGGCGCCGCCGCAAACACCGCCGCGTCCGGTTCTCTCCACCCCCATTCAGGCATACGATAAAAGCAGGGCGCACGCCCTGCCCGTGTCCTTGTCTTTCTCCCGTGGTTCCCCGCCATTTCGCGAAAGGAGGCCTCCCCCATGACAACGATGGTCAGCATCGAGCCCTGCGACCCGCCGGTGACGCAGGGCGAATTCAAGGCGCAGCTCTGCCGGATCCGGCAGGGCTTCGCACGCCCGCTTCCAGCAAAACCGGCATAGCGGTCATCCTCGCCTCGTAAAACGCACAGAAAGGAGAACGCTGTACGGTCGCCATCTATACCCGACAGTCCGTGGAACGCGCGGACAGCATATCGGTCGAGCAGCAGGCGCAGCTCTGCCGCGGCGCGCTCACTACACGCGAGCTGCAGTCCTGCCGGGTGTACACGGACAAGGGCTTTTCCGGCAAAACCATCAACCGGCCCGCGCTCCAGCGGCTGCTTCACGACGCGGAAAACGGCCTGGTTGACAAGATCCTGGTCTACCGTCTGGACCGCATCAGCCGTTCGGTCCATGACTTTACCGGCCTGTGCGCCCAGCTGTCGGCGCGCGGCGTCCACTTCCAATCGGTCGCCGAGGGCCTTACGCTCGACGACTCCCCCTCCGGCACGGTCATGGCGCAGATCATGATGGTATTCGCGCAGTTCGAACGCGAAACCATCCAGCGCCGCGTCACTGACAATTATTTTGCCCGTGCGAAAGCCGGCATGTATCTGGGCGGCCGGCCACCGTTCGGCTTCAGCAAGGGGGAAACCACGATAGGCGGCAAACGAACCGCCTGCTATGTGGCCGATCCCGTGCAGTCCGCGCTGATGGCCTCGCTCTATGCGCGTTACCTGCAGGATGGGGAAACGCTGGGCTCGCTGGTGCGCTGGCTGAACGCGGGCGGGTACCACACCGCGCGCGGCGGGAGCTGGTCGACGCTGCCGCTGGGGCGCCTGCTGCGCAGCCCCGCTTTCGTGCGGGCGGACGCCGCGGTTTACTGCTATCTGCAGGGCAAGGGCGCCACGATGAACGATCCAATTGACGCCTATGACCAGCGGCACGGCTGCTACTGCTATGCGCCGCACCAGTCCGGCCACCGCCTGTCCGACCTGTCCGGCAGCTTTATCACCCTCGCGCCGCACGAGGGGATCGTGGACGCTGCGTGCTGGCTGGAAGCGCAGCGCAAGCTCGACCGCAACCGGACGCTGTGCAGCAGCGGCGCAGGGACGCACAGTTGGCTGTCCGGCTTGATGAAATGCCAAAAATGCGGCTACGCGATCACTGTGGTCAACAAGCCCGCCGGCATGCGCGGCCACTATATCAACTGCGGCGGGCATAAGCGCGGGAACGCGGTCTGCCCGGGCCGCGGCACGGTCGTGACGCTGGAGCAGATCGAGGAAGCAGTCCAGACGCGCCTGCTCGATTTCCTGCGCAGCTACCGTGCGGTGGCCCCCCAAACGCAGCGCCGTCCCGACGCCCGCCTCAACCGGCTTGCGGCCGCCATCGCCCAGCAGGAAGACGAGATCGGCCAGCTCACGCGAAACCTTGCGCACGTTCGCGAGACCGATGTCATACATATCGTTTCCGCGCAGATCCACGAGGCCAACCACGCCCTGTCCGAGCTGAAGCGCCAGCGCGACGCCCTGCTCTACACCCATCCGCAGGACGATCTGGAGCCGTTTTTCCAGGCCATTCTGACCGAGTGGCCGGATTACACCATTCCCGAAAAGAAGAAGATTGCGCAGGCGGCTATCCGGCGGGTCGTCGTCGGCGACGATACCGTCGAGGTCGTGTTCCGTTTGCCCTATGGCGCCTGAATAAAAAAACGGACGAAGGCCGTTAGGCCTCCGTCCGTTCTGGCGGATCGATCCGGTATTCCCCGTAGCAGCGGCCGGCCGCTTTTCCGCAGCGCTTTCATGCCTTGGTTTGCTTTTCCAGGAAAGGGAGCTGGCTTTTTGTATCAACATCATACAATTCGCGCGCGCTGTCCGCAGGGACGAGCACGCAGTCCGGCCGCCGGAGCAACGCGCGGCCGCCCTCGTCGCCTGTGAGCGCGTACAGGCCGGACACAAGCGCTGCGGCGAACAGCGCGGGGTTGCCCAGCCGTCCGCCGCAGCACACGCGCGCGCAGGGTACGCCCGGTCGGGCCGCATCCAGCAGGCGTGCCATGGTGGAAGCGGTCAGGTACGGCTGATCGGCTACGACAAAGGCGACGAAATCGCCCGCCTGCAGCGCAAGCGCGTCCAGTCCCGCGCGGATAGTGCAGGACAGGCCATTTTCACTATCCGGACTGTACACAGCGCGCACGCCCAGTGCCCGCGCGCCGTCCAGCACCGCGCCGTACCGCGAGACCACGGCCAGCGTACAGTCGTCCCGCGTTTTGGCAAGCGAAGCGAGCATGTCCAGCCCGTGACGGTAGAGCGGCCTGCCCTCTAATGGATACAGCAGCTTGTTTTCCCCAAAGCGGCGGCCGCTCCCGCCCGCAAGAAACAGGATATGCGTCATGCCTGCCCGCGCCGGATGCCCCGCAGCACCTTTTCCGGCGTGATAGGCAGCTCGCGGTGCCACACGCCGGTGGCGTTGTAGATCGCGTGCGCGATCGCGGGCGAGGGCGTGTTGATGACGATCTCGCCGATCGACTTGGCGCCGAACGGGCCGGTCGGCTCGTAGCTGGATTCAAACTCCACATGCAGTCTGCCCATGTCCAGACGGGTGGGGAGCTTGTACTGCATCAGCGAATTTTCCATGATGCGTCCAGTCGGCTCGTAGGTCACGTCCTCGAAAAGCGCCATGCCGATGCCCTGCACGATGCCGCCCTCGGTCTGCACCCGCGCGAGGCTGGGGTTGACCGGCGTGCCGCAGTCCACGACCGCGGTGTAATCTAAAACGTCTACCTGGCCGGTTTCGGTGTCCAGCTCGATCTCAACCATGCCCACCATAAACGGCGGGGGCGAAACCGGCGAGGAGTGCGAGGCCGTGGCTTCGACCGCTGTGCCGTTGCCGCACATGGACTTGGTCGCAATGTCGAACAGCGTGACCTCGCCCGTGCCGTCCAGCTTGCGCACCGTGCGGCCCGCGAATTCCAGCCCGTCTGCCGCGCAGCCCAGCAGATCCGCCGCGACCGCGCAGATGTTCTCCTTGAGCTGGCTGCACGCCTTTTCGACCGCCTTGCCGGTGACGTAGGTGGTCGAGGACGCATACGAGCCCGAGTCGTAGGGCGATGCGTCCGAGTCCGCGCCGAACACCGCGATATCGTCCACCGAGCAGTCCAGGCACTCGGCCGCCATCTGGGCGAGGATGGTGTCGCAGCCCGTACCCATGTCCGCCGCGCCGATCATCAGGTTATAGAAGCCCTCGTCGCTCAGCTTGAGGGTCGCGGAGCCCACGTCCACGCCCGAGATACCCGAGCCTTGCATGGCCATGGCCACGCCCGCGGCGCGCACCTTACCATTCCCCATGTCGCGCACGGGGTATTTTCCGTCCCAGCCGAACAGCTCCTTGCAGCGCGCCATGCAGCGGTCGAGCGCGCAAGCGCTCGCCGGCTCGTTGTAGTACGCGGCCATGACTTGGCCCTCGCGCACCATGTTCTTTTCGCGGATCGCAACCGGGTCGATACCCAGCCGCGCCGCCAGCTCGCTGACCGCGCTCTCGACCGCGAAGATGCCCTGCGTCGCGCCGTAGCCGCGGTACGCACCCGCGGCCTGCACGTTGGTATACACTACGTCGTAGGCGAAGCGGAACGCCTCGAGATTGCCTGTGTACAGCGGGATGGATTTATGGCCGGACAGGCCGACCGTGGTCGGGCCGTGCTCGCCGAACGCGCCCGTGTTGGACAGGGTGTATACGTCAATCGCGCGGATCACGCCGTCCTTATTTGCGCCCACGCGCACATGCACCTCCATCTCGTGACGCGGCGAGCCGGCGATCTGGCATTCCTCGCGGGAGTAGATCATCTTGGCAGGCTTGCCGGTTTTCCACGTGACGAGCGCAGGGTACACCTCGGCCACGACCGTCTGCTTCGCGCCGAAGCCGCCGCCGATGCGCGGCTTCTCGACGTGGATTTTGCTCTTGGGGATGTCCAAGGCGTTGGCGATGATGCGCCGCACATGGAACACGATCTGCGTGGAGGACACGATGTGCAGGCGGCCGTAGTGGTCGATCTCAGTGTAAGTGCGGAAAGTCTCCATCATGGCCTGCTGGCAGGCCTTGGTGTGGTAGACGCGATCCACGACCTCGTCGCAGCTGGCCAGCACCGCGTCCACGTTCCCGTCGCCGCAGATGTCGCTCGCGCACAGGTTGCGCCGGTTGTCCGCCCCGACCGGACAGAGCGAGCGCCAGTTTTCCTCTGGATGCACGAGAATTGCGTTATCCTTGGCCGCGCGGAAGTCAAGCAGCGGCTCAAGCACCTGATACTTCACTTTGATAAGCTCCAGCGCCTTATCCACCACTTTTTCGGTTTCGCCCGCGACGACCGCCACCGCGTCGCCCACGAAACGCACGCGCCGGTCGAGGATCAGCCGGTCGTAGGGCGACGGCTCGGGGAAGGTCTGCCCCGCCATAGTAAAGCGTTTTTGCGGCACATCCTTGTAGGTGAAAATGCACTCGATGCCCGGCACCTTGCGCGCAATGTCCGTATTGATCTCCTCGATCAGCGCGTGGGCGTGCGGCGAGCGCAGCACCTTGACCACCAAGCAGTCATGCGGGGTCACATCGTCCACATAGGCGGGCCTGCCAAGCAGGAGCTGCATGGCGTCCTTTTTGCGCACGGGCTGATTCACCACGCGGAAGCGGCTCTCACTCATGCCCGCGCCTCCTTCCGGCTGTCCAGATACGCTCGGATGCCGCGCAGTTGCCCCTCATACCCCGAGCAGCGGCACAGGTTGCCCGCAAGATAGGCGCGGATCTCGTCGTCGGTCGGGTCGTGGTTCTCTCGCAGCAGCGCGATGGTGTTCATCACAAAGCCCGGGTTGCAGAAGCCGCACTGCTCCGCGCCCTGGTCGGCGATAAAGCCGACAAAGTCCGCAGCTTCCTCCTGCAGACCCTCAAGGGTCTGCACATGGCGCCCCGCCACGCGCGCGGCGAGCACGCTGCACGACAGTACAGGCGTACCGTCCAGCAGTACGGTGCAAAGGCCGCAGTTGGCGGTCTCGCACCCGCGCTTGACCGAATAGCAGCCATGGTCGCGCACTAGGTCGATCAGCAGGGTATCTGCGCCGATGGACGCGGTCAGCGACCTGCCGTTGAGCGTCAGTTTGATCTCCATGCCTTATCCCTCCTTACTGAGCGCGAGCGCCGCGCGGCGCACCAGTACCTCGCAGACCGCACGGCGGTAATCCGCTCCCGCGCGCAGGTTGCCGCCCAGCACCGCTCGGGCAGCGATATCGGCCGCAAACGCGCGCGCGCTGTCCTCTGTGATACCCTGTGCAAGCGCGCCTTTCTCGTCCGCAAACGCCGCGGCGGGCATGGGGCGCGCGCCAACGGCGCATGTATACCGGCCGTCCCGCTCGCTGAGCGCCACGGCCAGCACAGGGAAGTCGGTCGAGATGTTGCGCTGGGACAGATAAACCGCCCGCTGCGACGCTTTGGGGAGGGTGACGTGCGTCAAAATATCCCGCGTGACGCGCGGCAGCGCAGCAAAGTCCGCAAGCGGCATTTCGCCCGCGTGATGCAGCGTGACCGCCGCGTCCAGCGCGAGAAACAGCGTCAGTACGTCCGAAAAACCGAACCGTCCCCACAGGCTGCCGCCCACGGTGGCGCAGTTGCGGAACTGCACGCCCACAATATGGCGCAGCGCCTCGGCCATCGCACCCTGCGTCAGCGCGGCCAGGCCCGCGTGCGTCTCGAGCGCGCGCAGAGGGACCATCGCGCCGATGCGGTATCCCGTTTCTGTCTCTTCGATCCGGTCCAGCCCAAGCCCGCACAGGTCGATTGCCGTCCCAACACTCCTGTGCTGCATCTTGAGCCAGAGCATACCGCCCAGCACTACGCTGCTTTTTTTCTGACAAAGCGCGTACGCTTCGTCCAGGCTCTCCGGCCTGACATATTGCCCGATCGTCAACAAAGCTGTTCCCTCCGTATGGTCTGATGTGCTTATCATAGCATGTGCGCGCGCAAAAAACAATTTGCCGCGCGCTTTTTCGTTATCCTTTGTCAATAACAACGTCTCCCTGACGCACAACCGGCTTCCGGCGCGCCTGTGCGCCGGAAGCCGGTATCCTCTGTGCCTACGGGAAAAAGCCTATGCGTTTTCCTCTTTTTTCTCCTGGGGCAGCAGCACGTTTAGCAAAATCGCCACGAACGCCGCGGGTACGATGCCCGAGCCGCCGAAAATGAGCTGCACCGCCTGCGGCAGCCCCGCCAGGACCGCGGTATTCGCGCCCAGGCCGTAGCCTAGGCCGAGCGCGACCGAAACAATGGTCATATTGCGCGCGGTCAGCGGCTCGCGGGTGATGAGCTGGATGCCACTCATCACGATGGACGAAAACATCATGACCGCCGCACCGCCCAGCACGCTCTGCGGCATGATCGACACCAGCGCCGCCAGCTTGGGCAGCAGGCCGCACAGGATGAGGAACACCGCGCCGCACGCGAGCGCGAAACGGTTGACGATCTTGGTCATCGTGACCAAGCCCACGTTCTGGCTGAACGAGGTATTCGGCAGCACGCCGAATACCGCCGCGAACGAGGAGCCAAGCCCGTCGCACACGATGCCGCCGGAAAGCTCCTTATCGGTCGCCTCGCGGCCCATGCCGCCCTCCATCACGCCGGAAATGTCGCCCACAGTCTCCACCGCGGTAACGATGAACATAATCATCACCGGCGCGATCGCACGCACGTCGAACACGACCGGCACCGGCATGAGCTCAGGCACCGCGAACCAGCTTGCCTGGGCAACCTTGTCCCAGTTGAGCACCCACGCCTTAGTGTACTCCACGCCCTCGGCCGTTACCCCTGTCGTGGGCAGGAACAACGGCAGCACCGCGCAGATCACATAGCCAACGATAATGCCGATCAGGATGCAGGAGTAGCTCAGCATGCCCTTGGAACAGTGCTTGAGCACCAGGATGACCACCAGCACGGCCAGCGCCACCAGCAGGTTTTCCACCGAGCCGTAGTCCTGCGCCGAGCTGCCGCCGCCGAACGAGGCCACACCCACGCTGATCAACGACAGGCCGATGGACAGCACGACCGTACCCGTGACGACCGCGGGGAAAAACCGGCGCAACGGCTTGAGGAAAAAGCCCAGCACGCCTTCAAACAATCCGCCGATGATGGACGCGCCCATCATCGCACCATAGGCGAGGATGCCGCCGCCCATCACCTGCGCCACGCTCTGAAACACGCCAATAAAGCCCGAGCTGGTACCCATGATGATCGGCACCTTGCCGCCCACCGGCCCGATCGAGAAAAGCTGTACCAGCGTGACGATACCCGCCACCAGCATTGCATTCTGCAGCAGCGACACCTGGACCGCCGCGAACTGCTCCGCGTCGCTCATCGCGGCGCACGCGCTGGTGATGATCAGGATGGGGGTCAGGTTGCCGACGAACATCGCCAGCACATGCTGCAGCCCCAGCGGAATCGCCTGCCCCAGCGGGATTTTGGCCGTGAAGTTATACGGCCCGAAAAAGGATTGCTCCTTCTTTTCGTTTTCCATATTGTCCTCCCTGTTTTGATTTAGTGAAATGATACCCCCATTATAACAAATATCCCCGTTTTGTCCCACTCAGTTTGACAATTTTTTGTCCAAATCCCGCATTTTCTACATTTGGTTCAAGTCCGGCCGCCCAAAATCCGGCCGCGTTGGCCTTTTTTGCCATATCCCGTCTGCATTTCGGTGCGTCTTACCGGACCGTATGAAAAAAACCGGCTGAATCCAGCCGGTTTTTTTCATACGGTCCCTGCAGCGCGCTCAGTCGCGGAACTGCACGGTCTGGGTTGCCGCATCCATCCCGTCCACGATGGCGAGAGATTCCACGCGCAGCCCCTTTTCCCGCAGCAGCTTTCCACCGCACTGGAAGCCCTTTTCGATCACGATGCCAATACCGGCCACGCGCGCGTGCGCGGCCTCGACAATCTGGCACAGGCCCATGGCCGCGCAGCCATTGGCCAGGAAATCGTCGATAATCAGGATGTTTTCCCCGGGCCGCAGGAAGCGGCTGGCAACAATGACCTCATACCGGCGCTTGTGGGTAAACGATTCGACCGGCGCGGACAACATGGTCCCGTCCAGGTTGATCGACTGCGCTTTTTTGGCGAATACAACGGGTACGCCGAAATACTGCGCCGCGATCGCCGCAATGCCGATGCCGGAGGCCTCGATCGTCAGGATCTTATCGATCCGCTCGTCCGCAAACCGGCGCTTGAACTCCCTGCCGATCTCGTTAAACAGACCGATATCCATTTGATGATTGAGGAAATTGTCAACCTTGAGCACATTACCCTCTTTGATCACACCGTCTTTTCTGATCCGTTCTTTCAAAAGTTCCATGGTCGCGTTCTTCCTTGTCCGTACTGAAGTATCTTTGTTATAAAGCATACCATTTTTCCGTCCGGCTGTATAGCTTTTTTTCGACCTTTTTTCCAGAGGCTCCCGTATCCTCCCGCAACGCTGCGCGACCGCAAGGACCGCATGAGCATGTATTCCGGCCTGGAGGTGCGCGTGCCGTTCTGCGACCACCGTATCGTGGAATATGCTTATAATATGCCGTGGGCGTTCAAAGCGCTGGACGGGCGGGAAAAGGGCGTTGTGCGCAAGGCCTTTGAATCCATGCTGCCGGAGGAGATCGTCTGGCGCAAGAAAAGCCCGTATCCCAAGACCTTTCATCCGGTCTATACCCGCCTGTGCGCCGACTATGTGCGCCGCATTTTCGCGGACAGCGAATCCATCGCCTCCGCCCTGTTCGACCATGCCGCGGTGGAGGCGCTGATGGAGCGGCCGGAAAGCCTTGCCGAGCCGTGGTACGGCCAGCTTATGCGCACGCCGCAGATCTTCGCCTATATCGTGCAGCTCGACCGGTGGTTCAAGCAGTATAAGGTCCGTCTGGCCTGACCACCGGCACATCCATCCAATCATACAGGAGGTCGCTATCTATGCCCGATCCCGCTACCAGCTCGGCCGTGCTGCGTGTTGTCGTAACGACCGCGCTAGGCGCGCTCCCCCTCGCGGGCGCTTCCGTGACTGTATCCACCGCAGCCGACCAACCCGGTGAACGGACGCTGCTTTACAGCGTCCGCACCGATCAGAACGGCATGACGCCGCCCATGGAGCTACCCACCCCGCCGCTGTCCAACTCCATGACACCGGACAGTGGCACGCCGTTTTCCCTCTATACCGTAGAAGTTGCCAAGGAGGGCTATACGCCGCTTACCGCTCTGCATATCCCCATGTTTCCCGGCATTCCAGCCGTGCTGCCGGTCGCGCTGACCCCGCTGGAGGAAAACCAGCCGTCCAGCCAGACCGATCTGACCGCCACCGGCGACCCACAGGTGCTATACCATTCCGAAACGGGCGGAGAGGAGTGAACGAAATTGCCTGAACAATCCCCCGTCGTTATTCCGGAAACGATCACCGTGCATCTTGGCGCGCCCTCATCCAACGCGCAGAACATCACCGTTCCCTTTGCCGACTATATCAAAAATGTAGCCTCGTCTGAGATCTACCCCACCTGGCCGGAGGAGGCGATCCGCGCCAACATCTACGCGCAGACATCCTATGCTCTCAACCGTGTGTTTACCGAATGGTACCGCGCGCAGGGCTATGATTTCGACATCACAAATTCCACGCGCTACGATCAGTCCTTCGTCCCTGGGCGCGATATCTTTGAGAACATCTCCACCATCGTGGACGATATGTTCAACAACTATCTGACGCGCGGCGAAGCAATCGAGCCGCTGTTCGCCCAGTACTGCAACGGCACGACCACGACCTGCCCGGGCGGGCTGAGCCAGTGGGGTACGGTCCCGCTCGCCGAGCAGGGCATGAGCGCGGAGGAGATTGTGCGTTCCTTTTACGGGGACGACATCAACTTTGTACGCAACGCACCCATCGCCCCCAACCTCGGCGGCTCCTGGCCGGGCATCACATTCCGGCTGGGCGACGTGTCAGAGGAGGTCCGCATCATCCAGAACCGGCTCAACCGCATCTCGACCAACTATCCCAACATTCCCAAGATCTATCCCGTGGACGGAATTTTTGACGCGGACACCGAGCGCGCCGTGCGCGCGTTCCAGCAGCAGTTCAACCTTGCGGTAGACGGGATCGTCGGCAAGTCCACTTGGTATCGCATCGCCTTCATATATAACAATGTGAAACGTCTGAGCGAGCTGGACAGCGAGGGGCTGCGGCTGGAGGATGTTTCGCGTCAGTTTCCAACCGAACTGCGCGAAGGCGCGACCGGCCCCGGCGTGCAGCTTCTGCAATATTTTCTGGCCGTGGCGGGAGAATATTACGACCAGCTCCCCCGCTGGCAGATCAATCAGCTGGACGGCGTCTTCGGCCCCCAGACGCGCGAGGCCGTTACCGCCTATCAGCGTATGATGGGCCTGCCGGAAACCGGCGCTGTGGACCGCACGACCTGGAACGAGCTGCTTTCCACCTACCAGTCCATTCTGGCGGCCCGCCCCGAGCAGGAATGGCTACAGGAGCTTGCCGGCCTGCCCGAGATCTTCCTGGTGGAAGGCATGCGCGGTGAAGAGGTGCGTCGGGCGCAGCAGGTGATCAATATTATCGCGCGCTCCTATCCGGAGGTGCCGGCCGTCGGCGTTGACGGTATTTTCGGCCCCGCGACGCGCGACGCGGTCTCGGTCGTGCAGGCGCTGGTCGGCCTGCCCGCCACCGGCGCCATCGGCCCGCTGACCTGGGAGTATATGGCGCAGCTCGCCAGCGATGTGCTTGCGGGCAGTCAAACCAGCGAGGGGCAGTACCCCGGCTATCCGGTGGGAGAGGAGGCAAGCGCCTGATGTACAGCGAAGCACAGCGCCGCGCGCATATTTTTGACCTGCAGACCTTCCTGCGCCGTATCCAGCTCGATCAGGCACATGTCCATCCACTGGTTCCGGACGGCATCTTCGGTCCGGAAACCGCGGCGGCGGTACGCGATTTCCAGCGCCGCAACGGCCTGCTCGTTACCGGCACGGCCGGCTATGAAACATGGACTGCAATTTACCAAGCCTATCTGCTCCTGCTCTTGGGCGACACGCTGCCTGCCGCAGTCTCCTTTTCCCCTGCCGGTTCTGACGGGCAGTTGGCTGCCGGAGACAAGGGCCCGTCTGTCCTTGTTCTGCAGCTCCTGCTTTCCTCGGCGGTGCCCCATTTTTCCTCCGTGACCCCTGTTCCGCTCACCGGAGAATACGACCGCGCGACAGCGGACGCTGTCCGCCTTGCTCAAGGGGTGTTCCTGCTCCCACAGAACGGCGTGACCGACCGCGCCACTTGGGAAGCGCTCGCCCTGTTTCACAACAGCTTCTTCGGCCGCACGCCGCTTCCCTGGCTGCTTGCGGAGCTCTGATACCCGTTTTCGTAGCAAAAAAGGACGCTCCCTTCCGGAACGTCCTTTTTGATTTTCCCGCTTATTCCGCGGCCGCTTCATCGGAAGCCGCGCTGTCGTCCGAGTCCGAGCCGTTCAGAATCTCCGCGACTCCTGCCGGCGCGTAATCGTATACGTTCTTATAGTTGATCTCGTCGTACACGTCGGTGGTTTCGACCTCTGCTTCGGTCATCCACTGGCTGAGGAGCGCGTCCATCGTCCGGCCCATCTGCGTGGCCAGGTCAGCCTGATAATTGATGAACTGGTTTTCGTAATCGAGCGCCGTGCGCTGGATGATATGATAGCCGTAGTCGCTCTTGACAAGGTCGGAAACCTCGCCCTCCGCCAGCGCCTTGGCGCCCTCGTAGAACGGTGTGACCATATCGCCCTCGGTAAAGATATACCCGTCCGGATTGCCTTCCAAGCCGCCGTCCTCGCTGTATTCGTTCATCAGGGCGTCAAAGTCCTCGCCCGCGTTGATGCGGTCCAGGATGGACTGCGCCAGCGCCCTGGCCTCCTCGTCCGTGCGGAGCGTCTCGCCTGTCGAGGGGTCGACGGTCAGGATCAGGATATGCTTGGCCGAGATGTAGTTGTCGCGGAAGTGCTCCATCAACTCCTCGTCCGTCGGCTTGTCGATCCCGTCCGAGCCGTAATAATACTCGTTGAGCGCGGAGTAGCACTGCGTGATATACAGGAAATTCATATAGGTCTGGTCGTTGAAGCCGAGCTGCGCGATCTTCTGCAGGTAGCCGTCGTAGCCGCCTGCCTGGTCAATGGTGTCCTTACGCAGGGTAGACAGCTCTTTCTGGTTGCTGTAGGACAGCTCCAGACCGGCCTTTTCAAACTGCTCCAGCACAACGCGCGAGTAGACCGCCTGGTCCTTGGCAAAGCCCGGCATCATCACGCCCAGCATCTCGGCCGAGCTGTCGTCGCTCCACAGGCCCATCATGCCGTACTGTGAATACATGTTTTCGTAGTACTTCATGTTATAGATCATGTAGGTTGCGAATTCCTCCGCCCTGACCTCATCGCCGTTGACCGTCATCACGACAGGCGAATCCTCCCCCATCGGCTGATAGGAAACCGATACCTTGGAGCCCTGCCAGTAGGTGATGCCCAGTACGATTGCCAGCAAAACGACCAGCGCGGCAATACGCTGTACCCATTTGTTCATATTCCGACTCTCCTTGTATTGCAAAAAACTAAACAGACTTTTGTTATTATAGCACTGTTTTCCGTTCTATACAAGGAAAAACACAAAAACGTCACAAAGCGCCGTCGTTCTTCTCCCACTCGCGGTATTCCCGTGTCGCGTAATTGGTATAGCTGTTCTGCAGATTTTTTCCGCTCCACCCCTGCGTCAGCTCTTCCGGCGCGCGGTACGGGAGGCTGACCGGCTGCCGGCGGTGGCAGTAAATCAGGTTCGCGCCGCCGAACACGTTGCTGCCTTCCAGCTCGATGATATACAGCGTGTAGCCGCGTTGCGCCTGCGCGCCGAACGGGTAACTGACCGTGCCGGTGATGCGCGGCGCGGTCTGTACGCCGAAAACCCAATCGGTCGTGGTCACCATTTCGTTTTTGAGGTTGGGCATCGCGGCCGTATAGCTCTGCCCGTCCTTTTCATAGAGCAGGACGCCGCCAACCAGTTCCGCCGGCTCATCCTGCCACAGCAGCGCCAGCGCATCGCCCCACCAGGCCGCGCCCCGCCGCCATGCAAAGTGGTTGAGCACCGCCATGCGGTTGCCCGGCAGCTCAATATACACGGCGCTGACATCCATCCATTCCGCGCTCTCGGAATAACCCTCCGGATAATTCTCCGGCATGTTGCTGACGCGGCCCTCGCCCGGGTCAAAAAGCATCTGTTCCTGAACGCTTTCCACATAGAGCGCGCCCTCCAGCACGGCCACATGCTCGTCGGACAAGTCGGCCGCCACGTTCTCCGGCATGCCGAGCGCCGCCAACGCCTGCCGCTCCGCCGCCATCTCAGGCGAGGGCCGCGGCTGCGCGTCCAGCCGGGGATGGTTGACCCACAGGCTGCCGCCCACCACCAACGCCGCGCACAGTGCAACATAGCACCAGCCGAAGCGCTTGCCGCTCACCTGCACCGGCGCAGCGGTCAGGCAGTAGCCCGCGTCGCCCAGCCCGTCGCTGATGCGGAACATGGCTTTGACAATCACAACAAACGCAACGAGCATCGGAATCCCCGCCAGCCAGCTGTGCGACAGCGGCGACAGCGCCAGCGCAACGCACATGAGCTGCCAGACAACCGCCGAGCGGAGCGGGTCGCCCTCGGGTGCGACGCCTGCCTGCTCGTACACGCGCCGGAGGCCCGCCCGCAGCGCGCAAAGCTGTACGATCCCCGCCGCCGTATGCACAAGGCCAAGGGCGACGGCGCACGATCCCTCCGGCAGGTGCGGCGTGACCAAAAGGCCGAGATACACTGCCTGCCAGACCAGCTCTGCAAGGGCCAGCGCCCATGCCGCGCGGAACCCCGCGCCGCACCGCCGCAGCGACCGGAAGCCCAGGTAGGACAGCAGCACGCCGATCATAGGCATCAGGTATTGCAGGTACAGGAATTCCAGCCCAATATGCGTGAGGATCACGCCCCAGACGATATAGCGGATGGGCGTGTCCCAAGGATTGACCTCCCCGACCGCGCTCTCGCGCGGCAGGGCTTCCCCAAGCTCCTGTTCCAGATAACGGTCGAATTCCTCCTGTTCCCGTCCGGTCATAGCGCATCACCTCCCATCAGCCTGCGCAGCCGGCCGCGCAGGCGGTACAGTCGCCCTTCGACCGCCCGCTCGGTCAAGCCCAGCTCGGCGGCGATCTGCGCGGTGGACTGCAGATAATAATACTTGCGGTAAAACAGCAGCCTTTCGTTGTTGCTCAGCGCATCCACCGCGCGCCGGAGCTGTGCGGCGCGTTCCCGACGCAGCACTTCCTCCTCCGGCGAGGGGGACGCGCCCGTCCGCTCCTCCAGTGTCTCCTCTGGCGTATGCCGCCGCCGGAGGCAATCCACCGCCGTGTTGCGGGCCACCGCGGTCACCCAGGCCGCAAGGCTGCCCCGATCGCTCCGGAATGTGCCGAACCGGTCCCAAACGCGCAGGTAGACGTCGCTGACGCATTCCTCCACATCCTGCTCGTCCCGCAGGATACCACGCACGATGTACCGCACCATATTGCCGTACTGCTTCTGTAGCAGGGCGATACCCTCCTGGTCGCCCGCGGACAGCAGCTCGGTGATTCTGTCATCCATACCGCCGCCCCCTTTCCCCATCTGTCTTTACTCTATCTTACGGAAATTTCCCACCGAACCCACGCCCTGTTTTCAATTTGTAAACCACATACAGGGCCGTCCGCGGGATGAAAAAACGGCACAGCGTTCCGCTGTGCCGTTTTCCGTTGTTTGTTTATTCCATCAAGCCGACACAGTCGTAATACGGCTTTTCAGCAATCAACTTTTTGTTATCTTTAAACAAAGTATGTCCCAATGTAATCACCAAATAGTCCGCTTTCTGCAAAACCTCCGCAAAGGGTACATTCGGGATGCCCTGCACCTCGCCGTCTTTTGCGAACGGCTCGCAGGCGATCACATTCACGCCTTTTTCCTGCAGAATATGGCACAGCTCGATCGAGGGGGACTCGCGCAGGTCGTCCACATCCGGCTTATAGCTCAGGCCGAGCACGCCGACCGTATCCGTCACCCTGGCGAGCGAGGATACCACCTTGCCCGCGACAAAGTGCGGCTTGTTCTCGTTGCGCTCGCGCGCGGCGAGGATAACCTTGGCCTCGGCCGGAAACTGCTCATAGATGAACCACGGATCTACCGCGATGCAGTGGCCGCCCACGCCCACGCCCGGCGTCAGGATATTGACGCGCGGATGGCAGTTGGCCAGCTTGATCAGTTCGAACACGTCGATCCCCATTTTGTCGCAAATGACCGACAGCTCGTTGGCATAAGCAATATTGACATCGCGGAAGGTATTTTCGGTCAGCTTGCACATTTCGGCGGTCAGGTCGTCAGTCTTGTGGACGACCCCCTTTTCCAGCACCTTCTCATAGATGGACGCCGCCATCTCAGCGGCTTCCGGTGTGCGCGCGCCAACGATGCGATCGTTGTTCTTCAGCTCGTACATCATATTGCCGGGGATGACGCGCTCCGGACAATGCGCGACGTGCAGCCGGTTCATATCGATGCCGGACTCCTCGCCCAGCACGCGCGCGAGCATCTCGGTCGTATGCGGCGGCACGGTGGATTCCAGAATGACCAGATTGGACGGTTCGATCACCTTGCCCGCCATGCGGCCCGCGGACTCCACGAATTTCAGGTCAGCCTTGTGGCTGCCGGTTTCGTCCTGGTAGAACGGGGTCGGCACGGCAATATAGAACACATCCGATCGGGTCAGCTTGGAGGAAAAATGCAGATGCCCGTGGGCGACCGCCTTCTCGAACGCTTCCTGCAGGCCCGGCTCCACGATATGAATATGGCCGCCCTTGAGCGTCTCAATCGTTTTTTCGTTCACGTCAAAGCCGCAGACCTCAAACCCTGCCTCGGCCAGCGTGATCGCGGTCGGCAGGCCGATGTAGCCCAGCCCCATGACAGTAATTTTCATAATTTTCGTACCTCATTCAGCAAAATCTTCTTACATTATACCACTTTTTTCGCAAAATTCAACGTAGTGTTTGAATTTTTGCCCAAATACCGCTATAATGGATACTGTAGCGATTTCATACCCAAACGATAGGATGTATGCTTTATGATTTTTCAGGGCCTGCTGGACGATGCGCGCTCAATCCGCGACCGCGATCCCGCCGCACGCACAACACTGGAGGTCTTTTTGCTGTACCAGGGCTTCCACGCGCTGATCTACCATCGCCAGGCACACTGGCTGTATCAGCACAAGCTCTTTTTCCTTGCGCGGGCGCTTTCCCAGTTTGCCCGCCATATGACCGGCATCGAGATCCATCCGGGCGCGACCATCGGCCGCCGCCTGTTCATCGACCACGGCATGGGCATCGTCATTGGCGAAACCGCTGAGATTGGAGACGACTGCACGATCTACCACGGGGTCACGCTCGGCGGCACCGGCCATGACACCGGCAAGCGCCACCCGACCATCGGCAACAACGTGCTGATCGCGACCGGCGCCAAGGTGCTCGGCCCGTTCACCGTGGGCGATAACAGCCGCATCGGCGCGAACGCGGTGGTGCTGCAGGAAGTGCCACCCAATTCCACGGTCGTGGGCGTCAAGGCGCGCGTGGTCAAGATTGACGGGCAGCGCGTTTCCTCCCCGTCCTACGATCTCGACCAGGTCAACCTGCCCGATCCGCTCGCGCAGGAGCTTTGCCGCCTGCAAAGCCGCGTATACGCCAACGAGCAGCGGCTCAAGCGCGAGGAACAGCGGGAACGCGAAGCAGACGAATAACACCGAAAAAACAGGCAGGGAGCCGCGGCCCCCTGCCTGTTTTATTCTCCGGACAGTTTCTTTTTGTCCAACGCATGCAGGTATTTTCGTAAGATCACGTTGATGTACTGGGAAAACGGGCGGGCATCTTCATCAGCCAATTCACGCAGGCGGGCAACAATATCGCTGTCCAGTGTAATCGTTACTCGTTCCTTCAACGGCCTCACTTCGCTCACCTCTTGTTATCCAGCATACCATTAAATTATACTTAATATTGATTTATCATATAAAATAGTATATAGTATAACCACAGGAGATGGGTATCATGATAACTTGGATCAAAAAACACTTGCTTACATTGTTATTGTTTTTTGGGGTTTTTTTGCTTGGCATTTTCGTCGGTTGGTTCATTGGTGCTTTTGATACCTTTCACTATCTTGGGTATTCTGTCACCCTATCCTTTTGATACTTCTTCACGATATAAAAGCGCCCCGTACAAAAGTACGGGGCGCTTTTTCACTGAAACCCCTCCGCGATCACGCCGAACAGCTCGTTGATGCGGCCATACCTCTGTTTAAGGTACAGCCAGCCGAACAGCGCTTCGAGCGCGGTCGCCTGCGCATATTCCGCAACAGACGAGGAGCGCGGCACGCTCTTGGGCTTTGCGTTGCGGCCGTGACGGTACACGTCCTGTTCCTCCCCGTCAAGCAGGGGAAGGATGCGCTGCGCCGCCTCCGCCTGCGCGGAGGCGCGCACCAGCGCGACCGTATGTCTGTGCAGGTTGCGCGCGGTCTGCATGCCGCCGCACGCCAGCCAGGTGCGCACCATGACCTCATAAACGGCATCGCCCACATGGGCGAGCGCGAGGCTCGACATGCGGGCGATAGCAGCGTCATCCAGCTTGGGATGCAGATAATCCATTACTGTTCCTCAGTCGCCTTTTCAGCGGCAGCGGCCTTTGCAGCCTCGGCCTTCGCCTTGGCGGCGGCAGCCTGCTTGGCCTGCATCTCCTTGAACTTTGCCTTCTCCTCTTCGGTCGGGACAGGCTCGATGCAGCCCTTTGGACAGGCCTTGGCGCACATCTTACAGTTCTTGCACTTGTCGTAATCGATCTTGGCAACGCCGTCGATCACATGGATGGCGTCAAACTTGCAGGTCTTTTCACACATCTTGCAGCCGATGCAGCCGCTCGCGCAGACCTTCATGACCTCCGGCCCCTTATCCTTGTTCACGCAGTTGACGTGGACCTTCTTGGATTCCGGAACCAGGTCGATCAGCTTCTTCGGGCAGGCCGCGACGCACTTGCCGCAGGCCACGCACTTTTCGGTATCAACCTTGGCAACGCCGTCCACCACATGAATGGCGTCGAACGCGCACGCCTTGACGCACGAGCCGAGGCCCATGCAGCCGTACGCACAAGCCTTGGGGCCGCCCGCGACGCGCATCGCAGCGGTGCAGTCCTGCAAGCCCTCATACTTGGTCTTATCGACCGCGTTGCAGCCGCCGTTGCAGTAAACATGCGCCACCTTGCGCTCGCCCGCTTCAACCGCTACGCCCATAACCTCGGCGATTTTGGCGGCAGCCGCCGCGCCGCCGACCGGACAGCCGTTGACCGGCGCGGTGCCTTCCACGATCGCGGCCGCCAGGCCGTCACAGCCTGGGTAGCCGCAGCCGCCGCAGTTTGCGCCCGGCAGGCACTCGCGAACCAGCGGTACGCGCTCATCCACCTCGACGGCGAACACCTTGGCCGCCACGCCGAGCAGGATCGCAAACACGATGCCCATGATAAACAGGACAGCGACCGCGTAAACAATATTCATGGTATCCATTTCTTATCCTCCTCCTTGCTTACCAGATCGACAGGCCGGAGAAGCCCATGAAAGACATAGCGAGCAGCGCGGCGGAAACCAGCGCGATCGGGAAGCCTTCAAAGCACTTGGGGCATTGGGCCGTTGCGTCCAGACGCTCGCGGATCGAAGCGAACAGCACGATCGCCAGCGTGTAGCCGAGGCCGGCGCCTACGCCGTAAACCATCGAACCAATAAAGGAATAACCGTTGTCGATATTCGAGATCGCCGCGCCGAGTACCGCGCAGTTGGTGGTGATCAGCGGCAGGAAAATGCCGAGCGCGGAATACAGCGCGGGCATCGCCTTTTTCATGAACATTTCAACAAACTGCACGAGCGTCGCGATAACCAGAATGAATGCGATGGTCTGCATGTACTCCAGGCCGAGCGGGTCGAGGATGAAGTACCATACCGCCCAGGAAACCGCGCTCGCCAGCGCCATAACAAACACGACCGCCATGCCCATGCCGATGGCCGTATCGGTCTTTTTGGAAACGCCGAAGAACGAGCAGCAGCCCAGGAACTGGACAAGGATGTAGTTGTTGACCAGCACGGCCGCCACCGCGAGCGACAGCACCTCGGTCAAGCCCATTGCATCAGGGAAGTTAAACATTTACTTGTCCTCCTTTCCGGCCATGACCTTCTGGATCACCGCGAAGATGAAACCCATCATCAGGAAGCCGCCCGCCGGCAGGATCATCATGACCGCCGGGTTGGCGCTCAGGCCGGGGATGGCGAAGCCTTCCGCCGGAATGAAGCTCAGGAAAGGCAGCAGGGTGGACAGGCCGGACAGCACCGTACCCGCGCCCAGCAGCTCGCGGAAGAAGCCCATCAGGACCAGCGCGAAGCCAAAGCCCAAACCCATGCACACGCCGTCCAGCGCGGAGGGGAGGACCTTATTCTTGGAAGCGTACGCCTCGGCACGGCCGAGGATAATGCAGTTAACCACGATCAGCGGCAGGAACAGTCCCAGCGAAGCCGCAAGGCTGGGTACGAACGCCTGCAGCGCCAGATCAATCATGGTAACAAAGGTTGCGATAATGGTGATAAAGCACGCAATACGGATCTTATCCGGAATAAACTTGCGCAGCGCGGAGATAACCACGTTGGAGCAGATCAGTACAACGGTCGCCGCAACGCCCATGCCGATAGCGTTGGACAGCGAGGTCGTGGTGGCCAGTGCGGGACACAGGCCGATGGTCTGCATGAAGATCGGGTTGTCGAGGATGACGCCCGCTTTCAGCTGTTCAGAAAATTTCATTTGGCTGTTCCTCCTTTAACCCAAGCTTGCAACGCAGTTGGCCGCGGTGTTGACGCCGAGGGTCACTGCGCGGGACGTGATGGTGGAACCGGTGATGGCGTTGATCGTGCCGCCGTCCTTGGAGACTGCGAGGCTGCCATCCGCCGGCTGGCCCGCGAACTGGGTGATCCAGTTCTTATCGCTCTGCGCCTTGGCGCCCAGGCCCGGGGTCTCGCCATGCGCCGTTACCTGCGCGCCCGCGATAGTGCCGTCTGTGTTGACGCCGACGATCAGCGTCAGCTCGCCGCCGAAGCCCTTGGGCTTTACTTCTACACAGTAGGCGATCGTCTCGCCGCCCGCCTCTGCCGCGTATACGCCGCTGATTGCCGGCTGATTCTTATCCGCCGGCGCGGTCCATTCCTCGCCGACCTCTACGTCGGTAAAGCTTTCCGCGTCCGCAATGATGGCGCTCATAGCCTCGTTGCGGGTCTCAATACCGTTCTGCTCGATCTTATCCTTGGTCACGCCGTTGGTAAAGCCCAGAAGCAGGGCGCATACAAAGGTGATCAGGCCCAGTACGACGACCAGCATCAGAATGCCGCCGCCCTTTTTGCTGCTATCCATAATTTACTGTGCCTCCTTCTTCTTATCCAGCGCATAACCGAACTTGCGGGGATGGGTGGCCTTGTCGATCGCCCAAACCAGCGTGTTCATGATCAGGATGGAGTACGACACGCCTTCCGGCAGGCCGCCGAAATAGCGGATGAACACCGTCAGCAGGCCGCAGCCGATGCCGAAGATGATCTGACCGCGCGGCGTGACCGGGCTGGTGACGTAATCGGTCGCCATGAAAATCGCGCCGAGCATCAGGCCGCCGGACAGCACCTGGTACAGCATCCACTGCACACGGGATACGTCTCCCATCGGGAACAGGAATGTAACGACCGCAACGGTCAGGATGTACGCTGCGGGGATATTGATGGTGATGACCTTGCGCCACAGCAGATACAGACCGCCTGCGATCAGCGCAAGCGCAGACGTTTCACCGATCACACCGCCGGTCTGGCCAAGGAACATATCCATCAGCGTCGCGTCCGGCAGGACGCCGTTCTTGAGCGAGGCCAGCGGGGTCGCCGTGGAAATCGCGTCGGTCAGGCTGACCGTGCCGAACAGCGGGAGATTCGCGTGCGGCGCGGTCCAGGTGGTCATCAGGCCGGCCCAGGAAGCCATCATGAACGCGCGCGCGCCGAGCGCCGGGTTCATGAAGTTCTTACCGATGCCGCCGAACAGCATCTTGACGATGATGATGCCGAACAGCGCGCCGAACACAACCATCCACCACGGGGCGGATACCGGCACGTTGAACGCGATCAGAACGCCTGTGACGAAGCACGACAGGTCGCCGACCGTGTTGGGGTGGCCGACAATTTTATTATAGATCGTCTCGAATACTGCACAGGCAACCATGGAGATGACTGTCAGGACGAGCGCGCGCCATCCAAAGGTATAAACCGCCACGCAAAGCGCGGGCAGCAGCGCGATCAGCACGTCGAGCATCAGGCTGCGGGTATCGTCCCCTGCCTTGATATGGGGCGAGGAGGTGACGACGACTTTACTCAGATCATACATTTTCGTTTCCCCTCCTTACTTCTTTTCCGCCTCTGCCTTTGCCTTTTCGGCATCGGCCTTGGCCTTTTCCGCCATGCGCTTGGCCTGGATCTTGCCCTTGGTCAGGCGGAACTGCGCGACCAGCGGAATGCGGGCCGGACACACATAGGCGCACGAGCCGCACTCGATGCAGTCCAGCATGCCGCACTCAACCGCGTTATCCAAGTCCTCCTGCTTGCCGTATACGTTCATATAGACCGGCAGCAGGTGCATCGGGCAGGCGTTGATGCACTTGCCGCAGCGAATGCACTGCGGGTCGGCCACGCGCTTATCCTCGTCCCCTGCGAATGCAAGGAACGCATTCGTACCCTTGAAAATCGGGATTTCGAGCGAGTATTGGGCAACGCCCATCATCGGGCCACCCATCAGAAGCTTATTAGGGGCCTCCTTGAAACCGCCGCATGCGTCGATCAGCTTTTCGACCTGCGTGCCAATGCGTACTTCAAGGTTCTTCGGCTCCGCAATCGCGGAACCCGAAACCGTTACGATACGGCGGATGACCGGCATACCGGTCGTAAAGCGGCGGTAAACCGCTCCCGCGGTGTCGACGTTGAATACCGCGCAGCCCGCGTCGGCCGGCAGCTTGCCGGACGGCACCTCGCGGCCCGTGCAGGCATTGATCAGCTGCTTTTCTGCGCCCTGCGGGTATTTGCACTTGAGCGGGTACAGCTTGAGGCGCGGGTCGTCCGCGATCAGCTTTTCAATGCCCGGGAATGCGTCCGTCTTATTTTCCTCGACCGCGATGATCGCGTTCTGAACCCCCATAATGTCGGCCAGCATCTTCAGCCCGCCGACGACCTCCTCCGGACGCTCGAGCAGCAGGCGGTGGTCTGAAGTTATGTACGGCTCGCACTCGGCCGCGTTGATGATGACCGTATCGCACTTGCCGATGCCGGACTGGATTTTGACGTGCGTGGGGAATGTTGCGCCGCCGTGGCCGACGATACCGGCCGAACGGATGCACTCGATACGCTCTTCGTTGGACATGGATGCGAAATCATACGGGTGTACGGACTCATGCGGACGGTCCTCCCCGTCGTTTTCGATCACGATGGACAGGACCTTGCTGCCGTTCGGATGCAGGCGGGGTTCGACCGCCTTTACCTTACCGGACACGGTTGCATGGACAGGAGCGCTGACAAAGCCGCCGGCTTCCGCGATGGGCTGTCCCAGATCCACGGTATCGCCGACGGAAACGATCGGCTTTGCCGGGGCGCCGATGTGCATGGAAACGGGCAGGATGACCTGGTCGGGCAGCGCCAGTTTCTCGATCGGCTTGGTGTTTGTCGCGGATTTATACCCCGGGTCTGCGTGGGTGCCGGGGTGAATGCCGCCACGGAACGAATACACCATGTTTTTCACCTCTCTAGTTTTTTGCGCAAGAAGAACCGAACCGCGGGTTCGGTTCCATCTACTAATGAAATCGGCAGACCATGTTGAACGCATAGTCTTGCAAATTAGATTATACTGTTTTTGGCCCCCAATAAGCAAGCCTAAAACGCAAAAAATTTGTCCAAAAATCAAAAAAATTTGTTTTAGACCCTGCTTATCCCGTCATTTTGTATACCCACTTTGTGAACAAATCGTCATTCTTTTCCTCCAAAGGAAACAGAAAACGGAAAAACAGGCTGTAAAAACAGCCTGTTTCCGCCCATATTACCTTTTTTCCCTGGGTTTGCAATACCGTTCGGTATATTCGGTCGCCGCCGGATCGCCCCGCTGCACCATGCTCTGCGGATATGGCGGGAGCGGCGCGACCGCCGCGGAATCCACATGCCCCGCCTCATCATATTGCGGGAACGCTTTTGGCTGGCGTTCTTCTCCGTTCTTTCTGCCCATCCGGCGCGCCTCCTTACAGCCCAAGACGCTTGGACAGGAACTGGGCCGCCGTTTGGCACAGCTTGACCGCCACCTCGTCCGCAGAGGCGTTTTCCTCCTCGCCGACAAAGGCGACGCAGCCCGTTACGTCCCCATCCGTGATGATCGGCACGGCGACGATCACATTATACACGTCATTTGCGGTGATCGCGATATCCTGCGTCTCTCCTACGCCGCGCTCATAGGTGGCGCGCTGCTCCATCACAAGCTCCAGGTCGGGCGAGATGCTCTTTTCCAGGATGTCCTTTTTCGCTCCGCCTGCCGCGGCGATGACCGCGTCGCGGTCACAGATCGCGCAGCTCATGCCCGCGGTGCGCGCCAGCGCCTCCGCCAGTTCGGCGACGACCGTACCAAGCTCCCCCATGGGGGAATATTTTTTGAAGATGACCTCGCCGTCGCGATCGGTGAAGATTTCCAACGGGTCGCCCTCCCTGATGCGCAGGGTGCGGCGGATCTCTTTCGGAATAACGACGCGTCCAAGATCATCGATGCGGCGTACAATGCCGGTTGCTTTCATTTACGCGTTCCCTCCCATACGAATTTCTGGTTGTACAGGTAGTATGACAGCAACGCGGACAAATATGCGGGATTTTCCACCGGCGCGGCTCTGGCAATTTTTTCTCGGCCTGTTATTTTTGATTAAATGGAAAAGCGAGGGCGGCACTGTCGTTTGGCGGGCTAACGGGTCTGAGTGCCGTTAGCCGCGGCGCTTCGTTCGAGCCAACGGTGCAGGAAATCCATCTGCTCCTGCGTGTGGAACCAATGCTCGCCGTTTTCCATCACCGTCAAGCCACAGCGAAACCGCTGGGCGAACTGCTCTACGGTATCACGATCTATCAGGGCATCGCTGCCGCCGTATAATATTTCCGTGGGGCTTTCCCATGCCGTGATCGGATGGGACGCCGCATATTCCCAATACTCCCACGACAAGGTCTGCCCAAAATCGGTTGGGATCACGCGCTCCTGCCTGAGCCGTTCCTCTGAAACGTCCGCCCAGCCCATCATTTTTTGCAGCAGCCGCTTCATATCGAGGACAGGCGAGACAAACAGACAGCGGTCCAGGCGCTTGCCGCGCAGGCCCAGCATGCCAAACCACGCCCCGATGCTGTTTGCGAACAGGGAAATCCCTTTCCAGCGCGCCTCAGCAAACCGCATCACCGCGGCCAGCTCCGGTGCGACGTGCCACGGGTCAAAGAAAGGCATCTCGTCCGCCCGTTCCCCATGCCCCGGCAGGTCTAGGCTCAAGGTCTGGCACCCATACCGCTGCAGGCTTTCGGCAACGCCGCACGCCTCCTCTTTATTCCCGTTTTGGCCGTGTACATATAAATACACTTGATTGGACGGCTCGCCCAGCACGAGCGCGGGAATACCGCCGATCCGCAATTCTTCTCTCGCAATAGACATGTTGCTGCTTCCTATCTTGTGTCGTTGTCCTGCGGCCGGATTTTCCGGCGCAGCCGTTTTGTCACCGCGCCGTGACCTTTGCGCCAGTCACGATCGCGCGCGGCGCGCCGGTCAGCGGCATGCCGGTGTACGGCGTGTTGGCCGCTTTCGAGCGGTAGCTCCGGTACACGGTCTCCCGCTTCCAGTCCAGCAGCACCAGGCGGGCGAAGTTCCCCTCGCGTACCGCGCGGCCGGACAGTCCGTACAGCTCCGCGGGCGTCCGGCTCATCCGCTCCACCAACTGCATGGGCGACAGGCGTCCGGTCTGCACCAGAAACGTATTGCATACGGAAAACGCGGTTTCCAGCCCCGTGATGCCCGACGGGGCCTTGGCGAATTCGCGCGCCTTTTCCTCCGCCGTATGCGGCGCGTGGTCGGTGGCGACCATGTCGATCGTACCGTCCGCAAGCGCGCCGATCAGCGCCTCGCGGTCAGCCTCCGTGCGGAGCGGCGGATTCATCCGCGCATAGGCTCCGTGCGTGCAAACATCCGCCTCGGTCAGGGAAAGGTGGTGCGGCGTGACCTCCGCATAGATCCGCGCGCCCAGCGCCTTGCCCGCGCGGATCAGCGCGACCGACTGTGCCGAGCTGACATGCTGGAACAGGACCCGTGCGCCCGTGTCCAGCGCGAGCGCAATATCGCGTGCGATCATCGCGCTTTCCGCGCTTGCCATCGCGCCCGGCACCCCAAACTCCTTCGCCGCCTTGGAGCCGTAATTCACGCCGGGCGAGGGTACGAGGGACGGCTCCTCCTCATGGAACGACAAAAGGATATCCTGTGCCGCCGCGCGCGCCATCGCCTCCCGACACAGGCCTGCGTCCGTCAGGTTAAGGCCGTCGTCGGTCAGACAGGGCGCGCCCGCGGCCTTGAGCGCCCCGAAGTCGGTCAGCTCCCGCCCCTTCAGACCCTTTGTCACCGCGCCCGCCTGCAGAACCTGCACCGCGCAGCCCCGCGCCTTTTCAGTCACATACCGGATTGTTTCAGGCGTATCGCATGCGGGCAGGGTATTCGCCATGCAGATCACGGTCGCGTAGCCGCCTGCGGCAGCAGCAGCAGCGCCGGTGAGCACGTCCTCCTTTTCCGTCTGCCCCGGATCGCGGAAATGCACATGCCCATCCACAAATCCGGGGGAAACCGTCAGTCCGGCCGCGTCCCAGCACTCGCAGCCCGGCGGCGGCTGGAGCCGCTTGGACACCGCCGCGATCACACCGTCGTCCCCGATCAGCACGTCGCGCGGCGCGTCCGTGCCTGTGTAGGGGTCAAGCACCCGTCCGTTTTGCAGTAAAAGCATGGAAAACCTCCGTCCTTTTCTCTATTCGTTTTTATATTGTATCATGGATGCCCTAGCCATGCAAAATAAAACGGCCGCTGGGCGGCCGTTTTTCCGACGGGCATTACATCTGATGGTCGAACGTAACCACCGGATTATACCGCCAGTCGATTTTTTTCAGCTGGTCCCGAATCCGCATCATCAGCTCCCGCTTTGCATCGTTGTCGTAGCTGAACGGGACGACCACGTCAAAAATCAGGTTGATCTGCCGTTCCCCGTCCACAACGCGGAAATCGTGCATGGAGAGCCTTTCGTCGATCGACCGCAGCACGGCGTCCGCCTGCTCGCGCAGCGCGGCGACATGCGCGTTGTTGACGTCGATCGGGTCCATGTGGATAACCACATATACCCCTGTCTGCTGCCAAACCCGTTTCTCCGCCTCGTCGATCACCTCATGCACGGCGACAAAGTCGGAATCGCTCGGCACTTCCGCATGGAGTGACGCCAGCGAGCGCCCCGCGCCGTAATTATGGACGATCAGGTCGTGTACGCCCACGATGTAGTCCGAATCCATCACAATGCGCTCGATGCTTTTCGCAACCTCGGGGTCCGCGGCCTCACCGAGCAGCGGCGCGACCGTATCGCGCGCGATACCGGCGCCCGCCCAGATGATGAACAGCGCCACCAGCACCCCTATATAGCCGTCCACCGGCAGGGTGGTGAAACGGCCCGCAATCATGCCGACCACGACCACGCCGGTCGTGATGACATCGTTCCGGCTGTCCTGCCCCGCGGCCATCAGCACGGGCGAATCGATCCGGCGGCCGATCCCCACGTTGAACGCACCCATCCACAGCTTGACTGCCATGGAAACCGCGAGAATGGCGATCAGGATGGGCGATGCCTCGACCGGCTCTGGATGGAGGATACGGCCGGCCGAGGTTTTCAGAAACTCAAAGCCGACCAGGACGATGATAAACGATACGATCAGCCCCGCGATATATTCCGTGCGCCCATAACCGAACGGATGCTTTGCGTCCGGCTCCTTGCCGGAAACCTTGAAGCCCACAATCGAAATCAGGCAGGAAAGGCCGTCCGACAGGTTATTGAACGCATCCGCGGCAATGGAAATCGCGCCGCTGAGCAGGCCGATCGCCATTTTGAGCGCAAACAGGAACAGGTTGCACGCGATACCCACCGCGCCGGACAGCACACCATAGCGCTCCCGCACGCGGGCGTCCCGCGTATTTTCCGCATCCTTCACAAACAGGCGGATCAACAGGCTGGTCATAGCATCCCCCTCGTATACAGAATATTATATATGCCCATACAAATTACTAATTGTAATATCATAATTGCTGGGATGCCTAACATAAAGCTGCGGTGCAGCGTTTTGTGGCGGATCAGTAGCATGCTCGCATACACGCCCGGCCCGCCGCCGACCAGGGCCCAGAAAAACAGCGTGCGCTCCGGCACACGCCCCCATCCATTCCTCGCGGCTATTTTATCATATATGCTGACCAGCGCGCCGATCGCACTGACCACAAGCAGATAGTACCAAACGCCTTTCACGGCTGACAGCCCCTCCCCCGCCGGAATTTCCTTATATTTTAGCATAGGCGCCTGCGGGATGCAACCAGACGCACAAAAAGTAGCCGCGACTAACGTTTTCGCGCGTGAGCAGCGGAAAGGGGACGCGCGTCTGCGCGTCCCCCGTACTGCTATTCTGTCTGCGCGGCGAGCCGCTTGGGGTTGCCGTTGTCGAACGGCGCGTCGAAATGGTACCGCAGCAGCCAGCCCGCGTCAAACTGGGCGGCATACTGTCCCGCGAGCGACGCGGCGCGGATGCGCGCCAGGCCGAACAGCTCGGGTACGGAATCCGTGCGCACCTCCCCCGGCGTCCACAGGCTGCCCCACGGCTCATGCTCCAGATTGAGCGCGTCCCATGCGGGTAGCTCGGTCTTCATATGGCCGGTCAGCAGCGCGCCGCGTCCGGCAAGGCGCTCCAGCCGCTGTGCGGCGCGGTATATGCCGCGGCTCTCCGAATAGAAAAACGTTTCCCACGCCAGCATCTCGTCAAACGCCCGCCGGAGGCTGTACGGCGGCGCGTCCGTCCCATATACCGCTTTCAGCACCGCGTGGAGCAGCGCGGCAAGCACGGCCTTCTCCTCAGCCTCCAGCGTGTAGGAATCCGCCGGTGAAAAGGTTGTGACCGGCGCGCGGCGCACGCGCTCATATACCAGGGAATCGATATCGCTTTCGATCTGACAATGGACCGCGGAGCCGGACAGGCGCGTGTCCACGGAACGGATCTGCTCCTGCCGGCAGTATACATACGGGTGTATCTCGCTGTCGAGCGCATAATGGCACAGGAAGCCGTAAAAATACGCGCTGGCGATCTCATGGGCCGCGCCGGTCAGGTCGTGTACGCCGTGCGCGAGTGCCGCGAACAGCCGGTCCGTCCGCTCGGAATGCATCCGGTTGCCCAGCTTATGCAGCGGGCTGCCGAACAGGACTTTCCGGTAAAACAGCGGGTCCGGCCCCTGGCAGCCCCAGTAAAAGCAGGCCGGACGGCTTTCGGCAAGCGCCTGCACCGGAGCCGGAAAAACCGCGAGCGCCTGCTCTCCGAACAAATGATGGGATACGAAATCCGCCATAACAGCTCTTCCTTTCTTTGTTGGCGTCAGCAGTCTGCGCCCTCATTATACACGCTTTTCCGACAAAGGGAAAGCGTGCAGGAGAAAAAACTGCGGCGTTTTTTTGCTGCCGGCGGCTCGCTTTACCTTTTCCCCTTGGCATGCTATAATATAAGCAGGCCATCTTCGCCGCGTTCAGGCCCGCGGGCGCAGCAGCAGCACGGATACGTCGTTGACGTTGGTTCCCGTGGGTCCGGTCTTAATCAGCCCGTCCACCCGGGCAAGCGCATGATAGGCGTCGTTATCCGACAGCACGCGGTCGATGGATATGCCCTGCGCGGCAAGACGGCCGCAGGTCGTCCCGTCCACCAAGCCGCCCGCCGCGTCGGTAGGACCGTCCGTCCCGTCCGAGCCGACCGAAAACACGGCCGCGCCCACCAGTCCCGCAATCCCGCGCGCGGCGGAAAGCGCAACCTCCTGATTGCGGCCGCCCAGCCCCGTGCCTGTGATATGCACGACGGTTTCGCCGCCCGCGATAAACGCAAGCGGCTTTACTGTATCCGCATGGTACTGCGCGACCGACGCGAGGAAGCTGCCCGCCTCCCGCGCTTCGCAACACAGGCTCGCGGTCAGCACGGTCGTTTCATAGCCCAGCGCGCGGCACGCGCCTGCCGCCGCCGCGCACAATTCGCGCACCGAGCCGGTGACCCGCGTTTCCACATGATCCAGACGGCGCGGCAGCGGCCGGTCGAGCAGCGGCAGCACCTCCGGCGGGAGCCGCAGCCCGTATTTTTCCACGACCGCGTGTGCCTGCTCCGCGGTCGAGCGGTCCGGATAGGCCGGTCCGGAAGCGATCATGTCCAGCGGGTCGCCCACGATGTCCGACAGCACGATGGCGAACACCCGCGCGGGCGCGCAGAGCTGCGCGAACCGTCCACCCTTGACCGCACTGACCCGCTTGCGCAGCGTGTTCATCTCAACGATATCCGCGCCGCAGCGCAGAAGCTGGCCGGTCAGGTCCGCGAGCGCCTCCGGCCCGCAAAGCGGCTTTTCAAACAGCGCCGAGCCGCCGCCCGATATGAGCAGCAGGACCAGGTCGTTTTCCCCCAGCGGCTCCACCAGCCGTATCGCCTCGTCGGTGGCGTCGAACGAATTCCAGTCAGGCACTGGATGTCCCGCCTCCCGAATACGCAGGCCCGGGATATCGCCACCCGCGTGGCCGTATTTGGTGATCACGATACCGTCCGACACCGCGCCGCCCAGACAGCCGGCAGCGGCCTTCGCCATCTGCCAGGCTGCCTTGCCCAGCGCGACCAGGACCAGCCGGCCGGTCGGGGGCGTAAACCCTTTCAGCGCGCGCGCCACCGCCTCGTCCGGCAGCACGGCGCGGATCGAAGCGTCGATAATGCGCGCCGCGTCCTCACGAATTTTCATAGCGCTCAAACCATCCTTTCCAAACAGCGCCCCGGCGGGGCCTGTCTTGCAAAATCAGAGGAAATCCATATAATATAAAAGTATACAGGGAATAGCTCCCCGACTCAAGTCAGGAGGCGGAATTATGCCAAAAAACAGGCCGATTCAAACCATTGCGGATCAGGTTTACGCGATCCTGCGCAAAAACATCTGCAACGGGCTGTACGCGCCCGGCTACTGGCTGCAGGAGGCCGAGCTTTGCGAGCAGCTCGGCGTCAGCCGCAGTCCGGTGCGCGAGGCCCTGCTCCGTCTCGCGTCGGACGGGCTGCTCGTCAGCATCCCTAACAAGGGGACGTTCGTCAAGGAGTTCACCTGTAAGGATATCGACGAGATCTTTGATATGCGTGTGCTGCTGGAGGGTTACGGCATCCGCAACAGCCGTGCCAACCTGACTTCCACCCATATCCAGCGGCTGCTCGACATTCTGGAGGACCTACAGACCATGATCGACGCGGGCGACCTGGATGCTTACGCCCGCGTGGACGAGCAGCTGCACAACGAAATCGTCTCCCTCGGCAACAACAGCATCGTCAGCTCGGCCTACTACCGCGTCGGCTCGATGAACCAGCAGTTCCGCGTGCTTTCCCTCAACATCCGCCAGCGCTTCGAGGAATCCCAGGACGAGCACCGGCAGGTTATACACGCCATCATTCGGGGCGACGCCGAGCTGGCCGAGAGCGTCAACCGCCGGCATCTGGAGCTGGCCCGCTCCTGCATCAAGGAGCAGCTCGAAAAAAAGAAATGATCCCCGCAGACAAATGGCTGCCGCATTTGCGGCAGCCATTTTTATTTGCTTTGTCCCTTAGTGGATGAAGAACGACAGGACGATGAAAATGCATGAGCCGAAAGCCGGAATCAGGATAGAGCCGACCGACCAGGTTTTGAGGCTGGTCTTGATATCCATGCCGGAGAAGTTCGTGACAACGTGGAAATACGAGTCGTTCAGGTAGCTTGGACACATGGTGGTCAGGCAGAGCGCCATCGCCGCCAGATACGGATTGACTGCCAGACCGGCCGCCACCATCGGGGCGATAATCGCGGAGCCGGTGATCATCGCGGTCGTACCGGAACCCTGCGGGAAACGCATGATCACGCCGATGATGATCGGAACCAGTATGCCGGGAACGCCCGCGGCAACGATCGCGTCCGCCATCATCTTGGCAGCGCCGGTCGCGTTGATGACCGCGCCCAGCGCGCCGCCCGCGGCAGTGATGAACACGATCGGACCAGCGTCGCGGCAGGCCTCCTGCATCAGATTGACACAGGTCTTCTTGTCGTAATCCCTGCAGAGCAGGAACGCGCCCATACACAGGGAGATGAACAGCGCGATGACCGGCTGGCCAAGGAACTGGACGACGTTGGCGACCATGGTGCCTTGCAGCGAGGAGATCTGGCCGACCAGCGTGTTGGCGAAGATCAGTACGATCGGTACCAGCAGCGTTGCAAAGGACATAAACGCGCTCGGCAGCTTTTCCGCCGCCAGCAGATCCGCAAAGTCCTCGGTAACAAGGTCTTCGTTCTTCTGATACTTTTCGTTGATGCGGTCGAGCACGCGGAGTTGCGCTTCGCTGTACTGGGAGCGGTCGATCTCATACGGGACAACCAGATTAGGGTATTTCTTGCCGAAGTGGCGGAACAACGGTACCGCAAAGGCAAACAACGGGATTGAGATACCGATGCCGCACAGGATAAACATGCCCAGATCGATACCCAGACCGTTTTCCTGGAACGTGCTGACGACTGCCAGCGGGCCTGGGGTCGGCGGCACCATAAAGTGCGTGATGTACAGGCCCATGCCGAGGATACCGCCCAGACCGACCATGGACCTCTTGGTCAGTCGGGAGAATTCCTTGGCCAGCGAGGACAGGATAACGAAGCCGGAATCACAAAACACGGGTATGGAAACGACCCAGCCGGTCAGGCCAAGCACGACGTCGCAGTTCTTCACGCCGACCGCCTTGAGGATGGTCAGCGCCATGCGCTTGGCCGCGCCGCTCTTTTCCAGAAAGATGCCCATGATACAGCCAAAGCCAATTACCACGCCGATACTTGCCATCGTGTTGCCGAAGCCGGTTGTCACCGTGCTGACGCACTGGGTCAGTGACGAAACCTCGCCGAACGGCATCGCCAGCACCGCGATCAGGATCGCCGAAATAATCAGCGACGGGAACGCGTGCATCTTGGTAAAAATGATCAGCACCATCATCACAACAATACCGATCAGCATTGCTACTACAGGATTTAGCATGTTTTTACCCCCTTATTCACTCGTCTTTTTCTTATCTTCCTCATCTTCCAATCCGATTCCGGCGATGGCCCATCCCCCTTTCCGCTCCGGCCGCAAAGCTGTATCCACAGCCCCTATGGTCAAATGACCGGACCGAGACAGAAAATGTCCATCGAGCCGAAATAGCCCAGCGCCTCGTTCTTCGTCATTTCGCCCGACAGCACGCGTATCAGCAGCTCGAACGCCTCTTCGCCGACCTCTTCAATGGTCTTTTCACCCGTGATGATGCGGCCCGCGTTCAGGTCCATATCGTGCTGCATGCGCTCATATGTATTGGGGTTGCCGCAGATCTTGACGACCGGCATGGAGGGGAAGCCCTGCGGCGCGCCGCGTCCGGTCGAAAACAGCATGATCTGTGCACCCGTGGCGGCCATGCCGGTCAGGATCTCCGGCTCACGGCCGGGCGCGTCCTTGATCCAGAGCCCCTTCTGGTCGGTCACGCGGTCGGTGTATTCCAGCACGCCCTGGATCGGACGGTGACCGCTTTTGACGATCGCGCCCAGGCTCTTTTCCTCGATGCTGGACAGCCCGCCCGCGATATTGCCGGGCGTCGGCTGGCCACCGCGCATGTCCTCGCCGACCGATTTCGCACGCTTTTCCATGCGATCGACGATCTCGTAGATCTTCCGGCCGACCGGCCCGTCCTCGCCGCCGACCGCACGCCGCGCGAGGATATGCTCGCCACCGAGGAATTCGGTCGTCTCGCCGAAGACAACAGTTGCGCCCAGGTCGACCAGCTTATCCGCCACATAGCCGATCACGCAGTTGGAGGCCATGCCGGAGGTGGTATCCGACGCGCCGCACTTGATGGACATGATTACGTTTGAAATATCGGCCGGCTCGCGCTGCAGGCCGGAGATCTGCTGCACCAGCCGCTGCGCCGCGTCAATGCCCGCCTGGATCGCCCGCGAGGTGCCGCCAAGCTCCTGGATGCGGATGATCTCGACCGGCTTGCCGGTCGCGCGGATCTCCTCCACCAGCCGCTCGTGGTCGGTTCCCTCGCAGCCGAGGCTGACGATCAGCGCCGCGCCGACGTTCGGGCTCTGCCCGAGGTTGGACAGCGTATCCGTCACCCGCTTGAGGTCGATCGGCAGCTGGCAGCAGCCCTGATGATGGAAATAGCCGATCGTTCCCTGCACCTGCCGGCAGATCGCCTGGCCCACGTCGTTGGCGCAGATAACGCTCGGAATGACCGCTACCAGATTGCGCGCGCCGAACGTGCCGTTCGCGCGCCGGTAGCCCTGAAACGTATAGCTCATAACGTAATTCCTCCTCAAAGGTCACCGCGGCCGCGCAGCGCCTCAAGATTGTGTACATGGACGTAATCGCCCTTTTTGATGTCGCAGCTTGCCGCGCCGATGCACTCGCCGTATTTCATGATGTGCTCTCCCCTGGCGATATTGCATAACGCGATCTTATGGCCATACGGCACATCGCCGTGTACGGTGATCTCCTCCATATTCCCTTTCTTATCCCGCACCTCAACCCTTGTTCCGTCTGTGATTGCGTCGGCAAAAATCGTGGCGACGTTATCCAGGTCGTCGACCTTAAGCGCAAGCTTCAACTCTTCCATAACCGTTCCTCCTTACTCCTTTACCGCGAGGACCGCCACGCCGTCCGGAATGACGACGACCTCCGCGTCACGGCCCATGATCTCATACGCCATTTCCAGCGCCTCATCCGGCGTGGAAGCCGGTATCATGTTCGCCTTGCGGACCAGCTCATGATCCAGATAGGTGGTGACCAGAATGACTTTGTGTTTTTTCAGGATGCGCGCGAAAATCTGCGCGCACCACTGTTCGGGGATGGTTTCCTTAGGCGGGATTTTGGAAAGGTACGCGTCGATCTCGTCCACCGTCCCCTTCACGATCAGCTTTTCAAAATGCGTGCCTCCCATCCCGTCGCAGCAGGAGGCGCACATGATAATGACGCCGCCCTCCCGACAGCAGGCCTCCGCGGTCGCGACCGCCTTGGGGCTTTGATAGAGGTTCTGGTCCAACGGGTAGCCGCCGTTCGAGGTGATGACGATATCCCCCTCCACACTCGGGCACTGCGCCAGGCTGCGCACGAACGTCACGCCCTTTTCGTGCGCCTGTTCTAGGTCGCCCGCAAAGGCCGCGATCACTTTCTTTTCCGCGTTGAGCGCAACGTTCATGATAAACTGCACATTGACCGCGCGCGCCGCGCATACCATATCCTCATGGATGGGGTTATGCTCCAGCACGCCTGTTGTGGAATACGGGCTGGAAATCGCCTTGTACGAGTGGTTTTCGTTCACGGTCGCCGCGTTGCAGATGCCGGGCAGGATGCTTTTGCGCCCGCCCGAGAATCCGGCGAAGAAATGCGGCTCGATAAATCCCTCGGTCACCAGCAGGTCGCAGTGCAGCGCGACCTTGTTCACCCACAGCTCCGCGCCCGAAGGCAGGTCGCACACCTTTTCGAAATCCTCGTCCACGAACGCCTGATTGACCACGATCTTTTCGTTGTCCACGATAGCATCGCCGAACATGCGGCGCTGCTCCTCCTCCGTGGTCGCGCGGTGCAGGCCGGTGGCGATCAGGATGGTGATATCCGCCTCCGGATTGCCGCGGCGGATCTCCTCCAGCAGCAGCGGCAGCGTCAGCTTGCTGGGTACAGCGCGGGTATGGTCGCTCGTAACCAGTACGATCCGGTTCTTGCCCTTTGCCAACTCGCACAGCCGCGGTGTGCCGATCGGATTGGCGAGCGCCTCCCGAACCAGCTCGGCTTCCCCTTTGCCGGCATCATAGCTGTCCGTCCGCGAATTCAGCTCCGCTTTGAGGTTTTTCTCGTCCACATGCAGTTCCAAGGCAGAGGTATAGTACGGGATAGAAAATGTTTTCATATACAATCACCCTATTCTTTCATTTCCCCGGCATCCAATACAATAATTTGTATGTTGTATTATGTATACATAGTACAACATTTATTTGGCAAATTCAATTGATATATACGACTACCCCCCCCCTATTTTTGGGCAATATTTACAATATTCACAATTTCCATTGGGAAAATCAACAAGAATTCTTCATTTATTTTGAACAGCTATTCCCGCGCCTCTTCCAACTGCATAATCATTTTTCTGCAAAAAGCACCGGCACAGCCAAGCTGCGCCGGTGCAAATCACTTTCCAAAGCGGAGAGCCGCCTTGCGTTATCCCTCGTAGTCGTCCTCGTTCTCCCAGTTGTGCCAGACCGCCTGCACGTCGTCGTTGTCCTCCAAGTTGTCGAGCAGCTTGCGCATCTGGGCCATGTCCTCCTCTTTTTCGAGGGTGATATAGTTCTGCGGCACCATTTCCACTTCGGCCTCGACAAAGGAGTACCCCAGCGTTTCGAGCGCCTCGCGCACGGCGGAAAAATCGTCCGGCGTGGTATAGATTTCAAAGGTTTCCTCATCCGCCTGGAAATCCTCCGCGCCCGCCTCGAGCGCCTGCATCATCACAGTATCCTCGTCCAGCTCGCCGCGCTCCATAATGATCACGCCCTTTTTATCGAACTGCCAGGATACGCAGTTGGTGGCGCCCAAGCCCGCGCCATACTTATCGAACAGGTGGCGCACATCCGCGACCGTGCGGTTTTTGTTGTCCGTCAGCGTTTCCACAACAACGGCGACGCCGCCCACGCCGTAGCCCTCATAGTTGTTGGCCTCGTAGTTGACCTGGCCGTTCGCACCCGAGTATTTGTCCAGCGTGCGCTTGATGTTGTCGTTGGGCATATTGTTGGCCTTGGCCTTGGCGATGCAGTCGCGCAGGCGGGCGTTGAAGTCCGGATTCGCCGAGCCTCCCTCTTTGATGGCGATCGCCATCTCACGGCCGATTTTGGTGAATATCTTTGCCTTTTTCGCGTCATTCGCGCCCTTGCGCTTGGCAATATTATGCCACTTGGAATGTCCCGACATGATGGATGTCCCTCTTTCTATCATTATAATAATTAAAACAAACCTGAAAAACGCCGTGCGGCGCAGATAGATTCTATCAGGTTTTGCAGCTTTTCGCAAGACCCACGCGTATATTTTCCGCACAACGGGTGCAGACTATCATCGAAAAATCCAAAAAAAGAGGTGATTCCGTTATGAGCAAGCAGAACCGCAACCAGAACCCGTCTACCTCGAACCAGCAGCAGAACAACGAGCAGAACAAGAACCAGCAGAATACCCAGAATAAGAAAAACGACCAGCAGTACTAAGTCTTTCGCCTGGGGCATGCCGCTTCCAGGCGGGCGGGGCATCGCCGGCTCACGGCCGGACATGCCTGTCACGGCAGGGGGCGCTGAAAATCCTGATTTTCAGCGCCCCCTGCTTTTGCCTTTCCGGTGGGGCTGGCAGATTCTTTGTTTTACATTCCGCGGTCCAGCGTGGTATGATAGAAGTGATTCCACCAAAGGAGCTTACGCGCATGGAGACCCCACAAAGCATCTTAAAGCAATATTTCGGCTATGATTCGTTCCGGCCTGGGCAGGGCGAGCTGGTGCAGTCCATCCTCTCCGGCTGCGACACGCTGGGCATCATGCCGACCGGCGCCGGCAAATCGATCTGCTATCAGGTACCCGCCCTGCTGCTGGACGGCCTGACGCTGGTCGTTTCCCCGCTGATCTCCCTGATGAAGGACCAGGTCGGCGCGCTGGCCGAGGCGGGCGTACCCGCGGCCTGCGTCAATTCCTCCATGCCGCCCGCGGAAATGGCCGACGCCCTGTATGCCGCCGAGGCCGGCGCGTGCCGCCTGCTGTATATCGCGCCCGAACGGCTGACCGCCCCCGCATTTCTGGATTTTGCGCGCCGGACGCCGATCGCCATGCTCACGGTGGACGAGGCACACTGCATCTCCCAGTGGGGACAGGACTTCCGCCCCAGCTACCTCAAGATTGAGGAATTTCTCGCCGCCCTGCCCGCGCGTCCCCTGGTTTCCGCATTCACCGCAACGGCGACCGCCCAGGTGCGGGACGATATCGTACGCGCGCTCGGCATGCGCGAGCCTTACATCAAAACCACAGGCTTCGACCGGCCCAACCTGTACTTCTCGGTCGAGCGCCCCTCCTCCAAGCCGAACGCCCTGCTACGGCTGCTGGCCGAACGGGCGGGGAAAAGCGGCATCGTGTACTGCGCCACACGCAAAGCCGTGGAGGATGTGTGCGATATGCTGGTGTCCAAGCGCCTGCCCGCTACGCGGTACCACGCCGGACTGTCCGCGGAGGAGCGGCAGCTGAACCAGGATGATTTCCTCTACGACCGCAGGCCCATCATGGTGGCGACCAATGCGTTCGGCATGGGCATCGACAAATCCAACGTGTCCTTCGTCATCCACTACAACATGCCGAAAAACATGGAGAGTTATTATCAGGAGGCGGGCCGCGCCGGACGCGACGGAGAGCCGGCCGACTGCATCCTGCTGTACAGCGGGCAGGATGTGCATACGGCGGAATTCCTGATTGAGCGTAGCCGCGAGGCCGAGGACGATGCGCTCGCCCCAGCCGTGCGCCAGCATCTGCTCGAACGCGATCGGGAGCGGCTGCGCCGGATGACCTTTTACGCCACAACCACCGAATGCCTGCGCCGGACCATCCTGCGGTATTTCGGGGAAGAGGCGCCCCTGTCCTGCGGACACTGCGGCAACTGCGACACCACCTTCGAGCAGGTGGACGCGACGGTCGAGGCACAAAAGATCCTGTCCTGCGTATACCGTCTGAGCGAGCGCGGCCTGCATTTCGGGCGGGTGATCATCGCCGCCGTACTGACCGGCAGCAAAAGCGAAAAGATCGATCAATTCCGGCTGGACACGCTCTCCACCTACGGCATCATGGCGGACGCGACCGCCGCGCGCGTGCGCCAGTTGACCGACGCGCTGATCGAGCGCGGACATCTGCGGACCGATCCGGCGCGGTACAACGCGCTGTTCCTCACCCCGTCCGGTAACGCGCTCATGCGCGGGCGGGATACCTTCGTCCTCCGTCTGCCGCGCGAAAAGGCGCCCGCAGCCCGCGCCGCGGAGTCCAGCGCGGCCATGGACCAGGACCTGTTCGGCCTCCTGCGCGCCCTGCGCACGGCGCTGGCGCAAAAGGCGCATGTGCCGCCCTACGTCATTTTCTCCAACGCCACGCTGAGCGACATGGCGGCGCGCCAGCCCATCACGGAATTTGAGCTGCTCGCCGTGCGCGGCGTGGGCGAGGCCAAGGCCAGACGCTACGGCGGGGCCTTTCTGGAGGAGATCAAGCGTTACCTGCAGGAAAAGGCGTAGGGCGGCAATGCCGCCCTACGCCTTTTCTTATCCTCACCGCGCCCAATACTGTACCGCGTCGCACAGGAACTGTGCGCAGCCGGCCAGCTTGCGGTCGTAATAGGCGGTGAATCGTTCGTCCGCCGTGTAACCCGCGGCCAGCGCGCGGTGCGCCTGCGCGGTATAGTCCCTCCACGTCATGCCCAGCCAGGTTTTATGCAGCCGGACAATGCGCTCTCCGGACGGCCCCTTGGGATCGTCCCCCGCGCGCACCGCGTCTTCCAGCGCTCGCTGCACCTCGTCCTTCAGCGCTTCGAAACGCTCATAATCCGCCTCGGTCATGGCCAGCACCGCGGCGTTCGCCGCGTCGGCCTGCCCGTCTCCGTATTTGGCGCGCACTTCGGCGCCGTACCGTGCCTCGTTCTCCCATACGATTTTGTGTTTGAACGCCTCAAATTTTTCCGTATCGCTCATCTCTGTCTCTCCTTTCAGGGAACGGATGGTTTTTTGCACCGTCTCAATCAGGGCGGTGGTCTGCGCCTGCCGTGCATACAGGGCCGACAAATGGCTTTCCAGTGCGCGCAGCCGGTCGAAACCGTCCGCCTGCACGATGCGGGCGATCTCTTTCAGCGGCACGCCCAACGCCCGATAAAACAGGATCTGTTGCAGCAGGTCGACCTCCCGCTCCCCGTACAGGCGGTAGCCGGCTTCGGTCGTGCCGCTCGGCCGCAGCAGCCCGATCTGGTCATAGTACCGCAGGGTGCGCGCGCTCACCCCCGCCAGCCCCGCCAGCGCGTGAATCCCGTATTCCATCGTTTTTCACCTCCCTGCCCTTAGTATAGCGGTTTACGCTGCGTCAAAGTCAACCCTGTTTGTGAAAATATTTTGCTTCCTGCGCGGAACTGCGGTATCATACTATTATAATAAGGAAGAGGAGGCAGCCTCCATGATCTATACCGTTACACTCAATCCCTCGCTGGATTATCTTGTCCAGACCGACCGCCTCCGCCCGGGCAGGCTGTGCCGCATACACGGCGAAACCCTGCGCCCCGGCGGGAAAGGCGTCAATGTTTCGCTTGTCTGCGCGGCGCTCAGCCTGTCCACGCGCGCGCTCGGCTTTATCGCGGGCGGCACGGGTGCGCTGTTCGCCTCCCTGCTGGCCGAAACCGGCGTGGAATACGATTTCTGCCGTTTGGGGCGGGGCATGACGCGCATCAACGTCAAGGTTTGCGCGCGCGAGCAGACCGAGCTTAACGGCGCGGGGCCTGATATCCCCGCGGACGCGCTCGAAAAGCTGGCCGCGTCGCTGGACACGCTCGGCGGCGGGGACTGGCTCGTTCTGTCCGGTTCGGTCCCGTCCGGCGTGCCGACGGATATTTACGCCCGCCTGCTCGACCGCGTGCGGGCAAACGGCGTACACACGCTCGTCGACGCCTCGGACGACGCGCTCAAAAACGCCCTGCCATGCGCACCCGACCTGATCAAGCCTAACCTGGAGGAGCTGGACGCGCTGGTCGGCGGCGCGCCGCGCAGCCCTGCTGGCATCGCCGCCTGCGCGCGCGAGCTGCAGGCCGCGGGCGCGAAGGACATCCTTGTTTCCTGCGGGCCGGACGGAGCCGTACTCGTCCCCGCTACCGGCGCAGCGCTCCATCTGGACGCCCCCGCCGGCCAGGTGGTCCAAACCGTCGGCTCCGGCGACTCCATGGCCGCCGGCTGGCTGTACGCGCGCCTGCATGGCTTTTCCGCACCCGAGGCGCTGCGCTTCGCGGTCGCTGCGGGCAGCGCGGCCGCGTTCTGCGGCTGGCTCCCTGACCGCGCCGCGGTCGAGGCGGTGCTGCGCCGCACCGCCGCCCCAACGGAAATCCGATAATTTTTCTTCCGCAGCGCACACTTTTATGGTATACTGATACTCCATGCGCGCAAAATCTGAATATACAGGCGCATGCCCGAATGGAACTGCGGTTTCGATCGAAGATTATATCGAGAGGTGTTTTATGAGTATCACGACACGCGTCTGGATCGCAGGCGCAGGCGGCCGTTTGGGTTCCGCTCTGTGCCGCCGGTTCGACCGCAACACAGGCTTCCGGCTGCTGGCAAGCGACCTTGACGTTCGGGTGGAGGACAGCTTCCAGGTCGGCCACTTCGCCGACCTCAACCATCCCGACGTTATTATCAACTGCGCCGGCCTGACCGACGTGCGCGCCTGCGAGCGGCAGCCGGAGGAAGCGTATAAGGTCAATGCCATCGGCGCGCGCAATCTCGCGGTCGCCGCGCGGCGCATCGACGCCAAGCTGATCCAGCTGTCGACCGACGACGTTTTCGACGGCGCAGCCTCATCCGCGCTGTGCGAGTTCGACGACGCGCATCCGGCGACCATGTATGGCAAAAGCAAGTACGCTGGGGAAAAGCTGGTGCGCGAGCTGACGGATAAGCACGTGATCGTGCGTTCCTCTTGGCTGTACGGCGCCGGGGCGGACGATTTCGTCGACCAGGTGCTGCAGGCGGCGGCACGCGGGGAAACCGTGCGCCTGCCCGAGGACGAGATTTCCTCCCCGACCTCGGCGGACGCGCTCGCCGGCTTTATCGAATACCTGGTCAGGGCGCGTGAATACGGGCTGTACCACGCCTCCTGCGAAGGGGCCTGCTCGCGCGCGGAATTCGCGCGCGAGATCCTCCGTCTGAGCGGCTTCGCGGATTCCGTTGTGGAGCCTGCGGCCGCAGACGAAACGCTGCGCCCGCGCTTTACACTGCTGGACAACATGATGATGCGCATTACCGGCATCTACCATATGCCGGACTGGCGGGAGGCGCTTGGCATGTATCTGTCGGAGCGGAACGCGGGAGGGCTGGCATGATCGAAACCGGAAAAATGAGAAAAAACAGCCTGACCACCAAAATCTTTATCGCTCTGCTGCTCGGCGCGGCGGCCGGCGCGCTGCTGCACGGCTTTGCGGACGGGTCCGCTTTCGTGCAGGACGTCCTGGTCGGCGGCATATTTTATGTTGTCGGCCAGGGCTTCATCCGGCTGATGCAGATGCTGGTCGTGCCGCTCGTGTTCTGCTCGCTCATCTGCGGCGCCGCCGCGATCGGCGACACCAAGACGCTTGGCAAGGTCGGCGTCAAAGCGATCGGCTTTTACCTGGTCACAACCATGCTGGCGGTCGCGGTTTCGCTGGGCGTTGCCTCGCTGCTCAATCCCGGCTTGGGGCTGGATATGTCCCAGGTGCAGGCCGTGGATACCACGGTCACGGAAAGCGCGGGCTTTGCCGAGACGCTGCTGGACATCATCCCCAAAAACCCGATTGAAGCGCTGGCCGCCGGAAACATGCTGCAGATCATCGTATTTGCGCTGATCATCGGAATCATCCTTGCCAGACTGCAGGATAAGGTGCAGCTGGTAACAAACTTTTTCCAGCAGGGCAACGACATCATGATGGAGATGACCATGATGATCATGCGGCTCGCGCCGGCGGGCGTGTTCTGCCTAATCGCAAAAACTTTCGCCGAACTGGGCTTTTCCGCGATGGTCCCCATGTTCAAATATATGGCGGCCGTCCTGCTGGCGCTGCTGGTGCAGTGCCTCGGTGTGTATCAGATCCTGCTCAAGCTGTTTACCGGCCTCAACCCGTTCCGGTTCATCCGGAAATTCGCGCCGGTCATGGGCTTTGCGTTCTCCACCGCGACCTCGAACGCAACCATCCCGCTCTCCATCGAAACGCTGGAGGAAAAGGTCGGGGTGGCGCGGCGCATCTCGTCGTTCACGGTCCCGCTCGGCGCGACGATCAACATGGACGGCACCTCCATCATGCAGGGTGTGGCGGTCGTATTCGTCGCGCAGGCGTTCGGCATCGCGCTGACGCCCGCGGATTACCTGACCGTCATCGCCACGGCCACGCTCGCTTCGATCGGCACGGCCGGCGTCCCCTCTGTCGGCCTGGTGACGCTGGCGATGGTGTTCGACTCGGTCGGCCTGCCGGTTGCCGGCATCGGGCTGATTATGGGCATCGACCGCATTCTGGATATGGCGCGCACGGCGGTCAACATCACGGGCGACGCGGTCTGCACCACGATCGTCGCGCACCAGGACGGCGCGCTGGATAAGCGTGTGTTTGAAAAAAAGGCGTAACTTTCGCCGCCCCGCCTGTTTGACAGGCCGCGTCCGGTCTGCTATAATAACAACGATGCATGCCGCCATGGCGGAACTGGTAGACGCAGAGGACTTAAAATCCCTTGCGTTCAAAACAAATCCCAGACCATGCAGCATGCAACATTCTGTTAATTTTATTATTTTTTGTGATAAAAACCTATCTTTTCAAGCGGGTATTCTTCATGTTGGCAATTTTCTTCCTCCTTTTTGTCCCCTGTATGTTGGCAAACACTTCGGTGTTTGCCAACACTTTGCCAGCAAATCGTACAAAAATGTATTTTCATATGCCGCCATGACGGAATTGGTAGACGTATCAGACTTAAAATCTGAGGCTGGTTTCAGCGTGCGGGTTCGATTCCCGCTGGCGGCACCATCACCCAAGGGCTCCTGCGACTGTTACCGTCGCAGGTTTTTTTATTCCCTCACTCTGATCCGCCCTTTCCAAGCACATCAGAAACTATTCTTGCCGCGGCATTCGCAGTGCCGATTTTATCGGTATAATTCAAATGCGTGTAGATATCCGCTGTGGTTTGATAAGTGGAATGTCCCAGCCAGACTTGAATCTCCTGCAACGATATCTTTTTTCGGCACAGCATTGTCGCACATGTATGCCGCAAATCATGGAATCGGATTTTTTTGAGATTGTTCTTTTTCAAAAACCATTGAAAATGACGCGATACATAATCCGGCTTTATCAATTTCCCGCATTCATTCACAAAAACAAAATCCCTATCGTCTTGTTCATATGCTTTGCCATAAAGCTTGCGATTCCTGTTTTGTTGAAATTTTAATCTCAACAATTCTTCTTCGATTGAGGGAACCAGTGGCAAGGTCCTGTTACTGCTTTTGTTTTTCAACAGGCTATCCTTTACATATACCAGCTTCCCGTCTATCAGGGTCTCTGTCACCTTATAGCAAATGTGAATACTCTTCTCCTTGAAATTGATTGCCGACCATTTCAGACCAAGCAATTCGCTTCTACGCAGTCCATAAGTTACATCCATCAGGATAATCAACGCCATCGGGTCCCCGCGCATTGCTGCGAACATCTTTCGCAAATCATTTTCGTCATACGTTTGTGGAATATAACGCACATGCTTTGGCTTTAAATCCTTATCCAGCACCGCGAAAGGATTAACCGGTAGCAGTTTTTCTCGAGCCGCTTTTCGCAGGGCTTGATTCAGAACAGTCTGGTAATGCAGCAGTGTGTTCTCCGACACACCATTACGCCGTTTATACCGATAAAAGTCTGCAATATCTTTGTCGGTCATCTGCTCAACAAGAATGCCTTTTTGCGCAAAATACGGCGCTATGTAGCTTTGCACATCCTTCTGATATGCCCCAAACGTGGTCGGCTGAATCCGATTCCGACGGGACTCCACCCAATCCAGAAGGTATTCTGAGAATAGGATCCCGCTTTCTGACTGTCCCCTACGGTTTTGATGGGTCTCTCTTTTTGCTTCGCGTACTGCCGTTGACTCTAATACCTGATCCTCGGGTTCCAATACAGGCTTCCATTCCTGTATAGCATCCTCCATCATTTTTTTGGCGCGTCTGCTATTACCTCGAATCGGAAGTTCTGTATCGATCCATTTTTGTTTCCGCGCACCTGATCCGTCCTTATAAATCAAAACGATCTGCCAAGTGCCTCTTTTTTCATATATGCGGGCTGTCACAATAATACTCTCCTTTCCAGGCAGCCCCATACGCATTGTTGACGGCTCTATTATACATCATTCCTGTCGTTTTCTCTACCCGTTTCTGCATCCGATCCCAATAGGTAATCAATAATGTGCATTTTTGCTATAATGTACTTCTTTCCATTGCGCCGATATGGTATTTTCCCGCTTTGCAGAATCTCATATGCTTTATTTTTACCCAGCCCCAGCATCTGCCTGTACTGCTCAAATCCAACCGCATCAGGATAATCACTAAAAATTTGCCGATAAAATGTTTTCTTTTGATATGGCATCCTTCTGTCACTTCCCAATTATAGACTTCATTACCCCAAAGGGTCCATCGGTATTAAAGCCGCCGATGGTCGCTGCCCATCTTCCCTTATATGCTAACGGCTCTGGGCTCTCCGGCGTTTGCTTCATAGGAACGCACCCATGCTCTTTACTTTTCAAGGTTCACACAATCGAATGTAGATTCCAACTATGGCTGCGTATATCATCAGCCTGTTCCAATGCATTCCTATACAAAATGTATTGGAACAGAATGACAATCTTCTTGATATGTGGAGATACTCCCCGCGCACGTATCATTCCAATAAGAAAGAGTACCTCCACTACGCAAGATTATTTGTGATCCATTTCACTGACATGATATAAAAGTAACTCTGCAACATTATTAATAAAAGAGCGTCGCCACCCAGTCAAATTGTTTATTATATCCTTCGGGTATTTCTCTACACCAAGCAGGAAGTCAATGGTAACACCATAAAACTCTGCTAACTTTATCAAATTTTCGTATGTTGGTTTTCTCAGATTTGTTTCATATGCCGAAATTGCCGATTCGTTTACGCCAATATATCTTGCTACCTCTTTCTGCTTGTACCCATTTGTTAATCTCAATTCCCTCAATTTCACAGATAAGTTCGTATTCATATATTAATCTCTCCTGTCTATTTTCGGAACCTACCTCGCCAGAACTGAGTATAATCAGGCTGATGTCTACGTTCTAATTTTAGAATACCAGATTTTGTATTTCGTGTGGTGGATTTCACATTGCAGACTGAAATATTTGGGGAAAATTTTTCATCTTTGTTTCGTAGCTCTATCTACTTCACCAAAGGATATAACTGTGGATCTCCGACCTTTACTCAAACCGTACTTTGGTTTTTACAGTCAAATCGGGATTTTGAAGGCGTATTTACTGTTGCCCTTATCGGCCAACCTGATTTTCTTACCGCTCTTTTCATCTGTCTCGGTGATGCTCTCTACTACATAACAATTAGTTTAGTGGTGGATTCTTCTTTTTGTGAGTTCCTCTCGTCCGTTTCAGCGGAGCGGACCGGCATTTTCAAATCCACCTTGGAATGCTATGAAGCGAACGACTTCAAGCGAAGCAGCCCGTCAGCTTGTCAAACTGACAGACTTCTACCAGGTATACCTTGACTTCTATCTTGGTTATGCTATAATTATCGCAATTATCGGCAGACAATCCAGTCGCCATTCGTCATGCTTATGCGTACGGAATGAATACCGTCGTGACAACATCAAACGGGAGGCATAACCGCAATGAACCTTTTACTTTCAGACACCGCTTTGCCGGAAACATTGCCAGTCTTGCCAGAAACCTTTTATGTGGATCTCTCCCAGTTGCAGATCGGCAGCTGCCTTGGATGCTTTAGTTGTTGGGTGAAAACACCTGGCCGGTGTGTGCTGCGAGATGATGCAGCAGCCATATATCCCCTGATTGCGTGCAGTGACCAACTTCTATATGTGAGCCGGGTCTATTGCGGTTCTTATGACGTACCAATGAAGCAGATGCTGGAACGATCCATTCCAGTTCAGCAGGCATTTATCCGTCTACACCACGGCGAGACACACCATGTGCAGCGTGCCGTTGCTGAAAAAGCTGCTGTTATTATTGCATATGGCGACATCCTGCCGATAGAACAGGATATTTTCCGCGCTTTAGTAGCACGCAATGCCTATAACATGAACTTCCGAAGCTACCGGATTCGATTCGTCTCCGAGGCAGAGCGGGATGAAACAATTCTGGAGGAGGTATCCGCATGGGCAGGTTACTGATTATAAACGGCAGTCCGCGCGCACCGCGCTCTAATTCCAGGCGATATGCTGCATTATTCCGCAGGTATTGGAAAGAACCCATGGACGAATATCTTGTAACAGATTGTCAGCATACTCTGATTTGTGCGCAGCTTAGCAGGTACGACCATCTGCTCCTGGTTTTCCCGTTGTATGCGGATGCTTTACCTGCAGCATTGCTTCGCTTTCTACAGGAGATGGAGCGCGCCTTACTCCCTGCCAATCTTCGGGTCCACACCCTTGTTAATTGCGGTTTTCTAGAGCCGGAGCAGAATCATACCGCACTTGCGATCCTGCAATATTTCTGCGCAAAAAACAGTATGAAGTATGGCTCCTCACTTTGTATTGGCTCTGGCGAGGCAATATTGGATACCCCATTTTCCTTTCTGGTCAGGCATAAAATCAAAAAACTGGCGTCATCCATACACACTGGCCACTATGATGCTTTTTCTGTTACCATGCCGCTGACGAAAAAAATGTTTATACGGGCTTCCACCAGGTATTGGCTGTCTTATGGCAGCAAAAACCATATTTCCGAGGTGCAAATGCGTACGATGCAAGTAGAGGGGGATAATGAAGCGTAACTGCATACAGCAATAGCCTCGTTTGTTATAAAGTTTCAAATTTCATGCTCAAATCATATGTCCCTGTGGGCAAAATCAAAAGCCCCCCCTTAATCAGCAAGTAGTTTTGAATAGATGGTTAGCTAATTTTTGCATAGATTCCCCTTAATCTTTTGTAGGCATTTTATATGCTTGTATGGGATCAATAATTTTTGGGGGTCTCCTGCCGATAGTGTCCATCTGTTTTCTTTGCATTTATGGATATACCGCTAATGGAAAATGGCTGCCTAAATAGACAGCCACTTTTCTTCCCAATGTAATATCGATATCGCGTTCTATCAATTTAGTATCGACTTTTCCATCTCCTCCCTTTCTATTTCACTTACTCTGCATATCTTCTCACAGAATTTATCCAGGCTGAACGTCATCCCCGGGTCATCGGCGTCCAGCAGCAGCCCAACCACAGAGCATCGTGCGTCCTGTATTGCATCCCGCAGCTGTTCCGCCAACTCATCGGATATGGAACGCTTCCCGTCCGTGATAAACAGGATATCCGCGTCCTCAAACTCTTCCTCGTTTATCAGCCGCAGGGCCTCCCTGATCGAAGTTTCAAAATCTGTGCCGCCGTCAAAGAAATGCTCCGCTGCGGATAGCAGGTCGGCGGACGTGTACTGCCCCGGCAGGAACCGGTCTGTCCGTATCTGGCCTGCACCGGAGAAATGGATCAGCGCAAATTTCCGCCCTTCGTGCGCGCAGATATCCTGCACGGCCAGCGCCAGCGCCTTGCCCCACTCGGCGTTTTCCCCTTTTGTCGAGCCGGATTCATCCAGGCAGACGATGATATCGCCATGCCCTTTGTGGATGCGCTCCCGCTTTGCATATTGCAGTAATCCTTTCGCATTGTACTTACGCAGGAACAGCGGCGTCGTTGCTGGGGAGGCCAGCAGCGCCAGCTCGCCGGAGAGCAGGTTTTTCAGGTCGCGCCCGCGCGTGATAGAGTATTTCTCCCCGCGGCCGTGCGCGTAATCGTTCTTCCGCAGGTCGGACAGCATCTCCTTCATGCGCCCCAGCTGACGGGTGACACCCAGCAGCATCTCATTGCTCTTTACCCTGTCCAGCAACTCGCGGTCATTGGCCGCTTGCTGCGCTGCACCTTCAGACGTCCCATCTCCCCAGCACCGCCGGACATAGCGGGCCAGAGACGCGGCGTCCATGCCTTGCTGCAGAGCAGTATGCACCGCCGCTTCTGTTTCCGCCTGCCGTTTGCGCAGCTTATCCCGTATCATTCCGGACACGGCCTGTATCTGCTCCGCCGTGCTTGCCGTCTCTGCGGCAGCGCGGAGCGCCTCCGGCGTTTTGGCCGGATCGGCCTGTGCGTCCCTCACCAGATGATAACGCCTTTCCGCCGCCGCGTCATGGCGGCGCGCCAGCCGTTCCAGCACGGGCAGCAGTCCGCCCGCCGCCCGGTCGATACCTTGTACCGCTTCGGAAAGCGCCTGCCGCACTGTGCGCGCAGCTTCCATCGCTGCGCTGTCCTCTCCCCTGCACAGATGGTGCAGGGCGGCAAACTGCCCGTTATCCTGCAGCCCATCCAGCAGATATGCCCAGACAAGGCGCGCTTTGGGGGACAGCTCTTTTTCGCTCCCCCAGCGGTATGTATGCGCATAGAGCAGATGGAACAGGTCGGCCAGCAGCGGTGCGGCAGCATCCAGCCCATTGGCCATGCAGCTGTCATGGAACACCATACGCTCCAGCCGTGTCGGACGGGTACAATGATCCATACGTTCCGGTCGTTGGTATGGTGCAGTAAGATTGAATAGCGGTGAATTTACAATCTGATCAAGTGAAGAAAAACGGTATTTCATCCATAGCCTCCAGGTTATCAGTCGGAAAAGCAGGGCGGACGCCCTGCTTTTCCATATTGCCTTACTTCTGTTTCTACATATCATGCCTGCCGTTCAGAACGGCGGGTTGCCGGCTGGGACGCCGCCCGGCCCCCATGCGTAGCTTTCCGGTACGCCGGAGAAATCCGGCATCGGGTACTGCACCGCAGCGCCGGGTACCGGCTGCGGGTAGCCCAGCGCCGACGCCGCCTGTACCGTTACCGCAGGCGCGGCCGCCGGCTGGGGCGCCTGTGCCGCTGCCGACTGTACCACGGGCGGGGCAGCATACCCCTGCGCCGCGGGTACGGCTTGCTGCGGCGCATATCCAACTGCTGGTACGGGTACCGGAGCGGGTGCAGCCACGGGCTGCGCAGCGCCGTCCGGCTGGGCGTCCTCCGGTTTCCTGTCCAGAAACTTCACCTCGGTGCGCACCACCTCAAACGAGGAGCGCTTCTCGCCGGTCTGCTGGTCCTGCCATTCGCGGCGCCGGATCGCGCCAACGACGCAGAGCAGACGGCCTTTGCGGCCGTACTGTAATACGAACTTCGCCTGCTGGCCGAACACTGAGCAGTCGAAAAAGTCCGCTTCCGGCTCGCCGTCTCGCTTGTAGTCGCGGTCCACCGCGATGCGGAAGCTCGCGATCGGCTTTTCCGGGTCTTTGCCGCGTTGGTCGGGGTCCCTGGTCATGCGCCCTATCAGGATAATCTTATTCAGCATTCTGTTTTCCTCCTCTTTTTTGTCATGCTGCGGACTGTAATACGGCCAGCTGCGCCAGCGGGGACGGGGTGAACGAGTACGCCTCGTGCGCCCTGCGGTTCAGCTCCTCAAGCGCGGCGAGCGCGTCCCCCGTCTGCCGGCGCTGCTCTTCGGACTGCGCTGTGGCGTCCAGCACCTGCCACTCGCGGTACAGCGCGGCGAAACTGGCGCGCAGCTGTACGAGCGCCTTGGCTTTCTGGCCGTCCGGCGCGTCGTTGAACGAGCCAAACGCGTCTTTCGCCTTCGCCAGCAGTTCCTCCAGCCGCGTGCGGAGCGGATCGTCGCACAGGCGCGTGAGCACGGCCTGCACCTTCTCGATCTCCGCCGGTTCGTTCCAGAGGTAGTTCTTCAGCTGCAGCAGGTCCTCCGGCTGCACCGCGGCATGGCCGGCGAGCCATGCCGCCGCCTGCGCCACCGGCCCATAGCCGAAGAACGTGCGGTCGGATACCGCGATACCCTCCCGCCGCAGCTCGCACAGCACATCGTCCATCAGCTCATTGACCGCCTCCGGAATGGAGACCAGCACCACCTGCTCCTGCATGGCGTACAGCTCGTCCACCGAGAAGGTCGCCCTCACCTCGCCGAAATGCCCGCCCTGCTTGTTCCGCAGGACTGCGAGCCGCGCAGTGCGCTCCTGCACGTCCTTTGTCACAACGCGAAGCTGGAAGCGGTCATAGAGCGGGGCGAGGATCTGCTCTTCTTTATTCCGGAAGTTCGGCATCTCATTGGAGGCCGAAAAGAACGAGATCACAGGAATGTCCACCGTCACGCCCTCGTTGGTGTACCGGCGCTCGTTGAGCGCCGTGAGCAGGGAGTTGAGCAGACCATCCGCCGCTTGTAGGCTAAGCATCCAGTGCCTTGTCATATTGCTATGGCAGGTTTCTGGGTGCTCGCCTCGGAACCGGACTTACACCTCTCAATGTATCCGGCTCCCCACTTACAATCAGTCCATTTTGTCACCGTGAATTTTATGATGGCAATCTTCACATACAGCAAGGGTTTTGCGTTTGCGGGAAATCATAAACTGCTCCCAGGGTTCTTTGCCCTTTAGGTTTTTGAGTTTTCGTACATGATGCATTTGGAGAGGGACATTCTCTTTCCCACAAAATTCGCATTTTCCCGCTTTTATTCGTTCTGTGAGGCTACTTCGCCCACTGTAAACGATTGTTTTCGGGATGATGTCGCAGTTTGCGGTAATGTCCTTCTTCCGCTTGAAGCCCTCATTGTAAAAAAGGGCTGTACGCTCCCGGCCTTTACTGTCTACATACTTCACTCCCAAGTCCTTGCCAATCCTCATGCGCTTAATGATTACGCTTTTTGAAGTGCGGTACTTAGTCGCAAAGGTTTTGAGCATACTATACTGCATCACATATTTTAGGTTGTTGATAGTGCCACTGTTGAGAGCAAGTGCATAGTAATTATAGAATCCTCTGATTTCCGCATTGTAATGTGACAGGATTTCCAAATCGTCATTGTTTCTCAGATATACCCGTGCCTGCGGTTTCCACATCTCTTTGCCGTTATGAACGACAATTTTCAACGCATTGTATTCCAGAAGTTTGTCCCTGATCTTTCCCGCTGGAATTTTAAGGACAATTTTTCCGTTGTTATATCGAGTTGGGGCGTTCTTCCTTCCAGGCATGGGCAACTGCGAATATCTGACTGAGATTTCATACCCGAGGAAATGTGCGGGGGATGCCGCGTGGGTAATCAAGGTCTTTTCATCCGAGAGGTTTAATCGCAGTTTTTCTGATAAGAAGTTTTTGAGGTCTTGTTTGATTTTCCTGCAATCCTCTTTGCTTCCAATAACACCAATCAAAAAGTCATCAGCATATCTCTCATAGCGAAGTCGCTTGAAATTTGTATCCATATCCACTTTACTGTGGATGGTACACCGTTGCCTTTCGATCTCTTTGATATGGGTAAGGATTTCCTGCCGTTCTTCCACGGTGGCTGCCCTTTTAAGGCGGTATTCCCATTTTCTGAGCTCAACTTGAATTGCCGTGTATTTCGGGTTATGCGCTCTGCGTACACCGGTGTTAAACTTTTCGGCGTATTCCTTCATGTACTTGTCCAGCTTATTCAGATAGATATTTGCCAAGATGGGGCTGATAATCCCACCTTGCGGTGTACCGCTGTAGGTCTTATGGAACTGCCATTCTTCCATATATCCTGCGTTCAAAAACTTTCTAATCAGTCTCAGGAAACGAGCGTCTTTAATGCGTTCAGCCAAAATCTCGATGAGAGTATCATGGTCAATCGTATCAAAGAACGCTTCAATGTCTCCCTCAACAAACCACTTGCATCCGGTATAATATTTCTGTATGCAGGCAAGGGCTGTGCGACAGCTTCGGTTTGGCCTGAACCCGTGGGAAGTCTCCTCAAAGTGACCTTCATATATGCTTTCCAGTATCATCCGAACGACCTCTTGCAGAAGTTTATCATCGAACGAGGGAATGCCTAAAGGCCGCTTCTTCCCCTTCTTTTTAGGGATATACTTTCTACGGGATGGAGCCGGTTGGTAACTTTCAGACTTTAGGTTGGCAATCAGTTTGTCGATACGCATTAGAGAGATTCCATCAATGGTGCGGTTGTCCGAACCTTTTGTCATGTTGCCCGGCTTGGCATAGATCTTTTGGTAGGCTGTATAGTACATCTCCGGATTGTACAGCAATCGGTAGATTCGCTCATACTGATAGGAACTTTCCTTGCTGTGCATGGATAGACTGTTCAGCACATTTACTGGATTTCTCATAAGTGTCTCACACACTTTCTCAATATTTGTACTGAGGCTGTAAGCTGCCTCCCTTCGCCATGTGGACGGCTTTCCCTGCCTCGGACTACTATGGAGGCTCCGTTGCCTTGCCGAATATTCAGCGCCTAAACGCATAGCCCAGATGGGCGTTCCGGGTTAGGCAATCCCCGTTTAGCAAAACAATAACTTGGCGCGATGGATTGTCGGATACGATTTCCGTCCTTTACTGCTGATGGCGGTGCGCCGCAGAATAATAAGCCTTGGACATTCTCCTCTTCAAATGGAAAATGTCTTCTGCGGTGTAGCGGCTATAGTCACCTTCCGCTACAGACACGAGTGGGACCGCTCGGACTGTCGTTCAACCAATCAGGGCTTTATCCTCATATCCATCGTTTCATCCAACCATTCAGTCGTGACCGGGTGACTGGTCAACTTATGGCCTTTCCGACATGCTATATTCCCTATATAGGTTTCCCCTCAAGGTAAGTCGAATGATGATAGGCAAAGGCTCCTTGCCTACTGCTTGCCAAAGCAGATTTATTGTCTCGCCGCTACGGGCGCACTAAAGATCTCATCGAGGAAGCAGATATGCGCGTCCGGTATCTTGCCCGCCGTGATGGTCATAGGCGTGCCGCCGTGCAGCAGGGACAGCCCTTTCCGGTACTGCTCCAGCTTTTCGGTAAGGCCCTGCATCCGCGTAGCCGCGGCGTTATCCGCCGAATCCGCGCGGAAATCCTCCGCCGCCTGCGCAAGCTCCTGCCGGAGCATCCGGTAAGTACCGTCCTGCTCCAGCACCTGCGCAGGGACCGCGCCCGGTATCAGACTGGCCAGGTCGAGGCGGCCGAACAGCGCCTCCTCATCCGTCTGCCTGGACAGCAGGCGTTCGAACTGCTTTGCGCCCGTGATGCGTTTGCGGAACTCGTTCACCACGAAGCTCTTGGCCTGCCCGGGCGCGCCCAGAATGAACAGGTTGCTCCCGCTCAGCAGCGCCAGCGCGATCGTCTGCACCAGCTCGCGCCGCTCCGCAGCCTCGCTGTTTACTTCCTCCATCACGGCCAGCATCTTATCTCTCAGCATGCGCATCTCCTTCCAGCATCCGTTTTTCCAGTGACAGGATTTCGTCCATTGTCATCCATTTCAGGCTTCCCATCCGAAGGAAAGCTGTTCCAGACCGCCTTCATGTACGCCAGTTGCTCTACAGCGTCATTCGCCCAAAGATACCTGGGGTCTCGTCTGCCATAGCTCAAAAAGTACAGGCAGTCCTGCCGCATACGATTCAGCAGGCCGGCCCGCTGCTTCAGGGTCTCCAGCTTCACCTCTGGGACAAGCGTCGCGTACATCAGCGGCACGGGGAACGCGCCGTTTGCCATATCCACCGCGCCGAAGCGCGCATCGCCTTTCCCCTTTGCATAGAGCATGAGGTTTGCCATTACGATACCTCCGTCTCATCCGTTGTTTTTCCGGTCTGGATACGCTTCACATCAAAGAACGCCGTGCGGAAATCGTGAGAGGCGGCGCAGTAAAAGAAAAACTGCCCCAGCCCTGTGTCGATCTCCACCACGTCTCTGGTATGGATGCTTTCATCCGGAAGCGGCGAGGACAGGTCCCCAGCGTTCGCCTGCTCATAGAAAGCTTTCGGGGATAAGCCGGTTTTCCCTTCCGCGCGCAGCCGGTACCGGTGTGCAAGGGGGAACACAAGCTCCCTGTCTCCCATTTCGTCCGCTTCCAGCAGCCGCGCCATCACAGCCGCCTGCTCATCCGCATAGCTGTAGATGCGGTACTCGCAGGGTCTCTTCCGTTTGGGACACCACTCCGGCGCCTTATACGCCGGATCCTTCTTGCGGAACGGCTTGCGGCGCTTTTTGTTCTTGAAACCGCTGCAATAGCGGCTGGAGCCGTAGTCCAGATGCGCTTCACAGCCGATACAGCCGGGTTCTGCAAAACTTTTCTGCTTAAACATCCTTTTCCTCCCTCAAATAGTCACAGATCTTATCCTTATGCGCTTCCAGAGGGAAGCGTGCGCCGCCATGCCGGCGGCTCCACCGGCAGAGCGCGCGGTACAGCAGCTTCAGCCGCGTCAGGTTGAGGCGCAAATGCGTGCATGCGTCCTCCATGTCCTCCTGCAGCTCATCCAGCCGCATCAAGACGGTATCCCGCCCGTCCCCGCGTTCAGCGGCCAGTTCTTCTTTCTGCAGGAAATGTTCCGCCACAGAAGAATCTGCGGACAGGCAGGACAGCACACGGTACGGATACAGTACTGCTTCGTCATGCACCGGCAGCAGGCGCTTGTCCATCTGGGGCAGGAGGCGCAGCGGGAGTGGAAGCTCCGCATCCGAACCACGATACGGCTTTGGCAGTTCTGCGATCCTTTCATACGGGAGCTCCCATGCCGGCGCGCTGTGTGGATGGGGCAGCACCGTGACGCCCCCATCCGTCAGCAGGACGTCGTAAAGATGGTACGCCCCGCCGTCCACAAACTGCCCGACGCCGATATACCATTGTCCGGACACGAGCAGACGGCTTGCGAAGAGGAAACAGCAGTCCAGCATTTCATGCGGCGTCTTTACGGCAAACAGCCTGTTTTCCATGCTCACGCCGCACCCCCGTTCAGAGCCGCGCGCCGCACCTCATACAGCTCCGGATGGTACTCCAGCAGCTCCCCAAGCGAGAGTTCGGACACGAAATACGGCCCGCTTTCCGGCCGCTCCAGCGCGTCCGCGATAAAGCGGCGCGCCTGATGTTCGGAGGGAAAAGTGAGCGCCTTGTCCAGGCTGCCCAGGTCCACCATGTGCCGGCCATCGTTCAGGAAGTGGTCCGCCACAAAGGAGTACCGTGAGCGGTACAGGTAGTACACCACATAAACGCCGGTATGTACGCCCATCATGCCGCCTCCCTTCTGGGGGCGGCGCATACGGGGAAGCGGTACACCCTGCAGCTGCGGACAGCATGGGCTTTTTGCAGCGCCGTGCGTTCCCGCCGGATGATAACATCCGCCGGGTCTGCACAGCTCTTGTCCGGCAGCACGTCATACAACGTGCCGCCGTCCTCTCTCCATGCATCCAGACTGAGCGCCACGGGCGCTTTGCGCTCCCTGTGCCGCTGGCGCAGCAGTGCGTTGCGGATGCGGCTGTACGCGATCGTAGTGAAGCGGTACCTCTGCAGGCTCTCGTCCGCCATATACCGCTGCGCCGCGAGCATCAGCCCCAGCGCGGCTTCGCCGTACAGGTCCGTGTCCGCTTCCGTGCCGAGGTGCAGGTCATGCATCACACGGTAGATCAGGTTGTGATAGCGCTCTGCGAGCGCGCGTTCGATGTCGGTCAATGGCCTTGTCATGGTTTTCCCTGTCATATCAGGCAGCCTCACTTTCATTTATTGTCCGTCCTTTTCGGTACACCACAAAAAAGTAGTTGAAATCCCCATGGTTCACCATGCAGCGCAGGCGGTAGCCGTTCACCGCGCCCGCATACGCGAAATCGTATGTGGGGCACCAGAAGTCATGCCGCTGCGCCTCCGGATTGGCGGCGCAGAAGCGCCGCATGGCCTGCGCGCTGTGCAGCACGGTCTTCCGCAGCCGTTTGAACACCGCGTTGGCCTCGTCTATGCTCTGGGCTGTGAGGAAACAACTCCGCACCGGATACCACAGGTTCATCCGCCGCGGCTCGAACTGGCCTACGGCGCTGAGCAGCCGGTCTTCTGCCCGCAGCGGGCATATCTTCTCCGCAACGGCGGCAGGGATCAGGATCAGCTTTTTGTTTTTCATGTACAGCTCCTTTTTTCTCATGCAGCTTTCTTCTTCCGTTTCGGTTTTTCCACTTCTTCCTGCGGCATACGCGTTGGCATCAATACATGCAGCTCGCTGCCCGTGCGCAGCATCAGGGTCCCTTTGCCGTCTAACAGCAGGGCCGTCTCCTTTCCGCTCACCAGCTTCGCCGCCTGCAGCAGATAGTTGTAGGTATAGCAGAAGCCTTCCCTGGGAAGCGGCGTGCGGACGTCCGCGGGAAATTCCGTCCCGCCCTGTACGGCCTGCCGGTCCCCGCTGATATAGCCGATCTGCAGCATCCCTTTGCCCGTGCGCAGGATCACGCGCGCGCCGGCTGTGCTGCCGGCGCTTACGCGGCTCAGCTCCGCATGGAACAGCGCGCCGTCCACGTGGATCTCATATGCTGTCTGGAAGTGGTCCAGCACCGGCTTCAGGTCCACCGCCTGATAAGGGCTGCGCTGGACGGAAAAGACCATGCCCGGCCCGAGGAACAGCGCGGTATCGCCGTCCACACCGATCCTGCAGTGCGGCACGCCGCGGAACACGGCGAGCAGCACCTTCATCGCGTCCGCTGGGATCAGCAGGTCTATCGGCTCATCCTGCGCCGCGTCCTCGCTCGCCACAGTCATGCGGTATCCATCGCAGCTGGCCGCGCTGAATTTGCCGTCATGGACGGTGAGATGCACGCACTTCAGCTGCTCTTTCCCCTCCGCTTTGCCCTGCGCGGCGGAGAACAGCACCCTTGCGCTGACCTCCGCGAAGCCGGAGCAGTCCAGCAGCTGTGCGGGCGCGGGCGTACCCACGGCGGGGTACTTGTCCGCATCCATCAAAGGGAAGACAAAGGCGGCTGTCGCGTTGCGCACCTCGATCCGCCTGCCGTCTGTGGCGACAGACGTTGCTTCGTCCGCAAAGGCGTCCAGCATCCGCTGGAACACCGGCGCGAACAGCAGCGCCCTGCCGTCCTCCTCCACGCGGCACGCATGCCGCACCTGTAAGGTGCAGGTCCGGCTGCGCGCGGTGAACATCACCGTGTTTGAAGCGGCGTCCGCTTCCATCAGGACGCAGGCATGCTCTTTGGATACAAAATACGTCCCTATCGTCTGGCTGCAGCGTCGGGCGATGGGCAACAGCTCGGACCGGTTCGCCAGAAATCGCATCGTTCCATCAACTCCTGTTCTTTCTTCATCCTGCCAGCTCCCACAGCGATAACTGCTCTGCGGGTGGTACTGGCTGTATCTTTGTTTCTTTTCTCACGCTGGCCGGCACGGCCTTCCGTCCGCATTCCGCTCCCTGTACCTGCCGCTCCTGTGCCGGATGCAGCACCGCCATCTTGCGGAACGACGCCGCGATATCCTCCACCGCGTCCTCATGCCGGATGCCTTCGGCCAGCTCGCGGGCGAGCGCGGACGTCATATCCTCGCTCTCGCTCATCGCAGCCAGCCCTTCGTCCGTGAGCACGCCGCCCTCGATCACGCCGGCCACCGCCAGTTTGGAAGCCATCAGCCGGACCGCGCGCTCCTGCATGGTGTGCCGGTAGTACAGGATGTACACCTCCACACGGGGCGCGGTCTGGTTGATGCGCCATGACCTGCGGCTCGCCTGACGGAACGTGAACAGCTTGAACGCCATGTCATAGAAGATGAGCGTGGTGAAGTCATTCAAATCCAAGCCGGTTTCAACCAGATTTGGATTTACGATCATCACTTGCATGCCCTGCCGGAGGTGGTTTGCCACCCATTCTTCGCGTCCCCGAGGCGGGACGGTATCCTCCATGATCTCGGCGCGGACGCCGGTGTCCGTGAGAAAGCGTTTTAAGCGTGTCCGGCTGTCCAGACGCACCCAGTTCACGTAGAGCAGAACCCGTTCGCCGGCGTTTACCTTGCGGTGGATGATCTCCAGCGTGCGCCGGTCTTTTTCGGTCTGTTCCTCCGGCGCACCGCTGTCCTCCGGCACCAGGATCGGGTCTGCGGTGACCGGATGTACGACCGGCTTATGCCCATACGGCTGGTCCGGGTAAGCCATCATGAGGTTCAGGGACACGGACAACAGCTTCCGGGCGAGCTTACGCCCTTCGCGGCTGCGGTCCTTGAAGATCTCATGGAAAGCGTGCTCCAGGTCGTCACAGGCTCTTTGCTGGTTCTCCGGAAGCCTGAGCGGCACAGGGATCTCCTCGTATTCCGGCAGGTCCTTGCCCATATCCATGAGCGAAAGGAACACGCCGTTCTCCAGCAGGAAGCGGCTGTACACCAGCGGCGAAACGCCTGGCTTCTGACGGGAGCGTTTTTTCCGCTTCGCGGTGCGCCGGTTGCTGTTGTACCCGCCTTCCGTTACTTCGTAAGTGTCCTCTGTCACGCCGTATTCCCGCGCAAACTGCGCGGGGGCGGCATAGCTTTGCCCATCCTGCTCCATACGGCATGCACACATGCGGTAGAGCAGATAGAAGATACCGGAGGCATAGCCGTTGATGAGGGTTGCCGTCATGCCGATGCATTTTTTCGCGGCGGCGAACAGCTCGCCCATCGCGTCCCCCTGGCCGCTGTCCGCGGAAAACTGGTGCAGTTCATCCGCTATCAGGCCGTCTATCTTCCCTCTGTACCGGTTTTTGATATAGGTGCTGAGCGGGAAGCGGCGGCATGCGCCGCGGGCGGCCATGAAACGGTCCGGCTCGCGCAGCAGGGCGGCAAGCTGCTTTTTCGCCGCTGCTGTTTTGCAGGCGTCCCGCGCAAGGTACGCAAAACGGCGGTGGACATAGCCCAGATGGCTGATGCGCACCCATTCGCTCTGTTCCTCCGCAGTGGTAGCTGTCCAGAGGACAGCGCCGCAGCTTTCGCACTTGCGGTTGGCGCGGGTCTCCGTCCGGAAGTATTCCGGCGTAGCGTCTGTCAATGTCCGCTTACCGCAGTCCATGAATTCCATCTGGACCATGCTGCCGCAGTCTGGGCAGGTAAAGCCCCGCCGCCTTGCGTCCCATCTGACCGCAGGACGGCGCATATAGCCGTCCCGCGCGTTTTCCCTGGACATGACTGCAAACACGGTGCGGACGCCGCGGGCATACCCCGCGTAGAGGGCGTCCATGTCCGCCGGCGTCCGCACGATGGCGGCACGCGCGTTTGGGATGGCCTCCTCCAGCTCGCGCACCCATTTGCCTGTCATGTGGGAGGGGCAGAGGACGATATGCAGGCACTTCCTGTGCTTTTGCAGGAAGTATGCCTGCAAGGCGAGGCTGCCGACCTTAGACTTTCCTGACCCGCATTCTGCGATGAGCAGGCCGAACCTGGCGGTCTGCAGCCTGCGCCGCAGCGCTTCCGCGGCGGCGAGCTGGGCGCCGTACAGGTGGTACCCTGCCGTCTGCGCCACGAACTGGTCCAGCCCCAGCACCCCCTCTGACAACGGCTCCTGGGCCGGATCATACAGGGGCTGGAACTGCCTGCGGATGCGGGACGCGATCACGGAACCGAACGCCCGCAGGTAGCCGGCTACGCCGTTGATCTCTGTAAACGCGTCCGGCTGGCAGGGCCATGTGCTGGGGATACGGATAACCCCTGCTTTCAAGCCGTCTGTAAGTACGTCCGCGATATTCTGATCGTCCGGCGTGCAGGTGAGCCGCCATATGGCAAAGGGCTCCCCTGTTGTGTACACACGGCACGGCGCCAGCATATCCCTTGCCTGGAGCTCGTTTATCATGTAGTCCCTGAATTCCGGCAGCATGGGGATGGTGCTTACTTTGTCGATCTCATGATACAGGGCGGTTTTGTCCCGTACGGGGCAGGCGAGGTAATACACCCTGGCCTCCTGTGCTTTATCTGTTTTCTCCTTTTGTTCCTCCGTTTCTTCTGTCTGCTTCCCTCCGCCCTGCTTCCGCGCGCTCTGGTTGTCCCAGAGCAGGGCAGCCACGGCATATGTACCGTCTCTGGATACCGCCTTGCTGTACCGCCCCTGTTGGGGTGTGCATACCAGGGTTTCCCCATCCAGCTGCACGGACAGCGTGCCTCCGCCGCTGACCGCGTTGACAAGGCCGGCTGTCACTTCCGGATAACCGCCCAGCCGGACCGCGATGAGCAAATTGTCCCGCGGGTCCACGGCAACGGTATCCGCCCAGGCTGTAAGGGTGATTGTCTGGGCTAGGTCACTGTAGATGGCTTTCATCAGCTTTTCTGTCATTGCATATTGATCTTCCTTTCCATCTTTGCGCAAAAAAAGACCATACAGCATCCGGTAAAGGATTTCTGTATGGTCTAAATCAGGTGATGAATCAAGTACGGAGCTGGTGTGCGGTCCAGACAGGCAGACTGCCTCCTGGGCGGGTTACTCTGACACGAATTACTCTGACCTGATTTCTCCTTTAATATAACACGGTTTACCTGCTCTGGAAAGATGAAATGTTTTTATCTTCTCCGCAGGCTGTTGCAATGTTGGCTCGGTACTGGTAACATTTGTAATAGACTTAGGAAAACCACCGTTTATGATGTTATCCATAACGGCGGCATATATAGGTTGATTAGTGTTTCTGCCTTTGAATGATGGTTATTTACAAATCCTTTGCGTCGATGAGCGTTTCCTGTTTACGCTTCGACCAGTAAAAAGGAAAGTTTTTCAATACGGTATCCTCCCTAATTGATATTATGTGTTTTTCTGCCGCATATGGGACAAAGTATCTACTCTAAAGTAAACATATTACGCTGGAAGTATTCAGCGAGTACCGGATTTGCATAAGTTCCTATTACAATAGATTTACGGTTCAAGGCACGGCAGCCAGCCGTGTCTTTTTCCGCGCCGTTGCCAAAGCTGTTAGAATGAGAGTGTCTTGGCCTGATGTTAAACTCCAAGGACCAATGCGTCCGTTGTAAAGTCCGTCAGCCAGCCTCTCCTTCGCAGCGTTCGATTTATGCAGGTTGAGCCGCCACATCGGTGCGCCCGTGTCATCAAATAGATTGGATCGGCAATGATGAAATGGCTGGACGCCAAAAGACAAATCTACGATGAGGAGCGTTGTGCATGAACAATGTAGCAGGGGTCGATGTTTCCAAAGGAAAGAGCATGGTAACTGTTCTCCGTCCCTTCGGGGAAGTGGTGGCAAAGCCGTTTTCTGTTGGTCACACCGGCAGTGAACTCAAGGAGCTGGCAAACTACTTGAAAAACCTGGACGGTGAGACGCGGGTAGTCATGGAGCACACTGGGCGCTACTATGAGCCGGTGGCCCGCTTTCTCCATGAGGAGGGCATCTTTGTTAGCGCAGTCAATCCTAAGCTCATTAAAGACTACGGGAACAACACCCTGCGCAAAGTGAAAACAGATAAGGCAGACGCTAGGAAGATTGCCCGCTATGGGCTTGACAACTGGGTAGAATTGCGCCAACATACTCCTATGGACACGATTCGGAAGCAACTGAAAACGCTGAAGCGGCAGCAGGGGCTGTACTCCAAACCCAAGACGATGATGAAACACAACCTCATCGCCCTCTTGGACCAGACCGATCCCTATGTCAACGCCATGGTTGACAGCCCTATCCGTGAGGACGGCAGCCAGAAGTGGGTGGACTTTGCCACGACCTTTTGGCACGTGGACTGTGTGCGGGCTATGAGCCTCACTGCTTTTATGGAGCGCTACCGCAAGTGGTGCAAACGCCACGGCTACAACTTCAGCCAGAGCCGGGCCATTGAGATTCACATGGAGGCGCAAGACCTGATTGCCATGCTCCCCAAGGACGCCCTGACCAAAACCATGATCCGGCAGGCCATTGACGCGCTGAACGCCGTCTCCAAATCTCTGGAGCAACTCAAGGTTGAAATGCGCACTCTGGCTGCCCAACTCCCCGAATATCCAGTTGTCATGGCCATGCGCGGCGTAGGCAATTCTCTCGGCCCCCAGCTCATGGCAGAGATTGGTGATGTGACCCGGTTTGCACACAGAGGCTCCATTACGGCTTTTGCCGGTGTTGACCCTGGCGCTGACCAGTCTGGCACCCACGAGGCCAAAAGCAACCGGACATCCAAAAGCGGCCCGCCGGAGCTGCGCCGCGCCTTGTTCCTAGTCATGGACTGCCTTTTGAAAACCATGCCTCAGAATGATCCAGTGTACCGTTTCATGGACAAGAAACGAGCCGAGGGCAAGCCCTACCTGGTTTACATGACAGCCGGCACCAACAAGTTCCTGCGCATCTACTACGGCAGAATAAAAGAATATCTGGCATCTCTGGAGGGAAATTAAGGAAGCATCCTTCCTTGTCGGGGAACGATACTGCATTTACGCTAAAAACATCTTATGACAGAAAGAGAGCGATTAAGATGTTTTTAGACAATTTATCCACCTCCGTCCTCAGATTATGTGATACTCGCAAGCTTAGCTATGAAACTGCCTCGGAACGATGTGACCTCAGTTCTAGGTACTTTGGCGACATTGCCAGAGGCAAAACCGCCCCAACGATCTTGACATTGGAAAAACTCTGCGTTGGTTTTAATCTGACACCAAATGACCTGCTGATTCCCTCGGCAATTTGGAGGGAAATGTCTTTCCGCAAACCCATGCCAGTGACGCAGATCCGCTGCTTTCACTTCCTTCATGGCCTTACTGGCTTCCCAGTCTGCCCCCAATGTAGAAAGACTATGGAACGGGAATACCAGCCTTACTGTGACCGCTGTGGGCAATGCTTGGATTGGAAAGACTTCTCTAAAGCAACCATTCTGCTGCCTCAGGAATAACACTCCTTGATACATATCTTCCTATCTGGCCAGCGCATTTTACCATCTGGCCGCTTTTGGTATGCCCTTTTTCTTTTCATCATTTTTCTCCATTCCCCTATTGACTTTTTATTTGCAGACTTTACTACTTTACTACTGGCGAAAAGCATGAAATTGTAGTTTTCTTTCAAAAAAGCTGAAACAAGTGGATTTTCCGCTTTACTCACTGTTTTCCGCAGTCAAATTGTAAGCGTCAAATAAAGCAACGGATTGTGGGTAGATGTAGAGTGTGAGAAAATAAGGATAAAAGTTGCAGTGGATAGCATTAAGGGAAGTCAAAGGAAGCAGAGGAGCTGGGAAAAATGACAATTCGGGAAAGACATCGGGAGCAGCAAGCGGCCCAATGGACGGAGCTCGTACAGGAATGCCGGAGCAGCGGGCAAACAGTAACGGGATGGTGCGATGAACGGGACATCAGCACAAAGACGTATTACCGATGGGAGAAAAGAGTATTGCAGCGAAGTGGCCACGGGATAAAAAAGGTGGAAAGAGTACCGGCAGAAAAAAAGGCGGCTGAATTTGTAGAGCTGAGAGTGAGGAAGGAAGGGATGTGGAACAGGGAGCTTCTTCAGACTGCTCCAGCGGGGAAACAGTCGGCAGTAACAGTGGTGGTAAAGGGGCGAGGGATAGAAGTTGAGATTTATGCGGGAGTGGAGCTGCCGGTGATAGAGGCGATCTGCCGATCGGTGTGCCATGCTGAATGATTTTCGCGGCGCGGAAAAAGTGTATATAGCCTGTGGGTACACAGATCTGCGGAAAGGGATCGACGGCCTGGCGACATTGGTACAGCGGCAGTTCCATCTGGACCCGTTCAGCAATACGCTGTTCCTGTTCTGCGGTTACCGGCGGGATCGGATCAAGGGGCTGTATTGGGAGGGGGATGGATTTGTTCTGGTATATAAGCGGTTAGAAGCAGGCGCCTTCCAGTGGCCGCGGAACGGAGATGAGGCGCGCCAGTTGACAGGTCAGCAGTACCGCTGGCTTATGGAAGGGTTAAAGATCGAACAGCCCAAAGCGCACAAAGCGGTGACTGGCCCGAGTATGATATAACGTTGAAAAATCGGATGCTATTTTCCTCGAAATCCCTTGAAATGCTGGTGTTTTAAGGGGTTTTGTGTTATAATAAGAATATGAAAAATGAAGTGAATATTATCACAAGCAACACGGAAATGGTGACCATTTCCCGTGCGGAATATGAGTCTCTGAAGGCGGAAAGAGACGAGCTGAACCAGAAGCTGGACTGGCTGATGGAGCAGATGCGTCTTGCCAAAAAGAAAGTCTATGGGGCATCGTCCGAGCAGACGAAGGAAGAACTGGCAGGCCAGTTGAGCCTGATGTTTGATGAAACGGAAGCGTGGCTGTCCACCAGAAGGAGCGCCTCAAAGGAAACTAAGGTGGCGGCCCACACACGGCAGAAGCGGTCTTCCCGTGTGGAGGAGGTACTGCCGGACAATGTTCCTGTTGAGGTGGTAGAACACCGTGTCCCGAAGTCTGAGCGTAACTGTCCTGAATGCGGTACACTCATGACGGAGATTGGCACCGAGATCCGCCGTACTCTGGTGATGATTCCCGCCCAGGTGAAGATCCGGGAAGATGTTTATTTTACATACGCCTGCCAGAACTGCAAGCAGACGGGGACGGAAACACCTGTCCTGAAAGCCGAAAAAGAGCCTCCCCTGATCTCAGGCAGCTACGCCTCCCCAGAGGCTGTGGCTCATATCATGGTCCAAAAGTTTGTGATGTACGCTCCGCTGTACCGGCAGGAACAGGAATGGAATCGGGCTGGGGTGATGCTCTCCCGGCAGACGATGAGCAACTGGGTGCTGCGGGTGGCGGAGGATTGGCTGCGGCCCATCTATGACCAGATGCACCAACAGTTGCTTCAGCGAGAGGTCCTCCACGCGGATGAGACGACTCTGCAGGTGCTGAAACTGGAAGGGCGGACGGCCAGGAGCAAGTGCTATATGTGGCTGTACCGGACCGGCGGAGACGCCGGGCACCCCATTGTCCTGTATGAGTACCAGCAGAGCCGAAAGGCGGAGAATGCCGAGGCGTTCCTCAAGGGCTTTACGGGCTGGCTCCATGCTGATGGTTATTCCGGCTACCACCGATTGCCGGAGAACATCCGGGTGGTTGGCTGCTGGGTGCATCTGCGGCGAAAGTTTGACGAAGCGGTGAACGCCTTGCCAAAAGAGCAGCAGACTGGCTGCGCGGCGTTGGAGGGACTGCAATACTGCAATGTTCTCTTCGCCATTGAAAAGGAACTGGCGGATTTGCCGCCGGAAGAACGGTACAAACAGCGTCTGATCCGGTCCAAACCGATGATGGACGCTTTGTTGGCATGGGCGGAAACAAAAACCGCCCCGCCCAAGTCCTCTTTGGGAAAGGCGCTGTATTATCTGCGGGAGCAGTGGCCATATCTGAAATGCTTTTTGGAGGACGGGCGGCTGGAAATAAGCAACAACCGGGCAGAACGGAGTATGAAACCCTTTGTGATGGGGCGGAAGAACTGGCTGTTTGCAAATACGGAAGGCGGGGCCCAGAGCAGCGCCATTGTTTACAGCCTGATTGAAACGGCCAAGGAAAACGACCTTGACCCATACCGGTATCTGGTCTATGTGCTGTCCAGGGCGCCATCTATGGCCGTGGCTGACAGAGAGTGGGCCACAAAACTGACACCGGATCTTGTTCCGGTGCAATATCGCAGGGGCCAGGAGGACTCTACAATATAGGTTTTTTAACGGACTGACCGAAAGGCCGGTCCATTTTTTTCGACATTTTCCACCAAAGGGGAACTACAGAGCCTCACAGGTAATCCTTTCCATCCCTTATGCTTTGCATGAAGGGAGGTGAGGATAATGTTGCCAAGATTTTATGTAGCAAAGTAGCGTGAAATACGGGAACAACAGGGTATATCCCAGTCTGAATTGGCAGCCAGAGCGGGTACCTCCATCCGTTATGTCCGTGCCCTTGAAAAAGGCAGAAAGCGCAAGCCGTCCGCAGAACTGCTTTATAAATTGGCGATTGCACTGGATGTCCCAATGGAAACATTCATGCAGCACCAGCCAGAAGAACACGATAATTTTTACTATGAGCGAGAGGCAAACCGTGCATTGCTATGAACGAACCAAAATCACATGAGGAGGAAATGGTATCATGACAGATTCTCAAGTAACTTGTGATCTGCTCTGCCAACTCGGAATATACCCGCATTATAAAGGTTTTTTCCATACCACCTATGCGGTATCATTGTGCATGGAGCAGCAGGACAGACTTCTGCTGGTAACAAAATGGCTTTATCCCGATGTTGCCAAGAAATACGGAACGAACTGGAAAGCGGTGGAACGGAATATCCGAACTGCATCCGCGATTGCTTGGAAACGCAATCGGCCACTGTTAGAATCCCTGGCGAAAAGGCACCTTGACAGCCGTCTGTGTTCCGTTGAATTCCTCGCACTTATCTTCCGCGCTGTCCTGACCAATGAATCTCGAAAATCTCCTGATCTATAATCCTATCTGAATCAGAAATGGCGGCGGGCAATTTTTGCTCGCCGCCACTCAATTCTTTCTTGTTTGACTTCCCTTAATGCTATCCACTGCAACTTTTATCCTTATTTTCTCACACTCTACCTCTACCCACAATCCGTTGCTTTATTTGACGCTTACACTATAGCCTTTAAACATGCCACTCATATCTGTGACCTCAGAGGTATCAAATTTATCGCCTAGCTCGATACTCGTCAAATTCCCTGAGCTAGCAAGCATACCGCTCATATTATTGACGTTGGAAGTATCCAATGCGGTAAGGGAGATCGAACGAAATCTACCTCCTTCAGAATTCTTGCCGGTTGTAAAAAGGTTGCTGGAATCGGCTGGCGCTTTTGCGCCGCCCTGCCCGGCAATATACATATCATATTTTCCGAACTCGATTTGACTTGGCAACAGATAGACTACTACTTTGTCATTCTCAGTTGCACCGATGTGCCGGGCATACACAGCGTTTGGAACATTGGTCAGCTTGACACGATACGGGTCCCGTGGGTCCTCTATCTTTTCATAGGTCACAATTTGGTCAATTACGCTAAGACTTACGATTTTCCAGCTCACAGGTTCCGTGGGATCGTCGAGGTATAAGCTGTAAAATGATAAACGCCCAGTCTTATTTGTACCATTATCTTCCAACAACATTTTCGCATCATCTGCCATCTGGTTTCCGGGCGGTCCGGCATCTACACTGCCCAGCTCCAGCTCAACCTCCACATGGCCCCATGCAGGCTCCAAAACCATATCGCCCGCAGGCATCGGGATAATCTGTCCGGTGTTATAGTGCGTCCCTTTGTTCGGGCCGCTTACCACGTTCCAGCCGCCGAAGCTGCTGCCGGAGTTCACCAGCCCCTCGCCGCCGGGGATGGTAACGGTCGTTCCCACAAGCTGCTGGATGGCTTCCGGCGCGCTTCCCTCCGCGCCGCCTGTCTGGAAGGTCATTTTACTCTGGCGGCGGTCAATGACCACCTCCGGCAAGGTCAGCGTCATGCCGTAGAGCGTGCCATCGTCAAATATGCCGGTGTGCAGGCCGCCGTTGGAGTGGTCGGCCGGAGCAGTGATGCTGCCGCCCGGAATCACTTTTTCCTGTGTATAGACCTCTGGATTGAGTTCCACTTCCAGCACAAAATCAATGTCCGCCTGTCGGCATACATGCTCCAGATGCACGTCGATGCCCTTGCCGTCCGCCGTGGGGACAGCGGTCATGTCAATATAGGCGCTGTCTGATTCATAGTAGCCGCGGTTTATCTTGGAAACCACAGACTGCTGCCTGTCCAGACGCAGGGTAAAATCAATATCGTGATAGTGGTCATGCACCACCTGTTCCAGATCGGCCCGCATTTCATCCCTGAAAATGGTTGTGTCAGGGGAAGCGTGTGCCGCCACAATATCCGCGTCGGGGGTATGGGCCTCGCCGTGATGGGTGGCGTATCTGGTCAGCATTTCATTCGGCGTGTCCGCGAGCTGCCAGGTAATCAGCGCGTCGCCCTCGCCCAGCGCCTCACTTAACGCTTTTACCTGTTCCTCAATCTCGCTTTCATTCTGCCAGCCGAAGCGGTCCCCCAGCACCCAAAAGACCACGGTTGGATTCCCGTCGTCCATGGCCTTTTTCAGCGCCGCCGGCTCATTGGCTACGCCCTGACCGGGCGTGCCGTGCTTGTCTATGGCGGCAAGCAGACCGTCTTTGCCCGTTACAACGCCGCTGTCTACCACCGTGTTCTGGTAGGTGATCAGCCGCGTGTCGGAGTTTACGCCGTAATCATAGATGTAGTTCAGGCCATTAGTCCGCATCATGGTTTCAAATTCTTCATGGGATTCCCGTCCGGTAACGGCCACATCCACAAGGAAAATCAGATTGACCGGATCGGCCTCGATCCCTTCCTTGTGATAGCGGATCTCCGCGCTGGTACGGTTCACGTCGGGGTACGTCACCTCAACCGTGGCGGTTTCCGTCTGCGGCTGCGCTGTTGGCACCGGCTGCGGGTCCGCCGCCAGTGCGTAGGTAGGCAGTAAGCCCACAAGCATCGCCGCACTAAGCAGGAATGACAGCGCCCGCTTTCGTAAGTTTACCTGTTTCATTTCAATTCATTTGCCACCTTTCTCTCTTTACTTTCGCTTCAGCTTGTCCTTCAATGCCTGTGATGGCTTGAATACCGGCACTGTGGCCGCCGGTATCTCCACCGTTTCTCCGGTACGCGGTTTGTGGCCCACACGGGCCGCCCGCTCTTTTGTCTCAAAGGTGCCAAAGCCGTTGACCATCAGCCAGCCGCCCTCAGATAAGATCTCCTGTAAAGTCTCAAACAGCGCGTCCATGATCCGCTCGCTGTCCTTCTTCATCAATCCCGTCTTCGCAGATATGCGGTCTATAAACTCCCGTTTTTGCATTAGCGGTTACCCCTCCGTTTCAGTGATGGATCGAGCCGGATAATCAACTGCCTGTGGGCGGCCTTGGCGGTCATTTCTAACGGCGCCCCCGTCAAATACATTAAGGCCGCGTTCCATTCTCTGCGTTCTGCCCCGTCTGGCGGCAAAGTCTCCACTACCTGCGCAAGCTGTATCCGATCCTCCGTACTCAGGCGAAGTAAATCAGATATACAACTGCATCCCACTTCATGAGCCAAGTATTCCAACAGATTTACTGAAAGCCCTTTCATAAGCCCGTTGCTCCTTTGCTTTTTCTTCCTCTCCTGTCCTCGAACTCGCACGCGCCCCCCTTCCCTACAGCTTGCTTTTCCATGCACCTTTCACCCCCTGTATGCAAAATCAATATTTCGTCTATTACATTGCTTCGCACAAACGGGCTGGCAGCAAATACATTGCACCACTCCTGTTCTCGAACAGGAAAAAGGAGCATAACAAAAGGGCCTCAAAAAATTATTTTTTGAGGTCTAGTTTTGTGCGCCAAAAATCGGAAAACATATTGCGGCTGTAGGAAAAGAATGTTATAATCCATTCGTAATATGTAACCGAATTGGTGCAATATATTGATTTCGCCTCTATGATACCAGCCCCAAGCATTCAAGTTGGCGTTGATGCTCCGCGCTGGAGGTCAGAAGATAAATGCGAGTCGTCTCAATGGAGCTATGGCCCAGCAAGTCTGCCAACCGGACAATATCACGGCTGACCCGGTAAAAAGTGGTGGCGAACAGGTGCCGCAGGTTGTGGGGAAACACCTTGGCGGGTTCCACCCCCGCGTATTTGCATAATCGCTTCAGTTCTGCCCAAATCTGGCGGCGGCTGAGTGGGTTCCCGTTTCTGGTACGGAATATTCCGCCAGAAACGGTCTTTTGTTTTTTTGCATATTTGAGCAGTTTGCGGCAGAGCTTTCTGGGTAGCAGGATGGTGCGGATTTTTCCTTTCAGCATAATCTCGGCCCTGCTCTCCTGTGCGGCCTCCACTGTGATATAGCGCACCTCGCTCGCCCGTATGCCGGTAGCGCAGATGGTTTCCATGAGCAGCGCCAGCCGCTCCTGGCCGCGGCCCTGCGCCGTTTCCAGTAGTCGCTCATAGTCTGAGCGGGATAACTCCCTACTCTCGTCGCGGAACAGTCGGCGCTGGATTTTCAGGAGCCGAACCCGGCATTCCTCCCAGCCAAGAAAGTTGAACAGGCTGTTGAGTGCAGCTATCATGGAATTGATGGTGGCAGGGGCATAGCGAAGGGAGATGAGGTGCTCTTTCCAACTGGATGCTAACGCCCTTGTCACCGGTTTGCCAGTTAACCAGACGAAAAAGCTCCGAACATCCCGCAGATACTTCTCTATTGTGCCGTAGCTCCGCTCCTCGGCATGTAGATGGTGGGCATAAGCTACGAGAAGCTGTTCTGTCAATCTGTATCCATTCATTTTGCGTGACCTCCTACAATAATAATTACGGTATAAGGCGCGGCAGCCAGCCGCTTCTTTTTCCATCTCAAAGCCGAAGCTGTTAGAATGGGAGAGTAAATGGCCTGACACGCATCACCATGGGCCAGCACGCCCGTAATGGAGTCAGTCAGCCACCTCTCTCATTCGCAGCATTCGATTTGCGCAGGTAGAGCCACAGTGTGCGCTCGTGTCACCCAGGAGATTGAACAGGCAATGAGTAAAAGGTGGAAAGCCATGTCCAGCCAGAAGGAGGCATAAAATGAACGCAGTTGGAATTGATGTTTCCAAGGGAAAGAGCACGGTGGCTGCCCTGCGGCCAATGGGTGAAGTGGCATTGCTACCACAGGAATTTCTCCATACCGAGGTTGGTCTGGAGCAGATGGCTTATGCCATCATTGCGCTGGGCGAAGATACCCGCGTTGTCATGGAAGCTACCGGCCGCTACCATGAGCCGATTGCGGCAGCGCTGCATGAGTACGGTATCTACGTCTGTGTCCTAAATCCGCTGTACATCAAGCAGAGCGGAGGCAGTTCTATTCGCAAGGTCAAGTCCGACAAGGCCGATGCCATGAAAATCGCCAAGTACGGCCTTGACAACTGGGTGGATCTGCGGGAATATACTCCCATGGATACTGTAAGACAACAACTGAAGCTGTGCAGCCGCCAGTACAACCTCTACATGAAAACGGTGGTGTCGCTGCAAAACAATCTCATTTCTCTGACCGACAAGGCCTTTCCCAGCGTGAACGAACTGTTCTCCAGCCCGGAGCGTGCGGATGGCCACCAGAAATGGGTGGACTTTGTCATGACATTCTGGCACTGCGACTGCATCTGCCACGTCAGCGAAAAGGCTTTCACCGAGCGTTACCAGAAGTGGTGCAAACGCAAAGGTTACCATTTCAGCGTCGAGAAAGCATTGGACATCTATGCCAGCAGCTGTGGGCACTTCACTACACTACCGAAGAATGAAAACACCAAGCTGCTCATTGTTACAGCCGCAAAGCAGCTTCTTGCAGGCAAGACCACACTGGCTGCTCTGCGGGCAGAGATGAGACGGCTTGCATCCCAGCTTCCAGAATACGAAACTGTGTGCGCCATGTACGGTGTTGGTGAAACCACTGCCGCGCAGCTCATGGCTGAGATCGGCGATGTGCGCCGCTTTCCGCGCCGTAGTTCTATCGTTGGCTTTGCGGGCGTTGATCCCGGTGTGGATGAATCCGGCAAGCACAGCGCCAAGAGTGTTCCCACCACAAAGCGTGGCTCGCCTCACCTGCGGAAAACGCTGTACCAGATCGTCTGCACATATCTCAGAAAAGCGCCGCCAGACGAGCCTGTGTACCAGTTTCTCGATAAGAAACGCGCAGAGGGCAAGCCATACTTTGTATACATGACCGCCGCACAGAACAAGTTCCTGCGTATCTACTACGCACGTGTGAGGGAATGCCTAGAGGCTTTTGACGCACAGCAAAGCACCTCACAAGGATAAATCAGATTGATTCTTTATCCCTGCTGGCGAAACTTTTTCTCCAGCCTGTTTTGTCATGCCCTTTTTCGGTCGCGCAAATTTTGCGGGACTTTTTTCATTTCAGCTATTGACTTTTGTTTGCAGGACTCCATTTAAATAATAAGATTCTATAAATGCTATTCTACTCGAAAATTGAGTAACGCCCTACAAAGGGATGCAAAACTATTATTATAAAACGGAGTTTCTCTAAAAGCGTATGTTGAAAAAAAGCAAAGAAAATTAGGGCGGGAAGCCTTAAAACGGCTTCCCGCCCCTTTCAATTTTGAAGGAAAATCTGTCTGCTTTTTCGTGAGTGCGTCCACAAGTTCGGCACACCAGATATCTTCCGCTTTTTCTGGCCAGGAAACAAAATTCCGCTCATTCAGATCAAACCTTTGCGGCGGCCGTCACGCTGCGCCTGACTTGCATCAGCAGAAGCACCAGGCTGATACCAAGCAGAATATGACCAATTCCAGCAATACCGGAAATCGCGGCGCTCGCGCTGGTAGAGAGTGCAGTTCCCCAAACCTGGGTTATGCCCCGCACTACAAGCATCGTGGCAGTCAGGTTAAGGCCGATATGATAGGTTGCCAGTATCCGTCCAGTCCTAGCTCCAGTGAAAGAAAAGCTCTTTTCGAGCAACAGCAACAGCAGGAAGAATACCATGCCCAGCAGAAAGTAATGGGTATGTATCACTCCCAACGCGGTTTTGGCGGTAAAGCCGTTAAACTTGGTAAGCTCCCTGTAAAATACGCCACCAACCAGTGCAAGCACAGCGTAGAGCAGAGCCGTATTCATATATCGTTTCATATTCATTCCTATTTCCACTCCTTTTTCATGGCAAAGTATCCAATCAGAACTGTCCATACATAAGCGCAGGTCTTGGGGATCATCAGCATCCCGATCATGGGAATAGTATCCGCCCACAGCACCACCGGGATATAGAAGCCAAAGCTTAGTACGATAGTCAGCCACATCCATCGGAACGCCCTGTCTCCATGCTCCTTTGCACTGTGATAAAACAGGACGATCACCAGGAGGCCCAGCAGCGCAAAAGGAATGTTGCGGTAGATGCCCCAGGAGAGTGGGGCCTCAGCGCTGAGCCACTGGTTTTGCGGCATCATGCACAAAACGATCCGCATACCGGCCAGGAAATAGACGGAGGCGGTCAGAACCCTTTGTCCCTTGATTTGATACCGTTGACGCCACACATAGTAGAGCAGCACATAAAAAACGGTCATTGTGATGGAGGTGATCCATTTGCCCAATCCAAGGGGGACAGTGTAGCTCTCCAGCCCAGTGGTACAAAGCGCCAAGGCTCGGGGGATCAGGTGAAAGGAATCGCCCACCCCCAGCACTACCGCCATCCAGCCAAACAGCCGGAACTGGCGATTTCCCTCACTTCTCTGAATCATTAGCACGCCGATGATAATGACGGAAAACAGATAGACTGCATCAAACAAGGTTTGTACGGTCGCTTGCATGGTTTATTCTCCTTCTTGCTCGATTTTATTTTGAACGTCGGCATCCGCCAGCACAGCTTTGCCAAAGTTACAGCCAAACAGCACCCCGGCCAGCAAAAGGGCAGCCCCCAGTCCGGTATAAAAGACAGCGATAAACTGCTCTGGCGCCAATCCGCTCACCCGCAGGCCGATCCCGCCGAACATCATCACGGCCATAATAGCGAAGGATTTTCCATCAAAAAATTTAAGGAAAAAGTGCCGTTCTTCTATATAGGAACGAATTCTGGCTGTGTGTTTTTTCACCAGCGTTCCAAAAACAAACTTCTGGAATACAACAAATACTAGGACGGACAATAGGACATTCAGTACAGACCTATAGGCGGGGTATGCGATTAGCCCTATGCGAAGGATGTTGAAGCCCGCTACACTCCACACCAAACAAGCGAGGAGCAGCAGGGTGTTTCGTTTTACTTTCATATACTTCCTCCATCATTTGAACAGTGTTCATTTTCTGGGGCAAAAAATTCCCACTCCTCTGTGGGAATTTTAATAAAGGGTTCTGCGGACGATTTCCAACACAGCGCTTGGATCGTAGTCCTGGCGCAACAAAGCGGAGAGCATCAAGGAAAACAGGACGCCCGCAAATTTCTCTGCCGTGAACTGCCCGGTAAAGGCATCTGGACGAATTTTATGATCCCGTTTTAATACAAAACACAGCGCCTCTAAAATATGCTGCCAAGTCTGCTGCATACGCCGTTTTCCATCCGGCTTTTCCTCCTGCATAAATCCAAGTGAGTGTAGGGTAAAAAAGCCGGGATACTGCTTGCTGCCGTATTCCAGCCGCCCATACATCCAGGTAATGCAGGCCTGTGTGTCCTGAAATACAGACTCATCCCTCGGGCGGTGAAAAATCTCACACCAGACACTCTCTACTGTAGCTCCTACCAGCGCCGCTTTGGAATCAAAATAATTGTAAATAGCTCCCACAGATACGCCGCAGGCAACTGCAACAGCGCGAATGTTGACCGCAGACCACCCCTGCTGTCGGATCAACTCCCTGCTGGATTCCAAAATTTCCTCTTTCGATGTTACGATTTTATTCATCTGCTCACCTCTATATGAACATCGTTCATTATAGCGTTTAGTTTCCGGTTTGTCAAGTGTGCTGTTCCCGGTTTGCACGGAGGAAAATGCAAAAGATAAGCGCAAAAAAGCAGCAAATCTTTTTCAAGACTTACTGCTTTCCTTCCATTCCTCTAAAAACAATAAATTTCGACTTTCCCGAGAGTATTCGGGCCGGGGCGCGGTGGTCTGCTTAGACTACCGCGCCCTGGCTTCCTTTCCGTCTATTCTGCTTCAAAAATGAGATTTTCTTATCAATAGCTATGTAATCACCTTCAATTTAAAAAAGCACCGAACATACACGGCCGCCCCCGTTGTTCAGTGCTTTTATAGCGTCATAGCAATATCTGTAATAAACTTTTTGATTATTTCAAGTTGCCGTCCTTTGCATTGTTCTACCAGGGACGCAATATCCTTCCTTAAAAGTTCATCATCTTGTCCTATATGCTTCAAATCAACTATGCTCTCTATGGGAATATCGTAAACCTCGCAAACCTGCAAGAGCTTAACTAAACTGATTGGCTGCTCCCCGCGTTCAATCAATCCCCAATAGTCGCTATTCTCGCCCAACTGCTCACAAAATTTATCCCTTGTAAGACCCTTTAATTCTCGGATTTTTCGTAGTTTGCAGGCGATTTGCTTTAATTTATTATCAACTTTATTATTCAACGCATCTTTTGCCCTTCCTCAAATAATTTATATTATTATTTTATCGGAAAAGCAAAGCCCTATACAGTGTGAAAAATATAGTACAGCCATTGACTTATATATAAGTTTCGCTATATACTTTTTTTACAAATGCACACAACATTCTACAAAGGGAGTGAGGAAAAAGATGGGGACAGATGAAAAAAGCAAGCAACAGATCACTTTAGAAGATTATCTGCAATATTACCATATCGCATATAAGCGCAATAATATCAAAGCTATGCTTGAACTTGACAAGCGTTTTCCCGAATTATCAAAGTTATCTTCGGATAAGGACTACATGGCAAAAAAAGCAAATTGGGAAGACGAGGAATGGTATTATATACACCCTATTGTCATGGACAGCACGCGTATGAGTGAAATGCGCGTGCTAGATATGGTGGCCTATCTATATTGCCAAAATGAAGCGCCTTCACAATTTACTAATATTTTGAAAGAGAAAATTTTATATCGAACCATTTTTAATTATGATACCGACCGTTATCAGCGGGATTACAACCGTGAAGCTCTTTGGATTTATTTCTTTAATGGAGTGCCAGAACTTTGCCAGCGCATTAAGCAACGACGGATCAAGAGCCTTTCAGAATTAGAATATCGGGCCACAGAATATTTTGAAAATGGCCCTTCCTATAGGGCGCGCAAAAAATTTTTCTATTTATAAAAAGCGGCGGTCTTTGTCACGGAATAGGGACGAAAAAAGCTCGGCACAACGGGCTTTTTTGGGGGGCTGTTCAGACTACCGCTCTCCTGCTTTTTGTCGTTAATTCTGCTTTTTCTATTCTGGATACCTTGCTGTAAGTGTTAAAAGAGGTAACGTCTAGAAGTGGTGGAGAGAGTGGTAGTGTATTAACGTTCACTTAATCCATAGTGACGACTGGGCATAATGCCAAATTTTAATATCTTACAAAAATATAGTTGAAATCGATCCAAAAACAGTCTAAAATGCCCATACAGAGTTAATGAAACATTTTTAAACTTAAATGAGGATAAACACTCTGTTGTGTAGAAATATGTTTTCAAGATTGAGGGTGATTCCAATGGGGCTAAAATACTGTTGCTATGACCAACAAAGCGGAAGCTATATAGAATTCCAGAAAGGAGACTTTAATTTACACGGTTGCTTTTGGCTTTCAGATTCGTTATTTCTTTCGGATGACATTGCCAATAGTTGTAATCTAGTAGATTTGTTTTCTCAAGCTATACCTGGTTTTAACTACTATGGTTCTACTGTTGTTTCCAGCGACCAATGGAATACCATCAAAGAACTCGGAGGAAATTATTCTCCAGTAGTTCAGGAAATTTTAGCGGAGATTGATCAATGGGCATATAATTGTTTTTTATCCGAAAAGTGCTTTAGCATTTTAGGAATTTAATGGAGGTAGCAACGTGAAAGGCTTCAAAAAATTTTCAGCCGCTCTCCTTGCATTAGTTATGTGCATCTGCTGTATGATTCCTGTATCTGCGGCAGATTACTCCACTGAACAAAGTCTGCCGACTCCCGACCATTTTGTTGGCACTCCTAGTTGGCCGCTCCAAGAGGATTCTTCCATTATCGATCTCGAAGTAGTCGAGCCTACGGAGGTCGAGATTCGAACTCCTGGTATAAATCTTGTTGGTGTTTCGGCTACACCAACGCGTAATGGCATCGTAGTCCATGTTTCTAATGCAGGCCTCGACACCTTGGACTCAGTTACAGTAACTGCAAAAATTAGCGGATACGAAACTACTTCAATGACAGCAGCAGTTCCTCCAATCATTGGAAAGGATTTTACTTGCATGCCCCAATGACTAGAGTTGAAATGGATTATGATATAACTGTTACCATACGGGATGGTTCTACCTTCGTAGGAACGAAGACTGGACACTGGGGGTTAAGTTGCACGGAAGAGAGTTTGGTCGACATATGGCACCCTGGAACATGGCCTTCTCGCCAGGATTCTCTTCAATATCATTTCGATAAGCACCATAGAGACTATGGACTAAATATTTATAACATACCATCTTATATCGAAGCTGCTGTAGAGACAAAGTGGGATACGTATAACTACCCCGACGATTATACTATTATAAAGCAAAAACCCACTAGCCAATATGTTGCCGCGCATAAATATACCAACAAAAATGATGGTAGATTTGTTTTGCTGGCAGACTCAGATGATTTAATCCTTTCCTTTGGCGGAGCATAATTACAGGAAGGCGACTAATTTTGGAGTATATTCATAAGGATGTTTATACTTCGGGAAAACGGCGTGATGTGCAATCGGCATATCACGCCGTTTCTTTTTTGTCGATTGCATGGGAAAGCTCCATTTCACCAATAAAATTATAGTGGATATCAATTTGCTGGGTACGGTGGCCGCTGGACTTGTCTGGGGCATGGACAACAATCTTTTCCACAAAGGCGTGAAGCAGTTCGGGGAACAGCTTGTCCGGCACGGTGTATTTCTTCACCAGCTTGATAAAGCTGTCCATGTTTACGCTTTGCTGTTCGCAGGCTTCCACGGTCTGCCGCAGTTCCCTGGCGCTCACCTGTAAGCGGGCCTGCTCCTGCTCATAATCAGCAGACATTTTGGAAAAGCGTTCATCGGTCAGCTTGCCGCTGATGTTGTCCTCATACAATCGCTTAATAATGCCGTCGATTTCCGCAATACGCCGTTCCTGTTGCTCCAGCGTCCGTCTGGCCTGCGCCTGTTCCTGCATCTGTGCCTCTATCCGGTTGGACATGGCCTGCCGGATAAAGCCCTCGGTATCCGCACGGGCAAAGGCAATGACTTCCCGCAGGTTTTCCAGTACAAGCTGTTCCAGCACCACCGCACGGATGAAGTGGGCGGTACACTCGCCCTTTTTCCGTTTGTAGGTGCCGCAGGTGTAGTTGTCCTGCTCCCGCGCCCATGATTTGGTGCGGTTGAGGTTGAGCGGCCGGCCGCAGTCGGCGCAGTATAACAGGCCGGAGAATAGTCCCATATCGCCCATGCGGGTGGGCCTGCGCCGGTTCTCCCTGTTCTTTTGCACAATCTCCCATGTTTCCTGTGACACAAGGGCTTCGTGGGTATTCTCAGAGACCACCTGCTTTTCTTCGGGGTTCTGGATTTTCTTCTTGCTCTTGTAAGACTTCTTGGTGGTCTTGAAGTTTACCGTATGGCCGAGATAATCGCGGTTGTTCAGGATAAAGACAACGGTGCTGGACAGCCAGAAGCAGGGGTTTGCCGGGTCATAGCGGCGGGTGCGCCCCGTGCGCTCAAACTCCAGCGTTCCCGGCGTGACAATCTCCATTTCCCGCAGGCGGCGGGCAATTTTGCCGGGGCCGTTGCCCTCGGCGGCAAGCTGGAAAATCAACCGGACAACCGGGGCCGCTTCCGTGTCTACGGTCAAATTCCCTTCCTTATCACGCAGATAGCCATAGGGCGCTTGCGTGGAAAGGCGCTTGCCGCTCATGCCCTTTGCCTTGAACACGGCGCGGATTTTCTTGCTCGTGTCTTTCGCATACCATTCGTTGATGATATTGCGGAACGGGGTAAAATCGTTGTCCTCACTCTCACTGTCCACGCCGTCATTGACGGCAATAAACCGCACATCAAATTCAGGAAAGCGGATTTCGGTATACATTCCAACCTCAAGGTAGTTACGCCCGAAACGGGACATATCCTTGACAATGACCGTGCTTACAAGGCCGCTTTCGATATCGGAAAGTATTTCCTGAAAGCCGGGACGGTTGAAGTTTGTACCTGAAAATCCATCATCTTTATAGACTTTATACTGAGTGATATTGTGTTCTTTCGCGTACTTTTTGAGGATTTCGATTTGGAAAGAAATTTGTCAAGGGTATTTTCTCTTTATGTAACAAATGGTCCAATACGAAGTAAATCAAATCTGCTTTGCAACGAAATATATTTTAAAAGTGTAGCCTAACTCACGAAAAATGTTATGGAAGAAACTTCATTTGCTTGATCAATTTCTTGAATATAAAGGAAATGCTAAATGAAAAATCGTTCCTTGGAGCGAATTTGGCTTAACGGAAATTGTTCCCTCCATCTGCCCAACCAGTTCCTTTACAATCGGCAGGCCCAGCCCGGCCCCGCCGGATTCTCTGGATCGGGAGCTGTCTGCCCGCCAAAACGGTTCAAACAGCAGCAGATAGTCTTCCTCCTGGATTCCACAGCCGGTGTCGGCTACAGTGAACCGCCAGTGGCTTCCGTCCTTCTCCGCATGGACCGAGACCTCTCCACCCTCATGGTTATATTTGATCCCGTTCTCCATCAGGTTAAACAGGATGCGGTAAAGGGCCATATAGTCCGCCCGCACAGAAAGGTCAGCGGGGATGTCCAGGCGCAGAGACACATTCCGGACGGCCGCCGCGTCGGCAAGATCGCACTGGACCTCTTCCGCCAGCACGCGAAGTGGGAAGGTTTCCGGTGCGTGGGGCTGCTTCCGGGTCAGGTCCAGGAGCTGGTTGGAGAGGCTGGTCAGGCGAGCCGTCTGCCTGGTGACGGATTCCAACAGCTCCTCATATTCCTCCACCGTATGGCGGCGGCGGGAAAATACATCCAGTTTGGTCTGAAGGACCGCCAGCGGGGTACGCAGTTCATGTGCCGCGTCCGCCAAAAAACGCTGCTGGCTGGCAAAGGCGTCCGCCAGGCGAAGGGAGAGGGTGTTAAAGGAATCGGCCAGTTGGAGCACCTCGTCCACTTTGGTGGAAATCTCCGGCGGGCAGTCCAGGTTGCTTACCCCGGTCTTCCGGATATGCTCTGTGAGCTGGCGCAGGGGCCGCAGGCAGTATCCGACCAGAATATAGGTGCAAAGGGCGCCCAAAAGCAGGACGAGAAGCAGAGCAACCCAGTTTTTCAGAAACGCCGCGTCCAGCATATCGTTTGCCTGCCCAATCGTGACGATTTCGGCGGGCACACGGTTTATATCCAATTCGCCGGGGAGCTGGATGGTGCGGATCAGAGCGCTGACCTGCTGGGACGTGTGGTAGTTGTTGAGCAGCATCTGGCCGGTACACATCAGCAGGAACAGACCGGAAATGAGGAGCGTGAGCCGCCCGCGGAGCGATAGTTTTTTCAGCATTTACTTCACCTCCACGGACAGAATATAGCCTTCTCCCACCCGATTCATGATCGGGTCATACTCAAGCGCCGCCCGCAGCTTTCGGCGCAGGGAGGAAATGTGGACCCGGACGGAGTTGCTGAACTCGTCCACGCTTCCGTCCCACACGTGCTCCAGAAGCTCCTCCGGCGTAACGAGCTGCCCGGCGTGGAGCATCAGGTATTCCAGCAGGGACGTCTCTTTCCGTGTCAGAGCCAGCGGCTTCCCGTACACCTGCACCATGCGAGAAAGGGTATCAAATTCCAGCGGCCCACAGACGGGCCTCACGTCGGACTGTATGTACCGGCGGCGCAGGAGGACACGGATACGGGCCTCCAATTCGTCAAAGGAGAAGGGCTTGGTCAGGTAGTCGTCCGCGCCGGAGTCCAGGCCCAGCACCCGGTCGGCCACGCTGGAGCGTGCAGTCAGCAGCAGCGTCTTGAGCTCCGGCCGCTCCAGACGGACCTCCTTCAACACCTGGAGGCCGTCTTTTCCCGGCAGGTTCAAATCCAGAAGCAGCAGGTCATAAGCATCCGTGACCGCCCGCTCTGCCGCCTCATTCCCGTCGCCGCACATATCCACAGAGTAGCCGTCCATCCGCAGCCCCTCCGCAATGGATTCCGCAAGCTCCCGCTCATCCTCCACAACCAAAATGCGCATCGTTCATTCCTCCCTGGGGGTAACTCATAGAATACTTTATGATAACACAGACGGTATAAAATCTTTGTAAACCGGGACTTTACAGAGATTTTATACCTCTTTTGCTATGATAACACAGGAAAAGGGGAATGCACAGCCCCCACACTATCATGGCAAAGGAGTTTTTTGAATGGATAAGTGGAAAAAACGAGGAAGCATTGCCCTGACTGGCGCAATGTGCCTGCTGATGCTGGCCGGATGCTCTGGAGGAACTGACACTACGCCATCCCCGGAGGCTTCCGGCGAAATCACGCTGGGGGATGGCCCCATCAAGGTCAGCCGTCCGGAGAAAAAGCCGCTGCCCTGGCAGTCCGAGATCACCTACGAGTATCTGGGCCTGCGCTTTTCCATTGACCCCGGCTTTCAGAAGGGGATCGAAGATGGGACACTCTACTTCCAGCGGGAGGCGCTGTACGATACCGAGGGGGCGGACCGGAGCGAGTGCTACTACGCATACCAGTACCTCCAGTATCTGCCCGAAGGCACCGAGGATATGGAGTACGCAGTGGATTGGGACGCATGGCTGGCAACCACACAGCGGATCGGAACGGTGGGGGCATACCAGGCGGACTATCTGGAGGAGCACCCCATTGAGACCATTACCGGCTGCCCGGAAAACACGGAAGTGGGCCGGAGCGAAGATGGGAAGTGGGTTTACTATTTGAGTACAGATGCGGGGCAGCAGCTGGAGCTGGGTGAGCTTTGGCGCAAAACAAAGGTGGAACTGATCGACCGGGCCACCTATGAGGCCAACCCCGATATTCCCGGCTTCTATGATGTCTTTGACACAGCCCGCAACAATGACGCTGCCAGCTTTATCGGGGATTTCCATGCCCAGGATCTGGACGGGAACCCGGTGGATCTCTCCGTCTTTGCGGATTACCAACTCACGATGGTCAATGTGATGACAACCTGGTGCTCCTCCTGTGTCGCGGAGATGCCGGATCTGGCGAAGCTCAGCGGCGAGGTGGAAAAGGACGGCGTACAGATCATCACCATTGTGGCCGATACCATGTTTGACGGGGCGGTTGATGAGGAGAAGCTGGAACTCTCCAAACAGATCCGTTCCTCCAGTGGTGTGGAGTATCCCATGCTGGTGCCGGACGAAGTGCTGCTGAGCGGCCGCCTCAAGGGGATCAACGCCTACCCTGAAACCTTCTTTGTGAATTCCGAAGGCAATATTGTTGGAAACACCTACTATGGCACCAAGAGCTTTGATGAATGGAATGGGATCATCGCACAGGAGCTTGCCGCTCTGAACAATGCCTCCACAGGAGGCGGCACAGTATCAATGGGAGGTGGCACGGTTGGGATGTCGTAAGCCCTGGCTGGCCCCCTGCGCCCTGCTGGTGCTCGGCGCGGCCTGCACCGGCTACGGCATTCTGCGGGGGGAACCAGCCATCGTCCTGCAAAAAGCGGTGAGTATCTGTATGGAGTGTATCGGAATTGGATAAGAAGTGGAGAAAAAAGCACCAGACCGGCATCCGGCACGGGATCCAGGCGCTTTGGGCGTTCCTGACCAACAGCTATCTGACAGGGTTTCGGAACGGCACGATCTATCAGGGGAATTTAAAGTACCTGTGCGTCCCCGGCCTGAACTGCTATTCCTGTCCGGGGGCGAGAGGGGCCTGTCCTATCGGCGCGCTCCAGGCCGTTATCGGAAGCTGGAAGTTCAAGGCGGCGTTCTACATCTCCGGCATCCTGATTTTTATCGGCGCGCTGGTGGGCCGCCTGGTCTGCGGATGGCTGTGCCCGTTTGGTCTGATCCAGGAGCTGCTGCACAAGATCCCTTTCGTGAAGAAGATCGGGACCTTCCCTGGGGACAAGCTCCTGCGGAAGCTGAAGTATGTGATCCTGCTGGTATTTGTAATCCTGCTCCCAATGTTCCTGGTGGACATCATCGGGCAGGGCTCCCCCTACTTCTGCAAGCTGATCTGTCCGGCCGGGACGCTGGAGGGCGGAATCCCGCTGGTGCTGCTGAATGAAGGAATGCGGGGAGCCATCGGGTGGCTGTACGCCTGGAAAAACCTGCTGCTGGTATTGACGGTTCTGGCCTGCATCATCATTTACCGCCCGTTCTGCAAATACATCTGCCCCCTGGGGGCCATCTATTCCTTTTTTAACAAGGTGTCCGTGTTCCGCTACCGGGTGGATGCGCATAAGTGCGTCCACTGCGGGAAATGCGCGAAAGCCTGTGAAATGCAGGTCGATCCGAGCAAAACCCCAAACCATGCGGAGTGTATCCGCTGCGGGAAGTGCCGCAGCATCTGTCCCACAGATGCAATACAGCTTACGACCTGCTTTTATCAGAAGCACGATGATACAAACGCAGAAGAAACATATCAAGCAAAAGACAACTTGAAGTAAATCTATAAGGACAAGAGTTATATTATCGCTCTTGTCCTTTCTCTTTTTTTCTGTGTGAAATCTGTTGTTTATTCTGATCCTGCTGTACAAGGTTCCGCACGGCCTGTCGCTCTATATCCTCATGCAGCATCCGGGAAACCGCCTTTTTGCTGTCAAACATCAGAAGCGGGCTGTACTTCTCGTCGTAAACCTGCTGTGCCCGGTTCTCCGCTTCCTGTTCCTTGCTGGGGCGGATAGCTTGCCTTGCTTCATACAGCTGCACTGGGTCAAAGCCCTGAGCCTGCTCCCGAAGCCCTGCATACTCGTTCAGGGCAGCGTCCAGCTCTGCAGAATATTTCTGTTCCTGTTCTTCCAACCGTTTCAGACTCTGCTCCATAGCGGCAATGTCTTTAGGGAATTTATTGGCAGCATCTTCCTCAGAATATGCCAGCGATGCCAGAAGCAGATTCTTTTCCGAACGCAGTTCCTCCAAATCCTCTGTCAGTGCCGCTATCTTAGCCGCCAGCTCCCGGTGCCGGAACACATGGACAGCAGAAAGCGCCTTTTTCTCGGAGAGCAGACTGCGTCGCTCTTTCGTCTTATCCCGGATGTCCTTTGCTAACTGATTGTACTGTGTGAGGGCAGGACGCAGCGTATTCAGCGAAGCGTTCAGGCGTTCCTTGCCCTTGCGGAGATACCCCAGCTGATAGCAGAACAGCAACAGATTTTTACGCAGATTCTCCATGGCCTCGGCAAGTGCCGGAAGGGTGTTTTTAACTGCCTGCGCCAGCTTTTTGACCTGTCCTCTCAGCTCCCGGAGCCGGGCATTGTCTGCCTTGATCTGCCGGTTCAGTTCGCACCGGTCAGAGATAATGCCCTTTTTCTCCATGGCTCTGGCAACCACACCTTCATGGACCGTAGGCCGCTCCAGCAGGCCACGCTCGGCATGGCTGCGGTGGTCGATGCGTTCTTCGTGCCCAGTGCGCTCCAGATAGCAGTTTGCCACATCCGCCCATGCAGCCCGCCACAGGACAAGCTGATCGTCGCTGTTCCAGCGTTCCGTGATGGGATTCTGCCTGCCATATTTGGTGCTTTTGGGGTACTTGGACACCCGTTCATAGCCCTGTGCCTGTGCTGCGGAAGGGGCCATATACATCTTCTTTTTGCCCACCTTGTACTGATACTGCTTCTCCCATCCGTCGGCCTGTGCCTGTTTGAACTCAGCGGCAGTAAAGCCCCGTTCCTCGCCGCCTTTCACACAGAGATACTCTTTTTCGGTCTTGTACTGCCATTTTCCCTTTTCATCCAGCGGGCGCACCGTCAACAGGATATGGGCGTGGGGATTGTGTCCGGGAGGATATGGGTCGTGGATGGCAGCATCGGCGCACATTCCGTCTGCCACAAACTGCCCCTTGATGAAATCTTGCAGGAGCTGGATTTGTTCTTCCCGGCTCAGTTCTATGGGCAGCGCCGCCACAAATTCACGGGCAAGGCGGCTGTCCTTTGCGGTTTCGGTTTCCTCCACAGCGTTCCACAGGGTTTCCCGATCCTGCCACTCTGCGGGGGCGGTGGCTGGCAGAAAAACCTGCCGCCACCCAAGGCCCTGTTTGCGTGTGTAGTCATACTGCACCCCGTCGTACTCATTGGGCATCCGGGAACAACTCAGATAGGCCGCAGCAGCCACGGCGGAGCGTCCGGCTCCACGGCTGACTATTTTGGCCTCCAAATGATAAATCGCCATAAATCACCTTGTCCTTTCTGAAAGGGATGCCCCGAAACAGGGCACTCTTGTTTTCGCTCAGTACATCGTGAAATGCGACGTACCACCAGCAGGGGTGGAATGATTCGTTCCACCCCTGCATCTGTGTCAAGCTGCGGAACATATCCGAAGGATTTGTTCTGGGCAGAGTTGACGCAGGCAGACGGCGGGATGGGGTGGCAATATACCACCCCATGAACAGGGGCTTCCAAAACGGAAACCCCTGCGCCGACTGCGTGGACAAGGCTGGCAGTTTGGCAGAAATGCAGCCTTGTCCAGCGGCTCCCGCAAGGAGCCGCAATCCCCCTCGGAGAGCGCACGTGCCCGACCAACGGGAGGGCTACCACCGCTTGCTTTATCAGGTGGTGAGTAAGTGCGCCCTTTCGGGAAAAAGAAAAAGCGACCGATAGCCGATCGCTCATAAAAATCATCGGATTGGTTTGAATACTTCGCATAAAAAATCCTCCAACTGTTCCAAAGTCATCTGTGTTGTCTGCGGTAATGCTTTCTCTAAAATCGCACCCTCCTGAATCAATCGCCGTGTCCGTGCTTTTCGCTCTTTCTGTCGGTCGCGCATCTGTGCTTCTTCCAATCGGTGCTTCGCCTGCAAAAGCTTCTTTTCATTTTCTGTCATAAATTTTATTCCTTTCTGCCGTATCCGGCTGAAAACACAAAGAAGGCGGCTCATGAGATTTTATGTAAGCGTCAAATAAAGCAACGGATTGTGGGTAGAGGTAGAGTGTGAGAAAATAAGGATAAAAGTTGCAGTGGATAGCATTAAGGGAAGTCAAACAAGAAAGAATTGAGTGGCGGCGAGCAAAAATTGCCCGCCGCCATTTCTGATTCAGATAGGATTATAGATCAGGAGATTTTCGAGATTCATTGGTCAGGACAGCGCGGAAGATAAGTGCGAGGAATTCAACGGAACACAGACGGCTGTCAAGGTGCCTTTTCGCCAGGGATTCTAACAGTGGCCGATTGCGTTTCCAAGCAATCGCGGATGCAGTTCGGATATTCCGTTCCACCGCTTTCCAGTTCGTTCCGTATTTCTTGGCAACATCGGGATAAAGCCATTTTGTTACCAGCAGAAGTCTGTCCTGCTGCTCCATGCACAATGATACCGCATAGGTGGTATGGAAAAAACCTTTATAATGCGGGTATATTCCGAGTTGGCAGAGCAGATCACAAGTTACTTGAGAATCTGTCATGATACCATTTCCTCCTCATGTGATTTTGGTTCGTTCATAGCAATGCACGGTTTGCCTCTCGCTCATAGTAAAAATTATCGTGTTCTTCTGGCTGGTGCTGCATGAATGTTTCCATTGGGACATCCAGTGCAATCGCCAATTTATAAAGCAGTTCTGCGGACGGCTTGCGCTTTCTGCCTTTTTCAAGGGCACGGACATAACGGATGGAGGTACCCGCTCTGGCTGCCAATTCAGCCTGGGGTATACCCTGTTGTTCCCGTATTTCACGCAGCTTTGCTCCATCAAATCTTGCCAACATTTTCCTCACCTCCCTTCATGCAAAGCATAAGGGATGGAAAGGATTACCTGTGAGGCTCTGTAGTTCCCCTTTGGTGGAAAATGTCGAAAAAAATGGACCGGCCTTTCGGTCAGTCCGTTAAAAAACCTATATTGTAGAGTCCTCCTGGCCCCTGCGATATTGCACCGGAACAAGATCCGGTGTCAGTTTTGTGGCCCACTCTCTGTCAGCCACGGCCATAGATGGCGCCCTGGACAGCACATAGACCAGATACCGGTATGGGTCAAGGTCGTTTTCCTTGGCCGTTTCAATCAGGCTGTAAACAATGGCGCTGCTCTGGGCCCCGCCTTCCGTATTTGCAAACAGCCAGTTCTTCCGCCCCATCACAAAGGGTTTCATACTCCGTTCTGCCCGGTTGTTGCTTATTTCCAGCCGCCCGTCCTCCAAAAAGCATTTCAGATATGGCCACTGCTCCCGCAGATAATACAGCGCCTTTCCCAAAGAGGACTTGGGCGGGGCGGTTTTTGTTTCCGCCCATGCCAACAAAGCGTCCATCATCGGTTTGGACCGGATCAGACGCTGTTTGTACCGTTCTTCCGGCGGCAAATCCGCCAGTTCCTTTTCAATGGCGAAGAGAACATTGCAGTATTGCAGTCCCTCCAACGCCGCGCAGCCAGTCTGCTGCTCTTTTGGCAAGGCGTTCACCGCTTCGTCAAACTTTCGCCGCAGATGCACCCAGCAGCCAACCACCCGGATGTTCTCCGGCAATCGGTGGTAGCCGGAATAACCATCAGCATGGAGCCAGCCCGTAAAGCCCTTGAGGAACGCCTCGGCATTCTCCGCCTTTCGGCTCTGCTGGTACTCATACAGGACAATGGGGTGCCCGGCGTCTCCGCCGGTCCGGTACAGCCACATATAGCACTTGCTCCTGGCCGTCCGCCCTTCCAGTTTCAGCACCTGCAGAGTCGTCTCATCCGCGTGGAGGACCTCTCGCTGAAGCAACTGTTGGTGCATCTGGTCATAGATGGGCCGCAGCCAATCCTCCGCCACCCGCAGCACCCAGTTGCTCATCGTCTGCCGGGAGAGCATCACCCCAGCCCGATTCCATTCCTGTTCCTGCCGGTACAGCGGAGCGTACATCACAAACTTTTGGACCATGATATGAGCCACAGCCTCTGGGGAGGCGTAGCTGCCTGAGATCAGGGGAGGCTCTTTTTCGGCTTTCAGGACAGGTGTTTCCGTCCCCGTCTGCTTGCAGTTCTGGCAGGCGTATGTAAAATAAACATCTTCCCGGATCTTCACCTGGGCGGGAATCATCACCAGAGTACGGCGGATCTCGGTGCCAATCTCCGTCATGAGTGTACCGCATTCAGGACAGTTACGCTCAGACTTCGGGACACGGTGTTCTACCACCTCAACAGGAACATTGTCCGGCAGTACCTCCTCCACACGGGAAGACCGCTTCTGCCGTGTGTGGGCCGCCACCTTAGTTTCCTTTGAGGCGCTCCTTCTGGTGGACAGCCACGCTTCCGTTTCATCAAACATCAGGCTCAACTGGCCTGCCAGTTCTTCCTTCGTCTGCTCGGACGATGCCCCATAGACTTTCTTTTTGGCAAGACGCATCTGCTCCATCAGCCAGTCCAGCTTCTGGTTCAGCTCGTCTCTTTCCGCCTTCAGAGACTCATATTCCGCACGGGAAATGGTCACCATTTCCGTGTTGCTTGTGATAATATTCACTTCATTTTTCATATTCTTATTATAACACAAAACCCCTTAAAACACCAGCATTTCAAGGGATTTCGAGGAAAATAGCATCCGATTTTTCAACGTTATATCATACTCGGGCCAGTCACCGCTTTGTGCGCTTTGGGCTGTTCGATCTTTAACCCTTCCATAAGCCAGCGGTACTGCTGACCTGTCAACTGGCGCGCCTCATCTCCGTTCCGCGGCCACTGGAAGGCGCCTGCTTCTAACCGCTTATATACCAGAACAAATCCATCCCCCTCCCAATACAGCCCCTTGATCCGATCCCGCCGGTAACCGCAGAACAGGAACAGCGTATTGCTGAACGGGTCCAGATGGAACTGCCGCTGTACCAATGTCGCCAGGCCGTCGATCCCTTTCCGCAGATCTGTGTACCCACAGGCTATATACACTTTTTCCGCGCCGCGAAAATCATTCAGCATGGCACACCGATCGGCAGATCGCTTCTATCACCGGCAGCTCCACTCCCGCATAAATCTCAACTTCTATCCCTCGCCCCTTTACCACCACTGTTACTGCCGACTGTTTCCCCGCTGGAGCAGTCTGAAGAAGCTCCCTGTTCCACATCCCTTCCTTCCTCACTCTCAGCTCTACAAATTCAGCCGCCTTTTTTTCTGCCGGTACTCTTTCCACCTTTTTTATCCCGTGGCCACTTCGCTGCAATACTCTTTTCTCCCATCGGTAATACGTCTTTGTGCTGATGTCCCGTTCATCGCACCATCCCGTTACTGTTTGCCCGCTGCTCCGGCATTCCTGTACGAGCTCCGTCCATTGGGCCGCTTGCTGCTCCCGATGTCTTTCCCGAATTGTCATTTTTCCCAGCTCCTCTGCTTCCTTTGACTTCCCTTAATGCTATCCACTGCAACTTTTATCCTTATTTTCTCACACTCTACATCTACCCACAATCCGTTGCTTTATTTGACGCTTACTTGGCGACCTCTAATCCCGCCGGAAATCCGCAGTCAAGGCCCGCCCAGTCCGCAGACTGGGCGGCTCGCGTGCGATTGTGAAACAATCGCACGGCCTTGACGGCGGACAGAGGGCGGGATACCCTCCACGCATGGGATAACGCCCCGCCGCTGCGGATGGGGGGTTCAGGGGCTTGCCCCTGACAAAAGGCGTTTGTGTCACAAATGCCATACTTGCTCGGACAGCGACGCCCTGCGGCGTCGCCGTCTGGTTCGGCTGGCTTGATAGCTGTGCGGCATTTATACGGCTGTAAATCCGTTTCAGAATGGATAGATGATAGATTTAATTAACTCAGTATAATTCTTATTAGTATTATTACATTCGGTTTTTCCGTATTCTTGACTTCCTGTTTTCCGCGGTGCAGAGGTATCGTTTTGAGCCGTCAAGACTTCCGTTTCTGTGCAGTCCTGATTGCGGCTGCCGGTAGGATGATGGGGCGGCTCTGGACGCTCTTGCGCGGTAAACTGCCTGACATAAATTTGGGACGGTTTGCCCTGTCCCTGACGGACACGTTCAATTAAGCCAACGCCTTTTTTGTTATCCAGCTCATTCAGCAACTTTAATACCTTGTCCTTTTTGCAGTTGAGGTGTTCTACAATATCTGTCACAGTGTAGTAGATAAATACACGGCCCTGATCGTCATACCAGCCATTACGGGCGGATAAACACATACGGTCCAGCATCAGGCTGTTTAGCAGCTTGGCGTCCGTGGACAGACCGCGAAACTGCGGGGCGGTAAACAGCAGACGGGGGATACGTAGAAATCGGAAGCTCTCCGACTGCTCACCATAGTAATAATCAAAGCTCATTTTTTCGTGTTCCTTTCTTTCCTTTAGATAGAAAAACGGCACTATCCGTTGGATAGTGCCGTTTTCTGGCGGTTATTCTCTTCGTCATAAAGATTTTTGTGCGGTGATTGCCTGTTTTTTGCGTTTTTACTGCTTTTTTAGCTATTCCTTATGCGTATTTGCCTTTGCCGGCGATAAAGTTTTTTAGAATCTGGCGTAAAAATCCGGCGATTATGACACCGGCAGAATTTTTGAAATATTGTCTTGTTGAAAAGGCAGCGGGCCGGATAAAAAACCACGGCCCGCTGTGTTTACATCTGCTGAATCTCATTTTCAGCGTATGCTTGATTTTATCGCAGTAACCGTCAGGTAATCGGACGGATTGATAAATAGTGGAGGGAGTGCGATAATGTACCCATGACATACGTCAGTGACGACAGTGATGGGAAAGTGGGGACATTATGACGGTGAGGGAGGCAAAAGCCGAGGCCAACATGAACAGGTGGCAGCAATCATCACTGAATAAAGGCAAAGCGTGCAGAGTATAGTGGAATTCTACACAGGACGGCAAATCACAACCGGCCTGTTCTACAGGTCGCAGAGAAAAGTTTTGAACCGGCTGATAGGAAGCCAAACGGGTTCAAACGAGGGGCGGTGGATTTGCTTTGCAGAATTGCCGCCGGTAGAAGCCTTTCCGGTACCGCAGTTGTCGTCGGCATCAGAACCACAAACGGAGATATCAAAAGAGGCGGTTGCCACGCTCCGCATAAGAGGTACTGAAATAGAGATTTACGCAAGAGCGGATGCAGTTTTGGTAGAGACGTTGTGCAAGGGGGATTCATGCTCAATGACTTCAATGGAGCTATACCTTGCAGTTGGATATACGGATCTGCGAAAAGGGATTGGCGGGCGGGCGGCTCTGGTGCAGCAGCAATTCGAACTTGATCCATTCACCAATACGCTGTTCCTTTTTTTGTGGTCGGCGCAGAGACCGCATGAAAGCCTTCTATTGGGGAAAAGACGGCATCTTACTCCTCTACAAACGTCTGGAGGAAGATGCTTCCATTGGCCAAGAAGCGGGGGTATGGGTACATTATCGAACTCGCCGCACTGTTTATCAATCCGTCCGATTGCTTGACGGTTACCAGAAACGTTTTTGTTCGGTCTTAGTAAACCTTCTTGTTGGATTCTTCTCTGGTCTTGCCGCCCGAACGTAGCCATGCCTCGTCAATCGGGTCGATAACATCCACCTCGGTCGTCAGGAATACCGACGCCATGGAAGCGGCGTTCTTCAGCGCCAGCTTTGTCACCTTGGCCGGATCAACAACGCCTACCTCCGCCATGCGGACAAACTCTCCGGTGATGACATCCAAACCAACGCCATTTCCCTGCTTTACTGCTTCCGAGGCAACCACGCCGCTGTCAAATCCGGCATTCTGCGCAATCTGGCGCATGGGTTCCTCTAACGCCTCCATCACAACCTGTGCGCCGGAAAGCTCATCGCCGGTAAGCTGCTGCGCATACTTGCGCACCGCAGGAATCGCATTGCAGAACGCAACGCCTCCACCGGCAACAATACCCTCCGCAAGCGCGGCGCGGACAGCATTGAGAGCATCCTCAACGCGCGCCTTCTTTTCTTTCAGTTCGAGTTCGGATGCCGCGCCGACACGAATGACAGCAACGCCGCTTGCCAGCTTGCCGAGACGCTCCCGCGCACGATCCACTGCAAATTCATCTTTCGCCTCAGCCAGCATACGGCGGAGCTTTTCTATCTCCTCCGCAATCGCTGCCTTGTCGCCTGCACCGCCGACGATAATAGTCCGGTCCTTGCGGACAGTGACCTTCTCCGCCTCGCCAAGCATATCTACCGTCGCCTTTTTCAGATCATATCCGGTCTCTTCGCGAACGACGGTCGCGCCCGTGAGCAGAGCCAACTCATCCACCAGCGCCTTTTTGCGCTCCCCCACGCCAGGCGCACGCACCGCAACCGAGTCAATTGCGCCCTGTAGCTTATTGATTACCAAAGCTTTAAGCGCTTCGCCTTCCACATCCTCTGCAACAATCAGCAGCTTTCTGCCGCATTGCGCGACCTTGTCCAAAATTGGGATAATATCACCCAAACTGCTGATTTTCTTATCCGTAAACAAGATATAGGGATGCTCCAGCATAGCCTCCATCTTTTCCGTATCAGTAACCATGTACTCTGAAAGGTAGCCCTTGTCAAATTGGCTGCCCTTCACAATCTCAAAGGAGGTATCCATAGTCTGCGAATCTTCAATGGTAATGACGCCATCCTGGCCCACCTGATCCATGATCTCTCCCAGAATCTCGCCAGTCTGGCGGTCCGCACCGGAAATCGAAGCGACCTGCACAATATCCTCCTTACCCTTCGGCAAGTATGCGCTTTCGCTGATCGACTGCACAGCCGCATTCACTGCACCCTGAATGCCCCGGCGAAGCCCCATCGGGTTCACACCGGCCGCCATATTGCGAGTGCCTCCGCGAATAATCGCCTGCATCAGCAACATCGCAGTCGAGGTACCGTCGCCGACGGCCTCGTTGGTCTTTTCTGCAACCTGCTTGAGCATCTGCGCGCCAAGATTTTCCGTGATATCGGACAGTTCGAAGTCCTTGGCAACGGCCGATCCCTCGTTTGTAACGAAAACCCTGTCACCGAAGCCGGCGACCATAACATTGCGCCCCTTGGGGCCGATTGTAGTTTTTACTGCGTCTGCCAGCTGATTCATGCCCGCTTGCAGACGCTTTCTAGCTTGATCGCCATAATATAAATCTCTTGCCATGTTGTGTTTACATCTCCCTGACTGCTTTCGCACAGATAGGCATGCGGAAAACACCGCATGCCTATTGTACCTGCAAAGTATTTAGGAAAGGATTAAACCTTTTTTTCTATTATCTCACACTCGCTCGCTTCTTGCAAGGCCCCTCGCACATTAGCGTTCTCTTCAATCGTTCTCTCCCTGTCCTCTGCTTCCTTGATCGCTATGATCTCCGCATGGAGGCCGCTGCGCTCGTCTTCCTTCAGCCACTTTAACAGGCCAAGCATCATACCGGCCAGAATCAGGAGGAATGGGGCGGAAATGATAATCGCAATGTACTTGATCGAGTCGAATGAGGCGCCAACCAGCAGTACAGACATCGGGATGATCGCCAGCAGCACACAGAAGAAGATGCGAAGCGCCATCTTCGGCGTACCGCGCTTGGTTACGGTTTCCGCCAAAGCCAGAGAAGCGGAGTCCATGGACGGCGCGACGAAACCGACGATCAGCACCAAAATCAGGAACGGTAGAAGTGTCGAGCCCAGCGGCAGAGCCTTCAAAATCTCATAAATCGCTGCATCACCAATACCGCTTGCAACCAGGCCGGTTACGTCAACCATACCCTGGGTATGTGCATAAATCGAGAAGCTGCCGTCGATGCCGAAGATGCACATGCCGCCGAAGGACATGATAAAAATGGTGTAGATTGCAATCTCACGGATGGTTCTGCCTTTGGAAACCTTCGCAATGAAGATACCCATCATTGCAACATAGTTCAGGTAGAAAGCAACGAAGTAAATCGTCCAGCTTTCTGCAAAGCCTGTATTCGCGATCGGGTCGGTGAACAGCGCCATACGCGGCAGATCCTGAATCAGATAGCCCAGAGAGTTGACAATATTCTTGAAGATGAACGTCGTTGGCCCCATAAACAGTACATACAGCAGGAAGAAGATACACACGACAGAAGCGATATTACTGATCGTCTGCATACCCTTCTTCGTGCCGAGGAAAGAGGTAAACGTATAAACCAGCGCGATGAATACGATAACGCCAATCTGAACAGCCGGCGTCGCCTCGATACCCCAGAGCGTATTCAGGCCAGAAGTTGCCAGCGGTACACCAAGACCCAGCGAAGAGCTGAGCGCACCCAGAATGCCAAAGATGACCAGAAAGTCGATCACTTTGCCGATGATAGACTTCCCCTTGACCTTTTTGCCCAGCATTGCGCAGCATACCGCGCTCGTCTGGAAAGAAGGGAGTTTTCTGACATACACACCGTAAGCGATCGCCACGCCGGCAATCGTATACAGGGACTGGTTGACAAAGCCCCAGTGGAAGAACTGGTACGCCAGCGAGGACTCGAGCGCTTCCAGGCTTTGCGGCTCCATGCCAAGGCCGGGTGCCTGGTAGTAACTCGCCCATTCTACGAACGACCAGTACAGTGCAGCAGACGCCAGAGACGCCAGCAGCATCATAGCAAAATAGCTAAAGTTCGAGTATTCCGGCTTGCAGTTACCCAAGCGGATCTTGCCATATTTGCCAAAGCCCAGATAAAGGGATACCAGAAAAGAAATAAACGCAACCAGCAGGAAGAACGGCCCCAGCGCATCTATCATGACATTAAAGAAGTTCATGATCGTGTTGAGTGTTCCTTCCGCATTCACAACCATACAGATGATAAATGCAACCAGTATGGCTACGCTAACAATAATCAAGCCTACTTCTACATCAGCGTTTTTATTCTTTTTGGAGTCATTATCCATCTTCCTATTTCGCCTCCTCATAACGGTGGTAGGTTTTACGAGCTCAAAAGCGCTCTCATCAAGTCAGTAATCGGGCGGCTGGTGCGGTTTTCCACATCATAGCCTACATATACCGACTCACACAGGAGGATCAGGTCATCCTCACCTTGATGATAGATCTCAAACTGTATGGTAAAGCTTTTCTTGCCGATTTTGATCTTGCTGATACCAACTTCAAGCATGTCGCCCGCATATGCGCTGGAAACAAATTCATAGGTAGACTTTTTATGACATACCTCAGAGTCATGCTTTTCTGCCAGTTCTCGGTAGGAGTATCCCTTGGAGCGGAGGAATTCCTCAAACGCCAGGTCGGTATATGCAACATAATTACCGTTGTAAACAATGCCCTGCTGGTCTACCTCGCCGTAGCGAACACGAAACGGAGGGCAAAAGTAAAAGCAATCACGCCTCATTATGGCTCTCCTCGCTTTTTTCTGTATTCTCTGGATCTGTTCAGGCGTTTTACTGCCGCACGCAGCGCGGCAGCAGAATTAGCCGAACGCTTACGGACCTTGTGTTTCAATGCACCTGGAGCGCAGACATCCACACAATAGCCGCAGTTAATACACGTCAAAAACGCTTTTCCAACCGCATGCGGATAGCCCTCTTCATCCACGCTGATGACACGCATCGGACAGATATCCACACAGGCATTGCATTTTACGCATTTTTCCTTGTCCGGAGAAATCAGTTCAACAGCTTCCACAACAAAATCCCCTTCAAAACAGAATCCATCCAACGTTCAATGTCCTTGTATACACCAGGCCATGAATATCAGATGGATCGTTTTACCTTTGATAGATCATCAACCTGCCTGGTGTATTGCACCCTCTGCGAGCAACTTGTCGATTCTCTCCTGATCATAGCCAAGGCTGTTCAAGATTTCGATGCTGTTCGCACCAGGGAATCCGGCCGTCGAAGCGTCCGGATCTACCGGAGTCTCGCTGAAGAGGATAGGCGTATTGGTCACAGTGTATTCCCCTACGCCAAGCTGATTGATCTGGGTAATTACATTCAGTGCTTTTGTTTGCGGGTTATTGTCAAACTCCTGAAGCGACTGCACCGCAGCAGCGGGTACGCCAGCCTCATGGAGTTTGTTTTCAACATCATATCTTCCCATTGCACCTGTTGCTTTTTCCAGTTCCACGATCAGCGCATCTCTGTTCTGCACACGCAGTTCGTTATTGCAGAACCTCGGATCCGCCGCCAGATCATCCACCCCAAGCGTATAGCAGAGGGTTTTCCACTCCCCCTCGCTGCTCACGGCAATGACAACATTGCCGTCCTTGGCAGCGAATTCGCCATAGGGCGCATACCAAACATAATGGTTGCCGGACTTTTCGGTGAACTTGCCGGTCACCGAATGCTCCAGGACAGGAGCTTCACACATATAAAACGCACAATCGAGCATTGCGATGTCAACGCGAAGCCCCTTGCCGGTCTTCTGCTTATACAGCAACGCCATCGACAGGCCTCGCATCATCTGCAACCCCGCCCATGTATCGCACATGGAAAAACCAGGCTTAATAGGGGCATCGCCCGCCTGACCACTCTGCGCAACCAGACCGCTTCGGGCAGCAGCGATAATATCCATACACGGCAGGTGGGACAACGGACCATATGTACCGAATCCAGAAATAGATCCGTAAATCAGACTGGGATTGACTTCCACCATCTTGTCATAGCCGAGCCCCAGCTTTTCCAACGTGCCTGCCTTGAAGTTCTCAATGACAATATCTACCTGCGCAACCAGATCAAGGACAACCTTCTTGCCCTCTTCCGAACGCATGTCAATTGCAATTCCCTTTTTGCCGCGATTATATTGACAGAAATATAGGCTGATGTCGTTGACATACGGGCCGTATTCACGGGAAATATCGCCGTTTCCGGGCCGCTCTACCTTGATTACGTCTGCTCCCATGTCTGCCAGCATCATGCCACAGAACGGTGCAGATAGAACTTGAGAAAAATCAAGAACTTTAATTCCTTTGAGAGGTCCCTTCCTCATTTTTCACTCCCCCAAACTCATGATCTCAGGCTTATCCAATACTACCGTTCAAATGACGCCTTCTCTATGCAGATTTTCCATCGCCGCGGCATCAATTCCAAGGGAGGTATAGACCTGCTCATTCTGCGCACCGATTTCGGGCGCCGCAGACAGCGGCTCCTCTTCTTCTCCGCAGAACTTGACCGGCTTGCCCGGCATCTCAAGTTCGCCAAGGTCGGTATCATTCACAGAAACAATCATGTTTCTTACACGCAACTGCGGCTGCTGCAGTGCTTCTTTGGTGGTACTGCACATCGTACCTGGGATAAGTGCCTGATCGCAGATATCGGCAATTTCCTGCATCGTGTAACCCGAGAATAGATCCTCCAGTTTAACACGCAGATCACCGAAATAGTGGTAACCCCTCACCAGATTGGAACAGTATTTTTCATCTTCTGTCCATTCCTTCGGACAGTTGAATGCATTACAGAACTTTTCCCACTGAGCGTCGGACGAAATCCCCATCGCCACATAGCCGTCCTTACATTTCAGGATGTCATAAGGGTTGATCAGCGGGTGTGCATTACCGGTACGCATCGGATCCTCATGCTCCGCGCCGTAGGTGATAACCTTATCTTCAGTGATGGCAACAGCCGAGCCACAAAGTGTCGTTTCCACTACCTGCCCCTCGCCGGTTTCTCTGGCATGATAAACCGCCAAGCACACAGCAGAGGAAAGGAAGCTAGCCGCGTAGTGCTCCGATATCGCAAAGCCAATGCGGGTGGGTGGTTTTTCCGGAAAACCAGTAAAATGCATCACGCCGCTCTTCGCCTGCGCAATCAGATCTAACTGCGGGGTATCCGCTTCGTCGCCTGTGGAACCGTATGCGGAAATGCGTCCGTATACAAGAGATGGTTTGATGACTGATAACACATCATATCCGAGCCCAAGCTCTTCCATTGTTTTGGGCGGGAAATTTTCCAGAACAACATCGGCCGTAGCCACCAGCTTTTTGAAAATCTCCTTCCCTTCCGGATGCCGCAGATCGAGCGTTATGCTCTTCTTTCCGCGGTCACGAAAGGCATGATGAACACTGGCACCATTTTTTAATGGTGCCAGTGTTCTCAGCGGGTCTCCACCGGGAGACTCCACCTTAATCACCTCTGCTCCGTAATCAGCCAATTCCATCCCGCAGTAACCGGAAAGTGTCATCAGGTCAAGAACTCTTATTCCTTCTAAAGGGAACATAGCAACCTCCTAATTACTGTAAGAAGCAAGCCTCACGGAAAATATTACTCCTCGTAAGCCCAGCCAGTATAGAGCTCGATGCCGCGCTTCTTAATCTGGCCACCAATGACGTTGCGCTGGATCTCGGAAGTGCCTTCCCAGATACGGTCAACGCGCTGGTCACGCCACAGACGCTCGACAGCATTCTCGCGCATGTAGCCGCGGCCACCCAAAATCTGAACGCCCTTGTCGGTTACACGGTTTACCATCTCGGAACACCACAGTTTGATCGCAGATGCACGGGCATGCTTCAGTTTGCGATCCATATCGCCCGAAATTTCCCAGCATACACGATAAAGCAGGCTCTTGGCCGCCATGATGTCCATGGTCATGTCAACCAGCATATGCTCGATGACCTGATAATCGCGGATGACGCGGTCGCCCTGTACACGGTTCGCAGCGAAGTCGTTGGCTTCCTTCAAAACACGCTCAGCGCCGCCTACACAGCGAGCCGCAATACCCAGACGTGCTTCCACAAACCAATCCTTGGTCATGTTAAAGCCTTCGCCAATTCCCTTCAGGATTTTGGACTCATCTACAACTACATCCTCGAACAGGAATTCCGGATGCTTGAATGCAAAGTGGTGGGTGAACTCAGGGGTGCGCTTAATGCTTACGCCCGGGGTGTCCTTCTCTACGAAGAATACGGTCGCCTTGTTCGGGTCGCCGTCGATGTGGGTGTGAACCAGCAGGTAGTCAGCGATGTTACCAACGGTCACGTACCACTTCTCGCCGTTGATCTTGTAGCCACCGTCACACTTAACAGCGGTGGTCTGGCACATGGTCGGGTCAGAACCAGCGTCCGCCTCCGTGATTGCATATGCATCGCGGCGCTTGCACTGACAGGTCGGGATCAGGTACTCTTCGATCTGCTCCTTGGTGCCGAACTTCATCGGGAAAGACGGCTGCGGAACAGCGTCCCAGATAGCGCCGGTGGACATACCAAGCTGCTCACTGATCAGAGCCTGCTCAAACAAGGTGTAGCCGGTGCCTCCGTGCTCTTTGGAATGGTTGGTAGCGTTGAACCCCCACTCCATTACCTGCCCGTTAATGTACTTATGACTCTCAGGACTCAGACCGTTGTTCTCCTCAACTTCCATCTCGTACGGGAACAGGACCTGCTCAGTAAACTCTCTTGCCTTTTCCTGCAGCGCGCGGTGCTCTTTGCTCAGTTTGAAATCCATAAATATGCTTCCTTTCTGAAATGAAATCAATTCGTCCGAACTCGGTTCATCTGTGTTTTGTTCGTCCGCTCTCGGATGATTCTATTATAAAATATTCCAAAAAAAAATCAAGTGCTTCCTCAATCTTTTATGCAATTTGTATGTTTGAACAAAAATACATACCCTAATTTGTGCATTAGTAAATGTCATTCTGCACTTTCTATTTTTTCTAGATTTTTTTACATGCCGCCCTGTGCAAAAACAGCGTAATTATACGCAGTCTGAAAGGTTACGGCGCTCCCACTTCACTTCCGATTTCTAGCCTTTTTTCATGTCAAAGTATAAAACTATTGACGGTCTTCGGCAAATATGTTATTCTAACATACATATGCTGAGAAGAGGTGATGGTAAGTGGACGAGCGGGAGAGTAATCTGTTCGACAGGTTTTATAAAAGCTGGCGCGGGATAGAGGTCGCGTATGAAAAGATTGCGTCAGACTGTGGCGTTACCACCAACGTCATGTATATTCTTACACTACTGTACAAAAATTGCGAACCGATGACACAAAACGAGCTGAGCAAGGAACTGCATTTATCCAAGCAGACTGTGACCAGTGTGGTGGATAGTCTGGAAAAACGCGGCTGGGTCACCCGTAGCATTGACCCCAACGACCGACGCAACCGAATCGTAACCCTCACGGAAAGCGGCCGAGAAACTGGGCGCCATATTGGCAGAACAATGCGTCGTGCCGAATTCTCTGCGTTCGAAATGCTTCCGGACGAGGAGAAGCTCAGTCTGGTCAACAGTATGGAAAAGCTGTGGGATGGGTTTGCACACCTTTGGGCATAGGATGCGGTATTCACGCCATTTTCTATCGGCACGATGAAGTGCCTGTTCATTATTTACTCCTTATTGGAAGAGCAAGGATAAACAACTTTTACATCCAGTGGATCTTTTTTCCATTGGATGTTTTTCATTTTTATGCATTCGATGCTTATTCAGCAAAAGCCGGCTCATAGAGCTTGGGATGCATGGAAAATCCCCTTTCCGCATGACATCCTGAATTCCTTTATAAGTATAGCGCAGTCTTACTTCTGAGCGTTTTCTTTCTTCTCTAACTCGCTCAATCTTAGCAAAGTATCCTCTATTTCCGCCAGACACAGCTTATGTTTGAGCTGCTCAATTTCGATTTGCGCCCACTCCAGTTCAGTGCAGGGAAGTTGGTTTTTCTTGAGGCAACCGCGCCGATCCTCCAAGCCAGCTTCTCCATTTGCTCAAAGGAAAGCGTCCTACTACGCACCTGCTGGCAAATCACCCGGCACTTTCACGCCATCTCGCCGTAGTTCATCCCTCTTTTAATCCCGCATATCACAAAATTTACTGAAAATGGCTTGTCCCGTTGTTTTTTTGCCTCATTTTGTTCTTATAGGATCGCAGGTATAGAAACCCCACCATACGCAAAAGCATAGATTTTATGCGAGTCTGCGACCTGTTTGTACTTTCGGGATTGCAACAGAGGAGAAACCCATTCCTACTTCCGCAGTCACTGTTACAGATGAGACGCAGGTTCTTCCCAACCGTGCGCTCTATATATGGCACCATCAAGGCGATCGCCAAAGACACGGATGGATCTATCACTCGTCTGCACATGATCTCGGATCGCTATGGCGAGTTATCATGAATATCACGGAGCAAACCGCGTGGAACGCCAGAGGAAACCATACGTCTGGTGATCCCGCTAAGTTGCAGGAGGAGCAGAGCCTTTATGTGTTCACAGCGCCGTGGAGACCCGTTCTCTGTCGTCCCAATCTGCTGCCCGTGGTCTGGGATATCCCCATAGACACCGGTGCTGCCTAACTCCACAAGGCAGAGGACATTTCTTTAAGATTACTATCGATAATGGTGGGTCGCACACCTTAGCCGATAAGGACACTGCACTGTCTGTCCATGGATCGGATGAGACTATTGCGTTGGAGAATATTCAGGCAGGTGACCAGATGATAGCTTGGTATGAAGGCTATGCCGCCGCCTATCCTGCGCACCCCCACGGCGAACTGGTTCAGATGATATATGCGCAGGCTGGTAAGCCTGTTGTGAACTTTGCCATGGATTACGCTGATGTCATACCGGACGTGGCGTATGCTGATTCCATTCGCTGGTCCTCCAGCGAGAATCCGGTCAGCGGATACGAAAACGGCATGTTTGGCATACAGGACACTGTGACCAGAGAACAACTGGTGGCAATCCTCTGGCGCTATGCCGGCACCTCTATACTGGCGGATTATCCCGACCTGAGTTAGTCCATTGACGCGGACAAGATTTCCTGCTTCGCCCAGCCCGCGGTTGCTTGGGCTCATCAGAAGGAGGATATCACAGCCGTGGATGATGTCCTAGTGTCTCAGGATAGCGTTATCCACGACTTGGCCGAAACCGTTCTGACCGCTCTTGCCCAACAGTGGTCCAACCCTTTTCACTCAGCTTATAAATCATCAAACAGGCATCTATGCACTACCACGTCTGAATGCCTGTTTGTAATGATATTCATGGGAAAGCGGCTCTACTCTGTGAGTTTATTTAAAAACGCGCTCAGTCTATACTCATCCAAGAGCGCTATAGAATACCAAATGGGATAGAAAGCGAAATCCATCCTATCATATGCCCAGACTACTATCCGACTATCGGAAAACCAAGATATGCAGACTGTCTGGTAAACTTCAAGACGGAAAAGTCCTCTTACAAGACCCAGCACAGCATTGAAAACAGGTGATTGTTGAAAGCCACCATGAGCCGATTATCAACAAGGAAACACGGAAACGGGTGCAAAAACTTCGCAATCAGCGAAACGCCCCAACTGCTATGATGAAGTGGTGCTGCTCTCTGGGATTTTGTTTTGCGCCGACCGCGGTCATGGGATGTATCAGCAGAGATACCAGACGGGCAAGCGGCAGCAGGATTGCTACACCTGCGAGAGTTACAAGAATCAGACAGGGGACTACACCGCCCATTTTATCCGTACCGACCTATTGACCGCGGGCGTCCTCTCCAATCTCCGGCAAGTAACGGAATATACCGCCAAGCACAAGAGCTGTTTTGTGAAGCTACTTTATCCAGCAGAACGAAATCGGCAGCAAGAGAAAGGCCACAGCCGCCACCAAGCAGCTTGAACCGGCGTAGGAACACACGTTTACATACCTTCCCATAGAAGCAGGGCTTTCACTTCGGGCAGGAAGAAGATGTGCCCGGCAAGCTGGTAAAATTCCGCTTCCCCATGCCCCCCCCCCGACCTCTGGGACAATGCTCTCCACGGTGGCTCCTCTGGTAATAAGGCAATGGACGTGTTTCTGCCGCTCGCCTTTTTCATAATACTGCTTGCGCTGTTCCAGCCGCTTAGCCCGATGCTGGTATTGCTGCAATTTGGCTTCATTTTTGGCGTACTCCCGCCTAAGCTCGTCTAACTCTTTGCCCATGGTGGTTGACCTCCTTTAGCTGAAAATGGGTAAAACAATGACCGTTCTCTGGGGCGTTCACGGTGAGCGGTCAGGGTGTCGGTTTTGGTTTTCAGACCCGCCGAACCGACGTAGCCGCGTAAGCGGGTGTATCGGTTCGGCGGGTGCGCAGGGTAAGCGGCGTAAGCCGCGCAAGAGGTGCAGCCCCTTGGACGGAGCGTAGCGACGCATAAGCGGCAGGGTTGTCTCCATCTGCAATCCACCGCTTTGCCTCGCAGAGCGCACTTCTATTCTGTACATGGCCGTTAGGCTATGTATAGAAGTGTGCCTTTCTTCCAGAGGGGCAGTTTATGGGCGGCGGCTCTGGAAGTGATTATGGCCGTTCACGGCCTTTGTCTTGCCCTTCAAAATGGCCGTTTCCGGCAAATACTTTTTCCATACGCTGACGGGTGCTGTCCTGATGGAACAGCAGCTTCAAGAACAAACTGACCTGTTCATCCGTGACAGCTTCCGTGTTGGGAATGTAGCTTTCCAGCATGGCGGCTCTGGTGCAAACCCGGTGCGTCCGTTCCTTCCGGGTGAACTTCTTTCTCTGGTGTTCCAGTATCTTTTCTTCGTGCTGCGCCCTCCGCAGCCTTGCTTCGGTTTTCTCTATCTCTTGATTGAGTTTTTCCAACTTTTCATTCATAGACGACTGTCCCCCCTTGTTTGGGATAAGCACATATATCTCGTTGGGTTCTCCAAATCCCTGACGTACCCGCCGTATCAGTCCGGCGTCCTCCAATTCATTCAGGGAACGCTTCACGGTCATGGCGCTACGGGCAAGTGCCGCCGCAGCTCCACAATGGGGAAATGGATAAATAAAATCCCGTTGGCGTCCTCTATGCCGGATAAGAAAATCATATCCAACATCCGGGCGTACATGACTTTGGCGGTGCTGCTGATCGGGAGCTGCAGCATGGCTCTCAGCAGCAGCATACAGGGCAGCAGGGCAGTGTCTACGGTCATAAACTCAACTTCCATTCAATCGGTAGCCTCCTTTGCTTTTCGTTTTGGGCCGTTTGGAAAGATAATGGGGCAGTCCAAAATGACTGCCCTGAAACTCTGCTTACAAGCGCGCTGGCATTTCCGGCAAAGGTCGTTGTAGGCTCTGCGCTCCTGGTCATTGAGGAAGAAAGCAAGTTCCTTCTTCATCTTCTTTGACATTCTCGGCATAGTGCCTCCTTAATGAAAAATCCGCCCATTTCAGCCGCAATAGCTGGGTAGCAGATTCTATTATCGTGTTCCGTGGCGATTTTCGGGGTAAAACTGGCTTTTAAGCCGTCTGGAAATCCCCTGTAGTATTACGGGTAGGGCAGACTATGCTCTATCGGGTTGTTGTGTTTTGGTATCGATTCGATGTTCATTTTCGCCGTTTCTCCCTGATGTCGTTCCTGCCCCCAGCTCTCATAACGGCGTTTCGCTTCCTTTGGTACGCTCGTTGCGATTAGGGGTTCCTCCATTTCCCCGCCGCAGGTCATGGCGCTACATCACCGGGTAGCCTATCCCATACAAGCCGGTCATTCGATTGGAATAATCCATCGATGAGCTACCTGTATCATAGAATATTTTTGTGACTTGTGCTGTATGTCCACAAAATAGGATTTCTGGAAGAAAAACAGAAATTTCCACGATTGCGGAAAGTATGGTATAATCCAGTTAAGCAGTGGGAGAACAGCCGCCAGGAAGGATTGCGTGTCCATGATAAGAGCGACTACCATACAGGAACGCCTTTGGGAGTTACGCAAGGTTAAAAGCTTAAAGTTGGAAGAACTGGTGGAGCAGACCGGCATTTCAATCTGCCCCCGCCAGCTATGAAGCCAATAACTACAAAGAAATCAACCACAGAAATCTTGTCACGCTGGCAGACTTCTACGGGGTATCTGTTGATTATCTGCTGTGCCGGCCGGAGAACAGGGAGCAGGCTAATATGCCTTTAATGGAATTGCACCTGACGGATGATATGGTGGCGCTGCTGAAAAGCGGACGTATCAACAATCGGCTTCTATGTGAGATTGCTACCAATGATAATTGAGCAGCTTATGATCGACACGGAGATTTACATAAACGGTCACGTCACCGCTACCTTCCGCACCCTTTATGAGTCTTTGAGAGAACAGCGACAACTTATTACCCGTAAATATAAGCAGGCGGAAAATGACTTCTATTCGCAGACGATTCTTGCCGCAAAAGTAAAGAAATAAAATTTCTTCTGCCATGTGACACACAAAACATGGGGCGCCATTCTCCACGACATACGGAAAGCCCATGAGCATGACATTGACACCACGCCGGATAATTCCGCTGCAAAGAAAGTGGCTTTGGAAATCCGTAAAGCTATCCAATCCTCTGGGGATTATCTCGAAAAGGTGTGGGCGGTCATTTTCAATATGCACGGACTTGACTTTTACCAACTGCCACCGGATGAACAGAAGATCCTGTAAAAATCTCCCAATACCCAAAACAGCCCCTTCAATTTCCGGCGCAAAAAGAAATGAAAAGCAGCTGTCTACGGATTTCGCGTCCGTTGGCGGCTGCCGTTTTATCTGTATTCAATTTTTATATTAGTGGTATTATTACCATACTTTTTCTGCAATCCGCTTTATAAGGGCTAATTTTTCCACTGTTCTTCATCTGTTAATTTGTTTCCAATTTCGCAGGAAACAAAACCACATTGCGGACTTAAACATGGATTTTCGATGGTAACAAACTGAGTTGCCTCGTGAATACGGGCAATAATGGCTTTTTTATCTTAAAGGTCAGGTGATTTAGATGTTATCAATAGTAAGCTTTATCCATGCTCCTGATTTGGTCCCGCACCTCATCTTCCGATATGCCGTCGCATTTGACCACACGCTAAACACGGAAGTCTGCAGCGCGGCCTACAATCACACAGCTTCCCTGGCTGGTAATATGCAGTACAGCTTCCTGCTGTGCCCTGAAGCTCTACTGAAATGCTGCAGTTTCCCATCTCCAGGTTAGGCTGTCCCAAGCATAGAGAGTGCAGCAGGCTGTACGGATGTTTTTCATCCATATCCTGAAGGAAGTTAAGAGCCAATCCGCTCTCTTTTGCGACCACAACCAACAGTTTTTTATCATAATAAGGAATACGCAGCTTTTGCGCAATTTTCTTTTCGATCTCACGACCTCGGCTTCCGAACCACCATCCGACTGTGACAATTATTTTTTCCATAAAGTCGCTCTTAAAAGTCCGACTATGTACTTTTTAAGTAGTAATAGAAGAAATCATGCAAAATGTCAAACCCAATAAAAGATGGCTTTCTCAAGATAAAATATATAAGGATTCGCTAACATATTAAATGATATTGCACAATAAAATTTATATAGGGTTATCTTGACAACACTTATTTTTACGCATTATAATTAGTCTTGATTTAGACTAATTGAAAGAGGGCGGAGTATGGAAAAGCTCTATCAGCTCAGCGATAGCTATAATGCGATATGGCTTGAAACAAGTCAGTTATATGAAGCATGGGCACGACAGCGGGGAATATCGTTTTATGAGTTGTTGGTGATTCTTTCTATCACTGAGGCGGATGGCAAGGTGCTTCAAAAAGATATATGCCAACGATTTACGATTCCAAAACAAACGGTGAATACTGTTATTAAAACGCTGATACGCAAAGGATGGCTGGATCTGGAGGTTTCCGAGCAGGATCGCAGAAGCCGGAATCTCTGCCTGACGGCTGAAGGCAGGGAAAACACCGCGCAGATCGTACAGGAACTCCAGAACCATGAAGCTCAGGTTTGGCTCCAGTTAGGGCTGGATCGGGCGGAACATCTGATTGAATACACCGCCCTATACAACCGGTATTTCAGAGAGGTCAGTGACAAAAATGCACGTTCGTAAGGAATTTTTCCGATATGTAATCCCTGCTATGCTGGCATTTGCGCTATCCGGCATCTATGCGATTGCCGATGGCTTTTTTGTTGGAAATGCGCTGGGAGATGGCGCTCTGGCTGCTGTCAACATGGCTTTTCCATTGACGGCTCTCCTTCAAGCAATAGGAACTGGCATCGGCATGGGCGGCGCGATTGAGTACGCAATTAACGCTGGGAACAGAAATGAGAGCAGGGGCAGGCAGTACATGGGTATGGCCATCGTCCTGCTGAGCGGACTCAGTATTCTCTTTACTATCCTGTTTCTGTTTGCCGGCCTGAATATCCTGGGACTGTTCGGTGCGTCGGGCGAGATACTGGACTATAGCAGTGAATATTTGCGCTTTGTCAGCTATGGTGCAGCATTTCAAATTGCTGGCACCGGTCTGGTTCCTTTTATCAGAAATATGGGTGGAGCTGTCATGGCTATGGCGGCCATGGTAACCGGCTTTGTCACGAATATTGTTCTGGACTATCTCTTTGTATGGGTGTTCCCTTGGGGAATGATGGGAGCGGCCATCGCCACAGCCATCGGTCAGGCAATGACCTTCTTGGTGTGTCTTGTATTGTTTATCTTCAAAAAAAGCGCCCCATCCTTCCGGTTCGATGGAGATGGGAAATCTCTTGCAGTCCGCATCTTGAGCGTAGGACTTTCCCCCTTTGGGTTGACCTACTCGCCCAATATTACGCTGATCCTGCTTAATAAGAGCGCTGTAATCTTTGGCGGAAATATTGCCGTGACCTGTTATGCACCCATCAGTTATATTTCTTCGGTGGTCATGCTGCTGATGCAGGGCGTCAGCGATGGAAGCCAGCCGCTGATCAGCCTAGCTTATGGCGAGGGGAAGCACCGTATTACAAAAGCAGTGCGAAACCTAGCGTATCGGTTTGCTTTTGGGGTTGCGGCAACCTGTTCGGTTATCCTTTTCCTACTGCGGGGCAGCGCCGCATATTTATTTGGCGCTTCTGAGCAAATAGCAGCACTCGTTGCTCAAATCTTACCGATTTTTATTATTGGCTTCATCTTTGTTAGTGTATCCAGAGTAACCACTGCTTATTTTTACGCAACGGGAAGAAATCTATGGGCCTATATCTTGATTTATGGAGAGCCGCTGACGCTTTGTATTTCACTTTTAATCCTTCCCAATGCCATGGGAAACGTAAACGGGACCTGGATTTCGGTTCCTTTATCTCAAATTGTCGCGATGCTACTCAGCTTGCTTTTGATTCAAAGAAACAGAGCGCGGGAAAAACAGCAACAGCTTATGAAACAGAATCAGGCAACAAATGGAGACAGAGCATCTGACATATCAGATGAAGAGAAAGACGGATAGGAAGCAATGGCTTCTTATCCGCCTTTTTCTGCTATTATTTCGCAGCGTTATTGGGAAACTTTCCAGCCGGCAGCTTCCTGCCTATCCGTTACAAAATCGGCGTACAGGCTTTTCCGCCATAGTAGCGGAGACAATCCGGTCATGGGTTTCTGTCTTATCCTTTGGCATGCTTTCCTTCTTGTTGAAGAGTTTTCCGGGTGCATCGGCCCCGCGTGCTCTATTGCTATGTGATTCTCAGCGCACGTCATCGGTGGAAGCGCAAGCCATCCTGATCCTGTTTCAAATACCTCGTACTCCCGTACTTTGGAAGGACTCCTCGGCGGGGTGCCGTCCGCCTAGCTGAGCTGACCCAGCTGGATACCACCATCTCTTTTCGTATTCACATGTTCTGAAAGCAGGACCATCTCTGAAGGTGGGACGCGGTGTGTTGCTTGGTTCCGTCTCCACCGGCTTACGAGAGCCAACCCTGTTTTTTCCAACGCCGGAACTCCCGCAGTACCAACACCAGGGAGAGGAGAAAGGAAACCACGTCGGCAACGGGGGCTGCCAGAAGCGCTCCATTGAAGCCAAAGGTCTGGGACAGCAGCAGTGCCAGGGGAATCAGCACCACAGCCTGCCGGATTAAGGGAATGGCCAGCGCCTGCACGGGCTTCCCAATCCCCTGGAAAAAGGAGGCGGTAGCCATGTGAATCCCATAGAGGAAAAAGGCCAGCATGTAAACTCGGAAGATGTGCTGGCAGGCATCTAGGTACACTGGGTCCCCTGAGACAAACAATGTGCCAATGGCCCGGGGGAAGATCTGATAGACCGCAAACCAGCCCACAGACACCACCAGCGCAATGGTGGCCGCCATACGGTAGGTGGCCCGCACCCTGTCATACCGTTTGGCGCCGAAATTGTAGCCGTTGATGGGCTGGGTGGCTGAGGACACTCCCACGAACATGGCGTGGGCAATCTGGTACACCTTCATCACCATGCCATAAACCGAAAGCGCCACATCCCCGCCATAGGCCGTCTGGGCCCCATACCGGGTCATCAGGTTGTTCATGGTCACTTGGACGGCAGCGGTCATAATCTGCGTGAGGAAACTGGGGATGCCCAGCTTAAAAATCCGGCCCGTGAGGGCCGCCGTGGGACGCAGCCAGGCCCGGCGAATCCGCACCGACTGAAGCCGCCGCAGATAGGCTAGGCACAGACCGCCGGCCGCCACCTGTCCAATGACGGTGGCAATGGCGGCCCCCACCACCCCCATGTGCAGACCGAAAATGAAAACAGGGTCCAGCACCGTGTTGATCACCGCCCCTAAAATCATGCACTTCATGGTGTATTTGGGGTTGCCGTCCGCCCGGATGATGGCCGTGAGAGCAGAGCTGAAGAGCAGGAAGGGCAGCCCCCAGACGATGATCCGGGTATAATCCAGAGACGCCTGAAAGGCCGTCTCCGTGGCCCCGAACAACAGGACAATCTGCCGGGCAAACAGGCTTCCCCCCACCGCTAGGAACCCCCCCGCGGCCACCAGCAGGGTCACGGTATGGCTGGCGGTCCGGTCCGCCTCCTCTTGCTGCCGGCGGCCCAGACAGAGGCTCATATTCGCCGCGCAGCCGTCCCCGATCATCAGTGCCAGGGCAATGGTGACAATGGTCAGGGGAAAGGCCACGTTGGTGGCGGCCATCCCCATAACCCCCACCCCCTGGCCGACAAAGATCTGATCCACAATGTTGTACAAGTAGTTGACCATCAGGGTCAGGGCTGTGGGGATCGAGTACCGACAGATCAGACGGCCGATGGGTTCGGTCTCTATAGGATTCTGTTTCCGTTGGGGTTGTTCCATAGCTCCCGCTCCTTTCTTCCACGGCGGGGCAGACGGGCAACAAAAAGCACCCGGATACGCCCCTGATCTCAGGGCCGCCGGATGCCATCCCAAGCTCACGTTACAGACAACAAGGGGATGGGAGGCCGCCCGTGACACGCCGCAACCTCTTTCTTCTCCCATCCAGACCAACTGTTGGCTTCGGACTTTCACCGAATCAGCGCATGGCTCGCGGGCTTTGACCGCCAGTAGAGAATACCTCGTTTCCGAAGAAAGCATTTCTTTTGCTTTAGGATAGCACACCTTCCCCACCTGTGTCAATGGAAATTTTCTCATTTCAGTAATCAATATTAAATAGTACACTTTGCAAATATAGGCTAATAAGCAGCCACTCAAAAGCTGAAAAGAAATAAGCATCTGACATATCAGATGAAGAGAAAGACAAATAGGAAGCAATGGCTTCTTATCCCCCTTTTTCTGCTATTATTTCGCAGCGTTATTGGGAAACTTTCCAGCCGGCAGCTTCCTGCCTATCCGTTACAAAATCGGCGTACAGGCCTTTCTGCTTGATCAGCTTTTCATGCGTTCCGTGCTGAGTAATATGGGCGCTGTCCAATACAAGGATTTGGTCGGCGTTTCTGACAGTCTTTAATCGATGGGCGATCAGGATAATGGTTTTATTATGGGGCAGGGCTTCGATTGCGCATTGGAACTCGACCTCGTTTTCGGGATCTACGCTAGTCGCCGCTTTATCCAGGATAATGATGGGAGCGTCCCTGAGTATGGCGCGAGCAATGAAGATGCGCTGTTTTTCATCGCCGGAAAGATGGCCACCGCCCCCGACGCAGAGGGTATCGTATCCTTAGTCCAGCGCACGGATGAAGCCGTCGCATTCGGCGACCTTGGCTACCGCTTCCACCTCTGTGTCGGAAGTGCTCATGCAGCTCGTGCGGATATTCTCACGCACGGTGCGGTCAAAAAGATAGTTGTCTTGGGACACATAGGCGATTTGCCGATTGAACTGCGCCAAAAGAACTTCTTTTAAGTCCACGCTGCCCAAAGTGACGCGTCCGCCGGACACATCCCAAAAACCGGCGATCAGCTTGGCGATAGCGCTTTTGCCGGAGCCGAAGTAACCTACCAGCGCAGTCACCGTACTGGAGGCAATATCGAGGGAAATACCATGAAGCACCTCGCCGTCTTCCTGCTTGTAGGTAAAGGAAACATGCTCCATCCGGATGGCAGCATCGTTCAGCGAGGCGTATTTTTTCGGCCGGTGGAGCTCTGCTGCCTCCAGAATGGCGTTGATTTCTCCAACACTGGTGCCTACTACGGCCAGTTCGTCCGCAAAGGTCATCGCAGAAAGCAGTGGACCGGTGAGGCCCAGGAACAACGCTACAATGTGGTGAGGCAGTGCGGCGGAAAGGCTTCCAAAAGATCACAGCAAAAGACCGGCCGGCAGCACCGGAAGCAACACGGAGGGGATTACTGTCTGCATGACCGCTATAGCCCCCTCCATATCCCCGCTCCTCCTGCAGTCGGTAGACGAGCCGCATCGTCGTGTGCTGCTGCTTCCGTGGCACTTTTCGATCTGTTTCCATCCATTCGTCTATCGTGAGATGTATTCCTCCAGCGACGGATAATTTTCTGCCTCCAGGTTTGGTAGTTCATTCTGGCCCCAGTCCTCTTTATATGCGTACTTTTGTACCGTATGGAAACTCAGGTTCGTCCGCCGCGCGATCTCCCGCTTGCATAGGAAAGATAAAAATTCAATTCGTCTTGCGGCGCTTGTTCGTGTAAGATTTCATACATTTCAGTACATAAACTGCCATAATAACTCTGCTTTGATTTACTCATTTCACACACCCTAAAACTGTTTATAAGTTTGGCTCGATAAAATGCACAGCAGAGGTTTCCCAATATTTCTTGTAAACCCGATCTTCCTGACTGTCAAGATTTAACTGGTACATACGGAAGATAACAGGTATATTCTTCGGTTGCCACTGTTCCACATAAGAATACTGATACTTCATGCCAACATTCTTCATCACATTCCCACTACGGGGATTATTGCGGTCATGGGTCGCGGTAATATAGGGAAGTCCATCCCGCTTTACCTGGTCGACGACAGCCCCTCCAGCCTCACTTACAATGCCCCAGTGCCAAAATTCTTTTCGCAGACCATAGCCAAAATCATGGTGTTCCTCCATATCGACTTTGATATAGCCAATCGGAAAATTGTCACTTTTCAAGCAAATAGCATAGGCATACGCTTGTGGTTGCCGGTACTTAGCAGCACACCTTTTCTCGTAAAACTTTCTAGCCTCGTCTATGCATTTGGCAGGATACCACGGCAGGAAAGTATTGACTTCTTCGTCCTTTAAAATGAAAAAAAGCATTTATATCTTCTTCCGTTGTCCTCTGCTCTTTCTTGTAGTCCAGCACAGGCAGGTGCCTTTGTCCTCCCACTCTATCCCGTGCCGCTCCATCACCACGGCCAACCGCTCTCTTTCCGAGCGTATCCACTGGCTCCACTCCATGTCCCCTCTGGTGGCACCCTTGAAGCCTTGCGCCGCTAACGCCTGTTTGAGCGATCCCCTGATATCAAGTCTCCACTTGCTCCCCGTGGTGAAGGGTACAAAGTCGATGTAAATATAGCCGTAGTTCATAAAGATTGCGCCGAGATCTTTCTTGGCGATCTGCTTGCCGCCTGCGGCGAACTTGGCCACCGCGCCGGTCGGTGTCGCCTTGGAAGACTGGCCGCCCGTGTTGGAATACACCTCGGTATCCAGTACCAGCAGATTGATATCGCGGTTCTGCGCCAGAACATAGTCGATGCCGCCGAAGCCGATATCGTATGCCCAGCCGTCACCGCCGATGGCCCAAACCGACTTTTTCGCCAGATATTCTTTGTTTTCCATCACATACTGCACATCTTCAGTCTGTTTGCACTGCGCAAGCGCTGCGAGCAGGGCGCCGGTCACCGCGCGGGACTGACGCTTGTCGTTCCAGTTTTCCAGATAGCTGCCGACCGCTTCGAGCGCGACGCCGCTGTAAGCGTACGAACAGCCGGCCGCATTGCCGACGTACATACGGTCGCCCACCAGCTGGCTGACCATCTTAAGGTAAGTGGTCTCGGCACAGCCCGCGCAAGCCGTAGAGAACCGGAAGTATGGCTTGGAGAATTCCAGAAACTTGATGTTCCTGTCGCTGATGACATCCTTCTTGAGATAGGACTCGTTCATCGCCGTCTCATCGAAGTGCGCCTGCTCACCTTTCATCTCGTCGAACGGGGTCATGGTCAGTGCGCCCTCGACCGGACAGACAGTCAGGCACACGCCGCAGCCCAGGCAGTCATAGGGAGAGACCTGCATGCGGTAAAAATACGCCGGCGCATCCTTGCCCAGCCCCTTGGCGGGTACAGTCTCAAACAAAGCGGGAACGTTCGCTTTCTCCTCCTCGGTCAGCAGCACCGGCCGGATAGCTGCATGCGGGCAGGCCGCCGCGCAGCGGTTGCACTGCGTACACTTTGCGCCGTCCCACTTGGGTACGCTGGTCGCTACGCCGCGCTTGGCATAGGCCGAGGTGCCGTTCTCCCATGTGCCGTCCAGCATGCCGTACTTCTGGAACACGGAGGCTGGGAGCTTGTCGCCCTGTTGGCGATCCATCGGGAGCACGATGTCGCGCACGAACGGCGGCATCCCGCACGCTTCTAACCGGCTTTCTTTGCTTATGTGTGATAAAGAAGTAATAGAAGTGTAAAAAATTTTGCCGTTCCTATCCGGCACTTAGCTCTTGTGTCGGATAGGTCGGGCGGTTATTCGGGCAAGTCCACCTTGCCAACAAAAGAATAATAAATCTCAATATCCTGTCTGCGGGTCTTGTTCTCGTCATAGCTGCACTCATGCACAACGATTTTCTCTACAAACTCCCGCAGCAGAGTAGGGGTAAGTTCTTCAAAGCTGGTATGCCTCCGGACAACATTCATAAACTTTTCTGCGTTCACGGTGGCTTCCTGTGCTTTGGAAAGCTCCGCTTGGATAGCAGCGGCTCTTTCTTTCAGTTCCCGTTGTTCTGCTTCATAGTCTGCCGACAGTTCTGTGAAACGCTCGTCTGATATGCGCCCAGTCACGCTGTCCTCATACAGCCGCTTGAAGATAGCGGATAACTCGGCTATGCGTTTCTCGGCGGCTTCCAGTTCCTTTTTCTTGGCGGCGTTCCTGCGCTTGCCCCCGTCCTCGTTCTGCTCAATCAAGAGCTTCATAAACCGGGCTTCATGCTTTGCCGCATAGCTGGTCACTTTCCGCAGATTGGAGAGTACGCCAGCGGTCAAGAGGTCGGTGCGGATAAAGTGCGCCGTACAGTCATGGGTGCGTTTCTTGTAGTTGCCGCAGATATAACAGTCCTGCTTGCGCTTGTCTGTCTGGTATCGCTGCTGATACATGACGCTGCCACAGTCCGCACAGAACAGTATGCCGGAGAACAAGCCCACTTCATCATAGCGGTTGGGGCGTTTGCGCTGCTTGCGAAGCTCCTGCACCCGTTCCCATGTTTGGGTGCCTATGATAGGCTCGTGGTGGTTCTCAAAGATTGCCTGCTTATCCTCGTCATTGTAAATAATTTTGCTGCACTTGTAGGATTGCGTGGTAGTCTTGAAGTTTACCAAACAGCCCGTGTATTCCCGGTTTTCAAGGATATGCACAACGGTATTGGTCGCCCACTTACACTCATAGCCGGGGTGGTAGCGGTGGGTGTGTCCCGTCCTGCGGTATTCCAGCGTTCCCGGCGTGGGGATTTGCTGCTCTGTGAGCATACGGGCTATCTTGGTCGGACCGTTCCCGGCAAGGCAGAGGTTGTATATCTGCTTGACTACGGGTGCGGCTTCCTCGTCAATAATGAAATTTTCGTCCTCGTCCATGAGGTAGCCATACACAGGCTTGCTTGTGATGGGCTTTCCACTCATGCCTTTTGAGCGTTTTACCGCCCGTATTTTCTTGCTCGTATCTCTCACCAGCCATTCGTTAAAGATATTCCGCAGCGGGGCAAAATCATTGTCGCCCTGTGCGCTGTCCACTCCGTCATTGATAGCGATGAAGCGGACGCCTTTCTGTGGGAAAATCATTTCTGTGTACATTCCCACTTGCAGGTAGTTTCGCCCTAACCTCGACATATCCTTTACGATAACTGTCCCGACTTTTCCGGCTTCAATGTCCGCAAGCATGGCTTGAAAACCGGGTCTTTGAAAGTTCGCACCAGAATAACCGTCGTCCGTGTACCAGCGCAGATTGGAAAAGCCGTTCTGTTTTGCATAGGTTTCAAGGATACGCTTCTGATTGGAAATGGAATTACTCTCGCCTTGCAGCTCGTCCTCATGGGAAAGTCTTGGGTAAAGGGCGGTAATTGGTTGTTGGTTGGTCTGTCTTAACATAAAATCCTCCGTTTCCGACAGCCAGCCCCACTATTCCGTACCTTGATTGTACCACATGGGGCGGCTGTCTGTATAGCGGCAAAAGCGTCAAATCTGCTTCTTTATGGTCGGTCAAATCGCCGTTTTTTGTGTAGCAGCTTCCGCTTCCAGCACTTTCATCATCTTGTCGGCTGCGGTATCGGTTGCACCCTGCTTGAAGAAGCCGGAAACGGTAAGGACGGAGTTGCCCATGCGGATTTCCGTCACACAGTCCGGGCGGCGGTCTGTTTTGGTGGTGCTTGTCTGTTTCATTTCTGTCATAGGCTCTCCTTTCGCTGCTTCATCAGTTGCTTTAAGCGTTCCAGCTTTTCCTGTGCGGTTTCCTTTCGGAAGTTGCTGCCCGTGAAGCGGACGGGGGCGCACATGGAAGTCAGCCTGTCATAGATACGGGCGTGGGGCGTGTCCTGCGGGTGCTGCAATTCCTCCAGCGTGAGGTTGGTCGTGGCGATCAGCGGCTTGCCGCTTCGGTAACGGCTGTCAATCACGCTGTAAACCTGTTCCAGCCCGTATTCTGTCCCTCGCTCCATACCGAAATCATCAAGTATCAGCAGAGGGTAGCTGCAAAGGCGGGAAATATATTCGTTCCTGCCCTCAAAGCTGGAAGCAAGGTCATTAAGTATCGTTGCAAAGTTTGTCATGCAGACGGCGACCTCTTTTTCCATAAGGGCGTTGGCGATACAGGCGGCAAGGTAGCTTTTTCCCGTCCCCACGCCGCCCCAAAACAGGTAGCCGATATTTTCAGCCTGCATGGTTTCCCAGCTCTCCACATAAAAGCGGGCGGTTTCGGTCTGTGGGTTTCTGCCGTTGTCATGCTCAAATGTCCAGTTCCGCATAGCAGGGTCGGTAAAACCCCGGCGTTTCAAGTCCTCCACTGTTTCAAGGTGCTTCTGTCGGCTTTCAGCGGCTTCCCGTTTTTCACGGGCTGCCCGCTGGCAGTCGCACTCTGCCGGGTGTCGGTCATGCCCTAACCATTGGGCGGTTTCTTTTGAAAAGTAGGCTTCTTTTGGCGTATGGCACTTGCCGCAGTATAAAAGCCCGTCCTCGCCTGTGTAGTCCTCCGCTTCGGCGGTAGTGGCTGTAATGTCCGTAATCATAGCTTCCATCTCGTTTTTCATAAGCTCTCGCCCTCCTTGCATGAATAATCGGGTATGCCCTGTTTCGGGGCAGCCTTGCCTTTGACAGCGTCCTCCTGCGCCCACAAATGGTGGCTGCATGGCTGTGGTACTGCTTCCCGATGGAAGCGATATGGCAGGAAAGGCGGTCAAGGTAATACTCCCACTTGCCGGGAAAGTCCTGTTCCAGCTCCAAAAGTTCTGTGTCAGAAAGGAATACATTTTTATATCTGCCATAAGCGGCGGGAGGCTGCCCCTCACTCGCTCCTTTTGTTTGGCTCTCTGTAAGGTTGTTTATATTAGTTTGGTTAGGGGACGGTTTTCCGACCGTCATAAGGTCAGTTTTCCGGCTGTCAGTCGGTCGGTTTCCCGCCCTTATGAGGGTCGGTTTTCCGTCCGTCAGTTGGTCGGAAAACTGTACCACTGGAATATCCGGCACTTTCACATACAGGCGGTTGGCGGCAGAAAAGCCCGTCCGTCTGCGTTCCAGCAGCCCGGCAGCGTCCAGTTCGTTCAGTGCGCCCTTTATGGTGGTGCAGCCTTTATCCAGCATTTCCGCTATCTCTGCTATGGGGTAGACAATGTATGTCCGTCCCTCGCTGTCCTGCCAGCCGTTCTTCTGCGAAAGGGTGGAACGGTCTAACAGCAGCGCATACAGCAGCTTGGCGGTGTGGGATATGTCCATTTTCAGCAGGAAACGGGGGTAAGGCAGGTAAGCGGGCAGCTCCGTTTCTGCGGTCATATAATCAGCGATAGTGTTCACCTCCTTGTGGTGTCTGTCTGTGGGTTCTGTTACGCTTTTAGAGGGCGTTTTTGGGGGAAAAGGATAAATGTATCACGCCCCCTTTGACCCCCTCCAAAAAAGCCTTGATTTATGCGGGTTTGAAATGCCCTAAAGCGTGACATTTTCCCTTTGTTTCCGCTTCCGTCTGGCGGCGTTTATCCGCTTCATGCGTCCGGCGCAGTCCGGGCAGTATTTCCCCCGGTTGGATTTGGGGGCAAAGAACGCCCCGCAGACAGCGCAGCGTTTCCGGCTTCCCCGGCGCAAGAGGGCGGCTTCCAGTGCTTCATCAAGGGGCAGGACAGCGGCAGTAAACCAGCGGCAGAGCAGCGAATAGCTGATACTCTGTACACACACGCAAGGCTCGCTGTCCTCCAACAGCAGACAGTTCCCGCTGTCATAGTTGCAGCACTCATGCACAAGGCGGCGGGCTGCCCGGTACTGGCGGTAGTCCATGCGGGGGATATTACCGTTCATGGCTCTGCTCCTTTCTGCGCTGCGGCTCGTTCCGGCGTAAAATCTGGTCGATATTGCCCTTGACAGTCTGTAAGCGGCGGTATTCCTCCCGTTTTGCCCGGTAATCGTTGTAGCCGCTGTTTTTCTCTTTGATAAGGATTTCAATCTCTGCTTGCAGGGATTTATAGCTCGGCAGCTTGGAAATGCCGTTCTCCTTGAAATAACGGGCGGCTGCGTCCGCTATGATAAAGTCGCTTTCGTGCTTCTGTCGGTAGGCTGCTTTTGCTTTGGCGTTTTTCTGCTGTTTCAGCCCGTCCCGGACAGGGCGGGTCTTGGAATAGGCAAGCACCTGCCGTTGCAGCTCCTTTTTCCCGTTCAGCGTCTTTTCTACCTGCTTCAGCCCTGCAAGGCTTTCCTGCATGGCGGCATAGGCGGCAGAACAGGCTTCGTCCAGTTCCTCCGGGGAAGAAAAGCCGTACTGCTGGTAGGCGGTAACGGTAGCCGCCATCTGCTTTAGGTTGTGCTTTGCCGCCCAGCGGTCATAGCCTATGCCCTTGCCCTCGGCTCGCTTGGCTTCCCGGTCAACCATACGCTGCAAGGTGTTGTCTGCCGGGGTGGTTTTTGTGGCTTTTTCCCCTTGTAACGGCTTTTTGACTGCGGCAGGATATTCGGGTATGGCTGTGGTCTGTTCGGCGGCTCTGTGGGCGTTCTGCGTGAGCAGGGCAAGGACAGCAGCCTTGTCAAAATCGTCCCCCAGCTTCCGGGCTGTGATGGGCTTCGTCCTGTCCGGCGTGAGGTAGGAAAGCCGCCCCCGGCTCTCCTTGACAGTTACGCCCTCCCGCAAAAGCAGGGAAGAAAATTCCTCAAAGCTGCCAGCTTGGGAAAGTGCCTGCCGTATCGTCCGGCGCAGCTTCGCCTTGTCGGTTTCAAACTTGGTGGGCTTGGTCGGCTGTCCGGCGGCTTCTCTGGCGGCGTTCTCTTTGTCAAGGGCAAGCTGCCCTTTCTTTGCCGCCCAGTATTCCCGTTCGGTTATCCGTTCCTTGCTGCCGTTTAGGAGGTCGATTTGATAAAGCCCCTCCCGGTGGCACATCTCCATGACTTCACTCTTGAAATATTTCATAGCGGCGTTGGTGCAGCGGTGCTTGCAGCCCTCCAGTGTGTCGGCTGGTCTGTCCATGTAGGGCAGAAGCGGGACTTCGTAAATCCGCAGGGAGTTGATGACGATATGCACATGGATATTGCCGCTGTGGTTATGCCCGTCCGGGTGGGTGCAGATTAGGGCTTGGTGTCCGGGGAAATGTTCTTTACAGAACTGCTCGCCCAGCTCCTGCGCCCGGTCTACGGTCAAGCCGTTGTCTGTCCCGTCCCGTGGGTCAAAGCTGATGATATAGTGGTGGCTTTTCACATCTTCCCGTTTTTGGTTTTTCTCATAGCGGAGATTGGCTCGCATACAGGCAACGGCAAAATCCTCGTCCCCGCAGTTAAGGGAAGAAATGCAGTAATCCTCCCTCGGTATCAGACGCCCGTTTTCATCAAGGATGGCTTTCATGGTAAACTCGTCATGCTCAAATGTGAGGTAGGCTTCCGCTGCGCCATAGTCGGCATTTTTAGAGCTGATATGTTTGAATGTTGCCAACAGCGTCACCCACTTTCTGCAAGACTTCAAACTTTAGGGCAGCAAGGTCGGAAACCGCCGCCCGTACCTCCCCGGCAAGCTGCGGGAAGGGACTGTGCCACTCGTTCAGCGTCCGGGCTATCTGGTTTAAGTTGCCGCCGATCCTGCCGTATTCGGCGGTCAGCTTCCCGACAGCGGCAAGCAGCTCGTCATTGACGGGAGAAACGGTTATGATGGGGCGTATGGCTGCCCCGGTTATGGCTTGCCGGATAAACTCGGCTTGGCTCATGTTGTAAGCAGAAAGTCTTTCCGCAAACTCGGTGTATTCTTCCTCGGTCATGCGTGTCTTGACTATCCGGCTGCGGTGCGGCGTGTTGTATCGTTTCATGGTCGGCAGACCTCCTTTCTGTGTGTGGTGTCCTCTCACTAATAGGAGAAAAACAGGGTGTGAAGCGGAACTGTTTTTGAAAAATCCGAAAAAATATTTTGAGGGATTTTTCAGCGGCGTAAGCCGCATAAGCAGGGTTTGGGGAAGGCACTCCCCAACAAGATTCCCGCAGGGGCAAAATGAGCAGAAAGCGAATTTTGGCACCTCGGTAGAATCTTGCTCTAAGAAACTGTCGGACTGCCGTTCACTTCCTACTGCCACTTTTTCAAAAAATCGCAACTAACTTTTTTATAAAGAGCTGCCGGATTGCCCTCACTTGCTACTGCCACTTTTTCGGGAAACCTATAACCAGCTTTTTTCATAAAAGGCGGCGGGCTGGCATTCTCTCCTTACTCCCTACAAACCACAAAAGAGCAGAATGGACGGACTTTCCGGCAGGAATTTTTCTGTGGCTCGGTCTTTCCCGACAATAAGGCGTTTCGGAAGCTGTGTTTTGCCCGCTGTCTGAAAAAAACGGCAGCCTTTTTTGGCTTCACTGTCTAATACGGAACATTTGGAAATTTGCCAAAATGGGCGCAAAAAAAGCAGCAAATCTTTTTCGGATTTACTGCTTCGTGTGCCGCTGCGGGACGGCGGGATATTCAGTTATATAAACATCAACAGTGTGATTATAAGTTTTTATACCCTCGATTTTGAAATATTATTTTTATGGTGTTTCTATCATTGTTTGCAAAAGTTCAATCCACTCAGCTTCCTCTATGCCCTCACTTAGTGATAATGAATATGCAAATTCGCTATCCGTCCAGACAGCCAAAGTATATTTTTCATTCCTGCCCTTTAGTGTGACATTAATACTATTTAACGATATTTTGCTTGTCAATTCATAAGAATTATAGTCACCGCTTACATCATCAGAGCCAATACCTTTGCGAAAAAGCGCTGTTTTTTCATCATTGCTATAAATGATTTCAGCCATTTCCGTCCAATAAGCAGTATAAACCACACTTTTTGGGGTAAACGGTAATTTCCACGGCTCGACCACATCAAAGCCTACTGTTTCCGATAATTCTTCGACAGAAGATACTTCGACAATATCGTTATTTCCAATAACAGGCGGCTCTTGAGAAATATTCAGCAAATTAGGCAGGGTTAACGCTCCAACAAGCATAATGGCAAGACAAGCTGCAAGTGCTGCAAAGCGCTTTACAGTTGGAAAACGAACAATCTTTGCCTGTTTCTTTTCTGCAAAATCCATGTTATTGATATTGCTCAAAATTCGGCTACGCATTTCAGGCGTAACTTCAATATGTTCCATCACTTCGTCATATTTATTATCCAAAGTCATACGCCTCCTTTAACACAGCTTTCAGCTTTTCTCTGCCACGGGATAAATTTGAACGGACAGTTGTTTCTTTCATTCCCAATATTTGAGCGATTTGAGCCGTTTGGTAACCCTCGTGATAAAAAAGATGTACGACCTCACGATACTTGTCCGGCAAATCCTTTACCGCTTCCCATACAAAAGAAAGGTCATCCCTGTTTTCTGCAACCAGTTCCTCCATCAGCTCATCTGTCTGGCGGATGGCATTGTACTTGATACGGTTCTTACTCAGATTAGCAGCAACATGAAGAAGCCACGCCTTTTCATGCTCTTTTGTGTTCAGCACAGGTGCTGTCCTCAGAAACTGGACAAGCGTATCCTGCAATACTTCCTCCGCATCAGCGGTATTATGAAGATAAGAGTAGGCAAGTCGCAAAACGGCATTGCCGTACTCGTTAAGCATTCGTTCTGCCTGACAATTGATTTTTTCACGGCTGTTCGTCACTGTCAAATCAGTTTGACGGCAAGTGGTTCCAAATAGTGTTACTGCAAGAAAGTAAAATAATTTTTTTAGCATATCTCTGAAAGACGGTAAGTATCTTTCTGCTACAAGGCAATATCCCACATCATCCCTCCTGTTCATGCTTCAAAGGACAGACCCAATGAGCCTGTCCTTTGAGCTATAATCTTATTTTACGCTGCCCACAAGTACCATCATATCGGTCTGAGAAAGTGCGCTTCCAACGCTGATAGAATAAGTATACTCGCCGTTTGTCCACAGGGCAAGAGAAAACTGCCCGTCTGTGCCTTTCAGGGTTACGCCGTCTACAGTTTCGGTCTGTGCATACTCATTATAATCTCCGCTGATATCCTCGTTACCAAGTGCTTTACGAATCAGCATATCAGTGCCGTCCTCACCATAGAAAGCTTGAATCATTTCGTTTTCAATCGCTTCCAGCTTGTCAGCAGTTTTAGGCAAGGTCAAATCAAAGCCAGCCATTTCTTCGGCAGCATCCAGTGTGTCACAAGGCTGAAAGGGGCTGGGCGGCTGCACGCCGTTATCGCTGGGCTGATTATCAGGGCCCCAAGTAGCCGGGTCACCGCCGATGGGCTGGTTACCGGGTCCCCAAGTAGCTGGATCGCCACCGATAGGAGTATTATCATCATTGTTGACAGCCTTGATGAAATCTGTCATAACAGTTTTGTCCATTGCTTCTGTGCTGTCGATAGAGTATGAATAGCCGTCCGCACTCCAAGTGGCGAGATTCACTTTACCATCTGAACCTTTCATCTGAACGGTAGAACCATCTACATTGACATCGCTCTTTTCGGAAAAATCGTTATAGTTGCCGCTGATGTCCTCATCGCCAAGCCCCTTGCGGAAGCGAATCTCATCATCATCGCTTTGGAAAATAATTTCAATCATACCATCAGTTTTGTTTGCCCGGAAAGCACAGTCATCATAACCTTTGATAACTTCAGGAATGGAAATCTCAATTCCCGTCATCTCGATTGCTTCTTCCAGTGTGTTGCAGTCCACATAGTTGCTGGGCGGCTGTACCGCACCGGGCTTATTGTTATCGGCTACGGGAGTGTCATTGCTGGCGTAAGCTACCGTGGAAAGTGCTAAAGCAGCACCCAAGGCAAGCGAAAAAAATCTTTTGAGTTTCATGTTTAAGTCCTCCTAATTGTTATATAATCTTGAGTGGCGTTTTTGCCTCTCTGCCCTATATACAACTGGGAAAAATGAAATGTTGCAAAGGTTTCTAATTTTTTATCTAAAATATGATTTTCTTTCTGTGCAATTTTCGTTTGTCATAATATTTATATAATCTGTGTCAGCCTTTGGAATATTTATAGTATGAGAAGAATATTGGCGGAATAGTGATAACTGGCTGTTTCTATTTATATTTTTTGTTATGCTTCTTTATTAACCATGAGCATTGAAGTAGGAGTTGTAATTGTTTTTCTTCATATTCTCGACTGCGACATACAGCGGAATGACCTTGGTCAGGGTAAAGAATGCCGCCTATAGGATATCATCTCCCCTGCGATCTTCGCCGCGTCAATGATGTAGAACCGCGCGTGCTTGTGATGCAGGTCGCGCTTCATCTTGGCGGGCAGGCGGTCCTCCAACTCCTCTGCGCTCCACGGGCAGTTGAGCAGATAGATGCCGCCGTCTTTGAGGTCCTCGGTCGTGTCGTATTTATTCACATAGGTCGGCGCATGCACAGCCACAAAGTCTGCCATGGAGACCAGATAGGTCGAGCGGATTGGATCGTCGCCAAAGCGCAAGTGGGACTGCGTCAGGCCGCCTGACTTCATCGAGTCGTAGGAGAAATACGCCTGCGCGTATTTGTTGGCGGTCAGGCCGATCGTGGTGATGGCGTTCTTGTTCGCGCCCACGGTGCCGTCGCCGCCAAGTCCCCATATCTTGCAGGAAACCTGCCCTGATGCGGCAGCTCGATCTCCTTGTAATCCAGCGATTAAATGTAACATCACCGTTGATGCCGATGGTAAAGTTGCTTCGGGGCTTATCCTGCCGTAGGTTATCGTACACCGCGGTAAACATACCGGGCGTTACGTCCTTGGAGGGCAGGCCATAGCGCCCGCCGACCACAGTAATATCGCCCCTGCCGGCCTGGTTGAGCGCTGTGACCACATCCAGATAAACCGGCTCGCCAACCGATCCGGTTTCCTTGGAACGGTCAAGCACCGCAATTTTTTTCAGGCTGCGGGGATGGCCTCCACAAAATGTTTGACAGAGAACGGGCGGTACAGGTGGATCTGCACCATACCGACCTTACGGCCGGCTGCATTGAGGAAGTCCACAGTTTCCTTGACCGCTTCCGAGGCCGAGCACATCGCAACAATGACCGCTTCCGCGTCCGGAGCGCCGTAATAGTTGAACAGCTTATAGTCCCGACCGGTGAGGGCGTTGATCTCGTCCATATAATGCTGCACCGTGTCCAGCACAAGGGCGCTCTTGACGTTCGCGCCTTCCTTGCTCTGGAAGCAAATATCGGGGTTGACATTGTTGCCGCGGTTGGTCGGGTGCTCGGGGTTGAGCGACTGGCGGTGGAACGCATTGAGGGCGTCATAATCCACTAGGCCGCGCAGGTCCTCATAATCGAGCACCTCAATGCGCTGCATCTTGTGCGAAGTGCGGAAGTCGTCAAAGCAGTGTATGAAAGCATACTTTGCATGGATTGCCGAAAGGTGCGCCACCGCGCCCAGATCCATTGCCTCCTGCGGGAAGGAGGACATCAGCATCGCATAGCCCGTCATGCGGCAGATCATAAAGTCGGTATGGTCGCCAAAAATCGAGTGGTGGTTGCTCGTCACCACGCGCGAGGCAATGTGAATGACGTTCGGCAGGAACTGTCCACCCATCGCATACATCGCCGGTATCATCAGCATCAGGTCCTGGGACGAGGTAAAGGTCGTCGTCAGCGCGCCTGCCTGCAGCGAACCGAGGCAGGTGCCTGCGGCACCCGCCTCGGACTACATCTGGATCACGTCCACCGTGGAGCCGAACAGGTTCTTCCGGCCCTTGGCAGACCATTCATCCACCTTTTCCGCCATCGGGGAGGAGATAGATCGCAGCAACTTCGGTAAACGCGTAGGCCACATGAGCCGCAGCGGTATTGCCGTCCATCACAGCATATTTCTTTTTCATTCTGATACTCCTCTGCTTCCTCATGAATACATCTGCTGCAGCAGGGAACGCCCCCTGCTGTTTTAACACAGATTTTTGAACCTGCACAATTTATTTAAATAACCATATCACACGCAAAATGGGGTTGTCGAGGGAAGCGTGCTGAATAGTGTTATAGAATTATCAATCTAATTTTGTGAAATCCGTCTAAATTTAATTTTCACTTTATGCCTACAAATTAGTGCATTTCTGTAACTCCCGTTGTATTTAGCCTGCGCCATTCCTAACGCAGATACCTCATGCAGGATTTTCCATAATAACGTGTAGAGAGAGACGCGGGCTTAGTATCTAAAAAGAAAATTTCTCCACAGAGCCAATCGTTCTGTGGAAAACTCCCTTACTTTGAGTTGGGCTTTACCGCTGCCCTTGTGCAGACGCGCCTTAGCAGGACAGCGGTTTTTAACTTTTAGCACCTGCACTGTCTCCATTACACTGATATCTGCCGACACATCCTTACTTTAATAAGGGTAAAAACATTTCATCTTTCCAGAGCAGGTAAACCGTGTTATATTAAAGGAGAAATCAGGTCAGAGTAATTCGTGTCAGAGTAACCCGCCCAGGAGGCAGTCTGCCTGTCTGGACCGCACACCAGCTCCGTACTTGATTCATCACCTGACTAGACCATACAGAAATCCACTATCGGATGCTGTATGGTCTTTTTTTGCGTCAAAACAGAGAATGGAGGAAAAAGACAATGAGCGAACAGAACAACAGCATGAACGGAATGGATCTTGGGATCGGAAATAGCCTGGAGGAGCTTTTCGGTTCCGCACTCCCGCCGGTAGACCTTGGGGACCAGATACCCGCATCAGCGCAGGTAATGCAGCCCCAGCCGGCGCCTGTCGGAAGCCAGCCGGCCTCAGCTCCGGAATCGCAGCCGCAGATGCAGCCGTCCCAAACTGCGCCGTACCGTGCAGGGCAGCCCGTCCTGCAGCAGATGCCGCAGGGCGTCCCCCTCCCCGCACCGCAGCCAGTACAGCAAACGGTAAGCCAGCCTCAGGCGCCCACACAACAGACAGCAGGCCCCGTAACGCAGGCAGCCACCGCTGCACCAGTACAGCAACCTGCAGCAGCGCCCGTCCCGCAGCCCGCGGCCGGCCAGGTCATAGACCTGTTCGGCGCGGTCGCGGAGGACGATGCGGAGGCCCGCCTCGCACGGCTGGCCAACGCAACCCCTGTATTCGAGTACGGCTCTATCCGGGAAGATATCACAGACCCCGCCATGACCTTTGAACAGCTCCGCGTCAAAATGTCCGCGGACTGCCCTGAGCTCGAAGCGCGCAGCCATGTGTCCTGGACTGTGAGCTGCGCCGGTATCACGGAGCGGGTATCCAGCGCGGACGCGAGTATCTTCGAGACAAAGGCCAAAATCGAGAAGGGCAGGAAATTTAAGGACGCACTGAAAAAGCTGAAGGAAAAGGACAAGGATCCGGTATGTACCGTCAAGCCTACGGTCACGGCCCAGAAAAAGGGCGTACTGCGTTTCCCAGGCTACAAGGGGCTGTTCTGCAGCACAGAACAGGCGGAGCAGTCGGATAAGGCTATCGCATACATCCCCGCACAGGACGGCAGGGTATACGAAATGCGCCGCAACGGGATCGGCACATTTATCGCGCCGTCCCAGCATATTGCGGAGCTGGAGGGCGTCCGGTCAGGCTTCCATATGAGCCTGCCCCGGCTCCCGGCGGCTCTGCTCGCGCAGATCATCGCATTTTTCCGGCGCGTGTGCGTGGACTACGGCAGGGATGTAGAGGCGCTGGTCAACGTACTGTGGGACCGGCAGGGACGCCAATACGTCCTGCACGTCCCGCCGCAGCGCATTGATAAGGCCAGCGTGGAGACAGACCTCTCGCAGCAGCCGGACCCAGAGCGGTACCTGCACGTCATGGACGTGCACTCGCATAACACGATGGCCGCCCGTTTTTCCCGTACAGACGATGCAGACGAACAGGCCACGCGCCTGTACATGGTCATCGGCCGCCTGGACCGGTATTATCCGGACATCCGCTGCCGCTTTGCGTGCGGCGGCCGCCATGTTGAGGTACCGGCGGAGCAGGTCTGCGAGCGGACAGACGTCCCTTTCGCCCCTGAGTGGCTGAAAGCCGTTCAAGAAACCGGCCTGAAGGAGGCGGCGTGATGCGCTTCCCTGCCTCCTGCCCCATCCATATTGTGATGCTCGGCTGCGGCGGCACGGGCGGGCATATCGCCCCGCACCTGTACCGCCTGCTGTATTCGGTGTTCCGCCCTTCCACGGCCATCCTCTGTGATGGGGATCTGGTGGAAAAGCGTAACCTTGTCCGGCAGAACTTCGTCTCCCACGACCTCGGCCGCAATAAGGCGGAGGTACTCGCGGAGCGGTATTCGGCAGCGTTCGGTATGGAGTGCTGCTATATGCCGCGCTACATCGAAAGCGAGGACGAGCTCCGGCGGCTGCTCCAACCGGAACAGGAAGACGCGCTCGTTATCCTGCTCGGCTGCGTGGACAACAACCGCAGCCGGAGGATGTGCAACGAGGTGTTTTACCACGCGCGCGACCTGGTCTACATCGATTCCGGCAACGGGCTGGCGAACGGGCAGGTCGTGTGCGGCGTCCGCAAAGGCGGGCGCACGCTGCGCAAACCTGTCGCGGGGTTTTATCCGGATATCCTCAATCCAACGGACAAATTCCCCAGTGAGCTGTCCTGCACGGAGGCTTCCGTATCCTCGCCGCAGGCCATGACGGCCAACCTCATGGCGGCCACGCTTACACTGTGCATGCTGTATAACATCATCGCCGGCGGCGAGCTTACCACCCGCATGACTACCTTCTCCAGCAGGACAGTGAACGTCCGGCCGCTGCTCCCGAAACGGAGGGCGGCATGATGGAGCAGATCCCGTATGCCTGCGGCCGTCTGGGCGAGCTTGCGCAGGATATCCGCTGGTGTGCCGGCCAGCTTCCCGCCCTGCGGGAGGCAGGCGGCGCGGCGGAACTGCGGCAGATCGCGCAGCAGATACAGAAGCTGGCATCCGCCCTCCATGAAGCAGCGCTCCTGCTCGAAGAGCTGGACCTGCCCAGGGTCTCCGCCTATACGGCGCAGCTCAGCGCGGCGGTATCCAGTTTCCATATCCAGACGCCGGATTACAGCAAGCTGCTAAAAGCGTTTTCGGACTGGCTGGCTTACATCAGGCCGGTGCTGCCGGATGCGGGGACAAAAACCGTATCCGCCGCCGCGATCGGACGGCAGATGAACAGCGTCCGCCTCGGGTACTATCCCACAGACCCGGCGCATGTCGCGTATATCCGCCGCGCTTTGGTGTTCCCAGAAGGCAAAACGGTGAACCTGCTGGACCCCTGCTGCGGGGAAGGCAAGGCCCTCCATCAGCTTGGGGACGGCGGGAACGCCGTGACCTACGGCGCAGAACTGGATGACAGCCGCGCGGAGGCGGCGCAGGAACAGCTGGACCACGTCGCGATGGGCAGCTACTATTTCTCCCGCATCTCGCGCAGCGCGTTCCACCTGCTGTTCCTCAACCCGCCGTACCTGCAGCTCTATGGCGGCGCGCGGAGCGAGAAACGCTTCCTCGGCGAGAGCTATAACCACCTGATGCTGGGCGGGGTGCTGGCCTGCATCATCCCCTATTACCGTCTCACCGAGGACGTGTGCCGCTTCCTCGCCGCCCACTTTGACAGTTTGATGGCGTACCGCTTCTGTGAAGAGGAGTTCCGGAAGTTCCGGCAGATCGCGGTGCTGGGCGTGCGCAAGCCGCGCGCGGAGAACCCGCGCATGGCGCGGCTGCTGGAAATGGCGTCGCTGTCTCCGGATAAGCTGCCTGCGCTGGACCAGATCCCACCGGGCAGTTATCCGCTGCCGGATGCAGAGAAGGCTGTTCCCCTGTTCCAGGGCGCTCGGTTCAACGTGCGCGAGCTCGCGGACCAGATGCGCCGCATGGGCAGTATGCTGCCGCGGCAGTCCGCGCTGGACGGGCGTGAAAAGCGCCCGCCGCTGCCGCTCACCATCGGCCAGATCGGCCTGGTGGGCGGCTCCGGCCTCATCAACGGGCTGATCGAGTGCGGCGCGCCGCATGTCCTGAAAGGCCGTGTTGTAAAAGCGGTCCGCCGGCGCACCGGCGAGCAGTACGACGAGACAGACGGTACGACTACCACAGAGATTGTCGAGACGACGAGCAATAAGATGGTGTTCAATGTGCTCACGCCCCAAGGCGTGAAGCTGCTGGCATGAAAGAAGGAACGAAAATGAAAACAGAAAATGCGCATGTGATCCATGAAGTACCGTTCCCCGCCGGTCAGATCGTTGTGACACGGCGCATTGCGGAGGAACTGAACAGCCTGGTCATCGGCCATCTGCTCAGCCGCCACCTGCGCTGTGACTGGGGAGACCTTTGTGACGAAGACTGGGCGCAGAATGACCATGCAGTGAAAAACGGCGAACGCCTGCTCTCCTCGTATCAGGCAGCAGGACAGAAGGTGTTCATCATCACCGAGTGGGACCGCTCCGTGACCACCATCCTGTTTGCGGACGAATATTAATGAGAAAGGACAGGAAGATGCTGAAATTGAACATGACGGATTTTATCCGCAGTCTGGACAGCCTGCCGGAGAGCAATGAGAACGAACCGCTGTTCGGCACAGGGTATCTTACGGAACACGTCGCCCTGCCGTTCCTGTTTGGGAAGGATATTTCCCTGTATGAAATAGACTGGGGTGCTTTCCAGCCGGAGGACGCCCGCGACATGTATTACCGCTGCGAAGAAGCAGACAGCCTTGGCGGCCCGGTCCTCCAGCTGTACCAGCCCGCAGTTTATACAAAGCCGGCGCCGCAGCCGCAGATCTTTTATGTCTGAGGGGGCGATATTCATGCGGAGCTATGAGGACTTGCAGTACGCATTCCTGCAGCTGGAACTCGCAGCCAGATATCAGGAAGCCGGCAGGCTGGACGAATTCATCCGGAACACTGGAAATGCGCTCTGGGGCGATGAGGACTTCCTCTATACCTACTGGTCCGAACTGCTCGATGCGCTGGCGGACTTCGTTGATATCCGCGAAGACGAGGATACGATGACCTGCCGGATGTACTTTTCGGACGCCGTGATACAGGACTATTTCCGCTTTGCGCAAAGGCACGCGGAACAGGCCGGTATCCCGCTCAAGCAGGACGTTTACTATCTGGACGCGCTCTCGTATTTCAATAACACCATGCTGGATTACTGCCCGTACAGCTGCTGGTTCCACCTGGTAACACAGACACACCATGAATGCGGGTTTGGCTTATCTGTCTGGATATATGAGGACCAGTTTACGGACTGGGAGCCCCTGCTGGCCGGCCTGCTGGATGTGATGGCGTATTTCCGCTCCAGTATGGAGCTGTTGGCCTCGGACGATAAGACGGGACAGGTCATAAGCTTTTCGCATTCCGCGCAGGCAAAGGAGGCGGCATGATGGCTGGAAGCATCCGCAAGGCTGTGCTGCATCTGGACCCGCTGAAAAGCGTGGTGAAGACCGAGCTGATCCGCGAAGACGGCACACGTGAAGTCAGGCATATCCCCGGATACGCGCTGTTGAGCGGGCTCGAGGCGCATACCCGGATGGCCCCTGTGCGGAGCGGCCTGCTCCCGCCGGGCGTCGCCTCGCTCACCGCGTATCCGGACGGCTGGGACGTGACGCTCCAAAACGTCACGGACCGCTGCACGGTCTATTATCATAAGACCGTATACCCAGATTTCCCGCTGCCTCGCCTTTTGCTGCGGTGCAGAATGAAAGGCGGGATGCTGAACGGTTTCCAGATGGCGGTGGCCGATACCGGCGCGCTCATGCCCGAAAGCCAGCTGTACCGGTTTCCGTTCCCGAATGTCAGCGGCTTCTCGCTCTGCGTGGGGACCAACCCGTTCACCGGCTACGATACGCTGTGGAAGCTGCGCGGGCTGATGCACCGCGTACTCTCCCTGCCCTTTGGGGACGATTATTATAAGCCGGACTGCACAAGGCTCGGCCTGTCCGCGCGGGAGCTGTTCGAGCACCTGAAGGACAAGGATCCCGCGTACTATTACAGCGATGTGCTGATCCCGAACGGGAAAACGCTTACGGATTTCATCGGGGGAGGTGTATGACGAATGACCGGAGCAGAACTGCACAAGCGGCTCAGCGAGCCGTTCGCGGCCGCGGACGTGGAGTGGCGCGTGACCAAAACGCGAAACTCGAACAGCGAAGGGCTGGCCGTGGCATTCATAGACAGCCGCGCGATCCAGAACCGGCTGGACGATGTGGTTGGGCCGTTTTTCTGGCGCACGAGGTTCATCCCGTGGCACCAGTACATCCCCAAGCCCGGCAAGTATGAGGACCCGTCCGAAGCGCCGAAAGCGCCTGTCTCCTCCCAGCTCTGCGGGCTCTCCATCTATCATGAAGAGCGCAGGGAATGGGTGGAAAAGGTGGACGGTGCGGAAAATACGGATATCGAGGCCATCAAGGGCGGTATCTCGGACAGCTTTAAGCGCGCGTCTGTGCTTTGGGGTATTGGCCGGTACCTGTATGAGATCCCTGCCAAATGGACGTCCCTGGACAGGTACAGGCAGATCGCCCATCCGGCGGAGCTGGATTCGTATTATACGGAGCAGCTGCAAAAGCTGGGGCTGGCCCCTGCGCAGCCGCCCAACACAGGCAATGCGCCGGCGGACATCTATGCGGTACGCAGCCTGCAGCCCGCGCCAGTGCAGGGCTATCCGGCTGCGGCGTGGGTCGATCTGGTCACGCCGACGGGCCGCGCGTTCAAGGTGTTCAGCCTCGGGACAAAGCCCGGGCTGGCAAACGGCGTGCGGATACAGGGCGCGAAGATCGTGCGGCGCAGCGCCGCCGGCGGGACGTACTATGAGTTGCAGGACTACCAGCCTGCCGCGTGAAATGGAGGATGCTATGGAACAGGATAAACGCATGTACTATGCTTATCTGGACGAGCTGCGGGACAGCGGGCTGATCGATATGTTCGGCGCCGCCAAGTATCTGGAACGCGAGTTCCCAGAGCTTGGATACAGGGAGGCTGTTTCCGTCCTGCATGGCTGGATGGAAAGCCATACGCAAGGGGGCGTGTGCTGATGGCGCAGATCGCTTCTCTGCAGATTGAACAGCTGGCCGTTACCGGCTTCGGCTGCTTTGCAGACGAGCACAGCTGGACGTTCGGCCGCAGGACGGCCGTCACGGGCCACAACTACCAGGGAAAGTCCACGGTCGCGGACGCGATCGCCTATGCGCTCACCGGCGCGCCGTACTTCGGCGGACGCGATCTGGACCGGCTGCAGAACGGGTCGTCTGCGGGCATGCGCGTGGAAGTCACCGTGCGCACGGAGGACGGCCAGACGCATGTGATCCGCCGCGGGCGGCACGAGGGGAAGACCTTCGTATCACTGGACGGCGTCCTGATGACACAGGAACGCTTCGCGGAGCGGTTCGGCAGCCGCGACCTCATCCTCTCCCTTCTCAATCCCCTGTACTTTGCAGAGGTACTCGGCGGGGACGGGCGGAAGCTGATCGAGCAGTACCTGCCCGCTGTGCCGCACGAAGCGGTGATGGAAAAGCTGAGCGAACACATGCGCGGCATCCTCGGGGACGACCGGCTGGAAATGCCGGAGGTCTACCTGAAAGAGAAGCGCAGCGAGCTGAAGGAGCTGGAAAAGGACCGGCTGGTACTGGACGGCCAGATGCAGCAGACGGACAGCCAGCGTGCAAGGCTGCAAAAGGAGCTGGACGAAAAGAAAGCCCTGCTTGCCCACACCGCTGCAGCGCTCGCGCCGCTCGTGCGCAAGCAGGAAGCGCAGGATTTTACTGCACTGGATGCAGAGATCGCCCGGCTCAGCGCGCAGTACGATGCGGTGCAGGACGGGCAGGCGGATGGCCGCCACGCGGCCCTGCAGGCAGAGCTGGACGCCGCGCAGCAGCGGCAGTACGAATCTGCCGGCGCGGCACAGCTGCAGCAGATGCAAAGTCAGCTTCAGCTCCTGTACGGCAAGTACAATGACGAGGCAGGCTGCTTACAGTATTTGCAGCAGCAGGGTGTCTGTCCGACCTGCCTGCGCCGCTTGGACGGCGCCGCATTTCCTGAAGTGCAGGCGGCCTTTACCCAGCGGCTGCAGAAGATCCAGACGGACGGCACTGCCCTGCGGCAGCAGAGTGAAGCGCTCGCCGCACAGGAAACCCAAAGCCGTCTGCAGTTTGAAGCGCAGAAAGCCGCCGAAATCTCCCGTCTTGCCACGGCGCTCCAGACACTGCCCACAGGCGCCGCCGCGCAGCAGCGGGGCAGCATTAAGGCAAAAATCAAGGAACTGTCCGCAGCCCTTTTGTTGGGTGGCTTGACGGCCGAAGAGGCGCAGCAATACCAGACCCTGTTCCATGAGCAAGGCAAACTGGAGAGCGAAATGGAGCAGATCCAGAAGCTGCTGAGCAGCCTGCCCAGGGGGCAGAAAGAGGCTTTGGACAAGCTGGATGAAGAAATTCGTGCAATAAACGACAAGATCACGGCGGCGAAAGCCTGCCAGTCCGAACGGGCGGCGCTGCTGTTTGCCCCTGTGAAAATGCGCAGGGCCGGCCTCAAGCTGTATGAGCCGATGAAGGAAAGCGGCGAACTGCGGGACGTGTTCAAGCTGACCTGGGATGGCCGCGACTATGTCCGGCTCTCCCTTTCCGAACGCGTCCGCTGCGGGCTGGAGGTGGCAGAGCTGTTATCCAGGTTATCCGGCAAAAGCTATCCGCTGTTCGTGGACAACACGGAGAGCCTGTGCGACCTCGGCGCCGCGCAGCACGGCGGGCAGATGATACTGGCCCGCGTCGTACCGCGGCAGACACTCCAGGTGAAAGCGCTGGACGAGCCGCAGCGGAAGGCCGGGTGACGGGATGGGCTATAAGACCTTCCCCATCCTGCCCACGGCAAGGAAGAGCGGCCTGCCGGTGGAGGACAGCGGGCAGCGGCAGGTGCATATCAACTGCCCGTTCTGCGGGGACCGCAGACGGCGGCTGTACCTGTACACGGGCACGGACCAGTACCACTGCTTCCACTGCGGGGCGCACGGAAATGCCGTTTCCCTGTACGCAAGGCGCACCGGGCTTTCTTACCGTGACGCCTACCACGAGCTGCTGGGGGACAGCGTGATCCACTTCCCCCGTCCGGCCGTGCAGCGCCCGCCAGAACGCGAACCCGCGCCGCTTGACCGGCGGGACGCGGTGTACCGCGCCATGCTGGGGCTGCTGCCCCTGTCCGCGGCGCATAGAGATAACCTGCTCGCCCGCGGCCTGACCGACGCTGCCATCTGGCAGAACGGCTACCGCACGCTGGGGAGCGGGAAGGGGCTGCGCGACCAGATCGCCGCGCAGCTTTCCGCCCGCTTTGACCTGAACGGTATCCCCGGCTTTTTCTACAAACTGGGCGCGTGGCGGACGTGCGCATACAGCGGCCTGCTGGTCCCAGTGCGCGCGGCGGACGGACGTATACAGGGCGTCCAGATCCGGCGCGACAACGCGGAACGCATGAAATACGCATGGATGTCCAGCGCGGGCAAGCCGTATGGGACAGGCGCAAGAAGCTGGGTGCATGTCGCCGGTGACCGCAGCCGGAAGGAAGCGGTGATCACAGAAGGCCCGATAAAGGGCGATGTGTCCAGCTTCCTGACTGGAGGGACGCTTTTCGTCTGCGTCCCGGGCGTGAATGCAGTCTCGTTCCTGGCGGATGCTCTGAAGGAGCTCCGCGTCTCACAGGCATGGGAGGCGTTCGACATGGATAAACGCTGCAACCCTCAGGTACAGGCGGCTGTCTCCCGCCTACGGCTGGAAATGAAAAAAGCCGGCGTCCCCTGCCGCACGATGGCATGGGATCCGGCCTGCAAGGGCATAGACGATTTTCTGGCGATGAAACGAAGTGCATAAGGAGGATTTGCATTATGACAAACAATGCGAACGGCTTTATGGTAGTACAGAACAGCACGGACGAGAGCCGGCTGCTGGGCAAATTCCTTTATTATTCGCTGGCCGATGTGCTGGTGGAGCAAAGCGATTTCGAGCGGATCTGCGCGGCGTTGGGCTTCCCGTATGCCGGGCGGCGCATCTCGGAGGTGGACGCCTTCCGGAATGCGACCGGCCGTGTGACGCGGCGGACCGTGTCCGGCTCCGGCGGCGCACAGGAGATCTTCCGTATCTACTGCCGCGACAACCAGCGGGACGGGAACCTTTATTCGCGCGAGCTGGTGCGGGAGACCGTTGGCCTGCGCACGAACCGGTATGAGAAGCTGGCCAACGTCTGCTATGACAGCGGCGCCGGCATGATGTACCACGATACTGTGCAGGGCGACCCGCTGTTGGATGTGGACCAGCTCTGCACGGACATGGAGCAGAAATTCGGCGTGTTCCGGAACTGCCTGGGCCGCAGCCAGATAGACACGGTGCTGCTGCACTATCTGAAGGCACTGGACGCGCTGCCGGTTTCGGTCTATGGCAAGCTGTATTTCATCCCTCGGGACAAAATGCATCAGGTTGGCCTGTTCGAGGAACTGATAGAGCAGCTGAACCATGCCAACCGGAACGACAAAGCGCTGGTGGTGAACAGCTTTTTTGTGGCTGACGATGCAAAGCAGCGTGGAAAGATGGCCGGCGAGTTTTATGCACTCGCACGCAGGGAGGCGCAGGAGTACCAGGAGAAGGCAGCTTACCTGATAGACAGTGGCTGCCAGAGCGCGGCCATCATGGAGCGCTGGGTCCGCCGTATAGAGGAACTGAAGGAGAAAAAACAGCGCTATGAGGCGCTGTTCCGGAAGGAGCTGACGGAGACAGACGAGGAATTTCATTCCCTGCAGCTGTACCAGCAGGAATTGCAGATACGGTCCCAGGGGATACGGGCTTTGAAAGCAGCCTGAAAGCACACTCTATTTATAGCGTATACCGAAAGGAAAGGCGTGCATAAGCACGCCTTTCCTGAATAATAAGTTCCATTTATATTTTTTAGTACCTTAGCTAAACCGGCTTCAAAGGGGCTTCCTGTAATCAGGCAAGCATACCTGATTATTTTCAACCCAAACAATTAAACGGGTATCCGCAATAACTGGTTGAAAATCGCAAAGCGGGAAGGATATTTTTCCATAATTTCTGGTTGAAAATATCGGACAATTTTTTCTTTATTTTGTGGTTGAAAAGCAATTGTTTATAAGAGCATGGCCGTAAGTGACCATGCTCTTTTGCTGTATGCTCAGATAAACGGAAGATCGTCCTCGTAGCTTTCGAGCTTGCTAATACCATCGTCGAAGATTTCACCAGTTTCAGGATCGTAGTCTTCCCAAGCCTTCAAACCGGCAAAAGGATCGCAAGAGAAGCTGTCATAATATGTACTCTCATCCTCTACTGTTTCATCTTCAATTCCTTTAATCTCCTCAAAGTGGAAGACGGGGCCTTTCTTGGGGATTGACGGTCCGAGAAGCATGCCGCTGGTTTCCAACGCCTGAAGGTTTACTTTTCTAAACAGTGTCCTTCCGCGCAAAACCTCAAAAGAACTGCCGCGCCCGCGAACGCTGTTCTCACGGATAATTCGGTTCGTGCATTCAGTAAATCCGTTTGTAATCGCTATTGGGCAATCCCAGTAATTGAAAATCTGCTCATAGAAGTTATGCACTGTTTTGGCGAGAGTGCGGAATGGCTCGAAGATGTCATCTGCTGGAATACTTTTCTCCCAGTCCGAAAAGGCTTTCTGCGCATTTTCTTTTGAGGTCCGATTCTCGTCATAGATATTAAAGAAGTCTTCCTTTAAATCAAATGCTATCGCCAATTTATTGAGTTTCTCGCTATTCCTGCATTCCTTTATTTGAGCAGCTTCTTCAGAAGTCATCTTGCTCTGCCTGGTTCTCAAGGTGTATGCCAAGCCTTTCTTTGTGGCAATGCGTTCTTTATCCGATAGACCTTTTTGAATTTCTTTTCTCACCGCATCCATCGCCAAGTTCGCATAGGCCACTAAATGATAGTGATCTATAACCCAGCGCGCATTAGGAAGGGCTTCTTTTATGGTTTTTTCAAATGGACGGTACATATCAGTGCAAACCCAGATGACTCTTTCTGGGTTTGGCATATTGGCGAAGTATTCCGTAAGCGTTTTCTGATTCCGGCCCAGCGTCATGTCGTAGAGCGTTTTATGCTCTAAGTCTGTGATGACAGTTACCTCACCGAGTTTTTTGATTTTTATTTCGTCCAAACCGATAAAGGCAGGGGTTTGAAATCTGAGCACATCGCCCTTCTTCCGTATGTAGTTAACGAAGATATTTTTTGCCGTTGTTGGGACGATCCCATATTCTTTTGCGACATCTTCGAAAGACTGCTTAATTGAACTGTTTGCTATTTTGGCAAACGCTCTGTTTGTAACATAATGTCCTTCGTCCACATCTTGGATGTCCGGTCTCCAAATCGTTCCACACTTCTTGCAACGTCTCCTCGGGAATGAGATCTCCGCTTCAGCGGGACTCCCTAAGAGAGTTGTATCAATAAAGCTAATGGTTCGTTCCCCGTGCTTGTATAGCTTCTCGCCACAATTCGGGCAAGTGACAGGAATGTTGCCATTGTACTTCATGACAAGAATAACTTTTTCGATGTTATTCTTTGTGGTTTTATCCAGATTGAGCAACTCAAAATGAGGAATAGTAAGGACATCACCGATTGAGTTATTTCCCATGTAACCCCCTATTTCGATTACACAAGATCGACATTTCATCGAGCTTGGCTTAGTCCTTGCCGTTTCCCTTACTCAAGAGCTTCATCAGGTCGGGCATATCTATACGTTTATTCTTATCAACAAGATCGTAGATGATTTCGGCAAGAGTATACCACGCCTGAGGATCGTTAATGATGCGGTCTGCCAAATCACCGAACTCGTTGTTCTTCAATGCAATCGCAGCAAGGCGAATGATGCTTTCCATACGGCCGTCTGCGATAATTGCTTCCTTGGAGTTCGTCGTGTTCTGGATCTGAACGCGTGCAACATCATCAGCGGCCACATAGTCGGCAATAGCATTGATTGTACGGGCGCCGGTAACCGGAGATGCCTCGCTGCCCCAAATCTCGTTGATGCGCGCCACAATTGCTCTGAGAGACTCCTTGCGGTTGCTGTGGCCTTTGCCGCCCGCCGTCATAGGTTTCAGCGCCGGCTCGTCGTTAGGATCTGGAACAGGAGCGGTAACTGCGGCAATCTTATAGTCTGAAAGAATCAGACTGCTGATATCGATTTCGTCCACGGAAATGCTGTCCAGCTTCTTGGAGAGAAGCTTCGCAAAGCTACGGAACACTTCAAGGTCAGGATCTCCAAGATCGACAATCTGTGAGATATAGTCATAGGCAGCGCAATACTTTTTCAGCTTTTTGCGGAAATCCATCAGCTTGTCCAGTTCATCTTGGATGTTTTTCAGCCGGGTTTCAGCTTGCTGCTCCGCGTCATTATCGCCAGTTTGTTTCGCTTTATCCCTAACGCTCAACCACATGTTATAAGCGTTCTGTTGAGCTCTCAGAGCGGAATTCCAACGGTCAGCAGGTACGGACACAGCAGCGTATATTTTTGCCCTATATGAATCTCTCCGCGTCTCTTCCACATCTGTCATGGATCTGTACTTGACCTTCTTATAGCTCTCAAAGTCAGGCGCAGTGTAGATGCCTGCATCATCCAGAGCGCGCTTCAGATCATAGATGAAGTTGAGATCTTGCGCTTTCTCCATCTTTGCGCCTTTATCATAGTGCTGGAAAGCCTTTACGACCTTGTCGGGATCGTTTACGAAGTCGACAATGAACACGCGGTCCTTACCGGGGAAAGTTCTGTTGAGGCGAGAATACGTCTGCACGATCTCGATGTCGTTGGCGATCGGCTTATCAATGTACATGGCGCAGAGCTTCTTCTGATTAAAACCGGTCTGGAACTTGTTCGCGACAATAAGCATGCGGCTCTCAGTCTTATCAAACGCGGTTTCGATTTTCTGATACCCGATGTTGTTCATGTTGTTTTCGGTATACTCAAAATCGCGCTTGATATAGGCGAACGGGTTTTCTTTCAGATAAGTGAACTCATCCACAATATGCGCATCTTCAGGTATGATCGCATCTGCGCCTTTGACCTTTCCGGAGAATGCAACCAGCGGTTCACCAGGAACAGTGAATTGTAGCCGCTTTTCGATTTTATCTTTGTCGTACTGAGGATGGGCCTTCAAATACGCATCGATTGCGTACTTGTAGCGGATGACAGATGCGCGCGAGAACGTAACGACCATGGCTTTTGCCTGACCGTCAAGGAGCTTTGCAACATTCTTTACAAAGTGCTCTACTATGAACTCCGCTTTGCTCATGACGTTTGTCGGGTGCATGGATTGCCAATGAGCGATGGTACGAATAGCCGCGCGTTCGTCAACTACATTTTCAGGAACAACGTCCTCTTTGAGACGATACGCTGTCCTATACGGCATATATCCAAGAAGAACATCAAGAATATATCCTTCCTCGATTGCCTGACGCATGGGATACTTATGGAACGATTCCGGAATCGGATTGCCGTCTTTATCGAGCTTTGTACCTGGGCGGCCGAACAGAGTCATAGTATCTGCTTTCGGGGTAGCCGTGAATGCGAAGAATGACACGTTGTCCGGCATGACCTTGCTCTCCTGCATCTGCAGGAAAAAGGCATTGATGGCATCTTCGTCGGTAGCATCTTCTTCACTGGTTTTGACTTTGCTTTTCTTGGAAGCATACTTCAAGGCAGCCTTCATCTTACCCGAGAATTGTCCTTCCTGTGAAGAATGCGCTTCGTCGATGAGAACAGCAAAGTTGGCCCCATGCAGCGAAGAATCGTTTCCGATAGCTTCCATCGCGAACGGGAAGGTCTGAATCGTAACAACGATGATCTCACGTTTGTCATGAAGAGCTTTGGCAAGTTGAGTGTTCTTGGAACCTTGCTTTTTCTCGGTTTCATCGCCGCCGATCATCTCGATCAGACCGACGGTTTTCTTCAGTTGCTTGATAGTGGCCTTGATATTTGTATCCAGACTAACACGGTCTGTGACAACGATGATGGAAGAAAACTTGCGCTCGCCATTAGGCTCCATGAGACGCATGAGCTCATGGGAAAGCCATGTAATGGTTTCTGTTTTGCCGGCGCCGGGCGAATGCTCGATTAGATAGCGCTGCCCTACGCCGTTTTGCTTCACATCATCGATGCATCTGGTGACAGAGTCCCACTGATGGAAGCGCGGGAACATTTGCGCACGGACTTCACGGATACGTCCCGTGAGGTCTTCTTTCTTTTCCACTTCCTCGAAAACGAAGTTGTGGAAGATACGAAGCCAACTATCCTTGCGGCAGATGTCGTTCCAGAAATAGCCCGTGGGATACTCCGTGTCGCCTTCCTGCATCGGCGGGTTACCGGCATGACCATCTTCGGTTCCCTTGTTAAAGGGCAGAAACTTCGGCTGCTTCGGACTCAAATCCGTGCACATCCAGATCTCGTCCTCGGAGATGGCAAAATGAACCACAGCCCCGCGTTTATACATGAGAAGATAGTTCTTTCGATTGGTTCCGGGTTCAATGGGTTTGCGCTCGTTTTGATACTCCACAATGGCATCTTGAACCTTCTGCGTAAGCTCCGTTTTAACCTCGGCCGTAGCTACAGGGATACCATTGATAAAGAAGACCAGATCCAGGGACTTTCTCCCAGCGGTCTGATAATGCACCTGACGCATGACGCGCAGAATGTTCTTGTCATAGTTCTCCTTCAGCTTCGGCAAGCGGGGATCATCTGGATAGTGTCCGGAGCAGGTAATCGTCTGATACCCGGCCATCTGGAAGCCTTCGCGGAGCGTCATGACAGTCCCGTAGTTCTCCAAAGACTTGACAAGAGAAAGCTCCAAATTCTTTTGCCAATTTGCCCCCATGTTTTTCTTCATCTTCTCAATCTTATCTGGGGCTATAGCCTCCTGATAAGCGATGAAATCCTGCATATACAGTGCGGAATTAGGATCGAATCCTGTGTTGTCATTACTGACCTGCCATCCTGAAGCTGCGAGCATAGCGAGCTTCCGCGTGATGTATGCTTCAAAATGAGTTTCTTTATGGAGAGCATCCTTGTTCATTTCACACTGTCTCCTTTCTGCAGTCGATTTTACCGGTGACCGCTTGATAGATAATGGATTTGCGATATTTTTCGAGCTTTTCGATTACTGCAGTTTGACGAGAAATCGATTCTTCTACTTTGTTCTTTGTATCATCAAGAAATGCTGCGATAGCTTTCTGTTCCTTCATTGGCGGAATAGGGTATTTGATATTCAGAAACTGGTCTGGATACAAACGAAGTCTGGATGGCCTAATTCCAGTTGACAGAGCCTTGTAATGCTGCACAAGGGGCGTAACACGTAGAAGATAGTCAAGATATAAATTGTCGTACTGATTATCGATTTGCCGATAGATATTGTAAGATGGGCTAATCAGTCCCCTGTAACTGGAAACACCTATGGCACCAGCCCACAACCACATAGTATTTGCGGGGATATCATTCACTTCACAGATTTTGTATCCCACTAAAGATTCGGCTTCAAACATATTGACGTTCTTCTGGCTTCTTGGTGTGATACCCGTATACTGAGATACAGTGAGCAGTTCTTCACTTCCGTCTATAGATCGCTCATTAGTTTTTACAAACAGGTATTTTCCTCTTTTAATATTCCACGACTCAGGAATCTGTGAGCTCCACTCCACACCGCTCGGCTTCATTTCGGAACTTGAAATCCCATGCAAAGTCGCATTTGCTATTGTCTCCGCAAGAAACATGTTGAGCTTCTCAATGATCTGCTTATGCCGTTCAATGGCGTCATCGATTGCGGCGCATTTGGAGTCAAGAAAAGCAACAATCGCTTCGCGTTCCTCTTTTGGTGGAACAAGAATTGTGGTAGATTTCAAAACTTTTTGAGAAATACTATACAGCTTAACTTCTGTCAGTTCTTTACGAAGCTGGTATCGCCATGCATCAGTTTGAAACAAATATCCGAGATACTTCCAGTCTTCTTCGGTCTTGGGCTTTAAATTGACGGTGTGATATCCAGCATATATGCCGTTCTGATCAACATAGGTGCAATTGCCACACCCATCAAGATCTTCAGATGTGTCAGCAAAGATAAATCCATTCTTCACTGCAAGAGATTCCGAACATCCATCCGTTATGCTATCAGGAACAAAACGAAGCAACTCGCCTACAATTCCCGTTTTTGCATTGTTCTTGGAATGAATCTGCCCGTAGCTCAGCACAGGGCAACCTGTGTCTACCAAATCAGCCTTGGTAATAGAAAGCCCTTTGCTAAAGTTGAATTTACTTTTTAATGGAACCACGTCCCAATGTGATGGGATTTTCCCCGCCCACGAAACATCAATCATTATAGGAACTCCTTCATGAACGATTCCAGACCGTTTTCCAACTCCAGGATTTCGGCGGCAATTACTTTCGGGTCTTTCGGCTCCTCGTACTTATAGAAAAACTTGTTGAACGAGATATTGGTCCCAACAATTCCAATCTTTCCATCCTGCAAAGGCCCTTTATCCACTACAGTCTCATCAATCCAAGTTTCCGGCGCATAGGGAAGCACCTCGGTCTCCATATAGGAATCAAAAGAGGTACCAAATGGGATACTTTCAGAATCTTTCAGATCGGGATCGGGCATCACACTGCCATTCTTGTCGTAAACGACAGGAAATTCAGGACCTTTGACGATGCAGAAATCACGCATGGCTTTTGCGATGATTGCCGCCGTGATTTCAGGCTTGCTCATTTTGGCACGAGCCGCCTTTGCCACGCTATCAGCGTTCTCATAGGAGATTTGGTTGCTGCCCGCGGCAATGTATTCCTGAGATAAAAAGCTCCGAAAAACGTCTTTATTTGTGTCAGAGAGCTTGGCAAACGGCTTGCAGGACAACATCTCATTCACGTTTGCTTTTGTGAACCGGATAACTGCATGTAGCGGCCTCTGCGTCGTGACCTTGCGGTACATGAACGTCTCTTTCGGTACGAGCACACTGCTTCCGTGATCGTGACCGTCAATGTATGTCTGAATAATCCAGTTGCGCTGATCTTCAGAGAGCTCAAAGCGCTTGTTGCCCTGGTTCTTCTTTATGGATGTCTTCATTTCAGACGCATCGATCAACTGAATCATGCCCTTGCGGCCTTCGGGCTTGTTGCTGTTCAGGATCCACAGATATGTATTGATGCCCGTTCGGAAGAAGATGGACTGTGGGAGCTTCACAATGCAGTCGATTACGTCTTTCTCGAAGAGCCATCTACGGATATTCGAGGGGCCGGAACCTGCATCACCTGTAAAGAGCGGAGATGCGGAAAGAACGATTCCTGCTCGGCTACCGCCGGTTCCATCCGCATTCGGCTGCTTCAACTTGCTGACGACATGCTGCAGAAAGAGCATGGAGCCGTCATCCACAGAAGGAGTACCAGCACCAAAGCGGCCGGCAAAACCAAGTCGCGCTTCGGCAAGTACATCCTCCTGCTCTGGCTTCCACTCCTTGCCGTAAGGTGGATTGGAAAGAATGTAATCGAAGTGGTCGCACTCGAATTTATCATCATTCAGAGTGTTCCCGTACATGATGTGAGCGCTCATATCCTTGATCTGATCATGGATATCTTTGTCCTTGGTTCCGACATTGCGCAGAAGAAGGGCGGCCTTGCCCATGGCCCAAGACTCTGGCTCCACTTCCTGACCGTATGCAACAATCGTCGCCGGAGCCTTCATCTTCTTCTCAGCCTGCCACTCTTCCAACTGATCCAGCGCGTCCGTAATGAACCCGCCGGTTCCCATGGTTGGATCGTACAGCGTTCTGACAACACCCTCATCGCCGCTGAGGAGTTCAACGTCATTGGCAAAAATCATACCGACGGCGAGCCGAACAACATCCTTGGGCGTCATGAAGTCTTCAGCGTTTTCGGCAATAGACTCGCCGAATTTCTGAATCAAATGCTCATAGATGTTGGACATGTCACGGTCACTGACATTTTCGGAAGAAAGGTCAAAACCTGCAAACTTGGTGCAAACGCTGTACAGCATCCCATGCTCTTGAAGCGTCTTGCAGGTTTCTTCCATCTTGAACCTAAGCATGATCTCCCTTGCGTTCGGAGAAAAACCGTTGATGTACTCCATAAGAGCATCCAACGTATCAACTGAACCCAGACTGTTCAGCCGGAAAGAGGTAATGTTGTAGAACGCTTTCTTGCTGAAATCGCAATAATGATCGTTCTCGCGGCCCCATTCTTTTTCGTTCTCCTCAAACGCCTTGACTACGGCATCCCTGGTCGGCTCCAAGGCACATTCCAGTCTACGGAGCATTGTAAATGGAAGGATAACTCTATTGAACTCAGAGGTTTTAATCGGGCCCCACACAAAGTTGGCTACAGCCCAGATTTCACTTTCATAGTCAAACGGGGTTTTCTTTTCGTTTGCCATACTCAATGATCCTCACTTCGAAGAAATAGTTTGCGCGCAGAATGGTAAAAAATTCAACCACAAAATGCAGAAAAATCCACCTATAGTGTACTGCTATAGGCGGATAATGTCAACCACTAAATACGGAAAAATTTTTCTTCGTTTTCTGGTGTTTCAACCACTAAATGCGGATACCCAAAATTTGAAAAGTAAAAACGATGGCCAGACGATAGGTTACAGGTTTTTCGGGGGTTGTTGCCGGGCCTCGTTGCCGATGCCCTTTGTCTGGCTTTTCTGATCTATGGAGGTAGCCTATGGGAAATGAAAAGACAATGACTTGCAGTAAGAAGTGTTTGGATATTCCGGTCTGGCGGCGCTATACCCTGACCATTGCGGAAGCCGCCGGATATTATCATATCGGAGAGGGAAAGTTGCGGATGCTGATCGACGAGCACCCCAGCGAGGATTTTTATGTGATGAATGGAAACCGCGCTTTGATCAAGCGGGAGAAATTTGAGAGGTATCTGGATCAGGTCACTGCGGTATAATAGCCGTTCAAAAATTCGATGGCAGATTGCCGTTCTTTCGCGGCAGAGGTATGCGGAGAGCTTGACTTGTGTTATGATAAGGGTGCAAGCTTGGCTCTCCTTTCTTTTGGAGGAGAGATTGCAATGAGCGTAAAAAGACGAGACAATCGCAATCGGATTTTGCGAGAAGGCGAGTATCAGCGCAAGGATGGGAGGTATCGGTCCCGCTATCTGGACGAGGATAGCAAAGAGCAAAATGTGTACAGCTGGCGGCTGGATAAAAATGATCCTATGCCCAAGGGGAAAAAGCGAGAGCCATCCCTGAGAGAAAAGGAAAAGCAGATTGAAGCGGATCTGTTCGATCACATCGTAACCAACGGTGGAAAGCTCACGGTTTTGGAGCTGGTGGAAAAGTATGTGTCCCTGAAAACCGGCGTCGCCATAATACGGTCGCAGGCTACAAGACGGTGATCAACATCTTGAAAAAAGAGCCGTTCGGCAGGCAGCGCATTGACAAGGTGCGTTTGTCGGACGCCAAGGCATGGCTCATCAAGCTTCAGAAGATGGATGGCAGAGGGTGCAGCTCCATTCATTCCATTCGAGGCGTTCTCAGACCTGCATTCCAGATGGCGGTGGATGATGACCTGATCCGTAAAATCCGTTCGGTTTTGCGCTGGCATCGGTGGTCGCCAATGACGTAGTGACGAGAGAAGCTATCAGCCGGAAACAGGAACGGGATCTTCTGAAATTTATCAAAGAGGACAAGCATTTCAGCGGATACTACGACGGGATCTATATTCTCTTTCACACAGGGCTTCGTATCTCGGAATTCTGTGGACTTACGATCCAGGATATTGCGTTTGAGGAAATGCGTATCAAGGTAGATCACCAGTTGCAGAGAACATCACAGATGGAGTATGTGATCCAGCAGCCAAAGACAGAAAGCGGTACCCGCTATGTTCCGATGACCGAGGAGGTAGCATCCTGTTTCCGCCGGATCATCGCCAACCGTGCGATCCCCAAAACGGAACCCATGGTTGATGGATACGTTGGTTTTCTGTTTCTGGACAAGAACGATATGCCCATGGTAGCGCTTCATTGGGAGAAGTATCTGGAGCATATTGTCCAGAAGTATAATAAAATCTACCGTATCCAGATGCCGAAAGTAACCCCTCATGTGTGCAGGCACACCTTCTGCTCCAATATGGCAAAATCCGGGATGAACCCCAAGGCATTGCAGCACATCATGGGCCATGCAGATATCAGCGTAACGCTGAATACCTATACCCATGTGAAGTTTGATGACGCCAAAGATGAACTGCTGCGTGTGGCAAACGCTTAAAATTGCCCGTTGGTAAAGCGGCTTCCTTTACCAACGCCTTTACCAATATTTCAGGAAAAAACATGAGAAATGCTGCGAAGATTTGAGAAGATATCCTCAAAGTAGATGGAAGCTCAGGCTGCACGAAAAGCGTGAAAAACCCTGTAATATCAAGCATTAGGGAAAAAATACAGGACTTATGAGGAGTTATAAAAAGATGATCAAAACACTTTTCGTTTGCCACTACGGCATTTGCACCGATGATTGCACCGTCCCCGATGTGCACGCTGGGCAGCGCCGTGACATGCTGGCCGATCCACACATCGTTTCCCACAACAGTATCCCCTTTGAGGGGCAGTTCGTCCAGCGCAGGCGTACATTTCTCCCAGCCATGCGCGAAAATATTGAAGGGGTAGGTCGTGACCGAAGCCATGCGATGATTTGCCCCTTTCATCACGAACTCCACGCCCTTGCCGATCGCGCAGAACTTGCCGATAATCAGCTTGTCCCCAAGAAATTCATAATGGCGCGTTACATGCGCTTCAAAATCCTCCCCGCCAGTGTCCGCGTCATCGTAATAGGTGTAGGCGCCCACCTCAATATTGGGTCGGGTGATGACATTTTTGATGTAGCAAAAGCTGGGGATGTTTTCATTGGGATGCACCGCATCCGGGTTCGGTCTAAACATACCATACCCCCCTTTTATCCGTTTTGCAGCCCGCGGTAAAACGCGCGGGCTTTGTCCAGATCGCGCGCATCGGGGTGCCCCTTGGCGATGCCGCACAACAGTTTCTGTCATCAATAGAATGAATGACATCAGTGTCTTTTTCTACTCACCATGCATTTTAGCCACTACCCAATCTCCATATTGGTCAATCCATCAAGCCCCGCGATATATTTTATGCAAAGGCTATTTTGTTGTCCTGCAAAAAAGACTCATTGTCGTATCTGCCTTGTCTCGAACGCGTTTACTCCCATATCACCGTTCTTATTTTTTCATTTGGAATGGATTATAAAGCATTATCGGCAGCTTCCAATACTACGGAACGTCCTTCACCTTGCGCAAGAGGAGGAGAGAGAGAGGGGGGATGGACCACACATCGCTATTTCTCTACAAAACGTGATAAAAGACGGCTATATCAGCCGTCTTTTATCAGCACATCACGCCACTTCACACCAAACTAGGCTCTCATGAAAAGCTGCATAATATACGTTTATTTTTTCGATCTCAAATGTTTCGCGAGGTAAATATAAAACCTTCCGATTATATCTGTCGTCTATGCCATATCTGCCAAAAGCCTTGCTGTGGCAGTATCGACAACCAAGGCATTAATATATCTACCTTTCATCGCTGCACAAATTGCCTTTGCTTTGGGAGGCAATCCGGCCACACCGATTCGAACCGGAATCCGCATATAGTCTTCCAATTCTATTGCGATAATACGATCGCGATATCTGTTTATAACCCGCGCACCGTTTTGGTCAAACAAATGCGTACCCACTTCCCCGACCAATTGTTGACCGGATTCTGACAGCGCAATATCATGGATATCGACTCCGACAAAGGAATATCGCATATCTACATTTTCATATGCACCAATACCTACTACAGCAATATTGCAGCGCCGCATGACTTGATAGGTATCAAAAAAACTCGGCTCCTGCTGCAGAGATTTTTTCATTTCCGCACTGCTGACCACAATCGGAGCAAACAGCATAAACGGCTTGGCTCCCAATCGTGCTGAAATATTATGAACAATCTCATTTGCTGCCGTATTCTGTGGCTCACTGTTACGGCTTCCAAGCATCTGCACTACGGTAATATCCTTTTTATTCACAAAAGGCATTTGCTCCGCCATGGCGGCCAATGTATTGCCACGCGTCATGCCGATCACATCGCCATCCCGTACAATAGTTGCAAGATATTGCGCAGCCGAAGCACCCAGATCGCGGTACACATCCGTCTCACCTGCGATATCTACAACACGAATATCGTGTAGCTGATATTTTTCTTTCAACTGGCTTTCCAACTCCAGCAACATTGTGCTTGGGCTGGCTGTAATAGAAATATGCACAATACCGTATTCCAAACAATCGCTTAAAATTCGATTGACTCGCTGCCGCGGCATATTCATACGCTGCGCAATCTGTTCTTGGGTACAGCCTTCTTTATAGTAATAGTGAGCCACGCGGGTAAATTCTGCAATTTGCGCCTCAGATAATTTCTTTTCGTGCATGCCAAAATCCCCCAATGCCATTCTATCTTTATTGTAAAGAATTTGTTTGAAAAAGTGTTTTGCGCGGGATAGGAAGCAGTCCTCCGGAAACAGCCGTTTTGACAAAAACTGGGGTGTGTTATGATGAATATATAAAAGGACGCTGCCGTTGACTATGAGCCCAGTGTTAAGGTCGTCGCAGTCCCTCTCTTGATATTCAAAATGGATATTGTTGCTGCCATTGAAAACATCCTTGCCGATCACTGCTTATTATCGATGAATGATGTTTGCTGTCTAAAACCAATAGGGAGCGACGCTGCAATCATTGGGACTGTCAATAATTTGCCCATAAATTAGACGTTTCCCTAAAATGCCGAAAGCGAACAAACGCTTTGCAGTAACCGATAAAGAGATATCATAAAGTGCGGTAAAGGATTTTATATAGAATTTACTCCCCCGAAGAGTATCTGTGCCAATTCAAATAGATTACAGGCGCTTTTTTATGTTAGCAACAGTTCGCCTTTCAGGAAAAAACTGTGAAATCAGCATCATTAACGGTTTCCCACAGGAAATTATTCATCCATTCAACGTAGTTTTTATACAATCCCTTTCGACAGAAAAATATCGTTCCAACAGCTGAATGAACTGCTGTTCGGTCGCATCAATCGGTTCTCCCGCACGTTTGACCAGCAAAAGCTCATTTACCGTATTCAATTCATTTTTGCTCTCCACCACTGGAAAAAAGCGAAGTGCCGGATTTTTGAAGCATCCAATCGCCCACTTGGCAACAAATAATACCGCATCTGTTTCTGCCAGAAAAGATTCACACGCGCTGATTGTATTAAAGAAAACAACGCGGTTCAGATTGAAATGATGCTGCGTTAAACCAAAACATTTGTCTTCTTTTGCGCGTGACCCCATATCCAGCACGATACAGGTGCTGTTTTCAGCCTCCCTTGTGCTGATGCAGTCTTTTTCGTAAAATGGTGCTTTCGGACCTGCGCAGGCATATACAGTAGCACGCGAAAGCACCTGAATATCTAATTTTTTTGCCTCTGTATGCCACAAAAAAGTCTTGTCATCCGCACTGCTTCGAACAAAAATACCAAGATCTACCGCACCGTTCAAAACCTGTTCAATAACGCTGTTTCGGTCGGTTTCCACCAAGTTATAGTGAATATTCTTATCTTTATTTTGTTCATATATTTCCAAAAACATTTGATAAACAAAATCAAGCTGCTGCGCACCAACAAATAGGCGAGACTCCCAGCCGTCTGTCTCAGCCAAGGAAGAAAAGCGCTGTTTCAACACCTGTGAAGCAGTCAGCACACCTTTTGCATAATGGACAAAGTCTTTCCCATCATCTGTCAGCTCGATACCGCGCGGTTTGCGCACAAAAATTTGAACACCGTATTCCTTCTCCAGATGGGAGATGGATTTTGTCAAGCTTGGCTGACTGATAAACAGTTGCTCTGCTGCTTTCGTGATCGATCCACATTCCGAAATTTTTACAATATACTCTAATTGCTGCAACTGCATGTGCCATCCTCTCCTTTTCTGTGGCGTTAAGCCCATCATAACGGAAAATGATCAGGCTGTCAAACCAAAGCTTGCGGTATGCATTGGGGTTATGGGTGGGAGATAGTATTTTGATATTTGTTAAGTGTTACAGTCGGTGTTATATTAAAAACAGAAGGAGAAAAACAGAAATATTTATATATTTTATACAAATTTTGCGATTTCTTTTTATGCGATTGCAAAACTGATATTCCTGTTTTTCATAACAGTATGCGTGTGTCCCGGACAGCACGTTGATCAAAAGGAGGAACACCCGGATGGCAGAAGAATTCTACGCAGTATATCCCAAGGATGCTTGGAAAGACTCCTCATACCGATTGATGGATAAGTTCTCACTGAAGGGCAAGAAGGGTTTTGTCACCGGCGGCGGCGGTGGCATTGGCAGAAACACGGCGGCAGCCTGGGCTGAGGCTGGAGCAGATGTCGCGCTGGTGGATATTCCCGCCTCCAAAGACCGATTAGAACCGCTCGCCAAGGAGATGTCCGAACGCTACGGTGTTAAAGTTGTTCCGCTGTATTGCGATGTATCGGATGAAGAACAGGTCAAAGCACTCAAGGATGATTTGATCCGCGAACTGGGCACGGTTGATTTTGCACACATCAACGCAGGTGTCTGCTTGATGGGCGATGACGTTGATGTGCCGTACAGCACTTGGAAAAAGATTATTGATATCGATCTGAACGGTGCGTTTATGACCGCACAAGTGGCACAGCAGATTATGCGTGAGCATAATCACGGCGGTTCGATCATTATGACCTCTTCTCTCTCCGGTTACAATGCTAACTTTATCGGCGGCGGCCCGTCTCCGGTCTGCGCCTACGGTACTGCAAAGGCCGGCATCTCTCAACTGGCGCGCTATATGGGCGCGGGACTCGCTCCTTATGGCATCCGTGTCAACACGATTTCCCCGGGCTATATCTGGTCGGGCATCCACGAAGGCGTAATGGATAAGGCCGGACATGATATGTGTCTGGAAGTAGTGCCGATCAAGCGCTTCGGTCGGACAGATGAGCTGCAGGGCGTTATGCTCTTTCTGGCAAGCGAGGCTTCTTCCTACATCACCGGCATCAACATTCCGGTTGACGGCGGCTATTCGATCTTCTAACAGAAAGGATGAATTCATACCATGGCGAAAGTACATGTTGAAAACGTACGCGATTTGGTGGTCAAGGCCGGCGAAATCCGCGAAAAGCTGGCGCTCGGCACGCGCCGTATCGGCAACGTACACATCGGCGGCCCTATGTCCGCAACTGATGTGACAGTAGCGCTGTATTACAAGTATATGGGCTTTGATCCGGACAATCTGGACGATCCCAACCGTGATATTTTTATTCTGAGCAAGGGGCACAACGGCATTCTGCTGTTCACCATCTTCTGCGATATGGGGATGTATGACTGGGATTTGCTGCTGGATACCTATAATACCATCGGCCATCCCTTCGGCGCGCATCCGAACCACAAGCACGTCAAGGGCATTGAGGTTTCCTCCGGCTCGCTTGGCCATGGCCTCTCGTGGTGCTGTGGTTTAGCGCACGCCAACCGCGGACGGAACATTAAATCCCGCATCTGGACGCTGCTGGGCGACGGCGAAATGGAAGAAGGCTCCAACTGGGAAGCGATTCTGTATGCCGCATCGCATAATCTGGACAACATTGTTGCCATTGTTGACTTTAATCATGCGTCGGCTGCGTTTGAAACCGGACAGAATGAGCGCTGGGGCGAAAAGGGCGGCCCCGAAGGCATGGCAGACTGCTTCCGTGCCTTTGGCTGGAATGCTACGGTAATTGACGGCACCAAGATGGCTGAAATCGATAAGACACTGGCCAATTTGCCGGAAGTTACACTCAACGGCAAACCGAACGCGATCATTTGCAGCACAACCAAGGGGCAGGGCATTAAGTTTATGATGGAGCGCCCTTGCGCATGGCATATCGGCGGCTTTGACGATGAAAAACTTGAAGAAGCGCTTAAGGATATCAGAGAATACACAGCGGAAAGACTGGCGGAGGTGTAATCAATGGGTGGATTTACTTTTTGCTGCGGTGATATGGGCCCCGCAATGGAAGCCAAGGGAACGGTTACAAACGAAATCCTCGAAATGATCGATGATGACTCCAGAGTATGTTATATCAACGCAGACGGCACAGGCAACGGCGGCCGTGTGCAGCAGAAACAACTGCAATATCCGGATCGCATCCTTGATGTAGGTATTCAGGAGATGAACATGGTCACCATGGCAGCCGGTCTTGCCAAGCAGGGCTTCCTGCCGTATGTGCAGACGTTCGGCCCCTTCCTGTGTGTGCGCGCGCTGGATCAGATCCACAACGACGTGGCATACAACGATTATCCGGTACGTCTCATCGGCACGCATGCCGGCCTGTCCTCCGGCTATGGCCCGACGCACAACACCATTATTGAATTCGGCGTGATGAACTCCCTGCCGAACATGACCATGATCGCGCCCTGCGATGCGGAGCAGTGCAAAAAGGTGCTGCGTAAATCGCTCAACTATCCCAAGCCGATCTATATTCGTATTCCGCGCGGTGAGGAGCCGTTAGTTTATAACCAGGATTACGACTATGATTTTGAGATCGGCAAGGCTAATGTCATCCAAGAAGGCACCGATTTGAACATCATCGGCACCGGCATGGGCGTATACGGCGCCGTGCAGGCGGCACGTCAGCTGGAGGAAGAAGGTTTTAGTGTAGGCGTAATTGATATGCACACCATCAAACCGATTGATAAGGATGCTGTCATCCACGTTGCCAAAAAGAGCGGTGCCATCATCACCGTGGAGGATCACAATATCCTCGGTGGTCTCGGCAGCATTGTTGCCGATGTGCTGATGGAAGCCGGTGTGTTCGCACGGCTGAAGAAAATTGGCATTCCTGATACTTTTGTGGAATTTGGTTATCCGGAAGAACTGTATCCATACTACGGCATGGATGGCGCCGGTATCGCCAAAACTGCGCGTGAATTCCTTAAATAATGAAAGTGCAGTAAGCAGTAAACCACAAAGCCGATCCGCCCGATTACATAATATGTTCACAGCGGATCGGTTTTTTATTTTCTGAATGAGGGAGCTTTCAAAGTGATGAAGCAACTATATATTACTTCGGTTCGTGATTTCGAAAAAAATACCATGGGAACCGTGGAGGCAAGAGAGGTGCCAGTTCCGGAGCCTGCCGATGACGAAATTCGTGTCAAAATCATCTACTCCTCCATTTGCGGATCGGACACTCACACGCTGACCGGCCATCTGGGCGAATTTGAAGAAAGCACCAAGGCTATGCTGCCTATGCCGTTCGGTCATGAAGTTTCCGGCATCATTGACAAGGCCGGCCCTAAGGCCGAAGCGCTCGGCTATCATGCCGGTGACAAGGTCGTTGCCAATTACGCAAAATACTGTTATGCCTGCGACAACTGCCGTAGCGGACATGAAAATCTTTGCACCAACGTGCAGTTTTGCATGAACGGTTTTGCGGAATATGCCGTTTATCATGTAACGCAGATCCATAAGCTGCCTGAAGAATACGATTTGGAAACCGCCTCCCTGATTGAACCGCTGACCATTGCGCTGGCGGCTGCCGAACAGGCCAATATCTCTTACGGCAAGTCCGTTGCAATCATGGGCGCGGGCGGTCTGGGATTGATGCTAGTGCAGCTTGCCCGTCTGGCCGGTGCGTCAGTTATCACCGTTTTTGATCTGGTGGAAGAAAAATGCGAGCTGGCAAAAAAGCTTGGTGCTGATTTTGCCTTTGACCCCCGTGAGGAAGGGGTAGCGGAAAAGGCCATCGCCGCTGCTGGCGGAATGTACGACTGTGTTTTGGAGGGTACCGGCGTTGTGTCCGCCGCAGAAACCGCGCTGCAGCTTCTGGCGCGGAATGGCGACGGCGTTTACTTTGCCATGTACGGAAAAGACCCCATCCTAAAAGTGAACCTGCACAATGACTTTTACTGGAATCAGAAGCACCTGCATGGCGTGATCATGGGATCCGGTTTGTTCCCCAAGGCCATTAAAATGGCTCGCCGGCTGGATTTGAAGTCTCTCATCCAGCGTGTACATCCCCTCAGCCAGTATGAAAAGGCATTTGAAGATCTCTATACTAAAAAATTTGCCAAAGTTGTTATTAAAATGGACGAATAACATCAGATTAAAATAGAAAAGAGGAAAGATTAGCTGCATCTACAGCCAATCGACAGCAAGATGGATAACGAAACAAAAGTTGCTGTACCACCAGAAAAAAACTATTATCATGGTGGGCAGGCCATCGCCAAAAAGCTTGCTTTTGCCTCCGGCGAATTGGTTTATAACCTCCCTTGGATGCTCGTCAGTTCTTACTTAGCATTTTTCATGACGGATATTGCCCTCATCCCCGCAGGCGCTGTTTCCATTCTATTTCTGGTGTGCCGCGTCTGGGATGCCTTTAACGACCCCATGATCGGCTCTCTGGCTGACCGTACCAACACCCAAATGGGGCGTTACCGTCCTTGGATGTTGGGCGGCGCCATTGGTCTGATCCCGTTAGTCATTCTACTATTCTGGGCTCACCCCGACTGGAGCGTTGGCGCCCGCACTGCTTATGGCTGCAGTCTCTATTTTATCACGGTTATCGCCTCTACTTCCTGGAATATTCCGTTCTCTGCGCTAAACGGCGTTATTTCCCCTTACCCCCGTGAACGCGCTTCTTTCTCCAGCTACCGCATTTGCATTTCCGCTCTGGCCTGTGCACTTTCAACTGCCCTCTTTATTCCGCTTGTTACCCTGTTCAGCGGCGCAGAAGGCAATTCCGTTCGCGGCTATCTCTTGGCTGCGGTTGTAGTCTGTGCGCTGGCAATTCCCTTTGTATTCACCTGTATTTTGGGTACCAAGGAAGTCGTCAAGGCTCCCCCCAAGCAGAAGGGTCAGAAAATGGGGGGCAAGGCCATGGCGAACTGCTTTCTCCAAAATCCGCCCCTATTGATCATCTGTCTGGCTTTTCTAGTCTACGGCTTCCTCAACTACGGCAGATCGACCGTCGGTATGTACTATTTCACATATGTCTGGGGCGATGCCGGTCTGTTTACCCTGTATGCGACTGCCAACGGCATCGTAACCGCCATTGCAGCGCTCTTCTCTGCCACGCTGGTCAAGCTATGCCACGGAAAACGCGGTGCGATGCTGTTCTCCTATATATTCAGTTTTATTGTTAACTTTATCTTGGTATTCCTGAATCCCGGCAACACTTCTTCCACCCTTGTTCTCGTTCTCCTGTTCATCGCGGGTGCGCTCAATGGCTTCTGCACCGCGCTGCTTTACGGTATGATTGGTGATACGGTAGAATATGGCCAATGGAAAACCGGTGTCCGTGCGGATGGTCTTTGCTCTTCCGGCACCAGCTTCATGCTCAAGCTGGGCGGCGCTCTGGCTCCCACCACTCTGCTCACTATGCTGGCGATGAATGGTTATGTGGAAGGCGCGGCCTCCCAGACCGCCAGCGCACTGTCCTCCATGAATGTGGTGATGAACCTCATTCCCGCAGTTCTGAGCATTGCCGGTGTCATCCTGTTTGCCTGCTATAAGCTGAATGATAAGATGCATGCGCAGATTATCGAAGATCTGAAAGCGCGCGGCGAATTCTTCGTCGATGAATGATCGGGAAACATAACCAAACATCTGATTCTCATAAAGCCCTCTGCCGGAAAACACGGTTGTTTTTCCGGCAGAGGGCTTATATGATAGCTGCCTTCCACTCACCGAAACCATTCTCGTACGGTGGCATGTGTCAAAAAAAGAGCAGCCTATCGAAAAAGCGTATTGCCGATGCGCGTCGGTAATGCGCGCGGCAGTGCGCATGAAACAGCATTTGCATTGCAACTGCATAAACAGTCAGGACATGCGCCGGACTATTTATAATTTGAGAGAGAAAAAGTTCCCATATGGGAACTTTTTCCGTCCGTGTTTGGCAAAGCCCAAACACAGGCTGTCGGAAAAACGAAGCTTTTCGACAGCCTCATAGATGGCGATATACCGCCATCTTCATCTGATCCGGAACCTGATATGCCGGTTTTGCTGCTAAACACTGACATATGAACCGGACGATACATACAGACACCAAAATATACGATTGAAAGCACAGTGTTTCCGCAGACACTCAGCCATGCATCAGCCGATGCTCCATATAATCGTGCGCGCTGTTTTCCAGCGTATCATCCAGAGGGCCAAGCGGTTCGCAGGTATCATACTTGCGTTCCAATGCGGTTTGCAGGATAAAATCACACAGGGCAGTTTTTTTCGGCAGCAACGAACCATGCGAATACGTGGCAAAAACATTTTTGCACCGTGCACCTTCGGTATGATCCTCGCCGTTATTGCCAAATCCTTTGAGCACCATGCCAAGCGGCGCCACATCTTCCCCTAAATAGGTGCCCGAGTGATTTCCAAACCCGACAATGACTGAGCCGCTGCTTTCCGGTGTGGTGCGGAACATATAATTACCGATCATGCGTTCCTTGGCGCCGATCGTATGCACATTGATGGCACCGATAAAATCCATCTGGCTGCTATCCCACGTTTTGTAGTACTGGCCAAGCATCTGATACCCGCCGCAGATGGCAAGAAACACCTTTTCATCTTCCACCGCGGTGCGGATATCGCGTCCCTTGCCGCCAGCCAGGTCGCGCAGTAGTACCTCCTGTTCAAAGTCCTGTCTGCCGCCGATGAAAAACAGATCGTATTTGTCGATATCCAACGGCTGTCCGATCATCTGTACGCCGATCCCACGTGCCTCCAGCCGTCGCTTCATTGTAAAAATATTGCCCCGGTCGCCGTACAAATTCAGGATATCCGGATAAAGGTGGCAGATATGCATTCCATCGTTTTCGTTCCTCCTTATTCGTAAAACGCTTTTACATCGGTATGCTTTCTGATCTCTCCGCGCAGCTCGAACATTGCGGTATAGCTCGGCATCAAAAAGGCAGGTGCCTCGTCTGCGCCGACGGCATCCAGCAATTCCTCATATGTGCGGATCACCTCGATCCGGTCGAATACAAAGCCGGCATATTTCAGCCGCAGCGCCATGTCATTCGCCCGCACGCCGGAAACCAGAATGCAGGTGAAACGCGCCTGCTGCGCGGCCAGCGCTTCAAAATCCACATCCCAGATCCAACTGATATCCGTGCCGTCTGCAAAACGGTCGTTCAGCAGGAAGGCCAGCTTGCAGCATCCCTCATCGTGCGAGATCAGATTGATCACCTGATTAAAGCCGGCCGGATTTTTGACCAGCATCATACGCGCCTGCGCCTGTCCGAGTGTGAACTGCTTGGCGCGGCCAAAACCACACTCAAACTGGCCAAAGGCAGTGATCGCGGTTTCCTCTTTGATGCCGATGATCCGTGCTGTTGCCGCCGCATTGTAGATATTATAGCCTCCCTGCAAATTGACATGCACCTCATGCACATGACCAAACAAGTCCAGCAGGATATCGGAAGAATCCGGGCCGGTTTTCAGCACCTGCGTAACCGCAACCTGCGGCTCCTGCCTGAGGTAACCGCAATGCGGGCAGGAAAAACCGCCCAGATGACCGTAAGTCGTATAGTCATATTGATATTCGGTTTTGCAGCGGATGCAGTAAGGGGCATCGGAAAGTTCCTGTGCGGTATTTTCATAGATCGGCACATTTACCCCAAACCAAACAATCTTATTCGGCACCTGCAAGGCCAAAGAGGCGGTGAGTGAGCAATCCGCATTCAAGCACAGCGTGGCATCCGGAATATGGGTGATACCATCACGGATGGCATGCAGGGTATGTGTGATTTCTCCAAACCGATCCAGCTGGTCGCGAAAAATATTGTTGACCACCAAACACTCAACCGGCAGATACTCACTGGTTTTGCGAAATGCAGCCTCATCACATTCAATCAGCGCATGGGTCATGGGTATACGGGCACCGTCCGGACAGGGTGCCGTGCTGTGCAAACACAGCAATAATACCGGTCAGCAGGTTTGCGCCAGTATTATTTCAGCCCGGCATCAGCAAAAGCCTGCTCAATCATATGGGCCGTGGTGGTTTTTCCGTTGGTGCCGGTCACCACGGTGACCTTGATGCCGCGCGACAGCTCACCCAAGATATCAGGGTCAATTCGCAGCGCGATCTTGCCGGGCAGATTGGTTCCGCCGCGGCCCAGCCGGCGCAGCACCGCACCTGACGCTTTACATGCCCAAACGGCCAGCTTTGTTTTAAACTTCATGGTTCTCCCTATTGTTCGTATCAAAAGTATACCGCATTTTTCGCCGCAGTACAAGCGCGTATCCGGCGGTTCGGGCGTTTTGCATAATTCCACATCTGAAATTTCTACACCGCGGCCGGGGGCTTTGGTGGAAAAGCGATGGGCGGCGCCTGCTTCACCCGCGCAAAACACTTTTCCGAAAAAGTTGCATTTTCCGTGCAAATATGCTATTATTACCCGTCTGCCGCCGAAAAATTTTCTTTTGCCTGCCATCAGAAAAAGGTTCTTCTGACCGGCTCTGGCGAATTGGCTCTTGAATATTATCAGACGATCTTTCAAAACCGGACACTCGGTTTTTCTATCGATCATTACCTTGGTCCGCATGATTGCCTTCCCGGGATTTCATATTTGGGAACTTATGATGCCCTTCCTAAAGTGCTTAGCCGATTTAATCCTGACGAAATCGTCATTGCATTGGAGGCAGACGATATCCTTATTTGCAAAATATCATTGCCAGCAGTGAAAAAAACGGTGTAAAAGTCTCTTTGATTCCTTTCTACAACAAATTTATGCCCTCACACCCCGTAATTGACGAGATTTGCGGCATCTCTCTTGTAAACATCCGCCATATTCCGCTTGATAATATCGGCAACGCATTTTTTAAACGTGCCACAGATATTGTTGGCTCGCTCATATTAATTATTTTGACTTCTCCGCTTATGCTGTTTGCTGCCATTGGCGTTAGGCTGTCCTCTCCTGGTCCTATTCTTTTCAAGCAGGAACGTGTCGGCTTGGGTAAAAAACCTTTTTATATGTATAAATTCCGTCCCATGCGTGTTAATGATCAACAGTCTACTGGCTGGAGTACCGACAGCGACCCACGAAAGACCAAATTTGGTGCATTTATCCGCAAGTTTTCTATCGATGAGCTCCCACAATTTTTTAATGTTCTCAAAGGGGATATGAGTTTAGTTGGTCCCCGCCCTGAGCTCCCCTACTTTGTCAACCAATTCAAGGAAAGCGTTCCTCTGTATATGGTAAAGCACCAAGTACGTCCCGGCATTACTGGCTGGGCTCAAGTGAATGGATTCCGCGGTGATACGTCTATTAAAGGACGGATTGAGCATGGTATTTATTATATCGAAAACTGGACGCTTCTATTTGATATCAAGATCTTGTTTATGACTATATTTCGTTTTAAAAACAGTGAAAATTTCACACCAATCCATATACTTTCTTTTGCTTTCAAATACGGTTTGTTATCATGCCAAAGGCCATGCCTGAAAATTCAAGCATGGCCTTTACAAGAACTCTGTATTCCTCTGCTCTGCCCGTAATAACCACTTTCTTTTGTTCCTAATCGCTGGTTTGACCATACAGATACCCATGTATTGGAAAAGGAGGGAGCCATTACTCCCTCTTTTTTACTCGCCGAACTTAGGAGATCATTTTTAAGTTAAAAACTGAAAACAATCCAAAACATTTCAGAAATAAGCGACTGAGCAGCATAAGAGAGCAAACGAAAGCCGCCTTTTAAAAAGGCAGAAATAGTTATGTGAGAGCCGCCCGAAAAGAGACCAGTGGTGTTGTGCGGCTGTAAAGAAACGAGCGGCTATGTATAGTATAATACAAAACAAGTCATCTGGCAAAAGGAGAAAAAATTTTTATCATCTTTTCATCTCAAAATCGGAAAATAAGATTTCCGTTACACAAAAATTCTCAATTCCCGCCGATCCAATCCATTTTATTGCGCTGAACCCTGTTTCTTACTGATATCTTCTATATCATACCTTTGGTCAATCCACATATCATCTTTTATTCGATCTACAGTACCGGAAATTAAATAGTCCTTGCTGCACCACCTACAAATTTCATGCTCGTCGTTTGCAAGTATTGCCCTGCACGTTTGGCAGTATCTCTCATCCATACAATCAGGCTCCCCTTTAGCTGTCTCCATATAATATCAAACATTATAGCAGCAAGATTGAAAAAAGACAACCGGTGTGTTTGTCAAATAAAACGTAATCAGACTTTATTAGCCGTTTAATATATGTATATGGTGATAAAGGAACCCGCTGACGCTCGAAATATCCCAATGAGACGAAAGCACTCCTGTGTAGATACCACACGGGAGTGCTTTTTAGGGTACTTACATATCGAAAGCAATCGTTTGTTTTTCTCCCATAGCAGAACTTTCTTTTTCAAGCCAAGCGTTGATCATCACAGGTAGAATCCCTGGGATCAGGTCAACAGCCATGGATAGAGAAAATAGCAAAGATATCAGCCAGTCGCCTTTGGCAATATTGGAAACGACAAATGCAACCGGAACCTATGCCACCATAAAGCGTATCAAATCCGCGTTTGCTCTGTTAAAACTTGGAAGGATAACCCCATATTACTGTATTACTACCCAATTTTCCCCTTTATTTTACCCCGCAGCCATTTCCTGCCCTCCATGTACGAGGTTATCTCCACATTCACAATATCCTCTGGGCGGAATTGACTGTCTTCAAACTGCCTGGCATAACGGCAAACGACCGTACAACCATCCGTCAGCCGCGCAAACACACCGCCCTTATATTTGCTGATGATAGTGGCAAGCCGTGTCGAACCCACAGGATGACGGTACTCCGCCCCAATATACGGATCAGGCGCGGCGTCCTTTACCGAAATTTCCAAATTTCCCTCGTCCACCGCTATCACTTTTGCTTTCAGCCTTTGTCCCGGCCGGTAAACAGACCGCAAGTCCCCAAGGCAGGAGTAGGACAATCCGGATTGAGTCACCGTATAGTCAAAGCCATGACAGGACATCGTCAGCAGGCCCGGCCCAACACTCAGGATCTCACAGCTTGTTATGTCGCCGGCCTGCAGCCTCTCAACCATTGTCATTTGCCATCTCCTGCGGTCCATCGCCCGTACCCGTGAGGCGATGGCAAATTCATTCAGCCGGTCTACCGCTATAATCACAAAATCCACATTCGCCCCGCCCATATGGTTGAGCAAGAAGCTCTCTCTTTCCTCGCCCGGCCACCATATCAACGGCTCCGGAATCAGTATCTTTACTCGGTACGGCACAACCACAATGCAAGTAATTTCATCCGGCCCGTCGCCATCTCCCTCTGCGCTGTCCATGAAAGGCGCTGCAATCTTCTCTACGCCGATCACAGTCCCATGCAGCAGCGCTCCGGACCGGTAGGAAGCATAAATGCTGTTCCATTCTGTCCGTCCTTCGGGAGTCAGTTCCTTATCCAGTTCTTTATAATCCGATTCAAAAAACCTTTGCCGTGAGCTTTCCAGCCATTGCTGCATTCTCTGGTCAATCCCCATGATGTTGTCCCTCCAAACTTTTTATTTTCAGGCAGCCTGCGCTGTCTGTGTATGCCGCTACACACGGAACATGTGTCCCGATCCGTTCCAATTGTCCTTCATCTGCCAGAAGCATCACCTGTAAGGTCTTTATCTGCGCTTTTTTCCGCATTACAGACAACTGTGTACCGCAGCGCCATTCCATCCCTACTGGGACATAAAGGATCAAAAGCTGTAATTCCCGTACGGCGTAGTATGCCAGCATCAGATACGGCCTTGGAGGTGTCATTATCTCAGGCGCATCCCCTTGTTCGGCAAACGAAAAAGCGATATCAAATGCACGGATAATATTGCGGTCACACTCCTTGCCAGGTATCACAAGATCGCCTGTGTTTTCATCAATATGGATATCCCCTTTATACCGCAGCTGCCGAATAATACTCTTTGCAGCCTTCTCCTCCATACCAAAGCACAGCCGGAGAAATGTTTTGGCCTGGCGCATCTTCATGCAGCCCAACTGTTCCAGGGCGTCCAGCAGCCTGATTTGCGGCTCGCTGTAATACATTGACTTCATATCGTCAACCTCCGTTTCACCTGGTTTAGCACGGGATCGAGCAGGGCTTCGCTCCCCATCTCCACGATCGTACTGAAAATGACCTTGGCGGTGTAGACCAGCGTGTTGGACAGCGTCTCGTTCTCGTTCCGCCGCAGCTTGTACAGCGCCTCATCGAGCACGTCGGCATCCAGCCGCCGGAGCGTGTCGCGGACATAGCCCCGCGGATAAGTACAGGCGCCCATGCCGAGCCGGCCGCAGTAGTACAGCCACGAGACCGCGTCCCGGAACACCGCCGCTTCCTCCGGCTCATAGCGGGAAAGCTCGCATCGCTGCAAGATCGCCGCTATGGCCCCGCGCCCGTCATCCGCGCCCGCGCGCGGGACTGTCGGAAGCTCCTCATCAGTATCCCTGTACTCTTTCTTACTCTTCTCTTTCTTACTTGTGTGCGGTTTTTGCAGGTCTAAAGCTGCCGTTTCAGCACTTCTGGAACTGCCGTTTTGGCAGGTCAAGACCTGCGGATTCGGCATATCAAGAACTGCAATTTCGGCAGGACTTTCAGACGTATTCTTGTCCGTATCCAGTTGTCCTTCCGGCATAGCTGGCTGTTCAGCTGCCGGTTCCGCTGTATCAGGCGTCTCGTTCTCCTTTTCCAGAACTGCCATTTCTACAGGTCTTGGCGTGGGGCAAAACGGCGCGCAGTCATAGCCGTAGGCCGCCTTTTCGTCCAGCGCCACCTCGGCCAGAAAGATACGGTTCGGCATACCGCGGCCCTGTCGCTGCTCCCAGATCAGTTCCCTGTCCGCCAGTTCCTTAAAGCAGGCTATCGCCTTGCGGTAGGAAACCTGCAGCTCCCGTGCCAGATCCTCGCGCGTGTAGATGATGTACACCTCGCCGTGCCGGTTCACCCAGCCGTTGCGGCGGGACAGCTGGTACCGGTTGAGCAGGAATGTGTAGGCCACTTTGCTCTCCAGCGCCATATCCATGTAACGCAGGTCGCAGAACAGCCACCGCGGCATCTGCATGTGGAAATAGGAAATAGCGCCGGACAGCTTCATCAGCGTAAAGTCCGGCCGGTCTTCTGCAGAGATGTTCTTTTTCATAAGGCAGCATCCTCGCTTTCGTTGTCTAATTCGTTGTTTCGATCCAGTTCCTGTTGGTATTGGTCGATCTGGTCGTCTGTTGGGATAAATGTCGTATGATCGGGCATATCATCCTCCTGATCGGGATCGTCCGGCTGCAGCAGGTCGGAATAAGGGGACTTCGGCTCTGCTGGCAGTTCAGGAGGGGGCACCGCCGATCCTGCATCCGGCGCAGGCTGCTTTTTGTTTTCCCCGCCCGCCGCACCGTCCGGCCTGTCCGGCGGGTAGTCATGGATGGACGCCGGCCGCAGCTTGCCGTAATCGGTAAATTCCGGCGGCGTTATCTTGTGCAGCAGCATCGGGTACTGGCCGCGCAGCAGGACGATGCACCTGTCGTTGCCCAGCCGCAGCACCTCGTCCGGCTGCATGAGCGCGCGCTGGGTGTTGCTGCGCGTCATGGAATACGGCCGGATGTTGTTCTGCAAGGGGGAGAACAGCGGCGTCTGCGGCTGTTGGTTATTAGTCACGCGGATGGTTGTCATGCCGCATTTCTCCGAAATGAATTTGGCGCTCGTCAGGTCGTTCACACCCAGGCAGATGGTGGCGTCGCAGCAGGCCGCGATCTCCTCCCACTCGTGCCGCGGGTACATGTCCGCCAGCTGGGAGATGGACTGCACCAGCACCTGGCAGCTCATGCCGAACGACCGGGTGAACGCGATGGAGCGCTTGAAATCCCCCAGCCTGCCGATGGACGGGAATTCGTCCAGCAGGAAGTTTACCCGCACCGGCAGCTTCCCGTCCTTCGTCTCCTTCCGCGCGTATGCCTCCAGACGGGAGAACAGCATGGTGAAGAACAGCGAGGACAGGAAGGTGTAGGTGCTGTCCTGCGCGGACAGGATGCAGAAATAGGCGCAGGGCTTCTGTCCTGGCAGGGTGAGGTCTATCGTGCTGTCCGAAGTCAGGCTGTCCACCAGCGCATCGTGGAACACGTTCAGCCGGTTGCCGAGACCGATCACGATGTTGCCGCGCAGATTCTCCTTGGCGTTCAGGAACAGGCCGTAGGGGCCTTTGGCCGGATGCCCGGCCGGCAGCCGCTTTATCGTCTCATCTATCTGCTTGAGGCCGTCCTCGCTGAGCAGGGCCAGCACCCTGCCCAGCCGCCGCATCGCCAGCGGCAGTCGCCGTCCGGACTTGTCCTGTTCGTTCTGGACATAGTACAACAGCGCCGTGAGCAGGTTAAGTTCAGCTTTAGACCAGAAATCGTTGGCCTCCTTCTCGCTTGAGGTGTTAGCGATGATGGTGGAGGCAATGACAGGGACAAGGCGCGGGTCGTGGTCCGCCTCGCCGATCGGATCCCAACGGTCCGAGTGCTCCATATCCAGCAGGTTAAACACCCGCACTTCGTAACCCTGATCGATCAAGTAGCCGGCCATGCTTTCATAAAGTTCATTTTTGGGATCGGTCAGGACGATGCTCTCGCGCCGCTTCACACACTGGAGTACAAACGGCCGGACGAACCCCCAGCTCTTGCCGGTACCCGGCGCGCCCACGACCAGCAGGCTGCCGGCGAGGCCAGCCTTTTTGCTGGACGCGACATAGTCCGCATAAGCATCGCTGTCCAGCGGGTCGTCCTTATGCTTGCCGTAGACCGTGCCGGAAAGGCTGTCCAGCCTGCCCACATCCAGTACCCGCCCCATCTCCTCCCGCTTCATGAACCGGCTCGAGCCGTGTGTGCCGTCCGGCAGGATATCGAACCCGCGCCTGTCCTTTACCGGATGATAGCCGGCTATCCAGTTATACCCCTTGCGCGTCAGCAGGCAGGCCAACGTGACCAGTGAGGCGGTGACAAAAATACCGGTGGGGGTAAACGGGGCGATCAGGTTGAGGAACGGGTTTACCGTCCAGATATCCGTGATCCCACTGTCCGCGTCAAAGGACTGGCAGACGCCGAGCCGGACGGAGTTTACCAGCATGCCGTAAAAGTACCAGATGACTACGCCAAGGGCGGCGTACAGCTTCCCGCTCCCCGGGTGCCGGTCCCGCCAGCGCTTTGTCTTTTTCAGTACCCGCTCCTCCAGCCTGGCAATCTGTTCAGACAGGCGGCGCATGGCGCTCACCGTCCTTCAGCCGATCCAGGATGTCATTGGACAGGGTGGCGGAGGAATAGAACGGCGGCCTGTAATACTGCTTCAGAAAGCGGTTCTGCTCCTGAAAGCCTGCCAGCACCAGCCGCTGGTACCCTTTCCGCCGGATCTGATGCGCGGTCTCCTCTATTTTCCGGATATCCATGTCCGCGACCAGCAGGAACGCCGTATGATCGTTCGGATCGATCCAGTCTGCACCGATCCCGCTGTCCATCTTGCCGCCGTAGCCCCACAAGGCCCTGCATATCTTTGTCCGGTAGTCCGGATACTTCAAGATATGGAGCTGGCGCACGCCCTGCATGGAGCAGGGCAGGTAAAGGCACGGCTCCTGTGCCATCCGGTAAAAGCGGCCGTATGATACGCAGCGGCTTCGTGCCGATACTGCTTTGGACGATCCGTGCAGGGCGCTATGGATCGCCGCATAGTCAGCGCCGCAAAACAGCAGCGCCCCGCAGGTACAGCCGGCGCCGGTGCAGACGCCTTGCAGGAGATCTGTCTCCCGCGCAGGATTTACGACCCTGTCCATGCCGGGCGAGACATAATACACCGCATATACGGTGTCCTGCAGCCGGAGCAGCCCTGCTATCTGGTTATTCCCCAGCACCTGTTGTCCCCGCCTTGCGCGCAGGGCAAATGCCGGCAGATAACCGTCCCTGCTCCGCAGCTCCTCTATCGCTGTCAGATAAGGGTAGATGCCGGCAGCATACATCGTCGCCGTGATCTCAGCATGCTCGAACCGCCGGCCCACCCGCTGTGTGTGGGCGTCAGGGTGCAGCGGGATGCCGCTGTCCTGTAAGAGGCGGTACCCTTTTCTTGTCAGCCGCCAGCCATATACGGGATCGCAGGCTTTCAGCAGTTTTTCCTTCTGCAGTTCCTCCATAAGGGACGTGCGGAAGACCGAACCTGCGTACCGTTGCACACATGCGTCCCCCACGTTGCGGCACCAGCCGATCAGCCGCGCGACCTCCTTCGCATTCCGCATCGCCATGCCGGTCCTGCCCCCTTTCCGGAAAGTACCGTTCTGCTTTGCATAGGCCGCGGTATTTTTCGCCTGTTGTCTGTCCTCTTCCAACTTTTCATGTGCTTCAACCTCCTGTAAGTGTATCTTTCGCTACTTTTACGCAGTACCGTCCGGTTTTGCAAACCAACAAAGCCGAACGGTACTACCGTATGCTTTTGCACCAAACTACCGTCCGGCTTTGCCCAAAGTACCGTATCCGTTTTTCAGGGCTTGGAGCGGTTTGCAGCCGTATCTTTCCCGAAATTCCGGCCGGAAAGATAAGCCGCGGCCTCGTGATACGGCAGCACCATGATCTCCGTACAGCCCCTGCCGTCCGGCACGGTGTCCAAGATCAGGCTCACGGTGAACTGGTCGTCGTCCTCGAACAGCACGCCCTTGAGGGCGTTGGTCACGGCCTTCCATTCGCGGTTATCCGGGTCGTAGACGCTGCCGCCCCTCCGGTCCGTGTGCTCCGTGATGGCCACGAACGCGTGCCGGTACCACGGCAGCACGCCGCCGCGCCCGCGCCACTGGCGAAGCAGCTCCAACAGGCTGTTCTCGATGTATCCAGTCGTCCGCCGCCGTGCGTTCTGCAGCAGCGTGTCCAGCCGGATCGCCGTCCAGCCCTCCCGCGTTACCGAGACCGTCCCCGTGAGGGCGGGAGCGCGCGGCGCGAGCCGCAGCGGTTTTCCCTGCCTGCCTTTCTCCAGCAGCCCGCCGAACGTGCGGCGGGCGGTGAGCACCGCGGTCTCCGCCGCGCACAGGGCTTCATCCGCCGTCCGGCTGCGTTCCGGCGCGTCCGGCGGGAGCTGTTCCAGCTCCCGCGCAAGATGGTATGCCTCCTGCAAATAGAAACTGGGGGTGTGTTCATTCGTCATATTCGGTATCCTCGTATTCGTCATAGTCGGTATCCTCCTGATCTGTGTCTGTCATTCCTGCCGCCCAGTCTGCGCGCTGCCGCCGGAGCCGTTCCAGCTCCTGCCGCTCCCGTATGCGCTCGATGTCCCGCGGGTCGGTGGTGATGAGTTCCAGCTCCCGTTCAGACGCGATGATATCCACGCCCAGCCGGTTGCGGCCCGCGCAGAGCAGCGCCTGCCCGCGCGTAAACTCCGCGTGCATCTGCATCTCTTCATCGGTAAGATGGTAATGCTGCTGGATGAGCGCCGCCTCCTCCGGCTCGGTCATCAGGGCGAACTTGATGCGCGCATTGTTGAGCAGCGCCTTGCCGTACTTGCCGTTCTCCAGCGCAAAGAAGTCCTCCAGGTCCTGCGACGCGCCGATGGCCGCCGCACCGTACCCGCGGACGGTCTTGAACAGCTCAAGGACGAACCCAGCCGCCTCGGGGTTGGAGCCCGCGCCGATGAGCGACCAGATCTCGTCCAAAATAATGATCTTCTGCTCGCTGCGCGAGCGCTTGCAGTAGTCCAGACAGATATCCGCCGCCAGCAGGGTGCCGAAAGCGAGCAGGTCTTTGCCAATGTCCGAGATATCCAGCACGATGTATTTGTTGCCCATGTCGATGTTGGTCTCCCCGCCGAGGTTTGCCGCAGAGCCGTTTACGAACCGGCTCAATACAGACGCCAGCGGTTTTGTTTCCTCCTGCTCCATCAGCAGGTCATAAAAGTCCCTTGGCGTGGGCTGCCGTCTGGGCTGCCCGTCCTCATCCAGCAGGCTGTCGTTATCCCGCGTGACGCCGAACCGCCCATATAAACGGATAAGGGCAACATCCAGCCTGCCCATATCCTCCTCGGTGAGGCTGCGGCGCAGCAGGGAGAAGTAGATGTGCAGCCGGCTGATCTTGTCCGCGAGCAGCGAATCCCCGCGCGTCTCCGTCCGCTCCAGCTCCGCGTCCACATCCAACGAAGTCCGCCGGATCTCCATGAAGTTGATGCAGTCCGTGGAGGATGGCGCGAGCCTGATGTACAGCCCGCCGATCGCCTCGCACGCGGCGCGGTATTCGTGGCCCTTGTACGGGGCGATGAGGAAGACCTGCCTGCCCTGCTGGCGGTACCGCATGGCGATAAGCTGCAAAAGGAAGGTCTTGCCCGCGCCGGACATGCCCAGCCCGACCACGTTGGCGTTGCTGTAGCGGTCGCTGTCAAAGATATCGAGCATACAGACCGAACGGCTGCGCCGGTCCCTGCCGATGAGGATGCCGTTCTGCTCGCAGAGCTCCATGGAGTAGAACGGGAACGCGCCCGCCACGCCGGACAGCAGCGCGTTGCGCCGCGCCTTGCGTGCGATCTCCGGCGCAACAGACACCACCGGTAAAAATGAATGGAACGCCTGCTCCTCCTCGTAGTCACAGCGCTTGCAGATGATGTCCTGCGAGGAACAGAACCGCTCCACCTCGGAGAGCCGCACCTCCAGCCGTTCGGGTGTGTCCGCCGTGACCTCTAGCAGGGTGTACATATCGTAGTAGTCCTCGTTCGCCCGGTTCATCTGGGACTTGATGTACTGCCCGGCATAGATGGCGCTGTCCATCTGCTCATAGTCCGCGCGGGTATCGTCCACGTCCCGCATCCGGCTGCGGCTCCACATCGTGGAGTTCGCCACCTTGGGCAATATCTTTTCCCGCGGCTGCCGGTGCAGGGTGACGGAGAGCGAGATCCCGTCCCCCAGCCCCACGAGCGCCGCCAGCCAGCCGCCGCGCACCAGGCTGCGGTAGCCGTAGCCCGCGATGTACAGATAGGCGTGGTACACTCCGTCCAGTTCGATGCAGTCCCGCGCGGTGAAGTCCGCCGAGGCGGGGCAGATCAGGTCCATCACGCCGGTGGGCTTGTATTTTTCGGTCTTTGCACCGCGTTTTTTCCGGCCACATTTTGGTTGGGCAGTCGTTTCTTCGTCTGTTGTCTCCACACCTTCGTTTTCCTGCCTCGCAGCGGCTCCCTCTGCCGCAGCAGCTTCAGCCGCGTCCGCTTCCGCTTTTTCCTCTGCCGCAGCAGACGCGAAGCAGTCCTCCAGCATAAAGCGGAAGCCTACCGGCAGGCGGATGTTCCGGCTGGTCCCCTTGCACAGCATCCCGAAGACCGTCTCCACCATCTGGTTGTCTATATACTGCGGCTCCACTACCGTGAGCCCGCAGCGGGCGAGGTACCCCTTTGCCGTGGCCGCAACGCGGTACAGCTCCGTGTATGGGCCTGGCCCCATGTCCGCTTCATACTGGTACGCGATGAAGAAACGGGTCGTGAAGGCGCCGTCCTGCACCATGCTGCGCACCTGCCGGATATTATCCTCGATGCACTGCCGGCACAAGGGGGCTGTTTCCCGTTCCCAAAATTCCTGCATCCGTCTGGTGTAGTGCTCCACATCCACGGGCTGGGACAGGCACAGGAGCTGTATCCGGCTGGGCGCGATGCGCAACCAGGCGGCAAAGCAGCTGATGATGCGCTCCCGCTCCGCTGTGTTCTGCAGGAAGAAGTTCATAGGCAGTACCTCGAACAGCCCGACCATCCTGCCGTCCCGTGTACGGATCACGCCCTGATCGATATCCGCGATGGGCAGGCTGCCCTGCAGGTCCTTATCTGCGGGCGCGAGGCTTTGCGCCGCGCCGGCCTGCGCGCCGAAGATGATCTCTTTTACGTTCATATTTGATAATACCTCCTTTGTTCAGTGCGATGCGGCGGTTTTTCCGCCAGCGGATATAGGTGATAAGGAACCGCGACAGCGGCTCGTCCCGAATGCCTGCCAGTGCAAAGCCGCAGACCGGCACCAGCAGGCAAAGCGAGATAATCAGCTTTACCGTCATGGAAAACGGGGTGAGGTTCGCGATCAGGGTGCATAGCCCCACCGTGGGGGCGGCGAGCACCGCCGCCTCGATGCAGTTGCGCAGCTCGAACAGGCCGAGCACACGGCCCGCGTCCGTGAAATTCACGGGGATATAGTAAATGTCTTCATTTGGATGCATCCTGACCACCTTCCGCTTTTTCCATTACAACATCAAATAATCTCTCGCGCTCACATTGGAAGTCCCGCAATGCAATGGCGGTATTTTGAATACGGCTGTGCAATATAGCTTCCAGAGCGCATAATATCCGCTCTCTGCTCCCTGGCGTGAGGGAAAATTCCGTCCGCTCGATACAGTTGATCCGCTGTACTGTAATGCCGGACTGTGCAGATAATTCACGAAGCGTTATGCCGTGTCTGATACGAAAAAGCCTTATGCGCAGCACATGTCCGTCTGAATATGGGTTCATGATTCTATCTCCTCCTCTCATCCCAGCACCCAGAACGGCCCGCCGGCCGCGGCGCCTTTGTTGCATTCCGCGAGGAACACGCCAAGGTCCCATTCCTTCTGGCTGCGCTCATAACTGGCGCAGTCCGCGACCAGGATCTTGCCGCTGTCCGTGACGCCCCGCAGCACGATGAAATGTCCCCCGCGGGTGAAATGCCCCGCGGACATGATCGCGATCACGAGCTTGCCGTCCTGCAGGGCCTTTACCAGCTCGGTCCCGCTCCGGCCGGCGCCGCGGCAGGGGACGTTGTAATGCGCCGCCCCGTCCGGGATCAGGCTGTGGTAGCTCCCGCTGCCTTCGCAGCGGTGGCCCGTTTTTACGGACCAGTCACAGACCTCCGGCGGCGTGACGATGGTATCCGTTAGCGTGGATACGCAGATGGCAAGCGACGTTGGCCCGCAGCCCGCCCCCGCGATCGTATTGGTCTGGCCGTACATCAGCCCACCCCAGCGGGGATCGTACTGGCTGAAATACACGACGTCCCTGGAATTACCCCTGCCGGTGAACACCACATCGGAGAAATCCATACCCGCTGTGTTGTCCACAGACCCGCCCGGCGCACTGTATTCCGCGTCGCAGATGGTATTGTAAATGACCTCCGCCCACATGCGCTGCTGCCCGTCCATGCCCAGCTTGTCCATGAGTTCGGCAGGCGTCATGTCTGAGATCACCAGCACATAGCCGATAAAATCCCCCTCCGCGTCATACTCCGCTTCGAGGTCATATTGGAGCTTGGCCTGCATGGTCCGGACGATCTTCGCCTCGTCTATCGTCATCACGTCCTGTTCGCTGTACACCGAGGTAATGGCGATCATCCAGTAATCGTTCGTGTTGCCGAGCCGCTTCTCGATGCGGATAAAGCCCAGATCCTCCGGCAGGAGCGATACGAACAGGTCTACCGCCTGCTGCTCCAGCGTGCGCTGCCGCTTCCATGCGGCGGTGAGCTCCTCCGCATGGGCGGTCATCTCCTGGATATCCGGAGACGACACGCTGGGCGCGCCGAACAGGCTGCACGGCACGGCGGCGAGCAGGAGCAGGGGCAGGCAAAGGCCGATGAGGAGCAGGGCCAGCACTGCTTTGCGCAGTACAGGCGCGGCGGCGGCCGCTGCTGCGCCGTGGACGCCTCCCACCCATACCGCCTGCGCGATCCGTGCTGCAGCGGCTGCGGTGTGGCTGTGATTATTTCTTTCTCCTGCGTTTTCTATTGCGGGTTCCTCCTCCCTTTGGTGTTTCCGGCGCCGCTTTACTTTTCAGCGGCTGTGCGCTGCGCCGTAGGGTACGGGGCTGGACGGCAGGCGGCGTTACCATATCCGGCGTGCGGACGCCCGGGGTGACGTCCGGATGGGATGCCGTATCTGGGCGCTCCGGTTTTTGTTCCCGTTTTGCTGGGGTAACTGTAGGGCAGCGGTCTGCGGGTGTAGCGTCCGGCTGCAGCTTTGCGGCTGGCTGCGCGTATGCCTGCGGCGGTGCGGCCGGTGTCACAGCTGCCACCTGTGCGGGCGTGACCTGTGCCGCCGCCTGTGCAGATGTCTTGTGCGGTGCAGACGGCGTCACCCGGGCAGGGGACGGAGCCCCCTGTTGTGCCGCAGGAGCCTCCTGACGCCTTGCTGGAGAGACAACGTTCCCCGTTGCCGGTCGTGCTTCCCGCAGCGGCGCTTCCCTGGCCGGTGAAATGTGGGCTTTATCTGCGTGTCTGGACGCCATGCTGCCTGCGGCAGCGGCAGCACTGGCAACCGGCGCCGCCGTTTGCTGTTCCTGTGGCGCCCCTCCGGCCGCTATGGGCGGGGAAATCGGCATCTCGCGGGCAGCGGGATGCACCGCCGACTGCTCCTGTACCGTGCCTGCGGCCGTTATGGGCGTCGGCACACTGGTTGCCTGTGCCGACGCTGCCGTAACGGATGCAGCTCCATGTACGCGGCTTTCCCGTGGTACATTGTCTGCAGGTGCAGCAACTTGTGAAGGAACCGCCCCCTTTCCCGTTGGGGGTATCCTGCCGGAAGGGGTGGATGGATTCGCCGGCATAACGCGCGCGGCCGTTGACCGTGACGCAAGCTGCGCCGCGTGAGCATCTGTGCCCTGCTTTGCCTGCTGCGGCAAGGGCGGCATCACTGGGCTGATTTTTCCTGCCTGCTGGGCAGGTTCTGTTTTCCTGCCTCCATACTCCGGCGCCGAATCACCGTGTCCCTGCGCAGTCTCTCTGCCGGAGAGAGCATGAAACGCCTGTTCCGGCGGCTGCGGTGTAACAGGGGAGACCATATGGCTGGCCTGTCCATCCTCTGTGCGCTGCGGCATGACCGGCGGCAACTTGCCGTCTGTCTGCAGCGGGCTCATGCGGCCGAAATTCTCCGTAAGCGGGCGCTTCGGCGGCGCCGGCGGCGTCACCCTGCCGCCCGCTTCGGAGATGGTTTCGGCGGCGCTGCTGTTTTTCTCCACATGGCTGCTGATATGGCTTTCACCATCAAAGTCATCCGCGTCGATGGAGACCGTCCTGCGCACCTGCCGCATCATCTCCGTATTGTCCGCACCGTACCGGCGGCGGAAGGCCTCCAATTCCTGCGCGGCCCGCATACCCGAGCCCGCACCGCGGGTCGCAGCCGTCCCACCTGCCGCTGTCCGGCTGCGGATGCTTTCCTTCCGGCTGTCTGACAGCCTGCCGCTGGAAACCGGTCCCCCTGTACCGTTCTTCCCCATACCGCCCCAGAGCGGGCCTTCCCGCGGCGGAGGGCTGAAGGTATTGCTGTGTCCGGCAGGCGGTGTGTGTTTCGCCGCCGTGCGCGTCACGACGGACGCGATGCTGCGCAGGGCCATGGCCGTGAGCGCGCCGGGGAAGCGCGCACCCAGCGGGTCCCCGGTGAGAGCGGGGTTCAGGCCGATGCGCAGGATAACGCCGTCCATCTTCTTCGCCATACGGACAATGCCAACCACGAGCATCGCCCACGGGATGACCGCCGCGCCGTTCGGGTCTGTGGAGAGCGCGGACAGCACCAGCTTGACGAACACCAGATTGAACACCATGAGTACGCACATGCTGGCGAACATCCGCAGCCAGCCGCGGAAGATATCGCCCGTGCTTTTCGACCCGCCCATCGCAAAGGCCAGCGGCGCGCAGTAGGTCAGGACACAGAGGATAACGTACCGCTCCGCGACCTCGAAGAACAGCCGGATAAGCTGCCACTGGATGACGATGTTTACCACGATGACGATGAGCCAGCCCGCGTTGGGGAGCGTATCAAAGGTTTCCTCCCCGAACGGGTCAAAGGTGACGGCGTCCGGCACCTGCAGCATCTCCATGACCGTGGCGGACAGGCCAAAGCCAATCGCGCAGATCTGCCGGCTGGCGAGCAGCAAAAAGGAGAATATCGCGCTGCGCAGGAACAGCCGCCCCGGCTCTTCCGCCTCGATGCCGACGCCCGAGGCCATGGAACGCATCGCCTGATACGCCAGGTTGCCGATGAGCAGCGCCCAGCCCACCGCTACGAAGATGTTCGCGATATCGTCTATGACCGGCACGCGCTCCGCGAAGTAGGACAGGTCTACAGTGAACAGCTCCATGAGCTGGTCCAGCAAATATTCCACCATCTCATACCACAGTGACGCCAGCCATTCAAACAGGGCTTTTACTAACTTTTCGAGAATTTCAGGTTCCCTCCCTTCCAGTAAAACAAAAAAACGGCGCCGCATCAGGGAAAATGTGATGCGGCGCCGCTAACAGAAAAGACGCTTCAGTAACAGAAGCGTCTTTATCTTATTCAGTTGTTATCCTCATGTTTTTTCTTTCCTGTCCCTGCAACTTCTTCGATCATCCCTGTAACCACGGTATTAAGCTGTGCTGCATTTTGTGAAGAGATAACAGGCCTTCCGGTTTCCGCCTCAAGAGCTTTTTTGGCTATTCCGGCTACGTTACCGCCACGGCGGGCAACCTCTACATTTTCTGCAAAAGTTTCCGGCTTGGCCTCTTTGGAAATATCCTTTGTTGAGGTTTCTGCAAGCATATTCAGGATAATTTCCGTTGTCGTCATATTATCCCGCAGATTTTCCTTTTTCAGACCCTTCAGCTTTTTATACTGCCGCGTCGTCATACCAGACCATGCACGGGTGATCTCGTCTGTAAGTATTGCATACTCAACACCCTTTTGCACACCGCGATCCTGCCATTCGTCTGTAAGCTCTTTGCGGACCTGGATCGCCTGCAGCCGTTGGTTGATCCATTCTCTGGAATACCCCTTTTTCAGGTAGGTCTCAAGCGCACGGTCTATGATGAGTTCCGGATCTATGGTTTCTTCGATCCGCTCCCGTCCGACTTCTGCAAGCCACAGTTTGAACGGCTCTGCTTTGGGAGAGGGGATCGATTGGATGATGCGCAGCAATTGTTCGGTGTTTGCAGCAAGCGTTTTGCGGAGCTTTCCTGTCGCGGTTCGCATGGCTATCTGGGGACAATTTGTCCCCAGGTACGTACCCAGCTGCGCATCTCGCTTACGCATCTTTTTTAAATAATCAGTGGGATTTACGCTGTCCGTCAGAATCGCAACAACATCAACGACAGAAAAGTACCATTCCTCTTTTTCCTCGTCCCATACCGTTCGGATCTCCTTGTTATCGAAAAGTTGCATCTTATCACGTTCCATTAGAGATATCCTCCTCAAAATAACATCATTTTACCAAGGATCAAGCCGTTTTTCAAGCGTCCAACAGAGGTTGGGCTGTATTTTGCATATTACTTTTGCTCTTGCGAATATAGCAGAATTATCCTATAATAATGTCATAATTTATGGAGGCAGCTGCAATGAAGATCAAGTCCTCTACCGTCCTTCGAAATGGCTATAATACGATCTCTACTCTCGCGCACGAAAACCAGGAGCCGATCTATATCACCAAAAACGGGGAAGGCGATATCGTCCTGATGAGCGTAGATGCATTGGAAAACCGTGAACAAGTTCTAAAGCACCGTGCGGCTATCCTTGAAGCGGAATTCTCCAGGCTCAGCGGCGAACCCACCTATTCGGTTGATGAAGTCCGCAAAATGCTGAAGGAGAAGTATCGCAATGCCTGACACACACAGCTAGTGATCCTTACCCCTGCATGGGAGGATATTGACCGTATCTCGGATCTGCATTTGATGCTGGTTGGGTCGAGATCCGCAGAAGAGATCACGGACAGACTGCTTGATACCATCTCACTTCTTGCAGAGCAGCCATACATGGGTGCTCTGCATCCGGATGCTTTTTTAGCGCAGCATCAGTATCGAAAGCTGATCTGCGGCAATTATGTCTGCATCTACAAAGTAATCGGCCAAACGGTCTATGTATACCGTATCGTAGACGGCCGGACGGATTATCCGAAGCTGCTGCGATAACGGTCATTCCAGCGTCGCCAGCCCGTCAAAAAGCGGGCGGACGTAGGCGATGAACGCGCCGATGCCGTTGATGATGACCCAGGCGAGCCAGACTCTTTTGAGCCACTCCCACGCGCTGTCAGCCTTTTGCTGCGTGCCGCTCATTTTGGCGCCGATGACCGCCACCGCGCTCATCAGGCCGGCGAGTACGGTTGAAATGGCGGCGATCTTGGAATACACGTCCTTGATGATGCGGTCCGCCGCCGTCCACATGTCTTCCACAGCAAAAGCCTGCGGGATCAGGACCGCGGCGATGACAGGCAGCACCAGCGCGATACGGTAAAATAAGAAGGCGCGTTCTATCCATCCGAGGGCGGGACGCGCCTTTTGCAGTTTATTTTGATTCAATGGGAAATTCCTCCTTTGGTTGACTGGCCTGTACAGCCCTGCTATAATAGGCAAAGCAATACAAGGTAAGAGGTGTGATGAAAATGGCATGGACCGATGGTAATCTGGCAAGCGCGCTTACCGAGCTGGAGGCCGCTGAACGCCGGCTGGAAGCAGGGGAGCGCAGCCGCGACCTGAAGCAGGCCGCGCAGCACGCATACAATAGCGCCTATGTCAACGAAAATCCCGCGCAGGCGGAATGGCGGCGCGAGATCCTGGAGCGGGCGCAGCATGTGATAGATGCATGCCTGAAGCAGTAAGGGAGACCACGGTCTCCCTTTTTGCTGCCCTTTTCCATCAGACCTGGTTTGCCGCACTGATGATATCCCAAAACGCCCAGTGCGAGGCAGGCACATCCGCAAATCTGGTCTGGATAGACTGCACACGCAGCGGCCGGCTGGTCACACGGTTAATGAGCTTGGCCGCTTCCGCACGGGTGATGGACGCGTCCGGTCTGAACATCCCGTCCTTATAACCGTCGATCCAGCCGTGCATCTGGCCGTATGCCACCGCATCATGTGTCTCCCCATAACTGGGGACATCTGGAAACGCCATCGTGCCGGCCGCCACCCGTGGGGATCCGCTCAGGCGGTACAGCCACACGGCCAGCTCCGCACAGGAAATGGGCGCGTCCGGCCGGAAATACGGCGCGGTCTCTACCCCTGCATCATAGAATGCATCCACTTCGTGGGCGTACCAGCCGTTTACCGGCACATCCGCCGTGCCGCAGGCCGGATAGTCTATCAGGCTGGAGTAGTTGGTTAGCCGTGCAAGCATCACGGCCGCTTCCGCGCGGGTCAGGGTGTCCTCCGGACAGAACCGGTAGTTTCCCATACCTTCAAAATACGGCGCGGTGATACCGCTGCGCAAATACAATGTGCCGCTGCTTTCGCGTACCGCACAGGCACTGAGCTGCACATCGTCACGGATATTGCTTACTGTTATCTTGAGGACGCCCTGATTGGACAGAGACATAGGGTATGACTTGCCCCCAACTCTAATACTGCTGTCCTCATCAACATGGGCAGTCTCCTGCCGGCTGCCCACGCGCAGCGTGACGGTATCCAGCGTATAACCTTTGTCCGGCGAAACCGTATACGTCGCCGAGCCGCCGTCGTTCACACCCGTGCGGGAGGCCGATACGGTACAATTCGGTGTCTTGCCGATAGTGATCGAATGATCGTAGTAAGTGGTCAGCTTAGAGGCAGTAGCAGAGACCTTGACCGGTGCATAAACATCATCCACACACAGAATAACATCCTCGCCGCTCTGCTGCAGTTGGTAGTCTATTCCATCCACACTAATCTCGTCCTCGTCCGCATCCACCGTACGGCTGGTGCCGTCCACGGAAAGCGTGATACGGCTGAGGCGGTAGTTTGTCTTGGCCGAAATGGTAAAGCGCACATCCGTACCCTTGGGAACCGTGCTGCCGCAATCCCTGTCAATGTCCACGCCCGTGCCTTCCGAGGTGGTAATAGGGATGTGCTCTTCGTCCAGCTCGGAGATAAAGTACGCCTCCATATCGGTTTGCACATCGGTAAGGCACAGCGTCACGCGGCCGCCGTCCCTGTCTATGCGGTACACCTTGCCGCCCAGCCAGATACGGCCCTCAGATACATATCCCGCAGCGGACTGCACTCCATCGTCCAGCCGTATCTCGGTGATCTCATAGCCGCGTCCGGCATCTGCAATAATGTTTGCATCGTTCCCGCGCCGCACCTTGACACGGCTTCTGTCCACGTCCACGCCCTTATCGCCGCTGACGCGGACGGTGAGCGGCTGTTCGCCCTGCTTACCGTTGCTGAAAAAGTGGATGCCAAGGCTTTCTCCTGCGGTCAGCATCATCGTAACCTTGCCGCCCGTCACGGAAAACGGATAGGTTTTATCCCCGATCTGGACAGCACCATCGGCCAGATCGGCCGTGTTTGCCTGTCCCGCATCCGTGCGCATCACCTGTACTCGGGTGATCTCGGCTTCTCCAGATGGCGCGGCGGTGATCGTAACCGTCTTGCCGATGCCGTATGTCCCCCCGCCGCTGGCCTCGATGCCGCTGTCTGCGCTTACATCCATGTGGCAGGAGACCGCTTCCACGGATGCTGATAAAACAAGATCTCCTGTACAGTTGCCCGGCACCGTGACGGTTATCTCCCGTCCGCTATGGCGGAGCGGCAGCACCATGCCGCCCACTATAAGCTGTGCGGGCTTGTCCTGAACCGTGGTGTTTACGGTCTGCCCATCATAATAGGCGGTGACTACTGCAAGCCGGTACCCGTCCAGTGGAGTAAAGGTGACGTCCCTCACCACGCCGGTCTCCCACATGTTGACGCCGACCGCGCTGGACGTATAGCCTGTACCCGCCTTGACTTCGACGCGGTGCATACCGCCCGCGGCATAGGACTGCGGGATGACCGTCGCCGCTATCAGCCACAACGCCAGCAGTAAAATCGGGATGCGCAGTTTCTTTATGGTCATGTTTTTCGCTCTCCTTTCCCTGTAAAAAGGGCCGGTATGAACAGAACGTCATACCGGCTCATGCCAATATTATAAGGTCTGGTCTGAAATGAGATAAGCGGCGGTCCTTTCAAATGCGGGCGAGCTTTCCTCCGCCTGTATATCCGGTATGGCGCGCCACAGGCGGTCCACCCGGGCGACGCCGCCCAGATCAGTGTAGACCACCAGCTGCTCCATCCCGACTTTGTCATTTTCCAACCGCAGATGGACTGCATATCGGGTCTCGTTGATCTGCAGCGGCTGGGTGTACTGGATCAGGTCGAATTCGCTCGCATCTGCCCAGTGGTACAGCTCACTCTCGGCCAGTTCGCGCACTGTGCCGTATTCGCCCAGCTGGACAGCAGCGCTGTTCAGCACCAGCTCCGCGCTGACCGATGTGAGTTCATCCGTTCCGGCAGACGGCTCCTCGCCCGTATCAAGTGCATACAGGGCGGCCGTACCTCCTGACGCGAGTTCCACATCACGCCGCACCAGCGGCACATCCTGTACCGTCTCATTCTCTGCGTCATCCCATCCCTCCAAACCTGTCTGTTCCATCTGTATAAATACCGCCGTATCCGTATCGGGTACCTCCATTTTTGCTTTGTCGTCCGCACAGCCTGTGGGCAGGAGCAGCAGCCCCGCCGCACAGGCAGCGATTATATTGCGGAATTTCATTGTATCACTCCTCTATCGAATTTCCTGTCCGATCACGCAGAACCGGTAAGCCGGTTCGTTTGCGATACAGGTGAGCATGGTGATCTGGTTGCCTGCCGTAGGGTTCAGCACGTCCGTATCCGTTGCAAGGATGCGTCCGGCAAAGGTAACGCGGTAGGTGCGGGCGCCGAGCGAGGTCTTATAAGTGACGACATCCCCGACCTGCACATATTTCAGGTTACCGAAATACGGCCACGAACCGCGGTTATGGTAGAGTAGGGAAGCACCGCCTTACTGCATTCCTGCGGCAGGTTTGCGCCACCCTCTCACGAAACCGTGCGTACACCTCTCGATGTACACGGCTTCCCCTCATTACTCCGTCTTGCAAAACTTTTTTCCATGAATCAGCTTGTGGCAGCTTTCACATACCACCATCGTTTTACGCCGCTTGGCAATCATGATTTGCTCCCAGGGTTCTTTACCCTGTAGATCCTTTACCTTGCGGACATGGTGGATTTCGTAATGTTCTGCGTCAGTTGCACCGCATAACTCACAGATTTTTGCGGCCAGACGTTTCTCAAAAGTTGTCGTAGTATACGCAAAGCGCACGGTAGCTTTTGAGATATTGTCGGTGAAGCTCATTGCATCTTTGCAGTCACCGTATTTGGCAAAATAGCAGCGTTTTCGTCCGCTCTTTGTCTCATATGGTATGCCCCAACCGCCTAATCCGTCCTTGTACATATTCCTGATTTTCCCGGTTTTGCATTTGTGCTTTCCTGCAAGGGTTTTCAAGCAGCTATATTCCATTAAATACGCAAAATAATCCAATTTCCCGAAATTACTCGCTATAGAATAGTAGTTGCATATTCCCCTGAGTTCCGCATTGTAGGCAGACACGATTTCCAGGTCAGTACACCGCAGCAAGGTTTTTCGGCGTTCCGGTTTTATCCTGCCGTCCTCCGTCTGACGTATCACTTTATGTTCAAACAGAAAAGGCATGATTTTTTCATTCAATGGCACGCAGAGCTCCACCATACCATTCAGCGTTCGTTTGGCACGTTTTCCTGGCCCTCCACGTTTGATTTTCCCGTCACGCCTGACCCGCACATCATAGTTCAAAAATCTGGCGTATTGATTGCTGTGGGTAATAAGCGTCTTTTCCTCACTAAGTTCCATTTTCAGCGTTCCCGCGATAAACTCTGATAGCTGGTGTTTGATTTGCGCACAGTCTTCTTTGCTGCCATTCACACCAATCAGAAAGTCATCCGCATAGCGCACATATTTCAGCTTCTTATCCGTCTGCGATTTACAGGGCGTTTTAATCAGCTCTTTGCGTAGTGTTTCCCGTCGACGTAAAAGTTCGGCCTTTTCATCATCTTCAGCGGTTTTAAGCCTTTTGCGGATATATTCCAGTTTACTGGAAATCTTCTGATATTCCGGTGTAAACTTTCTTTCTTTGGGTTTGTCAAAGTCCTTGGCAAGATTGACAACGAACTTATCCAGTTCATGTAAGTAGATGTTTGCAAAAATCGGCGAGCAGATTCCGCCTTGCGGCGTTCCGCTGTACGTCATGTGATACCGCCAATCTTCACAATATCCTGCTTTCAACATTTTCCAAATCAATTTGATGAGACGTGCATCTTTGATTTTATTGTTAATGATACCTACTAATACTGAATGGTTTATGTTGTCAAAACAGCCTTTGATATCTCCCTCTACAAACCAGCGGATGCCGTTAAAGCCCTTCTTGATGGACTTTAGAGCCGTATGGCAGCTCCGATTAGGGCGAAAACCATGCGAGCAGTCCAAAAATACTGGCTCGTACACTGCTTCCAATATCATTCGCAGAACCTCTTGAATCAGCTTGTCCGTAAAGGTAGGGATTCCCAAGGGGCGCATTTTACCGTTTGCTTTTTGAATATAAGTACGGCGGGCCGGGTGCGGCATATATGTTTCATCCGAAAGCATTTGAATGATTCGCTCAATCTTCGCCTGGCTGAAACCGTCCGCCGTGTCCCCATTTACCCCTTGGGTAGACGCTCCATTATTTGCGTATAGGTTTTGATTCGCCTGATAGTACAGGTCTGGACGAAGCATATATCGGTATAACCGTGTAAAAACCTCGTCCTTGTTCCTTGCAGAGTTTTGTTTGACATTCTCCAAAATCTCCATTGTTGGTTTCATTGTGAGGTGTTCCTCCCTAATCGCCGTCGATTTTGGCACGTAATGACTGCCGCCCTTCGCCGTGTAAGGGGTATTATCCCTCTCGTTGACTACTATGGCGGCTCCGTTGCCTTGCAGGATATTCAGACACTAAATGTCATAGCCGTTGCTCACCTCCCTGTGGCGTTCCTGTTTAGGCAATCCCCAGTTAGCATAGTTAGTTGGTATGCGGATTGTCGGATATGCTTTCGCTTCTTTACCACTGGCTCTCCAGCAGGTTTCATGAGTTGTTCGACAACCGTCCGTACTGCGGTCAATTACAGACGTACTCATGTCAGAGGTTTCAGGCACTTTCCTCTGTTCGGAACTAACGAAAACTCGAAGCTCACAATAACAAATCCAGTTCTATCCTCGTATCCGCTTGACATTGCGGTTCAGTCGTGCCAAATTGCCTTTAGGCAACTTACCGCTTTCCTGCCGTGCTATGTTCCCGTATTAGCTTTCGCCTTTCGGTTAAGCAGGTTGTCTCCCGTGTTGTCTTACGGGGTAGTACCATTTTTTCTACTTCTAACTACACCCTATCTGGGCGCACGCCGCACAGTGCGACGTTGCCGTTCCAGACGCTCGTCCCGTCCACATGGCCGGCGCCCTTTTTCATACTCTCATAGGTGGCGCCAGGGTAGACATAGGCGAAAATGCCGCGGCTGCCGATGGACACCGCACCGAAATGCCCGTTCGTGGTGACAAGCTGGCTTTGGGCAGTGTAGCCGCCGCTCATGCCCTCCAGCCGGTTAAAGGACAGGCCTTCCAGACCGTTCAGCTTTTCATCCGCAGCGATCTGTTTTTCCACTGCGCTGCCCCACGGATCTATGTACGACCCGATGGGGATGACGGGCGAGCCGGCGCGCGGCGTGGTCTGTTCTGCGTCCATGCCCATGCTGTCCGACGGGACGACGATCGCAGCGCCGCCGTGATCATCCTTGCTGTCCAGATCCAGCGCATGGTTACTGGACGTTGGGGTGTAGAAGTGGTCGTCATAGAGGTCTGCGCTGTAATGGTACTCCAGCGCCGAGACAAACGGCAGGCTGAGTATCAGCAGACCGCAGGCCAGTGCGCCTCTGAAAGCGTATTTGATCGTTGTTTTCATCGAACTCATCTCCTTCTGCAAAAAAATCCCCATCTTTGAGGGATAAACCGCACGAAGCGGCTCTCTTGACAAAGACGGGGGATATGTTATAATAATGATAAGAAAGGGCGCTGCATAGCGGTTGACCCTTAGGCTAACTTAATGGATAAGCTAACCGCTTGGTGCCAGCCGAGCGGTTAGCGCACTTTTATGAGGAAAATATGTAGCAACAGGATTGCCCATATCAGAGTTCTTACGAACTTCTTCATAAAGCATCACTCCTTTCTCAAGGAGTGGCCAACCGCTGTTTTACAGCGCCCGGACAGTAATGCTGTCCAACTGCATTATATCATACCTGTTTATTTCCCGTCAATCCGGACGGCTCTGAGACCACCATCTTGACAAATTGAAGTGAAAACAGTATAATAAATACCAGTAAGACGGCTGCTTGGTGCGAACAAGCGGTCGTTCCTAATCAAGTTTAGAGCTTGAGGAAACGCCGCTCGGTTTACACTGGGCGGTTATTTCTTTCTATACATAAAGCATAGGCCGATGACGCCGACGATCAGCAACCCGAACTGAAACAGATCGGAGTAAGTAACCACGGTATCACCTCCGTTCGGAGGAACAACCTGCCGTCTTAACTGGCGGTCTGATTATATCACATCCCTTCGCTTTCCATCAATCCAAGCCGCTATAAGGCGGCTTTTGTCATATCCTCACCTGAAACGCGTAGTCGCTCCCTACAAAGGACTCTACGACATGGTGCTGTCCTTCGCCGCCGGTCTCGATAGCGATATCCCTGCCTACCAGCCGTCTGGCGAGCCGCCGGCGCAGGATGACCGTGTACTCGGTTTCCTCATGCCCCTGTAACGCTGAAAGCCGCAGCTTCGGCGTCCGTACCCGCACATACTGGCAGCTCACAACGTCATGGATGCGGCGTTCTTCATTATAGACGTAGACTCGGGCGGTATGCCAGCGGATATACCGCCAGATCAGCACCAGAATGAGCAAAACCGCCAGCCCTGCCGCGAAGGCGATTTGCAGCACTGTGATATCTGGATCCAGCCCCGGCAGGACCGGTATCTTACTGCCCGTATAGGTCACGGTGTAGACCACGCTCCCGATGCTGGTTTTCCCCACTTCGCCCCTGTAGGCTGCTGTGGCGCGGTATCCGTCCGCCACTTCGCGGGTCGTATAGGTGGTCTTACTGTAAGTTGCCGTTGCCGTCCAGACCGCGGGAACATCGGAATCCTCCACGTTTTTCGTTTCAGACCAGCTCAGGCCTGTCAGCGGCAGGGTCAGCCCGTCTGCCTGCACCGTCTCCGGCACAAGGCTGCGGTCATTGTAGGCCAGCTCATACGTTTTGGTGACCGTATGTGGGTGGCTGTCCGTGACCGTGCTGTATCCGGTCGCCTCCACCTGAATGCTCTGCACGTCCAGCAGCAGTTCGCCGGTGTAGCCGTCTTTGCTGTATGATCGTGTCGCTGGGAACTGGCCGATCACATCCGCCAGTTCTCCGGAGGGCGCGTCCACCGTGATTGTTTCCTGGACCGGCTGCGTGTCTGTCGTCTCCTGGTCTGCCTTGTCCATCCGCTGATAACGGTACCAGTAGCCGTCCTGAGAAAACGGTTCCTCGCGCAGCAAGGACGGGTCGATCTCCGGTAACAGTTCGAAGGTCTTAGTGAGTGTCGGCACTCCGTTGATCTCAACCAGTTCGGTGCTGACCGGCTCAAAACTTGCTTTGTCGCCGTCGAGCAGCACCTGTTCGCTTTCCTGTACTGCGCCCGCCGCTCCGATAAACAGCGCGGCGAGCAGCGGCATAATCAGCCTCCGCAGTTGTTTCCTTTCCATACGTTTGATCTCCTCGCAATCAAATATAAGGGAGCGGTTCCGTTTGAACCGCTCCACAGAATATCCGCCTGTTTACTTTTCCCGCCGCTCGATCCGGATCAGGCGGCCCGGCTTTTGACAGGGGCGGCTATGCTGAAGTGTGAATACCATATCCGGCTCCCGTTCAAAAAATCCTATATCCTGTTTCCAGCTCATGCCGCATTTGCAGTGCTGCAGGCCGATGAACTGCTGCTTCATTTTTCGCCCGCACCCAGGACAGATTTTGTTGCTTTTTCTCATTCTATCGCCTCAAGTACAAATTGCATTTGTGAACATAGATATTATAGCAGACGCCTGCAATCTCAGTAAAGCTGCATTAAATTGAAGAGAATCAGAATCCGGTCTGCGGCAGTGTGGGACTGGTATATGTGGGCGCGCGGTAGATTTTAGTCACCCATGCGCTGGCAGCGTTGTCCCACTCGCCCTGATACGAGCCGCCGCAATCCGCCCTGTTGATGATGTTATAACCATTCGCCATGTAATCCGGCACATAGACCAGCAGCGTCGCTTTCTCAGTCATTTTGAAGCCAGCCGGTACGGTGCCGAACTCAAAGCGGATATCGGTCACATATTCGCCGGCCGCCAGTTTGAGTGAGCCGCTGTCGATCTTGAACGAGTATGCGTTAGTCGAAAGCAGGTTATCTGCCAATGTCCGGTAATCATTCATGTTGGTCTTAAAGGTGATCTTATACCAGACGCGGGCATTGTAGGTACCGGTGGTCAGCGTGGCCGCGCGCACCGCGTCCGTGGGGATGCGGTCATGCCAGAAGAAGTTGTCCAGCGGCACATTCGAGTTATTCGCGATGTTCGTGAAGTCATACCGCATATTCGAGCCGGCGTCTACCGTGTAGTTGCCGGTCTTTTCAATGGTGGTCTGGATGTTTGCCGGGTCGTTGTACATCTCGATCTGCACCACATCGCCTTCCACCTTGAGCCTGGCCTCTACCTTTTCGTTGTTCAGCTGATAAAACCGCGGCGCCTGCACCTCCTGCACATAGTAGCGTCCCAGCGGGAGCGGGTTGGAGGCGGCAATCCCTCTGGAATCCGAGGTCATGGTATCCACCACACGGCCGGTATCGGCATTGTTGATTTCGAACACCGCGCCCTCAAGCAGACTGCCCTTGGGCTGGTTGGTTACGGGGTTGTCCTGCGCGGATTTCTTGACCACCTGGATCTGGCCGAGAATCGGGGTGTTCTCGATGACAAGCTCGGTCGTCTCGCCGCGCCGGACGCGGAGCGTGCGCACAGTATCGTCCAGCACATAGCCCTCCGCGGCGGCGATCTCCTCGACCTTGAGCTTGATTTCGCTCTTGCCGTCCGTAAGGATGTCGTCCAGCTCGATATAGCCGTCCTGATCCGTACTGTACTCGCCGATGAGGTTGTTGTCCTCATCCTTGATAAGGAACCGAACGCCGTAAATACCCTCGCCTGTCACGGCGTCGACCTTTTTAATGCGCACGCCGGCGAGCTTTTCATTTTCAAAGGTGACGGTCGCCAGCTCCCCGGACTTTACAATCACGTTCTGCGGGGTGGCGTTCAGCCGGTAGCCCTCCGGGCAGGAGACCTCGGTCACAACATAGACGCCGTCCTCCAGACCGGAAACCGTCACAAGGCCGGAGGAATCCGTGGTGTAAGTGCCGGCCATCTCGCCGTTTGCCTTTTCCACCGTGAATGTGCAGCCGTCCAGCGGCTGGTTTGTACCCTTGATTACCTTGCGGATCTGCAAACCGTATGCCTTTTTATTCGTGAATACCAGCTCCATGCTCCCGCCATCCTTGATCTCAAAAGTCTTGGGCGCGTCCTGCAGGATATAGCCGTCCGGCGCTTTGATCTCCGTCACGATGTAGCTACCCTCCGGCAGTCCGTCCAGTGTGATAACGCCGTTTGCGTCGGTTTCAGCTTCCCTGACAAACTCGCCGTTAGACTTGGTGATCTTAAACACGGCATTCTTGAGCGGCTGGCGGGTATCCCCGTCTATCTTCTTAATGGTGAAACCGCCCTTTTTCGTGTTGGTAAAAGTCACCTCATAGGTCTGGCCTGCGCGGATTTCCACGGTCTTGAGAGCCTCGTCGATGGCATAGCCATCCGGCGCGGAAACCTCCGTGATGATGTATGTGCCAGTATCCAGCTCAGGCAGGTGGATGACGCCGTCCGCATCAGTCGTAACGCTCTCACGCACAACCGAGCCGTCCCCGCGCGTGATCTTGAACACCGCGCCCTGCAGCGGCTTCTTCGTCTGGCTGTCGATCTTCCTGATCAGCAGGCCGGGCTTTTTGGTGTTCTCAAGCGTCAGGGTATAGGTTTTACCCTCCTCCAGTGAAACGGGGTGCGGGTTGCTGTCGATCAGATAGCCGCCCGGTGCGGTGATCTCAGTCACGATATAATCACCGGCTTCCAGACCCTCAATAAACGCCGTACCGTCCTCTCCGGTGATGACATCCTCCTTGACCATATCACCGTTTGCCTTTTTGAGCTGGAACACCGCGTCTTTCAGCGGCTTGCGCGTCTCCGCGTCTATCTTCTGGATCAGCAGGCCGGGGCGCCTGGTGTTCTCAACCGTCAGCTCGGTGTCCTTGGCCGTCGTGTGCTCGATCTCCAGCACCTCATCATTCAGGATGTACTCCTTCAAGGTTTTGGCTTCCTGCACCTTGTAAGTGCCTGCGGGCGCATTTTTAATCTCAATACGGCCATTTTCATCCGTGGTGTAATCGCCCAGCAGTATGCCATCCCGCCAGATCTTGAACTGTACGCCTGCCAGCGGCTCTTTCGTCTCACTGTCTATCTTCTTCACAATGAAGGATTTCTGCTCGACGTTATCCAGCGTCAGCACAAGGTCGCGGTCTGTGGTATGCTCGCCCTCCAGCACCTGTGTACTCAGTTCATAACCGGCAAGCGTGTGCCTTTCCACAAACTTATATGTGCCGGGGTCTGCATAGTCAATGGTGAACGTGCCGTCCGGTCCGGTCGTGAACATGCCGATGCTCCTGCCGTCCTTGAAGCCCTCAAATACAACGCCCTGCATGGGCTTTCCCGTATCAAGGTCGATCTTCTTTACGATAATATCCTTTTTGCGGGTGTTGGGGATGGTGAAGAACGTGGGGTATTCACTGTTGTTCTCGATGGTAAACGTCGTTTCGTTGAGGACATAGCGCGGGTCTGTCACGATCTCCTTTGCCTGATATGTCCCCGGCTCTGCATACGGGAGCCAGATGCGGCCATGCTCGTCCGTGGTGTAGTTGCCCAGCAGCCTGCCGTCCTTCCAGATCTCAAAGGTAACGCCCTGAATCGGCTCCCGTGTTTCCTCATCGATCTTGTAGATACCGAAGTGCTTCTTGATGGTATTCTGGAAAATCAGCGTGGGGATCTCGGCCTGATCTCTGGCAAGTTCGATGGTCTGTTCCGGCGCGTCCAGGTTGTAATGCTCCTTATCACCGTCCACCTCAACAACGCGGTATGTACCGGGCTGGAGGTTTTCGATCATCGCTTCGCCGTCCTGACCCGTGGTAACGGAGGTGAGCTTGGCGTCGTTGTAGTATACGTCAAACTTCCAGCCCTGCAGGGGGACCTTAGTGTCCTTGTCCTGCTTGATGATACGGATGGACAGCTTCTTCGTGTTCGGCACATTGACCTCGCGGACGATCTGCGTCGGGTCTGCGGAGGGGTCTATGTAGACCTCGTGTTCCACTTCGTCCTTCAGGTAGCCCTGCGGCGGCTCGACCTCGACCACCTGATAAAAGCCCTTGGGGAGGTTGTACACCTTGGCATAGCCGTTCACGTCTGTCTTGACGGTCTGCAGCACCTGGCCATCCCTGCGGATCTCAAAGGTAGCGCCGGCCAGCGGCTCCTTGCTGTCCTTGTCATACTTGTAAATTTCGATGCCGGGCAGCGGGGCATTTTGGAAAGACAGGGTAATATCGCGGGTATTGTCCCAGCTGAAAGTCTGGATATCCGCACCGTCTGTTGCAAAGCCCTCCGGCGCTGCGATCTCATACACCTCGAAAGAACCGGTGGGCAGGTCCCTGCCCTGGATGGTGAACTCGCCCAGCGCGTCCGTTACGTAGGTATTGACAAAATCGTTATCTATGCCCTTAACCTCAAACTTTGCGCCCATCAGGTTCCGCCCGTCCGCCGAACTGGTCTTATGCACCTTGAAAACGTGGTCATCACTGTTGGCCAGTGTCACTTCAACGGTTTTGCCGCCAGTGGAGCCAGTGTTTACCACTTTATCCGGCAGCAGGGTATAGCCCTCCGGTGCTTCGGTTTCCTTGATTGTGACATCAGTGTTAAGAGGAAGGTTTCGAAAGCGGACTTCTCCATTTCCATCTGTCGTCCCCTCTTTTTGTTCAGAACCATAAGCGATTTGGAATGTACAGCCCTTTAAGCCTGCGCCGTTTTCATCTGTTTTAAGTATTTTTAGGTCGACGCTTTGTGGTAATACCCCTTCAGAAGAAAACCCAATGTTTGCACTCAATTTCTGTACCGCCGGTTCTACCATGATAACCGGCTGCACACCTGAACTGGTTGTGCTGGCTGCGTACACATTATAACGGTCTGCATTCATGCTGACAAAGAGTTGGGTTTCCAGGGGCGTGCTGGCTTCATCCATCTGCTCCGCTGTGGCCTTGGGGATACAGAACAGGAAGGTTTCACCATAGGCTGTATCGTTGCCGTTCTTGTACAGGTCATTGTTTTTCTGCACATTCTTCAGCGTAAGGCGCTGCGCCCCGCTTTCGTCATAGCTCTTGTTGCCCTGGCTGTCCATGAGAAACGCACCGGACGGTACGTTGTCCGCACGGACGAAGATCTGATTGCCGCGCACGAACGTAGCGGACGCCGCCGCCATAGGCAGCACCATGTAGTCCTGTCCGTCTATTTCCTTTTCTGCAAATACACCAGAGTTTACAATACCCTGCGGCAAATCTACTGAGCCGGTCTTTTGTGCGGCGGGCGCGTACTCCGTGTTGCCGGGCGTGTAGTTGATGGTTGCGCCCACCCACGGCGCATGCCCTTTGCCATTTGGCCCCCATACGCCATAGAACTCGTTGCCGTATTTCAGCATTTCGATAGCGGCATAAAGGGTAAGCGCTTCCGAGGTGCTGCTGGCGCTGAGCGTTTTGCCGCTGGCACGGTAGCCCAGTGACGTGGAGCTGACGTAATTCACGCCGTAGCTGCTGTTAGCCGCGATCTGCGCATCTCCCAGCGCCGCCCACATGGCCGCCTGCGACGCACTGAAATACATATCCGCTGTAAAGTTTTCATTCGTAAGGGGGCTGCCCACCGTGGAAATGAATTCATTAAGCGACATGCGCGAATCACTGCGCACGGCCACTCCGTACACATGCATATCCGATATGCGGCTGGTGACGGTATACGGCATACCGCCCATGCCGGGGTTGCCCTTACTGTGGTCTGCGCAGTATGCGCGGATCTCCGTACCGTCTGACGCTTCCGTGAACATAGGCCAGACGTTGCGCGGCGCGCCGTTCTGCTGGAACCATGCCTTTTGCACGCCTCTGTCCGCGATAGTGTACACCTCGCCTACATTGATCTCAATGCTGGACGCCTCGTTGTCCTCCTCTGCCAGCGGTATGATCCCGCCGTCTGCCGCGCCGGAAAACGGCACGGTGGTAAACAGGGTAAGGACGGACAATGCGCCTGCGGTTACCCGTCTGAAAATATCCTTTATCATAGTTTGCCTCCTCGTATTGAAATAAAAAAGCCGCCTTTCAAGAGAAAGACGGCGCGCGCTGATGACGATTTACTTATTTCATAGTCTGGATAAAAAGAAGGAGCAATTAGGTGAATCTAATCGCTCCTTTAAAAATTTATGCTCCTGCAAAAATCTGTGTCCAATAAAATGTTCCGTCAGACGATATGGCAATACCCGCACCGACTTCGACACATTCTTCGCTCAAAAGCCAATCTCTATGACCTTGAGATTGCATCCACGCATTTACTACGGTTTGAGGAGTTTTCTGCCCATAGGCAGCTACTTCACCTGCCAACTTCATCTCCAAGTCATATCCTACTTCGCCAAATACGGAATAGATCTCATCTCCGTTCGGTCTGAGATGTGCAAATTGTTTTGTCAACTCATTGGCACGGATAGCAGCAGCCTGCATGAGTTTATCGTTCACCTTCAATGCAGGTAGTCCAGCTTTTGCACGTTCCTCATTCGTTAAACGGATGACTTCCTGTGCGTACTCTTCCAGCGTATTGGTGCCTACTGTTTCACCAGAGCTATCGTTCTCAGCATTTCCGTTATCGGATATGCCTTCACCCAGCACCTTACGCAGCTCATCTGCCCAAAAGTGGTTTACCGTACGGTCATCTTCGAACGAAACCGCGTCCACCGGCGCGCCTTTCATGGCGTCCAGCGCAGCAATAACGTCCTCTACCGTGCTGTTCGCTTTACCCGTGATGACCGGCGCATATTTTTTTGCCGTCTCAAGATATTTTTCAGGCCGCCAGTTGCAGTCTATCATGGCCTGATTGAATTCTGACATGGTTTTGTTCCACTTCGTAATGGCGCTGCCACTGACAGGCGTTGTGCTTTCCGTGTACAGCGCATCCGTGTCGATACGGACACTCTCCGTAGCCGCGTCATATGATACGCCAAAATCGATCTGCTTGCCGATATCCTGCAGCTTCACATAGTTGTTTCCGCTGATCTGGTAGGCCGTCATGCTGGCCTGCTTGCCATCTATGGTGATTTTCTGATCCGTCACCTTGGCAGACGCGCCGCTTACAGCCTCGTCCTTAATGCCCGCCGTGCTGGGGGCCGTGCGCTCCGTGCTGATCTCTACGGTCTGCGTCTCGCCGTTCCACTCCACGCCGAAGCCCACAAGCGTACCAATATCGCGCAGTTTGAAATAATTGTTGTCCGCTATATTGTACCCTGTGGGATAGACGCGGGTGCCATCAACGTAGACCGTCTGGCCCATGTCACGGGTAGGGGTGGCAATTACCGTATCAGCCGCACTGGCGAAAGGCACTGTACCGGCAATAAATGTCGCTGTACAAAGTAAAGCTGCAAGACTGGTCTTCATAAGATTTCACCTTCGCTTTCCATTCCTGTATCTTTACTTTACAGCGAGTGCGCGATGCTGTCAACCAAATTATTTTGAACCGAAATGTTGTCAATTGCAAGGGAAGCCGCTTTTACATCATACGGCGGCTTCCCTGCAAAGATTTCACAGGATAAAGAGAAGCGACCTTGCCTTCCTATAGAATATATAACACGTTATCGAACAGGCGGCGGACGTTGCCTGTGAATAAGCAGGTACATTGTCGAACGCCTCCTATACAATTTGTTTAACCAAATTGGGTGTATCAATTTTCAAAAGAAACTGCGCCGGATCGTGTTCGATTCGACGCAGTTTTGCCAGTGCAGTTTCAAGTGCTGCATCCGTTTTCCGTTTGTGGTTTTTGATAAACGCTTCCAGTATAATCACATTCCCCTTGGAATCATAGGTGAAAATAACACGGCTCAAGGTCGTCTTGTATTTGTCCCGCAATTCAAATAGCCGCCGGTATCTATCCATTTGGAAATGTTTGACCGGTGGTTTTCCTATCGTATCGTGCGGCAACAGCAGCATTGTGATAAACCATAGCAGTCGTTCCTGTTGCTTTGGGTGTAGCGTTTGTAAAAACTGCTTGATTGCATCTCCACCTAAATCATGATATGTATAAAGTATCTTCATAACGAAAACTCCTTTATTTTTGATCAACAAGGTATGGGGCTTTTCTTGTTGCCAACATTCTGCCAACAAATCTGCAATTGCGAACAATCTGCTTTCTTCAAAAAATTATAAAATTCAGAACAAATAACGCGAAATAAGCCTTAATAATGTGGCCTAAAGGATTATAAAAAATATATATGAACACTTAAAATCCTCCGGTAGCGATACTGTGCCGGTTCGATTCCGGCTGGCGGCACCATCGTCCTCAAAGCCTGCAGCCATATGGCTGCAGGCTTTTTTCTGCCCGCCGGCGCAGCGCATCCCTGCCGCGCGCTGACGTGCCGGACGCGTCCACAGCCTCATCCTCTCGCCAAGCAAAACCCATGCCAGAAGTTGGCATGGGTTTTGCTTTATACTTTTTTGTGCCGTTGCGCTTACTGCTCGCCAAGCAAAGCCCCTCAACGCACAGACCGAAGACAGAGAGGAAGAACCAGATGGACGTCTTTGCAAACCACCCTGTTCAGCAGCAGACGCAAAACATGATCCTGTCCCAGCAGCAGCTGCAATCGCTGAAAATGCTCGAGCTGACCGCCCAGGAGCTGGAGAAATTCCTGCAGGAGGAATTCACAGAGAACCCCGCGCTCGAGTGGAAAAGCAGCTGGAGGACAGGCACCGCCCCCGCTGCGGAGCCGCTTTCCTACGAGGCCTCCTGCGGCCTGTACACCGACGAGGAGCAGTGGAAGCTGCATATCCTCGACCAACTGCAGCGGCATCCGTCTTTCCGCGCCCACGCCGGGGATTTTCTGCTTTTGCTGGACTGGGCAGACGACGATGGACTGTTCCGCACGCCGCTTGCGGAGTTCTACCAGTCCACAGGTATGCCCGCCGACACCGCGGCGCATTGCCTGGAGGTCCTGCGCGGCCTTGATCCGCCCGGCATCTTCGCAGCGGACGCCGCGCACTGTCTACTCCGGCAGGCGCAGGCACGCGGTCTGCTTGACGACACGCTGCGCAGCATCATCCTGCGGTATCTGAGCGAGATCGCCTCCGGCTATTACGCCAAGATTGCCGACGAGCTGCATCTGCCCCGCAAAGCGCTCGCCCGTTATATCGACCTCCTGAAGGAGCTTTCCCCCCATCCGCTGAACGGACTTGTGGGCGGGGACGCGCCCTACCTTATGCCGGATATCACGCTGCGCAAAACCGACGGCAGCTGGGAGATCCTGCTCAACGACCGCACGGCCGACACCTACTGCGTCAGCCCCTACTACGCGGCGCTCTATCAGCAGGCCCAGTCCCCCGAGCTGCACACCTACCTGAAGCAGTCGCTCGACCGCGCCCGTCTGATTATCAGCGCTCTCGCTCAGCGCCGCGAAACCCTCCTGCGGCTGATCCGCGCAGTCATCGCGCGCCAACGCCCGTGGCTGGACGGACGCGGCCCGCTCGCGCCGATGACCATGAGCCAGCTGGCGGCGCAGCTTCAGGTCCACCCGTCCACGGTTTCCCGCGCCGTGAAAGGGAAATACATCGAAACGCCGACGCACGGCACGCTCGCGCTGCGCGGCCTGTTTTCTCAGGAGGTGTCCGCCGAGGGTGTCAGCGCGAACGCCCAGGATGTGCGCGCCCGCATCCGTGGGTTGATCCAGCGCGAGCCGACCGACGCCCCATACAGCGACCAGAAGCTCTCCGCCCTGCTGGAGGAGCAGGGCATCTATATCTCCCGCCGCACGGTCGCGAAATACCGGCAGGAAATGTGCATCCCCTCCGCGTTCGCGCGGCGGGAGGGACCGTCCGGTCCCGCTTGAAAACTTGAAAAAACGCCGCGCACACCTGATATTTTTCCCGCGTTCCGCTTGGATGGCACCGTTTTTGCTGCACAAATCAGTATAATATGTTCGCCTACGTGATGGGACGATAAATTTTTCAGATGGGAGATGTTTTGCATGAATCTTTGCATCCACGAACGGGACGGAGAAAAAAAGGTCTTTGACGGCCGCCAAGTCTATTGGCTGCACACACCGGAAAAGACCGGCGGGAGTTACAGCTCGATCTGCACGGTCAGCTATGACCCGGGCGCCAAGGCCAAGCCCGCTCACGCGCATGACAACGGCGAGGAGACCGTTTATGTGCTTTCCGGAACGGGAAAGGTCAAGGTCGGCGACAAGGTCATGGGGCTGGAGCCCGGAACCCTGGTGCTGTTCCCGCAGGGCGTGCCGCATATGGTATGGAACACCGGCGATATCCCGCTGCACATGGTCTGCTTCTATGCGCCGAACGCGGACGCTATCCAATATACCTTTTACGAGGATTTTGACTTCTGAACCACGCAACTGCAGCCGCGTCCAGCGCTCCGGACGCGAAAGAAAAGAAAGGAAGGATACTATGAAACAGCTTTACATTGGGCCGGAAATCCACCAGTTTGATACGTTCAAAGACTTTGCGGAGGAATTTACGCTGTGTGCGTCCGACCTGATCCTGACCAACGAATACATTTACAAGCCCTTTATCGAGAAGCTGGAGCTTCCTTGCGGCCGGATCTATCAAGAGAAATTCGGCCTGGGCGAGCCGACCGACACCATGACGCAGGCCATCCTGGACGAAGCCGCCAAGGGAAATTACGACCGTGTGATCGCGATCGGCGGCGGCACGGTCATCGATATCGCCAAGGTTCTGGTCCTCGGCGGCGGCGCAACGGTGGACGAACTGTACGACAATATGGTGGGCCTGACCAAGGCGCGCCGGCTCATCATCATCCCGACGACCTGCGGCACCGGCAGCGAGGTGACCAATATCTCCATCCTCAACCGCACCAGGCTGGGTACCAAGCAAGGGCTTGTCTCCCCCGCCATGTTCGCCGACCACGCCGTGCTCATTCCGGAATTCCTGCAAAGCCTGCCGTACAGCGTGTTTGCCACCAGTTCGATCGACGCGCTCATCCACGCGGTCGAGTCCTACCTCAGCCCCAGCGCAACTCCGTATACCGAGATGTACTCCCTGCAGGCCATGCAGGATATCCTGCGCGGCTACTGCCAGATCGCCGAGCGCGGGCAGCACGCGCGCTTCCAGAGCAGCGCGGAATACCTGCGCGCCAGCAATTACGCGGGCATCGCGTTCAGCAACAGCGGCTGCGCCGCAGTCCACGCGATGAGCTACGCCCTGGGCGGCAAATACCATGTGGCGCATGGCGAAAGCAACTACCAGTTCTTTACCGACGTCCTGCGCAAATACCAGGAAAAGAAGCCGGACGGAAAAATCCGCACGCTGGACCATTTCCTGCAGAATACGATTGCCGCGGCCGGCAGCGGCGCAGAGCTTGAGGGAGACACTGGCATCGACCTGCTGGAATGCCTGCTGTCCAGGGTGCTGGAACGGAAGCGCATGGCGGATTACGGCGTCACCCGGGAGGACATCCCTGTCTTTGCCCAAAGCACCATCGACAATCAGCAGCGGCTGCTGAAAAACAACTATGTCCCCCTGACTCTGGAGGATATCACCGCGATCTATCAGGCGCGGCTGTAATCCCTTTCATTCCCGACAATCTCCTTTTCTTTCTCTTTCGATACCCTGGGCCTGCTTTCTCCTTGATTCAATTGTGCTATATATCTCTTCCTTTTAACTCTTTCTTATTGTCAACCTGTCGGCAGGCCCAGCGTATCCATACAAAAACCGGGGAGCCCTCCGCTTGCGGCTGCAAGCGGAGGGCTCCCCGCATCATTTTCCCCTGTCATTCCCGCCGGCGCAGGTGCTGGTAATCGATCTCCAGCTTCTGCATTTTGCGGTACAGCGTCCTCCGGCTAATGCCCAGACGCGCCGCCGCGTTTTTGACGTTGCCGCGCGACTCGTTGAGCTGTTTGAGGATCAGCTCCCGTTCCGCATCGTGGATCGTGCCGCGCGCCGGCTCGTTTACCGCCGGTGCAGGCGCGGCCGGCGCGCGGTAACGCAGCACCGACGCCGTGATATGCTCCGGCCGGATATACACATCGGTCGTCAGCAGGCAGGCGCGCTCGACCGTATTTTCCAGCTCGCGGATATTACCCGGCCATGGGTATTCCAGGAAGAGCCGCATCACCTCGTCTGTAACGCCGCGTATCTGCGCCTTGCCCGCCGGCTGGTATTTGCGGATGAAATAATCTGTAAGTATCGGGATATCCTCCTGCCGCTCGCGCAGCGTCGGTATCTGGAGGGAAAGGACGTTCAGACGGTAATACAGGTCGCTGCGGAAGGTCTTTTCCTCAATCGCCTGCTGCAGGTCCACATTGGTACCCGCAATGATGCGGATATTGAGCGGGATCGGCTTCTTCCCCCCGACGCGCGTCACCTCGCGCGTCTGCAGGATGCGCAGCAGGTGGACCTGCACCTCGTAAGGCATATCGCCGATCTCGTCCAGAAAGATCGTGCCGTTGTTGGCCAGCTCGAATTTGCCGGCGCTGCCCTCGCGCTTCGCGCCGGTGAACGCGCCCGACTCGTAGCCGAACAGCTCGCTCTCGACCAGGCTCTTGGGTATCGCGCCGCAGTTCACCGCCACAAACGGCCCGCAGGCGAATTCGCTACTGTTGTGGATCGACTGCGCGAACAGTTCCTTTCCCGTACCGCTCTCCCCGAGCAGCAGCACGTTCGCGGAGTTGGTGCTTGCGATCTGGGCGTATGCCTTGGCGGTTGTGATGGCGGAGGACTGCCCGATGATGTCGTCAAAGTTGAACGAGGCGGTCGCGCCGATATATTTTGTGACAAATTTGCGCACCTCCGGACTCTGCCGGAAGGTGATCAACAGGCCCGAGCCATCGCTTGAGGCGGCGTTCTGTACCATCTGTATCGTGACAAACGCGCGGATTGTGCCGTATTTGCCCTGCACCGTCAAATCGCGGTCATATACGTTTTTCTTCATCTTGAAGAAGTCGAACGAGGGCATGATTTCCAGGATGGACTGCCGGAGCAGCTCGTCCTTGGTATAGCCCAGGATCTGCAGCGCGGTGTCGTTTGTTTTGACGATGGTATAGCCGCTGTCCAGCAGGAACACGCCCTGGTTGATGGTCGAAATGATGGTTTGAAGCTGGTTTTCCGCCGCAGCAAGGCGGTTGTACAGCCTTTGCAGCGAAAACTGCCGCATGATCGCGTAGCTTGCCGCAGCCACCAGCCCCAGCGTGTGCGGGTGCGTCTGATTCCAGGCGCCCGACATGCAGATCGCGCCCCACAGCCGGCCGTCCGCGTCGATCAGCGGCGCGCCGATTCCAGTAAACTCATGCTCGGACGGATAAAACATCTCGTAGGAGGCAAGCTGGACGGGCTTCCGAATCGCCATCGGCGTGCCGATCCCGCCCGTGCCGAACACCGATTCATGCCGGCACGCCCCTTCCACCAGCGGGTTTTCCTTTGACTGGATGTCAGCCACCGCGTCCTTATCCCCGATCAGCTTCAGGATATACCCGTCGCTGTCCGACAGGAGAAGTACAAAGCCCGATCCCTTGACCAGGGTATGCAGGAACTCCATAAAGGAGGTGGCAACCTCCATCAGCACCGCGTTTTTCCGGCGGCGGGCCTCCAGCTCCTCCGGCGCGAGCCTTTTAACGGATTGCTTCTCCGGATCAAGCCCATAGGCCAGCGAACGCTTCCAGGAATCATAAACCACTTTGGGAAACACGCTGTAGTCTTCCGCCCCGCTGTGAAAAAATTGATATCTGGCCCGTTCCATCTGCTCGCGTTTCGCTTCTGCAATCAACAAAGGCTCCTCCTTTCAAAGCATTGCGTTTCAGTGTGTCATTATTATACACCAAAACCAGAATTTTGCACGAAAAAAATAAATTCTGCCGTTTCCCTCCCGCTGTCCCCGGCCGACTGGGACGCTGTGTGTCCCTATGTGACAAAAGTGTGACACACTTTCGAAAAACCGCTGCAAAACCGCGCCCCGCACGGCAAAGTATTCCTTTTTCAGCAATTGCTTCCTTCCCTTTCCTGTCACATGTGCCACTTCGTTGTCACATAAAATAAAAATGCACAGAATAATACAAATATTATTATATATATTGCACAAACCGCATGAAGCCCGTCCCGTCGATTGCGGGTCGGATGCGTCCCTGTTTTCCCACGCCGGGCGGCAATCCGGCCTTCTGTAAAAAAGCGGGTTTTTTCGGAGCGACGGTACAGTTGGCACAGGAGTTGCTTCTCTATCTTTTATATAAGATCCCTGCAAAAAACGGCTGGACAGCAAAAGGGGAACAGAAGCATGAAAGCATTGATGAAATGGGAGTCCGGCGCGGGCCATGTCGCGCTGCGCGAAACCGAGCGCCCCGTACCGGGGCCGGACGAGGTCCTCATCCGCGTGGCCGCGGCGGGTATCTGCGGCACGGATATCAAGATATGGCACGGCACCACCTGGAGCAACCCGCCCGTCATCCTGGGCCACGAGTATTCCGGCGTGGTCGTTGGGCTTGGCCGCAACGTCACCGGTCTGCAGCCGGGCGACCGCGTGGTCAGCGAGACCGCACAGGTCGTCTGCGGGAAATGCGCTTATTGCCGCAGCGGTCGGGAACTGATGTGCGACAGGCGGCTTTCCATCGGCTACGGCGTCAACGGAATACATCGCTGTGCGGCAGGGCATTGTCCACAAGATACCGGACAGCCTGGACTTTGACAAGGCCGCTCTGTGCGAGCCGTTCGCCGTTGCGCTGCACGGACTGCTCGACCATACGGCGCTTACCGCTGCCGACCGCGTGCTGGTCATGGGGCCGGGCGCGATCGGACAGCTTGTGGCGCAGGCCGCCCGCTCGTGCGGCGCGAAAACCGTGCTCGTCGGTCTGCCGCAGGATCAGGAACGGCTAGATGCCGCCCGACGCGCCGGTATCGACGTGACACTGACCCGACTGACCGACGAAGCGATGCAGGAGCTGACTGGCGGCAGGGGCTTTGACGTCGCCGTGGACTGCACCGGTGCGGAGCCTGCGATACGGCAGGCCATGAAGGCAGTCAAAAAGGCCGGCACGTTCATCCAGCTCGGCCTGACCAAGCCCGAGCTGACCATCGATTACTCCCTGCTGACCGCAAAGGAGCTACAAATTGTCGGCACGTTCGGCCACCAGTACCACAACTGGGAAATGGCGATCGAGCTGATGGCCAGCGGCAAGGTGCAGGTCGACCATCTGATCACCAGCCGCTACGATCTGGAAGACTGGCAGCGCGGCTTTGAGGAAATGCAAGGCAGCAAGGGCATCAAGATCCTGCTGTACCCGAACGGAGAGCAAGGAGTGGAACCATGAAAGCAGTCGTCAATTACGAAAGCGGGGCGAAAAAGGTCCGGCTGATGGAGGTCGAGCCACCGCTCCCCCAAGCCGGCCAGGTCCGCATCCGCGTCTCCTACTGCGGCATCTGCGGCACGGATATCCATATTTTCAGCGGCGACGGGGGCTACCCCACCAACCCGCCCGTAACGATGGGGCATGAGTTGTCCGGTGTGGTGGAATCCGTCGGCGCGGGCGTCGATCCCGCCTGGATCGGGCAGCGGGTCGTGAGCGAAACCTATTACCACACCTGCGGCGTCTGCCCCTATTGCCAGACCGGCCACAAAAACCTGTGTCCAGAAAAGCAGTCCATCGGCAGCGCGGTCAACGGCGCGATGGCAGAGCTTGTGGTGGTGCCAGCGAAAAACCTGCACCGCATCCCGCAGGGCGTCAGCATGGAGGAGGCCGCCATGACCGAGCCGCTCGCCTGCTGCGCGCAGGGCGTGTTGGAGTTCGGCGGCCTACGGCCGGGTGACAAGGTGCTGATCACCGGCCCGGGCGCGATCGGCCTGATGTGCCTGCAGCTCGCAGCCAGCGCGGGCGCGCGGGTCGTGATAGCCGGCACCCAAGTGGACGCCGAGCGGCTGGAGCTGGCCAAAGAGCTTGGCGCCTGCGCCGCGGTCTTTTCCGACCGGCCGGATGCGGAGGATCGGATCGCCGCGCTTTGCCCGCCCTACGGGCCGGATGTCGTGTTCGACTGCTCCGGCGCCGGCCCTGCGATCCAGATGGGTCTGCGCGCCGTGCGCAAGGGCGGCCGGTATGTGCAAGTCGGCCTGACGGGCAAGCCCACCACGTTGGATATGAACCTGATCACGCTCAAGGAGTTGACCGTTTACGGAACCTATGCCCAAAAAACCGAGTGGTGGATCCGCTCGCTCGAACTGCTGGGGCAGAAAAAGATCAGCCTCAAGCCGCTGATCAGCAACATATACCGTCTGGAGGACTGGGAACAGGCCTTTGACGGGTACATCCGGAAAATAGGTTTGAAATATTTGTTGGCGGCTACGGAAGAGAGGCGGTGAGAAGAAGGAGTGAGCTGTTTTGTGTAGCTGCTGCAAATAAAAAATCCCAACACACTAAGGAGGAAGAAAAATGAAAAGAGTTAAGCGATTGATCAGTTTGGGCCTGTCCCTCACCTTTGCCCTCAGCCTTGTGGGCTGCGGGAACGGCGCGGACACCTCCGACGCCAACGCGCAGGACACGCCATCCACAGGCGGCAACGTTGTCAAGATCGGCAGCCTGTGGCCGTTGACCGGCGGTTCCGCAACCATCGGCCAGCAGCATGCGGACGGAGCCGAGGCCGCGATCAAGGAGATCAATGCCAACGGCGGCATCAAGTCGATGGACGGCGCACAGATCGAGCTGGTCGTTGCGGATACGCAGACTGCGGCTGACCAGGCTTCGGTCGCATGCGAGCGCCTGATCACGGACGATGATGTATCCCTAATCATCGGTGCGTATAACAGCACCTGCTGTATCTCCGCATCTGAAGTCGCCCAGAAATACTCCATCCCATTTATCTCCCAGGGCGGTGTTGCGACAGACGTGACCGAGCGAGGCTACGATTATGTATACCGTATCAACAACACCGCGACGTTCGACGTGCAGGAGATGATTGTCGCGCTGGACGAGGTGTGTAAGGAATATAATCTGGATACCCTGACCTACGCTCTGATTTATGAAAACACAGACTGGGGTTCGGATAACGCCCGCATCTGGAAAGAGCTGGCAGACGAGCGCGGCTGGACTTGCGTGCTTGACGAGCCTGTGACCAACGGCCAGGCGGACATGACCTCCCAAGTGCTCAAGATCAAGGAATCCGGCGCGGACGTGTGCAACGTTTCGTTCTATACCGATGACGCCATCGTATTCGCCAATGCAATGTACGCCAACCAGGTTGATCTGCCCTACGGTATCTGGTCGGTCGGCGGCGGCTGGCAGGACTCCGCGTTCTATGAATCCGTCAGCCCCGAAGTCTATGAATACACGTTCGTCCAGGAGGACTGGGACATGTCCGGCGTCCAGAACAAGGAATGGATCAAGGAAGTCGCCCAGCAGTGCAAGGATACCTACGGCTATGAAATGAGTTCGTTCTTCGCCCAGGGCTGGACCGCGGCCTATGTCGCCTACTATGCGCTCGAATCCGCGGGTACCACGGACGCGGAGGCCCTGCGCGACGCGATCGCTAACCTGAACATCCAGAACAGCGACGAGGAGCGCGCGCTGCTCTCCGGCTACAGCGCCATCGTCTTTGACGAAAAAGGCCAGAACACCTTTGGCGGCGGCCCGACCGGCGGCACGATCGTCCAGTACCAGAACAGCGAGCCTGTCGCCCTTTATCCGGCTGAGCACAGCTCCGGCGGCACGGCGGTCCTCCCCATCCCCGCGTTCAGCGAGCGCTGACTTTCCCTGTACGGAAACAGCTCCATGCCAATACGGCGGCGGCCTGGGGCGGGAAGCCTTCCCGCCCCTCCGCTGCGCCGTTTTCGGCGTTATCCTTTCGGCATACCCGTTCCAGCCATACGCCCTTTACAACGCTCTGCAAACTGTATCGAGGCGGTAATTACAGAGGAAAGGAAATAGGTTATGAACAATTTGTTTTTGTCCATTCTGCACGGGCTGATCCTGGGAGGGGCATACGGCCTGATCGCGGTCGGCCTGAGCGTCATCTTCGGCGTGGTGCGCATCATCAACTTCGCGCACGGCGCCATGCTGATGGCCTCGGCTTATGCGTATTACGAGCTGTTCACGCGGTATGATGTCGATCCGTTTTTAGCCATGATCGTCATCGCGCCCCTGTTCTTTGTGATCGGCTTTTTGCTGCAAAAGGTTGTCATCCGTCCGCTGCTCATCCGCGAGCGCGCCAGCGTGCTCGAACCGACCAGCGTTATGCTGTTCACGATCGGCCTGGACTACGCGATCGCAAACCTTTACCTGATGATCTATACCTCGCGCTATAAAACGCTCAACACCTGGGCTTATTCGAATTACGCGCGCCTGTTCGACGGAAAATTCGTCACGCAGTATTCGCGCATCATCTCTTTCGTGCTGGCCTTTGTCGTCGCGGGCATCCTGTGGTTCATCATCAACCGCACCGAACTGGGCAAGCGAATCCGCGCGGTATCCCAGAACCGTGACGCAGCGGCGCTGTGCGGCGTCAATGTACATACGACCTACGGCATCGCGTTCGGTCTGGGTACCGCGGCGCTTGCCATTGCGGGCGCCTGCATGGCCTCGTTTTACCTGGTCTCCCCCTCCGTCGGCAATGTGTTCGGCACAAAGTCGTTCATGATCGTTGTGCTGGGCGGCCTGGGCAGCATCCCCGGCGCGATCATCGGCGGCCTGATATTCGGCCTGATCGAGCAGGTCGGCGCGCAGTTTATCACCTCTACCATGGCGTCCATGCTGTCGTTTATCCTTTTCCTGATCGTTCTGGTCATCAAGCCGGACGGTTTGCTGGGCAAGAAAAAGTGAGGGATGCGAGATATGAGCTATAAAGGAAATTCTATTTTTAAGGGTAAATTTTTCGTTTGGCTGGCAGCGCTGTGCTTTCTTGTCGCGCCGCTGCTGGCAAACACCTATATGCAGAGCATCCTGATCCTGGTTTGCTTCTATGCATTTGCAGCGGTCGCCTGGAACCTGATCTGCGGCTACGCCGGCACGATGTCGCTCGGCCATTCGGTTTACATGGGCATCGGCGGCTATATCTCTACGATCCTCCTGGAAACCAAGGGTGTTTCCCCCTGGATCGGCATGCTGATCGGCGCGGCGGTCGCCATGCTGATCGGCGTTGTCATCAGCTATCCGACTTTCCGCCTCAAGGGTCCGTATTTCACGCTCGCCTCCATCGCGATCTGCGAAATATTCGGCACCTTTGTCCTGAACACGGAAAACCTCGGCCCAATCCCGCTCAAGGGCGGCTCCGGCTGGTCGCTGACCCAGACGGGCTATCAGGCCGTTATGTATGAGTTCCGCAGCAAGCTGGGCTACTACTATGTTGCGTTTATCCTGCTGGCCATCGGCGTTTTTGTCACCTGGAAAATGTCCAGAAGCAAGCTCGGGTATTATCTGGTCGCGATCCGCAGCGACGACGACGCCGCGCGGAGCCTGGGCATCAACGTGACCAAGTACAAGCTGATCGCCATGGGCATCAGCTGCTTTATGATCTCCCTAGCCGGTACTTTCTATGCCCAGTACTTCCGTTACATCGGTCCGGACCGCATTTTCGGCTACGACCTGGCGGTACAGATCGCCCTGATCGCCCTGATCGGCGGGCAAGGCACCGTTATGGGTCCCGTGATCGGCGCGGTCGTGCTGGTCCCCCTGTCGGAATACCTGTCCGCCACCTTCGCGGGTACGATGTCCGGCCTGAACCTATTCCTGTACGGCGTTATCATGATGCTGGTCGTTTACTTTATGCCTCACGGTTTGTGCGAATATGTCGTAAAGGCGGCGCAGTGGATCGAGGAGAAGCTGTTCGGCGCGCATGGAAAGAGGAAACAGTCCAAGGCGGCGTCCAAATAACCGCCGCCGGCAAAGGCACCGCGCAAATATGTACGAAGCGAGGGATAAGAAAATGTCAGTAATCGTTAAAATGGAACATGTGACCAAGCAGTTCGGCGGCCTGACAGCGGTAAACGATTTTTCCGGCGAGATTGAGAAAAACGCGATCGTCGGGCTGATCGGCCCCAACGGCGCCGGCAAGACCACCCTGTTCAATATGATCGCCAACTACTACCACCCGACCAGCGGCAAAATCTATTTCAAGGACCAGGATATCACCGAGGCCAGGACCGAGGACATGGCCAGGATGGGGCTTGCGCGCACCTTCCAGGTCACAAAGCCGTTCGGCGACATGACCGTGCTGCAGAACATCATGGTCGGCGCGTTCCTGCACACCACCAACGCCAGGCAGGTGGAGCAGAAGGCGCGTGAGGTTGCTGGTCTGGTCGGCATGACCTGCGATCTGGATATGATCGCCAACAACACGACCACTGTGGACAAGAAAAAGCTGGAGATCGCCCGCGCGCTGGCGGTCGGTCCGGAGCTTATTCTGCTTGATGAGGTCATGGCCGGCTGCAACCCGCAGGAAAAGCTCGAGCTGGTCGACACTTGCCGCAAGGTGCGCGACGCGGGCGTTACCATCCTGATCATCGAGCACGATATTAAGACGATCATGTCCCTGTGCGACAAAATCTACATCCTGCACCGGGGCGAAAAGCTGGTGGAAGGCACGCCCGAGCAGGTCGCCAACGACAAGCGTGCGATCAGCGCCTATTTGGGGGAGGATTTTGACAATGCTGAAAATTAGCGATTTACGCACCGGCTACAACGGCGGTGAAATTGTCCACGGCATTTCGCTGGAGGTGCCGGACAATCAGATCGTCGCGATCGTGGGCGGCAACGGCGCCGGCAAAAGCACACTCATCAAGGCGATCACCGGCCTGATTCCGCTCACCAGCGGCACGGCGGAATACAACGGCGAAAAGCTGAACGGCCTCTCCCCCGACAAGATCATGCAAAAAGGCGTCTGCCTGGTGCCGGAGGGCCGCCAGCTCTTCCCCAACATGACGGTGGAGGACAATCTCGACATCGGCTCCTGCACCAAGGAGTCCCGCAAGCGCCGCAAGGAAAACAAGGAAGAGATGTTCCAGATTTTCCCGCGCCTGCTCGAGCGGCGCCGGCAGCTCACCGGTACGCTCTCCGGCGGCGAGCAGCAGATGGTCGCCATGGCCCGCGCACTGATGAGCAACCCCAAGCTGCTGATTATGGACGAACCCTCCTGGGGCCTCGCGCCGATCCTGGTGACCGAAATGTTCCAGACCATCGAGATGATCCGCGACCGCGGCACCGCGATCCTGATTGTGGAGCAGAACGTCGGTAAGACGCTGTCCATCTCGGACTGGGGCTATGTCATTGAGAACGGCACGGTCGTCATGCAGGACGTGGGCAAAAAGCTGCTGCAGGATGAAAGCCTGAAGAAAGCATACCTGGGCATTTGACCGGACGGAAAGGAGCCGATAGCCTATGCTCAAATTCACTGTTGACAGCGTAAAAGGAAAGGTCATCAACCCCGGCACCATCAACGAGCGGCGGATCAAGCTGTTCGCCTCGCCCTATTCGCCCGCCAGACGGGACGCCTACGGCTGCGGCATGGCCCTGATCGACCCGGGTCAGGTGCATGAGGAGCACGCGCATCCGGACAGCGAGGAGCTGATCTTCGTCGTCCATGGGACCGGCACAGGCCGGATCGCAGGGCAGGAGGTGCAGGTGCAGCAGGGCGACCTGATCGCGATCGAAAAAGGAGAGCCGCACCAGTTCCGCAACACCGGCGCGGAGCAGCTCCGGCTGCTCTGGATCTACTCGCCGCCCGGGCCGGAAAAGAAGTTCTTAGACGGTTGACCAAAACAATCCCTGAAAACCGAAGGAGATCATTATGTTAAGTGCCGAAAAAATTCGGGAAATGAAGGTATTTTCCAAGCAGGTGCAGATGGAGGTCGTAAAAATGATCGCCGGCCTGGGCGTGGGGCATCTGGGCGGCTCGCTGTCCATCACCGACCTGCTCTCCGTTCTGTACTGCAATCAGATGCGCTACGAGCCTAAAAACCCCCGCTGGGAGGGGCGTGACTGGTTGGTGCTGTCCAAGGGTCACGCCGGTCCGGCGCTGTACGCCACGCTCGCGCTCAAGGGTTTTTTCCCCGTGTCCGAGCTGGCAACGCTCAACCGCCCGCACACCAACCTGCCCAGCCATGTCGACCGGACGAAAACCCCCGGCGTTGATATGACCTGCGGCTCGCTCGGCCAGGGCGCCTCGGCCGCCGCGGGCATTGCGCTCGCGCTGCGGCTCGACCACAAGGATAACCGCGTGTTCGCCGTGTTCGGCGACGGGGAGATCGACGAAGGGCAGGTCTGGGAAATGGCGCTGTTCGCCGCCCAGCGCAAGCTCTCCAACCTGATCGCCTTTGTCGATTACAACAAGCTGCAGCTCGACGGTACGACCGACGAGGTCTGTGCCTTGGGCGATATCACCGCCAAATTCCGCGAATTCGGCTGGTATGCGCAGGAGGCGGACGGCCACGACGTTGCGGCGATCAACACGGCCATCGAAAACGCCAGGGCGCAGTCGGATAAGCCCTCCATGATCGTGCTGCATACGATCAAGGGCAACGGCTGGAGCAAATCCGCCGGCCAGGTGGGCAGCCACAGCCGCGGCCTGACAGCGGAGGAGCTGGAAGAGGCGCTTTCGGAAATGCAGTCTACGATCGACTCGTATTAAGTCCGCAGGAGGATAGACTTATGCAATTTCAGTTAGAAGAAAAGCTCAGCAACGACCCCGTGGAAATGCGTTCGGTCTTCTGTGACACACTGATGGAGCTGGCCGGGCAGAATCGGGACATCATGGTACTCGACGCGGACCTGATGGGCGCGATGGGTACAAAGCCCTTCGCCAAGGCATTTCCCGAGCAGACCGTAGACTGCGGCATCCAGGAGGCGAATATGATGGGCGTGGCCGCGGGCCTGTCCGCGGCCGGCAAAATCCCGTTCGCGCATACGTTTGCGCCGTTCGCAACACGCCGCGCGTGCGACCAGATCTTTGTATCCGGCGCTTACGCAAAGCTCAATGTCAAGATCGTCGGCTCGGACCCCGGCATCACGGCGGCGCTCAACGGCGGCACGCATATGCCGTTTGAGGATATGGGCATCATGCGCGGCATACCGACCATGACCGTGCTGGAGCCGGTGGACACCGTTATGCTGCGGGATCTGATGCGGCAGATTGCCGGCGTCTACGGCATGCATTACATGCGCCTCGTCCGGAAGACAACGGTCCGTGTCTTCCATGACGGCGCGACTTTCGATATTGGGAGAGCCGTGCTGCTGCGCGAGGGAACGGACGTCACGATCATCGCCTCCGGCTTCTGCGTCGCGGAAGCGCTCAAGGCGGCGGCCGCGCTGCAGGAACAGGGCGTCAGCGCCCGCGTACTCAACATCTTCACTTGGAAGCCGATCGACGCGCAGGCAATCATCGCGGCGGCCGCGCAGACCGGCGCAGTCGTGACTGCGGAAAACCACAATATCATCAACGGCCTGGGCAGCGCGGTGTGCGAGGTCCTGTGCCAAAACCAGCCCGCACCCCTCGAGATGGTCGGCGTACACGATGAATTTGGCGAGGTTGGGCCAGTGGATTACTTGGCCGACCGCTTCGGCCTGACCGCACCCTATATTGTGGAAGCGGCGAAAAAAGCAATCGCCCGAAAAGCACGGTAAGGAGGCTGTTATATGAAAGCATTGGTTATTGAAGAGCCTCTCAAAATGCACCTAACTGAGATCCCCCGTCCGGAGCTGGAAAGCGGCGAGGCGCTGATACGGGTGCAGTACATCGGTATCTGCGGCACGGATATCCATGTGTTTAACGGCCACCATCCCACGGCGGTGTTCCCGCTGGTACCCGGCCACGAGTTCGTCGGAGAATTGGTGCAGATCAGTGGGGAGGGTGCCGAGGGTTTTGAGCTGGGCGACACGGTCGTCGCGCAGGAGCTGCTGACCTGCGGACGCTGCGACGCCTGCGCCAAGGGCGAGGACAACGTCTGCGAGCATCTGAAGATCATCGGCGTACACGCGGACGGCGGCTTTGCCGAATATGTGCGCGTAAAAACCAGAAAGATGTACCGCGTCCCCAAAAGTGTGGACCTGCGGCGGGCAGCCCTGATCGAACCACTCGCGGTGGCGGTCCATGACGTGCGCATGAGCGGCCTGAAGATCGGGGAAAGCGCGCTCATCGTAGGCGGCGGCCCGATCGGCCAGCTCATCGCCTGCGTTGCCAAGGCCGCGGGCGCGCGCAGGGTGGTCGTTTCCGAGGTCGTGGAAAGCCGGCGCGTGCTGGCGGAAAAGCTCGGCTGCATCGCCCTCAACCCGCTCGACCACGATTTCGCGGCCAAGCTGCTCGCCGCGAACGGCGGCAAGCCCTACGACGTCAGCTTTGAGGCCGCCGGCGTCCCCTCCGCTATCACCAACTGCGTCGATTACACCAAGAATACCGGCACCATCGTCCAGATCGCCATGACGCGCGAGCCTTATCCGGTGGATACCGGCAAGCTGTTCGCCAAGGAGCTGCGCGTACAGGGGGTACGCATCCACAGCCAATATGCCTTCTCCTGCGCGGTCAATCTGGTTTCCTCCGGCATGCTGGACGAGGCGCTCGACCTGCTGATCAGCAAGGTATTTCCCTTTGACGCGGTCGCGGACGCGTTCGACTATGCGGAGACGCACAAGGATGCATTCAAGGTGCTTGTCCGGATCGGATCATAACATCTTCCATACACCTTTTGTACCGATATTTATCAAACAAGAAAGGATACTTGATCGATATGATGACCAAAGACCAATATATCGAGTCCCTGCGGAAGCTGCACCTGAACCTGTACAGCTTTGGGGAAAAGGTGGAGAATCCGGTGGATAACGCGATCATCCGCCCGTCGCTGAACTCGTTCGCGGCGACCTATGAGCTGGCGGAGGATCCGCAGTACGAGGACCTGATGACCGCGACCTCCAACCTCACGGGCAAGAAGATCAACCGCTTCACCCATCTGCATCAGTCCACGGACGACCTGATCAAGAAGGTGAAGATGCAGCGCCTGCTGGGGCAGAAGACCGCCGCCTGCTTCCAGCGCTGCGTCGGCATGGACGCGTCCAACGCGGTCTACTCCACCACCTATGAAACCGACGAGGCGTGCGGCACGCATTACTTTGATAACTTCGTGAAGTTCTGGACCGACGTGCAGGAGAACGACTGGGCGGTGGACGGCGCGATGACCGACGTCAAGGGCGACCGCAGCCTGTCCCCCTCCAAGCAGGCGGATCCGGACCTGTTCCTGCATGTGGTGGAGCGCACGGCGGACGGCGTTTACGTCACGGGCGCGAAAGCGCACCAGACCGGTTATATCAACAGCCATTATGTGCTGGTGATGCCGACGATCTCGATGCGCGAGGGGGACGAGGACTACGCGATCTCGTTCGCCTGCCCGACGGACGCGGAAGGCATTACGCTGATCCTTGGGCGGCAGTCGTGCGACACGCGCAAGACCGAGGAATACAACGACATCGACGTGGGCAACAAGGTCTACGGCGGGCATGAGGTGCTGGTGATCTTCGACCATGTGTTCATCCCGAACGAAATGATCTTCCTGAACGGGGAGGTGCAGTTCGCGGGCATGATGGTAGAGCGGTTCGCGGGCTACCACCGCCAGAGCTACGGCGGGTGCAAGGTAGGCGTGGGCGACGTGCTGATCGGCGCGACGGCGCTTGCGGGCGATATGGCAGGCTCGGCGAAGGCCAGCCATGTAAAGGATAAGCTGATCGAGATGACGCACCTGAACGAGACGCTGTACTGCTGTGGCATCGCATGCTCCAGCCAGGGAACGAAGACAAAGAGCGGCAACTACCTGATCGACCTGCTGCTGGCGAACGTATGCAAGCAGAATGTGACGCGGTTCCCGTATGAGATTGCGCGGCTGGCGCAGGACCTTGCGGGAGGTCTGATGGTGACGCAGCCGAGCGAGGCGGACTACCGGAATCCGGCGACGCACGACTACATCGAGAAGTACCTCAAGGGGGTGGCAAGCGTGCCGACCGAGGACCGCATGCGCGTGCTCCGGCTGATCGAGAACATGACGATGGGTACGGCCGCGGTTGGCTACCTGCCCGAGTCCATGCACGGCGCAGGCTCCCCGCAGGCCCAGCGCATCATGATCGCACGACAGTCCAACCTCGAAATGAAAAAAGAACTCGCCAAGAAGATTGCCCGTATCAAGTAATCGCAGGCATTGGAAAGGCGGAAAGATCAATGGATTGGAGAACCTATTATAAGGAGCATACGATGACGCCGGAGCAGGCAGTTTCGGTCATCAAGGATGGCGATCGGGTGGTGTTCGGCCACGCGGTCGGCGAACCGATCATTTTCCAGCGGACAATGGCGCGCTTGGCGGAACAGTTCCACCAGGTTGAGGTCGCGCATATGGTTTATCTCGGCTCGGGCGAGTACCTGCAGCCCGGCATGGAGCCGCATTTCCGCCACAACGCACTGTTTGTCGGCGGGCTGGGACGCAAGCCGATCGCGGAGCACCGCGCGGATTATACCCCTGTGTTCTTTTCCGATGTGCCGCGTCTGTTCCGCGACGGCACGCTGCCTGTCGATGTGTTCGCGTTTACCTGTTCCCCGCCGGATGAACGGGGCTATGTCAGCCTCGGTCTGTCCTGCGATTATGGCGCGCAGACGGTCAAATCCGCCAAAACCGTGATCGCAGAGGTCAACCCGAACATGCCGCGCACCTATGGCGAAACCTTTGTGCATGTGTCCGAAATCGATGGTTTCCTGTGCTCTTGGGAGCCGCTTCCCGAATCCAGGCCGGCGAAAATCAGCGACGCCGACCGGCAGATCGGCAAATATATCGCCGGCCTGGTGCAGGACGGGGACTGCCTGCAGCTTGGCATCGGCGCGCTGCCCGACGCTGTCTGCTCTTTTCTGGGGGAAAAGCACGACCTCGGCCTACACAGCGAAATGATCTCGGACGGCATCCTGCCGCTGCTGGACAGCGGCGTGATCACCGGCAGACGCAAGCAGCGCGATACCGGCAAGATCACGGTGACATTCCTGATGGGGACGCGCCGGCTGTATGATTATGTGGATAACAACCCGCTTATACGGATGCTTCCGGTGGATATTTGCAATGATCCCGCGGTTATTTCACAAAACGACAACGTGGTTTCGATCAACTCCTGCGTGGAGGTAGACCTGCAGGGACAGGTCTGCGCCGAGGCCATCGGCCTGCGGCAGATCTCGGGCATCGGCGGACAGATGGACTTTGTGCGTGGCGCGAACCTTTCCAGAGGCGGACGGTCGATCATCGCCCTGCATTCCACAACCAACGACGGTTCAGCCTCCAAAATCGTACCCACGCTGACGACCGGCGCGCCGGTCACGACCAGCCGGTGCGATGTCAACTATATCGTGACGGAATACGGCGTGGCGCAGCTTCGCGGCCAGACGCTGCGGGAACGCGCCCGCCGTCTGATCACCATCGCACATCCCAGCTTCCGCGAACAGCTCGCCGCGGAATATGAGCAGCGCTTCGGGGAAAAGCTCCCGCTTTCTCCCGTCTGACCGTGCGCTTTCTCTTTTACGATACACTTCTTCACTTCTCTTTCTTCTCCGTCCAGACGGGGTATCCCTCCGTCTGGACAAACCACAGGCGCCCGCAGCGTTTTGCTGCGGGCGCCTGTGGTTATTTTTACCGTCTGGCCACTTTCCGGTGGCCGCCCGAATAGTTGTCGGCACCGCAATCGGGAGAAGCGGCGGAATAGCGACCTCCTCATACGGCCTGGTTTCCAGCGCCGCGTAATCCCAGCTCGAGCGGCCGTTGGTCGCCACCGCAGCAACCGCCTTGCCTATGTCGATGCCACCGCCGCAGTCTGTTTTTCTTTTGCGCCGGCCGCGTTTTGCCGTATTGTCCCGTACATGCCGGATGTGTAATTGCATTTATTGATTACCTATTAAAAATATGATATAATTGGACGAAAAAGCATGAATTATTCACTTAATTTACCAAAATAATACTATTTTATACAATTTCTTCATTTTCTTTTTTGTCATCCTAGAAGAAATTCCTCATATTTCCAATGCTACCACTTAAATTTGTATAAAATCCGTTTTTTTACAAGTCACACCATTAAATTACCGCTTATAATTGGACTATTTCCATAAAACGACTTCTATTATCAGAGTCTTTGGGGAATCTATGTTGTATCATCAATGCAAGAGGTGATTCTCCATGTACTCTCATTTTATCGGCCAGCGCATTACGCAGCTTCGGCTTGAGAAGGATATATCCGAATACCAGCTCTCTTTGGAGTTAGGCTTAAGCAAAAGCTATATTCAGGGGATCACTTCGGGTAAATCGCAGCCTTCGGTCAAGCAGCTGCTCAATATATGCGACTATTTCGGTATCACACCCGCTCAGTTTTTTGACACCGATCCGGCGGCCACCCTGCTGTTTCATGAAACAGTTAATACATTAAAAGGACTCAACGACAGCGATATCAAACTGATTTTAAATTTTGCCCAGCGCATACAGGAGCTTACCTCGGAAAAACTGCCCAGCCCCCCATCCGTGCCGGCTTCTAACTGCCCTATCATCCCACAGAAATGAGTATGCTGACATGATATCTTTTCTTTTCGCCAAAACCGAAGAAAATGACCCCGCATCACAAGCCCTGCTCATCCATCTTTATGCGGATCACTACGGTCTATGGGTGAGCAAACTCAATTCGTTTTCCGGCATTGACGATGCCAACGATATCATTCAGGATACCTTTGTAGCAATGCTTTCCAAAACTGAACTGCTGAAAACGCTTCCCGAAGCAAAGCAGATCGCTTACATAACCAAGTCACTTCTCAACCGTGCGCGGCGGGTATACTCCAACCGAAGCCGCTACAAGGTAACGGATGAAATCGAAACCGGTCTGGCGGACCGGTCGATCGATCCTGCGCTGCTGTTTGATAAAAAGGCAACCGCCGAAGCGTTCCGGCGCGCGTTGGAGCGCTTGAGCGACCGAGACCGCGAGCTGCTGCTCGATAAATACTTTGAGGACCTGCCCGACGCCGCGATTGCAGATCTGGTCGGGCTCAAGCCGGCGTCTATCAGAAGCGCTCTGACCAGAGCGCGCCGGGCTTTGAAAAAGGAACTGGAAAAGGAGCTCGAAGATGCGTAACGACTCTTTTGAATATAAAGGGACCGACAAGGAAGCAGAACTCCAGAACCATCTGGAGGAGGCTTATCTGCGTCTGATGATGCAAAAATATATGGAGCAGTATGGGGAAGAACTGCTTGAAGAAGAGAAAAACCTGCCGGACGGCGTACCCAAGCAGCCGACCGAGGCGCAGATTCAGCAGTTGAAGGACAAGCTGGCGCAGGCTGCCCAAAAGTCCGCGCCCCCGAAGCGGCGCCGTATTGCAAAGCGGCTCATTCCGGTGGCGGCGGTGCTGATCGCGCTGTTTTTGGCCACCTTGGCGAACGCCGGAGCGAGGTCGAAATTCTTAAATTTTTTCAATACGGATAGCTCTGTTGCAACCGAATACGGAACACAAGATAATTCTAATCAAAAATATAACTTTGATTATCTTCCCCAAGGATTTAGTCAACATATGTATACAGAAATAGATAATTCAACTCGTATTTACTTTGTAAATATAAACAATGAAAATGAATATATTCTTATTAGTATTACAGACAATGACCGTTCGGTTATAACAGACACTGAAGATGTTGACATAATTTCATCTATAACAATAAATGGAAAGGCAGGCCAACTTTTTAAAAAAGGTGAACTTTGGAATCTGATTTTTACTGATCCGTCTACTGGCTGCACATTCCTATTACAATCTCAAATTAATCAAGACGAACTGATCAAAGTAGCTGAAGGAATTTCCGAAAAATAATTGGTGCAAAATTTACTCTGCTGTATTTATTAAATGGAGGATAAATCAGGAGGGTAAAAATGAAAAAAAGGCTACTATGTATATTCGCTATTTTGAGCATGATATTAAGTTCGAATTTCGCCTTTGCAGTTGATGTGTCAACTAAAGAAGACAGTGATATCGAATTAATGTATGAACAGGTTATGAATATGTCTGCCGGATTAAGTATCTCTAGTTTCGGGCAGGCGACCTGTTCAGGATTTGCAAGCGTACATCCTGGCTACAACATCCGCATGACTATAGAACTCCTAAAGATGGAAAACTATTCTTGGAAATCAATTAAGTCTTGGGTTCATACTGGCTCAGGTGTTGTTGGTGTGAATGCAAGTGATACATATTGGGTAGACCACGGCACTTATACTACTAAAATTACCGTTTATGTGACAGATTCTAATGGAAATTACATTGAATCTCCTTCCACTACTTCAGTAATAAAGGAATACTAAAATATAAAAATAAAAAAACATCCTCCACCCATCCTGAAAGGCTTGCCTCCGCGCAAGCCTTTCTTTTTCCATAAATTGTATTAATTTAAAAATATTTGTATATTTTTCCTGCAACCGCATATAAATTCAATCGACAAATATCGCGCTTTAATTCAGGATTTCCGACACTATTTCCCTTTATTTTTCCGCTAATTATTGGATTAAAAGGAAATTTTCGTCATTTTCCACAACCTGAACTATGAGTTCGTTTCTGTTTCATTTTTCGTGGTTTATGTTTCCTCTAAAGAAGGAGGTAATAAACCATGTCTCTAAATTCTACAATTTCTCGCGAACTCTTCAAAGCGCGCACCCAGCACGGCTGGACGCAACAACAGGTCGCTGAGGCGGCCTCGATCTCGGTACGCTGGTACCAGCATATTGAAAAAGGGACGCATCTTCCCAGTACGCCTGTTATGCTCCGGCTGATCATCCTACTCGAAATTGATGTCACGTCATTTACTCAGGAGGTCGGTCTCAATGCCACAGCTTCAGTATTATCCTGTTAGAGAAACGCTCTTTTCCGCGGAGGCCGGAACACGGTATGTCTCCTTCGGCCTGCGCTGCTGCGCGCCGGAACAGGGCGTTCCGCAGCTTGCTTTTATCCCTGATGTCTCTTGCGACGAGATTTTTGTCCGCGGCCTGGCGGACAGGTTCACCAGGCATCAGCTATCACCCTGTCATTTTCTCGACGCGGTGCTGGATTCCCTTTGCTGAATCCAGACCAGCCGCATAAAACAGCGCCGAAGCGGCTCTACAGCCGTTCCGGCGCTTTGTTTATCCTTTTTGTTCGTTCCGTATTAGGTCCATCACCTGCGCCATGTTCTTTTTGCCGAATGAAACCTTGCCGTCATTGACGACCAGACACGGTACGCTCATTACATGGTATTGCTCCCGCAGCATGGGGAAATGGTTCAGGTCATATACCTCCGCGGAAACCAGCGGACTTTCCGCCGCAATGCGCTGCGCCGCCGTGACCAACTCCGGACACATCGTGCAGGACAGGGAAACCAGTATCTTCAACTCGACCGGCTTGTCCAGCGCTTCCACCGCCGCCTTTACCGCAGGCTCGATGGCCTGCCCCGGCCCTGCCGCGTTGTACAGCCCCAGAACGAACGAGGTAAACTCATGCCCGCCCGGCACGCCATGGAACGCAAGGCCGGTCGGCGCGCCGTCCGCGCGGCAGATGCGGACAAACGGCTGGTCCGCCGCTTCGGACTGTACCACTTCGACCGACAGCTTATCGGTCAGGCCGGCCAGTTCCTCCATATAGGCTTTCAGTTCCGCCGAAACCGGACGGTCGTCCAGATACAGACACAGCCGCAGCGGGGACGCCATCTTGTCAAACACCGTATGAAGCTGCGCCAGCATATCGGCTGAGAACAAGCCGTCCTCCGCCGCTTGCGTTGCCTGCACGGGCGATTCCGGCTCCATCTGCGGCTTTTGCGGGATCAGCCCTGTTTTTCGCTGCAGCTCGGCCGCGCAGCGCTCTATCTCGGTCGCCGCGAGCGCACCGTCACCGACCGCGGTCACAACCTGACGCAGGCTTTTCACGCAGACATCGCCCGCCGCATACACCCCGGGAAGCGTGGTGCGCTGGCACGCATCGGTCACAACATAGCCCTGTGCGTTCAGCTCCGCCTTGCCTTGCAGCAGCGCGGTATCCGGCTGGTAGCCCGCAAACACAAACACGCCGAACGTATCCCCCTCGGGCGGACGGTACTCGGTGACCTCGCCGGTCTGGCTGTTGCGGTAGCGTAGGTAACGCAACGCCGTATCGCCCGACACCTCCTCCACCTGGGTATGCGTCCGTACGGTGATCTTCTCGTGGCTGCGCGCCGCAGCCGCCGCAGACGGCGCGCACTTGAAATCGTCGCCCCGTATCAGGATGGTGACATGCCTGGCATACTTGGTCAGGAACACGCCCTCCTCCGCGGCCGCGAAGCCGCCGCCGACCACAAAAACATCCTTGCCGGTGAAAAACTCGCCGTCGCAGGTGGCGCAGTACGCCACGCCATGCCCGCGGAACGCCTCCTCGCCCTTAAAACCGACCATCCGCGGGTGCGCGCCGGTCGCCAGCAGGACACAGAAGCACCGCAGGTCGCCCCGGCTGGTGCGGACCGTTTTGATATCCCCGTCCAGTTTAAGCTCCGTGACCTCGGCCAGCAGGAATTCCGCGCCGAAGCGCTGCGCCTGCCTGCGCATTGTTTCGGTCAGGTCCGCGCCGCTGGCGCGCTCCACCCCGGGATAGTTGACCACCTCGGCCGTAATCGTGATCTGCCCGCCGAACCGTGCTTTCTCCACAACCAGTACACGGTAACGCGCACGCGCCAGATATAATGCCGCCGTCAATCCAGCCGGACCGCCGCCGACAACAACAGCGTCATACAAAACATCTTGGTTCATCCTATGCTCTCCCCGCTGTTTTCCGCGACGCCCTTACAACTGGCCGACCAGATCCAGGCTGGGTTTGAGCGTTTCCGCGCCCGGCTGCCACTTGGCCGGACACACCTCGTCGCCATGCTCGGCAACAAACTGGCTCGCCTGTACGCGGCGGAACAGCTCGTCCGCGTTACGGCCCACATTCCCCGCCGTTACCTCGTAAGCAACGATCCGGCCCTCCGGATTGACGATGAAGCTGCCGCGCTCCGCCAGGCCGTCCTTCTTGATATACACCTTAAAGTCCTTTGCCAGCGCGTGCGTCGGGTCCGCCAGCATCGGGTATTCGATCTTCTTGATACGGTCGGAGGTGTCGTGCCATGCCTTGTGGACAAAATGCGTGTCACAGGACACCGCATAGATCTCGCATCCGACGGCCTTGAACTCCGCATACTTGTTGGCCAGGTCCTCCAGCTCGGTCGGACACACAAAGGTGAAGTCCGCGGGGTAGAAGAAAAACACGCTCCACTTGCCGAGGATATCCTTCTTGGTGACGGTATGAAACGCATTATTCTGATAGGACTGCACGGAAAAATCGCTGATTTCCTTATGAATCAAAGACATAAACAAAACTCCTTTTTATTTTTAGTTAGCAATAGCTAACTTATTTTTGATTATATATTTCATTTGATAGTTTGTCAAGTTTAGACAGGGATATCCTTATCATTCTGGAAAAATTCCGGCATTGGCCCTGTTTTACCTCGCGGAAGCTGTGAATTCTGTCCAAAAACGGATATTTTCCGCCGCTCCGCCCTGTTAGCATGTCCGGACGCTTTTGTTTTATCCGTTTTCGGCAAAAAAGCACCGGAGCTATGCTCCGGTGCTTTTTCATCCATTTCGGGTCAGTCCCCCATGGACAGCCCCAGATCGCGCGCCGCCTGCACGATATCGCTGTCCGGCGGGACGGTCTTGAGCTTGCCCGCCACCTCGGACAACGGCACGGGGACGATCTTATCGTCCTGCACCGCAACCATGTTGCCGAACTTCCCGTCGCGGATTAACTGGGCCGCCGCCACGCCCAGGCGGCTGGTCAGCAGGCGGTCCGCCGGACAGGGCGCGCCGCCGCGCTGGTAATGGCCGGGGATGGTCACACGGATCTCCTGGCCGGTCAGCTCCTTCAATTCCTCCGCGATCCGGTAGGAGATCGAGGGATACGGCATGGCTTCCCGAGCGGCCTTGAACTCCTTTTTGCTCATTTTCGCCTCCTCCTGGCTGATCGCGCCCTCGGCGACCGCGAGGATGGAGAAACGCTTGCCGCTTTTTTCTCGCTTCTGGATGGCCTTGGCGATGGCCTTGGCGCTATACGGGATTTCCGGAATAATGATTACATCCGCGCCGGACGCAATTCCCGCGTACAGCGTCAGCCAGCCTGCCTTATGCCCCATGACCTCCACAATGAACACACGCGAATGCGAGAACGCGGTCGAATGGATGGAATCGATGACCGTTGTCGCGATATCGACCGCGGACTGGAAGCCAAACGTCATCTCCGTCCCCCACAGGTCATTATCGATCGTCTTGGGCAGCGTCACCACATGAACGCCATGCTCGGACAGCAGATTCGCGGTCTTGTGCGTGCCGTTGCCGCCCAGAATCACCAAACAGTCGAATTTGGCCTCCTTAATGGTTTTGAGCATTTTCTCGAGCTTGGTTTCCTCGTTCTCCTCCGCCTTGAGCATGGATTTGAACGGCTGGCGCGAGGTGCCAAGAATGGTGCCGCCCACCGTCAGGATATCCGAAAAATCGGATTCCTTCATCTCATGGTAATCTCCCTCGATCAGCCCGCGGTAGCCGTCCCGAATCCCGTACAGGGTCAGCTTGTCCCCAAATTCGTTATACAGCGTCTTCGCCACGCCGCGCAGCGCGGCGTTCAAGCCCTGGCAGTCGCCGCCGCTTGTCAGCATTCCGATTCTCATGGCAGTTCTTCCTCCCATTCGTTTTTATATCCTTATCATACGCCATTTTCCCCCGCTTGTGAAGAGCTTACCCAAGGTTTTACACAGTTTTACATTTGTTCGCTTTTTGACGGGACAGGCAGACTATGCTGTTTTTTTCACAAAATTTTTGTCAGTTTCGGCAGTTGCCTTTCCCTGCCCGCTATGATATCCTAAAGCCATGACAGATTCCCTGCGACTGACGGGCAAGGTGGAGCGTAAACCACCGGGAAGCAGGGGTTCCGCAATAAATGCCGACCGTCTGGGCAGTGTCGCAAGCAACAAGCGATGCTGCCCTTTTTTGCATGCAGAAAAGGGCAGCCGGACCAGGAAAAGGAGAAGCGATCAATGAACGCATGGCACAACTTCACCGGCGGCGATTGGCAGAAAGAGATCAACGTCCGCGACTTTATTCAGAAAAACTACACCCCCTATGACGGCGACGGCGCCTTCCTCGCACCCGCGACCGAACGCACCGTGCGGATGCGCGAAAAATTCGCGGCCCTGCTCGCGGCGGAACGCGAAAAGGGCGGCGTGCTGGATATCGATACCGAAACCGTTATCACGATTGACGCGTTCGGCCCGGGCTATCTGGATCGGGAAAACGAGGTCATCGTCGGCCTGCAGACCGACGAGCCGCTCAAGCGCGCCTGCAACCCGTTCGGCGGGATGCGCATGGTGCGCGACGCCTGCAAGGCCTATGGCTATGAGGTCTCCCCCAGGATTGAGGAAGAATTCAGGCATCACAAAACGCATAACGACGGCGTGTTCTCCGCCTATACGCGGGATGTGCGCGAGGCGCGGCACGTCGGCCTGCTGACCGGCCTGCCGGATGCGTACGGCCGCGGGCGCATCATCGGAGACTACCGCCGCGCCGCGCTGTACGGCGTGGACCGCCTGATCGTGGAAAAGCAGAAGGACAGGGACGCGCTGGGCGGGATCCCGACCACCGAACAGGAGATCCGCTGCGCAGAGGAGCTGTCCGACCAGATCAGGGCGCTCAAGGACATAGTCAAAATGGCCGCGTCCTACGGCTTTGATATCGCCCGTCCCGCCGAAAACGCGCGGGAGGCGGTTCAGTGGCTGTACTTCGCTTACTTGGCGGGCATCAAGGAGCAGAACGGCGCGGCGATGAGCCTGGGCCGCACCTCCACCTTTCTGGATATCTACTTCGAGCGCGACCTGCGCGCAGGCGTGCTGACCGAAGCCCAAGCGCAGGAGATCATGGACGATTTCGTACTGCACCTGCGCATGGCACGCCACCTGCGCACGCCGGAATACAACGAGCTGTTCGGCGGCGACCCGATGTGGATCACCGAGGCGGTCGGCGGCGTGGGTGAGGACGGCCGCCATATGGTCACCAAAAACAGCTACCGCATGCTGAACACGCTGTATAACCTCAACCCCGCGGCCGAGCCCAACCTGACCGTGCTGTGGAGCGAGCGGCTGCCCGAAAACTGGAAGCGGTTTACCGCCAAGGTGTCGATCGATACGGACGCGCTGCAGTACGAAAACGACGATGTGATGCGCCCCTTCTACGGCGACGACTACGCGATCGCCTGCTGTGTTTCCGCGATGCGCGTGGGCAAGGACATGCAGTTCTTCGGCGCGCGCGCCAATATCGCTAAGCTGATGCTGCTGGCGATCAATGGCGGTCGGGACGAAAATAAATTTGAGCAGGTCGGTCCGGAAATGCCGGTTTACGAGGGCGAATATCTGGATTATAATGAAGTTATGAGGCGGATGGATTTTTACCGCCCCTGGCTGGCCAAAACCTATGTTTCGGCCATGAACACCATCCACTATATGCACGACAAGTATGCCTATGAAAAAAGCCAGATGGCGCTGCACGACACCGAGGTGCGCCGCCTGATGGCGTTCGGCATCGCGGGCATGAGCTGCATGGCGGACTCCCTCTCGGCGATTCGCTATGCCAAGGTGCGCCCGATCCGCCATCCAGAGAACGGCGTCATCGTCGATTTTGAGATCGAGGGCGATTTTCCCCGCTTCGGCAACGACGACGATCGGGCCGACCAGATCGCGTGCGAGCAGGTGCGCAAATTCTACGAAGCCCTCTGCGCGTTCCCGCTGTATCGCGGCGCGGTGCATACGCTGTCCATTTTGACCATCACCTCCAACGTGATGTATGGCAAAAAAACCGGCAACACGCCGGACGGGCGCCGCAAGGGCGAGCCGCTGGCACCCGGCGCGAACCCGATGAGCGGGCGCGACGCCTCCGGCGCGCTGGCGTCGCTCAATTCGGTCGCCAAGCTCAGCTATGAATACTGCCGCGACGGAATCTCCAACACGTTTTCAATCACGCCGGACGCGCTCGGTAAGACCGAAGACACGCGCATCGGCAACCTGGTCTCCATCCTGTCCGGCTACTTTGCGCAGAAGGCCCACCATCTCAATGTGAACGTCCTCCATCGGGAAACACTGCTGGCGGCCTACGAGCATCCGGAGCAGTACCCCAACCTGACCATCCGCGTTTCCGGCTATGCGGTCAATTTCTACAAGCTCAGCCGCGAGCAGCAGCGCGAGGTCATTTCCCGCACCTTCCACGAGGCGGTATAACGGCCGCGAACGGGCAGCTCATTCCGCCTGGATTCAGAGAATTCCCGCAGCGGCTTTCGCCGGTACTCCCCGCTTTTGCCGCGGGGCCATCCGTTCCTATCCCACCAGAAAGGTTGTGCAACGATGACCGGACGCATCCACTCCATCCAGTCGCTCGGCGCGGTAGACGGGCCGGGTATACGGTATGTCGTATTCCTGCAGGGCTGCCCGCTGCGCTGCGTCTACTGCCACAATCCGGATACCTGGGCGGCAGAAGGCGGCGACACGGTTGAAGCAGACGCGCTGGTTCAAAAGGCGTTGCGCTGCCGCGCTTACTGGGGCGATTCCGGCGGCGTGACGGTATCGGGCGGCGAGCCGTTGCTGCAGGCACCGTTTGTGGAAGAAATTTTCGCAAAGCTTCAGGCGCAGGGCGTACATACCGCGCTCGACACCTCCGGCGTCGGCAATCTTGCCGGGGCTGAACGTGTGTTGCGCCATACCGATCTGGTGCTGTGCGACCTGAAATTCCTCACCCAGGCGGACTATTTCCAATACTGCCGCGCCGACCTCACGCAGGTGGAACGCTTTTTGCAGCTCACCGCCATGAAGGGCGTCCCGCTCTGGATCCGGCATGTGGTCGTCCCCGGCCTGACGGACAGCCTGGAGCATCTGCGGCTGGTCAAGGCAAAGGCGGAAAGCTACCCCAATCTGGAAAAGCTGGAGTTCCTGCCGTTCCACAAACTCTGCCTGGAAAAATACGACCGGCTGGGGCTGGAATTCCCCTTGCGCGACACCCCCGCCATGAACGACGCCTGGCTCAAGCTGCTGCTTGACAAGCTGTAATAATAAAAGAGAGGGAACGGGCGTTCCCTCTCTTTTTTACACCGCGCTGTCAGCGCTCCTCTTTTTCCGGCCGGCGGCCGCAGAAATGCACCTCGTACCGGTCCATGCAGGCTTGGATCACCTCTATCGCGGTCTCCCGATTGAGCGCGTCCGACGTGGCCGTATGCTTATGCTCCAGGCCTTTATACACCTCAAAAAAGTGCGATATCTCGCTGCCGTAGTGCGGGGGAAGCTGGTCGATATCGTGATAAAAATTCCAGGTCGGGTCCTCATACGGGATCGCAATGATCTTATCGTCGATCTCGTCGTCGTCAATCATGCGGATCACGCCGATCGGATAGCATTCCACCTCAACCAGCGGGTCGAGCGATTCCGTACACAGCACCAGTACGTCGAGCGGATCCCCGTCGTCTGCATAGGTGCGCGGGATAAAGCCGTAGTTGGCCGGATAATGCGTGGAGGTATACAGGATGCGGTCGAGCCGCAGCAGACCGGTCTCCTTATCCAACTCATACTTTTTCTTGCTGCCGGCCGGAATCTCGATCACAGCCGTAAAGCGCCCCGGCGATATGTAGCGCTGGTTAATGTCGTGCCAAATATTTCTCATGCCACGTCTTCCTTTCTCTTTTTTTCAGTGTATCAAATCCTCTCCCTTTCCGCAAGTCTTACGCTGCCGAAAAACGCGCATTATTTTACGCGGTTTTTACAAAATACGCATTGTATGGGCGCGGAAATACGGTATAATAATAGTAAGATATTATAATGCAAGCCGTGTGCGCATTCCGCCGCGGCCCTGTGTGGGGAAAAGAGGGGTACAGCATGACACAGGCGATTTGGGAACAGGGTTATACACAAAACCGCGAGCTGTCGTGGCTGCAGTTCAACGCACGCGTGCTGGCCGAGGCGGAGGATGAGAGCGTCCCCCTGCTCGAACGGCTGAAGTTTCTTTCCATATTCACCAGCAATCTGGACGAATTTTTTATGATCCGCGTCGGCAGCCTGGACGACATGGCGGCAGTCGATAAAAACCACATTGACAACAAATCCGGCATGACCGCCCGCGAGCAGCTGCGCCGCATTTACACGGCGGTGGAGCCGCTGTACGAGCGGCGGGACGCCGCGTTTTCCGACGTTGAACGCCGGCTGCGCGGCGAAAGCCTGTGCCGTCTGCACATCAGCGAGCTGGACGCGGCGGGACAGAAGTACATCAAGCACTATTTCAAAAATGTGATGGCGCCCGTGCTGTCGCCGCAGATCGTGGATTCGCACCACCCTTTCCCGCATCTGGAGGGCAAGGTGCTGCACATCGCCGCTCTGTTGGCCCATAAGAAAAACGAGCGCCTCGGCCTGCTGCCCGTACCCGCCTCGCTGCCCGCGCTGGTATTCCTGCCCGGCCAGCCCGGGCAGTACGTTCCGGTCGAGGATATCCTGCTCGAATACGCGGACCATGTGTTCGAGATGTACGACGTGCTGGAAAAAACCGTGTTCTGCGTCACCCGCAACGCGGACATCAATCCGGACGACGAAACGTTCGGCGCGGAGGAGGGGGACTTCCGCAAACGGATGGAAAAGCTCCTGCGCCAGCGCCGCCGTATGGCCGTGGTGCGCGTTGAACTCAACCGCCCGATCAGCGACCACTTCAAGGAATACTTCCGCACCCGCTTCGAGGTAACCGACGCGCAGATTTTTCTGTCGCGCCGGGCGCCGCTCAAAATGGCGTATGCGTTCAGCCTGGGCGAGCACCTGCCGGAAAAGCAGCGCGCTGCGCTTTCCGACCCGCCGTTCACGCCACAGCAGCCGGGCATGCTGCCCGCTGGGCAAAGCCTGCTCAAGGCGGCGCTCAAAAAGGACATCCTGCTTTCCTATCCTTATGAAACCATGGAGCCGTTCCTGCAGATGATCCGCGAGGCCGCAGGCGACCCGCACGTTGTCTCCATCCGCATCACGATCTACCGTCTCGCGCGCAAGGCCAAGCTGGTTGAATACCTGTGCGCGGCCGCAGAAAACGGCAAGGATGTGACCGTGCTGATCGAGCTGCGCGCCCGTTTCGACGAGCAGAACAACATCGACTGGTCCGAACGGCTGGAGGAGGCCGGCTGCAAGATTATCTACGGCTTTGAGGACTACAAGGTCCACTCCAAAATCTGCCTGATCACCCGCCAGGACCGCGCGGGCCTGCGCTATATCACCCAGGTCGGTACAGGCAATTACAACGAAAAAACCGCCGCGCAGTATACCGACGTGTCGCTCATCACCTCCAACGAGCATATCGGCATGGACGCGGGCGCGTTTTTCAACAACATGGCGCTTGGCAATCTGGAGGGGAAATACGAGCGTCTGCTCGTCGCGCCCAATAGCTTCAAGGACCATATCCTCGCGCTGATGGACGAGCAGATCGCCAAGGGCGGCGAGGGCTACATCCTGCTCAAGTTCAACTCCCTGACCGACATCGATGTGATCGAGAAGCTGCGGCAGGCGTCCTGCGCAGGCGTTCGGGTCGAAATGATCGTGCGGGGCATCTGCTGCCTGCTGCCCGGCGTCAAGGGCCATACGGAAAACGTTTCGGTCACCAGCATCGTCGGCCGTTTTCTCGAGCATTCCCGCATCTTTGTATTCGGCCGCGGCGCGGATGAAAAAATGTATATCTCCTCGGCCGATCTGATGACGCGCAATACCGAGCGCCGCGTCGAGATCGCCTGCCCGATCGACAGTCAGGAGGTCCGCGCGCGCCTGCATGATATCTTATACGCCATGCAGCATGACACCGTTAAGGCTCGCGTCCTGCAGCCGGACGGAACGTACTGCAAAAAGCCGGCCGTTCCCGATCCGGTGTGCGCGCAGGCGCTGCTCATGCAGCAGGCAATTTCCGAAGCGCACCAGCAGTCGGCCAATCCCGCGCCGCCGGCGCCCGGTTGGAAAAAATTCCTCCATCATTTGTTCGGCGGCGAGGACTGACCCCGCGCCCGCTCCCCCAAAGCAGCAAAAAGCGGTTCCTACCGGAACCGCTTTTTTCATTTTTCCCATTTTTCAGCCGTCCGCTCTCACGCGCGGCTCCACTGGGTACCCTGGCGGGTATCCTTGATGGTCACGCCCATAGCGGCCAGCTCGTCGCGGATGCGGTCTGCCTCGGCAAAGTTCTTTTCCTTCTTCGCCGCCGCGCGCTGGGCGATCAGCGTCTCGATCCTGTCCGCGTCCGGATCGGCGGCCGCGTCCTCGCGCTTCTGCACCAGGTTGAGCACGCCGGTCAGCTCCATAAACAGGCTGTGCGCCGCGGTCAGAAACGCCTTTGTCGCGTCCTGGTGCGCGCCCATCCAGGCGTTGATCTCGCGCGTCAGCTCGAACACAGCGGAGAGCGCGTCCGCGGTGTTCAGGTCGTCGTCCATCGCGTCAATGAATTTCTGCTTGTACGCCGCGAGGGTTTCCAGCTTGGCGGACTCCTCCGCGGTCATTGCGTCGCCCTCGGCCTTGCTGATGCGGAACTCCATATTATTGCGGGCTTCGTACAGGCGGGCGAGGGATGCCTTGTTCATCTCGAGCGACTCGGCCGAGTAGTTGAGCGGGGTGCGGTAGTGCGCGGACAGCATGAACATGCGGATAGTCTCATAGCCGAACTCCTTTGCCGCGTCGCGCACCATGAAGAAATTGCCCTTGGATTTGGACATCTTCTCGTTGTCGATGGTCAAAAAGCCGTTGTGCAGCCAGTAATGCGCAAACGCGCAGCCGTTGGCGCACTCGGACTGGGCGATCTCATTCTCGTGGTGCGGGAAGATGAGGTCAAGGCCGCCGGAGTGGATGTCGATGGTCGGGCCGAGGTATTTGTTGACCATAGCCGAGCACTCGATATGCCAGCCGGGACGTCCCTTGCTGCCCCACGGCGTGTCCCACGCCGGCTCGCCGGGCTTGGCGGCCTTCCAGACCGCGAAGTCCATCGGGTCCTCCTTCTGCTCGCCCACTGAGATGCGCGCGCCCGCCTGCAGCTCCTCCATCGGCTGATGGCACAGCTTACCGTAGTCCGGATCGGATTTGGTGCGGAAGTACACATCGCCGTTCGGGGCAAGGTAGGCGTGGCCGGTATCGAGCAGCTTCTGCACAATGCCGATAATTGCGTCCATGGTTTCGGTCGCGCGGGGATGCACGGTCGCCTTGCCGATGCCGAGGCCCTCCGCGTCCGTGTAGTATTCCTTGATATAGCGGTCGGCAATCACGTCATAGGTCACGCCTTCCTCGTTGGCCTTGTTAATCACCTTGTCGTCGATATCGGTGAAATTCTGCACGAACTGCACCTTATAGCCGCGGTATTCAAAGTAGCGGCGCAGCAGGTCGAACACGATGAACGGGCGCGCGTTGCCGACGTGGAAATAGTTGTACACGGTCGGGCCGCAGGAATACATTTTGACCTCGCCCGGGGTGATCGGGACAAACTCCTCTTTCTGACGGGTCAGGGTGTTGAACAGTTTCATGGCTTTATCTCCTTTTCGGATTTGTTTACAATGGCTGGTTGATCTGTTTGGCGCAGTTCAGATACTCGGATAATCTGGTTTTTACGGACGGCAACAAAAACGCGCCGTCTCGGCGTGAACAGAGGCAGATGCCTGCTTTTGCAGGTGTACCAGCCTGCGGGCCGACGTATCAGCGGGCGCAGGCGTACCGTACGGCGCTTTCTGCCAGAAAAGCGGGGCTTTTCCCTTATTTCCAGTACCTCCGCGGCAAAATAATCCTCCGCCTTACTGGTGTCCGGCCAAAAGCCAAGCAGCACCTCGCCCACCGCTGTCAAAAGATCATCCCACATGTGGTCTCCTTCTATCAACAAAGCCGCCCCTTTTATCCAAAGAGGCGGCTTTACGTCGCGGTTCCACTCCTGTTTTTCACTCGAAAGCGCGGTAACGGGCGCATTCCCGCGGGGCGCTTGACCCCGATGCTCGGCGGGCGCACTTCTCCGCGCGGCGCGCAAGACCCTTGCAGCCGGAGGGGCCTCTCTCTTGGGCGCGCCGGAAAACGGTTACTCTTCCCGCGTCGTCGCATACGTTGCGATCTGAATTTGATTTCAGTATACCATATACTGCCCGAAAGTCAAGCCGCCCATGCGCTTTATGCGGTAGCTGCGTATTTCGCCACCAGTGTCTGCGCCATGGCAAGCGACTCCTCCCCGCGGTTCAGCCGCAGCGACAGGTACGGCGACGAGCCTGCGTTCAGCAGCAGACGGCCCCTGAAGTCGCTGTCCCCGCACAGTACGGACAGGCGCGCAAAGTCGGTTTCCGCAAAGGTGAGCAGCAGACGGCCGTCCTGCTGTTTGATCTCGGCAATACCCTGCCCGCTCGCCTGGCTGCGCAGCAGCGCGATATCAAGCAGCGCCACCGCCTCCGCGGGCGGCTCGCCGAAGCGGTCGATCAGTTCGTCGAGCATGTCGCTCTTCTGCTCCTCCGTGCGGATAAGCGCGATGCGGCGGTACAGGTCCACGCGCTGGCCCGCGTCCGGCACATAGGCGGCGGGCAGGTTCGCGGAGAGCAGCAGCTCGGCCGCACAGTCCACGCGCGGCTTGGGCATTTCGCCCTTTTCCTCCTGCACGGCCTCCTCGAGCAGCTTGAGATACAGGTCGTAGCCCACGCTCATCATATGACCGGACTGCTCGGGGCCGAGCACGTTGCCCGCGCCGCGGATCTCCAGATCGCGCATGGCGATCTTAAATCCCGAACCGAACGCCGCGTACTCGCGGATGGCGGACAGGCGCTTCTGCGCGATCTCGGAAAGCGCCTTGCCGCGCCGGTAACACAGGTAGGCATAGGCGTGGCGCGACGAGCGGCCCACGCGCCCGCGTATCTGGTGCAGTTGGGCCAGCCCCAGGTTATCCGCGTTCTCGATAATCAGCGTATTTGCGTTTGGAATGTCGATACCGGTTTCGATGATAGTCGTGCAGACTAGGATATCGGTTTCGCCATCCGCCATGGCATTCATGGCAGCGGCGATCTCCTTCTGCGTCATTTTTCCATGCACCACGCCGATGCGCGCTTCCGGCAGGCGCTGCTGGAGCAGGTTCGCGCACCGCGCGATGGATTCCACATGGTTGTGCAGGTAGTATACCTGCCCGCCGCGCGCCAGCTCACGCCGGATCGCGTCGAGCAGCACACCGTCGTTCTGCTCCAAAACATAGGTCTGTACCGGATGGCGGTCGAGCGGCGGCTCCTCTATGGACGACATATCCCGAATGCCGGACAGAGCCATATTGAGCGTGCGCGGGATAGGCGTGGCCGACAGCGTCAGCACGTCCACGGTTTTGGAAAGCTCCTTGAGCGCCTCCTTATGGGAAACGCCGAAGCGCTGCTCCTCGTCCACGACGAGCAGCCCCAGGTCCTTGAATTTGATCCTCTTGTTGAACAGCTTGTGCGTGCCGATCACCACGTCCACCGAGCCGGCCTCCAGTTTTTGCAGCAGACGCGTCTGCTCCGAGCCAGTCTTGTAGCGGGTGAGCAGCTCGATCGTCAGCGGATGCCCCTGGAAGCGCTGCAGCGCGGTCAGGTAATGCTGGCGCGCCAGCACGGTTGTCGGCACAAGGATGGCGGCCTGCTTGCCCGCCAGCACGCACTTCATCACCGCGCGCAGCGCGACCTCGGTCTTGCCGAAGCCCACGTCGCCGCACAGCAGGCGGTCCATCGGCCGATCGGACTGCATATCCTCCTTGATTTCCGCGATACAGCGGAGCTGATCCTCGGTTTCCTCATAGGGAAACGCGTCCTCAAATTCCCGCTGCCATTCGTCGTCCGGCGGGAAAGCGAAGCCGCGGACCTTGGCGCGCTCGGCATAGAGCCGGATCAGCCCCTCGGCCAGCTTCTTGGCCGCGGCCTTGGCGCGCGCCTTGGCCTTGGACCAGTCCGCGCCGCCCAGCTTGTTCAGGCGCACGCGCTCGTTCTCCCCGCCGCCGATGTATTTGGAGATCAGATCGAGCGAGGTCGCCGGCACATACAGGAAATCCGTTCCGGCAAACGCAATCTTGATAAAATCACGCTCCGCGCCGTCCACAGTCATGCGCTCCATGCCGACGAACCGGCCGATGCCGTGGTGCTCATGCACCACCAGGTCGCCCGGCATCAGGTCGGTAAACGACTTGACCCTGTCGCGGTTGGATTTTTTGACCGGCGCCTTTTTGCGGCGCGCAAGCACCTGCCCCTCGGTCATCACGACCAGCCCGAGGTCTGGGTACTCAAAGCCCGCGGACAGCGTCCCCTCCAGAACGCTGACGTGTCCCCCCTTGGGCAGCAGGTCGCTGACCGCCGCGCGGATGCCCGCGCCCGTCAGCGCGTCGCACATGTTGCGGCAGCGCAACCCGCTGCCACAGACCACCGCCACCGCGCGTCCCTGCTGGATATAGGCGCGGATATCCGCCGCCGCCATGTCCAGATTGCCGCCGTAGGCGTTCATCTGGTTGGCTACAAAGTTTTCCAGATGCTGCGGCACCAGTTCGGGAACGTTGTTCAGGAAGCTGTCCAACCGCAGCACCGTACGCGGCACGCGGCACAGGCTGGCAAAATCGAGCGCATATCCGTCCAGCCCGGGCGGCAGCTCGCCGCGCTCGAGCAGGGCGGTCACATCGTCCGCGATGCGGGCGTGGAAATCGCGCGCCGCGTCCCGCAGGCGCGGCGTGTCCTCAATGAGCACAAGCGCGTTTTCCGGCAGGTAATCGAACGCGGACGCGGGCTCCGGATAGACGAGCGGCAGGTACTTGTCCGCTGCGGGCAGTCCTCCGGTCTCGCGCAGGCGCTCCGCGTCGCGTTCCAGGTTGGCCGCCAGGTCGGGATGCTTTTTGCGGCGGGTGGAGAGCAGACCCAACACAGCCTTTGCCAGCCCCGCCGCGCCGCCCTTGGCCAGCGCGGGCAGTGTCTCCATGCACGGCAGACAGCGCAGAGCCTCCGCCGTGTCCAGCCGCCGTTGGCTACCCACGTCAAAGGTTGCGATTGAATCGACCTCGTCGTCCCAGAATTCCACGCGGTATGGGTGCTCCGCCTGCGGCGGGAATACATCCAGAATGCCGCCGCGCACTGAAAACTGCCCCGCGCCTTCGACCTGCGTACACCGCTCATAGCCCGCGCGGGTCAGCTCCTGCGCCAGACCGTCCAGCGGGGCCTCCTGCCCCGTGCGGATGGTCACCGACGCACTCCCGAGCGCGTCGGGCGGCAGCGTCCGCAGCGCCGCGGCCTGCACCGAGGCGACCGCAAACCGCGCCTCCGGCAGACCGTCCAGCGCCGCCAGCCGCTTCTGCTCATAGCCGCGCGACACGCCCGCCACATCAGCCATGACAAGGTCGCGCGCCGGCAGGACGGTCACCGGCTTTTCCGAAAACGCATGCAGGTCGGAGGCAAAGCGGTTGGCCGCGTTGTCGTCATCGGTCAGTACGAACACCGGCCGGCCGGTCTCCGCTCCCAATGCCGCCGCCAGATGCGCTTTGTGGATCGCCGACAGGCCGACTGCAAGCAGCGGTGTTTTTCCGGCAAGCAGGGCTTCTTTTAACTTTTTGTATTCTTTTAGATATGTTATACTTTTTGTAATTTCCGTCATCGTGTGCCACCCTTGCGGAACGATTTTTGTTTCTATCTGAGTCCCCGTATGCTATACTGAAAGTACCGCAATAAAAAGAAAGAGAATGGGAAAATGTATTTCATGAAGCATTTGCATCGCATCGCAGCGGGCCTCGCCGCCCTGCTGGCCGTTTCCCTGTCCGCCTGCGGCAGCCAGCCGGCAGATAATGCCGGCGCGGATACGGCGGACCACGCCGCCGCTCTGATGCCCTATGACGCGCCGAGCGGACGGTTCACACTGTCCGTACCCGAAATCGAGGGAGGCTGGACCGTAACCGACGGCGGTAACGACGAGCATCTGGTGCTGGACAACAGCGACCAGAGCTTCACCGTGATGGTGCAGGCCCTACCGCTTGACCAGTCGCTCGCGTTCTTTTCCAACCTGGACGAACTGGCCACATACCACCAGCAAACCACGCTCAGCACCTTCGGCGACGCGGCCGAGGCCGAGGTCGCGATCGGCGGCGGGCCGGACGCGCCCGAGATCGAAAACGTCAAATCCGCATCCTACACCGTCGAACTGAGCGGCGTGACCGCCAGGGCGCAGGTCAGCTATTTCCAAACCGACGGCGCCTACTACATCCTGACCATCACAGGGCTTGCGGACGTATACGACGCCAATATCGGCAAAATGCAGAGCGCCCTGTCTTCCTTCCATGAAAACGCGCTTTAACGCTTCCATCCCCTCAAGGCAGGCCTGCAGCCTGCCTTTTTTCTATATATCAAGCATGCCAAAAGGGCAGATTTTGCAATCTGCCCTCATTATATGCGTTTACGCGCGGCTTAATGCGTGTGGTGGTCGTGCTCGTGGTGGCACGCTTCGCAATCCAGGCTGCAGCCGAGGATCTCGGCCGGATCCTTGCCCATGCGCTTGTAATAATCCGCGATGGCCGAGCGAAGCGCCTCCTCCGCCAGCACCGAACAGTGCATCTTGACCGGCGGCAGGCCGTCCAGCGCCTCCGCGACCGCCTTGTTGGTCAGCTTGAGCGCCTCTTCGAGCGTCTTGCCCTTGACCATTTCGGTCGCCATCGAGCTGGTTGCGATCGCCGCGCCGCAGCCGAAGGTTTTGAACTTGACATCCTCGATCACGCCGTCGTCCGACACCTTGAGGTAAATCTTCATGATATCGCCGCACTTGGCGTTGCCGACCTCGCCAACACCGTTCGCATCTGCGATCTCGCCTACGTTGCGCGGGTTGGTGAAGTGGTCGAGTACCTTTTCACTGTACTGCATAATTACGACTCCCTTTATATCTCAAATCTATCAAAATGCTTGGTTTTCATCTTTTGGGGCTTATCCGTGCAGGTTGGAGGCCGCGGTCAGGTTGGGTCTGCCGTCTTCCCACACCGGACTCATGGCGCGCAGCGTGCCTACGACCTGGGTGACAGTCTCGATGATATAATCGACGTCCTCCTCGGTATTCTGCTCGCCCAGCGTCAGGCGCAGGGAACCATGCGCGATCTCATGCGGCAGGCCGATGGCCATAAGCACATGGGAGGGATCGAGCGAGCCGGTCGAGCAGGCCGAGCCGGTCGAGCCGCACACACCCGCAAGATCCAGGCGCAGGATCAGTCCCTCGCCCTCGATGGCCTCGAACACGAACGAAGCTGTGCCAGGCAGCCGGTTCACCGGATCGCCCGTGTAGTGCGTATAGGGAATTTTCATCACGCCCTCGACCAGACGGTCGGTGAGCTTTTTGACATAGCCCATTTTTTCATCCAGGCCCTCGACCGCTTCTTTCATGGCCGCCGCAAGGCCGATGCAGCCCGCGGTGTTCTCCGTGCCGGAAACCAGGCCGCGCTCCTGCCCGCCGCCGTATACCAGCGGCTCCAGCGCCACGCCCTTTTTGACATACAGCACGCCCACGCCTCGCGGGCCGCGGAACTTGTGCGCGGAAAGCGAGAGCATATCGATACCCATTTCCTGCACGTCGATGTGCATGTGGCCGACCGCCTGCACCGCGTCCGTATGGAACTTCGCGCCCGCTGCGTGCGCCAGCTCGGCAATCTCCCGAATGGGCTGGATGGTGCCGATCTCATTGTTCGCCGCCATGATGGTGACGAGCGCGGTATCCTCGCTCAGCTCGCGCTTGAGCTGCTCCAGATCGACGCGCCCCTGCTTGTCCACATCCAGATATGTGACGCGAAAGCCCTCCTTTTCCAGCGCCTCGCAGGTATACAGCACCGCGTGATGCTCGATCTTGGAGGTGACGATATGTTTGCGGCCCTTGGCGCCCGGCCCGTGCATAAAACCGCGGATAGCGAGGTTGTCTGCCTGCGAGCCCCCTGCGGTGAAAATAATCTCGCCCGGCGCATAGTCATTCGCTTCATTGACCGGCATGGCCGCGTTCAGGCACTTGCCGACCGTGGCGCGCGCCTCGTTAAGCGCTTCCTTTGCCGCGCGCCCGATGCGGTACAGCGAGGAAGGGTTGCCGTAATACTCGGTCAGCCACGGCTTCATCGCCTCGAACGCGGTTTCGGACAGCGGCGTGGTCGCCGCATTATCCGCATAGACAAATTTTTTCATCTTATATCAGCCTTTCTCTGCAAAAGGTTCGTTTTGCTGCATGCCCCCATTTGCCAGTAAATCGGTAGGTTCAGGGGGTACTATTAATATACACCTGAAACGCGCATTTTAGCAAGCAAAAAACTGACGAAACCAGACGCACAGCGACAGCGCTTTTGCATCATTTCGTGCATTTTGTGCAGTTTATCCCTTTTTATCCGAATCCAAATGCCGCTTCAGTCGCTGCAGCACGTCGTCGTACTGGGCCGACCGCGCGCTCGGATTGCCGCGCAGCATTCTCTTACGCGTGCGCTTCAGGCTTTCCGCGCGCTCGTTGAAACGCTGCTGGATCTCATCCAGCCGGTCCAATATCTGCTCCTTGGTATCCGACCATTGCTCGCGCGCGTCGTCCATTCTTTCGTTGAGCTGTGCGCGCGCATCGTCCATTTTCTCCGACCACTCGCCGCGCGCCTCGTCCACCCGATAGGATAGATTCGTCAGGCGCACCATCGCGGTCTGCGACAGCTCATGCCGCAGTGCCGCGCCCTGCTCGCGCAGTTCGTCGAGCTCCTCAAGCAGTCTGGCAAGATCGAGCGCCGTGCGGACGGATACCGCCACGTCGCCCGCGAACGCAATGGTCAGCAGCGCCACCAGCACCGCCAGCAGCACGGACGGGAGGCCCACCGCCAACACCTCGACCGGCGGATGGATAACCCGCGCCAGAAGCACCCCAAAAAATCCCCAGCACAAGGACGATTGCAGGCAGATCCGTCCCTGAAACTGGAATCGATGGGAAGAATAGTCCCAGTATTTTACCTTGAACAGTTTTTCCATGACTACGCCGACAATATACTCAAATATTGTTGCTACCAGCATGCTGACAGCAAAAAGCGCCGCCGGATGGTTATACAGCGGCAGCGAAACGTGCAGCAGAAGCGTAGCCCCAAAGCCATAAATCGGCAGCATCGGCCCACGGAGAAAGCCGCGGTTGACAAAGCGCCTTTGCTGCACGGAAACGACCGTGGACTCAAAGCACCAGCCCAAAAAGCAGTAAATATAAAATATCAGCATCCATTGCAGGAACGAATAATCGTAAACCATATTCAGCCTTTCTCCATCCGCCGCAGCCCTCATCCCATATGGTAATTATTCTATCTAACTTTTTGACTTTTGGCAAGCGCACAGGTATAATATAACTATCTTATAATAAGAAGGGCGGGCGAACCCCACTATGCTGAATTTCACCATCCATACCACAACCGAAGTCGTTTTCGGACGCGATATCGAAAAGGATATCGGCCCCAAGCTCAAGGAGATTGGCGCGCACCGCGTGCTCGTGCATTTCGGCGGGTCGAGCGCCCGCTCCTCCGGCCTGCTCGATCGGGTGGAGCACAGCCTTTTTGAAGCGGGCCTGTCGTTTGTCGAGTTGGGCGGCGTGGAGCCAAATCCTAAAATTTCGATGGTGCGCCGCGGTATTGAGCTGTGCCAGCGCGAGGGCATCGACTTCATCCTGGCGGTCGGCGGCGGCTCGGTCCTCGATTCCGCCAAGGGCATTGGCATGGGCGTCGCCACAGGCCGCGACCCCTGGGAGTTCGCTGCGACCGGCACCGCGCCCGATCAAACGCTTCCGGTCGGCTCGGTGCTGACGCTTTCGGCTTCCGGCTCGGAAACCAGCAACTCCTGCGTGCTTACCAACGAGGAGCTCAAGGAAAAGCGCGGCATCACCAGCCAGACCAACCGCCCCCGCATCAGTTTCCTCAATCCGGAAAACACGTTCACTGTATCCAAATTCCAGACCGGCTGCGGCATTGTGGACATCATGATGCACACGCTGGAGCGTTACCTGACCGCTGGCGGCGAAACCGACATCACCGACCGCATCGCCGAGGGGCTGCTCATCGCAACGCGCGACGCGGGCCGGCGCGCCATCGCCGACCCGAACGACTATGAGGCGCGCGCCACGCTCATGTGGGCGGGCAGCATATCGCACAATAACCTGACCGAATGCGGCCGCCTGCGCCTGTTCCCTGTCCACAAGCTCGAGCACGAGCTTTCCGCTTTCCGTGATGAAATCGCGCACGGCGCGGGCCTGTCCGTGCTGTTCCCCGCGTGGGCGCTGTATGTGATGGAGCATGACGTGCCGCGTTTCGCGCAGCTCGCGCACCGTGTCCTCGGGGTGGAAATGGATTTCTCCCATCCGGAACGCACCGCGCGCGACGGAATCCTGACCCTCAAGCGGTTTTTTGAGGAGATCGGCATGCCTGTGCATATGGCGCAGCTCGGCATCAAGCCGGAAAACTACGAAACGCTTGCCGACAACGCGATCAGGACTGCCGGCGGGCCGGTCAAAAGCTATGTGCCGCTGGATAAGCCGGCAATCCTGGAGATTTTCCGGCTGGCGGAATAACCTGTTTGGAAAGACCCCCTCGGCAGCGGGGACAGTGCGCCGCCCGGCGCGGGGGCAAAAGGGGAGGACAACCCGCATGGGTTGTCCTCCCCTTTTGAATTCCCTGCTTTCCTTTTTTCACGGCTGCAAGGCTTTGGCGCTTCCACAGGGCCGGTTTACGGCATTTGCTCCCGCGCGCTCCGCGCGCAAGGTAGGTCGTGCGTTCCACCTGCCGCCCATTTGCTGTATCACGGTAAGCGCAACGGCTTCCACCCCAAGGGGGTGGTGGGTGGGGTGGGCGGCGGCTTCTCCCTCCCGCGCACTGTTACGCGCGCATAGACCGTTTCGGACAGGCGGCATCCGTTTTCCCGCTGTCCCGCTCTAACCTCCGCGCGAACAGAGCTCCCGCAACAGCCTCCGTATTTTTTTCGGAGCGGTCCCGATCAGAAATAGGAACGGCGCAGCCGTTCCGGCCTCCGGCCTGCGCATCAGGGAAAAGGGGTGATTGGCAAGAGGGGAGAAACCGACGGTTTCTCCCCTCTTGTCCGCCCGCGCCGCGCAGGCGCAGCTTCCCCGCTTTCGCCAAAGCGGAAACCCACGCCCTCCCCCTCCGCTCCCCGATCGCTATTTATAAATTTCCTGTTTTTCTTATCTTTACCTATTGACAAACTGAAATAATGCGCGCTATAATATTTAGGCTAACTGTAATAGATGTACCAGCATCTTTGGACATTCCTCAATAGCTCAGTTGGTAGAGCATGCGGCTGTTAACCGCAGGGTCGTTGGTTCGAGTCCAACTTGAGGAGCCATACAGGGGTATAGCTCAGCTGGTAGAGCATCGGTCTCCAAAACCGAGTGCCGTGGGTTCGATCCCTACTGCCCCTGCCATTTTGCTGCTGTAGCTCAGTAGGTAGAGTGCATCCTTGGTAAGGATGAGGTCACCGGTTCAAATCCGGTCAGCAGCTCCAGTAGAGAAGCCCGTCGTTCGCGCTATGCGCCGGATGCCGGGCTTTTTTCGTACACCGTGCGCGGCGGCAGCCGAAAACACGCCAGCTCTTCCCGCAGACCTGCCGACCAGACGAACCCCATCTCAAAGGCCTGCTGCTCCAACAGGTCGGCATAGTCCATGCACGCATCCCACAGCCGTTCGCCGCTTTCCCCTGCCTCCGTCATGCTGTGCAGGCGGTCAAAACGGCTCAGGAGCGCCTCCTTGCGGGGCTTTTCGCCCTGCTCGCTCCACAGATAGAAAATCTCTGCAAAGATACTTTTCATTTTCTCACCTCTTTTCCTCTGTATAGATAATACACTGAAATCAGTGTATTATCAATTATTAAATTTCACAAAAATAACACAAAATTTTGTACTGATTTCAGTACAACCATGAGGGATTACTATGCCAATCAGTGAAGCACGCCGCAGGGCAAACGAAAAGTACAACGCCAAAGCCTACGACCAGATCCAGTTCCGCGTCAAAAAAGGGCAGAAGCAGGTCATTCAGGCGCATGCGGAACGCCAGGGCGAAAGCATGGCCGCCTTTATTGCCCGCGCTATCCAGGAAACCATGGAGCGCGACCTGCAAAACAAGGGGAACCCATGACCCTTGTCCTACACCAAATCTCCTGGGAGGAAATCCTGTGAAGCTCCGCAATTCTCTTCTGTTATTCCTTACTGCTACCATCTGGGGCTTTGCGTTCGTTGCGCAACGCGTCGGTATGGATTATGTTGGCCCACTTACATTCCTGTTCGCGCGCAGCCTGATCGGCGGTATCGTGCTGTTGCCAGTGGTCGCCGTGCTGCACCGCTCGGGGCCGGGGCACGCGGGCGAAACGCCTGCCGACCGGTGCAGGGCGCGCAAAACACTGCTGCTCGGCGGTATCTGCTGCGGCACTGTACTTTGTGTGTCTGACCTTGCGCAGCAAGTTGGGTTACTCTATACGACCGTTGGTAAATCCGGCTTCCTTACAGCATGCTATATTCTGATCGTCCCGTTGATTAATCTGCTGTTCTTCCATCGAAGATGCAGGCGGTTAGTTTGGGGCGGGATAGCGCTTGCTATTGTGGGAATGTACTTCCTGTGCATGACCGATGGCTTGACCATCAATTTTGGGGATGCAATCAGCCTTGTCAGCGCGCTCTTGTTTTCCGTTCATATTCTGGTAATCGACTATTTCTCCCCGCGCACGGATGGGGTCAAAATGTCATGTGTCCAGTTTTTTGTATGCGCGGCGATCGCTGCCGTTGGCATGCTGCTGTTTGAACAGCCCAGCCTGGGCGCGCTCCTTGCTGCGTGGAAGCCCGTACTGTACGCGGGCGCGCTGTCCTCCGGCGTGGGCTATACGCTGCAGATCGTCGGACAGAAAGGGATGAACCCTACTGTCGCTTCGCTTATCATGAGCCTGGAATCCGTGATTTCGGTCATTGCCGGCTGGCTGATTCTGGGCCAGTCGCTATCCGGCCGCGAGATATTCGGCTGTGTGCTAATGTTCGCCGCCATCGTGCTGGCACAGCTCCCCAACGCGCCAAAGGAAAACGCCGTCAATTAGATGCTCCCTCATAAGGGTATCTACAATTGCATGGAATCCCTCTGCGGATATCGGTTCACGATGCCCGCAGGGGTGTTTCTATTTCTGTGCCTTTTATAGGTTTTCAGCTTGATCTCGAATAGCAGGGTTGCCAACCATGCCAATATCGGTGTAGTGAATTACTTCGGTTTGGCGTGCATGTATAGAATACTTTACGTCTTTTTCATGCACCACGATTTTCTGGATGAACAGACGCAGCAGCTCCGGCGTCAATTTCTGAATGTTGGTGTAACGCTTGTCCTTGGTGATGATGATTCCGATTTTATCATTTTCCATGTCCGGCATCACGCGCTGGAAATCCGTGCGGTTGAAGTTGGCATCGGAATATCCGTCATCTACATAGAATTGCGGGTTTGGGAACAAACCAAGGATGGGGGGAGTTTTAAGACCAAGAACAGTTCGGCCAGAAATTGAAATTTGATCTATACGGAAGTTTTTTCCGAAGCTACAATGAAGGGAGAATCGGTCTGACGACGCGATGCTTGCGCTATTCATGCTCATGGCCGCAAACTGTCAACCGTCGCTTTCGTTGCAGCGTTCGATTTTGCAGATCGAGGTAGCGGCGTGGCCGCATGCTCGAATAACAACGCAAGCTGAATAGGAAACAAATTAGGATTGGTATTGATTTCATGTATTGCTGGAGGGAGCTATATGATGAATCAAACGATCACTACTGTTGGCATTGATGTGTCTAAGGGAAAACGTGCGGTCGCTGTCCGCAGGGCTGATAGGAAAATTGTCCTCCCTCCGGTTCAGATCGACCATACTGCCGATGGAGTCTCTCGACTAGTGGAACAGTTACGAGAAATCGGCGGCGATATGCGAATCGTCATGGAGCATACCAGAATGTATTGGCGACCTATAGCGCACATGCTTAGAGCAGCTGGGTACTTTGTCAGTGTTGTCAACGCGATCCGCATCCATAACTTCAGTGACAATTCCCTCCAAAAGATGAAAACCGATAAAACTGACACCCTTAAGATCGCAAATTATGGTCTTGCATTTTGGACAGATCTACGCAATTTCTCTGATGAAGATGAAACCATACAAATGTTGAAAATGCAATGCCTCCTGTATGAACGAACACAGAAAACCAGTGTTGAACTGCAGAACGGACTGATCTCACTGCTAGATCAGACGTTTCCTCCCCAGCGCTCCGTTGCATAGCGTGATTAAGCCCCCCAGACTGTCAGCACAAGCAGCACCACTGCCGAAACGCTCAGCAACAGGCCGATCAGTCGGGTGATCATCGTCACCCGACTGATGCTCATGCTGTGGAATGTTTCAAACGAACTGATCGGATAGGGGAAAGCCAGAAACGCCAGGCCGGCGACCAACTGGCCGATATACGCGCCGACCATGTGCAGCGGCCCGTCACCGCCAAAGAATGCGCTGATCATAAAGCCCAAACCGCCTGCGAATACCAGCAGGTACAGCGCGGTTTTGAACCGTCGGTCGAGCTGTACATAGCGCTCAGTACGCGCACGGCATTCTTCACAGCATACGCCGAACGACCTGGTATGCACTTTGGCCATCAGTTTGTTTTCCGGCAGGGCTTTACCGCAGTAAACACATTTTTCCATGTGATTTTCCTCCTGAACATGCGCGGCAAAGCCGCACGGCTTTACTTTTTCCGATAGTTCTGGAACGAGTTGAGCACAACGCCTATCTGCTCGTCAGTCAGCAGGTTGGGCTGCTGTCCCGCCGCACGCACGCGGTAATACAGCTCCGCGCAGAATTCAATCTGCTCGGCCACATCCAATGTGTAGCCGATGTTGCTGCCGCAGCACAGCAGGCCGTGGTTGCCGAGGATGCAGGCGTAATTGTCGCCCATGGTTTCACAGGCGCACTGCGCCAGCTCATAGGTGCCGAACTGAACATAGGGCGTACACGGCACTTCGCGGCCGGAATAGGCAACTAGGTAGTGCAACGGTGGGATGGACCACCCCATGCAGGACAGCGCGGTGGCAAAGGTCGAATGGGTATGCACCACAGCATGGATGCCCGGGCGCTTCTGATAGAAAATGCGGTGCATGTCCACTTCACTCGAGGGCTTGCGGTCGCCGTCTACCTTTTCGCCTTCCGGCGTCAGCACAACCACGTCCTCCGGCGCGGTTTTGAAATAATCCATACCGCTCGGGCTGATGGCAAACAGATTCTCCTTTTCATTATACACGCTCAGGTTGCCGAAAGTACCCACAGTCAATCCTCGCTCGATCATTTGTTTGCCGTATTCTACAACCAGTTCTCTTTCTTCCTTCAGCAGCATAGCATATTCTTCCTTTCATTAGTCCAGAGTGATCGAAGCGGCATTGACCACACGATCGTTGACGCCGCTTTGCAAAAAGCGGTCCGCTTCACGCATCAGCAGAAACGGCGCGCGCGGGATCGCGTCCACCGTCGTTCCCGCGATGTGCGGGGTCAGCAGCACATTGTCCATTTGTAGCAGCGGGGAGTCCGCGTCGAGCGGTTCGCTGTCGTATACGTCCAGTGCCGCACCTGCCATGTAGCCCTGCTGCAGCGCCTCAACCAGCGCAGGCTGATCGACTAGGCCGCCGCGCGCGGTGTTAATGAAGTACGCTGTCTTTTTCATGCGGGAGAAATACTGCATGCCAATCATATGCTCGTTTTCAGGTGTCAGGCGCAGATGCAGCGAAACAATATCGCCCTGCTCGAACAGCGCTTCGAGCGAATCAACCAGCTTGACCGCGCCCAGCCCCACCTGCGTGAGCTTTTCCGGGTTGGTATAAGCATCATAGGCGATGACCGGTACGCCGAGCGCGAGCAGACGGCGCGCTAGCGCCGCGCCCACGTTGCCGATACCGGCCAGCGCGACCGTGTGGCCGGACAGGGTCATAAGGAAATCCGAGTTATAGTAGTTTTTGCACCATTCCCCGCCGCGCATTTTCAGGTGGGATAGTGCGATGTCGCGCGTCAGGCACAGAATCATGCCCAGCGCGAAGTCTGCCACCGGTTCGGCGTTGCGGATGACATTGAGCACCGGGATATTGCGCGCGCTGGCGGCTGCCAAATCGATGTGCTCCAGACCGCCGCGGCAGGTCAGGATCAGCTTAAGGCTTTTGGCCTTTTCCAACAGCGCGGCTGGCACCGGGTTGAAATGCACCAGAAGGACGTCTGCATCCGCGATTGCTTCGTCCAGTCCATCGGCGTAAGGGACGGCCTCTGGGCCGCCGCGCTCAAGCCTGAGTTGCCGGGCGGTGAATTCCTGCTTGTCGGTCGACCCCCAACGCAGCTTCCGGATTTCGCCGCAGCAAAGCGCGCTCGCGCGGACGGCCTGCTCCATGGTTTCGGGCGAAACGAACGCGTCGCCCACAACAACGACCTTTTGCGGCCGCAAGGTGAAATCTTTCATTTGGTCTCCTTTTCCTAAATACGATAGCCGCCGCTGCAAAATGCAGCAGCGGCCGATTAGTTGATTATTGCGTTGCAAACCTTATACCAAAAGCAATGGACTTAATAAGCCGAATACTCTGCGGCAGAGCGCTCCAGATACTCGACAAAACGGGCTTTATTCTTGCGGAACAGGAAGTACATCACGAAGTATACAATTACAACCGCGCCGATGATGATCGGGTTCTTGCTCAGGAAGCAATAGAACAGGCCGGCAATCAGCGGATGGCAAAGGATACCGAAGCTGGTGATGTACACGCCTGCCTGCGGCAGCTGGAAGCCGGCTTCTACAGCTACCTGAGTGAAAGTCGGCGCCAGCTGAGAGGCGATGATCAGGCCCAGCGAGAACCAGATCGCACCGCTGACCACACTCTTGGCAATGTTGCCGTTGGATACGCAGATGAAAATTTCAACCATGTACGGCAGCGCGCACAGGTCGGCCATCGGCAGAATGATGTTGCCCGGCAGCACGAACGAGAGCAACAGCATGATTGGGATCAAGATGATGCCGGTAACCAACGTGTTCGGTTCGCCGTAACCGCAGGCGTCGTTAACGGACAGGTACCACTCGCGGCCCTTGCCGGCCTCGACAGCCTTGGCCTTATAGGCGTCGGACATCGTGGTGAATGCGTTAGCAAAGATACCTGCAACCTTGGGGAATACCGCCATGATCGCCGCAGTCGAAACCGCAGCCGAGCTGACCGTGCCCCAAGCTGCCAGCGCGCCTTCGCCGAACAGCATGTTGTAGTTACCGATCACGCCAATGATGGCGCCGACAATCAGGCCGATGAACATCGGCTCGCCCAGCAGGCCGAGCTTTTTCTGCAGGGTTTCAGCGTTAAGCTTGATCTTGTTGAAGCCGATCTTACCCAGCAGCCAGTTCATGATAACCGCAAACGGCAGGCTTTCCAGATGGTGCGGCGCCGTCATACAGCAGTTGTCATATTCATAATAGGTGGACCAGCGCTTGGCACAGGCTTCAGAGAACAGCAGGATATAGAGCAGCTGCATAATCATGCAGGCCATCGCAAGCATCATGTTCTCCGTCAGGGCATAAATCAGCGAGCCCCAAACCATGAACGAATAGTTGTTCCAAAGGTCGGATGCCATGAAAACGTCCGTCCACTTCGCCAAGAAAAGGACGATCTGCAGTACGATGGCTACACCGATAAACAGAACGCCGACTTTGGTGGAATACGCGATGACCGAAACCGATTGCCAGCCGGTATCCAGGCCGGGCAGGTTAACGCCGGCGTTGGTGACCATTTGATTGACAACCGGCGCGATAATCGCCGAATAGCTGTTAACTACAAAGTTGAAGCCGGTCAGACCGACTGCACACAGCAGCGCGGACTGAAAGGCTTTTTTTGCAGGCGCGCCCATGCACATACCAATGATGAACAGGATGATGGGCACGAACACCGTTGCGCCAAAGGTTGAGAACACATTGCTCAACGTCTGCAGAAATTCTGTCATTTACTTTTCCCCCTTTTTTGTCTGAACGGGACAATCGGAATTGCGGCGGCATAAGGTCTGTATCGGTTTGCTGGATGCAGGCCGGAAATCAGCCCTTGGCTTCCAGAATAGCCAGGCAGTCTTCGACCACCTTGTCTTCTGCCATGCCGGTCAGCATGCCGACAGCCTTCACCTTCGGGATGCCGAAGTCCTGACGGACCGGGCTGACGCAGGCGATCAGGTCAAACTGCTTGCCCGAGATTTCAGAAGCAATGCTGTTGGGGCTGGCTTCGGTCATGGAAGCGTCCCAGCCTTTTTCAGCCAGCTTTTCCTTGAGCTTGCCGGCTACCATTGCCGAGCTAACCGTGCCGGAACCGCACACGCAGAGAATCGTACAGCTTTTCATGATTACATTCCTCCTGTTGTAAACGGAAAATGAGATGGATGGGTTTTAACCGATATATTTCTGCGCGGCTGCAAACAGCTCGTCGTCTGTTTTTGCCGCGCGGAATTCCGCGACTACTTCCGGCTGCTGGAAGACGCCGAGCACTTTCTGCAGCAGCTCAACCTGCTCATCGGGGTCCTGAATGGCCATCATAAACAGCATTTCCGCCTCAACGAGCGTATCAGGATCGCCCATATGGGCGAAGGTGACCGGATGCGCCAGTTGCGCGATGCAGACACCGGGGCGATATACGTGCTGCGGGTCGGTATGCGGCATGGCCACGCCTATTTCCGCCAGCTGCAAGCCGGTGGGATAGGTTACCTCGCGCGCTAACACCGCATCGATATAGGTATCCTTGACAAAGCCTGCGTCAAAAAAGCGCTGACCGACCTGCCGGATCGCGTCCTCGGCATTCTTGGCCTCCACATTGCGCAGGATCAATTCACGAAAGGTTGCCTGTTCCATAGTGTTTGCCTCCCTTGATCATTCGTTCAGTCCGTCGAGAAAAGCGACGATCTTGTTGCCGACTTCCTGTTCGTTTTCGCCCTTTACTTCAATGGTGATGGGCGTGCCTTTTTTCAGTCCAGCGCTCAAAATACCGATAATATTTTTGGGGTTGATCGACCCTTTCTCGGTAATAAGGCGGATTTCTTCCGGAAATCCCTTGCAGAGCGCGGTAAGCTGCGCCGCGGGACGGGCGTGCAGGCCAGTCTGGTTCTTGATTGTAAATTCTTGGCTAAACATGATGCTTTTCCCTCCGATTACTGTCGAATTATATCCGTTTTGCTTGATTATTGTATTTTACTCTGTCTATGCTGTCAACGCAGAATAATTTGACATTTGCGTCAAAATCGGTTATACTATGTTCAAATGGTGAACAAAGTTTCACGTCATTGTTGGTGAGAGGAGCCTTTTTGTGAGCAATCGTGTTGATTTACTGGTGCATATTTCCGAACTTTATTATCAGCAGGAACTGAGCCAGCAGGAGATCAGTCAGATCATGGGAATTTCCCGCCCAACGGTTTCACGCCTGTTGGATGAAGCCAAGGAAACCGGCGTTGTCGAGGTGATTATCCACAGCCCGATCGTCAAGCATCCCAAGCTGTCCTATGCGCTGCGCACGGAGTTCGGTCTGCGTGACGCGATTGTGGTTTCCGGCAACTATGAGTTCGACAAGGCGCTTGCCCGTTGCGCAAAGTGCGCCGCCCATTTTCTCAACACGGTTTTGGAGAACAATATGTCGATCGGCATCTCGTGGGGCCGGGCGCTGGAAGCGCTGTGCAATGCGGTCGAGCCGAGCGAATATTATAATGTTAACGTGGTGCAGATGGTCGGCTGTCTGGGTACCGGTAATCCCCGTGTAGACGGGCTGGAGTTGGCGCTGCGCCTGTCGAAAAAGGTAGGCGGCACATATTCCAACATCTATGCGCCGGTTTATGTGGACAGCGAACTGGTTTATTCCTATCTGGTTGCTGAACCGCAGATCGAAACAACACTGAAAAAGGCGCTCTCGGTTGATATTGTAATCACCGGCATCGGCTCGCTGGACGATCCGAATGCTTCACTGTATCAATCCGGCTGCTATAGCCCGGAGGATCGCGAGGAGCTGATGCGCCGTGGCGCAGTATCCAGCCTGCTTGGCCGTATGTTTGATATCAACGGCAAGGAAGTGCAGCTGGATGGCCGCTTTGTGATTTCCGCCCCGCTGGAAGCGATGTATTATCCGACGTGGTCGATCGGCATCAATGCCGGTGCAGCCAAGGCAGAATGCACGCTGGCAGCGCTGCACGGAAAATATCTCAATACCCTGATCGTGGACGAACCACTTGCCCTCCGCATACTGGAACTGGAGGGCAAGCCGTTCGAAACATGAGGGGTGAAAAAATGCGAAGGCAGGGATGCAGGCATCCCTGCTTTTTTATGCTTATTTCAGCGAGCCGTCCAGCACGATAACGCCCTTGGCGCCTTCGCCGCGGATCATCTTGTCGAAGCCGTCGCGCCAGTTTTCCAGCGGATCGATCGAGGTGACGATCTTCTCCGGTACGACCGTACCGGCTGCGAGCAGTTCGAGCGACTTGACCCAGGAAGAGGGCTTCTGGCTGCGCGAACCGACGTAGGCAATTTCCTTGTGCAGGATCAGGTCGGTCCAGATGCTTTCGTGTGCTTCCGGGAACACGCCCATCTGTACGACCGTGCCCTTGCGGCGGACGATCTCAAGCGCCTTATTGGCCGCAGGTACAGCGCCCGAGCATTCGAAGCACTTGTCTGCGCCGACGCCGTTCGTCATTTCCATGACGATTGCTTTCAGATCCTCGGTCATCTGGTCGACACAGCGGTCCGCACCTGCGCTTTTTGCGATTTCGAAGCGCTCGGCATCGTGTGTCAGGCCGGCGACGATAACGGTTGCGCCCTGGCTCTTGGCGACTTGCATGACCATTTGGCCAATCGCACCCGCGCCAAATACAACGCAGACGTCGTTGGGCTGTACGTTGCCCTTTTCGATCGTCGCATGTACGCCGCAGGCAAGCGGTTCGGTCAGCGAAGCGGAAAGCAGGCTGACATTATCCGGCAGCACATGGACGCTTTCTTCACGGCTGACCAGATATTCCGCCATGGAACCATTGATCTGTGTACCGATGCCCTGCCGGTTGCCGCAAAGATTGTAGTCCTTGCTTGCGCACATCGGGCAGGTGCCGCAGGTTTTATAAGTGGTTTCGCTCGTCACGCGGTCGCCGACCTTGATGTTTTTGACATCGGGGCCGACTGCGGTGACAATACCGGAAAACTCATGCCCTAAAACCACTGGCGGTTTGGTGCTTGCATAAGTGCCTTTAAAGGCATGTAAATCGGTTCCGCAGATGCCGGAATACGCCAGCTTGATTTTGACCAGATCTCCCATCGCCTCCGGTTCCGGGATATCCATATATTGCATATGGTCGTATCCCGCTTCGGTTTTGACAACAGCTTTCATCATCGCATCCCCTCTTGCTTGAAAATATGTTCATATATAGAAATAATGTTCTTTCTTCGTTTGACAAATTATCATATCCAGTTGCATTTATTATAGCGTGATCGGCTGTATTGTCAAGCAAAAACCAGAAAAATATTGTTTAATTTGATCATTTCAACAAAAACCAAATGGGGTTTTTAGTCAATATATCCATTTTAATGCAGTTGACATTTGTTCATATTTATGAAATAATAAAAGCACGATAAACGGTGTATCGCTGCACCCAGCAGCAGTGGGTTGCATAATCCGACATTTGTTTTCACGCGCTTATCAGAAAGGAGTCAATATTATGGCGGAAAAAAAATATTCTACCGAAGAAGTCCAGAAAGTAGCCAACCAGATCCGCAAGCAGATTTTGGGCGTAGCCCTGCAGACCGGCGGCTGCTATCTGGCGCAGGCATGCTCCTCGGCAGAAATCATTGCTTCCCTTTATACTAAGGTGATGAACCTCGGTCCGTCCGTCGGTAACTGGGAGCCAATCCCGTTCCCCGGCGTTCCCGGCCCTGATAACATGGACTATCAGCGCGGTTCTGCGTATAACGGCGCCCCTGCGCCAGACAAGGATCGCTTCTTTGTTTCCTGCTGCCATTACGCATCGGTTATTTACAGTGCGCTGGCGGCGACCGGCCGTATCAGCCCGAACTGCATGGAGAAGTTCAATGTCGACGGCTGGAATATGGAAATGATCGGCGCAGAGCATTCTCCCGGTTTTGAAAACACCGCAGGCTCGCTCGGCCAGACAATTTCGATTGCAGGCGGCACTGCCCATGCCCGCAAGCGCCGCGGCGACACCGGCAAGTGCTATGTGCTGCTGGGTGATGGCGAGCTGCAGGAAGGCCAGACTTGGGAGTGTATCCAAGCGGCTGGTCACTATAAACTGGACAACTTTATCGTTGTTGTCGATGCCAACGACCAGCAGGTTGAAGGCAAGATCGCGGATCAGATGACCGAGGAACCGATCGTTGCTCGTTTCGAGTCCTTTGGCGCGACCTGCGTGGAATGCAACGGCCACGATATTGAAGCGTTCTGCAAGGCGTTTGAAACCCCGCATAAGGGCCGTCCGCTCGTTGTTATTGCACGCACCAGCGGCGCAACCGGCATTAAGCCGCTCGAGAAGCCCCGTTCGATGCATTTTATCCGCATCGGCAAGGACGAGCGCGATGAATTCCAGAAGATCTACGACGCGATGTAAGAGAGGGGTTCAACCATGAAAATTGAAGTCAATACCCACGAAAAAAATATGATCCGCTTTGCCGCGGAGCATTCGGAGGTCGTGGTTATGTCCGCCGACCTCGGTTCGTCCTGCGAGGTCAAGAAGTTCCGCCAGGTTTATCCGGACCGTTATCTGACCATGGGCATCGCCGAGCAGAATATGTGTTCCTGGGCGGCTGGTATGGCGCGAGAGGGCTACCGCCCCTTCCTGCACACCTTTGCCGTATTCCTTTACCGCCGCATTCTGGACCAGCTTGAGATGAGCGTGGCCTATCCGAACCTGCCGGTCGTATTTGTCGGCTTCGTTCCCGGCATCACCACTCCGGGCGGCGTTACCCACCAGTCGATCAATGACGTCGGTGTGCTGCGCACCGTGCCGAACATGACCATTTTCGATATCGGCGACGCAACCGAAATCGAAGGCGTGCTCGATCTGGCATATGAGTGCAACGGCCCTGTTTACATCCGCATGCTCCGCAAGGAAGTGCCGCGTCTGTTCCCTGCCAACGAGCCGATGCAGTTCAACCGTGCCCGCGTGCTGTCCGAAGGCGACGATATCGTGCTGCTGTCCTCGTCGATCTGCACCGAGGAAGCCATGCGCGCCACGGCAGCGCTCAAGGAAAAGGGCGTTTCTGTGCAGCATATGCATGTTTCTACCCTCAAGCCGTTTACCGACCCGACCATCGTCGAGGCGATCAACAAGAGCAAGTACGGCGTTATCACGATCGAAAACCATCTGGACATCGGCGGTCTCGGCACGGCAGTTGCGGACATAATCGCAGAAAACGGCCTGGGTAAACGTCTGGTCAAGATCGGCCTGCCGGGCTATCCGCACGGCGCGTCCAAGATGTACCTAATGAAAAAGTACGGTATCGATGCAATGCATCTGGTCGAAGCCGTCGAGGAGCTGACTGGAAAGAAACTCGGTATTCAGGAAGACGACCTTGAGAAGGTTCGTTTCGTCGATTTCCTGGAGGTATAACGTGCCCTATCGTGCCTGCGTGTGGGATATGGACGGCACACTGCTCAACACCCTGCCGACCATTCTGTATTACTGTAACCAGTCGCTGGCGCATTTCGGGCTGCACAGCATTGCGATGGAGGACTGCCGCGATCTGTGCAGGCTGCCGATCTCGCATTTTTATCATCGTCTGCTCAGATTGAGCGGCTGCCCGGAGCAGGATGTGGAACGGCTACAGCCCGCGATCCGCGATTATGACTGCGCCAGTTACCTGAAGGATTTTTCCCATCTGACCGAACCGTATGAAGGCATACGCGAAACCCTTGAAGCGCTGCGGGATATGGGGATCAAAAACGCCGTGCTGACCAATAAGCCGGATGCACTGGCCCACTCATTGACCAGGCAGTTCTTCGGCGGACTGATGGAAGCTTGCATCGGTCAGACACCGCAAACCATTTCTAAACCTGACCCGCGTTCGATGGACCGGGTGCTGGATACGTTGCATGTGCAGTGCAGTGAGATCCTGTATGTCGGCGATACGGATATAGACATGCAAACAGCGCACAACTCTGGCGCAGCCGCAGCCGCGGCCTGCTGGGGGTATCAGTCCATCGAGCAGCTCATGCCCTATTCGCCCGAGCATGTGATACATGCCCCGGGCGATCTGATCGAAATATTTAGGAGGTAACCGCTATGTTTTCCGAAATGAAAAAAGAAATCATTGATGCCGGCATCATGCTTGACCGCTATGAGTTGGTTTCACTGACCTGCGGCAACCTGAGTGTGCGAATGCCGTCAGGTGAGATCCTTGTCACTCCATCCGGTATGATGTACGAAAAAATGGTTGAGGATGACATGATCGTCATGGATCTCGACGGCAACATCATAGAAGGTACACGCAAGCCGTCATCAGACACACCTGCTATTCTACATATCTTCCGCGAACGCCCGGATATCAACGCTGTTATCCACACTCACCAGCCCTATGCAACTGCAGTTTCTCTTATCCCCGGCCTAACCGAGTTCCGTGTATGCATCACCGCGTTGGCAAACGCTGCGGGCGGTAACGTGCCTATCACCCCGTATTCGGCCGCCGGCTCGATCGATATGGGCATTGACACCGTTAAGTATGTCGGCGACGGTCATGCTGTTATCCTGTCCCAGCATGGCGTTATGACCGTCGGCAAGGATCTTAACCAAGCACTATATGCTGCGGTTTATCTGGAAGAAGCCGCCAAATGCTATCTGGCAGCGCGCGCAGCCTGTGTCAACGGCGAAACCAAGCAAATGAGCGATGCCCAGATTCAGCAGATGGTCGATGTGTTCAAATACTACGGTCAGGGAACAGCCACAATCCCGCAGGAGATGGTTCAGCGTTTGGGCTAAGCAACCGGAAAAAGCCGCCTGCGCGAGCGCTTTCCCCAAGCACACACTGCATGACGTTTATGATGTAACATCTAAAACCCCTTGATTGCATGATCAAGGGGTTTTAGAATAACCTCATTAGGAGAAATGCCCATTTTACACCATCGACTTATACGCATGAAAAGAATAGGCTTGCATCGGATGATTCCCGCAGCAGTCGAGATTGAATCTGCTTTTCAGTCTTATACTCTAAACGGTTTCAGTGTTGTCCCTATGGGACCGCACCTTTGACGGCGTTTTTTGTGCATCTTTTTTTCTTTCCCGCTATTGACAAATCACCGTTCTCGGACTAATATGAATACATGAACATATGAGCAATCATTCATATATAATTCAGGAGGCGAGATTATGGCGAGCGAAAGAACGCGCACTGCCTTACAAGTGCCGGACGAACATACAGCCGAACAGAGTCATCATCCGGAAACGTGCGGCTGCGGCCGCGATCATCAACACAAGCATCACCATCATCACGACGACGGTTGCGCCTGCGGCCACGAGCACGAGCATCACCACCATCACGACGACGGCTGCGCCTGCGGCCACGAGCACAGCCACGGACAGGAGCGCCATCGCACGAGCGCGCACGGCATAAAACGGGTATACACCCTGCAAAACCTCGGCTGCGCGCACTGCGCCGCCGAGATGCAGCGCCAGATCAGCCAACTCGACGGCGTGGACGACTGCGTACTGGTCTACGAGACTAAGCAGCTCCGCGTGACCGGCAAAAATCCCGACGCTCTGCTGCCGCGCATCCGCGAAATCTGCCAATCCATCGAAAGCGAGACACAGGTTATCGCTTCAGAGGATGAGGCCGGCACCGGCCGCAGCCATCCGCTTGCCGGTATCCTGATCGGCGCGGGGCTGTTCCTCGCCGGTGAGCTGGCGCTCGGCGGCATGCCAAAAGTACTCGTCATGCTCGCAGCGTACCTGCTGCTCGGCTGGCGCGTGTTGCTGACCGCGGTCCGCAATATCGGCAGGGGCCGCGTGTTTGACGAAAATTTCCTCATGGCGCTTGCCACGGTCGGCGCGTGGGCGATCGGCTCGTTCGACGAGGCGGTCGGCGTTATGCTGTTTTACCGCGTGGGCGAATACTTTGAGGACCGTGCGGTCGAGCGCTCGCGGCGGCAGATCATGGCCGCGGTCGACCTGCGTCCGGAAACGGTCAACCTCGTCGAGGCGGACGGCGGTGTCCGCCCAATCCCTGCGGAGGACGCTGCGGTGGGCGATATCGTGCTGGTCCGCCCGGGCGACCGCGTACCGCTGGACGGAGAGGTCGTGGAGGGCGAGAGCCGCCTGGACACCTCGGCCGTGACCGGCGAGCCGGTGCCGGTGCGCGTCGCGGCTGGCGACCGCGCGATCTCCGGCTGTGTCAATACGGACGGTGCGATCAAGCTGCGCGTCACCCATGTGCTGGCGGAGAGCATGGTCCAGCGCATCTTGGACAGCGTGGAAAACGCGGCCGCGCGCAAGCCCAGGATCGACCGCTTTATCACCCGCTTCTCCCGCGTGTACACCCCGGCTGTCGTCGCCATCGCGCTGCTGACCGCCGTCGTACCCAGTCTGGCCACCGGCGACTGGAGCAAATGGGTGTACACCGCGCTCACCTTCCTTGTCATTTCCTGCCCCTGCGCACTGGTACTCAGCGTGCCGCTGACCTATTTCGCGGGCATCGGCGCAGGCTCCAGGCGCGGTATTCTGTTCAAAGGCGGCGCCTCGCTCGAAGCGCTGAACGATGTGAAGGCCGTTGTCATGGATAAGACCGGTACGATCACCAGGGGCAACTTTGTGGTGCAGCGCGTATGCCCGGCGGAGGGCGCGGACATCGACGAAAACGAGCTGCTTTGGCTCGCCGCTGCGTGCGAGGGCGCGTCCACCCACCCAATCGCAAAATCCATCCTCGCCGCCTATGAGACGTGCAAGGAAACAGCGGAAAGCGCCGGTCGGCCCAGCCTGATCTCGGTCGGCGCACCCGAAGGTATCCGCGAGCAGGCCGGTGAGGGCGTGGAAGCCGTGCTGTGCGGCAAGCCCGTGCTGTGCGGCAACGCCAAGCTGCTACGGCGCCACGGCATCGGTCTGTCCGGCTACCACGGTACGCTGGGCAGCACCGAGGTCCTGCTGGCGATGGATGGCCGCTTTATCGGCCATATCGACATCGCGGACACGGTCAAGCCGGACGCGCGGCAGGCGGTCGCCCGCATGAAAGCGCAGGGCCTGACGACCGCGATGCTGACCGGCGACGGGCAGGACAGTGCGGACGCGGTCGCGCAGGCGGTCGGCATCGACGAGGTGCGCGCGCGCCTGCTGCCGGAGGATAAGCTTTCCGCCCTGACCGATATCCGCGAAAAGCGCGGCGCGGTGATGTTTGTGGGCGACGGCATCAACGACGCGCCCGTGCTGGCGGGCGCGGACGTGGGCGCGGCCATGGGCAGCGGCGCGGACGCGGCGATCGAAGCCGCGGACGTGGTGTTTATGAACGCCGACCTGTCCTCCATTCCAACCTCGGTAAAGATCGCGCGGCGGGCAAGCTTGATCTCCAGGGAAAATATCGTGTTTGCGCTGGCGGTCAAGCTGCTGGTCATGATACTCGGCCTGAAGGGAATCGCCTCTATGTGGCTGGCGGTGTTTGCCGACACCGGCGTCGCCATGCTGTGCGTGCTCAATGCCGTGCGCATGCTGTATATGAAAACTGAATAAACGTCTGCGGAACAGAAAAAGAGGAAACCGAGGCCGGTTTCCTCTTTTTTCAGTCTTCTGTGGCGAGTTGATACAGGTGCGCGTACGCGCCGCCCCGCGCGAGCAGCTCGGCATGCGTCCCCTGCTCGGCCACGCCGTCCTCGGTCAGCACGACGATCTTGTCCGCGTTGCGGATGGTGGACAGGCGGTGCGCGATGGTCAGCACCGTGCGCCCCTTGGCCAGCCGTTCGAGCGACTGCTGCACCAAGCGCTCGGATTCATTATCCAGCGCGCTGGTCGCTTCGTCCAGAATCAGGATGGGCGGATTCTTGAGGAACACGCGCGCGATCGAAATGCGCTGCTTCTGCCCGCCGGACAGCCGCACGCCGCGCTCGCCGACAAAGGTATCATAGCCGTCCTGCGTGGCGCTGATGAACTCGTGCGCGCCCGCCTGCTTGGCCGCCTCGACGACCTCCTCGCGCGTCGCGCCCGGCCGCCCGTAGGCGATATTGTCAAAGATCGTGCCTGAAAACAGATACACATCCTGCTGCACCACACCGATCTGTCCGCGCAGCGAATCCAGTTCGACCGTGCGCACGTCATGCCCGTCCACCGTGACGCGGCCGCCGGTCACATCGTAAAACCGCGGGATCAGGTTGCAAATCGTGGTCTTGCCGCCGCCCGACGGGCCGACCAGCGCCACGCTCTGCCCTGCCCGAATGTCCAGCTCCAGATGGTCGAGCACCGGCGTATTCGGGTCGTCCGCATAGGCGAAGCAGACGTCCTCAAAACGGATATTGCCCTGTACGCGCGGCAGCTTTTCCGCGTTTTCCGGACTCTCAATATCCGGCTCCACGTCCATGACCTCGAAAAACCGCTCGATGCCGGTCATGCCGCGCTGGAACTGCTCGGCGAACTCCACGATGCGGCGGATGGTCGCGAGCAGCGTCGCCACATACAGCAGGTAAGCCATAAAGTCCGCGGGGTCGATGCGGCGGTGTACCATGAACAGGCCGCCCGCGATGATGACCGCAATATACATCAATCCGTCAAACGCGCGGGTGGTTGCGGTGAACGCGCCCATCCAGCGGTAATTCTCCTTTTTGATCTCCAGCCAGTCGCGGTTGCCCTGCTCGAATTTCTCGATCTCGCGCGCCTCGCCGGTAAACGACTTGACCACGCGCACCCCCAGCAGGCTGTCCTCGACCTGCGCGTTGACCTCGCCCACCTGTCGGCGGTTTTTCGCAAATGTCCTGCGCATCGCCATATTGAACTTGCCCGCGACGATCGCCATGACCGGCACAATGGCGAAGATGATGATGGTCAGCGGCACGTTGACCGTACACAGGATGACGAACGACACCACGATCTTCAGCCCCGCGATGAAAAATTCCTCCGGACAGTGATGCGAGAACTCGGTCACGTCGAACAGGTCGCCCGTGATGCGCGCCATCAGCTGACCGACCTTGGTGTTTGCAAAATAGCCGAACGACAGTTTCTGCAGGTGACCGAACAGGGCCGAGCGCATGTCGGTTTCGATGCGTGCGCCCATGACATGCCCGATGTTCGCCATAAAGTAGGAGGCGGCCACATCGATCAGCCGCAGCACGATATACAGCGCCGCCACGCGCAGCACCAGTCCGCTCGTCAGCAGGGAAACATCGTCCATGCCGACCTGCGCGAGGCGGCGCATCATCATCGGCAGGCCGATCTCGCACAGCGTCGTCAGTGCGGCGCAGAACAGGTCGAGCAGCAGGACGCCCGCGTAGGGCTTGAAATAGGGGGCAAAGCGCCGCATCAGGGCGCCGGTCGATTGCTTCAACAGAGCACCGTTCCTTTCTCTTTTCCGGCGTGCAAAGCAAAAAGGAGCTGCAGGGCTGCAGATCCTTTTTGCCGGTTTGCTTTTTGTTTTTTACAGCATGCGCGCGCGCAGCTCCTCGCCCGTCCGCGCGGACAGGTAGGCGGGCGCAATATCAAACACGGTCTTGGCGCCGCTCATACCCTCCTGCGCCATGCGGTAGGCCGCTCGGGCGTAGGCAGTCAGCACCGCGCCCGTGAACTCCGGATTGGAGTCAAGCTGCAGACGATATTCGATGATATGCCTGTTGCCGGCGCCGGTTTCGCCGCTGCGGATGACGAAGCCTCCGTGCGGCAGGCCCGCATGCTCGCGCGCGAGCGTGTCCGCGTCGATGAAATGCACGGTCGTGTCGTAATCCGAGAAGTAGTTTGGCATCTCCTTGATCTCCCTCTCGATGCGGGCGCGGTCCGCTCCCTCCTCCGTGACGACATATACCTCGCGAGTATGCTTCTCGCGGGTGGTCAGCGCGGGGTTCCGGCCCGCGCGCACGGCCTCGAGCGCCGCCGGCACCGGCACGGTGTACTGGCGCGCGTCCTTTACGCCCGCGATGCGGCGCACCGCGTCCGAATGGCCCTGGCTCACGCCGCGACCCCAGAAGGTATAGTCCTGTCCCTCCGGTAGGATGCAGGAGGCGTACAGGCGGTTCAGCGAAAACATGCCCGGGTCCCAGCCGCAGGAGATAACGCCCACCTTGCCGGCTTTCTTCGCCGCCGCGTCAACGCTGGCGAAATGCTCCGGAATGCGGGCATGGGTGTCAAAGCTGTCGATCACGTTGAACAGGGCCGCGTATTTGGGGGTCTGCTCGGGCAGGTCGGTCGCGCTGCCGCCGCAAAGCACCAGCACGTCGATCTCGTCCTTCATGCCTTCTGCCGCATCCACATGCAGCACCTTTGCGCCCGCGTCCGCGATCCGGAGGGCTTGCGGGTCGCGGCGGGTGAACACCGCTTTCAGCTCCATATCCGGATTCTGGCGAACCGCGGCCTCCACACCGCGGCCCAGATTGCCATACCCCAAAATACCGATACGAATGGTCATAGTTCAGAAGTCTCCTTTACTGTGTGCCGAAAAAGCGTGTTTTTTCTGCTCCTATGATACCATGTCCGCCGGCGTCTGTCCAGTATTCCTATTGGTTTTCCTTGTTTTCCGTCGGGCGGCTCAAAGCCTGTCCAGAAAGCTGTGCCGCCCCGCCCCGTCCCGCCAGCCGAGCAGCTTCGCGGTATCCACGTTTTTGACCGCGTTGAGGATATTCGCCTCGACCTGTGGGTTTTCCGCGGCCAGCGACGCGATCAGCTTTTTGACCGCCGCGCGGCGGGTATCGTTTGCGAGCGCTTTCGCCGGACAGTCACACGGGAGGAACGTCAGCCCGCAGTAATCCGCCCAGGCCTGCACGCTGCGCTCGCGCACCAGGCAAAGCGGCCGGATCAACTCCATCCCCGCGTAATTTTTCGCCCGCATGCGCGGCAGCATGGCCTGCACCTGACCGCCGTACAGCAAGCCCATGAGCACGGTTTCGATCGCGTCGTCATAGTGGTGGCCGAGCGCGATCTTGTTGCAGCCGCGCTTCCGCGCCTCGGCGTACAGGTAGCCGCGCCGCATTTTCGCGCACAGAAAGCAGGGATGCGCCGCCGCGTGGCGCGCCGCGACGCGCAGCACATTGGTGTCGAATATCTCAAGCGGAAGAGCAAGGCGCGCGGCGTTCTCCTCCAGCCGCGCGCGGCCGGCGGGCGCGTATCCTGGGTCCATGGCAAGGAACACCAGTTTAAAGTCCACCGTGCGCTGCAGATCCTGCAGCAGCAGGGCGAGCAGCATCGAGTCCTTGCCGCCGGAAATGCATGCCGCGATCCGATCGCCCGGCCGCACCATGCCGTATTCCCGGACCGCGGCCGCAAACGGCCGGCGCAGCAGGCGCACAAATTCGCGCTGCAGCGTCCTTTTGATCTCCTGCGCGGTCATCCGCCGTTTTTCCTGTGCTGGAAATGATAGGTGACGCGCGCGAGCAGGCAGTCGGGCGCGAAGTGGCGCGCCAGGGTCATGGCTTTCATCGCCGCGCCCGGCACAACGACGCCCCTGCCCGCGAACAGCCCGCCGACCGCCTCGCGCGCCACGCGTTGCGCGCTCAGGCCGCCGAGCGAAAACCGCACGCCCGCCACCTTGTTGAATTCGGTATCCACCGGCCCTGGGCAAAGCGCGCAGACCTTGACTGGACTGCCCGCGCGGCGCAGTTCCTCCCGTATGGCCTCGGTCAGCCGCAGGACATAGTTTTTGGTCGCATAGTAGGTCGCCATGAGCGGGCCGGGCAGAAAGCCGGCCGAGGACGCCACATTCAAGACGTACCCGCGCCCGCGCGCAGCAAAATCGCGCACCGCCAGCTTGGTCAGGATATGCACCGCGCGGATGTTCGTGTCGATCATGCGCAGTTCCTCCTCCAGGCTGGTCGAAGCGAATTCACCGAACAGGCCGAAGCCCGCGTTGTTGACGACCACCTCCAGCTCCTCCCCGCGCACCGCCTCGTACAGCAGGCGGCATTCCCTTTCATCCGCGATATCCGCCGCGATCACACGGCACGCGGTGGGCAGTTCGGCAGCGAGCTGCCGCAGGCGCTCCTCGCGCCGCGCGCACAGGATCAGGTCATACCCGCGCGCGGCGAGCAGGCGCGCGATCTCTCTCCCAATGCCGGAGGACGCGCCGGTAACAAGTGCTTTCATCATTTTTTCCTCCTTTGCCGGACTTATTTTCTCCCATCCTTAGTGTATCATGCCGCTGGAGGAACGTCAAACCATGCCTTACGTCAATTTTCCTTTTATTCGGACAGCAAAGATGGTATACTGATACCAGAAGAAAAGAGGAAGAGGAGGGCTATTTATGCAAGATCATGCGCTGGAAAGCAGGCTGCTTTCGCTGCTCACACAGCCCATGCGGTTGGATGAGCTGCGCCGCGCCCTGCCGGAAGCCGGCAAGCAGGAGGTAAAGGACGCGCTCGACCGCCTGACCGCGGACGGTGCGGTCATGAAAAACAAGAAAAACCGCTTCGCTGTTTCCGCGCATTACGGCTGCGTCACCGGCACCTACCTCGCCACCGAGCGTGCGTTCGCGTTCGTCACGCCGGATGTAGCCGAGGGCGAGCCCCGTCCGGACGACCTGTTCATCCCGCCCAACGCCTCGGGCGGCGCGTGGCACGGCGATCGGGTGCTGGTCAAGCTCTCCGAACGGAAAAACGGGCGCGGGCGGCGGGAGGCCGCAGTCGTGCGCGTCCTGCGCCGAGCGGACAGAGAGCTGACCGGCGCGCTGGTGCAGCGTGGAAACGCCTTTTTCGTGCAGCCCACCTCAAAAAAATATCCCGAAATCACGATTGACCGGCACGACTTGGGCGACGCGCGGCCCGGCGACCGCGTGGCGGTATCGATCTCTTACTATGGGGACGAAAAATTCGCGCCGCAGGGCGTGGTGCAGGCCGATTTGGGCGAGGACGGGACAATGGAGGCCTCGATCGCGGCCATCCTGCATGAAAACGGCGTATTCAATGCCTTTCCGGACGAGGTGCTACGGCAGGCGGACGCCATCCCGCAGACGGTCGACCTGGCCGCCGCCGGAGAGCGGCTCGACCTGCGGGACAAGCTGATCTTCACCATCGACGGGGACGACGCCAAGGACTTTGACGATGCGGTATCGCTCGAGCCGCTCGAAAACGGGCATTACCTGCTCGGCGTACACATCGCGGATGTGTCGCACTATGTAACGCAGGGCAGCCCGCTCGACCAAGAAGCGTACCGGCGCGGCACCTCGGTCTATTATCCCGGCCATGTCGTACCGATGTTGCCGTTTGCGCTGTCGCACGGCATCTGTTCCCTCAACCCGGGCGTGGACCGGCTGACCTTTTCCGCGCTCCTGGAGGTGGACAGGGACGGACGGCGCTATCGGGCGAGCTTTGCAAAGTCCGTCATCCGCTCCCAAGCGCGCATGACCTATAACAAGGTCAACCGCATCCTCGCGGGCGACGCGGCGCTGCGGGAGGAATATGCGTTCCTCGTCCCCACTGCGGAGAAGATGAACGGCCTTGCACACGCGCTATATCAGCGCCGCATTGAGCGCGGCGCTTTGGAACTGGATATTCCGGAGGCGCAGATCACAGTGGACGAAACGGGCAATCCCGTGGACATCTGCTTCCGCGAACGGGGAGAAAGCGAAAAGCTGATCGAGGAATTCATGCTGCAGGCCAACGAGGCGGTCGCGGAATTCATGTGCAAGCGCGGCCAGCCCACCGTGTACCGCGTACACGAAAATCCGGATCCGGAAAAGCTGCGCGTATTCGCGCAGTTCGCGCGGCCGTTCGGCTACCGCATCGACCCCGGCAAGCCGGAGGATACGTTCCAGTTCCAGGCCGTGCTGCGCGGCGTGAAAAACGACCCCAGGCAGCGTATCCTGCCGACGCTGCTGCTGCGCTCGCTCGCCCGCGCGCGCTATGCGGACGATTGCATCGGCCACTACGGCCTCAAGGCGAAATTCTACCTGCATTTCACCTCGCCCATCCGGCGCTATCCCGACCTCGTCGCGCACCGGATGCTGCAAAAGGCGCTCGCCGGCGAAGCGTTCACCGCCGCCGACCAAAACGCGTGCGAGGAGGCCGCGGCGCAGTCCACCACCCGCGAGCAGGCCGCGGACAACTGCGAGCGCGATATCGACAAGCTGTTCATCGCGGCGTATATGAAGCCTTTCGTCGGCGAGGAATTTGACGCGGAGGTGTCCGGCGTGCAGGCGTTCGGCATCTTTGTCGCGCTGGAAAACGGCTGCGAGGGGCTGATCCGCATCGAACTGCTCACGGGCGATTACTACCAGTATGACGAGCAGCACATGGCACTGCAGGGCCGCCATACCGGCAAGCGCTTTACGATCGGCACGCCCCTGCGCGTGCGGCTGCTCGCCGCGAGCGAGGTGACTGGCCAGATCGACTTCGCGCCCGCCGAGGGGAGCCTCCCGACCGCCGATGTGCCTGCCGTTCCCCCTGCGCGGGAGCGCACGGACGAGCCGCGCGGGAACCGCGCCCAGCGGCGGCGCGGCGCACGCGGGGGCAAAAGCCGGAAAAAGCCACCCACGCGCAAACGCCGGTAGGCTCCGGCGTACCGGACGGGCGCGCCGCGCGCCCCTGTTATCTGAGAAAGGTTTGAAAAAATGCCCGCACTTGTTTTGGAGGGCGGCACGTTCCGCCCCATCTTTTCCTGCGGCGTGATGGACGCGCTGCTGGACCATGATCTTCTGTTCGACTATGTGATCGGCGTTTCCGCCGGCATCACCTACGCGGTTTCCTACCTGTCCCGCCAGCGCGGGCGCAATCTGGAGGTCCTGCGCCGGTACCGGAACGACAAGCGCTATCTGGGCGCGCGCAACCTGCTGCGCGACCATTCGGTATTCGGCGTGGATTTCGTATTCTCCACCATCCCAAACGAGCTGATCCCGTTCGATTGGGAGGCGTTCCACACCTACCGCGGGCGCGCGCTGGTCGGCGTAACCAACGCCCGCACCGGACAGGCGGAATATCTGGACGGGATGCGGCTTGACCGCCCCAGCACCATGCTGCGCGCAACCTGCGCCATCCCGATCTATTTCCCGCCCATATCCATCGGCAGCGAAACCTATTACGACGGCGGCCTGGCCGACCCAATCCCGATCCTGAAAAGCCTGCGCGACGGCAACCACAAAAACCTGATCGTGCTGACACAGCCGGACGCTTACCGCAAGGAGCTGACGTGCGGCACGCGGTTCGCCGCGCGCGCCCTGCACCATCGCTACCCCCGGCTGGCCGCAACCATGCTGTCCCGCCCCAAGCGGTACAATCAAACGGTGTGCTTCTGCCACAGGCTTGCGGCGGCCCAGCCGGAAAACACCGTGCTGCTCCAGCCCGCCGAACGGCTTGAGAGCTTTGAAAAGGATGTAAAAAAGCTTGAATGGGGCTATGAAATGGGGTATAATATGGCCTGCTCGCGCATGGAGGATATCCGGCGCCTGTTTGACTGAGGAACGCCGCCGCGCGTTTTTCATACAGCGCCGCACGGCGCGGCGCAAAAGAAATGAGAGGGGATAAAAGAAAAATGCAGACAAACAGAATCATCCAGGTAGAGGACAAGGTGCCGCCCCGTCTGCTGGTGCCGCTGTCCATCCAGCATATGTTCGCCATGTTCGGCGCGTCCGTGCTGGTGCCGTTTATGTTCGACATCAATCCAGCGATCGTACTGTTCATGAACGGTATCGGCACGCTGCTGTTCATCTTCATCACCAAGGGCAAAGCGCCCGCCTACTTAGGCTCGTCGTTCGCGTTCATCGCTCCGGCGACGCTGGTCATCCAGAACTGGGGCTACCCTTATGCGCTCGGCGGCTTCGTGGTGGTCGGCCTGTGCGGCTGCGTCCTGGCGGCAGTCATTTACAAATGCGGCACCAAATGGATAGACGTGGTGCTGCCGCCTGCCGCCATGGGTCCGGTCGTCGCGCTGATCGGCCTCGAGCTGGCCGGAAGCGCCGCCTCCACTGGCGAGATCGTGGGGGACGGCGTGACTACCGCCTCGGTCATTACCTTCTGCGTCACGCTGGGCGTGGCGGTGCTGGGCAGCGTGCTGTTCCGCAAATTCCTGTCCGTTATCCCGATCCTGATCGCGATCCTCTGCGGCTATGCCGCCGGCCTTGTCACCGAGTATTTTGCCGGAGAGCGCGTGATCTTGGACGGCATTATCGCCGCTTTCCACCAGCCGTTATTCCAGCTTCCGAATTTCCAGGCGCCCAAGTTCGACCTGGAAGCTATCCTCATCATCCTGCCGGTGATCTTGGTCATTGCCAACGAGCACATCGGCCATCAGCTCGTCACCAGCAAGGTGGTCGGGCGTGACCTGCTGCGGGACCCCGGCCTGCACCGCTCGCTGTTCGCGGATAACTTCTCGACCATGCTGTCCGGCTTCATCGGCTCGGTGCCGACCACGACCTACGGCGAAAACATTGGCGTAATGGCGATCACCAGGGTCTACTCGGTGCGCGTAATCGGCGGCGCGGCTGTGCTTTCCATCATCTGCTCGTTCGTCGGCCCGCTCGCGGCGCTCATCCAGACCATCCCCGGTCCGGTCATCGGCGGCATCTCGTTCCTGCTGTACGGCATGATCGGCACCTCCGGCCTGCGCATCCTGGTGGATAACCATGTGGATTACGGAAAAAACCGCAACATGGTGCTTACCTCGGTCATTTTTGTCACCGGCCTGTCGGGCGTAACGCTGTCGCTTGGCAACGTCGCCCTGTCCGGCATGACGCTGGCCGCCATCGTCGGCATGCTGATGAGCCTGCTGTTCTATGTGTTTGACAAGTGCAGGATCTCCAACGACCTGCAGGAATAATCTATAGTGAAAAAGAGTCCCGCTGCTCCCTGGGGGAGCAGCGGGACTCTTTTTTACTGCCGTTTCCTGCCGACTGCACGCGCCGCTTTCCTGACGATCTCCCGGGCGTTCAGCCGGTATTCCTCCTGCAGAAACCCGATCGCCCCGACTTGTCCAAAACGATCCTGTACGCCGACCATTTCAACTGGTATCGGACAATGCTCTGCAAGCACGCGCGCCACAGCCGCGCCCAGCCCAACCGTGCAGTTATGATTTTCCGCTGTTACAATGCATCCGGTTTTCGCAGCCGACTGGAGCAGCAGCTCTACGTCGAGCGGTTTCCAGGTAAACATATCGATCACACGCGCCGATATCCCCCGTTCTGACAGAATCTCCTGCGCTTTAAGGGCCTCGTCCACCAAGAGTCCCGATGCAACAATCGTTACATCGTTTCCCTCGCGCAGAAGCACGCCTTTGCCGATCTCAAAATCCGCGCCATCCTCGTATATGCGCGCGGAATTTTTGCGCACCATGCGCAGATAGCTGACACCATACCACGCATACAGCTTTTTCAGTAGGTTAATAAACATCACATAATCAGACGGATCGAGGACTATTGCATCCGGCACTGCCAGATACAGAGCGCAATCCTCAAACGGCATGTGCGTGCCGCCATTATACGCCGCACAGATACCGGGGTCCGAACCGATCAGCTTGACATTCAGCTTCGCATAGGCCGCGGACAGGAACGCCTGATCAAACGCCCGCCGTGAGATAAAGGGTCCAAAAGAATGCACAAACGGTATCTTCCCTGCCGCCGACAGACCCGCCGCGATGCCGACTGCATTCGCTTCCGCAATTCCAGCGTTAATCACCTGCGCCGGATAAACCTTTGCGATCTCCGACGCTTTGCTGCAGCCAGCAAGATCACAGTCGATATGGACAACGGAGGAATCCTGCGCGATCAGCTCGACCATCGTCTGTGCATATCCGTCCCCGCCCATCCGCTCATCTATTTCATGTTTTCCCGCGATTCGATACTGCATACTGCCTCCTTTTCAAGCCTGCGCTGTCAGACGTTCCAGTTCACGCTGTGCAAATGCAAGCGTCTCATGCCACTGTTCCGCTGAAAAGCTGGAAAAATGCGCGCCAGTCTGCTCCGCCAGGGGCAATCCTTTCCCCTTGACTGTATTCAATATAATGCAGGCTGGCTTTCCGACGTTATGGTACGCGCGGTCTACTGCTTCATACACCTGCTCTACATCGTTTCCATCCCGTACCTCGGCCACATCCCAACCGCAGGCACGAAATTTTGCACCGATGCCTTCCCCATGACTCATTACTTCGCTGCACAGGCCATCCAATTGTCTTTTATTGTTATCCACCAGACATATCAGCCGGTCCAGTCCGTAATGCGCCGCAAATTGCGCACTCTCCCATACCTGGCCCTCGTCACACTCGCCATCTCCCAGTATGACAAACACATGATTGTCCCGTCCGTCAAGCCGGTTCGCGTAAGCAATGCCGACCGCCGCTGAGATACCCTGTCCGAGAGAGCCGGTCGTCATGTCTACCCCTGGGGTCTTGAGGCGGTCTGTATGAGAGGGGAAATCCGTATGCGGCTGGTTCAATGTGTAGATATTCTCCAGAGGAAAAAAACCTTTCAATCCTAAGGCCGCGTATACTGCCGGCCCCGCATGCCCCTTGGACATAACGCACCAGTCGCGCTCCTCCCATCCCGGGTTCTGGGGATCGATTTTCATGATGCCGCCGTACAGCACAGCCAATGCCTCTGTAACCGACATAGTGCCTCCCGTGTGGCCAAAGCCCAGCGTTGCGAGTGCGCGTATGGTTTCTACCCGTATCTGTTGTGCAAAAACCTGAAGCTCCCTGATCTTATCCTCCTGCTGCATGAAACGCTCCTTTCCGTTATTCTTCCAGTATGCCACGCAGGAACCGACCGCCAGTCTGTGCATCGCACACCAGCTGCTGCAGCGTAGCGCCATGGCTCAAATCACGCCACACGCGGGTGCGTTTGGCATTAAAAGCCGTAGTCAGCACAAACGGCTCCATCACGACCGCACCAGCATAGCCGGCTTGACGCAGCGCCCGCCCAATCGCTCTCCAGTCCAGATTGGCCGCGCCGACCCCCGGCACTCGCCGGTTGGATTCCCCCGCATGGAAGTGTCCCAGCCGGCCACTGACACCCGCGAAACAGATCGCGGCACAGGTATTATCCTCCTCGATATTCATGTGGTAAGTATCCAAATGCACCTTGGCGCGCGGGCTTCCCACCGCCTCGGCGAATGCCACTGCCTCCTGTGCCGTATTAAACAGAAATTGCTCGAACCGATTGACCACCTCAAAGCAGTAATCAATCCCTTCCCGCTCAGCGGCACGCAGGATCGGCTGCAGACTTTGGACCGCATATCCGCAGGCGCGCACTTTCTCTTCCTGCGCATCCCCCTCTGGCTGCGGCGCCCGCAGCCAGGCGGAGTAGTTGACCCCCGACCACAGAGTCATTTCCAGCTCGCTCATGCGTTCCAACACCCGGATACAGTATTCAATGCCCTTTCGGCGCGCCGCTTCGTCGCCGGAAGCAATGTCATTCGTTGCATCCAGGCCGCCGTTCAGCGTAAACCGTACGCCGCAGTCCTTGGCACGACGCAACAGCTTCTGACATGCTTCCGGCGTCATCCGCAGCAGACAAGCCGGATTGACTTCCAGTATCTCCAGTTCTGCCTGCGCGGTTAACTCCAGAATACGGTTTAAATCATCGGATGCTTCGGTTCCCCACCAATATCCCATGTGCAGTCCTATCTGATTTTTCATATTGATTCCCTCTTTGCCGCGCTATGAAGCGCCCAGCAGATTCGGCACCAGCATGACAATCCCCGGAATAAAGGTAAGTACCAGCAGTACGCCTACCAACGCCCCCATATAAGGCAGTGACTCCCGAATGTAATCCTCAATGCGACAATTGCAGATGCCGCAAGTTGTAAACATCTGACTGCCGAACGGTGGAGAAAAGCCCGCAATTGTCAGGTTGATACACATAACGATGCCGAAATGGATCAGATTGATACCCATAGACTGTGCGACCGGTACAAGCAGCGGTGCAAGCAGAATCATCGCCGCGCCGCCATCGAAAAAGCATCCAATGGCCAGCAGCAGGATGTTGACAATCAGTAAAAACAGGTATGGCGAATGGATACCATTGATGATCGCCTCAGAGATCATCATAGGGATGCGTTCCCAAGTCAGGTAAGCGGACAGCGCCTGCGCGCCCGCCAGAATGAACATGACACCGGCCGTTGCTGTCAGCGACTCCATGATGATTGCTTTGATATGCGCAAACTTTAGCTCTTTATAGATAAACGCGCCAACCAGGATTGCGTAAAGGATGGAGATAGCGCCCGCCTCGGTCGGCGTAAAGGCGCCAAAACGCAGGCCCATTACGATGCCGAACGGTACCATCAGCGCCCAAACTGCATCCAGCAGTGCGCGGCCAAATTCTCGGGGTGTGACACGCTCCGTACGCGAAGGGCGGTAATTCCGCTTTTTGGAGATTGCATAGTTTAGTATCATCAGCGTCGCCATGATGCAAAGACCCGGCAGGTAGCCCGCATAAAACATGCTTGCAACCGACACGTTGGACGCCGTAGAATACAGGATTAATACAATGCCTGGAGGAATGATCGGCGTAATACAGGCAGACGCCGCGGTAACGACGCAGGAATAGGCCTTTGAATAACCCATGCGTTCCATTTCAGGCACCAGCATCTTGCTTTCCATTGCCGTATCTGCAATTGCCGACCCAGATAGGCCTCCCATCAGAGTGGAAAGCACGATATTGACATGCCCCAGCCCACCAACCAGATGGCCAACCAGCATATCTGCAAGCACCATCAGCCGGTGTGTGATGCCGGAATAGTTAAAGATAACACCCGCACAGGTGAAAAACGGGATAGCGAGAAACACGAATGACGAATTTGCTGCCACCATTTTCTGGCACATCAGTAAAACGTTCATTGCATTTGGGCTGAAAACAAAATACAGGGCGGTAGCAATCAACATCGCAAATGCCACCGGTACGCGCATAAAAAACAGCACAAACAAAATTACAATCGGCAGCCATGTCCACAGTTGTTCCAAAACAGCTCCTCCTTTCCTACGACCGTTCTTCCAGAGCCGCCACTTCGGTTTCCTGCCCCCGAATGGTCTGAACCAGGAATTTCAGCGAATAACCCGCAAGACAAACCGCCGCCAACGGGATCGGAATATCAAAGAAAAAATAAGGGATATGCAGCGAGGGGCTTTTCCGCGTCCATGCAGACATCGCAAACTGCCAGCCCCAGACAACAAGCGCAACACAGATCGCCGTGATCAGCGCATAGTTCAAGATCAGCACCACACGGCGTGCTTTTTCCGGCAGAGCGTTTACCAATACGTCAATTGCCGTCAAACCCTGGTACCGGTAGACCACTACAACACCAAAGAAAACCGCCCAGTTGAACAGCATGTAGGTCACTTCTTCTGCCCAGTTGAATGAGGTGGCAAACAGAAAACGGCTGATAACATTTAAAGAAATCAGAACCACCATGCCCACCAATGAAACACCGCCAATGACCGATGCAACCCAGTTAACGGTATTCTCCAGCTTTGCTCCTTTCCGTTTCATACAATCATTATCCTCCCGTTTCTTTTTGTTGCGCTTTCAGATACGGCAAGGGCAGCGCCGGCTTGACAGCGCTGCCCTGTAACTGCCGTCATTTATTGCCGCGCGCTTCCTCCAGTACAGCTGTCAGTTCATCGTATACCCCCGGCGTCCAATCTGGGAACTTATCCGGAATGCTCTTTGCCGCCTCGATAAACTCAGTCTTGTCAATTGAGGATACCTGCACACCGGCATCGATCAATTTCTGCTTATATTCATCCTGTACGCCGCCAGACAACTCCAAGAATTCCTGCATATATTTCTGAGCGGTTTCATCCATCGCCGCTTTTGCCGCGTCTGACAACGTGCTATAAACTTCACTGGACATGACGATCGCTGTATAGCCCACCAAATGCTCGGTCTCGATGACATGCGACAGTACTTCATTCCACTTATTCGAATACATGACAGAGTACACACCCTCAGCCGCATCCGCCACGCCCTGGCTGAGCGCCTGGTAAGTTTCGCTCATGGCGATATTTGTCGGATTGCCGCCCAGCATTTCTGCCACAGCATTCCACATCGTCGTGGAAGCGCAGCGGATCTTGAGCCCGTTGACATCCGCACGGGAGGTGATATCTTTTTTCGTCAGCAGATTACGAGTCCCCTCATAATTCAGCGCGATCAAATGCAGCCCTTGAGCTTCCAACTCGGTACACATATCCTGGAATACCTCAGAATTCCATATCGCCATAATCTCCTCCGGCTTCTGGATCAGATACGGGGACATAATCGCCGCCATATCCGGTACATAGTTTGCCAGCCATGCCAGGTCGCAGTCCGCAACCACGCGTTCACCCAGCGCAGCCTGTTCGATCACGTCCGCTGTCGGACCCAGGCTCTCCGTGGTATATATCTCGCCGACGATCTCTCCATTTGAAGCAGCCTCCAGATCGTCAAAAAACCGGCCATACCACTCATACTGGGGATCGGTATTGGATTTGACCAGGTTGAATTTCAACGTGGTGGCTTCCGCCGCAGCACTCTGTCCGCCGCCCGGGTTTTCACCGCCCGGGTTTGCATTGCTGTCCGTTCCTCCTCCGCATGCGGCCAGGGAAAAAGCCATTATTGCTGCCAGCATTCCTGCGATCAGTTTTTTCATTCCTTTTTCTCCTCTCTTCTGCTGTAAAATTAATAGTTGGATGCTTTAATAGCGCTCTGCGCTTAAAAATACATTTTTCATTTTATGGGATACGCGTTCAGCCAAGTGATCCCTGCCGGCACCTATGTATTTCCGGTAATCAATTTGTTCCGGCGCTTCATGCAGATATTTTCTGATCGCACCTGTCATAGCAAGCCTGAGATCGGTGTCCACATTGATCTTGCAGACCGCAAGCCGAGACGCCTGTGCCAGCATTTCCTCAGGAATACCGATTGCTCCGCTGATGTCACCTCCCATTGCATTAATCTCCGCGATATCCTCCTGGTTAACTGACGATGCCCCGTGCAGTACGATCGGCAGACGCGGCATCAGCCGGCTGACCTGCTCCAGAATATCAAACCGCAGCATCGGCTTTTGTCCCGGTTTAAATTTGTAAGCCCCGTGGCTGGTACCGATGGCGATTGCGAGGGAATCCACCCCTGTCCGTTCGGCAAAGTCGCGCGCCTGCTCCGGATCGGTATAGAGTGACTGTTCCGCGCTCCTGCCATCCTCAACACCGGCCAGCGTTCCCAGCTCGCCTTCCACCGTGATGTCATACCGGTGCGCATATTCGCAGACGCTTCGCGTCAGCGCCACATTTTCCTCATAGGGAAGGTGGGAACCGTCGATCATGACTGAAGTAAAGCCAGCTTGAATGAACTCCTTGCAGGTCTCCAGATCTTCGCCGTGATCCAGATGCAGGGCGACCGGCACATCCGCCAGCCGCGCCGCGTTTTCCGCGATGCCGACGATATAGCCTAAATCCGCATATTGGCCCGTAAAGGATGATGCCTGTAGGATGACTGGCGACCGCTGTTCTTTCGCCGCCTTTGCAACCCCCTGGATCACCTCCATATTGTTGACATTGAATGCGCCGACCGCATAGTGGTGATCATAGGCATGCAGCAACATGTTTTTGGTATTGACAAGCGCTCTCAACTCTGTACTCTCCTTTCTCTACTGTGCAATATTTTCTACCAGGTGCCGGTTTTTCCGGATATATTGCCGGACACTTTCCACGTCCGGTACGCCGCCGACCGCACCGGGCGCCTGTATGGTATAGGAGGCGGCAGCCGATGCGAACAACGCGCTCTCATATAGATCGAGCGACAGAAGCTGTGCGGCTTCAAATCCCGCAACGAAGGAATCTCCTGCCCCCGTAGTGGAAGCGATCGATTCCACTGGAAACGCTGGCAGGAAAAACTCTTCCTTGAAATCCGTCATATAGCAGCCCTTCTCTCCCAGCTTAACGCCAAATACTGATAATCCGAACGGCTTGAGCACGTTCCGCATGGCTCGGACATCGGTCTCACCTGTGATCTGCACCGCTTCCTGGTAGCTCGGCAAAAAGATATCTGTATGGCGCAGGGTAGGCGCAATGCGTGGGAGCCATTCCCCTTTCCGGTTCCAAACCGTATCGACTACAGTTCTCACTCCATACTGTCTTGCTTTCTGAAACAGCGGCACGATCCCTCCGTCATCCAGATTCTTCAGCCGGTAATGGCCGTTCAGGCTGAGCAGGCGTGCCTGCCGCAGCCACTCCTCCGGCACCTGCTCCGCGTAAAGCGTATCGAATATCTCCGTATTGGTCAGAAAATGCCGTTCCCCGTTCGGTTCAACCAAAGCGATACTGGTGCCAGTTGTTTGCCCGCCCCGTACTGCCAGCGAACGGATATCGATATGCCGTTCGTCCAGCCAGCGCCGAAGGAACGCGCCATTTGGATCATCCCCTACGACAGAGACAAGCGCGGTTTCCATACCGAGCGCCGCCGCGTTACAGGCTACATTGCAGGCATCCCCACCTGGCAGCATCTGTATCGTGTCTACCGGCGTTGCGTCCAAAGACAGCGCCTTTTCGGTCACCGGTTTGACGATGATATCGCACATTAACAGGCCAATACAGATAATATCCATTTCATCACTCATTTCCCGCTTCACAATATCGATTTTTATAGATTAGATCAAATTTTATCAAAAATGTTTTTATAAATTGATCGATAATAAATCATCTCTCTCTTGTTTAACATTAACTTAACACATGCGATAATATTTGTCAATATTTCGATCAATATTTGACATATTTAAAAATATACAAACTTAACCTTTCCTTTTTGTATATTTAAATGATAATATTCATCTTTTTAATGATAATATTTGTTTCATTATTATTTATTCTCTTATTGACGAAAGTGGAAAGATAAGGTATCATAAAGGTAAATAACAAGGTCATCTTCCCTAAAAATCACGAAAGGAGATGTCTTAAATGGCCGTTCGCACTTCTCGTCTCGACCAAATGGAGGAATATATCCGTAAGCACGATTTTGTTCCTCTCGACGATTTATGTGTAGCATTCCAGCGTTCTAAAATTACGATCCGCCGCGATCTCTCCATGCTGGAGGAAAAGGGAGTGATAGAAAAGGTGTATGGGGGCGCGCGCCCCAGGCACCGCGATATCGGACGTCCCGTTGCGTCATTTACCGAGCGAAACATCTGTTTGACCGATCAGAAGCAATATATCGGTAAACTGGCCGCACAGCATGTCAACGACGGGGATACGCTTTACATCGATTCTGGTACTACCACACTGACCATGCTCCCTTATCTTGCTGAACGTTCGGTCACGATTTTGAGCAACAATTTATATGTGATCATGGAATGTATGAACTATCCCCAGATTAATGTAATCTCTTTCGGCGGCCGGCTGAACGTAAAAACCGCATCTTTAACCGTAGACGACCCCGCTGAGCTAAGTCGCTTCAATATCACAAAGGCTTTTATGGGTACAACCGGCATCAGCTTGCGAAGTGGTGTGACCGATACCTTTGTTGGGGAGAGTACGCTCAAAAGCACGATCACCAAGAACAGCCGGACACGGTATTTGTTGGCAGATCATACCAAATTCGAACTGGTGGCGGTTTCCACCTATGCACGCTTAAGCGATTTCGATTTTCTGGTCACCGACCTTGCACCATCACAGGAGTATCTGCAGTACTGCAAGGAGCACCAGCTCACCTGCTGTTATTAAACAAAAGCGTCCCCTGGCTTCCCTAAGGAAACCAGGGGACGCTTACTGCCATACACCCTATTCCTCCTGCTTATCCCGTGCAAGCAGGAAAATGGTGGACAAAATCAGTGCAAAGCCGATCAGGTCGGTCGGGCTGAAATCCGCTTTCATCCAGAGAACGGCAAGCACCGTCGCGGACACCGGCTCGATCGAGGAAAACAGGCTGCCCTTCTCGGGTCCGACCAATCGGATCCCCTCCAGATGCAGCGTGAACGCCGCGACCGAGCCGACCAGAACAACGACCGCGAGCGCGCTGACCGCCCCGGCGTCCAGCGTCACAGGCATCCGCCACGGGCGGAACAGGAAGGACAGCGCCGTGCCGCCGAGCAGCATGCCCCATGCTGTTACAAGCGCCGCACCGTATTTATGCAGCAGCGGCACCGGCTGCACCGCATAGATCGACATGGCTACCGCGCTCAGCAGCCCCCAGAACAGCGCACGGCTGGACAGGACCATCTCCCCCGGATGCCCGTGCGTCGCCAGCAGGAAGGTTCCGCCCACGGCCAGCAGGATGGACAGCACCTCAATGCCCCGTGGCGGGCGGCGGCTGCGGACCGATAGGTACACCAGGATCAGGACCGGCGAAAGATACTCCAGCACGGTGGCGGTCCCCGCGTTGGAGTATGTGATTGCGGAAAAATATGTATACTGGCACATGCTCATGCCCAGCACGCCAAACACCAGGATGCCGGCGGCGTCCTGCTTCCAGATGCGGAACACCTGCTTTTCGCCCCGCAGCAAGCATAGCAGCAGCAGGATCGCGCCGGCCGACAACAGGCGCACCGAAACCAGCCATCCGGTCGGTACGCCCTTTGCCTGCAGCAGGAACTGGCCGCAGGCGCCGGAAAGCCCCCAAAAGATACCGCCCGTCAGCGTCAGCAGCACGCCGCGCAGCATTTTATCCCGCTTCACACAGTTTTCCCCTTTCACAAAAAGACCTCTTGTGCAGATCACAAGAGGTCTTTTGGTTTTACGTTGCTACAGGACTGACTTACTTGTTGTCAACCTCAGCCATGTGCTCGATGAGCATCAGCAGCTTGTTGGAGTAGCCCCACTCGTTGTCGTACCAGGAAACAACCTTGACGAAGGTGTCGGTCAGCGCGATGCCAGCCTTCTTGTCGAAGATGGAGGTGCGCTCGTCGCCCAGGAAGTCGGAAGAAACAACGTCCTCGTCGGTGTAACCCAGAACGCCCTTCAGGCCGCCCTCGTAAAGCGGCTTCTCAGAAGCAGCCTTCATCGCCGCGCAGATCTCGTCGTAGGTGGCCGGCTTAGCCAGATTGCAGGTCAGGTCAACAACGGACACGTCCAAGGTCGGAACACGCATGGACATACCGGTCAGCTTGCCGTTCAGCTTCGGGTAAACCTTGCCTACCGCCTTGGCAGCGCCAGTGGAGGACGGGATGATGTTGCCGGAAGCCGCACGGCCGCCGCGCCAGTCCTTCTTGGAGGGGCCGTCAACGGTCTTCTGGGTGCCGGTGGTGGAGTGAACGGTGGTCATCAGGCCCTCGGTGATGCCGAACGCCTCGTCCAGAACCTTGGCGATCGGCGCCAGGCAGTTGGTGGTGCAGGAAGCGTTGGAAACAAAGGTCATATCCTTGGTGTAGGTGTCCTGGTTAACGCCCATAACGAACATCGGGGTGTCGTCCTTGGACGGGGCGGACATGATGACCTTCTTCGCGCCGCCGTCGATGTGCGCCTGCGCCTTTTCCTTGGTCAGGAAAACGCCGGTGGACTCGACAACGTAATCAACGCCGTCCTTACCCCACGGGATGTTCTTGGGATCCATCTCAGCGTGGAACAGAACCTTCTTGCCATCCACGGTGATGGAGTTGTCGTCATACTCAATGGTACCGTCATAGCGGCCGTGCATGGTGTCGTACTTGAGCATGTACGCCATGTAGTCCGGCGTCATGAACGGATCGTTTACCGCTACGAATTCGATATTCGGGTTCTTCAGACCAGCGCGGAAAACCATACGGCCGATACGGCCAAAGCCATTGATACCTACTTTAATAGCCATTTGCAGTGTTCCTCCTCAATTTTGACAATTATCTTCTTGTCGATGGCTTTATTATACACTATCTGGACGATATGCCGCAAGGTGTAATATTTGTGAAATTTTTGTCATTATATTCTGGGTTTTTGTACATTTTTCTTTGCAAAGCGGTCCCGTCTGGTGGTATAATAGAAGCATCATACAAAATATAGTATTGCAGTCCGTAAGCAGCCTTATACCCACAAAGAAACAGAAAGATCAGCGATTCGGAGGATAGAGATGGCGGATACATTTTTCTCTCAGCTTGACAGCGCGGCTCTGCGCGCCCTGCTGAACCGTACCGCGCTGCACGACGCAGCATTGCTCACAGTAGGACCGACGCTATATATTGAGGCCTGCAACGACGCCGCGGCGCGCCTGACCGGCCTGCACCCGCTCGAACGCATCGACCAGCTCTTGAGCGGCGCCTCCGCCGGCGCGCTGCGCGACTGCATCGTGCAGCAGGCACCGCGCACCGTTTATGAGGAGCTGGACGGCGCCGAATACCGCCTGGAACTGCTGCCGCACCGCGGCGGCGCGCTGCTCGCGTTCCTGCACGACAACCGCTCCTCTTACGACGGGAGCCTGCGCGTACTGCACGCAAAAAGCGCGCAGTATCTCGGCACGCTTTTCGCCTGCGCAGAACAGGTGCAGGATCCCGCCCTCGCGGCCGAGCTGCGCAAGCAATGCCTGCGTATGCACCGCATACTAACCCATTCCGATTTCCTGCACGACCCGCCTCTCACCGAGCAGCTCCGCCTGTACCGCACCGACCTCGTGGCTCTCTGCCAGACGGCCGCGGCCAATGCGGTGCTGTACGGCCCGTCGCACGGCACCAAAAACATCACCGTACACGCGCCCGATTTCTGCGACGCGCTGATCGAGCCGCAGCTGATCCAAAAGGCTCTATACAACCTTCTGTCCAACGCGCTGCACGCGTCCCCCGCGGGCGGCGATATCGTCCTTACCCTGACCGACGACAGCAGCTTTGCGACCATCACGGTTGCGGATCGCGGCCCCGGCCTGGATGCGGAGCTGTTTGAAGCGCTCCTGACTGGCTGGGAGCGGCAGGTTTCGCTGGACGATTACCTTTCCCTGGCGCGCTGCGGCGCGCCGCTCGGCCTCGGTCTGCCCCTGATCCAGCGCATCGCGCAGGCCCACGGCGGCAGCCTGCTCCTGTCCCCGCGGGAGGGCGGCGGAAGCGAGCTGCACATGAGCATCGCCCACCTGCCGGCCGCGCTTGCGGATAACAACCTGCGCGCGCCGATGATTTTGGAGGAGGGCTACTCGCTCGAAGAGATCGAGTTTTCCATCTTTGACTGACTGCCTCGGCATAGGCAAAAAACCGCCGTATCCACCCGGATACAGCGGTTTTTCTTTTGGGGTTGTCTTACCGGCCGGCATCCGAGGCGATGTTTCTCAAAACCTGCGCTAGTTCCGCGCGAAGCACATTGCCCTGCGGAGCGAACGAACCGTCCGTGTTGCCGTTCATCAGCCCATTCTTCAGGCAGAACGCAACGCTGTCCGCCGCCCAATCCGAGATCTGCGAAGCGTCGGTGAACTCCTGCACGGCCATGCCGTCGCCCGGCACAGTTTCGGTCAGGCCGTTCTCCTCCAGCAGGCCGAGGTAGCGCGTCAGCATCACCGCGAACTCCTCGCGGGAAACCGTTTTCCCAGGGCGCAGGCGTTTCTCGTCGTCGCCGGTGAGGATGCCTGCGTCAAAGCAGAAAGTCATCGCCGGATAGTAGTCCTGACCGATATCCGCGTAGTCGGCCATCTCGCGGATGCCCATGCCCGCGGCGCCCGCTGTCAGCTTTTCGTCCCTGTTTTTGGCATCACGGTAGAGCGCGTCCGCAACCGCCTGACGGCTGACCGCGTGCAGCGGCCAGAAGCCCGCGTCCACCGGCGCGGCAAGATCCATCAGTCCCTCCTCCAGCACATAGTGGACCGCCGGCGCATACCACGCGGTATCGGCCACGTCGGCCGGCAGGGCAGTCTCCAGCCCATCCACCACCGTATTGGCGCCCGTATCCTCCGCCGCGTCGGACGCGGTGTCCGCCGCCAGTGCGGTGGCCGACATGGACAGCACCGTCGCGCCGGTCAAAAAAAACGAAAGCACCTGTTTGAATGTCATTTTTATAAATCCTCCTTTTGGAAGCTGTTATTTTCCTTAGCTGCTCCCTATTATAACACGGCGTCCCGCGCCCGCCTGCAAAATGTAACAGAGGTGTAATAAAAACGGCGGCCGGTATCCGGCCGCCGTCTTGTGCGTTTTCCGTCTCAGTCCTTATAGAACGCCCCGAAGCCCTTGTAGGCCATATACAGGTCGAGCTTGGCGATCACCTCGAACGGCGCGTGCATGGAAAGCACGGGTACGCCCGCGTCCACCGTATCGATGTTGCGGTTGGCCAGGTACATCGCCACTGTGCCGCCGCCGCCCTGATCGACCTTACCGAGCTGGCCTGTCTGCCAGACCACGCCCGCCTTGTCAAAAATGCAGCGGATGCGCGCCATCAGCTCGGCGGTCGCGTCCGACGTGCCGGACTTGCCGCGCGCGCCCGTATATTTGACCAGCGCAAAGCCGCAGTTGGCGCGGGCATCGTTGCGCTTTTCAGACACCTCAGGGAAGTTGGGGTCAAAGGCGTTGCATACGTCTGCGGACAGGCACACCGAGTTTTCATAGCATTCCTCCACCAGCGCGCCCTGCGCACGGCACAGGTCGGCCATGAAGGTATCGAACGCGCGCGACTGCATGCCGGTTACACCGTCCGAGCCGGTTTCCTCCTTGTCCACCAGCAGGCAGACGCAGGTGTGCGCGGGCGTGGTTTTGAGATCGAGCAGCGCAGTCGCTGCGGTGTAGGAGCACACGCGGTCGTCGTGGCCGTAAGCGCCGACAAACGAACGGTCAAAGCCAATGTCGCATGCGGGGAAGGCAGGCACGCAGCACAGCTCGGCGGAGAGGAAGTCCGCTTCCACCATGCCGTACTGCTTATTCAGGTATTCCATGACCGCAAGTTTGATCTTCTCGCCGCATTTCTCGTCCACGGTCCCGCTCGGCACCGAGCCGACCAGCACGTTCAGGCCCTCGCCCTTAACAACCTCGGTCGCCTTTTTGGTCATCTGCTCAGAGGCCAGATGGGGCAGCAGATCGGTGATGACGAACCTGGGGTCCTCCGGCTTGTCGCCGATGCGCACCTCGACTGTTTTCATTTGCCCGTTGTGGCAAACGCACACCACGCCGCGCAGCTCGAGCGGAATGGCGGTCCACTGGTACTTTTTGATGCCGCCGTAATAGTGGGTCTTGAAAAAGGCCATGCCGCCGTCCTCGTACAGCGGCACAGTGCGGATATCCACACGCGGCGCGTCCAGATGGGCAGCGGTCAGACGCACGCCCTCCTTGAGGCTCTTTTTGCCGATCACGGCCAGCGTGATCCCTTTGTGACGGTTGACCTGGTAGAGCTTGTCGCCAGGCTTGACGGTATCATCCCGCGTCCATGCGCGGAAACCCTTGGCCTCCGCCAGACGAACCATTTCCTTGACCGCGTCGCGCTCGGTCTTGGCTTCGTCCAGAAATTTCTTGTAGTCCCCGGCATAGGACTGGATGTTCTTTTTGTCGCTGCCGGTCAGCCGGTCGAAGCCGGTTTTCTTGTCATAAAAAAGCTGTTCAGAGGTCATTTTCGTTCTCCTTTGCTCAAAATGGTATATAAAGCATCGGTTTCCCGCCAGAGCGCGGCGAGGTCGCCGTTGTTTTCCAAGATATGGTCGCAGCGGGCGCGGTAAAAGCCATCGTCCGGCTGGGCAAGGATGCGCGCGCGCGCGGCCTGCTCGGAAATGCCGTCGCGGGCCATCACGCGCCGCACACGCGTTTCGGTATCCGCCAGCACGCCGACCGTCTTTTCGCACAGATCGTCCGCGCCCGCCTCAAACAGGGTCGGCGCGTCGTACAACACGATCGGGCAGGCGGCCTGCGCCTGTATGGCCGCGCGCGACGCGGCGCGGATATAGGGGTTCGTGATACGGTTCAGCTCGCGCAGCCGGTCGGGATCGGAAAATACGAGCCGCGCCAGCTTCGGGCGGTCGAGCGCGCCGGTTCCATCCAACACGCCGCCGAACGCCGCGTCCAGCGCCGCGAGCATCTCGCGGTTTTCCGCACACAGGCGGCGGTAGACCGCGTCCGCGTCCACCCAGCCCGCGCCCTGTTCGCGCATCCGCGCGGCGACCGTGCCTTTGCCCGTGCCGCTGCCGCCGGTCAAGCCTATGATTTTCATTATCCCACACCCCCTGGCTGGATATGCACCCCACTCAAAGCTCGATCACCGCGAAACCCGCCGCCTTTTTAATGCGGTTTGCTACCGCCAACCCCAGCCCCTCGTCAGACGGACACTGCGCCCAGATCTGCCGGACGTCGGTTTCGTCGAACGCCCGCAAGCGGTCGAACACCTCGCGCGCCTGCGCCGCGAGGTCGGCTTGGGAACCGAAGCACTCCACCACGCAGGTAGGGAAGCACTCCCTGTATTCATCAAAGCACAGCACACCAGTGGGGCCGCTGATATGCTCTTTAATATACTGCGCCGTGTGTTGTGGGTCGCCCCGCACAACCGTTACCGGCGCTTTCGGGGCATAGTGGCGGTATTTCATGCCGGGCGCGGACACCCTGACCTCATCCCCTATCTTCTCATACAGCGCGCGGTCGACCTCGACCTCGCCCAGCACGGCACGGAGCTGTTCGAGCGTCACGCCGCCCGGCCGCAGCAGGCGCGGCTTGTCCAGCGCGAGAGTGACGACCGTGGATTCCACGCCCACGCCGCACGGCCCGCCATCCAAAATCGCAGCGATCTTGCCGTCCAAATCGCACAGGACGTGTGCCGCCGTAGTGGTCGAGGGGCGGCCGGAGGTGTTTGCGGAGGGGGCGGCCAGCGGCACGCCCGCCGCACGGATGAGCGCGCGCGCCAGCGGGTGCGACGGAAGACGGATACCCACCGTGTCCAGCCCGCACGATACCTCGTTTGGAATGCAGCTCCCTTTGGGTACGATCATGGTCAGCGGCCCGGGCCAGAACGCTTCGGCCAGCGCCACTGCCTGCGGCGGCACCGCGGGACACAAATCGGAAATCTGATTAAAATCCGCGATGTGGACGATCAGCGGATTATCCTGCGGCCGTCCCTTGGCGCGGAAGATTTTCGCCACCGCTTCCCCATTCAGGGCGTTTGCCGCCAGCCCGTACACGGTTTCCGTGGGCATCCCCACCACTTCACCCCGCCGAATCAGGTCTGCGGCGATCCTTATGGCATCTTTATCAAATTGTGGGGAAAGTATGCTTGTTTTCATCAATTACACTTCCATCAGTGGGAAATTTAATGCTCCAGTGTGCGGTCCGTTCCTGTGACGCGACCATTTTGCAGGTAAATATCCAGGGTGGACTCGTCAAACGGCATGTCAATGATGTAGGCCAGCAGCTCCGGCGAGTCGGTATAGTCCGGCGCGGTCTTCGCCCAGTTTTCCGCGGTAAAATCGCGCGGCACGCCGAGGCCAAGGCCGAAAAAGCCGTTCGCCTGCCAAACGCCCCCGCCCAGCAGCAGCACGCCCGCGAACAGCAGGATACTCCCCGCCAGAAACACCAGGATGCCGAGCAGCGTCAGCCCAAGGCCGGAATACAGCGCCAAGTCCCATAGCGATCTCTCCTGCCCTCATTATAGCAGCGGCAAAGCGGAGATTTGTAACCGCGCTGTTAAATCGCGAAAAACGGCAGCGCCAGCAGGCCGACGGGCGCGTCAATCACGCCCGTATAGATGCCGACCGCGATCAGCAGCGCACCGGCCGCCAGAAAGATCAGCTTGCGGGTCAGCTTCAGGAGCAGCAGCACAATGTTGATCAGCACCAGCGCGCCGCCCACCACCAGCCATGGCGCGGACTGCCAAAGGGCAGAAATTTCGTTCATTGGGATTCTCCTTTCCAGGGATCATGCTTCGCCCTGCGCCTTGAGCTTTTCAGCCGTGTCGGCGGCGATCAGGGCGTCGAGTATCTCGTCCATATCCCCGTTCAGGAATTGGTCGAGCTTGTAGAGCGTCAGCTTGATGCGGTGGTCGGACACACGGTTTTCCGGAAAGTTATAGGTGCGGATGCGCTCCGAACGGTCGCCCGTGCCGACCTGGCTTCTGCGGTCCGCGGCGATCGCGGCCTTCTGCTTTTCCTCCTCGGCTTCGTACAGACGGGCGCGCAGCACGCGCAGCGCCTTATCCTTGTTCTTGTGCTGGCTGCGCTCGTCCTGACATTCGACCACCGTGTTCGTCGGGATATGGGTCACGCGGATGGCCGAGGATGTTTTATTGATATGCTGGCCGCCTGCGCCGGATGACCGGAACGTGTCGATGCGCAGGTCCTTGGGGTCGATGTAAAAATCCACCTCCTCGGCCTCGGGCAGCACGGCCACCGTGGTGGTCGAAGTGTGTACGCGGCCCTGCGACTCGGTTTCCGGCACGCGCTGGACGCGGTGTACGCCGCTCTCAAATTTCAGGCGGGAATACACCTTATCGCCCGCCACGCGGAACACGATCTCCTTATAGCCGCCCAGCTCGGTTTCGGACGCGCTCATCACCTCGGTCTGCCAGCCGCGCTTATCCGCGTACATGGTGTACATGCGGTACAGGTCGGCGGCGAACAGAGCACTTTCCTCGCCGCCCGCGCCGCCGCGGATCTCGACAAAAATGTTCTTGTTGTCATTCGGGTCCTTGGGCAGGAGCAGGAGCTTCAGCTCGTCCTCCAGCCGCGCGATATCAGCCTTGGCCTGCTGCAGCTCCTCCTGCGCCAGTTCCTTCATATCCGGATCGGACAGCATATCCAGCGCGTCCTCCTGCGCCCGCCGTGCCTTTTGGCAGGCGCGGAACGTCTGGATGATCGGTTCCAGCTCGTTGCGCTCCTTGAGGAGCTTGGCCGCGCGGCTGGGGTCGTCATACAGGCCCGGCTCGGCGAGACGGGCCTCCAGCTCGTCCATGCGCTGCGCAAGAGCGTTCAGTTTGTCAAACATAACAGGTTCCTTTCCGATTCCGCCGCCTTACGCGGCCGGCATATCCTTTCCCGTGCCGCCCTGCCACCTGCCGGTGAGCATCAGCCCCAGGATGGAGCAATACTCCCGACAATGCACCGCCACGCGCTGCGCCGGATAGGGCGTCGGCGCGGGGATGCCGGCCGCGTCCAACCCACCGCGCACCATCAGCACGCGGGCGCGTGCAAGGTGGTAATCGCTCGTCACCACCGCGGTCCTGTGTCCGTCCCCGATCAGGGCACGGGCGTTTTCAATGTTCTGTATCGTATTGTTGGATTCGTCCTCGAGCAGCAGACGGTCCGCGTTCATGCCTCTGGCGGTCAGGTAATCATACATCGCCTCCGCCTCCGGACACGGCTCGTTGCTCCCCTGCCCGCCGCACAGGATGGCGGTAGCCTCGGGGTGCGCCTGCAGGAAATCATACGCCGTATCCAGCCGTGCGGCCAGCGCCGCGGACGGACGGCCGTCCTCATACACCCGCGCGCCCAGCACCAGCAGGTAATCCGCGTCTCCGGCTTCCGGATCGGCGCGCATCCCGTGCAGGATGACGCCCTGCACCGCGACGAACGATACTACGAACAAGCCGAACAGCACACGTCCCACAACGGACAGCACGCGGCATACCCTGTGCCGCTCCCGCAGGCGCAGCATCAGCCATTCGCCCGCGCAGCCGGCGGCCAGCGTAAGGAAAAACACGCCGCCGAACCGCGAGGGCGCCCAGGGTAGCTGCACCACGCCGCCCGCAGCGAACACCGCCGCCAGCGCGAGCCAGATCTTCCGTTCGCTCATTGCTGCAGCTCCTCCAGCTCGGCGGCCACGGCCTCCCATTCGTCCATTTTCGCGGCGAGCGACTCGTCGCATTGCTCCTTTTTGGTCATCAGTTCGAGTAGCCGCGCCGAGTCCGAGGACGCGTCGATCATCTGCTGCTCCAACTCGGCCGACTGCAGCTCGAGCTGGGAAATTTCACGTTCGAGCGCGCTGAGTTGCTTTTGCAGGTTTTTGGTGCCGCCGGTGCGCTTGGGTTTTTCCGGCGGACGGGGTACGTCGTCCAGCGTCGGCGCATCGGGCTTTTTCCGCCTGGGGGCCGGCGCGGAGGCAGGCGCCTCGGGCAGCTCGCCCCGTTCACGGAATTTCAAAAAGTCGGAATACGAGCCGATGAAGTCGGTCAGCCGCCCGTTTTCCAGATACAGCACGCGGGTGGCGAACCGCTCGACGAAGTACCGGTCGTGCGAGACGAACAGCAGCGTGCCGTCGAACGCCTCCACCGCCTCTTCGATCCACTCGCGGCTGGCAAGGTCGAGGTGGTTGGTCGGCTCGTCCAGAATGAGGAAATTCAGGGGGTCGTACATCAGCTCGCACAGGCGCAGGCGGCTTTTTTCGCCGCCGGACAGCATATCGACCGTTTTCATCTGCGTTTCGCCCGTGAACTGGAACGAGCCCAGCCGGTTGCGCGCGACCTGCATGGACACGTTCTTGTCATAGATCAGCGTGTCGATCAGGTTGCGGTGTGGGTTGGCGAAATGCACCTGCTGCGGCAGATAGGCAGGCTTCAGGCCCACGCCCTTGCGGATCGTACCCTCGTCCGGCGTTTCCTCCCCCAGCAGGATCCTGAGCAGGGTGGTCTTGCCCGCGCCGTTTGCGCCCAGCAGGGCGACTTTCTCGCGGTTGCGGATGTTGAAGCTGATACCGTGTAATATTTCACGCCCTTCATAACTCTTTGTAATATCCCGAACCTTTAACACTTCTTCGGTCTCGTAGTTCGGGTCGCCGAAGGTGACGGTCAGCTTTTTGTCCTTTTTCGGGCGGTCGGTTACGGTCATGCGCGCGATGCGCTTTTCGATTGAGGCGGCGCGCTTGGCCAAATGCTCGGTGCCGTGCTCGTGCATGATGCGGGCGACCGCTTCCAGCCGTTTTTTCTCGGCCAGCTCGTGCTCGTGATGCTTGAGCTGTTCCTCGCGGCGGCGTTCGCGCTCGACCGCGTAATAGGAGTAGTTGCCGTTGTAGAACTCGCAGGTGCAGTCGTGAATCTCGATCACACGGTCGCAGCACTGGTCAATGAACCAGCGGTCGTGCGAAATAATCATCACCGTGCCGCGATAGGACTCGAGGTAACTGCCCAGCCAATCGACCGCGTCCATGTCCAGATGGTTGGTCGGCTCGTCCAGCAGCAGAATGTCGGTCTGCTCCAGGATGATGCGCGCCAGGTTGATGCGCGTCTTTTCGCCGCCCGAGAGCAACGCGAACGGCTGCGCGCGCATGGCTGCGGGGATTTCCAGACCGTTGCACACACGGTCGATCTCAAAATCACGGTTGTAGCCGCCGAGGAGCTCCAGACGGGTTTCAAGCTGGGCGTAGCGTTTGAGCAGCGAGGCGTCTTCCGGCTTGCGGGCCATCTCATCGGTCAGCGCGTCCATCGCGGCGGCGACCTCGTCGGATTCGCGGAAAGCCAGGCGCAGCACATCCTCGACCGTGGATTCCGGCGGGAAATCCGGCATCTGGTCGATCACGCCCGCGTTCTTGCCCGCGCCAAGCGAAACATGCCCCCCGTCATAGGGCAGGCGGCCGGTGAGGATATTAAGCAGGGTGGTCTTGCCCGCGCCGTTCGCGCCCAGAATGGCGACCTTTTCCCCTGGCTGGATATCAAAGGAAATATCCTGTAGGATGAGGCGGTCGCCGTAATATTTGGTGAGATTTTGTACGGAAATGTCAGCCACAGCCGCGGCTCCTTTCAAATATCGGGATAAATGGATATATACCGTTTTATTATAACACAAAAGATAGATAAGGGAAAGCCTCTCCCCCGCATTTTACCGCTCAACAACGCATCGACGCACCGTAGAACGCCGCTAATACTGCCTCAACTTTGCGTCGGTTGCACCAGGCTGTCTGATACGGTATACTTTTCCCCAAAAGGAGGATATAGCAATGGATGCAATAAAAACAGGCGTTTTTATCGCCGCGGTACGTCGGGAGCGGAACATGACACAGGCAGAGCTGGCGGCCAGGCTGCATGTGACTGATAAAGCGGTCAGCAAGTGGGAACGGGGCGCGGGCCTGCCGGATATCAGCCTCATCGAACCGCTTGCGGCGGCGCTGGACGTCAGCGTGCTGGAGTTGATGCAGGGACGGCGAATTCCCGCCGAGACTGTCCGCCACACCGAGGCCGCAGAGGTGCTGACTGACATCCTCGGGATGGCAAAGCACACACGGGCAGACAAGCGCAGCCATCTCAAGCAGGCAGACCGATTTCTGTCCAGACTGCTCGAAGCCATTGGCCTGCTGTTCCTGCTGTGCTCGGTATATTGCAGGACACAGCTCCAAACGCCGATACCGCTTTGGCTCACCATCAGCGCCCTAGTCCTTGCGGCAGCCGTCCTGCTTGCCAAATGCGTCTTACATCGGGCGGTGGGAAATCAGACATAATAAAAACGCAACAAACCCCCGGAACAGCTTTTCCGGGGGTTTTATCAACAAACAGGGATCAAAACCGCATTAGCGGGATCTGGTGCGGCTCCGCCTCGCCCGCCGGCAGCAGCATGGACGTAATATCCGGCCGCGCCGTTTCAATAAAGTTGACGCCGCTGCGGATCAGCCCTGCCAGCGTGCGCTCGTCATTTGTCGGCAGGCTCATGGTGAACAGCCCCGCCCTCCGGCAGGCCGAGAGCAGCGCCGGCGTCAGGTCGCCCGCCGCCGCGCGCAGGCCGAACAGGCCGGTCGTCTGCGCCGCGCGCACCAGCGCGTCTATATTGTCCGGCAGCGCGGGCAGCTCGCCCATGATGTGCAGGTCAGGGTTAGCGACTGCGATGCGCGCCGCCTCCACCAGGCCCAGGCCGACAAAGATCGTATTGTCCAGCCATTCGGAATGGCGCAGGGTGATGCGGAGCTGCGGCAGAAGCGTCTGGTTATGTACCGTGATCGCGATTTTTGCCCGGCAGGTGCGCGCCAGCTCGATCGCCTGTCCGGCGGGGACAAGCTGCGGTGCCGCCTGGTGCAGCTCCGCGTAGCTGTAATCCGTGATGCTCAACCGCGTTCCGTCGTTCGCCACGCAGTACCCGTCTGACGACAGCACCGCGATACCGTCCGCGGTCATATCAACCGACAGACAGCAGCCTTTTGCGCCCTCCTCATTCCCTGCCAGGATGGACTCCAGCCCATCCGGCTCGGTATCCATACAGCCGACCGCGGAAAGGACGAAAATCTCTTTGTTGGTATAATACAATACCATTCCCCTTCTTTCCGTTTACAGGGTTTCAGGCGCCTCGTACGCCACGCCCAGCGTATCGACGGTCACCTTGCGCATGCGCTGCTCCTGGCGCGGACGGTCGTGCCAGTCGCGCGGGGCGTTCACGATCCCGTCGACCACATCCATGCCCTCGGTCACCATGCCGAAAGAGGCGTACTGGCCGTCCAGATGCGGCGAATCCTCGGTCATGATGAAGAACTGGCTGCCCGCGGAATCCGGCACCGCGGTGCGCGCCATGGACAGCACGCCGCGCGTGTGGTTCAAGTCGTTCTGGAAGCCGTTGGCGGTGAATTCGCCGCGGATTTCATAGCCCGGGCCGCCCATTCCGGTGCCTTCCGGATCGCCGCCCTGGATCATAAAGCCCGGAATAACGCGATGGAAGATCGTTCCGTCATAAAAGCCCTTCTGGATCAGCGAAATAAAATTGCGCACCGTATTCGGCGCGACCTCGGGATATAGCTCCGCGCGGATGATACCGCCCTGTTCCATTTCAATCGTAACGATAGGATTGCTCATTACCATACTCACTCCATTATTACCGCGAATTTGCGGATATTCATTTATATTGTAGCAAATTTCCACGCAAACAGCAAGACATGTTTCCATAATGAAACTCTGTGCCGCAGCACGCCCTTTCCGGCGGACGAAATCCACTTTATACACAAAGCTTTCCACCATGCATTGGGGATAACTCTGTGTACAAAGTGGATAACTTCCGGTATTTACTTGTAAAAGCTGCCTGTTCTACCGGATCCGCTGTTTACAGTCTGTAATATTTCCCTGCTCCGCGCGGGCCGCGCATGAAAACCACCACCGCGAAGCATACTCTACCGTAGGGATTTTTATATCAAAAAGGAGGAGCGATATGGCGGAGGAACACCCATCCATCCAGGCGCCGGAAGAAAATAATATTATGGAGACCGGCTCGATCACGGCTAAAACCTCGCGCGGCACGGTCCACTGCATCACGATCGTAGGCCAGATCGAAGGGCATATGGAGCTGCCCGCGCAGAACAAAACCACAAAATACGAGCATCTGATCCCGCAGATCACTGCGGTAGAGCAGGCGGAGGAGATCGACGGCATGCTGATCCTGCTCAACACCGTGGGCGGCGATGTGGAAGCCGGCCTGGCGATCGCCGAACTGATCGCGGGCATGACCAAGCCGACGGTCTCGCTTGTGCTGGGCGGCGGCCATTCGATCGGCGTACCGCTCGCCGTGGCTGCGAAAAAGAGCTTTATTGCTGCCTCCGCCGCCATGACCATCCATCCGGTGCGCATGAACGGCACCATTATCGCCGTGCCGCAGGCCTTTGAATACCTCGCCAAGATTCAGGAGCGCATCGTGGATTTCATCACCACGCACTCGCGCATTTCCGCCGAACGGCTGCAACAGCTCATGCGCGAGACCGGACAGCTCACTGCGGACGTAGGTACGGTCATCTCCGGCAAGCAGGCGGTCACGCTCGGCCTGATCGACGAGGTGGGTACCCTGTCCGGCGCGCTCGACGCGCTTTACCAGATGATTGGCCAAGCAAGGGAAACGCATCTGTAACGCCCGCGTTTCGGAAAAAGCGAACAAGAAAGGCCTCGTCCCTATCGAACGAGGCCTTTTACTTCCAGATCTCCATAGATTCTCTTTTCTCAGCAGGATATTTCCCGCTGTCCTTTTTTATTTTTTGCTGTCCGCTTTTTCATCCTACGTTCACGGGAACCACCCGGCTGCGGTTCTTCGGGTAATGAACACATTTCGGTTTGTTACCTTAACTACATTCAGGAACTCTATATCAAGTCAGATTTTGAAATGCGTCTCTTCCTGGCGGGCAATCGTTCGATTCTATTCCTGTATGCCCGAACCATTTTCAGCAGGCTTTGATATGATCTCTGTCCTGTGCTCTGGTCCGCTTTTGCCGCATCATACTCATCAGTATGCCCATCGGCCTTTTTTCTTGGATGCGCACTATTTTTGGCGATTACAGGTATCGTACTGATCAATTTTCATATTCGCCAACGCATTGCTTCAGGGTTCTTTCATGCATGAACCTTACTTTCCTGCTGCCTCGATCCGCTTACATCGTCAGTATGCTTTCACGGATATATTTTCACGAGGATAGCTTCCTCACAGGTGCCGTTCCTTACTATCAGAAGCCGATCGCGCTTTTCAGGCGGTTCGTTTTTTTAATTTGGAACTCGCTCTTTTTATAAATAGCTATCACCTTGATCGTTTCGGTCACAGCGCCGCGGCGAGTCCCGCGAACTGGTAGGATGTTTCTTCTGATACCATTGGACTCACCCCTTTCTCCGGTATCATTTGGCTTTGTACGCCAACCCTTCAGAATAAGAATGGGTTCTCGCCCTTTGTAAAGCCCCTGCTTTACGTCCCTTGGTGTTTGCCCTTTTCTTTTCTGTGACATTATAATATCATCAACCTTGCACAACGTCAAGCATTATTTTATGTTTTTTCATGGTTATATTAAACAAAACATTCTTGTCCTTTTCAGCGTTTTCCCTCTTCCCACGCTTCCGCTGATTTGCTATAATTGTATTGTTGGGTGCGTTTCGGCCCCAGCCGGAAAACGTACAGCAAGCAGCATTCGCATGGGGGTCGTTGGACCCCCTTTTTTTGAGGGAGGTTTTCTCGTTGGATATTTTCAGCTTCTATATGCCCACCCGCCTGTTTTTCGGCAACGGCGCCGTGCGCAAGCTCGCCAAAGCGCGCCTGCCGGAGGGCTGCGGCCTGATTATCACCGGCGGCACGTCGACCACACGGCTCGGCTATGTCGACCGTGTGGCCGACGTGCTGCGGCAGGCCGGACACGAAACGGCTGTTTACAACAAGGTACAGCCCAACCCGACCATCGAAGGGGTGCGCGAGTGCGCGGCGCTTTGCCGCGCGGCGCACATCTCATTCATCGTCGGCCTGGGCGGCGGCTCCTCGATCGACACGGCCAAGGCGGCCGCTGTCATGGCCACCAACGACGGCGACTGGTGGGACTATGTCCACGGCGGCACGGGCGGCGGCAAGCGCATCGCCAACGCCGGTTTGCCGGTGGTCGCCATCCCGACCACTGCGGGCACAGGCACCGAGGCAGACCCGTTCACGGTCATCACCAACGGCGAGGAAAAGATCGGCGGGGGCGGCGAAAAGTGCTTCCCCGCCATCTCGGTCGTGGACCCAGACTTTATGATGACCGTACCGCCGCACCTGACCGCCTATCAGGGCTTTGACGCGTTCTTCCACGCGGCCGAGGGCTATATCGCCCGCACCGCCAGCCCGATGAGCGACATGTTCGCGCTCCGCGCGGTCGAGCTGATCGGCCGGTCGCTCGCGACCGCCGTGCATGACGGCGGCGACCGTGAGGCCCGCGCCGAGGTCGCGCTCGCCAACACGCTGGCCGGCTTTGTCGAAACGCTGTCGAGCTGCACGGGCGAGCATGCGATCGAACACGCCCTGAGCGCGTTCCATCCCGCGCTGCCGCACGGCGCGGGCCTGATTATGATTTCGCGCGCCTATTGGAGCCGGTTCGCCGAGGTTTCCGGCGACCGGATGGCCGCGCTGGCGCGCGCGCTCGGGCGCACGGGCGCTACTGGCGCGGCGGATTTCCTGGCGGCGCTGTCTGGCCTGCAGAAGCGCTGCGGCGTCCACCAGCTCCGCCTGTCCGGCTACGGCGTCCGGCCGGAGGATTTCGGGAAGATCGCGGACAACGCGGCCGCCACCATGGGCGGTCTGTTCCGCGCCGACCCGCGTCCGCTCAGCCGCGAGGAGATCATTGGCATCCTTGCGGACAGCTACCAGTGAACCGCGGACGCGGGGAGGGCAATCAATGAAAAAGGTGCTTTTGATCGCCACCGGCGGCACAATCGCGTGCCGTGAAACGGCAAACGGGCTGTCCCCGACCCTGACCGGCGGGGCGCTTGTCCGCCTGCTGCCCGCGCTGGAGACGGTCTGCGCGGTCACGGTGTGCGAGCTGATGCGGCTGGACTCCACCGACCTGACCGCCGCGGACCGTATGCAAATGGCGCGGGCGGTCTGGGAAAACCGAGGCCGGTACGACGGCTTTGTCATTGCCCACGGCACGGACACGCTTTCCTATACCGCCGCGCTGCTGCACCATGTGCTGCGGAACATCGACCGCCCCGTGGTGCTGACCGGCTCGATGCTGCCCATGGGCGCGCCGGGTTCGGACGCGCCCCGCAACCTTCTCGACGCATGCCGCGTCGCGGCGGCGGACTGCGTCGGCGTGCTGGCGGTGCTGCACGGAAAGATCATCCACGGCCCACACGCCGCAAAGCGCCATTCGCTCGAAGCGGACGCATTCACTTCGGTCGGCGCGCCGCTCGCGGGCGTAATCGACGGAGCTGGGTGCGTGCGGCTGGCGCACCCGCCGAAGCGCGACGGCACGCCGCGCTTCGTGCGGGACATCGACACGGACGTTCTGCTCGTCAAGCTGACGCCCGATCTCCCGCCCTCGTTTTTCAACGTCCTGCACAGGTATCCCCGGGTGGTGGTCGAGGCGTTCGGAGCGGGCGGCATCCCCCGCCGGCTGGAGGACGCGGTGCGGTCGCTGCTCCGAAGTGGCACGCGCGTCTATCTCATCAGTCAGTGCGCTGAGGGCGGCGTGGACCTGCACAAATACGAGGTCGGCCGGCGGGCCGAGGCCATGGGCGTCATCCCGCTCGGCAGTCGGACGACCGAGGACGCGCTGGCCGCCATCCAGTGCCGCGAGCTGTGACGCGCGTCTGTTTGATTTTTCCAGCTTTCCCGTTTTCTCCCCGCAAGACATACCACTCATAACGCCGCTCCTTTCTGCGCATACTGTGTGCGAGAAAGGAGTGTTTGTTTATGCAGGTCACGATCGACCGCGGCGGCTGCATTTCCTGCGGCCTGTGCGAAGCAACCTGTCCCGATGTGTTCCGCATCGCCGGAGATGGTCTGGCAGAGGTCTATCACCAGCCCGACACCGCGGCGCAGGAAGCGGACTCTCAGGAAGCCGCAGGCGGCTGTCCGGTCTCTGTTATTCACACCGAGGGCTGATTTTTGTATTAATTGCACAATTCTTTCTTATCTAATTTGTATAATTCATACAATCAGCCTCTTGTTTTTCCCCCAGAAAAAAGGTATGATATAAGCAAATCTTAAAAGAAAGAAGGCCGCAATATGAACAAGTTTGTAAAGGCACTTAGCAACATGAGCGAAGCATCTATGCAGAACAACGGTTATGTCCGTAACCTGCTGCGCACCTATGGCGGCAAGGTTTCGAACAGAGCCAACACCCCGAAGGACTAAGCCCCCATCGGGATCATGCCATAGAACGAAAAGACGTCCGGAGGCGCTCGCCTTCGGACGTCTTTTCTATATTTTGCGGATATTCTCCCGATAATAGGCTTCAAACAGGCTCATCATCAGGCCCTTGCGCCGCCCCTCACCCCTGTGCCGCAGGTAGCGCCAGCAGGACCGCGCGGTCAGCAGCCCGCCGACGGCGCAGACGATCATATCCTGCATCGTGTCGCCCACGCCGGTGGACGCGACCTGCTGCGGGTCCGCGCCGGAAAAGGAAACCGCGTATTCCCATATCTCCCACAAGACCGCGCTCAGCACCGCGAACATCCAGGTATACAGCGAGGCGTTGAACGCATCCGCCCGATCGAGCGCGTGGCCTGGCTTTTTCGCAAAATACACCACCATGCCCAACACGGCGAACAGAAAGCCCGACAAAAAGTGCAACAGCTTATCCCAGCAGGGAATCCACTCATACCCGCCGAACAGGCTCGCAAACGGCACAGCCGCCAGCACGAACCAGTCGAACACGATCTCAAGCAGGTACACCGGCCGCAGCCGGCAGACCCGATAAAGCGCAAACGGCACAGCGGGCAGGGCGAGCGCCGCAGCGGCAAGCAGGGCGTTGTATGCCGTCAGGTCCCGCCGCAGGCCGTATACCGCGGCGCACAGCGTGAACATATAGTAAAACAGCAGGGTGCCTCCCCGCAGACCGCGCAGCCTGTCCATCCGGCCGGCCTCCCATCACTTGTATTTCTGGTACTGACTTACCGCCAGCTCGTCGCAGCGGTTGTTATAGGGGTTATCCGCGTGTCCTTTCACCCAATGGAACCGGACCTCATGCTTTTCGAGAAGAGCGAGCAGCCGTCCCCACAGCTCCGGATTTTTGGCCGGTTTTTTATCTCCCTTGATCCACCCTTTCGAGCGCCAGCTTTTCGCCCAGCCCTTTGTGATGCCATCTACCACATATTTGCTGTCCGAGTACAGGTCGACCGAGCAGGGCTCGGAAAGCGCTTCCAGCGCGGTGATCACGCCGAGCAGCTCCATGCGGTTGTTGGTAGTCGATGGCTCGGAGCCGGACAGCTCCTTCTCATGCGCCCCGTACCGTAAAATGGCACCCCAGCCACCCGGCCCTGGATTGCCGGAGCAGGCCCCGTCCGTATAAATCGTCACGTTTTTCATAGTATCTCCCATTGTTTTTTCTTTATTATAGCACGGACCGCCGGAAAAAAGAAGTGCGACCGACGCACGCCGCAAAAACAAGCGCCGTCCGGCTCTCCGGACGGCGCTTGCCGCAACAGCGTGTAAAAAGTGTCTGTATCAGGCGATGACCGTTGCGGGTACATCCACCTGCTCGTAAACGATGCTGATGATCGAAAGCACAACCATTGCGGTTGCCCGGCAGATATGTATCAGGTCGTCGTCAATCCCATGATGGCGGCCGGCCGCGCGGTATTCGTCATGCATGGCGCCGATGCGGTTGATCAAAGCGTCCACCGAGGCCGGCGGGATAATCGGGCTTGCCCACTGCTCGAATTTCGCTTCGGTCATCCGGCGGCGGATCACGAGCGCAACGCGCTTTTCGTATACATAATGCGCCAGCAGGTTGCGGTCGTAGATATCGTCGTTATGCGGATAGGTGAAAAAATCGGTCATAAAGTGGCATATCTCGCCCAGATCAATCGAAAGCTCATGTCCATTCACCGGACCGATGGTGTATTTTTCGGTAAACGCGCGGATTTTTTCCATCACCTCGTCCATCATGATCGACGGATTATGGCGCTTGGTCAGGTAGGTCCCTGTCAAATCCGGCTTCAGGTTTCCATAAACGAAGCCGCTCTGGTCAAAGGTAACGCCGCAGGTCTGCTCGACATAATCGAGCAGCAGGTGTGCAACACGAATGTGGGATACGGAATCCATTAGCAATCCTCCAGCCGGAATACGCTTTTCTTAACAAGTTCTTAACAGCACGGCCGCTCAACAGCCTTTCATTTCCCCAAATCATCAATAGTATAGCACATCTCCGCGCCGTTGTCTCGTTTTTTTCTAAATTGTAACGAAATCAACATCTTAATTTCGCGTTTTCTCTGTTTTTCACAATACAGGCAAAATTATTTTAGCTATCTCGCACGAAATGCTTCGTTGCGGAATTGCACCTCGCCCGCCAATGCCTGCCGCAGGCGTTGACACATCGCCTCCCGATCGCGGTTGAGCGTACCGGCAAGGTTGACATAATTGGAGGCGTGGTTGGCGCGGAACACGCTGCCCTCGGCGTCGATATGCTCCAGAAGCGTGAGCGTCTCCCGCGCGATCTCGACCGGCTGCATCAGATAAAACCGCCCTGCCCGCCAATCCCGCATCAGGGGCGTTTCCAGCTCAAACAGCAGGGTCAGCAGGCCGATATACTCCGGCTTCATGCGCGACAGGGCCAGCGCGGTCCCGATCGCGTGCTCCTCGCTCAGCTCCAGCGAGCCAAGGCCCGCGATGCAGGTGACCGACAACTTCATGCCCGCCTTTTTCACCATCAGGCCCGCGCGCACGATCTCGTCCACCGTTTCTCCCTTATTGACGCGGCGCAGCACCTCGTCCGAGCCGGATTCCAGCCCCATATAGACCATTTCCAGGCCAAGCCCGTGCAGCTGGTCCAGCTCCTCCTGCGTTTTGACCAGGATGGACGCGGGCGAGCCGTAGCTTGTCACCCGCTCGCACTCAGGAAACAGGCGGCGGATATACCGCAGGAGCTCGGCCATATGCTCCGCACGGCACATCAGCGCGTCGCCGTCCGCAAGGAAAATGCGGTCCACGCGGCGGTACATGCGCCGCGCCTCATCGAAATCCGCTTTCACATCCTCCAGCCGCCGCACGCGGAAGCGCTTTTCCTTATACATATCGCAAAACGTGCATTGATTATGGCTGCAGCCGACCGTCGCCTGTATGATCAGACTATATGCCTCTGACGGCGGGCGGAACACACGTCCCTCGTATTCGATCACGTCCCTCGCTCCTTTCTCCCGGCAATAAGGAACGGGCGGAGGGTGGCTCCGCCCGCTTTGCCTTATTCCTCGTCTTCTTCGGCCTGATCTTCCTCCGCTGGCGCCTCCGGCTCGGCAGCCGCAGGCGCTTCCGCTTCCTCCGGCACCTCTTCGTCGAACGTGTCCTGATAGGAGGCGTCCGCCGCCGCGCACTCCTCCGCGCAGGCGCAGGAGGCGCAGTCGGATTCAGCGCGCATCATTTCCTCCAGCTCGTCCATTGCCTTGAGCTCCGCCTCATGATAAACTTCTTCCTCGCGCTTTTTCTGAAGCAGAACGAGCGCCGCCGTCGCGCCGGCCGCACAGGCCAGACTGGTCAGCAGCAGCCCGGTTTTTACTTTCGTCGATTTTTTCACGGTATCCACTTCCTCTCAAAGTGATGCGGAATATTTGTCTTTACTTTACCATATGGTCTACCTAAAGTCAATGGCGAAGGGTGGCTATTTGCCCAGTTCGTATGCGCGGGCAATGCAGTTATCGCACGCTTCCGCCAAAATATCGTACAGACCGCGCGATTCGAGCACCTTCATCGCCTCGACCGTGGTGCCGCCGGGCGAGCAGACCGCGCCAATCAGCTCGGCGGGCGTCCGGTCCCCCCGCAGCAGCATTTTGGCGGAGCCGATCATGGTCTGGCAGAACATCCGGAGCGCGTCCGCCTCCGGCACGCCGTGCTGTACGGCGCTGCGCACCATCGCGTCCGCGAAGGCGTAAATATAGGCGGGCGCCGAGCCTGCATAAGGAATGACCTCGTTGAGCATGCTTTCCTCATCGAACACCGCGGTCGCGCCCATGGTATCGAACAGGGCGCGCACGGCGTCAAGCTGCTCCTGTGTCGCGGCCGCGTTTTTCACAAGCTGCGCCGCCCCCTCGCCCAGCATGAGCGGCGTGTTCGGCATCACGCGGACAACCGGCGTATCCGCGCCGAGCGCGCGCTCGATCTTCGCAAACGTTATGCCCGCCGCGATCGAAACCACCAGCGGCTTTTCACACCGGCACCCTGACAGGACCGGCAGGATCTCATCAAAATTCTGCGGCTTGACCCCCAGCACGACCGTATCACACGCCGTATACACTTCGGTATAATCCCCCGTGACCGCAAAGCCCTTTTCCCTGTTTTTCTCGCGTTTTTCCGCGCTGCGGTTGAACAAAAGCGCCTGCGCGGGCGGGAACAACCCCGCGCGCACCGCGCCCTCCACGATTGCGGTACCCATGTTGCCCGCGCCCAGCACACCGAAACGGTAGGTTTTCATCCGAACACACTCCTTATTTTATGGCTGCCTGTAGGATTTATTATAGCACAGCGCGCTTTTGTGTGCAAACGCCTTGTGAAACGGTCTGTTTCATGGTACAATACTTTTATTATTCTATTCCGGAGGCGACGCCATCGTGGGACATTTGCTGCCGCATATCGGGCTACGGACGGTCAAGACCGGCCTGGCGGTTGCGCTGGCCCTGTTTTTTGCCGATCTGCGCTCCTCGCCCGCGGCGATCTTCGCAGCCATTGGCGCAATCGTCGCCATGAACCGCACGGTGGGCGACGCGTTCCAGTCCTGCCGCACACAGTTTTTCGGCATCCTGTTGGGCGCGGGCTTCGGCGCGGTGTTTGTCAACCTGTTCGAGGGGTTCCGCTATATCGGCGTCGGGTTGGGGTTGATCGCCCTGATCCTGCTCTGTGTGGAGCTCAAGCTGCAGTTTGCGGTGCCGCTGGCGTGCATCGTGTTCGTGTCCATCTGCCTGTCCCCGGCGGACGAAGCCTTTTTTTACGGCGCCAACCGCCTGCTGGACACCTCGATCGGCTTGGCCACCGCCCTTGTGGTCAACATTGCGCTCAAGCCGTACAACAACCGCGCGCGTATCACGGAGCAGTTCACCCATTTCCTGCAGTCCGTACCCGCTTATGTGGAGGCGCGTGTCATCTGCGGGCGGTATCCGGACCTTTCCCCGCTCAGCCGCCAGCTGGGGCGCATCGCGGAGGAGCTTTCCATCTTTGAAAAGCAGAACGTGTTCCGCTTGCCGGACCACCGCACGCAGGCGGTCTATCTGCGCGGCTGCGAGCAGCTCGCCAACGCCCTGCTGCAGGAGCTGACCGCGCTGTGCGCCATGGATGAAAAGGGTCGCCTGTCTCCGGAAAACGCGGAAAAGCTGTCCGCGCTCGGCCTGCATGTGCCGGATACGCTGCCCGCGCCGCCGCAAAGCGACGCGGATGTGGTGGGCAATTACCACCTGTCCGGCCTGCTTCAGGCCTACCACTACCTGAGCGAATTCAACCTCATGGAATGAGCCGTCCCAGGGTCGGGCATCCGGCATGGGGCAACAGAGAAAGAAATGTAGTAAGGGAGTTTAAAACAACACATGGAAAAGAAAAAGAGAAGCAGTTTTTCCAGCCGCATCGGCTTTGTGCTCGCCGCGGCCGGCTCGGCGGTGGGGCTGGGCAACATCTGGCGCTTCCCCTATCTTGCGGCAAAGTATGGCGGCGGCATCTTTCTGCTGGTCTACCTAATCCTGGCGGTCACGTTCGGCTTTGCGCTGATGATCACCGAAATCGCGATCGGCCGCCGCACCGGCCTGTCCTGCATCGGCGCGTACAAGGCGCTGGACAAGCGGTTCTCCGGCCTCGGCTGGCTCGCCTCGCTCGTGCCGGTTATCATCACGCCGTACTACTGCGTCATCGGCGGCTGGGTCATCAAGTATTTTGCCGATTATCTGTCCGGAAGCGGCAGCCTGCTGGCTGAAAGCGCCTACTTTGACCGCTTTATCGGCTTTGCCGGCGAGGGGCTGTTCGCCACCCCGCTGCCCTGGTTCCTCCTTTATGTGCTGCTGACCGCGGTGGTCGTGCTGCTCGGCGTGGAGAAGGGCATTGAGAAGGTGTCCAAGTTCATGATGCCCGTGCTGGTCATCCTGTCTATCATCGTGGCTGTGTTCTCGCTGACCATGGAGGGCGCACTGGAAGGCCTCAAGTTCTATATCGTACCGGATTTCAGCAACTTTTCCGGCAAAACCGTGCTGGCGGCCATGGGGCAGATGTTCTATTCCATGTCGCTGGCCATGGGCATTATGATTACCTACGGCTCCTATATGCCGAAAGAGTCCAACTTAGAGCGCTCGGTCGGCCAGATCGAGATCTTCGACACCGCGATCGCCTTTATCGCGGGTCTGATGATCGTACCGGCGGTGGTGGCGTTCAACGGCGGCGACCCATCCGGCATCAACGCCGGCCCCGGCCTGATGTTCGGAACGCTGCCGCAGGTATTTGAACGCATGTGGATGGGCCATCTGATTGGCGGCGTGTTCTTTCTGCTGGTGCTGTTCGCGGCGCTGACCTCGTCCATTTCCCTGATGGAGACCGTCGTCTCCATCGTGTGCGACAAGCTGCACTGGAAGCGCCGGCCGGCCACGGTCGCCGTGACCCTGTTCGTACTGCTGCTCGGCCTGCCCTCCTGCCTGGGGTACGGCCCGCTGGCTTCGGTCCAGATCCTCGGCATGGCGTTCCTCGACTTTTTCGACTTTATCTCCAACTCGGTACTCATGCCGATCGTGGCGTTCTTCACCTGCCTGCTGGTCGGCTGGGTGGTCGGCACCAAAACCGTGTCCGACGAGGTGGAAAAGAACTTCCCGTTCCACCGCAAGCGCCTGTTTGAGATCATGGTCCGCTGGGTCGCCCCTATCCTGGTGGTCTGCATCCTGGTTGGGCAGCTGCTCGATGTGACGGGCATCATGAAGCTGTAAAGCAAAAAACCAGGCTTCCTGCTAATGCAGGAAGCCTGGTTTTTTGCTATCCCAGCCACTCCGCCGGACAGCGCAGCAGCTCTTCCAAGTAACAAAAGAACAAATGACAGTGATACCCGTCCGCCGCCGCGTGATGGATCTGCAGCGTAAACGGCAGTACGGTTTCGCCGCCGGACGCGGTCAGCCTGCCCCATACAATGAACGGGCGCAGGAAGATGCGGTCGTCTTTCATCCGGAAAGAAACCTCAGTATAGGAAAACCACGGCACGCAGGAAAGCAGCACGGCGTTTTCCCGCGGCGCCGTACGCAGCCCTTGCATATGGAAACGCCGGATATCCTGCACCATCGCGGCATAAAAATCAGGGAATCGGTGCGTATATGCCGTACACAGGCTGTCCATCCGCCCCGTCTCCTCGGACAGCACGGTGTATTCCGGATGCACGGTGTCAAAGCGTCCCAGCCGCCCCGCGCTGTCATAGCCGAGCCGGAACTCTGGCCGGCTGTTCACGGCCGCCGCCACCGCCCAGGTAAACGCCGGAAAAAAGCGCAGGCCGCTTTCCTTTGTGTACCGGCGGAACGCGGTGACGCAAAGCTCCCGCGTCAGGCTGTAAACGCAGCCCGCCTGCATGAAATGCGTAAAGGTATCCCGCTGCTCCCAGCCTTGCAGGTCGATTGGATGGAACATATTTCCGCCCCCTTTTCCCCCATTATAGCACAGCCGCGCCCCCTGCGGCAAAAAAAGCAGGCCGGACCTGTAGGGTCCGGCCCGCTTCGGCAGGGAGGTGATATTGTCTGTTTTGTCAGATCAGCTGGCCGCGCAGGAGCAGTGTGTGGACGTTCAACTCGTCGTCCAGCAGCAAAACATTCGCGAGCTTGCCCGGCTCGAGCGAGCCATAATCGTGCTGCACGCCGATCGCGCGGGCCGGATTGGTCGAGGCAGAACGGATGGCCTGCCCCAGTGGTATGCCCATTTTGACCGCGCTGCGCACACAGTCGAGCAGGTTGGTGGCCGAGCCGGCGATCGTACCGTCATGCAGCGTCGCGCGGTTGCCGCGCACGGTGACCGCCTGCCCGCCGAGCGAGTACTCGCCATCCTCCAGGCCGGTGGCCATCATGCTGTCCGAAATCAGCATAACGCGGTTCCAGAACATTTTGAACGTCGCGCGCACCACGGCCGGATGGATATGCACCCCGTCCGCGATCAGCTCGACCGCGACCTCGTCGTTATCGGCCGCGGCACCGATAACGCCGGGCGCGCGGTGCGACAGGGGCGGCATTGCGTTATACAGGTGAGTGACCTGCCGCGCGCCGCGGCGAAACGCCTCGCACGCGGTATCGTAATCCGCCTCGGTGTGGGCGATGGACAGGCGCACCTCGCCCGCCAGCGCCTCGATGGTTTCCATCGCGCCCGGCAGCTCGGGCGCGAGGTCGCACAGCTTGAACAGCCCGTTCGCCTTTTTCTGCAGGCGGCGGAACATATCCGCGTCCGGCGCGTGCAGGTAGGCCGCGTTCTGGGCGCCCTTTTTGGCCTCCGAAATGAACGGCCCCTCCATATTGATGCCCACTAAAGCGGCGTTCCTGCTCTCCGTGCGGTAGCTCGCGGCAGCCTCCGCGATCACGGAAAGCTTATCCTCCGGATAGGTCATGGTCGCCGGACAGATAGCTGCGACGCCGTTCTGCGCCTGGTATCTGGCGATCGCGGAGATCGCCTCATGCGTCCCGTCGCAGAAGTCATAGCCCACGCAGCCGTGGAAATGCAGGTCCACCAGACCCGGCACCGCGTACAGACCGCCCATATCGACCGCCTCCGCCGTTGGCTCGGCGGCGGATATCCGGTCGCCCGAAATGGTCAGGCTGCCCGTGCGGAACGAGCCGTCCGGCTGGTATACCTTCAGATTTTTAAACTCCATACTTTCCCTTCTTTTCCTTTACAGCAGATCCCCGCACTTGGACAGCGCCGCTTCGTCCGCAACCACGGATACGTCGGTGTGGAGCTGCAGGATAGTCGCCGGCACGCGCGGCGTAACCGGCCCAAAAAACGCCTGGCGCACGATATCCGCCTTATTCTCTCCGGAAACGACGATCACTATGCGGCGCGCGAGCATGATGGTCTGCACGCCCATGGTATACGCCTGACGCGGCACATCGTCCGCGGAGGCGAAAAAGCGCTTGTTTGCCTCGATGGTGGACTCGGTCAGGTCGACGCAGTGCGTACCCTTGGAAAAGAACTCATCCGGCTCGTTAAAGCCGATATGTCCGTTCAGGCCCATGCCCAGCAGCTGCAGGTCGATCCCGCCGGCCGCTCGGATCGCCGCGTCGTAACGCGCGCACTCGCGCTCCGCATCGAGCTGAGCGCCATCCGGCAGGTTGATGCGCTCCGCCGGCACATTGATGGCGTCGAAAAAGTTTTTGTGCATAAAATAGTGGTAACTCTGGTCATGATCCGCGGTCAGGCCGCGGTATTCGTCCAGATTGAACGTGGTACAGGCGCCGAAATCCACGTCGCCCTTATTATACCACTTGATCAACTGCTCGTAAATGCCAATCGGGGAAGAGCCGGTCGCCAGGCCGAGTACCGAATCCGGCTTGAGGATGACCTGCGCCGAAATAATGTTGGCCGCCTTACGGCTCATATCGTTATAGTCCTTTGCGCGAATGATTTTCATATCCAGCACCTCTCCAACAAATAATAGATTATTTTATTATATCACAGCGGCGCGTTCCCATTAAGCGGTGCGCCGCCGGTCGCTGGGCTGATTTCACGGCCGCAGCACAGGGACAGGCACTGCCCGCCCGCAGAACGAATGCACACTGCCCATCCCTGCACGGGATGGCCCTGCCTGCGCTTGGAAAGCAGGGAGGCGGGCTGTCCGCCCGCCTCCCCGTTGCGCGGAGCGCAAATCCATGGGTTTTCTGTTTTTACAGCATCTTGTGCATCTCGTCGGCTACGAATTGCACCTTGGTACCCACAATGACCTGTACCGAGGTCTTGGACGGACGCATGACGCCCGCCACCCCCGCGGATTTGATCTTCTTTTCATCCACCAGCGTGTAGTCCTTGATTTCAACGCGCAGGCGGGTGATGCAGTTATCCAGCGAGGTGATGTTGTCCTTGCCGCCGAGTCCCTCCAGCACGGTGGCAGCGATGGCGGTAAAGTCATTGTTCGCCAGGGTCGCGCCCGCGTCCTGCGCGGCGGTATCGTCGTCGTCATCCTCACGGCCCGGGGTCTTGAGGTTGAACTTGCTGATTGCGATGCGGAACACGATATAGAACACAACGAACGCCGCGATGCCCAGCGGGATAATCAGCAGGGTCTTGGCCGCCGCAGGCAGAGAAGCGGAGAATACCAGGTCGGTCAGGCCCGCGGAGAACGAGAAGCCTGCGCGGAAGCCGAGCGCCACGGTGACGAACGCGAAAATGCCGTACAGCAGCGCATAAACAACGTACAGGGCGGGAGCCAGGAACATGAACGCGAACTCAAACGGCTCGGTAACGCCGCAGATGAACGCACAGAGCGCTGCGGAGCCGACCAGACCGATCGCGATCTTCTTCTTGTTACTCTTGGCGCAGTGAACCATTGCCAGGGCCGCGCCCGGGATACCGAACATCATGCAGGGGAAGAAGCCGGACATATACATGCCGAGGCTCCAGGTGATCGGCGCATTGGTCAGGCTCATATCGCCGGTGACCTTGCCGGCCCAGAAGTTCTGCAGGTCGCCCAGGCCGATGGTATCGAACCAGAACACGTTGTTGAGCGCGTGGTGCAGGCCGGTGGGAATAAGAAGGCGGTTAAAGAATGCGTACAGGCCGGCGCCAACTGCATCCAGGCTGACGATCGCCTCGCCCAAGGCAACCAGTGCGCCGAATACGATCGGCCATACGAACAGCAGGATTGCCGCAACCACAATGGATACGACAGCGGTTACAATAGCGACGCAGCGCTTGCCCGAGAAGAACGACAGCCAATCAGGCAGTTTGGTATCCTTGAACCGGTTATAGCAGGCCGCGCCAAGCAGGCCGGCAATGATGCCGATGAACGGGTTCTCAATCTTGCCGAACGCCAGCATCGCATCCTCGTTGTTCGCGATCGACGGCATGATGACCGTAACGACCGCGGTGTTCAGCAGCTTGGTGATCATCAGCCAGGATACCAGACCGGCAAGACCCGCCGTACCGTCCTTATCCTTGGCCATACCGACCGCAACGCCGATGGCGAACAGCCAGTGCATGTTGTCAATGAGCGCGCCGCCCGCCTTAATCAGGAAGAAGCCGATCGTGTATGCCGCGCCGCTGGCGACATAACCATTGACCTCGCCCGCCATGGCAGCGGGAGCGAGCGCGTAGCCAATCCCCATCAGGATGCCGCAGATCGGTAGGCACGATACCGGCAGCATCAGGGCTTTGCCCAGTCTCTGCAAATACTTTAACATAGGATTTTCCCCTCCTCATTTCTTTCAGGCCTTTCTTTATCCGGCCCTATGTAGTGCCGCGCGCCTTACCGAGCCGAACGGCAAGGCGCGCATTATTCCACTGCCCCTCGGGGCAAAATGAAAACCTCTTACAGGTTTGCCTTGAGGAACGCCTCGATCGCTTCCGCGGCCGCATCCTCGTCCGGCCCCTCGATCGTGACCTTGAGCGGATCCCCCTTCTTGGCGCCCATGCTCATCACACCCATAATGCGCTTTGCGTCAACCTCTTTCTTCGGGGAGGCAACCATGATTTTGGACTGGAACTTCGCAGCCTCTTTCACCAGCATGCCGGCCGGACGCGCGTGGATGCCGAGCTCGTCGGTAATCGTGTATTCAATGGTTTTCATAGGGATGACTTCCTTTCCTGAATAATATTTGAATTTTTGAGGGTAAACTGGTTTATTTTGCCTGCAGCGTCAGCAGCACGTCTCCGGCCGCGACCGGTCCAGTCTTTTCCGTCTTTACAGCGGCGAATCGGTCCGTGTTGCAGATAATGACAGGCGTGACCGTTTCATAGCCCGCGGCCTTGACCGCCTCGGGGTCGAATTCGATCAGCAGATCGCCTTTTTTGACCCTGTCGCCCGCCTTGCAGCACGCCTTGTAGTGCTGGCCGTTGAGCTGGACCGTGTCAATGCCGACGTGGATCAGCACCTCGGCCCCGTCCGCCGTGGTCATGCTCACCGCATGGCCGGTGTCGAACATCACGTCGATCGTGCCGTCCGCGGGCGCCGTTACGCGGCCTTCGGCCGGCAGGATGGCCGCGCCCTGCCCGAGGATGCCCTGCGCAAACGTCGGGTCAGGTACCTCCTCCAGCGGGACGACCGTTCCCGCCATCGGCGCGGCGATCGAGATGCCGGCGGAACCGCCGAACAATCCCTTGAGTTTCCCAAACATACAATCACACCCTTTTTCGACGAGTATGTCCTCCTGATGCAAAAAGTATCCAAAAACGAAAAAGAACCAAATTTCGCCGCAGTAACACAGTCTTACCTAAAAGACAAACTACGAGAAATTTGGTTTTGCCCGCCGGAGCGGTAACAATCCAATCATTCAGAGGACATTGTTTACTTGTTGAGTGTATTGTAACAAATTGTTCACAATTTTGCAAGCCCGATTTGCACGGCAAACTATCCGAAAATGTCATCCTTTTTTTGTGAGTTCATACCAATAAAATCGGTTTCACCAACAAAAAAGGAGGCCTTTCTTTGGCCTCCCGCTTGCTTTAGCCAGCATTTTTATCCATCACGCGCGCGATATGTATGGTGAGGTAAAGCAGCTCGTTCTGTCCGGAGGCGAAGCCCTTTTCCCGCTTGACGTAGGCGCACACCTTTTGCGCGGAGGCGAACGCGCGGGGGTATTTATACCGCACGACGCCGAGCAGGTCCGCGTCCTCATCCCCGTACTGCTGGCCGCTCACGATGCGCCGCGCGAAAAACTTCAGGTGCGTCACAAAGCGGTAATAGTCGATCGAATCGCAGTCCGGCTCAAAGCCGTAAGCGCTCCGCACGATGCGGAACACCTCCTGCATGAGATAGGTCATATCGTACACGTCGCGGATCTCGCCGCCCACCTGCGCGTTGACAAAGTGCATGGCGATAAAGCCCGCCTCGTCCTCGGTGAATTCTACGCCCGTTTCCTCACGGACGATCTCATTGGCCTTGCTGCCCACCTGGTATTCATCCTTGTAGAACTGCCGGATATCCCACAGCAGGGGATTGGGCAGGCGGATGCCCTCCTTATACCGGTGGATAGCGGCCGAGATATGGTCGGGCAGGGTGACATAAATACTGTCCGACAGCTCTTTCCCCAGCGCGATCTTGGCATGGTTGATAATGCGCTCGCTCATCAGGAAGTGCGGAAGCGGGATGCTGGTGATGAGCTGCTGAAACCGGTCTGAAAGCTGGTCCGAGTGCAGCGTGAAGCGTTTTTCCACCTGCGCGGCCGGCGCCTCGTCCCCCGCGCGCCGGCCAAAGCCCAGCCCACGCCCCATCAGCACGGTTTCCGCGCCGTTTTCGTCCAGCGCCACAACCACGTTATTGTTCAGTACCTTTTCAATCCGCATGGCTTTCCCCCTATTCTGCGCCGCAAAGCGCGTCCAGCGCGCATCGCGCGGCGCGGACAGCCGCCTCATCGCACCGCCAGACCTCGAATTCGCTGATGCCGGGCAGCCCCATCGGCACCCCCTCGCGCCGGTAGGTCATGCGGCTGTTTTCTGTCCGCTTGGCGGACAGGTGGAACGCGTCCGCCCCTGTCATCGGCTGCAGCGCGCGGATCACGTCCGCGTTCACGCCCGCGCCGACCAGGATCTGCGGCCGGCCGCCGCTCCTCCCGACCAGCTCGCGCAGCAGCGCCGCGCCCTCGGTGCAGCTTGCCTGCCGGCCGGAAGTCAGGATGGTGTCCACGCCCAGACGCCGCGCCGCCGCGAGCGCCTCAAATGGGTCGCGGCACACGTCGAACGCGCGGTGCAGCGTGATCCCGCAGCCGCCCGCCAGCGCGATCAGCTCCGCCATGCGCGGCTCGTCCAGCGTTCCGTCCGCCCGAAGCACGCCGATCACGACCCCATCCGCCCCCAGCGCGGCAAAGCGCCTGACCTGCCGCCGCAGCAGCTCGAACTCCTCCTCCGAATACAGGAAATCCCCGAACCGCGGCCGCAGCAGCACGCGGATCGGGATATCCACCCGCCTGCGCACCATGCGGAATAGGTCCTCATCCGGCGAGGTGCCGCCGATCACCAGGTTCGCGCACAGCTCGAGCCGCATCGCGCCGCCGCGCGCCGCGCTGACCGCGGATTCGACCGAATCCACGCATACCTCCAGCACCCGTGCCATGTCCCATCCCTCCCTTTATCAGGGCGCTTCCCGCCCGATTGCGCCGCGCCCCGTCCGGCGCAGCTATTTGCTTTCAGTATACCATGCGCCGCAGCCGCGGTCAACGCCGCCGCGGCGCGCAATATCTTCGGAAAGATATTGTCTTTTTGCCGGTAAAACGGTATAATCGCTATGGGCATTAAGAAAATATTAAGATTCGTATCGGAGGCGCATTATGCGTATCATTATTGTAGGCTGTGGCAAGGTCGGCTCAGCTTTGGCCGAGCACCTTTCCAGCGAGGGGCATGACCTGACGCTCATCGACCTGTCCGAGCGACGGCTGGAGGACCTGACCACCTCGCTTGACGTGGCCTCAGTCAAAGGCAGCGGCACCAGCTACCATGTGCTGCAAAGCGCCGGCATCGAGGACTGCGACCTGCTGATCGCCGTAACCGCACATGACGAGATCAACCTGCTCTCCTGCCTGATCGCGCGCAAGGCATCGGGCTGCCATACCATCGCGCGCGTGCGCGATCCGGAATATGTTTCCGAGGTCGGCTTTATCCGCGATGAACTTGGCCTGTCCATGGTCATCAATCCGGAGTTATCCACGGCGCGGGTCGTTTCCCGCCTGATCCGTTTCCCCTCCGCAATCGGCGTGAGCACGTTTGCCAAGGGGCGTATCGAGCTGCTGGACATCCGCCTCCCGTCCGGCTCCCGTCTGGCGGGCATGCCGGTCTGCGAGATCAACGTCTCGCTGCATACCCATGTGCTGCTGTGCATGGTTCGGCGGGCGGGTACCACCTTTATCCCCAAGGGCGACTTTATCCTGCAGGCGGGCGACGATATCACGATCATTATTCCCCCAAACGAGCAGGTCTATTTCTTTGAAAAGATCGGCGTGCCGCACAGCCATATCGGCTCGGCCATGCTGGTGGGTGGCGGAAAAATATCGTTTTTCCTGGCCGGCATACTGCTCAACTCGGGCATTTCGGTCAAGATCATCGAAAACCGGCTCGACCGCTGCGAGATGCTGTCCGAGCTGCTGCCCGGCGCGACCATCATCCACGGCGACGGCACCGACCGCGACCTGCTCGACGAGGAGGGGCTGGCCACCTGCGGCGCCTTTATCGCCCTGACCGGCATGGACGAGGAAAACATCCTGCTCGCGCTGCATGCGGGCCGCCATTCCAAGGCCAAGCTGTTCACTAAGATCAACCGCGTCAATTTCGAGGAGGTCATCGAAAGCCTGCCCATCGGCGCCATCATCCGCCCTAAGCAGACGACCGCCGACCTCATCAGCCAGTACACCCGCGCGATGCAGAATTCCATGGGCTCCAATGTGGAAACGCTGCACGAGCTGCGCGGCGCGGAGGCGCTCGAATTCCGCGTGGCCGCGCACGACCTGACCGGCGTGCCGCTGCAGGACATGCCCATCCGGCCCGACGTGCTGCTGTGCTGCATCAACCGCCGCGGCAAGCGGATCATCCCGCGCGGCCAGGACATACTGCAGGAGGGGGACACAGTCATCGTCGTTTCCACCCGCGAGGGCATGAACGACCTGCAGGATATCTTTCTGCCCCGTGAAACGGAGGAACAGAGGCCATGAATCACGCTATGGTGTGCTACCTGGTCGGCTGGATGTTGAGTGTGGAGGGCGGCATCCTGCTGCTGCCCATGCTGACAGCAGTTATCTACCAGGAACCGATCGCGTTCGCCTATTTGGCCGTGTCCGCGCTCTGTCTGGTCTTTTCCTGCCTGTTTACCCGCTGCAAGCCCAAGAACACCCGCTTTTACGCGCGGGAGGGCTTTGTCACCGTATCGCTGTGCTGGATCGTACTCGCGCTGACCGGCGCGCTCCCGTTCTGGCTCAGCGGCGAGATCCCCTCCTATGTGGACGCGCTTTTTGAAAGCATCTCCGGCTTCACCACAACCGGCGCGACCATCCTTGGCGATGTGGAGGCGCTGTCGCACGCCTCGCTTCTTTGGCGCAGCCTGACCCACTGGGTCGGCGGCATGGGCGTGCTGGTGTTCATGCTGGCCGTGCTCCCGCTCGCAGGCGGGCAGACGATCTACCTGATGCGAGCGGAAAGCCCCGGTCCATCGGTAAACAAGCTGTCGCCCCACCTGCGCGACACCGCGTTCATCCTGTACGCGATCTACCTGGGTATGACCGTTCTGGAAATCGTGCTGCTGCTGCTCGGCGGCATGCCGCTGTTCGATGCCGTCAATACTGCTCTGGCAACGGCCGGCACGGGCGGCTTCGGCATCTGGAACAACTCCATGGCGCATTACAGCGGCTATTACCTGCAGGCCGTGGTCACGCTGTTTATGATCCTGTTCGGCGTAAATTTCAACATCTATTTCCTGATCCTGACGCGCCGCTGGAAGCAGGCGCTCCGGATCGAGGAGCTGCGCGTTTACCTTGGCGTAATTGCCGCCTCCGCCCTGCTGATCGCGTGCAACGTCCGTCATCTGTTCGGCGGCTTTTTTGACAGCCTGCACCACGCGCTGTTCCAGGTCGCCTCCATCATCACGACCACCGGCTTCGCCACGGTGGACTTCAACCAGTGGCCCGCGTTCAGCAAGTGCATCCTGGTGCTGCTCATGTTCATCGGCGCCTGCGCCGGCTCCACCGGCGGCGGCATCAAATGCTCGCGTGTCCTGCTGATGTGCAAAAGCATCAAAAAGGAGATGCAGTTCCTGATCCATCCGCGCTCGGTGCGCGTCAATAAGATGGACGGCCGGCGCGTGCAGCATGAGGTTATGCGCTCGGTCAATGTATTCCTGATCGCCTATCTGATCATTTTTATCCTGTCCACTCTCGCGCTGTGCCTTTCCAGCCAAGACCTTGTCACAAATTTTACCGCGGTCGCGGCCACGCTCAACAACGTCGGCCCTGGCCTGGAGCTGGTCGGTCCGTCTTCCAATTTCGGCTTTTTCGACCCGCTCAGCAAGATCGTGCTGATGTTCAACATGCTGGCGGGACGCTTGGAGCTGTTCCCCATGCTGCTGCTGTTTGCGCCGGATACCTGGCGCAGAAACCGCTGACGCGGCGCCGTACAAACGCGAAAAACCCCCGAAGCCTACTTCGGGGGTTTTTCAGCGGATCCCGCTGTTCAGCGGACGATCTCCTTTGCCGCGGCGGAGAGTGCCTCCACCTTTTCGGCGGCCGCCGCCTTGCTGTCGCCCTTGGCCATGATATAGACCTTGACCTTAGGTTCGGTGCCGGACGGACGGATGATAAATGTCGTTCCGCCCTCCAGTTCGTAATACATGACGTTCTGGCCTTTCAGCTCCATCTGCTCCGCGCTGCCGTCCGCCATGCGGGTGCGGATGCCGGACATATAATCGCGGGTGTACTCCACCTGATGCGTGCCGATCCTGCCGAGCGGCTTTTCGCGCAACTCTGCCATCAGTTCTTTCATGCGCGTCAAGCCGGAAACGCCGGGCATGGTGATGGAAACCGTCTTTTCGCAGTAATAGCCGTATTTTTCGTACATTTCCTCCATCGCGTCGTACAGGGTCTTGCCCTGCGTGCGGTAATAGGCCGCCATCTCCGCGATCAGCATGGAGGCGGTCACGGCGTCCTTGTCGCGCGCGTAGTCGCCCGCGAGATAGCCGTAGGACTCCTCAAACGCAAAGAGGTACTTGTGCGAGCCGGTCTTTTCAAACTGCTTGATCTTTTCGGCCAGGAATTTGAAGCCCGTGAACGTATCAAAGCACGCCACGCCGTTCTTTTCCGCCGCTGCGCGTGCCATCTCAGTCGTCACGATCGACTTGAGCACCGCCGGATGCGCGGGCATGGTGTTCGTCAGCTTGCGGGCGGTGATGATGTAATCGATCAGCAGCACGCCCACCTGGTTGCCCGAAAGGGTGACATAATCGCCGGTCTTGTCCTTGAGCACAATGCCGGTACGGTCGGCGTCCGGATCCGTGCCGATAATGAGGTCGACATCGTTCCGCCGCGCCAGCTCGATCGCCAGGTTGAAGCCTTCCTTGTATTCCGGATTGGGGTTTTTAACCGTCGGGAAGTCCCCGTCGATCTTCATCTGCTCCGGCTCGCAGATGATATGCTTATAGCCCAGCCGGCGCAGGATCTCCGGCACCAGGCGGTAGCCCGCGCCGTGGAACGGGGTGTAGACCAGCTTAAACTCATCCGCGACCTGCTTTACACAGTCCGGATTGACTGCGACCTTGAGCACCTCGTTGAGATATGCCTCGTCCGTTTCCCTGCCCAGAATGCGGATCATGCCGCTTTCCACAAATGCGCCGTAGTCGCCCGTGCGCACGCCGCTGAAAATATCGGTCGCCGCCATTTCCTTGGCGACCACGTCGGCCTCCGCGGGGGGCAGCTGCGCGCCATCCTCCCAATACACCTTATAACCGTTGTATTCCTTAGGATTGTGGGATGCGGTGATATTGATGCCCGCGATGCAGCCGTAATGGCGGATCGCAAAAGAAAGCTCTGGGGTCGGACGAAGCTCGTCGAACAGCAGGGTCTTGATGCCGCTCGCCGCAAGGATGCAGGCCGACTGTTTGGCAAATTCAGGCGAAAAATGGCGGCTGTCGTACGCGATCGCAACACCGCGGTCCATGGCGGCTTTTCCGTTGGATACGATCAGGTTGGCCAAGCCCTGAGCGGCCTGTCCCACGGTAAAACGGTTCATGCGGTTGAGGCCTACGCCAAGCACGCCGCGCAGGCCGGCTGTTCCAAAGGACAGCGGGGCAAAAAAGCGGCTTTCGATCTCTTCCTTATTTTCCTGAACGGACTGAAGCTCCGCGCGCTCGTTCTCAGTAAGCGCCGGATTCTCCAGCCAACGTTTGTATTCTGCAATATAGTCCATTGGTATCACCTCATCCTGTAATTTGGCCAAAGCCACTATATAAATTATACAATATCTATCTGTCAATGCAAGGGCTTTTGTGCGAATTCGTGAAAAGCACCTGATACTCCGGCACTTATATACAAATATAAATATGCATTTTTGTGTATATTGTTTCATTGCAGTAAGGTTTTACAAACAAAACAAAAATCAGGGAAAAATTTATTTGGCATCTATGGTTATTCATTGCCTTTCCTGCATATAAGGAAAATATGCTTCAATTTTCCATTTTTATAAAATGTTTATTTTAGAGGGTATTTTTGACCGCATTCCGGCAATTTCCTCTATATTATGTGCAGTATCGCGCCATCAGAAAAAGGTTCTCGCACTGGTGCTGGCGTTCGCATGCGCGTTCACCATGTTTGCCGGTGCGGCGTTCACGGACGAGGCCGATATCCAGGCCAAGGACGCCGTGAACATGCTGACGGCGCTGGGCGTAATCGAGGGCGACCCCGATGGCTCCTTCCGTCCGGACGCAACCGTTACCCGTGCGGAAATGGCGAAGATGATCTTCGTTGTCCGCAACAACTCCATTGACGACTCGGCTTACGAGAACAACTCCTCTAAGCTGACCGACATCAACAGCCACTGGGCCAAGGGCTACATCAAGTTCTGCGAGTCCCAGGGCATCATCGCCGGCTACGGCGACAACACCTTCAAGCCCGACGCGACCGTAACCGGCGTGGAGGCTGCGAAGATGCTGCTCGTTCTGGCAGGCTACGACGCTGACAAGGCTGGTCTGGTAGGCCACAACTGGTCCACCAACACCCTGCGTTACGCTGGCTCCGCCGGCCTGCTGGACGACGTCAACTCCGGCCTGGAGCAGGGCCTGCCGCGTCAGTACGCCGCGCAGATGATCGCAAATACGCTGGACACCAACCGCGTGAAGTGGTCCACCGACTCCGATTCCTTTGACGACATCCTCAACGGCGGCGTCAAGGAAACTGTCGGCTCCGCTTACATGGGCCTGTCCTACGACTACGGCACCCTGACCTCGATCGAGACCGACTCCCTGACGATCAAGATCGATGCTGACTACGACTCTGATAACTACCACAACTCCGACCGTAACTACAGCAACGGCGACCTGGTCAACTTCACCAAGGTTTCCGAGGACTACACCTCCCTGCTGGGCCAGAAGGTCAAGGTCATGTTCAAGGATGGCAAGACCAACAATGTCCTCGGCGTTTACGCGGTTTCCGACAACACCGTTTACAACACCCTGATGAAGAATGTTGAGCTGGACGGCCAGAAGCTGAAGTTTGAAGGTTCTTCCTACTCTGTGGACAGCACCAAGTCGATCGACCTGACCTTTGTCGGCATTGACGGCGTTGAAACCGACACGGTTGCGTACACCTACTTTGACAAGGATGCTGCTGCGAATGAGCACGACACCAATGGCAACACCTCCTTGGCTGAGGTAACCTTTGTTGACTCCGACGGCAACAACAAGATCGACACCGCGATCGTATTTGAGAAGATCGGCGGCGAAGTGACCAACGTTGCTTCCGACAAGATCACCTTTGCCGGCAAGTCCTACAAGTTTGCCGATGAAATCATCGATGAAGAGCTGGAAGCGGACGATTACGCGGTAATGTCCTACAGCATGTACGAGGACTGCAAGGAAATCGTCAAGGCTGACATTGTCACCGACGAGCTGGAGGGCAGCAAGAACAAGACCTCGGATAACGGCAACTACAGCCAGTACGAGATCGCCGGCACCTGGTATAACATCGACACCACGGACAGCGACACCGGCTATGAGAACGTATCCGTAGGCGACACCGTTAAGGCGTATGTTGCCAACGGCGTTATCCTGAACGTTGACACCGACGACGGCACGGGCGCAATCCCGACCAATGTCGCGGTTGTTGTCGGTAACGGCAGCGGCTCGACCACCCTGTACGGCGATCAGGTCAAGCTGCGTTACTTCGACGGCACGCTCAAGACTGTCACGATCGACAGTGATAACAGCATCGCAGGCAACGACACTCAGCTCGGCCGTGCGTACAAGGTTTCCGGCAGCGACAGCGCTACCAAGCTGGAAGAGCTGAAGAACCAGAAGTACAACGGCTACCTGGCGCTGGTCTATGGCAGCGAAGACGCTAAGAACGTTGCACTGGGCAGCAACAACACGATTGCCGGCAAGCGCGTCGCGGACGACGCTGTGATCGTTGTTTGGGACGAGAACGGCTCCTCCAAGACCATCACCGGCAAGCAGTTCAACAACCTGACCTCCTCCGCTGATCTGGTAACCACCAAGGGCGCTGGCGCGGTATTCACCAAGGATTACAACGGTCTGGACCGTGTCCGCTTGGCCTCTGTTGAGGTTAAGTCTGGTTCTACCATTGGCGATATCTCCGGCACCTCCAACGATAACTACGGCTACATCACCGCGGACGCGGTTGAGCGCAGCAACGGCGACGTCACCTACACCCTGTGGAACGGCTCCGAGAACCTGACCGTTAAGGAAGAGAACGGCACCGCGAGCGACCGCGCCAAGGGTACCGTGATTGGTTACGGCAGCATCGATGCTGACGGCTACATCCAGGATGTTGACGACAGCTACGGCCTGCTCAAGAGCGTAAGCAACACCACGCCGAGCCAGAGCAACCTGGCGGTAGGCGCGAACAAGGCTTCCACCACCCGCTCCATCTCGGTTGGCGACAACCAGCTGAACGTCACCGCGGACACCAAGGTGCTCGTGATTGACTCCAGCGAGGACGACGACGCGATCGGCCAGGAATACATCTACGGCACGACCACGCTGCGCAAGGCTGACAAGGATGTTAACGACGATTACATGAACAACGTTGCATATATCCTTGACGAGGCTGTGGTTGATGGCGAGGCTGATCTTGAGCTCCTGATCATCGACAACACCGGCAAGTTCGATTGGATCGACGATGGCAGCAGCGACGATGAGGAAGAGGAAGAAGAGGGCGGTTCTTCTACCAAGGATAACATTACGGTTACCACTGATGCTTCTCTGGCAGTTGATAAAGTCCTGACCTCTATCGATGGCTCCGGCAACCTGACCATTGCTCTGCCTGCACCGACCGGCGCGGCTTCTGTAACTGCAGATATTACCGTTAAGGTTGATGGTATCAACGCTACGGCTGCCGAGGGTTCGATTACCGTCGATCAGAAGACCTGGACTGTTACCGGCAAGAACCTGAGCGACAAGAATAAGATCACGGTTGACGTGAAGAACTACAAGGTAGTTATGACGGTCGCTGAGGGTGCTCTGACACTGTCTGATGTTCCGGCTAAACCGGTTGATGGAACGGCTGAGGCTGCTTTGCCTACAACTGCTCCGACAACCACTCAGGCCGGCTTGGGTACGATTAGCGCTGTAACTTGGGCTGAAACCACGGATAATGGTACGCCTAACCAGGTTGATAGCACGGATGTTTGGACTGCAACGTTCACCATTGCAGCAGATAACGGCTACCAGTTTGTGAACGGCGGCACTTACACTTTGGGCGGAGCGACAGTAACTGCGACCACAACTCAGTTAACGGTTGTATTTACGTTCACCATTGATTAAGGTATTCGCTACAATCCGTATGGAAAGGGGCTTCTCTCATATGAGAGGAGCCCCTTTTGTTTCAAGTTTACTTGAACACGATATACCGATACGGATTTGCCACACTGTCCTCCGTGTTGGTGCAGTTGAGCATGCCTTTCACCTCAAAGCCCGTGGAGGTGACAACTAAATGATATGCTGCGATATCTGGCATTGCAAGCTCCATGCGCTGGGGATTATCTACGTTGCCAATCCATCTGGCGTTTGCAACCAGCACGGCTTTGGGTTGGTAGCCTAAGCGGATTGCTTGCGTATTCTTTTCACCGTTGCCGTTATAGCTGCCAAGATAAATCTCGCATTTCTGTGCCTCCACCTCGGTCAGACGGGTATCCAGTGCGGAAACAGCCGCTTCCCGCGCCTCGCTTTCGGTATTAAGCGACGTCTGGGTTGCTTTTGCGTCCAGTTCGGCGGCAAGCTCCTCTGAGAGCATCTCCCGATCGATCGTGTCCCCGAACGTATCCACCACGATGCCCTCCACACGCGCCTCCAGCCGTGAAGCCTCGTCGCAGATTCCGTTCACCGCCTGCCGCAGCTCCTCCGGACTGCTGTCGAATCGCGCTTTCAGCTCGTTTGCCGGCAGGCTCGGCTGGTCGGGCAGGTCGGTGATTTTGTGCTGGAACGCTGTGATTTTATGATCGCTGAATGACATGAAAAACCTCCTTTTGTTTGGGGCGGCCGGAGCTCCCCCTCGCGCGCGTTCCTCTGACCACGCGGGCGCGCGCGTGAGGGGTTCCCCGCCCGCCGTTTGCACCGACACGGGAAAGTAAGCGTCTACCAGAATAGCAGAAACGGGAAAAAGCGCAAGGGCAAATACTTGCCCTTGCGCTTTCCGTTTTTTGGGCTATTATAACGGTTGCTTACTTTCCCCGCATGAAAAACCAGACGGGGCGGCTCCGCCCCACGCGCGCCCGCGCGCGCTGTCCAAGGAACGCGCGCGGGCGGCACCGACAAAAAGGAGGAAACCATGTCTTTTTCTGACCACAAGATCACGCAATTCACACACAAAATCACCGACCTGCCCGACCAGCCGAGCCTGCCGGCAAACGAGCTGAAAGCGCGGTTCGACAGCAGTCCGGAGGAGCTGCGGCAGGCGGTGAACGGAATCTGCGACGAGGCTTCGCGGCTGGAGGCGCGTGTGGAGGGCATCGTAGTGGACACGTTCGGGGACACGATCGATCGGGAGATGCTCTCAGAGGAGCTTGCCGCCGAGCTGGACGCGAAAGCCGAACAAACCGCGCTTACCGGCGTTGACAGCCGTCTGCAGTCCGCAGAAGCTACCCTGCAGGCGCACACCGCGCAGCTTGCACAAAAAGCGGAGGTGTATTTCGGCACCTACACCGGTGACGGCGCCGCCAGCCGTTTGATCAATATTGGTTTTACGCCAAAAGCCGTGATGGTGATGTGCGGCGGATATGCGACTTATTCCAAGGGTAGCCAGACCCACTGGTACGGCGGCCTGGCGCTGGCGGGAAAGCCGGTGAAAGCATCGGACGGCAGGTCGGTATTGAACATCGAGGCGGGTGGTTTCCGCGTTTACACGGAGAGCACGCAGGTTTTTGCCGACTATGTCATGTCGAATACGGCAGAGCGGTCTTATCACTACATAGCCGTGAAGTAAAAAGGGAAAACCCCTCTCGAAAGAGAGGGGTTTTCAAGTTAAATTTGCTTCAAGCTGCGCATTAAGCTACAGTGATATCCAAGGTGTAAACCCAAGAAGTAGCAGTATGCGTGCCAGCAACCCAACCGCCAGCCGGAGCAGCGGGAGCGGCACCCAGAACATGGTTAGCATCTGCTGCTGTAATAGTCAGGGTAGCGGTTGCGATATCGTTTTGCTCAATCGTGCCCTCAGTAGCCCCGTTATTTGTCTTTTCAACAACAGAAACCGCAGCACTCAGGCCAGTTGTCATACCAGTCACCGTATAACCACCGTTAACAGTGGCTGCGGGGTCGCTGGCCGTCGGAAGACCAGTCAAAGTACCAAGCGCAGTGATGGTCTGCGCTGCCACCGAGAACTCTACGGTCTTGGTAGCGCCGCCAACCGTCAGTTCCAGAACGTAATCGCCTTTATCCGCGCCATTCAGAGTAACCGTGGTGCTCTGTGCAGCAGCGTCGTTATTGGTGGGCAGAGTAAAAGCAGCACCAGCGGTGAACTTGGAGCTAACCAGATTGGTCTTGGACGAATCGCCCTTCGCATAGATGATGTAAGACGGACGCTTACCTACTGCATTCTCATATACGATATCGAGGTTTGCAACAGTAGTATCGCCAAAGGTCCAGCTCGGCTTGAACTCAAGGCTGGTGATCTTCTCGCCGGTAGACGGGGTCGTGTTGCCAGCAGCCGTAAAGGTCGCGGTAACATTGCCTGCGCCGGTAACGATCAGCGAATCAAACAGGTTGTATTCGCCGCCCTTGACAGACAGGGTAACCGTACCGTCGTTGTCGTTAGTCTCGATATCGGCAACATTGGTCAGCGTCAGCGTGCCATCCTTGTCAGCGTAGAACGAAAGCTGCATGATCGCGCCTTCGTAAGCCGCGCCCTCGTCGGTGTCGTTCGTGCGGGTGTTCAGCCACTGTACGTCAGACAGGCCGGAGATAGAGGGCAGCGTGTAAGCGCCATAGCGCTTGCCGGCGATCTCGTTAACGTCGATTACAATAACCTCGCCGCCGTATACCAGCAGGTTGGTCGCGTAGTAGGTAGTGCCGTTAACCTTCTGGCTATTCGCCTTGGTTGCAACGCCATCTTCCAAGCCGGTGCCAGCCTTGGAGTCAACGTACAGAACAGTGCTGTAATCATCCAGATCCTCATACGGGAGGTTAATCGTGCTGGATTCGATCGTGGTGCCCTTGGAGTTAACAGAGGTGATGGAACCAGCCGTTACACCAGAGGTGATCGCAACAGCGTCGGTCATGACCTTGTTGCCATCCTCATCATTGATCGCGGTGTAGCCAACGATAGTACCCTTGGTGAAGTCGTTCTCGCGGGACTTTTCAGCTACAACCTCAACGTTTTCAGCGCCGGTCCAAACGGTGAACTTGATGTTGCCGTTGGAGAGCTTAACAGCGTCCTTGGTGATGAAGCCGTAGTTCGCATTCGAAGAAATATTGTCGAATGTAGTACCCAGAGAACCGTTGCCGTTGAACTCAACAGCGATAACGGAAGCGCGGTTCAGGCCGTCCACGTCGGAGGTGAAGTAGCCCAGAGTAGCCTGATACAGGTTGTTGGAGCTGCCATCGACATCGAGCGTACCGTCGCTTACCAGCGCCTTGAGCTGCTTGCCGGTGATGTGCTTGATGTCAGCCTTGGTCGTGTTGGCCGGCGTACCGTGGCTGTCCGTCGTCCAAACGATAACGTCTGCGCTGTCAGAAATGCGGTCAGTGTCGACCTTATCGCCAGCGGTATCCAGATCCTCCTTGCCCTCGTAGGTGAAATCACCGTAGAAGTCAGCGGTGGAGGCAAGGGCAATCAGCTCATAGGTGCTGCCGGACTTGCTGTACTCGTAGAACTGGCCGGGAACAATAGCGGTACCCTTATCGCCGTTCTGCTGCGTAAAGTAGGTGTTCTTCAGGTTGATGGTCGCCTTGTCGCCGTTCGGGAACATGACGCGCGCCTGATCGTTGGACAGGCCGTCCTGGCCAACATAGGACACGAACAGAACGTCGGTCAGCTTGTCGGAACCAGCGGAGGTCTTGTCAGCGTAGAACAGAATGCCGTTTACGGCAACATATTCTGCCTCAACACCCGGCTTTACGTTGGTGTTGATGTCCTTGTTGGAGGAATCGGTTTCATTGAACCACTCGTCGCCGATCTGGTACTGCTTCCAGCCGGTCTTATCCTTGGTGGCCTCAACAGTGCCGGTCGCCTTGGAGGCTACGACGATATCGTTGTTGTCGTTGTACAGGTTCTTGGTGATAATGACCCAGTCGTCCTTCTCAACGTCCTCGTCGATCGTGTCTTCGGAGAACTTGTAGGTTTTGCTGCCCGCGATGATCTGCGAGGAAGCGACATAGGTAACCTTGGCAACGTCTACCGTCTTGATGTAAGCGGTATCGATCTTGTTGTTGTCATCGGTGTCGATCAGGGTGATCACGTCCGCCGACTGCTGATCCTTGAACGCGCCAGCCTTCCAGTTTTCGTTCAGCTCTTCGCCGTCACGGATTACAGTCACGCCGTCGGTTTCAACCGAGTAGCTCTCGTCGTCAATGACGATCTTGCCGGCGTCGACGCTGATCTCGTTCTGATTGACCGTGACAACACTGTTGTCGTCGATCGGGTAAACGCCGAGAACAGAGTTGTTCTTGCCGTCCTTGAACAGAACCTTGACCTTCTGGCCCAGCAGGCTCGAGTAGTCGGTGTCAACCTTGACAAAATGCTCGTCGTCGCTGTCGCTGTCGGTGCGGTCAGAAGAGGACATCTGGATATCGAGGTCGGAGCCGTCGATGCTGATCAGCGTACCAACGTTGGTCCACAGATCCATCCACTTGCGGCCAACGGAGATCGAAGAGCCGCCCAGAGCGAGGCCGTCCTCGGAATCGTTGACGAAATCCTCAACGATTTCGGAGTAGCGGACAGCGGTCATATCCAGCGCGTTGGCGAGGATCTGCGCCGCGTCCTGACGGGTGCAGGCGCCGGTGATGGAAGAGTTAACGTCGTTCAGCAGGCGGTTGGTGGTTGCCAGGGTGACGGTGTTGGTCAGCCACTTGGTGCCGGTCAGACCAGCCTTGTCCGCGCGGTAGCCGCCCAGAACGAGCGCCATCTTGAGCGCTTCGCCGGTGGTTACGTTGCCGTCCGGATCGAACTGGGTCGCGGTCTTGCCCGCAACGATGCCGGTATTCTGCAGGTACTTGATGTAGCCCTGATACCAGCTGTCGGTCAGGTCGGTGAACGAAGTCGGGTTGTTCGCATGAGCGGAAGCGTCGTCGTTGCCGCCGTTGCGGATGACATAAATCATCTTGGCAAACTCAGCGCGGGTGACGTCTCCCTCAGGATTGAAGCTGCCGTCGCTGTAGCCATTGATAATGTTCAGCTCCGTCAGCAGGTCCACGGCTTCTGCGTTGACAATGTCCGCCTCGTCCGTGAACGCCGCACCGGCAAACATGGTGAACGCGCATGCGAACGCCAGCACCAGTGCGAGAACCTTTTTCTGATGGCATTAAAAATAATTTTTTGATGTTTTTTGATGCCGCATTATAGCACGGATCGGTCATAATTGCAACTATTATTTTTATTTTTGATTTTGAACTTCCTGGATTATATTTCCATGTCTTAACAGTCGGAATTTGAGTATTCATTCATGCAAAAGAATAATTATAAAAATACGCCCCTCTTTTATAAGAGGGGCGTATTTTATTCTTCTACAGGCTTCTCTTCGTGATACGCCTGCGCTTCCCCACCGGAGGATTTCCTGCGGCGGCGTCCACCGCGTCTGCGACGGCGCTTGGGGGCGTCGCCGGTTGCGCCTTCGGCAGCCGAAGCGCTTTCCGGCGCGGCAGGCTCTGCCGCTGAGGGTGCGCGTTCGGGCTTGCCCGGCTGAGCGGACTGCTCTGCGCGCGGCGGACGGACAGATTCGGCTTCCTCCCGCCTGCGGCGCTCCTCGGCCAGCGCGGCGATGTTCTGCCGGTTGCGGCAGGCGCCCTTCACCACGCAGCAATCTGCGCACTGGAACTCGGTCAGGGAATGCTCCGGACTGTCGTCCAGCTGCACCTTGCAGGTGCCGCGCAGCATTTGCGTGGAAATGACCTTTCCTCGCCCCTCCGGCGTATCCACCACGCTGCCCTGCTTGGGCGTGACCTTTTGCAGCTCGGCATAGGCTTCGTGCTCATATTTGAGACAGCACATCAGCCGCCCGCAGGTGCCGGATATTTTGGCAGGGTTAAGCGACAGGTTTTGATCCTTGGCCATATTGATCGAAACCGGATGGAAGTCCTCCAGATAAGAGGAGCAGCACAGCTCGCGGCCGCAGGTGCCCAAGCCGCCGATCATCTTCGCTTCATCGCGCACGCCGATCTGCCGCAGCTCGATACGGGTGCGGAATACGCTGGCCAGATCCTTGACCAGCTCGCGGAAGTCCACGCGGCCATCTGCCGTAAAATAAAACAGCATTTTGTTCATATCAAAGGTACATTCGACCGTGACCAGGTTCATGTCCAGCCCGCGTTCCTCGATCTTGCGCTTGCAGACGATAAACGCCTCGTCCGCGCGCTTTTTATTCCGCTCGAGCGTTTTTCGGTCCGCGTCGGTCGCCACGCGCAGCATGCGTTTGAGCGGCTGCACAACCGTCTGGTCAGGTACGTCGGTGTTCGCCTGCACGCACTCGCCGTACTCCAGGCCGCGCGCGGTTTCCACGATCACGCCCGTCCCTGTCTCCACAGGGATGTCCTGCGGGTCAAAATAATACATCTTTCCGTTTGGCTTGAAACGGACTCCGATAATTGTAGTCAAAAGCTGATATCCTCCTATATTATAGAAAGCAGATGCGGTATACATCGCTTGTCAGCGCACAGGTCACTGCCGCCGCCGCGGCGTTGCGGCCGATCCGACCGATCAGCTCTCCAATCCAGTCATATACCGCCAGCAGGCGGCTGGCGGGTACCGTCCGTGCCAGAGCGCGCGCTTCGGTTTCCAGCGCGGGCTGCAAAGGCGGCTGCGGCAGGGCTTTGGCGAAAAACACAGCGTCGCGCAACGCGGCCTGCAGAATGCCCAGCACACCCATCAGCGTCCGGCGCGGCGTTTTTTCGAGCGCCAGCGCGGCCAGCATCATCCGCTCCTCGCGCTGCGCGGCCACAGCGGTCAGATACGGCGCGAGCAGCGCGGCCGCCTCCCCATCCGAAACCGCTGCGCCGGCCGGCGCGAGCGCGAATTTCGTGCAGCGGGAACGCACGGTCTGCAGCAGAGCGTCCGGCTGTTCGGCGGCCAGGATGAAAAATGCATAGCCCGGCGGCTCCTCCAGCTCCTTGAGCAGTGCGTTCTGCGCCATGGGGTTGAGGTTCTGCGCGTGGCAGATCACAGTCACGCGCCGCGCCCCGTCATTGGGGACGATCGCGTTTTCCGCCTTAATGCGGCGCGCGAGATCGACCTTCAGCTCCTCGTCGCCCGCATCGATCATCATCAGGTCGGGATGCACGCCCTGCTCCACCTTGCGGCAGGACAGGCAGGTCCCGCAGGGCCTCGGCCCACCGCTCTCGCACAGGATCGCGGCGGCTAGGACGCAGGAAAGCGTCTTCAGCCCGTCGGGATCGTCGCCGGAAAGCAGGACGGTCTGCGGGAAACGGCCGGACAGCGCGTTCCGCAGGCTGCTTTTGAGCGCCGTGTTGCCCGGCAGACTGTCAAACGAGATCAAAGCTTTTCAAACCGCTCGACATGCAGCACGAACACGGTCGCGCCGCCGACCTCGACCTGTACGGGCGTGGATGGGAAAAAGCCCATGCCCAGCTCGGCGGTGGTCGGGATGATCTGCTTGCGCGAGGAGGAATGCTCGCGGATGATGTCGAAGCAGGCGTCCAGCCTGGATTCCTCCAGTCCGATCAGGATGGTGACGTTGCCGGCCTTGAGGAAGCCGCCGGTCGTCGCCAGCTTGGTGATGGAAAAGCCCGCTTTCATCAGGCTGTTGATTACGTCCTGTGCATCATCATAATTGATGATCGCAAGTACCATTTTCATAAAAGGTGTCCCCCTTTTCCGCTCTGCTGCGAGATAACCACGGTGATTTCTTCTATTTCATTGTACCATCTTTCCCGAATAAGTTCAATGTGCGCCCGTGTAATTTTCTCCCCCGGCCACAGCAGCGGCACGCCGGGAGGATAGGGCGTGACCGGCCGCGCGCAGACCAGCCCCTCGGCCGCAGCGGGCGCGACGCGGCCGGTGTGCGAAAACCACGCCTGCCGCACGGGCATGACGCGCGCAGCGGGCGGGAAGGGCGCGGCCGCCAAGGGAAGCGGCTCCTCCCGTCGCCGGCCGGACAGGCAGCGCAGGCCGCGGCGCAGGCGGTAGATCGAGGCGCCGGTATCCGCGCCGGTCAGAATGAACACGGCGTTGCGGTCGTCCGCCATCTCACAGGCCACGCCGTATTCGCTCCAAAGCATGTCGGCCAGGCGACGGCCGGTGATATCCGTACCCGCGGTGCAGACCGTCAGGCGGCAGGGGTCGAGCGCGGGGAAATCGCTCTCGGCCAACGGTGTGAAGCGGGTGCGGCGCGCGATATAATCCCGCAGGTCGCCGCAGGTTTCCGCCGCGCGGCGGTAGGCGGCTCGGCCCGGGCCTTCGGTGTAGGCGCGCGCCAGGTCGATGGACGCCATGATCGGGTATGACGGGCTGGAAGTGCCGAACAGCGCGGTATTTTCGCGCAGCGCGCGCTTATCCGCGCCCGCGCCGGCCAGAAGGACCGCCCCCTGCCCCAGACAGGGCAGCGTTTTGTGCATGGAGAGCACCGCCATGTCCGCGCCCTCCGCGACCGGCGCGGGCAGGCCGAGCGCCGGAAAATGCGCGCCGTGCGCCCCGTCGACCAGCAGAAGCCTGCCGTATGCGCGGCACAGATCCGCGAACGCCGGTATCGCGCGGCACACGCCGTAATAGGTGGGAGAGGTGAGCAGCACGGCGCGGATCTCCGGATGGTCGAGCAGCGCCCGCTCGGCCGCGTCCACGGGCAGCGCGCCCGACACCGCGAACGGCTCGATAAGCGGCGCGGAGATAAAATGCGGTGTGATATCCAGCAGCGCGCAGGCGTAGCAGACCGACTTGTGGCATTCGCGGTCCAGCAGCACGCTGCCGCCCTCCCCCACGGCGGCCGCAAGCATGGCGAGGACGCCCTGGGTCGAGCCGCCGGTCAGAAAAAAGCAGTCGTCCACGCCGAAATAGCGCGCCGCGGCGACCTCGGCGTCGCGGATCGGCCCGTCGCCCAGGTACAGGTTGCCCGTGCCGTAGGTTTCGGTGAAATCGATGGCGAATATCTCCGCATAGCTGTTGAACAGCGGCTCGCCCTTATGCCCCGGCATATGGAAGCGCGCGGAATCGCCGGTCGCAAGCAGCTGGAGCGCGTGGAACAGCGGCGCGCCCGTGAACGGCATCAGCCGGTTGATCTGGCGGTGGGTGAGCTGCGGCGCCCGGGCTCTTTTTTTGTGATGGAACATGGGCCGCGGCCCCCTTTCTCTGGCATGCCCACGCTTCTGGTATTTTGTTATTATAGCATGCGCGCGGGGCGCTTGGCAAATCCTTCCGCACACGCTCTGTCCATAATGTGCAGACATTCGTCTTTTTCAGATGGATTTTTGGGCTATATTCCCGTAGTAAATATCTTTCCCTTATATTATAATGAATACTGCGTTCTTTTTTGGAACAGCATGTTGAAATTTGAAAGGCAGGTAACTATTCACTATGGCTGACAATCGTATCTACAATTTCTCCGCAGGCCCGTCCATGCTTCCGGTACCCGTGCTTGAGCGCTGTGCCTCCGAAATGCTGAACTACAAGGGTTCCGGCATGTCCGTCATGGAGATGAGTCACCGCTCTAAAGTATATGACGCGATCATCAAGGAAACCGAGGCCGCGCTGCGCCGCGTACTCTCCATCCCGCAGAACTATCGGGTGCTGTTCCTGCAGGGCGGCGCGACGACCCAGTTCGCGGCCATCCCGATGAACCTGATGCGCACCGGCAAGGCGGATTACGCCATCACGGGCAACTTCGCCAACAACGCTTATAAGGAAGCGGTCAAATTCGGTGACATCCATGTCGCGTTCTCCTCCAAGGAGGGCAACTTCGACCGCGTGCCGACGCAGGGCGAGCTGGACATCCGTCCGGACGCGGATTACTTCTACATCTGCGCCAACAACACCATTTACGGCACCGAGTACCAGTACGACCCCGAAACCCCGGCAGGCGTGCCGCTCGTGGCCGATATGTCGTCCAACATCCTCTCCAAGCCGGTGGACGTTTCCAAATACGGCGTAATCTACGCGGGCGCGCAGAAGAACATGGGCCCCGCGGGCGTGACCGTGGTCATCGTGCGCGAGGACCTGCTAGGCCATTACCCGCTGGAGAAGTATCCGGTCATGCTGGACTGGAAGACCATGGCGGATAAGGAATCCATGTACAACACGCCCCCCACCTACGGCATTTATGTGCTGGGCCTCGTGCTCGAGTGGGTCGAGCAGATGGGCGGCGTCAAGGCGATGCAGGAGCTGGCGGCCAAGCGCAGCGGCATGCTGTACGACTACCTCGACGGCCAGGACTTCTACAAGGCGGTCGCGGAAAAGGCGTCCCGCAGCCACATGAACGTCACCTTCCGCACCGGAAACGACGAGCTGGACGCGAAATTTGCCAAGGAGTCCGCGGCAGCGGGCATGAGCAACCTCAAGGGCCACCGCTCGGTCGGCGGCATGCGCGCTTCCATCTACAACGCGATGCCGGTCGAGGGCGTGGAGCACCTGATCGACTTCATGAAGAAATTCGCGGCGGAAAACGCCTGATCCGCGGGCGCGCCCGCCGCGCCCGTCCATTCCAAAAGAGTAAAGGGGATTGATTCCTGTGTTTAACGTAAAGCTGTATAACAAAATTTCCAAAATCGGCCTCGATCAGCTCGATCCGGCGGGCTATGCCTGCTCGGAGGATTTTGAGGACTATGACGCGGTCCTTGTCCGCTCGGCCAAGCTGCACGACGTGCAGTTCCCCAAAAGCCTCAAGTGTATCGCGCGCGCGGGTGCGGGCGTGAACAACATCCCCCTCGACCGCTGCGCCGAAGAGGGCATCGTGGTGTTCAACACCCCTGGCGCGAACGCCAACGCGGTCAAGGAGCTGGTCATCTGCGCGCTGCTGCTCGCCTCCCGCAAGGTGGTGCAGGGCGCGAACTGGGTCAAGGGCCTTGCCGGCACGCCGGACATTGGCCCCGCCGCGGAAAAGGGCAAGGCGACCTACGCCGGCCCTGAGATCGCGGGCAAGCGCCTCGGCGTGATCGGACTGGGCGCGATCGGCGTCAAGGTGGCCAACGCCGCGGTCGGCCTGGATATGGAGGTCTGGGGCTACGACCCGTTCCTCTCGGTTGACGGCGCGCTCGCGCTGTCCCGTTCGGTCAAGCATGTGACCGAGCTGGACCAGATCTTCGCCAACTGCGATTATATCACCGTACACGTCCCGCTGCTCGCGGACACCCGCGGCATCATCGGCGCGGAGGCGATCGCCAAGATGAAGGACGGCGTGCGCGTCGTCAACCTCGCCCGCGGCGAGCTGGTTGACGAGCAGGCCATGGCTGCCGCGCTCGAAAGCGGCAAAGTCGCGGCGTATGTGTCCGATTTCGCCTCTGACGCGATCCTTGCGCAGGAAAACGCGGTCACGCTGCCCCATCTCGGCGCCTCCACGCCGGAGAGCGAGGACAATTGCGCGAAAATGGCGGTCAAGGAAATCGTGGACTACCTCGAAAAGGGAACCATCCGCAATTCGGTCAACTTCCCCAACCTCAAGGTGCCGTATGAGGGCGGCTACCGCATCTGCATGATCCACCGCAACATCCCGAACATGATCGCCTCCATCACCGCGGCGGTCAAGTGCAACATCGAGAACATGGGCAACCGCTCCAGAGGCGACTACGCCTACACCATCGTGGACGCGGCCGAGCAGCCCACCGAAGCCAACCTCGAAGCCCTCCGCGCGATCGACGGAATGATCTCGGTGCGCACCATCTGAACGAAAAATCAAAAATGACCGCACGTTCACCGGCTCTAAAGCCGTGATTCCGGTCGAAACAGAGGAAATCAGCCCCCAAACCAGCCGGTTTGGGGGTTTCCTGCTGCCGCCGGACGACAAAATGCGCCCTTTTCCGCCCTGCATCCGATCGCGCCCGCGTCCGCCGGATTGCCCCCGCGCGGCGGAGACGGGTGGAACACTTCCCCTTGACAAATCCAGTTTTATGGTTATTCTATCCTCTGTATGATTTTTATGGAAAAAGACGGTATACCCCCCGGTACAGATGTTCGAGCGGGCGTCGTAACACAGCACGCGAAACGCGCATATCCATGCAGCGCGCTTACCTTATTATATATAATCCCGTAATTTTCGTATTTTGTGACAGTCACGGATGCGTAATATTACCCGTTTGTTACACTTCACGCAATCTTCTTGACGCATTTATTCCCGCATGGTATGATTGTCAACGTAATAAGGGCGAGCAATCGCCTGAAAATTTTAAAGGAGGAAAAAACCCCATGAAGAATCTCAAAAAGGTTCTCGCACTGGTGCTGGCGTTCGCATGCGCGTTCACCATGTTTGCCGGTGCGGCGTTCACGGATGAGGCCGATATAAAGGCCAAGGATGCCGTGAACATGCTGACGGCGCTGGGCGTTATCGAGGGCGACCCCGATGGCTCCTTCCGTCCGGACGCAACCGTTACCCGTGCGGAAATGGCGAAGATGATCTTCGTTGTCCGCAACAACTCCATTGATGATTCGGCCTACGCGAACAACTCTTCGAAGATGACCGACATCAACAGCCACTGGGCCAAGGGCTACATCAAGTTCTGCGAGTCCCAGGGCATCATCGCCGGCTACGGCGACAACACCTTCAAGCCCGACGCGACCGTAACCGGCGTGGAAGCTGCGAAGATGCTGCTCGTTCTGACCGGTTATGACGCAAACAAGGCTGGTCTGGTAGGCCACAACTGGTCCACCAACACCCTGAAGTATGCCGGTTCCGCCGGTATCCTGGACGACGTCAACTCCGGCCTGGAGCAGGGCCTGCCGCGTCAGTACGCCGCGCAGATGATCTACAACACGCTGGAAGCCAACCGCGTGAAGTGGTCCGACGATTCCCAGTCCTTTGACGACGTCCTCAACGGCGGCATCAAGGAGACTGTCGGCTCCGCTTACATGGGCCTGTCCTACGACGTAGGCACCATGACCGAGATGAGCAAGGACTCCCTGACCATCAAGATCGACGGCAGCTATGATTCCGACAACTACCACCAGTCCAAGGATTACAAGACCGTTTCCTTCACCAAGGTAGGCTCGGATTACTCCAAGCTGCTCGGCCAGAAGGTCAAGGTCATGTTCAAGGACGGCAAGACCAACAACGTCCTCGGCATCTACGCGATCTCTGACAACACCTCCTACACGGTTGCTGCAAACGGCACCGAGAAGGACGGCGACAAGGTCAAGTTCGGCGGCTCCTCCTACTCTGTTGAGTTCTACGGCGACGCGGACAACAAGACCATCTACGACTCCAACAAGGGCGACGCGATCGCTACCTACATCGACGGCCAGGTTGCTGAAGGCACCACGCTCGACGAGCTGGACAACAACAAGCTGAACCCGAACATGTACACGTTCGTCGATACCGACGGCAACGGCAAGATTGATACCCTGAACGTTACCACCTACAACGTTGCCAAGGTATCCTACGCTTCTTCCGACAAGATCATTGCCAGCGGCAAGACCTACAAGACCGCGGATGAGAACATCGCGGACGGTATCGCCAAGGACGACTGGGTCGTTATCACCGAGAACCTGTACAACGACAACAAGGATATTGTTAAGGCTGACATGTCCACCGGCACCCTGAACGGCCTGCGCGACAACCAGTCTGCTAACATCTTCTTTGACGGCGGCGACGTTTCCACGAGCAAGGTAACCTACAACGAGTACCGCGTGGGCGACGACTGGTTCAAGGGCGCTGCGAAGGTTCAGTCCACCGCAAGCGAATCCGACCTGAACACCGTTAAGGCTGGCAACGAGGTAGAGTATGTTGTTGTCAACAACATCATGTTCTATGTCAAGCGCGTTTCCGGCAAGGCGGACGGTAAGGTTGACGAAGTTGCGATGATCGTCAACAAGGGCACCACTGGCATCGACAACGAAGTCAAGCTGGCGTTCTTCGACGGCACCACCAAGACGGTTGAGGTCGACAGCGACAGCACGATCAAGTGGGATGACCTGAAGACCGGCACCGTTTACGGCTACGACGTATCCGGCGACGAGTACAGCTTCGAGGCCCTGAAGGATGGCGTTGCTGACAGCAAGTACGAGGAGTACTACGGCGACATGACCTACATGGGCTCGCAGCAGACCTCCGGCACGAACGCATTCAACTCTCTGGGCAAGTACACCATTGACGACGACGCAGAAGTCCTGCTGTTCCTGCCGAAGCGCACCACCAACATTGGCGACGATGCTTCCGGCAACGATTCCAAGAAGATCTCCGGCAAGCAGTTCAAGGCTCTGGCTAACGGCAAGATCATTAACTCTTCTGAGATCTATGGCTTCTACGGCAGCATGAGCGGCATTGACCGCGTCGGCGCTATGGCTGTTGCAGTCAACAGCCTGGACGGCATCGTCAAGACCTGGAGCAACTACGGCTACATTGTTACCAAGCCCTACAAGGTAGACAACAGCACGATCGAGTACACCTTCTGGAACGGTTCTGAGAATGTAACGGTTCAGGAGGACAAGAACAGCACTTCCGACCGCGCGAAGGGCACCGTTATCGGCTACGATACGCTCACCGAGAAGGACGGCGTAAAGGTAATTGACGACGTGGATCATCTGACCGCTTCTGACATTACGTTCACTGCTGTAACCAGCGTAAACGACAAGAAGGATACTGCGATCTTTGCGAAGCAGCCGGTTGGCGCAAGCCAGTCTGAGCTGGACAAGGTAAGCAGCAGCGACGTATTCTACATCGACACCGATGCTGACAAGGATCTGGAGATCGGCGTAGAGGACGGCGAGATCAAGGAAGCGCAGAAGGTTGACGGCGACTACCTGGCGAACGCTCTGGTAATCGGCAACGACGACGAGATCGAGCTGCTGATCATCGATCAGGGCGAGTATCTGGACAACGACGTTTACACGGTTGACACCACCGGTGGCGTTGTTGACGGCGAGGATGCGAACGCTTCTGACGTCAAGATCGGCTCCATCAATGACGTGGCAGTTGGCGAGTCCGTTGATATGGACGTGACCGTTACGACCAAGAACATCAACAAGGGCACCTCTGTCCGCGTTTCCCTGAGCAACGCTGACGGCCTGACCGCTTCGGCTACCGATATCGACAGCGACGGCAAGTCCGTTGTGACCATCAAGGGCACCCCGAAGAAGGAAGGCACCGCTACGCTGAAGGTAACGGTTGACGGCAAGACTGTTGACAGTAACTTCACCATCAACAAGGAAGCGAGCAACGTTGTCCTGAAGACCAGCTACGACACCACGGACGACGCTACTTTCGGCACCGTTAAGACCTACACCGGTACGGTTGGCTACCAGAACGCCTGGATGCTTACCCCGGACGTAAAGGTTGTTGACAATCAGGGCACTGACAAGTCTGCTGACTTCACTGTGACCAAGAGCAACCTCTCTCTGATCACTGACAACAACGCTGCGGCTAAGACCTTTACGGTAGCGACCAAGGCCACCACCAAGGTTGGCGATTACAAGATCGTTGTTACCCTGGGCGATCAGAAGACCGAGCAGGCGATCAAGGTTGTTACTGCTGTGGTTGCGGCTCCGACCGTTAACCTGACCAAGATTGCTAATGGTCAGAACCCGACCCAGGCGCAGGCTAGCTGCTCCAGCACGGGCGTTAACAGCGGCAACGTTGTAACCGAGTGGTACAAGGCTGCTGACACGACTGGCACCAAGATGGGCGATTCGGAAACTGTCGCTACCAGCGATAAGGTTTCTGTAAAGGTTATCCTGACTGCTGCGGAAGGCTACACCTTCACCGGCGGCAGCTACGATACCGTTCAGCTCTTTAGCCAGACTGCTACCGCGACTATTGCTCCGGATGGCACCACCCTCACTCTGGTTGTGAATAATCAGACGGTTTAATCCGTATAACGAAAACCCCTCTCGAATGAGAGGGGTTTTCCCTTTTTACAGCCCAAAGGCGATGTAACCGTAGGTTTTTCCGGATTCGTTGGGGTTGTTGCTGCGGTTGATGCTCATACTATCCGATTCGGAGACGCGGAAGCCGTTTTCCGTCAGGTGGGACTCGGAAAGTTCCGGAGGGGAGCCACCGCAGAGCCTGTGACATACCGTTATCGTTTCCAGCATTTCAAAATTGCCTATCGTTGGCGCAAGTATGACCAGATACGGCTTAAAACCAAGGGAAATCAACCGGTTTTCCGTCCCGTCGCCGGTATAGGTGCCGTAAATGACCTGCGCCCTTTTTGGCATCGCCTGTTCCAGGCTGCTGACACGGTTTTTCAGCGCGGTGGTTTCACTGGTCAGCGCGGCCTGGGTTGCTTTTGCGTCCAGCTCGGCGGCAAGCTCGTCTGAGAGCATCTCCCGATCGATCGTGTCCCCGAACGTGTCCACCACGATGCCCTCCACACGCGCCTCCAGCCGTGAAGCCTCGTCGCAGATTCCGTTCACCGCCTGCCGCAGCTCCTCCGGACTGCTGTCGAACCGCGCTTTCAGCTCGTTTGCCGGCAGGCTCGGCTGGTCGGGCAGGTCGGTGATTTTGTGCTGGAACGCTGTGATTTTATGATCGCTGAATGACATGAAAAACCTCCTTTTGTTTGGGGCGGCCGGAGTTCCCCCTCGCGCGCGTTCCTCTGACCACGCGGGCGCGCGCGTGAGGGGTTCCCCGCCCGCCGTTTGCACCGACACGGGAAAGTAAGCGTCTATCAGAATAGCAGAAACGGGAAAAAGCGCAAGGGCAAATACTTGCCCTTGCGCTTTCCGTTTTTTGGGCTATTATAACGGTTGCTTACTTTCCCCGCATGAAAAACCAGACGGGGCGGCTCCGCCCCACGCGCGCCCGCGCGCGCTGTCCAAGGAACGCGCGCGGGCGGCACCGACAAAAAGGAGGAAACCATGTCTTTTTCTGACCACAAGATCACGCAATTCACACACAAAATCACCGACCTGCCCGACCAGCCGAGCCTGCCGGCAAACGAGCTGAAAGCGCGGTTCGACAGCAGTCCGGAGGAGCTGCGGCAGGCGGTGAACGGAATCTGCGACGAGGCTTCACGGCTGGAGGCGCGTGTGGAGGGCATCGTGGTGGATACGTTCGGGGACACGATTACAGAAGAAATGCTGTCCGATGAGTTGGACGCAAACCTGATGCGGCGAAGCGACCTGTATTTCGGCACCTACACAGGCGATGGTGTGTATCCCCGCGAGATAACGCTGGGCTTTGCTCCCAAAATGGTGTTTATCATGCGCGCGGACGGAATGACCGGTTCCACCGGTTACACCTATCAGTTCCTTGCGTTTCCGGTCGAGGAGTCTGAACAACCGGACTATTGCCTGCTTACGCAAACCGGCTTTCGTCTGAACAGCCCCGGCGACAAGTCACGGATAAATGCCAAAGATATAAAATACGTCTATATCGCCTTAAAATGAAAAGGGAAAACCCCCTCGAAAGAGGGGGTTTTCTCTTTTTGTTGTGAAAAAATTACGCAACAACAGTGAACGTATAAGTTGCAGTTGCAATACCATTCGTTAAACTGAACGAGTCAGCATCAGCATTCGTGCCTGCCAGAGTCGGAGCTGCGGTAGCAGTAATTGCGTAGTCTGCATCCGGAGTAAAGGTAGCGGTGATTGTAACCTTTTCACCTGCAACCGGAGTGTAAACAGAGGTATCTGCGCTCGGACGATCGTTAGCCACAATTTTAAACGAAGCCTTCACATTAGTGGTTTCATTTTTCTTGAGCTTGCCAACGATGGTATCCAGTACACCAGCCTTGACCTTACCAGCTTCGGTAAACGTTGTGGTGCTGTCGCTTGCAGTAACAGCATTCAGAGTGGCAACCGGCTTTGCAGTAACCTCAAAGGTATCTGTCAGCAGAACAGTATTGCCCGCCTTGATCTGAATATTATACGTGCCGATTGCGGTGGAAGTACCAACTGTTACAATGATTTCCTGCGTGCCGTTATTCTTTACAGCAAAGGTACCATCGCCAGAAGCAGTAATGTTGACGTTATCCTCAGAATTGATAGAGGTAGTAACATCGGCTGCATCTGCTGCATAGTTGGAAGCAGTCAAGGTGTACTTCAGAGTTGCCTCCGTACCCTTTGTGGTCGATGCATCGCCGGAAGTCTTCACAGCGGTCAGCTTGGGCGCATTCACATCATCCAGCTCAAAGCCGTCGAACGCGCCGGTGGAGTCGATGACCAGAACCTCGATGTCTGCATCGTCGTCGCCAGTCTCATCCATGATCCAGAACGCATTGACCAGGTACTTGTCGTCTGCGCCATCCTTGTACTTGGAGCCCTCCGGCAGCTTGTCGCCGTAGGTGTACTCCAGGCCGATCTTCTTGTCGTCGTCCGCCTTGGAGTCAACCAGAAGAACCGTGGTGTCCGCGGTTACGTTGAACTGCGCGCCATAGATCGCAATGTACTTGGATACGCTGGCTTCGTTGCCGCCGCGGTACATCTCGCCCTGATTCAGAGTATCACCCTTGTTCACATCATCCGCAGCCTTGATTGTGCCGTAATCCTTAACGTCGTTGATGATGCCATCCTCGTCGATATCGGAGTAGCCGATCAGGGTACCCTTGGCGCGGGTATCCTTGGAGTAAGAAATGTCCTCGGTAACGGTCACGTTCTCAGAACCGGTCCAGATGGTGTACTTAACGCCGCCGGAAGCCTTGACGCCCGCTGTTACGATGTAAGCGTAGTTGTCAGAGGACTCGCCGACCAAATCAGTGCTGCTGACCTTGATCGCCGCCAGCTTAACGCGGTTCAGACCATCCGTTTCCTTGGTGAATACCGCGGTCGCAGGTGCATTCTTAACACCCTTCGCGTCCTCGCTCAGGGACTTGAACTGCTTGCCGTTGATCTGCTTGGAGCGGCCGAGCTCGGTGTACAGGATGATGACAGCGTCGTCAGCAACCTTTTCATTCGCGATTGTGTCGGTGTTGCCCGCGGTAGCGGTCAGCGTAGACGTATAATCGGTTTTGCCGTTGCCCAGCAGGGACAGATAGCCGTTGTACTTCTTGGAGTCGATTACTTCAAGCTTGCAGTCAGAATCCGAGCCGGAAACCTTGTAAGCGTTGCCGAGCTTGGGATTTACGCTGTCGTCAGACATGGTAACGGTCTTGGTGGTGCCGTTGAAAAAGCGCAGCTTCGCCTGATCGCCGTTGAGCGAATCAACATGGCTGGAAACGCCGACTACGACCGCGATGTCATCCGGAATCGCGCCGTTGCTGTCGTCCGCGCTGATGTCGAGCGCGATGCCGTTGTAAACGTAAGCCTTAACGGTGTCGCCAGTATCAACATCGGCCTCGTCCTTTGCGTTGTACCAGGTGCCGTCCAGCTCATACTGCCAGTAGCCGTCCTTCTCCTTGATGCCGGTCAGCTCGGTGGTCAGGATGTCCGCGCGGACGATGTCCTTGCAGTCCTCGTAGAGGTTCTTGGACATAACTGCAAAGTCGTCCTTGACGATCTCTTCGTCAATGTTCTCATCGTCAAACTCATAGGACTCGCCAGCAAAGGTGATCTTGTCAGAGCCGACATAGGTGACCTCGCCGCCGGTGTAGGTGGTGATGATCGCAGTGTCGATCTTGTTGTTGCTGTTGGTGTCAACAAAGACAACCTTGTTCATGGAAACCTTATTCAGGTTATTGCCGTCTAACATGGCGGTGTCGTCGAAATCGGTGATGTCAGTCTTGGCAGCAGTAGCGCCATCCACGATGACGTCGATCTGAACGCCCTTAGCGGTGCTATCCATGTCCTCAACCGAGTAGGAAGAACCGCCGAACTTGATCTTTTCGCCGTCCATTTCGGTCTTGTTCAGGTAGGTTTCGTAAACCGTGTTGTCCGAGATCGCGTAAACGCCGAGGACATTGTTGGTCTTGCCATCCTTGAACATGACCTTGACCTTCTGGCCCAGCAGGTCGGAGTAGTCCGTGCCTACCTTGGAGAAAGTAACGTCCGTGTACTTCGTGGACTGATGGTAGTTATCAGAATCATAGCTGTCGTCGATCAAGACGGTCAGGGAGTCGCTGGTGATCGTGGTCAGGGTGCCGTAGTCGTAGGACAGGCCCATGTAAGCGGAGCCGACAGTCTCCTTGACGCCGCCGTTGAGGATGTCGTCAAAGGAGTCGGAATCGGTGGACCACTTCACGCGGTTGGTGTCCAGCGTATTTGCGATCATCTGCGCGGCGTACTGGCGCGGCAGGCCGGACTCCAGACCGGAGTTGACGTCGTCCAGGATACCGGCGGAGCCAGCGTAACGCAGGGTGTTGGTGGACCAGTCGTGGCCTACCAGACCAGCCTTGTCAGCGTCGTAGCCTGCCAGAACGAGCAGCATCTTCGCAGCCTCCACGCCGGTTACGGTCGCGTCGGGCTTGAAGGTGTTGTCGCCGTAGCCGGCGATGATGCCCTGGGACTCGCAGAACTTGATGTAGCCCTTGGCCCAGTGGCTGTTGATGTCGGTCAGCTTAGAGGAGTTGTTCTCGTAAGCCGAGTCGTCAATGGTGTTGTTGCGGACAACGAAGATCATCTTCGCCATTTCCGCACGGGTAACGGTTGCATCCGGACGGAAGGAGCCATCGGGGTCGCCCTCGATTACGCCCAGCGCCGTCAGCATGTTCACGGCGTCGGTGGCCTTAATGTCCGCCTCGTCCGTGAACGCCGCACCGGCAAACATGGTGAACGCGCATGCGAACGCCAGTACCAGTGCGAGAACCTTTTTCTGATGGCGCGATACTGCACATAATATAGAGGAAATTACCAAAATGCAGTCAAAACTGTCTTAATAAAAAACTTTTCCGTGTTAGGGAAATTTTGGATAATCAATAATAAACAAAACAAACAGCCAAATTCGGCTTCCACGATTCAGAAAAAATTTTGCAATTATTTTGTGCAGAAACACTATTTCTGTTTTCCCCTGCTTGTACAAGGATACAAAATGCGGTATACTTTTATATATCATTTTACAAACAGAAAGGGCAGCTTATGAAGCTCAAAACCAGGATAGCCGTTATAATATGCAAAGTATCCGGTGCGCTGCTGCGCAAAATGGGACGCGGCGGGACCAACCTGCCCGGTAAGCTTGCATTGAAGATTGATAAAAATATTTTGGGAGAGCTATCGCAGAGTGTCAAAGTAACCGTTGTGACCGGCACAAACGGCAAAACCACGACCTCCCGCATGATTGAACAGGCGTTTTCGGATGCAGGATTTCGATATTTTTCCAATAAATCCGGCGCAAATCTGTTGACCGGCATTATTGCGGTATTTGCTCAGTATTGTTCCCTTTCCGGAAAATGTCGGTATACCCATGCGCTGATTGAATGCGACGAGGCCGCGTTCCGGAAAGCAAGCGAATTCCTGCCGGTAGAATGCCTGGTAGTCAATAACATATTTCGGGATCAACTGGATCGGTACGGCGAGATCACCCATACGCTCAACGCTATTCGGGAAGGCATCACGCATATTCCGGACGCTGTGCTGTGCTTGAACGCGGATTGTTCGCTTACCGCCTCGCTGGCTGAAAAGATCCCTAACAGGGTGGTTTGGTTTGGCGTCAATGTGCCGATTTATACGCATGCGGCGCACGAGCTGTCAGACGCCCCCTACTGCATTCACTGCAAAACCGAGTATCAGTATGATTATGTGACATACGGCCATCTGGGGGGGTTCCATTGCCCGAACTGCGGATATGGCAGAAAAACGCCGTCCATAGCGGTCACCCAGATATTGACGGCTGGTGCGGATGCCTCTGATATCGTGCTGGATATCTGCGGACGGGAGTACGACGTACATGTGAATCTGCCGGGCGGCTACAATATTTATAATGCCGCGGCCGCGGCCGCGGCCGCCAGTGTCGCCGGTATTGACGATGAGACGGCCGTCAGCGCATTGGGGCAATTTGAATGCGGCTTTGGCCGCGCAGAGCAGTTTACACTCGGCAAAGCACAGGCACGGATGATGTTGGTCAAAAATCCGGCGGGCTTTAATCAGGTCATCAACCTGATCGCGCATGACGAAGGCAGCTATAAACTGGCGTTTCTTCTGAATGACCGCTTTGCGGACGGAACGGATATCAGCTGGATTTGGGACGTTGATTTTGAGGCGCTGGCGGAACAGCAGGAACGGTTCACCCAGATCCTGGTTTCTGGCGTCCGTGCGGACGATATGGCGCTCCGCTTAAAATATGCCGGCTTCCGGACAGACAGACTGGAGGTCGTGCGGGAGTATGAGACCCTGCTGGATCGCGTGGGCGCGGATGAAACGCCAGCCTTTCTGATGCCGACCTATACGGCAATGTTCGACCTGCGCAATGAGATCAGCCGGCATACGGATATCAAGGCATTTTATGAATAATGGAGGAGACGGGAAATGGAACTGAATATCTGTCATTTATATCCGGATATCCTCAATCTTTACGGCGACCGTGGCAATATCATAACGATGAAAAGGCGCTTGGAAGCACGCGGTATGGCGGCTCATATAGAGGAATGCTCGATCGGGCAGCCTCTGGATATCGAGGCATACGATATCTTTTTTATCGGCGGCGGTCAGGATTTCGAGCAGGAGGTCCTTCTGCGTGATCTGGCGGGCGGCAAGGCGCGGGACATCCGTGCGGCGGTCGAGGATGAGAAGGTGTTTTTGGCGATCTGCGGAGGCTATCAGATGCTGGGTCAGTATTATAAAACCTGGGACGGCAGTCAGATGGATTTTATCGGAGCAATCAATATCCATACCATAGGCGCCAAAGAGCGTATGATCGGCAATTATATGTTCCGCACAACGCCGGAAAGCAGCGGGACGATCGTGGTAGGGTTCGAAAACCATTCGGGTAAAACCTATCTGGGCGAAGATGTCGCGCCGCTGGGCATGGTGCTGAGCGGTTACGGCAACAACGGCGAGGATCAAACCGAAGGGGCGCGTTATAAAAATGTGTTCGCCACCTATTCGCATGGTTCGCTGCTTCCCAAAAATCCGGAGCTGTGTGATTTTATCCTGCAGAAGGCGATACAACGGAAATACGATGTTGTTCAGCCGCTATCCCCGTTGGATGATACGCTGGAAAATAATGCGCATGCATATATGCAGCAGCGCCTCAGCAGAAAAGCATAGAGAGAGTTCGGTGCGGCCTCCCATAAAAGGGAGGCCGTTTTGTATGTTATAGACAAATTTCTTTTCTTACTTTTGGAGGGCTCATTTGTGCCAAACAGGCGCAACCCGCATAGGCGGCTTTTGCGGATAAAAAATAGAGGCTTTTAAAAAAGTTTGTCCATTTAGTTATTTTATACGGAAAATCAAATAACAGAAGGGTTTTTGTTATATAATCCGCCATCAGAAAAAGGTTCTCGCACTGGTGCTGGCGTTCGCATGCGCGTTCACCATGTTTGCCGGTGCGGCGTTCACGGACGAGGCGGACATTAAGGCCACCGACGCCGTGAACATGCTGACGGCGCTGGGCGTAATCGAGGGCGACCCCGATGGCTCCTTCCGTCCGGATGCAACCGTTACCCGTGCGGAAATGGCGAAGATGATCTTCGTTGTCCGCAACAACACCATTGACGACTCGGCTTACGAGAACAACTCCTCTAAGCTGACCGACATCAACAGCCACTGGGCCAAGGGCTACATCAAGTTCTGCGAGTCCCAGGGCATCATCGCCGGCTACGGCGACAACACCTTCAAGCCCGACGCGACCGTAACCGGCGTGGAGGCTGCGAAGATGCTGCTCGTTCTGGCAGGCTACGACGCTGACAAGGCTGGTCTGGTAGGCCACAACTGGTCCACCAACACCCTGAAGTATGCTGGCTCCGCCGGCCTGCTGGACGACGTCAACTCCGGCCTGGAGCAGGGCCTGCCGCGTCAGTACGCCGCGCAGATGATCTACAACACGCTGGACACCAACCGTGTCAAGTGGTCCAACGATTCTCAGTCTTTTGACGACATCCTCAACGGCGGCGTCAAGGAGACCGTTGGTAAGGCTTACATGGGCCTGTCCTCGGATGTCGGTACCCTGATCTCCATCGATCGTGACTCCCTGACCATCAAGCTGGACGAAAGCTACGATTCCGACAACTACCACAAGATCGCCCGATACGACGATGTGACCTTTACCAAGGTTTCTGAGGACTACACCAGCCTGCTGGGCCAGAAGGTCAAGGTCATGTTCAAGGATGAAAAGACCAACAACGTTCTGGGCGTCTATTCCATCTCGGACAACACGGTTTACACCACCCTGATGAATGGCGTTGAAAAGGACGGCGCTAAGATTAAGTTCGGCGGCAAGTCCTACTCGATCGACGGCACCAAGATCGCCACTACCTTTATCAGCGTAGACGGCGCGCAGGCGGAAAAGGCTCAGTCTCTTGACTATTTCGACAAGGGCGCTGCACTCAACGAAAATGAGTCCAACGGCAACCTGTCCACCGACGAGGTAACTTTCGTCGATGCGAACGGCAACGGCAAGATCGATACCGCTATCGTATTCGAGAAGCTGGTCGGCGAAGTGACTTACGTTTCTTCCGATAAGATCACCGCTGGTTCCAAGACCTACAAGTTCGAGGACGAAAACATCGACGAGGACATCGAGCAGGACGACTGGGCGGTTGTTTCCGCGAACCTGTATGAGGACTGCAAGGATGTTGTCAAGGCTGATATCATCAGCACCACACTGGACGGCTCCCGCGACAAGAATGACAAGATCAACGGCGACTACAAGCAGTATAAGCTGGACGGCACCTGGTACAACATTTCCGACGAAAACGCTTCGGATGTTTCCAACGGCGACTCCGTCAAGGCTTATGTTGTCAATGGCGTGATCGTTAAGATCAAGTCCGACGACGGCAAAGGCGGCTTCCCGACCAACGTTGCGGTCGTAGTCAGCAACGGCACGATCAACGGCGATCAGGTCCGTATCCGCTACTTCGACGGCACCTCCAAGCTGGTTACCATCTCCGACAACACCAAGGTCACCCTGGGTTCCAGCTCGGCTGGTAAGGCTTACAAGGTTTCCGGCTCGGATACTTCGATGAAGTTCGAGGCGATCGACACCATCAAGTACAATGGCTACCTCTATGTTGGTACCGGCACGGCCGATCCGAGCAATGATAAGGTAACCGTAAGCACTAAGGACTATACCGTGGATGATTCCGCCGCGGTTATCCTGTATGACGGCAACGGCCGCTCCAAGATGCTGACCGGCAAGCAGTATAACGCGCTGAATACCAATGATTTGGCTACCTCTAAGGAAGCCGGCGCGGTATTCACGAAGGACAAGAACGGTCTCAACCGTGCGATGATGATCACTGTCAAGACCGACGATATGACCATCAGCGGCGAGTCTTTCGACAACTACGCATATGTTGTCACCAACAACGGCCAGAACAAGGACGGCAATGCTTCCTACACGATCTGGACGACTGACAACGAGTATGTTGACGTTATCGAAGAGAACGCGACTGCTCGCGCTAAGGGTACGCTGATCGGCTACTCCGCGATCAACTCCGACAACGTTATCAGCGACGTAAGCGAGGTCGCCAAGATCGCAGATGTTGATACCTCCAAGCAGACTGCGGTTAAGGGTACGGCATCTTTCGGTAATGACGGTACCGTTTACTATGGCGGCAACCAGAGCACGGACACCAAGTTCATCAGCGTTAATAACAAGAAGTTCAACGTAACCGCGGACACCGCTGTCCTGTTCGTTGACTCCGCTGCAGACGAAGATAAGCAGATCGGCGTTGACTTCGTCTACGGCACGTCTGCGATGGCCAAGGCTGAGAAGTACATTGACAGCAACGATCAGACTGCTTACTCCTCCAACGTGATGTTCCAGGTTGACGAAAACGGCAACGATGATGTTGACCTGAAGGTTCTGGTTGTTGATACCACTGGCGCGTTCGACGGCAAGAGCCACGAGAGCGGCGATGACAGCGGCGAAACTCAGGAGAAGGGCGACTACAGCACCAAGTATGCTGAAATCTCTGTTGAGGATAAGGATATCATCACTGGCGCAGGCTCCAAGTACGTTTCTGGCGATAAGGAAGTTCATGTCCAGTTGACGGTCGAAGGCGATTTCGCGGAAGCTACTGCTAAAGCATCTATCGATGTGGATGGATACAAAACCACGCAGAACATTACCCTGAAGCCGGGCAACACTGCTGACATTGTTATTGCTGATGTGGATACTGCTGATGCTAAGGTTTCCGTTAACATTACGGATATCACCTTCACCAAGGTAAACGTGGGTGTAGCGGCGGTAGAGACTGCTAATCTGAAGCAGGACAGTGCCACGGCTACTACTAAGGACATGGCTGTGACCGCTGTGGCGGCCGCGGCAAAAGCGAAAGACGAGACGGTTACCATTACTGTAACGGGCACGAACATCGATAATGGTGGAACGGCTGCTAAGTATGAGTTGACGCTGTCCAACGGCACCAAGCTCCAGAATAAGGCTGGCGGCTCTACAACCGAAATCACTTTTGAGTATACTGTGACAGAAAACGATATCAAGGCAGGCAAGGCGATTACCCTGACTGCTACTGAGATTAAGGATGTTCAGTAATCTTTAAAGGTGGAAAAAACCCCCTCGGAATTTCGAGGGGGTTTTCCCTATTTCAGCGCAACATACCGGAATGGACCATTGGCCGAAAGGTTCATATAGCGGCTTACCTGAAAACCGGTACTTGTGATCGAAACATATGGCGACGCCGCATCCTCCACCGCGATATGTGCCAGTGTTGCGCCGTAACCGGCAATATTGCTCGCGTTGCTCGAGGAAATAATAACCGCTTTCGGCTGAAAGCCGAGAGAAACGGTTTTCGTATTACTATGGCTGTAATCCCCGTCCCAGCTTCCGGCATAACTGCCGCAGTAAATTTCACATTTCTGTGCGGTCAGTGTTTCGTTAGCCGTTAAACGGTCGGCAAGGGCCTTATCCGATTGGACACGCGCTCCCGCTTCATCAGAGAGCGCGGCCTGGGTCGCTTTCGCGTCCAGCTCGGCGGCAAGCTCCTCTGAGAGCATCTCCCGATCGATCGTGTCCCCGAACGTGTCCACCACGATACCCTCCACACGCGCCTCCAGCCGTGAAGCCTCGTCGCAGATTCCGTTCACCGCCTGCCGCAGCTCCTCCGGACTGCTGTCGAATCGCGCTTTCAGCTCGTTTGCCGGCAGGCTCGGCTGGTCGGGCAGGTCTGTGATTTTGTGCTGGAACGCTGTGATTTTATGATCGCTGAATGACATGAAAAACCTCCTTTTGTTTGGGGCGGCCGGAGTTCCCCCTCGCGCGCGTTCCTCTGACCACGCGGGCGCGCGCGTGAGGGGTTCCCCGCCCGCCGTTTGCACCGGCACGGGAAAGTAAGCGTCTACCAGAATAGCAGAAACGGGAAAAAGCGCAAGGGCAAATACTTGCCCTTGCGCTTTCCGTTTTTTGGGCTATTATAACGGTTGCTTACTTTCCCCGCATGAAAAACCAGACGGGGCGGCTCCGCCCCACGCGCGCCCGCGCGCGCTGTCCAAGGAACGCGCGCGGGCGGCACCGACAAAAAGGAGGAAACCATGTCTTTTTCTGACCACAAGATCACGCAATTCACACACAAAATCACCGACCTGCCCGACCAGCCGAGCCTGCCGGCAAACGAGCTGAAAGCGCGGTTCGACAGCAGTCCGGAGGAGCTGCGGCAGGCGGTGAACGGAATCTGCGACGAGGCTTCACGGCTGGAGGCGCGTGTGGAGGGCATCGTGGTGGACACGTTCGGGGACACGATCGATCGGGAGATGCTCTCAGAGGAGCTTGCCGCCGAGCTGGATGAGAAAGCAACCCAGGCCGGACTCGCCGCCGAGCAGCAGGCCCGCGAAGCGCTTTCCGGACGGGTCCGCGCGCTGGAGAACGCGGTGCCGCAGAAAAGCGAGATGTATTTCGGCACCTACACCGGAACCGGCAGCTATCCGCGCACCCTGTCGATCGGGTTCACACCCAAGGCGGTCATTATCGGCCATAAGGACGGCCTGATCGCGGACGAAACCGCGGTTTACAGCACCTTGATGCTGCAAGGCTACAAAACAGATTACTGTGGCATTGTTTCCAACGGTTTTACGCTGTATGAGTACAAATACAGCAAGCTCAACTACAACGGCGCGCAGTTTTACTACATCGCGTTCCGGTAAAAGGAAAAGGGAAAACCCCCGAGGAATCCTCGGGGGTTTTCGTTGCTGCCTTAAAATTGAAACAGATTTAAGACAGAGTAACCACAGGGCTGGTATACACTACAGTCAGCGTAGCGCCATCATCAGATACGGTCGCATCGTCAACCGTCCAGCTGGTAGCAGTTGCACCGGTGTAGTCACCAGCGAACTTAAAGTTAGCCTTAGCAGTGTAGGTCACAGTTACTTCAACAGTGTAGCCAATACCGGTTGTCGTCGGCAACTTATCATAGTTGTAATAAGTGTTGCCATTCAGCTTGTAGCTAACTGCAGCCGTTGCATTAGTAGTATCCGTTGCCGTGAACAAGTCGTTAAAGGATGCAGCGGAATTCCAAGAAGTATTAGTGGTCAGATCCTTAGCAGTAACAGTCGCACCAGAGATCTCGGAAGTTTCAATTGCCTTATTAACAACCGTAATGGTAGCAGAGGCATCGAACTCGTTCTCCGTACCCTTGCCAACCGTAAAGGTCAGGGTAATTACGTCGTCAACCGTTGCAACCGGCACATTGGTCATGGACAGCGTGGTGGAACCGTTTGCCGCAACCTTGGTGCTGGCAGTTAAAGCCATGCCGGTCAAAGAAGTACCCTTGGAGCTGATCGCGTTCTTCAACTCAACTGTAGTGTTCGCCGGAACATTCTTGGTCGTCAGCGTGAGAGAAACAGGCTGCGCGGAAGCATCATACTCCTGGGTCACATTTGCAATCGAGCCGGACCAGGTCGTGGTATCGTAAGTTTCCTTGAGTGCGTCAGCGTACTTGCCGCGGAACTGGTTGTCGCCAGACTCAACGACCAGCACTTCCAGATCGTCGCTGTCCTTGATCAGGTACAGGGCGTTGGCAATGTATCTGTCGCCGCTGGTGATCATCGCGCCGTCCGCATCGTCATACCACTTGGTAGCCTTGCGGATCGAGCCGGTCGAAGAACCAGTCTTCGCGTCGGTATCGATGTAGAATACCACGGTGTCAGCGGTTACGTCGCGCTCGTAATTCTGAACAGCGGAGCCATCCCAGCCAGCGATCTGAACCGTGGTCTGCTTGCTGTTCACATCGGTGATAGCGCCCAGACCGAAGTTGGTCTCGCCCAGCTTGTACAGATGTACGTCGTCGATGTAACGCTTGTCGGCATCCTCACCGTCGAGGGACTTATAGCCGATCAGGGTGTTCTTCTTGCGGTCACCGGTCTTGGCGTTCTTCTCGTAAACCGTTACGGCCTCGTCAGCGCCCTCGAGCAGCACGTTGTAGGAAACCTCGTTCGTGCCGGATTCCTTCGCGTCGGACAGGATGTAGCCGTAGAAGTCGTTGGAAGTGGTGGTTTCGGGCAGCTTGTCGACCTCAACAGCAATCGCCGCAACGCGGGTCAGGCCGTTTACGTCAGCGGTGAAGTAAGCCGCATCGCCCTCATAAGTGACAGCGGAGCTTTCCAGCGCCTTGAGCTGCTTGCCGGTGATGACCTTGGAGTCATTGCCGGTATCCTTGCCGTTATCCTCGAACAGGATAACCTTGGCAGTGTCGTCAATCTTCTTGCCGCCCAGAGCATCAGCCTTAGCGGTGTACGAAGCGGTGCCGACATAGGTGTAATCGCCGTAGTAATCGTCTTCCGTGGACAGACCCTCGAAAGAGTACTCGCCGCCGGAGATGCTGTACTCATACAGCGCGCCGACCTTCAGGGAAGCATACTTGATCGTGCTGTCATCGTCAACGTCAACAACCTTGGTAGTGTCGTTGAAGAACTGCAGCTTGACCTGATTGCCGCCAATGCCGGCATCCTTGTTAACGACCATCGCAATGTCGGTCACATCAGCCAGAGAGCCGTTGCCCGAAGAGCGCTTGATCTTCCATGCAACGCCGTTTACAACAACAGCCTCGACCTCGTCGCCCGCCTTAACGGTGCTGATATCGGTACGGCTGTCCTTGTCGGTTGCGCCATTGTACCACTCGTCGCCGATTTGGTACTCATGATACTTAACGCCAGTACCCTTGTTTGCGTTGTAGTTCTCGGAAGTGCTGTCCTTCTTCAGGCCGTCCAGCTTGCCGGTGATAACGTCAGCCTTGGCAACGCGGGTGCAGTCGTTGTAGCGGTCGTAGGAGATAATCGCCCAGTCGTCCGCCTTGAGGTCGTCGTCGATGTTCTCTTCGTCGAACTCATAGCTCTTGCCGGCAACTACCTTGGAGGAGGTAACAGAGGTGACCTCAGCCGCGGCGTAGTCGGTGATGATAACGGAGTCGAAGCGGCCGTTGCCGTCGGAATCGACGAACTGCATTACCGCAGAGGAGGTATCCCAATCGTCGAACAGCTCTTCAGCCTCAAAGCCGTACTTGCTGTTGGCAGCAGTGTACTTGACACCCGCCTGAGAGGTGAAGCTCTTGGAGGTACTCGAAGAGGCGCCATCCTCACCGGTTACGGCAGTTTCCTTGCCCTCGATGTCAGTGTAGTAAACATCGATGTAGTCATTGCCGTAAGCGTTCTCGATCGAGTAGGACTTGCCGCCGAACTTGACCTTATCGCCATCGGACTCTACTTCAGAAGCGTTAACGGCGTAGGCTTCGTTGTCGGAAACCGCATAAACGCCGAGGACGTTGTTGGTCTTGCCGTCCTTGAACATGACCTTAACCTTCTGGCCCAGCAGGCTGGAGTAATCCTCCTTCACCTTGGTGAAGTTGGTAGCGTACGGATTGCTGCCGGAGTAAACCTTATCGCTCTCCGCCTCGTCGATACCGGTCAGGGTGAGGGAGTCCTTGCTGACAGTAGTCAGGATACCAACAGACTTGGTCAGACCCATGTAAGCGTAGCCAACGGTCTCCTTGTAGCCATTGCCGAGGTTGTCGTCAAAGGAGTCGGAGTCGGTGGACCACTTGACACGGTTGGTGTCCAGCGTGTTGTAGATCATCTGCGCGGCGTACTGACGCGGCAGGCCGGACTCCAGACCGGAGTTGACGTCGTCCAGGATACCGGCGGAACCGGCATACTTCAGGGTGTTGGTGGACCAGTTGTGACCGGTCAGGCCAGCCTTGTCAGCGTCATAACCGGTCAGAACGAGCAGCATCTTCGCAGCTTCCACGCCGGTTACGGTCGCGTCGGGCTTGAAGGTGTTGTCGCCGTAGCCGGCGATGATGCCCTGGGACTCGCAGAACTTGATGTAGCCCTTGGCCCAGTGGCTGTTGATGTCGGTCATCTTCGAAGAGTTGTTCGCGTAGGCCGAATCATCAATGGAGTTGTTGCGGACAACGAAGATCATCTTCGCCATTTCCGCACGGGTAACGGTTGCATCCGGACGGAAGGAGCCATCGGGGTCGCCCTCGATTACGCCCAGCGCCGTCAGCATGTTCACGGCGTCGGTGGCCTTAATGTCCGCCTCGTCCGTGAACGCCGCACCGGCAAACATGGTGAACGCGCATGCGAACGCCAGTACCAGTGCGAGAACCTTTTTCTGATGGCGGGCCTGTTCCTGATTTTCCCCTTAATCGCCCCGTTTTCGGCCAAATATCTTCTATTTTGCAACAAATCGAAAAAAACGCTTTTTCGCCGTTCCCCTGAAAACAGGAAAAGCTTTTTTCTCCTCCTCCCGCAGTTTCCGGCCGCTTTTTTACAAAAAGACAGCCCTCCTGCCGCGTCAGTATCCACGGCAGAAAGGCTGCTTTATTCACCTTTTATTCAGAGCATCGTCAGCAGCTTGGCAAATTCCGCGCGGGTAAAATTACCCGCCGGCTGCAGCGTACCGTCCGCATAGCCCTTGACCAGTCCCTTTTGCATGCACAACGCCACGGCGGCACGGTACTCCGGTGTGATCGTCTCCTGGTCGGAAATGGACGACAGGAGCTCGTCCGTTTCCGCCTCGTCCGGCAGCGCGCTACCTTTACCGACAAGCAGGTTCGCGAACACCTGCATGGCCTCCTCTCGGCTGATCAGGGCGGTAAAGTCAAGCTCCAGACCATCCAGCAGGCCTGCGGCCTGCATCGCGCTGACATCCTTTGCATACCAAGCGTCCGCGCTGACGCCCTCCAGCACCGTATCCGGCGTCTCGAGCGCCGCGCTCCGCGCGATGGTCGCACACAGCTCTGCGCCTGTGAGCAGGTCGTCCGGCCGGAACAGCCCGTCCGCGTCGCCCTGCATAACGCCGTCCTGCTTGACCTGCTGAATATACTCCGCGGCCCAATGGCTGTTGGGAACGTCACGGAAGCCGGTCAGGCTGGTCTCGCGAATAAACGGCGTTTTCAGCGCCTGGTAGCATTCGCCCGACTGATCGACCGCCTCCTGCAGCTGCTCGAATGTGAGCAGGTAACTCTCGGTATAGGCGCGGCGCGTTTCGCTCTCATATTCATTATAATAATAGGTCACGCCCTTTGTGCTCATGCGCGGGAAGCTGTACAGGTAAAACGCGTGCGTATCCGGCAGGAGCGCCTTGACCGTTTCCACATAGCCGCTCGAAAGAAGATCGTTCAGCCCATACTGCTCGCCCGTGCGGATATCAAACGCCAGGTTATTGTTCCAGACTGACGAGCCCGCGCCCTTTCCGCTGACGCAGTTCGCCCAAACCACCAGCACGGAACCCTCCAGCGACGCGCCGTAACCGCCTTCGAGCGCCTCATACTCCGCCGACACTGAGGGGCCTTCCAGGAAAAATTTGCGGATGGCCTCATTGATCTTCTTCTGCACATCGGCATCCGGCAGACCGGAGATCTCCGGAAAATCCACGTTCCAGCCATATTCGCTCCCATCCGCCTGATAGCCGAAAAAGCGCTCGTAATGCACGGTGGTCGCCGTGATGCCCTTGCCGAGATCGAACGAGGTCGGCTGCTCGAACAGCGTCCGCCCGTCGGAAAGGTTAACATACTTCTGCTTTCCGTCCTGCGTGACGCGCACCACGTTCTCGCTGAGCAGCGTCGGATTTTCCGCATTCTTCAGGCTGGCGAAATAGCCGCCGTTCTTTTTGAAAAAGATCAGGCTCCCGTCCGAGGTCCCGTGCCATGCCAGGCCGTAGCGCAGCTCGTCAAAGCCGCCGACATAGCTAAGCGTGCGGTAGGCGATGTTGCCGTTGGCGTCCACCGCCGCGGCCGAGCCGTCCTCGCTACGCGCCGCGTACAGCCCGTCCCCCATATAGGACAGGTAATAGTAGGTCGGCGGGGTGAGCAGCTTGCCTGTGGTGTCCATCAGCCCCCAACGGTTGGCCTGGCGGACCATGGCGACGCCACCGTGGAATTCCGAGATCGTGTTATACAGGAAATCCGTGATATAGCTGCCGCTTTCCAGAGAATACAGCGCCTGATTGGTCCCGTCGGAAAGCACAACCGTATCTGTGCCGAAAATGGTCATATAGGACGGGGTGATATGATGCTCCAGCGTGTAAAGGGTCTGCCCCTGCGTGTCGATGGCAAGGTAGGCGCCATCGGTCGTGCGCACCAGCGCGCGGCCGTTCAGGAAAACGCCTGCGTCGCTGTATTCCCCTTCAAAGGCCGCCGTACCATCCTGCCTGACGTAGGAATACAGGCCGGAGGCCGGGCTTTTGCAGAGCAGCAGGCCATCCGAAAAGAAATCCAGCGCGCCCGCGTAGGAGCCGACCAGCTCCCCCTGCAGGGTGTAGTAGACGCTGTGGTCGGCGTAGCGGTACGCCACCATATCTTCGGAAAAATCGACCGACACCGGCGACGCGGTATAAGGGATAACCAGTCTCCCCTCCCGATCGATCACCGCGGTCTGCCACTTTTCATCCTCGACCGCGGCCAGGCCGCAGTCCGCGAACTCGCCCGCCTGCGCATAGGCGAACGAGAGTACGGTCCTGCCCTCTTCGTCCAGATAGCCGGATCGGCTCACGCCGTCGATATCCGTGCGGGTCACGGGGAAGATCGTGCCCGCCGCCGCGGCTCCTATCACCATGATACACGCCACAAACAGGGCGGAAATTGTTTTTTTGAGCATAGTCATTTCCATCCTTGGATATTATCGTAATTAAATTATAGCGTTTCCTCCCATTTCTCACAATAGCAGGCGGAAAAGTGTAACAATCGTGACATAAGCGGGTATAATGTTACAGGTTTGTTGCAATGCGGCCGTTTTTTCTTTACATCGATATGGCAAGGGATTAAAATAATTCCAGAGTATAAGGCTCCACTGCCCCATCCGCGCGGTCTTTCGCGGCTCCAACGTAGTGCCTGCCTTTGACCGCTTCAGAGAGGAGAAAAGCCATGCCCATAATCTCGATCGTGGTCCCCTGCTATAACGAGGAGGAGGCGCTGCCCCTGTTCTATCAGGAGGCAACCCGTGTTGCCGGGGAAATGTCAGGGATCGATTTTGAATTCGTATTCATCGACGACGGTTCGCGCGATAATACCCTGTCCGTGCTGCGCCGCCTTGCCGCGGCGGACAGACGCGTGCGGTTCGTATCGTTTTCACGCAATTTCGGTAAGGAGGCCGGCATGCTCGCCGGTCTGGAGGCCGCGACGGGCGATTACGTCGCCCTGATGGACGCGGACCTGCAGGACCCGCCCGCCCTGCTGCCCGAGCTGTATCGCGCGGTCACCGAGGAGGGCTACGACTGCGCCGCCACCCGCCGCACCACCCGCGCAGGCGAGCCTCCCATCCGGTCGTTTTTCGCGCGCCTGTTTTACCGGCTGATCCATAAAATATCCGACGCGGACATCGTGGACGGCGCGCGCGATTACCGCCTGATGCGGCGCGCCGTGGTGGACGCGATCCTGTCCATGCGCGAGTACAACCGTTTTTCCAAGGGAATATTCGGCTGGGTGGGCTTCCGCACCAAATGGATCCCGTTCGTCAACGTCGAGCGTGTGGCCGGCGAAACCAAGTGGTCGTTCTGGAAGCTGTTCCGCTATTCGCTGGAGGGGATCGTGGCTTTCTCGACCGTGCCGCTCGCGCTCGCATCCGTGCTGGGCGTGCTGCTGTGCCTGATCGCGTTCGTGTTCATCCTGGTGGTGCTGGTCAAGACGCTGGCGTTCGGCGATCCGGTCGGCGGCTGGCCGAGCATGATATGTGTCATTCTGTTCCTCGGCGGCGTGCAGCTTCTGTGCATCGGCATCCTCGGTCAGTACCTCTCCAAAACCTATCTGGAAACCAAGCGACGGCCGATCTATCTGGTGCGCGAAACGGAGGAAGGCATCAAATGAGCAGGCTGTCCGGCATTATTGACCAAAAGCTCGCCAGATTCCTGATTGTGGGCGTGGTCAACACGCTGGTCGGCACGGCGATCATGTTCGGGCTGTACAACCTTGCCCACTGCTCCTACTGGGTGTCAAGCGCGGCCAATTACCTGCTGACCAGCATCCTGAGCTTTTTCCTCAATAAATACTTTACCTTCCAGAGCAGCGAAAGGAGCGCGGGGGAGATCGTCCGCTTCGCGCTCAACATCGCGGCATGCTATCTTTTGGCCTACGGCATCGCCAAGCCGCTGTGCCGCGCACTCCTGTCCGGCGTGGCCGCGGGCGTGCGGGACAACGTCTCCATGTTCGCGGGCATGTGCCTGTTTACCGGCTTCAACTACCTTGGGCAGCGGTTTTTTGCGTTCCGCGGGAAATAAGCTTGCAATCCGGCCCGTATTGTGCTACCTTTTTTATAAAGGAGGTCCGCCACGGCGGGCATACCGGTTTCATCCAGAGAGGGAGCCGGAAAGGCCCTTCTCTGAGAAAAAGAGGAGGGTTTTTTGTGAAAAAATGTTTGCTTTCCCTGATTCTGGCCGTGTCTCTGTGCATGGGGTTAACCGTTCCGGCGTTTGCCGCACAGGCTGGGGACACCACGCTGACCGATATCCACGGCTGGCAGTACACGCTGTCCCAGCCGATCATCGGCACGGAAACCATGCAGGACGTTATTGGGGGAGACGAGTTTACCGTGCTTCTCGTTCCTGCCGGCACGGTGCTGACGGTGGATGCGCCGCGCGGCTTCTGTGTCAGCACCTATGATGCAACAAGGGGCTGGATCACCACATTTGATCTCCACATCAATACGCTTGCGCTGGAAACCGGCAAGACAGTGATGTGTGTCCAGGACAACGGCGGTGCGTATGCCGGCGAGCAGCGAACCGCTTTCCGCGCCGTGGAGCAGGGCGGCTCCACGACCCAGCCCGCACAGGACACGGAAACCGATACCGGCTTTTCCGACGTAAAGAGCGGCGCCTACTACGCGGACGCAGTTGCCTGGGCTGTTGAGCAGGGCATCACCACCGGCACCAGCGACACCACCTTCTCGCCCGAGGAGCTTTGCACCCGCGGCCAGATCATCACTTTCCTGTGGCGCGCGGCGGGTTCGCCCGAACCGGAAAGCATGGCGGGATATTTTGCCGACGTTTCGAAGGACAGCTATTATTTCAAGGCTACGCAGTGGGCAAATGAGCAGGATATGACCACCGGAATCGGCTTTGATCCGGACTATTCCTGCACCCGCGCGGATGCGGTGGACTTCATGTGGAAAATGGACGGCAAGCCGGAATCGGCCGCGCCCGCCGCTTTCACCGACGTTCCGGACTACTATACGGACGCGGTGGCTTGGGCGGTTGAGCAGGGCGTCACCACCGGCACCAGCGATACCACATTCTCCCCGTCCGATACCTGCACCCGAGGCCAGATCGTCACCTTCCTGTACCGCGCATTCGCATAAAGCAAACGTAAAAAGCGGCCATAAGGCCGCTTTTTACGCTTTACTGCAGCACGATCGCGGGCGTCGCGCCCTTGGCGATCGAGATCTTCTCCACATAGGGAACATGCGCGTAAACGTTCGCCGTGGTCGCGATATCCGCGTGGCCCAGCCATTCCTGGATCTGCTTGAGCGAAAAGCCCTGCTGGAGCAGGATGGTCGCAACCGAATGGCGCAGGTCGTGGAAGCGGATGCGCGGCAGCGCCGCCTTACGGCATACCCGCTCGAATTCGCGCGAAATATAGTCCGGCCGGAGGGGCGAACCGTCCTCATGGCAGCAGACATAGTCGGTCTTGCAGTATTTTTTGCCGTACCGCTTGCGGTTTTCGTTCTGGCGGCGGCGCAGGTCGCTCAGATAGCGCTTGAGTGAGTCGGAAAGCGGCAGGGTGCGGTAGCTGGACTTGGTCTTGACGCTGTCCGCGTAAATGACCCGCCCGCCCGACTGCACCGCCGTATGGTTGATGACCATGGTGCGGGCGCGCAGGTCGATCGCGCTCCAGCGCAGGCCCGCGCATTCGCTGCGGCGCAGGCCGTAGGTGGCCGCCAGCACGAACGCCGCCTCGGCCGGCGAGTGCAGCGCTGCGGCCAGGAATACGTTGATCTGCGTGCGGTTGTACACCTGCCCACGGTATTTGTAGCGCTTGGGCAGCATCACGTTGTCCGACGGGTTGAGCGGGATGATCTGCAGCGCGACCGCGTATTTCAGGCACTTGTGCATGATGGAGTGGAATTTGACGATCGAGGTCGGCGATAGGCCCTGCGAAAACTTCAGGTTGACAAAGTCCTGGAAATCCATCGGCCGCGCGGTGGCGAGCGTGGTGCCGCGCGCGGTGAAGAACGGCCGGATGTGCTTTTCAAACGCGTAGCGGTAGCCGTCCATCGTGTTTTCGCGGACCTGCGTTTTCATCTGGTCGAGCCACTGGTCCATAAAATCCACGAAAGAGGTTTTGGCCTCCTCCGAATAGCGCAGCCGCATCAGGTCCTCTGGACGCAGCATGAAGTGGATGTAACCGTCCTCCTCATAAATATGCGGCATACCCATAACAGGTGACATGTCCATCTTGATAAATCCCCTTTCCGCTTTTTTGATTGGATTTTATTTTATCACAAAAATTCGTATTTCGTCGAATTTTGTCGGTTTATTATGGATTAAGGGGCAGATGCTTCCATTTATGTATGATTTTTACATTGTTTAGGGTTCGGCCGCGTTTTCAAAAAATAACAGTACACAAACATTTCTTTTAATGGTAAAATAGGAATAACAATACCGAAGAGGTGATCGCTGTGAAAAGACTGATATCCGCAGTGCTGGCGGCCGCCATGCTGCTGTGCATGCTGCCGGCCGCGCTTGCTGCGTCCGATATCGAAAACCACTGGGCAAAAACCTATCTGACCGAGCTGCACGAGCTGGAGATCATCAACCCGTCCTCGTCCGGCCAGTACACGCCGGACCAGCCGATCGCCCGCTGGGAATTCATGCGCTATATCAACCGAGCGTTTGACTTCACCGAAAAAGCGTCCATCAGCTTTACCGACGTACCCTCCGGCTCCGCTTATTACGACATCGTCGCCACCGCTGTCTATTACGGCTATATCAACGGCGTGGGCAACAACAAAATGGACCCGCAGGGTACGCTTACGCGCGAGCAGGCCGCAACCATCCTGGGCCGCCTGCACAAGTATACGCCGGACGCCGATCCGGACGACATGACGTTTTCGGACAAATCCGCGGTGAGCAGCTATGCCCGCGCATACGTCGCCGAGGCGGTCGCGCTCAAGTACATCAACGGCTATCCCAACGGCACCTTTAAGCCGCAGGGTACCATCACCCGCGGCGAGATCGCCAAGATCCTATATTATTTTCTCGGCACCTCCCTGCATAAGGAGGGCGGCAGCTACACTGGCGCGGATCTGGACAGCGTTACCGACAACGTCTCCATCACCCGGCCCTGCACCCTGTCCAACGCAACCATCGACGGCAACCTCTATATCACCGAGGGGGTTGGTGCCGGAAGCGTGACCCTGCAGAATGTCACGGTGGAGGGCAGGATCATCGTCTCCGGCGGCTCGGTCGTGCTGAACGGCGTGTCCGCGCTCGACCTGACCGTTTCCAGCCCCTGCGACCAGACGCTCTCCGTCACCTGCTCGGGCAACACCAGCATCGCGCATACTGAGGTGCAGTCGGACGCCATGCTGTATGAAAGCGGCCTGGGCATCAGCGCAGGCGGCCTCTCCGATCTGGACGTCAACGGCGAAAACCTTTCGCTGACGCTGGACGCCGCACTCTGGGACGTCAACGTCAAGCAGGCCTGCACCATCCTCACGACCGGCAGCACCACGATCGACAGCCTGACCGCGGACGGCAAGGTCACGCTCACCGGCGGCGGCTCGGTACAGAAGGCCGCGCTCAACGTCAGCGGGTGCGACCTGGTGATGGAGCCCTCCACTGTCGAGCTGGCCAGCGGCGTGACCGCGACCATCGCCGGAGAGAGCGTGCAGTCCTCCAACAGCATTTCCATCTCCCCCGCCGCGCTGACGTTCGACGCCGGCAACGCGGATTCCATCGCCCATTCCTATGACTTTACCTTCAACGCGGATAAGGACGACCTGGTCCGCATCACCGTGGATGGCGACACGCTCACGCTCGGCGAGGATTACAACCTGCTGACCGATAAAAACGGCATCCGCATTTACAAGACCTATCTCACCACGCTCGAGGCCGGCACCTATACGGCCAAGCTCACGTTCTCGGACCGCTCGACCGCCGCGCTCACTATCATCACGAGCAATTCCGGCCAGATGGCGGTCAGCCCTTCGCAAATCACGTTTGACAAATACGAGGAATCCGCGGGCTACGCCAATGTGCCGCTCACGGTCTCCACACCGGCCGGCGTGACGCTCAGCAGCATCAAGCTCGGCAGCACAGTACTCGAACGCGGCACGGACTACACCTACAACACCTCCACCGGCCAGGTGGTGCTGATGGCCGAAACGCTCGCCAAAAAGAGCAAGGGTTCGTACACCATCAGCTTCGTACCCAGCAAGGGTTCGACCACCACCTGCTCTCTGACCATCACGGACTCCAAGCCGGTCAACAAGATCGCGCCGGAGGAGGTCGATTTTGACGCGAACACCAGCTCCGGCGGCTACCGCGATATCGCCGTCACCCTGACGCCCGCCAACGGCGCGGAGCTGCGCAGGATCCGCTGCAATAACAAGGAGCTGGAGGAGGACTGGCAGTATAAGGTCAGCGGCAACCAGGTCACGCTGAACAAATCCGCGATTTCCGAATTTGCGGAAAAGGGCGCGTCCTATGCGGATTTCACCTTCGTCATGTCGAACGGCCAGAACCCCACGCTCCGCGTCAACTATGTCACCACCTATGCGCTGACCGCGAGCGTCGTGGACGACCTCGGCCTGCCGATCGAGGGCGCGTCCGTCACCTTTACGCCTGCGGACTCCGCCACCGGCACGGCCACCCAGACCGCCACCACAGACGAGGACGGCAAAGCCACCGTATACGTCAAGCGCGGCTCCTATACGCTGACCGCGGCGCATGAGCGCTTTACCGAATCGATCTCGCAGACAACGAGCGTATCCTCCTCCCGCACGGTCAAGATGACCGGCGAGATACTGGAAAACGTGCAGGTTGTCGTCACCAACAAATACGGCGCCATGCTGTCGGGCGCGGTCGTTTCGATCGGCGGCAAGGCGGCCACCACCGGCGCGGACGGCGTTGCCTCGTTCAGCCTCCGCCGCGACAATTATGTCATCCAGGTCTCCTGCAGCGGCTATACCACAACGACCAAACCCATCACAGTCACCGGCAGTATCCGCACACAGGTGCAGCTTGAGTGACGGCTATACCGGAACAACAACGCCGCCCGGCGCAGGCTGGGCGGCGTTTGTTATTTCCCAAAACGAAAGGCCGGTTTATCCGGCCTTTCGTTTGTCCTGACAAGGGACTGGTATAAAGAGAAGAAAAGAAGTTCGTTTACCGGTAAAATGATGGGAAATGGCGGTAGCTGCGGTCCTCCTCCAGATCATGCGAAAAAATCAGCTTAGCCTGGTATTCCCGCTCGAGCCTGCGCAGGCGTCTGACGCTTTTTTCATAGCCCAGACTGTCGTACAGGATGGTGGTCGGCCTGGTCGGCGGGCCGTAATTGAGGCGGCAGGAGCAGGCGTCGTTCGGAAACAGGTAGTTCCCGTTTTCCGCCTCCAACAGCAGCACCGCAACCGCCGGCGTGTGTCCGGACATCAGGAACAGCCGGACGCCTGGGAACAGCTCGACGTCCTCCTCAAGCAGGTGATAGGTAATCCCGCCCGCGGTGACGACGCTGCGCCAATAGGGGGAGGTGGTCTTCCGCTCCTCGTCATTGGTCAGTGCTGAGAGGCAGGCATACGCAAAATCCTCTCGGGGTACATACACGTTCTGCGCTGCTTTGGTACCCTTGAAAAACTTGATGCCGCCTGCGTGGTCATAATGCATATGGGACAAAATAATACAGGAAATATCCGAAAGCTCGATGCCGTGCCTGGGTAATATCCGATCGACATAATCCTCCCGTTCCATGCGGGGCTGGAAATATTCCTTCCAGTAATCCGGACGGGGGATGCCGTCTTCCCCGTCTGGGAAATCGCCAACATCATACAGGATATAGCCAGCCTCCGGATGGCGGATCAGGATAAACGACGCGGGAAACTCGGAGAACACGCTCTCCGTCCGCGGCTGGTGCGCGGTCGCCGGATTGGGTACCGCCACGTTAAAGGCCGGATCGTTCCAGATCGACCCATACCGGATGATGGCAAATTCAAGTCCTTTCATTTGTTTTGCTCCTTTATGCAGGGGGTTAGTCGTCTTTCTTCATTCCGCTGAGCAGCAGGCCCACCAGGATGATTACACCTTGGATGATATTCTGGTCCCCTGCGTCCATGTTGAGTACCGCGATCAGGCTGGACATGACCACCATGAACAGGCTGGCGAGTATGGTGCCGAAAATGCTGCCCTTGCCGCCGGTGAACGCCGCGCCGCCGAGCAGCGCGACCGCGATCGAGCGCGTCTGGTAGTCCTCGCCGAGCTGCAGGCTGGCGGTGCCGATATAGGCGGATATCTGCAGCCCTGCAAGCGCGGCAAACAGGCCGCAGAGCACATAGCAGGTCAATTGTATCCGCACTGGATCAACGCCCGACTGGTACACTGCCATTGGATTGACGCCGGTCGCCATGATATACCGTCCGATCGGCAGGAAACGCATGACCAGTATCACCACCGCCGCTATCACCAGCCAGACGATTGCGGCCATCGGTATCTTTCCGGCAAAGCCGGTACCCAGAAAACGGAAGTTATCCGGAATCGAGCCTTTCGGCGAGCCGCCGCTGTACAGCAGCGTCACGCCCAGCAGCAGCGTGCTCATGCCCAATGTAACCACAAAGCTCGGCATATGCATGACCGCGCACAGGAAGCCGTTGACCAGACCCACCACCATGCCGATGCACAGGCATAACAGCGCGACCGGCACGGCGCGGGACGGGTCGTTCATCATCATCTGCGCGGCAACCACGTCGATCAGCACCATGACTGCCGCGACCGACAGATCCAGCCCGCCGATCATCATAACGATGGTCTGGCCGATCGCGACCAGGATCATCGGCGCCGCCTGTCGGGTAAAGTCAAGCAGGTGCGCCGGCTTGACCGAGTTCGGGGACACAAAGCCCAGTATCACCACCAGCAGGAGCAGGCCCCAGAAAATGATGGGAACGTTCAGCCTGGCAAAGCGGTCTTTCCATTTTATGCTTTTTTCCATTTGCACCGCCCTCACCCTTTCTGCTTATCCTTGATTGAGAATACCAGCACCGTGACCAGCAGGATTAAGCCCTTGAAAACATACTGATAATACGAGCTGACGCCGACCATGTTCAGGATATTGCTGATTCCGGTCAGGATAAAGGTCGAGGCCAACAGGCCCACGATATTGCCCTGGCCCCCGAACAGGCTCACGCCGCCCAGTACGCACACGGTCACGGAATCCATACTGTAGGTCTCGCCCAGCGTGGCGTCGCCCGAGCCCATGCGCGCGGCGACGCAAATGCCGCCCACCGCCGCCAGGACCGAGCACAGGATATGCGCCTGCATGCGCACCCGCCCGACCGGTATGCCGGAAAGTGCGGCGGTCGTCGGGTTGCCACCGACCGCATACAGATTCCGTCCCAGACGGCGGCTGCCCAGCAGCCAGACCAGCAGCGCGCCGGCCACCGCCCACAGCAGCACCGCGTGCGGGAAAATGCCGATCCGCCCGAACAGCAGATCCATGAATTCATAGGGGATCGACCCGCCCGGTACGGGCCGGATTTTGAGCGCGACGCCGTTGACGATGCACATGGTGGACAGCGTCATGATAAACGGCGGGATGCGCAGGCGCACGATGCCGAAGCCGTTGAACACACCGACCAGCGCGCCCGCGGCCAGCGTAAGGAGGATATTGAGCAGGATACCCGCCGCGCCGCCGGACAGCTCCAGCGACATGATCGCGGTAGACATGCTGACCACCGCGCCGACCGACAGGTCAATGCCCGCCAGCAGTATGGTCAGCACCTGGCCGAGCGCCACGATGCCAAGCCCCACCGCCTGCTCCATGATGTTGCCGAGGTTGATTCCGGTCAGGAAGCGCGGAGAGGATACCGCGCCCACCACCGCAACGGCCAGCAGGATCGCGTAAACGATAAACAGATTGTCATGCCTTTTGATAAACGCACGCAGATTCATACCGCCGCCTCCTTCGCCACGCCCGTCGCAAGGCGCATCACGCTTTCCTCGGTCGCGTCCGCCGCTGCAAGCTCGCCGCTGATGCCGCCGCCGTAAACAACCAGGATGCGGTCGCTGACATTGAGCACCTCCATCAGGTCGCTTGATACCATCACGACTGCGACCTGTTCCTCGCGCGCCAGCTTTTTGAGCAGCGTATAAATCTCGATCTTTGCCGCCACGTCGATGCCGCGCGTGGGCTCATGCACCAAAAGGACCTTGGGTGCGGGCGACAGGCATTTCCCGAGCAATACCTTCTGCTGGTTGCCGCCGGACAGCTTTCGCACCAGCTTGGCCGAGCTTTCCGCCTTAATGTTCATCAGCTCCATGTAGCGCTGCGTTTCCTGCCGTTCCGCCTGCACGGTGAGGAACGGTCCGGTCTTCAGCCTGCGGAATACCGGCAGGCTGATGTTGCGATAGATCGGCAGGTCCAGGCACAAGCCCTCGTTCTTCCGGTCATCGGTCAGGAAGGTGACGCCGTGCGCCATCGCCTCCCTGGTGCTGCGGATACGGACCTCCTGCCCGTCAATAAAGATTTTCCCCGCGGCCAGCCGGTGCAGCCCAAACAGCGCACGCAGCAGCTCCCGCTGTCCCTGTCCCTCCAGTCCGGTCACGCCGAGTATCTCTCCCGCGCGGACGGAAAAACTTGCCGGCCCCTTGCCGGGCGCAATCACCAGGCCTTCGGCCTGCAGCCGTACCTCTCCCGCCGCCTCGTCGCGCGGCGGGAAAATATTATCCAGCTTGCGGCCGACCATCAGGCTAACCACCTCGTCCTTTGTCGTCTCCTCCGTGCGCAGGGTCGCGGCCATAACACCGTCCTTGAGCACGGTAATACGGTCCGAGATATCAAACACCTCGTTTAGGCGGTGGGATATGTAAATGATCGTCCGTCCTTCGTCCCGCAGCCGACGCATGGCCGCGAACAGCGAGCTTACCTCTACCGGCGTGAGCGCCGCGGTCGGCTCGTCCATAATGATGATCTGGGTATCCAGCTCGATCGCTTTCATGATCTCGACCATCTGCTGCTGCGCCACCGTCAGGCTGCACACCGGCGCATCCGGTTCCAGTTCCATGCGCATCATGCGGGACAGCTCCTCTGTACGCCGCCGCATGGCTGGAAAATCAAGGTTCCCACCCTTTTTCCGCAGTTGACGCCCTAAAAAGATATTTTCCGCGATGCTCATGTGCGGCACCAGATTAAATTCCTGATGGATGATGCTGACGCCCGCCTGCTGCGCCTGCAGCGTGCCGGTGAATTTGACCGGCTTGCCGTTCAGGTACAGCTCGCCCGACGTCGGCTGGTAGACGCCGGAAAAAATACGCATCAGCGTGGATTTTCCGGCGCCGTTTTCCCCAACGAGGGTATGGATCTCGCCGGACGTACAGCTAAAGTTTACATGATCAAGCACCAGGTTATCGTAAAACGATTTGCAGATGTCCTTAGCTTCGAGAACCGTCTGTCGCAAATCCATTCCCTCTCTTCCTGTCAGTCACTCAAGATAGTACTGGTCCGCTACCTCCTTGGGCATCTTGGTGTTGCACCAATAGGCATCCGAGTATTCCGGCCGGACATACTGGTCAATATCGGCGTCGGTAATCGTCGGCACCGGAATATAGTTGTACTTTTCGATCGGCTCGCCGGCCAGCGCCTTGAGCGCGGCCTCAAGCGCGACCTCGCCCTGCCAAGCGGCATCGCTCGCCGCGATGGACTTGAAGCCTTCGGACTGCGCTTCTTTCCACAGCTTGAGGAAACCGTTGCTGTCCTCGCCGGTCATCGGTACCAGCGGGCGTCCTGCCGCCTGGAACGCTTCGATCGCGCCTTGCGTCATGGCACCGCCCTGCGACCATACGCCGTCAATATCCGGATAGGCCGCGAGCGCCTGCTCGGTCGCCTGCTTGCCCTTGTCATAGGCCCAGTCGGCATAATAGGTGGCGAGGATATTGATGTTCTTGCCGCCGTCCGGCAGCTCGTCCAGCGCTTTTTGCAGCCCTTGGTGGCGCATCTCGCCGACACCCGCGCCGGCCGTGCCGTCCAGAACGATGATGTTGCCCTTGCCATCCAGCTCATTGAGCAGCCATTTGCCCATAACATAGCCGAACTCGATCGCGTCCGTACCCACATAGCCGGTAAACGCACTCTCGTCCTCTACCTCGGAGTTGAAGACAATGACCGGTATGCCCTGGTCGATCGCTTTCCTGGTCACCGCGTTGGTGGCGGTCGTGGAGCCCGGCGCGACCAGCAGCGCATCGATGCCGCGCGCCATCAGGTCCTGAATATCGGATACCTGCTTGGAGGTATCGCCGCCCGCGTCCGTCGTATACAGGGTCACGCCCGCCTGCTCGGCCGCGTATTCCAGCTCGCGCACCATCTGCACGCGGAACGTGTTGACCACCGAGATGTTGGAAAAGCCAATGGTATACGGCCCGTCCTTCTTGAACTGCGAGGTATCCACCATGCCCTCGCCCACATCCGTGGTTTCGGCCTGGGCGTCACCCATATCCTCATCGGTCTGGCCGCCTGTTGTCTGGCCGCCGTTACCGCAGGCGGTCAGGGTCAGCATGCCCGCCAGCAGCAGGCTCAGTAATGACAGCATTCTCTTTTTCATAATATTGCCTCCTTATCTCTTGTCTCTTTCTTCTCCGTCTCCTGTCGGATCGCAGTTTTAGTATAAGGGTCAGTTCCCCGCATGGAAATGCACAAACTTACGAGAAATTTTCGCAGCCCGCCCCACTAACAAAAAAATATCAGAAAAATTCGTACCTCCTCCATTTTCCGCATTATTTTTTCTACATTCCCCATTTATTTTTCGTATTTTTTGCAAATATACAACATTTTCCTACACAATGCACCCATGCGGAATTTGTTTCCAGTTGCAACAGCCTCCGGTTTCCGATATGATTTTTTATTATGGTATACTGTTGCAGCCGCGCGTTTTATCCGCTGCGCCGGACGGAAATGGAGGAATGCTCATGCCGGTCAGAAAACCGCTCCTGCTCGCGATCGCCGCGATTGTCGCCGGCATGCTGCTGGTGGAAAGCGTGATCCTGTTCCAGCCCTCCGGCCGCGGCACGGCCACGCCTGACGTTGTGATCGGCCTTGTGCTGACCGACTGCGAGGACGACTGGAAGCAGCAGATGTACGACAGCATCCAGCAGGCCGCGCGCCGCAGCCATATCCAGGTAACCACCATCCAGACCGCGCGCACGCAGGCCGACCAGATCGACGCGATCCGCACGCTCCTGGTTTACCGGACGAATGCCATCATCTTTTCCCCGGTAATGGAAAACGGCTGGGAATACATCCTGTCCGAAGCCGCAGAGGCTGAAATCCCGCTGATTACGATTAACGAGCGTCTGTCCCAATCCGCCGCGGGCGGCCCGCAGGATAGCGCCTGTCAGGTCTACCATGTCGGCTTCGACTATTACGCCCTGTCCGGACAGCTTGCGGCAACGCTGTGCCAAAGCGGCAGCGACGGGTTCCAGCTCGTCCAGCTCGGCGGCACGGTAGCCTCCTCGGCGGCGCACGATATCTCGGACGGGTTTCAGGATTCGCTTTCCCAAAGCAGCCAATACCGTCTCTGCTTCAGCGTGGGCGGGGATTATATGCGCTCGCGCGCCTATGAGCTGATCCGCTCCCTGCTGCGCAACGAATATGAATTCGACACCGTGCTGTCCTATAACGATGGAATGACGCTCGGCGTGATCGACGCGCTCGAGGCAAACGGCCTGCGGCCGGGCAGCGACGTGCGTATATTTTCCCTCGGCGGCGGGGAAAGCGTGATGCAGGCCTTTTCCGATGGCAAAATCAACGCGCTCGGCCAGTGCGACCTCACCGATTTCGGCACAACGGTCATCGATCTGGTCTGGATGCTGGAACAAGGCGGGTCGCCCGCTGAGAACACGCTTCTCCCCGGGACCCTGCTGGTCAACGGAGGGATCGGGCCATGAAAAAACAGCAGAGCATTCAGCGCCGCCTGCATTCCTCTTATCTGTTCATCGTGGGCCTGCTGTCCGTGCCGACCGTACTTCTGCTCCTGTTCCTGCTTCCCACGACCGCGCGTTACCACCAGCATATCAACTATATCTCGGATGCGCGCGCCATCGTTGATCTGTCCGGCGCCCGCCTGGAAAGCGAGCTTTGGGATATCGTTGCCGGAAACCAGGCTTACCAGGCAGGAGCGCAGGAGCATATCATGGATGAGATCTCCACCCGCCTGGACCGCCTGCTTTACGAAACCGAAATCTATGAAAGCCGCCAGCAGGTAGAGGCCGCCGTGCGGCTCGTGGATACGATGTCCTCCTATATGGAGGAGCTGGGCGCACCCTCCTACCGCCATTCGGTCATGTATTCCAACGAGCAGATCCTGCGCGAGATCCGAAGCGTGTCCGACCTGCTCCACACGGTCCTACAGGAGTATATTTTCATTGAGATCGGCGTGATCTCGGATATCAACGGACAGCTGCGCTCCTGCTCGATCGCAATCACCTTTCTCGCCGCGCTGCTGCTGCTGGTGATCATCATGGCGGCGGTGGATTCCTGCCGGTCGGTGCAGCGGGACATCCGCGAGCCGATCGGCAGGCTGGAGGCCATGTCGGTCCAGCTCGCGGCGGGCAATCTGGAGGCGCGCGCCGCGCCGCCCTCCGTATCCGAGCTGGACACCCTGACCCGCAGCCTCAACACCATGGCCGACCAGCTTGACGAGCTGATCGAGAACCGCATTGCGGACCAGCGCAGTCTGCGCAAAGCAGAAATGCGCACCCTGCAGGCGCAGATCACCCCGCATTTTATTTATAACACGCTGGATACGATCGTCTGGCTGGCACAGCAGAAGGAAAATCAGGCGGTCGTGGATATCACTATGGCGCTGACCCAGTTTTTCCGTATCTCGCTGAGCGGCGGCAGCGACTATATCACTGTCGGCCAGGAGCTGTCCCATGTGGAAAGCTATCTGAAAATACAGGCCGTGCGCTATGAAAGCATCATGCAGTACCGCATCGATGTGGAGGCGTCGCTCGCCCCCTGTCCCATACTCAAGCTGTTGCTTCAGCCCCTTGTGGAGAACGCGATCTATCACGGCATCAAGAAAAAGCGGGGGCGCGGCCTGATCACTGTCACCGGCCGGCGCAATCCCGACCAGACCATGACGTTCTCAGTGTCGGATACCGGCATCGGCATGCCCGCGGAGCGGCTGGCAGAGGTGCGCGCGGCGCTGACCTCGGACGCCGGCCCGCAGGCCGGCTTCGGCCTGTACAACGTCAACCAGCGTATCCGCCTTTATTACAACAACTCCGGCCTGGATATTCAAAGCGCCTACCGGTCCGGCACGACCATATCATTCACCATCCCCTGCCGTATGGACTGACGGAGGAAACACCATGTATCAATTATTTATTGTGGACGACGAGGAGGTCGTGCGCAAAGGCATCCGCGAACTCCTGCAGAGCGCGGAAAACCAATACGCCATCTGCGGGGAAGCCTCGGATGGCGAGCTGGCCCTGCCCATGATCCAGGAGCTTAAGCCGGATATCCTGCTGACCGATATCCGCATGCCCTTTCTGGACGGCCTGGAGCTGTGCGAAATGATCCGCGCGAAAATGCCTTGGGTGCATATCCTCATTTTGAGCGGCCACGACGAATTTGAATACGCGCGCAAGGCGGTCTCGCTCGGCGTGGATGAATACATCCTCAAGCCGGTCACCATGCCGCAGCTTCTGGGAAGCCTGGAAAAGACCGCGCGCAAGATCGAGGAGGAGCGCGCCTCCTATTTCACCGGCCTAGATACGGAAAACGCCTCCGCGCGCAAACGCGGTGTAATGGTCAGCCATTTCCTCAACGAGCTGCTGGATGAGGTCTTTTCCGCCTCGGACGCGCTGGCGCGGGCGGAAAAGCTCGGCCTTTCGCTCGCCGCGCGGCAATATCTGATCTGCTGCCTGGACATCCGCTCGGATACAGGGGATGTTTCGGAAAGTCTGCTGCGCCGCCAATTCTGCCTGCTGCTCGGCCGCATGCTCGACGAACGGGAGGATATCCTGTGGTGCGGCCGCGGGGACGGCTTCCTCCTGCTGCTCAAGGCCGGAGAAAATGATGGACTCCTTGAAACCGCCTATGAAACCGCGCAGGCGCTCAAGCACGAGGCCGAACGCATGATGAACGCCAGCCTTTCCGCCGGCATCGGCTCGATCGTGCCGCGGCTGAGCGAGCTGCCGCGCTCCTATCAGGATGCCAGGCGCTCGCTCGGCGGGCTGGTCGGCCAGCCGCACGGCTCAATCCTCAGCGCGCTTGATCTGGAACACGGCCTGTTCCCCCAGTTCGATTTCACCGAAGCAGTCCCGCTTGCGGAACGGTTGCGCCACGTGTCGCAGGAGGATATCGATTTCCTGCTCGAGCACCACTTCGGCTCCGCGCGTGAGGAAAACGGCTCCAGCCTATTGTACCGGTATTACCTGCTGGCCGATCTGGTCGTTTCCTCCATGCGCCTGCTACAGAGCATCGACGCGGAGCAGCCCGCCATCCTGCGGGACGCTGGAAACAGCGATACCCTGATGAAAGCTGTTGTGACCTATCCGGACACGCTTGCCTTTGCCCGCTCGCTGGTGGAGGCCGTCATCCTGCAGCGCGACCGCAAGCAGGGCGTGCGGTACGGGGAGGAGCTGCAACGCGCCAAGGACTATATCCGCCGGCATTTTGCGGACAACGACCTTTCGCTCAACACGGTGGCGGCCGAGGTGGGCTTCAGCCCCAACCATTTCAGCACGGTATTTTCCCAGCAGATGGGACAGACCTTTGTGGAATACCTGACGCGGTTCCGCGTCGAGCGGAGCAAACGCCTGCTGCGCGAGACCGACCTGCGGCTCGCCGACATCGCCTACGCCATCGGCTACAATGAGCCGCACTATTTCAGCTATATTTTTAAAAAATACACCGGCATATCGCCCAGTGTCTACCGGAAACAGGCGCAATAAAAAGGGGAGAGCGGCTTCGCTCTCCCCTTTGCTCTGGCTGACCGGTTACAGGCCCATCTCTGCTTTCAGTCTGGCAAGCTCTTCGTCTACCGCGGAGGAAGCGCCCGCTTGGGCGTATTTCTTTTCCAGCTCCGCGGCTTCGTCCTTCGGCTGCCCGTTCAGCTCGGCCATCGCGCTTGAACGGTCAAGCATCTCGTCGGCCTTGGCCTCCATGCGCTCGAACGCGCTCATCGCACCCGCGGCCTTGTCCGCGGACGAGGAAAACTCGTTGACCTTCTGCTGGGTCTTGGCAACCGCGACCTTTGCCTTAATCATTTCGCGGCGGGCGTTCAGCGTGCCAATGTCCTCGACCAGCTTATCGTGCATCTGGCGCATCTTCTGTGCGTTTTCGTGCGCGGCGTCATAGGTCGCCTGCAGCGAGGCGGCCTTTTCAGTAAGCCGCTGCTTTTTGGCGAGGAACACGCGCGCGTCGCCCTCATTTCCAGCCTGCAGCGCCTTGCGCGCCAAACCGTCGTATTTTTCGGTCTCGACCCGATTATCCTCCACCATGCGCCTTGCGCGAGATTCCTGCGCCATCACGCCCGCGGTCTCCTTTTTTACCTCGGCCAAGTTCTCGGTCAGGTCGCGCAGGTATTGGTCGATCATTTTCGCCGGATCCTCCGCCCGATCGAGCAGGTCGTTGATGTTTGCCTTGATAATGTCGGTGAAACGTTCTAGAATGCCCATGATTTTTTACTCCTTTTCCACACGGTTTCTTTTTGCTTATGGTTTATCCTCATATTTCTTTGCCAGATCCTCAACTTCCTGGTCTTCGAACTTTTCCAGCGGCGTTTTCAGGATCTCCTCGGTGCGCTTCTGCTCCCGCTCCCGCTGCTCGCGGCGCTTTTTGAGCGTCAGGAACACCAGAACCGCCACGACCACCACGGCGGCGCAGACCGCCACCGGCACCACGGGCGATCGGGTCACGGTCATGATCCGCTCGCCGGTTTTGGCAAAGGCGTTGGAGAAAATCTCCTCCTCACTAATCGAATAGTCACTGTAATACCGGTCCAGATAGTCGGCAAGGATGCCGACCGCCTCGTCGTCCATCACGGACTTGGCCATGCTACCGGCCGTATAGCCGCAGTTATAGGAGCCATGCCCGTCGTCGCAGAACACCAGCAGGAAATGCCCCTCATCCTGAAATAGCTGCGGATACAGCTCCTCCGCTTTTTCGGTCAGCTCGCTGACCGAGGTAACCGCGCCGTTTGGCAGCAGGTACAGGTAGGGCTGCACGCCCGTTTCCCGATAAAACTGCTTCATGCCGGCCTCCAGACGGTTGGCGTTGCCAAACCAACCGCCCTCGTCCGTATAATAGCCGGTCTCCTGCACGGCCGAGACGGGCAGCTTTTCCCGCTCCACCGTGGACTTGGCCACCCCGCCGCCTGAGGGAATACCGCCCGAAGCCAGCAGAACACCGATAAACAGCAGCACGGCGATCACGGCGACCAGCACCGTCATACCGCGTCCGCCGCCGTTCCCGCCGCTCGGCCCGCCTCCACCGTAGTAGCGGCGCGAATTGTGAATAATAACCGGTCCCGTGCGGAACCCGCCGAAGCCGCCGTGGAACCCGCCGCCGCCAAAGCTGCCGCCGCTGCGTCCCCCGCCGCCGGAAAAACCGCCGGAGGACCGTCCGCCGCCGCGAAAGCCGCCCCCGCCGCGGAACCCGCCTCCGCCGCCGCCTGATCTTCCCATTATGTTCCCCCTCCGTCAGTTTTTTTCCGCCCTGCAGGTATCGCGCAGGTGCTTGATCACGTCATGCCGCGTGACGATGCCGATGAACATGCCGCGTCCATCCGCGACCGGCACAAAGTTCTGCGCGGTTACGAGATCCACCATATCCTCCATTTTGGCGTCGATGCTCACCGACCGATGCCGCACGCGGCGCTCGACCTCGCCCACGGTCATTTTTTCGAGCTGCTCAGGCGTTTTGCGCAGCAGAAGACGCAGGAAGTCCCCTTCCCCGATCGTGCCGATGTAACGCCCATTATGGTCGATCACCGGAATCGCGGTAAACCCGCTTTTCATCATATCGTCAAGCGCCTGCCGCACCGGACAGTCGTCGAACAGGTACGAAACCTCTATTTTCGGTTTGAGAAAAAAAGATATGTTCATATGGTTTTCCTCCGTTTGATTCCTTTGTTATTGTATAATGCCGCGGCCTTTCGGTCAACCGTTATCGGTCAATACTTACAGTTTATTTACAATTTGGCAGGGTATTCTTGTAAAAGTTGACAGCCAGCCGCGACCGCAGCAAAAAAATGTGCCCTGCAGCCTTGACTTATGCCCTTTTAACTGCTAAACTGTAAAAGTCAACAGGCTTTACCGGTTTTTGACACGCATTTTATGCAGAAAAGGGGTTTACTCATGAAAAAGAGATTGCTCGCCGCACTGATGGCCGGCGCGATGGCGCTTTCCATGGCTGCCTGCGGCAATTCCAACACCGATTCTACGACGCAGGACACCGGCAGCGGAGACGATGCCGCCGCACAGGCCGGCGATTACAATGTCGGTATCGTGCAGCTTGTACAGCATGAAGCGCTCGACGCAGCAACCCAGGGCTTTCAGGATAAACTGAAAGAGCTGATTGAGGCGGCCGGCGGCTCGGTCGAATACGCTTACCAGAACGCCGCGAATGATTCGGCCAACTGCTCCACCATCGTCAACGGCTTTGTTTCTTCGGGCGTGGACCTGATCATGGCCAACGCAACGCCTGCGCTGCAGGCCGCGCAGGCCGCGACCGCGGATATCCCGATCCTCGGCACCTCGATCTCGGACTACGGCACCGCGCTCGGCGTGGATAACTGGACCAGCACCTCTACCAGCGGAACCAATATCTCCGGCACGACCGACCTCGCCCCGCTTGACGGGCAGGCCGAAATGTTGCAGGAGCTGTTTCCGGATGCAAAGAACGTGGGCCTGCTGTTCTGCTCGGCCGAGCCGAACTCCCGCTACCAGGTGGACACCATCAAGCCTTTCCTGGAGGAGATGGGCTACACCTGCACCGAGTACGCCTTTACCGACTCGAATGACGTAGCCTCCGTCACCCAGAACGCGGCTTCCGCCTGCGATGTCATCTATATCCCCACGGATAACACCGCCGCCTCCTGCACGGAAGCGATCGCCAACGTGGTCCTGCCGGCGGGCGTGCCGGTTATCGCGGGCGAGCAGGGCATCTGCGAGGGCTGCGGCGTGGCGACCCTGTCCATCGACTATTACGAGCTGGGCGAGGTCACCGGTGAGATGGCGTTCGAAGTCCTTGTAAACGACGCGAACCCGGGCGAAATGACCATCGAACCCGCGCCCAACTTCACCAAGATGTACAACGCCGCCAACTGCGAGACGCTCGGCGTCACCATTCCGGACGGCTACGAGGCGATCGGCCAATAACCCGACCCACCGGACGAAAAAAGCGGAAAAGGCTTTGCTTTTCCGCTTTTTTTTGTTATACTATATGTAATGTGCTTTTGCACTTTATCAGATGATTACTTATTGGGGGAATCAAAGTGGAATTCTTCTCCAACCTGCTGTCCGCGCTGCCCGGCGCGGCGGCACAGGGTTTGATCTGGGGCCTGATGGCGATCGGCGTGTTCATCACGTTCCGCGTGCTCGACCTGGCCGACCTGACGGTAGACGGCACCATGGCCACAGGCGGCGCGGTGTGCATCATGCTGATGACGAGCGGTGTCAACGTCTGGGTGGCGCTGCTGTGCGCGTTCATCGCGGGCATGCTGGCCGGCCTGATTACCGGTATCCTGCATACCTTTATGGGCATACCCGCGATCCTCGCCGGTATCCTGACGCAGCTTGCGCTGTTCTCCATCAACCTGCGCATCATGGATAAAAAGGCCAACATGGCGATCAACCCGAACAATTATGACCTGCTGGTATCGCTGCGCAACGTCAAGCAGCTCACCCTCGAAAACCCAATCTTTGTCGCGGGGGTGTTCACCGTGATCGTGATTGCGGCGCTGTACTGGTTCTTCGGCACCTCGCTCGGCTGCGCTATCCGCGCCACCGGCGCCAACCCGAACATGAGCCGCGCGCAGGGCATCAACGTCAATTTCAACAAGGTGCTCGGCCTGATGCTGTCCAACGGCCTGGTCGCGCTGGCCAGCGCGCTGTACTGCCAGTACCAGGGCTTCGCGGATGTCAACGCCGGCCGCGGCGCGATCGTTATCGGCCTGGCGGCGGTCATCATCGGCGAGGTCGTGTTCAGCCGCATTTTCCGCAACTTCGCGCTGCGCCTGCTGGGCGTGGCGTTCGGCGCGGTGATCTACTATGTGGTCATCCAGGTGGTGCTGACCGCCGGCCTGGACACCAACGATCTCAAGCTCATCACCGCGGCGGTCGTGGCGGTCTTCCTCGCCATCCCCTACTGGAAGAACAAATACTTCAAGGGCGCGGCCAAGGCGGTCGCCAAGTCCGGCGGCATGGAAAAGGAGGAGGACGGCAATGCTTGAGCTGAAGGGCATCTATAAAACGTTCAACGCGGGTACGGTCAACGAAAAGCGCGCCATCGACGGCCTGGATCTGACGCTGGAAAACGGCGATTTCGTCACGGTTATCGGCGGCAACGGCGCGGGCAAGTCCACCACGCTCAACCTGATCGCGGGCGTGTATCCGGTGGACGCGGGCCTGATCCGCTTAAACGGCTTCAACCTCACGAACCTGCCCGAGCATAAGCGCGCGCGCTTCCTCGGCCGTGTATTTCAGGACCCCATGATGGGTACGGCCGCCACCATGGGCATTGAGGAAAACCTCGCCCTGGCCTACCGGCGCGGCAAGTCGCGCGGCCTGGGCCACGGCATTACCAATGAGGAACGCGCCCTCTACCATGAAAAGCTCGCCACGCTCGGCCTCGGGCTGGAGGACCGCATGACCAGCAAGGTCGGCCTGCTGTCCGGCGGGCAGCGCCAGGCGCTGACGCTGCTGATGGCGACGCTGCAGAAGCCCGATCTGCTGCTGCTCGACGAGCACACCGCCGCGCTCGACCCCAAGACCGCAGACAAGGTGCTGCAGCTCACCGAGGAGATTGTCGCGCGCGACAACCTGACCACGCTGATGGTCACGCACAACATGAAAAACGCGATCCAGTACGGCAACCGCCTGATTATGATGGACGCGGGCAAGGTGATCGTCGATATCCGCGGGGAGGAAAAGAAAAACCTCACCGTGCGCGACCTGCTGGAAAAGTTCAATATCGAAAACGACCGCATGCTGCTCAGCGAATAACGGCGGCAGCCGGTTTCAGGAAAAAGGGCGCTTGTTTAGGCGCCCTTTTTCCCATATGATAAGAGGAGGATGAATATGGAATACAAGGTGGACGACCGGACGCTGCGCGCGGATGTGTTTCTCCCTTTCGTCAATGCGGTATGGCCGGGGGAATATGATCGGGAGCGGACGCAGACCGCGTTATCCAAAACCATCAATATCACCGCGTATGACAGCGGGACGCTTGTGGGATGCCTGCGCATCCTTTCGGACGGTTATTACTTTGGGACCATCACCGAGCTACTCGTCCTTCCCTCGCACCAGAGGCGGGGGATCGGCAGCCGGCTGCTGCGGCTCGCCCAAGCGCATACCCCGACCATGCTGTACTTCGGCGCGCAGCCGGAGGCGCAGGCGTTTTATGAGAAAAACGGCTGCCCGCGCGGGCTGACCGCGTACACTATCCCCAAAGACCACCGCTGATCCGCTTTTGCAGAAAAGGACGCCTTCCGGCGTCCTTTTCTCCTGTTTTGGCGACCATTACCCCAACACGCCCAGATGCTCAAGCAGGATCTTGAGCCCCATCAGGATCAGCACAACGCCGCCAAACAGCTCCGCACGGGCTTTATACTTCGCCCCGAATACGTGTCCGATCTTAACGCCCGCGCAGGACAGGCTAAAGGTCGTGGCCCCGATAAAGCACACCGCCGACACGATATCCACCTGCAGAAACGCGAACGTCACGCCCACGGCCAGCGCATCGATGCTGGTCGCCACCGCGAGCGGCAGCATTGTGGCAAAGGAAAAGGAATCGCTCAGGCTTTCCTCCTCCTGCGCGCGCGACTCGCGGACCATGTTGCCGCCGATCAGGGCCAGCAGCACAAACGCGATCCAATGATCCACGCTGGTAATCAGCGTTTGGAACCGCACCCCGAGCGCGAACCCGATCAGCGGCATGAGCATCTGGAAGCCGCCGAAATACAGCCCCGTGACCAGCGCATACCGCAGCCTGAGCGTGCGTACGCTCAACCCCTTGCAGATGGATACCGCAAACGCGTCCATGGACAGCCCCACCGCGATGATGAACAGCTCCAACAAACCCATTTCTTGTCCTCCTTGTCGTACACGGGCGGCAGAAAAGCATAAAAAATAAGACCCATCTGCCTCCTCGAACAGATAAGTCTCGTCATTTCATGCAAAGCCAGAGGAGCGTCCTCCCCAGTATGTTGGCCCTGCCGCACGGCTGGAACGCTCCGTGCCGACTACTCCCTTATTGCGCTTTATCATACCATATGCAGGCGCAGAAGTCAATATGATCTGCGGCAGGAGATGCGGGTTTACAGCGTATATTTCATCATATTATACAAATTAATATATTTACTTTTGTGCTATTTGTTCAAATATCGTCTTGTTTTCTCCTCTCAAACCGCGTATGATAAATACCATCCAAAAATCAAACCGCAAGGGAGGCCACAGAACATGAACAAGTTTTTGCAGGCGATCTGCACCATGAGCGAGCGCTCGATCGAGAACAATACCTATGTGCGCTATCTGATCCGTCAGTACAACATGCCGGAAAAGAAAAAGCGCGGCTGAGCCTGCGCCAAAGGGATACCCCCATCCGAAGCGAATGCTTCGGATGGGGGTATTTTTATGCCTGCGCAAAGGCAAGGCCATAAACATAAAACAGGCGGCGTGCCGCCTGTTGGCCAGCACGCCGCCTGTTCGGCATATCCTTTCCGGATATCCCCGACCCCCTAAAGGTTGTAACCTTATGTCTGATGGAGTATCCTTACGCTGTCTCCCTCCTCAATAGTCGCCGGATATATCACTCTTCGGGGTATCCCCTTTTTCGCATGCATCCGCTGGTAGACAATTTCCCCAGCCGCAACACCCATCTCAAAGCTGCTGAACCCTACCGTCGTTAGCTTGACACGCGCGTTTTTTACAATTGGGGTGGTATCAAAGCTGATAATGCTGATATCATCGGGTACCAGCACCCCGTGTGCAAATAAGGAATTCAACAACCCGATTGCCATCATGTCATTGGAAACAAACACCGCGGTAAAGTCATGCTCCGCCGTGGACAAAAATCGCCCCAGCTCCTCCCCGCTTTCTTTCGTCAGGTCTCCCTGAAAAATATTTTTGCTGGAAAAAGGTAGACCCGCGTCCAGCAGCGCATCCTGAAAGCCCAATAAACGGTCCTGGCTTACCACCGAGCTTGGCAGGCCTGCCAGATGGATAATATTTTTATGTCCCGCATCAATCAAATACTTTGTTGCTGTATACCCGCCCCTGTAGTTGTCCACACAGATTGCATCCACATCGGCCGAGCGCAGATAACGGTTCACAAACACGACCGGACACCGCACGCTCGTCAGCTGCCGGCTCAAATCAGGCGTCTCCGATATATTTAACAGGACGACCGCGCCAAACTGGTTGTTTGACGCAAACCTTAAATATTGCGCCTCCTTCGCCGGATTGGCATCACTGAAAGCCTCCAGGCAAATGTATCCCTTTTTGCTCAGATAATCGGTTATTCCCTGGAAATAGTTGATATATACCTGGCTGGTAATGTTTGCCGAAATGACCATGACGATTTTTTTGACCTGGTCAATCGCAATCTGCTGTGTCATTTTCGGGGTATATCCTGTTTCCTCCACCGCTTTTTCAATGCGAACACGGATCCGATCACTGACGTATCCCCGATTCGTCAACGCTCTGGAAACTGTAGCGGGAGATGTCCCTGCAAGATCAGCAATCGTTTTCAGCGTAACCTTCATATAGCTCACCTCGCAGTTGTCTATTCAATTTATATCCCTGTTTTTTGTTCCACCTCTTTAGTTATAACTGTTCTGCCGCGTATTTATCCAAGTAAAAAATAGCATTTATCAGCATTTCCCGGGAAACATAAAACGGCATATTGCTGACGTTCCAGCGTTTCCCATATACCTCGTCCACCAACTTTTCCACATACTTATCACGATTTTCCTCGGTAAGCCCAATATCTGCCGTGCATACCGGCAGGCCGATATTTTTGCAGAACCGGAAAAGCTGTTCAAACCGTTTGATCTCGTTTGCCACGATCAACTGAACCAGCATGCAGTAACCCACGCCCGCCCCGTGCATCAGCGCTTTCCCCGGCAGTACATGAAAGCCGGCCTGCAGGCCATGCGCGATTGCTACACCCGTGCATTCAAATCCGATGCCGGAAAGCAGAACCGTCGCTTCCGCCACATCCTCATAAGCCGGTGTGCGCAGATGGTAGCGTGCGGCCATGACCGCCGCCTCGCCCTTTTCCAAAAGAACCTGATAGGACAATTTGGCCGTCTCCATGCCAAGCTGTGTGGGGCGGTATTTCCCATCGCCCGCATTGCATACATTATTGTTGGCATAGGAGGCTTCCGCCTCTATATAGGTTGCAAGCGCATCCCCAATACCTGATATGAACATCTCAACCGGAGACTGGACTGTAATTTTCGTGTCAACGACAACATAATCCGGATTTTTGTAATGCACCATCAGATAGGGAAGCTGATCCTGATTGTTCATGATCGAATGGGTAGAGGTCGGGGCGTCCGTCGCCAGTGAGGTGGGAACATTGATAAACGCCTTGCGGAAAGTAGCGCCGACCGCTTTATTCATATCACAGGTCTGGCCGCCTCCAATCCCGATAAACACATCCGGAATCTCCGGCAGCTCTTTACAGTAATCGACCAGCAGTTTCAGGCTGTCATCCGAGCATACGCCGGGAAAACAGACGGTATACGCTTGCATGCCGGCGTCGCGGAACATTTTCTGAATTTTGCTTTGATATTCGTCGTAAAAAAACGGATCAATGATCGCCAGCGCTGTTTTTCCAAAATTGGCGGAAAACACAGGCAGGTTATTAATTTCATCCGGTCCCTGGATATATCTGGACGGACTCCCAAACGCACGGGATTCCATTGCTTTTGCATCAGGCATTGCTTTATATGCTCCTTATAAACAAATTCCCACTATTCTGTGAGCTTTCTGTACCGCTTGTTCCATGTGCTCCTATCCCTACCGCTTGGCAGGATGATCCTTCCGGTACCTTTTGTATTTAATAAAGGTCTTTATCAGTCCTACAAGCCCACCAGCCGCAAATACTATGCTGAAAAAAAGCATGATACAGATCCCCTTTGGTTCCTGTCCGGCTTCCCCGGCTCCTCCCAGCAGCTTATAGGCGCAAAAGAAAAGGAAAAGGCTTGCGGCCGCTTCGATAACCATCCTTGTTGTTTCATCAAAGGACAGCATTTTTCGCTTGTCCATATGGTTCCCCTCCCTTTCCGATTCACGGCGTTTTACGGTTCACATGCTTTCAAATGGCTTATCGCCTTTTTCGCGGCGGTTTCTCGATCCGGATCCGGCAGGCATTCGACTGTTACGAAACCGCTGTAGCCAATCTCCTTGAGCACCGCAAGGATGCGCTTAAAATCAAACTGTCCGCTTCCAGGGTATCTTCTGGAATTGTCCGAGACATGGAAATATCCCAGCCGTTTTCCGCACAGGCGTATTGCCTCATAGGGGTCGTATTCCTCAAGCCCCATATGATAGGTATCCAGATGTACATAGCAATTATCCAAAGCATTCTCACACAGGAAATCCACCGTCTCCTTTGCCGTAATGAAAATGTTGGTTTCATAATGGTTGATAACTTCTATCACCAAGCGCACTTCCTGCGCTTTGGCATACTCATTCAGGACCTTGAGGCGCTGTGCCAGCAAGGACATATAATGGTCCCTGTCTCCCTTTTCGGGAACCTGTCCTTTCAACCAGCCAATCACAACATCAACGCCAAGCTTGTGCGCGCTGTCGATATACTGGTACATTCCATCCATCGCACCCTGAACTTTTTCCGGCGTATCGCCCAGCAAGCTCATTCCGCCCTGCGTATACAATCTGCCGGATACAATGGCACAGATATCCCCTGCGCCATCCTCCCGCATCCGTTCGATCCGGTCAAAATCAAACGGATAGGTCTCGCGCGTATGGAATTCCACCGCATCATACCCATATGCCTTTGCCCGCCGCATATTTTCATATAGATCTCCTTCCAACGGCAAGGGTGCGGTAAGTGGGGTCTTTTCGGCAAGCGATATCCCATATTTCCAATCAGGCATAGCATTCCATCCTTTTTTATTTTGGTCGCACGCAAAGCCGCAAGTGCCTGTCGTACAGGTCCTCCGCTTCGCGTTCATATAACGAGCGGTTCTTTTTCAGAAACAGAAGGATATCCTCCTTCAGTTCTGGATCAGACAGCACATATCCGTATGTGATATGCAGCATCTGCCTTGCATCGTTCTGCAGCAGATAGCTGGGCAGCGCCTCGTCTACCATTTCATCTAACGGCGACACCTTTGTCAGATCACAATGCACTACATAATATTTTTTTGCCTGCTCCACACTTTTCATCGCGGCGCGATGGATCCGTCTGTATAAGGTGGGGTCGGTTTTGGAGATGGTTTCCACAACCTCCAGCCAGCTTGTTCCCGAAGTCTTAATATGGTAATGCCAGCCGGACAGCTCTGCCAGCATGGCTAATACCGAATATTTCTCGCTTGCAGAATGCAGGCTGAGCTTATATCCGAAATAGCCAGAAATCTTTGCATGCACCGCCATTTGCGCCTTTAATTCCTGAAGATCTCCGATATAATCGATCGCTTTTTGAAATTCCCCCACGAATTTCGGCGCAACGCTGGTCACATAGACCTTGGCGCATTCCAACTCTTTAGCCACAAAATAATGCGCTTCCGGCGTAGTCATTTCCTCGGTTTCATCCAGTGAGACCTCCAGATCGATCGGCCGGTTTGCCGGAATCAGAACTTCCCAATAGGCTTTCCTGATAAGCTGCAGCGCATCATCATATATATCGTGCAGACGAGCCACCTCCGCTTTGGAGAAGCGCAATTCCATACCGTTCAGCCTGCCATCCGACAGATAATTCCGAAGATCCCGCTGCTTTTGTTCCTCCGGCAGCCGGTCGAATGCCTGCTGCAGGGCGCTCTCGTCCTGATTGTTATGCTTGAGTACCAGCGAGCAGTCGATTGTGACCATACTGCAGCCCTGCGCAACCGCTTCCTGGATTTCCTCCACTGTTTTCAGGTGGTCCCCATCGCAGGCATAGCCGGACCGGTACCCCTCCCGAAAAACCGCCCAGGCTGCGCAATCGATAACGTCCGACAGGGTGCGTCCGGTCAGCTGTAGCTCCCGCAGGCTTTGCTGCGCTAAAACCGGCTGCAGCGGCGTTTTTGAAACGGCTTTGACCTGTGCGGCATTCGCAAATCCCAGACGGTCCCCAAACCCAAAGGAAGCGCCCTTGCGTCCGAACGCGGTCGGAGCCGTATATGGCAGCAGCCGGTTCAACGCAAGACGGTTCGTATGGCTGGTCGGGCAAAGCAGGTATCCATCCCTCTGCTCTCCTTCGAACAATTCGCAAAGCTCACCGCTGACAGCGAGGCAGTTCTCCAATCCACACTGAACCAGAACGATTTCGCCATTCGGCCATTTTGTATAAGAGCTTTTGAAAATATGATCGTCTTTTCCCAAATCGCTGTTTAAGCAATTAAGAAGTCCCATAACAAAACACTTCCTTTGCCGCTCATTCCAATCCCAGATACGCTTTTTTGACCTCTTCGCTCTTTCTCAGGTTTTCCGCCGTATCCGACATTACGATATGTCCGGTCTCCACCACATAGCCTCTATGCGCCACACTCAGCGCGGCGTTGGAATTCTGTTCCACCAACAGGATTGTACGACCGTCCGCATTGATCTGCCGGATGATTTCAAATATGCTGTTTACAACGATCGGCGCCAGGCCAAGAGACGGTTCATCCATCATCAAAATTTTAGGATCCATCATTATACCACGGCCAACGGCCAGCATTTGCTGCTCGCCGCCTGATAACGTGCCAGCTAACTGGTTATCGCGCTCCTTCAGCCTGGGGAACAGGCCATACACATATTCATAATCTTTCTTGATCTTATTCTGGTCTTTTCTCAAAAAAGCGCCCATCTGCAGGTTTTCCTTGACAGTCAGGTGGGAGAACACCTGCCTACCCTCCAAACATTGCGCAATCCCCAAGCCTGTGATTTTATGCGCGCTCAAATGGGTGATATCCTGCCCTTTAAACAGGATCTGCCCGCTCTGCCCGCCGCGGATCAGGCCGGAGATAGCGCGCAGCGTCGTGGTTTTTCCCGCGCCGTTTCCGCCTATCAGCGTTACGATCTCCCCCTCTTCGACATAGAAAGAGATGTCATCCACCGCCTTGATACGCCCATAAGAATAAGAAAAATTGTTGACCTCCAGAATCTTAGTCGCCAATTATGCCACCTCCCAGATAGGCTTCGATCACGGCCGGATTTGCCTGTATTTCCTCAGGCGTGCCTTGCGCAAGCTTTTTCCCGAAATTCAGAACTGCGATCTCATCGGTCACTTTCATGACAAGCTTCATGTCGTGTTCAACCAGAAGTATCGTCATGCCTCTTGCGTTGATCTTGCTGATCAACGCGGTCAAGTCCACCTTTTCCTTTGAATTCATGCCTGCCGCCGGCTCGTCGAGCAGGAGCAGCTTGGGCTCGGTCGCCATGGCGCGGGCGATCTCCACACGCCGCTGATCGCCATAAGAAAGATTCCGCGCCAGCATGTCTCTTTTTCCGGTCAGACCGACAAAGTCCAATAGACCCAGGCACTTTTCTTCAATAGCCTTTTCCTCTGCCTTCTGCGCCGGCGTATGCAGGATGCCGCTCAGCAGGCCTGATTTGACCTTGCTGTGGCAGCCGATCTTTACGTTTTCAATTACGGTCAGATCGTGGAAAAGGTTGATATTCTGATAAGTACGCGCAATCCCCTTGCAGCAGATCTGATATGGCTGCAGGCCGGTGATATCCTCGCCCTCCAGCATTATCTTGCCGTTATTTGGCGCATAGACGCCGCTGATGATGTTAAACAGCGTTGTCTTGCCCGCGCCGTTCGGACCGATCAGGCCGAAAATCGCGCCATCCTTTACTTCAAAATCCACCTCGTTAACGGCGGTCAGACCGCCGAACCTGATGGTGACCTGATCTATTTTCAGCATTTTTTCACCCGCTTTCCGACAAATCCCTTCACCTTGCCGACTAGGTCGCAGCCCAGTCCATAGCAGCCCTTCGGCATAAACAGCACCGCAATCAGGATCAGGATTCCATAAATCAGGGTCTTGTACGTATTAAATCCCTGCAGCGACTCATTCAGGATTGCAATAACCACCGCGCCTAGGATCGGCCCTATGGAATTGCCCATGCCGCCGAACAGCAGCATTGTCATCAGCAGGGTGGATTGCGTGCTGTTAAAGGTTTCCGGACTAATGAACCGCACAAAATGCGCGTACATCGAGCCTGCGAACGAGGTGAAAAGCGCACTGATCACAAACGCCATGATCTTGTATTTGCGCACGTTGATTCCCATTCCCCCGGCGGCCACCGTGTTTTCACGAATTGCCATAAACGCACGTCCGGTGGCGGAAGTTATGATCCGCTGCTTCAAAAACAGGAACACGATAATCATTATAAAAGTAAATACGCCAAAGCTGAATTTTGAGTGCAGCTCATATCCGAAAATGCTCAGATCCGGTATACTTCGGATACCGGCCATCGCATTGGTGATCTCTGCTTTGCACAGGAATACATAGGTCATATTTCCGGCGGCGATCGTGAGCAATGCGAGGAATTGGTGGACCAGCTTGGATGCGGGAATCGCCACGATCGCGGCAAGTATTCCCGTGATAACCAGCCCTGCAAGGATAGCCAGCCAGGGGTTCAGCCCATAATTGACCGTCAGAATCGCCGATGTGTACGCACCGGATGCATAAAACATAGCGTGTCCCAACGCGATCTGGCCGGAATAACCGAATAAAATATCCAGGCCGGACACCGCGATGATATAAATACCGCAAAAGACAAAAATCGTAATGAAATATACATTCTGACTGATCGCGCCAAAAAGCAGCGCCCCTATGAGGATGGCCCATACAGCAGCCGGAAGCTTTTTGATCAAGCTCATAACACAGTTAACCTCCCTTTTGTATGGTTATCGGTCATATACGTCGCCCTTCAAAATGCCGCGCGGTAAGAAAACCATGCACAACGCAAGGATTCCGAAAGTAATAAAATCCTTATAGTTGGATGTAATATAAGCGGCAGAAAAGGTTTCCGTAAATCCTATAATCAGGCCGCCGATAATTGCACCATACATATTGCCGTAACCGCCGATTACCGCTGCGGCAAACGCTTTCGTGCCGATCGTCGTACCCATCGAAATGCTCACGCCCTGTACCGGCCCGAGCAGGATGCCCGCGACGCCTGCGAGCGCGCAGGAAAGCCCCCAGGTGATGCCTGTTGTGATATCCACATTGATACCAACCGAACGAGAGGCCAGCGGATTCATGGCGGCGGCGCGCATTGAGGTGCCGAATTTCATTTTGTTCATAAACAGATGAATCGCAACCATTGCAAACGTGCTGATAAAAATACAGACAAATGCCTCCGGCTGAACCTTTGTCCCCAGGATGTCAATAACATCCATGCCAAAAATGGAGGGGAACTGTACAGCTGTTGTTCCCCAGATCTGCTGTGCAGAATTAATCAGTACAATGCCCAGTGCTATGGTCGCCAATACAATATAAATGTCTTTTGCCTGCCGTTTGAGAATCGGCCGTATCAATAACCGTTCAATCAGCATGCCGATAATAAACATCACTAGCATTGCAGCAACTAACGCAAGTGCGAACGGCCAATTCAAATATCGGTAGAAGGACAGGCCAACAAACGCACCAAACATCAGAATCTCACCCTGACAAAACGTCATAAGGCCGGATGCCGAATATATTAGGCTATATCCCAATGCGATCAGTCCATATACACTGCCTATGACCAATGCGCTGATCGTCAATGAAAGCACCATGTCGCGCATTCCCCTTTCTGCGACTCTTTCATGTAATGTAAAGCGGAGGACAATTAAATCGTCTCCTCAACTGTCCTCCGCTCTTTTCTTGAACCGAACGGTTATTTATTTTCCAGATAAGAATCCAGAGTAATGATTTTTCCATCCTGAATAACGTAAGTCGTACCGCTCGTGATGCCTTCTCCAGAACCGTCAGAGAAGTCAAACTCGCCAGCGATACCGGTAAAGGTATTGCCCAAGATCGCTTCACGGATCGCGTCCCCGTCTGTAGTACCAGCCAATTCGATCGCTTGACACAAAATATTAGTGCCGTCATATGCACGATAGGCTACTTCAGAAACCGGTAGCTCGCCGTATTCTGCTTGGTATGCAGTAAGGAAATCCTTTTCCGCATCCGTTAAAGCATCGTCAATATTCTGCGGAACAAAGTAACAGCAGGAAAAAATAACGTCATCCGCATACTCGCCGGCAAGCTCCAGCGTCTGCTGATCCGCTAGGGACTCAATGCCGTAAATGTAACCTTCATAACCCTGCATACGCAACTGCTTGACGATCTTGCCCAGATCCTCACCGCCGCCGTTTAGAAGGATTCCGTCCGGTTCCGCCGCCAGCATTTTGGTGATCTGGCCGGAAAAATCCGTATCACCGGAAGTGTAACCTTCCTGATCTACGATCGTCATTTTTCCACCCTGCTCAATCAAGTCTACGACCGTCGCCGTAGCGAGCTGCGCGTATTCCGTCTCGGCGGACAAAGTAGCGATTTTAGTCGCTCCCATCGTCACCATCGAATCATAGCAGCCCTGATTGAAGAAATCCGAGCAAACCGTCGGACGGAAAGTATAGGAAAGGCCGATGTTAGTCCAGATGCCCGATGTACCTGTACCGAACTGGACTACCTTTGCCTCCTCGCTAACATCCGAAGTAGCGAGTACCGCAGCGGACAGGTGCGAGCCGATAATTCCAACAACCTGATCCTGCTCAATCAGACGCGTTACATTTTTTACAGAAGTTTCAGTATTTCCCTGATCGTCATATTCCATCAATTCAATCTGTTTCCCCAGGATACCGCCATTTTCATTGATCTGCTTTATCGCGAGCTTGGTCGCCATATTACCGGTAGTACCTACAGAAGCCGCCGAACCGGACAGCGGTCCATACCAACCGATTTTGATGGTTTCCGCCCCTGAATCTTGTTGTCCATCATTACTTGCTTGCTCGTTGTTTCCGCACGCTGCAAGATTCAATGCCAACGCTACGGCCAGGATGGATGCGAACACTCTTCTCTTCATTTTTCTCTCTCCTTTTGTGCATCACAGGGAACCCTGTTTAAGATTCAGAAGCTGTTCTGAATTTTGCAAATTCATTCTTTCATAATGCATTTACATTCTTCGCTTCTGTGCTTATACACTATCACTTCTTACAATCAATGTCAACAATATTTGAAACTTTTTATCGTTAAAAATAATGCATTTTTCATATTTTATGCAATTTTTCATAACTTATTTATGAAATATTTCATACTTTAGTTACGCTGTTTTAATGGTATTAATTGCTATATTTTTAATAAAAATGAATTTATAATATGGATAAATTGCATATTTGTTGGGATACATAAAAAATGAACGCCTACAGCTTCTACCGTAGACGCATCCCCACCTATCCATTATCCTTGTTTTCCATCCTGCAATATGATAGAATCAATATGTAAACCGCACGATCCTGCTGCAAATGAGGTGTCTGCCACTTGTATTTTCAATATGGCAAAACGGAAACGGATTATCTAAAAAAGAAAGACGCCCGATTGGGCGCGTTGATCGATCAAATCGGTCCGATCCGCCGTGAGACCGACCCCGACCTGTTTTCCGCAGTTGTCCACCACATTGTCGGGCAGCAGATATCCACCAAAGCCCAGACTACCATCTGGAACCGGATGCGGGAAGCGCTCGGCACAGTTGACGCGAAAACCGTCATATCCGCCGGTGCCGCACGTCTACAGGCGTGCGGCATCTCGTTCCGCAAGGCGGAATATATCCTCGATTTTGCCCGCAAGGTCCAAAATGGCGCGTTTGATCTGGAACAGGTCTGGCATATGTCGGATGCGGAGGCGGTCGCCGCGCTTTCTTCCCTCAGGGGGATCGGCGCATGGACCGCGGAAATGATCCTTCTGTTCTGTATGGAGCGACCGGATGTATTCAGCTTTGATGATCTAGCAATCCAGCGCGGGCTGTGCATGGTGTACCATCACAGAAAGATCGACCGCCGTTTGTTTGAGAAATACCGCCGCCGGTTCAGCCCCTTTTGCAGTGTTGCAAGCCTGTATCTATGGGCTGTCGCAGGTGGGGCTGTGGAAAGATGAACGACTACGCGCCAGTACACAAAAAAGCGCGGGAAAATAAAAAAGCCGGAGATTTTCTCCGGCTTTTTTCCAACGATTAACGCTTATTTTAAAATATCTTCCTTTTTCGCAAGGATGTCCGCTACAATCGCGCACGCGGGGCAATCACAATATTGTGCTCCTGCCGCCTTTATCTCTTTGGCATGAGCCACAATACCGGCCGCAGTATCCGCGCCGAAATACGCCGCGCCTTGTTCCGACCCTGCAAATCCAATCAGGTTATCGATCGGCATGATATCCGCTTCCAGCTCCTCAACATACTTGCCTGTCTGCTCCTTTTCCGCAGCCGTACCGACCGCAGACAGCCAGGCTTGCGCAGCGGCTTTTGTTTCGCTGCTGCAGGTTGGCGCCTGCATCAGTTCATGCGTTTTGGCGGTAACATACTCCAGTATTTGTCTATCCATTGATCATATCCCCGCTTTCTTTATAAGGATTTGTCCTTATTCTATCATGCCAGTACACAAAGCGCAAGATGGCACCGTCTACCCCTGAAAAAAACATCCTACCCTGTCGGTTTTTTACTTTTCTTCCCCGCTGTCCTTCGGAATCACCCGATCGCCCGCATCATTTACAACCGTCCGCACTGCGTTCAGTCCCTTGACGAATATTTCCGGTACGTCGATGCCCAGCGCCACCATATTTTCCACAATGGAGGTCAGTTCATTGATGATATACACCGCCAGTACAAACCAGCCCAAAAGCTGAAGAAAGCCCAAATCAACTCCAAGCTGCGCCCCCAGTGAAATCAGGAAGCCCGATACCGAGAACGCAATTGCGATAATCACCCAATAGCTGACCTTTTTCAAAACGCCGCGCGCCCCTTTCTCGCTCGACAGCGTTTGGGTTGCCCTTGATTTTGCATACCCGTATATGCAGTCGATCACATTGAGCGCCAGGAACAGAAGGAACACAAACCAGTATTCCCCAAATATCCACGTCAGGACCGCGATCACTGCGCCCCACAGCAAATTTGCCTTGTCAAAAAATTCCTGCATTTTTTCTCTCCTTTTTCTGATTTTTCCCATACCTGTGGATAACTCCCCATCCCCGCCGCATGCCATACCACAGTCCGGTCATGATATCGTTAAAATCCCTGTCCTTTTGACCTCTGGTGGTCAATCCCGCCGCCTATATTTTTTGATATGTTGGGGCGGTCAGCAAAGCAAGGCTGCAGGCATACGGATTTCGCGATAAAAAAACCGCGCCCGCCCGCAAAAGGGAGGCGCGGTTTCCGCTTTGAAAAGGAATGATGCGGAAAGACGCTTATATTTTCTTTTAAGGCGCCGTACTGTGTTTTGGCACAAAATACTCTTTCTTCAGGGCGCCCTCCAATTGGAGAAGGGCAATTTTTTTATCAATGCCGCCGGCATATCCCGTTAAGCTGCCGTTTGCTCCAACAACGCGATGGCAGGGGACGATAATGGATATCTCATTTCGCCCAACGGCTCCGCCCACCGCTTGGGCAGACATACGTTCCAAACCGCGCCTGGCCGCGAGCTGCTTTGCGATCTCCCCATATGTCGTGGTCTGTCCATAAGGGATAGAGGAAAGGATTTCCCATACCTCATTTTGAAAATCCGTGCCGATAAAATGGAGCGGGATTTTGAAATCCGGCTCTTTCCCCGAGAAATAAATAGCAAGCCATTTTTTAGCTTGTTCGAATACCGGAATCTCCTTTTCCTCACGCTCTTTGTCCAGATAAAACGCAAAATATTTTTGCCCCGCAAACCATAATCCGGTTAGGCCGAGCTCATCTGCGGCCAGCAAAATCTCCCCCAGGGGAGACTGGTAATGACTGATATACTGCATATTATCCCTACCTATCAGAAGCACCCTTTGTTCCCGTTTCTTTTTCTGCTCTATTATAATTTTACCATACAAGCTCCATAATTGCCAACAGCAGAAGCATTATCGCAACCCGAGGAGACACTGTCAGGGATTCAGAAAGCTTATTGGAAAAGAGTAAAAAACCCGTTATTTCTTTGGAAATAACGGGTTTTTTTGGAGCTTGCGGCCGGACTCGAACCGGCGACCTGCGCATTACGAATGCGCTGCTCTACCAACTGAGCCACGCAAGCATTTCAACTTGTCAGCCTTATTAGTATACCATGATTCTGCGGTTTCGTCAATGTTTTTTTCTTGATTTTACTTGACTTTTTCTCCCTGTTCGATATAATAGTAAGGTATCCTTGCTCACATCATTGGATGTGGGCCAAAAGTCCAAAAGGAGGTGCTAAGAAAATGGCAAAGATTTCTGGCAAGTACGAGACGATCTTCATTGTCAACCCCACGCTGGAAGAAGCAGCGGCTACCGCTGTTGCGGACAAGTTCAAGTCTCTCGTCGAGGCAAACGGCACGAACGTGGAAGTGGAAGACTGGGGCAAGCGCCGTCTGGCGTACCCGATCGAGGACCAGACCGAGGGCGTTTACACCCTGATCCGTTTTGAGTCCGCTCCCGCTTTTCCGGCTGAACTGGACCGTATCTACAAGATCACGGACGGTATCATGCGTTCCATCATCGTCTGCCTGGACGACTAAGGCGGTGAACTGAAATGCTCAACAAGGCGATTCTGATGGGTCGTTTGACCCGCGATCCCGAGCTGCGCCATACCCAGAGCAATATGGCTGTGTGTTCGTTCCGCCTTGCGATCGACCGCGACCGCAAGGGCCCGAACGGCGAACGTCAGACCGACTTCATCGACTGTGTCGCATGGGGCCGTCAGGCGGAATTCGTTGCACAGTGGTTTGCGAAAGGCGTCATGGCGATCGTAGTCGGCCGCATCCAGTCCCGCCAGTGGCAGGACCAGAACGGCAACAACCGCACGGCCATTGAGGTCAACTGCGACGAGGTTTCCTTCGGCGAAACCAAAAAGTCCCGTGAAGCAAACGGCGGCTACGCAGGCGGCGGTTACGGCTATGATAACGGATCGCAGATGCGGCCCGAGCCTGCCGCGTCCCAGGTTGCTCCCGCATTCGATCTGCCCGCGGGCGATTCGGATTTTCAGGAGCTGGCCGATGACGACGGCGATGTCCCATTCTAACAAAGAGGAGGTTACGCGACAATGGAAGAAACCAAGAAGGAATTCACGCCCCGTCCGGAGCGTGCAGAGCGCCCGCAGCGCGGCCGTCGCCGCCGCAAGGTTTGCGCTTTCTGTGTTGATAAAATCGAGCACGTTGATTATAAGGATGCCGGCAAGCTGCGTAAGTATATGTCCGAGCGCGGCAAGATCCTGCCCCGCCGTATGACCGGCACCTGCGCGCATCACCAGCGCCAGCTGACCGAGGCGATCAAGCGCGCCCGTCACATTGCTCTGCTGCCCTACACCGCAGAGTAATCCGTTACGTTTTTTCAAAAAAGGATACAGAAAGACCGTTTTTCTTCGGAAAGACGGTCTTTTTTTATTTACCAAAAGGGGAACAGACGGCCTGCTTATAAAAATTGTCCACAAGGATGTGGACAATTTTCTCGCTTTCCGAATAAAGGAAAAGCCGCCCCTAATGGGGCGGCAAAAAGCTTACGCCTGCGTTTCTTCCTCGGAAGCTTCCTCTTCCTCCTTATCCGTGCGCGCAATCGAGATCACCTTGACGTCCTCGCCTGTGCGCATCACAATAACGCCCTGGCTGCCACGTCCGCACTCGCGGATCTCCTCGCAGCCGGTGCGGATAATTACGCCGTCGTCCGTTATAATCATCACGTCGTTTTCATTATCCACGACCGCGATGCCCGCCACAAGGCCGGTTTTGGCGGTCAGATTATGCAGCGTCATTCCGCCGCCGCCGCGGTGGTGGATGGTAAAGTCCTCCACCGGCGTGCGCTTGCCGTAGCCGTTTTCCGTGATGGAAAGCACATACGCGCCCTTTCTGGCGCGCGCCGCGCCTACCACATAGTCGCCCTCGTTCAGCCGGATGCCGCGCACGCCGGTCGCGGTGCGGCCCATCGCACGGACCTCGGTTTCGTCAAAACAGATCGCGCGGCCCTCATGCGTGGCGATCAGGATATTCTGCTCCCCGTCGGTCAGGCGCACATCGACCAGCGCGTCGTCCTCGTTCAGGTTCAGGGCGCGCAGGCCCGCGCGCCGGATGTTCTGCAAGTCGCTCAGCACCACGCGCTTGGCGACGCCCTGACGGGTGACGAAGAACAGGAATTTATCATCCGCAAATTCCTTGATGGGGAACATGGCGGTGATTTTTTCGTCGTTTTCCAATTCCAGCAGGTTGACGATATTCATGCCCTTGGCCGAGCGGCCGGTCTCGGGTATCTGGTAGCCCTTAAGCTTGTACACCTTGCCGCGGTCGGAGAAGAACAGGATGGTGTCATGCGTCGAGGCGGTGAAAATATCCTTGGCAAAGTCCTCCTCGCGCGTACTCATCGCGGAAACGCCGCGCCCGCCGCGCCGCTGCGCGCGGTAAACCGAGGTCGGCTGGCGCTTGATATAGCCGAAATGGGTCAGCGTATATGCGCAGTCCTGCTGCTCGATCAGGTCCTCAATGTCGATCTCGTCCGCGACGTTGGCGATCTCGGTATGGCGCTCGTCGCCGTACTTTTGCTTGATCTCCTGCAGCTCGTCCTTGACCACCGCGAGGATGTTCGCGTCGCACGACAGGACCTCCTCAAACGAGGCGATGCGCCCCTCCAGCTCTTTGTACTCATCATTGATTTTCTCCTGCTCCAAGCCGGACAGACGGCCCAGACGCATGTCCACGATCGCCTGTGCCTGCGGCTCGTCCAGATGGAACTCAAAATGCTCCGATCCGTCCACGATGCCGAGCAGGGCGATCTGGTCGATCCAGAACGGCTCGGCCATCAGGTTTTCCTTGGCCTCGGCCTCGTTTTTGGAAGCGCGGATGATCTGAATGATGCGGTCGATGTTATCGGTCGCGACCTTGAGGCCCTCGAGGATATGCGCGCGGTCCTGCGCCTTTTTGAGATCAAAGCGCGTACGGCGCTCGACCACGTCCTTCTGGAACGCGACATACTGGTCGATGATCTGCCGCAGCGTGAGCACGCGCGGCTGCAGCTTGCCCGCCGCGCCGGTCGGCACAAGAGCGATATGGATCATCGAAATGGTATCCTCAAGCTGGGTATAGGTGAAAAGCTGGTTGAGAATGACCTGCGCGTTGGCGTCGCGGCGGATATCCACCACGATCTGCATGCCCTCGCGCGAGGAATGGTCCTGAATATTGGTGATGCCGTCCACGCGCTTGTCCTTGACCAGGTTAGCCATCGCTTCAACCAGGCGCGCCTTGTTGACCATGTACGGGATCTCGGTGATCTGGATCTGGCTGCGGCCGTTCGCCAGCTCGACAATCTCGGCCTTGGCGCGCACCTTGATCTTGCCGCGGCCGGTGGCATACGCCGCGCGGATGCCGCTGCGGCCCATGATGACGCCGCCGGTCGGGAAGTCCGGCCCTTTGATGAACTGACAGATCTCGTCCAGCTCGGCCTCCGGATGGTCGATCACATAGCAGATGCCGTCGATCACCTCGGTCAGGTTATGCGGCGGGATGTTGGTCGCCATGCCGACCGCGATGCCCGACGAGCCGTTTACCAGAAGGTTGGGGAAACGGGAGGGGAGCACGAGCGGCTCCTGCCGCTCCTCGTCGAAGTTCGGGCCGAAATCCACTGTGTTTTTCTTAATATCCGCCAGCATATGATTGGCGATCCTGGCCATGCGGGCTTCGGTGTAACGGTAGGCCGCCGGGGGGTCGCCGTCCACCGAGCCAAAGTTGCCGTGGCCATCGATCAGCGGATAGTGCAGGGAAAACGGCTGCGCCAGGCGCACCAGCGCGTCGTATACCGAAGCGTCGCCGTGCGGATGATAGCGGCCGAGCACGTTACCGACCGTGGTCGCGGACTTGCGGTAGGGCTTGTCCGAGGTCAGGCCGTCCTCATACATCGCGTACAGGATGCGGCGGTGGACCGGCTTGAGGCCGTCGCGCACGTCGGGCAGCGCGCGGCCGACGATCACGCTCATCGCGTAATCGATATAGCTCTTGCGCATCTCCTTTTCCAGGTCCACCTGTAAAATTTTCTGCTGTTCGTATTCTTGACTCATTCTATGCCTCCGAAAATGTTGGCGTTATTGACCGGCCGGCCTGATACGGTACAGCCTGCCGAAAACCGCATCATACGTCCAGATTCATTACGTATTTCGCGTTTTTCTCGATAAATTCGCGGCGCGGCTCGACCTTTTCGCCCATCAGCAGCGCGAACGTCTCGTCCGCGGCGGCCGCGTCGTCCATCGTCACCTGCAGCAGCGTGCGGTTTGCCGGATCCATGGTGGTTTCCCAAAGCTGCTCAGGATCCATCTCGCCCAGACCTTTGTAGCGCTGCACGCGCACATTGTCGCCCATCTCGGCAATACAGGTGCGCTGCTGCTCCTCCGTATAGGTATAACGCACATCCTTGCCCTTTTCGTTCTTAAACAGCGGCGGCTGGGCGATATACACATGCCCGTGCTCGATCAGCGGCCGCATGAAGCGGAAGAAGAAGGTCAACAGCAGGGTGCGGATGTGCGAGCCGTCCACGTCGGCATCAGCCATGAGGATAATCTTGCCGTAGCGCAGCTTGGACAGGTCGAAATCATCGCCAAAGCCCGCGCCGAACGCGGTGATCATCGGGGTGAGCTTGTCGTTGCCGTATACGCGGTCCAGGCGCGCCTTTTCCACGTTCAGCATCTTGCCCCACAGCGGCAGGATAGCCTGGTGCCGTCGGTCGCGGCCCTCCTTGGCCGAGCCGCCCGCGGAGTCACCCTCCACGATGTAGATTTCGGTATAGGTGGGGTCCTTTTCGATGCAGTCCGCCAGCTTGCCCGGCAGGGAGGCCGAGTCCAGCGCGGATTTGCGGCGCGTCAGCTCGCGCGCCTTTTTGGCCGCCTCACGGGCGCGCGCGGCGGTCTGCGCCTTTTCGATGATGGTGCGCGCGACCTGCGGATTTTCCTCGAAAAAGGTCATCAGCTTGTCGGACACCATGGTGTCTACCAGCGCGCGCATATCGCTGTTGCCCAGCTTGGTCTTGGTCTGGCCCTCGAACTGCGCCTCCTGCAGCTTGACCGAGATAATCGCGGTCAGTCCCTCGCGCGCGTCCTCGCCCTTGAAGGATTCGTCGTCCTTGAGCAGCTTATATTTCCTGCCGTAATCGTTAAGCACGCGGGTAAGCGCAGCCTTGAAGCCGGTTTCATGCGTGCCGCCCTCAGTGGTGTTGATGTTATTGGCAAAGGAAAGGATCAACTCGTTATAGCTGTCCGTATACTGCATCGCGACCTCGGCCATCGAGGTATCGCGGCTGCCCTCCATATAAATAACCTGCTCGTGCAGAGGGGTCTTGGTGCGGTTGAGATGCTCGACAAACTGGCGGATGCCGCCCTCGTAGTGCATCACATCCTCCACCGGCTCGTCGTCGCGCTCATCCCGCAGGGTGATCTTGAGGCCCGCGTTGAGGAACGCCTGCTCGCGCAGGCGCTTTTCCAGCACGTCGTAATCAAATTCGGTCGTCTCGAAGATCTCCGGATCGGCATGGAAGCGGATGGTGGTGCCGGTTTCGCTCTCGCAGGGCGTATCGCGCATTTTAACGGCCGTCACGCCGCGCTCAAAGCGCATATAGTGCCTGGTATGACCGTCGCGCACCTCGGCCTCCATCCAGTCGGACAGCGCGTTGACGACCGACGAGCCCACGCCGTGCAGGCCGCCGGACACCTTGTAGCCCGAACCGTCAAACTTGCCGCCCGCGTGCAGCACGGTCAGCACGACCTCGAGCGTGGGAATGCCCATCTGCGGATGGATACCGCAGGGGATGCCGCGGCCGTTATCCGCCACACGGATGATGTCGCCCTTTTCGATCGTGACCTCGATATGGGTGCAGTAGCCCGCCAACGCCTCGTCGATCGAGTTGTCCACGATCTCGTAAACCAGATGGTGCAGGCCGCGCGCGGAGGTCGAGCCGATGTACATGCCCGGCCGCTTGCGGACCGCTTCCAGCCCCTCGAGCACCTGGATCTGGCTCTCGTCATAGGCGTCGGTCACCTTCAGGTCGAGTACCTCGTCCTTAATTTCCAATTCTTCACTCATATTTCCAGATTTCCTTTCGAGAAATTGCGGTAACATACTTCCTTCATGCGCGGCGTTATACGGCATACCCCTTTTCCGCGCGCCTTTGCAGCGCCTGCGGCGAAAGCTGGGTCAGGTAAAGCGTTTCGCCCAGCGCGTTCTCGCACAGCACGGCCGCGCGCGGCAGGTCCTCGTACAGCTCGATGATACGCCCCTCCTCCTGCATGCGGGAGAGCAGCCCACGCGTCCGTTTGGACGCGGTCGCCGTATCCATATCGAACACCGCCACCACGGTCTGCAGGGGAACGATATAATCCTGTCCCAAATGCAGATACATAAAAAACCCCTGTTTTCACGAAAAATGGGCAGAAGAAAACACAATGGAGCATGCATCGGCCGGCGTTTTCTCCCGCCGTGCCTGGCATGCGCCACCGGCCCTGCCCCAACGTGGCATTCTATTATAGATTATACCACTTTTTTCTTCATTTGTGTACTGAAAAGCGCGAAAAGGTCAAATAATTTTACCGTTTTTTATATGGAAAACCGCGCCGGCGCGCAGCTTGTCCGATATCCCGTCCTCGCAGCAGGTAATCATCACCTGTCCGTCCGCGATGCGGTTGAGGACAAAATCCTGCCGCCGGCGGTCCAGCTCGGAAAGCACGTCGTCGAGCAGGAGTACGGGGTACTCCCCATCCTCCTGAAAGAACAGCTCGCGCTCGGCGAGTTTGAGGGAAAGCGTACACGTCCGCACCTGCCCCTGCGAGCCAAACGCGGCCGCGCTGCGGCCGTTCAGCAGGAGCGTCAGGTCGTCCTTATGCGGACCGGACAGGCAGCTTTTCGCCGCCAGCTCCGCGGATCGGTGGGCGTAAACATGCGCGGCAAGCTGCTGCTCGATCTGCTTTGCGTCCGCGAACGGGTCGGTGACCGAGGAAACCGTCTGATACGCGCCGGAAAGCGCCTCCTGCGGCGCGATATCGGCGTAGACGGCCGCCGCCGCTTCCAGCAGCCTGCGGCAGTAGTACGCGCGGTAGCGGATGATCCGCGCGCCGAAGTACGCCATGCGGAGGGAGAAATCCTCCCACAGGTTCAGCAGGGTGGGTTTTTCCTCGCTGTCGCGCAGGATGCGCGTCTTGTGGTCGTGCAGGCGGTTGTATTCCTCCAGATAACGCGCGTAATTGGGCCGAAGCTGGCACAGCGCCACATCCAGGAAGCGCCGCCGCGCGCCCGCGCCCGCGCGCACCAGCATCAAATCCTCCGGACAAAATAAAACGGTTTTCAAAAGCCCCTGCATATCCGCCTGGCGCTTCTGCCGCACTCCGTTTTTGTAGATTTCCATGCTTTTGGCGCGCGAAAGGCGCAGCTCTACGGTAAAATCCCGATCGTGCGCCGCAAAATCCGCGCGGATGAACGCATGGTCGGCCTCAAAGCGCAGGCCCTCTTTTTTCTGCGCCGTGCGAAACAGGCGCATGGTCGAGCAGACCGCCACCGCTTCGAGCAGGTTGGTCTTGCCCTGCCCGTTCTCGCCGCAGACCAGGTTGACCGACGGGTCGAAAGCGAAGCGCGCCTTTTCATAATTGCGGAAATTTTCCAGCGCAAGCGTGTGAACGTTCAAAGCGCGCTCACCTGGATGGACGGGTTTTTCCTCTTCAGCAGGCCGAGCAGCGCGTCCTTACCGTCCGGAATGGCGGAAAGCGGGAAATAATAGGCGTTGTCCTTGGTCGTAAAGCAGAAGATCTCGCTGTCGTATACTGCGCCCGTAATCTCGTCATAAGGCAGAAAATAGTCGCGGACCAGGCCGTCGTTGCCGACCGTGACCTCCTTATCGCTGCAGCAGACCGTGCAGGGGACGCTTTCCTTGCCGAATTCTTCCCGATAGTATTTAAGGATCTTGTCTACCCTCCTGCCGTTCATGCCGCCGAACGTGTTGCGCAGCCACCAGAACAGCACCGCCGCAATGCCGACCAGGAACAGCACGAATCGGGTCGGCAGATAGGCAAGCACCAGCACCAGCACCATAATCCCTGCTTTGAGCAGCGAGGACCGTCTGCGCGTCCGGTAAAGCGGCAGCGACGGATAAATTTTTTCATAGAACCGGCGGAGCAGCGCTTCATCCTGGTTATAGTTGATCTCCATTGCCTGTCCCCTCCTCTTCGTTCCGTATCGCAACGGTTTCGCCGTTCAGCGTCACCGTATCGCCCGATCGCAGCTTTTTCCCGCGCATGGTGCAGGGCTGCCCATTCACCTGTACCTCGCCGGACGCGATGCGGAGCTTGGCTTCCCCGCCGGAGGCGGTCAGGTTCGCGAATTTGAGCAGCGCGTCCAGCTTGATGTATTCCGTGTCAATCCTGATTTCAGTCATTGGCCTTCAGCCTTACCGGCAGCACAAGGTAGGTGTACTTGTCCCCCTCCAGCGGGGAAACGACGACCGGATTGAGCGGGCCTTTGAGCTGCAGCAGCACGGTGTCGTCTCCCGCGGCGCGCAGCGCGTCCAGCACATAGCGGTTATTGAAGCCGATTTCCAGCTCGTCGATCGTCCCGTCGAACGCGCATTCGTCATAGCTCTTGCCGACCGCGGTGATGCACGACATCTGCACATAAGAGCCGTCAAAGTGGAAGCGCACCGGATTTTTCAGCTTTTCGGAGACGATCAGGGACACGCGCTCGATACAGGTGATCAGCTCATGCCGGTCGGCCTTGACCACATGCTCGAACTCGGCCGGTATCGCGGCGCGGTAGTTGAGGAATTCGCCGTCGATCAGGCGGGTGATGAGCGTGGTGCCGCCGATGCGGAACAGGATGTTTTTCCGGTCCGGAAAGATCTCGACATCCCCCTCCTCTTCGGTGAGGATGCGCTCAATTTCGCGCAGGGAGGAGCCGGGTACGACGAATTTCATGTCCCCGGAAATGCCCTCCACAGTTTCGCGGCGCACGGAAAGGCGGTACCCGTCCACCGCGACCACGTTCAGGCGGCTGCCCTCCAGCTCGAACAGGCATCCGGTATGGATGGGCTTGGATTCGTTATCCGAAACCGAAAAGATGGTCTGTGCGATCATGCTTTTGAGCATGGATTGGGGAAGAGAAAAGCCGGTTTCGCTCGACACCTCGGCCAGCGCGGGATATTCGTCCGCCTCAGTCGCAATCAGGTTGAACACCGCGCGGCCGCATTTGATGGTGGTCAGCAGCTTGTCGTCGGTTTCCAGGTAAACTGTGTCCTGCGGCAGCTTGCGCACGATATCGTAAAACAGGCGCGCGTTGAGGACGATGCTTCCGGATTCGATCACGTCGGCCTCGGCCGTGGTGCGGATCCCCATGGATAGGTCGTAGCCGGTCAGGGTGAGCGAATTGGGCGCGGCGTCAATCAGCAGTCCTTCCAGCAGCGGCATGGCGCTTTTTCCCGTGACCGCGCGGGAGGCGGTGCCGATCAGGCTGAGCAGGGTTTCTTTTTCACAGGAGAATTTCATTGGGCATTCTTCTTTCTTTTCGGAAATCTAACAAAAAAACAGGATAGGTTTTTATCGTCGTAGTAGAGGCTGGGGAAATTGGGGAAAAACGGTGTACAGCGAGATTTCCCGCGGGAAATGACGTACACAGCAGGCTGTGGATTGTTTTTTTGTCGTCCACAGTCGGCGGGGGTCGCATTTTTTTCCACAGGGCTTAGGCTGTGCAATCCACAGGGAATTGTGGAAAATCCTATTCCCCGCGGATGTTGTTGTGCAGCTTTTTGATGACGTCCTCGGTTTCGCGGGAATTTTTTCGTTCCTCCTCGATTTTGTTGCAGGCGTGCATGACCGTGGTATGGTCGCGCTTGAATATTTTAGCGATATCGGGGAAGGAATATTCCAGTTCCTGCCGGATCATGTACATGGCCATCTGGCGGGGATAGGCGACGTCCTTGGAGCGGTTCTGCGAGATCATCTGCTCGACCGGTATGTAAAAATAATTGGCGACCGCTTCCATGATGCGCTCGGGTGTGGGGTTAAGGCCGGGGTTTTCCGTGCGCAGCGCGTCGATCGCGTTTTCAGCCAGCTCAATGGTGATCGCTTCGTCCATCAGCTCGTGCATGGCCTTGATTTTTTTGACTGCGCCCTCAAGCTGCCTGATGTTTGCCTGGATGTTTTCCGCGATGTAGGTGGAAACATTGTCCGGCAGAGCCACGCCCATCTTGCCGGCCTTGTCACGGATAATGGCGATGCGCGTTTCAAAGTCCGGCGGCTGGATATCGGCCAGCAGGCCCCACTCGAATCGGGTCTTCATGCGGTCTTCCAGAGTGTTGATCTCCTTGGGAGGGCGGTCGGAGGTCAGGACGATCTGCTTTTTCGCCTCGTACAGCGCGTTGAAGGTATGGAAAAACTCCTCCTGCGTGCGCTCCTTGCCAGCGATGAACTGCACGTCGTCCAGCAGCAGCAGGTCTACCACGCGGTATTTGTTGCGGAAGGCCTGTACGTTGCCCTCCTGGATGGCGGTGATCAGCTCGTTGGTGAAGTCCTCGCCCTTGACATAGATGATGCGGAATTCCGGATGGGTCTTGCGGATGACGTTTGCAATCGCGTACATCAAATGGGTCTTGCCCAGACCGGAGTTGCCGTAAATGAAAAGCGGGTTGTTTTCCGCCGCGGGATGCTGGGATACCGACAGCGCGGCCGCGTGCGCGAACTTGTTCGACGAGCCGACGATGAACCGCTCGAAAGTATAATCGTCGTAAGGGGAGGAGCTGGCGGTCGGCGCGGTGTATTCGCCGGTCACGACCACAACCGAAACCGGATCGCCGAGAAGCTCCTGCAGAACGTTCTGCAGCGGGTCGATAAACCGCTGCTCGATGATCTCCTTTTTGAATTGTACAGGGGAATGCAAAATCAAACGGTTGTCCGCAAAAGAAACAACCGTGACATCGTCAAACCAGGCGGAAATGGTGGACGGTGAAAAATTGGGTTCCAGCCGTTCGAGCGCCATTTCCAGTATATTATTGGCCATGGGGCGCCTCCTGTCGATATAAATACAATTCTATAATAGCATAATCGGGCGGCGGATTCAACGCAAATTGTTGATAAAACAAACTTCTCGCCGTTGTTGCCACCCCAATTATTGTGCTGTTTTTTTACCAATCCCCAAGATGTTGATAAGGGGCTGAAAACATAAAAAAATCTTGACATTCGGCGCTTTTTATAAGATAATAATTATTGTCTCATATTCTGCGGACAGGCAGCGGCATATGCCCGCGTCATGCGCCGGACCTATGCCGGTGCCCATCCGTAAATCCATCAAACAGGGAGGTGCTCGAAGTATGAAGAGAACGTATCAGCCTAAGAAGCGTCAGCGCTCCAAGGAGCATGGTTTCCGCAAGCGCATGCGCACGTCGAACGGCCGCAAGGTGCTGGCCCGCCGCCGCGCGAAGGGCCGCGCTAAGCTCACTGCGTAAGCTTGGCTGGAAGCTACAGCTTCCATGCAGGTTTTGATAAAAAGCCTGCTTTTCTATTTTCATCGCGCCTGCGGCGCGGAAGTGTTCGTAACGAGCCGCTTATGCTGTAAGCGGTTCGTTTTTTCTTAGCAGAAAACCGGCGCAGATCGTTTGGGCGGCGCCCGCCGGAGCGGAAAAAGGGGCGTCCGCCGGCTTTGCAGTGTACTTAGATGCAAAGAGGTTCGTTTTTCAGGGGCATCGGAAAAACGAGGGGTTTCAGAAATGAAAAATACGATATCCTTAAAGGAAAACCATGAATTCCGGCGGCTGTACCACCGCGGCACATCGTCCGCGGGCAGGCATCTGGTGCTGTACTGCCGCAAAAACAAGCTGGGCCGCAACCGGCTCGGCCTGACGGTCAGCGCAAAGCTGGGCAAGGCCGTGCAGCGCAACCGCGTAAAGCGGCTGTTTCGGGAAGCCTACCGCTTGCATGAAAATGAATTTGCAAGGGGAATCGACATCGTGCTTGTCGCGCGCAGCCGCGCGGTGGGCGCGACCTATTTGGAAATTGAAAAATCGCTGCTGCGGGCGCTCCGCGAGAACCCGTCCGCCGCAGCACGGTCTTGAAACGCTTTATGCTGGCGGCGATCCGCTTTTACCGCCGGCATATTTCGCCCGCCAGACCGCCCTGCTGCCGTTATATCCCGACCTGCTCGCAGTATGCGATCGAGGCGATCGAAAAATACGGCGCGCTCAAGGGCGGCTGGCTGGCTTTCAAGCGGATCATGCGGTGCCATCCGTTTTCCAAACGGGGTCCATACGATCCGGTGCCGTAAGGGGGAAAGGGGGCGGCGCGGCCGTTTTCCATCCTCCGCGCGCTGCGGCGCGCGAGAAAAATTGAATTTCCTTCCGGCGGGGGCGGCCGTCCCCGCCGGATTACGGGAGGATTATAATGGGAGAAGCATTCGGTCTTATTATCGTCAGGCCACTCGGCCTGATCCTGCTGGCAATCTTCAAGGCGGTCGGGTCGTACGGCCTTGCCGTTATCCTGTTCGCGCTGCTCGTCAAGCTGATCTGCATACCGCTTGCCATTAAGGGCAAAAAGAGTATGCTTGCGATGAGCGCGCTCAACGCGGAGCTGCAGCAGCTTCAGAAAAAGTATGCCAACAACCGCGTCAAGCTCAACGACGAGATGCAGAAGCTGTATGACAAGCACGGCGTTAACCCTATGTCGGGCTGTCTGCCGCAGTTCATCCCGCTGCCGATCATGATGGGCCTGTACTACGCGGTGCAGCAGCCGCTCAAGTTCATGATGGGCTTCAGCGACGAGGTTATCGCTAAACTGGCCAACGAGGTGGGCGTGGATATCGCGACTGCCGGCTACTATGGCCAGATCACAATTGCCGAGAAGCTGGGCGATATGTTCCAGAGCGCAGGCAACGTCTGGCCTGAGGCCATCACCAAAATCACGGACGGTATGGGCGAACTGCTCAATATCGATTTCCATTTCCTCGGCCTGAACCTGGCGCAGACGCCGTCCATCACCGATCCCGGCTTTATCTGGATCATCCCGATCCTGTCGGGTGCGACCGCGTTCCTGTCCAGCTATGTCATGCAGAAGATGCAGAACATGCCGAGCAACGCCGCCGCCGGCCAGATGAAGATGCTCAACCTGCTGATGCCGCTGATGTCGCTGTATTTCGGCTTTATCCTGCCGGGCGCCATCGGCATCTACTGGATTTTCAACAACGTGTTCTCCTGCGTGCAGGAGATTATCCTGACCAAGTACCTGCGCGGCAAGCGTGAAAAGAAAGAGGCGGAGGAAGCCGCGCGCATCGAGGCCGCCAAGGAAGCCAAGCGCATCGCCAATCGGGAAGCGCAGCGGCAGCAGTCCCTGGAAGCCAAAAAGAAAAAGGGGGACAAATAAACCATGCAGAAATTCATTGAAACGACCGGGGAGACCCGCGACGCCGCGATCCAGGCCGCTTTGAAGCAGCTCGGCCTCGATCGGGACGACGTTTCGGTAGAAGTGCTGGATAATGGCAAAAAGGGCTTTTTGGGCATCGGCGCGACACCGGCCCGCGTCCGCGTGACCTATGAGGCGCCGGACGAGCCAGTAAAGCCGGCCGAACCTGTCCACACCCCTGTGGAAAAGAAAAAGGAAGAGAAGCCGGAAAAGCTCTCCATCACCACGGATGACGATACGCCCCGTCTGGTCAAGGCCGCACCCGCAGACTTCGTGCCGGAAAAGCTGGAGGTGGAGCGCCCGCCGCGCCGCGAACGCCGCGAGCGCGGGGACCGTCCGCGCCGCGAGCGTCGGGAGCGCCGCCCGCGTGAGGAGCATCCCATCACGCCGTCCGTTCCCAAGGAGCGCGAGCTGATTCCGGTTTCCGAGGAATGCATGAAAAAGGCCGAGGTTCTGGCGACGGATTTCGTCGCCGGCCTGCTGGAAAAAATGGGTGTGGAGGGCAAGGTCACCATTCTGCCGCAGGTCGAATGCGACCAGCTCCGCATTGAGATTTCCGGACCGGATATGGGTCCGGTCATCGGCCGCCGCGGGGATACGCTGGACGCGATCCAGTACCTTGGCTCGCTAGTGCTGAACAACGCGCTGGACGAGCATGTCCGCCTGTCCGTGGATACCGAGAACTATCGCGTTAAGCGGATGGAAAGCCTGGAACGCCTGGCGCGCAAAATGGCGATGAAAGTCGTCAAGTCCCATCGTTCGATGACGCTCGAGCCGATGAACCCCTACGAGCGCCGCATCATCCATGCCGCGCTGCAGGATTTCAACGGCGTGACGACCTATTCGACCGGCACCGAACCCGGCCGCCGCGTGGTGATCGCGCCTGACAGCAGCTATCGCCCGCATCACTGATTTTCTTGGGGGATAGCATTGATGAACGATACCATTGCCGCCATTTCATCCGCGGGCGGTCCGATCGGATTGATTCGGGTATCGGGCGAACGGGCGATTGAAGCGGTCGCCGCGGTTTTTGATGCGAAAAACGGGAAAAGCCTGGTAGATGCTCCCTCGCAGAAGCTGGTTTACGGCACGCTACGGGATAAAAATGGCAAGGTCGTCGACTGCTGCTTTGCGGTCGCGCTGCACGCGCCGCACACCTATACCGGCGAGCCTATGGCCGAATTACAGTGCCATGGTTCGACTGCGGTGCTGCAGCTCGGGCTGGACGCTTTGTTCGCGCAGGGCGTCCGCCAGGCGGAAGCGGGCGAGTTTACCCGACGAGCTTTCCTCAACGGCAAAATGGGGCTTTCCGAGGCCGAAGCGGTTCATGACTTGATTACCGCGCGCACGGCCGAGGCCGCTCAAAATGCGGCCGCGCAGATCATGGGCGCGGTCGGCTCGCCGGTGCAGGAAATGCGGGACGAGCTGATCGGTATGGTTGCGCATTTCCACGCGGTTGTGGATTTTCCGGACGAGGATATCGACCCCGTGCTGTTCGAGGACGCGGCCGCGCTGCTCCACCGCACGACCAGCCGCCTGTACAGCATGGCGGAAAGCTATGAGCGCGGGCGTATCTTGCGGGAGGGCATCCCCTGTGTGATCCTGGGGCGGCCGAACGCGGGCAAGTCCACGCTGCTCAACGCGCTGCTGGGACGGGAGCGTGCGATCGTGACCGATATTCCCGGCACGACGCGCGACCTGATCGAGGAGAACGTCAAAGTGGGCCAGCTTTTGCTGCGCGTGACCGATACGGCTGGCCTGCGGGATACGAACGATCCCATCGAGCAGGCGGGCATCGACCGCGCGATGGCGGAGGCTGCGGCGTCTGCTCTGATCCTCGCGGTGTTCGACGGCTCCCGCCCGCTGGGTGACGAGGATATGCTGGTGCTCGCGCGTTCCGCGGGGCATCGGGCGATCGCGGTGGTCAATAAGGACGACCTGCCGCGCCGGCTGGAGGAAAAGCTGCTGAAAAAGCATTTCCTGCATATCGTACCCCTTTCCGCTAAGACGGGGGAGGGCCTGCAGCGGCTGCTCGACCTGATCCCCAGAACGGTCGGCTTTGGCGACGGCGCGTTTGACGGCGCGCTGATCACCAATTCCCGCCAGGCCGCCGCGCTGGCCCGCGCTGCGGAGCGGTGCGAGGCCGCGCTGTACGCCGCCCAGTCCGGAATGACGCCCGACGCCGTTGTGATGGACGCGGAGGGCGCGATCGCCGCGCTGGGCGAGATCACCGGCGAAACCGTGACCGAGGCTGTCGTCTCGCGCATCTTCAGCGATTTTTGTGTCGGTAAATAAACCGGCCGCCCGATGGAAATGCAGGGCCGCTGCTGAGGCAGCGGCCCTGTTTGCGTTTGCCGCTTTCTATAAGAGAATACGATCTGTATATTATAATATAAAAATAATATTATGTATTTAACAGAATCCACATTTGGCAGAAGTTATCCCAAGTTTACACAGAGTTATCAACAGCTATGTACAAAATAAAACACAGAAATACGGACGCTTTGCTGTATTTTACAGGACCATCCGGTCAGAAAAGGAGGATTGTGCGTCATGCTTTTTTCGTCTGAGCCGTTCGACGTTGCCGTGGTCGGGGCGGGGCATGCGGGGATTGAAGCCGCGCTGGCCGCGGCGCGCCTTGGCATGAAGACCGCCTGCTTTACGATCAACCTGGACGCGGTTGGCAATATGCCCTGCAATCCGGCGATCGGCGGCACGGCAAAGGGACATCTGGTGCGCGAGATTGACGCGCTGGGTGGAGAGATGGCGCGCGCGGCCGACGCGGCCTGCATTCAGTACCGTATGCTCAACCGTGGGAAAGGGCCGGCGGTACATTCACTGCGCGCGCAGGCTGACCGCGGGCAATACAGAACGTATATGAAGCATGCGCTTGAACAGCAGGAGGGCTTGCAGCTCATGCAGGACGAAGTCGTTTCGGTGGAAACCGAAAACGGCGCGGTCAGCGCGGTTACGACCGCGATCGGCGCGTGCCATCCGGTTAGGGCGGTCATCATCGCAACCGGCACCTTTTTGGGAGGCCGCATCATTATCGGGGACTATACGCGGGAAAGCGGACCAGACGGAATGGCGGCGGCAGGCCCGCTGGCCGAGTCGCTGCGTGCGCTCGGCCTGCGGCTGCAGCGCTTCAAAACCGGTACGCCGCCGCGCATCCATCGCCGTTCGATCGACCTTTCCGGCTTGGAACTACAGAGGGGGGAGGAGGAGATCATCCCCTTTTCGTTCGATACCGAACAGCCGCCGGAAAACCGGGCGGTTTGTTACCTGACCTATACGACCGGCAGGACGCATGAGATCATCCGCGCGAACCTGAACCGCTCGCCGCTGTACGGCGGCAGGATCGAGGGGGTCGGCCCGCGCTACTGTCCGTCGATCGAGGACAAGGTCGTCCGCTTCGCGGATAAGCCGCGCCACCAGCTTTTTTTAGAGCCGATGGGGCTTGAGACGGAGGAGATCTATGTGCAGGGCTTTTCCTCCTCCATGCCGTTCGACGTGCAGCGCAATATGCTGCATACGGTTAAGGGCTTGGAGCATGCTGAGATCATGCGGCCGGCCTATGCTATTGAATATGACTGCGTCGATCCGTTGGAATTGCGTCCCACGCTGGAAACGAAAAAAATCAGAGGTTTGTATGGCGCGGGGCAGTTCTGCGGCTCCTCCGGCTATGAGGAGGCCGCCGCGCAGGGTTTGATCGCGGGCATCAACGCCGCGCTGTGCCTCAAGGGAGAGAAGCCGCTCATCCTTGACCGTGCGGACGGCTATATCGGCACGCTGATCGACGACCTGGTGACGCGCGGCACGAACGAGCCGTACCGGATGATGACCTCGCGCTCGGAATACCGTTTGCTGCTGCGGCAGGACAACGCAGACGAACGCCTGGTACCCATCGGCGTGCGCGTGGGGCTGAACCCGCCGGAACGTGGCGCGCGCGTGCGGCGCAAATATGAGCAGGTACAGCAGGAGATCAACCGCGTGGCGTCGGTGGGCGTGCCGGTGACGGATGCGCTCAACGGCTTTCTCGCGGGGAAGAACAGCGCGCCGCTCAAGGCGGGCTGCAAGCTGATCGACCTGCTGCGCCGCCCCGAGCTGTGTTATGCCGATCTTGCGCCGTTTGATCCCGACCGGCCGGCGCTGCCGGCGGTCATTCGGGAGCAGGTCGAGATCCGCATCAAATACGCGGGTTATATCGACCGTCAGGAGCGCGACGTGGAGCAGTATCGTAAGTTGCAGAGCCGTCCGCTGCCGCCTGAGCTGGATTATAGCGCGATTGATTCGATCCGCCTGGAGGCGCGGCAAAAGCTGAACGCGGTCAAGCCGCTCAATTTCGGACAGGCTGCGCGGATATCGGGTGTTTCGCCTGCGGATATCACGGCGCTGATGATCTATATGGAAACACGGTGGAAAGGAGGGAACGCATGAACGAACGCATGCTGCTGGAGGACGGACTTAAGCAGCTTTCCCTCTCTTTTTCTCCACAGTCTGTGGAAAAATTGCTACGCTTTTCCGACCTCCTGCTGGAAAAAAATCGGGTGATGAACTTGACCGCAGTGACCGATCCCACGGAGGTCGTGACGCGGCACTTCCTTGACTGCGCGGTGCTCGCGCCCCATCTGCCGGCTGGCCAGACCGTGCTGGACGTTGGTACGGGCGCGGGCTTCCCGGGTGTGCCGCTCGCCATCCTCTGTCCGGACACGGTGTTTACCCTGCTGGACGCGCAGCGCAAGCGTGTCGATTTCCTGCAGGAGACAATCGCGGCGCTCGGCCTGTCCAACTGCACCGCTGTCCACGCGCGGGCGGAGGAGTTCGCCAAAGCACATCGCGCCGCGTTCGATGTTGCGGTGTCGCGTGCGGTTGCCGAGCTGCGTGTGCTGTGCGAGCTGACCCTGCCGATGGTCAGAGTGGGAGGCGCGTTCTATGCCATGAAAGCCGCGGACTGCATGGATGAGGTCGGTTCGGCTGCGCATGCGTTCGCTGTGCTCGGCGCGCCCGCCGCCGAGCTGCTGCACTATACCGTGCCGCATGCCGGAGTAGAGCGCACGATGGTCCGCCTGCAGAAGCTCGAGGATACGCCCGACCGTTACCCCCGCCGCTTCAAAAAAATACAGACCGACCCCCTGTAATTACAAAATGTAAACCCTCTGTTGAGAAATAACAGAGGGTTATTTTTTGTCCGAAAATGCACGGAAATGTGTGTTTTCTGGTAGGAAATGACTGGTAACGGTCGAAAAAGCAATGTTTTGCGGTCGATTTTCCTTGTCAAAATGTAATAATATGGTAATCTATTACCAAAGGACATAAGGAGGTAATGAATTTGATGTCGGTTTTGACACTTGTGACAGGAAAAGAGGATCGTACATTGCGTCGCATCCGCGTGAGCGATATTGCGCGCAACCCCAACCAGCCGCGTAAATATTTTGATCCTGAGGCGATTGCCCAGCTTGCGGAAAGCATCCGTCAATATGGGGTACTCAATCCGCTGACCGTGCGGCGCGCACCGAACGGCGGCTATGAGCTGGTCGCGGGAGAGCGCCGGCTGCGCGCGGCCCGCGTGGCGGGACTGAATGAAGTACCCTGTCTGGTAATCGCTGCGGATTCGCAGGATTCCTCCGCGATTGCGCTGGTGGAAAACCTGCAGCGGCGCGACCTGGACTTTTTTGAGGAAGCAAACGGTTTCAAGCGGCTGATCGACCAATACGGCTTGACGCAGGAGGAAGCCGCGCGCAAGGTTGGCAAAACACAGTCGGCGGTGGCGAACAAGCTTCGCCTGCTCCGCCTTTCGCCGCAGAATATGGAGATGATCCGCAGCGCGAACCTGACCGAGCGGCACGCCCGCTGCCTGCTCCGTCTGGAACAGGAGGAGGATCGGATCAACGCGACCAAGTTTATTATCGAGCATGATCTGAACGTCAGCCGCGCGGAACAGTATATCGATACCCTGCTAAAGGAAAAGGAAACGCCGTCGGGACAGGAGCGCAAGGTGATCCGGCTGATTAAAGATGTTCGCTTTTTCCTGAATACGCTCAACCGCGCGGTCGGCGTTATGGTGGACGCGGGTATCGGTGCGACCGTCGAGCAGCAGGAAAGCGACGACGGGCTGACGCTTACTATCTGCATTCCGCATGCCCGCTGCAACTAATTTTGATATTGATACGGCAGTGTTTCACGTGAAACAAAAATCTTGGGTTGTTTCATGTGAAACATTGCTGTTTTTTCTTTGCTTTTGATTGGTGTTGTGCTATAATAAAACCCGTAAGAAAATAAGGGAAAGCCGAGGAGAAAAACGCTTATGGGTAAAATCATCGCGTTCGCCAATCAAAAGGGCGGCGTCGGCAAAACGACCACGGCCATTAATCTTGCGGCTGCGTTGTTCGAGCGTGGCAAGCGCGTACTGCTGTGCGACTTTGACCCGCAGGGAAACGCAACGTCCGGCTTCGGCGTTGATCCGCGCTCTTTGAAGACCTCGATCTATGATCTGATCGTCGCGGATGAGCCGGATGTGAAAAGCGCCATTGTATCGACCAAATGGGTCGACCTGATCGGCGCAAATGTCAACCTGGCAGGTGCGGAGCTGGACCTCATCATGATGGAGGGACGGGAAAACCGTCTCAAGGGCGTGCTCGATCGTGTCAGGGAAGAATACGATTATATTTTCATTGACTGCCCGCCCTCGCTGGGACTGCTGACGCTCAACTGTCTTTGCGCGGCGGACAGCTTCCTGGTGCCGCTGCAGTGCGAATATTACGCGCTGGAGGGCCTGAGCCAATTGATGACAACCGTCCGTATGGTGAAAAAGAGCATGAATCCGTCGCTCGCGCTGGAAGGCGTGCTGCTGACCATGTTTGACGGACGCACCAACCTGTCCATCCAGGTGGTCGAAGAGGTGAAAAAGCACTTTCCGGGCGAGGTATTCTCGTCGGTTGTGCCGCGCAACGTGCGCCTGAGCGAAGCGCCCAGCCACGGCAAGCCGATCACGGATTACGACCGGATGTGCCGCGGCGCGGAAGCATATCTTTCCCTCGCGGATGAAATACTGAAAAAGAATAAGCAGGAAAAGGGGAGAGTCTGATGTCATCGACCAAAAGGGGACTGGGCGGCGGCCTGTCCAATCTGTTCGGCGGCGATGTCACCGACCTGAGCGCCGCAGGCGCGGCGGCGGGCGGCGTCACCCAACTTTCCCTTTCCAGAATCGAGCCCAATCCCAATCAGCCGCGCAAGGTCTTCGACCCAAACGCGTTGGAGGAGCTGGCGGAGAGCATCCGCCTGCACGGCGTAATCACACCGATCACCGTGCGCGCAGGGGAGAAGAGCGGCTACTACCAGATCATAGCCGGTGAGCGCCGCTGGCGCGCGGCGCGGATGGCGGGACTCAAGGAGATACCGGCCATGGTGCTGGAAGCGCGGGAAAGCGAGATCATGGAGCTGGCCCTGATCGAAAACCTGCAGCGGCAGGACCTCAATCCTATCGAGGAGGCCGAGGGCTATGACTTGCTGATGCGGCAGTTCGGGCTGACGCAGGAGGAGGTCGCGCGCCGCGTGGTCAAATCGCGTCCAGCGGTAGCGAACGCGCTGCGCCTGCTGGCGTTGCCCGACGAGGTACGTGTTATGGTCAGTGAGGGCAAGCTGTCCGGCGGTCATGCACGCGCCGTGCTGGCAGTGTCCGAAGCGGACAAACGTGTGGAAGCGGCCAGACAGATGGCCGGCATGACCGTGCGGCAGGCCGAGGCGTTGGCGAAAAAGCTGAACAAAAAGCCGGTGCAAAAGACCGAAAGCGCCGTTTTTTCCGTGGATTACCTGTCCGAAGCCGCGCGGGAACTGGAAAGTGTGCTCGGCCGCAAGGTCAGCATCCAGCAGGGGAAAACAAGCGGCACCTTGACGCTGGAATATTATGGATCAGACGATCTGGAACGCCTGATTGAAGCGCTGCGCAGCCTGCGCGTATAAGGAGGAAAACATGGACGAGCAGAAAAAAACGCCGGACGGGCCCAAGCCGGAAAAAAAGCTCAGCCGCACGACGCTTACCTTTTATATCATCGGCCTGTTTACCGTGGCGCTCGCGCTGATTTTAATCAGCTATATCGCGCAGGCTCGCGCGGACAGGCAGCTTGACACGCTGACTAACCAGTTGACCGAGCAGCAAACGGTCGCGCAGGGCGCGACACAGAAAATGGAAGACCTGCAAAAGCAGTTCGACGCGCAGAGCAAGGCGCTGGACGGTGTGCGCAGCGCGCTCGACAGCGAGCTGGCGCACACTGATGTGGTCGCCGCCGCTACGCTGCGCATGGAGGAACGCGACGTATACGCCGGCTTGGCGCGCATCAGCGCACAGCTTTTATCGGAAAACACGGAGGACGCGGTGCGGGAATACGACGCGCTGGTGGAAAAATACGGTGCAGAACGTCTGCTCGGCCGCGCAGCGGAAAATTCGTTCGGCTCGGATATCAACAAATTATTTGAAGCCGTGCAAAAGCAAATAGAGGATTTAACAACAGAAGAATAAAAAGGAGTAACGTAAAATGCTGGATATCAAATTTGTCAGACAGAATCCGGACGCGGTGAAAGAGAACATTAAAAAGAAGTTCCAGGACGAAAAGCTGCCGCTCGTTGACGAGGTCATCGAATTCGACGCCAAATTCCGCGCCGCCAAGACCCGCTGCGACGAGCTGCGCGCCATGCGCAACAAAAAGTCCAAGGAGATCGGCGGCCTGATGGCAAAGGGCCAGAAGGACGAAGCCGAGCAGGTCAAGGCCGAGGTCAAGGCCATGGCGGACGAGATGGCAAGGCTGGAAGAGGATGAAAAGACCTTTGCCGAGGAAGTCAAAAACCGTATGATGGTCATTCCGAACATCATTGATCCGTCCGTGCCGATCGGTAAGGATGACTCGGAAAATGTGGAGATCGAAAAGTTCGGCGACCCCGTTGTTCCGAATTATGAAATACCGTATCACGTCGATATCATGGAATCCTTTGATGGCATCGACTTGGATGCTGCCCGCAAGACGTCGGGCAACGGCTTCTATTACCTGAAAGGGGACATCGCGCGGCTGCATTCGTCCATCCTGTCCTATGCGCGCGACTTCATGATCGACCGCGGCTTCACCTACTATATCCCGCCGTTTATGATCCACGGCGACGTGGTCAAAGGCGTCATGTCCTTCAAGGAAATGGAGAACATGATGTACAAGATCGAGGGCGAGGACCTGTACCTGATCGGCACCTCCGAGCATTCCATGATCGGCAAGTTCATCGATTCGATTAACGACGAGGATACCCTGCCGCAGACGCTCACCAGCTATTCGCCCTGCTTCCGCAAGGAGGTCGGCGCGCACGGCATAGAGGAGCGCGGCGTTTACCGCATCCACCAGTTTGAAAAACAGGAAATGGTCGTGGTCTGCAAGCCGGAGGAATCCCCGATGTGGTACGACAAGCTGTGGCAGAACACGGTGGACTTCTTCCGCTCGCTGGAGATTCCGGTGCGCACGCTGGAGTGCTGCTCGGGCGACCTGGCCGACCTCAAGGTCAAGTCGTGCGATGTGGAGGCGTGGTCACCGCGCCAGAAGAAGTATTTCGAGGTCGGCTCCTGCTCCAACCTGGGCGACGCGCAGGCGCGTCGTCTGGGCATCCGCGTGCGCGGCAAGGATGCCAAGGAACTGTACTTCGCGCATACGCTCAACAACACGGTTGTCGCACCGCCGCGCATGCTGATCGCGTTCCTGGAGAACAACCTGCGCGCGGACGGCTCGGTGGCTATCCCGCAGCCGCTTCAGCCGTATATGGGCGGCAAGACTGAGATTCGCAGAAAAGGAGAATGAGGCATGGAAATTGGCATCAAGGGCGAGCAGAAGCTCACCGTCACCGCAGATAAGCTCGCATCCAACGTCGGCAGCGGCCTGGTGGCCGTGTTTGCGACGCCGATGATGGTCGCCGCGATTGAGAATACCGCCGCGGCCAGCGTGGAGGCACATCTGGAAGCAGGCAAGACCACGGTCGGTACGCTGGTTAACGTCAGTCATGTTGCGGCGACGCCTGAGGGTATGGAGGTCCGCGTCGAGACCGAGCTGACCGAGATCGCGCCGAACGGCAAGATCTTAACCTTCCATGTCGCGGCCTATGACGAGGCCGGCCTGATCGGCGAGGGTACGCACCAGCGCGCCATTGTGGACAAGGCGCGCTTTGAAGCCAAGGCGCAGGCGAAAAAGGGATAAGGAAAAAGCGCCGCAATGCGGCGCTTTTCTGCTGTTTTTCAGAGAACAGGGACATAAAATTGGCACCTTCCCCGCTGCACGAGGGAAAGCGGATAGGCTTCCAGCATCGGGCGGGATGGGTCGGCGGATAATCCACAGCAACCAACGGTGCGGACAGCCGTGCCGTATATTTCGGAAAGCGCCTCCGGCGTGTGCGGCACAGTAAAACAGACGTAACGCCCGTCCGGCAGGTAGCCTGAACGGGTATCCGGCAGCCGCGCCGCCAGCCGGAGGACAAGGCAGGCGTCATACCGGCAGGCTTCGGGCGGCGTGCAGGCGGGGTCGTCCCAGGCGGCGCAGAAAATGACTGACCCCGCATCCAGCAGGTCGGCGTCCCGTGCCAGACGTTTGAGCCGTTCCACCAGCGCACGGTTTTCCGGTCCATAGGGGCCGGTGCGGCGCAGGAAAGCAATCGGCAGGGCGGGCAGTTCGATCAGTTTCATAACAGAATGTTCCTTTCAGTGGATTGACCGGTCTGGGAACAGGATAACCCGATTTAAAATGCTTTTCAAGGGTGTTTTTATAATATTTTAGAACTTTTTTCGGAAATCATTTTGCTCCGCAAAATGCTGCGGCGAACGCCCCGCCGGCCTGCGCGGCAAAACGCGCATGGCCCTCGGCCGTGAAATGCACCCCGTCGAAGCACAGGGGGATATCCCAGCATCCCGCGTCGGCAAAGGCCGCGCCGCTTTCGCCGGCCAGTATCCGGTAATACCCTGCAAGGTGCGCGGAGGCGGCGAGCAGCGCCTCCTCCCGCACCCAGTCGCCGGGATGGAAGCATGGCGGGGCGATCAGCAGGAAGGGAACGCCTAAGCTCGATAGGCATACGAGCAGACGCTCCATCCGCGCGGCCGCAGCCGCGGGCGGCACGCCGAGCAGCAGGTCATTCGAGCCGAGCATCACGCAAAGCCCGTCGAACGGCCGCAGCGCCGCGAGCTGGCCGCACAGCGTCCGCAGCTCGAATGGGGTATGCGGGATGGCGCGGCCGTTTTCCCCAAGGTTGTAGATGATCCATTCCGGCCGCGCGTTCAACCGCGCGGTCCAGCGCACACAGTCCGGCCAGCGTCCGCCGCCGAAGCCGCGCGGGTCGTAGCCCCAGGTGTTGGAATCCCCCAGACAGACGATCGCTTTAGACAAACCGGACCCCTCCTCAAAAGCTGTTGGTGACAAACTCACAGTAATCGACAGAAAAACGGGTATAATAAAAGCATACCAGAAATACAAATAGAAAAGGAGCTGTTGACAATGGCAATGCTGCATATTACCAAGGAAAACTATCAGGAACTCGTGGAACAGTCTGCGCAGCCGGTGCTGCTGGAATTCTGGGCGCCGTGGTGTACCTACTGCCGCCGGATTGCGGGCGTGGTCGCCAAGCTGCCCGAGGCCTACGCGGGGCGCGCGGCGGTCGCCCAGGTCAACATTGACGAGCAGCCCGAGCTGGCGCAGCGGTTCTCGGTCGATACCATCCCCTCACTCATCCTTGTGAAAAATGGGGCGGCGGGCGAGAAGTTGGTCGCGCCGGGTTCCAAGGCGGATATCGACGCTTGGATGCAGGCGCAGTCCGTATAAACAGGAAAGCGAGACAGGCCTATGGGAAAAATATATGATATGCTGGTCATTGGCGGCGGGCCGGGCGGCTATACCGCAGCGCTGTACGGCGCCCGTGCCGGACTGAGCGTGCTGGTGATCGAAAAGCTGTCCGCGGGTGGGCAGATGGCCACCACCGAGCAGGTGGAGAATTACCCGGGCTTTGACGAGCCGATCGACGGCTTTGAGCTGGGCGAGCGCATGCAGCGCGGTGCGGAGCGGTTCGGCGCGGAATCGCTGCTGGCGACCGTGACAGAGGCTAGCCTGGAAGGGCCGGTCAAGCGGGTCACGACCGACGAGGGCGTAGTCGAGGGGCGGACGGTGGTACTCGCCACAGGCGCGTCGCCGCGTCCGCTCGGCGTGCCGGAGGAGCAGGCGCTGGTCGGCCGCGGCATGGCCTACTGCGCAGCGTGTGACGGGATGTTCTATAAGGGACGGACGGTCTGCGTGGTCGGCGGCGGCAACACCGCGGTCGGGGACGCGCTGCTGCTTGCCAAGCTGTGCGAAAAGGTGTACCTGATCCACCGCCGCGATACGCTGCGCGCCTCCAAGGTATATGAAAAATCCCTGCAGGCCGCGGAAAACCTGGAAATTGTCTGGGACAGCCGCGTGACAAGGCTGCTCCATGCCGAGCGCGTCACCGGCGTGCAGGTGGAAAACGTCAAAACCGGCGCGGTCCGCTCGATCGCGTGCGACGGCGTGTTCGCGGCGGTCGGCCGCGTGCCGGACACCGCGCTGCTGGCCAGCCAGGTCGCGTTGGACGAACAGGGCTACCTGATCGCGGACGAGACGACGCGCACCAGCGTCGCGGGCGTGTTCGCGGTGGGCGACGTGCGCACCAAGGCGGTGCGGCAGATCGTCACCGCCGCGTCGGACGGTGCGGTCGCCGCGCATTTCGCGGAGGAATATCTCAACAGCATAACATGACGTTCCGACAGGGAGCGGACAAAAACGGCCGCGTAAGCGGCCGTTTTTTGATGCGGGCAGCGTCCGGTCAGCGCAGGCTGTCGCCGGCGGTGCGGTACAGGCCGTCGATATTGGTCAGCGCGATGCTGCCGCGCTCCAGCTGTACGAGCCCTTCGCTTTGAAAATACCGGAGCAGGCGGGTGACGACCTCTCGCGCGCTGCCTAGGTGCGCCGCAACGCGCTCATGCGTCAGCGGCAGGATATCCGCGCCGGACAGGCCGCGCTCTTCCAGCAGGAACGCCGCGAGGCGGCTGTCCAGCTTGCGGTTGAGGAGTTGGTCCATCAGCCACATCACCTCGGAAAAGCGCGCCGCCATCAACTCGTTGGTATAGCCGGCCACAGCCGCGGATTGCTCCATAAGCGTTTTGTAAACATCCGGCGGGATGCGGAGCACATCAGTCGGCTCCTCCGCGGAGATCATCACGTCAAACTGGATGCTGCGCATAATGCAGGAGGCGGAAAACAGGCAGATATCGCGTTCAAGCAGGCGGTACAGCGTCAGCTCCTTGCCCTCGCCGGACAGGGTGTAGGCGCGCAGCCGTCCCTTGACGACGATGAACAGCCCCGCGCAGTCGCTGCTGCCCGCGTGCAGGATATTGCCGGCCTCAAAGCGCGCGCTGGAAACGGCGCTTTGCAGCAGGTCGCGCTGCGCGTCGGTCAGTTTCGGCCAGAAAGGGAAATATTGCTCGACAGACATAGCAGAAGCCCTCCAGAATCAGTAAAGCGGAAAACCGGCCCCTCCAGGCCGGTTTTCGCCGTATGGTGCACCCGAGGGGAGTTGAACCCCTACCTCCTGCGAGACCAGAACCTAAATCTGGCGCGTATGCCAATTTCGCCACGGGTGCGGATACGTTTCCAGTATACCCGCAAAAAGCGGATTTGTCAATCGAAGCGCGCCCGCGCGCTGGAAAACCGGATAAAAATTATGCAATTTCCAGTACCAAACGGGTGGGCTTTGTGCTATACTAAATCTGTATAAGTGTCTGCATTGATTGTGAACGGGAGAGCTTCATGAAATTGATCCGAACCATCCCCGTGCTGGCCGTGCTGCTGTTTGCGCTGTCCGGCTGCACGTTCCCATCGGGCGACGACCTGCTCGCCGCGCCCAAGCCATCCGCCAACTACCAGACCCTGCAGGTCGAGCTGGAAAACCTGCTCTCGTCGGGCGTTACCTATACCGCGCCGACCGACGGGGAAAACCGCTCGCCTATCCAGCTTGTCGATCTGGACGGGGACGGGGCGGATGAAGCGATCGCGTTTTTCCGCGGTTCCAGCTCGGTGACGAGCAACGCGTTCAAGGTCTATGTTTATAAAAAACAAGACCAGCAGTATGTCTGCACGGGCGCGATCGAGGGGAAAGGCACCGCGATCCTGTCGGTCGATTACCCCACGATCACACCGGCCGGCCGGCGCGGCATGTTGATTGCCTGGAAGCTGCCGGGAGACGGCGTGGGCGCGCTGACCATGTGCGATTTTGATAAAAACTGCGCACCGGGCTTGCTGCTTGAGACCGAATACTCGGCCATGGAGCTGGCCGACCTGACAGGCGACGGCGCCAAGGACCTGCTGCTCATTACGAACAACCCCGCCGGACAGCGCGTGGCGCGGCTGTATCAGTACCATATCGGGTTGGACCTGGTAGGCGAGGCGGCTACCAGCGCCGAGGCGGTTTCGGTCGAACGGATGACAAGCGGCCGCGTACAGAAAAACCAGCCCGCTGTGTTTGCAGAGCAAAAAACAACGAGCGGTGTCGGACTGACAACAGATATTTTTGTCTATGAGGACGGGACACTGCAAAATCTCGCGCTGGACAGCGAGGACTCCATCCATCGGGGTACCTATCGGCCGGTATCGGTCTACGCGGCCGATATCAACGGCGACGGCGTGACCGAGCTGCCGCGCGCCGTACTCATGGCGGGCTACGACGAAGCCGCCGCGACGGACGCGCTTTTCATGCTCGATTGGTATGTGTATAGCGTGGATCGGCCGCCAGTGCTGATGATGACCACCTATCAGAATGTGTCTGACGGATGGATGTTTAAGATCGATGCAGAATGGCACGACCAGATCACGGCGGTCAAGACGAGCGAAAGCGGGATCAGCGCGGTTGAATTCGCGCAATATATCGGTGGTGGGCAGCAAATACCGTTGTTCACCATCTATTGCGTCACCGGAACGCTGCGGGATTATTATATCGGCCGTACCGACCTGCTTCAGCTCGGCCAGACCTCGCAGGCGGTCTACTTCGCGCGCTTTTCGGAGGACGCACAGCAGAGCGCGATCCAGATCGATGCCAACGGCGTAAAAGAGCGCTTCTCGCTCCTCACCCAGGCCTGGAGCAATGAATGAATGGTAAATCAAAGGAGGAACATCCATGAAACGCAAAATACTGGTTTTGGAAGATGAAGAAAATATCCGCTCCTTTCTGGTCCTCAACCTGAAGCGGAGCGGTTACGAGGTGATAGAGGCCGAAACAGGCGAAGCGGCGCTGGAAAAATACCATGCCAACCAGGATATTGCGGTTGCGGTGCTGGATGTGATGCTGCCCGGCATCGACGGGTATGAGGTCTGCCGCGCTATGCGCGCCGCGGGCTATCAGGCGGGCGTTATCATGCTGACCGCGCGCACCCAGGAGGCGGACAAGGTGACCGGCCTGATGAACGGCGCGGACGATTATGTGACCAAGCCGTTTTCCGTGATCGAGCTTGCCGCGCGCGTGGACGCGCTGTACCGGCGCGTGTCCGGCTCGCCCTTCTCGGAGGAGGATGTGATCAAGTCCGGCCCGTTCAAGCTCAACCTGCGCGCGCGAGAGGTACTCAAGAACGGCATCAAGATCGAGCTGACGCAGATCGAGTACGGGCTGCTGAAAGCGTTTATGGAGAACATCGGCAAGGCGCTCTCCCGCGACGAGCTGCTGGAGATGGTCTGGGGCCATCACTATGTGGGCGAGCTCAAGATCGTGGATGTAAATATCCGCCGCCTGCGCATCAAAATCGAGGATGATCCGGCGGAGCCATCGCATATCGTGACCGTGCGCGGCTACGGCTATATGTGGGAGGGTTGACCGCCGCAAGCAGGGAGCGCGCTGCCGCCCCCTGTGCGTTTGCCGCAACAGCCTGAGATGAGAAAGGCAGCTTACCTATGATTTATCGCAGATCTAAAAAACAGCCCAAGGCGCCGCCACAGCCAGCCGCGCCCAAGGTGTTGCACTCGCCGGGCGGCATCAAGGGCCGCTGGATGATGAACTCGCTTTCGTTCGTGCTGGTCATCCTGGCGGCCGTGGTTATTCTGGTCACGGTCGGCGTGTCCGGCTACTATTACGCCTCGGTGCGGGACAACCTGACCTCGCGCGCCACGCTCAAGGCCGAAACCTACCACAAGTATTTTACCGAAACCTACGACCAGTTTTACGCGCAGGCGGAATCTGACGTTTCCACTTTCAGCGAGCAGGAAAAGCTCGAGATGCAGTTCCTCGACCGCAACGGCCGTATCCTGCTGTCCACCTCGGCACTGACGGGCGGCGGCATGGCCTCCACCGAGGACGCCGCGCAGGCGCTGTCCACCCAGAAGACCGCGGTGTTCCCCGGCCGCGACCCGCTTACGGACGAGCGGGTCATGAGCGTGACCACCCCTCTCCTGTCCTCCCGCGGGGAGCTGATCGGCGGCGTGCGCTTCATCACCTCGCTGCGCATCGTTGAGCGGCAGATCTGGATCATCATCGGCATCGTCATTCTGGCCTGCCTGGTGTTCCTGATGCTGGTCGTCGCCTCCAACAGCTATTTTGTCAAGTCCATCGTGGATCCGGTCCTCAAGATCAACACGATCGCCAAGGAGATCGCGGCCGGCCGCTACGGGGTGCGCCTGCAAAAGACCTATGACGACGAGATTGGCGAGCTGTGCGATACGATTAACTACATGTCAGACGAGATCAGCCGCGCCGAGCGCATGAAGAACGACTTTATCTCCTCGGTTTCGCACGAGCTGCGCACCCCGCTCACCGCCATCGGCGGCTGGAGCGAAACATTGCTCGCGGGCGGGGGAGAGGACCCAGAGGAGGTTATGCAGGGCCTGACCATCATCCAGAAAGAGGCGGGCCGCCTGACCCGCATGGTTGAGGAGCTTCTGGATTTCGCGCGCATCGAGTCCGGCCGCATGAAGCTCGAGGTCGAGCTGTTCGACCTATCGATCGAGCTGTACGAGGCCGTGTATATGTATGAAAATCTGCTGCAGAAAAGCGGCATCCGGCTGAGCTACGACGAGGACGTGGACGCCAACTACTATATCAACGGCGACCGCCATCGCATGAAGCAGGTGTTCCTCAATATCCTGGACAACGCCGCCAAATACGGCGCGGACGGGAAAAAGATCGATATTTCCCTGCGGCGGGAGGGCGGCAAAATCGTCGCCTCGGTGCGCGACTACGGCCAAGGCATACCGGAAGCCGAGCTGCCTTTTGTCAAGGAGAAATTTTATAAAGGCTCCTCCAAGCAGCGCGGCAGCGGCATCGGCCTGGCCGTGACCGACGAGATCGTCGTCCTGCACGGCGGCACGCTGGATATCGCGTCCACGCTCGGCGCGGGTACGACGGTCACCATCACCCTGCCCGCCGCGGAGGCGGAGGAAGCGCTCGGCATCACGGGGGCTATCCCCAAGGTGCCGGAAACCCCTTATACCCCTGAACCCAAAGGAGATAGCTAATGCCAACGCAAAAGAAAACCACGATCGGCGGCCAGGCGATTATCGAGGGCATCGTGATGAAAGGTCCCAGACGGGTCTGCACGGTTGTCCGCAAGGCAAACGGCGAGCTGGTCGTAAAGGAGGAGGACGCGCACCAGCCCTCCGCGTTCTGGAAGCTGCCGGTGCTGCGCGGCGCCTACGGCCTGTTCATGGCCATGAAAGACGGCATCCAGGCAATCAACTATTCGGCCTCGTTCTTTGAGGACGAGGAGGTGGACGCGCCGCCCTCCAAATTCGAGATCTGGCTGGAAAATAAATTCGGCTCCGAGGGTCTGAACCGGCTGATCCTCGGTATTTCGACCGTAATCGGCATCGCGCTGCCGGTCGCGCTGTTCCTGCTGCTGCCGAGCTTCCTCGGCGGCTTTGTGCCGGAGGGCTGGGGCGTACTCGCCCGCAACGTATTGGAGGGCGCGGTGCGCGTGGTGATCTTCCTGCTGTTCATGTGGTCGGTGTCGCACATGAAGGACATCCGCCGCACGTTCGAATACCACGGCGCGGAGCACAAGACCATTTTCTGCTACGAGGCGGGCGAGGAACTGACCGTGGAGAACGTCCGCCGCCAGAACAAATACCATCCGCGCTGCGGCACCAGCTTTATGTTCGTGTTGATTATTATTGCGACGATTGTTTCGTCCATCGTGTTTTCCATCGTGGATATCACCAACCCGTTTCTGCGCATGCTGGCGCATCTGGTCCTGCTGCCGCTCGTGGTGGGCATCAGCTATGAGTTCAACCGCTACGCCGGCCGTTCGGAGAGCGTGCTTTCCCGTGCGCTGCGCTGGCCTGGCCTGATGATCCAGCACCTGACCGTGTTCGAGCCGGACGATTCCATGATTGAGGTGGCGATCACCGGCATGAAGGCGGTCATTCCGGAGGACGGATCGGACAACTGGTGAATAGGCGTCCATATCGCTGTATGGAAAGCCGCCGCGCGCCCTGCGGCATGCGTAAAACACATTTAGGGGGTGGGCCAAGCCTTGACCAAGACCATCAACGACGTATATATGGAGCTGTTCAAGCGCTTGAAGGAGGCGGACGATCCGCAGCCTTCTCTTTCCGCGCGCGAGATAACGGCATACGCCTGCAAGGCGGATAAAAACAAAACAGCCGACTGGGGTCATGTCTATCTGGACGACGCGACGGTGGACTATGCGCATCTGCTTTGCGACCGCTGTCTGGACGGCGAACCGCTTGCATACATACTCGGCGAATGGGATTTTTATGGGCTGACGTTCCAGATCGACCGCTCGGTGCTGATCCCGCGCTCGGATACCGAGCGTCTGTGCGAGTTGGTCATCGGACAGGCGCGGCAGCGGGTTTCGCCGCGCATCCTCGACCTGTGCTGCGGTTCGGGCTGCATCGGCATCGCCGCCGCGCATGAGGTGGAGGACGCGCGCGTCGCGGGCGTGGATATTTCCGAGGGCGCGCTGCGCGTTACGCGGGAAAACGCCCGTCGGCTGGGGGTGCAGGGCCGGTATGTCGCGCTCAAGGCGGACGTGCGCTTCCGCCCGCCGAACAATATGGGGCAGTTTGACATCCTAGTTTCCAATCCGCCCTACGTCACCCGCGCGGAGATGCGCGCGCTCGAGCCGAGCGTCGCGGATTACGAGCCGCACGAAGCGCTGTTCGGCGGGGAGGACGGGCTGGATTTTTACCGTTCGATCTGCGCCAAGTGGGGGGAGCTGCTCGTGCCGGGCGGCGTCATCCTGTTCGAGTGCGGCTACCGGCAGGCGACGCAGGTCGCCGCCATCCTGGAGGATAACCGTTTTGCCGGCATCGGCATCACGGAGGACCTTTCCGGGGTGCCGCGCATTGTGTATGGGTACAACACCCTGCTGGAATGAAACGGGGGAAAAGCCTCCGGAATATGTACCGCTCAGCGAACAGATCGAACGCGGCGCGCAGGCCGCCGCGCCGTCCACAGACGAAAGTGAAAAATAAAAAGCAGGAAAACATCGAACAAATTTTCGATTTTTCTTGCTTTTATTTTTTGCCACTGGTATAATGGATGCAGGAATCAACAAACAAGCAGGAGGCTCTTTATGGCTACCAAAAAACAGCTCGAACCGGTCGCGCCCGCGGCCGATAAAAAGAAAGCGCTCGCCGCGGCGCTCGGTCAGATCGAAAAGCAGTTCGGCAAGGGTTCGGTCATGCGTCTCGGCGAGAACGCCGGCATGCAGGTAGACCATATCCCGACCGGCTCGATCGGGCTGGATCTCGCGCTGGGCATCGGCGGTCTGCCGCGCGGCCGCATCGTGGAGATCTACGGGCCGGAATCCTCCGGCAAGACCACGGTTGCGCTGCACTGCGTGGCCGAGGCGCAGAAGCTGGGCGGCACCGCCGCGTTCATCGACGCGGAGCATGCGCTCGACCCCATATACGCCAAGGCGCTGGGCGTGGATATCGACAGCCTGCTGGTTTCCCAGCCGGATACCGGCGAGCAGGGGCTTGATATCGCGGAGGCGCTCGTGCGTTCGGGCGCAATTGATATTGTGGTCATCGACTCGGTCGCCGCGCTCACCCCGCGCGCCGAGATCGAGGGAGAAATGGGCGATTCGTTCGTCGGCCTGCACGCCCGCATGATGAGCCAGGCCATGCGCAAGCTGGCCGGCTCGATCGCCAAGAGCCAGTGCGTAGCTATTTTTATCAACCAGCTTCGTGAAAAGGTGGGCGTGATCTATGGCAGTCCGGAGGTCACGACCGGCGGCCGCGCGCTCAAATTCTACGCCTCCGTGCGTATCGACGTGCGCCGTACCGAGCATATCAAGTCCGGCGCGGAGAATATCGGCAGCCACACCCGCTGCAAGGTGGTCAAAAACAAGGTCGCGCCGCCGTTCAAGGAGGCCGAGTTCGACATCATGTACGGCGAGGGCATCTCGCGCACAAGCGAGCTGGTCGATCTGGGCGTCAAATACGGCATTGTGGGCAAGTCGGGCGCGTGGTTCTCGCTGGGCGAAATGCGCCTGGGACAGGGGCGCGACGCGGCCAAGCAGTATTTCAAGGACCATCCCGAGCTTGCGGACGATGTGCAGAAGCAGATCATGGAAAAAGTTGAGGAGGAGCGGCAGAAGGCGCATCAGACCGCGGCGGCCCGTCCGGCGTCCGTAGCGGCGCCTGCGGCCAAGCCCGCCGCACCCAAGGCCGGCGCTTCGCGGGCCGTGTCCATCGACGCGGATGATTTTGACGACCTGGATGAAGAATGAACGGGGATAAATACCACGCGGCGCTGGACGCGGCGGCGAGGCAGCTCTCATACCGCGCGCTGAGCGCCAGCATGCTGCGGGACAAGCTGCTCGACAAGGGCCACGACGAACAGGCGGCGGAGTACGCGGTCGCTTGGCTGCTGGAACGCGGCCTGCTGGACGACGCTGCCTACGCGGAAAGCGTGGTGCGTTCCTGCGCGCGCAAGGGGTACGGAGAGCTGCGCATCCGGCAGGAGCTGGCCCGCCGGGGCGTGGCGCGCGAGACGGCGGAAGAGGCGCTGCAGCCGTTTTCTCCGGACAGGGCGAAGCTGCGCGCGCTGCTTGACAAGCGGCTGCACGGCGATGTGTCCGACCGGCGGGAGGTCGAAAAGGCGGTCGCGGCGCTGCAGCGCCGGGGGTTTTCCTGGCCGGATATTCGGGCGGCGCTGGCTGAGTACGGGCAGGACCTGCCCGACACGTTCTAAAAGTGCATAAAAGAGCGCAAAAGGGGCGGGAAAGCAAATTTTCCCGCCCCTTTCTTAACAATCAGGTTTTTCCGTGCTATCCTTTCCCTAAAGAGAAGCCGCGCGCGGTTTCCTCAATAACCGACAATAAAAGGAGGAGCATGGATATGGGTTATGGATGGCTTAACATAGGGAGTATTCTGCTGGGAATCATCGCGCTGGCGGTGCTGTTCCGCGGTGTTGCAGCCGAGAAGAAATGGAAGCCGCGTCTCGCGGTCAGCGCGGCGGCGTGCGCGGCCGCCATCGGCCTGCAGGCGCTTTACCGCTTCCGTTGGCGACTGGGCCGGCCTTGCCGATACGGAGGGCCTGGCGGAGATGGCAAGCGTTTTCCTTTTGGCGCTGACCGTCCTGATCAATTTCATTATGATCCGCGTACACTGTTCCGTCAGGCAATGAACCGTTTTTTCGCCCTCTGTTGGTAAACAGAGGGCTTTTTCTTGCATGTTCTGTCCGGTTGCGGTATCATAATAACATACAGTAAACCATACCGGAAAGGAAGGATTTCCATGGAAATGACCAGGATACCAGCACGCGCGGAGGTGCCGGACAGTGGCAAGTGGGCGGTCCGCGATCTGTTCGCGAGCGATGCGGACTGGCGTGCCGCCTACAACGCAGCCAAGGCGTTTGTTCCGCGCGTCGCGGCGTACCGCGGCCGCCTGTCCGAAAGCGGGGAGACGCTGCTGGAATTTTTCCGCCTGGACGACGAGATCAGCCTGGCGTTCGACGCGCTTGTCCATTACGCCCAGCGCCGCAGCGACGAGGATACCCGCGTCGCCGCGTATCAGGAGATGGTGAGCCAGGCGACGCGGCTCGCGGTGGAGTTGCAGGCCGCGGCAGCGTTTGAAACGCCCGAGCTGCTCGCCATTGACGATCAGACGCTCGCCCGCTTTTACCGCGAAACGCCCGCGCTCGAAAACTACCGGCTGGCGATGGACCGCGTGCGCCGCCGCCGCGACCATGTGCTTTCAGACAAGGAGGAGGCGTTGCTCGCGGCTGCGGGCGAGATGGCGTCCGGTCCGGACGATATCTACTCCATGCTCAATGACGCCGATCTCCGCTTTCCGGACGCGGCCGATCAGGATGGGAACAGGCATCCGGTCACGCACGGCACCTTTATCCCGCTGATGCAGTCCTATGACCGCGCGCTGCGCCGGTCCGCATTCGATTCGCTGTATTCGGTGTACGGCCAGTTCCGCAATACCGCAGCGGCGACGCTGTCCGCGCAGATGAAGCAGCTGCTGTTCTTTGCCAACGCGCGCAAATATCCCTCCACGCTGGACGCGGCGCTCGACGGGACCGAGGTGCCGACCGCCATTTACCACAACCTGATCGACGCGGTGCGCCGCTCGCTGGCGCCCATGCACCGGTATGTCGGCCTGCGCCGCCGCCTGCTTGGGCTGGAGGAGCTGCATATGTACGACCTCTATGTTCCGGTGGTCGAGGGCGTGGAGATGAAGTTCACCTTTGAGCAAGCCAAGGAAACCGCGCTCAAGGCGCTCGCCCCCCTGGGCGAGACATACCTGGACCTGCTGCGCCAGGGCTTCGCGGGCGGCTGGATCGACGTATATGAGAACGAGGGAAAGCGTTCGGGCGCGTATTCCGCGGGCGCGCGCGTTCATCCGTATGTGCTGCTCAATTTCAAGGGGACGCTGGACGATGTGTTCACGCTCGTACACGAAATGGGCCACGCCATCCATTCCTACCTGTCCAATCGCACCCAGCCCACCGCGTATCAGGATTATGTGATTTTCGTAGCCGAGGTCGCTTCCACCTGCAACGAAGCGCTGCTGATGGAATACCTGCTGTCGGTCACGCAGGACCGGAAGCAGCGCGCGTATCTTATCAACCATTTCCTCGAACAGTTCCGCGGCACGCTGTACCGCCAGACCATGTTCGCGGAATTCGAGCTGGCGGTGAACGGGATGACCCAGCGCGGAGAGGGTACGACCGCCGAAGCGCTCTGCGCGCTGTACCGGCGGCTCAACGAGCAGTATTTCGGCCCCGATATGGTCGTGGACGAGGAGATCGCGCTGGAATGGGCGCGTATCCCGCATTTCTATTATGATTACTATGTGTACCAGTACGCCACCGGCTATGCGGCGGCGATCGCGCTGTCGCGCCGCATCCTGCGCGAGGGTGAAAGCGCGGTCAGCGATTACCTGGGTTTCCTGTCCGGCGGCTGTTCGGCCGACCCGATCACGCTGCTGCGCGGCGCGGGCGTGGATATGGCAAGCCCCGTGCCCATCGAGGACGCGACCCGCCTGTTCGACGAGCTGATTACGGAAATGGAGCGGCTGCTGTAAAGCGGCGGGGAAGAGGGAAGCCGGACGGCTTCCCTCTTTTTCTGCGCGCGCGGACGAAATACAACAGATGACAAAGGCGGGTTTGTGATGTATAATACCATTGGACAATAGTGGGACAAAAAAGGAGGATTCCATGCCGAAAATAGGACTGATTTCGCTCGGCTGCGCCAAAAACCTGGTGGACAGCGAGCATATGCTCGCCCTGCTGCGCGCGGCGGGCTGGGAGGTCGCCGAGGATATGGCCGAGGTGGACGTGGGCGTGGTCAACACCTGCGGGTTTATTGAAGCCGCCAAGACCGAGGCGATCGAGACCATTCTCGAAACCGCGCAGTACAAGCAGAGCGGCAAAATGAAAGGCCTGGTCGTGACCGGCTGCCTGGTGCAGCGCTACGCGGAGGAGATGCGCGCGGAGCTGCCCGAGATCGACGCAATCTGCGGCACGGGCAGCTATGAGAGCATCGTGGACGCGGCGAACGCCGCGCTCGGCGGGCATAAGGCCGCGTACCTGGCGGATATGGCCAGCGCCGCGCTAGAGGGCGGCCGCGACCGCCTGACCCCGCCATATACGGCCTATTTCAAAATCGCGGAGGGCTGCTCCAACCGCTGCGGCTACTGCATCATCCCCAAGCTGCGCGGGCCGTACCGCTCGCGCGGGATGGACGCGCTGCTCGCCGAAGCGCAGGCGCTGGCCGACGCTGGGGTGAAGGAGCTGATCGTCATTGCGCAGGACATCACCAAATACGGCATGGACCTGCCCGGGCATCAGCGCCTGCTGCCCGAGCTGCTGCGCCGCCTGTGCGAAATGGATTTCCATTGGGTGCGTCTGCACTACCTGTACCCCGACCAGATCACGGACGAGCTGGTGGAGGTCATTGCGTCCGAGCCCAAGATCGTCAAGTACCTGGACATCCCGCTCCAGCATGTATCAAAGCGCATCCTGCGCGCGATGCACCGCCCAGGCGATGGGGAGGAATTTGCCGCGCTGCTCCAAAGCCTGCGCGACCGCATCCCGGGCCTTGTGCTGCGCACCAGCCTGATTGTCGGCCTGCCGGGCGAGACCGAGGACGAATTTGCCGCGCTGTGTGCGTTTTTGCAGGACGTACAGATCGAGCGCGTGGGCGTGTTCGAGTTTTCGCCCGAGGAGGGTACCGAGGCCGCGGAATTACCCGACCAGATCGACGCTGCGGTCAAGGCCAACCGCCGCCTGATCGTGGAGGAGCTGCAGTCGGGCGTGCTGGACGATTACAACACCTCCCGCCACGGCGAGGTCATGGAGGTGCTGTGCGAGGGGTTTGACGAGGAGCAGCAGCTCTGGTACGGCCGCACCTACGCGGACTCGGTCGAAGTGGACGGCCATGTGTACTTTGAGGCGGAGGACGCGCCCGTAGCGGGCGGGTTTGTCCCCGTCCGCATCACAGACAGCCTGGGACCCGACCTGCTCGGCGTCCGGCAAAAGGGGGAATAAAAATGACCACAGCAAACAAGATCACGCTGACCCGTATTGCAATGATCCCATTTTTTCTGTATTTCGCGTCGCAGCCGATGTTTTCCGTGGATTATCAGGCAAGCGGTCTGTTGTTCCCAACGAATACGGTTATCGCATTGGTGCTGTTCTGCGTGGCGAGCTTCACGGACTTTCTGGACGGTTATGTCGCCCGCAAGTATAACCAGGTGACCGATTTTGGCAAATTTGTCGATCCGTTGGCGGATAAACTGCTGGTGACGAGCGCACTTGTGCTGTTCGTGGGGCAGGGCGCAATGGCGGGCTGGATGGTGTGCGTCATTCTGGCGCGCGAGCTGATCATCACTTCGCTGCGCGTGGTGGCGGCCAACAAGGGCCGCGTGCTCGCCGCGACATGGACGGGCAAGGTCAAGACCTGTGTGCAGATTGGCGGTATTATTTTAATTTATCTGTATTATATCCTGATTGGTGCGGCCGGCAGCGGTGCATTCGACTCAATGATGGTGTCGTCTGACGGCAGTTTCACCAGTACCAGCACTGTTATGGTTATCAGTGGAACGGACGGCTATCCGATGTTCGCATACCTGGTCGGCTGGGTCGTGACGCTCGTCACTATCTACTCAGGCTTTGACTATTTGCGCAAAAACTGGGATATTATCAAGGATGGCGCGGTCAGGGAAAAATAACGGCGCAATACGGCACAAAGGGGGAAGACCGTGGTCTTCCTCCTTTTTCCGAGCGGATGTCCCGTGCATGGGCGCAAAAACCTTGCGTCCGTGCCGGAAAAAGGGTATACTAACCATATCTGAACTGTCTGGAGGAATACTGGAATGCAGGATGGATTTGTCAAAATTGCCGCCGCGACGCCCGCGTTGCGGGTCGCGGACTGCGCCTATAACGCTTCCGAAATCGTCAGGCTGGCGGAACAGGCCGCGGATAAGGGCGCGCGCCTGATCGTGTTTCCGGAGCTTTGCCTGACCGGCTATACCTGCGGCGACTTGTTTTTGCAGCAGACGCTGCTGGATGGGGCGCTGGAAGCGCTCCGCACCGTGCGGGACGCGACTGCGGCGCTGAACGCCGCCGTGGTGGTCGGCCTGCCCCTGATGCATCAGTGCAAGCTGTATAACGTGGCGGCGGTGCTGTGCCGCGGAGCGGTGGAAGGGCTGGTGCCGAAGCACAGCATCCCGAATTATTCCGAGTTTTACGAGCAGCGCCACTTTACGTCGGGCGCGGGGCTGGATATGGAGCCGGTCGAGCTGCTGGGCCAGACCACTATGTTCGGTGGTGTGCAGGTGTTCTCCAGCGCGGCGATGCCGGATTTCGCGTTTGGCGTGGAGATCTGCGAGGACCTGTGGGTACCCGAACCGCCCTCCACGCGGCTGGCGCAGGCGGGCGCGACCGTGATCGTCAACCTGTCCGCGTCGGATGAGATCATCGGTAAGACCGCCTACCGCCGCGACCTGGTACGGCAGCAGTCCGCGCGGCTGCTGTGCGCCTACGCCTATGCGGACGCGGGCTTCGGGGAATCTACGCAGGACCTGGTGTTCTCCGGCCACGACCTGATCGCGGAAAACGGCGTGTTGCTGGCCGAGAGCCGCCCGTTCGAGAGCGGCGTGATCTACGCGGATATCGACGTGCAGCGGCTCGTGCATGAGCGCCGCCGCATGAACACGTTCACGGTATCGGGCGGCGGCTTTGCGGCCACGATGGAGGTAACGCCCGGCGAAAACGACCTCGCGGACCGCCGGTTCCCGCGCACGCCGTTCGTTCCCGCCAATAAGGCGCTGCGCAACGAGCGCTGCGAGGAGATCCTCACGCTGCAGGCGACCGGCCTTGCCACCCGTCTGCGCCACACGCATGCCAGGGCTGCGGTTGTGGGTCTGTCCGGCGGGCTGGATTCCACGCTCGCGCTGATCGTGCTGGTGCATGCGTTCGACCTGCTCGGGCTGGACCGCAAGGGCATCCTGGCGGTGACCATGCCCTGTTTCGGCACGACCGCCCGCACGCGCGGCAATGCGGAAAAGCTGGCCGACGCCTATGGCGTGACGCTGCAGACCGTGGATATCAAGGCCGCGGTGGATCAGCATTTTCGCGATATCGGTCAGAGCATGGACGACCTTTCGGTCACGTTTGAGAATGCGCAGGCGCGTATGCGCACGCTGGTGCTGATGAACCTGGCCAACAAGCTGGGCGGCATGGTGGTCGGCACGGGCGACCTGTCCGAGCTGGCGCTCGGCTGGGCGACCTATAACGGCGATCATATGTCGATGTACGGCGTCAACGCCTCCATCCCCAAAACGCTGGTGCGATATCTGGTCGCCTATGAGGCCGACTGTGCGCTCGGCGAGCTGTCCGACGTGCTGCAGGATGTGCTGGACACGCCGGTATCGCCCGAGCTGCTCCCGCCCAAGGATGGGGAGATCAGCCAGAAAACCGAGGATTTGGTCGGCCCGTATGAGCTGCACGACTTTTTCCTGTATTATATGCTGCGCTTCGGTTACCCGCCGCGCAAAATTTACCGCATTGCACGCAAGACCTTTGCGGGTGTGTACGACGATGCAACGGTGAAAAAATGGCTCGTGACCTTTGTCCGACGCTTTTTCACCCAGCAGTTCAAGCGCTCCTGCCTGCCAGACGGCCCCAAGGTCGGCACGGTCACACTCTCCCCGCGCGGCGACTGGCGCATGCCCTCGGATGCATGCGCGGCGTTGTGGCTTTCCGAGGCGGAGCGCCTGTAAACGGGCATGGGGCGCTGGAAAAGCCCCGGTATAAAAGCCGCGCCGCTGGCGCGGGAATCCCCTCACAAAGGAGCAACTCCCTTTGAAAACCCTTGTCCGCAGGCTGGCGGCGGTCCTGACCGCCGTGCTGCTCTGCTTCAACCTGTATTATGAGCTGGCGCCCGGCTATATCGTGGGGCCGGAGCAAAAGCTCGCGGTCGCGGCGGCGTTCGCGCTGCTGCTCGGCACGGCGCTGTTTTACGGCGTGCCGGCCGGCGCGTGCGCCAAACGGCGGCACGACTATATGCTGCTTTTGTTCTGGTACTATCTGTGGGTGCTGGCGAACGTGCTGTTTTTTGATAATGCGTTCGGCCGCGGCTTCCACGCGGGCGCAGACCTCGGCGCGGTCAACCTGGAACCGCTGCGCACGATTAAAAATTATCTGATTGCCTACGGCTATGGCAATATCTCGCTGCGGCTGGTGGTACTCAACCTGCTGGGCAACCTGGCGGCGTTTGCGCCCATGGGCGTGTTCCTGCCCGCGCTGTTCCGCTGGCAGAGGAGCATTTTCTTCTTTACCGCCACGCTGACGCTCGGCATCACGGCAGTCGAGGTGGCGCAGGTGTATACCGGCGCCGGCTCGTGCGATGTGGACGATCTGATCCTGAACCTCGCAGGCGCGCTGATTGTGTTCGTCCTCTGCCGGATTACACCAATCTGGAAGCAGCTCTGCCGGGTCAACCCAAGGCCGCAGAAGGAAGCATAAAAAAAGCAGGCTGGCATATGCCAGCCTGCTTTTTTGTTACTTCCCGCCTATTCCTTTAAAAAAGGGACGCTTTCCTTCAGCATGTTCAGAATGACCGCCAGCTGGTTGTCCGTGCAGGGGCCGAGAAGCTCGTTGATTTCCCGCAGGTAGACGCTTTTTTCCCGGCTCCTGCCGTTCCCCTTGCCTGAAGCCGGTATGATATCATTGGCGGTGATGCCGAAATACTCAATCAGGTCAACCAGCTTATCTAGGCTGAACCGACGCTCGCCGCGCTCGCACTGTCCAAGATAATTGGTTTCCGTCTCCAGTACCTCTGCCAGCTTCTCCAGCGTCAGCCCTTTCAATTTCCGGTATTTTCGTATATTTTTACCGATCTCAAAGGATAAGTCATCCATCCTTACAGCCCCTTTCCATGCTACATTTTATCGAGGCGGGACGATATTCACGAGTTACGCTTTGCAATGAAAAGCATTGCAAATTGCCAATAAAGCATATTGACTATGCAATTTGCATGTAATATAATAGCAATAAGCATAGATTATTAATCCATGCCGGACAAAATAGGGAGGGGATTACATGGAAGAAAAAATCATTATCAAATCCGTACAGTACAATATCAAGCTGATCAGCCTGATCATCGTTGGTATTGGCGTCGTTCTTTTTATTTGGCTCGGTCTGCCCTTGGCGATCGATATTTCGAACAGGAGAGATGGATTAGACCTGTCCTATTTTCTGACCAGCGCATTCCCGTATTATGCGTGCTTTACGCTGCTCCCATTCCTGATTCTCGCAGGGCTGTTCTATTGGTACTGCTCGCGGATCAGCATAACGGTGAGCGATAAGCGTGTTTTCGGCACGGCTGTGTTCGGCCAACGCGTCGATCTGCCGTTTGATATGATTTCCGCAGTCAAAACCACCAGGCTTTGGCGGGGGATTGCGGTCGCCACGGCTTCCGGTTTTATCAGATTCGTTTGGATCAAAAACGCCGCTGAGATACATACTGAGATCAACCGGCTTCTGCTGGAACGGCAGGACAAGCGGGCAGCATCCGCAGCGCGGCAGGAGGCTGCCCCGCAGTCCAACGCAACAGCCGGTGCGGAAGAACTGAAACGGTATAAGGAATTGCTTGACAGCGGTGTGATCACACAAGAGGAATTTGACGCAAAGAAAAAACAGATCCTGGGATTATAACAGCTGGCGGCCCGCATAGAGATGTGGACCGCCTTTTTCATTGACAAACCTCGTTCGCCACGCTACAATTTAACTAAGTAAAACATCAAGACCAAGGGGATTGTATCATGTTTGACACCGTACTTATTGCCGGCCTCGGCCTGATGGGCGGCTCGATGGCGAAAACCATCAAGGCGCGCACGCTCAGCCGTGTGCTGGGCTGGAACCGCACCCGCGCCACCGCCGAGCAGGCGCGCGCGGACGGCACGATCGACGCGGTCGCAACCGAGGCACTGTATAAGGAGGCCGACCTGGTCATCATCGGCCTGTATCCGCAGGCGACGGTGGACTGGCTGCTGGAAAACATGCCGAAAATGAAAAAGGGCTGCGTGGTGGTCGATATGGTCGGCGTCAAGCAGTTCATGGTCGAGCGGCTGGAGCAGGCTGCGCTCGACGCGGGCGTGCATTTTGTCGGCGGGCATCCGATGGCGGGGCGAGAGTTCTCCGGCCTGGATTTTGCGCTTCCGACCCTGTTCGACGGGGCGAGCATGATTTTCGTCCCCACCAGGAGCAGCACCGAGCGGGTGCTGGAGCAGCTCGAAGCGTATTTTACGGCGCTCGGCTTTGGGCAGACCGTGCGCTGCACGGCCGAACAGCATGACCGGATGATCGCCTTCACCTCGCAGCTGGCGCATGTCGTGTCCTCGGCCTACATCAAAAGTCCGGAGGCGGATAAGCATAATGGCTATTCCGCGGGCAGCTATAAGGACCTGACGCGCGTGGCCAAGCTGAACGAAATCATGTGGAGCGAGCTGTTTCTGTGCAACGCCGAGCCGCTTGCGCGCGAGATCGACGAGATCATCGGCCATCTGGACGAATACCGCCGCGCCATCCGCGCGCAAGATAGGGAAACCCTGACTTTGCTCCTGCGCGACGGCCGAGAACGAAAGGAACGCCTCGGTTGACGGAGAGCGAAAAGGCGCCGCTGAAAAAGCGGCGCCTTTGGCTTGTTCGCTCTTGCGCGGGAGCGGTTTCGGGTGTAAACTGAAAGGGCGACAATGGGAAATGGGGGAGAACAGGATGCAAGCATTGATGCGGCGCCGCTTGATGCGATGCGCTTACCGGACAATGCTGCTCGGCGGCCTGCTTGGGTCGAGCAGCGGCGTGGTGATGAGCCTGCTGCAGGACCGCTATGCGCTGGGGTACGAATGGGGCGGCGTGCTGCTCGCGGCGTTGAGCGTGGGAAATCTGCTGTCTGGCTTTACAACGGGTATGCTGACCGTGCGGCGCGGCATGCGCAACACGACGCTGCTGCTGTCGACCGGCGGTGCGGCCGGTTATTTCGCCATGGCGCTGACAGGGAACCCCTGGCTGCTGGTGCTGGCGTTCGGGCTGGTCGGCGCGGCAAAGGGCTGCGTGCTGAATACGGACAGCGTGCTGGTTGCGATATCAGCGGAGGACCGCACCCAGGGAATGAACCTGGCGCATTCGCGCTTTGCGCTCGGCTCGCTGGTATGCCCGCTGCTGATCGCGGCGCTCGGCTTGCTGCACTGGCGCGCGCCGATGATCGGGCTAGGCCTGTGCGGCTGCCTGCTGTGGCTGAGTTATTACGCGGGCCGACTGCCGCGTCGGGCGAGCCGGACGGCGGACGGCGGGGGACAGTGGGACTTTTTCCATTCCCGCCGCTTCTGGCTGCTGACCGCGGTGCTGTTTTTCCAAAACTGCACCGAGATCGCGGTCACCGGCTGGATGGTTACTTATTTCAAGGATACAGGCATCCTGTCCGGCACGGCCGGGCAGCTCACGGTCACGGTCATCTGGGGCGCAATGCTGGCCGCGCGGCTGGTGATCGCGTTGGTGCTGCATATCCGCAACGGCTTCCGTGCGCTGACCCTGATGACCGCCTGCTGCATCGGCGCGTACCTGCTTCTGCTACAGGCGGAAACGGCGGTCTCCGCGCTGGTGCTGCTGTTTGTGTTCGGCGTCTCGATCGCGGGCGTCAACCCGACCGCGGTTGCGAGCGCGGGTAAATCGCTGTCGAGCGCGGGCGTGGGCGTGATGTTGCCTGCGGCAGGTGTCGGGGCGATCCTGATGCCGTATATCACGGGCCTGGTCGCATCCGCCTGGGGGATCCATGCGGGGATGATGAGCATTACGTTTGCGGTCGCGGGCATGTTTGTCAGCTCGGCGCTGCTGCTGGTCGTGCGCGAGCGGGGCGAAGCGCACACAGGCTCCCGTGACGAGCGGCCCTGATGGAAAAGCGCGGCCGCCCGCCGGAATTCTTTCCGGCGGGCGGCTTTTTTAATTCTTTTGCGAGCTGTGCGCCAGATGGCGCGCGAACGAGGTGGACTGGAGCGCTTTTTGCAGCGCGGGCGTGAGCAGCATCGCGACGATCACACCGACCACGGCGTTGATTAGGCTGGAGGCGATGCTGGCCGCGCAGCCGGCCACCGCAGGGACAAAAGCCGAGCCAGCGAGCATCATGCCCATGATCTTGCCCCCGATATACAGGGTCGAATAGGTCAGCGCACCCGCGATGGCCGCGACAAGGTTGCGGATCGTCCGGCGTCCGTTTGCCCCGCCCCAGTGCGAGATCAGCCCGCACAGGCCGGCCATGATAAAGTACCGGAGGAATGTGACATAGGCGGTGGGCGCGTATTCCGGATCGGTCAGGTCGAACAGCGCGCAGCCGATGCCGGCGGCCAGGCCGCCGCGCCAGCCGCCCAGCAGCGTGCCTGCCAGCAGACAGATGCCGTTGCCCAGCTTGACCATGGTTGAGCCGCCGGGCGTCGGGATCTTGATTTTGAAAAAGAATGTGGCAATGAATACAAAGGCCGCGAGCAGCCCCACGGCCACGATATCGTACAGCGTGATCTTTCGTTTGTTGTTTTCCATAACGGTTTCCCCCTTTTCTTTCCTCAGATAGGATACGGCATATTTGACCTGTTTTAAATAGCCAAACTTTGATTATTTTATAAGGTCAGATGGATAAACGGCAAAAAAACCGCGCAAAATAGCAGAAACATGGGAGTAGCCTCCCGAAGAGGAGAGATGCGCATGAAACTGGATAAGCAGAAATACCAGCAGATGTTGGAACAGAAAAGCCCGAATTCGCCGCTTTGGAAGGACTGTCTGAAGGCGTTCCTGTTCGGCGGGGCGATCTGCACGGTCGGCGAGGGCGTGAGCAATTTCTGGCAGTCGCGCGGCCTGGAGACAGCGGACGCGGCGGCGGCGACGGCCATCACCATGGTGTTCCTCGGCGCGCTGCTGACCTGCCTGCACCTGTATGAAAAGCTGGCCAAACACGCGGGCGCGGGAACGATCGTACCGATCACAGGCTTTGCCAACGCGATCGTGTCGCCGGCGATGGAATTCAAAAGCGAGGGGCTGGTGCTGGGCGTGGGGGCGAAGCTGTTTGTGATCGCCGGCCCTGTGCTGGTATACGGTATTTCGGCCAGCGTGCTCTATGGGCTGGCGCTGCTGCTGATGGGGGGAGGCGGCGCGGGATGATCCGGAGGATAGGGAAGCGCACGCTACAGTTTGCGGAGCGGCCGTTTCTGCTGTCGCATGCGGCGGCGGTCGGGAAAAAGGAGGGCGACGGCCCGTTGGGCGCGCAGTTCGACTTCGTGACCGAGGACGACCGCATGGGTCAGAAATCGTGGGAGCTGGCGGAAAGCGAACTGCAAAAGACCGCGATCGACCTCGCGGTAAAAAAGGCGGGTCTGCAGAAGAGCGATTTGGATGTGATCCTCGCGGGCGACCTGCTCAACCAGTGCATCGGCTCGTTTTTGGCCTCGGTGGGGTCGGACGTGCCGTATCTCGGGCAATACGGTGCCTGTTCGACTATGGCGCAGGGGCTGGCGCTCGGCGGGTGTCTGGTGGAGGGGGGCGCGGCGCGGCGCCTGCTCGCTGCCGCGTCCTCGCATTTCTGCTCGGCCGAGCGGCAGTACCGGTTCCCGCTTGCCTACGGCGGCCAGCGCACGCCGACCGCCCAATGGACGGCCACAGCGGCCGGCGCGGCCGTGCTGTCCGCCGCGGACCCGCGGGGCGGCTCCTCCGGCATCCGTGTCACGCATGCGCTGTTCGGCAGGATGGTGGAGATGGGCGTTAAGGACGCGAATAACATGGGGGCGGCGATGGCACCCGCCGCTTACGACACGCTTTCTACGCTTTTGTCCGACCTTGGTGCGCAGCCGGCCGATTTCGACTGCATCGTGACCGGTGACCTCGGCCATGTGGGGGCGGATATCCTGCTCACCCTGCTGCGGGAGGATAAGATCGACCTGTCGCCCGTGTACTCGGACTGCGGCAGCCTGCTGTTCGGGGATGAACAGGACGCACATGCGGGCGGTTCGGGCTGCGGCTGCTCGGCCGCGGTGCTGTGCGGCCCGCTGCTGCGGGATATGGAGGGCGGCCGGCTCCGGCGCCTGGTGTTCGCCGGCACGGGCGCAATGATGAGCCCGACCTCGGTGCAGCAGGGACAGCCCATCGCGGGCATCTGCCACGCGGTCGTGATCGAAAGGAGCGGCGCATGAACTGGATGGAATATGTCAATGCCTTTTGGGTGGGCGGCGCGATCTGCGCGGTCTGCCAGGTGTTCATTGACAAAACAAAGCTGACGCCCGCGCGCATTCTGGTTAGCTTGGTGGTGATCGGCGTGTTCCTGCAGGCGATCGGGGTGTATCAACCGCTCGTGGATTACGCGGGCGCGGGCGCGACCGTGCCGCTGCTCGGCTTCGGCTATTCGCTGGCCAAGGGCGTGGCGAAGGCGGTCGCGGAAAGCGGCCTGCTGGGCGTGTTCACCGGCGGCGTGACCGGCGCGGCGGGCGGCATCGCGGCGGCGATCGTGTTCGGCTGCCTGTTCGCCCTGCTGGCAAAGCCGAAATCCAAAAGCTGAGCCGCTTGCGGGCAAGGGAAAATCCCGTTATAATAGAACACAATGGGATCAATTGACAAAAGGGGTTTTTCCATGCAGTATTATTTCGCCCCCATGGAGGGCGTGACCGGCGCGGTCTACCGCCGCGCGCATCATGCGTATTTCCCGGGGATAGACAAGTATTTCATGCCATTTATCACGCCGACCGCGAACGGCCGTCTGACCCCGCGCCAGAAGCGCGACGTCGCGGCCGAGGCCAACGCGGGCGTGCCTGCGGTGCCGCAGCTGTTGACCAGGTCCGCTCCGGATTTCATCTGGGCGGCGAACGCCCTGGCGGAGATGGGCTATCCGGAGGTCAACCTGAACCTTGGATGCCCCTCGGGTACGGTAACGGCCAAGGGTAAGGGCGCGGGTTTCCTCGCCCATCCGGACGAGCTGGACCGGTTTTTTGACGCGGTATTCTCGGCGTGCAGGGCGGCGGTGTCGGTCAAAACGCGCCTGGGTGTGCGCGACCCCGCGGAATTTGACCGCCTGCTCGCGGTCTACAACCGCTATCCGATTGCCGAGTTGACCATCCACCCGCGCGTGCGGGTGGATTTTTATCGGGGCGGCGTGCGCGAGGCGGCGTTTGCCGCAGCCCTGCCGCAGTGCCGCATGCCGGTCTGCTATAATGGAGACGTTGTCAGCGAAGCGGTCGCCGCCGCGGTCGGCGCGCGGTACCCCGCGGTGCGGGCGGTGATGATAGGCCGCGGGCTGGTCGGTGACCCCTCGTTGGTCACGCGGCTGCGCGGCGGCCCGCGTGCGGATAAGACGGTGCTGGAGGCGTTCCACAATACCCTGTACGAGCGCTACTGCGCCGCGTTCGGCGACCGTCGGATCGCGATGCTGCGCATGAAAGAGGTCTGGTTTTACCACCTGAACCTGTTTGCAGACAGTGAAAAATACGGCAAGCGGCTGCGCAAGGCGGCAGGACCGGACGATTTCCTCGCGGCAGCGGCGGCGGTGTTCCGCGATTTGCCGCTGCGCGAACAGGTGGAGCCGGGCTGGTTCCGCTAAAAAAGGAAAGGCTCCTATCCCGAAAGGATAGGAGCCTTTTTTGCCGCCCCGCAGTACGGGGTAGTAAGGGGGGGGATCGCCGTCCCCTTGGGGGACGGCGGATTGTGTTACAGGGCTTGCTGCTGCAGCCAGCGGTACGCGCCCGCCATGCCCGCGCTGTTGCCCAGTTCGGCAAAGGCGAGACGGGTGTGTGCCAGCATGAACGGGTTGGCGAAGCGCTGCAAATGGCTCTCGAGCAGAGGGCGCAGATAGGCACTCTGCCCCATGATGCCGCCGCCGAGCACGACCGCCGCGGGGTCCATCACGCACATGCACGCGGCGACGCCCTGCGCGAGCGTCCCGCACAGCGCGTCGATCGCCTGCGCGCAGACCGTGTCGCCCGCCTGCGCGCGGGCGAAGATCTGCCGCCCGTCCAGCGTTTCGCCGGTCTGCTCTGCAACGCGTCGGATGAGCGCGGTGGTCGAGGCCTGCTGCTCGAACGCACGGCCGTTTACCGGCATGTAGCCGATCTCGCCCGCGCTGCCCGCATGCCCGTGCCAGACCTTTCCGTCCAGCACGACCGCGCCGCCGATGCCCGTGCCGACGGTCAGGCAGAGCACGCTGTCCGCGCCCCGCCCCGCGCCGTAGGCGGCCTCGCCAAGCGCGGCGCAGTTGACGTCGTTTTCGACCGCGCAGGGCAGGCGGAACGCCTGCTCGACCGCGGTTTTGAGGTTGCGCCCCGTATAACCGGGGATATTTTCATTGGCGTACAGGATCGCGCCCGTCCGGTGGTCCACCATGCCGGCGGTCGAGACCGCGATGCCAGACGGGTTGTACTTGCCGACCAGCCCGCCGATCAGGTCGAGCAGCTTGCGCTCCACGCCCGCGCCGCCGAGCGTTTTGGCGTCGGTCGGCGTTTCCCAGCGCGAGGAGAAAACGATTTCCCCGCCGGGATCGTGCGCGGCGCCGTATTTGATCGAGGTGCCGCCAATATCAAAGCATAGAACCATTGCGTATCCATCCTTCCGGCGGCCGGTTCAGGCGAGCAGAGCGCAGAACTCCTCCGGCGTTTTGGCCGAGAAAAGCTGCTCCATGCGGCCGTCGTCCATCAGGACCTCGGCCAGCTCGCCGAGCAGGTCGATGTGGCTGTCAGGGTCGGTCGCGGCCAGGGTGATAATCAGGCGGACCGGATCGTTGTCGCCCGCGCCGAACGATACCGGCGGATTGAGCGTGGAAAAAGCGAGCGCCAGACGGTTGGCGCCGCATTCCGGCCGCGCATGCGCCAGCGCCAGGCCCTTTGCCAGCACGAAATACGGGCCGTTCTTGTGTACGGATTCGATCATGCCCTCGATATAGCTTTGCTCGATATCTCCCGCGTCCCGCAGGGGGGCCGCCGCCTGGCGGATCGCATCCTCCCAGTCCGCGGCCGCAAGGCCGATCTGCACATCCTTTGCCGTGATCTTTTCTAACAGCATGGTAATGATTCCTCCTAAAACTCTGCGATCAGCGAGGGTACGTCCACGTCCGCGAGCGAATCGCACAGGCGGTACTGACCCTCAAAGGTACAATACTTGGTCACGTCGTTGGGTACGACCAGCACGCGCATATCCGCGTTGCGGCCGGCCAGCAGACCGTTGAGCGAATCCTCAACCACCAGGCACTCGGCCGGCGTGCAGCCGAGCTTTTCGGCCGCCTTGAGGAACAGGTCGGGGTTGGGCTTGATGCGTTCGACGTCTTCAGCCGTGACCAGCAGGTCGAAATACTGCATTAGGTGCAGGCGTTCGAGGTGTACGGTCGGCTTTTTGCGGCCGGAGGAGGTCGCCAGCGCGACCGACAGGCCGTTTTCCCTGGCGCTTTTCAGGAAGTCCTCCACGCCGGGCTTTGCCGGCAGGCGGCCGCTTTCCTCGATGAAGCACGCCAGCGTGTCCTGCGCGAACTCGTCGCGGTCCACGTGGATGCCCTTGGCGTCCAGCTTGCGGAACAGGTCCTCCGCATTGGAGCCGACACAGGCCAGGAATTCCTGCACGGACAGGTCGTACTGCTTGTGTACACGGAACCATTCGACATAGATCCGGTACCATACGACCTCGGTATCGACGATCAGGCCGTCAAAATCCATGATAATCGTTTTCAGCATACTGACTCTCTTTTCAATAAACGGGTAAAGGAAGCGCCGCCGCTGGACCAGCGGCGGCGCCGCCCTTACAGGCTGTTACTGCTTGTTTTCTCGGGCCTGCTTGATCTTTTCGATCAGCTCGTCATACTGGGGCGCGTTGATGAAGTCGGTCACTGCGATGCAGTAGGCGTCCTTCTGCACGTCCTTGACACGGTCGAGCAGCAGCTCCTGAGTGACGACTACCTGACATTCGGTCGGCAGGTTTTCGATTGCGATATGGAATACCGTAACGTCGTCCAGGCCGGCGGCCTTGCACTTTTTCTGCAGCACGGTCGCGCCCATGGCGGAGGAACCGATGCCGGCGTCGCAGGCGTAGGCGATGCGGGTAACCTTGGAGAAGTCAAAGTCTTCGATGCTCTCGAATACGGAGGAAATGCGGCTCTTCTTGCCCTTCAGCTCGTTCATGGTCTGCGCCGCTTCCTTGAGCGAAGCGTCGTCGCCGCCGCCCGCGCGCTTAATCAGCGGGATGGACAGCACGAACGTAATTGCGCACGCCACCAGGATGCCCAGGCAGATCTTGAGCTGGTCGCCGGGCGAGGACATCAGCATGATGGAGATGATGCTGCCGGGGGAGGCAACGCCGACCAGGCCGACGTTCAATATGGTGAACATCAGGGTGCCGCACGCGCCGCCGACGATCAGCGGGAGGATGAGGATCGGGTTCATCAGCACGAACGGGAAGTATATCTCATGGATGCCGCCGAACAGGTGGATGATGGAAGCGCCCCACGCGGAGGACTTGGAAGAGCCCTTGCCGAAGAACATGTAAGCGAGCAGCACGCCCAAGCCGGGGCCGGGGTTGGATTCGAGCAGGAACAGGACGGATTTGCCCAGGCTTTCCAGCTGCAGCGTACCCATCGGGGTCAGGATGCCCTGGCCGATGGCGTTGTTGAGGAAGAGCGGCTTGGCCGGCTCGATCAGGATTGCGGTCAGCGGCAGCAGATTGTTCTGCACCAGGAAATCCACGCCAGCGGCGAACACGCCGGTCAGGGAGGCGATCGCCGGCCCAAGCCATACGCATCCGATCACGGCGATGATCGCGCCGATGATGCCGACCGAATAGTTGTTGACGATCAGCTCGAAGCCCATCGGGATCTTGCCGTCGATCAGCTTGTCAAACTGCTTGAGGATCCAGGCGGAAAGCGGGCCGAGGATCATTGCGCCGATGAACATGGTCACGCTGGAGCCGATGATGACGCCGATGGTGGCGACCGTGCCGATCACGCCGCCGCGGTAGTCATAGACCATCTTGCCGCCCGCAAATGCGATCAGGAGCGGGAGCAGGTAGTTGAGCATCGGGGTGATGAAGCTGCGGAGCATGTCGTTGTCGATGGCGATGCCGACTGCGGTCAGCAGGCCCCAGGCAATGAACGCGCCCAGATTCGGGATGACCATGCTGCTGAGCTTGCTACCAAATTTCTGCACCTTTACTCGTACTGACATTCTTTTGCCCTCCTTAAAATCCGTGAAATGAGTCTCTACCGTTTCTCTTTATGTGGAAAAGCGCGGGGGAATGCTTACAGGGAAACCTCCTTGCCCTCCGCGATCGAGCGCTCGATCGCGTCGACCACGCGGAGCGTGTTGAGGGCGTCCTCCGGCGTGATGATGGACTTGGTGCCGCTCAGGATGTTGCCGATAAAGGCCATGATCTCCTCGGACAGGTCGCCGGACGGCGCGCCGTTGCAGTTGTACCAGTGGCGCGAATCCGGATACAGGACGCCGCTGCCGGTCACGAAGCGTACGCCGTTGTCGCACGCATCGACATAGGCCACGCCCTTGGTGCCGACCAGCTCGACCTTGTCGTCGATGATCGTGGGCGAATTCTCCGGCAGCACCCAGCATGCCTCAAGGCACGCGACCGCGCCGTTTTCATAGGTGACGAGCGCGTAAATCACATCGTCCATGCCGTATTCCTTGAGCAGCACGCTGCGGGCCTTGGCGAACACCTTGACCGGCTTGCAGCCCATGAACCAGTTGACATAGTCGATGTCGTGGATCATGACGTGCATGGACAGGTCGGACGCGCCGATGTAGCGGCGGGGGCCGACGATCGGGCTGTTGCGGCGGCAGTACATATGGATGATGTCGCCCAGCTCGCCGGCGTCCAGGCGCTGCTTGATCATGTTGAAGCGCGGGTCAAAGCGGAGCAGGAAGCCCAGCGAGAACACCTTGTCGTAATCCTTGAGGATCTCGTACATTGCCTCCCCGTCGGCCAGCTCCTTGGCGAGCGGCTTTTCGAGCAGGATGTGCTTTTTGTTGGCGACCGCGATCTCGACCGCCTCGCGGTGCATGTTGTCGGGCAGGACGATCGAAACCGCGTCGATCTCCGGATTTTCGAGCAGGTCCTTATAGTTCTTATAAGTCTGACAGCCGTACTCCTTTTCCGCCTCCGCGCGGCGCTCGTCGTTAAATTCGCATACCGCGACGAGGTCTACGCCGGGCAGCTTGTTATAAATGCCTGCATGGATCTGGCCCATCTGGCCGAAGCCAATGACGCCTACTTTGAGGTTCTTGTTCATGATGCATTCTCCTTTTCTATGTTGGACCTTTTTGTGGAAGGTTTGCCCACGGGTTGGGGGGACGGCGCCGCGTTTTTTTCGGCGTTTTTGCGTTTGCCTGTTGCAAAATCGCGACGGTTATACTATGATTGTTAAAGAATAAACTATCTTCAGGAGGAAACCATGGCTGATCTGAGTTTTCAAAACCGGCTGCAGTTTTTCGGCTTCCGGCTCAGCAAAAGTGAACAGAAGATCGCCGCTTATATCGTCGCCCATCCGGAGCAGGCAGCGTCGATCGCCAGCCAGGAGCTTGCGCAGGCCATCGGCACGTCCAACTCCACGCTGACCCGCTTCTGCAAAAAGCTGGATTACCGGAATTATATCGAATTCCAGACCCTGCTGGCAGCCGAGGGGACGCCGGGCCAGACGCCCGACCAGACCATTCGCCGCATCGACCATTATTACGAGCGCACGCTGGACGCGGCCTGCGAGCTGGTGCAGCCCGAGGACTTGGACGCGTTTGTCGACCGAATTCACCAGGCGGACAAAATCCTGATCTTCGGCCTGGGCAGCTCGGGCCTGACCGCGAGCGAGTTCAACATGCGGCTGGTGCAGATGGGCTTTACCTCAAGCGTGATGACCGATACGTTCCTGATGCGCGTGCAGTCCAGCCTGTTCTCGCCGAAGGACCTGATTATCGCGGTGTCCAACTCCGGCGAAACGCCCGAGGTGGTCAGCGCGTGCCGGATCGCGAAATCGGCGGGCGTGCAGATATGCCTGCTTACGCAGAGTAGCCGCACCGAGCTGGCGAAGATGGCGGATGCCATCCTGCTGGCCGGGGACATCGGGCAGGTGGGGGACGAGAAGTTCATCAATTCCCAGATGCCCCTGGTGTTCCTGATCGATGCGATTACCTACCGGCTGTTGGAGGACCCGAAATGCAGGGAAAACCGCGACCGCGCGCTGTATACCCTGTTCCACCGGAATTTTTGAATCGGAAGAGCGCTCCGGCGCTCTTTTTTTGCGCCCGCTTTACGTTGCGTAAATCGCGTCGGTAAAGGCTTTGGTGATCAGCTGGGGACGGGTGATCGCGCCGCCGGTGACAACCGCGTGCGCGCCCAGTTCGATGCAGCGGCGCGCCTTGGCCGGGGTATCGACGTGGCCCTCCGCGATGACCGGAATATGTACCGCGGCGAGAATGGCCTTGAGGCGGGAGAAATCGTCGTCCGCGATATTGTGTCCCGCGGACTGGGCGGTATAGCCCATGAGCGTGGTGGAAACGCAGTCAAAGCCGAGCCGCTCCGCGCGGACCGCCTCCTCCAGCGTGGCGATATCCGCCATCAGCAGCTTGCCGGGCGCGGCGGCGCGGGCCTTTTGGAAAAAGTCCCCGAGCGTCTCGCCTTGATAGCGGGGGCGGTCGGTTGCGTCAAACGCGATCATGGCGCAGCCCGTTCCGGCCAGCTCTTCTATTTCGCGGAGCGTGGGGGTGATATAGATGGGGGAACCCTCGTAGTCCCGCTTGACGATGCCGATGATCGGCAGGTCGGTGTTTTGGGCGATTTCGTTGATATCAGCCGCGGTGTTGGCGCGGATGCCTACGGCGCCGCCCTCGGCCGCTGCGCGTGCCATGCGCCCCATGATGAACGAGGAGTGCAGGGGTTCGTTTTCCAGCGCCTGACAGGATACGATCAACCCGCCTTTGACCTGATCGAGCATACTGTCATCCTCCTATCGGTATTGTTTTCATTTTTATTATACAAAGTGAAAATATTTTCGTCAAGACGATGGAACAATTTGGATGGACAAATTTCAAAGGGATTTTTGAGCAGTTTGACCATATGTTCGTCTGTTTGAATAGGAAAGCAATAGTTAAATTGACATATATGGAAAAAGCGTGACAAAAAGGCGTATTCCGGCCGCGCCTGCCGCAAAATTACCGTCTCTATAGGAAAGTCCGTTTTAACGGACAAGCAATCCGCTATACTGAAGCCATCAAAAGGAAGCGGAGGAATACCGGATGAAAAAAAGACTGGGCAGTGCCCTGCAGGCAGCGGGGGGCGCGATCTTATTTCTGGCGGCGGGGGCGTCGGACACGGGCGCGGTTTCGGCCGGCGGGCTGGCCTTTTCTATCTTATGCGCCGCGCTTCTGTTTTTCACAGGCCGCGCGCTGCGCCGCCGGAAAAAGCCTGCATCCTGCCGCCGCATGGGGCGGGCGCTGCCTGCCGCCGCGGGACGGTAAGGGGGACGGCAAGGGGCGCCGAAAGCATGTGCTTTCGGCGCCCCTGTGTTTTTTCCTATCCGTATGTCCGTCCGCTGCGGAGAGTTAATAGCCCTTTTCGACCGCTGCGGTCAACACTCTGGAGGCCACTGTACCCGCGACCGACGAGCCGCCGCCGCCGTTTTCCACCAGCACGATGAACGCGTAAGGGGTCGCCTCGTCGCGCAGGAAGCCGGTGAACCAGGCGTTTGGGGTCTTGCCCCCGCCGACCTCGGCCGTGCCGGACTTGGCGCAGATGTCCATGCCCGGGAAGCGGTCCTGTCCATAGGTTTCGATCACGTTGTTGTGCATCATATCCGCGATGGTATCCGCAGTGTCCGCGTCGATCAGCTTATCCGACTTATGGGCGAAGTAAAGACCGGTCGGCAAACCGTAGTCCGTGGTGGTTTTTTCGATCAGGCGCGGCAGGGCGGCCTTGCCGCCGTTGGCGATTGCGCCCATATACAGCATCATATTGATCGGACACATGGTATCCTCGCCCTGGCCGACACCCGCCCAGGCGAGCTGGTTGTCGTTTCCGTCAAAGTTGAAGCGGCCCTCCGAGGTGCGGATGCCGTCCACCCGTATGGCGGTGGTCAGGCCGGCCGCGTCCGTATATTTCTGCATGGTATTCCCACCCAGTTCGACCGCGAGCTGGCCGAACACGCCGTTGCAGGAGTTCGCCAGCGCATCCTCAATGTCCATCTGCCCATGCGCATACGGGCAGGTGACCGTATCGCCCCCGATTTCGACCGAACCGGTGCAGTTCCAAGTGCGGGAAAACAGGTCGGGCAGGTTCTCGACCGCCGCGTTGAGTGTGACCACCTTGAAGATCGAGCCGGGGATGGAGTTCGCGGACAGCAGGCGGTTGACGTACACACCCTCCCACGAGGGGTCGTCCGGATCGATGGCCGGCGGGTCGGCGGGGTCGAACGACGGCGTGGATACCATGCACAGGATCTCGCCCGTCTTATAGTTGTACACGCCCACCGTGCCGTTCATGCCGCCGAGCGCCTGATAAGCGATATTGTTAAGATAGGCGTCGATCGTCAGGTACAGGTTGTTGCCCGTGCCGAGCGGAGAATACACGCCGGTCAGCAGGTTATAGCCGGAAAGCTTGTCCGCGAACGCGGTCAGCGCACCCGCGCCGATGTTGCCGGCCGGATCACCGACCGCGTGCAGGGTGGCGCGGCGCACGGCGCTGTCCGGATAATAGGTGCGGTTTCCGTTTTCATCCAGCGAGGAAAGCACGTCGCCGTCCCGATCGAGGATGGTGCCGCCCTTGAGCTGGCCGGAATTGCTGTACAGGTGGCGGTTATAGGGATAGGAGGCCCAGTCGCCGCCATCCACCACGAAACGGAAGCAGAACAGCAGCAGCCCGACGCCCAGCAGAGCCGCGAGGATCAGGCAGAACACGCCGCGTTTTTCGATTTTCCGCACTCAATCCACCTCCCCGCGCAGCTCGCGCCGGCTGGGCAGCCGAACCGCGAACGAAGCGTTTTGGCGCGTGTCCGTGGCCTTCAAAAAGGCGAGCATGCCCCACGCGGACAGCATGGACGAGCCGCCGTTCGAGACAAACGGCAGGGTCACGCCCGTGAACGGCAGGATATCCACCGCGCCGAATACGTTCAGGCAGGTCTGGAACACGAGCAGGCTGGTCGCGGCGCAGGCCGCGATTGTGTAAAAGCTCGACCGTCCCGCGCGGCAGGCACGCACCGCAAACACAGCCAGCGTGATGATGCACAGCACGGTCAGCACAGCGATTACCAGCCCCCACTCCTCGCACAGCATGCCGAACACGATATCCGTGTCCGCCGCGGCCAGACCGGAGAGCCAGCCCTTGCCCGCGCCCACGCCGATCATGCCGCCCGAAGCAGCGGCGGTCAGCGTGTGGGTCTGCTGGAAGCCCGCGCCGTACACATCCTCCCAGATATGGCCCCAAGAGGCAAAGCGCGCCGCAACATGCCCCTTGACGGTCAGCAGCACCATGCCGCCGGCGAAGCAGCCCGCGCAGATCAGGCCGAGCGTCGCGAAGTCGCCCGAGCGCAGGTAGGCGATGACCAGGAAGGTGACGAAAAACACCAGCGCGGTGCCGAAGTCGTTCTGCAGCGCCAGACACGCGCCGCAGATGCCGGTCAGGCCGATGAACAGCCACAGGTTGCGCTTGTTGAACAGGCGGTCGAGTGTGGCCGCGCCCGCGAAGATATAGCAGATTTTGGCCAGCTCGGAGGGCTGGAGCGACAGGCCGCCCAGCCGGATCCATGCCTTGGCGCCGCCCTCGCTTGACCCGATCAGCAGCGTGATCACCAGCATGCCGACCGCCGCCGCGCCCATGATCCAGCGCACCCTCTGCGCACGGGTCAGGTCGCGCAGGAAAAAGCCGAGGACCAGGAAGATCGCCAGCCCCATCAGGATGGCGACGAGCTGCTTGGGGCATTCGTCCGGCACGGTCGAGCCGGTCACGGCCAGCGACAGCGTGCACAGGAAAAAGGCGATGGTTTCCATCTCAAAGCCGATGCGTCGGAACGAGCGCAGCACGATAAAATAGCCCCAGCACACGGCCGTGAATGTGAGGAACGTGAGCGGGACGGTAACGGAGGCGTTCTCGCCCGCGGCAACGATGAGCTGCAGCGCGGTCAGCACCTGGAACAGCGTCAGCAGCACAAGCGAGCCCCACATGCCGGCCGGCCGGCCCTCCACGCGGCGCTCGGCCATTTGCTCGCGCTTTTCCTCGGCCGAGATCGGCACCAGCATGGTCGGGATGCCGCCGAACGAGAGCGTGTCCCCATCCTCGACGACCGCGTATTCGTCCACCGGCAGGTCGTTTACCTTGACGCCGCCCTTGGAGCCGAGGTCGTATACCGTCCACGAGCCGTCGTCCTCGCGGATGAGCGCGGCGTGCTGGCGGGACACCGAGGGGTATTCGAGCTGCACGTCGCACGCGGGCGCGCGGCCGATGATGTTTTCCCAGTGGGTGATGGGCAGGCGCACGCCGTTGGCCATGCCGAGATAGCCCCAGACCTCGTCCGGATGCTTGACTTTCCACAGCGAGCGGATCGCGCCGACCAGGATCATCAGCGCCAGCAGCGGGAACACAAAACGGACGACCGTTGTGTACCACGCGCCGACGAGCGGGTTTTCCGCCAGAAAGACGGTCAGCGTATCCAGAAGGCGCTGTAAAGCGTCGGTCATGTTTGGTTTCCTCCCTTCAGGGAACTTGGGTTGATAACCTATATATTATAGCACGGCTTGTCAAGCGAAGCGTGAACGGACGGTAAAAAACGGGGCTTTCAGCCGTTTTCCGCTCCTTCCCGCCGGAAAAATGCCGTGCGGCCGCGGGCTTCGTTTCGGAGGCTGCTGAATATTTTTCCTTTCGACTGTTTTTTTCCCAATTGGACGGATTCCAGCTTACCTGATAATGCACTCGTTAAATGGATGGAGCTGAAATTCATAAAGCTAAATGAAAGAACGGAGGGCAGAGGCTCCCTTTTACCCTTTGGACTGATCTAGGCTTACCGAATAATTTCTTCGTCGAAATGCACAGAAAAAGCTCCACCCTTTGAATAGGCGGAGCTTTTATGATATAATTATGTTTTATTTAACAGGTCGGGACTTAACTTTTTCTTTATTCGCAAATGCACTAACCAACATTGCAATAATGCTAATTAAGAGATAACATCCGCCATACAATAAAAACGCCGGCTCACCCATTTCAAAGAATGTCCATGTACCTGCTAAGAAAATGATAATTGTAACAATTGGCAGCCACCATAAAGTTTTAACATTCTTGCCTGCAAATACGCCAACGATTATAGAATAAATAGGATTAACAGTAAAAAGCAAAAAAACAGTGGTAATCATTCCAGCGTCATTTGGTACTAATGTAACAGCAAGCCACGGTAAAATAAACATGAGGAAAACCGATGCTATTAGATAATAAATAATCTTCTTCATATAGACCTCCTTAACTTGAACTGTCGTTCTGTATCTTTTGTATCATTTTATTAAATTTTCTATTTATTTTACAATACTTTAGTGTTTCTTTCAACGTATGAAAAGATGCCGAAGTTGCCTTTGGTTCTTTTCGAGCCTTGTATTGGTCGAGCAGTGAATTTAGTGAAAATGATGGAGTTGAAGCCCATCAGTCCAAATGTAAAAAGGGAGCGCAGGGGACCGCGCTTGACAGATGCACCGCGAAATGGTACACTAATATTCTAAGATTATATCGCGACAAACGAAGTTTGCAGGAAAAAGCCGCGCGGCTTGCCGAAGGAGCAAAACTCTCAGGTGTCCGGTTTTCCGGATGAGGACTGTAAACGGATGCGGCTCTGGAGAACGCCCCGCAGGGGGGCTGCCGAAGGTGCAACGCGTGCGGCTGGGGGCCGCGCGCCAATCTCTCAGGCAAAAGGACAGAGTTTGGGGACTAATCGGGCACGGGCCGGCGCTTTGCGCGCGGCGCGGCGTCCGTTCGTTTTCTGTGAGCCGGAACCCTTGGTGGTTCTGGCTTTTTTGTTTGCCGCGGAAAGAAAAAGGGGATTGTAAGACAATGTCAATGGATCAACTGGCTGATCTGGTAAGCAAGGTCAGCGACATCGTGTGGAACAGCGTGCTGCTGTATCTGCTGGTCGGCACGGGTGTCATTTTCACCATCCGCACGCGCTTTGTGCAGGTGCGCAAGTTCGGCGCGGGCTGGAAGCGGCTGTTCGGCAGCTTCTCGCTCAAGGGCGAAAAGGCGGGCAAGGACGGCATGAGCCCGTTCCAGGCGCTCACCACCGCGATTGCGGCGCAGGTCGGCACGGGCAACATCGCGGGCGCGGCCACCGCGCTGTACTCGGGCGGCCCGGGCGCGATCTTCTGGATGTGGCTTTCCGCGTTCTTCGGCATGTCCACCATCTACGGCGAGGCCGTGCTTGCGCAGAAGTATAAAACCGTGGACAAAAACGGCCATGTGACCGGCGGCCCGATCTATTACATCAGGGCGCGCTTCACCGGCAGGTTCGGCAAGTTCCTGGCCGGCTTCTTCTCGCTGGCGATCATCTTTGCGCTGGGCTTCACCGGCAACATGGTGCAGGCCAACTCGATCAGCGTGGCGTTTAAGACTGCGTTCGGCACGCCCCAGGTCGTCATCGGCGTGATCTGCGCGGTGATCGCGGGCTTCATCTTCCTGGGCGGCGTGGGCCGTATCGCGGCGTTCACCGAAAAGGTCGTACCCGTCATGGCGATCTTTTACATGATCGGCTGCATCGGCATCCTGTGCGTCAACCACGCGGCGATCCTCCCCGCGCTCAAGTCCATTTTCGTGGCGGCGTTCGACCCACAGGCGATCCTGGGCGGCGCGGTCGGCATCACCGTGCGCGAGGCGATGCGCTACGGCGTGGCACGCGGCCTGTTCTCCAACGAGGCCGGTATGGGCTCCACCCCGCACGCGCATGCGCTGGCCAAGGTCGAAAAGCCGCAGGACCAGGGCGAGATCGCGATTGTCTCGGTGTTCATCGACACCTTTATTGTACTCACGCTCACCGCTATGGTTATTTTGACCTCGGGCCAGCTTCAGTCCGGCGTGCCGGACGGCCTGCAGGGTACTGAGCTGGCGCAGGCGGCGTTCAATGTCACGCTCGGCTCGGTCGGCAACGCGTTTGTGGCGGTGTGCATGCTGTTCTTCGCGTTCTCAACCCTCATCGGTTGGTACTTCTTCGGCGAGACCAACGTCAAGGCGTTGTTCGGCCAGAAGGCCACCAAGGTCTACGCGGCGATCGTCGTGGTGTGCATCGTGATCGGCTCGGCGCTCAAGGTCGATCTGGTGTGGAACCTGTCCGACCTGTTCAACGCCCTGATGGTGTTCCCCAACCTGATCGCGCTGCTGTTCCTGTCCGGCATTGTCGCCCGGGCGGCGCACGGCGAGGATATCACAAAAAAATAAACCCGCGGTTTTCCGGAGGCGCGCTTGCCAGCGCGCCTCCTTTTATTTTACCGCTTTGCCGTGTTAGTGTGCGTATTTGCGCGGAAATGGGAAACATAGTATAATAAAGCTTATGAAAAGAAGGAAAAGGGGGAGGCTTATGCAGCGGCTGCGCGGGAAGAACCTGCTGCTGGTCGGGTTCACATTGTTTTCCATGTTCTTTGGGGCGGGCAACCTGATCTTCCCGCCCTTCCTCGGCGCGCAGGCGGGTACGAACACCTGGCCGGCCATGGCGGGCTTTATCCTCAGCGCGATCGGCTTTCCGGTGCTGGGCGTGATCGCGGTGGCGAAGGCGGACGGCCTGCGCCGCTTGGCGGGGCGGGGGCATCCGGGCTTTGCGGCGGTGTTCACGCTGCTGGTGTACCTGTCGATCGGGCCGGGGCTTGCCATACCGCGCACGGCGAGCACCTCGTTCGAGATGGTCGCGCCGCTGGCCGGCGGCGGAGGAAGCGCGTTGCAGGCAGGCTACTCGGCCGTGTTTTTCGCCGTGGCGCTGCTGGTCGCGCTGCGGCCGGAAAAGCTGACCGACCGCCTGGGCAAGCTGCTCTGCCCGACGCTGATCGTGCTGATCGTGGCGCTGTTCCTGGGCTGTGTGGCCAGGCCGGTCGCCGCGCACTACGGCACGCCCGGGGCGGCGTATGCCTCCCTGCCAGCGGTCGAGGGCTTCCTCGGCGGGTATCAGACCATGGACACGATCGCGGCACTCAATTTCGGCGCGGTGATTGCGCTCAACATCCGCGCCAAGGGCATTGAGGAGGAGAAGCAGGTCGTGCGCGGAACGATCCGCGCGGGCTGGGTCGCGGGCGCGCTGCTGCTGGCGATTTATTCCATGCTCGCGCATGTAGGTGCGCTATCTGGAGCGGCGTTCCCCGGCGGCGAAACCGGCGCGGACACGCTGACGCGCATGGTTTCCGCGCTATTCGGCGCGCCGGGCAGCGTGCTGCTGGCGGCGATCTTTGTGATCGCGTGCCTGAACACCTGTATCGGCCTGCTGTCCTGCTGCAGCGAGTATTTCCACGGACTGATGCCGCGCGTCTCTTACCGGATGTGGGTCGTCTTTTTCGCGGCGGTCAGCATGGCCATTTCCAATATCGGGCTGGCGGGCATCCTTAAGCTGTCCACGCCGGTCCTAAACGCGATCTATCCCGCGGCGCTCGCGCTGATCCTGCTGTCGTTCGCACCCGGCCTGCACCGGCGGCGGCTGGTCTATCCGCTCACCATCGGCTTTGTGAGCGTGCAGAGCGTGGCCGCGGCGCTCGCGCAGGCGGGCGTGTCCATCCCGTGCGTCACAGCGCTGCTGGACAAGATACCGCTCGCGCCGCTCGGCTTCGGCTGGGTGCTGCCGGGCTTGGCGGGGCTTCTGCTTGGGCTTCTGCTGTCCGGCCGGCCGGAGGAGGCGTAAAAAATAAAGAGGAGGAGGGGTGGAACGCCCCTCCTCCTCTTTATTCAGAACCCTTTTTCCTTTAGCCCTTTAACCAGCCCGATGTAAAATTCGCGCACATCAAAGCCGGGGATGTCCTCGCGCATCAGATCCACCACATCGCCATGCGACACGCCGCGCCGGCCGGACGCGGAAAGATTGCCGAGGAAATGCCCCCATTCTGCGGAGGAGCGGGCAACCAGCCCGTCGTTTGCCTCGCGGTCGTATTTGCGCACCAGATGCCAGGTCAGGTTGAGGGGGAAGCCCGCGCTCGACGGCTTTTGCATCGTGCTCATCACGCTCTGGTAAAACACGCCCTCCTGGTCGGGCGTTTCGCGGTTAAAGCACAGGCAGTTCTCCCGCGTGAGATCGCGCACGCCGCCGAGGAAATCCGGCGAGGCGTCGCCGAGCGTGCGGAACAGGCCGTTGTACCGGCGCTCCATCCAGGCGATCACGCCTTTCGGCAGGGTGCGTAGCAGCTCCTCCGCGAAGATGCAGCCGCGGTGCGGGGTGTTGACCGTGGTCAGGGACGCGACGTGCGGCGCAAGCCCCAGACGGGTGATCGCGTAGCGGCTGTCCAGTCCGCCCTTGGAGTGGGCGATCAGGTTGACCTTTTCCGCGCCGGTTTCCCGCAGAACGGCCCGCAGGCGTTCCGCCAGCTCGGCGGCGCTCTGCGCCACCGGCAGGGCGGACTGCTGCCCGCCGTAAAAAACGGTCGCGCCGCAGCGGGTCAGTGCCCGCGGGATGCGGCCCCAGTAGTTGACCAGCTGCCAGTCGCGGAAAAAGATGCCGTGAACCAGCACGATCGGGTAGCGCGTTTCACAGTCGCGGTTTTCCGCGTGGACGGCCTCGTTTTCCAGGCGGGAAAGCTCGAAATAATACTCATGCCGCACGGCTTTGAGCACGCGGTAGAACAGGTACAGATTGAAAAGCGGCACCCACCAGCACAGCAGGAGCAGCACCCGCCAGACCACGCGCAAGTGCTTGGAGGTGAGCAGCACGCGGAAAAAGCCGTTGACGAGCAGCGCGCCCACCAGCGGCACGAAAAGCAGCAGGTTCGCGGCGAGGAATACCCAGTCCGGCGCGGCGCCCAGCGCCGGGACCGCGCGGTGCAGCGCGCCCGTCGCCAGAAGAAGCGGGTAAAACGCCATTTCCGCCAGGATCACAAAAAATGCCACAAACAGCAGCTCGTAGCCGCCGAGCAGCGCGCGCAGGCGGTGCGTCGCCCCCTTGGCGCGCCGCGGACGGATATGGAACCAAAGATAGTACGCCAGCAGGCCGAACAGCAGCGGCAGCGTCAGCCAGTCGGGCGGTGGCGCCAGCGTTTCCAGCAGCGCTAGGTTTGCCAGCACGAACACCAGCAGCACCCGCAGAAAGCGTTTGCAGTACTCCATCGATCATCTTTCCCCCTTGCCAGGCCAGTATACCATAAAATGCTGCAGAAAAAAAGCCGGGAGGCCGTAAATGGCCACCCGGCGGCGGGTGCTTCCGCTTACATCAGGTCGAGCAGCTTGTAGCAGCGCGCCTTGGTATAGCTCTGCTTGAAGCTGGCCGCGGCGAGCTGGCCCGCAGTCTCGTCCTCGCTCTGGGCGGCGGCGTTTTCTGCGCCCTTGTCGCGCTCCTCCACCCAGGTCTTATAGCTGGCTTCCTCGGAGGCGTACTGGTCCGCGTTGAGGACGGTCGCCAGATAGTCGTACATCTCGCTGAGCAGGGTGTCCCAAGCCTCGAACGAGGTGGAGGTCAGCTCCAGCTCCTCCTCCGGCGTCGCGGCAGCAGAGATCTTCTGGTCGTTTGCCTCCTGCTCGTCGATGCGGTTGCTGAACATCTGCTTCTGCTGTTCCTGCTTCTGCTGGGTCTCCTCCTGGCGCTGGGCGGCCTCCTGCGCCTCGGTCAGCTGCTTTTGCAGGTCTTCGACCTGCTTTTTCTGGTCGTCGGTCAGGGTGTCGTCCGCGGCGAGCGAATCCAGCTTGCCCGCGGCTGCGTCATATTTCTGATCGCTCAGGTAGCTCTGCGCTTCCTGGATATCCGCGGCGAACTGATTGTCAGCCTGCGCGGTCTGCGCCTTCTGGATCATTTCCTCGATCGCGGCGTACAGCGTGGAATCCGGATCGGTGACGCGGTTCTGCAGCTGCTTGAGCGCGGCGACCGCTTCCGTGTACTGGCCGTTGTCCATGTAATCCTGTGCGTCTTGATAATCGCGCAGAAGCTGGATGGTCGCGTCCAGCGCGGATGGGTCCTTGGCCTCGGCCTGCGCGGCGAGGTAGTATTCGAGCGCTTGGTCGAAATCGCCGCGGTTCATATACTTTTCCGCCAGAGTAAGGTTTTCGTCCGGCTGGCGGGACAGGAAAAACCAGACGCCGCCCCCGATCAGGGCGAGCACCAGGATGACGACCAGGGCGATCACCGCGCCCTTTTTGCCCTTGCTGGGCTTGCGGTAGGGCCGGTAGTCCGGCTCATCGCGGCGCTCAAAGCGCGTGGTGTGCGGGTCGTCCGGCGTACCCGCCGCGCGGCGGACGGGCGGCATGTCGATGGGCGGCAGCTCGTCGGGCGCGGGGGCGCGCGGGTCGGTCGCGCCGAGCGGGTCGGAAGACGCCGCGCCGCCGGCCGAGGGGTGCGCGTCGCGCATGGCGGCGTCAAAGGCCGAGGTGTCGATCGGGCCGTTCAGCTCCTCCGGCAGGGTGGTGAAAACGGCGGTTTCGTCGTTCACGCCGGCCTGCTCGACGGGCGCGCCGCAGAAAGGACAGAATTTGCCCGCGATGGGCAGCTCCTTGCCGCAGTTCTTGCAAAGCATAGGTGGGTTCCTCCTCTGAAACAATACGATTCAATACACTTTAGTATAGCACGGGGGAAAAAGGTTGTAAACCTCCCTCTGCGTTGGACGGTCGGGGGGATTGGGTTCCGGCGGGCGGCCGGGAAAAACGGAAGCCTTTCCAGCGGATACCGCCTCCAGCGGGGCGGGGCATAGGGGAAAATATGGAAATGCGCATTGTAGCGAAACTGAAACCGCGCTTTCGCTTGACAAGCCCGCCGGTCAACCGTAAAATGAAGATATTACGGTTCATACAGGGGGAAGCATTACCTTGAAAAGACGTGTTTTGAGCGGCCTGTTGGCCGCGGTCCTGCTTTTTACGACCGCCTTTGCCGCGGGCGCCGATCCGGTGCCGGAGGAGGAGACCCAACCAGCCGTGCTGACCTATGCGGTCGCGCTGCCCGAAGGCGCGGACGACAGTCGGATGGACGATGAGACAATGGAGCGGGTGCGCGCCGTATTGGAGCGGCGGCTGGCACAGCTCGACCTGGCGCAGGCGGAGGTGTCGTTCTCGGACGATCGGGCGGCGGTCACCGTGACCCTGCCCGTGGACGCACCCGACGAAGGCGTGGCGGAATTCCTTGCCCTGCAAGGCCGGCTTTCCTTCACGGACGCGGACGGGAAAGCATGGCTGACCGGCGCGGACGTATCCGCGGCCGAAGCGGGGCTGTCCGCGTCTGCCGAAGGGGAAGAGGCGCAGACTGCATACATATTGCTGACGCTGACGGATGAGGGACGGCGGGCATATGCCGAAGCGCAGGCCGCATTGGATGCGCGAGAGGATGGCAGCAGCACGCTGTCCGCTGTGCTTGACGGCGCAACCATCGCACAGGCGGCGCCCGGGGAGCAGGAGGGCGGCGACCTGCTGCTGACCGGCGATTTTACCGAGGACGAGGCGAAGCTGCTCGTCGCCCGCATCATGGCGGGCGAGCTACCCGTTGCGCTTACGCTGACGGACGCACCCAGCCAGCCCGCTGTGCCGGAGGAGCCGTCCGAGCCGTCCTTCCCCGATATCGCGGGCCACTGGGCGGCCGCAGAGCTGGAACGCGCGGTCGAGCTGGGGCTGCTCAACGGCGTGGACGGGAAAATGCTGCCTGACAATCCGGTTAAGCGCTCGGAGGCCATCGTCATCCTCAACCGGACGCTCGGCGCGTCGGTGCAGGACGCTACTGCGGGCCTGAAAAACGTGCCGCAGAACGCCTGGTATGCGGCCGATCTGGGAAAAGCGATCCATCTGGGGCTGATCGGCGCGGACGACAGCCGGAATTTCGACGCTGCCGCGACCCGCGCGGAGGCGTTCGTGCTGCTCGCCCGCGCGTTTGCCTATGACAGGGCGGAAGCCGCGTCCGATGTGCTGGACGCCTTTACGGATACCGCCTCCATGACCGCGGAGCAGAAGCAGGCGGCCGCAGCGCTGGTCGCGGCGGGGGTCGTCAACGGCGACACCGAAACCACGCTTGCGCCGTCCGGCGCGCTGACCCGCGCGCAGTTCGTGACCATGCTGCTGCGCATCGTCCCCTACTTCCCGACTGAGGACGCGGACCTGTCCGCGCTGACCGGCGGCGCGCTGCTGACCGGTAGCACGGTCGAGCTGTCCGGCTCCGCGCCGGCGGGCGACCGTGTGTTTGCCTGCGGCACAGAGGAAGTGACGCTCTCGGGCGTGACGGCGGACGGCCGCGTCGTACTCAAGGGCGCGGAGGCGGTCAAGCTGACCGCTTCAAAGGATACCGCGCTGTCCGTCCTTGCCGTCGATCCGGCGGGTACGGCCGAGGTGACGCTGCGGGACGATTCGCACGCGGATACACTGGTAATCGCGGGTACTGGCGGCGCGGTAGCCTGCCAGGGCGAGGCGTCCAACATCGAGATCACCGCCTCGAACCGCACGATCGACCTGTCCGGCATGGAAGCGGACACGCTCACCGTCACCGGCAGCGGCAACACCATCGTGGTGGACGGCGCGGTGCGCGCGGTATCGGTCAACGCAGGCGCGGCGGGCAACACGCTGACCCTGAATAAGAAGGTGGAGACGCTGCTTGTTGCGGGTGTCGGCACTAAGGTAGACGGAAAGGGAAAAGCGGAATCGGTCGATATCCGCGCCGTGGATTGCGAGGTTTCGCTCAGCGCGGACTCCAAGATCGAAAACATCGACACGGGCCTGGCGGGGGTCACAATCGAAATGGACGTGCCGGCTTCGGTCAAGGCGGGCGGTTCGCTGCTGACCAAGGTCAGCTTCACGGGCGTGAGCGAGGAAAAGCTCTGCTCGGCCCAGTGGTATCAGAACGGCCAGCCGCTGGAGGCGTACCGCAACAGCCGGTTCGCGCTGACCGCGGACAAGACTTCCAGCCATACAACCTATTTCACCTTTACCAAGGATATGGAAACCAGCGTAACGATTGGCTTCCGGCTGACCTACGACAACCCTTCCACCGGCGAAACCGAGGAACTGTACGCGGAAAAGACCGTGCCGATCGAGAATTACTCGGACGAATGGTATTACCAGCGGGACGTTAACCGCGTGCTGAATCTGGTGTCCTCCACCTATCGGGGCAACTACACCACGGCCTATGCGGTCAATAACGACTATGAAACCTATGAAAAAGAGGTCTGGGTCAACGCGAAGGGCTATTCGAGCAGCACCAAATACCTGCTCTGGATCAACCGCGCCTACCAGCATGTCAACGTGTTTGAAGGCTCGAAGGGCAACTGGAAGCTGATAAAATCTTTCCTGGTCGGCACGGGCGCGGCCAGCACCCCGACCCCGACCGGCCTGACCACGGTTTCCTACAAGTCCGCGGGAGGCTGGACGACCAGCACCTATACCGTGCGGCCGGTGGTCGGCTTCTATCCGGGAACGGGCTATGCCTTCCATTCGCGCCTGTGCTATCCGGGAACGGATACCGAATATGATTACAGCGCGGGCTATCCGATCTCGCACGGGTGCGTGCGCATGTACAAGAGCGATATCTGGTGGATTTACAACAATATTCCGGTCGGCACGACGGTCGCGATATTCTGACGACGCCGGTAACAGGAAAGCGCCTGCGGGCGCTTTCCTGTTTTTTTCATGCGCCCGCCCTCTCCCTGCGGGCTGGACGAGGAAAGGGTTTTTCTTGGTTCAGCGCGGGAAAGGACGCTGCACAATACGGGCAGGACACTTGCGTGCAAGCATGTTGAACAAGCGGACAAAAGGGATAAAATACGCTTTTGTGGGTTTCAACAAGCGACGGTATTTGACATTTTTGCAGGACAGGAGTAAAATATATGCATAATGAACGATTCAAGCGGAAGGAGCAAGCCCGATATGACGACACAGCCGTCCTTTGTCAACCCAGTGCTTTTGCAGGAGCTCAGCGAGAGCTTCCGCCTGCATAACCAGATCCCGTCGGATCTGTATACCCGCTTCCGCATCAAGCGCGGCCTGCGCAACGCGGACGGCACGGGCGTCCTGGTCGGCGCGAGCCGCCTGGGCAACGTTCACGGCTACATACTCAACGAGGGCGAGCGCGAGCCGATCGAGGGCCGCCTGACCTACCGCGGCTATAATGTGTACGACCTGATCCACGGCCTGGAGCAGGAGGACCGCTTCGGGTTTGAGGAGGTCGGCTACCTGCTGATGTGCGGCGCGCTGCCCACCCGCCGCCAGCTGGACGAATTCCAGCGCTCGATCGGCCTGGAACGCGCGCTGCCCGATAATTTTACCGAGGATATGATTATGCGCGCGCCGAGTCGGGACATTATGAACAAGCTCGCGGGCGCCACGCTCGCGCTTTACTCCTACGACCCCAATCCGGACGAGACGACGGTCGAAAACATCATGCGGCAGGGCATCAGCCTGATGGCCAAGTTTCCGGTTATCATTTCGCATGCGTATCAGGCCAAGCGCCGGTATTTCGACGGGGATTCCATGTTTCTGCATGTACCCGACCCTGACCGCTCCACGGCGGAGAACATTCTGCATCTGGTTCGGCCGAACGGCAAGTATTCGGACGACGAGGCCAAGCTGCTCGACCGCTGCCTGATTCTGCACGCCGAGCATGGCGGCGGCAACAACTCCTCCTTCACTGTGCGTGTCACCTCCTCGTCGGGTACGGATACCTATTCCGCGATCGCGGCGGCGGTTTCCGCGCTCAAGGGGCCGCGGCACGGCGGCGCTAACCTGCGCGTCGTGCGGCAGTTTGAGGAGATGAAAGAAAACATCAGCGACTGGACGGACGAGGGCGCGGTCGCGGACTACCTCTGCAAGATCCTGGACGGGGAAGCGGGCGACGGGTCCGGCCTGATCTACGGTATGGGCCACGCCATCTATACATTGAGCGACCCGCGCGCGGTGGCGCTCAAAAAAGCCGCGCGCCCCCTGGCGGAGAGCAAGGGCTTCAGTCGGGAAATGGATCTGATCGAGTTGGTTGAAAAGCTCACGCCGGCCATTTTCGCGGAGAAAAAAGGCAGCGACAAGCCCATGTGCGCCAATGTGGACATGTATTCCGGCCTGGTGTATAAAATGCTCGGCCTGCCGAAGTCGCTGTATACGCCGCTGTTTGCAACCGCGCGTATCGTCGGCTGGATGGCGCACCGCCTGGAGGAGGTCACCACGGGCGGCAAGATCATCCGTCCGGCTTACAAGCCGCTCTGCAAATCCGTGGTATACAAAAATCTGGACGAACGCGGATAAGGCGATTAAAAAAGCGTGTTTCCCCAAGAGGGAAACACGCTTTTTTCAAATGGATGCGTGGCGGGCGCGGGGGAAAGGGCGCGCTCAGAGCGAAGCCTTCCAAAGCCCGTGCAGGTTGCAGAATTCGTAAACCGCTTCCGCTTTTTCGCCCTCGGCAAGGCGGAACACGGCCTCCGGCGCTCCAGTGTGGTCGAGTACGGCGCGGTGTACGGCCTTATCGGTCACCAGCCAGATGAACGCGATGTGATGCTCCTCGGTCATGGGATGGGTCACCTCGCCGACGCAGGCACGGATCACATCGCCCTCGGCCTTGACGACCGGAACGTGCTTCTCCATGGCGCCGTCGGTCTCGCCGGCCTTGAATTCCTTCATTGGCTCGCCGCAGCAGATCACTGGAACGCCGTGATCCTCGATCTTCTCAATGATGTTGCCGCAGTGCATGCACTTGTAAATTTTTAACTCCATAACGAAACTCCTCCTTTGCGTGTCTATTATGCCACGCGGTCCTGTGTTTACGCGCGCGGGAGGGGAAAAATACCCGCGCCGCGCGCCCGATGAGAGCAGCCGTTTCCGGCGGCCCGCTATAAAAAGCCGGCCAGTGCGTCCGGCTCCTTATCCTGGTGAAGATACCCCTGTCCAGCCGCGTCAATAGCCGCGTCGGCCGTCCAAAACGTCGTCGTGGTAGATCCAGTCGCGCACGCTGATGGTATCGTATGTATCGTTGTCGCGCCGGATGACCACCCGTTCGATACCCGCGTTGATAATCAGGCGCTTGCACATGGTGCAGGAATTGGCGTCGGGCATGATTTCGCCGGTGGACATGTCCCGCCCGACCAGATAGAGCGTCGCGCCGAGCATCTGTTCGCGCGGCGCCGCGATGATGGCGTTGGCCTCGGCATGGACCGAGCGGCAGAACTCGTACCGTTCGCCGCGCGGGATGCCCAGCTTCTGCCGGATGCAGGTGCCGATGTCGATGCAGTTCTCGCGGCCGCGCGGCGCGCCGGTGTAGCCGGTGGAAACGATCACGTCGTTTTTGACGATCACCGCGCCGAAATTGCGCCGCAGGCAGGTGCCGCGCTCGAGCGCGACCTGCGCCATATCCAGATAATAGTTGTCCTTATCCCGCCGGTTCATAACATGCCTCCTGGAATAAATACGGATTCAGCCGGAAAGCACGCCGCCCTCCAGATACAGCCGCCGCGCGGCGCGGGCGGCCGCCGTATGGTCATGCGTGATGAGTACGACCGTGTTGCCCCGCTCATGCAGCCCGTCGAGCAGGGAAAGCACCTCGGCCGCCGCTTCCGGGTCGAGTCCGGCCGTGGGCTCGTCCGCCAGAACGACGCAGGGGCGCGTGACCACCGCGCGCGCGATCGCGACGCGCTGCTGCTGGCCGCCGGAAAGCTGGTTTGGCTTGTGTGCCGTGCGGTGGGACAGGCCGACCGCACGCAGAGCCTCCGCGGCGCGCGCCAGCCGCTCCGGCCGCGCCACGCCCTGCAGGGTGAGCGGCAGGGCGACGTTCTCCAGCGCGGTCATGCCTGGGATGAGCTGGAAGCGCTGGAACACAAAGCCGATCTTCTCGCCGCGCAGGCGGGCGAGTGCCTGCGGCGGCAGGTCGGAAACGTCGGTCCCGCCGAGCAGGTAGCGGCCCTCGGTCAGCGTATCGAGCAGGCCGAGAATGTGCATCAGCGTGGACTTGCCCGAGCCGGACGCGCCGGTGATCGAAACATAGTCGCCGCGCCGGACGGACAGGTTGACGCCGCGCAGCGCGCAAACGCCGCTTCTGTCATATATTTTACTCGCATGGACAAGCTTTAGCAAGGCATTTCCCCCTTTTTCTTTTTTATTTTGGGAGGAAAAGCGCAAACTATACGCCGGCGGGACGCAGGGGGACGGAAAAGCCCGCCGGCAGACACGCCGCCGGCGGGCTTTTTTTCTCTGGCCGGGCGTTACAGCTCCGGTAGGTTCTTTTTCCAGAGGCCGCTCCGGTAAAACCAGAAGGAGATGCCGGTACCCAGTAGCCAGCCGATCGGCCAGGAGAGCCAGATGCCAAGCTCCTGCCAGAACCGGAACAGCAAAACCGAGAAGCCCACGCGCAGGATCAGGTCGGAGAACGTCGTCACCATGAACAGCCGCATGGCGCCCGCGCCGCGCAGCACGCTGTCGCACACGAATTTGACGCATAGCAGGCCGTAGAACGGCGCTACGATAAACAGGAACTGCCGCCCCACGCCGATCACGCCCGACGCGCTGCCCGCGGGGACGAACAGGCCGACGAGCGGGTTGGCCAGCAGCATGTAAAGCGCGGTGAAAATCATCGCGAGGCCGATGGAATAGCAGGCACCCGCCCTAAGTCCGGGCGGGATGCGGTCCAGCCTGCGCGCGCCGATGTTCTGCGCCACATAGCTTGACAGGCCGGAGGAGAACGACATGCAGCAGGTCAGCGCGAACATATTGACCTTGGTTGCGGCGGAAAAGCCCGCGATGACCGTCGCGCCGCACAGGTTGACATAATACTGGATGATGACGTTGCCGACCGAGACAAAGCTCTGCTGGGCGATCGAGGGGATGCCGTAGCCCACCAGCCGGCGCAGCATATCGAACGAAAAAAGCAGGAAATGGCCGCCCGTATCGAACGCATGCACGCGGCGCAGGAGCAACAGGAACGCCAGCACGCCCGCGCAGCCCTGGGCGATGAACGTCGCCCAGGCGACACCTGCGACGCCCCAGTGGAAAACCGCGACAAAAACCAGGTCGAGGATCACGTTGCTCACCGAGGACAGGATCAGCAGGACCAGCGGTGTGCGGCTGTCGCCCATGGCGTTGAAGATGCCCGTACACACATTGTAGAGGAACAGGAACAGCAGGCCGAAAACGTAAACGCGTAGGTAGAGCGCGCCGTCGGAAAAAATATCGGCCGGCGTTTTCAGCGCGTCCATGACCGTGTCCGTTCCCAGTGCGCCGGCCAGCGTCAGCAGCAGCGCGACCGCAGTTGTGGTCAGCAACGCGGTAGAAACCGCGCTTTTCATGCGCACATAGCGCCTGGCGCCGAACAACTGGGAAACCAGTACGCTTGTGCCGATGTTGATGCCGGTCGCCACGGCCATGAAAAGCTGGGTGACCGGATAGCTCGCGCCCACTGCGGCGAGCGCCAGCTCGCCCGCCTGGACGGAAACGGCGAAACGGCCGACAATGACCGAGTCGGCCATCTGGTAGAGCTGCTGGAACGCCACGCTGAGAAGAAGCGGTAGCGAGAACCAGAACAGCTTTTGCGAGGGCTTGCCCTCGGTCAGATCAGTAGTCAAAAGGATACACCTTCCAAGGTAGAGAAATGGAATCCCCCGAAATCGGGGGATTCCTGCGTTTTGTTTTCAGTTTTGCGCGCGTTTTTTCTGCTGGGCGGAGATCACAAGAATCGCGCAGAACAGCAGGATCACGCCGACGACCAGGGCGACGAAGCCGTTGCCGCAGAAGCCACCGACCAAATAACCGATGAAGCAGAACACCGCTACCATCAGCGCGTAGGGAATCTGCGTGGAGACGTGGTCGATATGGTTGCACTGCGCGCCCGCCGAGGCAAGGATGGTCGTGTCCGAGATCGGGGAGATGTGGTCGCCGCAGACCGCGCCGGACAGGCAGGCCGCGACTGTCATGACCAGCATGGTGCTGGGTGCGTCGCCGAAGACCGCGACCGCGATCGGGATCAGGATGCCGAACGTACCCCAGGAGGTGCCGGTGGCGAATGCGAGGCCGAGCGCGATCAGGAAGAAGATCGCGGGCATCAGCACGGATACCATGGAATCGCCGTTGACAATCGAGGATACATAGCCGCCGATGTTGAGATAATCCTCCGAGCAGACGCCGGACAGCGTCCACGCTAGCGTCAGGATCATGATGGCAGGCACCATGGCCTTGAAGCCTTCGGTGAACGCCTCGCAGAACTGGCTGAACGTCAGGATCTTGCGCGGGATATACAGCAGGAAGGTGAATATCAGCGTAAAGAACGAGCCGAGTACCAGCGAGGTCGAGGAGGAGCAGTTGGCGAACGCGTCGATGATGTTCGCGCCCTCCAGAATGCCGCCCGTGTACAGCATGGCCGAAATGCACAGGACGATCAGCACACAGATCGGCAGGATCAGGTCGTATACCTTGCCCGTGCCGCCGACCACATGGTTTTCCTCCACGCTGGAAAGCTCGTCCTTCTTATGCTCGGCCTCATATTTACCCATGGGACCGAAGTCGAAGTCCGCCGCCATCAGCCATATCAGGAACATGAGCGTCAGGAGTGCGTACAGGTTCATCGGGATGGTCTGAAGGAACAGTGAGAAGCCGTCCATCGAGCTGGATTCAGGCAGCGAGGAGCCGACCGCGGCGGCCCAGCTGGAGATCGGCGCGATGATGCAGACCGGCGCGGCGGTCGCGTCGATGATGTACGCGAGCTTGGCGCGCGTGATGCGGTACTTGTCCGTGACCGGCCGCATGACCGTGCCGACGGTCAGGCAGTTGAAATAGTCGTCCACAAAAATGAAAACGCCCAAAAACGAAGTTGCGAACGCCGCGCCGCGTCGGGTACGGATGGTCTTGACCGCCCAGTTTCCGTATGCGCGGGAAGCGCCCGATTTTGTGACGAGCGATACCAGTATGCCGAGCAGCACCAGGAAAATACAGATCTCGATATTGTCCCCCAGCTTGCTGCCCATGACCTCAAACGTGGTTTCGACCGCGTGCAGCGGGTTGAAGCCGGTGAGCAGCAGCGCGCCCGAAAGGATACCGATCAGCAGAGACGAATATACTTCCTTGGTGATGAGCGCCAGCGCGATCGCAATGACCGGCGGCAGCAATGTCCAGACGGTGGATGTCAGGTCCATATTCAGTTCCCCCTCATTCTTTTTGCAGGATCCGCAGGCTCCATGCAAGTCTATTTTATTATTCTATATGCATTTCTCTGGCTTGACAAGATGGAATCCGGCATTTACAAAACGGATTGTGTAAATTTGTGCAATCTGTGCGGAAAGAGCGGGGGAGAAAAGGGGGATTTGTCAAATATCCTTCGCACGGCGGTAGCGGCGCCACTCCGCGAGCGCTTCCCGCCGCAGGGCGAACACGCCGACCAGGTTGGGCAGCGCCATCAGCCCGTTGAACGTATCCGAAAGCGCCCAGGCCAGGTCGAGCCGCATCGTGCAGCCGAGAGCAGCCGCGGCGATGAACAGTGCCTTGTAAAGCAGCGCGGACCGGCTGCCGAACAGGTACTCAGCCGCCCGCTGTCCATAATAGGACCAGCCGAGCAGGGTGGAAAACGCGAACAGCACCAGCGATACCGCGACAAAGCCGCCGCCGAGCGGGCCGAACACGGTAGAGAACGCCGCGGCGGTGAGCGCGGCGCCGGTCTGGAGTTGGGCGAGCAGCGGCGTACCCGCGGCAAGGCCGTACTGCGCGGCGTCGTAAACGCCGGAGGTCAGGATGACCAGCGCGGTCACGGTACACATCACGATCGTGTCGAAAAACACCTCGAATACCGCCCACATCCCCTGCTCGCACGGCTCTTTGGCATCCGCCGCAGCATGCACCATGACGGAAGAACCCAAGCCGGCCTCGTTGGAAAACACGCCGCGCGATACGCCGATGCGGATGGCCTGCGCCATGCCGTAGCCCAGCACGCCGCCCGCGCCCGCCTGCCAGTCGAACGCGCAGGCGACGATTTGTCCACAGGCCTGTGGAAGCGCAGCGCGGCCGTGCCACAGCACGGCCAGCGCACCGGCCATATAGAACAGCGCCATAAACGGGACCAGGGCTTCGGTCACGCGGGAGATACGCTTCAGCCCGCCCAGCATGACTGCGCCGAGCAACACGGCGGTCGCCAGACCGGTCGCGGGGGGCGGCACGCGGAACACGTTGGACAGGCCGCTGGCGATCGAGTTGCACTGGCTCATATTGCCGATGCCGAACGAGGCAAGGACGCAGAAAAGCGCGAACGCCGCGGCAAGGAACGGGCTGTGCAGCCCGTTCTTGAGATACAGCATGGGGCCGCCGCGCCAGGCCCCGTCCGGTCCGCGCTCGCGGTACAGCATGCCGAGCGTGTTCTCCGCGAACGCGGTCATCATGCCGAAAAAGGCGGATACCCACATCCAGAACACCGCGCCCGGCCCGCCAATGGTCAGGGCGGTGGCCACGCCCGCGATATTGCCCGTACCGACCGTCGCGGCCAGCGCGGTACACATGGTCGCAAAGGGGGAGACCGCGTTTTTCGAGCTGGTGCGCCGCGCCGCACCGGAAAAGCAGGAGAGCAGCGTCTTGCGCAGCCACAGGCCGGTATAGCGCACCTGGAACAGGCCGGTGCGCACGGTGAAATAGATGCCCGTACCGGTGAGCAGCACCAGCATGGGTACGCCCCATACAAATGCGCGCACCATTTCGTTCATCAGCGCGATTTTGTCAAGCATCATGGAATTCCCCCTTGTTCAGCGTCCATCCTAACTATATGCTTGACTTTCCGGTGAAATCCGCTATAATGGAAAAGCAACTGAAGAACAGACAGTTCGGAACCATCCTGTCTATAAACAAAACTACGGGAAAGGCTTCGATCGAAACGGAGTTCCGGTCGGGGCGGGCTGCGCCGCACAGTGCAGTACGCGGGAAAAGCCCAAGCGCGATTTTGCACGCCGCAAAAACGGCATGCAGAACCGTTGCCTTGTATCAAAAATCAGGCGCACGTCCTGGCTTTTGATGAAAATTTGTATGCTGCGCAAATATGCAAATTTTCTGTCGGATATGCGCCTTGCGGCGCGGTGATGGTGTACCGTTACGGTGCGCCTTATTTTTTTGCAAAAGGGAGGGGGATCGGTGGAACTGACCCGCTATTCGGTGATCGAGGGCAAGAACCCGCGCGAGATCGTGCTGCTGCGCGGCCGCGGCTGCGCGTGGCGGCGCTGCAAGTTCTGCGATTACCATTTGGACGCATCGCGCGATGAGCAGGCCAATCTTGCGCTCAACCGGAAGGCATTGTCTCAGGTCATGGGTGTGTTCGGCCGGCTGGAGGCAATCAACTCCGGCTCATTCGCGGAGCTGGACGAATCCACTGTGCGCGAGATCGAGCGCGTCTGCCGCGAAAAAGGCGTCCGCGACCTGCACATCGAGAGCCATTGGCTGTTCCGAAGGACGCTTCCCGCCCTGCGCGCGCGGTTTTCAGCGCAGGGCGTGCGGCTGCACGTCAAGATCGGTGTCGAGACGTTCGACGCGGACTACCGCGAGCGCGTGCTGGACAAGGGCATCGATGCGGCCGATCCCGCTGAAATCGCGGCCGATTTCGATGACTGCTGCCTGCTGTTCGGCCTGGCCGGACAGACCGCGGAGAGCATGGCGCGCGATATCCGCACGGGCCTTGCCTATTTCGACCGAGTATGCGTCAACATCATGGTTCCGAACACCACGTCTGTCAAGCCGGATCAGGCGGCACGGGACGCCTTTATCCATCAGGTGTATCCGCTCTATCGGGATGAGCCCCGCGTGGACATCCTGCTGGACAACACGGACTTTGGTGTAGGAGAACTGGAATGACAAATGAAATTTTACTGGCGGTTTCGCTCGTTGTGCTGTATGGGACGGTGCTTCTGTGGTTTTACCTGTTCGGTACGGGCGGGATGATGGCGTTCACGGTGTTTGCGACGATCGCGGCAAACATCGAGGTGATGATTTTGGTGGATGCGTTCGGCATGGAGATGACGCTCGGCAACATCCTGTTCGCAACGACGTTCCTTGTGACCGATATCCTGAGCGAGGTCGCGGGGAAAAAGACCGCGCAGCGTGCGGTTTGGGCGGGCATCGCGGCAAACGTGCTGTTTATCCTCGTCTCGCAGTCCTGGCTGCTGTATGCGCCGTCGGTGAACGACTGGGCGCAGGAGCCGATGCGGGCGGTGTTTTCCAATACGCCGCGCATGATGCTTTCCTCGCTTGCGGTATACGCGGTCGCGCAGATCTTCGACGTCTGGCTTTACCATAAATGGTGGGCCTTTACTGAAAAGCGCACGGGCGACCACCGCGCGTTCCTCTGGCTGCGCAACAATGGTTCGACGCTGGTTTCCCAGCTCGTCAACACGGTTCTGTTTACCGCGCTGGCATTCTGGGGAACGTATGACATGCCGACGCTGCTGTCAGTCGCGCTGTCGAGCTATGTAATCTTTATTTTTACCTCGCTGCTGGATACGCCGGTCGTATACGCGGCGCGGCGGCTGTATGAGAAAAAAATGGGCCGCGCGGCGCAGGAGGATTGACTGGTTTGCGTTTCCGCTTTGGCGAAAGCGGGGAAGCTGCGCCTGCGCGGCGCGGGCGGACAAGAGGGGAGAAACCAACGGTTTCTCCCCTTTTCACTCAAAATCCCCTATTTTTGCGGCTCTTGAGGTACTTTGCAGATGGTATACACCATTGTTACACCAATCCGCTACATGGCTTCAAGCAGCCTTTCCGCCTCGGCCCTCTCACTTTCAAGCGCATGGATATAGGTATTATAAGTGGTTGAAATATTCGCATGCCCCATCCACTTGCTTACCACGCTGATCGCAACGCCCGCTTTTAATGCGCGGGTCGCAAATGTGTGCCTGAGCTGATGGATTGTCAGCGGCTTGTCGATACCAGCGTGCTTTAACATACGGGCCAGCAGGCGGTGTATCCGTTCGTTGTTCAAAGGCGTATTGTTTTTTGAACTCGCTACATTGTCACTTGTAATACCATACTTTTTATAAATGGCTTTCAGATTTTTCAGCGCTTGTACAGCCTTACTATTTAATGGGACGGTGCGTTTACCGCTTTCTGTTTTTGTGCTTTTTACATGGTTAATATGCCTGGAACCGCTTTTACCCTGTCCGCGGTCTTTGATCCGCGCCAAATTCCTGCTTACTGTCACTGTTTTCCGCTTAAAGTCTATATCAGACCATTTGAGAGCAAGCACCTCGCCGCACCGCAGGCCGGTATGGACGATAAATATAATCAAATTGGCATGGGTCAGTACCGGCCGGCCGTTTTTGTTTTTCAAATTTGCGGTTTCTTCCAGCCTGCAGACTTCTTCATCTTCCAGCACAAGGATTTTCCTGGGCGGCTTGAAAAGCCCCTTTTTCAGCATAACCACATTATTTACAGGATTTTTGGCTATATCACCCTCTGTATAAGCGTACCGGAACACCTCGGCAAGCAGCGCACGGATTTTCTTTACGACTGTGTAGGAATACTGGCCGCTTTTTGTGTTCAGAAGCCTTTGAATATCAGCCGCTTTTATACTTCCAAGCTGGCAATATCCCAATACTGGTTCGATATGGTTTCTGTAAACTGCTTCGTACTGGTCAAAGGTGCTGCGCTCTACGGCATGGAACTTAAATGTATAAAGCCATTTCTCCATATACTCCCTGAAAAAGACTTTTTTACATTCAGAAATACCGCGCGCTGCATCCCGCTTCAACTCCCGCAGCCTGCGCTTTACTTCAGCTTCGGTTTTTCCATACAGGTACCGCGGTTTGGACATTGCTTCATCACGGTATTTTGCAACCCAGCGGCCGTCTTTCCGCTGGTAGATACTTCCCTCCCCATAACTACGGCTTTTCTGCTTTTTATCTGTTGTACTCATATTTATCCGCTCCTGTTCAGCAAAGGCGGCAGCGTACAACAACTAACATAGTTATTATACGCCATGCAGCCCTTTCAAAGCAACGCCCATGCCCCAATCAGTAGAAAATTTCACGTCCCTTGTTCCGTTCAAACCACCGGTCAAGCTCTTTTTCGCTTATCAGATAGTCCCTGCCCACTTTTACTACCGGCAGGACGCCGGAACGCAGCAACTGCCCCAGCTTGCTTTTTCCAAACGGGAATATTTCCAGCAAATCATCCTGTGTTAAAACCTTATAATCCATAGCTTTACAAACCCTCCTGTTCCTGCCTTGGATTGATATAGCATAATTCCTTTATTTTTGTGCGCTATGCCCGCTGTCTGAACAGACAGCAGCATGATATAATGAAACCGTAATAACCGTTTCTGTTTTCCATTGTGGGGTATGACTTTATGAAAAAACAAATCGTTTCTATCCTGTGTGCGGCGGCTGTCACCTGTTCGGCTGGGGCCGCCAGTGTTTCAGACCTTTCAGACGTCCGGCCTTCGGACTGGTATTATGACGCGGTCAACCATGTTTTTGAAAACGGCCTGATGAATGGCACATCAGATACGGCTTTCAGCCCGAACGCCACCACCAGCCGCGGCATGATCGTGACCATCCTGTACCGGCTGGCGGGAACACCCGATATGCCGGAAAGCAGCTGGGGCTATCCGTATGCGGATGTAGATGCAGCAGCGTATTATGGCACGCCGGTTTACTGGGCTCGTATGAATTCCCTTGTCACTGGATACAGTGACGAACAGTTTGGCCCGAATGACGCTGTTACCCGTGAGCAGCTGGCGGCCATCCTGTACCGATACGCGGACAGTCTGGGTCTTGATACGGATACTGGCTTCATACCGGATAAATACTACGATTTTTCGGACTATCAAACAGTCTCCCGTTACGCTTCGCAGGCCATGAACTGGTGCGTCAACAAGGGTATTATCAACGGCTCGGACGGAAAGCTGAACCCGCAGGGGACAGCCACCCGCGCCGAAGCCGCAACAATGCTGATGAACGCGGAAAGCATTTTACAGGCTGGAAGCGGAACGGAGACGCCGGACAAAACGCCCGCACCAGAGGACAATACCGGCAATGAGCCGGCCGGCGATCACGAAACCGTCACGGATGAAACCAGCCAGCGCCCAACCGGAAAATCAGCAGTAGACGAATACGGCGGTTATTGGGACTATGACCTCGCGAACGCCACATTCGATGCGATCAACGGCCTGCGCGAGCAGAACGGCTTAGACCGTCTTGCGTACTCTTTGCAGGTGCAGGAATGGGCGGATATTCGTTCCCGCGAGCTTTGGATAGTGGATGAACGGGACGGGGATATTTCGCATACCCGTCCAGATGGTTCAATGTTTGCAACCGTAGGAAAAGGCTGCAATACCGAAAATGCGCTGTTAGGTATACTCCCCATAGATGCGCAGGAAAACTTAAACAAATGGTACGCTTCCCCTGGACATAGAGAAAACATGTTGAATACACGTTCCAAAACAGCAGCAGTCTCCCTCTATGTGCAGGGCGAAAAGGTTTACGCTGTCCAGCTTTTCAATATCCTTTCCGCGGAAGAACTGAACCAGTTATGACATTGGAAATCCCCCGTTTGGAACGGGGGATTTCCTTTGCCCTGGACTATCAAATCCAGTATTCTTTGCCGTCTGTATCCAGCACATAGTCGTGCTCGTGCGAAACCTCAGTCACGATGCTTACAGACGAACCGCTTACATCAGGATAGCTTTGGATATGCCCGCTGAAGCCGGAGGTATCAGGGGCGGTATCGCGGCCGGTAAGCTGGCAGATCAGCTTCGCAAACGTCAGACGGGATACATTACCGCTCAGCCCCGCGCTGTTTCCCGTGACATACCGTACCAGCGTGTTAAGCTGGCCGTCCGTCGCCCAAATCCGCAGATACCCTTTTTCCGTAATCTCGTAATTTACTTCGTAATCTGTATCTTCGGTCATTTGCGTCGTATCGAACGAGCTTTGCGGCAGTACGCCGATGGAAACGAAATACTTCGCTTCTTCCGCGATATTGTACTCGTAATCCGGTACGGTCACAGTGCCGCGGTCCAGCCATGTGTTGCCGCCGTTTGAAATCAGGCGGTACGCTACGGTACACGCTTCCTGCAAAGAGATACGGTCCGAGGGACGCCAAAGCCCGTCCTCATACCCGTTGAATAGCTGGTAGTGGATACCTGTGAGCGGGTCAAGAACCGAACTGACAATCGCAATTTCAGGAGCTTTACCCACAGCATTTCCGTTATCACCCTCACCGGCTGCATAGTTGACATAGGTTTTCCCGCCCGCATCAGGCTTGAATTGAACGGTAAGCACAACCGTATGCACCTGTCCTGGTGCAATATCGCCCAGTTCCAAGGTGAAAACCTTATTGGCGAAGCTCCATTGATCGCTCAGGACGCCATCCACATAAACATTGTTTTGTAAAACAGGCGTCAGCATGGAGGTGTCCAGCGTATCTTTCAGCACAACGTTTTCCCATGTTTCGGAGCTGTTGTTGCCTGCCGTTATCGTGAAAGTTGCCGTCTGCTTTTCTTTCGATGCACCTCTGCTTACATCAACTACCGTCTTGTCCACGTCCTTTGCTACATAAAAGCCGGCAGGGCCAGCAGGATTTTTGTCCATCTCCGGCACGGTCACTCCACCGTCAGCCGCGGTATCGCCGCCGTTGTCGCCGGTCACATCCACGCTGTTTTGCAGCGTCGTACCGGCTGCGTTATCCATTACCTGGACTTCAAACGACACCACCACGCTTTCACCCGCAGCGAGATCGCCAACCAGTACAGACAGCGCGCTTCCGTTTAGCTTATACAGCGCCGACCTGTTATCGATATACACGCCGCCCACCAGTTTAACGCCTGCGGGAAGCGTGTCGTACACCACGACATTTTTCCAGGGTGCGGTTGCATGGTTGCCGTTCTTCACCGTGATCTCATAGGCGAACGTACCGCCTACCTCCGCTTCGGTCACACTTGCAGTTTTGTTCACAATCGGGTCCGCTTCGCCCCCGTCAATCTGTACACCGGCGTCCGGCAGGGGCGTTTGTTTATCACCGTCTGTCAGGATTGCAGTATTGACGATATATGCGCCCTGCATCCCCTCGTCTATGGTCACATCAAAGGTGTAAACGGCCTGTGTGTCCGGCGCAATCGCGTAGGGCGTAAGCGTCAGGGTACGGGCCGCGGAATCATAGGAATATTCCGTGGTCGCCCGCCCGTCTTTCCGGACGTTGCCTGCAAAGGTTACGCCGTCCGGCAGGGCGTCGGTCACAGACGCGCCCGTCCAGTCCGCCGTTGCAAGCGCGCTGTTTTCCAGCGTGACAGAATATGTGACCGTATCGCCCACGCGCGCCGTCGTCCGGTTTGCGGACTTTGCGCCCGCGTGTCCATCCGCCGCGCCGTCCTCTATGGTCACGCCATCGTCCGTACCCTCTGCATCTGGTGTGTTGCTGCCGGATGCAGCCGCCGTGTTCTCAATCGTCATGCCATAAGCAGTGCTGTTCACCAGCACATCAAAGCAAATGGTCTTTGTCTGGCTGGGTGCGATGCTGTCCAGCGGGACAGTCAGCGTATGGGCCGTATTATCAAACTGATAAGCCGCCGCATACCCGTCTACCGTGACATTACCCGAAAAAGTCAGGCCGTCAGGGACGGTATCCCGCATTACCACGTCGCGGATATTGACCTGCGCGCCCGCGCCGTTGGACACCTGCACCGTGTAGGTCAACCGGTCGCCCACTTTTGCCACCGGCGTATTGACTGACTTCACGACCGACAGGTCGGTGCGGCCGTCCGCGATCACAACGCCATCATCCTTATCCTGTACCGGCTCGGTGTTATCCGAAGTCAGGGTGGCAAGGTTCTGGATGGTACTGTTATAGGCGTCCCCGTTCACCGTCGCGGCGAAAGAAACCGTCTGGCTGGCGTCAGGGTCAATACTGCCAACATGCACGGTCAGCAGGCGGGCCGCTTCGTCATAGGTGTAACCGCTTGTCGGGCGGCCATCCAGCATAACCGAACCGTACTCGAACGTCAGGCCGGAAGGGATACTGTCAGAAACGGCCGCATTTTCCATCGGCACCGTTGCCGTTTCACTGTTTGAGAGCGTCAGGGTATAGATGATCTTATCGCCTACGCTGGCGGAGGACTTGTCCGCCGTCTTTTCGATACTGGGGCGGGCTTTGCCGTCACCCACTGCAATACCCTCGTCTGTGTCCTCAACATCTGGAATATTGTCGCCTGTCATAACTGCCGTGTTGTAAACCATCTTGCCATAGGCTGTATCATTCACGGCCGCCGAGAACGTGACAACCTTTTCCGTCGCCGGTTCAATGCTGCCCAGCGGCACGGTTAGGATGCGTGTTTCATTATCGAAAGAATACCTTGCCGCTGCGCCGTCCACCTGCACGCTGCCATCCACGAAATCAAGTCCGGCGGGGATAACGTCGGTCATGGCCGCGCCCTCGATCTTGTAGACCGCACCCTCCGCATTGCCATGCGTGACCGTATAGGTGAGCTTGTCGCCAACCATGGCAGAGGGCTTGTCCGCTGTCTTGGTGACATAGGGCGCGGTATCGCCTTTATTGATATGCACGCCGTCGTCCGTGTCCTCATACTTGCCGGTCTCGCTGCCGTTCCCGTCCTCCACGGTGCCGTTTTTACCCTGGGCAACAGCGGTGTTGAAGATTGTCTGGTTGTACATATCCGCATTGACCGCGGCTTTGAATGTTACCGTTACCGTCTGTCCCGCGGCAATGTCACCCAACTTGACGGTAAGCTGGCTATTTTCAAACGAGTGCTGCGCCGCCTTGTTATCTGCGTACACGCTGCCATCTATGAATGTCAGCCCATTCGGTAGTGTATCCGTAAGCACGACCTCTTTCCACGCGGAAGAAGCCGCTTTATCATTGGATAACTTCACGGTGTAAGTCAGGGTATCGCCCACGTTGGCGGTTTTGACATTCGCTGTTTTTTCGATGGAGGGGATTGCATCCCCGTTCGTGTATTGATAGGTGATCGTGCGGATATAGCCGCGGTACTCATAGGCGGGAATGGCCCTGGGCGAAGTCTCGGCCCTGCCTGCCGTCGTGACAGTCTCGGCCAGTTCCCTGCCGCCGGAGTCCACAAACTTCTCGATGATGATGTTATATTTGCCGTCATGGTAAGACAGGCCATGCCATTCTTCCGCGCTGTGCGGAACGGTAGCTTCCATCAGGCCGCAGTAGCCCCAATGCTTTTCCGCCAGATCGTTGTACGGGCATTTCACGCCCAATTCTTTCAGCTTGTCCAGTGTAACGCTGCGGTTTATCATACCGTTTACCAGCCGCACGACTTCGGCTCGGCTGATTGGTTCGTCCGGCCGGAAAGTGCCGTCTGGATAGCCCTCCGCCCAGCCTGCACCCGCAGCGGCATTGATATAGCTGTACGCCCAATGACCGGCCGGAACATCCTCAAAGATGTTGCCGCCCTTGTAGTCCAGTCCGGCAAAGCGCGCGGCCATGACTGCAAACTCGGCGCGGGTAACAGGTGCGTCCGGCTCGAATCTGTGTTCATTCGTACCGTCTACAATGCCAATATTATACAGCGTTTCCACTTCCTTGTAGAACCAGCGGCCGGTTTTTACGTCGTCAAACGTATTGTTTGACATGCGCCGTTCAAACGCCGGATATTCGCTGTCATAGAGGCGGTAAAACACCGCTGCGGCTTCCGCGCGGGTCATGGACGCATCCGCGCGCACGCTTTCGTCTGGATAGCCGATAATATACGTCAGGTCCTTGTGGGAGTAGATATATTCGACACTTTCCGTGTAATCGGTGTAGGTGTAGTTTGCTATCTTCTGCGGATGCCGTTCCTCATGCGTGACACGGTACGTTTCCGGTTCGGTGATTGCTTTTCCGTTCTCCGCGTCAAGAAACTTTGCGGTGACCTCGGCAAGCGTACTGGCGTTATCCTGCGCGGCAAACGCCGTGGCCGGAAGCGCCGGTACTGAAAAGAGCAGGGCCAGCCACATAGATATGGCCCGTTTCAAGTGTTTTTTCAAAAATGCCATTTTCCCATCCCTTTCTGTTCTGGTCTCGTTTCGGGCTTGCTGCATGGGCACCCCATGCGCGGAACAGCACATGGGAACCACCCCCTTTTTTCAAATTTGGCTTATCTATGACAAAACCGCGTGGAAGCCCACGCGGTACAAGCTGGGCTTTATCCGTGAAAGCCCTCGATTTTCATTTGCCCGTCTATATTCCGGTCCTGCATCCACCAGCGGAATACATCCTCGCCGGTCGTCCCTGCCCGCCATGAACCGTCCAGTTTACCGCGCGCCGCACGTTCTGACAGCATCCGGTCAAATGCGCGGATGTAGGCGCGCTGATACGTTGGGTACCGCCCAAACTCAAAAAAGCGCTTCCGCCGCCCTGCCATGGGGCAGCCGACACAGCCGACACGATGAAAACCGTAGCCATACAGCGGATTGACGGTGATCCTCTCCGCTCGGATATAGGACCATACATCATAGTCCGTCCAATCTACGATAGGGTTGCAGACCCGTTTCGCCTGTATTTTGCAGTTTTCAAACAGGCGGCGGGTATCCGTGTTATCGTTATTAATAATGACCTTTTTGCTTATATCATGCGGCACGCTTTCGTAGACACCGCGATTGTTCCGGCGCTTGACGCTTTCAGACCAGCGGACGCCGGTCACGATCATGCGTCCGACGCCGCCCGTTTCTTTCAGGACCGCACAACAGTAACGCACTGTCCTTGTAGGCGGCATGAGCTTTTGCGGGATAAGCGTCCACATATTGACCGGTACGCCCTTGTAAACCGGATAATTGACAGTGCATTTCACTCCCGCAAGTTCCAGGCGCCGAAACGTATCCCGCACATGGTACATGGTTTCCGGCGCGTCCACGCTGGTATGATTGTGCATGACCTCGTATCGGATACCGGAAGCGGCGGCAAGGTGCAGGCATACGTCTGAATCCTTGCCGCCGCTCGTGGCAATTACCAGAGGCTGGCCGTAATATGTTTCACTCATTTGCGCTGCCAGACGCAAACGGTCTACCGCTTTGTGCGTCAGGTCCATGACTACCGCCTGCGGTTATAAAACTCTTTCGGCCTGGGCGGTATTTCCGACCAGAAGATACACGCCCCGTAAAGCTCATGCCGGAAGCTGTCCCTGCCAAGGTACAACTGCACGTCCATTTTGCCGTTTGGGTACAGGCACAGGACCTTGGAATACTGTTCCGGCAGTTTCTTATTTACACTAACCCATTTCATTTGATTTCCCTCATTAAATCGTTATGGAACAGGAAAGGCCGGAGTGGGAACAGGGCGCCCCCCGTTTCCGCTTCCGGCCTTTCCTGTATTTACCTGCAATTATTTTATGCAATCATATATATCATCAACTGCCTTTCGACGGGGAGAAAAACTCCCTCTACTTATAAGGTCACTTACACGGCAAATGCGAATACCCTGAACAGGGAAATTAGAAATATTTTCGCATGGCTTTCAGGCCGCGCTGGATAGACGCCTGTACCGCACGGCAGGTAACGGCTTCTTCTGCGGCGATATCCTGTACCGACTGTCCCAGCAAATAATGTGCTTCAATACGGCGTCCCTGAGCATCCGGCAAAGCATTAAGGGCGTGGCATAATTTTTGGTATTCTTCCATCAGCACAAGGCATTGCTCCGGTGACAGTTCATGCAAAGAAATAAATCGTTCGGTATTCGTTGATGCATCCAGAGAAATGACTTTGTTGCGTTTCATGCGCCGGCTGTATACGGATTCATACCGCTTACCTGCACAAAGCTCTGCGGCAATTTCCTCCGAAACATTAATCAATTCATCTGTTATGTACCAGTAATAATAGTCCTTTAAGTTGATTTCCACCTTTTTATCCTCCATTTCGATTGTTTGTTGAATCGAAATGAAGCGGGTGGGCCGCGGCAATGAAACCAAGAGCTATAAATACTTGTTGCGCTGCTGCTGAATACAGATAATTTATGCAGCCTATCGAATAGAACGCATAAGGACAAAAAGTAGCACAATAAAAAAACAGGAGTTAACGCATTGTCGCAATAGATAAGGAAAAGATTATCTTATTGATACCTCCACGCTGTTTACCTAAAAATAAAGCGCCCAGAGAGTTAACCTCTCTGGGCGCTTATAAATTTTACTTGACAATTAGCAATCAGAACGTAATTGTATTTGTTTTGATCTGCTTTGTGTAACCATCAGCATAGAACGTAACATTTGCATAATAGCGATGACCCTTGGTAGCGGGCACGGCGCAGCTATCCTGATACTCAATCCCCGAAGACATGGGGCCGGCATAAATTTTGTTGCTGCCTGTCGTTACATCATACAGCTTAATGGATTTAATGCCAAGCTGGCTGTTGATAGTGTTGGTCTTTACATAAAAATCCAAATACAGGGTAGACGACGTAGCACTAAGCGATGCTTCCGTTTTCCTAAATTCTTTGCTTTCATATACCGCAGCCTGTGCGCTAAAAGACAACGCACATACGACCAGTAAAAGAACCGAAACCATTCTCTTAATCTTGTTTTTCATTTTTTAATTCCTTTCGTAAACGGAATCCACGATCTGTTTCATTTTTTCAACCGATACTGGGCCGCCGAACGAAACCTCACGATTTCCTATGAGCGCCACAGCATATACATTCTCCAAATTATGCATGATGTACCAATCGATGTCTCCTACCGTATAGGTTATTACCGGCCTGTCGTCCTTTTCGAATACTCCGTTGCTGGCTCCTGTCATCATCATAGCGTCAACCGAAAAAACATATTCGCTTTCAGGGTTTGTGTAATAGGCAGAGAAATCCGTTGTATTGTCTCTATAATCTTTGGTTACGCGAACCTCTGCCTGAACAAATCCCTCTGGAAAGACGGTCGGAAAAAGCTTTTCCGAAACGCCAAATGCCTCAGCCGTTTCAATGATATCGCTATTGACGATATAGATATATTCCATCGTATGGGCTTGATTCCATTCAGAAGATTCTTTTTCCAAACCCAAAGCGGCAACATCTGTATCTGGTATGTTGGCAAATTGGGACTCTGATTCGGCTGCCGGAAGCGGAAGTGGGTTCTCGTTCGAACCAAGCGTCGCATTCTGGTCGTATAATGGCTGTTTTTCCTGCGGAATCTCCGTATAGGTTCCGCGATCGTATTCCGGCATGCCGGTACGATTCTGCGATGAGCCATCAGGATAGTAAACGATATTTCCATCTTCGGATGTTTCAAAATCAGATTTACGGAAAAATCCGAAAGTTTCTTCACCCCATTTTGCGGCATAACTGAACATGCTATGTCCAAAAGCTGCTATACACATAGCATTTAAGATTATAATTACCGCAGCAACTACGACCAAGCGGTACCCCCATCGTTTCCGGCGAGAGTTCTTGGCTGTTTTTGCAGACTGAGCTTTCTTCTTTTCATCCAGTCTCGCAATCAGCAGCGCATGTTTACTGCGAAAACGATCTAAAGAGGCTTCCACATCAATTGGTTCTTTCGGTTTGGCAGCATCACCTAAAGCATCTAAATACTCATGGAATATCTTTTCATCAAAATTAGATTCATCCATTTGATTTACTTTTGCTTTCAGTTCTGCTAAATGCTCATGGTCCGGTAAGGAGTTATTCTGTCTGGGGTTCTCCATCCCATAGCACCTCCCATATTTTCTTTCATCTGAATAACACGGAAACACAAAAAATTGTGACGGACATTTTTCTATCAGCCTAATTTTTTTCGTTCCCGTTCCATGAGTTTAGCGCAACGCTTTTTCGCTCTATGCATCTGCGCACGAGTCGCATCATAGGAGCGGCCAAGCCTTTTAGCAATTTCCTCATATTCCATGCGTTCTTCATACCGCCAAGTGAGGAGTTGACGATCTTCCGGTTTCAAATCCTTTGGTAACGAATCTTGAAAAGAAACCATATCCTGCTGTTCCGCAGCGATTTGCGGGACCTCATCTAAAGATACTTCATTATGACTTTTCTGTTCACGCAATTCGTTATATGATTGATTCCGCACTACTGTAACAAGCCATGCAAAGATATTGGTATGGTTTTGAAGGTTGTCCTGTTCTGTAAGTAAAATGAGGAACGCTTCATGTACTATTTCCTCCGCTAATGCATCGCTTTTGACAATGGACTTTGCATAACCGAAAAGGTCTAAATAATATTTGCCATACAGATCATCAAAATAAGACTTGTTTTGATTATCCAAAATCCAGTTCCCCCCTTAAATGCTTATGTAGATTCGCCGCTTTGAAGTGCTTGAATTTGTTTCACCAGCAAAACAATCTGTTCCAAGACTCCAACATCAAATTGCTTGGCCGCAAGTATCCCCAAAAGCTGATTAAGATGCGCAACTTTAACTGTATTAGGCAGGTTTGCACCTACAATACTGTTGGCATCGGCTCCCAATGCATAGCAGATCGACAGCAATGCAGGCAAACTGACTACCGTACCTCTTTCTACATTACTGATATGCTGCACAGAAAGACCTGTTTTCTCAGCAAGCTTGGACTGTGACCAACCTTTTTGTTCCCTGAACAGGCTGATGTTTCGACCGATTTCTGCATAGTCAACCGTAAATTCCATAGATGTGTTCATCCTTTCGAGCGTCGAAACAATTTTAAAATAGTCTCGCTCGGCGGAAAACAATCTATACCAATAATACTATTATTGCAGTTCTATTTTACGGCGTTTTTCAAAAATTTTCAATAAAATAAAATTTAAGCCTGTTTTGCGTAACCCATCCAATTAAATAACACATAAATCGACTATTTGTGACGAAAAATTCAAAAAAATATTTCTGGAGAAATTTAAGTTTTTCGTCACAAATGAGGATAACTTGGTGTTATTTAGATAGAGGGGGAGAAAACATTCATTATCTTTTCGAGCGTCAAGAAAGATTATCTAAATATTCTCCCTCTCTACGTTAGAGAATAAAGTTCCAGATTTTTTGTTGGCGCGAAAATACTTGGAACAATTCTTAATACCTACAGAAAGAAGGGATATTTTAATTCAAAAAGCTAAACATTTGATCGCAAAAACGAGAGTTAAAGTAGTATGAATTTTATTTAAGAGTCTAGTTCATTTTGCAACTCAATTCTCTATTGTCAAAACGGGAGGCTCGTAACATGAAGCAGATAAAAGATATGTTTTTAATTCGCAAAGCAATGTCATTTATATTAATTCTATCCCTATTAACCGTCCCTGCTTTTGCCGCTACAAATACTAAAAGCGCCAATTTTAGTTGTAATAGCACACCACCGTCGGGATTTAATCTTTTTCACCCGACTACAGGATCGATCACTGGCACCTATAATTCTGCCTCTACAACCGTTTCCACTAAGGTTAACTTCAGCTATACCACAGCAGCAGTGTCTAAAATCAATGCATACAATACTTCTAAAAAGTATACTGGTATTGATATAAAGGATGTCGGGAATTCTTTCCATGCGTATTCGGTTACAAGTACCGCGCCAAATATTAAAACAGACATTGAAACGAATAGTGGCCATGACTATTACAATGAAGCCGAAATTGTCATATTTGGCTCTTTAACTGCTGGAAAAACCTATAGCATGACAGCTTCCTGGACCGACTATCGCAAGGGTTTTCTCAGCAACGTATTTAGAGTACATGCCGAGCTGAGCGAAAAAGGTGTTTCAGATTATAACGTTATTGCGGGAGGCTATAAACAATTGGCCGATCTATCTTATGGTAAAACCGCAGGGTATCCTTGAACTGTTCAACTAACTTATCACGCTTAGACAGAAACGGAGGTTTTATTCATGAAAAAGTTTTGGGGATTAAGTATTGTTGCGCTATTGCTTTGTCCAACTATACTATTTGGCAGCTTCGCAAGTGCAGATAGCACCTCTCCCATAATACAGCCGCAAAATATCCAAACTCGTAATCAATTGGCAGAATACGTTGATAACATAAATAATATCAATCACACAATAGATCAAACAGTGGAATCCTCTTCCCACATTGCGGCTACTATTACTTTTTCCCAATACCTCTCTTTTGATGAACTGCAAACTTATATCAGCAATTATGATGTTGAATTACAACAAATTCAACTCAGGGGTATAATGGAAGATGGCACACGAGTAACTATCGCAACGCTTACCGATAAGGGTATGGAATATACCGAGAATTTGATGTATACTCAAGCGGCAGAACAAAACTTTAATCTGGTTGGGATTACAGATGTATACGCATACATTTCTCCTAATCAAATTGATGAATTATCAAATGATAATTTAACATATCTGGTCGATACCTCGGGAAACGATTCTGGTAATGGAATTACAGCCGTAAATGACGAGAGTGGAGCGACTTCGTCTTCGGTATTCCCGAAATCCTTAACTTGGGAGCTTGAAGAACTGGGTTTGCTGTAAAAAGGTAGCATCATGCGGACAAAAATTATCATAGGCTTAGTAATTCTTGTTTTTATCTTTTCCGGATACTGGTTATTGAGTCCCGTCGAATATCAGGTTCCTCCTGAATATGATTGCTTGCATATTTCTGTTTCCGGTGCGCCAGCATTTGAAATCAGCGATCCTGATACAGTAGAATCTCTAGTTGAAGCTATTAACTCTACTACCTACAGGAAACGAATGCAGCGTATTACAGATGCTCCAGAGAACTTAGCGGCAGTAATTCAACTCGTAGATCGTGATACAAACACATCCGTGGTCGATGTAATTGTCCTGTCGACATATGAAGGGAATCATTCTTTTGGAATATCTGATGGGGACAAGGATTTGATAGCGGTTTCCCCTGATCTGTTAGAAACCTGTATTGATTCTCTGATAGACAGGGTTCAATAAGCACCGGTTCTACAAAGCCCTTAACCGAATCGCATGCTAACGTAACGTCAGACAAGCAACACATCTGCCTTATGATATGCAGATGTGTTGCTTGCTGTTTTTATTTTGTTATACGAATGAACGGTTTATTTTCCAATTGCCGCTCGCTTTTTCAAGCTGCAGCTTGAACTGAGAAACCAGCGTCATACCCGTGCGCCGGTCAAGGTACTGCACCGCTGTATCGGCCGTCACAGTATCGTCCTGTCTGGTGTAGACCGGATTTACCAGCCCCGCGAATACATAGCTTTCATTTTCAATCACCGGCAGTACGCCGCCGCTTGCATAGTAAGAAAGCTCCTGCCCGCTGGCCGCAGGATACAGCTTGAAAAACGCAGTCAAAAACTCCGTGATCTCGGCGCTTTCCTGCGCGGATACCGTGCCGTCCGGCTCGGCTACTTTGGGTGCATAGCCGGACTTTGCAGGCTTGCCCGTTATCGTCGGGTTCCGGATAATCACCATATCGCCCGAATCATCTGCATAAACGCAAACCTCGTATGCAGATGTTACAAGCCTGCTTTCCGTCCCATCCGTAATATCCTGCGATACCGTAAAGATAACGGAATACGCGCTGTCCCCAGCTTGTTCCACAGACCAGACCTGTACATCCTGTACCTTAGAGGATACCGGTATGTCGCTGCGCACCGTATCCGCGTTCAGTGCCTGCAGCCCGTCCGTGAGGTAGTATTTCAGGTTTTCCGTCCGTTGCTCTATTGCAGCCGCAGATTTTTCCCACGAGTAATATACCCTGGCAAAGTTGGTTGTAAAGCTCTCGATTGCATTTGTGTCCGTGACTTCCGCCTGCACCACCGTCGTTTCATGGACGGTGTGCGTATCCACCGCGGTAAAATCCTTATACACCGCGAAAGCAAACGCGCAGACAAGCAGCGCCCACAGCGCGGTCACCACCGGCCGCCGCGTCCCGATATGCAGGACGCGCGGCTTTTTTTCTTCTGCCTGCTTTTTGTCTCTATTCTGGAACATATCATTTCCCTGCCTTTCTTAAATTCATTGCCTTACCCGTCCGGCGCAGACGAGATGCGCCTGCCAATAGGCGCCCGTCAAATCCGCGTAACCGATCGGATTGCCCGCATGGTACATCCGGTTACCGCCAGCATAAATTCCAACATGCGTGATATAATCCCCGCAGTGGTACGTCCCCTGAAAGAACACCAGATCGCCCGGCTTTGCATCCTCAAACGGGATGTGCTGGGCCGCGTCATACTGCGCCTGCGCGGTGCGCGGCAGCGTGATACCCACCGTACCGAAGCACCATTGCGTCAGGCCGGAGCAGTCAAAGGAGGAGGCGGGAGACGCGCCGCCATAGACATAAGCCCACCCCTGGTACTTTAACGCTTCATTCATAATGGCCTGCACGGCCGCATCATCAAAGTGCGCGGCATACAAATACTGCGATACCAGCCGGACATAAAACATATTGCCGTAGTTATACCGCCAGCCGCCGTTTTCCGCTACCGAAATTTCATTCTCATAAGGTACGCGCACCCCGCCGGACTTTTCCTCCGCGAAAGCCTGTGCCAACTGGAAGCTGTACCTGCCGCCGCGTGCCGCAGCATAATCCAGAAAGCCGCCGCCGTAGTTGTACGCCTGTATCGCGCTGTCCAGATCACAGCCGAGCCGGTCTGCTTTAGCGAGCAGTTCTGCAAAATACCTGCACCCCTGACGGATAGAGCTTTCCGCATCCAGCGAGTTCGGGGGCAGCCCCATGGATTCCGAGGATTGCATCACATCCTCCAGCATGCCGCCGGATTCCACCTGCATGATCGCCAGCAGGACGTTTACATACTCGGATATCCCGTACTGCGCCGCGTACCGTTCCACCATCGGCCTGTATGCCAGCACCTCCGCAGACAGGTCTGCGCCGCCATAATAAACGCCGCCCCCGCCGTTGTCGTCAGATGCAAACAGGATGGCAGCCAGCAGGGGCAGGCAGAAAAGGGCGGCGAGCATCCCTGCAAATGGCAGCGCCAGATATTTCAGCTTCATTTGCCCCCGCCTTTCTCCGCGCCGCCTGCGCGGCTTTCAGGAGAAGCGCCCTTTTTCCCCTGTGTTATCCGGCCGGCCTTGTTGTACGCCTCCTGCCTGTGCGGGGGCGCAGCTTTCATCCGCGCGGCGGGCTTTACTGCGGGCCGTGATACAACGGGCCTGTCCTGCTCCGGTGCGGACGCTTTTCCCTGTCCCGCCGCGGGCTTGTCCGGCGTATCCCGCCGCACCGCAGGACGGTCCGCGGCAGGCGCAGGGGGATGGCCTGTGCGGGCGGGCGCCGCCGCCCGTTCCTGTGCTTTCCCCGTCAGCCGCCGCACCGCACCGCTGGCTTTCCCCTCCACTGGAATAACCGCCGGCCGCTCATGCGGTCCTGTCTCGGGTTGGCGTGCGGCATGTCCCGCAGCAGTCGCCTTTTGCTGGTTATCCTCTGCTGCCGGCCGCGCCTGTCTGGGTGGAGCGGGGGGCTGGGCCTGTACCCCTGGCGCCTGCCCCGTCTGGGAAACATCAGGCACAATGGCCGGCCTTTCATGCGTCTGCGGCGCTGTCTGCCGCTTTGCCGGTTCCGACTGTGCGGGTACTTCCGTCCCGCCATACGCTGCGCCCTGTCCCGCAATACGGCTTTCACGGGCTGCGCCGTCCGGCCTGTCCGGCTGTCCGGCAGGGGAGGCCGGACCGCTGCCCTGCGGCGGCATACCCGTCCCGCCCGCTGCCCCTTTTACAGGCGGTTCCGGCAGCGTCGGTTCGGTATTTCCCGTCCACGCCCTGGCACTGTCCGGCCGGTTCCTCCGTCCGCCGCTGTACCGGCTGCCCGCTGTGTATCCGGCATGGCCGTTTTGCTTACCGCCGCTTTCATTGGCCCTGCCCGCCGCACGCATCGTCCGGTTGAGCCTGTGGAGCTGGTGGTACAGGAACATCCGCGGGCGGTGCATGATATACCGCCCCATGCCGCGCGCGCCGTCGTCATGCAGGGAAAACATGCTGAGCAGATCGCCCAGCTTGAAATAGACGCCCGCGAACACGACCACCTGCAAAAATGCGATAATAAAGAACGGGTAACCGCTGGAAATCCGGTACAGCATGGAAGAAATGCTGAAAGCAATTGTAATGACCAGCGTAATGCCCGCCCTTGCAAATATGGTATTGAACAGCTTGATAACCGCCCTGCGGCCTGTCCCCTCAAACGTCGGCGCCATGCTCAAAACAAACGCTGCGGGCAGGAACATGGCATAGATGATAAAAAGCACCTGCGAAAAGAGCATCATACCGGTAAGCAGGAACACGAAAAACGAAATACCGATATTGAACAGGAACAGGAAAAACACCGTTCCCAGCCGGTTCACCGCTTTCGTGACCGTGAGGTTGGTGTTCCCGTTGTCCTCGATCTCGGCTTTTACGGCGTTTTCTCTGCTTTCTCCGTTGTTTTCACTGGGGCTGGCTGAAATCAGGCTTTCAACACGGTCCGCGCCGATCATGTCCGTATCCGTATCCCCGAATTGCAGGAGCAGCCACGGTTGCTTTACCTGGATGGAAAACAGGCTGTCCCGTATCAGGGAGACGCTGTCCCCGCCGCTGTTATCCGTATCCGGCATGACGATTTTTGTCCCCACGGAAAGGCTCGCCGTACTGATATCCTCGGAAAACTCGTTGAGCCGCCTGACACAGTCCGGCGCATAGGCGATCAACGCGCCGGACAGGACAAAGACCAGCACCATATTGAGCGCCGCACGCACGGCTTTGGTCGTCTCGCGCCTGATAATGCCCGTGTATGCAGCATACGCACCCACAATCAGGATAATCAGCAGGAGGAAGCCCGCGTAAAACCCATCCGAGGAAAGCCCGCTGGGCGAGATACCTGCGATAGCCTGGATATTCCGGCCAACTGCATCCGCCGCATCCGAAATAAAGTCGAGGCTGTACGCTTCCTGCACCAGATAGCCGGACGCGCTGGACAGATACAGGTTTATCGTCCAGATAAAATTCGTGATGCAGTACAGGCCGTACATGACCTGCCTGCCGATACCGTCTATCCAGTTCCACGGCAGCCAGTCCCACCCGTTGTCTACATAAAAATCAAGCTGGTAATTTTCCAGAGGGTAGCGGCTGTACTCGTGCGCTGCGTCCACGGTATCCTCCACCAGCCCTGCCGCGCCCGCGGACGGGCAGAGCGCCGCAAACAGTAAAACGGCGGCCACAAGGAGCAAAACACCCGTGGCGGCCGTCTTTCTGAATAATGCCTTATCCGCTTTTTTGCATGTCATACTCCCACCCCTGCTTTCAGCGGCGGTCTGGTGTCAAAGCTGTGGAACAGGTCTGCAAATATCGGATGGAATTGCACGACGCCCACATGCCCGTATAAGTCCTGCATCAGGCATTGGCCGTTTTCCAAATTCCGCAGCCGCTTTTGACTGTTTTCATCCCCGGTATCCAGGCCGAAAAACTCCAGTGTCTTTTTAATCTCCGCGATATCCGTACTGCGGAACGCGAATTTCAGGCCGATGTTGTTTTTCAGGCTTTCGTCCGCAAGGTCCGCCGCGTTCTGCGTCACAAAATAGACCGCCGCGTTCATGGCGCGGCCCGCGCGCACCAGCTTGTTTGCCAGCGTCTTGCCCTGCGCCACGTTCAGGAACGACCATGCTTCATCAAGGTCTACAATCTTGAATACGCTTCGGTCCATATGGATAAAGTCCAGCGCAAAGGTGCTGATAACGATAAGCATAGCGACAGATAAAAGCTCCATCGTCGTATATTCTTCAAAGCGCGTGTCCCTGTCCGGCAGCACCAGACCGGCCACCTGTACGATATTAAGCTGTTTTTCAAGGCTGATAGAACGCTTTACATCACCTGCAGAAAACAGCAAATGCGCAAAATCGTAGTCCGTGAAGCTCTCGATATGGTCTGCGATACTCACCGCAAGCGGCGAGCCCTCCCTGCGTAATTCCTCAATGACACAGAGCAGGCCGCGCCGCCCGCTGTTCGTCACCGTGCGCACCGCCCGCCGCAGGACAGGGAAGCGCCCGCCGTCCCGCGAAGAAATACCGGTTAAGAACGTAAGAATATCTATCGCAAGGCTTTCCGCGTCCTTGGGGCGGCGCATGATGACATAGGGGTCCAGCATACCCCTGTTCTGCCCGTCCGAACACAGGTTTACAATGTTGACCTCGTCCGCGATCTCCGGCAGGTCGTGCTTCCAGTTCCCACGCTCGGCTTTCGGGTCTACAATGAGCGCCCGCGCACCGTTCAGCACTGCGTAGTACACCAGCAGGTTATTGGCAAAGCTCTTGCCGCCGCCGAGCGAGCCGAGGAACGCCGCGGACAGTGCGTTTGTAACCGAGCCTTTCACGCCCTGGCTGGCAAGCGCGGGCTGCAAATACACGTTCCGGCCGGTATCCACGCCATAGCCGATATAGATACCGTCCTTTTCGCCCAGCATTTGCGCCGCGCCGAAGCCGAGGCCGGCAAGAAAGTCGCTCGTCACATACTGGATATAATCATTCATATACCGCCTGCCCGCAGGGATAAACTCATGGTGCAGGCCGGCCATATCGCCCACCGGACGCACTAACTTGACGTTCATATCGTCATAGAAGTCCCGTACCGCATCGCACCGGCGCTTGAGTTCTTCCGCGTCCGGCGCGGTGACGCGCACCACATAGGACAGCTTGTACATGGCCTCCCTGCTTTGCCCAAGTTCGGTTTCCAGTTCGTTTACGCTGTCCAGCGCTTCCGCGACCGTTGTGCCGGTCTCGTCCCCGCTTTCCCATGCGTGGCTGTCCAAATCTTTCAGTTCTTTCTTTTTGTTCCGCACCGTGGACAGGGCTTTCCTGTTGGCGATAATCTCAACGTTCATAGACGTATCCACCGGAAAGGAAAACTGCTGCTGCTGGTAATAGAAAATCTCGGACGACGGGAAATCCAGTTCCCCGACCACATCTGAGACGGTAAAACAGGCGGCAAAGGTTTCCGCATCCTCCCGCACGATACGCAGGTAACGCCCGTGTTCTTCCATGAGGCAGCGTGCGGGCTTGATCAGGTCGTACCGCTTGACGATGGTTTCCCCCTTTAACTTCTTTTTTGGCAATTGGAAGCTGTAACCCTCATACGCGGCGCCGCTCTTTCCGTACAGGTGTTCGAGCAGATAGCCGAAATCGTTTTTATCCAGCCGCCGCACCTTGAAGCGGCGGGAAATCCTGCTTTCCAGCAATTTTTCCATCTTCTGATACCGCAGGATTTCATCATCCGGCATGGACATGAAATCACCCATCAGGGTATGGTTTACATCCCGCAGGAAACCGGAAAAGATATTCGCCGCCTGACGGCCAATATTCCCGCTGTCCTGTTCGTTGAGCAGCAGCTTGAAGCCGATATAAAACCGGTAGTCCGCCTGATTTTCCCCGATCATGGAGATAAGCGCTTCGGTCTGGCCGTCTATGCGCCGCAGGGCGGCCCCGCGCAGCTTGCCGGAAGCGTGCGTTCCGGAACGCTCCTGCGCTGCACGGATACTGGATTCCGTGCTGATCTGCAAGGCGTGTATCCTGCCGTCCCTGTTCTGCGCGATAAGCTGACGGAACGCATCGTGTACCGCTTCTTTCTGCTCCACGCTTAAAAACGAGTAATTATAGGGGATAAGCTCATAGTAAGCGAAGCATTCCCCGTCATGGTTCCACACAAGGTTGTTTTCAATATATTTAATCGGATACTGCATGAATGACCTCACTCCTTACCGTGGTGATCTCGGGCCTGATATGCACCCGCTTCAACTTGACCGGCTTGCCAGCAAAGGTCTGTTTGGGGCGCAGCAGATAGGCCGTATAGGACCTGACAAAGCGGAACGGCTTTTTGCCGTCCCATGTTTTCCGGCTCATAAACCATGTGATACCGGCGGGGACGCCAAAATATTTAAGCAGCGCGCCGTCTATCATGGAAAGCGGCGGCAGCCCGCCCAGCGCCAGCACCGCAAATTCGCACGCGACAAACCATGCCATTTGCGAAAAGGTGATGGGGAACGGCAGGCGCAGGTCGTTGATCGCGTAAATGACCTTTTCCACAGACCATATGCTGCTGTAACTGCGTATTTTCTTCAAAACAAATCCACTCCAATCTGAAATCATCAAGGTAAAAGGGGGCGGGGAACGAGGCCCGCGCCGCCCGCGTCTTTCCCCGCCCCCTGCGTCCGGTTATGGATAACCGCCATGCAGTTACCCACAGCCGGACGCACCCCCACTCCATTCTCGCGGCGCCGCCGCAGAAAGGAAAGCGTTTAGCGTATGATCTCGAAAACACCGTCCCGCGTCTCGACAAACGTCCCCCCAAAGAATAAGTCCCGCCCATAGGCTTCATAGTCTATATAGTTTTGCAGATGCGCCGGTATCTCACCGAACGCGCCTTCCTCCACCATTTGACGCGCCACATCCGCCATATCCTCACAGCCGGACCACAGGATAATATCGTCTGCATGGTCGCACAAATCCTCGATGCTCCCAAAATAACTTTGCAGTTCTTTCAGGTTGTCTTGGATATACTCCGGCAAATCCTCCACCATTTCACACAGGCGGTTGACTTCTTCGATAGGCGTGTACTCGTCGATATCAAAGGGCAGCTCGTAGTCATGGATGGCGTATTCTTCATAAAATTCGTTCAGGCCGATGCGCTCCGCCATTTCGTCATAGTCTATGGGCGGTTCAAACCACGCGCCTACCAGTTCACCCTCGTTGTATTTGCCGAGGTTCGCCACATACACCCGCATTTCCTCCATAGTAAGATCGCCTCCTGTCATGCAGGCATAAAAAAACGGCCGGTCCATTTCCGAAACCAGCCGTTACGCGCCAATAATCTGATTAAACAGGGTAAGCAGCACATCCTTGACGCCCGCCGCGTTGAATACAAGGCCGACCGCGATCAACGACACGACCAGAAAACCGATCAGCTTGGTAAACTCACGCTTGAAGCCGAGATAAATGCCGATCACCACGATAGCCATAAGCACAAGCGACTGGGCGTTCGTGAGAAACCAGTTGTACAGGTTAACGCCGAAATTCATTGGTTATATCCCTCCAATCAAAAATGCAGCCCTGGAACAGGGCTGCATGCAAAGTTTTCGTTCAAAGCAGTTTTTCGTAGTCTCTCCCGCCATAGAAAAAACGCAGGATAAACACGGTACTTATGCTTTGGACAACTTTATAAATCATCACATAGTTTTTTATAACAGCACGCCGGTATCCCAGCGCTTTAAGCCGGATATCCCTGCACGGTTCATACATTTCCGGCATTTCCGCTAATCTGGCATAGCACGAATCCACTTCATCCACAAAATCCACCGCGGCGGACGGGCTGCCTAATTCCTTTACCATATAGTTCAGGATTTCATCCAAATCCTGACCGGCAAGGCGCGTGCTTTCCACTTTATAACCCATACTTCGCCCTCAAATCTTTTAGGGCTTGACGTGCATCGCCCGTGGCGCCTGCGCGGATTTCCTCCTCAGCCTGCGCCAGTTTCGTATACACATCCATTAAATACATTTTTTCTTCATAGGCCTTCATCCCCATAATCACCATATCGCCATATCCGTTTTTGGTGATATAAACCGGCTCGGTGGATTCATTGCACATTTTTGAAATTTCGGTGGTGTTTTTCAAATCACGAATCGGTATAATACGCGGCATAAAAAACAACTCCTTTCGTGCCATAATTATACCACAACGCATTTCCCGCTGCAAGTGCGTTACATGATAACCACCTCCCTGATTTCCCGAAGCTGCTGTTCTATGATCTTGCGGTGCTTTTCGGACAACTCCGTACCCGCGATCATTTCCTCCATGACGTTTGTACCGCCTTTGCGGTCTAATTCGAGCAGCATCTTCCATGACGGCGCCACCTGATGGGAAAGCCAGTTCAGCGTTTTTTGCAGGGTGTACGGTTCGGGCTTTGCCGTTAATTTCAGCCGGTCACGGCGTCCGCCAATGAACACCGCCCACATGCTGTTCAGCGGCCAGTCCTCACGCGCCCTGCGGTTATCCCTGTCCACAATCCGCATATACCGGTTGATGATGCCGAACGCGGTGCGTTCCGCATCCTCATAGCTGACAAGATCATACACCGCGAAATAAGCGCGCTCGTTTTTCAGCCGTATCTCAAAGCGGTTTTTGACCTCGGTATCCTCCAGCGGCGTACCGCTTCTGGCAAGCTGCTCGTAGTCCTTTTCATAAATGCAGAAATACAGGTCTGAATCAAACGCCCCAGCGTACAGCGTATGCCCCATGCCGGCGGCGTTTTCTTCCTCATGCCCGCTGATGAACAGCCCTGAACGGTACATGCGGAATTTGCGGAACACCGTGATACATTCGCCGGCGTCGCATTTGCGCATCAGGCAGGGGATATCCAGCAGCCGTACACGGTCATTCAGGGCAAGGTCAATGCGCTTGAACACGCAGTCCTCGTCCAGACAGCGGCGGAAAAAGGAATACCAGTCCCGACCCTGTCCATAGAGAAAGGCTTCCATCTGGCGGCAGCCTTTCCCTTTCAGTTCAAGCAGCACGCCCTTGCTTTCATCCGGCGAGGTATACACGGTGATATCCCCGTGATAAAAGCGGCTGGTGTAGGTGTATGCGCCGCGCGCTTCCTGCGCCATATACTGCATTTTTATCATCAGGATACGCTCGACGACATACCGTACATCCATCGTCTTAAAACGGATGCGTACATAATCGATCAGCAGGAACAGCGCGTCCGGCGCGATAATGTCAAACGCACGCTCTATCCTGCGGCGCACTTCCTTTGTGACAGGTACCCGCCCATTTTCCACGCGGCTCAAATGTTCTGCGGACAGCCCTGCAAGCGCGGCAAATTCCTTTTGCGGGATATGCAGGCTTTCCCTGCGCTGCTTATAACCGTTTTCCTGCCCATTTGTCCGGTTCATTTCACATCCCCTTTGCGTCTTGATTGGAACTTTGGAAAATCAAATTTGGCGGAGAGCCTTGAAAGGCAGACGCGGCAAGGGGTTTTGCCTGTTTTCGGACAGGTGATCTTCCGATTTGTACCCCCCTGTTAGATACAGGGGGGTCCGGCATGCGGGCGCGGCTGCGCCGCGCCCGCCATCCGCCCGTGCCGCGCTGGCGGCTTTACGCGCTGCACGCCGCGCGCGGCACGGCGGGAGGTGCGGGCAGGCGTAACATTTCCGTCCTTATCCCTTGCTGGCAGCGCCAGTTCAATCCGGCTTTTCATCGGAAACCACTCCCTCCGTCAGCGCGCCGATCTCCCGCAGGAAATCATACCCTTTTGGCACGATTGGCGTATAAAACTCGGTAATCACACCTTTTCCCGTATCTGCGTATCCACGGCCCTTGACGTTCTTGAAGAAAAACTCTTTTCCGGCTTCGCCAAACATCATGCTGTACCCCAGTTCGGACATACGCCCCAGCGCCACACGGAAATTAAACTGGTCGCGGATACCGTCCCCAAGATACTTTGCGTCTGGACGCTGGCAGGCGAGTATCAGGAAATACCCTGCCTGCCGCCCCAGCATGACGATCTGCCTGAGCTTGTTTAGCACGTCCTCGCGTTCGCGGACGTTCAGCATTTCCATGAACGCAACGTATTCGTCGAATATCAGGAAATGCGGCTCCAGACCGAGGCAGGCGTAGTTCCCGCCGGTCCTGTACCCCTGCATGGATTTCATGCTTTCGCTGCGCTGCATCATCCCGTCACAAAACCGGCTGACACAAGCCGCGATATCCTCCTTGCGGTAATATACCTCCGGCGTCACAGTGGACAGGTCCGCCAAATCTGCATTTTTCGGGTCCAGGACATAAAGCGCGGCTTTGGCCTGCAAAAGCGCCTGGATAAGCGTCAGGATAAAATACGTCTTGCCGCCGCCCGTACCGCCTGCAATCAGCATGTGCGGGAGTGTGTCATACTCCCACCAGACATTCTTCATCAGGCGCAGCCTGCCGCCCTCGGCTTTCACTTTGGAGATCGGGATACGGTTTGCCGCCATATCATAAAGAAGCGTATACTCGATAAAGCCGTCCTGCAGCTCGCGGCTGACGAGTTCGCAGTACAGGCCGCTTTCCAGCCTGTTTTCCAGATGCAGGAGCGGCTCCTGATATTTCCCCAGTGTGATTTCCACCCAAAAATGCAAAAGCCCGTTCTCCATGCGGTAATACATCCGCGGAAAACGGGCTGCTTTCGGTTTTGCATCCGTGCCGGATAAATCCTTAAAAAAACTCTCCCGCCTTGTCCGTCCGGCCTGCTCATACCACTGGTTCTCAAGTACCATGCGCGCCAGCTTTTGACGGTGTATGAGTTGACGGACCGTATCAGGGAACAGGCGGTACGCCATAACGGGCGCGGCAGCCCCCGCCAGAAGCGCCGCGATACCGCTGAACAGCAGGCAGGGGACGTTCCAATCCTGCCCGACGATATCCGGTATGGACAGGCTGCGCCAGTCTGTCCGCAGGATGCCTTTCAGGTTCAGCAGTACGAACACCGCCAGCGCCACAGGGAGCGCCGCACAGCAGGCGGACCGGAACACGAGGTCTTTATCCGCCGGACGGATGCGTTTGCCGCGGTACCGGAAACGCTTCACAGGGCTTACGCTTTCTTATCCGGCTGGGCGTCCCTGCGCGGCTGGGCGGGCTGGCCGCTACCCTGTGCGCCGTCACGCTTCGCCAGCACAATATCGTCCGCCTTGATATACCAGTCCACATCCGCATGATTGCCGAACGTCACATGCGCGATTGTGTTCACGACAGGGTTTACCATATCGACTTCGGCATTGTACGCATAATCGCGCAGCGGTACGCTCGCGGGGATGCTTACCTGAATCATACGGCCCTGCGTCCGGCTTTTCAGGTCATAGGTGCGTTCCCTGATTACATCGGAGGGCGTGCCGTCCCCGTTCTGCTCCCGCACCTCGCGCCGCAAGGCGGAGAAAAGCAGCGTGCCAAAGGTTTCTTCCTTTTCAATGGTAATACCGTTTGCCAGTCTCATAAACTTCACCTTTCCTTTCTTACGCCTTAATCATGTCGTCTGCATGGAGGATATAATCAGTAAAGCCGCGGCCGCCTACCACATAGCCCTCCGCGGTGATACGCGGGTTTACCAGCTTTACCGGCTCCATGAAACCAAACTTTTTTTCACCTGCTTTGCCGGGGAGAATGACTTCAATATCATCCGCTGGCTGGATACTGGAAAACAGCTTATAACGCCGCCGGACCACGGCGACCTGCTGATTGTTCCGCTGGGTGTCCCCGCGCCCCAGCTCAAGCGCGCTGCCAAATTCCAGTTTCCCGAAAGTTGTTTCCATGTTGGGGACCACATATTTCAATTCCATAAAAATCCTCACTTTCTGTTATCCTGATGCCTGGTTTACCGCATTACTTCCGCAATACCCGCCATGATATATTCCGCGCAGGGCAGGGCGATTGCGTTGCCGAGCGCGAAACAGCGGGCATGGCTACTGACCTTTTCACCTTTGCAGCCGTATGCCGTCCAGCCCTCCGGCAGGCCCATGAGCCGTTCACATTCCAAGGGCGTAAGGTCACGGACGAAACCGTCCTGCTCTTTCCCCTCATACCAGAACGCAAACGGCTGGCCTACACTGGCAAGCAGAGTTGGGAAGGGTTCGCCGTTTTTGCCGAAGCACGCGCGGAAGCCCCTCTGGTCTCCCCGCTTTGCCATTGACCGCATCCGCCGGAGCTGGAAGGGGAGCACGACGGGTATCTGCCGCCCTGCTTCAAAAGCAGGTATCCGATCTCCGGCGGCGGCGGGCAGCCGGCTTTCGCCGCAAGACGCAGGAAACGGGAACATACCGCGGGGCTTAAATAATACTTCCGCGGCGCGTCCGCCTGCAAAATCCGCCACGACGAACACCCGCCGCCGACGCTGCGAAAGGGCGGGTTCTCCCCAATACTGGGCGTCCATGAGCCGCCAAGCGGTATCAGCCCGTCCCCCTCGCACCATTCCGGCGTGCGCCCAGATACCGCTGTCAGGCACTGGAACTTCGGTATCTGTGAAAGCGCGGAGCACGGCTGCAAAATCCAGCCGGTCATTTGAAGAAAAAGCTCCCGCGACGTTTTCCCAGACAGCGAAAGCTGGATACCGGTTATCTGTTGCATTTCTCATTTCCTCAATAATACGCATGGCCTGATAGAACAGGCCGGATTTACTGCCCGCCAGACCGGTACGGTTGCCGATCTGCGACAGGTTTTGGCACGGTGAGCCAAACGTAACGATATCCACGGGCGGTATTTTGCCGCCGTCTATCTGCGTAATGTCCCCTAAATGGAGCATGTCAGGGAAATGCCGCTTTGTGATGGAAACCGGCGCTTTTGCGATCTCGTTTGCCCACACGGGGACAATGCCGCAGTGCGACGCGGCAAGCGGAAAGACGCCGATACCGTCAAAGAGGCTGCCGAGCCTAAGTGCGGACACGGGCTGGTCCCCTGCGGCCATAATCCCTGCCGTTATTCCGCTTCGGGGATTTGCCGCGAATACGGGACAGGCAATCGCAATGTTCGTCTGGGTCTAAATTTGCCCCGCAGCAGGGGCAGGTGTGATAATACATGGGCGTCTCCTTTCCGTCTGGTTAATTTATTCGTGTATCTGCATAGACACGCTGGGCGGCGGTCTGGCAGGGGGAACAACGGGTTTCGGGCATAAAAATAACCGCGCTGTCAGCGCGGCTCGGTAAGGTATCTGATGGTGCATGCTTCGTTCCTTTCTATGGAAATGGGAAAAGCCGGTCCCTGTTTCCAAAGACCGGCTTTCCGATACGTTTTCTTATTTATACTTTTGATGTGTTAGTTGTTAACTGCCGTCCTGTTTTTTGACACCTGTTTTTACACCAGAATTCTTAATTGGGGGCATTTTGAAGCAGGCTGGAACACGTCTGTTTGGCAATCTGTTATTTCCTGCATTTTAGACCAGAAAGCTAAATTGTTCGGGGATTTCAACCTCTGACGTGACAATTAAGTTACAGGACGCCCGAAAGTTGCTATAAGCTGTTTCCGCTGAAACCTTGGAGAGAGAACACCAACGGTTTCTCCCCTCTTGCCAATCACCCCTTTTCCCTGATGCACAGGCCGGAGGCCGGAACGGCTGCGCCGTTCCTATTTCTGACCAGGACCGCTCCGAAAAAATACGGGGGCTGTTGCGGGAGCTCTGTTCGCGCGGAGGTTAGAACGGGACAGCGGGAAAACGGATGCCGCCTGTCCGAAACGGTCTATGCGCGCGTAACAGCGCGCGCGGGAGGGGGAAAGCCGCCGCCATCCTGCCCCCTGGGGTGGAAGCCGTTGTGCTTACCGTGATATAGCAAATGGGCGGCAGATGGAACGCGCGACCCACCTTGCGCGCGGAGCGCGCCCTTATTTGCGGGAGCAAATGCCGTAAACCGGCCTTGCGGAAGCGCCAAAGCCCTGCAGCCGCGAAAAAAGGAAAGCAGGGAATTCAAAAGGGGAGGAAAACCCATGCGGGTTGTCCTCCCCTTTTGCCCCCGCGCCGGGCGGCGCACCGTCCCCGTTGCCGAGGGGATATAAAGCGGTCAATACTTCCGGCGGTGTTTCTCTCGAACGGCATCCTCCCGCGCCATAGCGAGACAGAGCCGGAGCATCCCGCGCCAGAAGCGCTGCGGGTCGTCCCGTTCCAAGCGCTGGAGGTAGTCTTTATCATGGCGGTGTTTTAGAGCAAAAAATTTTTCATTCATCATATATCACTCAAACAATATATACATAATAGTATATTATAAATAATGAATTGTCAATTTGATTATTTATAATTAATGTATATATCAGGTGATATAAATGAATTCTATCAGATTGACAGTCCGTGAGGCTATGGAATCAAACGGATTGAATCGTTACAAAGTTAATAAATTAACGGGAATCCCGTATCAGACATTGGATAGATACTTTAAGAATGAAGTGGCGCGGTATGACAGTGATGTATTACTGAAACTGTGCGTCGCCCTCGACTGCGGCATCGAAGACCTGATCGAAGTCGTCCGCTGAACCGGACGTAAAAAGCACGGATGGAAAAGCCATCCGTGCTTTTTTATGCTCTGCGGCGGGAGACGCGCAGCTTTTTCCACAGCATCGCGGCTTCACGCGCGGTCAGGAAATCCCCGCCGCCGAAATACCGCGCGTCGAGCGCGTCCGACAGGAACCGCAGCTCCCCTTCGCAGTCGGGATAGAGCGCGTTCATGCGCATAAGGAACTGGCGGCAGGTTTCGCCCTCCTGCCGGCCGAGCCGCCTGCGGCGCGCCTGCCGCTGGATGCGGTGCAGCACGCCGGGCGCGGTGTTGCGCTCGGTCACATACCGCATTGCAAACCGTATCCGCGTCTGCAGCCGCGCCCAAAGCCCGCGCAGCAGCGCGGACAGGCGCGGCCGCTCGCGCTGGACGCCCAGCTCGCCGCGCATCCCGCCCACCGTCAGGCGCAGTCTGCCGCGGCGCAGCAGCAGGATCAGCGCGGCCGCCAGCCCGACGATAATCAGCACGAGCAGCGCGTACAGCATCAGCTCGGAAAACCGCGCGGCCTGCTCGGACTGCTCGGCGGTCACGTTGCCGGGTAGGGGCGTTCCCTCCAGCGTGCCGGACTCATCCGGCGTGAAGTGGGACAGGAGCCACAGGAAAAACGCGTTGAACGCGTGGTACAGGCGGGAAACGAGCGCCCGCAGGAGCGCCCAGCCGCCCAGCAACACGGATTTGATCTGTCCGCTCAGCGTCAGGATCACACCGCCGGCAATCAGCGCCATGCCACCCACGGCGGCCAGCAGGATCGCCGCGCCGCGCCCGCCCGCATGGGAAGCGGAACGCCCGCCTGCCGAGCGGCGCGCGACCGCGGCCGCCATCGTCAGCACGGCGGCCAGCAGCAGCGGCAGCAGAGGGCGCATCGGCCGTCCCGTCAGCGAATAGTAGGCCAGACCGATGAACAGGAGTACGATGTTTCCATCCAGATGCGAGATCAGGCGCTCGGGCGTGACCGGACGAAGCAGGGTGCCATAGCTGATATAATAGCAGCTCAGCCACATGATGACTGCGAACAGGATGCCCATGGTCGAGGAAAAGCGGCCGTAGACCGCGAAGGATACCGTGGCCTGCGCCGCGAAAAACAGCGCCGTGACCAGCGCAAGGCGGCGCACCGGCTGCGCGCGCCGCAGCAGGCGACTGAGGCAGAAATGATACGCCAGCAGGAAGCAGGCCCATACGGGCAGGCAGGCCGAGGTGAACGAGCCGGTCTCGACCTGTGAGAAAAAGCCGAAAACAAACGACAGCGAGGCGATGGTGGAAAACAGCACCGCCGCGCCGAACAGGGGGGAGCGCCCGTTCATACCGCCGCCCCCTTTGCCAGCCGCCGCAGCGGCACAACACGCAGGTCAGGGGCGGCGGACGAGGCGACGCCCGCGGCGGCAAATACGGTCACACGCGTCGCACCCAACCGGCCGACCAGCCCATGCACGGGTCCGTCCGGCGCGCAGGTGATCAGATAGACGCGGCCGGCCTCGGACGCGGCGGTCAGGACGGCGCGCTCGTCAAAGCGGGAGGGCGCGCACTGTTCCAGCCGGTCGCCGTTTTCCGCGAACAGATGCTGCGCCAGGCAGTCGTAGCCCGCGAGCAGGCCGAGCAGCTCAGCGGCGGAACGGCCCTCGACCGGCGGCAGGGTAACGGCCGAATACCGGCGGGAGGCGGGCAGCGCAAGCCCGCAGGTCACGCCGCGCCGGAACAGCCGCGCGATGACCGAGCCGAGGAGCTCAAGCGCTTGCTCCAGCTCGGCATAATCCGTGGACAGGCCGCAGAACGATTCCCCGTCCAGCACGAACAGCGCGGAAAGGGGCTGGATGGTTTCGTAAAAGTTGACCTTAAGCTCCTGCGTGCGCGCCGCCATGCGCCAGTTGATGCGCTTCCAGCTGTCACTCGGCTGGTAGGGGCGCAGGCCGCGCAGCACGGCCATATCCTCCTGATAGCCGGCCGAGCCGGCCGACTGCCGCCACTGTTCCTGCAGGAACAGTGAAATATCGACCGGCACGCTGCGCGGGTAAACCAGTACTTGGGGAAGCTTGCTCGGCGGGCAGGGGGCCTCGACCTGGGACAGCCCGAAGCCGTCGCCCGAACGGAGCATCAGCCGGTCCATGCGGTAGACGCCGCGCCGCCGCGCAGTCCACACGCTGCGCAGGGTGAGCGTTTCGTGGCCCATTACGAATGAAAAGGTGCGGCGATAGGCGTCGGGGGCGGGGCGGTCCGCTGTGTCCGGCGTGGATTCCCGCCCCTGCGCTTCGCCGGAAAGGCAGGCGTACCGCTCGAAGGTCTCGTCAGGCGTGAGGCAGTCGCGCTCGGGAATTCCCTGGGACAACTCCAGCCAGATCAACGGCAGAAGCTTGTCGTTTTTGACTGTGTAGGAGAACGTGGTCTCCATGTCCGGATACAGGCGGGTGCGGGAGCAGTCAACCTCCAGCGTGACATGCCGGATCGACCGCGCGCCCCACAAAAACGCCGCGCCGGACAGCAGGAACAGGAACGCGAAGGCCGCGGACAGCACGAGCAGGTCCCCGACCGCGGCGGCTACGCACAGGATAAGCCACAGCGCGACCGCGGGCAGGGAAACGAGTATGCTGGACGCGCGCCCGAACTGTAGGCGCTTATTCATCGTAAATACCGCTCTGGGCGGGCGGCACGGGTACGCTTTCGAGCAGCTCCGCGACCACGGTCTCGCCCGTCCGTCCGGCGAGCTGGGCCTCGCTTTCGAGCAGCAGGCGGTGCGGCAGGACAAAGCGGGCGAGGTACTGCACGTCGTCCGGCGTGACGAACGCGCGCCCGCGCATGGCGGCCCAGGCTTTGGCTACGCGGAACAGTGCGCGAGAGGCGCGGGGGCTGGCACCCATGGCGACGCCGGGGCAGCCGCGCGTCGCGGCGACGAGCGCGACGATGTACTCCGTAACCGCGTCCGACACCTGTATATTCTGAAGCGAGGCGCGCAGCGCGAGGATCTCCTCTGGTCCGGTGACCGCCCGCACCTGGTCGAACGGCATGGCGTCGCCCAGGTTGCGCAGCATCTGGGCCTCCTCGGCCGCGTCCGGATAGCCCATGGACAGGCGCATCAGGAAGCGGTCCATCTGTGCGGCGGGCAGGCGGAACGTGCTTTCGGATTCCACCGGATTCTGGGTGGCCAGCACGAAGAACGGCGCGGGCAGGGGCAACGTTTCGCCGTCAATGGTGACGTGCTGCTCCTCCATGGCCTCGAGCAGCGCGGACTGGGTGCGCGGCACGGCGCGGTTGATCTCGTCCGCGAGCAGGATGTGTGTGAACACCGGTCCGCGCAGCAGCCGGAATTCGCCGGTGCGCTGGTCGAAGATGTTCATGCCCGTGATGTCCGAGGGCAGCAGGTCGGGGACGAACTGCACACGGCGCGACGCGCAGCCGGACGCGAGCGAGAGGGTCTTGACGAGCGTGGTCTTGCCGACGCCGGGCATGTCGTCGAGCAGGATATGCCCGCCGGCGAGCAGCACCGCAATGATCAGCTCGATGCGGTCGTGCTTGCCGAGGATGATTTTTTCGGTTTCCGCAGCCAATTTTGCTGCAAATGCAGAGATTTCCATAGTTGTTCCTTTCCAGCCTTGTTTCGTTCAGATTGCCGCAATAAAAAAGCCTGCCTGCGTGGGATAACGGGATATCGTATTCTATCATAAAGCGGGGGGAAAGTAAATCAGCCGCGCCCGCCCTCTTGACAGCAGCTCGTCAACGGCGGTATAACTGAAAGATAAGGGAAAAGCCGTTGTCTGGAAACGGCAGGGGGAATGGGGAAATGGATATGTTCTGGTCGCTTGCTGGGGAAGTCGGGAAGCTGTTCCTGATGATGCTCATCGGCTTTGTGGTTTACCGCCTGGGCATCATCACGGTGGAGGAAAGCAAAATCCTTTCCAAGATGATGCTGTACATCGTGTTGCCAGCGGTCGTGCTGCATTCGTTCATGGTCGAGTTCACGCCGGATAAGACCAGGGGGCTGCTCCTGTCCTATGCGGCGGCGCTGGGCGTCAGCCTGGTGCTGGTGGCCGCCGTCACGCTGCTCAAGCGCCCGCTGCATCTGACGCCGGTGGAGTCGATGTCGGTCATCTATTTCAACACCGGCATCGCCGTGCCGATTGTGGGCGCCGCGATCGGCCAGGAGTGGGTGGTGTATGCCACGGCGATGATCTGCGTGCATACGTTCCTGGTGTGGACGCACTGTAAGTTCACCCTGTCCGGCGAGCGCACCGTAAGCTGGAAAAAGCTGTTCCTCAATCCCAACATGATCTCCATGCTGATTGGCATCGCGCTGTTTACGCTGCAGCTTCCAGTGCCTGCGGTGGTCAGCGGAACGGTGGAGGGAATGGCCGACCTGTTCGGCCCGCTCAGCATGGTCGTGACGGGCATTTTGATCGGCAGCCTGAGCTGGGAAAGGGTGCGGTCGTACCGCAGGCTTCCCCTTGTGGTCGGGCTGCGAATGGTCGCCTGCCCGCTGGCCGCGCTTCTGCTGGTCAAGGCGCTGCATCTGGCGCAGATGGCGCCGGACGGCTCGCTGATCCTGACCGCCGCGCTCTTGTCCGTAGCTACGAATTCAGGCAGTACGATCACTCAGATGGTGCAGGTCTACGGCGGGGACGCGGAGTATTCCAGCGTGATCTGTGCGGTGACGTCGCTCCTGAGCATGGCGGCGCTGCCGCTGTTCGGGCAGATGGTCCGGATACTGTAGGGAAAAGCCGGCAGGCGCCGCGGGTATGCCCGCGGCGCTGATTTTACGCCTCCGCGGGCGGCATCTGCCCGATCTGCTGCCGCAGGCGGCGCATCTCCGGCACGATGAAGAACGCGACGATCGCGGCAGAGGCCGCATCCGCGATGGGGGCGGAATACAGGATGCCGTCCAGGCCGAAGAACAGCGGCAGGATCAGGATGAGCGGGATCAGCAGCAGGAGCTGGCGCAGCATGGACAGCACGGATGCTTTAAGCGGCTGGCCGGTGGCCTGGAAATAGTTGGTGGATACGATCTGGAAGCCTGCGCAGAAGATGCTGAACAGGTAGATGCGCAGACATTTGACCGCAAAATCCGTGAACGCGGCGTTTTCCTTGCCGAAAATGCCCACAATCGTCTCAGGAAACAACTGGCAGAGCAGCCAGCAGAACGCAATCAGACCTGTGGCGAATGTGACCGCAAGCAGATAGGTGCGGCGGATGCGGGCAAAGTTTTTCGCACCCCGATTGAAGCCGAGGATGGGCTGCGCGCCGATCCCCACGCCGATGCCGAACGCGGCCATAATCATGGCGATCTTCATCACGATGCCCATGGCGCTCAGCGCCACGTCGCCGCCGATGGCGCTCTGGTCGCCGTAATGCACCAGGGAATTATTCATCACAACCTGCATGATGCAGCCGACCGACTGCGTGATGCCGGAGGAGACGCCAAGCGCCATCGCGCGGCGCACCAGATACCAGTCCGGCCGGCGGTAGGCGCGGCGCAGGCGCATGTGGCGCGGGTTGCCGCGGCTCGGCCGCAGGAAATACAGGGTCAGTACAACGGCGGAGATGATCTGCGAGGTGATCGTGGCAATCGCCGCGCCCTTGACGCCCCAGTGCAGGACGAATATGTAGATGGGATCGAGGATCGTATTCAGGAAAGCGCCGATCATCATACCGTACATGGACATGCGCGGATGGCCGTCCGTGCGCGCCAGGTTGGACAGCACGACCGAAACCATGTTAAAGGGCGTGCCGAGCAGGATGATCGAGGTGTAGTCAAGCGCGTAAGGCAGGATGGAATCGGTCGCGCCGAACGCGCGCAGCAGGGGGCGCAGGAAGAGCAGGCCGAGGACCATCAGCACGACGCTGAGCAGGATGGAAAAGGAGAACGCGGTGTTGAGCGTACGCTCGGCTTCCTCCTCGTTCTTTTCCCCCAGACGGATGGCCGCGTGCGCGCTGCTGCCCGCGCCGATCAGGGTGGAGAATGCCAGCAGGATGGTCATGACCGGAAAAGCGACCGTTGTCGCGGCGTTGCCCAGATAGCCGACACCCTGCCCGATGAAGATTTGGTCCACGATGTTGTAAATCGAGTTGATCAGGCAGGAGACGATGGCGGGAAGGGAGAAGGTCACCAGCAGCCGGCCGACCGGCTTGCAGCCGAGCGGGTTCTGGGGAACGGAGGCGTTCGGTTCAGCCCGCAGGGTCTGCATGGGGCAGCTCTCCTTTCCGGCCGGCGATTTCCTTCAGTGTGCTGCAGGAATGTTCCGACATGGCGCGCAGGGCGGCCAGCAGGCGCTCGCGCTCGGCTTCCCCCAGCCCGCTGGTGAGCGACGCGGTCCAGTAATCCCGCACCGTGTACACGCGCTCGACAAGGGCGCGCCCCTTGTCGGTCAGGTGGAGATGGTGGACGCGCTTATCCTGCTCGTCGGGCGTGGCGTAAACATATCCCTCCCCGCCGAGCTTTTGGACTGCGCGCGTCACCGTACCCTTGTCAAAGCCGCCGAAACGCGCGAGGTCGAGCAGGCTGACGCCGTCCTGCTCGAAAATACACAGCAGGAAGAATTGCTGCCCGCCGCCGATATTATCCCGCTCCAGCGCCAGGTCGAAATACCGCTGGGTGTTGCGCTGCAGCAGGGATATGTACCGCAGCACAGTGATTGGTTGATGCTTCATCATGTTCATTCCTCAAATAGTTGATTGCGCAATAATTATCGCAGTATTATCGTACACCTTATCGGTTGCGCTGTCAACTATAAGGGGGCTAGAAAAGGGACGCGGGCAGGGGATTACTGTCCGCGTCCCTGCAGGGCTTAACGGGAGGACCGGAGGCTTTTGCAAAGCTGAATTACCAGCGTGGGCAGGAACGCGAGCAGCGCGGCCGCGCCGAGCTGTCCCACGGTGAACGGCGCGACCTGGAACAGTCCCTGCAGGCCGGGGATCAGCAGCACGGCGGCCAGCAGCGCGACACCCGCAGCAAAGGCGCACAGGCTCGCCTTGTTGGTCAGCAGGCCGAGACGGAAGAGCGGCAGACTGCCGCGGCAGTTAAAGCCGTGGAACAGGCGCGCGAGCGTCAGGGTGGCGAACGCGAGCGTCATGGCAAGGCCGTCGCCGCCGGCGCGCAGGCCGATGAAATACGCGGCCATAGCGGCGCAGGCGATGAGCGCACCGTAAAGAAAGATGCGCAGCAGCAGGTCGCGGGTGAGGATCGGTTCCCCAGGGTCGCGGGGCTTCTGGTCCAGCAGATCGCCGGACGCCGGCTCCACGCCGATCGCAATTGCGGGCAGAGAGTCGGTCAGCAGGTTGATGAACAGCAGGTGGACGGGCGCGAACGGCACGGGTAGCGCGAGGATCGAGGTGAAAAGCACGCACAGGATGCCCGCCATGTTGCCCGAGAGCAGGAAATTGATCGCGTTTTTGATGTTGGTGTATACGCTGCGGCCGTTGACGACCGCGCCCACAATCGTGGCGAAATTGTCGTCGGCCAGGATCATGGAGGCCGCGTCCTTGGAAACCTCGGTACCCGTGATGCCCATGGCCACGCCGATGTCGGCGGCCTTGAGGGCGGGCGCGTCGTTGACGCCGTCGCCTGTCATGGAAACAATGCGTCCTTTGCGCTGCCAGGCCTCGACAATGCGGATCTTATGCTCGGGGGAGACGCGCGCGTAGACCGAAACGCGCGCCAGCCGCTCGTCCAGGGCGCTGTCGTCCAGCTCATCCAGCTCAACGCCGGAAAGCGCCTCGTCTCCGTCGCGGAAAATGCCGATCTGCCGCGCGATCGCGGTGGCCGTGACCTTGTGGTCGCCTGTGATCATGATGGTGCGCACGCCGCCGCGCGCCGCGTCCGCGACCGCGCGCACCGCCTCGGGGCGCGGCGGGTCGATCATGGAAACCAGGCCGATAAACGTAAAGCCGTGTTCGTCCGCCAGCGTCAGCCCGCGCACGGCGTCGAGCGTCCGGCTGGCAAACGCCAGCACGCGCAGCCCCTCCTGCGACAGCTCGAGGTTGACCGCCGCGATCCGTGCCTTCCATTCCTCCGTCATGGGAACCGGACCGGCGGAGGTGAGGACATAGTCCGACCGGTCGAGCAGCACGTCGATCGCGCCCTTGGTATATAAGGTGGGTACGCCCTCAATATCGTGCAGCGTGCTCATCAGCTTGCGGTCGGAGTCGAACGCAAGCTCGGCCAGGCGTGGGTGCTGCTTCCGGTAGGCGCTTTCGTCCACGCCGAGGCGGTCGCCGATCATGACCAGTGCGACCTCGGTTGGGTCGCCGATCGCCTCGCCAGTCTGCTCGTCGGTGGTGGCGTCGCTGGCGAGCAGGGCGGCCTTGAGCAGCAGGCGCTGCACGTCGTTGGCAAGGTCGAGGTGCGATTCGTCCAGCAGCATGTCGTCCGCGTAGATCTTCTGCGGGGTCATCTTGTTCTGGGTCAGCGTGCCGGTTTTATCCGAGCAGATCACGGATACCGCGCCCAGCGTTTCCACCGCCTTAAGCTCCTTGATAATGGCGTTCTGCCGGGCCATCTTCTGTGTACCCATGGCCTGAACGATGGTCACGATCGAGCTGAGCGCCTCGGGAATCGCGGCCACGGCCAGCGCGACCGCGAACATCAGCGAATCCAGCACCGCCTGAAAGCCCCAGCTGCCCGCGTGGTACAGCGAAAGCGCGAACACGCCCGCACAGATCGCCAGGATGATGCCGGCCAGACGGCGGCTGAAGTCGTCCAAGCTGCGCTGCAGCGGGGTCTTGCGCTCACGGGTCTGGTTCATCAGGGCGGCGATGCGGCCCAGTTCGGTCTGCATGCCGGTCGCGGTGACGACCATGACCGCGCGGCCATAGGTCGCCAGCGAGCCGGAGAACACCATGTTTTTCTGGTCGCCGAGCGCGACCTTGCCGCCGGCAAGCGGGTCGGCGGTCTTTTCCACGCCCTCGCTTTCGCCGGTCAGCGAGCTTTCGTTGACCTTGAGCGAAAAATTCTCCAGAATGCGCCCGTCCGCGACGATCATATCGCCGGCCTCCACCTCCACGATATCGCCGGGAACGACCTCGGCGGAGGGGACGACCAGCCGCGCGCCGCCGCGTACGACCTTGGCCGAGGGCGAGGACATGGCCTTGAGGCTTTGCAGAGACTTTTCCGCCTTGCAGTGCTGGACCGTGCCGAGCACGGCGTTCAGAAGCAGCACGGCGAAAATGACGATCGTGCTCTCCGCATTGCCGGACAGCATGGAGATCACAGCCGCCGCGAGCAGGATAACGACCAACAGGTCCTTAAACTGGGAGAAAAACACCTGCAGGACGGATTTACCGCGCTCTTCCGCAAGGGTGTTGCGTCCGTACCGCGCAAGGCGCGCGGCGGCCTCGGCGGGGGAAAGGCCGGCGCGGTCGCTGTCCATATCGCTGAGCGCCTGCGCGGCTGTGCGGTCATAGAAAACAGGTTGCATGTAGCCAAAACTCCTTTTTGTCAAAAAAGTGGGGATGCGGCGGGGGATGGGATAGTTTGCCGCCGGCGGCCGGTTTTTATCTGCGGCGGATCCTGACGCAAATAAAAAAGACTTTTGAGTAAGCGCTTCGCGGTGTGGAAGCGCTTACTCAAAAGTCTTGTGACCGGCCGTGCCGGCGTCCGCCGCCAGACCGGAAATCCGGACGGGATGTTGACAGCGGAACTTATCCTACTCCCTTTTGAGGATGTAACCATTATAGGGGAGGCGCGCGCGTTTGTCAAGAGGAGCTTGCTGCCGTGCCCTGTAGGAAAAAGCGGCGGCGGGGGAGAAAGCGCGCTTTCTTCCCCCGCCGCCCCGCCTCAGCCGATCATATGGCCGACGCCCTTCGCCGCCTTGTGCATTGCATGCTCGGCCTTGTTTGCCGCATGCTGAGCGCTCCGGCGTACCGAGGGGTTCATCATCGCGCCCGCCGCGACCATAGAGACGACCGCACCCGCCACCGCGCCGGTCGCAATGCCGGAAATGAAGGGAGATACACGCATAAAAGTCCGCCGCCTTTCATAATTTGATTTGCTTCGGTGCTGCAAGCATAGTATGTCCGGAATGTGCGCAGACTTGCATGTGTGCGGCGGCAACAAAAATTGCATAAAAAAACAAATTTGTTTTGGAGCTTCGACTGTTTACAAAACCCGCGGCATACGATATAATATATCCAACAATCCGCCTTTAAGGCGCGGCCCGTGAGCCGCCAAGGCAGAAAACAGTGCGTACGCTGTCGGCCGCAGAGTGGGGGACAGGTGTAGCTTGGTACGGCTTTCTGCTTGTGGCGCAGGAGGCTGTTTTTTTACCATTTTTTGAGGGGAGGCCGCAGGATGGCCGGGCAGAAGGCCGTAATTATGGACGCGGACGGCGTGCGCCGCGCGCTGACCCGCATTGCGTTTGAGATCATCGAAAAAAACAAGGGCGCGGAGGACCTGCTGCTCGCCGGGGTGAAAACGCGCGGCGTGTTCCTGGCGCAGCGCATCGCCGCCAAGCTCGGCGAGGTGGAGGGCAAGGCGCCGCCTGTACTCGAGCTGGACGTCACCCCCTGGCGGGACGATAAGCCGCGCGCGGACGGGCCGTTGCCGCCGCCCGATCCTCGCATCGGCGGCGCGACCGTGGTGCTGGTGGACGACGTGCTGTACACTGGCCGCACCGTGCGCGCCGCGATCGAGGCCGTGTCGCACTGCGGGCGCGCGGGCCGCATCCAGCTCGCCGTGCTGGTGGACCGCGGCCACCGCGAGCTTCCCATCCGGCCGGACTATATCGGCAAAAACCTGCCCACCGCGCGGGGCGAGCGCGTATGCGTCCGCCTGACCGAGGTGGACGGGGAGGACAACGTTGTGATCCTGGGCAGTGAGTAGAATAACCGCCATGCAGCGATAGAAAGGAAGAACATCTATGTCGATCCAAACATTAGTAGAAAAGATCAAGGAAAAAGGCAACCCCACCGTCGCGGGGCTGGACGCCCGCCTGGAATACATCCCGCAGCATATCGCGGGCCGCAACATGATGCTGCACGGCGAAACGCTGCGCGCAGCGGCGGAGAGCATGGTCGCCTTCAACTGCGGCCTGATTGACGCGCTGTGCGATATTGTACCCGCAGTCAAGCCGCAGGCGGCGTATTACGAGCTTTTAGGCTCGTACGGCGCGATGGCTCTCAAAGAAACCATCGACTACGCGCACGCCAAGGGCATGTACGTCATCGGCGACATCAAGCGCAACGATATCGGCGCGACCGCGACCGCGTATGCCGAGGCCTACCTCGGCAAGACCCGCGTGGGCGACACCGAGATCGCGCCCTACGGCTGCGACAGCGTGACCGTCAACGGATATCTGGGCACGGATGGTGTCGAGCCTTTCCTCAAGGAGTGCCGCGAGCGGGATAAGAGCTTGTTCCTGCTGGTCAAGACCTCCAACCCCTCCTCGGGCGAGCTGCAGAACCGTGATATGGAGGGCAAGCCGCTTTACGCCCGCATGGCTGAGATGGTGGCCAAGTGGGGCGAGGGGTTGGACACCCCTTGCGGCTACAACCAAGTCGGCGCGGTGGTCGGCGCGACCTGGCCGGAGGAGCAGAAGATCATCCGCGGCCTGCTGCCCAGGAGCTATTTCCTAGTGCCGGGTTACGGCGCGCAAGGCGCGACCGCTAAGGACATTGCAAACGCCTTTAACGACGATGGGCTGGGCGCGATCGTCAACTCCTCGCGCGGCATCATGTGCGCGTGGAAAAAGACCGGCAGAAACGGCGAGGACTACAAGGAAGCCGCCCGTGCGGAGGCCATCCGCATGCGGGATGAGATCGTCGCGGCGATTCGATAAAATCTTATAGGGGGTATCCAATACCACCCTATAATATACGGAAGCCGGTTCCGGAGAAAACGGCTTCCGATACCCCAGGACGCGGCCCAAGGCCGCAAGGTCGGGGTGTCAAAAGTCCGGCAGAGCTGGACTTTTGATGACGCAAGCGCGGCTTGCGTCTGGATTGAATGGAAATTCTGTGAATTTCAAAATGGGAGCGTGGAGATACAAGAATGAAAAAAGCGTATTTACTGCTCGCGGATGGCACCCTGTTCGAGGGGTATTCCGTCGGCTACGAGGGACAGAGCATCGGCGAGGTCGTTTTCAACACCGGCATGGCCGGCTATCAGGAGGTGCTGACCGACCCCTCCTACTACGGCCAGGTCGTCACCATGACCTACCCGCTGATCGGCAACTACGGCATCAATTTTGAGGATTACGAGTCCCGCAAGAGCTGGGTCTCGGGCTTTATCATGCGCGAGATCGCGGAGCATCCCTCCAACTGGCGCTGCCGCCTGACGCTGGACGAATACCTCAAGGAGCAGAAGGTCGTCGGCCTGGCGGGTATCGACACCCGCCGCTTGACCCGCAAGCTGCGCGGCGAGGGCGTCATGAACGGCGTGATCTACACCGAGGGCTTCGAGCCGGACGAGCAGGCCGTCGCGGCGATGAAGGCTTATGTCGTCAAAGACGCGGTGAGGGCTGTAACCTGTGAGGAAAGCCGCACCTATCCCGCCGAGGGTGAGCAGAAGTACCGTATCGCGCTGTACGACTACGGCGTGAAGTACAATATCGAGCGCGAGCTGCAAAAGCGTGGCTGCGAGGTCGTCACCATTCCGGCGCTCACCCCGCCCGAGGAGGTCGTGGGCAGGTTTGACGGCGTGATGCTCTCCAACGGCCCCGGGGATCCCGCGGAAAACGTTGAGATTATCGCTAACCTGAAAAAGCTTCTGGAAAGCAATATCCCGATCTTCGGCATCTGCCTGGGCCACCAGCTTTTGAGCCTGGCCATCGGCGCAGAGACCTGCAAGCTCAAGTATGGCCACCGCGGCGTCAACCATCCGGTCAAGGACCTGGACGCGGACCGCACCTATATCACCAGCCAAAACCACGGCTACGCGGTTGTGGGCGGAAGCGTCGATCCGGCGGTCGCCCGCGTGCGCTATGTCAACCTTAACGACGGCACGGTCGAGGGCGTGGAGCACGTCGGCCGGCCAGTGTTTACCGTGCAGTACCATCCTGAGGTATGCCCGGGCCCGATGGACACCTCCTATCTGTTTGACAAATTCATCAAAAACATCGAAAAGGCGAAAGGGGGCGCTCAGTAATGCCGCTTCGTAAGGATATTCACAAGGTAATGGTGCTGGGCTCCGGCCCGATCGTCATCGGCCAGGCGGCCGAGTTCGACTACGCGGGCACGCAGGCCTGCCGCGCGCTGCGCGAGGAGGGTCTGGAGGTCGTGCTCGTCAACTCCAACCCCGCGACCATCATGACCGACAAGGCCATGGCGGACAAGGTCTACATCGAGCCCATGACCGTCGAAGCCGTGCAGCAGATCATCAAGAAGGAGCGCCCGGACTCCCTGCTGCCCAACCTCGGCGGCCAGACCGGCCTCAACCTCGCCATGGAACTGTGCGAGAGCGGCTTCCTCGACCAGATGGGGGTCAAGCTGCTGGGCGCCAAGCCGGACACCATCGCCAAGGCGGAGGACCGCCAGATGTTCAAGGACACGATGGAGAAGATCGGTGAGCCGTGCATCGCCTCCAAGGTCGTGCATACGGTGGAGGACGCGGTTGAATTCACCCGCGAGATCGGCCTGCCGGTCATCATCCGTCCGGCGTATACCCTCGGCGGCACGGGCGGCGGCATCGCCTACACCTGGGACGAACTGCGCGAGATCGCCGCGACCGGTATCATGTACTCCCGCGTGGATGAGATCCTGGTCGAGAAGTGCATCACCGGCTGGAAAGAGATCGAATATGAGGTCATGCGCGATGCCAAGGGCAACGCCATCACCATCTGCAACATGGAAAACGTCGATCCGGTGGGCGTACACACGGGCGACTCGGTCGTCGTCGCGCCCAGTCAGACCCTGTGCGACAAGGAATATCAGATGCTGCGCACCTCTGCGCTTAACATCATCACCGAGTTAGGGATAGAGGGCGGCTGCAATGTGCAGTTCGCGCTGCATCCGACCTCGTTCGAGTACGCGGTCATCGAGGTCAACCCCCGCGTATCGCGCTCGTCCGCGCTGGCCTCCAAGGCCACCGGCTACCCGATCGCCAAGGTGACGGCCAAGATTGCGGTCGGCTACGGCCTGGACGAGATCGAGAACGCCGTGACTAAAAAAACCAAGGCCTGTTTCGAGCCGACCATCGACTACTGCGTGGTCAAGTTCCCGCGCTGGCCGTTCGACAAGTTCGTGTATGCGGACAATACGCTTGGCACCCAGATGAAGGCCACCGGCGAGGTCATGGCCATCGACAACAGCTTTGAGGGCGCGCTGATGAAGGCCGTGCGCGGCTGCGAGATCAAGCTGGACAGCATGATCGTCCCGCGCATCCGGCAACAGACCGACGCGGAGGTCAAAAAGGGCGTGGCCCGCACGGACGACCAGCGCCTGTTCCACATCTGCGAGGCGCTGCGCCGCGGCATCATGACCATTGAGGAGATCCACGAGGTCACCACGATGGACACCTTCTTCCTGCACAAGTTCCAGAACATCATCGACACCGAAAAGGCGCTCGCTACGGCGGACGCGGTCGACGCGGCGCTGTACCTGCGCGCCAAGAAGATGGGCTTCCTCGACAAGACGATTGAGCAGCTTTCCGGCAAGGATATTTCCGCGGTAAAGCGCCTGCCGGTCTATAAGATGGTGGACACCTGCGCGGCCGAGTTCGAGGCCGAAACCCCGTACTACTACTCCACCTACGACGAGGAGAGCGAGGTCAAGCCCGCCTCCGGCAAGAAAAAGGTGCTGGTGCTCGGCTCCGGCCCCATCCGTATCGGCCAGGGCATCGAGTTCGACTACTGCTCGGTACACGCGGTCTGGGCCCTGCAAAAGCTCGGCTGTGAAACCGTTATCATCAATAACAATCCGGAAACCGTGTCCACCGACTTCGACACGGCCGACCGCCTGTATTTCGAGCCGCTCACGCCCGAGGACGTGACCGGCGTGGCCGCGGCCGAGAAGCCGGACTTTGCCATCGTGCAGTTCGGCGGGCAGACCGCCATCAATCTGGCCGCGCATATCGAAAAGCTGGGCATCCCGATCCTCGGCACACCCGCATGGAGCATCGACGCAGCCGAGGACCGCGAGAAGTTCGACGTGATCCTGGAGAAGTGCGGCATCCCGCGTCCGGCGGGCCATACGGTCATGACCGAGGAGGAGGCTGTCAAGGCGGCGGACGAGCTGGGTTATCCGGTGCTCGTGCGCCCGTCCTACGTTCTCGGCGGTCAGGGCATGGAGATCGCCTACAAGGAGGAGGACGTGCGCGAGTTTATGCAGGTTATCTCCCGCAACAAGGTCGAGAATCCGGTGCTGGTCGATAAATACATGATGGGCCGCGAGATCGAGGTGGACGCCATCTGCGACGGCGACGACATCCTCATCCCAGGCATCATGGAGCACTTTGAGCGCGCGGGTGTACACTCGGGCGACTCGATCTCCATTTACCCCTCCATCAACATCGAGCAGAAGCACAAGGACACCATCATCCGCTACACCGAGGCGCTGGCCAAAAACTTGGCCGTACTCGGCCTGGTCAACATCCAGTTCGTGCTGTATAACGATCAGGTTTATGTCATTGAGGTCAACCCGCGCTCCTCGCGCACCGTGCCGTATATCTCCAAAGTCACGGGCGTACCCATGGTCGATCTGGCCACCCGCTGCATGTTCGGGGAAAAGCTGCGCGACATGGGCTGCGGCACCGGCCTGCATCCGGAGAGCGATCACTACGCGGTCAAGGTGCCGGTGTTCTCCTTCCAGAAGCTGCGCGACCTGGACACCCAGCTCGGGCCGGAAATGAAATCCACCGGCGAGGTGCTGGGCGTGTCCACCTCGTTCCGCGAGGCGCTGCTTAAGGGCCTGACCGGCGCGGGCTTCCAGATGAAGAAAAAGGGCGCGGTGCTCATTTCCGTGCGCGATTCGGACAAGCAGGAGGCCATCCGCATCGGCGAGCGGTTCGAGTCCCTCGGCTTTGACATCTACGCCACCAGCGGTACGGCCAACGTCCTCAACCGCCACATGGTCGCGACCAACGCCATCCGCAACGTGGACGAGCCATCCCCCAACATCATCGACCTGATCGAGTCCGGCAAGATCGACTATGTAATCGCCACCTCGGTCAAGGGCCGCCATCCGGAGCTTGGCTCGGTGCATATCCGCCGCACCGCGGTCGAGCGCGCCATCCCCTGCCTGACCTCGATCGACACCGCCTCCGCGCTGCTGCGCTGCCTGGAGGGCGATGTGAAGATCGAAAACTGTGAGATGGTGGATATTAACAAAATCTGAGGCTGTATTGTATAGAAAAAGCACCGGAAACACGCTTTCCGGTGCTTTTTGTCTGGGAAAATGCTTTACAGGGTGGATTCTGAGGCGGCAGGCCTGCGATGCAGGATGTCAACACCAGCAGGATGGCGGCCGCAGCAGTCAGCGCGCCCGTTGCCTTTGCGTCCATATGTGCACCTCCCTTTTGTGCTTCCAGCATAGCAGAAAGCCTGCTCCGCGGCAACCGAGATACAGAAGAAGGGCGCTCTACCAGCGGTAGAATGCCCCTCCAAAGTGTGTCAATCCACGCAGATGCGCTTGAACATACGGTAATGCAGGCCGTTTTCGTCCCGATATTCGCCGTGCTGCTCGAAAGCGAATTTGCGGTAGAAGCCCTGCGCGCGGGCGTTGTGCTCGGCCGCATGCGCGCATAAGTACGTCTTGCCGAGTGCGCGGTATACGCTGATTGCCTGGCCGAGGATCTGCCCGCTCAGGCCGCGGCCGCGATAGCGTTCGTCGATGCAGAAGCCGCCGACCAGCCCTATGTCCGGCTCGTCGTCATACCAGGTCTTGAGGTAGACCAAGGCGGCTTCCTCACCGCTTTCCAGACAGCCGAAGCAGCACGCGCGCGGGCTGACCCGCTGGGCGCGCGCCACGTCCGCCAGCAGCGCGTCCGGATCGAGATTCGCGTCCGTGCCGTAGGCGTTCCGGTGCAGCTCGCGCAGGAAAGCGACGATCTTGCCTGCGTCGCCCGCGTCCATCGGGTCGGCGCGGCGGAACCAGAGCTGCGGCGTTTCCGGCACGCCCTTGTTGTCCTTCCAGCCGATAGCGGCAAAAGTGGAAAGGCGCTCCGGCAGGTGGGAGGCGTCGTTCTCGTACACCACCGCGAGCCGATCCGGCCCGTCGAATTCAAATTTCGCCACGCAGGTGTTGTCGCCCCAGCCGATCTCGCCCATCTGCTCGGGCGTGAAGCTGTGCGCGATGGTCAGCGCGCCGCGGATGGCCGAGCCGTGGGTAACGACCGCGATCGTGCCGCCCTCGTGCTGCCGCACCAGCCCGCGCACCCCGTCCAGCATGCGCTGACCGGCCTGTAGCACGCTTTCGCCGTGCGGCGGGCGCGCGTCCCACGGGCGGGCGCGCCAGACCGCATATTCCTCCGGCCAAATGCGCGGCAGCTCGGCCCAAGGGAGGTCCTCCCAGTCGCCCATGTCGATCTCGCGCAGCACGGGGCGGAGCTCCACGTTCAGCCCGTGTGGCTGGGCGACCGCCTTGGCGGTTGTGCGCGCGCGGAACAGGTCGGAGGCGTACACCGCGTCCAGCGGCACGCCCTCGAAGCGTTTGGCCAGACAGGGGAGCTGCTCGTAGGCGCGCGGGGTGAGCAGGCTGTCATACTGCCCGTGACAGCGGCGGTAGACGTTGCCTTCGGCCTCCGCGTGGCGGATCAGGTAAACCGTGGTCATAGCTCACGCCTCGACCGCGCCGGACAGCTCGCGGACGGATTTCACACCATGCGCGTCCATCCACGCCTCCAGCTCCTGAAGCGCCTTGACCGGCGCCAGCGGGTCGGCAAACAGCACCGTACCCATCGCGACCGCGTCCGCGCCCGCGAGCAGCATCTCCACGATATCGCGTCCCGTACGGATACCGCCCATGCCGAGGATCGGCACGTCCACCGCCCGGCGCACCTGGTACACCATGCGCACCGCGACCGGAAATACCGCCGGTCCGGACAGGCCGCCCATCACGTTGGACAGGATGGGCCTTCTGGTTTCGATGTCAATACGCATGCCCAGCAGGGTGTTGATGAGCGAAAGCGCGTCCGCGCCCGCGGCCACCGCCGCGCGCGCGATCTCGGTGATATCGGTCACGTTCGGGCTGAGCTTGACGATCAGCGGCTTTTTCGCCTTGCGCTTCGCCGCGGAGACGACCTCCTCGACCATCGCGGGCTGGGTGCCGAACGCCATGCCGCCGCACTTGACGTTCGGGCAGGAGATATTCATTTCGATCAGGTCCACGTCCGCGTCCGAGATCTTTTCCACCATGCCCTCGTATTCCTCGACTGTGCTGCCGGACACGTTGGCGATGATCGCGGTGTCATACCGCCGCAGGAACGGGATCTGCTCCGCGATGAAGCGGTCGATGCCCGGGTTCTGCAGGCCCACGCAGTTCAAAATGCCCGATGGGGTTTCCGCGATGCGGGGCGCGGGGTTGCCCAGGCGCTCGGTCGGGGTCAGGCCCTTGACGCCGATACCACCAAGCGTGGACAGGTCGAAAAATTCGCCGTACTCGTGCCCGAAGCCAAACGTGCCGGACGCGGTCGTGAGCGGGTTTTTCAGCTCCACGCCGCAGAAATTGACTCTCAGATCCGCCATTACCACGCGACCTCCTTTGCGTCGAACACCGGCCCGTCCTTGCAGACGTGGCCGTATCGGGTTTCACCGTTTTCCGCCTTGAGCGCGCACGCGCATACCAAGCACGCGCCGATGCCGCAGCCCATGCGCTCCTCCATCGAGACCTGGCAGGGCAGGCCTGCGTCCTCTGCGAGCGCGGCGATGGCCTTCAGCATGGGCTTGGGGCCGCAGGCGGCCACACCGGTCGCGCCCGCGAGCAGCTCTTTCAATACGTCGGTCACAAAGCCGTGGCGGGCATAGGAGCCGTCGTCGGTCGTGACAAAGGTTTCGCAGACGGCCTGGAAATCTGCCTCAAGGATGACCGCGCCCCGATTGCGGAAGCCCAGCACCGCGCGCGGCTGTGCGCCCGCGTCCTTTGCGGCTTTCGCGGTCTGCAGCATGGGCGGCACGCCGATGCCGCCGCCGATCAGCACCGGCTTTGCGCCGAGCGCGGCCACGCCGAACCCGTGGCCGAGCGGGCCGAGTACGTCCAGCACATCGCCGGCCTGCCGCGCGGCGAGCCACTTCGTCCCCTCGCCCTTAGTCTGGAACACGACGCGCAGCGCATCGCCCTGCCAGCCGCAGATCGAGATCGGTCGGCGCAGCAGGTTGCCCTCGCCGCACGCGATATGCACGAACTGGCCGCACTGTGCCTGTGCGCAGATGGCGGGCGCGTGCATCGTGAGGGCATATAACCCCTCGCCCAGCCGCGTATTGGCCACGACCCGGCAGTTTTCCTGTATTGACATAACATATCCCCCTTCTGGTGGTTTTACGCTTCATGTTCCTATTGTACAGGAAAAACGCGGAAAAGGAAAGACAATGCGGGAACTTTCCCGCGCGCGCCGTTTTCATCCGGTCAGGCCGAGCAGGACGGCAAGGAGGGAGAGCAGCGCCAGTCCGGCGAGGTTGGCGGCGGCGAACACGGCCAGAAAGCGCGGCAGCGAGGCGCCCTCGGCGCGTAAGTACAGCTTGAGCGAGATCAGGCTGGCAAGCGAGGCGATCGGCGTACCCAGCCCGCCGACGTTCACGCCCGCCAGCAGGGCCTGCCAGTTGCCCGTAAAGCCGGAGAGCAGTACGGCGGCGGGTACGTTGCTGATTACCTGGCTGGCGGCGAGCGAGGTCCAGTAGGAGCTGCGCCCCATCAGCAGCTCGAGCGCGCCGCGCACAGGCTCGATGCGGCCCATGTTGCCCGCGAAGATGAAAAAGCACACGAACGTCGCGAGCAGCGCGTAATCCACCTGGGCGAACAGCCCGCGCGCAAACAGCAGCAGGCACAGCAGGACGACGCCGGTCAGGACGCCGTAATGCAGCACATGCACCACGGACAGCAGGCACAGCACGAACAGCAGGCACAGCAGGACGAACAGGCGTGGCTGTGTGATGGACTCGCGGCGCGGGAAAGCGATTTCGATTGTTTCGCCCGGCGTGGCGAGCGCGGCCGCGGACAACGCCAGCAGACTGGCTGCGGCCAGCGGCAGGACGACGGACAGGAACGAGCGGAAAGACAGCGTGTAATACGAGCACAGAAACAGGTTCTGCGGGTTTCCGACCGGTGTCGCCATGCTGCCCAGGTTCGCCGCGAGCGTTTGCAGCACCACCACGCGGACGAGCGCCTCCGTCCTGCTGATGCGGCCGAGTACCAGCACGGTGAACGGGACGAAAGTGAGCAGCGCCACATCGTTGGTAATCAGCATGGAGCAGAAGAACGGCAGCAGCGTCAGCACAAGGTAGAGCAGGCGAAGCTGCTTCCGGCCGGACAGCAGGCGCTGGGAAAGCACCTGGAACAGGCCGCATTGCTGCAGGCCGGCCACCACCGCCATCAGGCAGAACAGCAGGCACAGCACGCGCAGGTCGATATAGCCGGCATAGCCCGCGTCCGGCGGCACGGCCAGCATGGACAGGGCCGCGCAGAGCAGCGCGATGGACAGCACCGCCTCCCGCCGCAGGAAGGCGCAAAGGCGCGTCGGAAGAGAATGCACAACATTTTCCCTCTTTCTCATTTCTCTGATACAGGTGCGGAATGGATGCAAAAAACGGCAGGTATTGCGTGAGCAATACCTGCCGTTTCCGTCAAGCAGAAAAGCGGCTTACTTGAGCTCGACCTTGGCGCCGGCAGCCTCCAGCTTCTCCTTGATCTCGTTCGCCTCAGCCTCCGGAGCGGCCTCCTTGATGGTCTGCGGAGCGGAATCAACCTTCTCCTTGGCTTCCTTCAGGCCCAGGCCGGTGATCTCGCGGACAACCTTGATTACGTTGATCTTGGAGGAGCCAGCCTCAACCAGAACAACGTCGAAATCGGTCTTGGCCTCGGCAGCCGCAGCGCCGTCAGCCGCGCCGCCGCCAACGCCGGCAACAGCAACAGGCGTAGCGGAAACGCCAAATTCTTCTTCCAGAGCCTTTACCAGCTCAGAGAGCTCCATAACCTTGAGCTCTTTTACAGCATCCATAATCTCCTGAACAGTCATGGGATAAACCTCCATTATAAGTGATTTGTCAATGATTTTTTAATTATTCCGCAGCGGGAGCTTCCTCCGCAGCCGGAGCCTTCGCGGCGACCAGCTCGGCCACCTTCATCTCCTCGTTGCCCTCCGCCTTTTTAACAATAGCGTCGCAGGCAATAGCAAGCTGCATAATGGGGAAATTGAAGCTGTACAGAACCTGCGCGACAAGGACTTCCTTGCTCGGCATGTTGGCCAGCTTCTTCACCTCGTCCGTGTCGATTACCTTTCCTTCCAGGTAACCGGCCTTGATGGTGAAGTTCTCGTGGGTCTTGGCGAAGTCGCCCAGGATCTTCGCGGGCGCGATCACGTCCTCGGACGTGGAGATCGCCAGCGCGGAAGTACCGTTCAGGTGTTCGTCCAGCGCGTCGAAGCCCAGCTCCTTGGCGGCAAAGCGGATCAGGGTGTTCTTGATGACCATATACTCAACGCCCGCTTCGCGGAGCTGGCGGCGGAGCTTGGTGTCATCCTCAACGTTGATGCCCTTGTAATCCACCAGGACGCCGGCGGGAGAATTCTTGATCTTCTCCACCAGGGAAGCGACCAGAGCTTTCTTTTCCTCCAGAACCTTTGCATTCGGCATCTTAATTCACCTCCTAAAAAATAAAAGTACCCTCCCGGTGCAAAGACACAGGGAGGGTACACAGAAAACCTCATAAAGGATCCTAAAAAATCCGTTCCGTGTTGACCTCGGCGGGCGGCGGGGAACGCCATTAAAGCCATGCGGCTGCCAGCTGTCTTTGACCAAGCTCATATATTATATCCGAAAAGCGCGGTGCTGTCAAGGGGATTTAAAATAAAAATCATCCGAAAGTTCGGGCCTGCGCAGCTCGTCCAGATATTCCTCGTACTCCTCGCGGGGGGTGAGGTCCCTGCGCCGGAAATAGCCGCAGGCGTCCTCGTCAAAGCGCACGGGGCGGGCAACATCGAAGTCAACGCACAAGCCGTAATCAGTTTCGTAATAGTCTTCCATATTTTCGTGATAGAGGAACAGCGTCTGATAATACCTGCAGTCCTTGCAGCGGAAGTCGTTTCGGTTGCGCATAGAATATCCCCTCCTTGCTCAAAGTATACACTATATAATGACTATTTGCAACCAATTACATTAAACTTATTGCATCGGTATAATAGTAGGCAGGAGGGCGCTATTATGGCTGAACCGTACTTGAAATATAGAAAACGTTTTACTTCATCGCTGAAAAATGAGCTGGTTCCTCTGTTTGATGGCTTGGCACAGCAGACGCGGATTCCCAAATCTCGGTTGCTGGACGAAGCCATCGAGGACCTGCTCAAGAAATACCATTATGAAATCCCCGAAAAATAAAAAGCGCGCCGTATGGCGCGCTTTTTGCATCCCTGTGGGTCGGTTATGCCGCAATGGGGCTTAGCCCATCATCTTCGCCGCGTTCACCTTGACGCCCGGCCCCATGGTGGAGGCCACGACGCAGGAGCGGATATACTGGCCCTTGGCCGCGGCCGGCTTGGCCTTGATGATCGCGCCCATGAGCGCGTCAAAGTTATCCTGCAGCTTTTCCGCGCCGAAGGACGCCTTGCCGATCGGGCAGTGGATGATGTTGGTCTTGTCCAGACGGTACTCGATCTTACCGGCCTTGGACTCCTGAACGGCTTTGGCAACGTCCATGGAAACCGTACCCGCCTTCGGGTTCGGCATCAGGCCCTTGGGGCCGAGCACGCGGCCCAGGCGGCCGACAACGCCCATCATGTCCGGCGTGGCGATAACCACGTCAAACTCAAAGAAGTTCTCCTTCTGGATGCGCTCCATCAGGTCCTCCGCGCCTACGATATCGGCGCCGGCGGCCAGCGCCTCGTCCGCCTTGGGGCCCTTGGCGAAAACAGCGACGCGCACGTTCTTGCCGGTGCCGTGCGGCAGCACAATCGCGCCGCGCACCTGCTGGTCCGCGTGGCGGGAGTCAACGCCCAGCTTGACGTGCAGCTCGATGGTTTCGTCGAACTTGGCCTTTGCGGTCGAAATAACGGTGGAGAGCGCCTCGGACGGATCGTACAGACGGGTGCGGTCGATCGTCTTTGCGCTGTCTACATACTTTTTACCTTTATGCACAATAAATCCTCCTTAAGTGGTAATGCGGGAATAGGCTAAACCTAACCCTCCCACTTTGACCGGCGCCTGCAAAAAGCGCGGTCAAAATCCATTCAGCTTATTCTTAAATTATTCCTCGACGGTAATGCCCATCGAGCGCGCGGTACCCGCGATCATGCTCATCGCGGCTTCCAGGGAAGCGGCGTTCAGGTCGGGCATCTTGGTCTCCGCGATCTTCTGGCAGTCCGCCTTGGAAAGCTTGGCGACCTTGGTCTTGTTCGGTACAGCCGAACCGGATTCGATGCCGCAGGCCTTCTTGATGAGGACCGGCGCCGGCGGGGTCTTGGTGATGAAGCTGAACGAACGGTCCGCGTAGACCGTGATGATAACCGGAATAATCATGCCGGCATCGTTCTTGGTGCGCTCGTTGAATTCCTTGGTAAAGGCCATGATGTTAACGCCATGCTGGCCGAGGGCCGGACCGACCGGGGGAGCCGGGGTCGCCTTGCCCGCGGGAATCTGGAGCTTGATATAACCTACTACTTTCTGTGCCATGTCGAAAGGTTCCTCCTTCAAAAAATGTGGTGGCTGGCGAGTATGCGTTCATACTCTCCCACTTGCCGTGAAAACGGAACGTGCGTTCCGGTGGATCACTCCTCGAGTGTTTCCACCTGGTCGAGCTCAAGCTCGACAGGGGTTTCGCGCCCGAACATGGAAACCGTGACGTTTACCCTGTTCTTGTCCGGCTCAAGGGCCGAAACGACGCCGATAAAGCCGGCCAGCGGCCCGTCGATGACGCGCACACTGTCGCCCACTGCGTAGTTGACCTCGATCTCGCGCTTCTCCACGCCCATCGCGGCGATCTCGTCCTCGGTCAGCGGGATCGGCTTGGAGCCGCCGGACTTGTCCTGTCCGACAAAGCCGGTACAGCCGCGCGTGTTGCGGACCAGGTACCAGGTTTCGTCGGTCATGACCATCTTGACGAGCACATAGCCCGGGAAGAGCTTGCGCTCGACCTCGCGGCTTTTCCCGTCCTTGACCTCGGTGACGGTCTCGGTCGGGATGTTGACCGCGGGGATCAGGTCGTGCAGCTTGCGGTTTTCGACCGCTTTTTCGATCGAAGAGGCTACCTTGTTTTCGTAGCCGGAGTATGTGTGGACCACATACCATTTTGCAGCGTCTGACATAAATGCCTCCTTTTAGGCGGCGAAATGCGTAAGCAGCGTCTGGATGCCGAGATTGAATACGAGGTCAAGGATCCAGATAAAGATACCGATGACGATAACGCAGGCGATAACGACAAGCGTATTGTTCACTGTCTGCTGGCGGGTGGGCCAGACGATCTTGCGGCACTCGCTTTTCAGTTCGCGGAACCACTTGCCAATCCGTGCAAAGAGACTGGGCTTCTTAACCTTGGTTTCTTCAGCCATGAAGCTACTTCCTTTCTCTTACTTCGTCTCGCGGTGCAGCGTGTGCTTCCGGCAGAAACGGCAGTACTTGTTCATTTCCAGACGGTCCGGATCGTTCTTCTTGTTCTTGTTCGTGTCATAGTTCCTTTGCTTGCACTCCGTGCAGGCGAGCGTAATCTTAACGCGCATAAATAACGGCACCTCCTTTTAATATTTCGCCCCATCCCATACCCCTGCGGCATGGGCGCGGGACTGTTTGCCTCCCTTTGCCAGTGTTCCGGCGCCATTTTCCGAGACACGCGAAAAATGGGCGCAAAAAAAGAACCTGCATAGGTTCTTTCAGTATAGCATGGGGGTGGTGGGCGGTCAAGGTTTTTTTGCGAAAAAGTGCTGAAATTTTTATGTTTTTATGATATACTGAGTTTAACCACAAGATATAGGAGTATACATATGCGTATTTTGGGCGTCGATTACGGCGACGCGCGTACCGGCCTTTCGGTTTCCGACCCATCGGGCTTTCTGGCCGGCTCGCCGAGCGTCATCCACGAATGGAATTATGAAAGGCTGGTGGACCGGCTGGTGGCATTTGTCGCGGAAAACAGGATCGAGGAGATCGTGCTGGGCTGGCCGAAAAACATGGACGGCACGGCGGGGCCGCGCGCGGAAAAGTGCGAGGCACTGGCGCGCACGCTGGAGGAGCGCACCGGCCGGCCGGTGACGCTCTGGGACGAGCGGCGCACCACGGTCGCCGCGCACGATATCCTGCACCAGAGCGGCAAAAAGAGCAAAAAGCACCGCGAGAGTGTGGACGCGGTCGCCGCGTCGCTGATCCTGCAGGGCTATCTGGATTTCAGACGCCGGCAGCAACAGGCCGGCGGCAGGCGGGAGGAATAAAAAGGGGAGGGCAGCCCGGCGGGCCGCCCTCCTTTTTCCCGCGGCAGGCCGCGGGGCGCTTTTATTTATATGGGTTATCCGCCTTGAGGTAGCAGCACTTTTTGTACTTTTTGCCGCTGCCGCACGGACACGGATCGTTCGGGCCGATCTTTTTGCCCACGCGCTTGGGCTCGGGCTTGGCCGTGCCGTCGGACGCGCCGGCGGCGCTCGTCTCCTTGGCGACCTGCTCGCGCTTGGGCTCCTCGCGGGTGCGCACCTGCGCCAGGAAGATCATGCGCACGGTGTCCTCGCGGATGGCGTCGATCATCGCGTCGAACATGTCGAAGCCCTCGCGCTTGTACTCGACCACCGGATCGTGCTGGCCGTATGCGCGCAGGCCGATGCCGTTGCGCAGCTCGGTCATCGCATCGATATGGTCCATCCACTTGGTATCCACATTTTTCAGCAGCACCACGCGCTCCAGCTCGCGCATGATTGGCGGTGTGAGCGCCTGCTCCTTTGCCTCGTAGACGCGGTGCGCCTGGTCCGCCAGCACGTTGGTGAGCTGGTCCGCGGTCAGGTCGTCGCACTCCTCGGGCGTGAACGTGCAGTCCTCCGGCCGCAGGAATACGCCGAGGAACGGTCGCCGTGCCTGCTCGACCATCGCAGGCTCGATGACGGTATGCTCACCGACCGCCGCGTGTACCGCGCGGGCGATGGTGTCGTCGATCATTTTGACAATGCTGTCTTTGACATCCTTGCCCTCAAGCACCTGCAGGCGCTGGCTGTAGATGGTCTGGCGCTGGGTGTTGAGCACGTCGTCGTACTCAAGCACATGCTTACGGGTGGCAAAGTTGCGGGATTCGATCTTTTTCTGCGCGTTTTCGATCGCGCCGGACAGGATTTTCTGGTCGATCGGCTCGTCCTCCTCGATGCCGAGGGAATCCATCATATTCTGGATCTTTTCCGAACCGAACAGGCGCATCAGGTCGTCTTCAAGCGAGATATAGAACGAGGATTCGCCCGGGTCGCCCTGACGGCCGGCACGGCCGCGGAGCTGGTTGTCGATGCGGCGGGATTCGTGCCGCTCGGTACCCAGGATATACAGGCCGCCTGCCGCGCGCACCTTTTCCGCGTCCGCGTCGGTTTCCTGCTTGTATTTCCGGTACAGCTCTTCAAACTTCGCGCGGATGGCGAGTACCTCGGGGTCGTCGGTTTCCGCGTGGCCGTTGGCCTCGTAGAGCAGCTCGGGGGTGTAATCGCCCTTCTTCAGTTCGTCGAGCGCCATGGTTTCGGCGTTGCCGCCGAGCATGATGTCCGTGCCGCGGCCGGCCATGTTGGTCGCGATCGTGACCGCGCCCGGCTTGCCTGCCTGCGCGACGATATCCGCCTCGCGCTCGTGATACTTGGCGTTCAGGACGGTGTGCCTGATGCCCTTGGCCTTGAGGATCTTGGATAGCTCCTCGGATTTCTCGATGGACACCGTGCCGACCAGGATGGGCTGACCCTTGGCATGGCATTCCTCGATGCGCGCGATGGTGGCTTTGATCTTGCCGCGCTCGTTCTTGTACACCGCGTCCGGATTGTCCTTGCGGGCGACCGGCTTGTTGGTGGGGATCTCGATTACGTCCAGCTTGTAGATGTGGCGGAACTCCTCCTCCTCGGTCAGCGCGGTGCCGGTCATGCCGGACAGCTTGCCGTACAGGCGGAAATAGTTCTGGAAGGTGATGGTGGCGAGCGTCTTGCTCTCGTGCTGGACCTTGACGCCCTCCTTGGCCTCGATCGCCTGGTGCAGGCCCTCGTTATAGCGGCGGCCGAACATCAGGCGGCCGGTGAACTCGTCGACAATGATGATCTGCCCGTCGCGCACGACATAGTCCACATCGCGCTGCATGACGCCGCGCGCCTTGATGGCCTGGTTGATGTGGTGCTGCAGCGTGGTGTTCTCCGGATCGGACAGATTGGCCACCTGGAAATACGCCTCCGCCTTGGCCTGGCCGTGCGGGGTCAGGGTTGCGGTGCGGGCCTTTTCGTCCACGATATAGTCCGCGTCGATATCGTCCTGCTCCTCCTTGGCGTCAACCTCCTTGACGCGAAGCTGCTTGAGGCCGGCCGCGAAGCGGTCCGCGAGCTGGTACAGCGCGGAGGACTGCTCGCCCTGGCCGGAAATAATCAGCGGGGTACGCGCCTCGTCGATCAGGATGGAGTCCACCTCGTCCACGATGGCGAACGCATGGCCGCGCTGCACCATGGACTGCTTGTAGATCGCCATATTGTCGCGCAGGTAGTCGAAGCCGAACTCGTTGTTCGTACCGTAGGTGATATCCGCCTCGTACATGGCTTTGCGTCGGGCCGGCTCGACCTCATGGATCACCAGACCCACGGTCAGGCCGAGGAAGCGGTAGACCTTGCCCATCCACTCGCTGTCGCGCTTGGCGAGGTAGTCGTTGACCGTGACGATATGCACGCCTTTGCCGGCAATCGCGTTGAGGTATGCGGGCAGGGTGGCGACCAGCGTCTTGCCTTCGCCGGTTTTCATCTCCGCGATGCGGCCCTGGTGCAGCACGATGCCGCCGATAACCTGCACGCGGTAGTGCCGCATGCCCAGCACGCGCCACGCCGCCTCGCGGCAGGTGGCGAACGCCTCGGGCAGGAGCTGGTCGAGCGTTTCGCCGTTCTGGTAGCGGGTCCTGAACTCGTCGGTCTTGGCGCGCAGCTCGGCGTCGGACAGCTTTTTATACTGCTCCTCCAGCGCGTCGACCCTGTCCGCGATGGGATTGATCTTTTTCAGCTCATGACTCGAATGGGAGCCGAAGAGTTTGGTCAAAAAATTTGCCATCTGTTTGATTCAGCCTTTCAGGAGGGAATACGCGTCCCTTTTTCATCATATCAGACCTATTATACCACATATATACGCGGATACAAACAAATTTTTTGTGAACAGGGGGCGTGGCCTACCGCGCGATCAGATACACGGTATATGCGATGTAGCACAGCGCCATCAATGCGCCGGGGAAGCGGCCGAGCCGGCCCCTGCGCGCGGGCAGGTAAAAAACGATGGTGATGCCGATCAGGACAAGGCAGTCCACGATCGAGGTGGACAGCACCGGAATCGGCGTAATCACGGACGAAACGCCGAGGATCAGCAGGATGTTGAAAATGTTGGAGCCGATCACGTTGCCCATGGCGATTTCATTCTGTCCCTTGTGCGCGGCGACCAGCGAGGTTACCAGCTCGGGCAGCGACGTACCGATGGCCACGATGGTCAGGCCGATCAGCGTTTCCGACAGACCGAACATGCGCGCGACGCCGGTCGCGCCGCTTACCGCGAGCTGCCCACCTAGGATGATGCATGCAAGGCCGAGCAGAATATTCACGCCGATCATCAGCGGCGGCATGACGATATCCTCGGCCGCGTCGTCGAGCGGGCTGCGGCCCGTCAGCGCGGCGTGGATCTGTAGGAACAGCGTCAGTGCGAACACAGCGAGCAGCACCGCGCCCTCGAGCCGCGAGAGGGTCAGGTCGGGCGCGATCATCGCGCAGAGCATGACCGCCGCCAGCAGGGACAGCGGCCAGTCGCGCCGCAGTAGCGTGCGGTCCATCACCAGCGGGCAGATCAGCGCGGAAAGGCCGGCCACGACCAGCAGGTTGAACAGGTTGGAGCCCAGGACGTTGCCGACCGCGATCTCATTGGCGCCTTGGAGCGCGGCGGTCACGCTGACCGCCAGCTCAGGCGCGGAGGTGCCGAACGCCACAATGGTCAGACCGACGAGCAGCGGCGACACCCCCAGCCGCCGCGCCAGCGCGGACGCGCCCGCGACAAATTTGTCCGCGCCCCATACGAGCAGCGCGAAGCCGAGAACAAGCATGATGAATGACTGCATAAAAAACACCCCTAAGAAAAAATAACATATTTGTACGCAAAAAAAGAGACTTTTATTGCGCCTTGAGCAATAAAAGTCTCGCTGCTTCCGGAACGACACGGGCTGCCAAAACAGCCGGGTATGGCGATGCCGACCACGCACCGGACAGGCGCGTGAGCTACTCCCTTTTACTTATACAGACCTAAATATAGAGACTGGCGCCGCATTTGTCAAGCAAAACTGGAAAAAATCTTTACATTTGCGGGATGGGCCGTTATACTATAAGGTACTGAAAAATTCATGAAGGAGCATTTTGCATGCTGCAATTCGAGGAATACAAGGTCAAGCTGAACAATCTGAAGCCCGAGCTGGAGGAACTGTACCGCTCGCTGGGCATGGAGCAGGCAAAGCGCGAGGTGGAGGAGCTGGAAATCAAGTCCGCCCAGCCCGGCTTTTGGGACAATCCGGAGGAGAGCCAGAAGATTGTCTCCCGCATGGGCGCACTCAAGGGCAAGATTGAAGCCTATGAGCGTATGAGCAGCCTGTGCGAGGACCTGCTGACCATCTGCGAAATGGCCATTGAGGAAAACGACGAGTCCATGCTCGAAGAGCTGGAAAGCGGCTATCAGGAGTTGGAGGAGGGCGTGGCCGAGCAGAAGCTGTCCACCCTGCTTACCGGCGAATACGATAAAAACAACGCGCTGGTGTCCTTCCACGCGGGCGCGGGCGGCACCGAGGCCCAGGACTGGTGCGAGATGCTGTACCGCATGTATACCCGCTGGGCCGAGCGCCACGGCTATACCTATAAGATCATGGACTATCAGGATGGGGACGAGGCCGGTCTGAAAAGCGCGGACATCCTGATCGAGGGTGAAAACGCCTACGGCTTTCTCAAGGGTGAATCCGGCGTACACCGCCTGGTGCGCATTTCGCCGTTCGACGCCTCCGGCCGCCGCCATACCTCGTTCTCCGCGGTCGAGGTCATACCGGATATTCCGGATGATTCGGCGGACTTTGAGATCAAGCCCGAGGACTACGAGATGCAGGTGTTCCGGTCGAGCGGCGCGGGCGGCCAGCACATCAACAAGACCTCCTCCGCCGTGCGCCTGATCCATAAGGCGACCGGCATCGTGGTTTCCTGCCAAACCGAACGCAGCCAGTTCCAGAACAAGGACAACTGCCTGCGCATGCTGCGTTCCAAGCTGGTCGAGATCAAGGAACGCGAGCATCTGGAAAAGATTTCGGACATCAAGGGAGACCAGAAGAAGATCGAATGGGGCAGCCAGATCCGCTCCTATGTCTTTATGCCATACACGCTCGCCAAGGATACGCGCACGGGCTTTGAAAACGCCAACATTGGCGCCGTGATGGACAGCGAGATCGACGGGTTCATCAACGCGTATCTGTCCGCGCTGGCGACCGGAAACTGGGCTGGCAAATAACCGCAGAAACAAATCAAAGGGAGGAAGCCTCAGGCTTCCTCCCTTTTTCTGTCGGACGCGGTGCGCAGCAGGTCGAAGATCTCGCGGTACGTTTGCGCGAACACGCTGCTTTTCCGCCAGAGGAAGGTGAAATCGTGCAGGACCGGAAAACCGGACAGCGCGATCTCACGCAGCGCGCCGCTTTCCAGCTCGGCGCGGACGGTCGGCTCATACAGGAACGCGACGCCCTGCCCCATGCGGACGAGCGCTTTGATGGCGTTCAGACTGCCGATTTCGGTGACCGCGCGGAAGTCCCGCACGGTCAGGTTATGCTCCCGCAGGCGGCGCTCCAGGATCTCCCGCGTGCCGGAGCCGGGCTCACGGGTGAGCAGGCGCTCGCCGAGCAGGTCCTCCAGGGTATGCACTGGCTGCCGGAAACGGTAGCCGGGCGCGCAGACCGCTACATATCGTTCGGTCAGATAGGACAGGCTGTCGTATTCGCTTTTTTCAAAAAAGCCCTCCACAATCGCAAAATCAATGTCGCCCCGATCAAGTCCGCGCAGCAGCTCGGCGGTGTTGGCGACGACCATGCGGAGACTGACGTTCGGCTCCGCGGCCAGCAGGCGCGCGAGCGGGGCGGGCATGACGTATTCCCCGATGGTGAGCGTCGCGCCGAACACCAGCCGCCGCCCGCCGCCGGACAGGCTGCCCAGCGCGTCGCGCAGGTGCTGCGCGTCGTGGCGCATGGTGGTCGCGGTGCGCAGGAATAGCCGCCCCGCGTCGGTGAGGGTCAGCTTTTTCCCCTCAAAGGAAAAAAAGCGGACGCCGTACTGCGCCTCCAGCGCCCGAATGTGCTGCGAGACCGCGGGCTGCGTAATATGCAGCGCGGCTGCGGCGCGCGTAAAGCTCATGCAGCGGCAGACCGCCAGAAAGGTATCCACACGGAAATCCAACATAGAGATCAGCTCCTGCCTTTATCATAACATAAAATTATGATAAAATAAAGAATGATAATTTTACATAATAAGAGCGGCGGCGTATACTATTTCCAGACAAAAATGGGAAACAATGTGGAGAGAGGTAACGCAAAGATGGAATTTTTCAAAAAGAACGGTCTGGGACTGCTGCTGTGTCTGGCCATTGCGGTGCCGGCATGGCTGCTGGGACAGGCGGCGCCGGTTGTGGGTGGGCCGGTGTTCGCTATTTTAATCGGTATGACACTCACACTTTTCTGGAACGATAAGGGCAGGATGCAGGCGGGGATCGCCTTCACCTCCAAAAAAATCCTGCAATACGCGGTCATCCTGCTGGGGTTCGGGCTGAACCTGTCCGAAATCGCCAAGGTGGGCGCGCAGTCGCTGCCGATCATCGTGTCCACGATCACGACCTCGCTGGCCATGTCGGTCCTGCTGTGCAGGCTGCTGAAGATGAAGGCCAATATTTCAACCCTGGTCGGCGTCGGCTCCTCGATCTGTGGCGGCTCGGCCATCGCGGCGTCCGCGCCCGTCATCGGCGCGGACGATGAGGAGATTGCACAGGCGATATCGGTTATCTTTTTGTTCAATGTGATCGCCGCGCTGACCTTCCCGACGCTGGGCGGCGCGCTTGGCCTGTCGAACGATGGATTCGGGCTGTTCGCGGGTACGGCGGTCAACGATACCTCGTCCGTCACGGCGGCCGCGGCGGCATGGGACGGGGCCCATGGCAGCAATACGCTGGACACCGCAACCATCGTCAAGCTGACGCGCACGCTCGCCATCATCCCGATCACGCTGGCGCTTGCCGTCTGGCGCGCGGCAAAGGCCAGACAGTCGCGCGGCGTCACGAGTGGCACGTTTTCGCTCAAAAAGGTTTTTCCGTTTTTCATCCTGTTCTTTGTGCTGGCGTCGGTCGTGACGACGGTCTGCACGGCGGCGGGCATACCCGCGGCAGCTTTTTCACCGTTCAAGGCGCTGTCCAAATTTTTTATCGTCATGGCGATGGCCGCGATCGGCCTGAATACCAATATCGTCAAGCTGGTCCGGACGGGCGGCAAGCCGATCCTGATGGGGCTGTGCTGCTGGGTCGGCATCGCGTGCGTCAGCCTGGCGATGCAGCGCGTGCTGGGTATCTGGTAACGGCGGAAAACGCACATAAAAAAGGACCCTCCGGCGCAAACTGTCGCCGGAGGGCTTTTTTATGAAAAACAATACCAGGTATGCCGTAACGGGCGCGCTGGCGGGCGCGGCCAATGGCTTTTTCGGTGCGGGCGGCGGGCTGTTTCTGGTGCCGCTGCTGGTAAGCTGGTGCGGCATGGAGCAGCGCCGCGCGTTCGCGACCTCGGTCGCGGTCATCCTGCCGCTCAGCGCGGTATCGGCAGCGATCTACTGGATGAAGGGCGGGCTGGATGTGGCGGCGGCGTGGCCCTATCTGCTGGGCGGCGCGGTTGGCGGCGTGATTGCAGGCCGTATTTTCCAGAAAATGAGCATGGTCTGGCTGAGGCGGGTGTTCGGGCTGCTGATTCTGTATGGCGGCGTAAGGGCGGTGCTGCTGCTGTGATGACGGTGATTGCGGTGGCGGCCGGCCTGCTGACCGGCATCCTGTCCGGCTTCGGCATTGGCGGCGGCTCGCTCCTGCTGCTGTATCTGACGCTGTTTGCAGGCGTCGACCAATACCAGGCGGGCGGGATCAACCTGCTGTACTTTATCGCCTGCGCCCCCGCCGCGCTGTATTCGCATATCAAAAACGGGCTGGTGCAGAAGGACGCGGTCAAGTGGTGCGTGGCCGCGGGCGTGCTGACCTCGATCGCGGCGGCGCTTGCGGCCGCGCGCATGGATACCGGATGGCTGCGCCGGGCGTTCGGCGTGTTCCTGCTGTATATCGGCGCGAAAGAGCTGTTTACAAAGCGGAAACAATCGGGAACGGAGGGAAAATAATCCCCGTCTAACAGGATAACCAACAAAGGGAAAGGGGTGTCCTGATATGAAAAGACGAGGGTTTTCTCTGCTGTCTGCGCTGGTCCTGCTGCTGGCGCTGACGGCCTGCGGCGCGTCGGGTGGCGCGGACGCTTCCGGCAGCACGTCGGCGGCGGAGGACAACAACGCCGGCTGGACGGAGAGCGCGGCCGCGTCGTCGGAGGGCGGCGGGACGGTTGATTTTGCCGCGGTGCGGCAAAACGCAAAGCTCATCCTGTCCGCGGATCTGACGCTGGAGACGCAGTCGTTCGACCAGGCCGGCGCGGATATCGAAGCGCTGGCAGCCGGCGCGGGCGGCTATATCGAGGCGAGCAGCGTGTCGGGCGAGTTGGGCGGCCGGTACGCCAGCTATACGCTGCGCGTGCCGCAGGAGAAATTCGAGACGTGCTTCGCCCAACTCGGCGAGACCTGCCATGTGGTGTCGTCGAGCCGCTGGAGCGAGGATGTGACCGAGCAGTACACCGATATCGAAACGCGCCTGGCCACGCTGCAGACCAAGCATGAGCGGCTGGTGGAGTTGCTTGGCCAGGCCGCCCAGATGGAAGACATCATCTCGCTGGAAAACGCCCTGGCGGATTGCGAATATGAGATCGACAGCCTGACCGGCGAAAAACGCCGTTACGATAACCTGGTCGATTTCGCAACCATCACGGTATCGCTGCGCGAGGTGCAGGCGCTGACCGCGGTTTCCGGCGGCACGGGCTTTGGCGCGCAGCTCATGCAGGCGGCGCAGAGCGGCTGGCGCGGGCTGGCCGGCTTTGTGCGCGGCGCGGTGCTGTGGGCGGTCGCGGCCTGGCCGCTGTTGCTCGTGGCCGGCGTGGGCGGCGGTGCGGCGCTCCGGTTCCGCCGACGCAGGAAAAAAGGCGCCCCACCGGACGAGCCGAAGCCATAAAAGGGTAAAAAACAAGGGACAGACGGGCGTCTGTCCCTTGTTTCCTGCTTGCAGAGGTTACTTGGCGTAATCGACCGCGCGGGTCTCACGCACCATATTGACCTTGATCTGGCCGGGATAATCCAGCTCATCCTCGATCTTTTTGGCCACGTCGCGGGCGAGCAGCACCATCGCGTCGTCCGAAATCTTATCCGGATTGACGATAATGCGGATCTCACGGCCCGCCTGGATGGCGTACGAGCTGGAAACGCCGGGCGTTTCGTTGGCGATGCCCTCCAGCTTTTCCAGGCGCTTGATATAGTTTTCCAGGTTCTCGCGGCGCGCGCCCGGGCGCGCTGCGGAGATCGCGTCCGCCGCCTGCACCAGGCAGGCGATGGTGGTCTTGGCCTCCACGTCGCCGTGGTGCGCCTCGATCGCGTGGACGATGCCGGGCGCCTCCTTGTATTTACGGGCCAGGTCGACGCCGATCTGCACATGGCTGCCCTCGACCTCATGGTCGATCGCCTTGCCGATGTCATGCAGCAGGCCGGCGCGGCGCGCGGGTACGGGGTCGATGCCCAGTTCGCTGGCCATCATGCCGGCGATGTGCGCGACCTCAATCGAATGCTGCAGCACGTTCTGGCCGTAGCTGGTGCGGTAGCGCAGGCGGCCGAGCGTTTTGACCAACTCGGGATGGATGCCGTGGATACCGGTTTCAAAGGTGGCGCGTTCGCCCTCGGATTTGATGATCTGCTCCACCTCACGGCGGGATTTTTCCACCATTTCCTCGATGCGTGCCGGATGGATGCGTCCATCCACGATCAGCTTTTCCAAGCTCAGGCGCGCGATCTCGCGGCGCACAGGGTCGAACGAGGAAAGCGTAATGGCCTCCGGCGTGTCGTCGATGATCAGGTCCACGCCGGTCAGTGTTTCGAGCGTGCGGATATTACGGCCCTCGCGGCCGATGATGCGGCCCTTCATCTCGTCGTTGGGCAGCGGGACGACCGATACGGTCGCTTCGGAAACATGATCGGCCGCGCAGCGCTGGATGGCGGTGGAAATGATCTCGCGCGCGGTCTGTTCGCTTTCGTCCCTGACGCGCTGGTTGATCTCGCGCAGCTTAACCGCCGCGTCGTGCGTGGCCTCAGCCTCGATCGACTGGACCAGCATCTCGCGCGCCTCGTCGCGGGTCATGCTGGCGATCTGCTCCAGCTTTTCGAGCTGCTCGGCCTTGACACGGGCCAGGTCGTCCTTTTCCTTCTGGGCTGCCTCCAGCTGGCGGGAAAGGTCTTCGTTTTTGCGCTCGAGCGTATCGCTTTTCTTGTCCAGCGCCTCCTCGCGCTGGATCAGGCGGCGCTCGAGCTGCTGGGTCTCGTTGCGGCGCTCCTTGAGCTCGCGGTCGGCTTCGGTGCGCTGCTTGTGGATCTCGTCCTTGGCTTCGAGAATCGCTTCCCGCTTTTTGGTTTCGCCGGCCTTGATGGCCTCGTTGATGATGCGCGTCGCTTCGGTCTCGGCGGAGCCGATCTCTTTTTCCGCAACACGCTTGCGGTACAAAAAGCCAATGACAACGCCCACAACGAGACACACGATACCGGTCACGAGCGGTATGATGATGTCGTTCATTGCTTTGGTGTGTCCTCCTATTGATTTTTTTGAGTGCAGTGGCCCCCTGTCGGACAGAGGTACGGTTATAATGCCCTTGAAAAAAGCCGTGCGTATTTTTACGCAGGCTATATAACAGCAGGTATTATACTAAAAATATTGTAAAGCCTGTTGGTCAAACTGTCAAGAAAAACACGTCCGCGAGCGGGCAGATTTTGGCGCTTTTTGAGAAGAACGGTTTTGCGCCCTTGTGGAGGGGGGCCGCATTTGATATAATAATACAACTGAATCGGGAGGAAAAACGCATGCATCGATCCATGTGCCGCGTTCAGAGCGGCCCATTTGTTTATTATACCTGCCGCCGGCTGCCGGTGCGGCATGCCTTTACGACTAAGTACGGCGGCGTGAGCACGGGACACTGTGAAAGCCTCAACCTGGGCTTCAGCCGGGGGGACGAGGAGACCAGCGTGCGGGAAAATTACCGCCGCCTGGCGGAAGCGCTCGGCGTGGATGAAAAACGCTTCACGCTGACCCGTCAGATCCACGAAACCGAGGTTTCGGTTGTCGGGGAGGAGCAGGCCGGCATGGGGCTGCACCGCCCGATGGCGTGGCGGTCGGACGCGATCGTGACAGCGCTGCCGGACACGCCGCTCTGCGGCTTTTACGCGGACTGCGTAGTGACCCTGCTGTACGATCCGGCGACGCATACTGCGGGCGTGGCCCATGCGGGCTGGCGCGGCATGGCGGGCGGCATCCTGCCCAAAACCGTGGAGGTGATGGTGGCGCGCCTGGGTGCGAGGCGCGAGAGCCTGATCGCGGTCTTGGGGCCGTCCATCCGGCAGGAGTGCTTTGAAACCGACGCGGATGTGCCGGAGGCGATGGAGCGCCTGCTCGGCGTGGCCGTACGGCCCTATATTCGGGAAAAGGGAGCAAAATTCCATGTCGATCTGCAGGGCATCGGCGTAAAGCTGCTGCGGGACGCGGGGCTCGCGCCGGAAAACGTGATCGACAGCGGGCTGTGTACCATGTGCCACAGCGATGAATTCTGGTCGCACCGCGCGACCCGCGGCGTACGCGGCGTACAGGGCGGCGTGATCTGCCTGTGACGGAAAGGGAGTCCGTTTTATGAAATGGAAAAAACGCGCGCTGGCGGCACTGCTGGCGGCGCTCTGCCTGCTGACGGCCTGCGGGGAAGGCGGGCTGGGCGGGGATGACGGGCCGGTTGATACGGTCGAGGTGTCGGACGCATATTTTGGCATGGCTTGGTACCAGAACGGCACGCTCAATCCGGTGCTGGACAGCACCAGCATCAACCGCCTGTTGTGCGAGGCGCTATATGAAGGCCTGTTCGAGGTCAGCGGCAATTTTACCGCGCAAAATGTGCTATGCGCATCGTATACGGGCGATGGGACAACGTTCACCTTTACGCTGCGGGACGACGTGACGTTCTGGTCGGGCGAGAAGCTGACTGCGGCCGACGTGGTCGCCAGCCTGCAGGCCGCGCAGTATAATGAGGCGTCGCCGTACCATAACCGGCTGGTCGAGGCTGCCTCGATCGAGGCGCTGTCCGGCAGCGAGGTGCGTATCGTGCTGTCCTCGCCCAACATTAATTTCCCCCGCCTGCTCGACATCCCGATCTACCGGCAGGGTTCGGCCGAAAGCGGCGACTTCGCCGACGGGACCGGCCCGTTCCAGCCGGTCAAGGACGGCAACCAGTGGAAGCTGGAGGCCAATGAGAGCTGGCACGGCGGGGTCCTCGGCTCCATCCGCCATATCACGCTGGTACCCATGACACGGGCGGACGCCGCGGAATCCAGCTTCCGCACAGGGGATGTTTCCCTGCTGCGCGAGCCGCGCATCGCACCCGACGGGGCGAGTACGATCATCGGCGGGTCGATCGACACCGTGCGCACCGCGAGCGCGGACCTGCATTACCTGGGCGTCAATTACAGCAACCCCTATCTTGCCAACGCCAAGGTGCGGCAGGCGCTCAGCGCCGCGCTCGGCCGGCAGAGCCTGTGCGACACGCAGCTGCAGACCTTTGCCGCGCCGGCGGTCTTGCCGGTCAATCCGCAGCCCGCAGCCGACGGGCTGACGCTCAATATGTCCGCCGATACCGAGACCGCCGCGCGTCTCCTGCGCGAGGGACTGGAGCAGGCCGGCGGCGCGGGGGACACGGGACAGGACGACGGCGAAACGGATACGGGTGAGGAAGACGCCGACGGAGAGGCCGGCGGGACGGATACCGGCAGCGGCGGCGCGTCCGGCGGGGACGCGGCCCTGTCCATCCGGCTGCTCGTCAACGCCAACAATACGTTTAAGGTGGCGGCGGCGGAACAGATCGCGGCCTCCTGGAAAGCGGTCGGCGTGTCGGTGACCGTGGACCGGCAGCCGTATGAAACCTATGTGTCCATGCTGCAGTCGGGCGATTTTGACGTATATTATGGGGAAACGCTGCTGACGCCGGATTTTGACCTGCGCCCGCTGCTTTCCTCCGACGGCAGCCTGAACTACGGCGGCTATTCCAGCCAGACCATGTCCGCCGCCGTCGCAGCCGCGCGCAGCGGTGACAATCTCGCGGCGTTCTACACGGCGTTCGCGGAGGAAATGCCCTTTATCCCGATCGCGTTCGAGTGCGGGCAGCTGATCATCCGCAAGGGCCTGATCGATAATTTCAGCCCCGCGCCGTACAATGCGTTTGCAGGGCTGGAGGAGTGGACCTCGTCCGGCGAATAAGCGGCGGACGTTCTGTGAAAATGAGCGCGGGGCGCTCATTTTCTTTTTGATGGCAGCCCCGAACAGTAGGAGATTTTACAAGAATGATGGAAAAAGTTGTGTTAGGATTATCAGGCGGCGTGGATTCCGCGGTCGCGGCGGCGCGCCTGCGCGCGCAGGGCTTTGCGGTATACGGGCTGTTCCTGGAGGTCGGTTTGGGCGGCACGGAGGCCGCGCAGCAGGCGGCAGACGAGCTGGGCATCCCGCTTTACGTCGCGCACCGGCGCGAGGCGTTCGAGCAGCAAGTGTGCGCCTATTTCGCGGACTGCTACCGCACCGCGCGCACGCCTAACCCGTGCGTGGTGTGCAACCCGCTGGTCAAGTTCCGTGCGCTGACCGACTATGCGGATGAGATCGGCGCGCCCTATGTCGCCACCGGCCACTACGCCCGCACCGGACGGGACGCGCAGGGGCGCGCGCTCCTGCTGCGCGCCCGCGCGGAAAAGGATCAGACCTATATGATGCACCGCCTGCCGCGGCGGACGGTCGCGCGCTGCCTGTTCCCGCTGGGGGAAAGTGCGGGTAAGGACGAAACCCGCGCTGCGGCGCGCGATATCGGCCTGTCCGTGTCCGAAAAGCCGGACAGTATGGATATCTGCTTCATTCCGGACGGGGATGTGCAGGGCTGGCTCGAGCGCCACGGCGCGGCCTGCCCGCCGGGCAATTTTGTGGACGAGGCGGGCAATGTTCTGGGGCGGCACAAGGGGCTGCACTGCTATACGGTCGGCCAGCGCAAGGGGCTGGGCGTGGCTGCGGCAGGCCGCCTGTTCGTCCACGCGCTGCGGCCGGAGACCGACGAGGTGGTGCTGTCGCTCGAGGACGTGTTCGAAAAGGAAATCAAGGTGCGCGACGTACACTACATCGCGCCCGAATACGCGGAAAACGGCGCGTTCCCCTGCGAGGTGCGCGTGCGCTTTTCCAGGCGCAGCGACCGCGCGCTGGTTTATCCGGAGGCCGGCGGCGCGCGCATCATGTTCGAGGACGTGGTCCGCGCGCCCGCAAGGGGGCAGAGCGCGGTGTTTTATGACAACGATATTGTGATCGGCGGGGGCTTTATCTGCTGAGCCCGCCGGGGCGCGGATGGCCGCGACCGCTGCATAGAGAGGGGGATACCATGAGGGAAAATCACAGGCTGCAGGGGCATTTGCTCGCTATGCTGACTGTGCTGGTATGGGGTACGACATTTGTTTCGACCAAGGTGTTGCTGCGCGCGTTCACGCCGCTGGAAATCATGGTCGCCCGCTTCGGGCTGGGCTTTGTAGCGCTGTTCGCCGCAGGGCGCGGGCTCGTCAGGCCGCAGAAATGGCAGCATGAGCTGCTGTTCGCACTGGCGGGGCTGACCGGCGTGTCGCTGTACTTTCTGATGGAGAATATCGCGCTGACCTATATTTCCGCGTCCCTGGTCGGCGTGATCGTGGCGGCGGCACCGCTGTTCACCGCGCTGGTCGCGGCGGTCGTGCTGCGCGAGAAACTCAGCCGCTGGTTTTTCCTCGGCTTTGTGTGCGCGATAGCGGGTGTGGCGATGACGTCGCTGGCGGGGGTGAGCGAGCTGAACCTCGACCCGCGCGGCGTACTGCTCGGCGTGGGGGCGGCGTTTGTTTGGGGCGTGTATTCGGTGATCGTGCGCAAGCTGGGCGCGATGGGCTACCGCACCGTGCCGCTGACCTGCCGCATTTTCGGCTACGGCCTGTTGTTCCTGCTGGTGCCCGCCCTGCTCGAGGGCTTTCCCGCGCTGCTGTCTGCATGGACCGAGCCGCTTCACGTCGCGAACCTGCTCTTCCTCGGCCTGCTGGCCTCCGCGACCTGCTTTGTGACCTGGAACCGGGCGGTGTTCCTGCTGGGGCCGGTCAAGACCAGCGCGTACATCTATGCCACGCCGGTGATCACCATTATCAGCTCGGCGCTCATCCTGCACGAAACTATGACGCCAATCATGTGGCTGGGCACCGTGCTGGCGCTGGCCGGCCTAGTGCTCTCCGAGCGGCGGGAAAAGCCGGCGGGCGGAGAGGACGCATAAGGGCATAAACGGAAAAAGGGCGGAAGCCATAGCGGCTTCCGCCCTTTTAGTTGAACACCTCGTCGTCCCGTGCGGCGAACATGCGCTGCACGCGCGCAGATAAGGTTGGATAGCCCTCCAGACGCGGATCGGCGGCAAGAATGGCCTCGGCCTCCTCGCGGGCGGACTGCATGAGTGCGAGGTCGGCCGCGAGATCAGCAACATGCAGCGCAGGCAGGCCGTGCTGCCGCCGGCCGAAAAAGTCGCCCGGCCCGCGCTGGGCGAGGTCGGCGCGCGCGATCTCGAACCCGTCGCCGGTCCGGCACAGGATTTTCAGGCGTTCGCGGGCAGATTCTCCCTTGTCCGCGCCGAAAAACACGCAGTAGGACTGCCGCGGCCCGCGCCCGACCCGCCCGCGGAGCTGGTGGAGCTGGGACAGGCCGAAGCGGTCCGCGTCCTCCACTACCATCAGGTTGGCGTTCGGCACGTCCACGCCGACCTCGATCACGGTCGTGGCGACCAGGATATCATACTGCCGCGCGGCGAAATCGCGCATCACCTGCTCCTTGTCCGCGTTTTTCATGCGGCCGTGCAGCACGGCAACGCGGCGGTGCGGCAGGGCGGCCTGCAGGTCCTTTGCGTGCTGCTCCGCGCTTTTGAGGTTTAATTCGCCCTCCTCGACCAGCGGGCAGACGACGTAGGCCTGCCCGCCTGCCGCAATCTGCTTGTCGATAAAGGCGGTGATGCGCCGGCGCATATTTTCTCCCACCGCGTAGGTCTCGACCGGACTGCGGCCGGGCGGCAACTCGTCCAGCACGGATACGTCCAAGTCGCCGTACAGAATGAGCGCGAGCGTGCGCGGAATGGGCGTAGCTGACATGACCAGCACATGCGGCGTTTCCCCCTTGGCCGAAAGCGCGGCGCGCTGTGCCACGCCGAAGCGGTGCTGCTCGTCCGCAATGACCGCGCCCAGCCGGTGAAAGGCCACGCCCTGCTGGATGAGCGCGTGCGTGCCGACCACGACCTGCGCCGCGCCGGTTTCGATTGCGGCGAGCGCGGACCGCTTCTGCGCCGCGGTCATCGAGCCGGTGAGCAGGGTGCAGGAAATGCCCAGCCGGCCCAGCAGGGGGGCGAGCGTTTCCGCGTGCTGGACGGCGAGGATCTCGGTCGGCGCCATGAAAGCGGCCTGCCAGCCGTTCTGCGCGGCCAGGGCGCACAGCGCTGCCGCCACGACCGTCTTGCCCGAGCCGACGTCGCCCTGCACCAGCCGGTTCATCGGCCTGCCGGAGGCGCAGTCCGCCGCAACCTCCCCGATCGCGCGGCGCTGCGCGCCCGTGGGGGCGAAAGGCAGCGCGTCCAGATAGGCGTCCAGCCCGCCCTGCGCGAAAAGGATGCCGGAATCGGCGCGGCGGCGCTCCTTGAGCTGCTGCAGGCCGCAGCACAGCAGGAACAGCTCCTCGAACACCATGCGGCGGCGCGCCTCGGCAACTTCGTCCGCTGTCTGTGGGCGGTGGATGGCGGCCAGCGCGTCGGCCGCGTCCGGCAGGCGGTATTTGGCGCGCAGCACCTCGGGCAGCGGGTCGGGCCAGTCGCCCGGCACGGCGGCGAGCGCGGCTTCGGTCACGCGCTCCAGGTCGCGCTGGGTCAGCCCCGCGGTCAGCGGATAGACCGGCACGATGCGGCCTGGGTGGTCCGCGTCCGGCGCGACCTTTTCGGACTGGGGCGAAATGAGCGTCCGCGCGCGGCCAAAGCCCTGTATGCGGCCGTAAAACACATATTCCTGCCCCGCGCGCACCAGCGCGGCGGCGTAAGGGTTGTTGAACCAGGTGACGTGCAGTAAGCCGGACTCGTCAAAAATCGTGCATTTGACCAGCGTCAGCCCCTTGCGGATGCGGCTGAGCTTGGGTTCGGTACCCACGACCGCGCGGACGGTGTATTTGTCCTCCGCGCCGATATCCGCGATGCGGGTGATGCGGGTGCGGTCCTCATAGTCGCGCGGATAGGTCTCAAGCGCGTCGCGCAGGGTGCGGATGTGCAGTTTTTCAAACAGCTTCGCCTTTTTCGGGCCGATGCCCTTGACGAATTGGATGCTGTCGTCCAGTGCCGGCATAGGCGTCGCTCCTTAATATTCCCGATAGACCGCTTTGACCACGCCGAGGATCTGGCAGCCCGTACCGTTGATAGGCGGGTAGGCCGGATTTTCCGGCATCAGCCATACGCCGTCCTGCGTGAGGTTCAGCGTTTTGCAGGTGGCCTCGTCCTCCAGCAGGGCGATGACGATATCGCCGCTGCGAGCCTGCGCGTCCTGCCGGACGATGACGAGGTCGCCGTCCAGGATGCCGGCGCCGGTCATGGAATCGCCGCGGATGCGCAGGGCATAGTATTCCCCGCCGCCGGCCGCCGGCTCGAACGGGACGTATCCGATATGCTCCTCCACCGCAAGGATGGGCAGGCCGGCCGTTACCCGCCCGAGGATGGGGACGCGCGGCACCATGGACGGGCCGCTGACCGGCGTCAGCGCGCGGGATTTATGGTCGCTCGGCTCGAGATAGCCCGCCTCCTGCAGCTTTTTCAGATGCGCGTGTACGGTCGAGGGGGAACGCAGGTCCATTTCAGCGCAGATCTCTCGCACGGAGGGCGGGTAGCCATGCTCCAGGGAGAATTCGCTGATATAATCGAGGATGCGCTGCTGTTTTGGGGAAATTTTTTTCATGGGGTCTGCACTCCTTCACACCTTGCCTGAAAGGAACATACGTTCGCATTTTCTTCATTATACCGTATTATGGCGGGAAAAGCAAACATTTGTTTCTATTGTTGCCGGAAATTTATAGATTCATGACATGCTTTCCGCATTTTGCTTGTATTTACAGGGCATTTGATATAAAATATAAGGTAAGTAACCAGACAGCCAACCAATCACAGGGAGGGTTTTCTATGACGATCAAGACTGATCTTGGATATATCGAAATCACAAACGAAGTGCTGGCCGGCATCGCGGGCTATGCGGCTTCCTCCTGTTTTGGAGTGAAGGGCATGACCATCCGCTCGATGTCGGACGGACTGGCGCACCTGCTCGGACGGGAGAACCAGTCCCGCGGCGTTAAGGTGGCCGAGGCACCGGACGGCGGCGTCGATATCGACCTGCACATCGCGGTGGAACACGGGGTGAACATCGCGACCGTGTGCCGCTCGATCATCGGCGAGGTGCGCTACCATGTGGAGCGTCTGACCGGTGTAGACGTAAAAAACGTGGACGTTTATGTGGAGAGCATTCGCGCGGACTGATAAGCAGGGGGTGCAGACCCCTGTATCCCCATACCGCCGCCGTTCGCGGGGCGCGGACGCGGTCTGAAAACAGAGATTAGGGAGAGTATGCATATGGCAGATCAGAAAATAGACGGCGCGCTTTTCAAATCCATGGTGATCGAGGGCGCGCTCGCCATTGCGGAAAACAAGGAGCGCGCCAATGAACTGAACGTGTTCCCCGTACCGGACGGCGATACAGGCACCAATATGTCCATGACCATGGCGTCCGCCATGACCGAGCTGGACAAGCTGGAGGAGCCGACGCTGGCAAAGGCTGCGGACACGGCCGCCTCCGCGCTGCTGCGCGGCGCGCGCGGCAATTCGGGCGTTATCCTGTCGCTGCTGTTCCGTGGCATGGCGAAAAAGTTGCGCGAGGCGGAGCAGGTGGACGGGCGTGCGCTGGCGCTCGCGCTGCGTGAGGGCGTGGACACCGCCTACAAGGCGGTCATGAAGCCGGCCGAGGGTACGATCCTGACCGTGTCGCGCGTATCCGCCCAGCACGCGGTCGAGGCCTGTCAGGCCGATTCGGCGCTGTCCGCAGAGCAGGTGCTTTGCGCAGTCCTCGAACGCGGGCGGGAGGCGCTCGCGGAAACCGTACACCAGAACCCCGTGCTGGAAAAGGCGGGCGTGGTGGACGCGGGTGCGTTCGGCTTCCTGACCATCCTGGAGGGCATGCTGGACGGGCTGCGTGGCGTCCGCAAGGAGCGCGCGGCCGCGCAGCCGGCGGCGAAGGCCGCCGCGGACTTCGCCGCCATTGCGGACGAGGAGATCACGTTCACCTACTGCACTGAGTTCATTGCCGCGCGCAAGGACAAGGCCCGCAACGTCGGCCGCCTGCGCGCGATCCTGAGCGATATTGGGGATTCGCTGGTTGTAGTGGAGGATGACGACATCGTTAAGGTGCATGTGCATACCGACCAACCGAACAGAGCGCTGGAGGAGGGGCTGAAATTCGGCCCGCTGCTCACGGTCAAAATCGAGAACATGCGCGAGCAGCACACCGCCAAGGTGATCGAGGGTACGGCGGACGCGCCGGCCGAGCGCGTGATCGCCCCGCCGGAGAAAAAATACGGCTTTGTCGCGGTCGCGGCGGGCGACGGCCTGAAAAATGTGTTCACTGACCTGGGCGTGGACATGGTCGTGCAGGGCGGCCAGACCATGAACCCCTCGACCGACGATATCGTGCGTGCGGTGGACGCGGTGCCGGCGGAAACCGTGTTCGTGCTGCCCAACAATAAAAACATCATCATGGCGGCGGAGCAGGCCGCGCACCTGGCGGAGGGCAAAAAGCTGGTGGTCGTGCCGACCCGAACCATTCCGCAGGGGATTTCCGCGATGCTCGCCGCCGATCTGGACAGCGAGCAGGACAGCGGCCTCGCGGCGGCGATGGCCGACGCGGCGGCGCAGGTGCGCAGCGGACAGGTGACCTACGCCGCGCGCGACAGCGAGTTCGACGGAAAGAAAATCAAACAGGGCGAATACCTGTCTCTGTGTGAAGGCAGGCTGTGCGCGAGCGGCCGCGAAAGCGTGGTGCTTAAAAAGCTGGTGCGCGAGATGGTGACCGACGACAGCGCGTTCGCCACCGTGATCTACGGCGAGGGCGTCAGCGCGGAGCAGGCCGCCGAGGTGGAGGCGTTGCTGCGCCGCGAGAACAAGGATATGGAGATCTCGGTCATCGACGGCGGACAGCCGGTGTACTATTATATCCTGTCGGTAGAATAAAAAACAGCAGACGCCTCCCGTCGGGGGAGGCGTTTTGTTTGGAGAAGGACCATGTCAGTATTCGATATTTTCAAAAAGCTGGACGAGCAGAAAGCCGCGCAGGCGGCGGGGCCGGTGGAATGGCTGGTCGTCGGCCTGGGCAACCCGGGCAGCAAATATGACAACACGCGGCATAACGCGGGTTTCCGCGCGCTCGAAGGCTGGTGCGCGCGCAGCGGACGGAGGATCGACCGCATGAAATTCAAGGCTCTGGTGGGCGAGGCCGCGCTCGGCGGCAGCCGCGTGCTGCTGATGAAGCCGCAGACGTTCATGAACCTGTCCGGCGAGGCGGTGCGCGACGCGGCGGCGTTTTACAAGATACCGCCCGAACGCATCATCGTGCTGTCGGACGACGTGTCGCTCGACGTGGGTACGCTGCGCGTGCGCGCGAAAGGCTCCGCGGGCGGGCAGAACGGGCTGAAGAACATCATCTACCATCTGGGCAGCGAGGATTTCCCGCGCGTCAAGATCGGCGTGGGCAAAAAGCCGCATCCTGATTACGACCTGGCGGCCTGGGTGCTGGGCAAGTTCACTGCGGACGAGCAGAAAGCCATCGACAAGGCCTGCGCGGACGCGGTGGAGGCCGCGGCTTGCATCATTGCGGAAGGCTGCGCCGCCGCCGCGCAGAAATACAACGGCAGGCGACTGTGAAAACAGCGTCCGGACCCGCAGGTCCGGACGCTGCTTTTATTCGGCCGAAAGCACGAACGACGGGTTCTCTGCCGCCGCGTCCGCCAGGACGCGCAGCAGCAGTTCGCCGTAGTTCCCCATGTTGTCAACCAGCTTTTCCGCGTGCCGCAGCGTCAGCCGCGCGGGCGGGCAGGCGGTCAGCAGGTCGTAAAGCGCGTCCAGCGTGCGCCCGTAATCGGCCGGAAACCCGAACGCCTTTGCCAGCGCGTCATGCGCCTGCGCGCGCGTATACAGGGTTTCCGCATCCAGAAGCAGCTCCCTCATCTTGTCCATTCCCCCAAATATGAAAAATGCAGGCCCGTTCCGGAAACGGGACGTCCGGTTTTCAGCCTATTCCGCGCGCGGGCCGGAAACAATGATCTCCGTCGGGCCGTCTGCGCCGCCGATCACGCCGACCGAAACGGCCTGCGCGCAACCGGCCAGCAGCGCAGCCGTACCCAGCAGCGCCAGCAGGAGGCATACCGCCTTTTTCATTCCGCACCTCTCTTCCTATGTCGCGTTCGGATAGAACAGGATATACAGCTTGTGATAAAATTCCTGCCCGCGGCCCCCCTCGATGCCGCGCAGCTTGCCGTCTACAAACACAAAGCCGTCCGCGTTGACGCTGATTGAGCTGCCGTTTTCAAAGGTGACGGTCAGGCGGTTGGCGGTCAGCTTATCATCGCCGGGCTGGAAAAAATGCGGATAGGGCGTATAGGTGTAGCCGCCGAGCAGGTCGGTATAGGAAGCGATCTGTTTTTCATCCGTCACTGCGGGGAGCGAGGTGTCGTTTTCGCTCAGCATCAGCGACGCCTGCACGCCCTTGCCCGCGATATCGGTAAAGGACTGGTGATAAAATTTGATGTACAGCATGCGCCCCGCGATGAACAGGAGAATGACCAGCAGGGTGCCGCAGAGCGCAAAACCAAGCGCTGTCGATTTACGCATGATACTTGCTCCTTGATCCGTAAAAATATGGCTTTTGTCCATATCAGGACACTATTAGCATACCGTAAAACCGGAGGGCTGTCAATGTTCCAAACTGTAAACAAAGTATGACTTGACAGGAAAATTCTACTGATGTAGAATAAGGCTGGAAAAAGGTTTTACAACCGTAGAAAAAGGGGTGGGACTATGGACGAAATCAAACGCCTGCCGGATGCGGAGCTGGAGGTCATGCAAACGATCTGGGCGCTTCAGCCGCCGGTGACCGCGGCCGAGGTGCAGCAGAACGCGCCCAAGGAGTGGAAGCCGACCAGCGTGCTGACCTTCCTCTCCCGACTGTGCGAAAAGGGCTTCCTGCGGTGCGAAAAGCAGGGGCGGCAGAACTATTATACGCCGCTCGTTCGGGAGGAGGCATACCTCCAGCGGGAGAGCCGCAGCTTTGTGCAGCGCCTGTGCGGCGGCTCGGTGAAAAATCTGGTGGCGAGCCTGTCGGACGCGGGCGCGCTGACCGAGCGGGATATCGACGAGCTGCGTGCCTTTCTGGACGCGCAGGGGCGGTAAGGACAGGAGGGGTAGGATATGGCACAGAATGAATTGCTGCTGGGGCTGGCGCAGGCCGGCCTGACGGTGTCGGCGGTCGCGCTCGCGCTGTTTTTGCTGCGCAGGACGCTGAAAAAACGCTATCCGGCGCGGGCGGTCTGCGTGATCTGGGCGCTGCTGGCGGTGCGGCTGCTCTTTCCGGTGCAGCTCACGCTGCCCGACCCGCCCATACAGCTCACGCCGCCCGAGAGGACGCTGTATGTGACCTATCATCAGGATGAGACGCAGGCGGCGGGTGCGGCGCAGGACGGTGTGGCGCAGCCCTCACTGCCGCGAGGCGCGTGGATGACCGAAAGCGAGTTTACGCAGAGCGTACAGGTGCAGGAGAACTGGAAAAGCGCCATTCATGTGGACGGTGTGCTGGCGCTGGTCTGGCTGACCGGCGTGCTGTACAACGTGTTTTGGCAGGCGCGGGATTACCGCCGCTACATCCGGCGCCTGAAGGAAGCTTCCGCGGATGTGCAGAGCGAGGCGCTGCACGGCATTTTCGAGGAGCAGAAGCGCTCGCTCGGCATCCGCCGCGCCATTCCGCTGTGTGTGAGCGGTGCGGCGGACTGTCCGATGCTCGCGGGATTTGCCGAGCCGGTGTTGTGGCTGCCGCAGGAAGACCTGTCCGAAGAGGACGCCATGTTCATCTTCCGGCATGAGCTGACGCATTATAAGCGTGGCGACCTGTGGCTCAAGCTGCTGCTGGTGGCGGCGCGGTCGGTACACTGGTTCAATCCGCTGGTGCGCCTGCTGACGCGCTTTGCACAGGAGGATATCGAGCTGGCGTGCGACGACGCGGTGGTGCGCGGTATGGACGGGAGTCAGCGTCGCGCTTACGGGGAAACCATCCTGCGGTCCGCGCAGGCACAGGCGCAGCGGCGGGCGCTGGTGTCGTGCTTCACGGGGGATAAGGAAACGCTCATGCGCCGCTTTGAAGGGCTGTTCGACAAGCGCGCGAAAAAGCGCGGCGCTGCGCTCATTGTGGCTGCGGCGGTGCTGGTCGCCTCGCTCGGCTGCGCGGTGTCGGTAGGAGAGAGTAAGGAAAAATTGACAGAGGAAACGCGGCTGGAGATTGCGGAATGGTGGGCAGCGCAGATACACGAGCATATCAACGGCGAAGCGGAGCTGCTTGCCAGCACAGCGGTGCTGCGCGGGGAGGAAACCTATGCCGTAGCTGACCTGCTGCTGATAGAGGAACAGGGAAACATCCCCTATCGGGCGGTGCAGCAGTTGGATTTTCAACGCGATATGGACGGCAAATGGATGATGAAAAGCGCAAAGCCGGTTGCACGGGATGGCGTGACCTCGCTGGAAGAATTCCGCATCCTGTACGAAAACGACCTCGGACTGCCGGAAAACACTGGGACGGCATCGGACGACGCTGCGGAGCAGTGCAGAGAGATTTTGCGGCTGTCCGGCGGCAGCACGGAGGTCGTCCGCCGCTGGGACGTGACCAACGACGGTGAAAACGACCTGGCCGAGGTGCGGCATACCTTTGACAATGGCGAACAGCTCAGTATCATTATGGCGGCCGGTCAGCCGCAGGACTATACCTACGGCGGCGGGGAAAACGCCCGTACCGCCGCCGACCTCGCGCAGCAGTACGCGCGCGCGGTGGCATATAAGTCGGTGTGGCCGCTGTATCCGGTGCTGTCCGAACAGGAGCAGCAGGCGCTGGTGCGGCAGCAGCAGCACCTTGCCGGCAGCGAGGACGAAAACGCCGTATGGTATACCAAATACGGCGGCTCGTCGCCTTCCTACCGCAATTATGTGATCGTACCGACCGAGGAGGCAAATACCTGTGTCGCGGTGTTCCAGATGTACGGCGGCGGCACGACCGATTACCGCTCCGCGATTGCAATTACCGCCGGTGAGGAAAACGGCCGCAGGGTCATTTCCAAAATGCAGCGGTGTGACGATCACCTGTCGTTCATACAGGATCAGCTGGCAGGACAGGACGCGGGCTATACCATGCGTGAGATATTTGGCCTGTATTATGACTCAGGCCTGCCCTGGCCCGACCTGCAATACGGCAATACCGGGGAAACGGTAGTTAATGCCTCGTTTTATAATGGCGGCCCGATCACTGATCTGGAACAGCCGCTGACCGCAATCGAAAATATCTTCGGCTATTTCGGTGAAACATACGAAGAGATGGAAGGCAACACAACATACATCCGGATGCGGACATGGCTCACCGCCGAACTGGTTTCGCAGACGGATACCGAAGCCGTCGTGCGCCTGCACTTCATCGACGGCAGCCCGTCCGTTGACGTGCGCATGGAGAAGACCGAGGGTTATTGGCTGCCGGTCGGGCTGGCGGAACCGCTTGACGGGGGCTTTGCCGCCACGGGGGGCGGGGTAAGCCTGCCCGTGGGCGAGACCACCGAGCAGGCGGTGCGCAACGCCGCGGGCAGCATCCCGCTGCTGCGGGCAGGCGACACCATCGAGCTTTTGTTCGACCCCACGCCGGCTGGCGAGGTCACGATTGCGGACGCGGTCGTCCGTGAGGACGGTGCGCGCCAGTACGACGAGCGGGTGACCGAAACGGACAGCTTTTCCTATACGGGCGGTGCGGCCAGCATGTCGTACAGCTATCCCGTGGAACATATCACGGCGGAGGCGCTGTCCTCGACGCAGCCGGCTGATGTGTACCGCGGCGTGACCGTGTCCTACACGGCGGCGGATGGAACGGCGCATACCGCCGCATTCGTATTCCGCATAGCGGGCGGCGCGGCGGAAGCCAGTCGCACAATCGACTCCACCGCTTATGTGAACGACGTCTACGGCTATACCCTCACCCTGCCGGCGTGCTTTGTCGGGCAGGGGTATGTAACCGAGAAGGATGGCTGCGCCATGTTCGGCCTGAAAAACGCGTGGCCGGAAGCGACCTCCGACCCGTATGGGGCGGGTACGGTGATGATGCTTGCCGTAGAAGCGACAGACTATCTGCAATCTACCTTTGGCGAGGACTGGCCGGTACCCAGCAAGACGCTGGCCGAGCGCGACGGGCTGACCTATTACCTGACGTTTGCGTCCGACGTGCAGTATGATACGCAGGACAGGGACATCGCGGCCGCGTATCAGGAGATGGATCAGGCCGCGTGGGCGCTGGACGGCGGCTCGCTTACCATCCATGCGCCGGACGAAGCCCAGCGGCGGGCGCGCATGGAAACCTATCTGAACGGTGTGGCGTTTCTGGATGGGCTTGCGCGCTATACGCGGGACTACGACAGCACGATCTGGACCGAGCGTGACACGGTCGGGATAGACGGCGGCAGCGCGACGGTGGCGTATGAGCTGTGGGACAGGCAGCACCGCCCATACCGCGCGGTGGAGGCGCTGGAGGCCTCCGACAAGGGCGGTTATCACCTGACCCGACAGGAGTGGTTGCTGGATGAAACCACGCCGACCGATTCGCTCGAACGCTTCCTGCTGCGGTACGACAACAGCGGGCTGGGCCTGCCGGAGTTCAGCGAAGCGCGGGTGCGCGCCCTGCTGGCGAACGCTTCGCTCACCGCCCTGCGCGATCCGGCGCGGGCGATGGAATGGACGCTCGGCCTGTCGGGCGGCACGGCGGGCGACCGCATTGTGCATCCGGTGAAGCAGGGCGAAAGCTGGGTCTATACCTTTGCGGACGGCGGTCAGGTGCGCGTCGGCATGAGGGCCGTGCGGCTGGGGGATGCGGTGCAGCCCATCTACCTGCCGGTCTGGTGGTCTTTGGACACGGCGGGCGGCTCGGGTTGGGAATTCGACCCGTACAGCTACATGATGCGCAAGGAAACAAACGATTTTTCCGGCTGCACCGTGGAGGAGCTGGCGTATTACCTTAGCCTGTCGGACGGCGCATATGCCGAGAATATCCTGCATGAACTGGACCTGCAGTGGCGCTGGTCGCCGCAGGAGGTGGAAAACGCGGTTGCGGGCAACGATATCGCGCGCGCGGCCTGGGAACGGCACCGCGGCAGCTTTGAAGCGCGGTTCCCGCCGGATGAGATTGAGGCCGCGTACCAGGCCGTGCGCGATTACACGGCGGCAAATGGGTTTTCGGTCGAAAACCTGCGCTATGATCCGGCCAGCGAGCGTGCATGGTCGGAAAACATTATGGAAAGCGGCGTGCTGCGGGACAACGTGCAGGAGGACGGCCTGACGATCGACAATGTAATTACCGTCATAGGCGACGCGCGCTTCGGCGAAGGCGCATGGCGCGACAAGGCCGACGGTTACTCGTTCACCCTGTACCGCGGCGCAGACGGCAAGTGGGTGCAGGAGGATGGTGCCTTTGGCTACTGACCCGATAAACCTTAGCGAATCCTTTGCGGGTTTCCGCTTGACACCCCAGCGGGCCCGATGGTAAGATATCCTTAAACAAAGGGGAGTAGTCGGCGCGGCATGCCGCGCGGCAGCGCCAACAAGCATGGCGGGGCGTGCGATCCCGTTCTGGCTGTTGCCTGAAATGACCAGACCTGCGTTTTCCTGTGGGAAGACGCAGGTCTGTTTGTCTTTCCCAGAGGCATCCCAGGTCCGGAAAGCGGCGTCTGGAATGGAGATTCTGCCATATATTATGTATAGGGGGCGGTAACGTGGAATTTTTGTATGAGGGCCTGCTTTCGATCACTTGGCAGCAGGTGGTGATGTACTGCGTCGGTGGGTTCCTGATCTGGCTGGCGATCGAAAAACAGTATGAGCCGTCGCTGTTGCTGCCCATGGGCTTCGGCGCGATCCTGGTCAACCTGCCGCTTTCCGGCGTGATCGACCAGATGACGCAAGGCGTGGGCGAGACAAACGGCATTATTCAATGGCTGTTTGAAGCCGGCATCGAGGCGAGCGAGGCGTTCCCGCTGCTGCTGTTCATCGGCATCGGCGCGATGATCGACTTCGGCCCGCTGTTGGCAAACCCCAAGCTGTTCCTGTTCGGCGCGGCGGCGCAGGTCGGCATTTTCCTGACCATCATCGCGGCCGCGCTGCTGGGCTTCGACATCATCGACGCGGCCTCCATTGGTATCATCGGCGCGGCGGACGGGCCGACCTCGATCCTGGTGTCGCAGGTGCTCGGCTCGCGCTATGTCGGCGCGATTGCGGTTGCGGCGTACAGCTATATGGCGCTGGTGCCGATCATCCAGCCGTTTGCGATCAAGCTGGTGACGACAAAGAGGGAACGCGCGATGAAAATGCCTTACGCGGCCGGTCAGGTCAGCCGCCGCACGCGCATCCTGTTCCCGATTGTGGTGTCGATCGTCGCCGGACTGGTCGCGCCCGCGTCCGTGTCGCTGGTGGGCTTTTTGATGTTCGGCAACCTGATCCGCGAGTGCGGCGTGCTGGAGAGCCTGTCCAAAACCGCGCAGCATGAGCTGGCCAACCTGATTACCCTGCTGCTGGGCATTACAATCTCGTTCTCCATGCGCGCGGCGCAGTTTGTGACAAAAGAAACGCTGCTCATCCTGTGTCTGGGGCTGATCGCGTTCGTGCTGGATTCAATCGGCGGCGTGCTGTTTGCCAAGGTACTCAACCTGTTCTGCAAAAACAAGGTCAACCCCATGATCGGCGCGGCAGGCATATCGGCCTTCCCCATGTCCGCGCGCGTGATCGAGAAGCTCGGCATGCAGGCCGACTGCACCAACCACCTGCTGATGCACGCGGTGGGCGCGAACGTCGCGGGTCAGATCGCCTCGGTCGTGGCCGGCGGCGTGATCCTTGGATTTTTCATGTGAGAAAGGGGCGCGTAAAGGATGAATGAAGCTGTATGGACGGCGATTGCCCTGCTCGGGCAGGGCATGGCGGGTATTTTTACCGTGCTGATCGTGATTGCCCTGATCGTGGCGCTGATGGGGAGGCTGGATAAAAACAATAAAACTTGACCGCAGAAAGGCTTGCAAACCCCGTCCTGTTCTGGTATAATAATCAGGTAACCAAATGAATGGGGTTGTAGCTCAGCTGGTCAGAGCGTTCGCCTCACACGCGAGAGGTCGTGGGTTCGAGCCCCGCCAACCCCACCAGTGAAAAACCGTCACGAAAGTGACGGTTTTTTGTGTTTTCGGGAACTTTTCAAGGCTCTCCCCTTTTGCGGTTCTGGTTTTCCCGTATTCGCGGTTTTTCGACAAACCGGATAAAACGGACGCGAACGCAGGCAAATGACAAAATGCGTTGCAAATGTGTTGCAAAATATCACGCCTCTTTGGCTGCTTCGTGCAGGCCGAGCTGGGCGATGTCGTCCACGTCGACGTGGTCGTAGATATTCGCTGTGGTCGTGATGCTGGCGTGTCCCATGAGATATTGCGCGGTTTTCAGGTCGACGCCCTGACGGCGTAGGTTGGTGCAGTAGGTGTGCCGGAGATAGTGCGGCGTGATCGCCGGGTCGAAAGCGTGCTCGATGATCTTGTTTCGGTACAGCTTGGCACCGGCCTCCCTGTCGCATGCGCGGTGGAAGCTGCCCCACATGCGGCGCAGATGGGTGAGCGTGAGCATCCTGCCGTTTTGCCCGTGGAAGAAATAGCGGCCGGAGGTGTCCAGCTGTGCGAGCAGCGCGGGCGGCATGGGCAGGTACCTCTCCCCTGCCGCTGTTTTTGTGGCTTTGCGCTTGGCCTGATTGCCCTCGGCGTAGGTGACGGCGCTGCTGATCCGCAGCATCGTGCCGCCCTTGCACAGGTCGGCCTTGCCGATCGGTACGGTCTCGCCGCGCCGCAGGCCACAGTCCAGCATGAGCAGCACCCACGGCCCCGCCCAGTGCCGGGCGGCCACCTTGCGGACGAGCGCTTCCTCCTCCCGGGTCAGCGCGCGCCGCGCTGCCTTGCCGGTCGCGGTGTTCTCAATGCGGCGGCATGGCGTGACCTCGATCAGACCATTGATCTCGGCCTGCTCGAAGATCTGCCGCAGCGTGTACAGGATCTGCCGCACCGTGCCCTGCGCCAGCGGCTGGCCGTCCTCGCGCCGGGCATCGTTGACGAGCTGCTGCAGGTGGTAAGGCCGCACGGCGGTCAGCGCCATAAAGCCGATCACCGGCAGGATATGGCGGCGCAGGTTGGTCTCGTAGTTGATGCGCTGGCTCGCGCCGATCTTCGGCTCTTTGTAGGTGTGATACCACTGCCACGCCCACTGCTCGACTGTGAGCGACCGGCCGACGATCTGCACGCCGTGGGCATTGAGGTTTTGGTAGTAGCGCACCTTTTGCTCAAAGACCGCTTTGTTGTTCTCGCGGATATACTTGCGGATCGGCTTGCCGTCCGGCTTATGCCCGACCGTGATCGCCTTGACGTATTTGTAGGTGTATTTTTTCTTGGGCTTTTCGGGCATGGCGGTTATTCCTTCACCAGCTTTTGGTTTTCTGCGTCCCATTTGTACTTTTCTGTTTGCTCTTGATAATCGTTATTTGCAAAGCGAAATACCAGCTTTATACCTTCGCCGGTAATATTATCGATGCCAAGGCTGCAGTAATATTGGTATTCTTTAGCCGTCATTTCGAGCTTGTCTTTATCCGTATTATCAAGTTTTCCCCACTTTGCTTCACAAAATAAGATGTTTTGGTCGGAAGAATCGTTATAGTTCCCGTGGAGGAAAGCAATTGCCCGTTTGTGAATCAGGATATCCGGACGTCGCTCGCTGTTAGAAGAGTCGGTTTTTGAATCCGACCCATGCCTATTGTATTCACAGTCCACTCGGTAACCTGCTAATTCAAAGCGCTCAAAGTCTATGCCGGTGAGATTGTGTCGTAATTGATCGCGCAGGTGCATGGCAAAACGAGTGGTCAGCGCAGCTTCATGCACATGAATGTTTTCCGGGTTGCAGAATAATTCGTTGTCGTAACGGTATAAGCTTTTCAGTGCTGCAAGGATATATTTCTTGAGGTTCTTTTGCATGATTTCTGCGATGTCGTGTTCTGTCATTTGCGTTCGTGGTGCTCCTTTCTGAAACAAAACATTTGTTCGGTTTGCAGGGGCGTAAAAATGCAGACCACAAGAGAATGGTGTTCGGTTGTGGTCTGCGGGTTGATTAGAGGATACCGGCTTCGGCGTCGTCGACGGCATCCCAGAAGTCATTCTCATTTACGATGACAACATGGGCACCCTGCTTGCGCAGGTTCATCGCTTCTTCGATTTTACGGCCATAGCAGGCATACGCCCAGCATGGATTGCCGGAGTTGCCGACAACGAGGTAATCCGTCTTGCTGGAAACAGATTTTTTCGCCTTTCCGCCAAGTTCGGTCACCTTATCAAGCAGGTCTTTCCGCTGGCCGCGGTTGAACTCGCCGGTAAAGCAGAAGGATTTGTCTTGAAATGTGATCTCAGGACAGGACGCGCAGATACCGGCAACGCAATATTGCTCGCGCAGGTTGACGTATTCCTGTTCGGTCAGGTTCAGCGAGTCCTTAAACTCGATGATCGTGCTCAGAAAGGCCAGCAGTGTATTGCGTTCGTCCTCCGTGATTTTATGATCGGCCATAATGGAGGAGAGCAGGCTGTTGATCTCGTCGAAAGGATATGTACCGGCCAGAAAATCATTGGCGTTGATCCACGCATACAGTGCTTTAATTTCTGCATCGCCTAACGTGTTGTCGGCCATCATGCCATGGATCATGCCGGCAAGGAACTGGATCGACGAGGTGATCTCGTCGTAGTATTTCCCGCTGGAGGCAAAGCTGCTGCACACCCAAAGGATATCCTTGGACTCTTCCTCGGTAATCACGCCATCTGCACAGGCGTTTTCTATGATAGGGAGGATCTCGGAGAAAGGGTGACGGTCGCGCAGCGGCGCATGCAGCTCGCACCAGTGGGCAAGTTCTGCGATCTCGTCAGTCTGCACGGTCGTGTCGGTAGCGATGCCTGCAACGATACCGCGCAGCATATTGATCGCTTTGTGCAGCTCAGCAGGGCCGGTAAACATACGATAATCCTGATCCATAAATATCCCCCTTAAAGATTGACAAATTTAGCCAACTTTGTATAATGGTGTTGGAGGATTGTGTGAAACACTCCACCTTTGCCCGTTCCGGTGCGTCACCACTGGGGCGGGCGCTTTTTGTGTCCAAATTGAACACCTGTATTTTGTGAATTTTTACTATATATTGAAATTGCTCTTGCCAAACGTCAAGATAAAGTGTATTATTGGGAATACAAACGCTTGTTCGGTTTTTGGAAGGAGCGAAAGCATGACGGATCGAGAAAAACAACTGATAGAGCTGATACGGAAATCAAATGATCCGTCTGCCGCGATGGAGAAGGTCATGAATTTTCTTTCTTCTGATCAGTCTCCAGCATCCGAAGCGCGGCCTCCTGCAGAGCAGGAGAGACTTTCCTGAAGCGCCTGAGGAGTTCGGCTTCCTCCGTGCTTAGTCCTGCGTCCTCATAAGAGGGCGCTTTTTTTATGTCTGTATTACCAAGGATGTAGTCGATGGATGTATTAAATATCTTTGACAATTCACGAAGTGCATCCAAATCCGGTTCGGATCGGCCAGTTTCCCATGTGGACACGGTATTTTGTCGGACTTTAAGCTGATTCGCAAGGTCAGCTTGGAGAATACCGGCTTCCAAACGAAGTTCTTTAATCCTGTTCATTGTTCCACCTCGTCAATATCATATCACAAAAAGTAATATCAAAAAATATAGAGCACAAAAAACAGAATTTCCTATTGACATATCACTGGTAATGATATATAGTAAATATCACAAAGAATGATTTTGTATGGAGTAAGTGATATAAGGAGGTGAGAACTTGAAAAGGCCAAAGAAAGAATGGGATGGTGGTGTGCCTGATTGGGCTTGGGGTATTACATGGGGGATTATGGCTTTGGCAATTCTATTAACCCTAATTCTGATAGTAGTGAGACTCCTGCAATAACAAGAGCAATTAAAGCGATTGCCGTGGTAATAGCATACCGTATCAATTCAGCTCTTTTTTCTGCGGCGATATCAGCTTTTCGTTCAAAGTAGCATCTGCCGCTATCGGTCAGGAAAATTGCCTTAAAGGAGCTTCGGTCTACAGAGCGATAGGTTATATATCCCATCCCGCATAATACGTCGACCACCTCCTGAGCATCAATTTCTTGAGGTAGCCCGTGGTGGTATAGATAATCTGGCTGAATATAAGTGCTTTTCTTGTGTTGTGCGTGGAAATCAATGATAGCACGCATCGCGATATCGCGATTCTTTTTTGAAATCATATCTTTCCCTCCATTCTGTTTCATGGTAACACATGGACTGGGAAAGGGCAAGAAAGCGATAAGTAGGTGAGAGAGGATGCTTTTTAAAGTTCTGGCGTTGCTTGTTTCGATAGCCGCGTTGTTGTTGGCATTGGATGAATGGATGTATATGCGTGCACTTCAAAAGAAAAACCGAGAGGAGGAAGACGAGGAATGGCATGTCTCGTGGTTTCATTGATGGGATTGTTTACTGTACTTTACTGCCGAAAGCTTATTCGCAATCTTTTTGGCCCATGGTGATAAATGCTCGCGTTTGATGTCATCGTGCAGGATGTGGATGACTTTATCAATTATCTCATCCAGTGCGGCGGGTCCGCCAGGCGCGCGCCAGTTTTCTTGGAGCACAACAGCAGCCGTAGCGTTTAGAGCTCGTATTACATGGGGAGGTGCAAACAGCGCAGCGGTATACAGCGCCGATGTAAGACGTTCCTTAGCCGGAACGGAAGGTTCATATACATAGGCCGCGAAGGCGTGCAGGAATTGATCGTATGCGTCAGATTTTTTTTGGAATCGGATTTGAAAATTTGCAATACAATAGCCTGTCTGTACACCGTGGAACGCAATTAGAACAGAAATAAGTGATATTAACGCAGATGCAACTTCAATAGGATTTTCAAGTATTATGTCAAGCATTTTGCCACTTCCTTTCCCTGCCATTCTAACACAGGGAGAGAGAAAACGCCAGAAAGGAGGGAGTCCATGAAAACCATCAAGCGATACCGCGAGGCGCGGGGTATCAAGCAAATTGAGTTAGCGGCACGGTTTGGCGTGGCGCAGCCGACAATCGTTAAGTGGGAGAGCGAGGAGGGCTATCCACCGAGCCGGTACATACCCGAGCTGGCTGCCTTTCTCGGTTGCACCATCGATGATCTGTATTCAGACGAGAACAAACGGGAGGTGAGTTAAATGTCTGGTAAATACCTAACGATCGCAGAGGTAGCGGAGCGCTGGCTCTGCTCGAAAGACTACGTCCGCAAACTGATCGTCAGTGGTCAACTGTCAGCGACCAAGCTCGGCGGGTGGAAAGTCCGGCAGGACGAGCTGTTACGATACGAAAAAGCAAAGGAAAAAGCCGATATGGAGTACCTGCGTCAACAGCGCGTGGGCTTTCTCCCTGGTATTTGACCGCATTATAGCACGGAATGGAGGATTGAACCAGTGTGCGAAACGAACGAAATATCTATCAAACTGCGCGCGAGCTAAAGGGTTTGACGCAGGAAACCGCCGCGGAGCGCATAGGCGTTTCCGTGGACACAATGGGCGCATATGAGCAGGATCGCCGCCGCCCGCCGGACAGCACGGTTTTGCGGATGGCGCAGGTCTATGATTTCCCGTATCTCTGCTATCAGCATATCGCATCGGGCGAGCTGGGCGGGGTGCTGCCGGAGGTGCAGTCGAGGCCGTTGGAGCAGGCGACAATGCGGCTGTATCGGCTGATTGGGAAATTCGCCAGAGATGGGCGGCTGGATCAACTGATGGAGATTCACGAGGACGGTATAATTACCGCCGAGGAGCGTCCACTGCATGACGCGATCATGGAAGAGCTGCGGGATATCATTGCAACCGGCATGGAATTGGATTATGCAACGCAATGGCAAAAGGAAAGCGCCCAGGGCGGCGGCAACCGCGACTGAGCGCAAAGAAATAAAAGCTACTTACAGGATAAAACAAAAACCCTGCGCTGTCAAGAGGCGGCGCAGGGGAAACGGAGGAATAAACGATGGTTACAAATTGGCTGTTGATGATGCTGGGGATAGGGTGCCTGTATCTGGCGATCGGGATTTGTATGGACCGGCTGCTCGGCCGTGCGCTGGAGAGGAGGGGGCGGCGGTGAAAGTCACCGAGGCCCTGCTGGCCGAACGACTAACAGCGCGGCGCGCTGTGCAAGTGGCGGCCCCAGCACCGCCCCCACGCCGACGGGGCGGCAAAAGGAAGTTTTGGACGGCTGCGCACACCAAGCACAAGATCGATAACCTGATCGTGGCGGGCAAGCTACCCCGCTGCGGCAGGCCGCAGGGAAGGGGAGGGGGCGGTAAAGGATGACTTATCATTTCGACGGCCGGATCGCTGCCATGTATGGCGTGGATGAGGCGGTCTTTATCGCCATGCTTCAATTTTGGATCGCAAAAAACGAAGCCAACGACCGCCATTTCCATGACGGCCGGTACTGGACATATAACAGCATCCGTGCAATGGAAAGGCTGTTTCCCTGGTGGAGCAAGCGGCAGATCGAGCGCATCGTCAAAAAACTGAAAGACGCCGGGGTCGTGCTGACGGCAAATTACAACCGAGACAGCCATGACCGGACGCTGTTTTATTCGCTCGATGAGAGTAAATTGCCCATTTCCCCGTTTTGTCGCGAGCTGTCCCCAAACGGTGACAGCACCCCGTCCCCAAACGGTGACGACTTGGCACCAAACGGTGAAATGTATAAGGAACAGTTAAATACACAGTTAAAAGAAGAAGAGGAAAAGCCGGACGGAAATATCAAACCGCTGGAACTGATGGAGCGGTATAACACGATCTGCACCGGTATGCCGCAGGCGGTCAAGCTGACGGAGAAACGGGCGAAAGCGGTGCGCCGTCTTTACGCAACCGGCTATACGTCCGAGCAGCTGATCGATGTATTTTACCGCGCGCAGGCAAGCAGCTTTTGCACGGGCAGCAACGACCGGGGCTGGCGGGCAGATTTCGACTGGCTCATGAGCGAAAATAACCTGGTCAAGGTGCTGGAGGGCAAGTACGGCGGCAGCGCCGCGCCTGCACCGCACCGTCAGAACGGAGGATACGAGCAATGGTAGAAAAGGCAACGCTGGACGCGGAATACAGCGTGATCGGCTGCCTGCTGGTGGACCCGTCGATCGTGGGCGAGCTGATCAGCCTGACACGGGCGGAGGATTTCAGCATCCCCGAGCTGCGCACGGTGTATCAGGCGGCGGTGCGGTTGTTTACGGCGGGACGGCCGGTGGACGCGGTAACCATTCGCGGCGTCTGCGGCGCGGAGTATAACAACCTGCTGCTGCAGTGCATGGATATCACGCCGACGGCGTTCGGCTGGAAAACGTATATAGCCGCGATGCAGGAGCAGACGCGGGTGCGGCGGCTGCGGGCGCTCGCAGAGCAGCTTGCAGGGGTGCGGACAAGCATGCAGGCGCGCGAGCTGATCGGGCAGGCGGGCGAAATACTCAGCGAGAAAAACCGGACGCGGGTCGTGACGATGGACCAGGCGCTGCTGCAGTTTTTCACCGAGCAGGGGGAAAAGCGGAAATTTATCAGCTACGGGCTGGACAAGCTGGACCGGCGGCTGTACTCGGATCACGGGGATTTTGTGGTGCTGGCGGGGCGGCCCTCGGCGGGCAAAACCGCGCTGGCGCTGCAGATGGCGGCGCACATGGGGCAGCAGGAGCGGGTCGGCTTTTACAGTCTGGAGACCAGCCCCGCAAAGCTGACCAACCGCCTGGTGGCGAACCGCTGCATCATCGATTTCGCGCGCATCAACCGGCGCGAAATGACCGACGAGGAATGGCAGCGGGCGGCGACGTGGAAAAAGGAGGTCACTGCGACCGATCTGGAGCTGGTCCATGCGCCGGGCTGGGGCGTGCAGGATATCCTGACCACCGCGCTGGCGCGGCGGCAGCGGATCGTGTTCATCGACTACCTGCAGGAGCTGCGCGGGCGCGGGCGCGACCGGTTCGAGCAGGTGACCAATATTTCGCTCGACCTGCACACGATGGCGCAGGAGCACGGCATCCTGGTTGTGGCGCTCAGCCAGTTTTCCCGCGCCGCGGCCAGCCGCGCGGATGCCGCGCCCACGCTGACCGACCTGCGCGAATCCGGCCAGATCGAGCAGGACGCGGACGCAGTGCTGGCGCTGTATCTCGATCCGGACGAGGACGCGCCTGCGGACGACCGCAAACTGCGTGTGCTGAAAAACAAAGAGGGGCGGCTGGGCGAGTTTTCGCTGTCGTTTGACGGCCAGCACCAGCTTTTTGCCGAGTATATGGACGGGCAGCTCGCCGCCGCGCGCCATGTGGCGCGCGTGGAGAAAAGCCACCGCGGGCAGCAGGAAATAGAAAGCGCATAGGAAACGGAGGAGCAAAATGGGACGACTGACATGGAAAACCCCAGACGGGGTATGGGGCGTTAAGGGCGTAGAATGGGGCGAGGTGCCGCAGGCACTGTACGGCCCGCTGTGCAAGCTCAAGGACTACGAGGATGTATGCGATTCGCCGCGTGTGGCGGCATCGTATCTGGACGGCGATCTCGGGCCGGTGCAGTACAGGCTGATTGACAGGGAGCACAATGTTTACCAGTGCGGGGAATGCGGACATATCGCGCGGTTTGAGGCGGACGGACCGCATGAAAACGGCTGGAACACCTGCCCGAGCTGCGCCCGCATGATCGCGGACGCGCCGGAGGAGGACGACGATGAACCTGCGTGAAGTAATCAAAATCCTGCGCTTTGAGCGCCGCCGCGTGCTGGCAATGAGCAGGGTATGCGAGCCGGAATTTGCAGGGGACTACCTGCGCACCGCCCGCGCGCTCGGTATCGCGGCGGAGATCGTCGAGAAGTTCGCGGGAACGCACCGAAGAAAGGATGGTCGGAATGGGTAAGAAAGTTCGGATTTGTCTTGAAATACAGGGACTTTGCATGGATGAAAATGGAAAACCATGTCCCGCAGGCATCTGCCTGACGCTGGGCGATGAGGACGGTGAGGAAATGACCGGCGCGTCATACGAGAGCCTGCTGGAACAGGTAAAGATTGAGGAAGTCCTGGGGCTGACCTGTCTGGATAAGCTGTATAAACCGGCAGACTGCCGCCTGATCACACCGGACGAGTATGATCGAAAATATGGGGAGGATGGGGAAGCGTGAACACTATCTCTATTGTCAATCTGAAAGGCGGCGTCGGCAAGACCGTGACCGCCGTGAATCTGGCGGCGATCCTGGCGACCGAATACGGCGCGCGGGTGCTGCTGATCGACGCGGACCATCAGGGCAACGCGTCGAAATTTTACCGGATACCGGCCGAGCCAGGCAGCCTCGCGGACCTGTTTGAGGGCATGGCGGCCTGTTACACAGAACTGATCCAGCACACGATTTACCGCGGGCTGGATGTGATCCCCGCGGACATGTCGCTGGCGGCGCTCGACCTCGACGGCAGCCTGCCGGACGACGTGCATGGCGGGACGCCGCGCGAGCGTGCGCTGCGTGCGCTCACCGATCTGCGCGACGCGGTGATCGAGGACGACGCATATGATTATATCATTATAGACTGCCCGCCCGCGTTCTCGCTCGCGTCCATCTCAGCGATCGCGGCGAGCACGGATATTGTGATCCCGCTCAAGCCGGGCGGCTTTGAGATCGACGGCATGGCCGAGCTGACGCGGCAGGTGGAAAGCGTGCGGCGCGTCAGCCCGTCGGTACGGATCGCGGGCGTACTGCTGACCATGTGGTACAACGATCCGGACATAATCGGGGTGGAGGACTGGCTGCGGAAAAACAGCGGACAGCGTGTGTTTAACAGCCATATCCGGCTGTCGCGGCCGGTAGATAAGTCGGTTTTGGGAGGCGAGCCGATCTGCCAATGGTCGCCCACCTCGGGCGCGGCACGGGATTACCGCGCATGGGTGCGGGAGTACCTGGGAGGTGTGGACGATGGCGAAACGGCTTGACGTAGGCGCGCTGCTGGGCGCGGCGGTGTCCGATTCGAACCCCATGCAGGTGCATGACATCCCGCTGGCCGAGATTGACGAGAATGAGGACAACCGCTACGACCAGCGGAACATTGACGAGCTGGCAGAGAGCATCCAGGTGGTCGGCCTGCAGCAGCCGCTGGTCGTGCAGGCAAATGGCGAGCGGTATCTGCTGATTGCAGGGCATCGCCGCCGGAATGCGCTGGCCCTGCTGGGCCGCAAAACCGCGCCCTGCATCGTGCTGGCCGCAGACCTCGACCCGTCGCGGCGCACGCTGATCCTGCACTGGACGAATACGTTGGCCCGCGGCGGCGCGGGCCTGACCGGCAGTGAGGTCGCAGGCGCGGCAAGGGAGATCGAGGCGGCGCTGGTTGATCTCAAACAGCGCGGCGTGCTCGAGTTGCCGGGCAAGCTGCGCGCCTACGTTGCGGACGTGCTCAAGGTCAGCGAGGCCGCGATCGCGCGGGCGGATGCGATCAACGCGCACCTGTCCAAGCCGTGGAAAGGCGACTACAAAAAAGGCCGCATCAACGATTCGGTCGCCTACGAGCTGAGCAAGTGCAGCGAGGAACTGCAGCGCGAGTTGTACGACTTATATAAGGGCGATTTCTGGCAGTTGGATGCTAAGGACGTGAAAGCGCATAAAAAGGCTGCGGCTGCCGGATTCGCACCGCTGAAATGCCCCGAGGAAACGTATGGCGTGGAGCCATGCGTCGGTATAGATAAGCGCGCGGCGGCGGTGAAGCACGGGGTATGTCCTGGCTGCTGCCATGACTGTGATAAGGCAGACGGCTGCGAATGGGTGTGCGGCAGGGTGAGCAGGAAGAACCGCACCCGCGCCGAGGCCGAGGAGCAGGAAGCAAAGCGCAGAAAGGAAAACGACGATTTCGAGGCATCGACGCTTGGTAAGCTGCGCCGCCAGCTGCAAGAACGGCTGGCAGCATATGGCGTGCATAGTGCGCGCGACCTTTCGAACGTTGTGTTTTGCGATTGGATATGGACGGACAATCCGGCAGCATATTACAGCGATCTTTCCCTGTCGGCGCTGCTCAAAATCACAGATCAGATTGGCATCGATCTGCAGGAGCTGCTGTTCGGCAATCCGGCGGGTGCGCCGTTGCGGGAGCTGGCGCAGGGGATAGAGCAGGCGGTGGCCGAGCCGCCGCAGGTCAATGTAAACAGCCATGTGTGCGTGACGGGGCTGAGCAAATACGGCGTATGCGGAGCAGCGCAGTGCTGCGATGAGTCTTACGCGTGCTGCATCGCCTGTCCAAAGGATTGTAACGGCCGTTGTGGTTGGCTACCGAAAGCTACGCCGCAGCCCGCGCCGGTCTGGCACCCGTATCCGGCCGAGCAGCCGGACGAGGGGCAGTCCGTGCTGGTTCTCAAAGATAACGGGTATTATGCGGTGCTTTTATATAGGGATGGCACATGGTATGTGCCTGAAATACCGGACTGTCAGATAGCCGTGCGGGCAGAGTGGTGGTCTGCAGAACTTCCGACGGAGGAGAAATAAAAAATCCCTCATCATCTTTAATGCGGGAATGTGATATCGCAGCATTGCATAGGGAATAAAAGGGGGTGATGTAATGAAAATGGTATTTGCATATCTGTTTGCGACTGCGTTATTGGGGCTGGTTGGTTTTTTGTGCTGGCTATTTCATTCTGGATGGCCGTGTTTGCTTTTGCTTATTCTGTTGGGGCTACGCATACCTCGTGGATAGAAATATTGTTTTGGGCTTTCCAAAAGCGCCTACATTCTTCTAAAAAGCCTTCTGGTGGAGTGCGGTCAATAATTGAACATAGGGCTCTACCGTCAGTTGTCAGTAAAACATTTCCCAAACATAGTTCTGAGGAATTTGAGGGGTTCAATATTTTATATTGCTTCTTCCCGATAGAAATCATCGGTGTGGATGGGAATTGATCGAATTGTAGGTTGTGATAATTTGTTGAATAACGAAGTAGTCCCAGTGAGTCTAACTCCAGCAAATCAAAATAACTTAGACCAGCACGAAAGTATATGTTTGATTCATCAAACTCAAAAGAAGTAATGATAGGCATAAAGGGGTATGGGGTATCTTCATCAATAATATAGATTGTAAATTGACATAAAATTCTAAAAGCATTGGCCTGTTCTGGAGAAATAAATGACAAAATATTGAGCAATCGCTTGGGGATACATCCGGCCTCATTGCACTCTTGCGCAAGAACGCGAGACCAAATGATTTGCAACGATTCCGAGTTAACAAGGCGGGCTTTATCTATGAATAGGGCAAGCCAGTCATCGTCAATTTTGGAAGGATCAGCTGTACTATTAAGTTGTGAAATGGCATCAAAAACGATTTTGGATTGGTTGCAGTAATCCTTAATATCACGTTTGGCATGGGATATTTTCACTGCTTTAATGAGCGGATCAAGATCAGAGTTTTGAATATCCTCAATATAATTTTGTATCGCGATACGGTTCGGAGTATTATGTGTCGCGATCCATCCAACAGCTTGAGAGATTTTTTCGATTAAAAGACAGCCTAAGTTTCCCAAAGCATCAGTATTGATTAAACTGTAGCTATTTCCACTTTCAGACATGATTTCCCTCCGCTCGATTTTTTCTCCATTATATACCATAATGAGAAATGAGACAAGGCGTGACTTGACAAACCCGAAATTTGCGGATATTCTGAAAAATCATAAAAACGAGGGGCGGGAGGCTACGGCCTCCCTGAACCCGTTTTAGTGTCCGATTTGAACACGGAGGGCAAATGAAACGACGCAAAACAACGCGCGCGGGTCGGCTGGTGTGGGACATCGCCTACACAGTGCCGCGGCCGAACGCCAGCAAAGAGGAGCGCAAGCGTATCCGCGAGGTGACAGCGGAGCAGATCGCGCGCACCAACTGCAATAACGCCCAGCGCAAATTGGAAATGCTGATGGCTGCCAATTTCGAGCCGGAGGACCTGATGATCACCGCGACATACCGTGACGCAGATCTGCCAGAGAGCGCAGAGGTCACGCGGCGGCGGCTCGGCAAGGTGTTTGCGCAGCTCCGCGCCTACCGGAAAGCGCGCGGCCTGCCGGACCTGAAATATATCTATGTGCTGGAGGGGCGGCACGGGGACCACCGGCCGCACGCACATATTATCCTGAATGCGGTCGGCGGCGACCTCGAACTGTTTAAGTCGCTCTGGATATGGGGAGACGACGTCCAACTGAGTTACATCCGCGAACGCGGGTACGATGGCTGGGCGGGATACCTCACCAAGGAGCGGCGGGAGGCCAGCCTCAATGGCAAAAAGCAGTTCGTCGGCTCGCGGGGCCTCGAGCAGCCTGTCACCACTTATGAATGGGTGGACGACGGCGCAAGCGTGGATGCGCCGCCTGGCGCGCAGGTGCTGGACGAGGGCGGCGGCCGGAATGAGACGGCGAGCTGCCGGTACATTAAATACCTGCTCCCAAGGCGGGAGCCGAAACCATATAAACAACGCGCACGCACGCGCGTTGTTGCTGGCTTGGAATGCCCATTAACATCTCACACAGGCATGGAGAAAAAGCCGCGACCACCTCGACAAACCCGAAAAACAGCGTATACTGGAAGATAGGAGCAACTATGATAAAGAACGGTTGGTACTGTTGCCCTAAGTGCGGGCGCAAGCTGTTTCCGGTCAGCGACAAGACGCTGATCCGCAATCTGGAATACCAGTGCAAGCACTGCAAGGAAAAATTCAACATCGAAATCGAGCCACGAGCCTTGGAGCCATGAGCCTAACACGACACGGAATGTCCGGTCGAGTTAGGCTCTTTTTGTTTGCCCGGAAGGAGGGCGCGCCATGAAAACCATCGCCGAGATCGCGGACGAATACGAGCGCAACCTCGTCCCGCTGCGTCAGCGGCGCGACGCGCTCCGGGAACAGGCCAAGGCCGAGCCGAGCGCCGAGGTGCGCATCCGGCTGTGGCGGCGCGTCGGCGTGCTGGACGGTATGCTCTACGAGGGCGCGTCAGCGATCCGCGCTATGCGGGGTGACCGGCGTGGCAAATAAGCCCCTGCGGCCTTGCCTGCATCCGGGCTGCACGGCGCTGGTGCGCAGCGGCTACTGCGAGCGGCACCGGCCGCCGCGCGTGGAGCGGCGCAGCGAGGACAGCCGCCGCTGGCGGCGCTGGTACAGCCTGCCGGTCTGGACTGATGACCTGCGGCCGGAGCAGCTTGCCCGCGAGCCGTTCTGCCGAGAGTGCGCTGCTCACGGCCTGCGGGTGTACGCCACCGACGTGGACCATGTCGTGCCGCACGATGGCGACTGGTCGAAGTTTATCGACCCAGAGAACCTGCAAAGCCTTTGTCACTCGTGCCACGGCCGCAAAACCGCCGCCGAAAGCAGGGCAAAGGCGAGGACGAAACGCCGGTGACCGGCCGGACGCTCGGACAGGCGCGGCGCGGGCCTGACGCGCCCGAACCCTGGCGGGAAATCCGTGGATTTCCCGTATATCCCCCACCCTGGAAAAGTTTCGGGGCGGGGTGCGTAAGACCGCAGGCCCCCCTCCGCGTGGGATTTTCTCCCCACGGCGGGAAAACGATGGTCAACTGTGTCCCTATAGCGGGAGGAAACGAGGTGAATCGAATGGAAACGACAACAAAACTGGAGCTGCTCGACCCCGCGGCGCTGATCCCGTCCGCGGCAAACCCGCGGGTGCATAGCCAGCGGCAGATCCGCGAGCTGCGCGCCAGCCTGCGCGAGTACGGCGTGGTGTCGCCGGTGCTGGTGGATCAGGAGCGGAACATCATCGCGGGGCATGCGGTGGTGGAGGCGGCGCTCGCGGAGTGCGTGCCTGCCGTGCCGTGCGTGTATGTGGAGCATCTGACGCCCACCCAGCGTAAGGCCTACATGATCGCATCAAACCGCCTTGCTGAGAAATCCCATTGGGACGACGGCCTGCTGGACGCCTGCCTGCAGGAGCTGTTCGACGCGGGCTTTGACCTGCGGCTGACGGGCTTCGGGGAGTACCGGCTGTCCGACGCGCTGGCGCGGGACGCCGCGCCCGACCTGCCCGACGGGGGTCAAGAAATTGACCAGTGCAGGAGGGGCGACCTGTGGGAGCTGGGGAGCCACCGCCTGCTGTGCGGCGACGCGACCAGACCGGAGGACATGCGGCGGCTGATGCGGGACGAGCGGGCGTGGCTGCTGCTGACCGACCCGCCATATAACGTGGACTACCACGGCGGCACGGCCGAGCATCTGACGATCGCAAACGACAACCTGCCCGCGGACCGTTTCCAGGCGTTCCTCACCGACGCGCTGACGGCGGCACGCGGGGCGCTGATGCCCGGCGCGGCGTTTTACATCTGGTACGGCGCGTCCAGCACGATGCAGTTCCTTGCGGCCTGCCAGGCGGCAAAGCTGCCCGTCCACGCTTACCTTGTATGGGTCAAAAACCAGTTTGTGCTGGGGCGGCAGGACTACAACTGGCAGCACGAGCCGTGCCTTGCGGGCGGGCTTGCGCCTGCGGATTACGACGGGTGCCTGTACGGCTGGGACGCGCGGGCGGGCCACCGCTGGTTCGGCGGGGACGGGCAGGGTACGGTGTATTTATGCGACAAGCCGCAGGAGAGCACGGAGCATCCGACGATGAAGCCGGTGGAGTTGTTCGCGCGGCAGATACGGAACAGTACGAAAAAGGGCGAGCTTGTGCTGGACCCGTTCTGCGGCTCGGGTACAGCGGTGCTTGCCGCCGAGACCTATGGCCGCAGGTGCAGGGCGATGGAGCTGTCCCCGCATAACTGCGATGTGATCATCCGGCGGTGGGAGGAAATGACCGGCCGCAAGGCCGTGCTGCTGGAGGGAGGTGCGGCCGATGGCGGGACCGAGACAGCCGATTGACCTGCTGGAATACAAGGGAAACAAGCACCTGACCAAAGCCGAGGCCGAGGCGCGGCGCGCGGCCGAGGTGAAAGCGCCGCCGCCCAAAAGCAAGCGGGTGAAGCCTCCGGCCTACCTGCCGGAGAGCCTGCACAAAAAGTTCCGCACGCTGGCAAAGCAGCTCATCGAGATCGGCATTTTAGCGGAAATCGATTACGACTGCCTGGCGCGCTACCTGCTGGCCGAGCAGGCGTACCTGGCGGTCACCGAGCAGGTCAACCGCGCGATCGCGAATCAGGCGATCTCGCTGCTGGAGGACCTGTCCAAAACGCAGACGCGGTATTTCAACCAGTGCGACCGCGCGGCGGCCGCGCTGGGCCTGACGATCTCCAGCCGGTGCCGTCTGGTGGTGCCGAAGCCGCCCGAGGACGATGCGGCGGGCGACCCGATGGCCGAAATGCTGCGCGAGCGGGCGGAAAGGCGGCGCAGGGCATGAAAAACGGAATCATGTGCAGCCTGCTTTGCCCAATGATCAACAAGTACGGCTTTTGCGAGAGCGCGCTGCGCCGCGTCGAGCGGGTACGGGAGTGTCCACACCGTAAAATGCGCGATCAGATGTCCAAATTGAACACCAGAAAAAAGCAATGATTTTCCGGCGCTGTGACGGGCGGCGAGAGCTGCCTGGAATGTGCTATGGCGGCAGGCGGTGTTCCGACCACCGCCCGTCCGTCACAGCGCCGGAGCGGAGAGGAGGTGCGCCGGATGTTTGACGCCGAGGCGGCGTCGTTTGTATGTGATTTTATCGAGTGTTTGACCTGCTCGAACGGCGCGCCGTTCCGGCTCATGGACTGGCAGCGCGACGCTGTCACCGAGTTCTACGGCCAGCTGATCGAGGCCGAGGGCGTCGGGGCGGACCCCGCCGGACTGTACATCCGGCGGTACCAGTACCTCTATCTGGAGATCGCCAAGAAAAACGGCAAGTCCGAGCTTGCCGCCGCGCTGGGCGTGTACCACCTGTACGCGGACGGGGAAATCAACGGCGAGGTGTATGTCGTCGCGGCGGACCGCGATAACGCGGGCATCGTGTACGCGGCCGCGAAATGGATGGTGGAGCATTCGCCCGCGCTGAAAAAGCGCAGCCGTATTGTGGACAGCACCAGGACCATCTGCGACACGGTGAGCGGCTCCCAGCTCAAGGTTTTGTCCTCGGAGGCATACAGCAAGCACGGCTACAAGCCGTCCTGCGTCATTTTTGACGAGCTGCACGCGCAGCCGAACCGCGACCTGTGGGACGTTATGACGTTCGGCGCAGGCGACGCGCGCGAGCAGCCTGTGTGGATCGTGCTGACGACGGCGGGCGACGATCCGGACCGGAAGAGCATCGGCTGGGAGGTCCACGAAAAGGCGCTGTCCATCCTGCGGTGCCGCGAGGGGCGCGCCCGCGAGGGCGATATGGACGACCCGCGCTGGCTGCCGATCGTGTACGGCCTTGGCCTGATTGAGGACGAAGACGAGCTGAAGAATATCAACATCTACGACGAGGAATTGTGGCGGCGCTGCAACCCCTCGATCGGCAGGACGGTGAAGCTCAGTACCATCCGCGCGGAGGCGCAGGAGGCCAAGCGCAGCGAGGCGGCGGAGCGGCTGTTCCGCTGGCTGCGGCTCAACCAGTGGATTGCCACGCATACGGTGGGCTGGATACCGGTCACGATCTACGACAAAACCCAGTGGAACCCCGAGGGGTGCGCGCACTGGCGCGACGCGGTGAAGCTGCTGCGCGGTAAGCGCTGCTTCGGCGGCGGGGACCTTTCCAAGAGTACGGACCTTACCGCGTTTACGCTGCTGTTCCCGCCCCAGGAGGGGCTGGACAAGTGGGTGGCGCTGTTCACAGGCTGGATACCGCTGGACGACATCGAGGCGCGCGAGCGCGCGGACCACGCGCCCTACCGCGACTGGATACGGGCGGGCTTTCTCCGCGGCTGCGAGGGCGACGTGATCGATTATGAGGACGTGATCGACACCATCATGCAGGCCGCCAAAGACTACGACCTGCGGATTGTTGGCTTTGACCCGTGGCTTTCCACCACGATCACCCAGCGGCTCATGTCGCTGATCGCGGGGGCGGGCAGGCCGACGCAGATCGTGGAGATTCCGCAGAGCATGAAAAGCATCAGCCCACCCATGAAAGAAATGGAACACCTCATCCGCACGCACGAGATGCTGCACGTCCACAACACGGCCGCGCGGCAGTGCTTTGCAAACGTGCGGTGCGATACGGACAGTAATGAGAATATACACCCCAACAAGAAGCGCTCACGCGGGCGCATCGACATTACCGTGAGCTGGATCATCGCGTTTGCGGCGAGCAAGCTCGCGCCGAAGCCAGACCTTGCCGACGCGGTTGCGACCGGCAAATGGACGCTGTGACAGACAGGAGGGAGACAATGGCCGGAAAACGACCGGACTACATCGCCGCGCTGGAGGACATCCGCGCGATCACACAGGGGCGCGGCCGCGAGCCGCGCCTGATGACCTGGCGCGAGGCGGTGGAGGTGTGGGAACAGGAGCACGGCCGCGACGAACGGGCGCGCGCCCGGTTTTTTGTGCATATCGGCATCGCTACGACCGGCGAATGCGTGCTGCTGGATGGCATGGAGGAATAGAAATGAAAAGCATATTGAAGTACCTGCCCGATGCGCTTGCCGCCTGCGGCGCGGTGTGCATCGTGGTGGCGCTGTGGCTGGTGTCGCCGGTGGCCGGACTGCTGGCGACAGGCGCGGCGCTGATCGGCGGCGCGGTGCTGCTCGTCCGGTTGGGGGGTGACAGCGAGTGATTTTGGAAAAGCTGGTGCGCCACGTCAAAAACGAGGGGCGCAGGCTGACGCTGGACGACCCCTCGGGCTGGAACACGGGCGGCCCGCTGTTCGGCGGCAGAGAGCTGCAGGCCATGAAGCTGCCCGCGGTGAACGCTTGCATCGAGATCATCTCGGACAGCGTGGCGAAAATGCCCATCTACCTGATGGACAGCGGCACGCGCGAGCGGCAGACCGATCACCCCGCGCTGCGCCTGCTGACCAGCCGGCCGACCGAGGCGATGACGGCCTTTGACTACCACAAGCTGATGGAAAGCCGCCGCATCGCCTACGGCAACGCCTATGCGCTGATCTGGCGGGACCGCTGGGGCGCACCGGCCGAGCTGCTCCCGATTGCGCCTGGCTATATGCAGCCCTATCTGGATGATAACGGGCGGCTGTGGTACGTCGGCACCAACCCGCGCACGGGCGAGTACCGCAAGTTCTGGCCCGCCGATGTGCTGCATTACAAGGCGTTCTCGACCGACGGGCTGGAGGGCGTGAGCTATCTGCGGCGCGGCGCGGAGACCATCGAGGCCGCGCTGCAGGCGCAGAAATACGAGGTCGGCTTTTATAAAAACGGCGCGAAGCTGACCGGCATTCTGTACACGGAAACCGACCTGACAAACAAGCCGGATATCAAACAGGCGGACGGAACGACGATCTCCATTAAGGACGCGATCCGGCGCGAGTGGGAGAACCTGTACACGGGCGCGGACAATGCTTTCCGCACGGCGGTCATGGATTTCGGCATGAAATACACGCCGGTCACGGCCTCCAACCGCGACGCGCAGTTTATTGAGAGCAAGGCGGCGTCCATTGAGGACGTGGGGCGGCTGTTTAATATCCCGCTGTACAAGCTGGGCGTGGGTAAGCAGACCTACGCGAGCAACGTGCAGGCGGCGATCGAGTACATGCAGCGGACGCTCTCCCCAATCGTGGCCGAGCATGAGCAGGAGGACACCTACAAGCTGCTGCTTGCCAGCGAGCAGCAGCGCGGCCTGCAGCTCCGGCGCAACATGATGGGCGAGCTGCGCGGGGATTGGGCGGCGCGCGCCGCATGGTTCAAGAGCATGCGCGAGATTGGCGCATACAGCATTAACAATATCCTCGCGCTGGAGGATATGCCGGACATTGCGGGCGGCGATGAGCATTACGCTTCGCTCAACTATATTCCGGCTGATCTGTTCCGAGAATTATCGATTAACCGCAACGAACCAAAGGAGGGCGGTGAGAACAAATGAGATACAACCTGAAAGGCACGATCTGTGCGGACGAGGACGCGCCCATCTACCGCTGGTTCGGGCTGGCGGCGGTCAGCCCGTCCGATATCCGGCAGGCGCTTGCGGACAATCCCGCGGGCGAGGAGTTTGTGCTGGAAATCAACTCGGGCGGCGGCTCGGTGTACGCGGGATTCGAAATGTACTCCCTGCTGCGCGGCGCGACAGTGCCGACGCGCGCCGAGGTGCAGAGCCTTGCCGGATCGGCGGCGTCCGTCGTGCTGGCGGGTGCGGATGTGGCCGCGGCCAGTCCGGTAGGGCAGGTGATGATCCACCTGCCGAGCACATGGACCGAGGGCAATCAGATCGTACACCGCGAGAGCGTGCAGATGCTGGAGGCCGTGACCGGCTCGATCATCGCGGCCTATGAGACCAAGGTCAAGGGCAAGACCAGCCGCGACGCGCTGCGCCGCATGATGGACCGCGAGACGTTCCTAACCGCGCAGGAGGCGCTGGACGCCGGACTGCTGGACGAGATCATCGGCGCGGACGCGGGAGCGCCGGTAAACCCGATGAACGTATTTAACGCTGTGGGCGGCGCGCCGGATATTGAGAAGCTGCGCGCGGCCTACCGTGAGGCGCACGCGGACGGCGGCACGCCGCCCGCCCCCGAGGAGATGGACAAACCGGTGTCCAATTGGAACACCGCCCGCGCCCGCGCGATCGCGCTGGCCGAGGCTGAAATGGATTTAACCGAACTGCTGTAAGGAGGATTTACGGAATGAAAAAGAAACTGCTGGACCTGCTGGCCAAGAAAAAGGCCGTGCTGGATAAAATGAAAGCCGCTGACACCGCAAACGACCAGACTGCTTTCGATGCGGCGCAGGCCGAGCTTGCGCCCATCGACGCGGAGATCGCGCGCGTTAAGGCAATCATGCACGCTGAAGAGGGGCTGCCGGAGGGCAACGCAGGCATGGACCCGACGGGCGCGCCGCGCACGCCGGTCAACTCGAACGAGTGCCTCCATGCGTTCTGCGAGTGCATCCGCGCCCAGGCGCGCGGCGACCGTACCCGCTTTCTCGAAAACGCGGAGATCGTGACGCGCGCGGTGCTAAACGAGGGCGCGCTGACCGAGGGTACCCCTGCGGACGGCGGCCTGATCGTGCCGCAGGACATCCAGACCGCGATCAACGAGCGCAAGCGCGCGCTGAACCCGCTTTCCGCGCTGTTCCACGTTGAGACCGTGTCCACCAACACCGGCTCGCGCGTGTACGACACCCAGCCGACCAAGGGATTTACCAAAGTCGCGGAAATGAGTACCATCTCCCGCGACGACAAGCCCTCGTTCGAGCAGGTGAAGTATACAGTGGAGGACTACGCGCTGATCGTGCCGGTATCCAACGACCTGCTGAACGACACCGACCAGAACCTGATCGCGTACCTGTCCCGCTGGCTGGCGAAAAAGGACGTAATCACGGAAAACAATCTGCTGCTGGCGCTGCTGAAGGAGCTGGACGCTGGCGCGACCGCGGTTGCCCCGACCGGCGCGCTCAAATCTATCAAGACCATCGTCAACACGCTGCTCGACCCGATGATCGCGTCCGGTGCGTCGTTCCTGACCAACCAGACCGGCTTTAATTTCCTCGACACGTTGGAGGACGCGCAGGGCCGCCCGCTGCTGCAGCCCAACCCCGTGCAGCCGAGCCAGTACATGATCGGCGGGCGTGCGGTGCATGTGGTGTCCGACGCGGTGCTGCCGAACGCGGACACGCCGACCACGCCGCTCTATGTGGGCGATTTCGCGAGCTTCGGCACGCTGTTCCGCCGCCAGACCATGCAGCTTGACTCCACCACGGTGGGCGGCAACGCCTGGAACACCAACTCGACCGAGGTACGCGCGATCACGCGTCTGGACGCGGTGACGACCGACGAGGATGCGGTGGCGGCGGCGAAAATCTCGCTGACCGACCCCGCCAGTGAAGAGGAGGAAAGCCCGTGATTGACAGGGATACTGTGCTGCAGGAGGCGGACGAGCGCCTCGCCGCCTGCAAAAAATACATGAAGGTGGACTATGACGAGGACGACGAGCTGATCGCCGGTCTGATGCAGGCGAACGACGCCTATCTGAGCGGCGCGGGCGTGCGGCGGGAGGTAAATCCCGCCCAGCACGACCTGATCGTGCAGGCCATGACCTTGCAGATGTACGACGCGCGCGGCGTGGACACGCCCCAGCAGGCGCTGGAAACCGTGCCGCCCGTGGTGCGGCAGATGCTTAACCAGCTTAAAATCCGGTGCAATTACGGAGGTGCGGACGATGGCGGTACAAGCGGGTGACCTGCGGGAACGGGCGGCCGTGTATCGGGCCGCACCCGTGACCGACGAGAACAACGAGACCGATTATGCGTACCAGACTCTGCGCACGATATGGGCGAATGTGACGCCCACAAGCGGCCGCACGGAGAACTTGCCGGGCGAGGCCGAGCGCGCGGAGATCACCCACAAGGTGACCATCCGCGAGGCGTCGCTGCCGGAGATTTGCCGCGGGATGTATTTCGTCGTGCGCGGCCTGCGGCTGGACGTGTTGTACTGGTATCCCATCTACAACCGGCGCGGCTGGCTGGAGATCTTCTGCCGCATGGTGCAGGGCGAGGTGCAGGCGGATGGCGCGTGATGGCATCGACCTGTCCGAGCTGGACGACTACGCGGACTGGGTAGCGAAAATGTCGCGCAACTGGCCGAAAAAAGTCAAAAAAACGATGCAAAAATCTGGCACGGAATTGAAACGCCGCACGCTGAGGCAGATACGGCTGGTCAATCTGCGCACGATCACCGGCAACTACAAAGCAGGTATTCAGCGGGGTAAGTATTACCAGAAACAGGGTCAACATTACATTCGCGTTTACTCCAATGCGCCGCATGCCCATCTGATCGAGCAAGGTCATGATGTGGTTAGGGGAGGCAGGAAAGTAGGCTTTGCGCCTGGCAGAGAAGTATTTGCGAAAGCAGAGGAAGCTTATGAGGACAAGTTCTATCAAAATTGCGAAGAACTGGCGGACGAGGTGATTGACGAGCTATGCAAATAAAAACCGTTCGCAAGGCATTAGCCGCGCTGGTGAGCAATCTCGCGCCAGGTGTGCAGATCACCAAAACGGATAAAGAAAAGCCGATTAAACGGCCGTCCTTTAAGATCGACGTGCTGCCGGTGGGCGGCGGCGCGGCCTGCGGCGGGGCGCGCGAGCGCGAGGTGGACGTGGACATCTGGTATTATCCCAAAGACACGGACCACCCGCGCGACGAGTGCGACGCGGTGGCGGATCAGCTGCTCGCCGCGCTGGACGGGGGCTTTGAGGCGGGCGGCATCTGGCTGCCGCTGGACGAGGACGCGAGCTGCGATACCTCGCAGGACGTGCTGGCGTGCCAGTTCAGCGTCTCGTGGGTCGAGACCGCCGCAGAGGAGGGCGAGCCGATGGAGGAACTTATTTACAACGGGGAGGAGCTGACAACCTGATATGGCAATTACCATGCCGAAAATCGAGGTCACGTTCCGGCAGCAGGCAACGAGCCTGATCGCGCGCAGCGCGCGCGGCGTGGCGGTGCTGATCGTCCGAGACGATACCAACAAGACCTTTACCCATAAACAGTACGCAGACCTGTCTGCGCTGCAGGCGGACGAGGCGCTGTACACGGAGGACAACTACGCGGCGATCGGCGACATGCTGGCGTTCGCGCCGTACCAGAGCCATGTGTTCCGTTTGGACACCACCGGCACGCTGGCGGACACGCTGGCCGAGATCGGCCGCACGGTCAAGACGGGATGGCTTGCGGTAGCGGGCCAGTCTGCTGAGGACGGCGCGGCGCTGGCGAGCTGGGTCAAGGCGCAGGCCGCCAGGAGCCGGAGCTACAAGTGCATCGTACACAACGTGACGCCCCTGCCGGACGATATGCACGTCGTCCATTTTGTCAACGAGAGCGTCACCTTTGCGGACGCGCGTGGCGAGCAGGACGGCGAGGCATACCTGCCGAGCCTGCTGGCGATCATGGCTGTGTGCAACGTCGAGCGCGGCTGCACGGGCTACCACTGCTCCAACCTTGCGGCGGTGGAGGAGGTTGCGGACAACGACGCGGCGGTCGGCGCGGGCAAGTTTATCCTGTTTAACGACGAGGAGGGCGCGGTGCGCATCGGCCAGGGCATCAACAGCCTGACGACGCTGGACGGCAAAACCAAAACCGAGGACATGCAGTTTATCGAGACCGTTGAGGCGATGGACCTGATGCGGGACGATATTACCTCGACTTTCCGCGGCACCTACCTCGGCAGCTACCGCAACACGCGGGATAGCCAGATGCTGTTCATCGCGGCGCTCAACAGCTCGTATTTCCGGCAGCTCGCGGCCGAGAATATCCTCGACCCCGACCACGCCAACGCCGCCGGTATCGACGTGGAAGCGCAGCGCGCCGCGTGGGTGGCGAGCGGCAAGGCCGAGGCAGCGGACTGGGACGACGATACCGTCAAGGCAACGCCGTTCAAGCGCACGGTGTATCTGGCGGGCGACGTGAAAATCCTCGGTAGCATGACCGACCTGATTTTCCCGATCAACCTGTTTTGAGGAGGTGTAAGACATGCCTGATTTTAACCCCAACCGTGTGATGCACGGAAACGGCGGCACGGCCTGGTGGAACGGCAAAAAGCTGACCACCCTGCAGAGCGTGGAGGCAAAGGTCACCGGCGATTTTGAGGACATAAACGTATGCGGCGACCCCGCGACCTACCGCATCTATAACGGCTACTCGGGCGAGGGGACGCTCGTGTGGCTCAAGATCGACAGCGACGTGCTGGTGCAGATGGCCGAGGCGTTCCGCACGGGCATCATGCCGGAGATCACGGTTATCACGGCGCAAACACAGAAAGGCACGAACAAGGTCGAGCGCGTGGCGTACAGCGATATCACGGTGGATGAGTTTATGCTCGCCAAGTTCGAGAAAAAGGCCAAGACCGAGCAGGAGGTGCCGTTCAAGTTCGGCAACTTTGAAGTTTTGGAGACATTGTAAGGAGGACATATGGACAAGAAACTGCTGGAGCAGCTCGCGGCGCGGGCCGAGCAGAAAGAAAAGGACCGGCTGGAGGTCAAGGCGTTTTCGGTAGGCGGCGTGGACATGCTGTTCCACAAGCCCGCGCAGGCCGACCAGCTGGACTATGTCGAGGCGATCAACGAGGCCAGCGGCGCGCGTGATTCGGTTGCGGTGAGCGTTTCCCTGATTTATGACTGCTGCCGCGATCTGCAGGACCCAGCGCTGCACGAGGCGCTCGGCGTGACCGACCCTTACGACACGGTGCGCCGCCTGATGGATATCAGGGAGATCGACAAGCTGGGCGCGGCGCTGGCGCGGTGGATCGGCCTGCTGCCGGACAGCGGCGAGGAGCAAAGCCGCGCCGAGCAACTGGAGGCCGCCGCAAAAAACTGATCGAGCGCGACCCGCTGCTTGACCTTGCGGCGTTTTACGCGCCGCGCGGCATCACGCCCGAGGAGGTTCGGCGCATGAGCCTGGCCGATCGGGCGGTGCTGCGGGTCGGGCGGGCGCGCTATTACGAGGAAACGCGGCTGGTGACCGCATGGGGCATCGCAACGGCATTCCCCGCGGAGGAGAAAAAGGAGGGCGCGCATGGCGAAAAATAAGGTCATCAACACCGTCCTCAACCTGCGCGACAACATGTCCGGCGGGCTGCTCAAGGCCGCGCAGAACGCGAAAAAGAGCGGCGCGAAAATCGATGACAGCATGATCCAGTCCACGCGGAAAGTGATTGCGTTCAAGAACAAGGCGGTTTCCGCGATGCAGGAGTTTGCGAAAAAGTCCGCGCTTGCGGCGGGCGCGGCGGTGGGCGGCCTTGCCGCCGCCTTTGTGGCGTTGGACGGCGCGACCGAGGAATACCGCGTGGCGCAGGGCAAACTGAACACCGCCTTTGACGCGGCGGGCTTCTCGGCCGACGCGGCGCGCAAAAGCTACCGCAATTTTTACGCGATCCTGGGCGACACGGACACCGCGGCCGAGGCGAGCCAGCTGCTCGCCAAGCTCGCGCAGAACGAGCGGGACGTCGGCACCTGGACGCGGATCGCAGCGGGCGTTTCCGGCACATTTGGCGACAGCCTGCCGATCGAGGGGCTGATCGAGGCGGCCAACGAGACCGCCAAGGTCGGGCAGGTGACCGGCACGCTGGCCGACGCGCTCAACTGGGCGGGCATCCTGGAGGACGATTTTAACGAGCGTCTCTCCACCTGCGGCTCGGAAGCGGGGCGCAACAAACTGATTATGGACACGCTGGCGCGCACCTACGAGGGCGCGGCGGAGGCGTTCTACCAGAACAACCGGCAGGTCGTGGACGCGCGGCGCAATCAGGCGACGCTGAGCGAGATAACCGCAAAGCTGGGCGACGCCTCCGCGACGGCTAAAAACAAGCTGTGGGAAATGCTCGGCGCGCAGGCGGACGGCAGCATCCGCGCAGGCTCGGCGCTGGAATGGCTGACCGAGAAAGCAGCCGCCTTTTCCGGCTGGGTCGCGGGACTGGACATGGACGGGCTGGCGGCACAGTTTGACCAGCGGTTCGCAGGTGCAATAGAACGCGCAGGCGATGCGATTGCGTGGTGCAAGGAGAACGGCGATCTGCTGATCGGCGGGCTGAAACTGCTTGCGGGCGCGTTTGTGCTGGTCAAGGTTGGGCAGTTCAATTCAAGTCTGAAAAACGGCATTTCAACGATCGGCGGCTTTATTGGCACGATCGCGGGAATGACTACCGCGACTACGGCGCAAGCTGCCGCAACCGGTACGGCCACGGCAGCGCAGCGCGGATTGAATGCGGCATTCAAAGCTAATCCCATCGGGTTTGTGATCACGTTAGTTGAGGGTTTGATCGCGGTCGGTGTTCTGCTGTACAAGAATTGGGACACGCTTACAAAATGGGCTGGTAGGCTGTGGGACACGGTGAAAAAGGCGTTTGGCGGCATCCGTGACGCCATTGTCGGCGCGTTTGACAGCGCAAAGGACGCGGTCGGCTCGTTTTTCTCCTGGTTGGACGATAAGATCGAGAGCGTGCCGCTGCTGGGGCAGCTATATAAGGGCGCGAAAGGCATCGGCTCCTCCTTCCTGAATTGGTTGGACGGCGCGACACGCATCCAGCCGCGCGGCAACGCGCTCGGCACGAGCTACTGGCGCGGCGGCCTGACGCGGGTCAACGAACGCGGCGGCGAGATCATCAGCCTGCCGAACGGCACGCAGATCATCCCGCACGACGTATCCGTGCGCAGGGCGGGCGGGCCGCAGGTGACGGTAAACGTCACCGTGGCGGGCAACGTGATCGGCAACCGCCAGTATGCGGACGAGCTGGGAGAAACCATTGTGCGGAATATCATCCGCGCGTGGGATAACGTATAAAGCAAAAGCCGCCCCGGGGAGGGGCGGCAGGGGCTTGCAGGATTATTCGACCTGCAGCTCGCGTTTGAGCGCGGCCTGCAGGACGGCGCTGACGTTCAGATCGGACTGGCGCGCCTTTTCGTCCAGCCAGGCGGGCAAGGTGACGTTGCGGCGCACCGTGCGGTTATCGTGCGCGCGGCGGTAGGCGTCGAAGTCTACATCGACCAGCGAGGCGATCTCGCCCGGGGCGCATTCCACTGCGGACAATGCGGACGGTTCAGGGAGCGGCTGTCCGTCGTCCTGCAGGGTAATGCCCATCAGTCCAATTGCGTCGCGCGCCATGAAGATGGCTTCGGCCATGTCCTCCCCCTGCGTATTGAGCGGGAAGTCCGGCACGGTGACCATATAGCCGCCCTCTTCGCAAGGCGTGAAGATCACAGGATAGACCTTTTTCATGTGAAAATTCTCCTTTCAGTATTGCTTCCGGCATATGCGGCGGGGCTTTATTTCAGCCCCCGCCGCCTGATGATCGCTTTTGCAACGGCTTCTTTGATTTCGCGTTGTCGGGAAACCGGCTCGTTATCGGTGCCGTTTGTGTAAATGTCGTGGTTGCCGCCGTCCCGTTTCAGCCACCAGCCGTTACGTTCCAGTAGTTTTATCAAATCCCGTCTTTTCATAAGGTGTCCTCCTTATGATTCTATTATACACATTTAGTGTGTATAAGTCAAGGGATTTTTGAAAGAAGGCGGTAAATATTTATAAGGTTATCCTATCATTCAACAACAACGAGGAGGTCATGGTGCTGCCGCATGTGCCGCCGGACTTTCCGCTGCCCGAGCCGGAGCAGCACAACGAAACCTATGAGGGCCTGAGCCGCGACTACCGCCGGATCGGCACGCTGGGGCTGCGGCCGTATACATGGGAGAGCATTTTCCCCGTGGGCCGCCGTTACCCGTTCATGCCGCCGGAGGCGAGCGACAACGGCTGGGACTATGTGGCGTTCTTCCAGCGGGGGCGCGAGCGTAAAATCCCGTTCCGCATGATCGTGCTGGACAGCGGCGGCGCGTGCCGCCTGAATACGCCTGTCACGGTCGATGCGCTCGACCTCAGCGTGCGGCGCAATGGGGACATTGCGTACAGCATCCGCTGCACCGAGTACCGGTTTGTCGTGTAAGGGAGGGACGGCATGGCACAGGAATATGCAGACGAGCATCGTCTGATCCGCTACCGCGGCGGGCGGGCGCGCGACATCACCGCCTTTGCGGGCAACCTGCAGGCCGTGGACGAGCTGAACGCGCTCAGCGTGGAGCTGTCCTTTGACGTGATCACCGCGCCGTGGGACGGCTATGTGGAGAAAAACCTCGTGACGCCGGGCGACAAGCTGCGCCTGGTCAACCACGACAGGACCGTGTTTGCCGGACAGGTGGAGCGCGTCGGGCTGGACGGCAGCGCGACCGCTTACGACCGCGGCTGGTACCTCAATAAGAGTACGATCATCCTGCAGGCGTCCGGCATAGCGGCGGACGAGGCGATCCGGCGCGCCTGCGCCAAGGCGGGCGTGGGCGTGGCCGAGGTGTGCAGCCTGCCTGCCAAAGTCACACAGGTCTGGACGGGCGACACGCCCGCGGACATCATCAGCGAGATACTGGAGGCGTGCGCGGCCGAGACCGGCAGGCAGTACCAGTATTTTGTGTCGGACGAGGGGCTGACCGTGCGGGAGCTGCCCACGGCGGCGGTCAAGGCGTACCACAAGCCCGCGGACAATCTCGCGGCGTTTGACATCACCTGGGCGCTGGGGCAGGTTTCGGGCGAGGACAGCATCGCGGAGCTGCGCAACGCGGTGGTGATCGCCGCCGAGCAGGACGGCAGGGCGTACATTGGTGCGCAGGCGTCGAACGGCGCGAGCGTGGAGCGGTTCGGCTTTTTGCAGCATGTGGAGACCGTGACAAGCGACCCGGGCGACGCGCGGCTCCGGCAGATAGCAGGCAACCTGCTCGCGCGGCTCGACCGCGTGGGGCGCACGCGCACCATCAGCGAGATATGGGGCTGCGACGAGGTGACGAGCGGCGTGGTGCTGGATTTCAACAGCCCCGCGTTCGGCGTGTCCGGCCGGAACAGGGTGACGCGCGTCACCCACCACTACGGCGGCGCGGGACACACGATGGAGCTGGAACTCGAGGCGCTGGACGAGCCGCGCGCGGCGGGTACAACGGACACGGTGAGCGTATACGGCCTGCCGGACGATATTGGCAGCGCGGGCGGCGCGGACGGTGTGACGGTAGGCGGTGGGGACGGCTCGGCCGCAGCCTTTGTGTCGGCCGCGCAGGGAGAAGTCGGCTACCGCGAGGGCGCGGGCAACCGGAACAAATACGGCCAGTGGGCCGGTATGGACGGCGTTGCCTGGTGCGTGATCTTTGTCTGCTGGTGCGCGGCGCAGGCGGGCGCGCCCATCCCGACCGGATACAGCTATGTCGGGGACATGTCGAGCTATTTCCAGTCGCGCGGGATGTACCGCACGGTGGCGAGCGGCTACATCCCCAAGGCGGGCGACCTGATGATACAGGGCGACCGGCACATCGGCATCGTGCGCAGCGCGTCCCGCGCGGGCGTGCAGACCGTGGAAGGCAACTATTCGGACAGCGTGGCAAATGTGACGCGGTATTACAGCGAGATCAGCGGCTTTTGCACGCCGTGGGGGTAAACAGGCATGGCATATGATTATGAAATGGCGCAGCGGCTCCGGCGGCTCGGCCGGTATCAGCCGCCGCCCGCGTGGCATGAGGCGGTATGCGCGGCGGTTTCGCCGCCGACCTTTTCCGTGATGGAGGGGAACGCCCTCTTTACTGCGGAAAACGGCCTGACCATGACGGCGACCGCCGCCGCGCGGGAGTGGCACAGCGGCGACAAGGCCGCGGCGGTCCTGTCCGGCGGCTTGCTGCTGGTGATCGACAAAATATGAAAAAGCCGCCCCGAGGGGCGGCGAGGATGGACAAGGAACGACGGCGTGTGCTATAATACAGGCGGACGCTGTTACATATGGCGGTCAGCCCACTCCCCATGAAGGGGGTGATGCTTTATGAGACGATTCGTAAGAATTGTGATATGGGCAATCCTGTTGCTACATATTTTGCTTATAAAAGCGCGTTGACCGCTCGGTGGCACCCGAAACGGTCAACTTGTGTTGAGTGTAAGTAGGGGCTGACCGCTGTAACAGCGTCCCTTTGTATCTGTATTATAACGCGCGCGCCCCGTCTTTGTCAAGCCGCCCACAAGGGACGGCAGGCGTAGACAAAGAACGACGGCGTGTGCTATAATACAGGTGGACGCTGTTACATATGGCGGTCAGGCTCATTTTCCCCCGTTCGTCTCGGGCGGAGGGAGGTGAGGCGAATGTGGAGAAAAGCCTTTCGGCTTCTGATATGCGCAAGCGTGCTGCTGCGTATTTTATCCATAAAAGCGTTCTGACCGCTCGGCTGGTACCCAAGCGGTCAGAGGTTTAACTTTGATTGCATAAGGGCCTGATCGTTGTAACAGCGTCCCTTTGTATCTGTATTATAACGCGCGCGCCCCGTCTTTGTCAAGCACGGCAAGGACGGGGCGCTTTTGTTTTGCAGGGAGGTGTATCAATGACGCAGACCATCTTTCCGGTGATCCCGACCGACATCCCCGCGCAGGCGGCGGCCGGCATCGGCCGCGCGCCCGCGTTCCAGTGGGAGGAGGATGGCCGGAGCGGGGCGTTTCAGCTGGTGGACGGGGCGCTGAAAGAGCGGACGGGCGTGGAGGCGGTCAAACAGTGGTTTGAGCTGATGCTGCGGCAGACGCCGGGCGCTGTACCGGTTTACCGTACGGACAGCTCGACCCTGCCGGGCGTGGACCGCACGCTGCTCGACCGCCGCATGCCGGAGGGCTGGGTGCAGGCCGAAATCGAGCGGAACGTCCGCGAGACGGCGGCGTTCTGCCCGGCGGTGCGCACGGTGGACAGCTTCGCGTTTACGCGGCTGCGGCGCGGCCTGCAGGTGGCGTTCACCGCGCGCCTGCACACGGAGGAAACAGTGGAGGTGAGCGCCTATGTCGGCGGCGAGTGATATCCTGCAGGAGTTGCTGGCGGCAATGCCGGACAGCTATCAGAAAACCATCGGCTTCCCCACCTACGACCTGCTGGCGGCCGCCGCGCTGCGCATGGAGGGGACGGACGCCGAGCTTGAGGCGGCGAAAGCCAAGCTCGACCCTGAAAACCTGACGGGGGACGAGCTGGACCGCTATATCTTCCCGCGCACCGGCCTGGAGCGCCGTCAGGCGACGTTCGCGCACGGCGTGGTGCATGTGACCGGCACGGGGACCGTGAGCGAGGGCGACCTGTTTGAGAGCGGGGGCGGCGTGCAGTTTTACGCCACGCAGGCCGTCCAGATCACCGGCGAGGGCGATGTACCCGTGACCTGCCGTCAGGACGGGGCGGCGGGCAACCTGCCCGCGCACAGCGTGACGCAGATGCCGGTGACGATCGCGGGCATATCGGCCTGCGACAACCCCGCACCCATGACCGGTGGCTACGACGAGGAGGACGACGCGGCCTATTACGAGCGGCATCTGCTCAAGGTGCGCACGCCGCCCACGTCGGGCAACATCTACCAGTACCAGAGCTGGGCGCTGGAGGTCGCGGGCGTGGGCCGTGTGAAGGTGTTCCCGCTGGGCCACGGGGACAACACGGTGGACGTGGTGCTGGTGGACAGCACGGGCCAGCCCGCGGCTGAGGAGCTGGTAAAGTCGGTGCAGGACTACATCGATCCGGACAGCACGGGCGAGGGCTACGGGCAGGCTCCGATCGGGGCGCGGTGCTATGTCAGCGCGGCGACGGGAAAGGCCGGTGCCGTCTCCTGCACGGTGTCCAAACTGAACACCGGAGACGAGGACGGGGCAGTGACCGCAGCGGTCAAGGCGGCGATTGCGGACTATCTGGCCGAGATCGCGTTTGAGCAGGATTTTGTCAGCTACGGCCAGATCGCGGCGGCGATCCTGAGCGCGGAGGGCGTACTGGATTTTGAAAACCTTGCGGTAAACGGCGGCACGGCCAACGTTGCCATAGGGGAGCGGGAGTGCGCCGTACTCGGGGAGGTGGCAATTACCTATGCCTGAATATGACGACATGCTGCGCAGCCTGCCGTCCGCATACCGGCGCGACCCGTGGGTGACCGGCCTGCTGGGCGCGGTGGCGGGCGTGGACAGCGCCCAGCGCGCGGACGCTGCCGAGACCGCGGACCAGATGTTTCTGGACAGCATGACCTGGCTGCTGCCTGTTGAGGAGCGCGAGGCGGGGCTGACGCCCGAAAAGGGCGCGTCCATCGAGGACCGGCGCGCGGCGCTGGCCGCGAAATGGCGCAGCCTGTCCGGCAAGTGCGACATTGAGCTGATCCGCACCATCTGCGGGAGCTGGAACGGCATCGCGGCCGAGGTGACCTATGACGGGGTATCGTGCGTTACGATCCTGTTCCGCTCCACGGCAGGCATGCCAGGCAACATGGAGAGTGTGCGGCGCGCGCTGCGCGAGGTCATCCCCGCACACCTGCGGTATGAGATCACCGCGGCGCTGCTGCGCCAGGGCGGGAGCCGGACGTACAGCGCGGCCGCAGGGACGCGGGCCAAACATTACGGAGAACACGAGGTGATGCTATGAGTTGGACAAATGCGGCGGTCACGGCCGCGGGACACGCCCTGCAGGCGGCGCTCGTCGGCACGGGCAAGGGGCTGGTATTCACGCGCGCGGCAAGCGGCGCGGGGCTGGCCGCCGGAACGCTGGAGGAGCAGACCGCAGTCACGGACGAGCGGCAGGCGCTCTCCCTGCAGCCCGCGCAGGTGCTGGAGGGCGCAAAGGTACGGGTGCGGGCGGTACTGGTCAACACCGGCCTTTCGGCGGGCTACACCATGCGCCAGCTTGGCTTTTACGCGCGCGCCGAGGACAGCGGGGACGAGGTGCTGTATGCGCTGGTGCAGGACGAGGCGGGCGACCCCATCCCAGCCGCAGCGGAAAGCCCGGGCTTTTCGGTGGACTGGACGTATGTTTTTAGTTTTGGCAACGCGGCCAAAGTGACGGTGGAGCTGGACCCTGCGGGTGTGATCGGCTGGGGCGCGGTCGGCCAGCCGGACGGCGTGGCGGGGCTTGGGCCGGACGGCAAGGTGCCGGAGGAGCAGCTGCCGGATATGACGGTCGATTTGTCCGGCGACAAGGCGGCCGGTATCCTGCCGCTGGCAAAGGGCGGCACGGGCGCGTCAGCGGCGCAGGGCGCGCGGACTAATTTAGAGGTGGCAAAGCCGGTGCGGACGACGGTGTCGTTCCCCACGGCCGGCTGGACGCTGTCCGGCAGCGTATACACGCAGACGGTGAGCTGCAGCGTGGCGAAAGCGGCCATGAAATACGCCAACATCGGCCCGCAGTACTCCACGGATGCGTCCGCGCGCAAACTGGAGCAGGAGGCGTATGCCCTGATCGCCTATGTCGATACCGCGGACGGGCAGCTTGTGGCTACCTGCTGGGGCAACGAGAAGCCCGCGGTCAACCTGACGCTGATATTCGAGGGAGGGGTGGACTGATGCGGACAATAGCGGGCGGGGGCGGCGTGAAAGAGCCGTCGTTCAAGGTATCCTCTATAAAAAAGGTCGAAGTCCCCAGTGGAGGAAGCCTGTATGTGGGGGACTACCGCATGGTTGCGGCAGCGGCGAGCAGTAACCGGTATCAGGTGCTTTTCCCTGACTATGGATTCTATATTGATGTGGATTATAACAACGGCAGTATTATTTCATCGAGTCAGTTTAATAAGAACCACTATAACCAGAACACCAAAACGCTGACATGGCAATACGGCGATCAATCCCCGATGTATGGCTTCAAATAGGGAGGTGCATCAATGAAGCTGCTTACAAACGATAAGACCTATGAGGGCGTCACGTTCCGGCCGACGGCGGACGGGTGCGTGATCACGGCGCGGGAGGCCATAGAGCCGGGCGGGGTACTGGTGATAGAGGCGGACGACGGCGCGGAGCTGTGCCGCTACACGGTGGCGGACTGGCTGCGGTGCGAGACGGACGGGGGTACGCTGACGCTATCCAACAGCCCGGCGCCGGAGCCGCCGCCCGCGCCAGGGCTGGACACGCTGCGCGAGGCGCGGCAGGAGGCAAACAAGCAGGCGCTCGCGGACTGGCTGGCTGCGCATCCGCTCGCCTGGACGGACGGCCAGACCTACGGCGTGACGCAGGAGGATCAGGATGAGCTGGCGCTCAACCTGATGCAGTACCAGCTTGCGGTGCAGGCGCGGCAGGAGGCGGTGCTGGAGTGGCATGCGCAGAAGCAGGCGTGCAGGGTATTCACGGCGGAGGAGTACACGGCGCTCTCGCTGGCGATTGCCGCGTATGTTTACCCGTACCGGCGGTATCAGGAAACGGTCAAGGCCGCGATCTGGGCGGCGGAGAGTGAGGAGGAGATCAATGCGGTGCAGATCGATTACAGCACGGTCGCTGGCGCTGCATAGCGGCATGGCCGTGCTCGGCGGGCTGGCGTACATGGGCATAGAGCTGCTCTGGCGAGGGCGCACCCATTGGACGATGGGCGTGCTGGGCGGCGTGTGCTTTGTGCTGATCGGCCTGCTGGACGAGGTGCAGGAGCACCCGCCGCTGCCGCTGCAGATGCTGCAGGGCGCGGCGATCGTGACAGGGCTGGAGCTGCTCGTGGGGCTGGTGGTCAACCGCTGGCTCGGCTGGGGCGTGTGGGACTACTCGGACATGCCCTGCAACCTTTGGGGGCAGGTATGCCCGCAGTTTTCGGCGGCGTGGTTCGGGCTGAGCTTTGTTGCCGTAAAGGTGGAAAACCTGCTGCATTGGCTTCTAAAAGGAGGAAAAAGTTGTGAAAACAGCGAAAAATAATCGTGGGGGGTGCTTAAAGCACGGTTTAAGTGCGGATTTTCCCAAAACGGCACAGAGGGGCGGTGCCGCGTATGAGATGCAACATGACGCGGGAGACCGCGCAAGCGGTTTCGCCAATACAATACTTCAAAACAGCGACCGTGGAAATTCCGAATTACAGTACTTCTTATACAATAAACATGGGGTTCACACCAAAAGCTGTGCTTCTGATAACAGACAAACATGTAGCCTTTGGATGCGCGCTGACAGGGTTTTCTGTTACAGTACAAGGTCAAAATCATTGGGACGATATGCTGGAAATCGTATCGAATGGGATCCGGTTGAGCGGCAGCCTTTATCCAAGCTCAAATCTCTGCTATGTCGCCTTTGGATAGCAGGCCGCCGGAAGGCGGTGGCCGTATGAGGTGTATCATGGCGGGGCAGGCTGGCGTTGAGGAGATGCAGTGCTACACATACACAAAGGAGATCTCGACCGCTAACTACACCGAGCCGCTGCGCATCCCGAATCAATTTACGATAGAGGGGGAGCTGAGGCTGTACGGGCATGTACCGCTGTACAATTACGGCGGCAAAATGTCCGGCACGTTTGAAAACACGGTTTACGCTGGTGACGAGATGCCTGGCTCCGCAACGCTGACTATATCAGAAAGCGCGCAGTATATCACAGTGGCCGCGCCCTATGGCTTTATGCATGGGAACACAGTGCGGGTGCTGCTGATGAAAACGCGCAACAGTTAGCGGAAAATGCCGATATGCTGCTGGAAAGGAGTTAAAATGCTTCAAAAAGTTCTGAAAAAGCTCAAAAAATGCGGGGGGGGGGTATCTAAACAGCGATTTAGATACACATATCCCGACATTGGCACCGAAAGGCGGTGCCGGAAATGAGGTGCATCATGCACGGACAGACGGCGGCCGCTGCGCCGCAGATCGTGGAATATGTAAAGGAGAGCTTTGCCGATCAGGAAACCTGGGAGGTGTGCGGCGCACCCAAAAACGATACGCTGATCTCTACTTATTATTCGTACCGGACAGGGACGTATATTTCAGTGTACGCCTACCACGCTGGTACGCAGACCGTATCCAAACTGTTCTCAACATCCACCTATGTCGCAATAAGCGTTCAGAGCGGAAAGATCATTGCAACGCAAAATGCCAACAATTCGGCCGAACGCGGGCGAGTGGTGCTGACCGTATAATCGGCCGCCGAAAGGCGGTGCGGGGATGAGGTGTATCATGCAACAGGCAGGGGTTACCGCAGGGACGGGAGGATGGATGCGGTTTCAGGCGCGGGTGAGCTATACCGGCTCCCAGCTGCGCGGGAAATCGATCACAATTTCCCCGGAGGCAGGGGAGATGATTCGGGTGGAGGACAAAAATGGGATTGTACAGCTCGTAAATCCCGTTGAGGTCGGGAGCAATACGCTGTCGATCGGGGGTAACGTCGCCTCAATACGGGCAAGCCCTGATGATGTATACCGCATCTTATCTGGGTATACCAACGGCGTCTGCGATGAGCGCGTACCTCAGCGCTGTCCAGCTCGGCACGCTGGAAGCGTAGGCAAAACAAAACCGCCCCATAGGGACGGTTTAACGCGGCTGGACAAACCAGCGGCCATCCGCGTGCCAGATCAGAGTCCGGTGCTTGCCGATGAATATGCCGTGTTCGGTGGCGCACAGGTTGGGATCATACCGGCAGCCGAGGTATTTGGTAACAGTATAGGTTTTCCCGTGCATGGTGATGCGGTACGGCTCGACCGCCCCGCCAACGGTGCACGTCTCGACGATCACGCCGGTAAAGTTGCGCGCCCTGCGCGAGATCAGCGCGGGGTTGATCGTGGCGTTGCCGCTGGCCGGATCATCATAAAACATGGCGATCACCTCTCTGCCTTATTATAACGCCGCAGAAAGGGACACGACAACATGCAACTTATGGAAAGGGGGCGGTGCCTATGGGCATTTGACCGGAGCGCGTCAAGATAAGACGCTGCACACCCATAGGGTGAGGACATAAATCAACCACGGACAGGCCGTAAGGCCGGAAAGGATACTGTTATGAACATCTACATTAAAAACGACGCGGAGATTCAGGCCATCGCAGCGGAGGGCAAGGTACACGGCATCGGGAACATCCTCGACGTATATGACAACCGTCACGGCCTCGCGCGCGACTTCAAGGCGCGCAAGGCGTATTACGAGCATAAGGGCTATCCGGTGAACGAACTGCTGGAGGCCGAGGCCGCAAAATAACAGGGAGGAGGTGACGGGGCGGGTAGAACCGCCCCACCATCTATGCCAATAGAGGTAATCGTGGCGGGCATGAGCCTGATCGGGACGCTGGCGGGTACGTTCGGCGGTATCCTGATATCCTCCAACCTGACGGGCTATCGTATCGAGCAGCTGGAGAAAAAGGTGGCCGAACACAACAAAATCGTCGAGCGCACCTATAAACTGGAGGGGCGCATGCTGGAGGCGGAGCATGATATCCGCGACATGAAAGGGAGTTTTGTCTATGAACCTGAAAGTAAGAATTAAGAACCCCGTGTTTTGGGTGCAGATCATCCTCGGCGCGTTTGCGACGGCGCTGGCCTATGCGGGCCTGACCGCCGCCGATATGACGACCTGGGCGGGCGTGTGGGAGATCATCAAAGGCACGGTGAGCAATCCCTACTGCCTGTTCCTGGTCGCGTGCAATGTCTGGAGCGCGCTCAACGACCCGACCACCAGCGGCGTGACCGACAGTGATCGGGCGAAAACCTATAAGCGCCTTTGCAGAAATAAAAAAAGCCGCCCGATGGCGGCAAATATAGACAAAGGGCGGCGCACGATGGTATAATATGTCGGGCGCTGTCGTTCCCAGCGGCGGGCGGTTATAGCCACTCCCTTGCGAAAGGGGGTGATAGCTTGTGTGGTGGAAACTGTTTCGTTTCACTGTATGCACGGCATGTTTGCTTTACATACTGACCATATACGCAAAATGACCGCCCTACCCTTCCAAAAGTAAGCGGTCATTTCACCATTTGCTTTAAGGGCTAAACCGTCTGCCGGCAGCGCCTCTTTGTATAGATATTATACCACAAGCCCCTCCTGTGTCAAGGCGGGGCTTTTTATTGTAGATTGAAACTGAGGTGATTTTTTTGAAAATCCTTTTGATTGCCGGACACGGCGGCACGCCATATGACAGCGGCGCGGTTGGCTGCGGCTATACGGAGGCGGTGGAGACACGGCGCATGGCGAACGCGGTTGCGCCACTGCTGCGGAGTTACGGCTTTGAGGTCGCACTGTACGACCAGAGCAGGGACGCTTACAAGGTAGTGACGCAGGGCGGCAGCCTGCCGCTTTCCGGCATCTCCTATGTGCTGGAGTTCCACCTGAACAGCGCGGCAAACGACCCGAAAGGCAACGGCCGCACGACGGGTACGGAGATCTTCGTGCATACAAACGAGCAGGGCGTGGGCGTGGAGCAGGCGATCCTGCGGCGCGTCTGTGCGCTGGGATTTACCAATCGCGGCATCAAGCGCTCAAGTGGGCTTGCCGTGCTTAAGCATGTGTTTAAGCGCGGCGTGAGCCATGCGCTCGTCGAGACGTGTTTTATCGACGATAAGGACGACATGGAACTGTATGGAGCAAAATTTGACGCTATCGCAAAGGCCATTGCAGACGGCGTGGCCGAGGGCTTCGGCAAAACGGTACAGGATGAGGAGGACGATACCGTGACACAAGCAGAATTTGAGGCGATGTACGACAAGATAAACCCGCTGTACAAGACGATTAGCGACGTGCCGGACTACTGGAAGCAGAAGGTACGGGAGATGCTGGACAGCGGCGCGATCAACGGCGGCACGGCGGATAATCCGGACGACATCAACATGCGCCATGAGGCGCTGCAGGCGGCGATCGTTGCGTATCGTGCGGCGAATAAATAACGGTGTTCATCTTGGACACAGGAAAGCCCCGGCCGGGAGGTCGGGGCTTATTTTTACCAACTTGATCATTTTAAGTCAATAATGGAAATAGATATTAGTATGAGTGATAGATAGGCATTATCTAAAGAGGAAACTGCTGTTTGAGCTTTAATTGATGGGGGAAAGATTCTTTTATAAAATGCATAGAATTTTACAGAGAGTTATTGAAAATTATAGGATTCATGATAAAATAGGGGTGAAAGGAGGTGAGCGCATGTATTCTGCGAAGCAAGTTGCTCAATATATCATCAACAAGTGCTCTATTGAGAAAAGACCGGTAAGCAACCTAAAACTTCAAAAATTGCTTTACTTTGTTTGGATCGAGTATCGCAAGCGCACAGGCAAGAATTTATTTGATGATAAGATCTATGCGTGGCAGTTTGGTCCGGTAGTTCCTGAAGTATATTATGATTACTGCGCTTATGGCGGCATGGATATCGATAGGCGGTATGAAGATGATGAAATAGAAATTAGGGCGGAGGACAAGGCGATTTTGGATGCATCGCTCGCCGGATATCTGAACTGTTCGGTCAGCCGACTGGTCAACATGACGCATGAACAAGGAAAACCGTGGTATAAAGTATATGTCGAACAGGAAGGCGTCAAACAGGAAATTCCTTTCAGCTTAATTGAGCAGATGGAGTGCCAGTAATGCTATCTGAACAAACAAGAGAGCGAGAAAACCAATTAAAGGATCTTATTCGAGAATTGTCAAATAAAGCGATAGATGAGTAAAGCTGTGAAGAAATCACGAGGCGATTCGCGGCAATATACGAGGGTGGTTTTCGGCATCGCTATTCTGTGTTTCACCCGCTGTTACAAGAAATCATGGCTTCATCAGATGCAGAACAAGGAGTTTCGGAGTTTCTTACTGTAAATTTGAATACGATAAGCGCATATATTGAGAACAAATATATCAATAACGGCCAAGGTGAGCACACCAAGATATATCGACCAATCTATAAGCTGTGTGATCATATCAATCTTGAGATGACTAAATGAGCAGCGGACTCAAGAAAGTCGATTGCAGGAGTTGTATGCCAGGATTGGCGCTGCGCAGACCAAGTTAAAGCGCGCTAAGGTAGACGCAGAGAAAGCCCGTAAAAAGGTAAGTAAGGCGCAAACAGATATGCTGGCCATTTTAAGTGTTTTTTCAGCAGTTATACTGGCGTTTATGGGTGGCATGACCTTCTTGGGTGGTGCAATGAGCAGCATCAGCGAAACACGCATATACAAGTTTGTTATCGCATGTTGCATCTGCGGCTTCATCATTTTCAACACAATCTTTTTGTTGCTGTACATTATATCAAAAATTATCGAGAAGCCAATTTACGCACGATGTGAAAGCCTTGATTGCACCTGTGATCATGGTAAGCCAAAGTGTGGTGCATTGAACAGGGTTCGGAAAAGATTGCCCTATGTGTTCTATTTCAATGTTTGTACATTGGCCCTGCTGTTGTCGGTTGTTTTTGTCCAATATGGAATTCCTGCGCTGAAATCGTGGGATGACACGCAAGCAGCAACGGATGTGCCGATGTCAGAGGCTGTTTCCGATAATGGTACAAGCGATGATAGTGGAGTGTGTCCTGAGAATATAAAGGCATCAGAATAAAATAACAGTGTTCAAGTTGGACACGGGGAAATACGGTGATGTACAACTGTTGCAAAATCGTTGCAAGGAGAGTTTTTGCGATGTTGTATATGTGCAGATATATCTGCGTAAAACGGCATAATCTATGCTACTACTCACACGCGAGAGGTCGTGGGTTCGAGCCCCGCCAACCCCACCAGTGAAAAACCGTCACGAAAGTGACGGTTTTTTCGTTTTTTGAGGACGGGGAGCCGCGTCCGGCGTTCATTCGGGACGCTGGTTTTTGCGCCGGAGGTGCGTGACGAGCTGGTGGACCAGGGCGATATCATCGCCCGTCAGGCCATCGATGGAGATGGTCTGCGTTTGCGGTACGCAGAGAATAAAATCGGTCGACACCCCAAAAAGCTGCGCCAGTTCGACGATATACTGCGTGCTGGGGACACTGATGCCCATTTCCCAGGCGTTCACGCTGGAGCGCGTGATATCCAGGCGGCCCGCAAGCTCGGCTTGCGACAGGCCGAAATTTTCACGCAGCGTCTTGATGCGTTCGGCTGTTGCTATCATTTTCATCACCCTTTTAGTATAGGGTAATGTAATCGAATTGATACTGCATTATCAAATAGATGTTTGCAATTGACATATAAAGCCGCGGGCAGTATACTGATACTGGGTGATAAAGGTGATAAATATGAAAGCTACGGGGATTGTGAGAAAAGTGGACAATCTGGGGCGGATCGTACTGCCGATGGAGCTGCGCCGGACTATGGATATCGCGCGCGACGACCTGCTGCAGATCAGTATGGCGGGCGGTGAGATCCGCCTGACCAAATTCCAGCCGGCATGCCTGTTCTGCGGCGAGTCGCTGGAGGTCGTCGATTTCAGGGGCAAACGGGTGTGCAGAGAGTGCATCCGCAAGCTCCAAAAAAGCCTGAAAGTGAACAAACGCCGTCCTGTTCGGGGGCGGCGCTGAAAAAACCCTGCCGCGGCTGCGGCAGGGTTTCTGTTATGCGTGAACGCATGTCTTGTGCGATGCGATTGAGCGGGCGATATAGGGCTGCACCTCCTTGAGCGGGATACCGAGAGCGACCGCCAGTTCGCTATGCAGCAGATCTTCCGCGCGCTTGCGGTAGCGCTGGTCGATCTGGCTGACGCGCCGGCCGTTGCGCCGGGATTTGGCGTACACCGTCTTAATCAGCTGCACCAGCTCATGACAGTCGTGGCTCTGCAGCGCGGCCTGGTAGTGCTCGCTCGCCAGCCGGAGGCTGTGGGTGGTGAAGCTATCCTCCTCAATAGCGGGGATGGATTCGATCAGCGCTTCGGCCTGCTCCCTGGAAATGACCGGACGCATGAACACCGGGGAATCGACCGGTATATAGATGGTTTCCGTGCCGTATACGGGCGTGAGGGTGTAGTAAAGGCGGCCCTCGTCCCTGGCGAAAGCAGGCTGTCCCACCGCGGTCACCTCACAGACGCCGCTGGTCCCGTAAACGATGAATTCGCCCGTGTGATACATTTTATTCCTCCTCGCAAATATGGCTGATGCGGAAGCGTTCCGCACTTCTGCGTTATAAAACTCGGCTGTTCTATATAAGATTATAGCATATTTTGTGGGGAAATGTAAGCGAAAATTATTTTTTGTTCACAGGCCGGCCCGTGCGGCCGCTTCGTGCGTCAGGTAAAAGTGCAGGTGGTCCTTGATCTCGCCGTTATAGAGCAGCTCCGCGCGGTGCAGCGTCCCCTCGTATGCAAAGCCGCATTTTTCCAGCACGCGGCGGGAGGCTGGGTTGTCCGGATAGCAGGTGGCCGAGATCAGGTCGAGCGCCATCTGCTCAAAGCCGAAGCGGAGGACCGCCCGCACCGCCTCGGTCATATAGCCCTGCCCCCAATAATCCACACCGAGCGCGTAGCCGAGCGAGCGGGCCGAGCCGTACTGCCGCGCGGAGTCTGCAATCAGGCCCACCGAACCCATCAGGCGGCGGTCGCCCCTGCGTTCGACCGCCCACACGCTCGGCTGGTCAAGAAAGACAAGGTGCAGGATGTCGCTCGATTCCAGCAGGCTTTCGTGCGGCTTCCAGCCCGCATTCCGGCCGACCGGCTCGTCCTTGGAATAGGCGTAGAGGGCCTCGGTATCGTCCTCACGGAAGGGGCGCAGCGTCAGACGTTCGGTGATCAGCTCCATAAAAACTCTCCTCAGGTTTCATCGGTATCCAGATGGTCAAGCGCGTATTGGCAGCATTGGGTGACGAGCTGGTTGAGGGACACGTCCTTCTGCTGCGCGACCGATTCCAGCTCCTGCACCAGCTCGCGCGGCATGCGAAAGGTTTTGTTGACATATTCCGTCTTTTTGACTTGAAACATTTTTTCACCGCCTTACTCCCTTACTCCATATTATAAGTGCAATGAAGCGGTGAATATACGCGCGCATTTTACATGATTATTTATCTTGCAAAATATCTTGTAAAAATAATTGCAGCATGCTATACTGAAAAAAAGGAGGGGCGCGGATGAACGGCGAAAAGCGGCGTACGCCATGCGGCGGAGCGTTAAAGAGGATACTGGCGGCGGCGCTGCTGGCGGTTTTTGCGTTTTTTGCGGGCCGCTCCTGCGAGCGGGACCATCTTTCCCCAGAGCAGGGCGCGGGCATGCGGGTCACCCTGACCCTGTATGACGGGGCCGGGCGTCCGGTCTGCCGCGCAGACCGCGTGGTGAGGCAGGACGGGCGGCAGGGCCGGTGGGAGTGCCGGGGCAGCATCGCGCCGGAGGAGCGGGACGGCTCGTATGTGCTGACGGTGCAGGAGGAAACGGGCGAAAAACGGTAGGATAAAGAAAACGGCTGCGAAAGCAGCCGTTTTTATTATGCGTCCGTCAGGCCAGCTCGATGACCTGGTCGCGCGCCGGTCCAACGCCCAGCATGGTGATCGGGCAGCCGATCAGGCGCTCCAGCTCGCGGATGTAGCTCTGCACGGTCTGCGGCAGCTCGGCAAACGAGCGGCAGTCCGTGATATCCTCGTCAAAGCCGTCGAACTCCTCGTACACAGGCTCGCAGCCGTCCAGCGCCAGGAAATTGGCGGGCAGCTCGGTGACGGTTTCGCCGTTCTTCAGCCGGTAGGCCACGCACACCTTGAGCTTGGGCAGGCCGCGCAGCGGGTCGATCTTGTTGATTACGGCCTCAGTCATGCCGTTGACACGCACCGCGTAGCGCGCCACAACCGCGTCGAACCAGCCGGTGCGGCGCGGGCGGCCGGTGACCGTGCCGAATTCGCCGCCGGCATTCCGGATGTAATCACCGGTGTCGTCGAACAGCTCGGTCGGGAACGGACCCTCGCCCACGCGGGTTGTGTAGGACTTGAATATGCCCATGATGCTGCGCACCGCGGTCGGGCCGACGCCCGAGCCGATGCAGCAGCCGCCCGCTACCGGATGCGACGAGGTGACGAACGGATAGGTACCCATATCCAGGTCGAGCAGCGTACCCTGCGCGCCCTCGAACAGCACCTCCTTGCCAGCCTGAACCGCTTCCCAGGTCAGGAGCGAGGTGTCGGTCACATAGGGGCGCAGGCGCTCGGCGTAGGCGCGGTATTCCGCGACGACCGCGTCCGCGTCGATCGGCTCGCCGCCGTACACGCCCGTAATCACGCGGTTTTTGTACGCGCACGCCTCGCGGACGACGGTTTCGAACCGGTCCGGATCGACAAAATCATGCATGCGTACGCCGCTGCGCTCGGATTTATCCATATAGGTCGGGCCGATGCCCTTTTTGGTCGTGCCGATGGCGGTGCCATCCTTGGCCTTTTCGGCCTCGCTCAGCGCGTCCAGTTCCAGGTGCCACGGCAGGATACAATGGCAGCGGGCGTCGATGAACAGCTTGTCAGTCGAAACGCCCTTTTCGTGCAGGCCGTCGATTTCGCCCAAGACCGCCTTGGGGTTGACGACCACGCCCGGCCCGATCACATTGACGCACGCCGGATACAGGATGCCCGAGGGGATGAGCTGCAGCTTGTATTTTTCGCCGCCCGCGACGACCGTGTGGCCCGCGTTGTTGCCGCCCTGGCTGCGTACGACCAGATCGGCCCTGCCCGCGAAAATATCGATAAATTTACCCTTGCCCTCGTCGCCCCACTGCGCGCCGAGGATCACCTTACCTGGCATAGGAGTTCATTCCTTTCTTGCACTTGCGCATGCTTTCCGCATGTCATACAGATAAAGTATAGCATAGGGGAGCACGCTTTTCAATCCTGATTTTGCGGGTTTTGGCTTGTAAAAGGCCGGCCGGCGATGTAAAATAATTGCGTAAAGCAATCATAAGGAGTTAACGAGCATGCATTATCTGGACAACGCGGCGACGACGCGCGTGCTGCCCGAGGCGGCTGACGCCGCGCTGCGCGCCATGTGCGAAGCGTTCGGCAATCCGTCGAGCCTGCACAGGATGGGGATAGAAGCGTCGCGTCTGCTGGAGGACAGCCGCAGGACGGTCGCTTCAGCGCTGGGCTGCCTGCCGGAGGAGACGTACTTTACCTCCTGCGGCACGGAGAGCACCAATATCAGCTTGCGCGGTGTTTCCCACCTCAACCGCCACAAAAAGGGGCGTGTCATCACCACCGAAATCGAGCACGCGGCCACCCTTAACACCTGCAGACAGCTTGCGGCCGAGGGGTTTGACGTGGCGTTCCTCGCGCCGGACGCGACCGGCCATATTACGGCTGCGGCGCTGGAAGCGGCGCTGACCGAGGACACGGTCCTGCTGTCCTGCCAACTGGTCAACAATGAGATCGGCACGGTGCAGCCCGTGGCCGAGCTGGGGGCGCTGCTCAAGGTCAAGGCGCCGCAGGCGCTGTTTCACATCGACGCGGTACAGGGGCTGTGCCGCGTACCCCTCGCGCCTAAAAAGTGGAAGTGCGATTTGATGAGCGTTTCCGGACACAAGATTGGCGCGCCCAAGGGTATCGGCGCGCTGTATGTCAGGAAGGGGCTGCGCCTGCCGCCGCTGATGTTCGGCGGCGGGCAGGAAAAGGGGCTGCGTCCGGGGACCGAGGCGCTGCCAAATATCGCGGCGTTCGCCAGGGCGTGTGAGATCCGCATGGCGCGTTTTGACGAGGATTATGCGTATGTGGCAGCGCTCGCGGCTTATCTCAGGGAACAGGTGGCGGCGTCCCTGCCGGACGCGGCGTTCAACGGCGCGGGGGATATCCCGCATGTGGTCAACCTGTCGCTGCCGGGCTGCAAAAGCGAGGTTATGCTGCGCGTACTCGAAAGCGACGACGTGTACGTTTCGAGTGGGTCCGCCTGCTCCAAGGGCAGGCAGAGCGGGGTGCTGCGCGCGCTCGGCCTGCCGAAAGAGCGCACGGACAGCGCTCTGCGCGTCTCGTTCGCGCCGTGCAATACAACCGAAGATGTGGACGCGTTTATCCGCGCGGCGCAGAAGGGTGTGCGGATGCTGCGCCGGTAAGCGCGTCGCCTGGGGAAAAGGGGGAGGACAGCCGTGGCAAAGAAAGGGAAGCTACTTTCCGCGGTCAGTGTGGCGCTGCTGGCCGCGCTGTGTGTTGCGCTTCCGGTGGCGGACCGTGTGTGGTATGGCGGCGCGCTGCTCGGCGGGGGACAGATCGCTTTTGCGATCCTTGTGATATGGGGGGCGGCGCTGCTTGCGGTTGAGCTTCGGAAAAAGCCGGAAAATCGCCGGTGGTCGGCCGCGGTATCGCCCAGAGCCCACATCGCGGGCGCCGTAATCGACGTCGCGGTGATCCTGCTCCAGATCCATGGGGGGATGCATGGCCTGCTGCTGGGCTGCTTGACGATCGGCCTGTTCGCCGCTGCGGGGTTGGAATCGCTGTTGTCCATCCGGAACAGCTCGCGCGTCGGGCGGGGGCTGTTCCTGATTGCACTGAGCATGCTGCTCTGCACAGCGGGCTACTTCCTCGCCGTGCGGCCCATCCCACTGGCGCAGGCGGAGCAGCTCGCGTGCGGGATGGGGTATGAGCAGCTCGCGCACGAGGGCATTTCGCACGGCAACAGTCTGTGGGAGGAGGACGGCCGCGGCCGCATGGGGTTCTACGAGAATGCGACGGTGGCGGACCGAGCGCTTGGCCACTACGCATTTTCCGCGGAGAAGGACGGGCGTCGCTTCATGGTCTATGTGCCGGTCGCCTCGTCCGGCGCGGTCGTACAGTCCGAGGTGGGCGCATGAAAGCGGGGCGGTATCCGGCGCGGCAGTACGGCCTTGCGGCGGTACTGTGGCTCGCCTGCGTGGTTCGGCTGGCTGACATTTGGCGGGCATTACGGCGGCAGGGTTGGATGCAGGGTGCTGTTTCCGATCGTGCTGGGTTCTGGGATCGGCGGGGCGCTGGTGTTGGCGTGCTTTTTTGCGGAGTACCCCTGGCTGCTGGACGCTTGGCTCTGCGTGGGTTACCTGAGCTATATCCTGCTGATGGACCGGAACGGGCGGGAGTATACCCCCAGCGGGATGACAGGGCTTTACGGCGTGTTGCTCCTCATTGCGTTTGTCTAGTTCGCGGCGCTGCGGCCGTTTCCGGTGGACCAGTAGCGGGTTTGATACATAAAAAATAAAAGGAGATCGTATGAAGGAAGTATTATTGCTTAAATGCGGGGAGATCGTCCTCAAGGGCCTCAACCGCAAAACCTTTGAGGACCGGCTGCTCAAAAACCTGTCGCGGCGCATGAAGCACGTCGCGGACTGTGGGATTTCCATGCGGCAGTCGGTCGTGTACGTCGAGGTGCCGGAGGAGGCCGACGCGGACGCGGTCATGGACTGCGCGCGGCATGTATTCGGCTTCGCGACTATCTCGCGCGCAGCCGTGTGTCCGGAAAAGACGCTCGAAAGCGTGATCGAGACCGCGCAGTCCTATCTGGCGCCGCGCTTTGCGCAGGCAGGGACTTTTAAGGTGGAAACCAAGCGCGGGGACAAAAAATTCCCTATGACCTCGACCGAGATCAGCCAGCGGGTCGGGGGCGAGCTGGCCGACCGTTTTCCGGCGGTCAAACCGGATATGCACTGCCCCGACCTGACCGTGCATGTCGAAATGCGTGAAAAGTACGCCTTTGTGCATGCCGGCCCCGAGCCGGGCGCGGGCGGTATGCCGATCGGCTCGAATGGCAGGGCCGCGCTGCTGCTGTCCGGCGGCATCGACAGTCCGGTTGCGGGCTGGATGATGGCCAAGCGCGGCCTGGAGCTGGTGGGCATCCATTTCTTCAGCTATCCCTACACCTCGGAGCGCGCCAAGGAGAAGGTACTCGAGCTGGGGCGCAAGCTGACCGTGTGGTGCGGCCGCATGAGCGTGATGGTGGTGCCGTTCACCAGGATCCAGGAGGAGATCCGCGAAAAGTGCCATGAGGAGCTGTTTACGCTCATCATGCGGCGCTTCATGATGCGCATTGCGGAAAGGGTCGCCGTGGAATATGGCTGCGGCGCGCTGATCACGGGCGAGTCGCTCGGCCAGGTGGCCAGCCAGACCATGCCCGCGATGGCCGTGACCGGCGCGGTGTGCGGGCTGCCCGTGTTCCGCCCGTGCATCGGCATGGACAAGGAGGAGATCGTGACCATCGCGCGTAAGATCGACACCTTTGAAACCTCCATCCTGCCCTATGAGGACTGCTGTACGGTGTTCACCCCCAAGCACCCGAACACCAAGCCCAAAATGCCGAAAATACTCGAGGCGGAAAGCCGCCTGGAGGTGGACGCGCTGGTGGAAGAGGCGGTCGCGGGGGTGGAGATCATCCATCTGCCGTGAGTATAGGGGGCTTCAAAAGCCCCCTATATACGAAAGACGCCGCCCAAGGCGGCTAAGTCGAGGTATCAAAACCCACGCACATGTCGCGGGTTTTGATGGTTTGCGCATGGCGCAAACCGATTTTATGCGCGCTACGGCGCGAAAGGAGAAGCAGTTATGAATGCAGAACTGATCGCCGTCGGAACCGAGATCCTGCTCGGCGACATTGTCAACACGGATGCGCAGCTCATCTCGCAGGGACTGAGCGAGCTTGGCATCAACGTATTTTACCAGACCGTGGTCGGAGACAATCCGGCTCGCCTGCGCCATGTGGTCGAAACGGCGCGCGACCGCGCGGACATCATCATCACCACCGGCGGCCTCGGCCCCACGCTCGACGACCTGACAAAGGAAACGCTAGCCTCGGTCTTCGGGAAAAAGATGGCGTTGCACCAGCCCTCGCTCGACCGCATCAAGGGCTTTTTCCAGACCATTGGCCGAGAGATGACGCCGAACAACGAAAAACAGGCCTGGCTGCCCGAGGGCTGCACCGTGTTCGTCAACGAATGGGGGACCGCCCCGGGCTGCGCGTTCGAGGCGTATGGCAAGCATGTCATCATGCTGCCCGGCCCCCTGCGCGAGTGCAACCCCATGTGGAAGGAATGCGCGATGCCCTACCTGTACAAGTTCGCGGGCGGCTGCATCGTCTCGCGCAATATCCGCGTGTTCGGCCTGGGTGAGAGCAATATGGAAACCATTCTGCACGACATGATGGCCGAGAGCAAAAACCCAACTATCGCGCCCTACGCCAAGACCTCGGAGTGCTTCGCGCGCGTGACCGCCAAGGCGGACACGCCGGAGGAATGCGAAAAGCTGCTCGCGCCGGTTGTGGAAAAGATCTGCGGCCTGCTGGGCGAGGATGTGTACGGCGTGGATGTGGATTCGCTGGAGCAGGTCGTGGGCGACGGACTGCGGGCGCGCGGCCTGACGCTCGCCGTGGCGGAAAGCTGCACGGGCGGGCTGCTGTCCAAGCGCATCACGGACGTGCCGGGCTGCTCGGTGTATTATCTGGGCGGCGTATGCTCCTATGCTAACGAGGTCAAGACGCGCCTGCTGGGCGTCCGGAAGGAGACGCTGGATACGGTCGGTGCGGTGTCGCCCGAGGTGGCCGAGCAGATGGCCGCGGGCGTGGCGCAGGCGCTGGGCGCGGATGTGGGCGTGGGCATCACGGGCGTGGCCGGACCGGGCGGCGGGACTGACGACAAGCCGGTCGGCCTGGTGTACATCAGCGTATGGCACAAGGGGCGGAACTACACCCGTAAGATGAAGTCCATGAACGGGCGCGACCGTGTGCGCATGCAGGCGGCCTCCACCGCGCTGGATATGATACGCCGGAACATTTTCTGAACAGAACATAGGGATATTGTGCATTATCTCAACATTTCCCGACAAAAGCTGTTGAAACCGAACAAAATTTTCATTAAAAAAGTCTGGTAATTGTGTAAAATTGCTGGACTTTTTTTCTCTGTTGATGTATACTATATCCAACTAAAGCCAGGCTTGCTGCGGAAAAACAAGCGAAATAGACAAAAAATCGTAAAAAAATGGAAAAAGGCTTGTTTTAGCGGTTTATAAGAGGGAGAGGATGCAATATGAAGAAGAAAAGCGCATCGCCGGCCGGCGGGAAGCGGAGTAAGCTCTTCTATTCGGGAAGAGACTGCCGCGCGTATGACTATATGGGCGCGCACCCGCTGGTGCAGGACGGCGAACCAGGATACCTGTTCCGTGTTTACGCGCCGGAGGCCGAAAAGGTTTCGGTCATGGGCGAATTCAACGGCTGGGACCGTGAAGTGGATTACATGGAGCGGGACGAGCAGGGCATCTGGGAAAAATTTATCCCGCATGTTCCGGAATATGCCGCATATAAGTATAGCGTATGGGCAAAATCGGGCGATGTGTTCGATAAATCCGATCCCTACGGCTTCCACGCCGAAACCCGCCCGGGCAACGCCTCCAAGGTGTTCGACATCGAGGGCTACGAATGGAGCGACACCTCCTGGATGGAATGGCGCAAAAGCCATCTGCCCTACTCCAGTCCGGTGAATATTTACGAATGCCATCTCGGCTCCTGGAAGCTGCATGAGGACGGGAACTTCTATTCCTACCGCCAGCTTGCGGACGAGCTGGTACCCTATGTCAAGGAAATGGGCTATACCCATATCGAATTCATGCCCCTGACCGAATACCCGTTCGACGGTTCGTGGGGGTATCAGGTCATCGGCTATTTCGCGGCGACAAGCCGCTACGGTACGCCCAAGGATCTGATGTACCTGATCGACAAGGCGCACCAGGCCGGCATCGGCGTCATCATGGACTGGGTGCCGGCGCATTTCCCCAAGGATGGATGCGGGCTGGTCGAGTTTGACGGCTCGTATCTGTACGAATACGCCGACCCGCTCAAGATGGAGCACAAGGAATGGGGGACGCGCGTGTTCGATTACGGCAAGGTGTCCACGCGCAACCTGCTGTTCTCCTCCGCGATGTTCTGGATCGAAAAATTCCATATGGACGGCCTTCGCGTGGACGCGGTCGCCTCCATGCTGTATCTGGATTACAACCGCCAGCATGAATGGCGCCCCAATATCCACGGCGGCCGCGAGAACCTGGAAGCCATCGATTTCCTGCGCCTGCTCAACGAGTATATCCTGACCGACCATCCGGACGTCATGATGATCGCGGAGGAATCCACCGCCTGGCCGATGGTCACCAAGCCGGGCTACGACGGCGGCCTGGGCTTCAATTTCAAGTGGAACATGGGCTGGATGAACGACATGCTGTGCTACTGCTCGGCGGATCCGTTCTTCCGCAAGGATATGCACGACAAGATCACGTTCTCGTTCATGTACGCGTTTTCGGAGAATTATATCCTCCCGCTGTCGCATGACGAGGTGGTGCATGGAAAGTCCTCGCTGATCGGCAAGATGCCCGACCCGTATGAGAATAAATTCGGCGGCCTGCGTGCGCTGTACGGCTACATGGCCGCGCACCCGGGCAAGAAGATGCTGTTCATGGGCGGCGAATTCGCGCAGTTCTCCGAATGGGCCTATCAGCGCGGGCTGGATTGGATGCTGCTGGATTATCCGGCGCATAAGCAGATGCAGACCTATGTTAAGGCGCTCAACCATTTCTATCTGGAAACGCCGCAGCTCTGGGAGCAGGATACCGACTGGCGCGGCTTTGAATGGATCAGTCATGAGGACAACCGCAATAACATCATTGCGTTCCGGCGGATCGCGGCAGATGGAAGCGATATCGTGATCGTGGTCAACTTCTCGCCGGAGATGCAGGAGGTCTACCGCATCGGCGTGCCGTTCGCGGGCAGCTATGAGGAAATCTTTACCTCGGACAGGACGGAATTCGGCGGCAGCGGCCTGTCCAACGGCAGGGTGAGGAGCGAAAACAAGCCGCTGCACGGGCAGGAGCAGTCCATCAGGATCCAGATTCCGCGGTTCGGCGTGCTGTTCTTCAAGGGCAAGCCGCGCGCCAAGCGCCGCACCAAGGCCGAGATCGAAGCGGCCAAGAAAGCCGCGGAAGCCCAAAAGGGCAAAACGTCCAAGGCGGTCGCCAAGACGGGGACGCGCGCAGTGCGGGCAACCGGCACCAGGGCAGTGGCGAAAACGGGCGAAAAAGCCGTTGCCAAGACCGGCACGCGGGCGGTCGCCAAACCGGCGGAAAAGGCGCCGGCTGTCCGTCCGGACGGGGAAAAGTAGGAAAAATGCCGTTCCCACGGCATATATAGAGTAAACCGCAGAAAAAGGAGAGTCATCAATGTATCGGAAAAAAGAATGCGTGGCCATGCTGCTCGCAGGTGGACAGGGCAGCCGCCTGTATGTGCTGACGAAGAACGTCGCCAAGCCCGCGGTACCGTTTGGGGGCAAGTACCGCATTATCGACTTCCCGCTGTCCAACTGCACCAATTCGGGCATTGATACGGTGGGCGTACTCACGCAGTACGAGCCGCATGTGCTCAACGCCTATATCGGTTCGGGCCAGACCTGGGACCTCGACCGCCTGCGCGGCGGCGTGTACGTCCTGCCGCCGTACCAGAAGGGCAAGGCCTCCGAGTGGTACAAGGGTACGGCGAACGCGATCTACCAGAATATCGCATTTATCGACGAGTACGACCCCGAATATGTGCTGATCCTTTCAGGCGACCATATCTACAAGATGAACTACAACAAGATGCTGCAGCAGCACAAGCAGACCGGCGCGGACGCGACCATCGCGGTGCTGGACGTGCCGCTGGCCGAGGCGTCCCGCTTCGGCATCATGAACTGCAAGCCGGACGGCACGATCTATGAATTCGAGGAAAAGCCCAAGAACCCGAAGTCCACGCTGGCGTCCATGGGCATTTATATCTTCTCCTGGAAAAAGCTGCGCCAGTATCTGATCGAGGACGAGGAGAACAAGAAGTCCTCCAACGACTTCGGCAAGGATATCATTCCGACCATGCTGGGCAACGGGGAGAAGATGGTCTCCTATCGGTTCGAGGGCTACTGGAAGGACGTCGGCACGATCGAATCCCTGTGGGAAGCCAACATGGACCTGCTCTCGCCGAATTCCGGACTCAACCTCAAGGACGATAGCTGGAAGATCTACGGCCGCACCACGGGCTCGCCCCCGCACTTTACGGCCAAGGACGCGGTCGTCAAGCACACGCTGCTTTCCGAGGGCTGTGAGATCGCGGGCGACGTTTCCGAATCCGTGCTGTTCTCGGATGTGAAGATCGCAAGGGGGGCAAAGGTCGAGTACTCCATCCTTATGCCGGGCGCGGTTGTGGAAGAGGGCGCGACCGTGCAGTATTCGATCGTGGCGGAGAACGCCGTGATCGCCAAGGACGCGGTCGTCGGAGGCAGCCCGTCGGATGGCGACGTGGAAAAATGGGGCGTTGCCGTTGTCGCAGAGGGCGTGCGCATCGGACGCGGCGCCAAGCTGGCAGCGAAGGAAATGGCAGACGAAGACCTGCCGGACATGATTTAAGGGGGCGGACATGATGAACAGTGTTTTAGGCATCATCATTGCGTTTGACAATGACAACGATCTGCGTGAGATCACCGAGCACCGCACGGTGGGCGCGGTGCAGTGGGGCGGCCGGTACCGCATCATCGATTTTATGCTGTCCAATATGGTCAATTCCGGGATTTACCGCATCGGCGTGCTGATGAAGGACAAGTATCAGTCCCTGATCGACCACATCAGCAACGCAAAGGACTGGGACCTGTCCCGCAAGAACTCGGGCGTCACCCTGCTGCCGCCGTATTCGTATGCGCGCAAGGCCTCGCCGCTCGTCACCGGCGAGTACCGCGGCAAGATCGACGCGCTGGCCGGCGCGGTCGATTTCCTGCAGAAAAACAAGGCGGATTACGTTGTGGTCGCGGACGGCGATATCGTCGCCAACGTCCCGCTGGACGACGTACTCGACCGGCATATCAAATCCGGCGCGGACCTGACCATGGTCTGCACCAAGAAGCAGAAGGATTCCCCGTATGCGACCTATGTTGAGCTGAACCGCAAAAAGGAAGCGGTCGATATCCGCGTGGGCGATTCCAACGAGGGCAAGTGCAAGCACACCTCGCTCGGCATCTATGTGATGAGCCGCCAGTACCTCATCCACATGCTCTCCGACTGCGTTACACACAACTGCATCCACTTCGAGCGCGAGTTCCTGACCCGCGCGCAGATGGACGGCACGGTCGCCGGCTACCTGTTCAACGAATACGCGGTCAAGATCGAGGATACGTTCGATTATTTCCGCTCGAACATGGATATGCTCGATAAGGAGGTGCGGGACGAGGTGTTTCTGCGCACCCGCCCGATCCTGACCCGCATCAAGGACGAGGCGCCCGCGTATTATGGCGACAAGGCCGAGGTGGAGGACAGCCTGATCGCGGACGGCTGTACGATCGAGGGCTATGTGAAAAACTGCATCCTGTTCCGCGACGTGGTGATCGAAAAGGGCGCAAAGGTCGAGGACTGCATCATCATGGAGGGCGGGCGTATCCTGTCCGACGCGTCGCTGCGCCATGTGATCACGGATCGCAACGTCATCGTCCGCAACGGACGCACCATGATGGGCCATGAGAACTACCCGATCACGATTGCCAAAAACGCTACAGTTTGATCAAGAAATTGTTAAAACCATGACAAAAAGGCCAAAATGAGGCTGTAAAGCGAGAAATGTTCGTTGAATTTCCCTATATTGCAGGGAGACAGAATTTAGTATAATGAAAATACCGAGGTACGGAAGCGGGGGCCTCTCCCCGCTTTCGCGCCGCCTATTGGGGAGGCTCGGCTCTTATGAAAATCATGTACGTTACCAGCGAATGCGCCCCGTTTGTAAAAACCGGCGGCTTGGGCGATGTCGCGGGCTCTCTGCCCAAGGCCCTCGCGGCAAAGGGACACGACGTGCGCGTGTTCTGCCCCCTGTATTCGTCGATCGGCCAGGAATGGCGGGAAAAGTTTTATTACCTGAAAAACGCCTATGTGCGTTTGGGCTGGCGTAACCAGTACTGCGGTGTGTTCCGCTATGAGTTGGATGGCGTGACTTTCTATTTCATCGACAACGAGTACTATTTCGCCCGTGGCCAAGTCTATGGCGAGTATGACGACGCGGAGCGCTTCGCCTATTTTTCCAAGGCGGTACTCGAGGTACTGCCCGACCTGGAATGGAAGCCGGATGTCATCAACTGCAACGACTGGCAATCCGCGCTGGTGCCGGTGTACTATAACCTGATGTTCTCCGCGCGCCCCTTCTATGAGAATATCAAGACCGTGTTCACCATCCACAATATCCAGTACCAGGGCCGCTACGGCCGCGAGATCCTCGAGTATGTGCTTGGCATCGACGACGCGCATTTCCGCTCCGGCTTCATGGCGATGGACGGGGACGTCAACCTGATGAAGGCCGCGATCGTGGCCTCCACCGCGGTCACAACGGTTTCGCCTACCTACGCGGCCGAGATACAGACCGAGTATTATGGCTACCGCCTGGATTCCGTGCTGCGCATGAACAGCTACAAGCTGCACGGAATCCTCAACGGCATCGATATGGATGCGTTCAATCCGGAAACCGACCCCAAGCTGTTCAAAAACTACGGGCCGCGCAATCCGGAGGACAAGACGGTCAACAAGCTCGAGCTGCTCAAGCTCTGCGGCCTGGAGGGCGACGAGAACACGCCGGTCATCGGCATGGTCACCCGTTTTGTGGACCAGAAGGGCCTGGACCTGATCGAAGCCGTGCTGCACGATATCCTGTCCGACGACCTGCGGCTGATCGTGCTGGGCAAAGGCGACTGGCGGTACGAGCAGATGTTCCTGGAGGCCAAGCGCCGCTATCCGGCCAAGATCTCCGCGTCCATCATGTTCTCGGGCGACTTGGCCAACCGCATTTACGGCGGCTGCGACATGTTCCTGATGCCGTCCAAATTCGAACCGTGCGGGCTGGCGCAGATGATCTCGCTGCGCTACGGCACCATCCCGATCGTGCGTGAGACCGGCGGCCTGAAGGACACCGTGCAGGCGTTTGTCGATTACGCCGGCACGGGCAACGGCTTCACCTTCGCCAGCTATAACGCGCATGACATGCTGCATGTGATCCGCGAGGCCTGCGGCGTGTTCCGCTATAACAAGCCCGCGTGGAACAAATTGATGCTCCAGGGCATGAAGAGCGACTTCAGCTGGGGCAGCTCGGCTGATAAATACATAGAGGTTTACCACTCTGCCCTGGGGTGGTAAAACCCGCAAAGCAAATTAAGTGAGGAGACAAGAGATACCATGCCAAAGAACCTGTACACCAAGAATGCGCTGAAAGAGGCCATCGCCGGCAAGCTGCAGCGGCATTTTGCCTGCGAAGTGGCGGACGCCACCAAGGATCAGATTTATGAGGCCTGCGCGCTCGTTGTCCGCGACGCGCTGACCGAGCATATGATCCAGACCCAGAACGAGGTCGAAAAATATGGGGAGCGGCAGGTGCATTACCTGTGCATGGAATTTCTTGTCGGCCGCAGCCTGCGCAACAACGCTTATAATCTGGGCATGCTGGACGAATTGACCGCGGCGCTCAAGGAAATGGGCTACGAGATGGCCGATATCTTCGAGCAGGAGGCCGACCCCGGCCTCGGCAACGGCGGCCTGGGCCGCCTGGCCGCCTGCTATATGGACGGTATGGCCACTACGGGCGTGCGCGGCACAGGCTACTCCATCCGCTATGAGCACGGCATCTTCAAGCAGAAGATCGAGGACGGGCAGCAGGTGGAGCTGCCGGATTCCTGGCTCGCTTCCGGCGACGTATGGCAGATACCGGCCATGGACGATACCCGCGAGGTCAGGATCGGCGGTACGATCGATACCCATTTTGACGAAAACGGAAAGCTGGTCGTGGAATACCACGATTACACGCCGGTGCTGGCGGTGCCGTATGATATGCCGATCTCGGGCTATGATACGGGCAACATCGCGCGCCTGCGCCTGTGGGAGGCAAAAAGCCCGATTGCGCTGGATATGAAGCTGTTCTCCTCCGGCGAATACCTCAAGGCGCTGGAAAAGCACGCCATGGCGGAGACGATCTCCATGGTCCTGTATCCGGAGGATAACCATCGCGAGGGCCAGTCCCTGCGCCTGAAGCAGCAGTATTTTCTGGTTTCGGCGACGCTGCAGGATATCTGTGCCAAGCACAAGGCCAAGTACGGCACGCTCGCCAACTTTGCGCACAAGCATGTGCTGCACATCAACGACACCCATCCGACGCTGGTCATCCCCGAGCTGATGCGTATTCTGATGGACGATAACGATATGTCCTGGGAAAATGCGTGGAACATCACCAGCCAGTCGGTCGCCTATACCAACCATACGGTCATGCCCGAGGCGCTGGAGTGCTGGCCGGTATCGCTCGTGCAGGAGCTGATGCCGCGCATCATGCAGATCATCCACGAGATCAACGAGCGCTTCTGTCGGGACCTGTGGAACTACTTCCCGAACGATTTCCAGAAGATCTCCAGGCTCGCCATCGTGTCGGACGGGATCGTCCGCATGGCGCATCTGGCCATCGCCGGCTCGTTCTCGATCAACGGCGTGTCCGCGCTGCATTCAGACATCCTCAAGGAGCGCGTGTTCAAGGATTTCTACACGATCTATCCGGCGAAGTTCCGCAACGTTACCAACGGCATTGCGCACCGCCGCTGGCTGTGCGAGGCCAACCCGAAGCTGGCCGCGCTGATCGAGAGCAAGATCGGCAAGGGCTACCGCAAGCACCCCTCCGAGCTACAGGTACTCGCCAACTATGGCGAGGATAAGGCGCTGCTCGCCCAGCTCGGCCAGATCAAGCGCGACAACAAGCTGCGCCTGGCGGAGTATATTAAGGAGCATAACGGCATCGAGGTCAACATGGACTCGATTTTCGACGTGCAGGTCAAGCGCCTGCATGAGTACAAGCGCCAGATGCTCAACATTCTGCATATTATCTCGCTGTACCACAAGCTCAAGGATAACCCGGGCATGGACTTCGTGCCGCGCACGTTTGTTTTCGGCTCCAAGGCCGCGCCGGGCTATGCGGTGGCGAAAAAGACCATCCAGCTCATCCATTCGATCGCCAATATGATTAACAACGATCCGGATATCGGGGATAAGCTCAAGGTTGTGTTCATCGAGGATTACAAGGTCTCCTTGGCGGAAATGATCATGCCGGCCGCGGAGATCTCCGAGCAGATCTCGATCGCGGGCAAGGAAGCCTCCGGCACGGGCAACATGAAGTTCATGATGAACGGCGCGCTGACCATCGGCACGATGGACGGCGCCAACGTGGAGATCTGCGAGGCCGTGGGCCGCGAGAATATCTTCATTTTCGGCATGGAAACGCCCGAGGCCGAGGCGCTCGCCGCTTCCGGCAACTATGAGCCTATGCTGATCTACCAGAACGATCCGGTCATCAAGCGCGTGATGGATCATATGATCCACGGCTTTGGCGATGGGGTGGATTATACCGACCTGGCGAACCTGCTGCTGCACGGCGGCAACGGCGGGCCGGCCGACCGGTATATGAGCCTGAAGGACTTCTCCTCCTACGCGGTCGCGCAGGAGCGCGTGGGCGAGATGTACCGCCGGCCGGAGAACTGGAACTATATGTCCCTGATGAATATTGCCAATTCCGGCCGTTTCGCCGCGGACCGCTCGGTCGCGGAATATGCGCAGAATATCTGGCGCGTCAAAACAAACTTTGCATTTTAAAAAAACACAACAAGGGAAAGGGGTTGCCTGCGGGCAGCCCTTTTTTCTGTGGGGGAGAGCGCCGCACCTGCGGCAAAACAGTGAAGAGATTGTGAACAAAACGACCGTACAGGCCGTTTTTTGTTTACCGGCAGGCCGTTTTGTGCTATACTATATAAAGAGTTTTTATGTTTGGGGGAACTGTTTTTGAAAGCCATTCCCGATTGTATGTTCCACTCCCGTGAGCTTGCCTGCAAGAAGCCCTACGGCGCGGTAAAGGCAGGGGAAACGGTCGAGTTTTCTGTTTATCCCAGGCGCGAGCGCGGCATCCAGTATGTGACACTGTGGGTCGAGGAGGATGGCGGTCAGCCGGAAGCGTTCCCGATGCGCTGGTATGGGCTGGCTGGCGCGCGGGACCGGTACAGCACGTCGTTCACGCCCGATCACGCGGGGCTGTACTGGTACTACTTCACGGTAGACGGCTCGGACGGTCCGGTGTACGCCATGCGTGGCTATGGCGGCCGCTGCGAGATTCTGGACACCCTGGGGGACAAATATCAGCTCACGGTCTACGATCCGGCGTACCGGCCTCCCTCCTGGTTTGGGGAAGGCATTACCTACAATATCTTTCCGGACCGCTTCTGTCGGGACAGAATGCCCGTCCAGCCCGAGGGCGAGGGCGTCGCGCCGCGCGTGCTGCATGAGAACTGGGACGACATTCCGGTTTATCAGCCGGATGGGAACGGCGAGATCCTCAATAACGATTTTTTCGGCGGCACGCTGCGCGGTGTGATCGAAAAGCTGGATTACCTCGAGAGCCTGCATGTGCGCACGATTTATTTCAATCCGATCTTCCAGGCGTATTCCAACCACCGCTATGACACAGGCGACTACAAGCGCGTCGATCCCCTGCTCGGCAGCGAGGAGGACTTCCAGACGCTGTGCGTGGAGGCGGCGGCGCGCGGCATGCGCGTCGTATTGGACGGTGTGTTCAACCACACGGGCTACGACAGCCGCTATTTCAACGGCCGCGGCCGGTATGACAGCGTAGGCGCGCACCAGTCGCAAGAATCGCCCTATTACCGCTGGTTTGATTTTCAACAGTGGCCGGACCAATACGGCTCCTGGTGGGGCATTTATACGCTGCCGCAGGTGCGCGAGATGGACGAGAGTTATCTCGACTATATCATTGACAACGAGGACAGCGTCATCCGCCGCTGGCTGCGCTTGGGCGCCTCCGGCTGGCGGCTCGACGTGGCCGACGAGCTGCCGGACGCCTTTATCCGGCGCCTGAACGCGGCGGCCAAGCAGGAAAAGCCGGATGCGCTCATCATCGGCGAGGTGTGGGAGGACGCCTCCAACAAAATCGCCTATTCCGAACGCCGCCGGTATTTCCAGGGCGGCGAGCTGGACTCGGTCATGAACTACCCGTTGCGCGACGCGATCCTGGCGTTCCTGAACGGCGGAACGGCCGAGCATTTCGCGGAAACCATGGAGTGCATTCGCGAAAATTATCCGCGCGATGTGTTTTATAACCTGATGAATGTGATCGGCACGCACGATACCGCGCGTGCGCTTACCATCCTCGGTGTGTCCGAAGAGGAGTGGCACATGGACCGCGACGGACGCGCGCATTATGCGCTCCCACCAGACCGGCTGGAAAGCGCGCAGCGGCGGCTGCGGCTGGCCGCGGTCATCCAGTTCACCATGCCCGGCTCGCCCACCATTTACTATGGGGACGAGGCAGGGCGGCAGGGCTTTGAGGACCCATTCAACCGCCGTACCTATCCATGGGGCGCGGAGGACCGCGCGCTGCTGGGCTTTTACCGCAAGCTGTGCGCGCTGCGCGCGGACAGCGACACGCTCGCGCGCGGCGGGCTGCGCTTCCTTCGCTGCGAGGGCGCGCTGCTGCAGTACGAGCGGGAAACCGAGCATTCCCGCCTGCTGATCCTGGTCAACCGCGGCCACCATGCGGTGCGCACCCATGCGCGCGCAGTCTATGCGGTTGATATGCTGGACGGGGCGGAATTCGACCGCGCGGACAGCCGCGGCATCCATGTCACGGTGCCGCCGGAAACCGCCTATATTCTGCGCTGCTTCGGCACGCCGTGAGAAAGGGAGCATAAGAGATGGATATGAGAGAGAAACAGCTTTCCCACCAGTATTTTTTTGAAGGGAAGATCATGAAAGCGCGGCTGGACGAGGTCCTGCTGCCAAACGGCAGGAGGGCGCGGCGCGAGGTGTGCGAGCATGTCGGCGGCGTGGGCGTGCTGCCGGTCGACCGGTCGGGCAACATCATTCTGGTGAGGCAGTTCCGCTATCCGTATGATACCGAGCTGCTGGAGATACCGGCCGGCAAGCTCGACCACGGGGCGGAGGACTTCACCGCGTGCGGCGCGCGGGAGCTGAAGGAGGAGACTGGCTGCACGGCCGGCCGCATCGTGCCGCTTGGCGCGCAGTACCCCTCGCCCGGTTTCCTGACCGAGGTGGTGCATCTGTTCGCGGCGCTCGACCTGACCGAGGGAGAGATGCAGCCGGACGAGGACGAATTCGTCGAGGTGGTGCGCCTGCCCATCGCCGAGGTGGAGGCCATGATCGCGCGGGATGAGATACGCGACGCGAAAACCATTGTTGCGATGTACCGCGCAAGGCTAAAGGGCCTGCTGTAAGAACGGAAACCGGCGGACCGGCGGTTTCCCGCGTAACCCACCCTCTGAAAAGGAGGAATCTATGGAAAAGAAAACGATCCTCGTGGTGGAGGATGAAAAGGCCATCGCGGATATTTTGGTGTTCAACCTGCAGCGCGAGGGCTATGATACCATCGTGGCATACGACGGGACGGAGGGCCTGCGGCACGCGCTGGAGGACGCGCCCGACCTGATCCTGCTCGACGTGATGCTGCCTGGCATGGACGGCTTCGAGGTCTGCAAGCGTGTACGCGAAAAATTCCACAACACGCCGATCATCATGCTGACCGCGCGCGAGGAGGAGACCGACAAGGTCATGGGGCTTGAACTGGGGGCGGACGATTATATCACCAAGCCGTTCTCCATGCGCGAGCTGATGGCGCGCGTCAAAACCAATATGCGCCGCACGGTGTCGGGCGAGGAACGGGAAAAAGCGCCCTTGCCGTCCGGCGGTGGGCTGCGTATTTCCAAGGACAACGGCATGGTGTACAAAAACGGGCGTCCGCTGGAGCTGTCGGCGCGTGAATTCGACATCCTGTGCTTTCTTTCCGCGGCGCCGGGGCGCGTTTTTTCGCGCGAGGAGCTGATGGAGCAGGTATGGGGCTATGAATATTACGGAGACCTGCGCGCGGTGGACGTTGCGATCCGGCGCCTGCGCGAAAAGGTGGAGGATCAGCCCGCAAGCCCGCGGCACATTATGACCAAGCGGGGCATGGGCTACTATTTTGCCGACGGGGAGTAAGCTATGTTTCGATCCTTACACATGAAGCTTGTGCTGATCCTGGTTCTGATGATCGTTTCGGTCATGGCCGTGGTGGGTACGTTCCTGATCAACAGCGTCAGCACGTTCTATATTGACAGCTTTTACGAGGATATGCAGAACGTGTTTAACCAGACGGATGTGATGCAGTCGCTCGAAAACGCGGCCCAGGCAGGAACAACGGATATCCAGACTGTCGTGGACAGCTACGAGGGGCAGCTTGGCATCGATAATTACCGGACCTATTATATTCTGGACAGCCAGGGGCGCGTGCTGGCAAGCTCAAACGCGCTCCGCGAAGCCTCGTTCACGCGGACAAGCAACGTCATCGCGGCGATGGCGGGAGAGACGGGTACCCGCTCGTCGGTCGCGGACAGCGTGATGGACGTTGCGGTCCCGATCCGCGCGGGGGACGGCGACCAGGTCGATTATATTGTGTACATTGCGGATGACAAGCGCGAGGTGTCGGACATGTCCTGGCGGTTCTTCCAGATCGTCATGCAGGCGATGATGTTCGGCCTGCTCGCGGCCATCCTGCTTTCCTTTCTGCTTTCCAAAACCATCACCACCCCGATCGAGCGCATCACCGAGGGCGCCCGTTCGATTGCGAAGGGCAACTTTGATCAGGAGCTGGGCGTGCAGTCCTCGGACGAGATCGGCGAGCTGACACGCTCGTTCAACTACATGGCGGGTCAGCTCAAGAACACGGTCGGCGAGGTGCAGGGCGAACGAGACAAGCTGAACACCCTGTTCCTGCATATGACGGACGGCGTAGCAGCGTTCACGACCGCGGGCCGGCTCATCCATATGAATCCGGCGACCGAAAGCCTGCTGGGCGTGCGGGTGGAGGACGGCCTGACATTCGACGAAATGTTCGCCGACCTGGATATGCCCAATTCGGACGAGACCGCCATGCGGTCGTTCCTGACCAGTGAGATTACGCGCTTCGGCCGCGTGCTTTCGGTCACACTCGCGCCGTACGGCGCGCTGGACGGGGAGGGCGGCGTGATCGCGGTTATCCACGATATTACCGAGCAGCGCCGGCTGGACGACGCGCGCCGTGAGTTCGTGGCGAACGTATCGCACGAGCTGCGCACGCCGCTGACTAATATCCGCTCGTATACCGAAACGCTGCTGGACGCGGCGGGCGACATCCCGATCGATACGGAAAAGCAGTTCCTCGGCGTTATCTCCAGCGAGTCCGAGCGCATGGCGCGCATCGTGACCGACCTGCTGACACTGTCCAAGCTGGACTATGGCCGGATGGAGTTGCGTATGACGCGCTTCCCGCTGGGGGATATGCTGAAAAACGTGGCCAACGCCATGAAATTCACGGCGGAGGACAGCGGGCATGAGCTGACTGTGGATACGCCGGACGACCTGCCGCAGATCGTGGGCGACCGCGAGAGGATCGAGCAGGTTGTGGTGAACATCCTGTCCAACGCGGTCAAATACACGCCGGCGGGCGGCCATGTGCGTCTGTCCGCGCGCATGGCCGGAGCCAACCGCGTGCGTATCACAGTGGAGGACGACGGCGTGGGTATTCCGGCGGCGGACGTGCCGCGCCTGTTCGAGCGCTTCTACCGCGTGGATAAGGCGAGGAGCCGCGAGGCGGGCGGCACCGGTCTGGGCCTGGCGATCGCCAAGGAGATCGTGGAGCAGCACGAGGGCAAGATCGCGCTGGCCAGCGAATATGGCAAGGGTACGACTGTGACCATCACCCTGCCGACCGACCTCATCCCGAATCGGGAGGAGGGGCCGGTATGAACCAGGCCGGACATTCGGTGAAAAACACCGCGAAAAACGTTTCCCTGATCGTGCTGGTTCTACTGCTGGGCGTGCTTTGCGCGGCCAACTGGCTGGCGGGCATGAACATCGACCAGATGCCGGCGGACAACCTGCTGCGGCGCGCGTACGACCATGTGTTCGGCGGCGCGGTCGGGTACGAGCTGCGCTCGTCCGGCGTGGCGGCGGCCGAGCCCGCGCAGCTCGCGCTGACCACGGACGGACAGCTTTACGGCGTGCAGTACAGCCTGACCGACATCGACGCAGGCCTGGAAGCGGTCCGTCCGCTGTGGGCGGCGGTACTGTCGGACGGGGAGCTGGAGCAGGCGGAAGAGGCGGAGCTGGTCGCAGCCCTGCGGGCCGGGGACTGCGCGCTGCTGCGCTATCACGGCGCGATCCCGCTGAGCGTTGCAGCCGGCTGGATGGGCGGCTCCTGGCAGAGCGACCTGGCGGTTGAGACGCTGGTTTATACGGCGGGCAGCGGCCAGCTGTTTGTGCGCACGGATACGGGCGCGCTGTACGCCGCCGCGGCGGACGCGGACGAAAGCGTGCTGCGCGCCGCGCAGCAGGGCTTCCGCGGCCTGTCCTGCCAGTTTTCCGGCGAGGCGTATGCGGTTTATCCGGAAACGCTGCTGTTTGATCGGGAAACGCTGTCGCTCCCCCTGCTCAAAGCGGGGAGCATCGACCTGTTCGACCCGCAGAGCGGCACCGGATTGGAGGACCTGCTCGATGCGTTCGGCTTTACGCCGTATGCGAACTATTATTCCGAGCAGAACGACCGCGTTCGGGTGTTTGTAGACGATGTGAGTACGCTGCGCGTGAACGCGGCCGGCCTGATCCAGTACGCGGCGGGCGCGGACAGCACGGTGCGCGCCTACGACGCGGGGGAGGCCGCCGGCCGTGCCGCGCTGGACGCCCAGCTTGACTGCGCGCGGACGATCCTGGACACGGCGGTGCGCGCGGGGGAAACCGACACCCACGCCTCGCTCTACGCGGTGCAGCACAACGGCAACCGCACGACGCTGGTGTTCCTGCAGATGTACGGCGGCGTCCCTGTGCTGGGGGACAACGATTTCGCAACCTTTGTGTTTGAAAACGGCTCGCTCACCTCCGCGACCATCCGGCTGCAGCGCTTCCACGCGGACGAGGTGCGCCGCACTGTGCTTCCCGCGCGGCAGGCGGCGGCGGGCGCGCAGGGGGAAACGCGCAGTCTGATGGTCGCCTACCGCAGCGACGGAGACTATTTTGCGCCCGGCCGGTTTTATCTGTGATGCGGTGCGCACGGCGGGAGAGGAGGAACGGACGCTTTGCAATGGGGTAAGGTAAAAAATATACTGATCGTCATTCTGGTGGCGGTCAATGCGTTCCTTTTATGTAATCTGGGCGTGAAGCAGTGGCAGGACTGGGAGCGTGTCCGCGAGTTGCAGGCCAATCTGGGCGAACTGCTTTCCGGCTACGGGATAGAGCTGGATGCGTCGTTTCGCCTGCCCGGGGACACGGTGCTGCCCACGCTGTCGGTCGACCGCAGCCGCACCAGCGAGGAGGCGGTCGCCGCGGCCGCGCTCGGCGGCGAGCTGGAGCGTACGGAGCGCGAGGACGGCGCGGTGCTGCTGGAGGGCGCGTCCGGTTCGTTGGAATGGCAGGCGGACGGGAGGCTGCAGGGCGAGTGCGCGACCGGAGAGCCTGCGCCGGAGGAGGAAAAGCAGGCGCAGCGTCTGGCACAGCGGCTGCTGGAAAAATGGGGCCTTGCGTCGGACGACGCGGCGTATACAGCGGATGGCCTGTCCGTGACCATGACAGGCACCGCGGCCGGATTGCCGGTTTTCAACCGGCAGATATCCCTGCGGTTCGACGGGCAGGGCGGCGTCGCCGTTTCCGGCCTGTGGAGCTTTGGCACGCCCTATACGACCGTGCAGGCGAGCGGCACGGTCTGCGTCGCCTCGGACGCGCTGCTTGCATTCGCGGCAAACGGGCAGGACTGCACCCGCATCACCAGCATGACCATCGGCTACCGCCTGCAGTCGGACAGCGGCAGGCGCCTGCAGTTGATGCCCACTTGGAAGATCGGAACGGATTCGGGGGATTATTTGGTGGATTGTGCTAAAAAAACGATACTCGAGCAGGAAAATTGAAAAAGGGCTTTCCTTTATCGGAAATTGTGGTAAAATATATAGGTGAAATTTTGCGCGGATGCACCACGGGGGCGTCCGTTTTCATAAAATAGAGTATGGTATTTGACAGCTGCGGCCGACCGGCCGCGCGGACCAAAGAGTGAGGAGTAGGTGGATTTTGACCAAGTATGTAATCAACGGCGGTAAAACGCTCAACGGCGAGGTTACGATTTCGGGCGCAAAAAACGCGGCGGTCGCGATCGTGCCGGCGGCGTTGCTGGCGGATGGGCCGGTGCGGATTGAAAATGTGCCGAAGATCATTGACGTAACGCTGCAGCTCGAGATCATGCGGGAGCTTGGCGCGCAGATCCGCCTTGTGAACGCGACGACGGTCGAGATCCGCAATTCCCAGCACCCGAGCCTCAAGCCGCATGAGCTGGAGCGCAAGCTGCGCGCCTCGTACTATCTGCTCGGCGTGCTGCTCGGCAAATACGGCTTTGCGGAAGTCGCGATGCCAGGCGGCTGCAACTTCGGCGGTGTGCGCCCGATCGACCAGCATATCAAGGGCTTCGAGGCGCTCGGCGCCAAGGTTACGCTGCCCAAGGGCGGCTATATCCGCGCGGAGGCTCCCGAAGAGGGTCTGCACGGCGCGCACATCTATTTTGACGTGGTTTCGGTGGGCGCGACCATGAATATCATGCTCGCCGCGGTTCTCGCCAAAGGCCAGACCATTATGGAGAACTGCGCCAAGGAGCCGCATATCGTCGATCTGGCGAACTTCCTCAACGCGATGGGGGCAGACGTCAAGGGCGCGGGTACGGACGTGATTAAGATCCGCGGCGTGGAGCGGCTACAGGGCGGCAGCTATTCCATCATACCGGACCAGATCGAGGCCGGCACATTTATGGCCGCGGTCGCGGCGTGCGGCGGCTCGGTGTTGGTAAAAAACGTTATCCCCAAGCATCTGGAGTGCATCACCGCCAAGCTCAAGGAGATGGGCGTGGAGGTCACGGAATTCGACGATTCGGTGCTGGTGCGGAGGGAGAACCGCCTGACGCGCACCAACATCAAGACCATGCCGTACCCAGGCTTCCCGACCGACATGCAGCCGCAGATGACAACCGCGCTTTGCCTTGCGGAAGGCACGAGCATCGTCACCGAGGGCGTGTGGGACAGCCGCTACCGCTATACTGAGGAGTTGGCGCGCATGGGTGCGAGCATCCATGTGGACGGCAAGATCGCGGTTATTGAGGGCGTCGAGGAGTTCAAGGGCGCGCCGGTGCGCGCGCACGACCTGCGCGCGGGCGCGGCCATGGTTATCGCGGGGTTGGCGGCCAAGGGTGTGACCGAGGTTGAGCAGGTGCAGAACATCGAGCGCGGCTACGAAACGCTGGTGGAGAAATTTGTGGCGCTTGGCGCGGATATGTACCGTTCGGAGATACCGGATTCCATGGGCATGGCGGAGCGCGCGTAACACAAGCAGGATGCAGACAGCGGAGGGGGCAACCTCTCCGCTGTTTTGGAAAGCAAAGGGGTTTAGTCAGTGGCGGAACGGTATTATTACAGCATTGCAAGCGGCTCGACCGGCAACTGCGGCCTGTATGTGGCCGGAGGCGCCGCAATTCTGATTGATCTGGGGGTGTCCCTGCGCAAGATCACGGCCGCGCTCACGGCGGTCGGACTGGGGCTGGACGACCTGTCGGCCGTGCTGCTTACGCACGAGCATATCGACCATGTGAAGGGCCTGCCGATGTTCCTGAAGAAAGCGGGCGCGCCGGTGTTTGCCTCGCGCGGCACGGCGGAGGCGCTTGCGCAAAAGGAGCCGCTCTGCCGCGACCGGCTGAACGTATTTGAAAGCGGCGAGGCGTTCTGGGTGCGGGACGTGGATGTTGAGACCTTTGAAACGCCGCACGACGCGGCGGACAGTGTCGGCTACATATTGTCCCACGGTGAAAGCCGGTTCGGGTTTGCGACCGATCTCGGCTTTGTGCCGCGCGATGTGGCGGACAGGCTGCGCGGCTGCGGGACGGTCGTACTGGAAAGCAACCACGACCCGCATATGCTGCAGGCGGGGCCGTACCCGTACCCGCTCAAGATGCGCGTGGCAGGGCCGGCTGGTCACCTGTCCAATCCGGACTGCGCGGCATTTGCCGCCGATCTGGTCAAAAACGGGACAAGGACGCTGATCCTTGCCCATCTGAGCGAGAAAAACAATATACCGGAGCTGGCGTTCCAACAGACCAGGGCTGCGCTGCGCGGTCTGCCCGCCTGTGCGGTCCATATCGCGCCGCGCGAGCGCATGGAGGAGCCGGTCCTGTTCGGGGAGGAAGAAGCATGCTCTCTGTCCGGCTGATTTGCGTCGGCAAGCTGGGCGAAAAGTTCTGGGCGGACGCGGTAAAGGAATATGAGAAACGCCTTGGCGCGTACTGTAGGCTGGAAATCGTCGAGCTGCCGGAGGCACGGCTGCCGCAGGCGCCTTCGGCGGGAGAGGTGCGGCAGGCGCTTGAGAAAGAGGCCGGTCTGATCGAGGAAAAGATCCCGCAGGGGGCGGCGGTGGTTGCATTGTGTGTGGAGGGACGGACGATGTCGTCCGAACAGCTTGCCGACTATCTGGGGCGGCTGACGGTTTCCGGAACCAGCAGGGTGTGCCTGGTGATCGGCGGCTCCTGCGGGCTGTCGGAGCGCATCAAGCAGCGCGCGGCGCTGCGCCTGTCCATGTCTCCCATGACGTTCCCGCATCATTTGGCGCGCGTGATGGTGCTGGAGCAGGTATACCGCGCGCTGAATATTGCCGCAGGCGGCAAATACCACAAATGACAGGAAAAGACGCTATGACGAGATATCCGATTATCCTGGCGCACGGGCTGGGGGTGACCGATCAGGGCGGCCTTTACACGCCGTGGGGGCGTGTGCCGGATCTGCTGCGCGCCCGAGGCGCCGTCGTTTACCTCGGCGGGCAGGACGCTTGGGGCAGCATCGAGACCGGCGCGGCGCAGCTCGCGCGCACGGTGCGCCGCGTCCTCAGGGAGCAGGGCTGCCGACGGGTGAATATCATCGCTCATTCCAAGGGCGGGCTGGAGGCGCGGTATCTGATCTCCAACATGGGATACGGGCGGTATATTGCTTCGCTTTCCATGCTGTCCACGCCTAACCGCGGCTCGCGTGTGGCCGAGCTGCTGCTGTACGCCCGTCCGGGCGTTGCGCTGTGGGCGTGTGGGAACGACGCCTACTGGTCGCGGCACGGCGATGAAAAGCCGGATTCCCTGCGCGCGGGCGAGCAGCTTACGCCGGCATATCTCGTGCGTTTCAATCGGGACAACCCGGATGCGAACTGCGTGTTTTACCAAAGCTGGGGGACACGGATCGGCACGGTGCATCCGGATGGCGCTATGATGCTGACGCGCGGTTTGTTTTACCCCGCGCACGGGGCGAGCGACGGGCTGGTCACGCCGGCCTCCGCGCGGTGGGGCCTGTACCGCGGCACGCTGGACGGGGTTTCCCACCAGCAGGTGGTGGACGTGTTCCGAAAGGACGCGCCGGGCTTTTCCGTGAAGCGGTTTTATATCAGCCTGGCGCGCGGGCTGGCGGAAAAAGGATTATAGGGGCGGCGGCTATCGTTTTTGGATACGTTGCCGCTTTTTGTTTTGCCTCGAATATTTCGAAAAAGCATTTACATTGTCCGTCCGATTCGGTAAAATAGAAAGAAGAGAGAAATTGTTTCAGGAGGGGCTCCTATGATTATCACGATAACGCTCAATGCCGCGCTCGACCGCACGCTGCGCATCGAACAGCCGTTGGTCGTGGGCAAGCTCAACCGGGCGGTGTCCAGTTATCTGGAACCGGGCGGCAAGGGTATCAATGTTTCCCGCGCCGTCAAAGCGCTGGGCGGGGACAGCGTGGCGTTGGGTTTCTCTGCGGGTACAAACGGCCGTATGATGAAAGATATGCTGACTTCTGCGGATATTCACCATGATTTTGTCGATGTTTCGGGACAGATGCGTGTCAACACACAGATCATCGACGCGCAGGGCGGGCATACGGAGGTCAACGAACCGGGCAACAAGCTGGAAGATGCGGATTTCCTCCGTCTGCTGGACCGTATGGATAATTACCTAGATAAGGGCAATATTTTTGTCCTGGCCGGCTCCACGCCGCCGGGCTTTTCTATGCAGAATTACCGTAAGCTGTGCCAGACGATCAAAAAACGCGGCTGCAGGCTGATTATCGACGCGCAGGGCGAGCTGCTGCTCGAAGCGCTTCAGTGCGAACCTGATGTGGTCAAGCCGAATATCTTCGAGTTGGCGGAGGCGGTCGGTGATAAGCCCTCGACCGATCCAGAGGTTGTCTTGGTTTCCGCGCGCAAGATGCTGGATATGGGCGCGGGTACGGTCTGTGTTTCCATGAGTCAGGAGGGCGCGGTGTTCGTTTCCAAAAGCGAGGACGAAGCGCTGTACGTCAACACCAACCCGCGCATCTACGACGAAGGCGCGGTCGGTACGGGCGACGCAATGGTTGGCGCGATCGCCAATTCGATGAACAAGGGCCTGCGGTTTGACGAAATGGCGCGTCTTGCGGTCGCTACCGCGCGGGCGAGCAGCCGGCTGGCCGGAACCGAGATGGCGACGCTCAAAAAGGTCTACGAGGTCTACGAGACGACGCAGGTCTACATACTGTAAATATATAAAAAACGGGGAGGAAGTGGTTTTCCTCTCCGTTTGCGTTTCCGCTTTGGCGAAAGCGGGGAAGCTGCGCCTGCGCGGCGCGGGCGGACAAGAGGGGAGAAACCGACGGTTTCTCCCCTCTTGCCAATCCCCCCTTTTCCCTGATGCGCAGGCCGGAGGCGGGAACGGCTGCGCCGTTCCTATTTCTGACCAGGACCGCTCCGAAAAAATACGGGGGCTGTTGCGGGAGCTCTGTTCGCGCGGAGGTTAGAACGGGACAGCGGGAAAACGGATGCCGCCTGTCCGAAACGGTTCATGCGCGCGTAACAGCGCGCGGGAGGGGGGAGCCGCCGCCCACCCCACCCACCATCCCCTTGGGGTGGAAGCCGTTGCGCTTACCGTGATACAGCAAATGGGCGGCAGATGGAACGCGCGACCTACCTTGCGCGCGGAGCGCGCTCTTATTTGCGGGAGCAAATGCCGTAAACTGGCCCTGTGGAAGCGCCAAAACCTTGTAGCCGTGAAAAAAGGAAAGCAGGGAATTCAAAAGGGGAGGACAACCCATGCGAGTTGTCCTCCCCTTTTGCCCCCGCGCCGGGCGGCGCACTGTCCCCGCACGGAGGGGCGGCATCGTGTTGTATCCACGGATAAAACGTCGTACGCTGGCACGCCTTCTGTTTCCAGCTCAAAGACTGTGCTGAAGCTTTGCGGCCTTGAGCGTGTTCTTCATCAGCATGGTGATGGTCATTGGTCCCGCGCCGCCCGGCACCGGCGTCATATAGGACGCCTTTTCCATGACCTCCGGCGCAACATCGCCGCAGACCTTGCCCTCGGCGTTGCGGTTGATGCCGACATCGATCACAACCGCGCCGTCCTTTACCATGTCCGGCGTGATAAAGCCGGCCTTGCCCACGGCGGCGACCAGGATGTCCGCGCGGCGGCACACCGCCGCAAGGCCGCTGGTGCGGCTGTGACAGATCGTGACCGTGCCGTGCCGGTGCAGCAGCAGCATGCTCATAGGCTTGCCGACGATGTTCGACCGACCGACCACAACGCACTCCTTGCCCTTGGGGTCGATTCCATATTCATCGAGCAGCTCCATCACGCCCGCGGGGGTGCAGGGGACAAAGTCGAAGTTGCCCACCATAATTTTGCCCACGTTGACCGGATGGAACGCATCCACGTCCTTTTTCGGGTCGATCGCGTCGATCACCGCCTGCTCGGAGATATGCTCCGGCACCGGCATCTGGCACAGGATGCCCGAAATCTGGGGGCTTTGGTTGAGCTGCGCGATCAGGCCGAGCAGCTCCTCCTGGGAGGTTTCCGCGGGAAGCGCATACTTCTCGCTATAAAAGCCGCATTCGGCGCAGGCTTTCTCTTTATTGCGGACGTAAATCTCGCTGGCAGGGTCGTTGCCCACGATGATAACCGCAAGGCCGGGCGTAACGCCTTTTTCTTTCAGCGCCTTGGTCTCCGCCAGGATGCTGCCGCGCACCTTTGCGGAAAGCGCTTTTCCGTCCATTCTTACTGCACTCATGTCATATCCTCCTCTTATGATGGAAACGGGTCACTTTTGTTCCGGCGCGCTTTCCGCGGCCGGGCTGCCGTTCGCCGCAGGCTCCTGCGCGGGCGCGGCGCTCTCCTGCGCCGTTTTCGGCTTTTCACTGCCTGCGGGTTGCTCCAACGGCACAGGGGCTTCCGCCGGTACGGGCGCCGGCGGCTGGTAGAATTTTTTGCTGACCGCAATGCGGTTGTATTTGCGAACCAGAATGACGATGGCTGCGGCGCAGCTGATCACGGCCAGGATCTGGGACACGCGCATCGGCCCGAGGTACAGGCTGTCCGTGCGCAGGCCCTCGATCCAGGCGCGCCCCAGGCCGTACCAGGCGACGTACAGAAGTGCGATCTCGCCCTCGAATTTGCGCTTTTTGGAGATGAAATGCAGGGCGATAAAGCCAACCAGGTTCCATAGGGACTCATACAGGAACGTCGGGTGTACCGGACTGCCCGCGTCGATCGTCATGCGCCAGGGGAGCAGCGTTGTGCCGCCGTGCGCCTCGCCGTTGATGAAGTTGCCCCAGCGGCCGATGCACTGGCCGATCAGCAGGCCGAGCGCGGCCATGTCGCACAGGCCGGCAAACGACAGCTTTTTGAAGCGGCTGTAAGCGAACAGGGCGATCAATACGCCGATCACTGCGCCGTAGATCGCGATGCCGCCGTTCCAAACGGCGACGATCTCGGCCGGATGCTGGCTGTAATACTCCCACTCAAAGACAACGTAGTACAGGCGGGCGCAGACCACGCCCACCGGCACACAGATGATCATGCAGTCGATCAGGTTATCCGAGGTGAAGCCGAATTTTTTGACGCGGAAATTCAGGTAGAGCGCGGCCAGGATAAAGCCGACGCAGATGATGATGCCGTACCAGTAGATTTCCTTGCCGAATACCGTGAATGCGACGCGGTTGATGGTGAATTCCAGGCCAAGCCCTGGGAATGCGATGACGTGTTCCATGATGATTGCTTCCTTTGCTGTTTTGTTGATTTACTGCTGCGGCTCGACGACCGAAAGGGAGGAACGGTCGCGCCGCGCCCAGCGGGCGAACATGGCCTGGACGTCGTCCGGACTGATGGTGTCGAATAGGGCCGCGAAATCGAGGTAGTGCTCGCCCGCGAAGAGCGCGCCTACCTCCTGCCGCGCATAGCTTTCGGGCGCGTCCAGCACGCGCAGGTGCAGGCCGTACACGGCTTTTTTCATGCGGGAGAAAAGCGCGTGGTCCGCCCCCTCGTGCGCCAGGCGCGCGACCTCCTGCTCGACCGCGGCACGGACCGCCTCCGGATCGCGGCTCTCGCCGCCGAGAATGGCGGCCGCGCCCTCCGGAATGACCGTATAGTCGGTATCAAAATCCCGTCCGATCAGGCGTTTCTCGTAAAGCGAGGCATACAGCGGGGAATTGTCGCCGCACAGGATGCGCACGGCCAGTTCGCCGAGCAGGCTGCGGCGTAGGCGGCTTTCGTCCGGCTCCAGAGGGATATCCTTGAAGCCGAGCAGGAACTGCGGCTGCGATACCTGCATGCAGCGGGTCACGGTCAGCTCGTTTACCGTCTCGCGGCGCGTGCCGTAGTGCCGCCGGCCGATCTCGGGCGCGTCCTGCGGGGAGAACTGTGCGGCAATCCGGCAGGCTTCGTCAAAATCCGCGGTGCCGCAAATGACGAGCGCCATGTTTTTCGGGCTGTAAAACGCCCGGTGGCAGGCGTACAGCGTTTCCGGCGTGATCTGTGCGATGCTCTCCGTGCTGCCCGCGATGGACACACGGACCGGATGCGTGCGGTACAGCCCCTGGAACAGGCCGACGAATGCCTGCCAGCCAGGGGTGTCGTCCATCATGCCGATCTCCTGCCCGATGATGCCCCGCTCCTTTTGCACGTTTTCCTCGGTGAAATACGGCGTGAACACAAATTTCAGCAGGATCTCGAGGTTTTCTTCAAACCGGTCGGTGCAGGAAAAATGATAGGCGGTCATGGTCTGGCTGGTGAAGGCGTTCGGGCTCGCGCCCGTGCGCGCGAATTTCTGCAGGGCGTTGCCGTCCTGGTCTTCAAACATCTTGTGCTCCAGAAAGTGCGCCACGCCCGCGGGCGTATCGTAGCGCCGGCCCTCGCAGGTGAACGAGGCGTCCACAGAGCCGAAATTGGTAGCCAGGATGGCGAAGGTTTTGCTGAAGCCCTCCTTAGGCAGATAGCAGATGCGCAGGCCGTTGTCCAGCGTGCGCGTTTCCATGCGCTCGCGCAGGGCGGAATATTGCTTGCTCATTGCGCCGCCCCCTTCATAAAGTATACCATGTCGAGCGTGGTCGCTTGCGCCGCGGCGACCACCTGCCCGAGCGTAACAGCTTCGGTTTGCTGGATGCGGTCCTCGGGCGCGGTCAGCGTACCGGCCGCCGCCTGGCCGAGCCAGTAGCGCTCGAGCGCGAGCGGGTCGTCCAGCATGGCGCGCCAGTTGGTCACCAGGGTTTTTCGGGCGGATTCCAGCTCCGGCTCGGTGATATCGCCCTGCCGGCAGGCGTCGAGCTGGCGCAGGATCTCATCCCGCGCGGTCGCGAAATCCCTGTTTTCAATGCCGGAATTGACCTGCATGATACCCTTGGAGGCGATGAACTGCGCACTCGCGTAGTAGCAAAGCGAGTGCTTCTCGCGCACGTTGACAAACAGCTTGGAGCTGGTCGAGCCGCCGTAAATGGTCTGGAACATCCAGTAGGCCGCGGGGTCGCCGCCGGTCAGGCAGCTCCCGCCCGTGCGGAAGCCGAGCGACAGCTTGCCCTGCGTCACCGGCTCCTCCTCCACGACCTCGCGCGCGTCCCCTGCGGGCTGCGCGGCGACCGTGGTGTGCGGCAGATAAAACGGCCGTTCGGTCCGGCGGGCGAGGGGCGTATCCAGGAAAAGATGCGCCACTGCCTCCGGAGCGAGCGTGCCGCAGTAAAACAGCTCGACCTGAGCCTCCTCCAGCGCGCGGAGATACGCGGTATACAGCTTGTTCTCCGTGATGCGGCCGGCCTGCTCCGCGGTGCCGAGCGCGGGCTGTCCGTAGGCCTCCTGCGCGCACATCAGCTCGGTCAGTCGCTTGGGCGCCCAGGTGCGGGGATCGTTTTTCTGCGCGGCGATCCGGTCGATCAGGTTGTCCCGTTCGCCCGTGGTGTAATCCGGACAGAACACGCCGTCCTGCAGATACGGGTCGAACATCAGGTCGGCCAGCAGGCGGACGACACGTCCGGTCAGTCCGGCCGCGCCGGGGGCGTAGGCCTCGTCGATGCAGTCGGACAGAAAGCCGATGACCAGGGTTTCGCCCTCCTTGCGCACGATGGCTTCTATGCGCGCGCCGTACAGCTCGTCGAGCGTCGTGCCGAGCGCGCGCAGGTCGGGAAGCTGCGCCGTACCGCGCCGCAGAACCTGCGGCAGACAGGCGCGCAACGCGGCATCCGGCCCGCCGAGGGGCAGCAGCAAGGCCGCGCGCAGCACCGCCCGTTTGAATTTCGGCGTGGTCACGCAGGTAAGGTTTACCCCCGCGCCCAGCTTTTTTCGGGTCACTTGTTGCATATTTTGCCTCATTTCCGGAAAAAATTTTCTATCGTGTTTTATTATAGCATCATTCATAGTGTGAATCAAACGTAGATTATGTGAACAAATCCGTGCCGGTTGCTATTTTACCCTTGACAGGCCGGCAATTATACGGTAGAATAAGCGTGTTCGATGTAAAGGGATAACGCTTTACAGCTTCAAGGGAGGCCCGCCGATGAAAGGCAAACCGCTCGAAATGAGCCTGCTGTTCGACTTTTACGGCGAGACGCTCACGGAAAAACAGCGCGAGCTGTTCGACTTGTATTATAATGAAGATCTTTCGCTTTCCGAGATCGCGGAGCACGCGGGCATCACCCGTCAGGGTGTGCGCGACGCTGTCAAGCGCGCGGAGCATGCGCTGCAGGAGATGGAGGACCGCCTCGGTCTGGTCAGCCGCTACGGCGATACGGAAAAACGCGCGGAAGCGCTGGCGCGCGAGGTCGGGCGCTTACGCAGCCTGAACGCTGAAAAACTGCACAGCAGCGAGGCGGAGGAGATCGCCTCCCGCATGGCGCTGCTGCTCGCCCAGCTTAGGCAGGAGGCTTAATATGGCTTTTGAAGGCCTTACCGAAAAAATTTCATCCGCATTCAAGGGCCTGCGCAGCAAGGGCCGGCTGACTGAGGCGGACGTCAAGGACGCGATGCGCGAGATCCGCATGGCGCTGCTCGAAGCGGACGTCAACTTCAAGGTCGCCAAGGATTTCATCAAGGCGGTCACGGAAAAAGCGACCGACGCGGAGATCCTGGATAGCCTGTCCCCTGCGCAGCAGGTCATCAAGATCGTCAACGAGGAGCTGATCGCGCTTCTGGGCGGGCAGACCACCCGCCTGACGATCGCGCCCAACCCGCCCACCATTGTGATGATGGTCGGTCTGCAGGGCGCGGGCAAAACCACCAACTGCGCCAAGCTGGCGGGTTTGCTGCGCAAGCAGCAGCAGCGCCGGCCACTGCTCGTCGCGTGCGACGTATACCGCCCTGCGGCGATCGACCAGCTCAAGGTCGTCGGCCGGCAGCTTGACATCACCGTGTTCGACGAGGGCCAGGGCGATCCGGTCGAAATCGCAAAGCACGGCATCGACCACGCCAAACGCAACGGTTATGATCTGGTGTTCCTCGACACCGCGGGCCGTCTGCACATCGATGAAAAGCTCATGGACGAGCTGAAAAATATCAAAGCGGCCGTCACGCCGACCGAGATCATCCTCGTCGTTGACGCGATGACCGGTCAGGACGCGGTGACCGTTTCCCAGACCTTTGACCAGGCGCTCGGCATCAACGGCGTACTGATGAGTAAAATGGACGGCGACGCCCGCGGCGGCGCGGCGCTTTCGGTCAAGGCGGTCACGGGCAAGCCGATCAAATTTATCGGTACAGGGGAAAAGCTCGGCGATATTGAGCCGTTCCATCCCGACCGCATGGCCTCCCGCATCCTCGGCATGGGCGACGTGCTGACGCTGATCGAAAAGGCGCAGCAGACGTTCGACCAGAAGCAGGCGGCGGAAACCGCAAAGAAAATGGCGTCCGGCAAGCTGACGCTGACCGATTTCCTCGGCCAGCTCCAGCAGATGAAAAGCATGGGCTCGATGGAGGAAATGCTCGGCATGCTGCCGGGCGTGGACGCGAAGGCCCTTGCCGGCGCAAAGATAGACGAAAAGCAGATGGCGCATACCGAGGCCATCATCCAATCCATGACGCCCAAGGAGCGGGATAACCCCTCCATCATCAATTTTTCCCGCAAAAAGCGCATCGCGGCTGGCTGCGGCCTGAGCGTGGAGGCGGTCAACAAGCTGCTCAAACAGTTTGAGGCCATGCAGAAGATGACCCGCCAGCTCACCAGCATGGCGCGCGGCGGCAAGGGAAAGAAAAAACGCCGCGGCTTTCCGAGCCTCGGCGGGCTGGGCAACATGAAGCTGCCGTTTTGATTGATAACGGCCCATCCCTTTGTTTGTAAAGAAATTTACAATAGATCAAATTCTATTGAGGAGGTGAAACCATGGTAAAGATCAGACTTCGCCGCCTGGGCGCGAAGAAGGCCCCGTTCTACCGCATCGTTGTCGCTGATTCCCGTTACCCGCGTGACGGCCGATTCATCGAGGAGATCGGTACCTACAACCCCCTGACCGATCCGGCCACCGTCAATGTTGACGCGGATCGCGCGCAGGAGTGGATCAAGAAGGGCGCGCAGCCGACCGATACGGTTCGCGGCATCCTGAAGAAAGCCGGTGTGCTGAATTGAGTGAGGCTAACGAAATGAAAGAGTTATTGACCTATATTGTCAAAAATCTGGTTTCCGAGCCGGATGCGATTGCCATTACCGAGGAGATCGACGGTGATAACGTCACCTATTCCCTGCGCGTAGCGCCGGGGGATATGGGCCGCGTCATCGGCCGGCACGGCCGCATCGCAAAGGAAATCCGCACACTCATGAAAGCGGCAGGCAATCGTGAAAACAAACGCGTGACAGTCGATATCCTCGACTGACGGACTTCGTTTGAAACGGGCGCCGCCCGTTCCAAACGAGGCATGCCCTTGTCAGGCTGCGCCTGAAAGGGCTGCCGCGCCGAAGCTCTGTGAAAGTTTTGGTTTTCGCAGCGCTTCGTCTTGGTATCAAAAGCACGGGAAGCGCCCGCGCTTTTGCGGAAAACCGCAGACGCGGTTTTCTGTTTCATGCGCCTGACGGCGTTTTGAGCTGAAAATCGCCGCGGCGCGGCGATTTTTTGTTATGCGTGTGAGACGCGCGCGGCACACCACCACCAAAGAGGAGAACGTTATGCCGAAACAATTTTTAGAGGCTGGTAAGATCGTCGGCACGCATGGCGTGCGCGGCGACCTCAGGGTGCAGAGCTGGTGCGACAGCCCCGAGGTGCTTTGCGACTTTGACCTGCTGTATCTGGATGAAAACACGCCGGTAACCGTGGAAAAGGCGCAGGTACACAAAAACGTGGTGCTGATGCACCTGAAAGGCGTGGACACGGTTGAGGCGGCGGAAGCGCTGCGCGGGCGCGTGCTGCACCTGGACAGGAACGACGTGGAACTGCCGGATGACCTGGTGTTCATCCAGGATATTCTGGGCTTTCGCGTCCATGACCTGCGGACCGATCGTGCGGTCGGTCGTGTCCGCGATGTGCTGACCTCCAATCCGGCGCACGATATGTATGAGATACAGGGAGAGGATGGGCGGCTGGTCTATGTCCCCGCCGCAAAGCCCTTTTTGAAAGAGATCGATATGGAGGCCGGCGTGATCTACATTGAAAGCATCGAGGGTCTGCTCGAATGAAGATCGATATTATGACGCTGTTTCCGGAAATGGTCAATGCGGTCATGGGGGAGAGCATGATCGGCCGCGCGCAGGAAAAGGGCCTCGTGGAGATACGCGCGGTCAATATCCGCGATTATGCGACCGACAAGCACCATAAGGCGGACGACGCGCCCTATGGCGGCGGGCGCGGGCAGGTCATGCTGGCCGAGCCGCTTTACCTGTGCCATCAGGCGCTTTGCGCCGGGGAACGGGTGCATACGGTGTTCCTGTCCGCGCAGGGCAGGCCCTTCGATCAGGACAAAGCGCGTGAGCTGCTCGCGCGGGAGCATATCATCCTGGTATGCGGCCATTATGAGGGGGTAGACCAGCGCTTCATCGATGCGTGCGTGGACGAGGAAATCTCGATCGGCGACTTTGTGCTGACCGGCGGCGAGCTCCCCGCGATGGCGGTCGCGGACGCGGTGTGCCGCATGGTGCCGGGCGTGTTGCCGGACGAAGAGGCGTTTACCGCCGAAAGCCACTGGGACGGGCTGCTCGAACACCCGCAGTATACCCGACCGGAAAACTGGCGTGGCCGGCCGGTGCCGGAGGTGCTGCTGAGCGGACACCATGCAAATATCGCGCTGTGGCGGCGCGAAATGAGCCTGCGCCGCACCCGTGCCGACCGGCCCGACCTGTTCGCCCGCTTTGCGCCGCGGGACAAGCAGGACCGGCATCTCCTGGCGCGCCTCGAACAGCCGGAGGAAAACGGGGACCGTTAAGAGACGTCAATTTCCTCCGTCTGTGGGACGGAAAACATTGACCTTTCCCAGCAATCATCCTATAATAAAGATACCTGTATAGGTACCATTGCCAGGGGAGGAAAACAAAATGGATATGAAAAAAATGGCCGGCGACAAAGCGGCCGAATATGTCAAGGACGGCATGGTGGTCGGACTCGGCACCGGTTCCACCGCTTACCACATGGTAAACGCCATCGGTGAGCGCGTGAAAAACGGGCTGAAGATCCAGGCTATCCCGACCTCCAAGGCCACGGAGGCGCAGGCGCGCGAGCTGGGCATCCCGCTGCTCACGATCGACGAGGTCGACCACGTCGATCTGGATATCGATGGCGTGGATGAAATCGACCCGCAGTTCAACGCCATCAAGGGCGGCGGCGGCGCGCTCTACCGTGAAAAGGTCGTCGCGACGCTCGCCAAGGAAGTCATCTGGATCATGGACGAAAGCAAGCTGGTCGACCACATCGGCGCGTTCCACCTGCCGGTTGAGATCGCGCAGTACGGCTCCAAGCAGGCGATGGCCAGGATGGAGGAATACGGCTGGAAGCCGGTCCTCCGCGTGCGCGACGGAAAAACTTTCGTTACGGACAACGGCAATTACATCGCGGACCTGCATCTCGGCGCGGGTTTTGACATTGAGGACGTCAGGGAAAAGCTCGGCACGATTGTCGGCGTTCTGGAGCATGGCCTGTTCCTGAATATGTGCAAGCGGATGATCGTCGGCACCTCGTCCGAGGGCGTTCGGGTCATCGAGAACCCGTCCAAGTGACAGGATGCGCGCCGCGCGGAAAGAGTGAGGGATAGGGAATGAACCAGACCAGAAGACCGCACGCCAAACAGCCGAATTACCGGCTGTTGCTCTGCATAGGGCTGCTGGTGTGCCTGGTGCTCGATATATTGTTTTTCGTGCTGTTCCTGAGCCAGTGCAGTCGGGCCGGCGGGCTGGAGGACGAGGTCAAGAAGCTGACCGAGGCCAACCAGGCGCTCACCAGCCAGAACACCATGCTGCAGCAGCAGAGCGACGCGGCGCTGACCACGGCGGTCGCGGCGCTGCCCGACCCGACGACAGCGCAGACGACCAACCTGCCTGATTTGATCCCGCAGCTCACCGATGCCGTTTATGTGGTGCGCACAACGGGAGAAGGCTACCAGTACCTCAAGATCGCGGAAGGCGCGGTGCTGGATAAGCTGAACGCCTACCGCGACGATGCTTCCGGCTATACCGCCGCGGAGGGCGACGCGCCCACCTGCAGCTATTGGGTGCTGTTTTCCGACCGCGTGATCGGCCTGACCGATGGCGGCAACGGCTTTGTCAGCACCGACCGAACCGCAACCGGCAGCGCGACCACGGTCCCGTCCGGCTTCTACGATTTCGTGGTATCGTTGTTCGCATAAAAACGGACGTAAGGGTGCATTTTACCGAAAAAAGGATAAAACACAAGCGGGGGCGCTTGACAAGCGCCCCCGCTTGTGTTATGCTACTAAAAGCCGCATTGTGCATTGGCTTCTGTTAAGCGCGTCCCAAAACGGGCCGCCGCCGTGCCAAGCGTGACTCTACAACGAAAGAGAGGGAAAACCACATGTATGCCATTCTGAAAACTGGCGGCAAGCAGTACAAGGTATCTGAGGGCGACGTGATCTACGTCGAGAAGCTCGGCGTAGAGGACGGCGCGACCGTTACTTTTGACGAGGTTCTGGCCGTAGGCGAGGGCGATTCCATCACCGTCGGCGCTCCTTACGTTTCCGGCGCAGCCGTGACCGGCACGGTCGAAAAGACCGGCAAGGGCAAGAAGATCAACATCTTCAAGATGAAGCCCAAGAAGGGTTACCGCAAGCGTCAGGGCCATCGCCAGCCGTACACCAAGGTGACTATCGCGTCCATCAAGGCGTAAGGCGGTGACAAAGGTCACGTTTTCGTCGCAGGGGGGCAAGCTCCTTTCGGTGGACATCCTCGGCCACGCGGGCTACGCGGAGGAAGGGGAGGACATCGTTTGTGCGGCGGTATCCAGCGCGGTCATGCTGACCCATGCGCTGCTGCTTGACGTGCAGGGTATCCCGATCGACACACTGGTCGAGGATGACGGCGCCCATATCCGCATCACGCTGCCGCAGGGCAGCGGCCTGCTGCGGGGACAGGACGCGCTCAAGGCGCTCAAGCTGCATTTTACCGAGCTGGAGCAGAATTATTCCGATTTTTTGAACGTAATGGAGGTGTACGCAAATGCTGAAGATTAGCTTACAGTTTTTCGCGCATAAAAAGGGCGTAGGTTCGACCAAGAACGGCCGTGATTCCGAGGCCAAGCGCTTGGGCGTCAAGCGTGCGGACGGTCAGACCGTTCCGGCGGGCAACATCCTTGTCCGTCAGCGCGGCACGAAGATCCATCCGGGCCTGAACGTCGGCCGCGGCAAGGACGACACCCTGTTCGCCAAGGTTGAGGGCGTTGTTCGTTTCGAGCGCTTGGGTAAGGACCGCAAGCAGGTTTCCGTTTACCCGCAGTAAGAAAAAACGATGAAATCCCAGACGTTCGTCTGGGATTTTGTTATAATGCCCCATGAAGCGGACGGAGGACGCATGGACTGGCTGACAGAGGCGGAGCGCAAGCTCCGGCATGGGAACCGGATATTGTTTACGCGGGAAAGTCTGCTCTTGCAGGACCTGCGGCCGGCCTTCCTGTGTATGAGCTGACCGCGATCGTGCTGGAGCACGGGCCGGCACATTGCCGCGGGCCGGTGGGGCGCGGAAACAGGAATATATGGAACGGTTGCTGTATTGGCGGGACAATGCTTCGGGGCTAGCGGAGAAATGGGCGCCGTTCCTGTAAACAAAGAAGAAAGGAGGAGCTTCCCATGTTTATTGATATTGCAAAGATCAAAATTGTGTCCGGCAAGGGCGGGGACGGCAAGGTGGGATTCCATCGGGAAAAGTACGTCGCCTCCGGCGGACCGGACGGCGGAGACGGTGGACGCGGCGGTTCGGTCATTTTCCAGGTGGACGACAACCTCTCCACCCTGCTGGATTTCCGCTATAAAAAGAAATACGTTGCCGCGGCGGGAGAAAACGGCGGCAGCAAGCGCTGCAAGGGCAAGGACGGGGCGGATCTTGTCATCCGCGTGCCGCGCGGCACCATCATCCGCGACCAGAAGACCGGACAGGTGATCCGCGACCTGTCGGACGACGAGCCGTTCGTGGCGGCCAAGGGCGGCAACGGCGGCTGGGGCAACACGCATTTCGCAACCCCGACCCGACAGGCGCCGCGCTTTGCCAAGCCCGGACAACCGGGCGTGGAGCGGGACATCATCCTGGAGCTTAAGCTGCTGGCCGACGTGGGGCTGGTCGGCTTCCCGAACGTGGGCAAATCCACGCTGCTGAGCATGGTTTCGGCGGCGCGGCCCAAGATCGCCAATTACCATTTTACGACGCTGGTTCCCAACCTGGGCGTGGTCTCGGTGGGGGAGGAGCAGTCGTTTGTTATGGCGGATATCCCGGGCATTATCGAGGGCGCGAGCGAGGGCGCGGGACTGGGGCATGATTTCCTGCGCCATATCGACCGCTGCCGCCTGCTGCTGCATCTGGTGGACGCGGCGGGCAGCGAGGGGCGCGATCCGCTGGAGGATATCGAGAAGATCAACGCTGAGCTGGCCGGATACAGCGAATTCCTCGCCGCGCGGCCGCAGATCATTGTCGCCAACAAGGTGGACCTGCTGGGCGAAGACCGCGCGCCGGTCGAAGCGCTTAAAGCCTATGCGGACGAGCACGGCTTTCGGTTTGCCGAGCTGTCCGCGGCGACAAATCAGGGCGTAGCCGAGCTGATGCGCATGACGTGGAACGTGCTGCAGGAGCTGCCGCCGGTGTTCATCTACGAGCCGGAATTCGTCGAGGCTGTGGAGGATACAGGAGGAACGCGCGACTGGACGGTGGAAAAGGTGGAGGACTACTATGTTGTTTCGGGCGCATGGGTGGATAAGATAATGGGCTCGGTCAATGTAGACGACTACGAATCCCGCCAGTATATGGACCGCATGCTCAAAAGCGCGGGCGTATACGAAAAGCTGGAGGAAATGGGCGTGCAGGAGGGCGATTTTGTCGTCATCGGGGACCTGGAGTTCGAGTACGTCTATTGAGGAAAAACGGTGCAGGCATCCGTACCTGCACCGTTTTTTTATTCCACCGTATAGTCCTCGACCGTGCCGGAGATGGTCGCGCTTTGCTGCAAACCGTTCTCATCCGTGTAACGGAAGGTGTAGCCAGCGCCGATCCGGTCGGTCACGTCCAGCGGGATGCGCTCATTGACGAACAGCCATAGCCGTCCCTCCTCCACAGACAGCGCGTAGGGCATGCCGTCCAGACGAGTGACAGTGAAGCCCGCGTCCGTTTCGCCGCTCAGCAGGGCCTCGGTGGTCGCGGGCGGGGCGGTGATCACGGTGGGGGCTTCGCCCTCCGCGCCGCTGACCGTAATGGTCGCGGAACCGTCCGCATGCAGCACCATGCGCGCCTCGCTGGGGAGCGGCTGGCCGCTGATGGCCAGGGACGCGCCGGCCTGATCGTACAGCGGCGTGCGGAACAGCCGGCCGCTGGCCGCTCCCGCAGCCGCAACCATCAGCACGGCCGCGGCGCATACGGCAATCAGGCGGCGGGGGAGATGGCGCTTTCCCGCGCGGCGTTTCACGCGGGCCGCCTGCCGCAGCCGGACGGCCAACGCCTGCTTTTCGGTTTCGGTAAACATCATGGGGTTCTCGCTCATATGAAAGCTCCTTTCAGGTCGTTTTTCAGCATGCCGCGCGCCCGCTCCAGGCGTTTGCGCACTGCGTCGGGGGAGATACCGAGCAGACGGGCGGCTTCCTCGGCCGAGTAGCCCTCCCAGCAGCAGAGGGCGACGGCGTCTCGGTACCGGTGCGGCAGGGCGCGTATGGCTTCCAGTATGGCATGGTCCGAGGCTTCCGGTGCAGCGACCGTATGCGCCTGTTCCAGCAAGGCCCGCCGGCTGTGGTGCGGGGCGCGCAGCAGGTTTTTGCAGGCGTTGCCCGCCGCGCGGATCACCCAGGCCTTTTCGTGCTCCTCGCTGGTGAAGGTGCGCTGTGCGGCAAGCAGCTTGAGGAACAGCTCCTGGCAGATGTCCTGTGCGTCCGCCCTGCTGAGACCGTGCGACAGGCACAGGCGGAGAATCAGGTCGGCATAGGTGCGGACAAAGCGCTCCGCGTCCGCTTCATCGTTCCAATCGTACATGGGCTGTCAACTCCTTTCATACGGAATACACACTGGCAGGCGGCTTTGTGACAAAATCATGCTGCGGCAGTAACAAAAAGGAAGCCGGTTTCCCAGCTTCCTTTTCAGACTATTCTGCAGATCTGCTTCTGTTTTTTTCTGCCGCGGCGATTTCATCCTCTGTTGCGTCCTCGAAATACAGCTCTGCGTGATCGGTATCTTTGTTTCCCGTCACAGTATAGTAGGCGCCGTCCTCGACCTGAAATGTGATCGTGCCATCGTCGTTGTAGCTTACATTATCCACTCCACCAGGGATGGTAAAGCTGAGAATGTGCGCGAAAAAAGCGCCGTCTGTCGCGGCGTTGGCCGCGCTGGCCGCCGTTGCCATAAGCGCCGCTGCCGCCGCGCCGATCACCAGACTTTTGCGGATACGTCCTGTTTTCATCTGTCCAGCCTCCTGAAAAGCGTTGCCGGAGGCATGCAGATGGGAAAATGTCTGCTTATAAAGTTCCTTCATCACGAAAACCCTCCAGCGTTTGTTTGAGCTTCTGTCTCGCCCGCAGCAGGCGGGTCTGCACGGCGCTTTCCCGCAGGCCGAGGATCTGCGCGACCTCGCGCACCGAATATTCCTCGTAGTAATACAGGTGGATGGGGACGCGGTATTTCTGCGGCAGCGCCATGACCGCCAGGAAAAGCGAGGACTGCTCCGGCGTTTCAAAGCCGAGCGTCTCCGCGTAGTCCTCGATCGGCGCGGTATACCGCCGCCAGGGGGATACCAGGTAGCGCTTGCATTCGTTCACGGTCACGCGGATCAGCCAGTTGCGGATGTGCTGCTCATTTTCAAAGGGCTTTTCCGCGTGGTAGCATTTGATCAGCGCGATCTGCGCCATGTCGTCCGCGTCAGCCGCGCTTTTGGTATACTGGAATGCAATTGCGAACAGACGGTCCCTGTACCGCTTTGCGATGTCCTCAAACTGTGCCTCGTCCAAGCTGCAACCTCCCTGCTGCAAGATTTGAAAGGCCTTTCATAGATAATACCCTTGGACGGGGGCGGATATCACAAAAATTTTTCCCGCGCGGGCTGGGCGCATGTCTACAGCGTACCCAGCGCGGGGAAGAAACGGGAAAGCAGGAAAAACACGGCCGGCAGGAAGATGGCGGGCAGCAGGTTGCCGACCTTGACCTTTTTATCGAACATCAGGTTGAAGCCAATGGCAAAGATAAGCACCGAACCGATGCAGGACATCTGGCTGATGAGCGCGTCGGTCAGCCAGGGGCGGATGAAACGGGCGAGCAGGGTGATGCCGCCCTCGTATACCAGCAGCGGCAGCACGGACAGGTAAACGCCTTTGCCAAGCGAGGCCGCGAATACGATGGCGGCCACGCCGTCCAGCACGGCCTTGGCGATTAGGATGGAGGGGTCGCCGTTCAGCCCGTCCTCCAGCGCGCCGACAATCGCCATTGCGCCCACGCAGAACAGCAGGGAGGAGGCGACAAAGCCCTCGACGAACTTTCCGTCCTCGCCGCCCGCGAAGCGGGCCTGGCACCAGGCGCCAAAGCCGTTGAGCCGCGTTTCGATATCGAGCGCCTCGCCGATCAGTGCGCCCAGCACCATGCTCAGCACCAGCAGCATGGTGTGCTGGGTAGCGATCGAACCGTCCGCAATGGTCAGCAGGCCGCTCACCGCGCCGCCGATGCCGATGAAAAACGTACACAGGCCGAGCGCCTGCATGATAGTGGTTTCAAACCGGCGTGGCAGGCCGCCCTTGAGGAAAACGCCGAGGGAGGAGCCGGCGGCGATAGCGATACAGTTGATAATGGTACCCAGCCCGATCATAACCTAAAACCTCTTTTGCTTTACTAAACTAAATTGTAAAGCATACGCGGGATAAAGTCAATGCCCGCTGTCGTGCGATGGCGGCGGGCTGAGGATAAACGGCGTCCTGCGGTAATGGGAGCCGCCCGCGCGCAGGGCGGGGGAAGGGCAGGCGAGGGCGTACAGGTCGTCCGCGAAGCAGTCGAGCGTCAGCGCGGGCTGCAGCGCCGCGGGCAGGCGCTTTTCCGAAACCGGCCGGATGATGACCGGCGGGCGGTCAGGCAGGCCGCGGAGCAGCCCGCGGCCCTTCGGTCCGAGGGCGAGGACGCGCAGGTACTGCGGCCGGACGGGCGCGTCCGCGGGCAGCCCGATCGCCGTGCGCAGCAGGGCGCGCCGCACCCTGGCGGCGGGGAAGCGGCGCGTGCGGGCCTGTTCGACCGCGTCGGTGAACGAAACCGCCGCATAGACCGCCCTTTGCAGGCGCTCATCAAAGCCGTCGTCCGCCCCAGTGGACAGCCGCCCTGAGAACAGCGCCGCGCGCAGCAGGGCGAGTAGCATATCCTCCGGCAGATTGACCGGCGCAGCGCCGGCCCGTACCGCACGCTGCCATATCGCCAGCGTGTCCAACGGCAGATAGGGCGCGCAGCGGGCGGTTTCGCCCGCGCGGAGCTGCGCACGCAGCAGGCTGGCGGAAGCGAAGCCCGCGCAGGGCGCGTCCGCATCGTGCGCCGCGCCGCGCCGCGCCACCGCGAGCGGGCGCATGCCATAGGGAAGCATGGCACGGCAGTATTCGATCGCGAGCGTATTGTTGGGCGTATCCAGCAGGGCAGCGGCCCGCTCATCCAGCCGGCGCAGCTCGTCCTGCCGCCGCGCCGCGTAAGACAGCGGGGAAGCGCCGCCGCCCGTGGGAGGGAGCGCGTCGAGTGCCCGCGCCGCCCGCTCGATCAGTGCGGTATCCGGCGTTTCCGCGCCGAACGACACCACGTTGCAGCCAAGCGCCCGCAGTACGCCGATGGCGCCGCGCGCAAAGCCCTCTGCCGAGGAGAGCGCCGCTGCGAGGGGAAGCTCAACCACCAGGTCCGCTCCGCCGCGCACCGCCATCTCGGCACGCGCGTATTTGTCCAGCACGGCGAAGTCCCCACGCTGGACGAAGTTGCCGCTCATCGCGCACACGATGGCCGCCTCCCCGCCGAGCGCGCGTTGCGTTTGGGCGATATGGTGCGCGTGGCCGGTGTGGAACGGGTTGTATTCCGCGACGATGCCGCAAACAGTCATAGAAATCTCCTGAAAATAATACAAAGTTTGGTACATCCTGTGCAAATTATGGCTTGTACAATTGTAAGAAATCGTGTAGAATAGGCTTGTAGAATCATTATATCGATTAATGCGGGTTTGTGCAAGCCGCTAAAAAACTTAAGGGAGTAATGGCAAATGAAAGTTCTGGTCATCAACGCCGGCAGTTCCTCGCTGAAGTATCAGTTGCTCGACACTGCGCAGAACGCGGTCATGGCAAAGGGCCTTTGCGAGCGCATCGGTATCGACGGTGTGCTGACGCATACGGGAAATAAATCCGAGGAGAAATACCGCATCGAAACGCCGATGGCGACCCATTCCGAGGCGATCAAGGCGGTCATCGATATTCTGCTCGATTCGGAAAAGGGCGTGATCGCCTCGATGAGCGAGATCGACGCGGTCGGTCACCGCGTGGTGCATGGCGGCGAGTTCTTCTCGGACAGCGTGATTATCACGGAAAAGGTACTCAAGGCGATTGAGGACTGCGTGCCGCTCGCGCCGCTCCACAACCCGCCCAACCTGATCGGCATTCAGGCATGCCGCGAGGTCATGGGGCCGGATGTGCCGATGGTCGCCGTGTTCGACACCGCGTTCCATCAGACCATGCCGCAGTCGCATTACATGTATGCGATCCCCTATGAATATTATGAGAAGTATAAGATCCGCCGCTACGGCTTCCACGGCACGAGCCACAAGTACGTTTCCCAGCAGGCTGCGGAAATGCTCGGACGCCCGATGGAGGAGCTGCGCCTGATCACCTGCCACCTGGGCAACGGTTCGTCGATCTGCGCGATCAACCGCGGCAAGAGCTACGATACCTCGATGGGCTTCACGCCGCTGGACGGCCTGCCGATGGGTACCCGTGCAGGCAACATCGACCCCGCAATCATCGAGTTTCTGTCCGAGCATGAAAAGCTGTCCGCGCATGAGGTCATCAACATCCTGAACAAAAAGTCCGGTATGCTGGGCATTTCGGGCGTATCGTCCGACTTCCGCGATCTGGACGCGGCGGTAGAGGAGGGCAATTCCCGCGCGGCGCTGGCCAAGGATATGTTCAACCTTTCGGTCAAGAAGATCATCGGCTCCTATATTGCGGAAATGGGCGGCGTGGACGCGATCATCTTCACCGCGGGCGTGGGCGAAAACGACCGCTCGGTCCGCTGGGACGTGTGCGAGCACATGGAGTACCTCGGCATCAAGATCGATCCGGAGAAGAACAAATACCGCGGCCGCCAGATGGATATTTCCATCGATTGGGCGCGCGTGCGCGTGCTGGTCATCCCCACCAACGAGGAACTCATGATCGCAAAGGACACCGAGCGGCTGGTAAACGAAGCGAACCACTAAGATCGGCATAAAACAGGGCGGGGCGATGGCTTTGCCCTGTTTTTTTGCCATGAGGGAGGGCATATGGAGCAAAATCAGGAAAAAAAGCACTGTGCGCGGCTCGGCTGGGCGCTGCTGGCGGTCGTGGTCTGGGCGGCCGTGTGGCAGTTCGCGCTGGCGTTTGCCGACCAGGCGCTCGCCTGGGGGCTTGGTGTCGTGATGCCTTACGGGCTGTACTACCTGCTCGCGCTGGTGGGGCATTATCTCGTGTCCCTGCCCGCGGCGTTCGCGCTTTGCCGCAGCGTACCCCGCACGCCGCTGGCACCCGTGCCCGTCGGCGCGCGCCGGATGGGACGGTGGTTCGTGATCGGCGCGGCGCTGATGTGGCTCTGCTCGCTGCTGGGTTCGTCGCTCAACGACCTGGCCTACCGGCTGTCCGGCCGCGCGCCGGTCGATCTGGTGAGCGAGGCATTCAGCCTGTACCCGACCACGGTCGTGCTGGTGGGGGCGTGTCTGATCGGCCCAGTGTGCGAGGAGCTGCTGTTCCGCGGTCTGCTGGCGGGGCGGCTCGCGCGGTACGGCGAGAAGCCGGCCGCATTTGTGTCCGCGCTGCTGTTCGGGCTGTACCATGCCAATCTGGGGCAGTTCTTTTATGCGTTTGCGCTTGGCCTGCTGCTCGCTTATGCGTATTTCCGGTCCGGACGGCTGAGGGTACCGGTTGCGCTGCACATGCTGTTCAACCTGTATGGTTCGGGCGTCCCGTTGCTGCTACCGGACAGCCTGGGACTGCTGGTGCTGTACGGCCTGAGCTGGCTGGTGCTGACAATCGCCGGCGTCATTCTGCTGGCGCGCGGCTGGAAACGGCAGGCATGGGCGCACGGCCCCTGCGCGCCCTCGATGCGCGCGGTGTTTGGGAACGCCGGCATGACGCTGGCAATCGTCGCGTGCTTTGTCCAGCTCGCGCTGAATTTTGTCTTGGTATAGGAGGAAAACCATGCGTGTAGATTTGCATATGCACACGGAGTACTCGGTGGACGCGGCGCAGGCACAAACGCCGCTGCAGAAGGCGCAGGCCTGTCTGGACGCGGGGCTGGAGATCATCGGCATCACGGACCACCTGGAATATTACCACCGCCGCGGCCCGTCGGAAAACCGCGATGTGGAGGCCTGCCTGCGCGACATTCGGGCGGCAAAGCAGACATTTGCAGGCAAGCTCGAGGTGCTGGTCGGCATCGAAGTCGGGCAGATCTATGCGGATCCCTCGGCGGACGCGTTCCTCCGATCGCACGCGCTCGACATGGTGATCGGCTCGCTACACGTCATGCCGAACGATCTGGATATTTATTTCCATGATTTTGCGCGCATGGACTGCGATGCGTTCCTCAAGGATTATTTCAGCGAGCTGCTCAGGGTGTCCGAGCATGGCGGGTTTGATGTGCTGGCGCATATCGATTATCCGCTGCGCGTCATGCGCCATGGGGAGTATATCCCCTCGTTCGATCAGTACATGGATCGGGTGGAGGATGTTCTGCGCTCCTGCATCTCGCATGGCTATGCGTTCGAGCTGAACGCGGCGGGGCTGGGGAGCTGGCAGAAAAAGGTCGGCCCGCCGCAGAACATCCTGTATGAATACCGGCGGCTGGGCGGCGAACGCATCTCGATCGGCTCGGACTCGCATACGCTGGACACGGTCGGGCGCGGCGTTGCCGACTGCGTGCGGAACGCGCGTGACGCAGGCTTTACCTCCGTGACCGTGTTTCGGGGGCGCAGGCCCGAACAGGTGCAACTATAATATGACATAAGCTGGGAGAAAACATGCTTTTTGGAAAAAAACAAGAGATCACAAACACGGAAACCACGGTATACGCGCGGGCCAAGATCAACCTGGCGCTGGACGTGACCGGTAAACGGGAGGACGGCTACCATACGGTCAAAATGGTGATGCAGTCGGTCGCCCTGCACGACGAGGTGCGGGTCACGGTGACGCACGGGGAAAAAAAGCCGCGCGGCATCGTGGTGCGCTGCAACCTGCCCTACCTGCCGGTGGACGAGCGCAACCTGGCGTATCGGGCGGCGGAGCTGTTCTACGAATCGACCGGTATCCTGCTGGAGACCTGCGAAATCCACATTGAAAAGCGCATTCCGGTGGCGGCGGGGCTGGCCGGCGGCTCGGCCGACGCGGCGGCTGTGCTGCGCGCGCTCGCTTCGCTGCACGCGGCGGGGCTGACCGACGAAGAGCTGTGCGCGATGGGGCTGAAGCTGGGCGCGGACGTGCCGTTCTGCCTGCGCGGCGGCACTATGCTGGCCGAGGGCATTGGGGAGGAGCTGAGCGCGCTTCCGGACATGCCCCATTGCTGGGTTGTGCTGTGCAAGCCGCCGTTCGCGGTTTCTACCAAAGAGGTGTATCAGGCGATCGATGCGGTTGATATCCGGCAGCGGCCGGATACGGCGGGCATGCTCAAGGCGCTGGACAGGGGCGACTTTGCCGGCGTGTGCAGGCGGCTGTCCAACGTGATGGAACTGGTCACAGCGGCAAAACGCCGCCAGATCGGTGAAATCAAGGAGTTCCTTGCGGAAAATGGGGCGAACGGGACGCTGATGAGCGGCTCCGGTCCGACGGTTTACGGGCTGTTTTCCGACGAGGGGCGCGCAAAAACCGCTGCGAAGATGCTCGGCCGGCGCTTTGCGGATACATTTTTGACCGAGACGGTATAACCACGCCGCCTGCCGGACATACTGGGAACACCAGATGACGGGAGGCGGTTTTATTATGAAAAAACAGGGCAGGGAAACGCTGGCGGCGCTGCTGGCCGCGGCCTGCGTGCTGTTTTCCGGCGCATTCTGGCCGGATGCGCCGCGCGGGGCCTGGTGGTGTACGGCGTTTTCGATCGCGGGCAGCGAAACCGTCGCCCGGCAGGAGGACGGGGACGACGGCGCGCTCGAATTCCGCTGGGGGGTCGTGGACTGGCTGCGGGCGCTGCTGGGATAAAGTGCTTGTCCGCCCCGTGCCGCTGTGGTATAATGATGCAGTAAATTGTATCGAAAACATACCAACGGAGGAAACATATGAAGCTGATTAACGAAAAAGGGAAGCTGTTTGGCGTGATCAACGTCGTTGACCTGCTGGTTCTGCTGGCAGTGATCGCCGTGGCAGCGGGCGTGGGCTACAAGCTGTTTGCACCGCAGATCGCGGAAGCGGCGGCGAAGCAGGTCGATATGACCATGATCGTGCGTGTGCGCGGCGCGACGCCGTTCCTTGTTGAGGAGGTTGAGCGTAACAGCCAGGTCGGCAAGCAGATTGTCAGCGGCAATTCGTACACCAGCGCGGTCATCACGGATATGCAGATCGAGCCGTACGACCAGCAGGTGACCACGGCAGACGGCCGCATTGTCACCACGCGCGATCCGGATAAGCGCGATCTGGTGTTCACGATCGAGACGACCGTACCCGAGGGGACCGCCTCCCCGTCGATTGGCACGCAGGAGGTGCGCGCGGGCCGCACCTTTATCGTAAAGACCAACGATTTTGAGACGACCGGCAACATCGACTCGGTCGATATCGCGGCGGACGCGGAATAAGCCTATGAAAGCGATTTTACAAAACAGTCTGCTGGCGCGGGCGCTGCTCCGCCTGCGCGAATGGTACCATGAGGGTGCGATCGCGGGCTTTTTCGGGAAGATCCGCGCGGCGTACCCGAATTCGCGCTTCCGGCGGATGTGGGAAGGCTTTTGCAGCGCGCCAAGCTGTACGGCGGCGAACAGCGGCTATGCGCGTCTGCTCGCGGCGCTGCGGCGCGTGGTCGAGCGTCTGGGCGACGCGGCCGCGCAAAGCCTGGTCTACCGGCTGTGCCTTGCGGTCTGGAATCCGATCGCGCGGGCGGCTTCGGGCGGCGTTGTGGGAAAAGCGTTTCGCTTTGTCGGCATGCGCGGCCTGCTGCTGATTTGCCTGGCGCTGTATCTGCCAATCGACTATTTCCTGCGGTCGGTGCTGCTGGGCTATATCAATATCCCGCTGCTCGCTTCGATTTGGGACGAATGTCTGATGCTCGCGGCGGCAGGCTATCTGCTGTGGCACACGGCGATGCGCCGCGCGCCGCTTGCCTCGCGCGCCACGCCAGTGGACGCCTACCTGCTGCTGTTTATCGGCGTGGGCTTTTTCCTGATGTGCGCGGTGTCGCCCTATCCCTCGATCGCGCTGGACGGATACCGTGCGGTCGTGCAATACCTGTTCTGGTTCTTTCTGGTTACGCGCCTGATTGAAGACGACCGCGACTTCGCGCTTTTTTACGGCGCGCTGGTGGCGATGGCGGTCGTGATCGCGCTGCACGGCATCTACCAGTATATCGTTGCCGCACCGATACCGGCGTCCTGGGTGTCGCAGACCGAAGAGGGTGTGCGCACGCGCGTCTATTCGATCACGGGCAGCCCGAACATCATGGGCAGTCTGTTGGTGCTGTTCGCGCCGCTGGTGGCGGGCATCGCCTATTACAGCAAAAAGCCATGGGTCAAGGCGCTGGCAATCAGCACGACCGGCATGATGTGCCTGTCCATCATCTTCACCTTTTCCAAGGGCGCGTGGGGCGGCCTTGCGGTGGCGGTGCTCGTATTCGCGGTATTTCTGGACCGCCGCCTGATCGCGCTGATGGGCGTAGCGGGTGCAGGTGCGCTGCTTGCGATCCCCTCTATTGCCAGCCGCATCACCTATCTGTTTACTGCGGATTATATGGAGGCCAGCCAGCGCGCGGGTCGTATGGTGCGCTGGGAGACCGGACTCGACCTGCTGCAGGAATCCAACCCGCTGCTGGGCTTTGGCCTGGGACGGTTTGGCGGCGCGGTTGCGATGCAGAACAAGATCATTGAGGAATCGGACACGTTCTCTTACTTCTATATGGACAACTATTACCTCAAAACGCTGGTTGAAATGGGGTATCTGGGGCTGATCTTCTTTATTATCCTGCTGATCGGTATGATTCTGTGGAGCCTGCGCGCGATCGGCCGCACAAAGTTCAATGAAACCGACCGGACGCGGGTGCTGGTGGTATCCATGTTCGCAGGCATGTGCGGGGTTCTGACGCACTGTTATTTTGAAAATATTTTTGAGGTGCCGTACATGATGGCCTATTTCTGGTCGCTGGCGGCGGCGATCCTGTACCTGGGATATTTCCGGAGGAAACGGGTCGGGACGTGACAAACAGCGGACCGCTTTTCGGCGGTCCGCTGTTTTATTGAGGAAAAGGGAAAATATATCCACAGTGCAAAATATAGCGGCGTGCGGGTGGAAACAAGTGAAAAGGACGGCGAAACAGGCGTTTCACCGTCCTTTTTTGCACACTTTACACAAGGATTTTCACTTTACGCGGATTTTACAAACCTTGTCTTTTGGATTTAACATAACTTTTTTAATATGGTCTTGTACCAAAAACCAGAACAAAAACAAAAGGAGAAATAGCAGTTATGAAAAAGAGTATATCCCTGTTGCTCGTCGGCCTGATGCTGTGCGGCGCTCTGGCAGGCTGCGGTGGCAGCAACGATTCCTACGGCGCGGACGGCGCGGCCCAGGCGGACAACGGCGGCGAGGCGTCCGGCGTATCCGGCGCGATCACCGTGATTTCCCGCGAGGATGGCTCTGGCACGCGCGGCGCGTTCGTTGAGCTGACCGGCGTGGAGGAAAAGAATGATGCCGGCGAGAAGGTCGATAACACAACCGCCGAGGCGGAGATCGCCAACAAGACCGACGTTGTACTGACGAGCGTTGCCGGCAACGAGAGTGCGATCGGCTATGTTTCGCTCGGTGCGCTGAACGAAACCGTTAAGGCGGTTCAGGTGGACGGCGTGGAAGCCACGGTGGAAAACGTCAAGAGCGGCGATTACACCCTGTCCCGTCCGTTCAACATCGCAACCAAGGGCGAGCCGACCGGCGTTGCCAAGGATTTTATCAACTTCATCATGAGTGCGGAGGGCCAGGCCATCGTTGAGGAAGAGGGCTACATTAAGATCGACGACGCGGCCGCGGCGTTCACTTCGGACGGTTCCTCCGGCCAGATCGCGGTCGGCGGCTCGTCCTCGGTTTCTCCGGTCATGGAAAAGCTGATCGAAGCGTATAAGGCGCTCAACCCGAACGCGCAGATCGAGCTGCAGACCTCGGACTCCACCTCCGGCATGACCGGCGCGATTGACGGCACGTTTGCCATCGGCATGGCGTCCCGCGAGCTGAAGGACGAGGAGACTGCGGAACTGACTGGCACGGCAATCGCGCTGGACGGTATCGCCGTGGTGGTAAATCCGGCGAATACGGTGGAAGACCTGACCATGGATCAGATCAAGGGCATTTACACCGGCGAGATCACCGACTGGTCCGAAGTCGCGGCGTAAAAGATAACCAAACAAGGGAAAACAGGGCGAAATCCGTTTCGCCCTTTCCCACTGTCTATGGGGTGAAAACATGAACGAATCTGCAATCCGCCGGAAGGGCGGCGCGAACCTGCGCGAAACAGTGATGCACGGCGTGTTCTTCCTCTGCGCGCTGGCCTCCATCCTGGCAGTCGCCCTGATCTGTATATTCCTGTTTGCCAACGGCATTCCGGCCATCAAGGAGATTGGCCTGCTGGACTTCCTGACAGGGACGACCTGGAAGCCGGGCAACGATATTTACGGAATCCTGCCGATGATTGTCGGCAGCATTTACATCACGGCGGGCGCGATCATCATTGGCGTGCCGATCGGCCTGCTGACCGCTATTTTCATGGCGTTCTACTGCCCGAAGCGCATCTACGGTATCCTCAAGCCCTGCACCGAGCTGCTGGCCGGCATCCCCTCCATCGTATATGGCTTTTTCGGCATGGTGGTCATCGTGCCGACTGTGCTGGAGGTGGCGAAGCTGTTCGGCTCGAAGATCTCCTCCGGCTCGACCATCCTGTCGGCGTCCATCCTGCTCGGCATCATGATCCTGCCCACCATCATCGGCGTGTCCGAGGCCGCGCTGCGCGCGGTACCCAGCTCGTATTACGAGGGCGCGGTCGCCATGGGCGCGCGGCATGAGCGGGCGGTATTCTCGGTCATGCTGCCAGCGGCAAAATCCGGCGTGCTGGCCGGTATTGTGCTGGGCGTCGGCCGCGCGATCGGCGAAACCATGGCGGTTATCATGGTGGCGGGCAATCAGCCGCGTCTGACCGGCGATTTCCTCAAGGGCATCCGCACGATGACCGCGAATATCGTCATGGAAATGGGCTACGCGAGCGGCCTGCACCGCGAGGCGCTGATTGCGACCGGCGTTGTGCTGTTCGTGTTTATCCTGCTGATTAATCTGGCGTTCTCTGTACTGAAAAGGAGGAAGGACACATGACTACCGTGAAAACGGCCGCCAAGCCGGCCGTAAAGAGCAAGCCGCAGCCGGAGCGTGTGTATGGCAGGGGCAGGGCAGCGGTGCAGAAAGGGCTGGTATACGGCGCGGCGGTGATTACGTTCGCCATGCTGCTGTTCCTGATCGCCTATATCCTGTGGAGGGGCATCCCGAACCTCAAGCCCTCCCTGTTCGCATGGACCTATAATTCGGACAACGTTTCCATGGTGCCGGCCATGATTACAACGGTGGAGATCACGCTGCTCGCGCTGCTGATCGCAGTGCCGTTCGGCCTGTTTACGGCGATTTACCTAAACGAATACGCAAAGCGCGGCAACAAACTGGTAAACGTCATCCGCATCACGACCGAAACGCTTTCCGGCATCCCGTCCATCGTGTACGGCCTGTTTGGCATGCTGTTTTTCGTCACTTACCTGCACTGGGGCTACTCGCTGCTCGCGGGCGCGATGACGCTGGCCATCATGATCCTGCCGCTCATTATGCGCACCGCGGAGGAAGCGCTGATGGCCGTACCGGATTCCTTCCGCGAAGGTTCGTTCGGCCTGGGCGCCGGACGGCTGCGCACAGTGTTCCGCATCGTGCTGCCGAGCGCCATGCCCGGCATCCTGTCGGGCGTTATCCTGGGGATCGGCCGCATCGTGGGCGAAACGGCGGCGCTCATTTTCACCGCGGGTACGATGGCGCAGATCCCCGGCCTGCTGCAGTCCGGACGCACGCTTGCAATCCATATGTACGTCCTATCGGGCGAGGGACTGCACATGAACGAGGCCTATGCGACCGCGGTCGTGCTGCTGGTGGTTGTGCTGCTGATGAACAGCCTGTCCGCGCTGGTAGCAAAAAAGCTGACCAAGAAGTAATCGGAGGATAGCATGAGCGAAAATAAAATTGAAATACGCGGCATGAATCTGCATTACGGCGATTTCCATGCGCTGCATGATATTGACCTGGACATCAAGTCCAATGAGATCACGGCGTTTATCGGCCCGTCCGGCTGCGGCAAATCGACGCTGCTCCGCTCGCTTAACCGGATGAACGATCTGGTCGAGGGCTGCAGGATCACAGGCGATATCCGCCTGGACGGGGAGGACATTTATCACGACTGCGATGTGAACCTGCTGCGTAAGCGCGTGGGCATGGTGTTCCAGAAACCCAACCCGTTCCCCATGTCCATTTACGACAACATCGCCTACGGCCCGCGCACGCATGGCGTCAAAAGCCGCGTGCAGCTGGACGAGATCGTGGAGCGCTCGCTGCGCGGCGCCGCGATCTGGGAGGAGACAAAGGACTGCCTGAAGAAATCCGCGCTGTCCATGTCGGGTGGCCAGCAACAGCGCATCTGTATTGCACGCGCGCTCGCGGCGGAGCCGGAGGTGCTGCTCATGGACGAGCCGACCTCCGCTCTCGATCCGATCTCCACCTCCAAGATCGAGGACCTTGTATTGGAACTGAAAAAGGATTATACTATCGTTATGGTGACGCATAATATGCAGCAGGCCACCCGCGTATCGGATACGACCGCGTTTTTCCTGCTCGGCGAGATCGTCGAGGTCGGAGACACGGAGCAGCTTTTCTCCATGCCTAAGGACAAGCGCACCGAGGACTACATTACGGGGAGGTTCGGCTGATGAGAAACCGTTTCGACACACAGCTCGTCGAACTGAACAACGAGCTGATCGCCATGGGGGCACTGTGCGAGAACACGATTGCCAGCGCGGTCAAGTCGCTGCTGACGGGCGACGCCAAGCTCGCCGCCTCCGCCATCCGCATTGACCAGGAGATCGACCGCAAGGAGCGCGAGATTGAATCCATGTGCCTCAAGCTCCTGTTGCAGCAGCAGCCGGTGGCAAGCGACCTGCGCCTGATCTCCGCGGTACTGAAAATGATCACGGATATCGAGCGCATCGGCGACCAGGCGAGCGATATCGCCGAAATCGTCACCTACCTGTCCGGTGCGTGCAGCCATAACGAGCATATCGAGCAGATGGCGCAGGCCACCATCAAAATGGTGACGGACAGCCTGGATGCGTTCGTGCGCCGCGACCTGACGCTGGCGTGGAGCGTGATAGAATACGACGACGTGGTTGACGACCTGTTCGCACAGTGCAAGCAGGACCTGATCGCGGATATTGCCAAAAATCCGGAGGAGGGCGAGCGCGTGCTCGATATCCTGATGATCGCCAAGTATCTGGAGCGTATCGGCGACCACGCGACCAATATCGCCGAGTGGGTGGAATTCTCCATCACCGGCGCGCACAAGTCCGCGCACGACTGAGGTCTGCCGGCGCAAGAATCTGTTGGAAATGCGGCCGCGGGCGCGGCCGACAAGGAGGAAACGCATGATTTACTGCGTGGAGGACGACGCCGGCATACGGGAGCTGGTCGTCTATACGCTGCAGAATACGGGGCTGGAGGCGCGGGGCTTCGCCGATGGCGAAGCCCTGTTCGCCGCTTTGCGGGAGCAGAAGCCCGACCTGCTGCTGCTCGACATCATGCTGCCCGGCGAGGACGGCATCTCCATCCTGCGCCGCCTGCGGGCGGTGCGGGAAACCGCAAAGCTTCCCGTAATCCTGCTTACGGCGAAAAATACCGAATACGATAAGGTGGTTGGCCTGGACAGCGGCGCGGACGACTACGTCGCCAAGCCCTTCGGCATGATGGAGCTGGTCGCGCGCATCCGCGCAGTGCTGCGCCGCACCCAGGACAGCCCGCCCGGCGAGGGCGGCGGCCGTCCGCTGGTGGCGGGGAGCATTTGCGTGGACGAGCGGGCGCACAGCGTCCATGTAGGCGCGGACGAGGTGCAGCTTACGCTGAAGGAATACCAGCTCCTCTGCCTGCTGATGAAAAACCAGGGCGCGGTGCTGACGCGCGACGTGCTGCTGGAAAACATCTGGGGATACGGGAATGAGAGCGAGACGCGCACGGTAGACGTGCATATCCGAACGCTGCGGCAGAAGCTGGGCGCGGGCGGCGCGCTGATCGAAACCGTGCGCGGCGTGGGCTACCGGATGGGGGAAACCCGATGAGAAAGCGCGTCTTTGGAAGCATTTTTCTGACCGCGCTGGTCACGCTGCTGCTGACCGCGTCGCTGCTGCTGGCGGCGGTGCATTCCGGCCTGTCGGGTAACGCGCGCGAGCGGCTCGCGGGCGAGTGCGGCTACATCGCGCGCATTGCCGAGCGCGGGGACCGCGCCGCGCTGGAGGAGATCGGCCAAAGCTATACCGACCGCATCACGCTGGTCAGCGCGGACGGCGCGGTGCTTTATGATAACCAGGGCGACGAGGACAGCATGGAGAACCATCGGGAGCGGCCGGAGATCGAACAGGCCCTGCGGGACGGCGTCGGGGCGTCCAGCCGCCTGTCGGACACGCTCTCCCAACAGACCTATTATTACGCGCAGCGCCTGCAGGACGGCACGGTGCTGCGCGTGGCCTCGACTGCGGACAGCGCGTTCGGCGCGCTGTCCGCGGCGTCGCCGTGGATCGTGCTGATCGTGCTGCTGGCGCTGCTGGTGGCGGCGTTGCTCGCAAGCTGGCTGACTCATGTGTTCCTCGCGCCGATCGTGGCGCTCGACCTGCACGACCCGCTCAAGAACGACGCATACGACGAGCTTTCCCCCCTGCTGCAGCGCATGGCCAAGCAGAACCGCAGGATAGAAGCGCAGATGTCCGAACTCAAGCGCCGGCAGGCCGAATTTGACGACGTTACGGCGCGCATGGACGAGGGGCTGGTGCTGTTTTCCGCGATGGGCGACATCCTGTTCGCAAACCGCGCGGTGCGCGCCCTGTTTCCCAAGGACAGCGCCTCCGGCGGCTATCTGACACTGTGCCGCGATCCGGAATACGTCCGTGTGGTTGAGGAAGCGCTCGGCGGCGAGAGCGCGCACGGGCGGATGGAAAAGGACGGCCGCGTGTACTCGCTGACCGCCAGCTCGGTCGCAGGGGAGGGGCAGAGCCATGCGGCGGTGCTGTTCGTGGTGGACAGCACCGAGCGCGACCAGGCTGAGCGCCAGCGGCAGGAATTCACCGCCAACGTGTCGCATGAGCTGAAAACCCCGCTGACCAGCATCATGGGCTATGCGGAGATCATGGAGAACGGCATCGTCAAGCCGGAGGATGTCGCGCCCTTTGCGGGCAAGATACGCGCCGAGGCGGTGCGCCTGCTGACGCTGATCGAGGATATTATCCGCCTGTCCCAGCTTGACGAGGGCGGCGCGCCGGCCCCGTTTGAGCCGGTGGAGCTGCTGGCGCTCTGCGGCACGGTGCGCGACCGGCTGCAGCACAAGGCGGCGGCGCACAAGGTTACGCTGGCCGTGACGGGGAAGCCGGTCACGGCGCAGGCGCAGCGCCGCACGCTCGAACAGATGGTATTCAACCTTGCGGACAACGCGGTTGCGTATAACAGGGCGGGCGGCAGCGTGACGATAGAAGCCGGAGCGGAGGGCGGCGCGCCCTTTATTCGGGTGTCGGATACCGGCATTGGCATTGCGCCCGCGGACCAGGCGCGGGTGTTTGAGCGGTTTTACCGCGTGGACAAGAGCCACAGCAAGATGACCGGCGGCACCGGCCTGGGGCTGTCGATCGTCAAGCACGGCGCGGCGCTGCACCATGCGAAAATTGAACTGCAGAGCGCGCTGGGTGTGGGGACAACCATCACCCTGCGTTTCCCGAAAGCATAAAAAAAGAGCTGCCATGCGGCAGCTCTTTTTTTGGTTATTCAGGAGGGAGCGGCTCGGAATAATCAGTTAAACCGAGCAGGTATTCCAGATTGACATGGTAAAACCGCGATAATTTGATTAGGATAGGAAGCGGAATTTTTCTTACATCATTTTCATAATTGCTGTAAGTGTTTTGCGATATATTTAAATATGTTGCAATTTCGTCTTGCGTGAGGCTACGGATTTTTCGCAATTCTTTAATTCGGTAAAAATACATTTAGAAACTTCTTTCATATGTAATTTATCTCGTGATGAGATATTGACATTTATCTCAATATGAGATAAAATTATATCAGATTCCAAAACAAGAGGGGGTGCCGCAATTTGGAAGCTCCACGGACACCCGATATCTTTTCGTCCTATTCGGAAAAGCAGCGGCAGGAATCCATATACCGGACCATCTATATCAGAAAAGAATATGCCGCCCAAATTGAAAAGCTCGCGGTACGGCACGGCATTAGCTGGAACCGCGCCGCCGTCCTGATCCTGCAAAGCTATCTGGACGGTATAGCCTTATGACAGGCGCCCCTTGAAATCCTCATAATCAAACATCCGTATTACCTCGTCCGTGCCGTCCGCGCGGCGCATGGCGATCAGCGGCAGCGGCACACCGTTGAAAGTGTTGGTTTTGACCATCGTGTACAGCGCCATATCCTCAAATACCACTTGGTCGCCCGGGCGCAGCGTGTTATCGAACGAGTATTCGCCGATCACATCGCCCGCCAGACAGGAACGGCCGGTGAGCAGATAGGTGAACGCCTTTTTGCCCGGCTCGCCCGAACGCCATACCGGCGGGCGGTAGGGCATTTCCAGCACATCCGGCATGTGGCAGGCCGCGGAGGTATCCAGTATTGCGATTTCGGCATGGTTGTGCATGACCTCAAGCACGGTTGAGATCAGCCAGCCCGCATTCAGCACCACCGCTTCGCCCGGCTCCAGATAAATCTGCACGCCGTATTTTTCGCGCAGGCGGTTGACGCACTGGACGAGCGTTTCCACGTCGTAATCGTCGCGCGTAATATGGTGGCCGCCACCGAGGTTGAGCCACTTCATGCCCTCCATGTATTTCCCGAAGCGTTCCTCGAACGCATCAACCGTGCGGACGAGGTCGTCCGCGTTCTGCTCACACAGGGTGTGGAAGTGGAAGCCCTCGATGCCGTCCAGCAGCTCGGGCTGGAAGTTTTCCAGCGTGACGCCGAGCCGCGAGGTCGGGCCGCAGGGGTCGTACATCGCGTGCGCCGCGGGCTGGGTCGAGCATTCGGGGTTGAGCCGCAGGCCGCAGCTTTTGCCCGCCGCGCGCGCTAAATTGCCGTAAGCCTTCCACTGGTGGAAGGAGTTGAACACAATATGGTCGGCGTACTGCAAAAGCTCCTGAAATTCGCCCTCCGCGTAGGCGGGGGAGTAGACGTGCGTTTCGCCGCCGAATTCCTCCCTGCCGAGGCGGGCTTCAAACAGGCCGGAGGCGGTCGTACCCGCGAGATACTCGCGCAGCAGCGGGTACGCCGAAAACATGGAAAATGCCTTCTGCGCGAGCAGGATCTTCGCGCCCGTGCGGTCGGCCACGTCGCGCAGCACGGCAAGGTTCTGCACGAGCCGGTTTTCATCCACAAGGAAGCAGGGCGTGGGCAGTTCAGTAAATCTCATGTCAGTCCACCAAAACGGGGTTGCCGTTTACCTGCCACGGCAGGCCCCACTTGTTCAGGGCCTCCATATACGGGTCGGGGTCAAACTCCTCGACCGTGTATACGCCGGGCTTGGACCACTTGCCGGTCATCAGCATGGCCGCGCCGATCATGGCCGGCACGCCGGTGGTGTAGCTGATGGCCTGCGAGCCGACCTCGCGGTAGCAGGCCTCGTGGTCGCACACGTTATAGATATAGGCGGTCTTTTCCTTGCCGTCCTTCTTGCCGGTGAAGATGCAGCCGATGTTGGTCTTGCCCTTGGTGCGCGGGCCGAGGGTCGCAGGGTCGGGCAGCAGCGCCTTGAGGAACTGGATCGGCACGATCTGATGCCCCTCGAACTCGATCGGTGTGGTGGACAGCATGCCGACGTTCTCCAGGCACTTCATGTGGGTCAGGTAGGACTGGCCGAAGGTCATGAAAAAGCGGATGCGCTTGACATTCGGGATGTTTTTGGCCAGCGACTCGATTTCCTCATGGTGGAGCAGGTACATGTCCTTGCGGCCGACCTGGTCGAAGTCGTACTCGCGCTTGATGGACATGGCGGGGATTTCGACCCAGTGGCCGTCCTCCCAGTAGGAGCCGGGCGCGGAAACCTCGCGCAGGTTGATCTCGGGATTGAAGTTGGTGGCGAACGGGTAGCCGTGGTCGCCGCCGTTGCAGTCCAGAATGTCAATGGTGTCGATCTGGTCGAACAGGTGCTTCTGAGCATAGGCGCAGTAGGCCTGCGTCACGCCCGGGTCGAAGCCCGAGCCTAACAGCGCGGTCAGGCCGGCCTTTTCGAACTTCTCCTTGTACGCCCACTGCCAGGAGTAGTCGAAATAGGCGGTGAAGCCCGCCTCCCTGCAGCGCTTCTCGTAGATCGCGCGCCACGCGGGATCGTCGGTGTCCTCCGGCTCGTAGTTGGCGGTGTCCATATAGTTGACGCCGCACTTGAGGCACGCGTCCATGATGGTCAAATCCTGATAGGGCAGGGCAATGTTCATCACGATGTCCGGCTTGTATTCGTCGATCAGCGCGCACAGCTCGTCCACGTTGTCCGCGTCCACCTTGGCGGTGCGGATTTTGGTGGGGGTGCGCCCCTCAAGCTGTTCCTTGATCGCGTCGCACTTGGATTTGGTGCGCGAGGCGATCATGATTTCTTCAAAAACGTCGCTGTTCTGGCAGCATTTGTGGATGACCACGCCGGCCACGCCGCCGCAGCCGATGATAAGGGCTTTTCCCATGGTGTTGTCCTCCTTGTGAGTCGTTATTCTTCTACTTTTTCCAAAAGCCGTTGCACATAATTGGGCAGGTAGAACGCGCCCTTGTGCAGGTTGGTGTTGTAATAGCGGGTTTCGATGCCGCGGGCGTTCCAGTCGTCCGCCTTGAGGTCGCGCACCGGATGAACCCCGCGCGAGGAAAACCCAAACAGCCAGTGGCCGGAGGGGTAGGTGGGGATGTGCGCCTGGAAAAGGCGCGACAGCTCGAACGAATGCACAATGTTGCGGTGCGCGCGCTGGCAGGCGAGCGCGTCGCCCTTGTAGAACGGGCTTTCGTGCTGGTTGACCAGCACGCCGTGCGCCCTGAGCGCCTTGTAGCAGTTGCCGTAGAACTCCATCGTAAACAGGCCCTCGCCCGGGCCGAAAGGGTCGGTCGAGTCGATGATGATGAGGTCGTACTCGTCCTCGATGCGGCGGATGTACTTCAGCCCGTCCTGATAGAGGATGTGTACGCGCGGATCGTCCAGACTGCACGCCACGGTCGGCAGGTATTCCCTGCACACCGCGACCACGCGCTCGTCGATCTCGACCAGGTCGATATGCTCGATGTGTGGATATCGGCACAGCTCACGCACGCAGCCGCCGTCGCCCCCGCCGATGACGAGCACCTTTCTGACCGTCTCGCCCAGCACGGCAAGCGGGACATGCACCATCATCTCGTGGTAGATGAATTCGTCGCGCTCGGTCAGCATCATATAGCCGTCGAGCGTCAAAAAACGGCCGAACTCCTCGCATTCGAACACGTCGATGCGCTGGAAGTCGCTCTGCTCGGTGTAAAGCTGCCGGTCGACCTGGATTGCCAGACCGACGGTCGGCGCGTGCATTTCGGTAAAGGTCAATTGCATAACACAGACTCCTTAATTGGCTGCGGGGCTGATAATACCGCGGATGACCTGCAGGCTGTCCACATTCGGGTCCTCGGTGCCGAGCAGCATACAGTTTTTCTCCTTGGCGTAGCGGATGTAGTCGAGGATCTCGCGGGTGATGCGCTCGCCCGGGGCGAGGATGGGAATGCCCGGCGGGTAGCACATGACGAACTCCGCGCAGATGCGGCCGACGCTTTCCGCCAGCGGGACGCCCTGCTTTTCCGCATAGAAAGCCTCCTGCGGCGCGGCCACCACCTGCGGGGAGATGTACTCCTGCCGCATGAGCGTGGCCTTGTCGCGCTTGTAGCGGCGGCGGATGTCGGACAGAGCGGCCACAAAGCGCTCGAGGTCGCGCTCGCGGTCGCCGACCGAAACATAGGCCAGCAGGTTGCCAAGGTCGCCGAATTCGGTCTGGATGTCGTAAAAGTCGCGCAGGATATCATATACTTCAATGCCGGCAAGCCCCACGTCCAGCGTGTTGACCGCGAGCTTGGTCACATCGAAATCGAAAACCGTGTCGCCGTTGATCAGCTCGCGGCCGTAGGCGTAGTAGTCGCCGATCTGATTGATCTCATCGCGGGCGTACTCGGTCAGGCGGGTGACCTTGCGGAAGATATCCTTTCCGTACAGCGCCAGGTTCTTGCGCGAGATATCCAGGCTGACCATCAGCAGGTAGGAACCCGAGGTGGTCTGCGTCAGGTTGATGATCTGGCGCACATATTCCGCGTTCACCGACGGGCCGCACAGCAGGAAGCTCGACTGTGTCAGCGAGCCGCCCGACTTGTGCATGGAAACCGAGGCGAGGTCCGCGCCCGCGGCCATCGCGGAGACGGGCATGTCCTCGCCAAAGTAGAAATGCGTGCCGTGCGCCTCATCCGCGAGCACCTTCATGCCCCTGGCGTGCGCCAGACGGACGATCTCACGGATATCCGAGCAGATACCGTAGTAGGTGGGGTTGTTGACCAGCACCGCCTTGGCGGAGGGGTGCTTTTCGATCGCGGCCGCGACGTCCGCGACCGACATGCCCAGCGAGATGCCCAGCCGCTCGTTGGTCTGCGGGTTGACGTACACCGGCACCGCGCCGGTAAGCACGAGCGCGTTGATGACCGAACGGTGGACGTTGCGGGGCAGGATGATCTCGTCCCCGCGCCCCACGACCGAAAGGATCATCGACTGCACGCTCGAGGTCGTGCCGCCGACCATCAGGAACGCATGAGCCGCGCCGAAAGCCTCGGCGGCCAGCTCCTCCGCCTCACGGATGACGCTGACCGGATGGCACAGGTTGTCCAGCGGCTTCATGGAGTTGACGTCCACGGTCATGCACTGTTCCCCGAGGAATTTTGTCAGCTCGGGATTGCCGCGTCCGCGTTTATGCCCGGGGACATCAAACGGGACGATACGCATATCCTTAAAATGTTCGAGCGCCTCCTTGATGGGCGCGCGGGACTGGTCCATAGCTTTGCCTTCTTTCACATACGGAAGCGCGGAAAGCCTCCGGTACGTCAGTAGATGTTTTTGCCGCTAAAGATCTCGATCATCTCGCGGCGCAGGTCGGAATGGATTTTGAGCCGCGTCTTGGGCGGCAGCTCGTAGATATCGGTGTTGAACAGGTAGTTCTGCAGGTCAACCTCCTTGAGCAGCATGCGGGTGTGGAACAGGTTGGCCTGGTACACGTTCACATCGTAAGCGTCGTACAGGTCGAGTGTGTGCGGGTCGATGAAATCCTGGATCGAGGTCATCTGGTGGTCCATGAACAGCTTTTTCCCCTCGATATCGCGGGTAAAGCCACGTACGCGGTAGTCCATGGTGATGATATCCGAATCGAACGAGTCGATCAGGTAATCGAGCGTGGACAACGGCGTGATCTCGCCGCAGGTCGCCACGTCGATATCCACGCGGAACGTGGCAAGGCAGGTGTCCGGATGGTATTCCGGATAGGTATGCACGGTGACATGGCTTTTGTCCAGATGCGCCACGATGGTATCCGGCTCGGGCGCGGGCTTCATATGCTCCTCCGCGATCAGGAAGGTGACGGAGGCGCCCTGCGGGTCGTAATCCTGTTTGGAGATATGCAGCACATGCGCGCCGATCATCTCGGTCACGCGCTCCAGAATGCCGGTCAGCCGCTCGGAGTTGTACTGCTGGTCGATGTAGGCGATATAGTCGCGCTGCTCGCGCTCGGTTTTGGCATAGCATACGTCGTAAATGTTGAACGACAGCGCCTTGGTCAGGTTGTTGAACCCGTACAGTTTCAGCTTGTTTTGCATACCGGTAATCCTCACAATTAAAAAATCCTCAAGCGAGGTGTCCGCGCGCGGCCATCTCAGCTTGAGGAATGCAATCTCTCTTCCGTTCGGGCAAATGCCCGCAACGGCTCTGTCTGTGGAAGAGGAAAGAGTCTATATAGCAAGAATTTACTTTTACTACTCTTATTGATTGTTTCACAAGTGTGATGCGCCCACGGCACACGGCTTTTAAGCAGCCAACTTATAAAATTCAATAAGGCAACAAAGTTGCCATGTTCGGCATTTGACCCGGCTGTCCGTATGGCCTTGGCTCCCCTTTGGGAGAAAGGGGGCGGTCAAAGAATTCTGCTGGTAAAGGCTTTGCCTCTCCGAGTAAATATAATTATATCGCACGAAACGCCGGAATGCAAGTTTTTCTTACAGGAATTCCGCGGGGGAAAGCGAGGTTTTTTATGGGAATAAAAAGTTTACATCCATGCCTTTGAAAAAGCTGTCGAAACGTAGTACAATAGAACCACTGGAACGAGGGATAGGGAGAGCGGACGGATTGAAGATTGCAGGGTTTTACAGTGGGAAAAAAGGGAAAAAGCGGCCGAACCGCCGGCCGCTGCTGCTGGCGGTGCTGCTGCTGGCGTCGTTTGCCGCCGGTATGCTGACGCATCGGGCGATCAGCCGGCCGCCGCAGCCGGACGCGGGGCTCAGCTATATTGAGGACATACCGGTCTATACGGACTTCCTGCCGGAGGGGAGCCGCGCGCGGCCCGGGGAAAAACGCGAGATCAAATACCTCGTCATCCACGAAACGGATAATTTTTCCGCGGGCGCGACCGCTGCCGCGCATAACTCATTCATCCACCAGAACGCCGACGCGCAGGAAAATATCGTTTCCTGGCATTACACCGTGGACGACCACGAAATATACCATCACCTGCCGGACGACGAAACCGCGTACCATGCGGGCGACCAGATGAAAAGGAACGGCGGCAACAAAAACGGCGTCGGGATCGAAATGTGCGTCAACGAGGACGGCAACTATGAGCAGACGTTAATCAACACCGAAAAACTGTGCGCGCGCCTGCTGCTCGAATACGGTCTGGGTCCGAAGGCGCTGCGCAAGCATGAGGACTTTTCCGGAAAAGTCTGTCCGGCCCGTTTGATTGAAGACGGACGCTGGGAGGAATTCTGCACGGCGGTGGAACAGCGCTATGAGGAGCTGAAAGCCGCGCGGTAAAGGTTAGCATTTTACAACCTCGTGCAAAACCCGACCAAAGAAACAGGGCGATTTGTAGTAAATCGCCCTTTCTTTTTGGGCATTTTGGTGGTATACTGCAAAGGCTTATAATTTTAACTGATAAAGGAGTGAACCAAAATGATCGTTATACTCAAGCAGAATAGCGATAAGGAACGTGTAGACCGTTTGATGCAGCATTTTAAGGATATGGGGCTTACGATCCACTATTCTCAGGGCGAGAACACCACGATCTTTGGCCTGGTCGGCGACACCACCAAACTGGACGAAGGGGACATCATGGCCTATGACGTGGTCGAGCGCGTGCAGCGTGTGACCGAGCCGTTCAAGGCCGTCAACCGCAAATTCCACCATGAGGATACGGTCATTGAGGTTGCGGGGCGCAGGATCGGCGCGGGATACTTCAACGTGATGGCGGGACCCTGCTCGGTCGAGAGCGAGGCGCAGATCGTGGAGGTGGCCGAAGCGGTCAAGCGGGCGGGCGCGTCCTTCCTGCGTGGCGGCGCGTTCAAGCCGCGCACCTCGCCGTACTCCTTCCAGGGGCTTGAGGACGAGGGCCTGAAGCTCCTTTTGGAGGCCAAGCGCCAGACCGGCCTGCCGGTTGTAACCGAGATCATGAGCGAAAAGCACCTCGACCTGTTCGCGGATGTGGACATCATCCAGCTCGGCGCACGCAATATGCAGAATTTCATGTTGCTCAAGGAGCTGGGCCGGTCGGATAAGCCTATCCTGCTCAAGCGCGGCCTGTCCGCGACGATGGAGGAATTCCTGATGGCGGCGGAGTACATCTTCGCGGGCGGCAACACCAACGTCATCCTGTGCGAGCGCGGCATCCGCACGTTTGAAAAGATGATCCGCAACAATCTGGACATCTCCGCGGTGCCGCTGGTCAAGATATTCAGCCACCTGCCGGTGATCGTCGACCCGTCGCACGCCGCGGGCCGCCGCGATATGGTACAGCCGCTCTCGCGCGCCGCAATCGCCGCCGGCGCGGATGGCCTGATTATCGAGGCGCATAACGACCCAAAAAACGCGCTGTGCGACGGGGCGCAGTCGCTCGACCTGCCGCAGTTCGACGCGGTCATGCAGGACATCAGATGCCGCGCCGCGTTCGAAGGGCGGGAGATGATGCCGCAGTGAAGGACTTTGTGCGGTTCGGTGTCATTTTAAACCGAATGGCAAGCATGACGGGCTGGGTGCTGTGTCTGGCGTTGCTCCGCGACCCGCGGGAGCGGTCGGCCGTCGGCTTCGTACTGCTGCTCGGCTGGACGTTTTTACAGACCATTGGGGTGCTCGGGTTTGCGGCGCGCTGGCTACTCGGCCGCCTGGACGAAAGCGAGGAAAAAGTGTGGGGTACGGCAGATAAGCTGCGTGCGCATCTGGGTGAGCGCAAAGCCAAAGGCGTATACGCCGCGATATACGCTGCCATGCTGGCGGTAAAGCTCGCGCTGCCCGTCGGATTGAATCAAATATGAAAAAAGCGAGGCGGATGCCTCGCTTTTTGCTTGATGTTTGCGTTTAGATTTTGATGAGTTCATATTCCCGCGTGCCGAGGACGAGCTTCTCGCCATGCTCGAGCGCGGACTGCCAGTTCGTATCCGGATGGGCGGCGTGGAAGTGGTCGTGCGCGTCGTCAATATGGTGCCGCTCGTGCGCGTCGCGGAGCAGGCTGTCCGGATTGACCGGCGCGGCGTTGACCGCGTCCACGCAGGCCTGGTCGAGCGCGATCGGGTCAAAGGACGCAAACATGCCGACATTCGGCACGATCGGCACGTCGTTCTCCGCGTGGCAGTCGCAGTTGGGCGACACGTCGATAACAAGCGAGATATGGAAGCAGGGGCGCCCGTCCACGACCGCCTTGGTGTACTCCGCGATCTTGCGGTTCAGGACGATGTTGGATTCATCATAGCCGCAGCCGATCGCGTCGGTCGGGCAGACGCCGATGCAGCGGCCGCAGCCCACGCATTTGTCATGATCGATATGCGCCTTTTTATCCGTGATGGTAATAGCGTCGTGCGCGCAGATGCGCGTACACATGCCGCAGCCCACGCAGGGGGACGGATCGACCTGCGGCTTGCCCGCGTTGTGCTGCTCCATTTTGCCCGCGCGTGAGCCGCAGCCCATGCCGATGTTCTTCAGACAGCCGCCGAAGCCCGAAGACTCGTGGCCCTTGAAGTGGGTCAGCGAAATAAATACGTCAGCGTCCATAATGGCCTGTCCGATCTTGGCTTCCTTGACGTATTCTCCGCCCTCGACCGGCACATACGCCTCGTCCGTGCCTTTCAGCCCGTCCGCAATGATGACGTGGCAGCCGGTCGTGAACGGGCTGAAGCCGTTGAGGTAAGCGGAGTCCAGATGGTCGAGCGCGTTCTTGCGCCCGCCGACGTACAGGGTGTTGCAGTCGGTCAGGAACGGCTTGCCGCCGCGCTCACGGACAAAATCCGCGACGGTTTTGGCCCAGTTCGGCCGGAGATAGGCGAGGTTGCCCGGCTCGCCGAAATGGATCTTGATGGCGGTGAATTTCTTGTCGAAATCAATGGTTCCCATGCCCGCGGTTTTGAGCAGGCGGGTCAGCTTTTGCTGAAGGTTTTCGGTCAGCGTGGCGCGGAAGTCCGCGAAATAGACCTTGGCCTTTTCCATGATGGAATCATCCTTTCTTGTCTTACTTGCCCATGATGATAGTATAGCACAAAAAGGGGGGCAAAACAAGCGGATGGGGCGCATAGAGGGGAGAATATGGCAGAAAAAGGCGCGCGGCGCGCGCCTTTTTCTGCCTACCGCCCGCCCGAATGCTCCAGACAGCTTTTGAGCAGGGCTGTGACAACATGGTTCCAGCTCGTATTATTTTGAATGGCGATTTGTTCAATCTGGTTCGCAAGGGATTTTTCGATGTAAATGGTTTTATAAATTGATTCTGGGCGGGACGGTAAAGGAGGGATAATAACTTTCAAAGCACTCACCTCAGTCAAGTATAACGCAAAATTGTTGGAGAAGTGCTTTTTGTGTCAAAATGACACCAAAAATCAGGTTAAGTCGGCCAGGCTCCCGAACGTGTACCCCTCGCCCTCCCATTTGGTGAGCAGCTCGTCAAGGATGCGCGCATTCGTCTCGCTCGTCGAGTGCAGCAGGACGATCGCGCCGTTGTGGATGCGCGGCAGCAGCTTAGAGAACGCCTGTTCGTCGGTCGGCTGGTTGTCGGTATACCAGTCAACATAGGCCAGCGACCAGAACACAGTCGTATAGCCCAGCTCCTGCGCCTGCCTGAGGTTCTCCTCGCTGAATTTGCCCTGCGGGGGACGGTAGAACCGCTGCATCGGCTGGCCGGTCAGGGCGGTGAACTTTTCCTCAAGGCCGGTGATCTCCGCCTGGAATGAATCCATATCTGCAATCTTTGACATATCGGGATGGTGCAGCGTGTGGTTGCCCACGATATGCCCCTCGTCCACCATGCGCTTTACCAGATCGGGCGCGGTGTCGATAAAATTGCCCACCACGAAAAAGCACGCCGGCGCGTTGTGCTTCTTCAGCGCGTCCAGAATGGCGGGCGTGTTGCCGTTTTCGTAGCCCGCGTCAAAGGTCAGGTAGATCGTCTTTTGGGAGGTGTCGCCCACATAGTAGGCGTCCCACTGGCGGAGCGTATCCGCGGATACGTTACCGACGGGCGGCTGCCCCTCGGTTTGGAACGACAGACCCCAGTCGCTGACCGACGCGGGAACCGCGGCCTCGGTTTCAGCGTTTGCCTGCGCGGCGGGCGCATCGGCCTGTGGCAGCAGGAAGAACAGCACGGCAAGCGTAACGCATACGCCGGCCGCCGCGCCGATGCGGCAAAGCGTGTCGCGGGTAATGGTAATGAACATAAATAAACGCCCCCTCGGTGTAAAGTATGCCGGGGGGACGCGGCTTATTCCGAATTCTGCGGCCGGAGGCGGCGCACAAAGGCGAACTGCGTTTCGCCCGCGAGAATGCCGGTAAAAATGAGCAGGAAGCCCGTCAGCATGCGGCCAGTGACCGTTTCGCCGTAAAAGACAACCGAGCAGGCCACACCGAACACGGATTCGAGCGAAAGCAGCAGGGAGGCCTGCGGGGGATCGACATGCTGCTGGCCATAGGCCTGCAGGGACAGGCAGAGCGCCGAAGCGGTCAGGCCGAGGACGACCAGGCTCGCCCACGCGCCTGCGGTCGGCGGCGCATAGGGGGCGGCGCCGGTCAGTGCGCACACGCCCCAGCACATCAGCGCCGCCGCGCCGAGCTGGCCGATGGTCAGCGGCACAGGCTCGCAGCCCTGCTCCACCATATAGCCGACGGAAAGGATGTTGAGCGCGAACGCCGCCGCGCTGAGCAGGGTGGCGAAGTCCCCGGGCGAGATGGTCATGGCCTCGGTGACCGAAAGCAGTCCGATGCCGAGGATGCACAGGCCGGCGGCGGCGAACTGCCAGCCGGTCGGCCGGCGGCGCAGCGCGGCCCAGCCGAGGAACGGCACCAGCACGCAGTAAGCCGCGGTCAGGAAAGCGGACTTGCCGGGCGAGGTGTCCCAGTGCAGGCCAAGGGTCTGCAGCAGATAGGCAGCGGTCTGCGTCGCGCCGGTGATAAGGGAGGCGGCCAGATATCTGCGGCCGCGCAGCACGCCCAGCCGCCCGCGGAACAGCAGCGCGAGCGCCGCCGCGCCTACCGTGAACCGCACGGCCATGAGCAGGGCGGGCGGGAAGACGGCGGCGGCTTCCTTCATAACGAAAAACGTGCTGCCCCAGATGAACGCGGTGAGCAGCAGCGCGGATTTTGCTTTGGCCTGTGTGGAGTGCATGGGCATATCGCCTACTTTCGATCGTGAAAAATGGATAAAACGGAAATGGACGCTGCATCGGTTTTGGGGTACAATAAAAATAATAAAAACGCAAGGGGGCTTTCTTTTGAAACGGATCAGGCATTTGCTGAGGCGGCTGCTTGCCGCGGGCTTGGCGGCGGTGCTGTGCGGCGCGCTGCCCGCGGCGCTGGCGGCGGACGGGGAGCCGCCGCTGTATGAGGTTTACGGCTATGCGTCGCCCGAGGAATTCATGGAGCTGTTTTTGGGCGGGGATGAGGGGCTGACCTATGATATGGTCAGCAGCAAATATGCGCTTTATATCCAGGCGCTCGAAGCGGACGAAAGCCTGGCCTGCAATTATTACGGCACGGATTCGGTCGGGGAAGCGGCGGAAGAGTGGGGGACGACGCGGGAAGCGCTGATCGCGGAGTTGGCGGCGTACCTGGCGATCGAGGACGTGTCCGCCATGGAGACGGACGGCGTCTGGGATCCGGACGGGCTGGACGCACTGGTTGCGTTCGGCCTGGTGCCGCGCACGCCACCGGCGGTGAGCGTGCAGTTGAACGGGAAAGCGATCGTGTTCCCAGATGCGCAGCCCGAGAGCCGGAACGACCGGACCATGGTGCCGTTCCGCGCGATTGCGGAGACATTGGGCGCGGCGGTCGGCTATGCGGACGGCGCCGTAACAGCCGAGCTGGCGGGGCGGACGTATGCTTTCGCGGCCGGCAGAGATACGCTGGCGATTTCGGATGCGGAGAGCGGCGCGGTGCTGGAGACGGTCGCGCTCGATGCCGTGCCGTACGAGAAGGAGGGCCGTACCTACGTTCCGGTGCGCTTTTTCGCGGAGGCGTTCGGCCTGACCGTCCGGTGGGACGAGTATGAGCAGGTCGCGGTGCTGTACGACAGGGACGCGCTGCTCGACGCGCTGAACGCGGATTTCTCCATTGTCAACCAGTGGATCGCGGCCCAGCCGGAAATCGATCCGGAGCAGGCGCTGCGCACGGCGGCGGCCATCGAGGTGGCCTATACGGCGTTCAACTCGATCGATGGGGACGAGCATTACCCCATGGAGGGTACGCTGGAGGTCATCAGCCAGGGCGGGAGCGTGCAGCTTGACCTGCGGCTCGACCTGTACGCGCTGGCGGCGCTGTATGCGCAGGAAAGCGGCTGGCTGCTCGGCATGGGTATGGAGGATTTGGCGGAGAAATACCGGACGGAGCTGGAAAACGCCCGCTTTGAAATGATCTATAACGCGGATACCGATATGCTGTACCTGCGCTGTCCGCTGTTGTTCGGGCTGCTCGCGGAGGATGCGCCGGAGGGCGCTGCTGCCGCCGCGGACACGGATAAATGGTTCAGCGTGAGTGGCCTGGCCGAATCCGGCGGCGTTGGTATGATGGATATGAACCCCGTCGTACTGGTCACCGGCAGCTTCCTGCCCCTGGCTGCGGATGCGGAAACCGCCGGCGAGTATATCGTCAGCCGGACCGAGCAGAATTGCGAAACATGGGGCAACTACAGCGAGCTGTGGTACCGCACACACAGCATGGCGCAGAACTGTGCGCTCAAGGCCGGCGACAGCCTGTTCGCCCGCAGCGGGTCGCGCTACACCGCGCCGGTCGGAAGCGAAGAGGTGTGGGAGGACGGCAGCTACTTCAAGGGCTGGTTCACGCTGGACGTGCAGACCGGCGGGATCACGGGCGAGGGTGAGCGCCGCGAAAGAGACTGGTTCAGCGACATGCTGATAACCTACAGCTATCAGGCGGAGGCCTCGTCCGCACGGGTGGAACAAACAATCCACATCAAGAACCAGGGCATTCTCACGATGGCGGTCGAGATGGAGCAGCAGCCCCATGACAGTTCGCCTGCGGCGCAGCCGCCGCAGGAAGAGGAGGTCGTCGACTTCGAACAGTGGGTCGAGGGTCTGTGGGACTGAAGAAAACAGGAAAAGCGGGCGCGTATGCGTCCGCTTTTTTACGAGCTGTAGTCCTCCAGCAGTTTGGCGAGCGCTTCGGCATCCGGCAGGACGACGCCGGCCCCGAGCGCCTCACGGTCGGCCTGCGGCAGCGAACGGGTGTCGATCTCCGTATAGAAGACCGTTTCGCCGCCGCGGGACACGGCGAGCGTCCCGCCCGCATCGTAGGCGACATAAGGCTCGAGCGGCGCGTTTGCCGCAACCGCAGACGGGGCAAAATAGGCGCGCGCGGCAAAAAAAGCGCAGGCCAGCGCGAGGATACAGGCCGCCAGGGCGATGCGCCTTTGGCGGCGCGCCCGCTGCAGGGCGAGCATGTAAAAACCTTGCATCATAGAAAAAACATCCTTTGAAAAAGGGATTTGCTTTGAGTATTCCCGTAAATTTGTAAAATATTCGGGAACGAATGTAAAATTTGTTTGGAATTTGGCGCGCGGTGTGGTATAATACCACCGTATGCTGGGAACAAATCGGACGCCGCCAGCGTCCGACTGGAAAAGACCCTGCGGCGCCCGTCGCCGCCGGGTAAGGAGGAAACCGAATTGTCGACTGGCAAAAGAAAAGGATACGGCGTTGGGTATTTCATATCCCGCGTGCTGCTGACGCTGCTGCTGATCGGCGTGCTCTGCGCCAGCTTCTGCGGCATTGCGTTCGCATATTATGTGCACGCTTATATCAACCCCTCCGCGCAGGAAACGGCAAAGGGAATCAGCCAGGGCCTGGGCCTTGACCTGAATTCTTTCATTTACAACTATGATCCGGAAACCGGCGCGGAACAGCTTTACGAAACAATCAAGGGTACGGAAAACCGCATCTGGGTTGACAGCGAGGAGATTCCGGAGGACCTGAAAAACGCTGCGGTCGCGATCGAGGACGAGCGCTTTTACAAGCACCACGGCGTAGACTGGAGGCGTACGCTGGGCGCGGTCAGGGGCTGGCTGCTCGGCGGCGACCAGTACGGCGGCTCGACCATCACCCAGCAGCTCATAAAGAACGTGACGGAGGACAAGGATTACTCGGTCAAACGTAAGGTCAACGAGATATTCCGTGCGCTGGCGCTGGAAAAGGAGATCGACGACAAGGACCGCATCCTGACTATGTACCTGAACACGATCTACCTCGGCCACACCTGCTATGGCGTAAAAACCGCGGCCACGACCTATTTCGGCAAGGATGTCTCGCAGCTCGACCTCGCGGAATGCGCGGCTCTGGTCGGCCTGACGAACAACCCCTCCATTTACGATCCCTATAACCATCCGGATCGTGTGAAGGAGCGCCAGGAGGCGACGCTCGGCAAGATGCTGGAGCTGGGCATGATTACCCAGGAGGAGCATGACGCGGCCGTTGCGAAAGAACTGGTGTACCGCCCCTATGAGAAATACCAGGAGGAGATCGGCGACCCGTACACCTACTTTACCGACGCGGTCATCCAGGACGTTAAAAAGGACCTGATGGAGCAGAAAGGCTACTCCGAGCAGGTCGCAAGCAATATGATCAACTCCGGCGGCCTCAAGATCTATGCTACGATCGACACCAATGTCCAGAATATCCTGGATACGGTCTGGGCGGACGATTCGGTGTTCCCCAATACGGAGAAGTATGGTGAACGGCCGCAGAGCGCTATGGTCATTACGGACAAGCAGGGCAATATCAAGGGCATTGCAGGCGGCCGCGGGGAAAAGAATGGCAAGTTGGATTTCTCCTACGCGACCGACGCGCACCGCCAGCCCGGCTCGTCTTTCAAGCCGCTGTCCACCTATGGCCCGGCCATGGACAAGGGCATCATCGTACCCACCTCCACCGTGTATGACAAGGCGCTCCGCATGGGCGACGACGGGCGCCCTTGGCCGATGAACGACGGCAAAATGCCGACCGGCAAGGCGATGTCTATCAAAAGCGGTATCACCAGCTCGGTCAATACGATTGCCGTGCAGGTGATGAACATGCTCACGCCGCAGGCGTCCTATGATTTCCTGACGCAGCGCTTGGGCTTTGAAGATTCCCTGGTCGGCACCCGCACCAATGCGGATGGCACCGTGCAGTCCGATATCGACCTTGCGCCGCTGGCTCTCGGCGGCCTGACCGACGGCGTGACCGTGCGCGAAATGGCGGGCGGCTTCTCGACCTTTATCAACGACGGTGTGTTCGCCGGCACGCGGACCTATACCAAGGTGCTCGATTCCGAGGGCAACGTGGTGCTGGAGAACAACCCAGGCACCGAGCTTGGCTTTGAGAACGTGCGCACCGCGTATTATATGCTGGACTGCATGCAGGCGGTTACCGCATACGGCACCGCCTCGGGGACGACGATTTCGGGCGTGGAGACCGCGGGCAAAACGGGTACCACGACCTCGAATACGGATATCTGGTTCTGCGGTGTGACGCCTGAATATTCCGCCGCGGTCTGGGTTGGCTACGAGCATAACTACACGCTTGACGGGCTGTACGGCCGCACGGCGGCGGGCATCTGGAAAACGGTCATGACCCGTGTGCATGAGGGCGATTCCGGCTTGGTCTTTGATTCGCACCCGCAGGATTTCGAGACCGCCTCCTACTGCATGGACAGCGGGCTTGCCCCGTCCGGCGCGTGCCGCGCGGCGGGCCGTGTGGCGACCGGACGCTTCTGGAAAGGACAGACGCCAACCGAGCTTTGCCCGCACCAGGGCTTCAAGACCTATGATTACGGCAAGACGACCGGCATCGAGGTTGAGGAGGAAGAGGAAGAAAAGCCGGAGGAGCAAAAGCCGGAGGACCAGCCGACCAATCCGTCGGTTGATCCGGAAACCGGACTGCCGGTAACGCCGACCGACCCGGAGGGCGGCGGTACGAATTCGGGCGGCACGACCGATCCGGGCGGCAGCACGAACCCGGGCGGCACAACCGATCCCGATGGTACGACCGACCCGGGCGGGACAACCGACCCCGGCGGTACGACGGACCCGGGCGGCACGACCGATCCGGACACATCAACCGAGCCGGAAACGCCGCCGCCGGACGATCCGGAGGCATAAAACGCGGCCGGCCGGTGTAAACTAACAATCGAATACCTTTTGTTCAGCGCCGCACAAGGCCGCACACATCGGGGCGTTAGCGGTGCTCTGTACCCGCAATCCGCTACAGCGGGGATGATGCGGGCAAGGAGGGACGGGCTTTCGGCAAGGTGGTCGCCCACAGAGTGATGAGAGACCGGTACTGCGCAACGGAGGACTGTGAACCATGTCAGGCGGGGAACCGAGCAGCATTAAGCAGAAACCATCGTGTGCCGCAGAGCTGCCGATCTTGAGCTTAAAGTGCGAAGAACGGCCGGGCGTTCGCTTTCGAATTGTCCGCGTGCGGTCTTGTGGGGCGCTGAACGAGAGTGTATGGGACTTCAAAAGTCCCCTATATACGAAAGCAGGTTCCAGCAGAAACCTGCTTTCGATACCCGAACGACGCCGCCCAAGGCGGCTGAGTCGGGGTATCAAAAGTCAGGCGCATGTCCTGACTTTTGATGAAAACCGCGTGGCGGTTTTCTGTGCAAATGGCGCGCATGGCGCGCAGGAGAGACGCTTGGAGGCGGGCTTGCGCCCGCCTCTTTGTGGTGTGTGTGCGGGGCGTTTGCCCACAGGCGCAGCAGAAATTGAGGAAAGGGGTTGCGATAGGACGTGTATCAGGCATTATACCGCAAGTGGCGGCCGCAGACATTCGCGGACGTAATTGGGCAGCAGCATATCACGGATACGCTCCGCGCGCAGTTCCAGTCCGGACGGCTGAGCCATGCCTACCTGTTTACCGGTACGCGAGGCACGGGCAAGACGACCTGCGCAAAAATCCTTGCCCGGGCGGTCAACTGCGAAAATCCGGTCAACGGCGACCCGTGCAACGAATGCGCGGCCTGCCGGGGGATATTGGACGGGTCCGTACTGGATGTGACCGAGATCGACGCGGCCTCCAACAACGGCGTGGACAATATCCGCGACCTGCGTGACGAGACGCGCTACACGCCCGCGCAGGTAAAAAAGCGGGTGTTCATCATCGACGAGGTGCATATGCTCTCGATCGGCGCGTTCAACGCGCTGCTCAAAACCCTGGAGGAACCGCCCGAGCATGTGCTGTTCATTCTGGCGACCACAGAGCTGCATAAGGTACCCGCAACCATCCTGTCGCGCTGCCAGCGGTTTGATTTCCGACGCATCGGTGCGGAGGATATTGCGCGCCGCCTGCTCGATGTGGCGGGGGGCGAGGGCATCGGGCTGACCGAGGGGGCCGCGCGCCTGATCGCGCGCCTGGCCGACGGTGCGATGCGCGATGCGCTGTCCATGCTGGACCGCGCGGCCGCGGCGGGCGCGGTGGATGAACAAACGGTCACCGCAGCACTGGGCGTGATGGGGCAGGATGACAGCCTGCGGCTGGCCGGCAGCCTGAAAGCGGGCGATCTGGCCGCGGCAGTCGGCCTGTTGGATGAATATTATAACGCGGGCCGCGATTTGGCCTCGGTTTACGACCAAATGCTCGGCCTGATACGGGACGCGCTTCTGGTGAAAACCAGCAAAACTGATGTTTCCGCGCTGATTTCCCCCGCCTACAGCGTGCAGACCCTGCAGAAGCTGTGCGACGGACTGGCGGCTTCGACCCTGATCGCGTGGAGCCGTGTGATCGGCGACGCGCTCGACCGGATGCGCAGCGCGGCAAACCGCCGTGTGGAGGCCGAGCTGTGCGCGGTGCGGCTGTGCAGCCTGGACGCGGACAGCTATGATACCTTGGGCGGCCGCGTGGAAGCGCTGGAGGAAAAGCTGAAAAACGGCGTGCCGGTACAGGCCGCGCAGCCGATGCCTGCGGCCGTTCCGGACGCGGGCATCGGCGATGAGCCGCCCCCGCCGGACGACAGCGACGCGCCGGATTGGGCCGGAGGGCAGGAGGATACCCGCGCGCCGGGAAAAAACGAGGCGGCGGCTCCGGCAGCAGCTGACTGGCCGCACTGGCCCGCGCTGCTCGAAGCGTTGACCGGCAAGATCAACACGGGCGCGCATACCAATCTCAAGCTGTCCGCGCGCGGCATCGAGGAGGACGGCGCGCTCGTTATCCTCTGCGAGGATGGGATTACGGCCATGCTCGCCAAGGCGGAGCCGACCATGAAGGTCATCCGCGCGCAGGCGGCGGCGCTTGCCGGCGCGCCAGTTAAGGTTAAGGTGCGGGAGGCAGGGGACGAGCCGGTCCACAAAAAAAATACTGCGGTCGATGAGCTGATTGGCCGCGCGAAAGCGTTTGATATACAAGTGAAAGAGCTTTAAGGAGGACATAACAGATGGCAAAGGGTAAATTTGGCGGTTTTGGCGGCGGCATGAATATGCAGGCCATGATGAAGCAGGCGCAGAAAATGCAGGAAAACATGCTTAAGGCGCAAGAGGAAATCGCCCAGATGGAGACCATCGGCACGGCGGGCGGCGGCATGGTGACCGTGACCGTGACCGGCACGTCGGCGCTGAAAAGCATTGAGATCAAGCCCGACGTGGTTGATCCGGACGATATCGAAATGCTGCAGGACCTGGTGGTGGCGGCGGTGAACGAAGCGCTCAAGGCGGCAACCGAAAAATCCCAGAGCCAGATGTCCGCAGTGACGGGCGGCATGGGCGGTCTGGGCGGCGGCCTGTTCTGATGGACTTTTTCGCGCCGCCGGTCGAAAAGCTGATCGAGGAATTCGCGCGGCTCCCCGGCATTGGACAAAAGACCGCGCAGCGCCTGGCGTTCTATGTGCTCGACCTGCCCAAAGAGGATGCGGAGCGCTTCGCGGATGCGATACGGGATGCCAAGGCAAAAACGTTCACCTGCAAACGCTGCCAGAACCTGACGGACACCGAAACCTGCCCGATCTGCGCCGACCAGGCGCGAGACCAGAAGACCATCTGCGTGGTGACCGACCCGCGCGATGTGATCGCGTTTGAACGGACCAGGGAATATAAAGGGCTGTACCATGTGCTGCACGGCACGCTGTCGCCGATGAACCACATCGGGCCGGACGATATTCGCATTCGCGAACTGGTGCAGCGTGTGGCGGACGAGGAAACCGAGGAGGTCATCCTCGCCACCAATCCGGATACCGAGGGGGAAGCGACCGCAATGTACATTTCCCGCCTGCTGCAGCCGTTCGGTATCAAAATCACCCGCCTGGGCTACGGGATGCCGGTCGGCGGCCATCTGGAACTGGTGGACGAGGTTACGCTGCTCCGCGCGCTGGAGGGTAGGCGGGAGCTGTAACCCGCCGCCTGACGCGGCCGCTGTTCTACACTGTGTTCCTGCCTGCCCGCGTGAAAAGGGGCATAGGCGCGTCCTGTGATGCGCACAGCGCGAAAAAACAGGAACGGCCGGACTTTCGTCCGGCCGTTCCCGCAATAAAAGGTAGGATAGAGAGTAGAAAGCAAGAACATGTGGGGGGATCTTACGCTTTCCACATTTATACTATATCCGGCAATTGTGAAGATTCTGTGTACATTTCGCAAAAATTTATAAGTTTTGCATGATCGGGAGGAAATAAGCCTGTGGCAGACCTGAAGAAAGAAATCGAAAACCGGCGCACATTTGCGATCATATCGCACCCTGACGCTGGCAAAACCACCATAACCGAGAAATTTTTGCTCTACGGCGGCGCCATTCAGGAGGCCGGCATGGTCAAGGGCAAGAAAAACAGCCGCCACGCGGTTTCCGACTGGATGGAGATCGAAAAGCAGCGCGGTATTTCGGTCACCTCGTCGGTGCTACAGTTCCGGTACGAGGGCAAGTGCATCAACATCCTGGATACCCCGGGCCACCAGGACTTTTCCGAGGATACCTACCGCACGCTGATGGCGGCGGATTCGGCGGTCATGGTTATCGACGCGTCCAAAGGCGTGGAGGCGCAGACGCGCAAGCTGTTCAAGGTGTGCGCCATGCGCGGCGTGCCGATCTTCACGTTCATCAACAAGATGGACCGTGAGGCGCGCGACCCCTACGAGCTGCTTGAGGATATTGAAAACGAGCTGGGCATCGGCACCTACGCGGTCAACTGGCCAATCGGCTCGGGCAAGCGCTTCAAAGGCGTGTACGACCGCATGGACGACCAGGTCATCGCGTTCGAGGGTGCGGACTTCCGCCACGAGGTCAAGGCGCAGCGCCTGTCGATCGACGACCCGATCCTGGAGGGAATGCTGCCCGAGGACCAGTACCAGACCCTGATCGACGACGTGGAGCTGCTCTCCGGCGCGGGGGATGAATTCGACCTGAAAGCCGTGCATGAGGGAAAGCTGTCGCCGGTGTTCTTTGGCTCGGCGCTGACCAACTTTGGCGTGGAGCCTTTCCTCAAGAAGTTTTTGCAGATGACCCCGCCGCCGACTGCGCGCACTGCGGATATCGGCGTGATCGACCCATTTGAGGATCATTTTTCCGCGTTCGTGTTCAAGATTCAGGCGAACATGAACAAGGCGCACCGCGACCGCGTGGCATTCATGCGCATCTGCTCGGGCAAGTTTGAGCGCGGGCAGGAGGTGCTGCATGTGCGGACCGGCAAAAAGATGGCGCTCGCCGCGCCGCAGCAGCTCATGGCGCAGGACCGTTCGATCGTGGACGAGGCCTATGCGGGCGATATCATCGGCATCTTTGACCCGGGCGTGTTCGCGATTGGGGACACGGTATGCGACCCCAAGCGCAAATGCGTCTTTTCCGGCATACCGACCTTTGCGCCCGAGCTGTTCGCAACGGTGCGGCAAAAGGATACCTTAAAGCGCAAGCAGTTCGTCAAGGGCGTGGAGCAGATTGCGCAGGAGGGTGCGATTCAAATATTCCGCGAGCCGGGCTCGGGCATGGAGGCGGTCATTGTGGGCGTGGTTGGCGTGCTACAGTTCGAGGTGCTCGAATACCGCTTGAAAAACGAGTATAACGTGGAGATCATCCGCGAGAACCTGCCCTATGAGCATGTGCGCTGGGTGGAGAACGACGAGGAGGATTTCGACATCAAGCGCCTACAGCTTACGAGCGACACCAAAATCGTCGAGGATCTCAAGGGCAACAGCCTGCTGCTGTTCACCTCGCCGTGGAATATCACCTATGCGCTCGACCATAACGAAGACCTCCGCCTGGCGGAGTTTTCGGAAAACGCATAAAAAACGCGCGTCGGAACAAAGCGTTCCGGCGCGCGTTTTTTGGTGTGCCACTACATATGAAGCGGATCGTCCTCGCGGTTTTTGACTGCCCGCAGGTATTGCCAGAGCAGAACAAGCGGTGCAAGCTGGCAGACGAGCTGCACGACCAGCGCGGCCGGGTTTTGATAAAACAGGGTTTGTATGAAAGAGGCGGCCACCGCGCCGATCAGCGGCGTGTAAAAGCACCAGCGGATGCGGCGGGCGGGGTAGGCGTAGCCGCAGGGGATGACACGCTCATCCAGCGCCCAGTACATATGATACTGGCTGATCAGGCTGAACAGCGAGCCGGTCACCATCAGCAGCACCATGAAATGCACCATCATATCCGACGTACCCATAAACGTGCAGGCCAGAGCCAGGATGGAGAGGACCAGCGAGATGAGTTGGCAGGAAAAGGCGCGGCCGAACCTTGCCGATTCCTCCGAAAGACGGTGCAGAATATACAGCACCACGCCGTATGCCGCAAGGTTGAGGATGCTGGCGGCCAGGCTAACGCCGTTTTCAGGAAAGAGGCTGCCGAGGCTCGTGACCGCGGATACCACAAGCGCGGCCCAGAGCAGACGCAGGCTGGGATAGATCTTCATAAAAATTACCCTCCAGTGTACCTGTAATTATAGCATATCACGCGGGATTTTTCAGCAATAATTTAGCGGTCGCGGGGCTGGATAAAAAATTTTTGAAAAAGGTATTGACAATTATGCATTACTGTACTATTATCATAGTACAAAGAAACAGAGAGGAGCGAGCCTATGCAATGGCAACTGCGGGGCGACCGCCCGATCTACCAGCAGCTCATGGAGCAGCTGACCGAGCAGATCGTAAGCGGGCAGCTCGGCGCGGGCGATAAGGTGCCGCCCGTGCGGGAGCTGGCGGCGGAGGCGGGCGTGAACCCGAACACAATGCAGCGCGCGCTGGCAGATTTGGAGCGCGAAGGGCTGATGTACACCAACCGCACCAGTGGACGATATGTTACGGAGGATAAAGAGATGATAGCAAAAATTCGGGAGCAGATCGCAAGCGACCGTATTTCAGAATTTTTAGCCGGCATGAGTCAGCTCGGCTTTACCGAGAAGGAGATCGTGGCGCTTTTGGAAAAGCGCAGGGGGGAGGAGAAGAAGAATGGAACAGAGGAATGATCTGGTTGTATGCGAAGGGCTGACCAAGATTTACGGCAGTATCAGGGCGCTTGACAGCCTGAGCCTAACGCTCGAGCGCGGCCGCTTTATTGGCCTGCTGGGGCCGAACGGATCGGGCAAAACGACAGCGATCAAGCTGCTTAACGGCCTGCTGCAGCCGACCAGCGGCACGGTGCTGATCGACGGGGAAAAGCCGGGCGTGCATACGCACAGCGTGGTCAGCTATCTGCCCGACCGTGCTTACCTGAACGACTGGATGCGCGTGTGCGACCTGTTTGACTTTTTCGCGGACTTCTATGCGGATTTTGACAAGATCAAGGCGAACGATATGCTGAAAACGCTGGATATCAGCCCGTTGGCGCGTCTCAAAACGCTGTCCAAGGGGACGAAAGAAAAGGTGCAGCTCATCCTGACCATGAGCCGCAAGGCCCAGCTCTTCCTGCTTGACGAGCCGATCGGCGGCGTGGATCCCGCGGCGCGCGACTACATCCTCAACACCATCCTGTCCAATTACAGCGAGGACGCCACCGTGCTGCTCTCCACCCACCTGATCGCGGATATTGAGCGCGTGCTGGACGAGGTCATCTTTTTGAAAAACGGCGTGATGACCCTGCACGAGAGCGTGGATACCATCCGCGAGGAGCATGGGAAATCGGTCGATATGCTGTTCAGGGAGGTGTTTGCATGCTGAAACTGCTGAAATATGAGTGGAAAGCGTGCGCGCGCATCTGCCTTCCGATGTACGCGGCGGTGCTGCTGTTGGCCGTGGTCAACCGCCTGACCATGACTGACCAGGTGCAGAACCTGCTGTACGGCATCCCTACGGTGCTAATGGCAATGTTGTATTTCGCTGTGATGGTAGCGGTGTTCGTTGTAACCGCGGTTATCCTGATCCAACGGTTTTACAAAAACCTGCTGGGGGACGAGGGGTACCTGATGTTCACTCTGCCGGTGACGGTTTCTCAGCATATCTGGAGTAAGGTCATTGTTGCGACCGTTATGAGTATTATTGCTACAGTTGCGGCAGTGCTGAGCATAGGCATCATCGGTTCAGGTTCGGGCCTGCTCGTGGGGCTGGGCGATGTGCTGGCCGCCATATGGAAATCTTTTACGAGCGACCCTAATACGCTGTTCTATACTCTGGAGACGTTCGCTTGGCTGCTGATCTGTGCGGTTGTCGGTATGCTGTTCATCTACCTGTGTATCGCGCTGGGACATCTGGCGAAAAAGCACCGCGTGCTGATGGCGGTGGTTTGGTACTTTGTATTGTCCACTGTGTTCCAGTTCCTTTTCATGTTCTTTATCATGGGTGTGGGTAACCTGCCCTTTGACAGCGTATGGATGGCACTGGCAAACTTCTTCCGCGGCATCGGGCCGACTGCGACCATCCATATTGGCATGATAACGCTGTGCGTTGCAACGGCGGTGCCGGGCGCGGCGTTCTTCCTGGCGGTCCGCCATATTCTGAAGAACCGGCTCAATCTGGAATAAACCACATCTGTTTTTCACCACGGGGGACGCGCGGCGCCGCGCGTCCCTTTTTGCACCCCAAAGACGGGAAAATTGCAAAGTCTTAAGAAATTTGCGTATAAAATGAAAAGAAATTTCGGCTACAATGGAATTATGCAAAGGAGGCGGACGTCATGACGGGAAAAATACGGCAGTCCATCGGCCGGCAGTATGCGCCGGCTGAGCTGGCAGGGCTGTTCTTCGCTTTTTCCGCGGCGGGCTGGCTATGGGAGGTTGCGCTCCACCTCGTATTCAACGGTGAGCTGGTCAAGCGCGGCACGATGTTGGGGCCGTGGCTGCCGATCTACGGCGCGGGCGGCGTGTTGGCTGTTTTGCTGCTGCGCCGCTTCGCGGACAAACCGCTGCGGGTGTTTGCGTTGGGTGTCGCGCTCTGCACGGTGATCGAATACGTCACGGGCAGGTATCTGGATAGCCTGTACGGCCTGCGCTGGTGGGACTATTCCATGCTCCCGCTCAATATCGACGGATTGGTCAGCCCGCTGACCTCGCTGGTGTTCGGCGCAGGCTGCTGCGCTGCGGTATATTGGGCGGGTCCCATGGCCGCGGGATGGATGCGGCGGTTGCCTAGGCCGCAGGCGCGGCAGTGCTGCGCGTTGCTGGCGGTGGTGTTCCTGCTGGACTTTGGATGGTCTGCGTTGCATCCCAATACCGGCGCGGGCGTCACCACCAGCCTGCCGTCCGCCCAGGCGGCGGAAGGGCTGACCGTGATCGATCCCGCCCAGGTTCATTTGCTTTTGTGCAGCATGGCAAAATAATCTTGCGCGTGCCCCCTCGCTCTGGTATGATAAAAGCAGGAGAGAGGGGAGGCGTTTTTATGAAATGCCAGCATTGTGGGATCAATTTTGACGACGGCGACCGAGAGTGTCCGATCTGCGGCGCCAGGGCGGGCAGCCGGGGGCGGCTGTCGGTGCGGCGCGGCGCGTCGTTCCGGCCGCACGGAAGCGCCGCGCCCAAAACAACGGAGCCGACCATCCTGAACGGCAAGGTGAAAAAGGACCGCGCGGCCCAGAAAAAGAAAGGGCGCGTCATCGCGCTGGTTTCCGCGGCGGTGGTGCTTTTGCAGTTGGTGCCGGCCGTATTCGGCCTGATCGGTGATTTTGTGGGTGATATCCGCTTCGGGGAGCCGTATGTGGAGCCGGAACCCCCGTATTCGGAGGCGGACGACTGGTATGAGGACGACGGGGGCGCGTACAACGTCATATCCCTTGCGGATCTGCTGGGTCTGCGGTCGGTCGTGGAGTTGCCGGACGGCAGTCTACTGGAGCTGTACGCGGAGGGTGACGAACACTATTCGCTGTATATCGAGGGGCGGTATTCGGAAAGCGGCGACGTATGGATCATGTACAATGCGCCGGACGACGAGTTGTATCCCGACATTGCGCAATACCCGCCGGAGGAATACGACAGCTTTACCATCTGCCTGACGTACGATTCGCTGGAGTGGGAGGAGCCGGCGGTGGATATTTCCTACCATCAGGAGATGGGCGATATGTGGCTGCTGGCGCATATTAGCCGCGATGGGAGCGAGATCGTGCTGGACGACTGGTTCGGCGACGCCGCGTTCCTGTTCGGCGAGGAGCAGTTCCTGCCGGTCAAAGCGGTGGAGACTGCATGAAGAGTGAAAAAAGGAAGCCCTAGCCGTGTATCTACATAAGGATAACAAGACAAACCTGTTTCAGAGCATATACCATATATAAGAATGTCACAGAGCGGTTACTCTGTGACATTTTTTTGTATCCCGTCATACTTTAGCTAAGCTTTGGGGACTGTTCAACTGTTAACAGCCCCATTGTCCCAAAGCTGCAGATGCCCATGTTTCCTATCTATATAAAGTCCCGCTTTTCGTCCGCATCTCCATGAATTTCTGCGAGGCACGGTGCATAAAAGTCATGTTCTGCATGCGGATGCAATCCATATCGGGGGCAGAGGTGGTGGTGTTAGCGCCGCAAGTAATACCCCGTTCAACCGCACACGGCATAGCATCATTGGAGGCAGGCATAGTAAAGGTGTACCCTGCCACCGCCCTTGCTGATGAGTCCAGTTCATTATCATCCTTGTCAATGATGGTAAACTCGTCCAGTTAATAATAGCTGTCCGGCGTCAGTAGATCAGATTAACCAAGAACGTAGACAGTGGCGGGAAGTATGTCAGCAGCAGGATATCGGCCGCGAACAGGATATAAAACGGTACCGCTTCCCTGATAAAGTCCTTGGTCGGACACTTGGTAATACCGCAGGTGACGAACATCAGCGTACCCATCGGCGGGGTGAACGCACCGATTGTGCAGTTGAAGATATAAACCATTGCAAAGTGGACCGGATCAATGCCGAACGCCAGCGCAACCGGATGCAGCAGCGGCCCGAGCACGATCATCGACGCATTACCTTCTACGAACATGCCCACGATGATCAGGAAGATGTTGACAACCAGCAGGAATATGTATTTGTTGTCGATGGCGTTGGTCATCCAGTTGGCAAACGTCTGTGGAATCTGCTCGCGGGTCAGCACCCAGGAAAAGCAGGACGCCGCCGCGACGATCAGCATGATCGAGCTGGTGGTGGTGACCGTTTCCTTGCAGCCCTTGGCAAAGTTCTTGAGCTTCATCTCATGGTACAGCACGCCGAGCGCCAGCGCATAAACGATCGCGACCGTGCCGGCCTCGTTCGCGGTGAACACGCCGATACGCACGCCGCCGATAATGATGATCGGCAGCAGCATGGGCAGGATCGCCGGACGGATCGCATCCCACTTTTCATGCGCTGATATCTTTTCCGTCTGCATCGGCTTGTAGCCTCGCCTTTTGGATACAAAGTGCGTGAAGATCATCAGCGTGGCGGTCAGGAACAGGCCGGGGCCAATGCCAGCGACGAACAACTGGCCGACCGAGATGTTATTGATGCAGGCGTAAATAATCAGGCCGGTTCCGGGCGGAATCAGCGGCACGACCATGCCGGAGGCCGCGGTGATAACGGTCGAGAACGCCTTGGAGAAGCCGTGCGCCTCCATAGAGGGAACGAGCATCTTGGCTTCCATCGCCGCGTCCGCGAGCGAGGAGCCGGACAGGCCGCCCATCAGCGTGGACAGCAGGATGTTAACCTGCGCCAGACCGCCGGGCATGCGCGCGGTCAGAACGGCGCAGCAGTCCATGATGCGGCGCGTAACGCCCGTATAGTTCATGAATACGCCCGCCATGACGAAGAACGGGATCGCCAGCAGGGACAGACCCTGTGCGCCGGCCAGCGTCTGCTGGGCGAAAATCGTTGCGTTGGTTGCCGGATTGCCGAGGAAATAGATCGCCGAGGCCGCCAGCACCGAGATATACACCGGTACTTTCAGGAAAAGCATGACCAGCAAAAGGATGCAGGAGATACCAATGATATTCATTCTTTCTTCGCCTCCTCGAACTCTTCCTCCGTAATCGCTTCAATGGTTTCCTGCTCGGAATAATGGAAGAAATTCACCAGCACAAAGTTGAAGATCTGCCAGATGCAGGATACCGGTACAATGCAGTAAATTAAAATATAGGAAATGTGCAGCACCGCGGTGGTGCGGCCGCTGTTTGCGAACACCATCATGTACTGTATGGACAGGTAGCCCAGGAACAGCAGCGTGACAATGGTCACGAGCAGGATCAGGATGTTGATTATGTTCTTTACCGCTTTGGGGAAAAACTCAAAAAACACCTCGATCGCCGCATGGTTGCCGGTGCGGAACGCAGCGCCGGCCGCACCAAAAATCACCCAGACGATCATGGCCGCCTGAATCTCCTCAATCCAAGTAAAGGGGGAGCCTAAAATATAGCGTGCAACTACGCCGGCAAAGGTAAGACCTACCAGCACGCACATCGCAATGGACGCGATCGCTACATCGATGTTGAGCAGTATTATTTTCCATTTTTGCTTCATGTTTGGTCCTCCGGTTTCCCGCGTTTTATGATGAAAGAGGGGAGGCGGAGAACTCCGCTTCCCCTCTTTTTCAGCAGTATTGCAAAGCTCGCCGGCTCAGCATTATGCAGCGGTACAGATTTCCTTAACAGTGTCGTACAGGCCCTCTGTCCAACCCAGCGCAGCGGTGGATTCGTTGAAGAATTTCTGTGCGGCTTCTATCCACTGCTCCTTTTCCTCGGGAGTCAGCTCGATGAACGTCACGCCGACCTTTTTCATCTCTGCCTCGGCATTGGCATTGGCCTCGTCGATCATCTCGTTGTTGTACAGGCCCGCCTCGTCCGCGCACTCCATCAGGATCTGCTGCTGCTCTTCGGTCAGGGTGCTGAAGAAGGATTCGCCGCAAATCCACATCGAGGTGGCAAGGATATGCTCGTTCTTTACCACATGCTTGGCAACCTCGTGGAACGAACGATTGTACATACAATAAATCGGATTTTCGAATGCATCGATCGTTTTGCCGCTCATCGCCTGATACACATCGGCCAGATCCATGCCGACCGGCGTTGCACCCAGGTCCTCAAAGCTTCTGACCGACAGGTCGTTGGAGGATACACGCAGCTTCAGGCCGGTCAGATCGGACGGAGTACGGATCTCTTTCGTGGAAAGGATGTCGCGCGCGCCATACATCCAGTTGGAGGTCAGGACGCGCAGACCACCGGTAGCGGCCAGCTTGTCGCACAGCTCCTTGTACCAGTCGCTCTCTACCAGCGTCCATACCTCGTCCCAGCTCTCAAACGCATAGGGCGCGTAGAAAATACCGAAATCCGGTACGCCGTAATCGGCAAGGAAAGCGCCGTCCGCGATGGTGATGACGTTTTCGCCCATCAGCATCTGGTCGATCAGGTCGTTTTTCTTACCTAACGTAGAGTTCGGGAACAACTCCATCTGGATCGAGCCGCCCGATTTTTCCTCTACCAGCTGTTCCCACTTTTCCACTGCCATCGCAACCGGCTCTGTGGTCGCGTTTTCAAAGCCCACATTAATAGTAACAACATTATCCACGGACGCAACCTCCGGCGGGGCGGTTTCTTCCTTGGTCTGTGTGTCGCTGTTGCCGCAGGCGGTCAAACTCAATGCGGTCGCGCCGCAAAGCAGCATGGCCAGCAGCCTCTTCTTCATCGTCTGTTTCATTGTAGCAGTCCTCTTTTCTTTTATATATTGTCAACTTCACCCTCACGGTCGTTCAGGTAAAGTCGAGTACAACTTTCAGCATTTTTCCTGCGTTAGCGGAAAACTCCTCAAACGCCTGCGGCGCGTCCGTCCACTTGTAGGTGTTGGTGACGATCTTCTCCAAATCGATGCCGCCCGATTTCACCAGATCAATCAACTCCACAAAGTCCTTTTTCATCGCGTTGCGCGAGCCGTAAATGTTCAGCTCTTTTTTCTGGATGATCGTAAAAAAGAAATTGTCTAAGTTGCGCTTGGATACGCCGATCAGCACCACGCGCGCGCCGAAGCAGGCCGCGTCAATACAGTTCATGAACGTCTCCGGCATGCCGACCGCCTCGATCGTCACATCGAACCCATTCCCGTCGGTCAGCGCGGCGACATCCTTTGTGAACGCCTCCGGCGATTCGTTGAGCAGCTTGTGGTCCAGGCCGAATGTCCGGCAGGCATACTCGAGCTTGTCCGGTGCCACATCGCAGATCGTGACCTCGGCCCCCTTCGCCTTGGCCGCGACTGCGGCCAGCACGCCAATCGTGCCAGCGCCGACCACCAGCACCTTTTCGCCCGCCTTGACGTTTGCCCGCTGCACGCCGTGGTAGCTGATGCAGAATGGCTCGATCAGCGTCAGCACCTTGGGGTCCAGCCCCTTGCCGTCGTAAATGCGCTCGACCGGCATGGTGATGTATTCGGCAAACGCCCCCTCGCGCTGCACCCCCATCGTCTCGTTGCCCGTGCAGGCATTGACCAAGCCTCTCCTGCACGAATAACATGTCCCGCAGTTGAAATACGGATTACAGGTTACGATCATGCCCGGCTTAAGCCCTTCCTCGTTTTCGTCGATCTCCACGATCTCCGCCGAAAACTCGTGTCCTGGTATACGCGGATACGATACATATGCGTTCGCACCCCGATAGGAGCCGAGGTCGCTTCCGCAGATACCCCCGTACAGAAGCTTGAGCAACGCTTCCCCCGGCTTCCTCTCTGGTTTCGCAATTTCTTGGATTTCTACCTTGCCCGGTTCCTTGATGCAGATGGCTTTCATACGCTTTTATTCTACCTCCTGTGTTCCGCAGCAAAATTATACTTTCTTACAGCAGCAGTCCGTTCAGGCCGCCCTGTTCGCCCTCATACATCGGCAGGCTGCTCTGGAAAATGATCTCGCTGCCAACATATACAATTTCGCTTACGGGCTTTTGCTCGCGCAGCAGATATTCTGTCAGATACTTTGCTGCCATATATGATTGTGCATAGGGATTTTTTAAAAACAGATTGGAGAATACACCGTTTTTCAGGAATTCGATGTTCTCAAGGAACAGATCGCTGCCGACAGCCACAATGCTGCCTGCTTTCCCGCTTTGTTCAATTGCCCGTCCCAGCCGCACGCTGCCACGTGTGTTAGCGCTGAAGCAACCTCCGATATCCTCCTTCTGCTGTAACAGCCGAAGCAGTTTTTCAAAGCTCTCCTCGTTGCCATTTTCACTGTCATGCACCTTGTAGACAACACGCTCGGCACGTTTTTCCTTCAGGTAGTTCTCAAAGCCCTCAACAATCAGATAGTGCGATGGGATCATCATATCGCCAGCTGATATCAAAATTGCCCTATCTGCCGGCACTCGGCCGAGCATCAGTTCAGCCAGCACCCGCCCGATCACATCATAATTGGGCTGTACACAGCAAATGCGGCCGGACTGCGGCTGGTCATTGCCAACCAGTACCATGGGGATATGCTTTTGCGTAAACCGTTGAAGTGAGATTTTGCCGCGCATATCCATATAACCAACGGTGATCAGTCCATCGATTTGGTAGTTCTCGAGCAGGTCGATCAGTTCATCATGCTGGTCATTGCCGCTGTCCTCATAATACGGCGCTTCGATCAACTGGATGTTAAAATCCTTCATGCCTCCGATATAATCACGCACGCCCTTCCAAGCGCCTGTATAGTAGTAACGGTTATCTGCTGTTGGACCTGGGAAAGCCACCGCGATCTTGACTGCCTTGCGCTTGAGCGACACAGCAACTGAATTAGGACGGTAGCCCATCCGCTGTGCAGTTTCTCTGATGTACTGACGCGCTTCTTCGCTCACACCCGGCTTGCCGTTCAACGCACAATGAATTGATGCAATAGAATACTGCGTTTCCCGTGCAATATCCTTGATCGTCACTCTTTTTTCCTCTGTCCGGTTCAAGCTGTCACCTCAATCTATTTACAAAACGTTTTTGTTTTTTGTTTGTGCTTAGTCTAAATCTTTCTATCATTTTTGTCAATTATTTTTATAATTTTTGTTTTTTTTCGTTCATTTTTCACTTTTTTTCTTGTTTTATTTTATTTATTATACATAACGTTTTGGTAATTTTGGCTATGCTCTTGCTCTTTGTATATTTATTTTTCACATTTTTTTAGTGATTTTATTGATGAATTATCCAAAATAAAATTATTTTTTTAATTATTATTGACATTTTCTATTTTGTTTCATAAACTTGTTACAACCAAATCGTTTTATATGGAAGGGATTGAGACTTTATGCAGCATCAGGAGAATGAAGCAACACTTTTTCAATTGATGAAAGACAAATTGTATACGCCTGTTGTTGGCGATATTTTGGACGGCATGGGTTATTACCATCAGTTTCTGCCCCAGAGCATCCGTCCGCTGCGTGACGATATGAAGCTGGCAGGCAAGGCGATGACCGTGTTGATGATTGATGTATTCGGCCCACAAAAAAAGCCGTTTGGCCTGTTGACCGAAGCGCTTGATCAACTACAGGAGAACGAGATCTACATCGCCACAGGCGGTACGCAGCGCTGCGCCTACTGGGGCGAGCTGCTCACCGCAACCGCCCGTACCCGCGGCGCAGCCGGCGCCGTGGTAAACGGCTGGCACCGCGATACGCCGCAGGTGCTGGAGCAGAACTGGCCGGTATTTAGCCAGGGCTGCTATGCCCAAGACTCCAGTGTGCGGACGCAGGTCGTTGATTTCCGCTGCCCGATTGAGATCGGACAAGCAACCATCCACGACGGCGACTTGCTCTTCGGCGATGTGGACGGCGTGCTGGTCATCCCGCAGCAGATAGCGGACGAGGTAATCGAAAAGTCACTTGAAAAGGCGGCAGGCGAAAAGGTTGTCCGCAAGGCAATCGAGGCCGGTATGAGCGCGACTGATGCCTTTGCCAAATTCGGCATTTTATAACCCGCTGTCAGCAGAAAGGAGAAGACCCTATGGACGAAGCAATCGCATTCCGTATCGCGCAAAATGATAATGTTGCTACCGCACTTTGTCCGATCGAACCTGGCACAGTTCGCCTCACCGGCGCAGATGGACTGCCCGCCGTGCAGGCGCTCGAGTCCATTCCGATGGGACATAAGCTGGCACTGCGCGATATTGCCGCCAACGAGCCGATCGTCAAATACGGCGTTACGATTGGGCAGGCAACGCAGCCCATCACCACTGGTAGCTGGGTACATCTGCACTGCATGAAAAGCAATTACGACGAGCGCTCGAGCCACCTTGACCCTGTAACCGGCGCGCCGCAGGATATCCGCTATGAATAAGGGGAAAACAACCATGAACTGGAAGGAAACAACATGGCAGGGCTATGGCCGTCAAAACGGCGCAGCCGGTATCCGCAACAAAGTTCTTGTTATCTACACCGTCGAGTGCGCCTCTTTTGTCGCACAGGAGGTTGTGCGACAGACTGGCCGCAGCAATGTCGAGGTGGTCGGCTTTTCCGGTTGCACGGACAACGAATACGCCGTACGTCTGCTAATCGCACTCATCCGGCACCCCAACGTGGGCGCAGTGCTGTCCATCGGGCTGGGCTGCGAGTATGTGCAACCCGAATGGCTGTCCCGCATCGCCACCGAAGAAGGCAAGCCGACCCGCTGGTTTTTCATCCAGAACGAAGGTGGTACGCTGCCCTCGGTGCAGAAAGGCCTGCGGTGTGTGGACGAGCTATGCGCCGCGCTGACGCACACGCCCCGCGTCCCCATGCGCTTTTGCGACCTTGTGATCGGCGCGGAATGTGGAGGCAGCGATTATACGAGCGGTCTTGCCGGCAACGTAGTTGTCGGCCGCCTGTTCGACCAGCTGGTCGACGCAGGCGGCACTGCGATCTTCGAGGAGATCGTCGAAGCTGTCGGTCTGATCGATGTTCTGGCTGCCCGCGCCGCCACGGCGGAGGCGTGCCAGCAACTGGTAGATACCTATGATAAAGCACTTGATTACTGCAAATCCGTCCGCCAGTATTCGGTAAGTCCGGGTAACTTTACAGGCGGCCTGTCTACTATCGAGGAAAAAAGCATGGGCGCTATTGTCAAAAGCGGCACAAAGCCCATCGAGGGGGTAGTCAAGGTCAGCCAGCAGCCAGACCACGCCGGACTGTGGCTGCTCGATTCTACGCCCGATCCCTACTGGATGCAGTTCGGTATTACTAATCCCAACGACAACGAAGGCCTGATGGACCTGATTTCTGCCGGTTGCCATCTGACATTTTTGGTCACAGGCCGCGGCAACGTGGTGGGAAGCGCGGTTGCACCTGTCCTCAAAATCACCGGCAACCATCAGACCTATACGCGCATGGAGGGCGATATGGACTTTGACGCCAGTCCCATGCTGACCGGCCACTGCTCGCAGGACGAACTGACAGGTCAGCTTGCCGGACTGGTCTGTGCAGTCGCTGCCGGACAGCCTAGCAAAAGCGAAGCCCTCGGCCACAAGGAATACTTTATCCCTTACAAATATCAGGAGTGCATTGCACAAAAACGCTGCGCGCAACAAGCTTGACCGCACATTATACCAAACAGAAAGGCATGAATAAAATGATCGATACACAGACACTGTTTTCTCTGGCAGGCCGCACGGCCGTTATCACCGGCGGCGCGTCCGGCCTTGGCCTTGCCATCACCGAATGCATGGTGGCCGCAGGCGCGCACGTTGTCGTGCTGGGCTCGCGCACTCCCGCGCAGGCGGCCGTGTCTTTGGCTGTCTTCGGAGAGCAGGTATCTTTCTGCCAGTTTGACGTGTGCGACACCGACCGCGCCCCGCAAATGGCAGAGCAGATCATCGCCGAGCACGGACCGGTCAGCATCCTGGTAAACAATGCGGGAAACCATTGCAAAAAGCCGATCGAGGAAATGACTGTCGCTGACTACACCCGTGTGCTTGATCTGCACCTGGTTGGTGCCTTCGCGCTGACCAAGGCTTTTGTGCCGCACATGAAAACGAACGGCAGGGGCAGTATTATTTTTCAGGCAAGCATGACCAGTTACATTGGTCAGCCCAATGTATGCGGTTACGCCACAGCCAAGGCCGGCTACCTAGGTCTTGTACATACGTTGACCGCTGAGTGCGCCGCGAGCGGTGTGCGCGTCAATGCGATCGCCCCTGGCTGGATCGACACGCCGATGTTCCATCAGGCCACTGATAACGACCCCGAGCGTCTCGGCAAGATCATGAGCCGCATCCCTATGAAGAAGACCGGCCTGCCCATCGACATCGGCATGGCCGCCGTGTTTTTGAGCAGCGACGCCGCGCAGTATATCTCCGGCGTGTGCCTGCCAGTCGACGGTGGCGCGCTGATCGGTTTCTAAGCCCCAAGCCTGCAAATAAAAAATCAAGCCCTTAGTAGGACTTGGCAGAAGAAAATTTGCAGAGAGAGGCCGGATAGAAATGAGCAACACAAAAAGGCTGCCGTCCAGCGTCGGCCTGAAAAAACAGGAAGAATTTATTGAGGTTTTTGCAACCCGGTGGAGTCCATATCCATCGGCGGCGGCAGATCCTCCAGAGTGGAAAAGCACTCCATGACCTTGCTGAAGTAACGACGGAGGAACTTGTTGGCCCCGCAGTCATGTAGACATAGTAGGGCTTTCCCTCCGTGCGCTTGCGATCCAGAAATTGGAGTACAGGTTCGTCCGCTGGCGCTTTCTGTAAATAGCAGGCCATTACATTGAACAACGCTTTTCGCAGGTAGGGCGAACCTCGCTTGGAGGATTTGTTGCTAAGGACATTTTTCTCCCCAGACTGTGGGCATGAAGTCAACTTCTGCAAAGGCCGCCAGAGATTGTTTCCGCTCAAACCGGCGCACGTCCCCAATCTCCGCCATGAGTTGAGGACCAAGGGAGTCTCCCGCACCGTACATCCCCATCACCACGGGGTATTCCGGCAGTTGGGAAGCAGGGCGATCAGATTGTTGGAAGTGGCGGTTTTCTGTTTGGAGGCTAGATGGAATTAAGGGTTTTCAAGTCATAACGAATTCTGTCCATAGGAGTACAATCCCGTAGATCAGCCCTGCTGTTAAGGGAGTACCGGGTAATTTTCATAGCGTCAGCTTTATCCGTTTTGACTTTGCGAAAAGGAATTGCCGCCATACTCCTTAATGAGCAGTGGATTGACGGCGCTGACAAAGAAACCGGCCTCATACAGCACATTAGCTACTGCTTCGTAGTAACGCCCTGTGTATTCCATGACCACTCGGGTTTCCCCTTTAATAGTTTTCAACTGCTGGACTAAGTGGGCGAGCCCCTCAGCGCTGTGGCTAACCTCAAAAGGGACACGAACCACTTCGCCAAAAGGACGGAGTACTGCCACGGTACTTTTTCTGCTGGAAACATCCATACCTGCTGCGTTCATGTTCAACACTCCCAGAATGAATTTGCAATGGACTAAGGACATCTTTTCCCACTGCCGATTCCATCTGTTTGCCTTAGGCTCAACCTGCACAAATCGAACGCTGCGAACGGGAGGGTAGCTAACTGACTTTGGGACGGGCGTGAAAGCCCTTGGAGGTTTAAGCCAGACCATTACCTCTTCATTCTACAGCTTAGGCAACGAGATGCCTCTTGCCTATGGCTGGCTGCCATATCTTAGGGACAAATTTATTGTAACAGGAGGTTTTGCACCATGTTCATCAATTTTCCTGAAGTTAGCGGTATAATCATGCAGGAAAAAGAGGTCTCTCTGCCACGCATGGTAACCGTTCAACAAAAATATGCCACGCAGAAAATCGAGGATATCACCGTTCACATCCGCAGGGAGATGGAGATTCTCGCGCCAAAGGCACAGCAGTTTTGTGGCAAGCGCATCGCTATCACCTCAGGCTCCCGCGGCATTCCTCATATCGACGAGATCACCTGTGCCGTATGTGACGTACTGCTCGAATGGGGGGCTAAGCCATTTATCGTGCCTGCGATGGGCAGCCACGGCGGCGCAACAGCCAAAGGGCAGGCTGAAGTATTAGCCAGCTATGGTGTGACCGAGGAGCGGGTACACGCACCTATCTTGTCCAGTATGGAGGTCGTGAAGTATGGTACGCTCCCCAATGGCCTGCCACTGTACTGCGACAAGTTGGCTTTCGAGTCGGATGGCATCGTGCTGCTACACAAGGTAAAGCCGCACACCGATTTTCAAAGCAACCATGAGAGCGGTCTGGTCAAAATGATTGGCATTGGTCTGGGCAAGCATAAGGGCGCGACCGCGCTGCACTCACAGGGCTTTGCCGAGTTCGGCAGCTTTCTCAACATGGCAGCCGAACAGTTTATGCAGAAAGCGCCGGTAGCGTTCGGCGTAGGTATTGTGCAGAATGCCTATGACGAGCTGCGTACTATCCGCGTCATCCCGCGAGAGCAAATTTTGGAAGCAGACGAGCAGTTGCTGCAGGAGGCCCGTCAGCAGATCGCGGGCTTCAAGTTTGATGACATCGACGTACTAATCATCGACCAGATCGGCAAGAACATCAGCGGCTACGGCTTCGATCCCAATGTAATCGGCCGCTCAAACAGCAAGTGCTATGGGTTTAAGGACCCGGTACAGATCAAACGGCTGTTTGTCCGCGGCCTGACACCGCAGAGCCATCACAACGGTAGCGGACTGGCCGATGTGGATATCACCACCCGGCGCTGTCTGAATGATGTGGATTGGGCCGAGACCTGGACCAATTTGATCACCTGCACAGAGATCCAAGGTGCCAAGATACCGATGTATATGAACAACGACCGTGACGCTTTGCTTGTCGCTCTGCGTTGCTGCGGCGGTACACCACGGCCGCACCGCGTGGTCCGCATCCGCGATACGCTTTCGCTGTATGAAATTCAGGTATCCGAGGCACTGTACGACTCGATCAAGGACCAGCCTGATATTGAGTATGTGTGCGGCCCTGTAGACCTGTGTTTTGATGGTGAGGGTTTTCTGCTCGACTGAGCCACTGTTCTAATACTGCTTATCTTTCTTTTTTTCTTTCTCCGGCGCTGTTGCGTCAATAGAAGCGGGGATATTCCATCCGGAATATCCCCGCTTTTTCTCTTCTGCCGACCTGCAACGCAAAAAAAGAGCGCCGAAAACCGCATCTTCCCGTGTGACTGGCTGCCCATCAATCGGTACTGCGCCGATATCCGTTTAAGGTACAGATGGTGCTTTCTCCTAGTATTCTTTTCGTGCTCCTCTTTTCCGTGTCCTTGAGCCGTAGACCTTTCGAAGATCTCAAATTATTGCTTGACCTTCTCGGCAGAACTGCAAAATTTCTTTGATGGAGGTGAAACCAGACAGATGTTGAAAATGCAGTTCCGTCTGTATGAGTGGACACAAAAACCGGCGCTGAACTGCGCAACCGTCAGATCTCACTGTTAGATCAGACTTTTTCTGGAATCAACAGGGTATTGCCTTTGAAGAATCCTTAAACACAAAGACTGTGTAAAAAAATCTTATTAAAAGTCTTTTTTGCAGGCTTGCCCTACCGCTGCCAGAGGCGGCGGTGGCTCGCCCTGCTGTTGGTTTTTTCCTTATAAAGCGGATTTCCACTAAATTCTTCTGTTGAATACAAATTTATCTTGTGCCATGCTAAGAGCATGTCATTAAACGTGCAAACTACAAAAGTGCGGAGGGTGTCATTGCGCGTATTCTTACACTATGGGGACGCCTCGCTGGGAAATCTGCGGACTGAAGCTGGAACTGTTCCACATACAAAAGCGCGTTGCGGAATCGGAGTCCATCCTTAAGCGCCTGTATGAGAACTCAGTGTTGGGAGATATATTACGGCTAAACAGCTCCAGCCGTATTCTTCAAGATATGTGGCCGAACAGGAGTATCTGAAAGCTGTAATTCCGTAGAAAGAACAGGTGGTTGCAAAACCGAAAGCAACGGTATCCAACATGGGCAGCTTTATTACCAAGCCAAAGCATTATACCGATATCTCGGAACTGATGCGGTTGCTTTGTTGAGAATACTATGGCATGCAAAAGAAGTAAAGTGGCCCAAGTGCGCGAGACAGATCATGGAGATCACTACATCAATGTTGGCGAGATTGACTCACTGGTTGTTGTAAAAAGTGCATCAGAGCGGGCAGGTATTTCTGCCATAATACCTGCCCATTTCTACGATTCGCGAATATCCTTCTGCGGACACACCCTACGGCTTCCTTTTTATTTTTTTTGCTGCCGGATGAATCGGAGGGTCTCCGCGATGTTTTCCTGATGCAGCTCCGCGGCGCGGAAGCCGAGCAGGTGGAAATTCAGGTTGAACAGCGAGCCAAGGCCGAGCGCGGAAATGACCGTGCCGATGCCCACCTGTCCGCCGAGGAAATAACCAGTCAGGATGACGAGGATCTCGACGGATATGCGGCACAGGCCGACCGAGCGGCCGGTCCGGCGCGCCAGCGCGACCATCAGGGCATCGCGCGGGCCGGCGCCGAGCGCGCTTTTCATGTACATCCAGGTGCCGAGCACCAGCAGCTCCAGGCCGGCGAGCAGCATCAGGACGCCGGAGAGCGTGCCGGACATCTGCGGGACCCAGCCGAGCCACAGCAGCGCGTCGATAAACACGGCGCACAAAACAATATTGATGACCGTGCCGAACCCGAAGCTCTCGCCGAACAGGATGGCAACGCCGATTGCGGCCGCGCCCACGATGACCGAAGCTGTGCCGTAGGTGATGCCAAAGCTCTGCGCCATGCCCTGTTGCAGCACGCTCCATGGCTCGAGACCGATGTTTGCCTGCAGCATCATCACGATGCCGATTGCGCTGACCAGCATGCCGAGCGCAAGCCAGAGCAGGCGGCGGACGTAATTCCGGATCATATCATCCCTCCGCGGCAAAAGCGCGTATGGCTTCGGCGGCGGTCTGGCAGGCGGCGCGCGTAATGTCATGGTGGCAGACCATACGGTATTCGCCGTCCATGCAGCCGGTCACCTTGATGCCGCGGCCGAGCATCCAGGCAGGATACCGCGAGACCTTTTCCGCGTCCCAGTCCGTGGTGAAAAAGACCATATCGATCTGGGTGCGCTCAGCGAACACATGGACGCCGTCCACCGCGCTCAGCAATTCGCCCAGATATTTGGCGTTTTCGTGGTCCTCTGACAGGCGTCCGGTCATATCGCGCAGGGCGACCATGCCGGCCGCCGCAAGGAAACCGACCTGGCGCAGGCCGCCGCCCAGGATGCGGCGGGCGCGGCGGGCGCGCCAGATCACATCCTTTGGGCCGGCGAGTATCGAGCCGACTGGTGCGCACAGGCCCTTGGACAGACAGCACATGACGGTATCGCAGTACTGCGTCAGCTCCCGAACGTCCGCGATGCCGAGCGCGGCCGCTGCGTTGAACAGGCGTGCGCCGTCCAGATGGACGGGGATGCCCTGCGTATGCGCGATCTCGAACACGGCGCGCATGTTGTCGAGCGGTAGCACCGAGCCGGTGGAATGGGCGTTTTCCATGACGACCAGGCCGGCGGGTGCGACCTGCACATCGCTGTCATCCGTCAGGCAGGCGCGCACGGATGCAGGGTCCATCACGCCGTTCACGCTTTCTGGAAAACGGAGGGAGACTCCGGCGAGCTGGCCGTAAGAGCCGGCCTCATGCGCGGCGATATGCGCGGTCGGTGCGATTACGACGCAGTCGCCGCGGCGGGTGTGCGCGAGCAGCGCGCAGGTGTTGCCCTGCATGCCGGAAGTGACGAACAGAGCCGCCTCCTTGCCGAGCCGCTGGGCGGCATAGGCTTCCAGCTCCTTTACGGTCGGGTCATCCTCGAAGACATCGTCGCCCACAACCGCGCGGCACATCGCATCCCGCATGGCCTGGGTGGGCTGTGTGACCGTATCGCTGCGCAAATCAATAAACTGCATAAAATCAAGACCTTTCTCAAAAGAATTATCAGGTGCGCTGTGTCGGGTTAAGGGTAAAGCTCGCCCCACCGTCCGCACGGCGCGAAGCCGATCTCGCAATACAGCTCCGCGACCTGGTCGTAGCCGGCGATCAGGCGCGGCGTTTTGCCTTTCTGCTGAATGCGCTGCACCAGAAAACGGCTGATGCGGCCGCCCAGCCCCTTGTGGCGGTGTTCGGGTACCACGGCGATCGCGCCCAGCACGCCGCATTCGTCGTCCTCGGATATGATGCAGCCCGTGCCGACCGCCTCTCCGTCAAGCTCAAGGTGGTAAAGCTCGGCCAGGCCGCAGGTGATCCTGCGCTGCAGATCCGCCGACCAGGTATCAAACGACAGATGGGTCTGGTAGTATTCGTGGCTGCGCTGCAGGATATTGAACACGGTATGGAAATCCCCGCGGACAAAACCCTCCGTGCTTTGCTCCAGCGGAAGGCCGCGGTACACCATATAATAGGAGCTTTCGGTCGCGCCGCCGAGCAGCTTTTGCAGCGCCGCGCACTGGGGCCAGTTCGTATCGATTTCCCGCACGTTTTCCCGTTTTGCCAGCTCGGCGATGGGAAGCGGGTCGGCGCGCTCGTCGGACGAGATGCTGAGCACGCCGTTGGCTAAGTACAGGGCGGCCGCGGGCTCCCGCCCCTTCCGGCACAGGAAAAACCGTGCGTTTGCGTCGCCTAACCCGTAGGCGCGGAGCGCGGTCAGCGCTCGGGAACCGAACACATGCTCATAGGAGCAGGCAAGGGTAAAATCAGGCACGTCGGCCGCGGTCAATTGGATCAGCATAATAAGAGAAACCTCCGTTCAAATAGTGAAAAAATGAGCGCCCCGCGCTCATTTTTTCACTTGCTTTTTTTACTCTTCCACTTCTTGCGTGGGATCCTCTTTTTTGATCTGCGACAGGTAACGGTAAACGCTTGCCTGCGAGCAGTGCAGGGCGTCGGCAACATCCTTGACCGCGCCCTTGAGCAGGAAAATGCCGCCCGCTTCCAGCGCACCAATGATCTGCACGCGCTCGTCGGGCGTCAGCCGGTCAGCCGTTACGCCGAGGCGGAGCAGCTCGCGACCGACAGCGTCGCCCGCCACGGCGCCGATCGAGTTGTGGAAGCTTTCTGTGGTGGGGGGGATGCTGCGCACGGCGTTCGCCGGCGTTTCCTCGGTCTGGAAGTTGGTTTCGATAAAATTGTCGGGATGGCAGAGTCGCAGAATATCCTCGCTGACGGACTGGTAGCGGCTGTCGTCAAAGTTGATGCAGAGCATCCCGATCAGCTTGCCGTGCTGCTTGATAAACAGCGTGGAGGAGCGCAGTGTTTTGCCAGCGGCGGAAACGCCTGGATAATGCAGCCGGTAATCCTGCGTTTCATAGCTTCTGTCCATCAGGATCTTGAGCGCAACATTGGTCAGCGGTGCGCCGATCTCCCGACCGCTCACATGGTTGTTGGCAATCGCGATGATCGAACGGTTTTTGTCGGTCAGGTCATGCAGTGCAACCTCATAGTCAGGGCCGAGAGCTTGCCCAAGAAACTCGGTCAGTTTGATGTAATGCTGCAATAAGGGATTCGCCATACGCTCACCTCGTTTCTGATAATGAAAGACAGGAATGCAGTGTTATTATTTTTATTATACCGTATTTTCACGCGGATTGTCAAAGAAGATCTAAAGAAATAATCACAATAAAAATAAAAATTTATTATAAATGTTTGCCAATGATTATGTAAAATAGAAACAAATAAGTAGGAAGGAATGTATACAAATATACAAAATAGACAAAAACACCTTGACAAATAATTCTCCTCATAATAAAATAATCTCAGAAAAAACGAAGGAGGAGGGTGAAAGATGAAAAAGGAGATAAATACGGAACGGGCGCCGGCGGCGATCGGGCCGTATGCACAGGCGGTAGCGGTGGATGGGCTGGTGATCACATCGGGCCAGCTGCCGATCGACCCGTCGACAGGAAGCTTTCCGGAAGGGATCGCAGAGCAGACGAGACAGTCTCTGACGAACGTCAAGGCGATACTTGCGGAAGCGGGGGTCGGGATGGACCGCGTGATTAAGACCACGGTGTTCCTGAGCGACATGAACAACTTCGGTGCCATGAACGAGGTATACGCCACCTTCTTTGGTGAAGGCGGTTACCCAGCCCGTTCGGCGGTCGAGGTGGCGCGCCTGCCGAAGGACGCCCTGGTAGAGATCGAAGTCATCGCGGCCCTGTAAGCGTTTTCCCCCTGTTCCCCTTGTAAGGTACTGTCCGCCAGTCGCGACGCCGGAGACGCAGGCCGGCATACGATGACCGGGGTATCCTCTAACAAAAGGCGCATACCGCGCCGTGATCAATTGGAGGTAATAAATATGGACAAAAAAATGGCTCACTATCCGCTGGATGTACCTGCGCCGCATCACTATACGTTCGCTGTTCGTGACATCCCCGAAGTCACGATCGAGCAGCGCGAGCGCGCGCTGAACGCGACGCACTGGAACGAGTTCGCGTTTCCGGCCGCTATGCTGACGGTCGATATGCTGTCCGACTCGGGTACCACCGCGATGACCAACCACCAGTGGGCGTCGCTGTTTCTGGGCGACGAGGCGTACGGCCGCAACACGGGGTATTATGTACTGCTGGATACCTTCCGCGACATTTTTGAGCGCGGGGGCGAGAAGAACTGGAAGAAGATCATCGACCTGGTGCGCACGGACTGCCGCGACGTAGAGAAGATGATGAACGAGGTATACCTGTGCGAGTACGAGGGCGGGCTGTTCAACGGCGGCGCCAAGCAAATGGAGCGTCCGAACGCCTTTATCATCCAGCAGGGCCGCGCGGCGGAGTCCGTGCTGATGGAGATTGTCCGCAATATTCTGGCCCGCCGATACCCGGGCAAGAAGTTCACCATCCCGTCCAACGGCCACTTTGACACGACCGAGGGCAACATCAAGCAGATGGGCTCGATCCCGCGCAACCTGTACAACAAGGAGCTGCTGTACGAAGTACCCGAAGGCGGCCGCTACGAGAAGAACCCCTTCAAGGGCAATATGGACATCGAGAAGCTCGAGCAGCTCATCCAAGGCGTCGGTCCGGAAAACGTGCCGCTGGTATTCTGCTGCATCACGAACAATCCGGTATGCGGCCAGGCGGTTTCCATGGCGAACATCAAGGAGATCAACCGCGTTGCGCATAAGTACAATATCCCGCTGGTATTCGACGTAGCGCGCTGGGCGGAGAACTGCTACTTCATCAAGATGAACGAAGAGGGCTACGCCGACAAGTCCATCGCGGAGATCGCGACCGAGATGTTCCAGTACTGCGACGCGTTCACCATGTCTGCCAAGAAGGACGGCCACGCCAACATGGGCGGCATGCTGGCGTTCCGCGACAAGGGCCTGTTCTGGAAGAACTTCTCCGACTTTGACGAGAACGGCAACATCATCACCGATGTCGGCGTTACGCTGAAGGTCAAGCAGATCTCCTGCTACGGCAACGATTCGTACGGCGGCATGTCGGGCCGTGATATCATGGCGCTGGCGGTCGGCCTGTACGAGAGCTGCGACTTCAACTACCTGAACGAGCGCGTTGCACAGTGCAACTACTTGGCCGAGGGCTTTTACAAGGCGGGCGTCAAGGGCGTCGTGCTGCCGGCCGGCGGCCACGCGGTGTACATCAACATGGATGAGTTCTTCGACGGCAAGCGCGGCCACGATACCTTCGCGGGCGAGGGCTTCTCGCTGGAGTTGATCCGCCGCTACGGCATCCGTGTTTCCGAACTGGGCGACTACTCCATGGAATACGACCTCAAGACCCCTGAGCAGCAGGCTGAGCTGGCGAACGTGGTCCGCTTCGCGATCGACCGCAGCCGTCTGACCCAAGAGCATCTGGATTACGTCATCGCGGCGGTCAAGGCGCTGTATGAGGATCGCGAGTCCATCCCGAACATGCGCATCGTTTGGGGCCACAAGCTGCCGATGCGTCACTTCCATGCCTTCCTCGAGCCCTACCCCAACGAAGAGAAGTAAGCTCATCCGTATGAAAATCTGGGCGTAACCTGCGCCGCGTGGAAAGCGCGCAGGGCAAGTGTGATGAATCGGGCCGCGGATAACTGAATAGTTTCCGCGGCCTTGTTCTTTGGGGGCAACCGAAAAAGAAAAGGGGTGCAAATTATGAGTAATGAAGAGACCAAACGCGATGGCTTTTCAAGCAAATGGGGATTTATTTTAGCTTGTATCGGTTCTGCGGTCGGTATGGGAAACATTTGGCGCTTCCCGATCATGGTGCAGAAATACGGCGGCATGACCTTTTTGATCCCATACTTTATTTTTGTGATCCTGATCGCCTCCTCCGGCGTTATGGAGGAATTCGCGCTTGGCCGCCGCGCGGCGGCCGGACCGGTAGGCGCTTTCGGCATGTGTACCGAGGAGCGCACCGGTAAACGGCGTTCTGGTGAGTTGATCGGTGCGATTCCGATTATCGGCGCTTTGATGCTGGCCATTGGCTATACGGTTGTGCTTGGCTGGATCTTTAAGTATACTTGGCTTGCTATCTCGGGCGGCCTGTTTGCGATGGGGCAGGACATGAGCATCATCGGCCCTGCGTTTGACGCAACCTCGGCCACGCTGACGAACGCAAACGGAGAAGCGTTCTCGTTTGTGCAGTCTGTCGGTGCGATGTTCTCGAGCGGCCTGTTTGGAATCGGTAACGGCGTGTGGCAGCTCATTGGTCTGGTCGTCTCCATGGCGATCATGGCGATGGGCGTTGCGGGCGGCATTGAAAAGGCCAACAAGGTCATGATGCCGGTGCTGTTTTTCCTGTTCCTTGGCTTAGGCATTTACATCGCCACGCTGGATGGCTCGTCCGAGGGCTACAAATACATATTCACGATCAATCCCGCAGGGTTGGCGAGTGTTGAGGTATGGGTGTTCGCATTCGGCCAAGCGTTCTTCTCGCTCTCCGTCGCGGGTAACGGCTCGGTGATTTACGGCTCGTATTTGAGCAAAAAGGAGGATATCCCGGGTTCCGCGCGCAATGTGGCGGTGTTCGATACACTGGCGGCGCTGCTGGCCGCGTTTGTCATCATTCCGGCCATGGCGGTCGTGCTGGGTGCTGGGATCAACGATGTGAATGGCGGCCCTGGCCTGATGTTCGTCTACCTTGTCAACGTGTTCAATGCGATGCCCGGCGGCCGCATCATCGGCCTGATCTTCTTCATCTGCGTGCTGTTCGCGGGTGTGTCCTCGATCGTTAACCTATATGAAGCGCCAGTTGCGTTCCTGCAGGAGAAGTTCAAGTTCAACCGCGTCGCGGCCGTGGCTGCGATCGGTGTGATCGGCGCGCTGGTATCGCTTTCTATCCAGCCGTGGACTTCTCAGTGGATGGACGTTGTTTCGATCTACATCTGCCCGCTTGGCGCGATGCTGGCCGGCATTATGTTCTTCTGGGTACTCAAGAAAGAGACCGCGATGGACGCGGTCAGCGAGGGCGCGAAGAAGCGCGTAGGCGACTGGTTCCACACACTCGGCAAATTTGTTTATGTGCCGTTGGCACTGCTCGCCCTGATTCTGGGCGCATTCTATGGCGGTATCGGCTGATTCACGCCAGCCTTGTTAATCGTTGTTCCCCCCTTTTCCCACGCGAAATCAACCGCCGCCTGTTGCAGACGGCGGTTGATTCATGTTATAATTAAAATGCCGGAACAAAAAAACCAGCCGGAAATGAGGAAAAAGAGAAAAAAGAAAAGGAGAGAAACATGGGATCTGACGTTCGAGACAAGATATCAAATGCGGCAACCGTAATCGAAATCACGCTTGGGCTGATCATCCTGATCGCCTGTGTAGTATCCAGCCTGGGCATTGTTTTCACAACGGACATTCAACTGCTGTTTTCCGTGCCGGATTACTTACAGGCCCGCTTGAGCGACGCCTGCCTGATTATTATTGGCATCGAGTTGATCAAGATGATCACGAGCTATACGATTGATTCGGTGGTTGATGTGATGCTGCTGGCGGTCGCGCGCCAGATGGTGGTGGAGCATACCTCCCCGCTGGAAAATATGCTGGCGGTTCTGGCGGTAGGCGCGCTGTTCGTGATTCGGAAATACCTGTATATTTCCCACCTGGACGGCCCTAAGAAAAAGCGCGACGAAAAAAAAGCAAAGGAAAAAGAACAGGAACACGAAATCGAATATCATATTTGAATTCAAAAATGCCGCGGCCTTGGGGAACCGTTCCATAGGGACAATTTATGAACCTACCCGTATAACTTAATATTTGTTCCTGTGGAGGGAGGCTGTGTTTCGGCACAGCCTCCCTTTTCTGCTCATGCGACCTCATTCGGGATTTCTTCTGACACAGAATCCGCCATACTCTTAGGCAGTTCGTCCACCAGGCCGATGTCACGATAGTAGATGCGTACCTCCTGCGGTGCTGTGCGGGAGTATTTCTCCGCACGCTCACTGACCTCCACTCGCTTGATGAAGATGCGCAGGATCTCAGCAGTCAGCTCCGGGATCTCGCTGTATCGCTTGGCATTCTCAATGAACCGGGCAATATTGGAGCTGGAGTCTTTCAGTTCCTGAAGTCTTCCTTCCGTGGCAGGGAGCTGTTCCTGGATCTCTTTCTGCTCGGCGGTGTACTCCTGAGACAGGATGCGATACTGCTCGTCCGGGATGCGTCCAAGTACACTGTCCTCGTAGAGCCGTTTGAACAGCTTCGTCAGCTCGGCCTGGCGCTTCTGCATGGTGTCGATCTTCTTTTGGAGCATAGCGATCTCCTGCTGTGCCTCCTTGCCCTGCTTCTTGCGGATATGCTCCGCAAACCGCAGCTCATTCTGACGAGCGAAGTGCGTGACACGGCGTATGTCATCCAACAGGATAGCATTGAGTTCCTGTTCCCGGATGTAATGAGCGGAGCAGATGTCTTTGCCTTTCTTCTTGTAGGTGGAGCACATAAAGTTGTTTTTCACCGCATCCATGGTGTGCGCCCGGTGCAGTACCATGGTGCCTCCACAGTCCAGGCAGTAGACCAGTCCAGAAAAGATATTCTGCTCAGCCATATTGGCTCTACGCCGTTTGTGCTTGCGGATATCCTGTACGATCTCCCAGGTCTGTTGTGTAACCAGTGCCTCGTGCGTATTCTCAAAGCGGAGCTGCTCAGTCTCGGGACGCTCAATGCGCTTCTTATTCTTGAAGGACAGGGTGGTGGACTTCAAGTTGATGGTGTGGCCCAGATAAGTCTCATCCTCCAGAATGCCAGCGACAGTGTTGGTGGACCAGTTGTACGGCTGGGTGATATCCACTCCGGTCAGCTCTACTCCGTGCTTCTGGTAGTAGGAATATCCAGGCGTTGGGATTTTATCTTTCTTGAGCTGCTTTGCGATCTGGGCAGGACCCTTCCCAGAAACGCAGAGGTCAAAGATGTACCGCACCACCGGAGCAGTCTCAGGATCAGGTACCATGTGCCGTTTGGGATCTGCCGGGTCCTTCATATACCCATAGCGGGGACGGGAAGAAACTCTGGCGCCAGTCTCTGCCTTGAGACGAACCACGGAGCGGCCCTTTTTGCTGCAGTCTTTGGCATAGAACTCGTTCATCAGATTCCGAAAGGGCGTGAAGTCATTGGTAGACTCGTACAGGCTGTCCACGCCGTCGTTGACGGCGATAAAGCGCACACCATAGCTTGGGAAGATGAGTTCCGTATACTGACCTACCTGAAGGTACTCACGGCCCAGCCGGGACATGTCCTTGACGATCAGTGTTTCCACCTGACCGTTTTCCATCAGCTCCATGACCTGCTGCCAGCCTGGGCGGTTGAATGTCGGCGTGTGATATCCATTATTTTTTCTAAACAGGCAAGTGTGGTTACGTTATCTCACGCTGACTAAGTTCGTTCCAGAGTAACCGTCGTCATACAGGAAAAGCGTATTGGTAAAGCCTTTTTCAGCTGAGTACTTCTCCAACAGAAGTTTTTGATTCTGGATACTGTTCGAGTCATCCGTCTTATTTGTTTTCTGCGTGTCCTCCTGACTCAGTCGGCCATAGAGGACGGTATATTTTTCATTGCTTGCCATTATTACTCCTTTCTGGGCAAGCCGATACGGTAACAACAAACATACCGTATATCCTGCCCAATGTCTATCCTCAAATCGAACCCTTTTCTAAATCACTGTCGATGATTTGGAGCATCTGCTCTGTAGGCGTTTTTGCTTTCTCTGCAGTTGAAAAGATGGAGCGGACAAAGAATTTTCGTCCGACCACGATCATCTACGACGCAGCTCCATACCACGTTCCGTTTCGTGATAAGATGTATCCCGGTAGATTGGCGTGATCGTATTTTCATCCCGGTAGCCGATCGCTCGCTCCGGCATATAACCACCCAGAATCCCCGTCTCCATATACACTTCGAATTCACTTTTCATAGCGTTCCTTTCCCCCGAAACCAATTCGGGCAATAAAAACAGCAGACCTTCACATGGTCTGCTGCCAAGTTTGTTCTTCTTCGTGATCGTCCTGGGCGTGGCCTTGGGCGATTTTCTTTTGTCGTTCTTTCCGGAGGGCCTTGCTGTCTGCGTGGTAGTGCGTGGTGGTGGCATCCTTCACGGGAGCAGGCCCCTCGCCGCGCTCCAGAGCGTGTCCAAGCTGGACCACACCACCCACAGTACCAGCCCAGTCAGCGCCAGGGCCGCCAGTCCCAACAGCAGACTGGTCCATGGAATGTCCGGCAGACTCAGTCTGGGCAGCCTGATGCTGGGCAGAGAAAAACGCTTCTCGTTCCGCTTCCCAGCCTGTTCGCTCATTTGCTCCAGATGCTTCACCGCTTTCAGCAGTTGGTCCATCTGCGTCCGGGTCGGGAGCTGCGCCAGCAGTTCGCCGATCTTCTTCAGATAGCCAGTCTGTCTCTCGGTGTGGTACCCCAGTGTGCAGAGGCTGCTCAGCAGTTCCTCCCACTCCGCTTTCGTAGGATGCATTTCGGGAGGCGGTGTCAGCTCCTGCGCCGGAGACTGCGGCATGGTCTGTACCATCTGCGCGGGACGGTTCTTTTCCAACAGCTCGTCCATGGATAATTTCTTTTCTGATCCTGAATTCATATTCCATATTCTCCTTTAGATATTTGTCCCCGAACAGCAGGCGGTCACGGCACTGCCAGCCGCTTGGTGTAGTGTAGGTGATGTTCCGCCGGGCCGCTTCCCAGCGCACCTTGTAGCCCTCGCTCTCCATCAGCGCAATAAACTCCTCACGGCTGGAGGCGTGGCGCATACAGTCGTTGATGATATTCATGAGCTGCAGCTTCTTGCTCTGGCCACGGGCGGCCGTGTGATACTCGCCAACCGTCATGGTCTTGGTTTTCTTCCTATCCTTGGGCTGGAACACAGGAAGAGAAAATTCCATGCAGACCTGGTCGTTGCGCTGCCGCAGTTCCTGGAGCTGTTCCTTTGCGATGTGCAGCTTCTTTCCTGTATCGAAGTTAACCGAGTTGATGAGGAAGTGAGAATGGATGTGTTCCCGGTCTGTGTGAGTACAAACCAGAACTTCATATTCCTCATAGTACTCAGCCAGCTTTAATGCCGCCGCATGGGCGGTGACAGGGTCGACCACTTCGCCTTTCGGAAAGCTCTGCACCATGTGGTAGAAAAGTACGCCCTCGGTTTTGTGATACAGCCGCTTGGTGGTCATGAAGTCTGCGTAGACAGATTCCGGCTGGCAGTTGATGCCTGTAACCAACCGTTGCCCCTCGAACTCAGTTTTCTTGTTCTGCATGGTGTACCGCATCACGGCTCCCATGCATCCGGTGGTCTGTCCCCGCTTGTAGTTGGTGAAGCTGATAATAGCCATCCCTCACCCCCGCTTTCGTTCGAGGATCAACCGAACAGTTGCGCAGAGTTCAGAGAACGCCTGGCGTACGCTGTCCAGATTGACCACCGTGACGCGCCCCATGTGCGCCAGGGTGACAAGCTGATTCAGATTTCTGCCGATGGACTTCAGCTCCTTCAGCACTTCTTTTAGCCCATCAATGACCACTACCTGCTTTCCCAAACAGCAGGCGGTCACATAATCGCTCATGGACATCCCAGAGCGTTTCGCCAATTCCTTGATGGCCTCCCGGTCTGCGTACGCCATCCGGGTGCTGAATTTGATATCTTTTTTCATGTCGTTTCCTCCAAAATAATCGTGTTCTAAAACCAAACGAAAGCCCAGCGTCAGCGGGTTTCGTTTGGAGAGGAGGCGCAAGGGAGCGTAGTTCGGAATACCTGATCCGTAAGGTGTTCCGAACGGTGCGGACTTTGCGCCGACGAGGGGTGTGGGGCAGCGCCCCGCAAACAAGCGGAAGGCGGACGGCGGCTTTGCCGACGACCAGACAAACGCGATGCTGGCCACCTCCAAGGAGGTGATTCTCCCGCGCCGAACACCTGCGCTCCTCCTTCGGCCACAAACGGCCCAACACGGCGTTTCTTTTGCCTTGCGGGAGTTTCTCGCCGCATCCGGAAACTGCCCGCAAATCGCCGCACAGCGCCTCGACAGGGTCGATAGGGACGATTTCTCCGGCACCCTCCAAATCGACACTATCGGCACGGCGCAGCTCAATTACTCGTTTTCCATTGCTGCGGCGAACCGTCGCCTGAATGCCGTTCTTCCTTAGGGCCTCAACGCTTTGCAGGATCAGTCTTGAGATCTTTTTGGGCGTTACCCCTTCGATTCTATCAGGGTCGATCTTTTCGGAGAGCTCCGTGGGAGTGCCGATAAATGTTGTTCTGTTGCTCATAAATGCAGAGAGGAGGACAACAATTTTCCCCTCCAATAGCTCCGGCTGTGTCCGGCTGTCCGACACCAGTTCCCACACATTTTCACCGTTGCGCTCCAGCGTCAGCTCCCGGTATTCAATGTCGCGACCGATGCAGGAGAGTTTGGCTTTGCCGCTGCCCCGCCGTTCCTCCACCAGCGTGAAGCTGGAATCCACCGCACCGCTGATAGCGGTGGTCCCGGAGATCCGGTGGAACACATCGTCAGCGGTTTCCTTGCGCAGATGATGAATCAGCAGGATAGCGATGCCGTGTTTGTCCGCCAACCGTTTCAGCACAGAAAGGTCGCGGTAGTCGTTGGCGTAGGTTGCGTCGCGAGCCGGACGAACCATCTGCAGGGTGTCGATGATGACCAGCATGGTATCGGGGTGGGCGGTGAGGAACACTTCTACCTGTTCCTCCAGCCCCTGGCCGATGAGGGCGCACTCCGTGCAGAAGTGGACGCTGTCCGGCGCGTCCTCGGTGATCTCAAAGAGCCGATTCTGGATACGGAGGACGGAGTCCTCCAGGCAGAGATAGAGAGTGGTGCCTTGCTTCACGGACATCCCCCAAACCGGTTCGCCCTTGGCTACCATGACGGACAGCCACAGAGCCAACCAGGACTTTCCCACCTTGGGAGAGCCGGCGAGAATGTGCAGTCCCTGGGACAGCAGCGTGTCCACTACGAAGTTGAGCGGCGTCAGCGGCAGGCTCATCAGGCTCTCACCGTCGATGGTTTGCAGTCGTTTTGTTTTACTCATCAGGATCATCCCCTTGTAAAAAAGATAAGGACAGAACCACGTGGCCACCGTGGCTCTTGTCCTTTCACTTGATTATTGGGGGGATTTTGATAAAATGAGAATATCGCAAGACAGGCAGAAAACAGATATAGGACAGAGGATGTAGACCTATGCCGCTGGGAATCCAACAGAACAACAATTTCCTGCACCTGACAATGGATGTCTGGCGGGATCAGATCTTTTTCAACGAGACCGTCTATCCGGCCGGCCACTTTGCCGCCGAACTGTTGAATGTTCCCGAGGAGAACATGCGGGAACTGGTCACCCACGGCGGTGCCATCAGCCATCAGGTGGAGGCCCTGGCCTTGGCCGGGCGGGGTGAATTTATCAAACTGCTGGATGGGACCCGCCCCTCTCTGGAGAAGCTGCTGGATGCCCTGTGGCACTTCCCGCCGTACAGTCTGATGGATAAAGGGCAGGAGTTACACACTTTGGAGGTGCTGTTTTCCCCGGCATCCCACAACGACCTGCTGAAGCCGGATTCGCCTGCTCGGGAATTTTTCTTCCGCTATCTGGTGGCTGCTTTCAGTATCCCCTTGGGCATTCAGCACTTCGCCGTGGCGGCACGATATTTTGAGGAGGGCTATCTGCGGCGGCTGAAGAAGCGAACGGAGACCTACTTCGCCATGGCCTCCCAGGACTGCTTCAACAGTGAATGGTTCTGGGATATGATGCGTGATCTACCGGTACCGGATGTTGAGCCATTCACCATCACACCGGATCTGAGATCCTCCTACGTCTTTGCCCGACACCCGAAACAGGAAAAGGAAACCGTATTTGTGAACCGGTATTTCTTTGACCGCGCCATCAGCTTCTACATCTTTGACCTGATGAACGGACTGCAGCACGGCCATGCGCCCAGTCGGTGCTGTGGCTGTGGAACATACTTTCTCACCACCAACGGCCATATGCCGAAATACTGCGATGGCATTGCGCCTCAGGATCCTCGCATGACCTGCCGGCAGTACGGTGCCATGATGCGTCAGAAGGAGCAGAATAAACAACACCCGGTCTACCGCCTGCTCACCACCCGCACCAACACCATCCGCAAGCATCACCAGAGAGGAAAGATCTCCGACGAGCTGCGCAATGAAGCGCTGTATGTGGCGGAGAGCCTGCGGGATAAGGCACTCATGGATAACGACTATGCCGCCAACAGCTATGCAAAGGACATGGAGCAGGAATCGATCTATGCTCAGGCGAGAGCGCGCATTGCCCGGGAGAACCGGCCATGAGCATGTACCACTGTGACACTCCCTGCCCCAGCAACGAGCATCTGGCCCAACGCATACAGGAAGGCGATCCGCAGGCTGCTCCACTCCTGCTTTCCCAGAACGAGGGATATCTGACCATGCTGGCCGCAAGCTACTGCGAGCAATTTTCTCAGGACTTTCTGGTGGACGACCTCAAGCAAGAGGGGGCGCTGGCGCTGCTGGACGCGGCGCGGCGGTTTGACCCATCCATGGGGACTAAGCTGCTGACCTATGCGACCTCCGCTATTGAGACGGCCATGCGGGACTGCGCCGCCCAGGGTTCTTTCTCCTTGTCGCTCCCGCTGGACCGTTACCGCCAGCTGCGCCAGGTGGCGTTCCTCTATGCCACACACGAGCAGGAGGGTGCCGAAGAAGATTTGCTGACTGCCATTCAAGAGAAGTTGGAAGTCTCCGTCAAAGTAGCCAAGCGTCTGCTGGAAGAATACCACACTGTGTTTCAGATCGAGGCTCTGGGCGAGCGTGTCTTTGACTTGGGGTGTGGAGGTGATCCGGCCAGAGCCTATGACCGCTTCGTGCGGCGGACGCTGCTCCTCCAGCGTATGGAGGAAGTGCTGAGCCCCAGAGAGCTGAATTTGGTGCGCTGTTATCTGGGGATCGGCCAGCCCAACGAGCAGGGCATGACCTTTCAGGAACTGGCCATCCGACTCAACTACAACGGACCCAGCGGCGCGGAGAAAGCGTATAAGAGCGCTATCCGGAAACTGAGAAAACAGTTGAACGCTGGTGCTTACGGTCAGTGGCTCTCCATCCAGAAAGCTATTCGCAAGTCCAGAGCGCAGGCAGAGGCTGATTCCGGTTACTATGTGCCGCCGCAGACCACCTGGATGGACGAAAAAGAATTGGCAGACAGGTTTCTCTGTGAAGTTATTTCGCTGATCCATGTCCATGAGATCTTCAGCGACGCTTTGGAGCAGGAAACAAAATAAGCAGTGCGGCACCAGGCTTTGTCCTGATACCGTACTGCTTTTCATTTATCCCATGCTTCCGATTTTGTTGCCGTTCTCATACATATCTTCGGCGTATTCCACATGGTTGGGTCCCAGGCTTTCTATCCAGCCGAAGCCCGGCACATAGACCATGTTGTCCGGTGCGCTGTCAGGTGCCGGGGCAGGCTCCGGTTCTTGTCGTGGTTCGGCATCCTGTTCCAGTGGGACTGGTACTTCACTCGCTGGGGGCGTTTGGGCAGGCGATGGCTCCGGGACAATATCAGCTTCCTCGACCAGTTCCGGCAGTATTGCTTCCGTCTTTTCTTCCTTTGGTGAGATGACTTCTTCCGTTCCTGGTATCTCCGGAACTTCTGGCTGTGTGGCGATTACAGCAGCTGGCGTGGTCGGTGTGGGTGTTTCCCCGGCTGGCTCGTCCTGCGGCCACACAGCGGCCCACAGGGCCAGACAGGCGGCGACTGCGGCAGTGATGATTCGTTTCTTCATGGTTCTTCCTCCTCTCCAGACATGGAAAGAGCGCCCGATCTCCTCGATGATGTACAGCGAGAGACTGAGCGCTCTTTTTTAAATTGATTCAGTTCCATGGAGAGCTGCCATGCCAGCTCAAATCCAGAGATAAAGCTGTCCATGGAGCGTTCCTCCGCCATCAGGCTCTGGGCATCCATGATTCGCAGTACCAGCCGTCGTTCCGGCTTCTCCAGCACTTGAATTAGTGCCTGGTGGCATTCTTCCACTTCCTGCTTCTGCTCCGAAAATTCTGGCGGGGTATAGAAGCAGTCGTAGAGGCATTTCAGTAGTTTGTTCATGCGTTGCACCTCCTGGTAGCAACACACAATATCATTGATAGCTGCGGAAGTCTATCGTTTTGAAAAATAGTTTTTAAAAATCAAGATTGCTATCTAAAATCAAGATAGGCATCTTGAAGACGGTTGTGTTTTATGGTATACTCCCAAAAGCTATAGACCACAATCAGGAGGTTTTAGATTATGAACAAGGGCGTTAACTACTCTATGTTCTATGATATTCTTCTTAATCTCAGAGAAGATTTTCATAGTTATGGTCGAATTGATGATTCAAACGCTAAGCTTGATGAAATGATTAAGCTCATCTGCACGAGCTATTCAATGGCCTTGTCGGGTATGCAGTTCAGCTTAGAGCACATACGGCAAGTTGCTTTAAGTCACTTTGGGAATCAAGATATGGTGGCAGCGGCATTGCGTTATGTTTGTGAAAATGAAATGCAGAAAGAATTGTTTCGCAATGCAGACGGTACTAATATTTTTGGAAGTAACCCTACGCTTGCTATTCAGCCAACAGAAAATGATTTTGCCCAAAAATTAATTATTGAAATTGAAAAAATCGATTTTGTTTATTTGATTCAAAATAGAAGCTATTCAGATTTTGATTTGGTGAACGAGTGCTTCGGACATTTTGTTCGCGATAATTTCCGAAATAATAAAGAAGATGCTCAGTACATGACCCCGTATGAGATTTCCAAAGCCATACTCGACATTATCTTCGATGATATGCAGCGCCAGCAATATTTTGATGAGCATACATTGAGAACGTTTACTGTAATGGATCCAACATGCGGAGTAGGTACACTGCTTATTGAAAGTTCCTCCCATTTCACAAAGTATGTTGAAAACAATATTCACGACGAAAATAAGCGAACAGAAATAATTGGCCAATTCAGGTTAACCGGTATATTAGGTCAAGATAAAGTGGATCGCATGGTGCGTTTATCAAAAATTAATGCCTTGTTGCTCGGTAGTAACGCCTCAAATATCAGCGAAGGCAATAGTATCGTTGGACATAGCAACTTAAATCAATATATCGGGGCGGTAGACTTAATTTTTACAAATCCGCCATTTGGAGCTGAATATAGCATTCAGGATCTTGAATTGAGTGAATTCCCAATTTTAAGTAACGCAAAGCCTACAGCAAAGATATTATCCTCTGAGCTATTGATGCTTGATAAATGCATTAATATTTTAAAGCCTGGTGGCTACCTTGCAATTGTTTTGCCGGATTCTGTGTTTGCCTCTAAAGGTATTTACTCTATTTACCGCGATAGTCTAATGAAAGAATACAATATTCTTGGGGTTATTGGACTACCAACGGTGACATTTGCGCAAGCAGGCACAAGGACAAATACCTGTGTTTTAATTCTCAGAAAAATGAAACCGGATGTAACGGGTAAAATGTTCATGGCAGACTGCAAGGACATCGGTTATATTGTAAAAGAACGCGCTGGTGTTCCAATTAAGATTGAGCAGGGAACCAATGAAATGGTTTCAATTGCAAAAAGCATTATTGATAGTACGAATTCTTCTACAAAAATATTAAGTGAAAGTCCATCAGTTACCATGATCGACTCGAGTGATTATGTCGGAAACAATCTAAAGCCAAGTTTTTATGCTGCTGAACGATTTAAGACTATTAAGAATTTAAGGAATTCCGTAGCAGAAGGATTTAGAATTGCAAAACTCGGAGATATCGTTGAATTTACAGCAAAAAGCAGAAAAAGTTACATGGTTTCTGACACCATTAAACATATTAGTGTGTTACATATAAACGCTGACTGCACAATTGCTTTTGATGAGGTAGAAAAATTCAATCCCGTTTCAAAAGGAAGAAAATGTTATCCTGAAGAGTTGATTTTTTCGAAAATAAACCCCAGGATTCCGCGCATGGCGGTTATTCCATATAGAAACACAGATTTGGTTTGCTCAAATGAATTCGAGATTATGAGATCAAGAGGAGTAATTGGCATGTATGCATTGTGTTTTTTGCTGAAAACAAAAAATGTAATGAGCCAAATCGAAAACCTGACATCTGGTACATCATCCTCACACAACAGAATAAAACGGGAACAATTGGCAGATATTTTAATTCCCATACCGGTAAGTGAAGAAGCAAAAAAACTGGTTGCAGAGGTTGATAGAGAGCTTGAAGCAGCAGTCAAACTTATTTACACAGCCGAAAGTAAGATTTCGGATAAGTTTGCTGTTTTAAATAACATTTAATAAAAAATAGGAGCAACGCTGATTATAGCGCTGCTCCTATTTTTAAAACACGCTAATTACCGGAACATCATCTACAATGTCTGCCCTGAAAATAAGGTTCGCTCCTTCTGTGTTTTCAAGTGGAATGTTTAGCTTGGAAAAACCGTTTTCTCTTCCGTTCCCATGTCGAGCATAATTATCATCAGTTCCATTCCTTGGCGGAAACAACTGAAAATTAATGCTCTTATGAGTAGGATCTGCAAATTTTGGATAACCGAGCTTTTGCATCCACTCTTTATAGCGATTACGCAACAGAGTATGTTTGTGAATATCTACTTTCCAAATTCTAATGCGATACTGGCGTTTTGGGTTGAAATCAATAGAAAGCAAAAAAATAGCTTTATAGTCGAGAAAACGCTCCATAATGTCCACAGATACAGAGTTAAAGTTCCACCTGGGAGCAGTAGCACCATTTTTGTCCAGTGAATCAATGAAATTGGCGCCTTTTACTTCGGAACCATCACAAAGGTCATCTCCCTTTCCGCGCATTCCTTGCCCGGCGATTTGTGTTTGAAGGGAGACAAGATGTTGGGCTATGTAGCCTGTATCGATCATAGAAGATTGCGCAGTAACAAGGCTCCAATGAGATAGTTTGTTCTTTTGATCAACAATCTGCTCTTGAATCAGCGCCTGTGCAAGTTGTATACGATGTTCGCGTGAAAGGCTTTTTAGGATATGGTTGGATAGAACCACTCTGTCAACAACAGGAATGGCATCTATATTTATAGTTCTGGTTACAGATTTTAGGTTTTCATTAATACTCTCAGGAGAGCTTTCGCCTATTACTGCGCTAAAAAGATCACAGTATTCATGTATATTGAGCAAAAATATCACCTTCTATCATCTAAAATTAACTATGCCCATTCACACACTCCAGTATCAAGAACATTGGGGTCATAATGGACAGGATCATATTCTTGACCATTCCACTCTGCAGACAATAAAAGAGGATATGACAAATTACCGCATCGATTGGTGAATACATCGTTGTTTTCATTAACTGGCGGATGCAACTGAAAATTGTTGCTTTTAATGGTTCCAGTTGCAAGTTGATCATACCAGTTCTGCGCTATTGCTCTAAATAAAACATCATGCTGCGGACGAACGACCCAAACGCGAGCACGTTCCTTATCATTGACTGGATTACAGTCCCACATAACGAAAAACAGAAAGGGCATTTGATCCAAGTAAGCCATTGATCCTGCCAAATGGCTTTGGGTTCCAGCTTTGATGACTCCATTAAACCGAACTTTATCAATTGAATACCAAGCATTGGCTGATTTCACATCTGAGCCATCTGCAAGATCTTGACCTTTATGTCGAGCCATTCCATCTATGCCTGTGAGCATGCTAATTAGTATTTGTGACCACGCTCTTGAGTCTTCTGGAGCAGGCTGCGATGTAATTGATGCATAACGTTGTCCTGCAAAAAAATGAATATGGTGAGTGTTAAGTACATCCAAAGCATCCTTTAATGCCATATTATCACCTCGACTATTATGTTTTTTTGTCGAATACTTTTTTCATATTATAACATCTGATGCTATGTTGCACAATTCAAATTTCAATCGATAGGATTTCTTTTTTACCATGAAGCATTTTTTCGTTGATTATTTGTGTCATAGTTAAAATTTGTTAGCCACACATAAAAAAGATAGCCGCAAGTCATCAAAATGGCTTGTGGCTATCTTTTTTATGCCGTATCGATGTTGCCTCAGAGGGGTAGGTTCACTTCATATCCCTATGACATGGAGCCCTGCACCGCGGTATTTTTTTCTTCAGAGGTTATTCTTGCGGCGGGATACAGCCGACGCCGTCCAGAATATAGTGCGGACGGTATGCATAGTTTTCCACATCCCCGCGCGTGGTGCAGCCGGAAAGCACCAGCACGGTATCCAGGCCGGTTTCGATGCCGGCAACAATGTCGGTATCCATGCGGTCGCCGACCATGACCGCCTCATGCGAATGCACGCCTAGCAGACGCAGGCCGGTGCGCATCATCAGCGGGTTGGGCTTGCCGACATAATAGGCCTGTTTGCCAGTGGCCAGCTCGATCGGAGAAACCAGCGCGCGGCACGCGGGGATAATACCCTGTTCGGATGGACCGGTCAGGTCGGAGTTGGTCGCAATCAGGCGTGCGCCCTTGTTCACCAGATCGACCGCCTTGAGGATGGTCTGATAGTTGTAGGTATTGGTTTCGCCCGCGATGACATAGTCCGGATCCACGTCGTTCATCACGATGCCGGCCTCGTACAGCGCGCCGACCAGGCCGGGCGCGCCGATCACATACGCCGAAGCGCCGGGCTTCTGGCTGGCGACAAATTTCGCGGTCGCGAGCGCGGAGGTATAGAAATGCTCCTCCCCGATTTCCAGCCCCATACGGGCGAGCTTTTGCTGCAGCTCGAGCGGCGAGCGCTCGGAAGAGTTGGTCAGGAACAAGAAGCTCTTATTTTCCTTTTGCAGCCACTCGACGAATGAGGGAACCCCGTCGAGCAGGCGGTTGCCGTGATAGATGACACCGTCCATATCGCAGATAAAGCCTTTTTTGTAGCGGAGCAGCGAAAGCGTATCGTTCATAAAGATCACCTTTCCGGAAAGCATGCTTTCCACGTTCTATTATGCCTAACGGACGGCGGCCGCGTCAAGGGGAAACGCAGGGGAAACTGTTAATTCCGTGTAAAAAAACAAGGGGCTTTGCGCGTATCGGAAAGCGTGGTATACTGATACTATGGAAAACGGGAGGGGGAAGCCGAATGGCGATCAGCAAGGCGATGCGCGCGGCGCTGCATACCCTCAGCTATGCCGCGAATATCGATGTGGGCAGGACCTATAAGGTAGAGCGCGTGTTGCGCGGGCTGCGGACGCCGCTTTCGCCGGTGTACCAGCTGTGGGACCGCAGGGTCGAGCGGGACGGGCATGAGGTGCGCGTGCGCATCTACTCTCCCAAAAAACAGACGGACAGCCGCCTGTTGCTGTTTTTTCACGGCGGCGGCTGGGTGCTGGAAAGCGTGGACACCTATAACAGCGTGTGCCGCAGCCTTGCGCGGAAAACGGGCTGCCGCGTGGCGTCGGTGGAATATGGCCTGGCGCCCGAGCATACGTTCCCAGAGGGGCTGGAGGACTGCTACGCCGCTGCGCGCGAGGTATACCGGCATCCGGAGCTGTTCGGCGTACGGTCGCAGGAGATTACCCTGATCGGCGATTCGGCGGGGGGCAATCTCGCGGCCGCCGTTTCGCTCATGGCGCGCGATCGGGGGGAGTTTACGGTCGCGCAGCAGATATTGATTTACCCCGCGACGTACAACGACCATTCCCCGCACACGCGCTTCGACTCGGTGCGGGAAAACGGGACGGATTACCTGCTCACCGCCAAGCGGGTGAGCGACTATATGGAACTGTACGCGGGCGGCGACCCCCAAAAGCTCAACGACCCGTATTTCGCACCGCTTTTGGCGGCGGACCTGTCCCGCCAGCCGCGCACGCTGGTGATCACCGCGCAGTATGACCCGCTGCGCGACGAGGGCGAGGCGTATGCCCGCGCGCTGCGGGACGCAGGCAATACAGTCATGCTTTACCGCATGCCGGGCGCGCTGCACGGGTATTTTTCGCTTCCCATGCGGTTCAAGCTGGTGCGGCGTACCTATGATATGATCGATCATTTCCTGAATGGAGACAGCGCTCATGCCGGATAACAGACAAAACCGAAAAACACTAAGCTGGAGCCGTTTGGACAACGCGGCCAAGATATTCCCGCCCACCTCGCATGGGTCGGATACCGGTGTGTTCCGCCTTTCCTGCGAATTCACCGAGCCGGTCGCGCCAGACGTGCTGCAGGAGGCGCTCGACCGCACGCTGATGCAGTACCCGCACCTGCTGATGGTCATGCGGCGCGGCGTTTTCTGGTACTACCTAGAGCAGACGCCGCTGCGTCCGTCAGTAGAGCCGGAGCATGCGCCGCCCTGCGCGCCGCTGTATAACGGCAGCAAGTCGCTGCTGTTCCGCGTCAGCTATTGGCGGCGCAAGGCCAGTCTGGATATGTACCATGTGCTTGCGGACGGGGCGGGGGCGATCGGCTTTTTTGAGGCGCTGGTGACCGCGTACCTGGCGCTGCGCCATCCGGAGGCCGGTGTGGACGGACAGCCTCAGGCCTCGGTCTTCCAGCGCGGGTCGGACAGCTTCCAGAAGTATTACAGGCCGCACGGCGGCAGCACGGCCGAGCGTTCCGCGGGTAAGGCGTACCGCCTGCGGGGCGCAAAGCGGCCGGATGGTGCGCTTATGATCCTGGAGGGCGTTGCGGATGTGCGGCAGGTGCTGGACGCGGCGCACCGATATGGCGCCACGCTGACCGTTTACCTGGCCGCGGCGCTGTTTGCCGCCATTCACGGGGAGATGTATGTACGGCATGAAAAGCGGCCGGTCGTGCTGACCATCCCAGTCGACCTGCGCGGCTTTTTCCCCTCGCACACAACGCGCAACTTTTTCGGCACGATACGGGTGGGGTACGACTTTTCCCGTCGGGACGGCACGCTGCCGGATATTATCGCGTGCGTGGCGCAGTCGTTCCGCGACGAGCTGACGCCTGAACGGCTGGGCGCACGCATGAATAAGCTGGCGGCGCTGGAACATAATCCGGTGCTGCGGCCGATCCCGCTGGTACTGAAAAATCCGGTACTCCGCATTTCCGGCGATATTGCGGAACGGGGCGAGACCGCGGTTTTGTCCAACGTGGGAAAATTCCGGCTGCCCGAGGCGCTGCACCCGTTCGTGCGCGGGTTCGGCGTGTTCATGTCCACCCACGCAACCCAGCTCTGCACCTGCTCCTTTGGGAACAGCCTGCATTTCGGCTTTACCTCCGCGTTTGAGAATACCGAGGTTCAGCGCCGTTTTTTCGAGCTGCTGGTCGGCGAGGGGATCGATGTGGAGATCCGCAGCAACGAGTATCACGAGGAGGAGGATGCGCTATGCAGCGATGCCCCAACTGCAAGGTAACGGTTGCCGGACACAAAGCCTGCTGCCCACTGTGCGGCGGCCGGCTTTCCGGTACGCCCGAACCGGATACCGAGGTGTTCCCATCGCTCGAGAAGCCGCGGTTCACCGGCAGCTTTGCGCTGCGGCTGCTGGGTCTGCTGGCGATCGCCGTGACCGTGGTGTGCCTGCTGGTCAACCTGGCTCTGGGCATGGATGACTGGTGGTGGATATTCGTCGCGGTGGGCGCGGCGTGCGTGTGGTCGGCCGCGGCGGTTGGCATTGCCTACCGGCGGGATATTGCGCAGAATATCGGCTGGCAGGTGCTGTTGATCCCAGCGTTGAGCGTGCTTTGGGACATTTGGACCGGCTGGCGCGGCTGGTCGGCCGATTTTGTCCTGCCCTGCGTATGCGCGGTCGGCCTGCTGGCAATGCTGCTGTTTGCCGTGCTGTTCAAAATGCCGGTGCGCGCGTTTGCAGGACCGTTTATCGGGGCGTGCGTGCTGGGCATCGTACCTGCAGTGCTGGTGGCGTGTGGCGTGGCGAAGGTCAAGCTGCCCTCCTTAGTCTGTACGGGGCTGGCGGTTGTGCTGCTGGCTGCGCTGCTGCTGTTCCAGTGGCAGACGATCAAGGCCGAGCTGCAGCGCCGGTTCCACCTGTAACGCGGGAAAAGAAAAAAGACGGCGTAAGCCGTCTTTTTATGACAGGGGAAAGGCGGGATCGGTTTCCCCTCCGCTCAGCGCTTCCAGCATGGCGGAGGAGCGCTCCGCCATATCCCGTAGCGCGCCCAAGAGACGCTGCTTCTCCTCCTCCCGCAGGCCGCGGGTGAGCGCCTCGGTCCAGTAATCGCGGATCTGGTAAACATGGTCGATCAGGGGACGCGCCCGTTCGGTCAGGTAGATATGCCGCACGCGCTTGTCCTGCGGGTCGGCTTCCGTGCGGACGTAGCCCTCGATGACCAGCTTTTGCACCGCGCGCGTTACCGTACCCTTGTCAAAGCTGCCAAGACGGGCAAGATCCTGCATGCTGATTCCGTCATTCTCAAAAATACGGAGCAGGAAAAACTGCTGCCCGCTGCCGATCTGGTCCTGTTCGAGCATGAGATCGAAATAGCGGCGCGTGTTGCGCTGTAGCAGGGAAATATAGCGGAGAATGGTGATGGCCTGGTGCTCCATTGAGGGGCGCTCCTTTCGGACGGCTGCGCATGCAACAGCGGTACTGAATGTATTGTACTGCAAAGCCTGTTTCTTGTCAATTCGGCTGCAGCCGCGCAGCGGTAATTCTTTCCGCCAATGCCGCTGCGGTTGTTGACACCGCGCGGAAAAGTGATAAAATTGGTATAGGTTAGAGAAACCCATACAGAACACAGCATTGGACGTTGAAAGGACGGAGCCATAAAATGTTGGTACTAAAAGATATTTGCTGGCGCGTGCCGGAGAAGGAGATTCTGGACAGCGTGAGCCTGACCGTGCCAGACGGGAAATGCGTGGTTGTGACCGGACCGAACGGCGGCGGCAAGACCAGCCTTGCTAAGATTATTGCTGGCATTGAGCAGCCGGACAGTGGGAAACTCCTGCTCGATGGCCGCATCATCAACCGCATGAGCGTGACCGAGCGGGCGCGGAACGGGATCGCCTATGCTTTCCAGCAGCCGGTGCGTTTCAAGGGATTGACCGTGCGTGACCTGATGGAGCTTGCGGTGGGGGAGGCCATGGATGAGGACGCGCTGTGCGACAGCTTATCCCAGGTGGGTCTGTGCGCCAGGGAGTATATCGACCGCGAGGTGAGCGGAAGCCTGTCCGGCGGTGAGATCAAGCGCATCGAGATTGCGACCGTACTCGCGCGCCGCGCGCGTCTCTCGGTGTTCGACGAGCCGGAGGCGGGCATCGACCTGTGGAGCTTCAACAATCTGATCGATGTGTTCCGCAAGCTGCGCAGCGAGGTGGACGGCTCAATCCTCGTTATTTCGCATCAGCGGCGTATTCTGGAGATCGCGGACGAAATTGTGATTATTTCGGGCGGCAGGGTGTCCGCGCAGGGAAGCAGGGAGGAGATGCTACCCCGTCTGTTTGACGGACAGACGCAGGGACGCCCCTGCCCGCTGGAAAGGGGGGGCGCCTGATGAACCGGATCACGGAAAAGCTGCTCGCGGCCGTATCGAACTGGACGGGCGTACCCAGGAACGCGGCCTATAATATCCGCGAGGACGGACAGTGCGCGGGCCGTCAGTCGACTGCGCATATCCGGATCACCTCCAAAACCGATAAGCCGGGCATCGATATCACCGTGGCGCCCGGCACCAGGGGGGAGCAGGTGTATATTCCGGCATGCGTGACGCACAGCGCGGAAAACGACTTGGTGTACAATGATTTTTATATTGGGGAGGATGCGGACGTGACCATCGTGGCGGGCTGCGGCGTCCATTCGGATGGCGAGGGCGAGGCGCGGCACAACGGCGTCCACCGCTTTTTTCTGAAAAAGGGCGCGCGGGTGCGGTACCTGGAAAAGCACATCGGCACGGGCGGCGGAACAGGGGCGCGGGTCATCGATCCGGTCACCGAGGTGGAGCAGGCTGAGGGAAGCACGATGGAAATGGAAACCACCCAGATCGGCGGCGTGGATTCCACCCGCCGGACCATGAAAGCCGTATTGGCGGCGGGCGCAAAGCTGCGCGTGCGGGAACGCATCCTCACGGATGGGGAGCAACGCGCGGAAACCGATTTCGTCGTGGAGCTGAACGGGAATGATTGCGGCTGCGATCTGATTTCACGCTCGGTCGCCAAGGGGCAGTCGCATCAGGCGTTCCGCTCCCTGATACGCGGCAACTGCCGCTGCACCGGACACAGCGAGTGCGACGCCATTATTATCGGGAACGGCACGGTGAACGCTGCGCCGGAGCTGGGCGCGAACCATGCGGACGCGGCGCTGATCCATGAGGCCGCGATCGGCAAGATCGCAGGGGAGCAGATCCTCAAGCTGTGTACCCTGGGGCTGACGGAGGAGGAGGCTGAGGCCAAGATTGTCGAGGGCTTCCTGCGCTGAGGAATAGCAATAAAGAGAGGGGCTGCCGGGCAGCCCCTCTCTTTAGTTTATGCGGTTTATTTACGAGCCAGGTACTTGCGCATGTCGATCGCGCAGGCGATCAGGATAATCAGGCCCTTGATGATATACTGCCAGTTCGCGCTGACCGAAAGCACGGTCAGGCCGACAAAGATGATGCGGAGCAGCAGCACGCCGACGATGATACCGCCGATCGAACCGATGCCGCCGACAAAGGACACGCCGCCGATAACGCAGGCCGCGATTGCGTCCAATTCATAGTTCTGGCCGGTGGACGGGCTGTTCGAGCCGATACGCGCGGCTTCGATAAAGCCGGTGATCGAGTACATGATGCCCGCGAGGATAAATACCATCATGGTGTTTTTAGCCACGTTGACGCCGGATACGTTGGCCGCTTCTGGATTGGAGCCGCAGGCGAACATGTTTTTGCCGAAGCAGGTCTTGTTCCAGATGAACCACATCACAACGGTCAGGACTAGCGCATACCAGACGAAGTTCGGAATCGGGATCTGATCCTTGCCGATCTTGACAACCGAACCGTTGACGAACTGCTTGAACGGCTCGGACAGGCCGGAGATCGGCGCGCCGCTGTTGCCGTTCATATTGGTGAACAGGAGCAGGACGCCGTAGGTGATTAACTGGGTCGCCAGGGTGACGATAAACGGATGCAGGCCGAACTTCGCGACCGAGAAGCCGTTGACCAGGCCGATCACGGCGCCGACAATCATTACGATGACCAGCGTACCCGCGATCATGATTGCGGGATGGAACTGCGGGATGCCGGGGAACATCTTGCTCGGATAATCCGCCGCCTGCAGCAGCGCGGCGGACATACAGGCCGTCAGGCCGACGACGCGGCCGGCGGACAGGTCGGTGCCGGTCAATACGATCGTACCCGCAATGCCGAGCGCGATCGGCAGGTTGGCCGCGGTCAGCGAAAGCATATTGATCAGGGAGCGCGGCGCGATAAAGGACGGCTTATAGATGGCGATGCCGATGATCGCAATAATCAGAAAGATGTACAGGGAATAGCTGATCAGCCATTCTTTCCAGTAATTGCGCTTTTCGGAAGCGCTCATCGCCTTGTAATCGGCGTACTTGCGCTTCATATTATCGATAAAACGGATGTTCATGCTCTTTTCCTCCCCTTAAGCATACTTGGCGGCCAGTGTCATGATCTCTTCCTGCGAGGTGTTGGCAGCGTCCACCTCGCCGGCCAGCCGGCCTCCCGACATGACCAGGATGCGGTCGCACACGCCGAGCAGCTCGGGCATTTCCGAGGACACCATGATGACCGCCTTGCCGCGGCAGGCCAAGTCGATGATCAGCTGGTAGATCTCGTATTTTGCGCCGACGTCGATGCCGCGGGTAGGTTCGTCCAGCAACAGGACCTCCGGATCGGTCAGCAGCCAGCGGCCGAGGATGACCTTTTGCTGGTTGCCGCCGGAGAGTGAGCGGATTTTGGTTTCCTGCGTCGGGGTCTTGATACGCATGGCCTGGATGGCCCAGTCGGTATCCTTTTTCATTTCCTTTTCGCTGAGAAGGCCGCCCTTCAAATATTTCTTCAGGCTGGAAATGACGGTGTTTTCACGGATGTTCAGGATGCCGAAAATACCGGTCGCACGGCGTTCCTCGGTCAGCAGCGCGAAGCCGTTTTTGATGCTTTCGGTCGCGCGGCGGTTATGTACCTCTCGCCCGTCCAAGCGGAGGGTGCCGGATTTACGGGTGGCGATGCCGAAGATGTTTTCCAGAACCTCGGTACGGCCGGACCCGTCCAGGCCGGCAATGCCGAGGATCTCGCCCTTGCGCAGGCGGAAGGAGACGTCGCAGACGTGAGAATACATCGCGGTAAGGCCCTCGACCTCGAGCGCGACCTCGCCGGGGGTATTGGTCTTGGGCGGGAAGCGGTTGGTCAGCTCGCGGCCGACCATGAGCTTGATGATCTTTTCCATCGTCAGCTGGCTGGCCGGCTCGGTGGCGATCCACTGGCCGTCGCGCATGATGGTAACGTCGTCCGAGATGCGGAGGATCTCCTCCATCTTGTGCGAAATATAGATGATGCCGCAGCCCTGGTCGCGCAGCATGTTGATGATGCGGAACAGGTGCTCGACCTCGGTTTCTGTCAAAGAAGACGTCGGTTCGTCAAAAACGATGACCTTTGCGTCGTAGGAGACCGCCTTGGCGATCTCGACCATCTGGCGCTGGGAAACTGGCATGGTGCTCATCACCGTGCGGGGGTTGACGTGTACGCCGAGCTTTTCAAACAGCGCCAGCGAGTCCTTGTACATTTTCTTTTCGTCGATGCAGTTTGCGAATTTTAACGGATACCGGCCGAGCCACAGGTTTTCCATAACCGTCCGTTTGAGAGCCTGGTTCAGCTCCTGATGCACCATTGCGACGCCGTTTTCCAGCGCTTCCTTAGAGGTTTTGAAGTTGACCTCCTTGCCCTCCAGTTCAATGGTGCCGCTGTTTTTTTCATAAATGCCGAACAGGCATTTCATGAGCGTTGATTTTCCGGCGCCGTTTTCGCCCATCAGCGCGTGGACCGTGCCGCGCCGCACGGTCAGTGATACGCCGTCCAGCGCCTTGACGCCGGGAAACTGCTTACAGATATCAGTCATTTGCAGCAGGACGTCGTTTGCCATATGGATTGCTCCTCCCCTTTGTTTTGGATGAAAAGACGGCCGCCGCCGCTTGTGCGCGGTAGCGGCCGTTGGTTGCATGAAGTGCAGCGTTAGCGGAAAGGCTTATTCGCCGAGGTAGATCTGATAGGGGATGCGGATCTTGTTAACGCTGTCGTCAACCGTGTACTTGTCGGCAATACCGTCCATCATGTCCTTGCCGGCTGCGACGTTGGAGATGATATCGGTGATGCACTGCGCCATACCGTCGGCATCCTGCTTGATGGAGCCGGCCATCTGGCCCTTGGAGATCAGAGACTTTGCCGCGTCGGTCGCGTCAACGCCGAACACGGGGATGGTCTTATCTCCGCCGTCCTGATTGTAGCCGATGGTGTTGAGCGCGGTGATCGCGCCCTCCGCCATGGAGTCATTGTTGCAGATAACAAGCTCGATCATGTTGTTGTTGCTGTCATTGTTGGTGGAAAGGGCGGTGGTCATGTATTCCTGCGCGGCTGCGGCGGACCAGGAGCCGTTGCGGTCGACCAGGTACTTGTCGGAGTTGTTCGGATCGTAGAACTCAAGCTCCGGCTTGCCGGCCTCGGTCAGAAGGGCGTTGGCGTCTTCCACCGCGTACTGGGTGCGGTATTCCGCCTCGGCGTTGCCCTGCTCGCCCTTGAACAGGATATAGGAGATCTTGCCGTCACCGTTGAGGTCATATGCGTCATAGTTTTCCAGCAGGTATTCGCCGATCATCTGGCCCTGCAGGTGGCCGGCTTCGGGTGCGTCCGTGCCGACAAACGCGGCCTTGTCATAACCGCTGATTACAGCGTCGGAAACCTCGCGGTTGAAGAACAGGACAGGCAGGTTGCTTTCCTTGCCCTTATCAATAATGCCGTTCGCGGCGTCATCCGAGGACGTGTTGACCAGGTTGACGACCAGCATTTCCGCGCCGGCGGTGAGAACGGTCTGCACCTGCTCGGTCTGTGTGGTCTGGTTGTTGTTGCCGTCCTGGTCGTTGTGCTCGATGCCCGCGGCATCCAGCTTTTCGGACAGAGCGGCGCGGACGGAAGCGATATAGGTGTCCGCGTAGTTATAATACAGAACGCCTACGTTCAGGTCGTTGGAAGCCGCGTCCCCGCCGCCGCCGTTGTCGGAAGCGTTGTTGTCGCCGCTGCCGCACGCGGTAAGGGACAGTGCCATCGTTGCCGCCAGACCGGCCGCCCAGAATCTCTTCATGTTCATGGTAGGTTACCTCCTTCAGGACTCTCTTTTCTTCTCTTCGGCAGATTGCCTTTCGTTGTGCTTTCATTATAGTAGTAAAACAGCGCAAATAAAATAGAATTCTTTACTGATAAAGTTTGAATTTTTACTAAAAAAAGAAAACGGATGTCGAAAAAATCGACATCCGTTGGTTAAAATATACAATTCAAATCATTGATTTTGTGTGAAGCTAAATAGGAATTTCTGATTTTGTTCGGTATACATATCCTCGCGGCCGATGGCGCGCACCTCAGTATCGATGTGATCGGCGTCCGGCTGCTGGCCGTTAATCAGCCGGAAAGCGGCTTCCAGGCCCAAATATCCCATGGCAAACGGGTTTTGGACGATCAACACGTCGATCTCGCCGGTTTCGAGCATGCCGACCGAAACCACATTATTGTCAAACCCTACGACGCGCACCGTGTCCTGCAGGCCAAGCTCCTCGATGGCGTGTCCGACGCCGAGGGTGGTTAGCTCGTTGAAGGTCACGATCGCGTTGATCTCCGGATGGCGGAGCAGCAGGCTGCGTGTTTCTGCCTGCACAGTTTCGCTCTGCGAGGAGCAGTTGATCTTTTCCACAATATGCGCACGGCTTTCCCGCGCGGCAGCGGCCTCAAAGCCCTGCTCCCGCTTCTGGCCGTTTTCACTGTGGATATCGAAGCCGACAATGCCGATATACAGCTCGTCCCCGCCGCCGTCGAACAGCGCGCGCGCCGCCGCCTCGCCCGCCCTGTAATTGTCCGTCCCGATGCGGATAGCGGCGCGGTCGGTCTGGATATCCGAATCGATGATAATGATATGGACGCCCTGGTCGGCCGCCTGGTCGATCAGCTCGGCGGGCGCCGTGTAGTCGATCGCGGAGATCACGATGGCCTGTGCGCCGTTATCGATCGCATTTTGGATCAGCACATTCTGATCCTCCCAAGCTTCCTCGTTCGCTGGCCCCTCAAACGTGTAGTCCAGATTATATTCGCTGGCGGCGGCCTTCACGCCGGACTGGACGGATTTCCAAAAGGCCGAGCTGGTGGATTTGGTGATTACGGCGACATAGGGCTTCTGCGTCTGCACGCTGCCGGACGGGATGGAACAGCCGGCCAGCAGGAACAGCAGCGCGCCGGCAGCGCCGATCAAATTACGGATTTTCATGCGCATTCCCCCCAGACTGCGGCAGGCGGATGATGACGCGCGTTCCCTGATCGGGCTCGCTCTGGATGGACAGGCCGTAGGGCGCGCCGAAGTAGATGCGGATGCGGTCGCTGACGTTTTTGATGCCGATGCCGCCCGGGCCGCTGCGGTCATGTGACAGGATCGCCCTGCACTGGCTCTGCTCCATGCCCACGCCGTTGTCGGTTACGGTCATCAGGATATCCGTCCCGCCCGGCCGGACGGAAACGGTGATCTCCCCATCCTCGACAAATTCGCCGAAGCCGTGCAGGATCGCGTTTTCCAAGATGGGCTGTAGCGTAATCTTGCTGCACAGGCAGTCAAGAAGCGACTCGTCCACGTCGAAGCGGTAGGAGAACTGGTCCTTATAGCGGAATTTCTGGATAATCAGATAGCATTCCGCATGCTCCAGTTCCTTGCGGATGGGGATCAGGTCCTCGCCGCGGGAGGTGCTGATGCGGAACAGGCGGGCGAGCGCGCTGACCATTTTGACTGCGTCCTGTGTGCGGCCAAGCTCGCACATCCACTGGATAGAGTCCAGCGTGTTATACAGGAAGTGCGGGTTGATCTGCGCCTGCAGGGCTTTGAGCTCGGTTTTGCGCAACGTTTCCTCCTCGCTCTTCACCTCGTCCACGAGCTTCTGGATGCGGCCGACCATATGCTCAAAGGAATCGGACAGCACGCAGATCTCCCGTGTGCCGCTGACCGGCGTATAGACAAAGTCGGGCGCGGCGGTTTCAAAATCGCGCATCTCCCCTACCAGGCGCAGGATGGGGCGCGAAACCAGCCGCGCGATCAGAAGCGCCACGCCGAGCAGGATGAACAGGGCGATGGGAACGGCGAACAGGAGCATTTGCAGCGCGGTCTGCTGCGGCTGGCGGACCAACTCGTCCAGATAGCTGACGCCCACAATGCGCCAGCCGCCCTGCGGCAGGGATTTGATGACCCGAATGAGATCCTGATCCGCATGCACCCCGTCGCCCAGCGCCGCGAGCGGCGCGGTATCCTCGGTTTTGAGGCCGGAATAGATGAGCTGCTGCTGCGGATGGTAGACCAGGCGGCCGTCGCTGTCGATGATAAAACTGTAGCCGTGCTGGCCGATGCCGACCGCGTCCATATAAGCGGCGATGGAGGAAAACTGCAGGTCCATGGACACAAAAACCTCCCCGCCGTAGCGGTCGAGCGCGGCGGGACGGGCGATGGTGACCACCCAGGGATAATAATCCGCATACAGGTTCTGTACATGCGGAGGGGTATAGTACAGGCCGGAGGGGTCGGGCTCGACGCCGGTAAGGTCGAGCGAGCCGGCCTGCGGCTTGCGCGTGCGGCCCGAGGTCCAGCAGGAAAGCAGCCGGCCGGAGCTGGTGTAAACGCCGATGCTGGTCAGGTCGTCGCGCATCTGCACCATGGTGCTGAAGGTTTCCGCAAGCGTCAGGTCGTCCGCCTCGCTTTGCAGCTCGCCGGTGATGCGGCGGATCAAGGTGCTGGCATCCGAGGTGTAATCGGATATCGCACCCGCCGCCTGTGCGACCGACTGCTCCGAGCTTGCGGCTGCGTTGGAGCGGAGCGCGTTCGCGTACAGCGTCGTATACACCAAGGTAGAAATCAGCACGGTGATGGCGGCCACGCCGCTGACCAGCAGCACCATCAGGCTGGACAGGGAAAGCGGCTGCTGTTTCATGCGCCATCCTCCGCGTTCTGCCGCCGCAGGGCGAGCGGCGAGATGTCGAACCGCTTTTTGAAGCAATAGCTGAAATAGTGCTGGTCCGCATAGCCGCAGCGCGCGGCGATTTCCATGACCTTGAGCGAGGTGCATTGCAGAAGCTCCTTCGCCGCGTCCAGACGCTGGGCGGTGAGCAGGTTGACAAAGGTTTCGCCGGTGTTTTTGCGGATCAGCGCGGACAGGTAGTTCGGGCTGATATGCAGCGCCTCGCTGATCGAGGCGAGGGAAAGCGTTTCGTCCCCATACTGGGCGCGGATCATGCCCAGCGCCTGGTCGCACAGCAGCTTGCCGCTTTCCCGACACTGCTGGGAGATCGCGTCGTTGACCTGTAGGCAGAAGTCGGTCATTTTCGCGCGCAGCTCGTCAAAGGAGCGGTAGGAGAGCGAGAGGCCGGCGAGCGGGGAAGCGCGCCAAAGTTCGTCCACCGTGGACGGGTCCACGATCGCGCCCGCGGCCCAGCAAAGCGCACTAAGGAGCTGGATCATCATCAGGTCGGTTTCCAGCGCGGAGCGGCGGGCGGAAAGCAGGCTGTCGAACAGATTGTCCAGATACGCGGTGAGCTGCGCGCGGCTGCCGCTTTTGACAACGCTTTCCAGCCTAGCCGCCGCGTCCGTAAAATCCGAGCGGATGGAGCCGCGCGCCTCCAGGTCATCGACAAAACGGGAGCTGCCGTCCCCCAGCCCAGCGGGATAGGCAAGCACGCCGATCGCCTCGCGGTAAGCCGTATGGCAGTCTGACAGCGCACCGACCGTGCGGCTGACGCCGACCGTGCAGCGCGCCTGCATCACGCGTTCGATCGACTGCACGATTTCGCTGACCGCGATATGCAGGTATTTATTCAAATCGAATTCGCTTGCCATCACAAGCGAGACGATGCGGCCGCCAATAAAGCAGGAGGCGCTGTGAAGGTATTTTTGCAGCACCAGCTCGACCGCATGAACATGCGCGCGCGAGGTGAGCGGCGTGCCGTCCCGTCCGGCGATCGCTGTGACAAGCACAACGTAGCCGGGCGGGATATCCTGTGCGGTGAGCAGGCCGCACTCCACAGCCTGCCCGTGCAGGTATTGCTCGAGCGCGGCGTCTGCCAGCGGCGGGTTGGCGCCGAAAAACAGCGGCATCAGAAAATCGGCCGGCCGCGGCTGTCCGGCGCGGCCCTGCGCAATCTCCTGATAGCGCAGGGAAATCTTTTCTCTAATGACGCAAAGCTCTTTTTTCAGCTCCTCGAGCGTGATCGGCTTGAGCATGTAGCTGATGATATTATACTGGATGGCCTGCTGCGCGTAGGTGAAATCGTCATACCCGCTGAGAAAGGCGATGTGCATGGCGGGCCGGATCTCGCGCACCGCGCGCGCCAGCGCGATGCCGGACAGGAACGGCATGCGGATATCGGTCAGCAGCAGGTCGGGCTCGAGCTTTTCGACCAGCTCAAGCGCCTCCATGCCGTTTTCCGCTTCGCCGACCACGGTAAAGCCGCATTCGGCCCAGGGGGTGCGCTCGACCAGCGAGCGGCGCAGCTCGGGCTCGTCGTCCGCGACGATCACAGTATACATGGCAGGGCCTCCTTTTTTTGTAAATCGGGTTGCTTTTAGTTTAGCGGGTTTGCGGCCGCTTGTCTATAGAAAACCGCCGAAAGCAAGCGTTAGCCTGTTTCCGGCGGTTTTCCGCAGAGGGCGTTAACAATGGGAAGAAAAGCAGAATTGCGTGAGGCGCCGGTATTCCCCGCCCGCGCGGAGGACGGGCTGCGGGAAATGCGGCAGGGCGGGCGCGTTCGGCCAGAACTGGGTTTCCAGGCAGAAGCCATGACGCCGGCCGTACCGCACGCCGCCTTTCCCAACGGGTAGGTCCGCGCGCAGGTAATTGCCCGAATAAAGCTGCATGCCGGGCATATCGGAACGCACGGAGAGCGCGATGCCGGTCGCGGGGCAGTATGCCTCGGCAAACGGCCGCAGTCCCGTGCCATCGATGATATAATTGTGGTCGTAGCCGCCCGCGCGCGCGATCTGCGGGCAGGCGCTGTCCCAGCCCGCGCCGAGCGGGGCGGGCTGACGCAGGTCGAGCGCCGTGCCGGCGACCGGTGCGATCTCGCCCGTGGGCGCGCTGGTCCCGCCGAGCGGGGTGAAGCGCTCCGCGTGGACGCAAACGGTCTGTGCGCCCACTTCGCCGGAGGCATGCCCGCCCAGGTTGAAATAGCTGTGGTTCGACAAATTGCAGAGGGTATCCGCGTCGCTTTCCGCCGTATATGCGATAGACAGCGTGCCGCCGGACAGACGATACGCGACGCTTGCGCGCAGCCGGCCGGGATAGTTTTCCTCTCCGGCGGGGCTGTCATAGCGCAGCAGCAGGCCGTCCGACAGGACGGAGGCGCGCCAGATGCGCCGGTCGAAGCCGGCCGTGCCGCCGTGCAGATGGTTGATGCCGCTGTCGTTGCAGGCGAGCTGGTACTGCCTGCCGCCAAGGGTGACGCGCCCCTCCGCGATGCGGTTGGCGCAGCGGCCGAGCAGCGCGCCGATGTAGCAGTCCTGCGCCTGGTAGTCCGCGGCCGTGTCGAAGCCAAGGACTACGTCGGTCGGGACGCCGTTCCGGTCAGGCACGATGAGCGACTGCAGGACGCCGCCGAGCGTCAGGACAGCGGCCGAGAACGCGCCGTCCGTCAGCGTATAGCGCTCGACCGGCCGCCCGTCATGGGTGGTTCCGAATGGGGTGCAGCGGATATCCATGTCACTTCACACTTTCCGCGAACCGCAGGAACGCGGCCCGTCCCTCGGCGGTGCGCTTGTACACGCCCGCGTGCTCCAGCACGGTTGCAAACACGAGGCCGACTTCCTTTTGGATAATCTGCATGGCGTTGTCCGCGGTGATGGTATAGCGCGGGGCGAAGCCCTCCGCCCAGTCCGCGTGGGACGCGGTCAGCGGGTCGGCGCGCAGGTCACGGCTCGCCGCGAGCGCTTCGCCCAGCGCCGTCAGCTCGGTTTTGAGCCGCGCGGGCAGCACGGCGAGGCCCATCACTTCGATCAGGCCGATATTTTCCTTTTTGATGTGGTGCAGCTCGGCGTGAGGGTGGTACAGGCCGAGCGGATGCTCCGCGGTGGTCAGGTTGTTGCGCAGTACCAGGTCCAGCTCATAATCCGCGCCGCGCCGCCGCGCGATCGGGGTGATCGTGTTGTGTGGCACGCCCTCGGTCTCGGCAAGGATCATCGTGTCCTTGTCCGTGTAGCCGCGCCACGCGGCCAGAATACGGTCGGCCAGCGCGGCAAGGCGCGCGGGGTCGCCACCCGTCAGACGGATGACCGACATCGGCCACTTGACGATACCAGCGCGGATATCGGCAAAGCCGGGGAAAGCCAGCGCGGTCTCGACCGGCGCCTTGGCCATGGCGAATTCATAGCGCCCGCCCTGAAAGTGGTCGTGCGCGAGGATCGACCCGCCCACGATGGGCAGGTCGGCGTTCGAGCCGACAAAATAGTGCGGGAACTGGCCGACAAAGTCGAGTAGCTTGCGGAAGCAGGCGTGGTCGATCTTCATGGGCGTATGCGCCGCGTTCAGGCAGATGCAGTGCTCGTTATAATACACATAGGGGGAATACTGCAGGAACCACGGCTGGCCGTCGATCGTGATAGGGATGATCCGGTGGTTCTGCCGCGCGGGGTGATTGACGCGGCCCGCATAGCCCTCGTTTTCCGCACATAGCTGACATTTGGGATAGGCCGAGGCGGGCAGGTCGCGCGCGGCGGCGATGGCCTTGGGGTCTTTCTCCGGCTTGGACAGGTTGATCGTGATATCCAGCTCGCCATATTCGGTGGGCGCTTTCCATTGCATATCCTTTGCGATGCGGTCGCGCCGGATATAATTGGTGTCTTGGCTGAACTGGTAATACCAGTCGGTCGCGCGGGACGGGCTTTCGTCATACAGCGCGCGGAAGCGCGCGGCGACCTCGCGCGGCGGCGGGGTCAGGCGGCCCATCAGCGCGGTGTCGAACAGGTCGCGGTAGACGATGGAGTTGTTTTCCAGCACGCCGCGTGCGTGCGCGTCGTCCAGCAGCGCGTCCAGCACGGCGGGCAGGTCGATGGGCGTGTCGGAGAGGGCGGGTTCCGTATAGCTGTCCAGCCGCAGCATTTCCAGCAGGCTGTTAACCGCCCAGACATGGTCCTCAGGCGCTATCAGGCCGGTTTGCTCGGCATAGCGGACGAGCTGCGCCACTGCGTTATCGATCATAGCCGCGCCTCCTTACGCTCCGTAGCCATGCGGGTGGGCCTTGTGCCAATCCCACGCGGTCTGGATGATGGTATGCAGGTCGTTGTACTGCGGCTTCCAGCCGAGCACGGCCTTGGCTTTTTCGCTCGAGGCGATCAACTGGGCGGGGTCGCCCGCGCGGCGAGCCTCCACCCGCGCGGGGATTGGGTGGCCGGTCACACGGCGAGCCTCCTCGATGACCTCCCTGACCGAAAAGCCGACGCCGTTGCCCAGATTGAACACGTTGTTTTCCCGTCCCGCAAGCAGATAGTCGAGCGCAAGGATGTGCGCCTGTGCGAGATCACAGACGTGGATATAGTCGCGGATGCAGGTTCCGTCCGGCGTGGGGTAATCGTCGCCGAAGATCGAGATGGCCTCGCGCTGGCCGTTCGGCACCTGCAGGATGAGCGGAAGGAGATGGGTTTCCGGATTGTGCGCTTCGCCGATCGAAGCGTCCGGCTGCGCGCCGCAGGCGTTGAAATAGCGCAGCGCGACAAAGCGCAGGCCATGCGCGGCCGAAACCCATTTCATCATTTTTTCCATCGAGAGCTTGGTCTCGCCGTAGCAGTTGGTCGGCTCGGTGCGGTCGTTTTCCAGGATCGGAACGCGTTCGGGTTCACCGTAGGTCGCGGCGGTGGAAGAAAAGACGATAGTGAGCACGCCGTGGGCGACCATGCTTTCGAGCAGCGTTTTGGTGCCGCACAGGTTGTTGTCGTAATACTTGAGCGGCTTTGCCATGCTTTCGCCGACCTGGGAATTGGCGGCGAAGTGGATCACGCCCTCGATCCGCTCGTTTTCAAACAGGCGGTCGACAAAGGCGCGGTCGTGGATATCGCCCTCGTAAAAGCGCGCGCCCGCGGGAACCGCGGCGCGGAAGCCGGTTTCCAGGTTATCCGCGACAACCACTTCGCGTCCGGCCTCAACCAGCGCGCGCGCGGTGTGCGAGCCGATATAGCCCGCGCCGCCCAGAACAAGAATAGACATAAAATACCCTCCCAGTAAGTTAGATATGGGGAACGCTCCGGACGCCGTTACGCAATCACGGCGCCGCCCTCCGGACGGATGTGCAGGAAGTGGCAGCAGCCCTTCCCCAGCACAGCCTCCATGCCGGCGCGGAACTGCTCCTTCCTGCCATTCGGCACAAAGGCCTGCACGGTACCGGCAAAGCCGCCCCCGTGGACGCGGGCCGCGCCCTCCCCAGCGAGAAGCTGCTTGGCGAGCGCGATGGTGACGCATACTGCCTGCTCCTGCGGACGGGCCGTGCAGTAGAGGTTCTGCAGCAGCAGGCCGGAGGAGATGCCGGATTGGTTCACAAGGGAGAGGAAGCGGAAGAAATCGTCGCTTTCGAGCGCCTGCGCCTGCTTGACGGCGGTCAGGTTATCCATAAAGAAGTGCATGGCGCGCAGCGCAGCGCGGTCACCGGCCTGTCGGCGGACAAGGGCGAGGTTGTTCCAGAATTCATGGTAGTCCACGTCGCGCAGCACGGACTTGCCGAAGCATGCGGCGGCCGCGCCCATCTCCGCGGGGATTGCGGCGTATTCGTCGGTCAGGTCCGCGTGGTCCGCGCCGGAATCAATGATGCAGAGTGCATGGCCGGAAGAGAGCAGGTCGTAATCCAGCTTGCGGACCGCAGGCGACGCGGGGTTCTGGAAATCGATGGACACAATGCCGCCGACCGCGCTGGCGAGCTGGTCCATCAGGCCGCAGGGCTTGCCGAAAAACGTGTTTTCCGCATACTGGCCGATTTGCGCGATCTGGACCAGGCTGACCGCGTCCCCGCAGAACAGATGGTTGAGGATCACGCCGATCAGCACTTCATACGCCGCCGAGGAGGACAGGCCCGAGCCGCCGAGAACAACGGAATCGATGCAGGCGTTGAAGCCGCGCACCGGATACCCGAGGAAAATGAAGCGGCTGGCGATTCCGCGTACCAGCGCGGCCGAGGTACCCGCTTCCGCAGGCTGTGGCGCGAGCATGGTCAGGTCAATGTCAATGTCGGGATAGCCCGTCGAGCGGATGCGCGCGGTCATGCTGCCGTTGGGGCCGGCGCAGGCGAGCGCGTCCAGATCGATTGCAGCGGCCAGCACGCAGCCGTGCTGGTGGTCGGTGTGGTTGCCGCCCAGCTCGGTGCGGCCCGGGCCGGAAAACAGACCGACCCGTCCCTCTTTGCCGAAAGCAGCGCCGTAATTGTGCAACAGGCCGGACAGGCGGGCGCGTTTGTGTGCAAGTCCCTCGGCGCCGCAGCCGCAGACATCGGACAGACGGGCGTCGAGCGCGCCGCTGTCGATCGCCTGAAGAAGGATCGATTGCTCTTCCATACGGCTCATCTCCTTTTTGATCGCAATTTCAGGATGATATCCTGGTGATTTAAGCATACTCAATTTTTAGTAAAACTTCAAGTATTGTTTTACTAAAAATATGAACAAAAATCCAGGGGACGTTTTGGGTAAAAAAGCGGCCGGTCTGGTAGACCGGCCGCCTGGGATCAGCGAATGGGGGCGTATACGCTTTCCCGCTCGATCAGCGAGGGGGGGACAACGATTTTTACAGGCAGTGCGTCCGCATCGCGGCGGCTGCGTGCAAGCAGGTCGACCGCCGTGGCGCTCATGGCGGCGACATGGGTGCTGACGCTGGTGAGCGGCGGGTCGGTGAGGGTGGAGAGCGGGGTGTCGTTAAAGCTGATGATGGACATATCGCGCGGAACGTGCAGGTCGTTTTCCCGCAGCGCGGCGCACGCGCCGATTGCGGCTTCCTCGTTGGCGGCCAGCAGGGCGGTCGGCAAAGCGCCGCCGGACTGAATGCGGGCGGACAACGCGGCGCGGGCGTCCGAGGAAGTCATTTTCGCTTCAAACAGGAATGCGGGGTCGAACAGACCCTTGCGCGTCATATAATCGATGAAAAACTGGCGGCGCACCTCGGGCGCGGGACGTTTCTTCTGATCGAGCTTGCGGTCCGGACCCAGGAAGCCGATATACCGGTGGCCACGTGCGAGCAGGTAATCGAGCGCCTGCTCCACCCCTAACTGGAAATTCAGCACGACCGAGGGGAACTTCAGCTCATCCGGCGCGGAATCCAGGAACACAAGGTTGGACGACAGGGCGGACAGGTTTTGTATCTGCGCCTCGGAAAAAATGCCGATGGCCAACAGGCCGTCAAACGAGGTGGGGACGGGCGCGCGATAGGCACCGGCCTGCTCGGACAGGTGGATGACCGAATAGCCGCAGTCGCAGCAGCGCTGCTCTGCGTAGTTTTTGAGATAGAGGTAATAAGGATCCACCAACTGCTCCGCCGGAGAGAGCATCTCCGCGATGGCGATGCGCAGCGAGGAGGGCGCGCCCGTCCGGATCCGGCGCGGGCGGGTGGAGGAGCGGTAATGCAGCTTGCCCGCGGCCTCCAGGATCTTGGCGCGGGTGGCGTCGCTGACGCTCATGGTCGGGTCGTTATTGAGCACACGGGAGATGGTTGTGATGGAAAAACCGGTGTATTCAGCTAATTCTTTAAGCGTTGACATCTCGATCCCCTGTTTTTAGTAAAATAAGTTGCTTTCATTATATCCAATGCGGGGAAAGGTTGCAAGCGTTAAATCAGCGAAAAAGAAACTGGAAAAAATTTCTTTACTAAAAACCATGCCGGCGGGATGCGGGAAGCATGAAATTGTTGCCGAACAGACAAAGCTGACTGGATGGCAAATTGACGCGGGCTGATGAACTGTCGTATAATAAAAAGCAGAATATCATTGATCTGGAGGGGGAGCAAGACAAGGTGATAACGATACCAGAGAGGAAGGAGCGCGAGTCGGCAAAGGAATATGTCGTTCGCGTATTGGTGGACAATATCGTCAACACAGGACTGGAGCCGGGGGAGAAACTGATCGAGCAGGAGCTGTGCGAAAAGCTGGGCGTCAGCCGCACGCCGTTCCGCGAAGCGGAGCTGGAGCTGGCACAGCGTAAGCTGATCGATATCCGCCCGAAAATCGGTACCTATGTCGCTTATATCGACGCGGAGTTGGTTGAGGAAGTGCGGCACCTGCGCAGTGTACTTGAGGCAGAGATTGCAGGGATGGCATGCCGTCTGCTTTCCGCACAGGATATTGACCGGCTGTGGGAAAATATCGCACTGTGGCAGCTTTATATCAAGCGGAAGCAGGAGGATAAGATATTCCTGCTGGACAAGCAGTTTCACAGTATGCTCTACCATCTGTGTGGACGGAGACACTGGTATGAACTGGTAGAAAGCATTGCGCCGCATTTTGACAGGACTACTATCCTCAGCTTCCGCTGCCGGCCGGCGCAGATGATCCTACAGGATCACGAAAATCTGATACGAGCCGTGGAAGCGCGTGATGAAGCACATGCTCGCATGATAGCGGACCAGCACATGAACCGCTATACGGAGAATATCGCAGCCATCCGCGCGGCATTCCCTAAATATTTTAAGGTTGAAAATAGATGAGACAGAAGCCGCTGTGCCGGAGTGTTTCCCACCGGATACGGTGGCTTTATTTTTTTTTCAATAAGTGCTTGACAAATGAAAACGAATGTTATATATTTTGATCAATGAAATATATAACATTCGTTGTGTGTGAGGCGAATACTATGCAAGAGCAATATGATGTAATTGTGATTGGCGCAGGCGTTGTCGGGAGTGCGATTGCGAGGGAGCTTTCCCGATACCGGCTGCGTATAGCGGTACTGGAAAAAAATCTGGATGTATGCAATGAGACGAGCGGGCGCAATTCCGCTGTGGTACACGGCGGCTTCGCCAATCCGGTCGGGAGCCTGAAGGCGCGCTTCTGCGTATCAGGAAATAAGATGATGGATAAGCTGGCGGCAGAACTGGATTTTCCTTTTAAGCGGTGTGGCAAGGTGCTGGTCGGTAATACACCGGCGGATATGGAACAGCTCCAGCGCACGATGGAGCAAGGTGCGATAAACGGTATGGACGGACTGGAACTGGTAGACGAGGCGCGTCTGCATGAGCTGGTGCCGGCGGTTGTGGGAAAATTTGCAATGTGGTCGAAAAACAGTGGTATCATGGACCCGTTTTTGTATACGATTGCGCTGGCGGAAAACGCTCATGCTAACGGGGTATCCTACTTTTTCGATCACGAGGTGACCGGCATCCACAGAGAAACAGACGTCTATGTCCTGCAGACCGGTAAGGGAGATTTCCGGACACGTTGGGTGGTCAATGCTGCGGGGCTGGGCTGCAAACGGATATCCGATATGCTGGGAATTACGGGTTACCGCGTGGTTGGTTCGCGCAGCAATTATATTATCCTGCATAAGCGGATGGGGAGACTGCTGCCTATGCCGGTTTATCCGGTACCGAATAACGTCTACATGGGAATCCATGTGACGCCGACAGTGGACGGGAACGTTACGGTTGGGCCAGATGCCGAGAATACGGATAAGCTTGATGACTACACTGTCCCACAGAAGAATATAGAGGAGCTGGCCGCCAGTGGTACGGTGCTGTGGCCGCATATCCACAAAAAGGATCAGATTCGCACGTTCGCCGGCATCCAGCCTAAGCTGGTGGATGAGAACGGTACGGTACAGGACTACAAAATCGAGATCAGGGACGATATTGCGCCGCAGGCGGTCAACCTGGTGGGGATCGAATCGCCCGGCCTGACTGCATCCGTGCCGATCGCACAGTATGTCGTTGAACTGATGCGCGAGCGCGAGGCGTTTGCGGAAAATCCGGCGTTTAACCCTTGTCGAAAGGGAATCGTCCGGTTCGCGGACTGCACTCCTGCGGAGCAGGCGCGCCTGATTGCCAGCGATCAGGATTATGGTGAACTGGTGTGCGGTTGTGAGGGGGTTACCAAAGCCGAACTCCTTGCAGCGATTCACAACCCGCTGGGCGTTGTAACTATGACGGGTATCAAGTACCGCACCCGTGCCATGATGGGCGGCTGTCAGGGCGGCTTCTGCCAAATGAAGATCGAGCAGATGATTGAGCAGGAGCTGGGTTGCAGGCCGCAGGAGGTCTGCTACAGCCGGAAAGGCTCGTGGGTGCTGACCGGCAATATGAGAGGGGAGGCGTGATAAATGGAACGGAAAGAGGTTGTAATCATAGGCGGCGGCCCCGCCGGATTAGCGGCGGCAGTCGAGCTGCATAAGCAGGGCGTGCGGGATATGGTAATACTGGAGCGTGAGGACAGACTTGGCGGTATTCTGCGGCAGTGCATCCATGATGGCTTTGGACTGGGGCGGTTCGGGGAAAGCCTGTCCGGACCCGAATACGCGCAGGCGTTTATCGACGAGGTTCAGGCGCGCGGCATCCCGTATGAGACTGGAGCGGCCGTACTGGAGCTGACATGTGACCGGAAGGTTACTGCGGCTACACGCAGCGGGCTTCGGCAATATGAGGCCAAAGCGGTCGTGCTTGCCATGGGGTGCAAGGAGCGTAGTCGCGGCTCGCTTGGCATACCAGGCGAGCGCCCTTCCGGCGTGTTCACCGCAGGGTCGGCACAGGCGTACATGAACCTGTATAACCGCATGCCGGGCAGGGAGGTCGTTATTCTTGGCTCAGGTGATATTGGCATGATCATGGCGCGCCGACTGACGCTGGAAGGTGCGCATGTGCAGGCAGTATTCGAGCTGCTGCCGCATCCGAGCGGCCTGCCGCGCAATATCGTGCAATGCTTGGACGATTACGACATCCCGCTGTATCTCAGCCATACAGTCACGGAGATCCACGGCCGGACGCGGTTGACCGGTGTCACGGTAGCTGAAGTTGACGTGGACAGACGCCCGATCCCAGGCACAGAACAGGAGTATACATGCGATACGCTAATTCTGTCGGTCGGATTGATCCCAGAGAATCAACTTCTGGAGGGCGCGGGTATTGTAATAGATCCTCGCACGAACGGAGCAGCCGTGGATGAAGCGCTGCAGACCAGCGTGCCGGGGATCTTTTCAGCGGGTAACGTGTTACATGTGCATGACCTGGTCGATTTTGTGTCGCTGGAAGCGGAGACGCTGGCGCGTAGCGTGGCGGCGTATGTCGCGGGAACTCCGCCCGTACCCTGCAACCTGGCGGTCGAAGCCGGCCGTGGAGTGGGACATACCGTGCCGCAGCGGGTGAGTGGAACGGCGGATTTCACACTTTCGCTGCGCGTGACAGGGCATTATCGGGACTGCCGCCTGGTCGTGCGGCAGGACGGGCGTGAGGTCGTGTCGAAACGTATGAAAAAGGCGATCCCCGCAGAGATGGTCCAGCTTGCGGTTAAAGCGGGAAACCTGCGCCGGATAGGCGCGCTGGAGGTGTCAGTGGAATGAAAAAACAGTATACTTGTATCATTTGCCCGAACGGCTGTGAGATCGAGGCTGAATGGGACAATGGAAAAATTTTGTCGGTCGTGGGACACACCTGCCCGAAAGGGGAACAGTATGTGCGGCAGGAGTTGACTGCTCCTAAGCGGACGATTGCGAGTTCGATTCTGGTGGAAAATGGCGTCCTGCCGCTTGCGAGTGTGAGACTGACCGCACCTATCCCCAAGGAGATGATCTTTCCGGTGATGGAGCAAATCAGGCAGATCACGCTGCGGGCGCCCGTTAAGGCGGGGACGGTGGTGTGCCGGCATGTCTGCGGCCTGGAGAGCGACGTGGTGGTCACAAAGAACGTGGAAGAACGAAAACAGGAAGAATAGCAATCGAAACATCGGAAAAGGGTAAGCGCTTCAGGATATATGAGAGCGTGACAGGGGGAAAAAGCTTTTATTTCCCGCGGTAAGGAAATTATTCCACTATAAACTATAAAAATTCAATTTTGCTTTTCGTAGCGTTACGATTCCGTATCAAAGGTAAGATAGAATTGGTTAAAAGCGCAAAGCAAAGGGTACCGCAAACGCGGTACCCTTTGCTTTGCGCTGTCGCGCGATATTGAAAAAGAGGTTAAGTGATATGGTCTTAAAATGGGTAGTCCACCTGATATTTTTCAGAAAGTTCGCGGAACTCCTTTAGGACTGGCTCGGAGAGTTCGATACCATCCTCCCTGTTTTTTTGCGCTGCGGCATATTCGATTTCACCAGGGATGAGCACGCCGGTCGAACCCTCGGCGGGCGGACAGGCTTTGATACTGTCGAACAGATCGTCTACGCTCTGCTGGAACTCCGCGAGTGGGAGGAACTTGCTAATATCAATTACGCACATGCAATAGCCGATGTTGGAAGGTTCCTCCAGGTTTTCAAATACGCGCGGGATATGCTGGCTGTCGTTTGCACCGGCAAGACTGTGGCACAGCACATCGATAATCAGTGCAAGCGCATATCCCTTGGGTCCCCCGAAAGGAAGAAGCACGCCGGTGTTTGCCGCAACGGGATCGGTCGTTTTGCGGCCCTCGGCATCCAAGGCCCAGGTATCAGGGATCGAACGGCCTTCCTTTATAGCCAGCGCGATTTTTCCTTTTGCCACAACACTGGTTGCCATGTCGCAGACCAGCATGGGGCGCCGGCCGGCGGGAATAGCGATCGACATCGGGTTTGTACCCAGCAGGGGCTTTGCGCCGCCGAACGGGGCGACCAGTTTGGGCGAGTTGCAAACCTCAAAAGCGATCATACCCTGCTCGGCGGCATGCATGACATAGTAACCGCCGAAGCCGTGGTGGGAAGCATTTTTAATTGTGGCGAAGGCTACGCCGTTTTCACGGGCGGTTTCGATACAGGCTTCCATCGCTTTCCAGGCGATCGTGGTACCCATGCCGTTGTTCCCGTCTACAGCAAGTGCGGCGGGTGCGGTTCGGACGATAGTCGGCTCGGCCCTGATATCAGATACGCCGTGCTCGACGCGGGATAGATAACCGCGGAATTTGGTGATACCGTGCGAGCGCACATTGCGCAGGTCGGCATTGATCATATTATCGATAAAGATTTTCGCGTTTTCCGGAGACATACCGGCCTTGACCGACACGGCTTCTCCGAATGTGCGGATGGTTTCAACAGGGAATTTCATAGGGCAGGACTCCTTTTCAACGTTTTCGCTGGGCTGCGGATGGGATCCCAAGCGATTCACGGTATTTTGCAATTGTGCGGCGGGCAAGCGGGATACCCGCCGCCTTCAGCCGTTCCATCAGCGCCTGATCGCTCAGCGGCGTGTGTTTATCTTCCTCCTCAATCAGCTTTCGCAATGCCTGCATAGCCTGCGCCTGACTGATGCCCTGTTCTGCATCAAGAGACACGGTGAACAGGTCGCGCAGCGGCAGGGTTTTACGCGGGGTCTGGATATATTTGTCCCGCACACCGCGGCTGACGGTAGATTCATGCACACCCATCGCTGCCGCCAGCTGATGAAAGGTAAGAGTTTTCAGCGGCTTGCCATATAGCAGATAATCACTTTGCCAGACCACAACGCGGCTGGCGATTTCGGTAAGGGTTGCGCGGCGTTTTTCGATGCAGGTAAGCACAAATTTGGCCTGTGCGAGCCGTTCGGCATAGTAAGCCTTGACCTCCGGCCGGTCGTCCGAACGGAGCAGCCTGTCATACAGCGTGGATATGCCAACCGAACCCATCCAGCGGTCATTGATATGTATATTCCATTCTCCATCGGTGTAGCTGCACACCAGATCCGGAACGATGTATTGCGTCTGGCCACCGGTAAAGGCTGCGGCGGGATGCGGGTCAAGATGGCGGACCGCCTCCAGGCAGCGCCGCTGGACAAGCTTGGAAATACCGGCTTCCTGTGTGATTTTGGAAAAGCGCCCGGCTGCGAGATCCTCCAGGTAGGAGTGCAGCAAGGTATCAAAGGCGGTATTCCCGAGACCCAGCCGCTCCAGTTGCAGAAACAGACAGTCGCCGATGTCGTGCGCGCCGATGCCTGGCGGTTCCAGAGAGCGGAGACGCGCCATGCAGCGCGATACCTGCTCAGGATGCAGATGCAGGAGTTGGGAAACCTCTTGTGTGGAAACGTCCAGAAAGCCCTGCGCGCTGAGCGAATCAATCAAAAACTGCATGCAGCCCCATTCGGCAGACGACATGGAGCGCTCGTTGAGCTGGCTGAGCAGATGGTCGCGAAGGGACGGACGATCGGGGAGCGGGATGTCTCCGTGTTCTGGAGCTTCGGAGGGTGCGCCGTGTCCCGAAAGGGAAAATAGTTCGGAAAAAGAGCTGTCGGTGTATTCGGGCGGTTCGAGTAACGGGTTATCCTCCAGCTCGCGCTGGAGGAACCGCTCGAGTTCGTCTCCGGTCATGGCAAGCACGTTCAGAGATTGTACCTGTGCGTGGGACAGGGTTTGCTTTTGCGAAAGGCTTTGTTTTGCATGGATATCCATGACAACTCCTGTTCTTAAGGGGAAATTTTTAACGGGACGTTTTGCGCTGCACGGCCCGCCGCGCTGCTGCGCACAGGGAATCTACGCCGAGGCCGTACTTGTCGATCAGCTCCTCCGGAGTGCCGGATTCGCCAAAGCTGTCCTGCACGCCGATACGCTCGACCGGTACGCAGACGCTCTCCGAAAGCGTCTCGCATACCGCGCTGCCCAGCCCACCGATGACCTGATGCTCCTCGCAGGTAACAACAGCGCCGGTTTCCGAGGCGTGCCGGATGACATCCTCACGGTCAAGAGGCTTGACGGTATGCACGTTGACGACGCGGGCAGAAATGCCTTCGGCAGAGAGCTGCTCCGCAGCCCGCATCGCCTGATGGACAAGGTAACCGTTTGCGAGGAATACCATATCGCTGCCGTCGCATACCAGACGGTTTTTACCGAGTACAAAAGGAGTGTCCTCATCCGTTATGACAGGGACCGCTTCGCGGCCGAAGCGGATAAAGCACGGCCCGGGGTGGTCATACAGGGCAAGCGTCGCCTTGCGGGTCTCGATTGCGTCGCAGGGGACGACAACCGTCATACCCGGCAAAGTGCGCATCAGCGCCACGTCCTCAAGCGCCTGATGTGTGGCACCATCCGGCCCGACCGAGATGCCGCCATGCGCCCCCGCGAGCTTAACGTTCAGGTGGTTATAGCAGACGGTGTTGCGGATCTGATCCCAGGCGCGGCCCGCAAGGAACACGCCGTAGGTTGATACAAAGGGGGTAAGCCCGGCAAGGGCCATGCCGGCGGCTGTGCCGACCATATCCTGTTCGGAAATGCCGCAATCCAAAAAGTATGAGGGGTTTTCCTGCTTGACCCATTCCGAACGGGTGGATTTAGCCACGTCCGCATCCAGAACCATCACATCCTCATGCAGACGGCTGAGTTCAAGGAGCGCTTTGCCGTATCCGTCGCGCATAGGCGTATCCTTCATGCTTCCACCTCCAGCTCTGCCATCGCCTGTGCATATTCTTCATCATTTGGCGCGGTTCCATGCCATTTTGCGCTGTTTTCCATATAGGAAACGCCCTTGCCCTTTACGCATTGGGCGAGTATAACGGTCGGCCTGCCCTTACAGGCGCGTGCGGCCTGATAGGCGGAGTAAATCGCGCTGACGTCGTGCCCGTCCGTTTCTATCACGTTCCAGCGGAAAGCCTCCCACTTTTCGCGGAGCGGCTGTACCTCCTTGATCTCATCGACGCGGCCGTCAAGCTGAACGTTGTTGTAGTCGACGAGGGCGCATATATTGTCCAGCCCGTGCTGGGGGGCAAACATTGCCGCCTCCCATACCTGGCCTTCCTGTAGCTCTCCATCACCCATCAGGCAGTAGACGCGCGCGTCCGAACCGCGCCGCTGCAACGCAAAGGCAATACCGTTTGCAATGCTGAGCCCCTGACCGAGCGAACCGGAGGAACAGTCCAAGCCGGGCGTCGCATCCTTTTTGGGGTGTCCCTGAAGGCGGGAGCCGAAGCGGCGCAGCGTGAGCAGCTCCTCAGGAGGGAAAAAGCCACGGCGTGCGAGCACACTGTAAATTACCGGCGCGGTATGCCCCTTGGAAAGGATGAACCGGTCGCGCTCTGCCCAATTCGGGGAGGAAGGGTCGCAGCGGAACTGGTCCGTGAAATACAGCGTCGCGAGCAGATCGGCGGCAGAAAGAGAGCCGCCCGGATGACCGGAGCCGGCTGCGTGTATCATGGTAACGATATCGCGGCGGATCTGCCGGGCGATTTCCTTAATTTTTTGTTCCTGAAACATACGGCCTCCTTTACTTGCCGATTGCGGCGCGGCGGCGGGTCATTTCCGCACGCCATGCCATGACTTCATCCGCAGTGACGCGGCGGCCCTCCGACAGCGCTTTCCGGCAGGGGAGCAGAAGGGCGTCCTCTGCCTCTACCGCCTGCCGGCACGCGGCGGCCAGACGGGGGGCGATCTCGTGAGGAATTACGATCGCGCCATGACAATCCGCGTGGATCAGGTCGCCGGGATGGACCTCCATGCCGCAGACCTCCACCGTTCCACCGGCCTCGACCATATGGATGTACGCGTGGGAGATCAGGATCTCCCGGGAGAACAGGTAGAAGCCAACCTTCGCGACCTCCGCCACATCGCGGACGCCGCCCGAGGTGACCGTACCAACGCAGCCGAGCGCCCGATGGACGGTCGCCTGCACGTCGCCCCAGAACGAGCCGACCGGCTGCGGGTCGAGATCCTGAATCACCGCGACCTGCGGCTGATCGAAGCCTTCATACTGCTTGTAGTATGCCCGCATCACCTCATTGTGCCGGGTGTCCGCCGGATACCGTGCGGAAATGATGCCCGTTCGGGCATAGCCGACCATCGGCTTATCCTCCATGCTGACGCGCAGGCGCAGACTGGTATCGGTATAGCCTGTGGTTTTGGCGCGCACGCCGAAGCCTTCGATGGCGTTGCAGATGGTCGGGGTGTCAAATTCGCGCAGCGCTTCCAGCTGTGCATTTGTCAGACATTCCATTTTCGGAGCCCCCTTGCTGTGTTCTGGCTCAATAGGCCTGTCCAAGCGCGTCCAGAGTCTCATGTGTGCCTTTCAGGACCGCCTTGCCGCCGTTAACGATGTAGTTAAAGTCGAAGTTCATGCACAGCCAGTTGGCACCTCGGCCGAGCCAATCCTTGACAAACTGTTCGCTGTATGCGCCGGAAACACCGAAAGGCTTGCCGGTCTTACGTAGGATTTCACCGATCCTGTCAAATTCAGACTTGGCTTCAGGGGAAGCGGCTGTATAGCGGTGCTCCTGCGTGTTCATGCTCATGGCATAGTCGTTCGGGCCGATGACAAAGCCAGAGATGCCGGGCAGTGCCGCGATAGCCTCCAGATCCTTGACCACGTCAACATGCTCGATTTGCACGATCGTCCAGATGTGCTTATCCTCATTGGCGGTGTACTCTGCCTTGTCCCACATCGAGTAGTTGACCGCACGGCGTGTTCCCATGCCGCGTACACCGTTCGGAGGATAGTGCGTTGCTGCGGCGGCTGTTCGGGCCTCCTCCAGCGAGCGCACCATCGGCACGATGATACCGTCTGCACCCATGTCGAGAACGCTTTTGATAAAAACATGATCGTTCCACGGGACACGGACGATACCGGCCACACCTGCTGCGCGGCATGCGAGCAGATGGTTTTGGATATCTTTCTTGTCGATGGCGGAATGCTCCGCATCGATCCAGATGAAATCGAAGCCGCAGCCTGCGAGAGCTTCGGTAAGAAACGGGCTGTCAAAGCCAACGTGGGAGCCAACCGGAACCTTTCCGGCAGCGATTTTATCGGTGATTTTTTGAAGATTAAACATTAAAGAACCTCTTTCCAAGTCTTATTGTCAGTTGATGGAATATAGAAAGGATGGGGCAATCATCCGCCCACAAGGGATGGCAGGAATGTAATTAAACCAGGGATATAGGCACACAGGATGCAGATGATAACACAACATATAATCATAGGCGCTGCACCCTTGGTAGCCTGTTCAAAAGATACGCCCGACGTGGACGATATTGTAAACAGGTTCAGCCCGAATGGCGGTGTGATCAGGCCGCAGATCATAACGATACACATCAATACGCCGAGATGGAGTTCGCTCAGTCCGAACTCTACGCCGATAGGGACCAGGATAGGCGCCAGAATAAGCAGTGCTGGCGCAGTATCCATTAGTGCGCCTGCAATCAGGAATATAATGATTACAACTGCCAGATAAATGTATGCATTACCTAACATGGGAACAACGGCCGATGTCAGTTTGGACGGGATACGTTCCTTGGTCAGCAGGAAAGAAAATGCGTTGGAAAGTGCAACAATTAGCATAATAACGCCGGTTGTGCTTGCTGTACGCTTCATAACCTGCAGGTACCGCTTGAAAGTGAAGCGGCCGTACGCGATCATTAGAGCTGTAGTATAAGCGATTGCAACTGCAGCTGCTTCAGTGGGGGTGAAAAGGCCGGAATATATACCTCCGAGAATAATAACTGGTAGCATCAGAACGCCCAAGCTGTGCCATGTTGCTTTCAGAATGTCGTATAGAGAATATTTTGTTGTGCTGCGTGGTAACTGATGCTTAATCGCATACCAAGTGTTGTACAGCAGGAAAGAGCCTGCCATAAGAACTCCAGGAATAACGCCGCCAAGGAACATGTCCGAAATGGATACGCCCATGGCAGAACCGTAAATAATCATCGGGATACTGGGAGGAATAACTGGGCCGAGTACCGCGCCGGAGGCGATAATACCGGCAGATGCGTCTTTGCTGTACTGTGCCTTGATCATCAGCGGGAACATGATAGCGCCAACGGCTGCTGTCGTTGCAGCGCCCGAGCCGGTTAATGCTGCGAAAATCGCACAGGTGATAATCGCGACCGCACCCATACTGCCAGGAAGACGGCCGAATACCTTGTTGACCCAGTCGACCAGACGCTCAGTGATATTGCCGGCTTCCATCAGGTATCCTGCAAAGGTGAACATCGGGACCGCTAAAAAAATAAAGGAATCGTTGCCGGTAATCATCTTGGCCGGGATCATGGATAAGTCGCAGGTTCCGGTAAATAACGCAAGGCCGCAGCATGCCAAACCAATGGCATATCCTACCGGCACACAGAGTGCAAGCAGGAGGAACAACAAACCAAACAGGATAAGAGCCGATGTCATTTGTTTTTCCCTCCTTCTGCCTGCTGTGCAGCAACAATCTGAACTTCTTCGATTTCTGTGCTGCGCTTGTCATCGCCGCATACGATTAGCTGGATCACGTTATTGATCGTGTTCCCAGTAATAAAAATGCCGCCCAGCACCGCTGAAAAATAGATAATCGGCATTGGAATGCGCCAAGACGTAGAAATTAGCTTGCTGACGCCCATAGCAGCCTGATAACCGCAAACGATGAAAATAACACCAAACAGTGCGATTAGCAAATAAACGATCAGATCCAAGGCAAACCGGCCTTTTTTCGGTAGTGCGTCACGCAAAAGAGTCAAACCTGGGTGTGCGTTACTTCCAGTTCCGGCACCCGCTGCAAAGAAGGTAAGGAAAATAAAAGCATATCGAGCAATTTCCTCCAGACCGGTCAGGGTAAAATTCGGGATAAAGCGGGTGAGAACCATCATGATACAGGTAACGACTAGGATGCCGAGGAATATACAGGCGAGAACCATCAGCGCTGCATTGATTTTTTGAACGCTATGGTCCAGACGCTTCGCCCACTGCATACATATTCATCTCCTTTCGCAGACTATAAGGGGGGGGGCTGCCCGGTGCAGCCTTCAGCACACACCGGGCAGCAATGTGGTTTACTTGCCTGCGCGATACTCTTCCACCAGATTTACGCACATGGTGTAAAAGTCTTCGCCGATTTCAGGCTTGAACTGATCGCGTACACTGGCAGTTGCTTCTTTGAACGGAGTAAGGTCGGGCTCAAAGAATTCAATGCCTGCTTCCTCTTCCATTTCCGTAAAAGAAACCTCCATCTCACGCTGATGGGTGCGCTGGGCCATTGCGGCATCATAACCAGCCTCGGTGATCCAGCCCTGCTCCTCTTCGGTCAGGGAGTTCCAGACATCCATGTTGATCATCGGCCAGCACAGGATCGGGAACGGATTGACGCGCGTGCAGTAATCGGATACTTCGTAGAAGCCCATGGTAGCGGCGATCGGAACACCAACGTCCAGGCCGTCGATAACACCCTGCTGGAAGGCGGTATAGCATTCGTTCCATGCGATAACCGAGGGGATGGTTCCCAGAGCTTTGTAAGCGGCCTCATGCACGCGGTTGGTAGTAACACGGACCTTGAGATCCTTCATATCCTCAAATGTTTTAACAGCCTTACCCTTGGTGAACAAAGTACGCCAAGAAGCATCGAGTACCGGTGCAAACTGGTGCATGTTCCAGGTGCCTTCATAAATCGGGGTGATTTCATTTAGGAAGTCTTCGTTATCAACCAGGAACTGATACTCATCTTCGCTATCGAAGAAATATGGCAGGTCAAGCACCTGTAACTGCGGAATGCTACCGGAAACGATATTGTTGGAAATGCAGACCGCATCCAGCGAGCCGTCACTGACTGCTTGAAACATCTCAGTTTCAGTACCGAACTGGCTATCTGAGAAGATTTCAAACTGAATAGCACCATCGCAGATCTCTTGCAGATTTTTATTGAGCTGCTCACAGAAATAATGATATTGGTCATCTGGATCCGCAGGGTTGGAATGACCTATGGTGAATACCTTGGCTTCGGTGTTTGCGGATGTTTCACCGCCGTCATTGTTACTTTCCACAGTCGTATTCGGCGCACAGGCTGCGACCGAAAGTAAAAGGCTTGAAGCCAGAAACAGTGCGCAGATTTTTCTCAGTTTCATTCTCTTTCTCCTTTGTTTTGTTAAGCAAATTTCTGATATTTATCTTCCAGCTGATCGAACAAAATTTCACCGTTGCAAATGGTCATCTTGTTTTCGATCAGTTGATCACCGTGAACCAGATTGCCGTAGTGATCCCAGAAAGTGACCGGACGTTCCGCGATTTTTAATATGGCAAGGTCCGCTGCTTCGCCAAGTGCAAGGAAAGGGGCTGAGCGCCCGTACAAAAGCTTTGCTGGATTTTCGGTGCAGCATCGCAGGACTTCGGTGAAAGACATACCGAGGTTGAGATATTCTGACAGCATCATTGTGAAAGGATAGCGTGCGGAGAGTGAGATTTTGGTATAATCCGAGCTAATGATATCCGGCAAAAAACCTTGATCAATTGCTTTCTTTGCACAGGAAAGGGAAAAGTTATTGGTTTTCCCGTGTGCTGCGTCGAATAAAACACCGCGTTCACGCGCATGGCGGATACTGCTTCGTACGTTTCCAGACTCATCCAGAATGCCCTCGCCGGTTTCATGGAACATGTGACAGTAAATATCTCCAGGACGGAATAGGTCAATGAACTCGTCAACAGGAACGATGGGATCCGTGGCATGAGCAGAGATGCGAAGCCCTGTTTCCTCGCCCAGACGTATGGCCTCGCAGAGAGGCTCAATGCCATATGGTGCCAGATGATCCTTATCAATCTTAATTTTTATACCAACTATCTCATTTGGATACTTCTGACAAAGCTCCACAATGCCGTCCCGATTAATATGATCTGGATTTTCATCCTCCACACAACCCAGACCTACTTGACCGCCTGTTCCGACAAAGATATATGCCTTTACATTCACTAAGCTGCGTGCTGCTACACTATTCCAAAATATCGGGAAGCCACCACAGCCCGCCGAGCCGGCATCCACTAATGTAGTCACTCCATTTGGCAATGCATAAGCCTCGGCGGAGCAGCTCGCCCAATCGCCACCGTGGAATACATGACAATGGTAATCGATCAGCCCGGCAGAAACATAACATCCCTCTGCGTTGATGCACATTTTGGCATCGTTTGTTGAGATGGTGCCAATAGCGGCAATCTTACCGGCGACGACGGCAAGATCTTCTTTTTTTTCAAAATCGCCAATTGTATCAATTAAAGTGCCGTTTTTTATGACGATATCGTATTTTTTACTCCTAAGCTGATACATATTTCCTCCTTTTGAAAAGGCTACCTCGGCTTCTTCGGCGTAACGCACGGCCATGTCGGGGCGCCGCCGGAGAGCACTTCGTCGATACCCTGCGCGGCGTGCAGGCCCATGCGATCGGTGGTTTCATGCGTCAGGGAGGCGTTATGCGGCGTCACTGTGATGTTGGGAAGCGTAAACAGCGGATTGTCGGCAGCGGGGGGTTCCTGTGCATATACATCCAGACCGGCGCCGGCGATCCGACCGCTGTGCAGCGCTTCGTACAGATCGGCTTCATTGACAATTGTGCCGCGCGCGGCATTGAGCAGGTATGCCGTAGGCTTCATCAAAGAGAGCATATCCTTGTTGACAAAGCCCGCATTATCCTTGGTGGCTGGGACATGGAGGGAAACAAAATCGGCCCTGCGGAAAACCTCTTCCATCGTATCGACATACTCGATCTCTGGCAGGCGCGCTTCCGCTGGAACGAAGGGATCATAGCCGACCGCCTTCATATCAAAACCATGCACGCATTTCTTTGCAACCATGGAACCGATCTTACCGCAGCCGATGATACCGATGGTTTTCCCCTCTACATCCATACCTTTCATGGTATTGCGGATGTTGTAGTCGCCCGAACGGATCGCCAAATCGAACCGTACCAGCTTTTTGGCACAGGCCAGAAGCAGCATCATGGTATGCTCCGCCACGGCGATTGCATTGGAAAGGGGACCGTTTGTTACCCAAATGTTCTGCTCGGCGGCAGCCTCCAGGTCAATTTTGTCCAGCCCTACACCGTGCTTGCTGATCACCTTTACGGAAGGGATGTTCTCCAGGATCCGGCGGGTGATGGGCTCATTCCGCACCAGCATCGCATCGCAGCCCTGTGCATCGGCGATGATGGTGTCCTCGTCCAGCCCGCGCCCCATCTTGATTTCATAACCCCGGTCGCGCAGATACTGCTTGCCGGCTTCTGAAATGTCGGAAGGGATCAGGACTTGAAGTTTCATAAGCAAAGACCTCCTTTATTTATGGATACGCTGTTTTGCGTTCGCCCTGTTAAAGAGCAGGAAGCATGCCAAAAAGCAGGACAGACAAAATAATTCCTTCTCCGACAAAGTAAAACTTTTCTGGTTGTTCAAAATAAACAGAAAGGGCTTGATAATGGGCGGAACATATGGTATGGTTGTTGCAACGTGCTGTAACGAGACGTAACGAAACGTGAAACGATGTTGCATCGCCGGAAAGAGTAGAGGAGAAAGAAATGATTCGTATCGTATTATTAGCGCCGTTTGAGGAGCTAAAGGAACAGGCGGAAGAGGTTTTTGCCGAGGGGATGGAAACCGGACGCGCGGGGAATGGGCGGGAATATGATTTCTGCGCGGTTTTAGCGCCGACGACAGCGCAGGCGCTGTCACAGAATCTGGACGCCGATGTGATCATTGCACGGGGGGCGCTGGCGTTCGATCTGAAGCGCCGGGGAGGGCCGATCCCAATTGTTGAGCTGGTGATTTCCGGCGAAGATATATTGAACGTATTGTATAAGCTGAAAGAGCTGTATGGCGCTGCGCCTGCCGGAATCATAGGCTCTACCAATATGATTCTTGGGATCGAGGAAACCGCCCAGCGTATCGGCGTGGATGTAACGCCCTATTATCTGGAAGAAAATACAGACGAGGAGGTATACCGAGCGGTTGTGCGTGCGGTTGAGGATGGAAAAAAGGTCATTCTGGGCGGTATGCGCGGATGCATCTATGCCCGGAACCTTGATGCCCAGACGATGCTGCTCACATCAGGAAGAAGCTCGATCTGGAATGCGATCACAGCCGCCAAGCAGCTCGGTGCAGCGAGCAGGGAGGCGCGGGAGCAGAATCTGCTGCGCACCGCAATGGTGGACAACGCGTTCGAGGGGCTGATTGCCCTGGACCAGAACCGGAATATTTCGGCGATGAATCGAGCGGCACAGCGTATCCTGAATATCACGCCGGGGGACTGGTTCCTTGGCATGCCGGTACGGGAAGTGCTGCGGTCACCGCAGATCGCTCGTCTGGTCAACCGGCCTAACGATTATATTGATGAAATTATCGAATACCACCAGACTCACCTTTCATTTAAGAAAATCACAATTAATCTGCGCGACGAAGTGATCGGCTATGTGCTGACCTTCCTGAACGCCAATCAGATTCAGGAAACCGAGGGCAAGCTGCGCGGAAAGCTTTACCATAAGGGTCATACGGCGAAATACACCTTTGACAGTATCATCGGGGAAAGCACGGCGATTCGGGAGTGCATCCGCAGGGCGGATGCGTTTGCGCAAACCAATTCCAATATTGTGATCTTTGGCGAGAGCGGTACAGGCAAGGAGCTGTTCAGCCAGTCGATCCATAATGCCAGTATGCGTTGCGGGCAGCCTTTTGTAGCAATCAACTGTGCGGCGATTCCGGAAAGCCTGCTGGAAAGCGAGCTGTTCGGCTATGTCAACGGCGCGTTCACCGGTGCGAGCAAGGAGGGGAAAGCCGGCCTGTTTGAAATCGCACATAACGGAACGATTTTCCTGGATGAGATTTCTGAAATGCCGCTTGCGCTGCAAAGCCGGCTGCTGCGTGTAATACAGGAACGTGAGATCATGCGGATCGGGCATGATAAGGTAATCCCGATCGATGTCCGTATTATCGCGGCGAGCAACCGCAACCTGTATGAGCAGGTGCGGAAGGGGGAGTTCCGCGAGGATCTCTACTACCGCCTGAATGTCTTGGATCTGACACTGCCGCCACTGCGTGAACGCGGCGGGGATATCGCCCTGCTGGCGCAGGCTTTTCTGGATGAATTTCAGATCGGGCAGGGCAAGCCGAAAATCTGCTTCAGTGAAGAGGCAAAGGGGCTGCTGGAGCAGCAGATCTGGCAGGGGAACATTAGAGAACTGCGTAATTTCTGTGAGCGCCTGTCGGTTTTGTGTGGGGGTATTGATCTGATCGATGCGCGGGCGCTGAAAAGGTTCCTGCCGGGCGGCGCGCTTCCTGCACAGTCGGAAGAGGGCATGCGGGAGGAGTTGCTGCCTGGGCGGGAAAAGATTTGTGCCGCCCTGAAGGCGGCGAACGGAAATAAGACTGCCGCTGCACAGATGTTGGGGATTAGCCGCGTGACTCTGTGGCGGCAGCTGAAAAAGATGGAGCAGGAGAATTGAGGGTTAACAAAACGGCGCGTCCCCATGAACGAAGTTGCTCGATGGGAACGCGCCGCTATGCGCGGAGGAGTGTTTCACTGTTTCATGAAACAGCGCCCGCGCCGTGAAACGGGCGACGGGACAAGGTATGAGATAGGAACGGTTTTTGTCAGAATAATGTAAATCCAGCAGTTTTTTTGTGCGAATCGCTTCTTTTTGAGAAGGTATTTTGACTTGGCAAGCTTCTTGCTATATAATTAAAGCAGAAAGTCTTTGACACGATGGAAAGGAGCAAACAAAATGCTGGATTACAAAACTGGTGTGGTCGGTGCAGGGCGCGTTGGCGCGGGGATGGCGACGCTGATGGCGGGACACGGATGCTGGGTGACCATTGTCGGGCTGGATGAGGAAGATCTGAAGCGGTGCCGCGCAATTCTGGAGGGGAATCTGGAGGAGCTGGTGCAGCAGGGGCTTGCGACGGAGCAGAACCGTGCGGCGATCCGCAAACGCTTTATCCTGACGACCGATCCGGCTGATCTGAGGGATTGCGTGTTTGTGCTTGAGGCTGCGTTTGAAAATCTGGAAGTAAAGCGTGGGATTTATCGTGAGGTGGAGGAGATCGTTTCGCCTGAAACCCTGATGGCGTCTACGACATCCGCGATTTCGGCCGAACTGTTGACGGCGGAAATGAGGCATCCGGAGCGCTTCGTGGTTACCCATCCGTTCCAGCCGGCGCATATGCTGCCATTGGTGGAGCTGGTCGGCGGCCCGAAAACTACGCCGGAAACCATTGGGCGCGCCCGCAGGCTTTTGGAAGAGCTGGATCGCGAGGTTGTGACGCTGCATAAGAGCGTACCCGGCTTTATCATCAACCGATTCGCACAAGCGCTGTTCCGCGAGTCGCTTTATCTGGTCGAGCAGGGCGTGGTTTCGGTCGAGGACGTGGATAAGGCAATCAAATATGCAGTTGGTATGCGGTACGCATCGATCGGCCTGTTGGAATACTTTGATGATGTAGGTTTTAACCTGGAGTGCGATATTGCCAAAAGCGTATACCCCGACCTGTGCGGTACGCGGGCTATCCAGCAGATTGTACTGGATGGGATTGCAGCGGGAAAAACCGGCCGAAGTGCCGGACAGGGGCTCTATGATTGGGGCAAAAAGGATGACGCGGATTATCTGAAACGGAAAGCGGCGCCGTACTACGCGTGCTTTCATTGGGAAATGCCAGAAGACTGAAATAGCATGGATATCATCATAATAAGATGAGGGCCAGGGGCAGAACCCGTGAAGATCAGCCATCCCATGCAATGCCTATGGGATAAATATGGATAAAAGAGCCCCCCTGAGGAATTTCTTCCTCAGGGGGGCTCTCTCGGGAGGTGGGGCAAATAAAGGGAGCAGCGAGGCTTATTCCGGCGCTTGATCGCCGTTCTGTGCCTGTTCATCTGCGCGCTTTACCACGCGTATGCCAGCAGTTAAAAACAATGCGGAGACGATCGCTGCAGATAAGACGAACCCGTCCCGCAGAGTAAACAGAAAGCGGTCGGCCAGCATGACGGTAGAGATCAATACGCTGCCAAGGGCTTCCAATTGCAGACCGCGCCGGCGGGACAGCTTGGAAAGCATGGTTATCGCTCCTTTCCGCATTTACTGTACGCCCATCATCGAAAGGATGATGCGCATGATAATCAGGCTGATGGCTGCATCGAGCAGGCAGATGCCGATCAGCAGGGGATGCCATTTTTTGTTCGCGCCGGTCACCAAAACGATACGCGCATAGTGGCCAATCAGCGTACCCATCAGGATACAGGCAGGCAGCATCATGGAGGCCTGACCAAGCGTCAGGGTTCCAGCCTGATACATGGATGCCGCGGTTGCACAGCCGGATGCCTTGGCGAAAAATGCCGAGATCAAAACTGCGAACGCCTCACCCGGCAGGCCGAACAGCCCCATCACTGGACTCATAACCGTGCCGAGAAGGTCCATGAGTCCGGTTTCCTGCAGTATGTAAACCAGAACATATCCGAGAATCATTGCGGGGGTGATGTTTTCAATACCGACCTTGAAGCCCTTGGCACATCCTTTCAGGAATGTATCGACGACCGAAGGCTTTTTGGCTTTTTCGGGGGCTGCCTGCTGAGGGGCTGCTGCTATTTTTACTTCTGCATTCATAGTTTGCCCTCCTTATGCTTTTTGCCCTTCATGCGAAGGATCAACCGGACGATATTCGCACCGATCAGCTTACACACGACCATAATTACAATACAGGGACCGAGCGCAACCGGGCAGATCGCTACAAGCGGCGCACCGCCAGTAATCGTGTTATTGATACACGCAGAGCCGGCGTATTGATAGGCGACAAAAACCGTCCGTTCGTCATCGGTAATGTCGCCTTCCTCATACAGCTCACGGGTCATAACAGCTGCAACGTCCGAGCCGGTGAAGCTGGAGATAAAGGCGATGCCGCATTTGCCCGGAATACCCATCAGCGGACGAAGCAGCGGACGGAACACAATGTCAGACGCCTTGAAAGCGCCGAGCTGCTCAAATACGCCAAGCAAGCCGCAAAAAAACATAACTGCTGGGATCAGGTTAAAGCCGGCCATGAAGCCGTCCTTCGCGCCGGTGCCGCCCGAACCGATCAGATTGGCACCCGTTTCCCCGATCGTGCCAAACGCGCCGGAGAGGTTGGTAAAGTCTAGCACCTTGAGAGGGCCGTCCACCGTGCGAAAGGCACCAGACAGCACAAGAATCAGGATGACCAGTGAAATCCACGCGCCAATACCGATTTTTTCTTTCTGCGCCTCATTTTTCTCTTTTTCGTTCATTTGTTTACCTCCTTTCCTTTATCCCTGAAATCATCCTGTAATGTGTAGGCCGCGCAGGCGGCAAGCATACAGCGCTGGAACAGGGATTCCACTTCGGCACGCTCCTCTGGTGTATGGCTTTTTTCGCCGCGCGCCCCCATGCCGCATACTGTGGGTACTCCACAGGCGACAGTAATGCCGGAATCTGAAAGGCTGCCGACACGGAAACAGTCCACGTCTCCAAAGCCGCAATCCGCTGCGGTTTTTTTCACATGTCCGAACAAGGCCATAACACCATCCGTCGTATCCATGCAGTTCATCAGGCGGCTGGTATCCAGTTCGGCATATGTGTTGGGCACGGTATGGTGCTCCACAATGCTCTGGAGGGCGGTGAGGATCTCACCTTTGATCTCGGAAGTTGGGAAGCGGATCCCAAGGTTGATCGTACATGTGTCCGGAATGGTATTTTCGCCAATACCGCCGGATACCTTGCCGCAGTTGATCAGCTTTCCGCGTGGGATATCGTTGAGCGCTTCTATGGCGGCGATCTTATGTGCCGCCTCCAAAATAGCGGACCTTCCCTTCTCCGGCGCCAGGCCGGAGTGAGCGGCTACGCCATGCACCGTAATTTGGGCGGGGCCACCGCCGTTGCGTCCGACGACAAAGTGGTTGTCCAGATAGCCTGTTTCAAAATTGAATGCTGCCAGAGCGCCGCTTGCTTCTGCCTCCATAACCGCCTTAGCGTTTGAAAACATATGCAGGTTTTCCTCATCGCCGGCAAAGACGCACTTAATTGGACGCTCATGAAAGCCGAGCTCTGCCAGGGCTTTGATTGCATAGACTGCAATCACCAGCCCAGCTTTCATATCCACGACGCCGGGGCCATGTGCAAAGTTCTCCTCATCAACACGGAACGGATTCTCCTTTACTGCGCCTTCCTTAAATACGGTATCCATATGCCCGATAAACAGAAGCGGCGCTTTGGTGCTTCCGTTATCCCATTCGCCAACCAGAACGCTGCCCGCATTGTCCATGGGAATCGTGCGCGTTTTTACGCCTGCCCCCTCCAGTTCGCGGCGCAGGATATTGCATACTGCTTCCACGCCCTCCAACTGCCGTGAGCCGCTTTCCGTGTTGACCAGTTCTTCCCATAGGGAGAGCATCGGCTTTCGGTGTTTGTCGATATAGCGGCGGATCTGGTCAAAGGCTTGTTCCATACTTTACTCCTCCTTTTTCTTCATCTTATATACTCACAACAGCTGCACCGCCACGCCCGCAAGCAGGACGGAGGCGATCGTAACGGTGACAAAGCCCGCTGTCAGCATTTTAGGTAACAGATAGTTGAGAATAGCGGCTTTTTCCTCCTCGGTCCGCCCAAAGGCCTCGGAAACCTCCCGGGGGATGAGCATCGTGGTCGGGAAACCGAACGTACAGCTGATGCCGTAGGCTACAGCAAGCCCAAAGGGAATGTGCATCAGCCTCGCGCAGATGAAACCGGTCAGCACGGTGCCTGCCACACCGCACGTAGCGCAGAGTACCAGAGATGGAAAAACCGATATTACCTGCTGCGGCGTGACTGCCGCCAGGTTGGAAAATATCAGGATGGTGACAAAAAATGTAATCAGGCTGTCTGCCTGCGTCTTTGCTAAAATACCCTTTTCCAGAAAGCCCAGTGCGAAGAATATCACGCCCATGACCAGGCACATGACAAAGTAATGAACAGTGCCGCCGGTCAGGTCGGACGCATAGTGCGCCGCCAGTGCAACTAGGCCCAGCTTTGACAGATATACGGATGGGCGGGCGAACGCCTGAGGAAGTTGCAGCGGGCCGCTTGCTTTGGTGCCACGGCACTCCTGTGTAGGTCCGCTGTATTCAGCAACCAGCGCTTGGTTCTCGCGGAACTGCCTGGCGGTGCGCCGAAGCAAAAATGAGGCGATGGGGATGCCGATAAATTTTTGTGTTACATAAAGCGCGATGCAGAGTGTGCTGGCCGCAGTCAGCCCCTTTTCATCCAGTGCGGTCGTCATGATCAGTGTTGCCGCGCTACCTCCGGCGAAAATCGGCGCGCTGGAAATTGCCATGTTGCGCCCGACAAGCGGTATGCCGATCCCGATAATTGCAGCTACCGCACCGCTTACACAGAGGAGCGAGATGACAACGACCTTCCACTGCCGCCGCAGCTCGGGGAAGTCGATCGTCGTGCCGAGGGATACGATCAGCAGACCTGCGATAATATTGCCGAATCCGGTAACCTGTGCATCCTCGATGATAGTCTGCGGCAGGATGCCGCTCCAAAAACTGAGGAGCAGCAGGATTGCAATGCTTAATACTGTCGAAAACACTGCTCTGGTCTTCTGCGCGATCAGCTCGCCAGCGGCATAGATGCACAGCAGAATGGTAAGTGCCAAAACCGGTGTCATAGGACCCCCCCTTTCTTTGCCTGGTAAAAGAATAGCATGCAGATTTTTTGTTTGTCCAAGTCGAAATAGTTATAATGCAGTTATAAATACAACATCATGATAAGAAAATATAAAAAGCCGGAATAAAATTATGCAATTCGAATAATAAAAAGGCACTGTGTACAAACACAGTGCCTGTATTTTTCTGTTTTGACGAAAGGATTCTGTTAAAATGCTTCTCATTAAAAATAGTTATAACTCGGCTATAATTATTTTTCATAGCTGGTTATAACTATCTTTTCAATTTTCAATAGTTCCCAACGGATATAACCCTTCCAGCAGGCGGACAAAATCCCGAGCCTCCGGGCTGAGAAGCTCCCGTTTACGCTGCACCCAGCCGACGTTGATCCTTACGTCACAGTTGCGTATGGGGATGCTTTGGATATCGTATGCTGCAAAATCCGGCGCGCTCAGCCCTGGCCCAAACCGGAAAATATCGGTCTTGCTGAGCAGCGCAAGGATGGCTGCGCTGTCATTAACATAAACGACCTTTTTATGCTCGGTCAGCCGGATACCGTCGATTTGCAAATAAAAGGTAAGGTTGGAAAAGTAATCATCCGGCAGCCGCACGATGGGGAAATGCAGCAGTTCTGCCATTGTGACCTCATCCCGTCCATATAACGGGCTATTGGGGCCAACATTGGCATACCAGGTATCCTCCCCCAGGGGATTAAATACCAGGTTTTTGAAGTGGAGCATGTGCTTGAGTTCCTTGACCTGCACATTGTTGCTCATTACAAACCCGATCTCCGCCTCACCGCTTTCTACGCTTTCAATTACCTGCTGCATGCGCTGCTCCACCAGCTTCAGCGCGATTTCCTCCTGCTTATGATTGTTGTAGAATTTACTGATCAGCCGCCCCATGGTAATGATTGGATAAGAGGCAATTGAAAGAAGACGCGGCCGCTCCTTGGAGGAAAGCCCTTGGATCAGTTCCATCTGACTCAGGATGGTGCGTGCATACTGATAAAGCTTTTTACCGTCATCGGTCAGAACGACGCCTTTATTCGTACGGTCGAAAATATGTACATTGAGTTCGCTCTCAAGATTGCTGATCGCCTTGCTCAGATTAGGCTGGGTGACAAACAGCCTTTCTGCCGCCTTGTTGATGCTGCCCTGCTCCGCGACGGTTACGAAATAGGTCAGCTGTTGGATCTGCATACCAAATCCCTCACTTTCTATCCCTTGATTTTACCATATTCCTCTGAAATTTCAAGAATTACAGCCTAAGCTGGGAGAGCGCAGGCGCTGGCAGGCAAGCTGTGTGAAAAGGGAGTGAGCAACGTCTGGCTGTACGATGTATCCAACCCCCATGTTTCACCAAGGTACGCCGTTTGTCCGCTGGGATGGAGAGCCCTGTACTTGACTACTGTGGCGCTCCTGTTTGACGACGGTAAACGGATTGGGGCTGGTTTTATGGAGGACGGGGATGTTACGGGGCTGACTGCACATATAATTCTATCCCGCTTTACATGATCATGGCCCAAATCGCATCAGCCATGCCGAGTACAGAATTCAAGAGGATTTTCGCTATAGACGGAATATGGTATTAATAAAGAAAACTATCATTGCAAAAGAAAGCACCGAACTGCGGCAGAGCCGCGCAGTTCGGTGCTTCTCCGTGCAGCGGTTTATCTTTTTTCATAAGAATAAACCATAATTCTTTCGCCTTTGGCATCATATTCCCCGTTGAAACGGAAGCCAAGCTGCTGATAAAGCTGGATCGCGTGACGGTTATTCTCATATACACTGAGGTATACGGTATTGCTCGAATACTCCATGTACAGTTTGGAAAGCAGGGCAAGCACTGCCTGCTTTCCGTATCCTTTCCCCTGGTATTTTCTGTCAATAAGCAGCCGGTCCAGCCATAGTTGGCCGGGAGCTGGTTCCGGAAAATAACCGTACATGGAAAAGCCAACCAGTGTGTTGCCATCGTAAATACCGACAGGCCGCCATAGCTCCAATTCGTCTGCTTCCTGCAAACAGTCCTTTACGCTCTCAATAAAGCTGGCTTGTTCTGAAAAAACCGTCAGAGCTTCAATCTCTTTCCGGTTTTCCTTGTTTACCAGCTCGAAATGTAATGGTATGTGAGTATTGAAAGCCATAATATTGTTCTCCTTCAAGGTTTTTTGGATTAAAGTGGAAGAAATCATAGGAGTATAATAATGTGTGTGGGAGGAGTTGAAAAAATGGGGAATGAGAGGGTGTACGGTGCCGTCTATTTACGGGCCCAGAAACGCGCCCTTCAGAGCATAAAAGCACAGGTAATAGGATAATACCACAATATATCATATCGAATCAAGAAAATACAGTGGATTAAGACGCCGCTCTGCCGTTTGTGAAATGTTGAAAATGAATGAAGAATGGCCTGCTGTTTTCCGTGTCGCAGCCCTTGACCTGGTTTTTCCAAATACCTATAATGGAAGTACAGACCAGTTGATCAGGAAAACGGCTGGACTGCAATAAAAAAGATAGAGGAAAAACTAATGCTTGTTCATGATTCTGTTGTTGCATTGTATGTGCAGCTTGCCAATTGCCTCTCGGATGCGATCTATCAGGGAGAATATAAGCCGGGTGATAAGCTTCCCTCGGAGAACAGCCTGTGTAAGCAGTATGGAGTCAGCCGGATCACCGTGCGACAGGCTTTGAACCTGTTGATTCAGCAAAACCTGGCGTTTGCGGTGCATGGTAAAGGCACCTTTGTTAAGGCACCGGATATCAGCCATGAGCTGAACCGCATCATCAGTTTTAGCCGCGTGCTCCAGCTAAAAGGGTTGACGGGCTATACCAGGGTGCGCGGCTTCCAAGCGGAGGCAGGCGATGCCGCAGCGCGGGAACGCCTTGGCAGTGCTTGCGCTGCGCTGGATCTGGTTGGGTATGCGGCGCAGACACCAGTCGTTTACTATCGATCTTTTTTCCCGACAGCGTTGGGCGAACGGATGTGGGAAGCTGCAAGGCAGGCAGAGGCTGCCGGACAGGCATTCTCAACATTCGACCTGTACGCAAGGCTTGGAATTAGATTAAAGGATGTAGAGCAGACATTAGGAGCGGTTAATGCAGATGCGGGGCTGGAAAAGATACTTTCGTTGCCGCACGGAAAAGCGTTGATTGTTTTGCGATCACTGTATTCCTCTCATGAAAATCATCCATTGGAGTATAAGCTGGGCTATTACCGTTCGGATATTTATTCCTTCCATTTGCAACGTCAGGTATGAGCAGGTGCGGTTGAGTGGGAACTGGAACGGTTGCTGCTCATACAGTTCGGCAACTTGTCATAACAATTTTTGATTATTGCTTTGGATTGTCATGAAAATGGATATAATGCACAAAAATATACGGAGAAAATTGGGGATGAATTGATTAAAATAGCCATAAAATATATTGACTTCCTAAGAGATTTATCTTAAAATCAGCATAACTTGTAATAGCAAGTTATACTGATTTTAATTTTTGTTAGGAGGATCATCATGGGAAAGGAAACGCTGCGAATCATCTCTCCGAATGGACATCTTGGCTTTGCACCGACAAAAGAGGGGAGCTTCTATATCGGTGCGGCAACGCATCCGGATTATTATTGCTGCGATTCCGGCAGCGATGATATCGGCCCAGTGCCGCTGGGTATGGATAAGTGCGCCAGCCACCCCGACTGGCAGTACCATGACTTGGAACTGATGCTTTTGGCCGCGCGTGAGCAGGGCGTACCGATGATCATAGGTTCAGCGGGCGATACGGGTACGAACAGCCGCGTTGATATGTATGTAGATATGATTCGGGATATGGCCAAAAAACATGGGCTCAAGAAATTTAAGCTCGCGTATTTCTATTCCGAGGTTGATAAGGAGTACCTGCGCCGCAAAATGCTGGCAGGTGAAAAGATAGAGGGCCTGAACAGCAGGAGCGATCTGACGATCGAGGAGCTTGACGCTACGACTCGCATCGTTGCTGTTGCCGGTGTACATCCGTTCATCAAGGCGCTGGAAATGGGCGCGGATGTAATCATCGGAGGCCGCACAAGTGACGCCTGCGTATTTGCCTCGGCCGCGATTTATGAAGGCTTCCCGGAAAACATCGCATATTACACCGGCAAGGTGCTGGAATGCGCTTCCTTCTGCTGCGAGCCCTACGGCGCGAAAGAATCGGTTATCGGAACAATTACCAAGGATGACGTTAAGGTTACGGCTATGGCGCCGTTCCAGCGCTGTACGATCGCTTCAGTAGCGGGCCATGCAATGTATGAACGCACGAATCCATATTATGAATATGTTGCAGGCGGCTGCTTGGATATGAGCGAGTGCAAATACGAGCAGTTTGACGAAAAGACCTGCCGTATCACCAACCCCAAATTTATCCCCATTGATGGCCGTATCAAGGTCAAGCTGGAGGGCTCCGGCTTTGTGGGCAAGCGGTATATGGGTCTTGCGGGTATTCGTGATCCTTATACCATTCAAAATATCGACAAGGTGATCGACTGGGCACGTTCACAGGTCGCGGAACGTCATCCGAACGATAAATACGAACTGAGCTACCGTATTTTTGGCAAGAACGGCGTCATGGGCGACCTGGAACCGATCAAGGAAACCAAATCACACGAGCTGCTGGTCGTTGTAGAAGGCGTGGCCGACGATGATAAGCTGGCTGAGGAGGTTACGCTGATCGGCATGCGGCAGATTTTCTACGCCCGCCTGCCCGAGGTTAAGGGTACGGCTGGCACGGCAGCCTTTATTCTGGATGAAGTAACCAAGATATCGGATGCGTATACCTGGACCATGGACCACACTGTTGAGGTGGACGATCCGCTCGAGCTGTTCCCAGTTTCCATGATTGAAATCGGCGAATGAGGAGGAGAAAACATGAAAACCATGAGACTTGTTGATCTGGCAAAGACGATCCGCAGCAAAAATGCGGGTACCGACAGAATTACGTTTGATATCATTTTCCGCGATCCGGCCAACTATGAAATGGTCAAAAAAAGCGGCGTGCTCAACCGCCAGTTTGTTGCCGAGCTGTACGGCATACCCGAGAGCCGCATTGCGGACTTTGTTGAGTTCGATCCGGGCTATGCCATTAAATTTACAATCAACCGCCTGAAGCCGTCCGGCTCCTTCGGTGAAGGCGATGTGTTCGGCTGCCAGCAGTACCCGCCTCTGCTTGACGTAGAGATACCTGTTGAAGACTGACAGCTATAGTTCAACGTGAGCAACCGTCGGAAGCCGAAGAAACGACCAGAGTCTTAAAGGAGGGGGATTATGCCTGTTGAACTGATCTATCTGGTTGTCCTGCTGATTACAATCTGCATCTTTTTCATTGTGCTCAAACGCCCGATTTATGAAGGGATGCTGGCCGGGTATATTGTAATGGTTGCTATGACCGGACAATGGGGCCATATCTGGGACCATGTTTATGCAACGTCCACGAATACACTGTTTTACGCGATCGTCGCATTTATGGTCGTGGCGCAGATATTTACGGGGACAAAGGTCATTGATTCCTGTATCGAGGTCGTTTTATCCATCTTTGGGCGAATCAAGGGCGGTACGGGCTATGTAGCGCTTTTGGTGTCCAGCTTTATGGGCGCGCTGTCCGGAAGCGCCGCAGGGAATGTTGCTGCGACCGGCGTTTTTACGATTCCCGCGATGAAGCGCAGCGGCTTCCCAGATTACCTGGCCTCCAATATCTGCATGGCTTCCAGTACGATGGGGAATATGATTCCGCCCTCCGGCATCATTGTCGCTTCATTCGGCGTTCTGGCGACGTTATACGGTGAGGACACCTATACCATGTCACAGTTCTGGATGTTGATGTGGGGGATATGTCTGTGGTTCATCCTGCAGCGCGCAGTAACGATCTTTGTGTTCTGCCGCTATCACCACATTGAGGCTCTGCCGGCCAGCGAGGTTCCGCGCTTCGGGGAGGCTGTGCGTAAGGGGTGGCGGTCGCTACTTATCCCAGTGGTCATCCTGCTGCCGTTCTTTCTGGATGCGCAGCTCAAGAGTACATTTTTCACCTCTCGCCTGACGGCAGAGGGAGCATCGGCGTTGTCAAGCTGCGTGCTGCTGTTTACGCCTGGCATCGCAGCGGTCTACGCTCTGTTCATTATCCGCAAAAGCATGAAAGTCGGGCCGCGTCAGATAGCAGGGCTTCTGGCAAAGGGAACAAAGTCCATCGTGCCGGTTTCGGCTACCATTTTCTTTGCTTACTGTATCAGTAACCTGTTTGAATCCATACATGTTGGCGAGAATATCGGTAATCTGATATCGAGCTGGGGCTTTGGCCTGGTGCCACTTGCATTTATCCTGCCACTGTTTACCGCGATCCTTGGCATGATATTGCCCGGCTCCTCACAAGTGGCGATATTTGGCACGGCGATTGTATCAGTCATGGCCGCCGCCGGTGCCAATCCGTTCCTTGTAGCCGGAATGCTGCCGGTCATCTGCGGTGCGATGGAAGGGATGACGCCACCGCTGGCGCTGTGCATGTATACGGCAATGGGTATTTCAGGTTCTGAAATGAAGCAGACAACACAAAACTGTGTGATATGGTGCGTGTTGCATTATCTGCTCAGCGTAGTGTTCCTGATTGGCATAGTACCTCTATTCGGAATGGTGTAAGGAGGGATGGATATGAAAAAGGTTTCCGGCTTTTTATATCAGGTTTTCGGCTGGGGGGCGTATGTGTCCATCTTTGCTGGTGCGGCTGGATTTGTCGGGTTTGTTGTTGCACTGATTATTGGGGGCGATACGGGCGCGGCGATTGCCATAGCGGTAAAAGCCCAATGGTTCCCTCTGGTTATTAAGGTTGCCAGCGTTTCGGTGGGGCTGGGCCTGATCGGCATGTACTGCGGAAAGGAAGAGGCGCTTTCCATGGCGGCAGATAAAAAGGAAGCCGAAGAAGACCTCAAACGCAACCTTGAGGAAGCAAGAGAGAACAAGGAGCAGAAATGAAACGCAGCGAAAGGGCCTTGCCGTTTGGCAGGGCTCTTTCTGATAAAGGAGTGAAATGCAATGGGGACGATGCACTGGCTTGGCGCGCTGCTGACGCTGGGATTGATTGCAGTGATAGGTGTTCGGGCTGGACGGAAGGTCACAAGCGCCCGCGATTTTGCAATTGGCGGCGGTAAATCTACCGCCGCGATGGTCGCAGGCGCAGTGATCGGCACGCTGGTGGGCGGTTCATCAACGGTCGCAACCTCGCAGCTGGCGTTTGAATACGGCTTTTCGGCGATCTGGTTCAGCTTGGGCGGTGGGATTGGCTGCCTGTTCTTGGCACTGTTTTTTGCGCGGCCTATGCGGAAAAACGGCTACCTGACACTACAGCAAATGATTCAGAGCGAATACGGGCCGCGCGCTGGCTTCCTGTCATCCGTGCTTGGGGCTATCGGTATTTTCCTGAATATAGTCGCTCAGCTGTTGTCGGCAATGGCGCTCCTGTCCGCTGTGGTCGCCTGCCCTCCTTTCGTTACTGCGCTACTGTCCGCCGGCCTGATGATCTGCTATGTATTCTTTGGAGGCATGCGAGGCGCTGGCACAATTGGGCTGATCAAAACAGTGATGCTATACATTTGTGCGATTATATGTGTGGGACTGGTTTTCCGTGAAAGCGGAGGATTGTACGCATTGTATGAAGCGCTGCCGGCCGGGCAGTATTTCAACCTGTTTGCCCGCGGTCTTGGAACAGATGGCGGCGCAGCGCTGTCGCTTGTGCTGGGGGTGCTTTCTACACAGACGTATGCGCAAAGCGTGCTGTCCGCCAAAAGCGACCGCACCGCGGTTCAAGGTGCATTGGCCAGTGCGGTGCTCATCCCGCCTATCGGGCTTGGTGGTGTGCTGATTGGCATGTACATGAAAACCGCGTTCCCTTCAATGGACGCAGCGCAGACTTTTCCGGAGTTTATCCTGCTTTACTTCCCTGGATTTTGGGCAGGGGTATTCCTTGCGGTGCTTCTGGTCGCAATTATTGGCTGTGGCGCTGGCCTGACACTGGGCATCAGTAGCATCGTAACGAATAACCTGTATGCGCGCATTGTGCCTGACAGTACGGACCGGCAGCGGCTATGGGCGGATCGCGTTGCAATAATTGCCGCGCTGCTGCTGGCGGTATTGTTTACCATAGGCGATCTGCAATCGGTCATCCTGCAGTGGAGCTTTATGTCGATGGGCCTGCGGGGCGCGGTGATCTTTCTGCCACTGTGCGGCGCTCTCTTTCTGCCCGGCCGGATCAAGGCGCGGTATGCGGAGCTGTCTATCGTTGCAGGACCGTTATGCGTACTGCTGGGCGAGGTAGTATGCAGGGTGCCGTTTGATCCCCTGTTCATCGGCATGGCAGTCAACTTGTGTATTATGCTGGCTGGATGGGCAGAGGGAAAACGCGGGCTGCGCACCTGATATAGGGGGCAGGTGGCGCTCTTTCCGGTTTCTTTTGTCTGGACGGAATGCGCTGGATAAAAAGAGGCCCCGTTCCCTGCTAACCGGGAACGGGGCCTCTGCTGCGAAAGGAGACAGGTAGGTAACCAATGACAGGAAAGCAACCGTATCCAAAGCGCGGATGCAGCTGATACACTAATGACATTCTTAATCCGATAAAAAGCAGGCAACGCTATTTCAATTGAAACAATGACTTAATCTGGCACGCCATAAGGAATTCGAACCCTCGACCTTTTGGCTTGTAGCCGTTGAGCACACGCGTATTCTACGCAAAGAGTGCTTTAAGACGACGGTTACGAGCGGAAAGGTCTGGGGGTTTCTGCTTTTCTGTGCAATGTTTGCAAGCAGAGCCTTACAGTGCGCACAGTTCATGTTAGCAGTTGCGCACAAAAGTATGTTGAAGTATAAAAATGGAAAGGAAGAAGCCTGATGGCAACCACGGTCTCTCATAAAAAGACGGAACAGGAAAACCGACCGCTACCTACCACCTTCGGTTTGCTACAATACAATAATGATACCTCACTTTTAAAAAGGATACCGCTCGATGTGGCGCTGTCCCAAGGCAGGGTGTACGCTTCGGGTGATACAGTGAGCATCGCGGCCGAACGATAACCTTGGACGATGCTGGCGTCGGAGAGGGTACGATGCAGTCCACGCAGAATGTGACATGGGATACCAAAAACCAATACCTGATGCAGAGAATCACCGATCCTGTGACAGGCTACAGCTTCACCGGCCGGGCGACTACCCCTTCGGGCAAGGTAGTCAAGGAGGACAACGCGCTTGCAGACGACTGATCGACAAGGATGGCAAGACTGTACCGCCTGCATGCCGCCTGAAAGCAGACCTCTTCAGGTTTGAGGTATGAGACTTCAGGATATGATTGGGGGAATTTAATATAATATTAATATGCAAAGCTGTAAAATTATAAAAGGATTTGCCGATTTATATATAAAAGTGGTTGAACGAACCGGCCTTGAAGCTGAAGCAGTTACTGTACAGAAGGGAATATCTCCTATGAAAAAATTGATAGAAAAATGTGATTCCCCACGTGATACTATATTAATTGTGGATGATTCGATAGTAAGCAGGGCAAGCCTGAAGAGCATTTTTGTAAAAGATTACCGTGTGTTGGAAGCAGACGATGGTCTATCTGGTCTCGACATGCTCAAGAACGCAGCGGAAAGACTTGCCGCTGTGATTTTGGATATTGTGATGCCGAGAGCCGATGGCATTCAGGTGCTTCGCATTATGGGACAGATGGGAGTGCTGGACCAGCTTCCGGTATTTCTGATCACAGGAGAGCATAAGGATGAAGTCCTGCGGGAGGCATATGAGCTTGGAGCCATGGACATTATCCCCAAACCTGTAATTCCATACGTTGTGGAAAGACGTGTGAAATCCGTTATCGAGCTGTTCCATTCGCGAAATAACCTGAATGATATTATTGCTGAACAGAGGCAAGCGCTGATGGCTCAGGCGGAACAGCTGTATGAATACGGAGTCGGAATGATAGAAACGCTTTCCACGGTGATTGAGTTTAAGCATGATGAGTCCGGAGGGCATGTCCGACGGCTGCGCGCCATCACAACACATCTCCTGCGTCATACCGCGTTTGGGGAAGGGTTAGAGAATAAGGAAATCGACCTTATCGGTATGGCGGCGATCACACATGATGTGGGGAAGATTGCCATACCGGATCATATTTTGACCAAGCCCGGCCGGTTGACAGAGGAAGAATTTGAAATTATGAAGACGCATACAAGCAAGGGCGCGGATCTGCTCTCCAGCATTACCCCGTTGCGCGATCAGGCGTTTTATGCTTATGCGTATGATGTTGCGTTGCACCACCATGAGAGATGGGATGGGAAAGGCTACCCAGACAGGCTGATGGGTGACGAAATTTCTACCGGCGCACAGACTGTAGCGCTTGCGGATGTGTATGATGCTCTGGTAAGCAAGCGATGCTATAAAAATCCTTACAGCTTTGACGAAGCGGTCAAGATGATCATAAGCGGGCAGTGCGGTGCGTTTAACCCCCAACTGCTCCGATGCTTTCTGGATATTGAAGGGGACTTGCGCAGACTTTACAGCAATCTTGCAAGCGTATCATAAATAAAGTTAAAACACAGTAAAGAGGGTGACAGGCTAAATGAATAGATACTTTGCGGAAAACAGCTATCTGCTGGATGTGCAAAGCGAAATGCAAATCGGCATCTGGACAATAGAACTGCTGGAGGACGGGACATATGTGATGTATGCAGACCATATCATGCAGAAAATTCTCAGTGTGGACAGCACAATCCCACCCAGGGCATGTTATGAGGAGTGGTCAAACCGGATATTTATGACACACACCGAGCTTGTACATCAGGAGATGCAGCGGGCAATGGCAGGGGAAGAGGTGGAGGTTGTTTATCCGTGGGTCAGCCCTGAAAAAGGGCTGATATACGTTCGCGTTGGTGCAAGAAGGGACAGTATGCATTCGGGGAACAGGATATACGGATACTGCCATGATATAACAAAGAAAATAACCAGTGACGAGAGGAATTCCTACTTTTCACGGCTATACCAAAATATTATCCAGACATTCGGCATTCTTTATCAGGGAATATATGTAGTCAACTATATCAGCCGTGATGTGCTGCCGATACGCAGCGCATTACATTGTAATATCAGCGAGCATCATATGCTAACAGTGGAAAAATTTATTTCAGAAATGGCGGAGGTATTTGGAGCTGAAACTGCTGAGGAGATCAAAGAAAATATAGCATCATATAAACTTGCTGATAGTTCGCAAACAAAGGGGAAATTATACAGCAAAGAGTGCTGCATGAAATCCGGTAAAGAAGGCGCATGGTTTGAATTGATAATATGCAGAGATGCCATATCGGACAACGAAAACATTATATTGGCATTCAGAGATATTAGCACCAGCAAGAAGCAGGAAGTGTACACCCAGTCGGCTATGGAACAACTGAAAGCACAGAGTAATACGGATATGCTGACGGGTATACATAACCGCCGCTTTTTTGAAAAACGCATAAACCTGTTTTTGGAGGATGGATGCTGTTCAGGCGCATTTTTGATGCTGGATCTCGATAATTTCAAAAGTGTAAACGACACATTTGGCCACACGCAGGGAGACCTGTTGCTCATGCAGACGGCTGATATTCTGCGGCACACTTGCCGGAACGATGACGTAGTAGCAAGGTTTGGTGGAGACGAGTTTGCGATTTTTCTGCAAAATGTAAGCAGTGAGGGGGTCATCCATTTTTGTAACCGCCTTATGCACCGGCTGAGGCACACCTATGACCGTGATGGAAAAACAATAACTGTGAGCGCTTCTATAGGGGTAGCTCTGTGTGTACAGCCGGGAATATCATTCAAAGAGCTATATCGACGTGCTGATAAAGCACTGTACTGCTCTAAAGCCGCAGGAAAGGGCAGGGCTACTTTTTATGAGGATGAGGACTGTCGCCATGCGGAACGGATAGGTTAGCATATAAAAAGACAGACGTTTGAGATAGGGCACGGTATAGTAATGTATGAATTTTAAAAATAGGTTCAAAAGTATGTAAATATGGAAATAACATCACCAAACTCCAACTATTCAATGGATTTGGTGTTTTTTGTAGCATAGTTTTTTTGTTCTAAAAAAGTATACTTTTTCGAATTACTAAGCCATGCGTTGTAAACTTCAAAAAGTGGAGGCGAGCATTCTCGACGTGCATCTTTTTGCGCGACTACACTTTTTTATTTCTCAGGTTGCTTTCAATGAGCGTGTCCCTCCAGGCATAAGCGTAAAATAAATAATTAGAAAAGACATACAGTTGGAACAACCTCCAACCCTATGTGCTAATTAAGTTATGCACTTCTTTTCGATTACCAAGATAGACGACCCTGAGCCTTTTGTAATCTCTTCAACTTAGGGTGCTGGCCGCAGTGGTCAAAATAGGGCGTGAATTCCCACTCCAGCGTTAGCTGCACCGGGGACAAACATAGTAATCATAACCATTCGGTAATACCATCACTTATTTAAAAAAATCGTATTAAAATTAAGTATAAATTTTGAACCCCGAACCGAGCGTCTTTGCATTTACTGCCCTTATTGTTATAATAGACCTGCCAACGTATCAAAATTCTGCTTAAAGGAGGCGTGTTACGGTAAGGGCGGTGCATCGGGCGCTGTCTACAGGAGGGACACATATGGAAGAAAACATATTGCAGGAACAGGACGTAGAGAAGAAAACCTATTCCGTACCGGAAATGGCGAAGATCCTTGCGATTAGCAAGCGGAGCGCATATCAGCTATGCAGCCGCACCAGCGACTTCCGCGTGCTGCACGTCGGCCGAACGGTCCGGATCCATAAAGAGTCGTTTGACCGCTGGTTTTCATCATGTTTCTGACCTGCCTATTCTGTGGAGGCAATCATGGCAACGTTAAAAAAGAGGCAACAAATATGCTGTCATTTATGATTATTATGACGCAGATGGGAAAAGGCGCCAAAAGTGGGAAGCCTTTGGCCGAAAAGAAGATGCAGAAAAATTCAGGAAGAAAATCGAGTATCAAAAGGTCCGTAATACATTCCTGACACCATCGGATCAAACGGTAGAGGAATGCCTGATGTCATGGGCGAGCTTGTATGACAAATCGAAATGGTCATGCAGCATTGTGCATCTCTCCTGGCTTTGCTCCGCAATCATATTATTCCGGAAATCGGACGGATACCTGTACAGAAACTACAGCCGATACATGTTGAAATGCTTTACAACACTCTGCGAACGAAAAAATGTGGCGGCGCAAAGGGACACGCCGAAGACAAGGGCAGGATTCCTTGTCTTTCGGCAACTACCTTGCGGCACATCCATACGCTGCTCAAAACCGCTTTTGACAAAGCAGTGGATTGGAAAATCATTGAAGAAAATCCGGTCACCTGCGATGCACCTAAAAAAGCAAAAACTGAGCGCCACATCTGGACAGCGGAAATGGTAAAGCAGGCACTTGATGGCATTGAAAATCCGCAGCTTCATCTTGCGGTACACCTTGCGTTCATTTGCTCGCTCCGGATCGGCGAAACAGTTGGTCTGACATGGGACGATATTGATTTTGACAAAAATCTGATTCATGTCCACCGCACACTTCAACGTGTAAGCAGAGAATCGCTGCAATTTATACCGCAGGATGACATTATCCACATTTTCCCCAGTAAAATCGCGAACACCAATTCCACGCTTGTACTCAAGCTTCCGAAAACTGCAAACAGCAACCGTATCATTTACCTGACGCCGGCCCTCCGGCGGGAGCTTATGCTGCGCAAGGCAATGGCTGCAAAGCAGCGAGCTTTTGCCGGAGAGGAATACTACGATATCAATTTAGTGTTTGCATTGGAGGACGGTTTCACAGTGGAACCGAAGCTGTGCGAGAAATAGTTCAAACTTTGGCAGAAGCGAAGTGAACTGGATCTGCCGCCTTTGATCTTTCATGAACTCCGGCATTCCAGCGCGACCTATAAGCTGCTTGAAAGCGGCGGTGATGTAAAATTGGTACAGGGCGATATGGGACATGCCTCTGCAATAGTATCGCTTAATACTTATGCGCTTACTCAGGACAATCGCCGGCGGGCTTTGGCCGAAAAAATTGCGCAAGAGTTTTATGGTGACCATACAGAAAATGAGCGTCAGGATCAGTTAATGCAGATTCTCGATGAAGATCCTGAAATGAAGAAAAAGTTGCTGGAAGCACTGCTTGCAGAGCGTGCACAAAAAAGCGATGTTAGCAATCTGTTAGCAGTTCGCCCGCAGGCAAGGAGAAAATGAACGAAAGGAAGTATCCATCAAAAGGGTAGCCAAACACCTTTGCTAACAAACTGCTAACAGGATAGAGGCGGTTTTATGCTGGCACCCAAATTTGTAAGCTTCTAAAAAGTTAAAAAACAAGCGATTTCCGAAGAAACCGCTTGTTTTCCACAAGAAAAAGTGGTACGCCAGAAGGGATTCGAACCCCCGACCTTTTGGTTCGTAGCCAAACACTCTATCCAGCTGAGCTACTGGCGCAAATTATTAACTTGTGGCACCCCCGAGGGATACAACGCAGTTTCGACTGCCTAAATAGGATACCATAATTCGGTGGGGGTGTCAATTGTTTTTTTCAAAAAACAGAACAAAATTTATGAACCGCTTTCCTCGTCGCCCGGCAGCTTACAGGAGAAAGGCTGCGCGGGGATTCTTGCCAATTCGTAAAAAATGCGATATAATACAAAGCATACTGCGGGGCTGCACGATTCCGTGCGTACGTGGCTTCGTGGAAGTGAAAAAGGGGATCGGCTGTGGAGAAATTTTCTAACCTTGTGTCGGCGATAGACAATTGGATCTGGGGGCTGCCCATGATCGTCCTGCTGCTTGGCACACATCTGTTCATGACGGTGCGCACAGGCTTTATCCAACGCAAGACATTGACCGGCATCCGTCTGTCGCTGACGAAGGATCCGGATTCGCCGGGTGACGTGAGCCAATTCCAGGCGCTGACGACCGCGCTGGCCTCGACCATCGGCACGGGCAATATCGTGGGCGTGGGGACGGCGGTATTCCTCGGCGGGCCGGGCGCGGTGCTGTGGTGCTGGCTGACCGGTGTGTTTGGCATTGCGACCAAATACGCGGAAAGCCTGATTGCCGTCAAATACCGTGTGCAGACAAAGGATGGACGGATGCAGGGTGGCGCCATGTATGCGCTGGAGCGCGGCCTGCATATGAAGTGGCTGGGCGTGGTGTTCGCCGCGTTTGCCATGCTGGCCTCATTCGGCATCGGCTGCGGCACGCAGATCAACGCAATTTCCGAGATCATTCAGGGCAACAGCCCGATCTACATCCCGCCGCTGGCCATTGGTATCGTATTCGCGGCAATCACGGCGGTGGTCATCATCGGCGGCATCAAATCGATCGCGGTCGTGTGTGAAAGGCTGGTTCCACTTATGGCCGCGTTCTATGTGGTGGGCTGCGTTGTTATCCTGTGCATCAACTGGGATTTTATCCTGCCAGCGCTGCAGGCGATCTTTACGCTGGCGTTCCAGCCCGGCGCCGTGGCCGGCGGACTGACCGGCGGAGGCATCCGCCTGGCGATGCAGTACGGCGTGGCGCGCGGACTGTTCTCCAACGAATCCGGCATGGGCTCCGCGCCTCTGGTCGCCTCGGCCGCACAGACGCGCAATCCGGTGCGGCAGGCGCTGGTTTCCTCAACTGGCACGTTTTGGGACACGGTGGTGGTGTGTCTGATGACCGGCCTGGTGCTGGTAACGACCGTGATGAAAAACCCGGGCATCAACATGGACCAGTTTGCGGATGGCGGCCAGATGACAACGGCGGCGTTTTCCCAGATTCCGGTGCTTGGGCCGCTGATTCTGGTGGTTGGCATCATCACATTTGCCTATTCCACGATTCTGGGCTGGTCGTATTACGGCGAGCGCTGCTGTGAATACCTGTTTGGGGCCAAGGGCATGCTGCCCTATAAGCTGGCGTTCATCTTGGTCATCGTGATCGGGCCGGTGCTTTCCCTCGACCTTGCTTGGACGGTAGCGAACATTCTGAACGCGCTTATGGCGGTACCCAACCTGATTGCGGTATTGCTGCTGTCTGGCGTGATTGCGCGAGAGACCAGGCATTACCTGAACCATCTGGATGAAAAAGACGAAGCCGAAATACCGGTCGTTGACCGGTAAAGAAAAAGCCGTCCGCACCTGCGGACGGCTTTTGTCATATCTGTGGGATCTGGTCGAAAAACGTAACGGTGTAGGCTTCGGTAAAGGCAGCGCTGCGGAACCGCTCAAGCTGCTCGGGATCGTTCTCCAGCGTCTCGCCCAGCGCAAACAGCGCCAGCGAGTCATCGTCCCGTATCGTGCGGATGAGCAGAGGGATTTCCTGGCCGTAAGTGATGGTAAGCGGTTCTGTCTGACTGCTTGCGCCGACTGCGGCGGATCCGGGCAGGCCCTCCGGAAGCTGGGGCGCCGGATGGCTGTAGCCAAGCCCGCCCTCCGCGCGGACATAAAACGTGTAGGCGCCGTCCTCCCCTAGGGTCAGGGAGAGACGCCCCGCGGCATCAAGCGGCGTTTCGTCAAAGGCGCCCGGGGAGAAAGAATCGTCCTTTTCCCATTCGAGCGCATCGTTTAACAGGTAACGTGAGAAAAAGATCGCGTGCAGGTTTCCGTCCGTCTGGTAGTCATACAGGGTGAATGAGGCGCTGCTCGGTACATCCACACCCGCGAGCCAAAGCAGTTCGGTTTCTTCTTCCGTCAGGCTGACCGGTGACAGGCGCATGTCAGCCCCAGCCCTGTCATCATCAGACGGTACCGAGCTGCAGCCGGAAAGCGGGCAGCACAGCAGGCAGGCGGCTGCCAATATGGATAAAAGTCTCCTCATTTTCATTCTCTCCCCACAAAACAACGCTTCCGTTTACTCTCTGTGTGTATAGTATACCAGAACAGGGGGGATGTCAAGAGACGGGGAGGAGGCTGGCCGTTACTGCAGCAGCGCGCGGTAGGTCTCCTGCTTTTCTGGCTGCCCGACCACGGCGAGCGAGGCCTGCGAAAAGTCGAACACACGGCGCGCGAGCGCAAGCAGGTCGTCGGCCGTGACCCGATCATAAGCGCCGAGCACCTGCTCGATCGCGGAAACCTCTCCGCGCAGCAGCTCGCTGCGGCCAATGGTCATCATGCGGGTGCCGGTGCTTTCCAGCCCCATGAGCAGGTTGGTCTTGACCTGCTCACGGCAGCGGGACAGCTCATCCGGCTCCGGACCGTTATCGCAGAATTCATGCAGCTCGCGCACGATCAGCGCAAGCGCTTTCTGCTCGGTTTCCGGACCGAGGCCGGTGTAGATCGAGAACAGGCCGGTATCCAGATGCGGGGTGGTGAAGGTATAGACCGAATAGCAGAGGCCGTTCTGCTCGCGCACGCTTTGGAACAGGCGGGAGGACATGCCGCCGCCCAAGATGGAGCTTAACAGGTTCATGGCGAAGCGCTCCTCGGACAGAAGCGAAACGCCGGGGAAGGACAGGCACAGGTGGTTCTGCTCGATCTCCTTTTCGCGCAGCACCAGGCTGGGCTGGTAAGCGGCGGGCGTGATCTGGTTGCGGCCCTCGCCCTCCATATGGGAGAATAACTCCGCGATGTAATCCAGGTCCTCCTCCGTGAAGTGGCCGGAAACGGATACCACGGTGTCCGCGGGGCGGTAATAGCGGCGCATGTAGTCGTGCATGGCTTCCGAGTTGATCGTCTGCAGCGTTTCGGCCGTGCCGAGGATGGGCCGGCCGAGCGCCGAGCCGGCGTAGCAGGCCTCAAATAGCTTGTCGATCGCCACGTCCTCCGGCGAGTCCTCGTACATATCGATCTCCTCCAGCACGACGCCCCGCTCCAGGTCGATATCCTCCTGCGCGAAGCGGGAGTGCATGAACATATCGGCCAGGATGGAAACGCCGGTCTGCAGGCGCTTGTCCAGCACCTTCATGTAGTAGCAGGTGCATTCCTTGTCTGTGAATGCGTTGGCCTGTCCGCCAAGCGCGTCGATCGCGATGGCGATATGCCGGGCGGAGCGCTTGTCCGTACCCTTGAAGATCATGTGCTCGATAAAGTGCGAGATGCCGCCGAGCGCGGCCGGCTCATAGCGGCTGCCGTTGCCGACCCAGATGCCGACGGACGCGGTGCGCACAGTGTCGATCCGCTCGGTAATCAGGCGCACGCCGTTGGGGAGAACACGTTTCACATACATAGCAGAGGTCTTCCTTTTTTCTCAGAATTCTGAAATAAGGGGGTATGATCGTGTGTCATACCCCCTTGCATCGATCATATTGACTTAATAATACACCCGTTTTCCGCTTTCGTCCAGATAATAGCGGTCTCCGTCGGAATCGTAATAATCGCCGGTTTCCTCGTCGTACCAGCCGCCCTCCTCCGCGAGGGAGGCTGGGTCCTCGGCGCTGCCGGACGAAAGCGAATCGTCCGTGGTCATGGGGCCGGTCGGCGGCTCATCAAAATCGATGCCGCCCATGGGGCCGGCACCGTCCGTGCCGGAACCGTTGCCTGCATCCGTGCCGTTGGCGGCGTGGGAGCCTGAGGTATCGCCGGGGAAAACGTCGTTATAAATATACTCGTGGATATGGTCCGCGGCGACATCCAGGTCGTACAGGATATATTCGCCGGACGAGCCGTAGTAGTTCCACTCCCCGTCCAGCGGGACGCGGGTGTGCTCCAGTGCAGGCATGCCGTTCCTGACCGCGCCGACGATGAGCGGCGCGATCTCGGTCGGGGAAAGCGAGGTCGTCACATAGGGCATCAACTTCTGCATCAGGCCGATCAACCTGCTGGCGCTCAGGGACTGGACCTTGTCAAACAGCGCGTTCAGCACGATTGACTGTCGCTCCACGCGCCCCCAGTCGTCGCCGGTTCCGCCCTTGCGGATACGCCCGTAGCACAGCGCCTGCACGCCGTCCAGCGTCTGCAGGCCGGCGCTTTGCACGCTCTGGAAGGTCTGCCCCTGTTCCAGGCCGTAATCACGGATGACGCGGTTCAGCTCGTCCAGCTCATAATCCTGCACGTCGATCTCAACGCCTTCCATCGCGTTGATGATCTCGACGAGCTGGTTGAAGTTGACCGCGATATAGTCCGTAATATCCGTGCCGAAGCTCTCGTTTATGGTGCGTATAGCAAGGCTCGGCCCGCCGTAGAAGTAGGCCTCATTGAGTTTGGTCTCGCCGTATCCGTCGATCGAGACAAGCGAATCGCGCATGAGCGAGATCAGCTTGATCTTGCCGCGCGTGTTGTCCACCGTGACGATCATCATGGTGTCCGAGCGGCAGTTCTCCTCCTCCGGACGGACGTCCAAGCCGAACAGGGCGATATTGGTGATGTTCTCGTCCGCCTTAACGCCGGCGGCGAGGTCCGCCTCAAACAGGGAGGAATCGCGGTTGTAGCCGAAAAACATCCGGTACAGGTACAGGCCCAGACAGGCCAAGATGGAAATGACCACAAGCACGGTGAGCACGCGCACGAGGCTGCGCTGGAAGCGTTTTACCGACATGGGAAGATCAGTCCTGGAAGCCGTGTGCGAGAAGCTCCTCCGTGAGCTGCAGCACACGCAGACTGTTGGTGTAGTTGACCTTGCCGATCGGCACACCGGCGGTGACCGTCATAATATCGCCGGCCTCGAGTCCGCAGGACGCGACCGCCGCCTTGGCGGAAAGCTCGAACAGCTCCGCGTCCGAGGACGGGCGGTTGGGGACGAGCACCGGCGTGACGCCCCAGGACATGGTCAGGCGGTGGTAGGTCTTTTCGGACGGGGTGGCGCCGATGATGGCCGCGCCCGGGCGGTAGGTCGATACGGCGCGCGCGCTCATGCCGGAGTCGGTGAAGGCGACGATGCACTTCGCGCCGAGGTCGTGCGTGGTCGAGCAGGTCGCGTGCGCGATGGCGTTGGTTTTGGGGTCGCCGCCGACGTTCATGTTCTGGAATTCCAAGCGGGTGGTGCGGCGGCGGTCGTAGTGGATGGTGCGCTCCGCGTTCTCCGCGATGCGGCTCATGGTGGCGACCGTCTCGACCGGATACTTGCCGACCGAAGTTTCGCCGGACAGCATGATGGCGCTGGTGCCGTCGTAAACGGCGTTGGCAACGTCGGAAACCTCGGCGCGGGTCGGGCGCGGGTTTTTGGCCATGGATTCGAGCATCTGGGTCGCGGTCACGACGCGCTTGCCGCGCGAGATACAGGTTTTGATGATGTTCTTCTGGATCTCGGGCAGCTCCTCGAACGGGACCTCAACGCCCAGGTCGCCGCGGGCGACCATGACGCCGTTGGCCTCGTCCAGGATCTCCTGGATGTTGTTGACGCCTTCCATATTCTCGATCTTGCAGATGATCTCGACATCCTCCTTACCGTGCGCCTTGAGGATGGCCTTGAGGTCGCGCACGTCCTGCGCGCTGCGGGTAAAGGAGGCGGCGATGAAATCAATGCCCTGGGTCAGGCCGAACTCAATATCCTCGCGGTCCTTGTCGGAGACGAACTTCATGTTCAGCTTGATGCCGGGTACGTTGATGGACTTGCGGTTGGACAGCGGGCCGCCGTTGAGCGCCTTACACACAATGTCGGTGCCGTTTTTGATCTCCACCACGTCGAACGCCACCAAGCCGTCGTCGATCAGGATGCGGGTGCCGGGCTTGACGTCGTTCGGCAGGCCGTCATAGGTGATGGAAACGATCGTATTGTCGCCTTCGATATCGCGGGTGGTCAGGGTGAATTCCTGCCCCTCCACGATTTCGATTTTGCCGTCCTGGTATGTCTTGGTCCGGATCTCCGGCCCCTTGGTATCGAGCATGATGCCGACCGGCATGCCAAGCGCCGCGCGCGCGGCCTTTACGGCGTCCATGCGCGCCTTGTGCTCCTCGTGGGAGCCGTGGCTGAAGTTCATACGGGCAACGTTCATGCCCGCCTTAATCATTTCGGGCAGGACCGCGTCGGTCGCGGGGCCGAGCGTGCAAATAATCTTTGTTTTACGCATCGAAACAAAATCCTCTCTCTACAGATCGCGTTTTACACTCTGATATATTTTTAACGGCAATATTTTAACAGTTTTCCCCTGATTTTGCAATCGTCCGCAAGGCCTTTTGCGGATTTTCATGTTTTTCTACAAAAAACCCGAAGCGGTGTGCAAACATCTTGTGTTTTCTGATACGGTCTTGTATAATAATAAAGTATGCCAAAAGGATGGCAAATTAAACGCGGAAAAGCGGGACGATGCGGCGCGGGAAAGGGCCGTGCCTGTCAGGGAAGAGGGAGCAAGCGATGCAAAAACCGGTTTTGGTGATCATGGCCGCGGGCATGGGGTCGCGCTACGGCGGACTCAAGCAGATCGATCCGGTCGGCCCGGGCGGGCAGATCATTCTGGATTATTCGATTTACGACGCGCACCGGGTGGGCTTTGAACGGGTGGTGTTCATCATCCGGCCGGAGCTGCACGAGGCGTTTGAGCGTGCGATCGGACAAAAGGCGCGCCGTTTCATGCAGGTGGAGTATGCCTATCAGACGCTCGACCGCTTGCCCGCGGGGCTGGCGGCGCCGGCGGGCAGGGAAAAGCCGCTCGGCACGGCGCACGCGGTCTGGTGCGCGAAGGAGCTGGCCGGCGGCTGCCCGATCGCGGTCATTAACGCGGATGATTTTTATGGGGCGGACGCGTTTCGGCAGATTTATGCCTATCTCTCGTCGGCGGCGGACGACGAAAAATACCGCTACTGCATGGTCGGTTATCGGGTGGAGAATACGCTGACGGAAAACGGCACGGTTTCCCGTGGTGTCTGCACGGCGGACGGGGACGGGTTCCTGACCAGCATCGTCGAGCGCACCGCGATCGCGCGCGCCGCGGACGGTGCGATCGTCTATGCCGCGGACGGGGACGCGCCGGCCGGCGCCATTCCGGAGGGGACGCCGGTTTCCATGAACCTTTGGGGCTTTACCCCCTCGTTTCTGCCCGCGCTCGACCAGGGGCTGCGCCGCTTTTTTGCGGAAAAGCTGCCGCTCAACCCGATGAAAGGCGAATACTACCTGCCGTTTGCCGTGGACGAGCTGATCGAAGCGGGGCGCGCCTCGGCCAAGGTGCTGACGACGGACGCGCGCTGGTTCGGCGTGACCTATCGGGAGGATAAGCCGGTGGTCAGCGCCGCGATCGCGGATATGACAAGGCGGGGTGAATACCCGCCCGACCTGTGAGCGGAAGAAGGATGGATATGGATTTTTCAACCGAATTTGTTGCGTTCCGCGACAGACTGCAAGAAGGACAGGACGAGGCGTTCGTTTCGCGGCGGAACGTCGAGGTCGCGGGCCGCACGGCAGCGCTGCTGAGCAGCTTCAGCGTCAGCAGCGAGCGCAAGATCCTCGGCATTATGCCGACCGGCAGCACCACCCATGCGCATGAGTACCGGCTGCTGTTCGCCGCGCCCGATCTGGAGGAAGCGGCGCTGGACGGGTGGTGGACATACGCCGCGGAGGCCGAGGACGCGCTGGTGCAGGCGGACGCACAGCACAGCTTTTCCCTGGTTTCGCTGATACTGGTTACCGGTCCCGCCGATAAGGCGCTGCAGAAAAAAATTAAAAAGCTGTCCGCGGAGCGGCATTACGAGGGGGAGCAGGGCGGCTGGTCGACGATCCGGCTCGCGGTGGTGGACCTTGTCGGCCGCAAGGTGTATGCAAACGTGGCCGGAGACCCCTTGAAAGGCATTTTGAAGCCTTTTTTGTAAAAAAACACTTGAAAAACCGGCGTTCGTGTGATATAGTACCATGTACGCAAGTAAAACGCGCGGCACCGCGCGATAAAATAATGGAGGAATAAAAGCCATGACTACTGCACAAATCGCTCTTTCAATCGTAATGATTGTCGCCAGCCTGTTCCTGATTGTCGTTGTACTGCTCCAGAATGGCGCGCAGCAGGGCCTGGGTGCGATCTCCGGCGGCGCGGAAACGTTCTTCGGCTCCGGCAAGGCGACCGCGGCGGATAAGATCTTCGCGCGCCTGACCTCGGTTGTCGGCGTGATCTTCGTGATCGCGGCGCTCGTACTCAACCTGATCCACTGAGATGGAAACCGTGCAGCGTGTGCTGCTCGTCATGTTCGCCGCATTCGCGGGGCTGACGATCTTTCAGCAGCTTCGGTACGGCATGATCTGCGGCCGCACCGAACAGGCGGACAAGCAGGAGGATCCCAAGGCGAGGGCGTGCCGCCAGCGGGCGGTCGTGTATGCGGTCTGCGCCGCGGCCTGCCTGGGGTGCAATATTGTGCTTGGCGCAATGGGCAAATGAATGGAAAAAGGGCTGTCCGAGGGATAGCCCTTTTTATTTTGCGCTTTCGGGGGCGAGTAGCGTCTGCAGCGCGCTGCGGACACCCTCCCACTCCGCGTCGTGCAGGCAGCACAAGTTTTCGTGCGGGATGGTCAGGCGGCTCCCGTCCGCGCGCCGCCCCATGAGCGGCGCGGCGCCTTCATACGCGGCGGCGAAGACGTCCAGCGGGACAAAAGCCATGCCCACGACCTCGCTGCCCGGCGAGAAAGCCGGTATGCCGTCCAAACGGGTCAGGAAAGCGAACGCCAACTCATCGTCAAAGCCGCCGCTCTCGCCGCGCGGGTAGCGCTGGCGGTAGCTGCCGCCCGAAACCAGACTGTCGGGGGACAGGTCCAGCCCAATCTCCTCGCGCGCCTCGCGCAGAACGGCGGCTTCGGGCGTTTCGCCGGGGTCGATGTGTCCGGTCGAGGAGAGATCGTACCCGCCGGGATAGAGCGGGCGGTCAAACGCCCGCTGCTGCAGCCACAACCCGGGCGTGCCGTCCCACCGGCCGGCCGTCCACAGGTGGCAGACGTGATGGAACAACCCCTGTGCATGTACGACCGCGCGCGGCCGGTCGCCGCAGGGCCGTCCGTCGGCGTCGTAAATGGTGAGCAGCTCTCCGTCCGCCTGGCTCTGGATGAGCGCGAGCTTCTGCGGGCGCGGCAGCCGCTTGAGCGCCGCTTCGCGGCGCATGGCCTCCCCTTGCGTGCCGAACAGCTCGCTGTAGGCCAGGGTGACCGGCCCGCGGCCGCGCGTGTATTTCGCACCCCTTCCGCTGTTGTGCGCGGCGAGGCGGGCGGTCAGATCGTTGGTCCAGCCGCAGTACAGTGTGCCGTCCGCGCAGCGCAGGATATAGGTGTACGCCCTCATCGGTGCGAGCGGATGTCGCGCTGGGCGACGACCCGACAGCCCCGGGCTTCCAGCAGCGCGCGCACCTTGGCGCGGCTTTTTTCACTGCTTCCGCTGGCGGAAACGAGCAGCGCCTCCACCTCCGCGCCGCGCGGGAGCAGGCCGGCGATGCTGTTGAACGGCGGCGCGGGGAAGCCGCCCCAGACCGGCGCCATCAGGACGATGTGCCCGTAGCCGGTCAGGTCGGGCGCTTCCGACAGCGGCACGCTTTTCTGGCGCATGGCGGCGTGGCAGCCGCGGACAAGCGCGGAAAACGGGTTGTATTTTTTCTCCGGCACGGCTTCGAACAGGTCCGCGCCGCGCGCATTCGCTTCCGCACGGGCGAACGAGCGCGTCGCACCGCCGAGGGAGAAATAAACGACAGCGGTTTTCATGGAAAGATTTCCTCCTTTGCTTTGGGGACAAGGGAATATCGCGCAAAAAAGCAGCAGGCAGGGCTCGCCGGCTGCTTTTTGCGTTATTTACTGTTCTGGGATGCGTCCGTCTCGCGCTTTTTGTACACCATGCGGGAGATCAGGTAGCCGGCTGCGGCGCATACGATCACGCACATAGTGGAGTCCAACTGGACATCAAACAGGATGCCGGCAAAGCCGCACAGGAGAAAACCGAATGCGACGCCCAGCGCCGTGCCGCGGAAGCAGGTGCGCGGCATGCCGAATACGCGGTCCTCGGCGGGGCTTTCTGGTTGCTCCGGCTCGCCGGTTTCCGCGGCTTCGGCGGGTGCGGCCGCCTGGTTTTCTTTGGCGGTGTTTTCCTCGTCCTGCAGGGGCTGCTGGTTTTCATTCATAAGGGGGACACATCCTCTCGTTGGTAGGCTTATTGAACCGCGCTTTGGGTCGGAATGATGATCGCTGCGATGATATAGGCAACTACGCCAGGAAACACGCCGAAGCAGCAAAGGAATACCCAGGCGAGGCGGATCAGTGTCGCATCGATCTGGAAATACTCCGCAATGCCTGCGCACACGCCGCACAGCATGCGGTCGGATTCGCTGCGGTACAGCTTTTTACCATTCATAGTAAAGACTCCTTTTCATCTATCATACGTTGTTTTGAGGGGTTCGTCAAGAGGGAAAGCTTGCGGTATGGCGCGTTGCAGAAACGTCTGATGGATCGGTGGCCAATTCGATATAGCCGCCCGCAACGTTCAGCCGGAGCATGGGGTCGCTGCCCTTTTGGAAAGCGCGATGCGCGCCGGCCATATCTCCGGCGATCTCCGTGCCGTTCAGATAGACCGAGCCTGCCGAAGCGACGGCCTGATAGCCGAAATGGTCGGAAACCGCGACACCGGCATCCAGACTGCCTGTGCCGACCTCTGCTTCAATGACGGGGGCGGAGAGCAGATCGACAGAAGCCGTGCCGCTTTCAATGGTAAGGTCCAGGGTATCGTTTGCAGCCAGGCTTTCGCAGTCCAGATCGCCGCTTTCGACCTCGATATCCAGCTCCGCCGCGGAGAGCCGTTCCGCATAGACGCCCCCGCTTCCGATGGACAGGTCGAGCGCGCCGGATGCGAAAAGCTCGCCGCAGCTCAGCGTGCCGTCCGCCAGCTCGATATCGATTTCGCTGGCAGCGATGGAGCCGTTAAAATCCAGGCTGCAGCCCTGCGAATGGATGCCGACCGAGCGCAGCATGGCAAGCGCGGGGAGCGTGACCGTGACCTGCTCTCCCTCACGGCAGAACAGGGCCAGCGACCATGCTTCGCCGTCAAAATGGTCGGTCAGGACGGTGGCGCCGCCGGAGACGGTATAATCCGTTCCAGCTTTCACCAGGACGGAACCGCTATTTCCGTCAACCGACAGGTCAAGCTCCTGAAGGAGCGTGTCGGACTTTCCGTAAAAAACAGTATAGCCAGCGCGGCCGCTGGGATACAGGGAAGTGTCGGAATCCGGCCGGCCCTCCTCCGGCGCATTGTCGATATGGCCGCGCACCTCGTCCTGGATCTCGTCTAGCGCGCCATGGAAAAAGCCGGAATGACGGACGCCGTCCTCGTCCCACCACTCCCGCCAGTGCGGGATGTGCAGAGTCTCGCGCAGGGAGTGGAACGCGCCGCTGTAATAAGAACTGTACAGCTCGCCGCCTGCCGCCCAGCCGCCCGCGGCAAGCCCGCCGCCCAGCACGAACAGCGCGCAGCAGGCAAGGATCAGCTTTTTCATTGCACCCCACCTCCCTGATTACGGCTTCTCAGTTTATCGAACGGCCAACGCAGCAGCGCGACAAAGGCGCGGAACACTGGCGGCACAAACAGCGTACACAGCTTGATCGCCAACAGTGACACCAGCACGCCGAGCGCGAACAGCATCAGACCGCAGCCCAGCGTGACGAGCGCGTTCGCGGGTGCGCCCCAGAGGACAAAGGAAATGCCGCACAGCACGATGCCCGCGGCCAGCAGGCAGAGCGGGATCACCACCACGAACGCCAGCACGGACAGGAGTACGGCGGCCAGCACGCCCAGCACAGCGGCGCATACACCAATGAAAGCGCCGGCGAGCGGAACCCCAATGGGAATCGCCAACACGACGAGGAGGAGCAGCAGCCAGGGGTTGATGCCGCGCCAGCCGCGCCTGGGCGCGGCTGGCGCGCCCGAAGCGGCGGCGCCCTGGCGAGGGACGGTGGTCAGCTCGCGGTAGTCGGCAAGGATCTGCCCTGCAACCGTTTCCGGCGCGCCAAGGTCCTCGATCACCCGGCGTTCGTTTTCCGGACCGGCATCGTCAAAATATTCCTCATAATAGCGCAGCGCGCTGGCGCGCTCCTCCTCGGGCAGGACGGAGAGCGCGCGGCGCAGCGCGGCCATATACTCGCTTCTGTTCATGGGTTTACCCTCCAAAAAAGATCGCGTCGATCCCGTTTCGGTAATTCTGCCAGTCGATCCGGTGCTGCCGGAGCTGGGCGCGGCCGTGGTCGGTGATCTTATAGTAGCGCCGGTTCCGTCCGGCGAAGGCCTCGTCATAGGTCGTCAGGCAACCGTCTTTCTGTAGGCGGCGCAGCACCGGATACAGCGTGGATTCCGATATTTCCAGCACTTTCTGCACATCCTGCGTGATACGGTAGCCGTAGGTGCTCTCCCGCTCGACCACCGCAAGGACGATACCGTCAAGCAGGGAGGAGGCGATGGGATAAGACATGGAAGCCACCTCTTTCTGTGTTTGCAATAATATTATATGATATATAATATGCGCTGTCAACGGGCATCTCAAAAAAAGGTGTGAAGCAAATGTAAATTTTGTAAGAACGATGCGCGGAAACGCATAGTTTTTCATTGTATTTATGCGCTATATGGCGTATAATGTTATCCGTATACGAATGAAAAGAAGTAAAGAGCAAGAAGGGGCGAATTCCATAAAATGAAATTGGCGGTATTGTTCGGCGGTATTTCAAGCGAGCATGAGATATCCTGCCTGTCCGCGGCGTCCATCCTGCGCAATCTGGACAGGACGAAATACGAAATCTACGCGGTCGGCATCACGCGCGACGGGGCATGGCGCTACTGCCCGACTTGCGATGTCGAGCGGATCGAGAACGGCTCGTGGGAGCGCATGGCGGATCTGGTGCCGGCGCTGCTCCCGCCCGACCGCGGCGTGCATGGCCTGGTTCTCCTGCGGGAGGGCGCGGCCGAAACCGTCCGGCTGGACTGCGTATTTCCGGTCCTGCACGGCGCGGGCGGCGAGGACGGCACGGTCCAGGGCCTTCTGGAGCTGGCGGGCATCCCCTATGTGGGCTGTGGCGTCGCGGCAAGCGCGAATTCCATGGATAAATCCATCACCAAGGTGCTGGTGGAGACCGCGGGTGTGCGGCAGGCGAAATACTATCTGGCGCTGCGCCATGACTTTGAGCGGGGCGCCGAGGGCGTGGTCCGCGCAGCGGCCGAACAGCTCGGTTCGTTCCCTGTGTTCGTCAAGCCCTGTTCCCAGGGGTCGTCCGTGGGCGTGGCCAAGGCGAACAACATGCTCGAGCTGGCAGCGGGGCTGACCGAGGCGTTTGCGCTGGACGACAAGGTGCTGGTCGAGGAGTTTATTGACGGGCATGAGGTCGAGTGCGCGGTGCTTGGCAACCGCGAGCCGGTCGCTTCCACGGTCGGCGAGATCGCGCCGACCCAGGAATTTTATACGTTTGACGCAAAATATAAGGATGAAAGCTCCAAGCTGTACATTCCGGCGCATATCACCGAGCGGCAGATCGAAACCGTGCGGCGCAACGCGCTGCGCGTGTATCGGGCGCTGGGCTGCCGCGGCTTGGCCCGCGTGGACTTTTTTGTCACCCATGCGGATGGGGAGGTCGTGTTCAACGAGCTGAATTCCATCCCGGGCTTTACCTCGATCAGCATGTACCCCAAGCTGTTCGATTATGAGGGCGTGCGGTATCCAGAGCTGCTCGACCGGCTGATCTCTTTCGCGTGGGAGGAGCGCCATGGATAACCGGGCCATCGGCGTGTTCGACTCCGGCTTGGGCGGGCTGACCGCGGTGCGCCGCCTGCAGGAGATCATGCCGCAGGAGCGGATCATCTATTTTGGGGACACCGGCCGCGTGCCGTACGGTACGCGCGGCCGCGATATTATCATCAAATACGCGCGGCAGGATGTTGCTTTCCTCCGGCAGTTCGACCTGAAGGCGATCATCGTCGCCTGCAATACGGTTTCTTCGGTTGCGCTCGACCTGCTCGGCGAGGAAAACGATATCCCAATCATCGGCACGGTCGAGCCTGCGTGCCGCCGCGCGCTGCGGGAAACAAAAAACGGGCGCATCGGTGTGATCGGCACGGTGGCGACCGTGCGGTCGGGCGCGTATGAGCGCCGCCTGACCGCGGAGCGTTCCCCGCTCGCGCTGACGGTGTGCGCATGTCCGCTGTTCGTGCCGCTGGTGGAAAACGGTCGTGTGTCGCGCGGCGACATCGTGATCGAAACGGTCGTGCGCGAATACTTAACGCCGCTGCGGGAGGCGGGCGTGGATACGCTGATCCTGGGCTGCACGCATTACCCACTGCTGGCGGATGTGATTGGGGACTTCATGCAAGGAGTGACGCTGATCGACTCCGGCGCGGAAGCGGCGAATGCCGCGCGCACGCAGGTTGAGCAGGGCGCAGGACCGGGGGGCACGCAGTATTTCGTTTCGGACGACCCGCAGGGCTTTACCCAGCTTGCCGGCCTATTTTTGCAGCAGCCGGCCGCAGGGGAGGCGGAGCTTGTCGAGATTTCACGGTACTGACCGGATAGTTCAGCGCCGGCGGTGCGCCGCCGGACGGAAAATGGGGAATGATATGAAGAAGGATGTTTGGCTGTCGATCTGCTCCACGCAGCAGTTTGCGGACTGCGAGGAGGAACAGATCGACCTGGTCACGGCGGCCACGCTGTATGAGCGCGGCGGCAAATATTACATCGCCTATGAGGAGAGCGAGCTGACCGGACTGGAAGGGACGCGGACCACCGTCAAGCTGGATGGAAAGACGGTTTCGCTCATCCGGACGGGGACCTACCCCTCCCATATGCTGTTCTCCGAGGATGAGCGGCATATCGGGCTGTATCAGACACCGGTCGGTACGGAAATGGCGATTGCGACGCATACCTCCCACATCCGCAACACGGTGGGTGAAAATGGCGGCGAGCTGGTGATTGATTATACGATAGAGGTGGATCATTCGGTCATGGGGGAGCATCATTTTGAAATGATCGTTTCCACAACGCCGGCATAAGGACGAAAAAGTAACGGAGAGTGAATAAATGAACGCATATGAATTTGCACGCGCCGAGGCGACGCGGGTCGTCGAGGCGGCTTACCACAAGGCGGTCGCCGCAGGCGTTTTGCCGGAAGGCGACATCCCGCCCGTTGCGGTGGAAACGCCCAAGGACGCCGCGAACGGCGACTGGGCTTCCACGTTCGCCATGCAGTGCGCTAAGCCGCTGCGCACGGCGCCGCGCAAGATCGCGGAGGCGATTGTGGAAAACCTCGACCTGGCGGACAGCTGCTTTGACACGGTGGAGATCGCCGGCCCGGGCTTCATGAATTTTACGCTGAACCAGGGTTGGTATGAAAAGGCGGTCAAAAACGTGTTCGAGATGGGGGCGGACTACGGCCGCACCCAGACCCCTGCGCCGGAAAAGGTGATGGTGGAGTTCGTATCCGCCAACCCCACCGGCCCGATGCACATGGGCAACGCGCGCGGCGGCGTGCTGGGCGACTGCCTGGCCGCTGTGCTGGACTGGTCGGGCAACACCGTGACCCGCGAGTTCTACATCAACGACGCGGGCAACCAGGTGGATAAGTTTGCCCACTCGGTCGAGGGCCGCTACATCCAAGAGGTGCGCGGCGAGGACGCGATCGAATTCGACCCGTCCTGGTACCAGGGTGACGATATCAAAGCGCTCGCGCACGACCTGGTCGGGCAGTACGGCGACAGCCTGCTGGACAAGACTCCCGAGGAGCGCTTCGCCATCATCGAGGGCTACGGCCTGCCCACCAACATTGCGCGCATGGAGCGCGACCTGGGCCGCTATAAGATCAATTACGACGTATGGTTCCGCGAGAGCGAGCTGCATGAGAGCGGCTACGTCAAGGAAACCATAGATATGCTGACCGAGAAGGGTGCGACCTACGAAACCACGGACGGCGCGCTCTGGCTGCGCTCGACCGACTTCGGCTGCGATAAGGACGACGTGCTGCGCCGTGCGAACGGGTTTTACACCTATTTCGCGGCGGATATCGCCTACCACCGCAACAAGTTTGAAAAGCGCGGCTTCGACCGCGTCATCAATATCTGGGGCGCGGATCACCACGGCCACGTCAAGCGTCTGCAGTGCGCGCTGGACGCGCTCGGTCTGGACGGCTCGCACCGCCTGGAGATCGTGCTCATGCAGCTCGTGCGCATGATGCAGGGCGGCGAGGTCGTGCGCATGTCGAAGCGCACGGGCAAAAGCCTGACCCTGACCGACCTGCTCGATGAGATTCCTGTGGACGCGGCGCGGTTCTTCTTCAATTCCCGCGCGGCCGAAACCCAGATGGAGTTCGACCTGGACCTTGCGGTCAAGCAGGATTCGGACAACCCGCTGTATTATGTGCAGTACGCGCACGCGCGCATCTGCTCGGTCATCAAAAACTGCGTGGAGGGCGGCGTACCCATGCCGGATACGGCGGCCGTCGATCTGTCCGTACTGACCGGCGCGGACGAGCGCCAGCTCGTCAAGGCGATCGCGCTGCTGCCCGAGGAGATCGCGCAGGCGGCGCAGAGCCGCGACCCCTCGCGCCTGAACAAGTACGCGGTGGCGCTCGCGCAGCAGTTCCACCACTTCTATAATGCGTGCCGCATCAAGTGCGAGGATGAAAAGCTGTGCGCGGCGCGCCTGGCGCTGTGCCTGGCGGCGCGGCAGGCGATTGCGAACACGCTCGGCCTGATCGGCGTGGAAGCGCCCGAAACGATGTGACCCGACTGCCGCATGCGCGCGCAGGACACGGAAATGGAGAAGCAAATGAAAAAATTCGTAAAAAGGCTGGTGTCGCTCGCCCTGGCGGGCGCGCTGCTGGTCGTGCCGGCGGGTGCGGTGACGCAGGATGGGGAAAGCGAGACTTGGTTTGACGGAGTGTGGGCGCTGATCGACGCGTTCGGCCTGAAGGCGGAGAACGACCCCTATATTCTGCAGAATTATATCAATAAATACTTGGAAGAGCATCCAGAGGAGCTGTACCATGTCGTCAACGATATTCTGTCCCTGCTGGATACCCATTCCATGTACCTGTCGAGCGAGGAGTACACGCAGGGCTTTTCGACTCTGGAGGGCTTTATCGGCATCGGCGTGGGCCTGCAGGAGACTGCGGGCGGCGTGCAGATCGGCGAGGTGCTGCGGTATTCCGCGGCTGAGGAGGCCGGCCTGGAGATCGGCGACCTGATTGTCCGGATCGACGGGGAGGACGCGTCCGGCCTGACCAGCGCCGAGGCGGCCGAGCGGCTGCGCGGCGAGGAGGGTACGCGCGTTTCGCTCACCGTGCGCCGTCAGGGACGCGAGATCGAGGTCGACTGCGTGCGCCGTCAGGTCAACCAGGTTTATGTTTCGAGCAAAACCATGGCCGACGGCGTGGAATACATCAAGGTCAGCGCGATCGGGTCGCAAAACGACTGGGCCGCCTTCTCCGAGATCTGGGAGGGGCTGGATGAGAAAAACACCCGCGCGGTCATCCTCGACCTGCGCGGCAACGGCGGCGGCGTGATCGATATCGCGCTCAGGATGGCCGATGCCATGACGCAGGAGGCGGAGGTCTATCTGGCGGGCGTGCGCTGGCGCAGCGATATGGGCGGTCTGGAACAGACGTTCTCCACGGGCGGCGGTCTGCCGCTCAACCAGATTATCGTGCTGGTGGACGGCGGCACGGCCTCGGCGGCCGAGTTGCTCGCGGGCAGCCTGCAGGACACCGGTGCCGCGCTCCTGATCGGGGAAAAGACCTACGGCAAGGGGCAGGGGCAGTACCATTTCCCGCTGGTCAACGGCGACAAGCTGGTGATCACCACGCTTGAGCTTGAGTTGCCAAAGCAGGGCTGCTACGAGGGCGTCGGCCTGACGCCGGATATCCAGATCGGCAACCGAGAGGTTACGGTCAACGGCGCCGGCCTGTCCCCGCTGGACACCACCAGGACCCTGCGCTTCGGCGACCAGTCGGACGATGTGTACGCCATGACCGAACGCCTCGCACTGCTCGGGCTGATCGACGAGGCGACCAGCACCTTTGACGGAAACGTGCTGGACGCGGTGGCCGCGTTTTGCGAGAGCTATGAACTGGCGCCCGACCTGTATGCCTCGCCTGAGCTGCTGCAGGCGCTGGACGGGGCGATGCAGACGCTGGATGGGCAGACCTTTGTGCTGGACCAGCAGCTGCAGACCGCTTTGGAGCTGTGCAAGCTGGCGGCGGAAGAGCCGCAACAATATACCGCGCTGCCCGACGGCAGCTGGAAGAAAAACTGAGTTACCGTCTTTCTTGGGAGGAAGATAGATTTTGGACATTCCTTTGTGCCAGAACAGCCATAAACCGCAGCTCATGCTGACAGGACCGGAGGCGCTGCCGCTTTACCGGTCGCGTCCGGAATGCTTCGCCGGCGCGCTCGCGCCCGATGGGGCGACCTGTGCGAAGTGGGCGGAGGCGCTCGACGGCCTGCCGGTCGGGCTGCCGCTCGATTGCCCGCCCGTGCCGGACAGGGAAACGTGTGAGCGCCCGCTCACGATGCGCTACATCAGCCTGTGCAAGCAGGCGTTCCGGCCTTTGCTGCATGACGGCGCCGCGTTTTATTACCTGCGGGGGGCGCAGACGTTCGCTGCTCTGCGCGCGGCCGTGCTGGCGCTGGGCGACCTGACCGGCCGCACGGTGATTGCCGAGCTACTGATCGAGGACGACGAAGGGCATATGGTGGATGGCACGGACGTACGCGCGGCGGTCGGCGTGCTGCAGCGCATCGGTGTGACCACTGTTATCCTGACCGCGCACGAGCCGGAATCCATCACGGAGGCGCTGGATATGGCCGCACCGTATGCGCGGCTCTCGCTTGGCGTATCCGTACATTCTGCATGGCTGCGCGCCCAGACCACGCTGTACAATACCGAGGTATTTCTGCCGGTCGAGCATGACGACGAGGCGCGTCTGTTGCAGGCGATCGACGCGCATACCGGCGGGCGGTTGGTGCCGCGCGACCACGATGACTTCATCCTGGCGCCGGATGGCACGAACGTACACTTTATCGACCCGACGATCGATATTTCGGATGAGATCGAATGCGGGCCGCGCCTGGAGGAAGCGCTGCTGGACGCGGAAGAGGACGCGGGCGCGTTCAAGCTGGTGCTGGAATGCGAGGATGATGTGATCGCGCTGGAGAAGTATCAGTATATGATCGCGCGGCCGCTTTGCCTGTGCGCGGAATCCGCGGACCTGCTCGAGCAGGGGCTGCGCGTATACGCAGGGCTGGCCCTGTACGACGGCACCTGGGAGCAGCCGGAGGACGTCCTGCATTATCTGGAACAGAAGTACGGCCTGATACGGCTATAAGGGGCAAAAGCCCGCTGTATCTGCGCCGCGCGTTTCATGCGCGGCATACGGAGAAAAATGACAGGGAGGCTTTGGATGGACTGGAAAGAAGTCACAATCTATACCACAACGGCCGGTATCGGGCCGGTGGAAGCGCTCTTGGAGGAGCATGGCGTGGAAGGCTATGTGCTGGAGGACGCTGCGGATTTTGAGGAATTTTTGAAGGATACCGAGATATACTGGGATTATGTAGACGAGGATCTGGTGCGCGAAAAGCGCGCGCAGGAGACCTGCCTGAAAATATACCTGCCGGACAGCGGCGAGGGCGCGAAGCAGTACGCCGGCATCCGCGCATCGCTCGAAAGCCTGAAGGCGCGGGATGAAGCGCACGCCTGGGGCCGCCTGTGTACGGAAACCGCGCTGACCCGTCAGGAGGACTGGGAATGGGGCTGGAAGCAGTATTTCAAGCCCTTTCCGGTCGGCGGGAGCTTTCTCATCAAGCCCTCGTGGGAGAGGGTGGACGACGCGCAGGGGCGCCGTATTCTGGAAATCGATCCGGCTTCGAGCTTCGGTACGGGCAGCCATGACACGACCCAGCTCTGCATGGCCGCGCTGGAGCGGTACGTCAGGCCCGGGGACGCGCTGCTCGATATGGGGACCGGCTCGGGCATTCTGGCCATCGCGGCCGCGATGCTGGGCGCGGATGTGCGGACGGTGGTCGATATTGATGAAAACTGCCTGAAAACCGCGCGGGAGAACGCGGAAAAGAACCATGTCTCAATCGGCCGCGGCCTCTGCGGCGACGCACTGCGCGACGCGGGTCTTGCGGAGGAGATCGGCGCGGGCTACCGGATTATCGTGGCGAATATCGTGGCGGACGTGATCATCGGCATGGCGCCGATGTTTGCGGGCAAGCTCGCGGCGGGCGGCGTGCTGATCTGCTCGGGTATCCTGAACGAACGCGCGTCCGAAGTGGCCGCGGCGCTGGAACAAACCGGCTTTGTGATTTTATCGCGGGAGGAAAGCAAGGATTGGAGCGCTTTTGCCGCGAAAAAATGATTCACGGAATGTTCACTTGCCAAACGGAGGTTTTTTTGTTAGAATAGGAAAGGTTATTTGATTACCATGCCAAGATTCTTTGTTGACCGGCAGCCGGAAAACGGCCTGCTGGTTCTGTGGGGCGAGGATGCGCACCACGCGGGGCGCGTGCTGCGGCTGCGGCAGGGCGAGGCGCTCACGCTATGCGACGGCGAAGGGATAGACTATGACTGCACGGTGGAGCAGATCGAAAAAGACGCGGTTCTGTGCCATGTGCGGGACCGCCATCCGGCGGCGACCGAGCCAGGGCAGCGGCTGACGCTGTTTATGGCGCTGCCCAAGGGCGATAAAATGGAATTTATCGTGCAGAAGGCGGTCGAGCTGGGTGTGAGCGAGATCGTACCCTACCTTTCACAGAACTGTGTCTCGCGGCCGGACAAGACCGAAAAAAAGGTGGAGCGCTGGCAGAAGATCGCCGCGGAGGCCGCCAAGCAGTGCGGAAGAGGACGGCTGCCCCGCGTGCGCGCGGTGGTAACAGTGGAGCAGGCGGTCGCACAGGCGGCGGAGAGCGAGACTGCGCTGTTCTTTTATGAAAATGAGAAAAAGACCGGCCTGCGGGACGCGCTCGCGGACGGTGTTGGCAGGACCGTATCGCTGATGATCGGACCGGAGGGGGGCTTCACCTTGGAAGAGGCCGAGGCCGCCGTCAGGGCGGGGCTGAGAAGCGTATCGCTCGGCACGCGAATCCTGCGGTGTGAAACCGCGCCGGTTGCGGCGCTGGCCGCCGTTTTATATGCGGGCGGCAATATGTGAGTACAAAAAAGAGGGAGTGTAAGCATTGGCCAAAAGCAATGTGGGCAAAAAGCCAATCAGTGAGGAAGAATACACAACAAATAAGGTGTTAACCGTGTTCAGCATCTGCCTGCTCGGCGTTCTGGTGCTGATGGTGCTGCAGCGCCTGCTCAATTATGGAAGTACGGTCATGGCAGGGTTCCTGATGATCAAGATCCTGCTGGGAATCGGCATCGTTGGGGCGCTGTGGGGCATCTGGTTGCTGGCACGCGAGCTTTCAGGCAAACGCTCCGGTGCACGCCGGCTGATTTGCGGGCGCAATGTGCTGATTGTGAGCATTGTGATCATCCTTTCCATGTCGGTCATCAACTATCTGGGCATCCAGCCGATCAAGGTGCTTTATGTGGTGCTTCCGGTGCTGGCGGTATATTATCTGGTATATCATTCCTACGCGCCGGAATTTTTCCTGATCGCGGTGGATTCGGGCGTCGCGCTTGGACTGATGTGGGTGGTACACCGTGCGCTCGCTTCGTCCAATTTTGGTTCGCTGGCCTATGTGGCGCTCGGCGCTATGGCCGTGCTGACGGTGATCCAGTTGATCTGCGTCTGGTCGCTGCACGGGAAAAAGGGCAAATTCAAGTTCCGCGGCGAGACGGTTGATTCGCAGTTCAGCCGCAATGCGTACACTATGCTCACGGTGACTCCACTGCTGATGACCGTTTTGGTGGCGGTTACCTTGTTCGTTCCCGCCTGCATGCTGGTTGCGCTGGGCGTGGGCGCGGCATATCTGTTCATTACAGCGGTATACTATACCGTTAAGCTGATGTGATTTTATATCCGGAATAAATTGCGGACGGCTGGGCCGTCCGCTTTGTTTTCTGGAAAGGGGGCGCGCAAATTGACACGTTTCGGTAAGCTGCTGGCAGGCGCTGCGCTGTTTTGCGGTATCGCAGGCACGCTGCTGTATCCGCGGCTTTCAGCGCCGCGGGTGCAGAGCCCGTTCGAGGCAGCGGCGCTGCTGGAGCAGGCGGTCAGGGACGGCGGAGAGAGCGTGACGTTCCGCACGGAGGAGATCGACTTGGATGCGGTGTACAGCGCGCTGGAGGCGCGGTATCCCTATGCGTTTGCGCTGCACGCGACCACGCGTCCTAACCAGACGATCGAACTGCGGGTTGAGCTTTCTCGCCCCGCACGGCAGGAGCAGGCCTGGTCGTACGCAAGGGCGCTGGCGGCGGAAACGGTGGACAGCGGCATGTCTGAGGAGCAGAAGCTGCGCGCCCTGCACGACGCCCTGGTTCGGTTATGTCAATATGATACGGATACAGCGGGTAAAGCGGCGCCTGACGGCGCGGCAGCGCCTTTTGCGGCGGACGGTGCATTACTCGACCATAAGGCTGTATGTGCGGGCTATGGCCGCGCATACGGTATGCTGTGCGAAGCCGCTGGGCTGCGTGCGGTCTATATCGCCTCGGAGGAGATGAATCATGGATGGAATGCGGTCCGGCTGGACGGGGAAACCTATTATATTGACTGCACCTTTGATGATCCTGTGCCGGATCGGGGAGAATATGTGTCCGATCAGTATTTCCTGCTGACGGCAGAGGAGCTTTCCAACACACACCAATGGGACAGGACGTTTTATGAGCAGGTGTTGGATGGTCTGGAAAAAGAAAGTTGAGGAAAAAAGCAAAAAACACTTGACAATACGACATATTTGCAATATAATATTTATCGTCGCCAACGAACGGGCGACGCAGGGAAAAGCATATGGCGGTATAGCTTAGTTGGCTAGAGCGTTCGGTTCATACCCGAAAGGTCATTGGTTCAAGTCCAATTACCGCTACCATTTCCCTTGGCCCGTTGGTCAAGCGGTTAAGACACCGCCCTTTCACGGCGGTAACGCGGGTTCGAGTCCCGCACGGGTCACCATATGGAAGTTTAGCTCAGCTGGGAGAGCATCTGCCTTACAAGCAGAGGGTCAGCGGTTCGATCCCGTTAACTTCCACCACTATAAAACCTGAGCCGTATGGCTCAGGTTTTTTGTTTCAGGTAGGCCCATGGAAATAAGACAGCAGAGGAGGGGATGGGATGTCCTGCTATTACCGGATGGAAGAGAGGGTGCGCCTTTTGGGAAAGGAGCCGCCTGAGGTTTGGGAGAATATACTGGCCGTCATCCCGCACGAGGAGCTGTCTGTCGCGCCGCTGCCAATGGGGCTGCGCCCCCCGCCGCATATTATGCGCGGCAAGGAACAGCGGTACTGCCGTATTACTTTTGAAGCAGGCCAGGTTGCCGGCTTCTTCCATGTGCCGGCGCACACCAGACAGGCTACGCATAACTGTGCGTTCACTTGGTGCGGCAGCAATGTGTTGCTGGTCGCCTATGATGATTTTGTGCAGGTGTGCCTGCACAGGGTAGGCCAGTTGAGCGCACACAAAAACGCTGGCTCCGCAGATTTTATTGTAGATTTCCTGTCTGTTCTGATACAGGACGAGCTTCCCCATATTCAGCGGCTGGAAGAGAGCCTTTCCAGTCTGGAGCAGGATGTGCTTCAGGGGAAAGTCAGCCGTTTCATCCACCAAATGAGCGCTCTGCGGCAGGAGCTTAACCGCTTCAACCGTTACTATGCACAGCTCAACGATATGGCGGATTCGGTTTTGGAGAATGTGCCGGAATGGTTTGACTCAACCAGCCTGCAGCGCTTGGGATATTTTGCGCGCAGGGTGGACAGCCTGCGGGATGAAACGCAGATGCTGCGCGAGTATGCCAGCCAGATCAGTACGGAATATCAGGCGCAGATCGATATTGCACAGAACCGGATTATGAAAACGCTGACGATCGTCACAACGGTTTTCCTTCCTTTATCACTGATTGCAGGGTGGTATGGGATGAATTTTGCCTATATGCCGGAGCTGCACTGGACATTCGGCTATCCGGCTGTAATTCTGTTGAGCGCGGTGGTTGTTTGTATCTGTCTGTATTTTTTTAAACGTCGTCATTTTTGGTAAATCAATGGAAATGAAAAGCAGCAGACCGGTTTGCGGTCTGCTGCTTTTTTGACAGAAAGGTGTTTTAAGCGATGCGTCTGCCGTGTTGGCGGCTGTCCACAAAACAAAGCCGGAAGGTACATATGAAACCGTGTAAGTCTATTGTCAAGGAAAAATATAGAGGGATTTTGCGGTGCTGGGAGTTGGAGGCGCGCAGCGGCATTAAAACGGAATGAAAATTAAAGCTGCGCTGTTAATGCGGGATTAAGTTATGCAAACAATGGTTGCAATTTCAAAATCGCGGCTTAAAATATAGGTATTCGTAGAGGCGGACGCCTGTATGAAATAAATAACGAGAGAAGAATGACTTATGATAAGAAAAAAGCTTGTAGCCACGTTCCTTACCGCAACGCTGTGTACCAGTCTGCTGGCCGGCTGCGGCGGGGGCAACGAAGCCTCGGACACAGCGGACAGCAGTGTACTCCGCGTAGGGTTTGAGGGTATGACCGTGCCGACAAACTGGACGCAGGATACGGATGCGCACGGCGCGATCCAGATAACGGGGACGGAGCAGTACCTGTGCGGCTTTGAGGTGGACCTTATGAAACGTGTCTGCGAGGAAGCTGGCCTGACGCTGGAGCCGTATAAATATGAATGGGATGGCCTGATGATGGCGGTGCAGTCCAACAAGGTGGACTGCGCGATCTCCATGATTACCCCGACGGAAGAGCGCCGCGCACAAATGGATTTCACAGAGCCATATTATTCGCCTGATCTGGTGATGGTCGTTAAAAAAGACAGCCCGTATGCTTCGGCAAAGTCGCTCGACGAACTGTCCGGCATCAAGGCGACGTCGATGCTCAATACCTTGTGGTATGATGTAATTGACCAGATTCCCAGTGCCTCCAAGGAGGCGGCCATGGAGAGCGTGCCGGTGCTGGTGGTTGCGGTCAACGCGGGTACGGTGGACGGGATACTGCTCGACCGTCCGACTGCGGAGGGTACGCTGATCTCCAATCCGGAATTAGCAATTGTCGAGCTGGACGAGGAGAGCGGGTTTGAGGTGCCGGCTGAGCAGCTCGATGTCGCGATCGCCGTAACCAAGGGTAATGAAGAACTGGTCGGTAAACTGAATGACGCGCTGGAAAAGATCACCGATGAGGAGAAAAACAAGATGATGGACGCGGCCTGTCAGAACCAGCCGCTGAACCAGTGACCAAACGGAAAGGCGGCTTTTACTTACCATGGACATAGGTAGTATGGACTTCTTTGAAAGGGTTCTGTATTTTATCCAGAATTATGGATCTTCGTTTTTGGAGGGCGCGGAAATTGCCGCGTTTCTCGCGGTAGCGGGAACGGCGCTCGGTTGCCTGATTGGCTTTCTGGCCGGCGCGGTTTCCGCTCTTGAAATCGAACCGGATGATAGTACTCTGCGCAAAGCAGTGCTGCGCGTCGCGCGCGCAGTGATTGCGTTTTACGTCTGGCTGTTTCGCGGTACGCCGATGATGGTGCAGGCCATGGTTATTTTTTACGGCTCAGCCTATTTCGGCGCGGATATGGACCCTGTCACCTGCGGCCTGTTTATCGTTTCGATCAATACAGGCGCTTACATGGCTGAGACGGTGCGCGGTGGCATTCAGTCGATTGATCCGGGGCAGAACGAGGGCGCGGAAGCCATTGGCATGACGCGCGGTCAGACGATGCGTCTGGTCATCCTGCCGCAGGCATTCCGCAATGTGGTGCCGCAGATTGGAAACTACCTGATCAGTAATGTCAAGGACACCTCGGTGCTGAGTGTAATCACGGTCGGTGAGCTGTTTTATGTGGGCCGATCGGTTGCCGGACAGTTTTTTACCTATTTTGAAGTGTTCACCGTGATCTGTATGATCTATCTGGTGCTGACAACGGTAACGACTGCGCTGGTGCGCTTGGTGGAGAAACGCCTGGCGGGTCCCAAAGATTATGTTCTGGAAGAAGCGGAGGAGACGCCGGCATGACAGGTGCTGTCCGCGGCTATGATCCGTATGAAAGATTTAAGTTGAAACGAGAAAAGGAGCTGCATGAAACATGGAGGTTACCCGAACTATGCCCTTGAACCGCCATACGATGGCACTGTCTGCAAAGAGTGTGGATGCCGTGAAAGGGCGTGCCGGCGTAAAGACGGATACTGTCCTGCGTATCGAACATTTGAGCAAGAATTTCGGTTCGCATATCGTATTGCGGGACATTGATTTTTCGGTTCGTTCGGGAGAGGTCGTCTGCATCATCGGCGCTTCCGGATCGGGGAAGTCAACGATGCTGCGCTGTATCAACCATTTGGAAACACCAACGTCCGGCGAGATTACCTATGAGGGGAAAGCGGTCGGCGGCGTGCATTTTGACCTGTCGCAATATCGCGCCAAGGTCGGCATGGTGTTCCAGTCGTTTAACCTGTTCAACAATATGACGGTTTTGCAGAACTGCATGGCGGGACCGGTGCATGTGCTGCACAAAAAGAAAGCGGAGGCGAAACAGGACGCTCTGTTTTACCTGAAAAAGGTAGGTATGGCACCGTATATCAACGCGCGCCCCTCACAGCTTTCGGGCGGCCAGAAGCAGCGCGTTGCGATCGCCCGTGCGCTGGCCATGCACCCGAAAATGCTGCTGTTCGATGAACCGACGAGCGCGCTCGACCCGCAGATGGTGGGCGAGGTGCTGGCGGTCATGCGTCAGCTTGCAAAAGAGGGCATGACCATGGTTGTGGTTACGCATGAGATGCAATTTGCGCGCGAGGTTTCCAACCGGACCGTATTTATGTGCGATGGCGTGATCGCGGAAAGCGGCACGCCGGAGCAGATCTTCGAGCATCCGCAGAACCCGAAAACACAGCAGTTCCTCAGCCGCTTCCAGGCAAGCTGAGGCTGGAAGGCGCGGCACGGAAAGGGCCGCGCCTTGCTTTGCGCAGACAGAAAGGAGAGATAAAAATGGAGCTTCGGACCCGTCTGGCAGAATATATGTCCTTGCGCTCTCTGGGACTGATTGTTGCAGGTACGTTTTTATTTTCGTTTGGCATGAACGTATTTATCACCCCGTTGGGACTGTTCAGCGGCGGTTTTCTGGGCATTGCACAGCTGGTGCGGGCATTTCTGGTTAATGTGCTGGGGCTCAGCCTTGGAAACGCGGATATAGCGGGCATCCTGTATTTCTTGATGAGCGTCCCGCTGCTGATACTGGCGTACAGCCAGCTGGGAAGGCCGTTTTTTATCAAAACGCTGGTCTGTACCGGACTGTACAGCTTTTTCCTGACCGTGATCACGGGGCCAGAGCAGCCGATTTTTTCGGATACGCTGACCTCCTGTATCGTTGGAGGGCTGGTTGCGGGCGTTGGCGCAGGGCTTACGCTGGTTTCGGGCGGCTGCGGCGGTGGGGAGGAAATATTGTGCGTGTATCTGGCGCAGAAAAACCCGTCATTCAGTGTGGGACGTGTATGTATCCTGATTAACGTGCTCGTATTCGGCTGCTGCGCGGTATTCTTCAATCTGCCTGCGGCGATCTATTCGGTTATCTATTCCGTGACCGCCAACCTGACGCTTGACAGGGTGCATTTCCAGCGTATTACGATGGATGTCATGATTATCACCAAGCTGGATAATATGGAACAGCTGGTATTTGATACGGTGCAGCGCGGTGTGACAAGGCTGCATGGAGAGGGCGGCTATACTCGGGAATCGACCAATGTGCTGCTGACGGTAGTATCCAAGGACGAGGCATTTGCACTTAAACGTGCGGTGCGCAAGCGCGATCCGGATGCTTTCATCATTGTACATGATGATATCGGCGTTGCAGGGAATTTCGAGATGCGTCTGTAAACAATCAAACAGGAGGCTGGTGCGGCAATGTGCCGCACCAGCCTTTCTGTGCTGTTGACAAATGGCGGGGTTGGCTCTACAATAAGCACAATATCGGACGGGAAAGGAGAGGGGGATATGCGCCATAACGGACACGGCGTGCGCTCGGTCGATCATCTGGCATACTGCTCCGGCATGAACGACTGGAACCCTGGGTTCAAAGTCGTGCTGTCGCTGGGGACGCTGGCGATCTGTCTGGCGGCAGACCGCGCGGTGGTATCCCTTGCGGTGATCGCCGTGCTGGCGTGGCTGCAAAACGTCAGGGGCGGGGTGCGGCTGTCCGCCTATATCGGACTTTTACGGGCGCCGCTGGTCTTCCTGTTGCTGGGCGGGCTGGCGGTGGCGTGCGATATTTCCCGCGTGCCGGCCGGTGACTGGAGCCTGCCGTTGCCCGGGTTTTATCTCTGTACCGACTGGGACCGCGCGCGCTTTGCGTGCGGCCTGGTTCTCAAAGCGCTTGGCGCGGTGAGCGCCATGTATCTGCTCGCGCTCACGACAACGGCCTGCGAGCTGGTGTCGGTGCTGCATCGGGTCCGTTTGCCTAGCCTGCTGACCGAGCTGATGTATCTGACCTACCGGTTTATTTTTGTGCTGCTGGATACATATGGCCGTATGTATGACGCGGCGGCGGCACGACTGGGCTGGCGGGATTTCCGCACCTCCTGCCGCTCGTTCGGCGGCACGGCGGCCAACCTGCTCGTCGTGGCGCTGCGGCGGTCGAGGAATTATTCGAATGCGATGGCGGCGCGAGGCTATGACGGCGCGCTGCACTTTTTGGAAGAGAAAAAGCCCCTGCGGCGCGCGCAGGTGGCTTGGACGCTGGTATTCTGGACAGCGCTGCTGGCCATGCGGCTGGCGGCAGGATAGAAAGGAGCCGCGATGCGGGAAATCGTTTTTCGGGCAAAGGACCTGTATTTTTCCTACGACGGGAAAAAGAACGCGCTCGATGGCGCTTCGCTCGACCTGTACGCGGGGGAGCGGCTGGCGGTTTTGGGGGCCAACGGAGCGGGAAAGTCAACGTTTTTCCTGTGTCTGAACGGCGTGCTGGCGCCCGACCGCGGCACGATGCTGCTGGATGGGGAACTGATCGGGAAAAAGGAGCGCGGGCGGCTGTGTCGACGGGCGGGCATTGTGTTTCAGAACGCGGACGACCAGATCATTGCGTCCACCGTTGCGGCCGAGGTTTCGTTCGGCCCGATGAACCTGCGGCTGCCGGAGGCGGAGGTTGCCTGCCGCGTGGAGCACGCGCTCGACTACATGGAGCTGCAGCCGTTCCGCGCCCGTCCGCCACACGAGCTGTCTGGAGGGGAGAAAAAACGCGTGACGATCGCGGACATCCTGGCGATGGAAAATGACATCCTGCTGTTCGACGAGCCGGGTGCGTCGCTCGATCCGGCGGGAGAGGAGCGGTTGGAGGCTGTGCTGGACCGCCTGCATGCGGACGGCAGAACGCTGGTCATTTCCACACATGATATGGATTTCGCCTACCGCTGGGCGGACCGGATCGCAGTGTTCTGTGCGGGCCGCGTTTTGGCGGCGGGCGCACCGGAGACGGTGTTTCGGGATACGCGCCTGATGGCGCGCACGCATCTGCGCCCCCCGCTGCTGCTGGATGTGTTCGACCGACTGGCGGCGCGCGGCTTTGTGCCGGCGGGTGCCGCCTGCCCCAAAACGCCGGATGGGCTGGAGGCTCTGCTCGGTAGAGAAAAATAGCAAAGCCGCCGGCGCGGCCTTGAACAGCGCGCGCGGCTATGCTATAATACAACCAGCTTCTTCCGGCCGGATCGCGGTACGGATACAAAAAGGTGCCTGCCATTTCTCCGGCAGGATAATAGGGAAAGAGGTGTGATTCCTCTGCGGTCCCGCCGCTGTAAGGGCAGAGTCCGCCGCCAGACGAGAGCCACTGGGTCATCCCGGGAAGGCCGGCGGAACGGATGATGACGCCCAAGCCAGAATACCTGCCCTTTTGGATGGAAGCGCATAGCGGTTACGAGTGATAGCCGGTGTGCGGAAAGCCTGCTTTTACCAAGGGGGAAGTGGGCGTTCGATGCCGGTCCGATGCGTGGGAAGCATTTGGATGCGGTGTTTTTTTTACGGCGGCCCCAACGGGGCCGGTCAGGAAAGGAGAAAATAAAATGACAGGTAAACAACGAAAGCTGGTTCGTATCACGGCATGCGCGGCATTGCTCGGCTGCGTTCTGCCCACCGCGGGCGCCATGCATATCATGGAGGGTTTTCTGCCGCCGGCGATGTGCGTTCTCTGGGGCGTGGCCGCGCTGCCCTTCCTGCTGGCAGGGTACTTTTCCCTCCAGCGGGCGGTCGTGCGCGACCGGCGCTCGGTCACGCTGATCGCAATGGCGGGGGCGTTTATTTTTGTGATCTCGTCGCTGAAGATCCCGTCGGTCACCGGCTCCTGCTCGCATATGACGGGTACTGGTCTGGGCGCGATCCTGTTCGGCCCAAGCGCGGTGTCCATTCTTGGCGTGATCGTGCTGCTGTTTCAGGCCATTCTGCTGGCGCACGGCGGCTTGACGACGCTGGGGGCGAATACCTTTTCCATGGCGGTCGCGGGGCCGTTTGTTTCGTTCGGCATATACAAGCTGTGTCAGAAGCTGAGAGTTAATAAAATGGTATCGGTTTTTCTGGCGGCAGCACTGGGTGACCTGCTCACCTACTGCGTGACCAGCCTGCAGCTCGCGGTGGCGTACCCGTCTGTCGTGGGTGGCGTTTCAGGCTCGGCGGTGGAGTTTCTGGGGGTTTTTGCGCCGACGCAGCTTCCGCTCGCCATCCTGGAGGGTGTGCTGACCGTGGCCGTCATGATTATGCTGGAATCCTATGCGCGTCCAGAACTGTGTGCCGTCGGCTTTGAGGAGGGATAAGGAATGACCAGAAAAAACAAATCGTTGCTGATTGTCCTGCTCCTGCTGTGTGTGGTGCTGGTTGCCGGTCCCGTGTTCGCGCTGCGCGGCGCGGAGTTCGGCGGCTCGGATGACGCGGGGAGTATCAAGGTGGCGGAGATCACGGGCGAGGATTATGAGCCGTGGTTCACACCGGTGTTTGAGCAGTTGCTCGGTGGTGAACTGCCGGGCGAGCTGGAAAGCCTGCTGTTCTGCGTGCAAACCGGCATAGGCGTGGGTGTGATCGCCTTTTTCCTTGGCCGGTTCGTGGAGCGGAAGAAGCAGGAGACCGCGCGCGGACAGGAAAAAGAAAAATAAAAGGAGAGCAGAGCGGGAGAAATGGACCGCTCTGCTTTTCTTACCTTTCATCAAGGATGCTTTGCGGAAAGGAGGGCCGTCTGTGCGGGGAAATACCATAGCGTACAGCGGTGGGCAGGCGTTGCGGCGCGGCTGGACGACCGGCTCCTGCGCAGCGGCGGCCGCGCAGGCGGCTGCGCTGCTGCTGCTGACAGGGCGGGCGCCCGCTGTGATCCGGCTGGAAACGCCGGGGGGAGTGTTGTTTTCCCTGCCGGTAGAGGGGCCGCATCTGGAAGGTGGCGCGGCGGTCTGCACGGTGCGCAAGGACGCGGGCGACGACCCTGACGTTACCAATGGCGTGCGTATTTCAGCGGCGGTGCGCCGCGCGGCTGGCGGCGTCACGATTGACGGCGGCGCGGGCGTGGGACGGGTGACAAAGCCCGGCCTTTCCGTGCCGGTAGGCGAGGCGGCGATCAACCCGGGGCCGCGCGCGCAGATCGCGGCGGCGGTCGCCCGAGCTGCGCGGGAAGCGGGTTATGCGGGCGGCTTTTCGGTTATCCTTTCTGCAGAAAACGGCGCGGCGCTAGCAGAACAGACCTACAACAGGCATCTGGGCGTGGTGGGTGGCATCTCCATTCTGGGTACGAGTGGCATCGTGGAACCCATGAGCGAAAAGGCGCTGGTCGATACCATCCGGCTTGAGCTGGACAGCCTGTACGCGCAGGGACAGCGCATCGCGTTCCTGTGTCCGGGAAACTACGGCGCGGATTTCGCGCGGGACACGTTGGGCCTGGAGCTGGGGCGCGCGGTCAAATGCTCAAATTTTATCGGGGAGGCGCTCGACCACGCGGTTTACCGCGGCTATCCGGATATCCTGCTGGTCGGCCATGCGGGAAAGCTGGTCAAGCTGGCGGCCGGAGGGATGAACACCCACTCCTCGGTCGCGGACGGGCGGCAGGAGATCTTCACCGCGCACGCGGCGCTGTGCGGGGCGGGACAGGATACGCTCGCGGCGCTGATGGAGGCGGTCTCGGTGGATGCGTGCGTTGCGGCGCTGGACAAGGCCGGCCTGCGAGAGCCGGTGCTCGCCCGCATTGGAAAAGCGATGGAGGAACGGCTCGCGCGTCGGCTGAAACAGCGGGCGCATGGGGCGTTTATCATGTTTACAGGACAGTACGGCGTGCTGGCGGAATCGCCGGACGCGCGGCGCCTGTGCGGGAAGCTGAGGGAGGATGTATGAGCAAAGGAAAGCTGTACGGCGTGGGTGTGGGGCCGGGGAACCCCGAACTGCTGACTGTCAAAGCGGTGCGCGTGATTCAGGAAAGCGACGTGGTGGCTGTGCCGCAGGCGGGTGCGGGCGAGCAGGCCGCGCTGGCGATCGCGGCAGAGTATATCGGGGACAAGCCGGTGCTTCACTGCGATATGCCGATGACGCGCGACCGCGCGGCTCGGGACGCCAGCCATGATCGTGCCGCGGACACCATCTGCGCTTTGCTGGATGAGGGAAAAACGGTTGCGTTCCTCACCTTGGGCGACCCGTCTGTGTACTCAACCTGCTGGTATGTCCACCGGCGCGTCGCCGCGCGGGGGTACGCGGTGGAAATGGTACCCGGCGTCCCCTCGTTCTGTGCGGCGGCGGCCGCGCTCGGCCGCGCGCTGTGCGAGGACGACGAGATGCTGCACATCATTCCCGCGTCGCACGGCGCGTTGGACGCGGCGCTCGACCTGCCGGGCGGCAAAGTGCTGATGAAGGCGGGAAAGGCTATACTCGAGGTGCGCGACAGGCTGGCCGAGCGCGGCGTGCTACAGAACGCCGCGCTCGTTGAGCGGTGCGGCATGAAAGGCGAACGCATCGTGTCCGAGCTGGATACGCTGGACGACCCGACCGGATATTTTTCCATTATTCTGGTCAAGGAGGATAAGGCATGATCTATTTTGTCGGCGCGGGCGCGGGCGCGCCCGACCTGATCACCGTGCGCGGCGCGCGCCTGCTGGGCGAGGCGGATGTCATCGTTTATGCCGGCTCGCTGGTCAACCCCGCGCTGCTGGACTATAAAAAGCGGGGCTGCGCGGTGTACGACAGCGCGAGGATGACGCTCGAGGAGGTAATCGCGGTGATGGCGCCCGCGGCGCGGGCGGGCCAGACCGTCGTGCGTCTGCACACGGGCGACCCGTGCGTGTACGGCGCGCACCGCGAGCAGATGGACGCGCTCGACCGCCTGGGGCTGGACTATGAAGTCTGCCCAGGCGTATCCTCGTTCTGCGGCGCGGCGGCGGCGCTCCGCGCCGAGTACACCCTGCCGAACGTCAGCCAGACGGTTATCCTGACCCGCATGGAAGGGCGCACGCCCGTGCCGGAAAGCGAGCGGATCGAAGCCCTTGCCGCGCATGGCGCGACCATGGTGGTTTTCCTATCGGCGGGGCAGCTCGAAAAGCTGTCCCAGCGGCTGCTCGCGGGCGGCTACGCGCCCGACACGCCGGCGGCGATCGTCTACAAGGCGACCTGGCCGGATGAGAGGATCGTCCACACCACGGTGGCGGGGCTGGCCGAGGCCGGCGCGCGCGCGGGCATCACCAAAACCGCGCTCATCACGGTCGGCGGCTTTCTGGGGGAGGAGTACGATCGCTCTCGGCTGTACGATCCGTCGTTCGCCACCGGCTTCCGCGAGGCGAGCCGATGAAGCACGCGAAGCTGGTGTCCTTTACCGCCGCCGGGGCGCAGACCGCGGCGCGGTGCGCGGCGTTCCTGCCGGATTTCCGCTGCGAGCGGTATGCCCGCACGGTAGACCTTTCGCTGTCCGGCACGAGCCTTGCGCGCTTTGCGCAGCAGGCGATGGTGGACTGCGACCTGATTGTATTCGTGGGCGCGGCGGGCATCGCGGTGCGCGCGGTCGCGCCGTATCTGATGGGAAAAGCGTACGATCCGGCGGTCATCGTGATCGACGAGGCGGGAAGGTTCGTCATCCCGCTCCTGTCCGGCCACCTCGGCGGTGCGAACGCGATAGCAGAGCGCCTGGCGGACGGCCTTGGCGCGCAGGCGGTCATCACCACCGCGACCGACGGGCGCGAGGTGTTCGCGGTGGATACCTGGGCCAGGGCGCACGGCTGTGTGGTGGTGGACCCGCAGCAAATTAAATATGTGTCCGGCGCGCTGCTGCGCGGCGAGACGGTGGGCGTGCGGTCGGATTTTCCGGTGGACGGGCGGCTGCCCGCGCACATCAGCCTGCAGGCCGACGCGGAGAGCGGCTTCGCGATCAGCTACGACACAAAGGCCGCGCCGTTCGCGCATACCCTGCACTTGGTACCGCGCCTTGTGCATATCGGCATCGGCTGCCGGCGGGGGACGCCCGTGGAACGGATCGAGGCGGCGGTGCGGGCGGCGCTGGGCGCGGCGGGCGTGCCGCGCGGCGCGGTATGCGGCGCGGCGAGCATCGACGTGAAACGGGACGAGCCGGGACTGCTGCTGTTCGGCGTACAGAACGGCCTGTCGCTTGCGTTCTTTTCCGCAGAAAAGCTGCGGCGGACGACGGGGGACTTTACCCCGTCCGCCTTTGTCGAGCAGGCCGTGGGTGTGGATAACGTGTGCGAGCGGGCGGCGGTGTGCGCGACAGGCGGCGGACGACTGCTGTGCCGCAAGACCGCGCGGGACGGCGTGGCTGTGGCGCTTGCGGAGCGGTCGTGGCGCGCGCGGTTTGACGGATAAGACGAGATGGGGAGGACTGCTGTTGTGGAGCTGAGGATGGCGGGCATTGACTTTGTTCATGCGCCGATCGAAAAACGGGAGAGGGTGTCGTTTGTACGCGGTCGGGTGCAGGCGCTTTTGCCATGCATCGCGGCGGCGGAGGGCGTAGCGGGCTGCGTGCTGCTCGCGACCTGCAACCGCACCGAGCTGTACCTGCACGGGGCGGCCGGCACCCCGCCCGACCCGCTGGCGGTGCTGGCGCGCGCGGCGGGCTTTGACGCGGCGGCGTACCGTCCGCTGAGCGTTTCCCGCACGGGACGGGATGCGGCGCGCCACCTGTTTTCGGTCGCGGCGGGGCTGGAAAGCCAGATCTTCGGCGACGATCAGATTATCTCCCAGGTGCGGGATGCGGCGGCGCTCGCGCGCGAAGCGCGAACCGCGGACAGCGTGCTGGACACCCTGTTCCGGCACGCTGTCACGGCGGGCAAGCGTGTGCGCGCGGAGACACGGCTCACCGGCGTACCCGTGTCCGCGGCAGAGGCCGGCGCGCGGTGCGCGGAAGGTTTTTTCGGCTCGCTCGCGGGCCGGCGCGCGGTCGTGATCGGCAATGGGGAGATCGGCCGGCTGGCCGCGGCCGCGCTGCGTGCGCGCGGCTGCGCGGTGACGGTGACGCTGCGCAGCTACCGCCACGGCGAAACCGTCGTCCCCGCGGGTTGCGACACCTGGCCGTATGACGCGCGGTGCGAGGCGCTCGAGGGCACGGACCTCGCAGTGAGCGCAACGGCAAGCCCGCATTTCACCCTGACCGCCGTGCAGGTGGCGGCGATGGCTCAGCCGCCGCGCCTGCTGCTCGACTTGGCCATGCCGCGCGATATCGAGCAGGCGGTGGGACAGGACGGGCGCGTGACGCTGCTCAATCTGGATGATTTGGGCGACTTGGGAGACCATAACGCGGCGGCACGTGCTGCTGCCGCGCGTATCCTGGAGGAAGAGGAGCGGGCGTTTTACGAGTGGCATGCCTACCGGCAGGCGCTGCCCCTGATTGCCGCGGTCAAGGATACCGCGCTCGACCGCCTGCGCTTCGACCACGCCTACGGCGCCCTGTACGCGGACGGAGATATGGACGGCTTGGCCGAGCTGGCGGTGAACAAGACCGTCGACCTGATGCTGGGCGGTATGAAGGATAAGGTGGACGCCGAAGCCATGCGGGCGTGCCTAGCGCATATCAGAAAGGGGAGCGGCAGATGAAGCTGTATTGTATCGGGATTGGGCCGGGCGGCGTGGAGCAGATGACGCTGCGCGCTGCGCGCGCGCTGGAGAAGTGCGACTGCGTGGCGGGCTATGGGCTGTACCTCGACCTGATTGCGGAGTTGATCGAGGGCAAGGAGCGCATCCAGACCGGCATGACAAAGGAGGTCGACCGCTGCACTGCGGCGCGCGACGCGGCGCGGGCGGGCAGGACGGTCGCGGTCGTCTCGTCCGGAGACGCGGGCGTGTATGGGATGGCCGGCCTGTTGCTCGAGGTGTGCGGGGACGATCCGGCGATCGAGGTCGAGATTATCCCCGGCGTCACGGCGGCCTGCGCGGGCGGCGCGGCGCTGGGCGCGCCGCTGACCGGCGACTTTGCATGCGTGTCGCTCTCCGACCTGCTCACCCCGTGGGAGGTCATTGAAAAGCGGCTGCGCGGCGCGGCGGCGGGCGATTTTTGCATCGCGCTTTATAACCCCGGCAGCAAAACGCGCACCAGCCATCTGCGCCGCGCCTGCGATATCCTGCTCGAGACCCTGCCGCCGGAAACCGTGTGCGGGCTGGCGCGCAGCGTCGGCCGCGTGGGCGAAAGCCATACGCTGACCACGCTGGGCGCGCTGCGGGACACCGCGGCCGATATGCTGACCACGGTGCTCATCGGCAACAGCCGCACGCGCGTGGTGAACGGCCGTATGGTCACACCGCGGGGGTATCGGGGCGTATGAGGCTGGTCGTTTTTTCCGGCACGAGCGAGGGGCATGCGCTCTGCCGTTTCCTGTCTGCGCGCGGCGCGGTGGCGGACGTATACGTTGCCACCGAATACGGCGCGGCGGTCATGGAGCCGATGCCCGGCGTTGCCGTGCACGAGGGGCGGCTGGACGCGGACGGGATCGCGGCGCTGGTGGACGCGGAAACGCTGCTGGTGGACGCGACGCACCCTTACGCCGCCGCCGTGACCGATAATCTGCGTGCGGCGTGCGCCAGGACCGGCGCGCAGTATGAGCGCCTGCTCCGCCCCGCGCTGGACGCGGCGGGCGTGGCCGCCGTACCCGATACGGCGGCGGCGGTCGCTTGGCTGAACGCGCACCCGGGCAAGGTGCTGCTGACCACCGGCAGCAAGGAGCTGGAAGCGTACACTGCGGTCGAGGGCTGGCGGGAGCGCCTGTATCCGCGCGTGCTGCCCAGCGTGCCGGTGCTGGAAAAATGCGCGGCGCTCGGCTTTGCGGGCGCGCACATCATCGCCATGCAGGGGCCGTTTTCGCGGGAGATGAACGCCGCCCTGCTGCGGCAGACCGGCGCGACCATCCTGGTCACCAAGGATACCGGCGCGTCCGGCGGGTTCGCGGAAAAGCTGTCTGCCGCGCGCGAAACCGGTGTGACTGTGCTGGTCGTGGCGCGCCCGTGCGCGGAAAACGGCCGTACGCTGGAGGAGATGCAGGCGTATCTGGCGGGCAAGCTCGGGCTGGCAGGACCAGCTCGGGCGCAGAGGGAGAGCCTGCCTCGCTTTCCGCTGTTCGTATCGCTTGCGGGCAAAACCTGCGTGGTGTTCGGCGCGGGCAGGATCGCCGCGCGGCGCATCGGCGTCCTCAGGCGGTTCGGCGCGCGGGTCGTCACCGTCGCGCCCGAGGACAGGGCGTGCGTGGGCCTGACCCACTGCCGCGGCTATGAGAAAAGCGATCTTTCGGGGGCTTTTCTGGCAGTCGCGGCGACGGACGACCGGACGGTCAACCGCCGCATCGCGCGGGACTGCGCTGCACGGGATATCCCGTGCAGCGTGGCCGACTGCGCGGCGGCGTCCACCTTTTTCTTTCCCGCCGTCTGCGAGGGCGGCGGGCTGACCGTGGGCGTGGTGTCGGACGGCTCGGCGCACGGCAAAACGGCTGCGGCGGCAAAGCGCATCCGCGCGGTATTGGAGGAATTTGATGATTAAAGTAGGAAGCCGTGACAGCCGCCTCGCGGTCGTGCAGGCCGAGGAGGTCTGCCGTGCGCTTGGGGACTGCAAGCTGATTACCATGAAGACCACGGGCGACAGGATCATGGATAAAACGCTCGACCAGGTGGGCGGCAAGGGGCTGTTCGTCAAGGAGCTTGACTGCGCGCTGGCCCAGGGGCGCATCGACCTGGCGGTACACAGCCTGAAGGATGTGCCGATGGAACAGCCGGCGGGGTTACCGCTGGTCGCGTATACCCGCCGCGCGGACGCGCGGGACGCGCTGGTGCTGCCGCAGAGCGGCGCGTGGGACAAAACAAAGCCCATCGGCTGTGCATCGGCGCGGCGGCGCGTGCAGCTTGCGGCGCTGTTTCCAGAGATCGCGGTCAGGCCGGTGCGCGGCAACGTGCAAACGCGGCTGCAAAAGCTCGACAGCGGCGAATACGGCGCGCTCGTGCTTGCTGCGGCGGGGCTGCATCGTCTGGGGCTGCAGGACCGCATCACGCGGTATTTTTCACCGGACGAGCTGCTGCCCGCGGCAGGGCAGGGTATTCTGGCCGTGCAGGGCCGCGCGGGGGAGTTGGAGGGCGCGGCGCGCCTGCTGGACGACGCGGACGCGCGCGTTTGCGCGCTGGCCGAACGGGCGTTCATCCGCACGCTCGGCGGGGGATGCTTCGCGCCGGTGGCGGCATATGCCGAGGCCGAAGGGGCGTATCTCCATCTGCACGGGCTGTATGTCACTGCGGACGAGCGGACCGTGGTGCGCGGTGCGGTCACAGGGCGGCGGGAGCAGGCCGCGTCGCTCGGCCGCTCTCTCGCCCTGCAGCTTCGGACACAGGCGGAGGGAGCGCTATGACAGGAACAGTAACGCTGGTTGGCGCGGGTCCGGGCGGGCGTGGGCTGCTCACGCTTGCGGGCGCGGAAGCGATCGCCCAGGCGGACGCGGTCGTATACGACCGGCTGGTGGACGGGAGCGTGCTCGACCTGCTCCCGCTGCACGCCGTGCGCGTGGACGTGGGCAAGGAGAGCGGGCGGCATCCCGTGCCGCAGGATCAGATCAACGAGATACTGGTATGTCTGGCGCGGCAGGGCAAAACCGTTGTGCGGCTCAAGGGCGGGGATTGCTACCTGTTCGGCCGCGGCGGCGAGGAGTGCGAATACCTGCGGGAAAACGGCGTGCCGTTCCGTGTGATTCCAGGGGTGACGAGCGCGTTCGCCGCGCCCGCGTTTGCAGGCATTCCGGTCACGCACCGCGATTGCTGCTCGTCCGTGCATATCGTCACCGCGCATGCGCGCGCGGGCAGGGCGCTCAAAATTGACTTTGCGAGCCTGGTGCGGCTGGACGGTACGCTGGTCTTTCTCATGGGACTGTCCGCGCTCGAACAGGTGACGGATGGCCTGCTGACCGCCGGCATCGCGCCTGATATGCCCGCCGCCGTAATTGAAAATGGCGCGCGCGGCACCCAGCGTAAGGTGGTGGCGACGATCGCCGGCTTGGCGGACCGAGTGCGCGCGGCGGGGCTTCGCAGCCCAGCGCTCATCGTCGTGGGCAGGGTGTGCGGCCTGAGCGATACGCTCGACTGGTTCACGTCCCTGCCGCTGCACGGGAAGACCGTGGTCGTGACTCGGCCGCGCGGGCGGGCGGGAACGCTCGCCGCGCGCCTGCGCGCGCTAGGGGCGGAGGTGACCGAAGCGCCGTGCATCGAGACGGTCGAGCGCACGGACACGCGGCCGCTGGCGGATGCGCTCGACCAGCGCCACGACTGGGCGGTGTTCACCAGTCCGGCGGGCGTGCAGGCGGCGGTACACGCGCTGCGCGCGCTCGGACGCGACCTGCGCGCGCTGTACGGGATGAAGCTGGCCGCTATCGGCCGCGGCACGGCGGACGCGCTCGCGGACTGTGGTCTGACCGCTGACCTCCTCCCCAGGCAGTACGACGGGGCGCATCTCGCGGACGCGTTGATCAGTGCGATGCCGCAGGGCGGCGCGGCGCTGCTGCTACGCGCGGCGCAGGGCGGGCGTCTGCTGCCCGAAAAGCTCGCCGCCGCGGGCGTGCGCGTGACCGACGTGCCGCTGTACGACACCGTGTACCGCTGTGAGAAGGCGGATGCCATACGCGCCCTGCTGGAACAGGGCGCGGCGGACGTTGTGACCTTTACCAGCGCGTCCACGGTCGAGGGCTTCGTGCAGGCGGTGGGTGCGGCGGGCTGCGCCGGCTTTACCGCGCTGTGCATCGGCGGGCAGACCGCACAGGCCGCCCGCCGATATGGGATGAACGTAAAAGTCGCGGCAAACGCGACGATAGAGGATATGATCGCCTGTTTATTGGAGGGAGTATAAGAATATGTTTGACCAAACCATCCGCCCTCGCCGCCTGCGCGCGTCGGATAACCTGCGCCGGCTGGTGCGCGAAACGCGCATTTCCCCCGAAAGCCTGATCTGGCCGGTGTTCGTGATCGAAGGGGAGGGCGTTTATGAGGAGATCCCATCCCTGCCCGGCCAGTACCACTATTCGCCCGACCAGCTTGGGCGCATGGTCGAGCGGGCGCACGCGCACGGCGTGTCCCGCGTCATCCTGTTCGGCCTGCCCGCGCATAAGGATGAGCGCGGCTCGTCCGCGTGGGATGAAAACGGCGTGGTCCAGCAGGGCATTCGCAAAATCAAGGCGCTCGCCCCTGAAATGTATATCGTCACCGACGTGTGCATGTGCGAGTATACCTCGCACGGGCATTGCGGCATCCTGTGCGGTCATGACGTGGACAATGACAAAACGCTCGAGGTATTGGCGAAAACAGCGGTCAGCCATGTGCGCGCGGGCGCGGACATGGTCGCGCCGAGCGACATGATGGACGGCCGCGTCGCGGCCATCCGCAGGGCGCTGGATGAGAACGGCTTTATCCATGTACCCATCATGTCCTATGCCGCCAAATACGCGTCGTCCTTTTACGGGCCGTTTCGGGAGGCGGCAGGCTCCGCGCCTGCGTTCGGCGACCGGCGCTCCTACCAGATGGACCCGCACAACGGCCGCGAGGCCATGCGCGAATGCGCGCTCGATGCGGCCGAGGGCGCGGATATCCTGATGATCAAGCCCGCCATGCCTTATCTCGACCTGATGTACCGGTGCAGGCAGCGGTTCGACCTGCCGGTTGCGGCGTATCAGGTGTCCGGCGAATACGCGATGATAAAAGCGGCGGCAAAGGCCGACCTGATCGACGAATACGGCGTGATGTGCGAGAGCGCGGTGTGCATCTACCGCGCGGGCGCGGACATCCTGATCACCTACTATGCGCCCGAGCTGGCGGACGCGATCCGGAAAGGGGATATCGGCTGATGACCAGATCGGAGGAATGGTTTGAACGCGCGCAAAAGGTGCTGCCCGGCGGGGTCAACTCGCCTGTGCGCGCGTTCCGCGCGGTGGGCGGCAGGCCGCGCTTTATCGTCAAGGGCCTGGGCAGTCACGTGCTGGACGAGGACGGGCTGGAATATATTGACTATGTCGGCTCCTGGGGGCCGATGGTGCTCGGCCACAGCCATCCGGATATTTTGAAAGCGGTGTACGACCGCATGGTGTGCGGACTGTCCTTCGGCGCGCCGACCGCCCTCGAGGTAGAGATGGCCGAAAAGATGATTGGGATGGTGCCGCACATCGAGATGGTGCGCATGGTCAACAGCGGCACCGAGGCGGTGATGAGCGCGGTGCGTCTGGCGCGCGGCGCGACTGGACGGGACAAGCTGATCAAGTTTGAGGGCTGCTACCACGGCCATTCAGACGCGATGCTGGTCGGCGCGGGCAGCGGCGCGCTCACGCAGGGCGAGCCGGATTCCAGGGGAGTCACGCGCGGCGCGGCGCAGGATACGCTGATGGCGCAGTACAACGACCTTGCCTCGGTCGAGCGCCTGCTGGATGCCAACCCGAATCAGGTCGCGGCGGTGATTGTCGAGCCGGTCGCGGCGAATATGGGCGTCGTCCCGCCGAAGGACGGCTTTTTGCAGGGACTGCGCCGCCTGTGCGACAAGCACGGCAGCCTGCTCATTTTTGACGAGGTCATCACCGGCTTCCGACTGGCGGCGGGCGGCGCGCAGGAATATTTTGGCGTGCGCGCCGACTTGGTTACGTTCGGCAAGATTATCGGCGGCGGCATGCCGGTCGGCGCATACGCGGGCAGCCGCGCGCTGATGGAGCAGGTCGCGCCCTGCGGGCCGGTGTATCAGGCGGGTACGCTGTCCGGCAATCCTGTCGCGATGGCGGCGGGGCTGGCGCAGCTTACGATATTGGCCGACCATCCCGAGGTGTACACGGTGATGGAGACCGGGGCACGGTATATCGCCAACCACCTGCGCGAGAGCGCGAAAAGGCATGGCGTGGCTCTGCAGGTCAACCAGATCGGTTCGCTGTTGTGTCCGTATTTTACAGAACAGCCGGTGGACTGCTTTGCCGCCGCTCAGGAAAGCAACACAAAATTATACGCAAAGTATTTTAATGAGATGTTATTGCGAGGGGTGTATCTTGCGCCCAGCCAGTTCGAAGCCATGTTCGTTTCCTCGGCGCACACACAGAACGACCTGGCCTGCACGGTGCAGGCGGTGGAGGAGAGTATTGCTGCGCTCGCATAGAGGGCTTCAAAAGCATCCTATACGAAAAGACGTTCCAACACTCCGGTTGCAAAGAGGTGTTTTATGTCCCGCACATTCTATATTGTCGGCGTGGGGATGGGCGCGCCGGACGGGCTGACCGGCGAAGCCCGACGCGTGCTTGACGCATCCGATACGGTGTTCGCTACCGCACGGCTGGCGGCGGTGTGCGGCCGCGCGGCGGTCTGTCCATTCGACCGGCTGGCGGCGCAGGCTGTTGCGGCGGGTGCGCAGACCGCTGCCGTGCTGGTGTCGGGCGACGTGGGCTTTTTCAGCGCAGCCGCACGGCTGCGCGGACAGCTTGCGCCGCACGGCACGGTGCAGCTGGTACCCGGCCTGTCCAGCCTGCAGTATTTCTGCGCAAAGCTGGGCGCGCCGTATGACAATGTGTGTGTGCGCAGCCTGCACGGCCGCGCGGGCAGCATCCTCGGCGCGGTGAGCTACCACAAAAGGACCTTTGTGCTTACGGGAGGCGCGCAGGCCGCGCCTATCGTGTGCCAGACGCTCGCGGACGCGGATCTGGGCGGCCTGACCGTACACCTGGGCGAAAACCTCGGCGCGGCGGACGAGCGCATCGAGACCGGCGCGGCGGCGGTGCTGGCGGGCAAGCCCTGCGGCGGCCTGGCCGTGCTGCTGATCGAGCATCCGGACGCGGCAAACGCCCGCGAGCCGGTGCGTGACGCGATGCTGGCACGCGGGGACGTACCCATGACCAAGGAGGAGGTGCGCTGGGTGTCCGTATCCAAGCTCGCGGTGCAGCCGCGCGACACCGTGTGGGACGTGGGCGCAGGCACGGGCGCGGTAACGCTTGAGCTGGCGCGGCGTGCGTCCGACGGGCTGGTGTATGCGGTCGAGCGGAGCGCGGACGCGGTAAAGCTGCTCGGGGAAAACCGCCGCAGGCTCGGCGGGTATAATGTGCGCATTATCGATGGCGCGGCGCCGGCGGCGCTCGAAGCCTTGCCCGCGCCTGACTGCGTGTTCGTCGGCGGGAGCGGCGGCGCGATGCGGTGCATTTTGCAAGCCGCAAAGCGTAAGAATCCAGCCGTGCGCGTGGCAGTCAACGCCATCGCGCTGGAAACGCTGCACGCGGCGCAGGCCGCGCTGGCGGAGCTGGGTTTCGCGGAGATCGAGGTCGTCCAGCTTGCCGCCGCGCGCGGCCGGGTGGTCGGACCGTATACCATGATGACTGCGAACAATCCGGTGTTTATCCTGTCGGGGAAAGGGGACGGCCATGCAGAGTAATGCGCCCCGCCTGCTGCTGGCGGGTACCGGCTCGGGCTGCGGCAAGACCACCGTGACCAGCGCGCTGCTGCGCGCGTTCCAGCGGCGCGGCGTGCCGCTCGCGGCCTTCAAGTGCGGGCCGGATTACATCGACCCCATGTTCCACACCGCCGCTCTCGGCGTGCCGAGCCGCAACCTCGACCTGTTTTTTGCAGAGGCGGCGGCGGTGCGTGGCCAGCTTGCGCGGCACACCCCGCCGGACGGGCTGGGAGTGATCGAGGGTGTCATGGGCTTTTATGACGGCGTGCTGGACGGATCGGGCGCGACCGACCGCGCCTCGGCGGCGCACCTCGCGCGCGCGACCGATACGCCCGCCGTGCTCATCGTGCGGCCGGGGGGGCAGTCGCTTTCCCTGGCCGCGGTGCTGCGGGGCTTTCGGGACTTTGCGCCCAACACCCTGCGCGGCGTGCTGCTGAACGGGATATCACAGGCGATGTACCCGTTTTACAGGGCGGTTGCGGAGCAGGCGGGCCTGCGGGTCTATGGCTTTCTGCCGCCCGTGCCGGAAGCGGTGGTTCCGAGCCGCCATCTCGGTCTGCTGGCCGCGGACGAGGTCAGCGGGCTGCAAGGCAAGCTCGACCGCCTCGCGGACGCGGCCGAACAGGGGGTTGACCTCGACGGGCTGCTGGCCCTCGCGCGTTCTGCGCCGCCGCTCACTGGGGAAAGCGCGCGGCCTGTCCCAGCCGTGGATAGGCCGGTGCGCATCGCGGTCGCGCGCGACCGGGCGTTCTGCTTTTATTATGCGGAAAATCTGGACATCCTGCGCACGCTCGGTGCGGAGCTCATCGAATTCTCGCCGCTCACGGATGAAAAGCTGCCCCGGGCGGTCGACGGCCTGTACCTCGGCGGGGGTTACCCCGAGCTGCACGCGGCAAAGCTCGCCGCCAACTGCACCATGCGGGATAGCGTCCGCGCGGCGGTGCAGGGCGGCCTGCCCACGGTGGCGGAGTGCGGTGGCTTTTTGTACCTGCACCGCACGCTGAACGGATGTCCAATGGCCGGCGTGCTGGATGCGGACGCGCGCATGACGGAGAAGCTCCAGCCGTTCGGCTATGTGACGCTGACCGCCCAGCGGGACAACCTGCTGTGCTGCGCGGGGGAGACCCTGCGCGCGCACGAGTTCCACTATGCGCAGTCGGACGATGCAGGGTACGCGTTCCGAGCGGAAAAGCCGAACGGCCGCGCGTGGGACTGCATCCATGCGTCGGAGACGCTGTACGCGGGCTTTCCGCATCTGTATTTCGGGGCGGCCGCCCCAGTCGCGGAAAATTTTGTGCGCAAATGTGCAGAATGGAGGGACAGGAGATGACGCTGGAACAAACAATCGCTTTGGTCAGGCCGCTGTGCGGGGAGAGCATGGACGCGGCGCGCCGCCGCTTTTCCGATATCGCTATGCCGCTCGGCAGCCTCGGGCTGCTGCAGGAGGCGGTGGTGCAGCTGGCGGGCATCCAGCGCACGGCACGGCCAGAAATCGGCCGGCGCGCCGTGGTGGTGTTCTGCGCGGATAACGGCGTGGTCGCGGAGGGCGTGACCCAGTGCGGGCAGGAGGTCACGGCCGTGGTGGCCGAAAACATGGGGCGCGGGCAGTCCACCGTCTGCCTGATGGCGCGGCGGATCGGCATGGATGCGTTTCCCGTCGATATCGGCGTGGCGCGCGATGTGCAGGGCGACCGCATCCTGCGGCGCAAGGTGCGGTACGGCACGGCGGACCTGCTGGAACAGCCTGCCATGACGCGGGAGGAGGCGGTGCGCGCGGTGGAGACCGGCATCAGCCTGGCGGAGCAGTGCGCGGCGGACGGATACCGCCTGCTGTGCGGCGGTGAAATGGGCATCGGCAATACCACGACCAGCGCGGCCGTGACCGCCGCGCTCACCGGTGCGGATGTGTATACGGTCACCGGACGTGGCGCGGGTCTGTCCTCCGCGGGCCTGTCGCGCAAGGTGTGCGTGATCCAGACCGCGCTCGCCCTGCACCGGCCGGATTCGGACGACCCGATGGACGTGCTGCACAAGGTCGGCGGGCTGGATATCGCGGGGCTGGCGGGGCTGTACCTCGGCGCGGCGGCCTGCGGCCTGCCCGCTGTGCTGGACGGTGTGATTTCGTGTGCGGCGGCGCTGCTCGCCGTGCGGCTGTGTCCCGCGGCGGGCGATTACCTGATCGCAGCGCACCGGCCGGAGGAGCCGGCGGGAAAGCTCCTGCTGGAGCGGCTGGGGAAAACGCCGATGATCGCGGCCGGCCTGCGGCTGGGCGAGGGGACGGGCGCGGTCGCAGCGGTCAGCCTGCTCGACCTGACGCTGGCGGCGTACGATGGCATGGTCAGCTTCGCGGAAACCGGCATCGAAGCCTATACGCCGCAGGCATGAGGGCGGCGGGCTGGTCCATCCGGCAGGGAGAAAGGAGCGTTTTTATGCTGATATTGGTCACCGGCGGCGCGGCGAGCGGCAAATCCGCACACGCGGAGCGGCTGCTGTGCGCGTCCGCGGCGGGCGCGCGCCTATATCTGGCGACCATGCAGCCGTTTGGCGCGGCGGCGGAGACGCGTATCGCCCGTCACCGCGCCCTGCGGCGGGACAAGGGCTTTGAAACGGTCGAACGCCCGCTCGGCCTCGCGGGGCTGGAGCTGCCCCGGCGGTACGACGGCATCCTGCTTGAGGACCTGGGCAACCTGCTCGCTAACGAGCTGTTCGATCCCGCGGGCGCGGGCGAGGCAGCGTTCGGCAGCACCCTTGCAGGCATCGCGCGCCTGCAAGACTGCTGCGAAACGCTGGTCGTCGTATCGAACGAGGTGTTTTCAGACGGGCTGGCCTACCCGCCCGAGACCGCGGCCTATATCCGCACGCTCGGGCGGCTGCACGCCGCGCTTGCCGCGCGTGCGGACGCGGTATACGAATCGGTCTGCGGCATCCTGCTGCCGCTGAAAGGGGAGAAAGGGATTTGAAAAGCGCCTGGAGCGGCCTGCTGGTCGCGTTTTCGCTGTATTCCGCCGTACCCGTGCCGCAGGTGCGGTGGGAAAAACGGACCATGCGCTGGGCGCTGTCCTTTCTGCCGCTTGTCGGCGTGCTGATCGGCGTGCTGGAGGGGGTATGGCATGCGTTCTGTACGCGATACGGCGCGGCGGGACTGTTTTACGCGGTGGGCGCGGCGCTTATTCCGCTTGCAGTGTCAGGCGGCATCCATCTGGACGGGCTGTGCGATACCTGCGACGCGCTCTGCTCCTACGGCGACCGCGAAAAGCGGCTGGCGATCTTGAAGGACCCGCATGTGGGCGCGTTCGGGCCGCTGTGGCTGACGGCGTTCCTGCTGGCCGAGACCGCGTGCTTCGCGCAGATCTATCAAACGCCGCAGTTTTTGCCGGTGGTATTTGTTGGGTTTGCCGTGGCGCGTGCCGACGGGGGACGCAAGATCGTGACCATACCCTGCGCCAAAGATACCGGCCTTGCGCATATCTTTGCGGAAAACAGCGATAAAAAGGCGGTCGATATGACGCTTAAGCTGGAGGAAGCAGCGCTGGAGGTGCTGCTGCTGGTGTGGCTGTATTGTACAGGGAACGGCATATTCGCTATGCACTATTTGGTGCTGATCGGACTGTGGTATATACTGCATAGCCGTTTGACAGTGCATGTTTTCGGCGGCATCACAGGCGATCTTGCCGGTTTTTATATTTCACTTGCGGAGCTGCTGGCGCTGGTGTGCGCCGCGTTTGGAGGGATGGTGCTGTGACGGTTTTACTCATCGGCGGCGCGCATCAGGGAAAGGCCGCGCTGGCCGCGCGGCTGTATCCGAACCTGCCGTTGGTCACCGGCCTGCACGCGCGCGTGCGGGACGAGCTGGACGCGGGACGCGACCCCATGGCGCTGCTCGGCGGGCTGCGCGGCTGCGCCGTAACCTGCGACGAGGTTGGCTGCGGCATCGTGCCGATGGACCGCGCGGACGAAACCTGGCGCGAGGCGGCCGGCCGGCTGTGCTGCGCGCTCGCGGCGGAGGCGGACGCGGTTGTGCGCGTGACCGCGGGCCTGCCGCAATATATTAAAGGAGAGAGACCATGTATTTGACCTGCGCCGTGCTGCTCGGCTTCGTGCTCGACTGGGTGCTGGGCGACCCGAACAGCGCCCTGCATCCCGTGTGTCTGATTGGGCGGCTGATTACGCGGTGCGAGCGCGTGCTGCGGCGGGTGTTCCCCAAAACGCCGCGCGGCGAGACCGTAGCGGGCGTGCTGCTGTGGCTCGTGGTGTGCGGCGTGAGCTTTGCCGCGCCGCTCTTCCTGCTGCGCTGGCTGCGGGGTGTACACTTCTGGCTGGGCTTCGGCGCGGAGACGCTGCTCTGCTGGCTGATTTTTGCGCGCAAAAGCCTAGCGGACGCGGGGCGGCACGTTTATACCGCGCTCGATGCCTCGCTGGACGAGGGGCGCAAGGCGGTCGCTATGTATGTCGGCCGCGACACCGGCGCGCTCGATCGGGAGGGCGTCATCAAGGCTGCGGTCGAGACCATCGCGGAAAACACCACCGACGGCGTGGTTGCGCCGCTGGCCTATATGCTGCTCGGCGGCGCGTCGCTCGGCCTGCTGTATAAGGCAGTGAACACGCTGGACTCCATGGTCGGCTACCACAGCGACCAATACGAGTATCTGGGCAAGTTTTCCGCCCGCATGGACGATATATTCAATTTTATCCCTGCGCGGCTGGCGGCAGTATGCCTGATCGCGGGTACGGGCATGCTCGGCATGGACAACCGCAACGCGCTGCGCATCTTCCGTCGCGACCGGAACCACCACAAAAGCCCGAACGCCGGACAGACCGAGGCGGCCTGCGCGGGCGCGCTGCATATCCGGCTGGGCGGGGACGCGAGCTATTTTGGCAAAACGGTCAAAAAGGCGGCGTTCGGCGATCCGGATAAGGAGATAAGCCGCAGCGATATCCTGCGCGCGGCGGATCTGATGACAGCGGCGTCAGCACTGGCGCTGGCGCTTGGAGCAGCGGTGCGACTGACCACCGGCTGGCCGCCGTTCGGATAAGGGAAAGGAGGCTGACGATGCCGGAATATGTACACGGCGGTGATGTGTATTCCTATGCCGAGCGGTACGGCGGCGAACCGCTTGACCTGTCCGCGAATATCAGCTCGTTCGGCATTCCGGAGCGGGTCAGGCAGGCGATGCACAGGGCGATAGAGGACTGCGCGCGCTACCCCGACCCGTTCTGCCGCGCGGCGCGGCGCGCCATCGGCGCGGCCGAGGCCGTCCCCGACGGCTTCCTGTACTGCGGCAATGGCGCGGCGGACGTGCTCGACCGCTTGGCGGCGGCGCTGCGCCCCCGCAGGGCGCTGCTCACCGCGCCGGCGTTCGCCGAGTATGAGCGCACGCTCGCGGGCGCGGATATCCGCTTCCATTATCTGCGTGAAGACGAGGGCTTTGCGGTCACGGAGCGCATTTTATCCGATATCACGCCCGAAACCGACGTGGTCTACCTGTGCAACCCCAATAACCCGACCGGCCGCACGGTCGAGCCGGCTCTGCTGCGCGCCGTCGCGGCGCGGTGCGCGGACGCCGGCGCGCGCCTGATCGTGGACGAGTGCTTTGTAGACTTCCTGCAGGACGCGGCGCGGCACACGCTGAAAGGTCTGCTGGCGGGCAGCCCGCATCTGATTCTGCTGCGGGCGTATACCAAGCTGTTCGCGGTGCCGGGCGTGCGCTTCGGCTGGTGTATGACTGCGGACGTTGGTCTGATCGAAGCGCTGTATCGTGCGGGACAGCCGTGGAACGTATCGGTGGTCGCGCAGGCGTGTGCCGCGGCGGCGGCGGGCGAACGGGAATGGGCCGCGCGGGTCGCGGCGCGTATCGCGGAGGAACGCGCGCGGCTCTCCGGCGGGCTTGCGGCGCGCGGGCTGGCCGTCTGCCCGGGCGAAGCGAACTTCCTGTTGTTCCGGTCAGGGGACGCGGCGCTGCACGAAAAGCTCGCGGCGCGCGGCGTTTTGATCCGGAACTGCGCCAATTACCGCGGCCTGGGCGCGGGCTATTACCGCACGGCGGTCAGGAGCGGGGACGATACCGCGCGCCTGTTCGCCGCGCTGGACGCAATACGAAAGGAGGGGTGCTGATGGCAAGGTGCATCATGGTGCAGGGGACCTGCTCGAACGCGGGTAAAAGCCTGCTGTGCGCGGCGCTGTGCCGCATCTTCCGGCAGGACGGGTACCGCGTCGCGCCGTTCAAATCGCAGAACATGGCGCTCAACTCCTTTATCACCGCAGGTGGGAAAGAGATGGGCCGCGCGCAGGTTGTGCAGGCCGAGGCGGCGGGTATCCCGCCCGATGTGCGGATGAACCCCATCCTGCTCAAGCCGACGAGCGACACCGGCTCGCAGGTGGTTGTCATGGGGGAGGCGTGCGGCAACCGCACGGCGCGCGAGTACTGGGGCGGAAAAAAGGCGCTGCTTCCGATCGTCAGGGACGCTTACGACAGCTTGGCGGCGGAGTACGATATCATTGTGATCGAGGGCGCGGGCAGTCCGGCGGAGATCAACCTCAAGCAGGACGACATCGTCAACATGGGGCTGGCGAAGCTGGTGGACGCGCCGGTGCTGCTGGTGGGCGACATCGACCGCGGCGGCGTGTTCGCGTCGCTGTACGGCACGGTGGCGTTGCTTGAAGCGGAGGAACAGGCGCGCGTCAGGGGCCTGATCGTCAACAAATTTCGGGGCGACGTAGAGCTCCTGCGCCCGGGCCTGACACAACTGGAACGGCTGACCGGCAAGCCGGTCGTCGGCGTGGTACCCTATGGCCGGTTCGACATCGACGATGAGGACAGCCTTTCCGCGCGGCTGGACGCGTGCGGCGCGCCCGCGCTCGTGGATATCGCGGTCGTGCGGCTGCCAAGGCTGTCCAACTTTACGGATTTCTCCCCGCTCGAACGGATTGAGGGAGTGGGCGTGCGCTATGCCGGCGCGCCGGAGCAGCTCGAGGGCGCGGACCTGATCCTGCTGCCCGGCACCAAATCCACGCTCGCGGACCTGAAATGGCTGCGTGAAAGCGGCATGGAAGCTCAGCTTCTCAAACGGCACGCGGCGGGCGTGCCGGTGTTCGGCGTGTGCGGCGGCTATCAGATGATGGGGCGCGCCGTATCCGATCCGGAAAACACCGAGGGCGGCGGAGTCATGCGTGGCTTGGGGCTGCTGCCGGTGGAAACCGTGTTCCGTCCGGTCAAGACCACGGCGCAGGCAAGCGGCGCGTTCGGTACGGTCGGGGGCGTGCTGCGCGGCTTATCGGGCGCGGGCGCGTCCGGTTATGAGATCCATATGGGCGAAACCGCGCGGGACGCGGGCGCCCTGCCGCTGATCCGGCTGACGCGCGCGGACGGAACGTCGTTCTGGGACGGGTGCCAGGCGGACAGCGCTTACGGCACCTATCTGCACGGCCTGTTCGACATGCCGGACGCGGCGCAGGCGCTGGTGCAGGCGCTGGCCGCGCGCAGGGGCGTGACGCTGGCAGACACGGCTTGCGACACGGCGCGATATAAGGAAAGACAGTACGACCTGCTGGCGGATACCGTGCGGCGGGCGCTGGATATGGGGTATATTTACCGGATACTGGAGGGAAACGGATGAAAGGGCTGATTCATTTGTATTGCGGCGAAGGGAAAGGAAAAACGACCGCCGCGGTCGGGCTGGCTGTGCGGTGCGCGGGGCATGGCGGCAGGGTGGTGTTCGCGCAGTTTTTGAAGGACGGGACGTCGGGCGAGTGCCGCGCGCTGGCGGGGCTGAAAAACGTGACCGTGCTGGCGGCCAATCCGGTGGGTAAGTTCTCCTTCCAGATGACGGAGGAGGAGAAGCGCCGGACCGCCGACGCGGTATCCCGCATGTTTGAGGCGGCGGCGGGCTTTGCCGTGCGCGAGGGCGCGCGCCTGCTCGTGCTGGACGAGGTGTGCGCGGCAGTATCCTGCGGCTTCCTGGAGGAGCGGGCAGTGCTGGCGTTCCTGGACGGACGGCCGGAAACATTAGAGGTGGTGATGACTGGCCGCGGCCCCTCGGAAGCGCTGTGCGCGCGCGCCGATTATATCACGGAAATGGCCGCCCGCCGCCATCCGTTCGACCGCGGCGTGGCCGCGCGGGAGGGGATCGAATTTTGAATGGACACATGCGGCCGCAGGATATCGAAAAACGCTCCTTTGCCATTATCACGGCCGAGCTGGGGGAGCGGACGTTTCCGGATGGGGAGTCCGAAGTGGTCAAGCGGGTCATCCACACAACGGCGGATTTCGACTACGCGGACAGCCTCGCGTTTTCGCCCGGCGCGGTTGGACAGGCCAGGGAAGCGCTGGCTTCGGGCGCGACCGTCGTGACCGATACGAATATGGCGCTGGCGGGCGTGAATAAGGGCGCTCTGCAGGCGCTCGGCGGGCGGGCGGTCTGCTATATGGCGGATGGGGCCGTGGCGCGCGCGGCAGGGGCGCGCGGCGTGACGCGCGCGGCGGTTTCGATGGAGTATGCCGCGCTGCTGGACGGCCCGCTCATTTTCGCCGTTGGGAACGCGCCGACCGCGCTGATCCGGCTGCACGAGCTGATCGCGGAGGGGGCGGTGTCGCCCGCGCTTGTGATTGGCGTGCCGGTCGGTTTTGTCAACGTGGTCGAGGCAAAGGAGCTTTTTATCGGCGGGCAGACGCCGTATATCATCGCGCGGGGAAGGAAGGGCGGCTCGAACGTCGCGGCGGCCATCGTCAACGCGCTGCTGTACCAGTTGATTGAACGGGAGGGATTTTAAATATGGGAAAAAAAGCGCTGGTGGTCGTCAGCTTCGGCACGGCCTGGCCGGAGGCGCGCCGTGCGATTGAAAAGCTGGAGGAGCGGCTGCGGTGCGCGTTCCCGACGCATGATTTTTACCGGTCGTTTACCTCGGAGATGGTAGCGCGCAGGATCGAGCGGGAGGAGGGCGTGCATATCCCGCAGCCGGAGGAGCTGCTGGAGCGGCTCGCGGCGGCGGGCTACGATGAGGTGCGGTGCCAAAGCCTGCATGTCATTTTCGGACAGGAGTATGAAAAGATGCTGCGCCAACTTCGGCCGTTCTGCGGCCGTTTTGAGAAGCTGCTGGCGGGCGACCCGCTGCTGTGGGGGACGGGCGACTATCTGCGCCTGACCGAAGCCCTGCTCGCCCGCATGCCCCGGCTCGACAGGGACGAGGCCTATCTCTTTATGGGGCATGGCTCTGCGCATCCGGCAAACGCGGCGTACGCGCTGGTGGAAAACACGTTCCGCTACCACGGCGCGGAGCGTGTGTATGTCGGCACGGTCGAGGGATTTCCGCATCTTGACTATGTGCTGTCCCGCCTGCACCAGCGCGAGATCGCGCAGGTTCACCTTGCGCCGCTGATGATCGTTGCAGGCGACCATGCGCACAACGACCTGGCGGGGGAGGGAGAGGATAGTTGGAAGAGCCGCCTGGAGAGCGAGGGCTATCAGGTGCAGACCCATCTGTATGGCCTGGGCGAATTGGACGCGGTAGGGGATATCTTTGTCGACCACTGCAGGCGCGCTGCGGCGCTGTAATGACTGACAGCAGAGGGAGGAAAGACCGAAACGGTCTTTCCTCCCTCTTTTTTGCGCCCTGTTTTCCGCCCCACAGGGATAAAATACGCAAAAATACTATTCCCCCTCTTATTTTCCGGCAAAGCCTGCAAATTGTTTGGGATATACTGGAAAAACAAGGGAGGCATAACGAAAATGGACAAGCAGAAAACAAAAAGAGCGGCGCCGCAGCTCATCGGGCGCGCCGCGGCGCGGGCGGCGCAGCTTTGGAACGAGGAGCACCTGCATACGCTGTTGACTGGCGTGCAGCGGTTTGTGCTGTGCGCGGTGCTGACGCGCGGCGCGGTGCTCGGAGGTTATGCCCCTTTTGGTTTGGCGATGGCCTCCGCGCTGATGGCGCGTGGGGCGGGGCTGAGCGCGATCGGCGGCATGTTTTTCGGCGCGATGCTGCTCGGCGGCGGGATCAAAAGCGGGCTGTATGCCGCCGCGGCCCTGCTCGTGCTATGTGTGATGAGCGTGTGCGCGGGGCTGCGTGTCATGGAGCGGAGGTGGTTTGCGCCCACGGTAGCAACTCTGTCCGGAGCGGCGTGTACCTTTGTGTTCCTGCCTGCGGGCGCGGCGCTCGACACGGCGGCGCTCCTGACCTTTATCGCCGTTCAGGGGCTGACCTTCGCTGCCTGCTGGATCTATGGCGGGGCGCTTGCCCCGCCGCGTGAGGAGAACGACTGGAAACGGCCGGCCACCCTGCTGGCGGTAACGGCAACCGTCCTGCTGTCACTTTCCGATCTGACGGTGTTCGGGCTGTTCGCGCCCGCGCGGGTCGTGGCGCTGCTGCTGGCGCTGGCTGCGGCTTACCTCGGCGGGTCCACAACGGGCGCGGCGGCGGGCGTGGCGTTTGGCGCGGCCATGGATCTCGCGGTCGGGTACGGTGCGCTGTTCACCTGCTGCTACGGTCTGTGCGCACTGATTGCCGGTCTGTTCCGCGACCAGGGGCGGCTGTGGTTCGCGGTCTGCGCGCTCGCCTCCGGCGTCTGTGCGGCGATGCTGGGCGTGGAACATGCGCTGTTTATCCCGCTGGTCATCGAGCAGGTCTGCTCGGTGGGGCTGTTCGCCGCGATGCCGCCGCTGGTGTGGAACGCGCTCCGGCAGACGCTCCTGCCCGACACGCTGATGGGAGAATCCGCGCGGCAGCAGGTGCGGCAGACCGCGGGCAAGTGCGCGACCGAGGCCGCGCAGGCGTTTTACGAAATGTATCTGGCCATGCTCAACGGCGTGACCGAGGGGAAGGCGGCGGGGGATCAGAATGTACGGGCGGTATTCGACCGCGCGAGCGATAGGGTGTGCAAAAACTGCGTCCTCTGCTCGCAGTGCTGGCAGCGGGACTATGTGACCACGCTTTCCGCGCTCAACGACGTGACTCAGCCCATGCTCAAGCGGGGCAGGGCCGAGCTGTCCGACTTCCCGTACCATTTTGCGTCGCGCTGCGTGCATTTGCCCGAGCTGATGCGCGCGATCAACAGCGCGCTGTTTGCGCTCCGCGAGCGCCAGAGCCTTCGGCGGCAGCAGGAGGAAAACCAAAGCCTGCTGGCCCGGCAGTACGCGGGCATTACGGATATCCTCCGTCAGCTTGGCGCGGAGGCGACGCGGGACGTTGCCGCGCAGCCGGTGATGGAGAAGCAGGTGCGCCGGTACGCAGCCGCGTTCGGATGGATCGAGCGGGTCTGTGTGGTGCGGGACGCGCAAGGTAGGCTGGTGGTGGAGCTGTACGGCGATGGTATTCGGGATGTGCTGGAGCAGGGCGAGGGGTTTTCCGCGGGTCTGTCCGCGCTGCTGGGCGTCGGGCTGACAAAGCCCAAACGGCTGGAGGACGAGCTGGGGCCGCATCTGGTGCTGCGTGAGCGCGCGCCGTTCCGCGCGGTCGTCGGTATCGGGCGGCAGCAAAAGGAGGACGCGGCGGTTTCCGGAGACAGCGGATGCTATTTCCTGACCGACGCGGGCGTGGCCTGCCTGCTGCTCGCGGACGGGATGGGCTCGGGCGCGGCCGCGGCGCAGGACAGCCGGATGCTGGTCACCTCGATGGAGCGGTTCCTGCGTGCGGGGATTACGCCGGCGGACGCGCTGAAAGCGGTGTCGCCCGCGCTGCGGCTGCGGTCGGATGGGACGCGGTTTGTCACGCTTGACGTGCTGACCGTCGACCTGTTCAGCGGAAAGGCGGAAAGTCTCAAATGCGGGGCCGCGCCCTCCTATCTGCGCGCGGGCGGTCAGTGGACCATGCTTTCCGGCAAGGCGCTGCCTGTCGGCCTGGCGGAAGAGGACGCGCTGGGCGAGCCGGTGCCGCTGCGCCTGGGACATGGCGACCTGTACATCATGCTGTCCGACGGGATTTCGGATGGTCTGGACGACGGCTGGGTACGCGAGCTGCTGGTCCGACATGCGGGGGAAAGCCCGAAAGAACTGGCAGCCCGCCTGGTGACCGAAGCGAAAGGGCGCGGGCATGACGACGACCGGACCGCGCTGGTGATGCGCATAGAACGGCTGTGAGGTAAAAGCGGGCGCAGCTGTAAAAATACGGCGGGATATGGTTAAATCCCTCCCTTTTGGGCATACTTGCTGCAAAAGGGAGGGATTTACCATGGTCAAGGGCGTGAGCCGGCGCGTGGTGGTCGTGCAGCCGGATGCGCACGGCTTATTCGAACAGGCGATTTTTCTGGTGCGGGATTACACGGTTCCGCGCGGCGATGTGGTGCGCGAAGCGTGCAGGATTGCAAACGGGTATGTGGCGGGACGTTCCGCGCGGTACAAACGGCGTTTTGCGTTCTGGCAGATCGCCTGCGCTTTTGCAGCGGGCTGCATGCTTGCGAGCGCGGCTTGGTCGGTGATTTGGCTGCTGGCTTGACAAATCGGTCAAAACTGCTGGAAAATACGCCGGATTATTGTATATTTTTACGGTAGACAATAGATAGCATAAAGATTATATTAATAATAGATATTAAAAGATAAAGGAGATCAAAAAATGATAAAGTATGTTTGCAAGATCTGCGGTTATATATATGACCCCGCCGAGGGCGATCCGGATAACGGCGTTGCGCCGGGTACCGCGTTCGCGGACCTGCCGGAGGACTGGGTATGCCCGCTGTGCGCGGTCGGCAAGGATGAATTTGAGCCGGCATAAGCGGACGGGCGCGGAAACGGGCCGCTTCGGCGGTCCGTTTGTAAATAGATTGAAAATTGCGGCCTCTGTCACTTGTTTTGGCAGGGGCCGCTTGTTATACTATGCTTAATCAAGCGTTGGAGAGTGAGCGGACGTATGACGGCCGAGGTATTTTTTGACCTTTTCCACCAGTACGGGTTGATCCTGATCTGTGCGGTAATCTTTTGCGAATATATGAATCTGCCCGGCTTTCCAGCGGGGGTAATCATGCCATCCATCGGGGTGCTGATCGCGCAGAGCGAGTTGTCTCTGGTGCTGACGATCGTGCTGAGCGTGGTGTTCGGCCTCCTCGGCAGCTTGGTGATTTACGGCCTGTGCTATTGGGGTGGCGAGCCGATCATGGAAAAGCTGTTCGGCAAAAGCGAGAAATTCCGCTCCTTCGTCAAAAGATGCCATGCGTATATTGATGCGCAGCATGGGCGCGGCCTGGCGTTCTGCCGTATCATTCCGGTTTTGCGCACCATTGTTTCCATTCCGGCGGGGTTGATTCGGATGCCGGTCAAGTGGTTCGTCGGCTGGTCCGCAATCGGCATCGCGGCGTGGAACACCGTGCTGATCTCGTTCGGCTATTTCTTTAGCGAAAAAATATTATCCATGCTGTAAAAACTCCCGAAAGGGGGTTTTTGTTTTGTCACCACTTTGCAATTTGCATTTAGTGGGGGCTTGTGATAAAATATACTGTGTCAAATTATACGCAGTGGGGGAGAGACATGCAAATCGGTTCTGTTATGCTCGCCGGGCGCCTGGTCCTGGCGCCGATGGCCGGAGTGACCGACCGCGCATTCCGGCAAATCTGTCGGGAACATGGCGCGGCGCTTACCGTGACCGAGATGGTTTCCACCAAGGCGCTTTGCTATCAGGATAAGAAAACGCCTGCGCTTTTGTCGCTGGCGGCAGACGAGCATCCGGCCGCGGCGCAGATATTCGGGCATGAGCCGGAAACCATGGCCGAGGGAGCGCGGATTGCGCGCGCGGTGTCCGGCTGCGATATCATCGATATCAATATGGGCTGCCCCGCGCCCAAGATCGCAAACAACGGGGACGGGGCTGCGCTCATGCGCGACCCCGCGCTGGCGGCGCGCGTAATCGAAGCGGTCGTCAGCGCGGTCGATGTGCCGGTCACGGTCAAGTTCCGCAAGGGATGGGACGAGAAGAGCGTGTGCTGCGTGGACTTTGCCCGCATGGCCGAGCGGTGTGGCGCGGCGGCGGTCACGGTACACGGGCGAACGCGCGCGCAGCAGTACAGCGGCACGGCGGATTGGGACGCGATCCGCGCGGTTCGGGAGGCGGTTTCCATACCGGTCATCGCCAACGGTGATGTGGCCGAGCCGGAGGATGCGGTCCGCATTCTCCGGCATACCGGCGCGGATATGGTGATGATCGGCCGCGGCGCGTTGGGCGACCCGTGGCTTTTCGAGCGCGCGAACGCGCTGCTGGAAACCGGCGTCTGCCCGCCGCTGCCTCCGTTTGCGGAGCGGATCGATACTGCGGTGCGGCAGATCGAGCTGGCGGCGGAGCAAAAGGGGGAGCGCGTCGCCATGCTGGAGGCGCGCCGCCATGTAAACTGCTATCTAAAACGGCAGAGCGGGCTCAAGGCCTTCAAAACACGCATTTGCGCGCTGGAACGGCTGGAAGAGCTTTATCCGCTGGCCGAGGAGCTCAAGCGCGCTGTGCAGGCGTGACGGGGCCTGACATCAGGAAGGGGGCGGGAGCCCATGGACGAAAAACATTTGCTGGCGAGAGCGCGCCGCGGCGAGGTGGCGGCGTTTGAAGAACTGGTGCGGCTGTATGAAAAGCGCGTTTACGCGGTCGCCCTGCGTTCGGCCGGCTCGCCGGAGGACGCGGCGGACATCGTGCAGGAGGTGTTCCTGCGCGCGTGGCGGTCGATCGAGTCCTTTCGGGGGGACAGCGGGTTTTCCACCTGGCTGTTCCGGATCACGATGAACCTGTGCGTCGATTTTGCGCGACACAAGCATGCGCAGCCGCAGACCCAGCCGCTTGTGGGAGAGGACGACGCGGAGCGCCCGATACCGGATACCGCCCCCACGCCGGAGGAGCATCTGGAGAACAGCGAGCTTGGGCGCGAGCTGGCCGCCGCGTTGGACGAAGTGAGCGGCGAGCATCGCCAGATCGTATTGCTGCGCGATGTATCCGGCTTGAGCTACACCGAGATCGCAGAGGTGCTGGAGATCAGCGAGGGAACGGTCAAGTCGCGCCTGTCGCGCGCGCGGCTTGCGCTGCGCACGGTTTTGCTGCGGCGGGGGAACCTTTTGCCGTCTACCGCGTCTAATGAATCGAAAGGAGGCGGGGACGCATGAGCGATAAGGAATATTATGAGCAGCTCTGCTCAAACAGCATTGACGGTACGCTGACTGATTCCGAACGGGAAAAGCTGGAGGCGCATCTGGCGGAATGTCCCTCGTGCGCCGCGCTGAAACAGGATTTGGAGCAGATGCACGCGCTGTTTTCGACCGAAGCGGCGCTTCCGGACGGGCTGCACGAAAAGATTATGCAGTGTGTGGAGCAGGAGGCGAAGTTGCGGGTCGTGCAGCCGGAAAAGCCGGCGCGCAGGCTGCCAGTATTCACTATGGTCGCGGCAGCGGCGGTCGTCGTGCTGGCGGTTCTGGGCGGCGGCGTGGGACAGGTGTTCGGCATGGTGAACATGGGCGCGGGCGTCAGCGCCTCGAACGCCTCCACGGCGGCAGGCGCTACGGAGGGCTTGGACATGAACGGCGGCGTGCGTGCGGCCGTAGAGGATGCTGCGGACCAGGCGGCGCTGGCGAAGGAGGAGAAGGCGGCGGATGCGTCGGCAGACGCCGGCGAAGCGCCGCCAGCGGAACCGGCGGCGCCGGAATCGTACAGCGTTCCGGAAAGCGGAGCGGAGAATCCGGCCGGAGAGGACGGCGGGGACCATGCGGACACGGCCGTGCCGGCTGGCGGCGGCGCGGTCGAGCCGCGGGATTCGGGGCCGGCGGTGATGCAGGCCGGCGGTGAGACGGAAGCATTTTCGTTGCCGGAAGCGTTGAGCGGCGTAAGTGTGGCGCACTGCTATCTGGCAAGCGGCACGGGCGAGCTGCCGGACATAGGCGGGGAACTGCTCTCCACGGATGAAACGGTATCTTATTTCCTGCTGGACAACAGCATGGCTACGATCCAAGACACCTTTAAGGCGCTGGAGGAAGCGGGCTTTGAAGTTTCCGCGTACGAAGGGCTGGGGCTGACGCTGGACAGCAAAGCGGAAAGCTGGCTCCTGATCGTGACCGTCGGATAAGGCGGCTGCGGAAAAGGGGGGATACGGAAAAATGGCGGTGCGGCCGCCATTTTTTTGTGCCTGCGGCCGCAGGGAATTAAATTTTGGAGGCTTTCACAAAAAAATTGCAGAAATTTTGTTCAAACGCTTGACTTTGGGAAATGCTTGTAGTAATCTATAAAGGCACCTGCAAAAGCAGGTAAAACGCGATGATGCCGGAGATTGCTGCCCTGTGCAGGTAACTTCGGCGGAGTAGGTCCGACAATCGGGCGGTTGAGATAACTGCTATCAGCCGAGAGGACAGAGTGCCTCCAGGCAAAAACGCAATGTTCCTGCGTAAATTCGGGACTTGCGGCGCGTGCGCCGCAAAGCCGATGGCCTGAACCACTTACGTTTCTTATTGTGACCGGATCGTTACACTATCAGTGCGCCCCGGTTATTTTCATGCCCGACCGTGATACGCACGGCGGGGTTGCAGTTTCTCTCCGTAGCGAGTCAAAACATTATTTAATGTATGGCACACATACGAGGAGGAAAACCAAAATGGCAAACGCACAGAAGATCCGCATTCGTCTCAAGGCGTACGACCACGAGTTGATCGACCAGTCCGCGGAGAAGATCATCGAGACCGCCAAGCGCAACGGCGCGAAGGTCTCCGGCCCGATCCCGCTGCCGACCGAGAAGCAGATCGTCACCATCCTGCGCGCGGTACACAAGTACAAGGATTCCCGCGAGCAGTTCGAGCGCCGCACCCACAAGCGCCTGATTGACATCATCAACCCGAATCAGGCCACCATCGAGGCGCTGACCACCCTCGACCTGCCGGCGGGCGTGGAGTTTGAGGTCAAACTCTAAACCCCTATAGGGGGCTTCAAAAGCCCCCTATATACGAAGGTCGGTTCCGGAAGAAACCGATCTTCGTTACCCGAATGACGCCGTCCAGGGCGGCTGGGTCGGGGTGTAAAAAGTCCGGCAAAGCTGGACTTTTTACGGGAAACCGCATGGCGGTTTCATCTTATGATTCCTTTTGTCAACAGGCAGACGGACTAACCCAACCGGCTGCTTGAAGCCCTGCCGCGATACGCGCGGCGAGGTCATGTTGGCGGCCAAATGCCGTCAACCAATAACCTTTAAGGAGGAAAAACACTATGCTGCAGAAAGCAATCATCGGCAAGAAGGTCGGCATGACCCAGATCTTCAACGCTGACGGCAAGGTCATCCCCTGCACGGTGATCGAGGCGGGCCCCTGCGTCGTCACCCAGCTCAAGACCGAGGAAAAGGACGGCTATAACGCGGTTCAGTTCGGTTTTGAGGATATCAAGGAGCGCAAGCTCAACAAGCCGGAGAAAGGCCACCTGAAGAAGGCGGGCGAGTCTCTGAAGAAGTATCTCAAGGAGTTCCGCTTCGCGGACTGCTCCACTTTCCAGCTTGGCGATGTGGTCAAGGCCGACATGTTCGTGGAAGGCGACTACGTCGACGTGACCGGCACTTCCAAGGGTAAGGGCTACGCAGGCGTTATCAAGCGCTTTAACGCGGGCCGCTCCCCGATGAGCCACGGCGCCGGCCCGATGCACCGTCATCAGGGTTCGATGGGCGCGTGTTCCGACCCGTCCAAGATCATGAAGGGCAAAATGATGCCCGGCCACTTGGGTGCCGAGCAGGTCACTGTTCAGAACCTGGACGTTGTCAAGGTTGACGCGGAGCTTAACCTGATCGCCGTTTGCGGCGCGGTTCCGGGTCCCAAGGGCGGCATCGTAGTGCTCAAGAACACCGTCAAGAATAACAAGGTTGCCAAGGGCGAGGCTGGCATCAGCAAGAACCCGCAAAAGGCTTCCGCGAGAAAGTAAGGGAAGGAGGAGCAACGAATGCCTACAGTAGCAGTTTTTGATATGACCGGCAAGAAGACCGGCGAGATGGAGCTTAACGAGGCCGTATTCGGCATCGAGCCCAACATGGCGGTTGTACACGCAGCGGTCAAGAATTACCTGGCCAACCAGCGCCAGGGTACGCAGTCCACGCTGACCCGCGCTGAGGTCCGCGGCGGCGGCATCAAGCCGTGGCGCCAGAAGGGCACCGGCCGCGCGCGTCAGGGCTCGATCCGCTCTCCGCAGTGGACGCACGGCGGTATCGCGCTCGGTCCCAAGCCGCGTTCCTACAATTACAGCCTGACCAAGAAGACCAAGCGCCTGGCCATGCTCTCCGCCCTGTCCGCCAAGGCGGCTGCCGGCGAGATCATTGTGATCGACGGACTGGATATGGGCGAGATCAAGACCAAGAGCTTCGCGGGCTTCCTCAAGTCTGTCGAGGCTACCGGCAAGAGCCTGGTCGTCACCCCCGAGGTCCGCACGAACGTCGTCAAGTCCGCGGCCAACATCCCGGGCGTCCGCACGACGATCGCGTCCACCCTCAACGTATATGAAATCCTCAACGCCGACAAGTTCATCATCGACAAGGCGGCTGTCGAGAAGCTCCAGGAGGTGTACGCATAATGAAGTTCGCTTACGACATTATCAAGAAGCCGGTTATCACCGAGCGTTCGATGGAAGGCCTGCAGGACAACAAGTACACCTTTGAGGTCGCTGCCGACGCAGGAAAGATTGAGATCAAAAAGGCCGTAGAGCAGATCTTCGGCGTCAAGGTCATGAAGGTCAACACCATTAAGCTGCCGGGCAAGTGGAAGCGCATGGGCGTCCACGTCGGTAAGCGTCCGGACGTCAAGAAGGCGGTCGTCACCCTGACCCCTGACTCCAAGAAGATTGAGATCTTCGAGAACATGATGTAAAAGCGTATAGGAGGGACTCCGTCCCCCTTATATAAGTAAAAAGTTTCGAAGAAACTTTTTACGATACTCCCTCTCGTCTGCACAGCGGACGAGGACGCGCCGCCGCGGCGCGATGAAATGACGCGGACATGGTTCGCGTGTGTATGGGGATGCCACCCCGATAAGATACAGAGTTATTAAGGAGTTGAAAATCCAAATGGCTATCAAGACTTTCAACCCGACGACGCCCTCACGCAGAAATATGACTGTGCTGTCCTACAAGGGCCTGTCCAAGGTGAAGCCCGAGAAGAGCCTTCTCGAAAAGGTCAAGAAGACCGCCGGCCGCAACAGCTATGGCCGCATCACCGTCCGCCACATCGGCGGCGGCAACAAGAAAAAGTACCGCATCATTGACTTCAAGCGCCAGAAGCTGGATATGCCGGCGACCGTCATGACGCTTGAGTACGACCCGAACCGCTCGGCCAATATCGCGCTCGTCCAGTATGAGGATGGCGAAAAGGCCTATATCCTCGCGCCGGACGGCCTCTCGATCGGCGACAAGGTCGTTTCCTCCAAGGATGCCGACATCAAGCCCGGCAACTGCCTGCCGGTTGAGTTCATTCCGGTCGGTACCATGATCCACAACATCGAGCTGTATCCTGGCAAGGGCGCGCAGCTGGTCCGTTCCGCTGGCGTTGGCGCGCAGCTGATGGCGAAGGAGAATGGCAAGGCGATGGTCCGTCTGCCCTCCGGCGAGCTGCGCTACGTCCGCCTCGAGTGCAAGGCGACGATCGGCGTTGTGGGCAACTCCGACCATGCCAACGTGCAGATCGGCAAGGCCGGCCGCACCCGCCACATGGGCATCCGCCCGACCGTCCGCGGTTCTGTTATGAACCCGTGCGATCACCCGCACGGCGGCGGCGAGGGTAAGAGCCCGATCGGCCGTCCGTCTCCGGTTACCCCGTGGGGCAAGCCGGCGATGGGCTACAAGACCCGCAAGAAGAACCACCGCACGGATAAGCAGATCGTGCGTCGTCGTAACGGCAAGTAAGAAAGGAGTTAACGTAATATGGGCAGAAGTGTCAAGAAAGGCCCTTTTGTGGCTCCTGAGCTTATCAAAAGAGTCGTTGAAATGAATGAAAAGGGCGAGAAGAAGGTCCTCAAGACTTGGTCCCGCGCTTCCACGATCTTCCCCGAGTTCGTCGGCCACACCTTCGCGGTGCATGACGGCCGCAAGCATGTTCCGGTGTATGTCACCGAGGACATGGTTGGTCACAAGCTGGGCGAGTTTGCTCCCACCCGTACCTACAAGGGTCACGCGGGCAGCAAGACCTCCAATAACGGCAAGTAAGGAGGAGTTAAGGAAACATGGAAGCAAGAGCTATTGTACGCAACGTGCGCATGACCCCGCGTAAGGTCAAGCTGATCTGCGACCTGATCCGCGGCAAGGATGCGGGCGAGGCGATGGCCATTATCATGAATACCCCCAAGGCGGCCTGCGAGCCGATGGAGAAGCTCCTCAAGAGCGCGGTTGCCAACGCGGAGAACAACCATCACATGAACACCGACAAGCTGTACGTCAAGGAAGTACACGTCGGTCCCAGCCCGATCATGAAGCGCGTGATGCCGCGCGCCCAGGGCCGTGCGTTCAGAATCCTCAAGAGAACCTCGCACATCACGCTGGTTCTTGGCGAGAAAGAATAAGGGAGGGTAATCAATGGGCCAGAAAGTAAATCCGAACGGTCTCCGTGTCGGCGTTATCAAGAATTGGGATTCCCGTTGGTTCGCTAAGGACAATGTGTTCGGCGACCTCCTCGTGGAAGACTACAACATTCGTAAGGAACTGAAGAAGCGTCTGTACGACGCAGGCGTTCCGGCGATCGAAATCGAGCGTAAGAACGACGAGATCAAAATCATGATCCAGTGCGCGCGTCCCGGCATGGTTGTCGGCCGCGGTGGCGAGGATATCAAGAAGCTCGAGGAAGAGCTGACCCGCAAGTACGGCAAGAAGGTCCGCTGCTCGATCATCGAGATCAAGAATCCGGACACCAACGCGACCCTGGTCGCTGAGAACATCGCCGCGCAGCTTGAGAAGCGCATTGGCTTCCGCCGCGCGATGAAGCAGTCCATGGGCCGTGCGATGCGCATGGGCGCCAAGGGTATCAAGGTTTCCTGCGGCGGCCGTCTGGGCGGCGCGGAAATCGCCCGCACCGAGCACTATCATGAAGGCACCATCCCGCTGCAGACCCTGCGCGCGGATATCGACTATGGCTTTGCCGAGGCCGCGACCACCTATGGCCGCATCGGCGTAAAGGTTTGGATCTACAAGGGCGAGGTCCTCCACGGCGGTCCGCGTTTGGGCCGTTCGATCGAGGCTCCCAAGCCCGCTTTCGAGCGCCGCGAGCGTCGCGGTGGCCGTGACGACCGCCGTGGCGGCCGCCGCGACTTCAACCGTGGTAACGGCGAGCGCCGCGCGCCCCGCCAGGAAGGAGGCAACCGCTAATGCTGCTCCCCAAGAGAGTGAAATACCGTCGCGTGCATCGTGGCCGCCTCAAGGGCAAGGCCATGCGCGGCAACTTTGTATCCAACGGTGAGTACGGCCTGCAGGCCACTGAGCCGTGCTGGATCACCTCGAACCAGATCGAGGCCGCCCGTATCGCCATGACCCGCTACACCAAGCGCGGCGGTCAGGTATGGATCAAGATTTTCCCCGACAAGCCCGTGACCGAGAAGCCGGCCGAGACCCGAATGGGTTCCGGTAAGGGTTCGCCCGAGTACTGGGTCGCTGTCGTCAAGCCCGGCCGCGTGCTGTTCGAGATCGCCGGCGTTTCCGAGGAAGTTGCCCGCGAAGCGCTGCGTCTGGCCAGCCACAAGCTGCCGTGCAAGACCAAGTTCGTTGCCCGTGAGACCAAGAATGGCGGTGAAGCATGATGAAGGCATCTGAGATCAGAGAACTGACGGCCGAGGAGCTCGCCGCAAAGCTTGGCGACCTGAAGAAGGACCTCTTCAACCTCCGTCTTCAGCTCGCTACCAACCAGTTGGACAATACCAACAAGATCACCGAGGTCAAGCGCGACATTGCGCGCGTCAACACCGTAATCCGTGAGAAGCAGCTCGCGGAGAAGGCGTAAAGGGAGGGAAACGAATTGAGCGAAAGAGCATTACGCAAAACGCGAGTCGGCAAGGTCGTTTCCGACAAGATGGACAAGACCATTGTCGTCGCGATCGAGGATCGCGTAGCGCATCCTCTGTATAAGAAGGTTATTCCGCACACCTATAAGCTGAAGGCGCACGACGAGAACAACGAGTGCGGCATCGGCGACAAGGTAAAGGTGATGGAGACCCGCCCGCTGTCCAAGGATAAGCGCTGGCGCCTGGTCGAGATCATCGAGAAGGCAAAGTAAGGAGGAGAGCACATGGTTCAGCAGGAAACTTTTCTGCGCGCGGCTGACAACAGCGGCGCGAAGGAACTGAAGGTAATCCGTGTTCTCGGCGGCTCCGCACGCAAGTACGGCAATATCGGTGACGTGGTCGTCTGCTCGGTGCGTAAATGCACTCCGGGCGGCGGCGTGAAGAAGGGCGACGTGGTCAAAGCTGTGATCGTCCGCACCGTAAAGGGCCTGCGCCGCGCGGATGGCAGCTACATCCGCTTTGACGAGAACGCCGGCGTTATCATCCGTGACGATAAAAACCCCCGCGGCACCCGTATCTTCGGGCCTGTCGCGCGTGAGCTGCGTGACAAGGACTATATGAAGATCCTGTCGCTTGCTCCGGAAGTACTGTAAGGAGGTCGCCAACAAATGAATAATTTGCATGTAAAGACGGGCGACACCGCAGTCGTTCTTTCCGGCAAGGAAAAGGGCAAGCGCGGCAAGGTCCTGTCCGTAAACCCGAAGAAGGGGATGGTCGTGATCGAGGGTGTGAACATGATCAAGTGCCACACCAAGCCCCGCCGCCAGGGCGAGACCGGCGGTATCATCGAGCGCGAGGGCGCGCTGCGTGCCTGCAAGGTCATGCGCGTGTGTCCGAAGTGCAACAAGCCGACCCGTGTTGCGCACAAGTTTGCCGAGAACGGCGCGAAGCTGACGGTGTGCAAGCACTGTGGCGAGACGCTGTAAGAAGAGGAGGTTGCAATAAATGGTTCCGAATATGAAAGCGAAGTATACTGCGGACGTTGCGCCTGCTCTGATGAAGAAGTTCCAGTACAAGAGCACGATGCAGATCCCGACGATCGACAAGGTCGTCGTCAACGTCGGCTGCGGCAAGGAGGCCAACGGTAACGCCAAGGTCATCGAGTCCGTTGTTCGCGACATCGCTGCGATCACCGGCCAGAAGCCGGTCGTGACTCACGCCAAGAAGTCGGTCGCGAATTTCAAGCTCCGCGAGGGCATGCCGGTAGGCGTCAAGGTCACCCTGCGCCATGATCGTATGTGGGAGTTTTTGGATCGTCTGTTCAATGTTGCGCTGCCGCGCGTGCGCGACTTCCGCGGCATCAATGGCGACGCGTTCGACGGCCGCGGCAACTATGCCCTGGGCCTCAAGGAACAGCTGATCTTCCCGGAGATCTCCTACGACCAGATCGATAAGGTCCGCGGCATGGACATCGTTATCTGCACCACCGCGCAGACCGATGAAGAAGCGAAAGAGCTGCTCACGCTGATGGGCGCTCCGTTTGAGAAGTAAGGGAGGAGAATGATAAATGGCTAAGAAGTCGATGATCCTCAAGCAGCAGGCGAAGCCGAAGTTCTCTACCCGTGCTTACAACCGCTGCAAGATCTGCGGCCGCCCTCACGCGTACCTGCGTGATTTCGGCATCTGCCGTATCTGCTTCCGCGAGCTGGCCTACAAAGGCCAGATCCCGGGCGTGCGCAAGGCTTCCTGGTAAGCTTTGCGTCGATCAAAGGTTAGGCATATGCCCTGACTTTTGATGAAAACAGAAGCCTGCTTCTGTTTTCTATCCTAACTGCGCGCTTTCGCGCGAGAAGATTGCGAAAGCGGGCGCGCTATGCGCCCGCTTTTTTGCAGACTTTGCCGTATTTTGTCGGCAAAGACACTTTTATTGCGTTTTGACGGGAACGAAAGCCGAAAGTTTGATAAAAATATGCACTTTGTTGCTTGTCAGAACGTTCAAAAACATGCTATAATTAGTCGATAGCCCGCTCTGCGGGCTTATCGGCTGTTATAAAAAAACAGTTTCCCCGGCCGCTGTCTGTGGAAGGGCCACAGGCAGTGTAAAGAAAAGTGGGAGGCAAACAGGCCAATCAAGAGGGGACCCAACCCAGCCCCGCTCCGATTGCTGCACTACCCCCAAACTTCTTGAAAAGGAGAGCATTTATGCAGATCACTGATCCCATCGCGGATATGCTGACCCGTATCCGCAACGCCGGCAATGCTCGTCATGCCAGCGTGGACGTACCCGCGTCCAAAATGAAGAAGGCAATTGCCCAGATCCTGCTCGACGAAGGCTATATCAAGTCTTTTGAGACGCTCGAGGGCAACACGCAGGGCATCATCCGCATCACGCTCAAGTATGTGGACGGCCGCCAGAAGGCTATCTCCGGCCTTAAGCGCGTATCCAAGCCCGGCCTGCGTGTCTATGCCGGCGCACAGGAGCTTCCCAAGGTGCTCCGCGGCCTCGGCATTGCCATCATTTCCACGTCGAGAGGCGTCATGACCGACAAAAAGGCCCGCGAGCTGAACGTCGGCGGCGAAGTTCTCGCATTTGTATGGTAAGGGGAGGTATAAAATATGTCTCGAATTGGTAGAATGCCGATTGCCATCCCGTCCGGTGTGGAGGTCAAGATCGACGGCCACGTCGTAACGGTGAAGGGCGCAAAGGCAACCCTTACCCGCGAAATCCATCCGAACATGAATGTTGCGGTGGAGGGAAATGAAATCCTCGTCACCCGTCCGAACGACGACAAGCAGAACCGCGCGCTGCACGGCCTGACCCGCAGCCTGATCCACAACATGGTGGTGGGCGTGACCGACGGCTTCAAAAAGGAGTTGAGCGTGCAGGGTGTTGGCTACCGTGTCGCCAAGCAGGGCAAGGATCTGGTTATGAACCTCGGCTACTCGCATCAGGTTACGATGAGCGAAACCGACGGTATCACGATCGACGTTCCGAACCCGAACACGATCATCATCTCCGGTCCTGACAAGCAGAAGGTCGGCCAGTTTGCTGCGGAAGTCCGCGAAAAGCGCCCGCCGGAGCCCTACAAGGGCAAGGGCATCCGCTACGCTGACGAGTATGTCCGCCGCAAGGAAGGCAAGACCGGCGCGAAGAAGAAGTAAGGAAAGGAGAGGCGAAAAATGGTTTCGAAGAAGGATTCCAACAAGGCGCGTCTGCAGCGCCACAAGCGCGTGCGCGCAAAGATCAGCGGCACGGCCGAGCGTCCGCGTCTGGACGTTTACCGTTCTGCCAAGAATATTTATGCACAGGTCATCGACGATGTCGCCGGTGTCACCTTAGTCTCCGCCTCGACTGCCGAGAAGGACTTCACCGAGTACGGCGGCAACAAGGAAGCGGCCAAGAAGATTGGCATGCTGGTTGCCGAGCGCTGCAAGGCCAAGGGTATTGAGAACGTCGTGTTCGACCGCGGCGGCTATCTGTACCACGGCCGCGTGAAGGAGCTCGCGGAGGGCGCCCGTGAGGGCGGCCTGCAGTTTTAAGTCGGGAGGAGGTAAAACATGGCTCAGTTTAATAGAAACGATAAGCGCGAGGACGAGTTCTCCGAGAACGTCGTAGCGCTCAACCGCGTTGCCAAGACCGTAAAGGGCGGCCGTATCTTCAAGTTTGCGGCGCTGGTCGTCGTTGGCGATGGCAAGGGTACGGTCGGCTTCGGCTTGGGCAAGGCATCCGAAGTTCCGGACGCGATCCGCAAGGGCATCGAGGACGCCAAGAAGAACCTCGTCAAGATTTCCCTGAAGGGTACCACCATCCCGCACGAGGTTATCGGCGAGTTCGGGGCGGGCCGCGTTCTGCTCAAGCCCGCTGCCCCCGGTACCGGCGTTATCGCCGGCGGCGCGGTCCGTGCGGTCGTTGAGGCTGCCGGCATCAAGGACATCCGTACCAAGTGCCTGCGCTCCAACAACCCGCAGAACGTCGTTACGGCGACGATGGAAGGCCTGAAGAGCCTGCGCGACGCTGCCCAGGTGGCGGCGGTTCGCGGCAAAGCCGTAGAAGAACTGTAAGAAAGGGGTAACTCACAATGGCTAACATGAAGATTACCCTGAAAAAGAGCCTGGTCGGCCGCTTGGATAAGCACATTGCGACCGCTCATTCTTTGGGGCTTAAGAAGATCAACGATGTAACCGTTCAGCCGGACAACGCGCAGACGCGCGGCAAGGTTAAGCAGATCGGTTACCTGCTCGAAGTTGTAGAGGAGGCGTAACCCATGAAGCTTCACGAATTATCGCCTGCCGCAGGTTCCGTAAAGCCCGCTTACCGCAAGGGCCGCGGCGCCGGTTCCGGCAACGGCAAGACCGCGGGCCGCGGTCACAAGGGCCAGTGGGCTCGTTCCGGCGGCGGCGTCCGCCCGGGCTTTGAAGGCGGCCAGATGCCTCTGGCGCGCCGCCTGCCGAAGCGTGGTTTCAACAATATTTTCGGCACCACCTACGCACCGGTCAATGTTTCCGCTCTGGAGAAGTTTGAAGATGGCACCGAGGTCACCGCAGAAGCGCTGCGCGAGGCCGGTATCGTCAAGAATGCTCTCGACGGCATCAAGATCCTTGGCAACGGTACGCTCACCAAGAAGCTGACGGTTAAGGCCGCGGCGTTCTCGGCGTCCGCAAAGGAGAAGATCGAAGCCGCAGGCGGAAAGGCCGAGGTGATTTAAGGTGTTTCAAACCCTTAAAAACGCCTGGAACATGCCGGAGCTGCGCAAGAAGATCCTGTATACGCTGTTTATCCTGCTGATCTTCCGCTTTGGCTCCTGCATCCCCGTGCCGTTCATCAACACCGAGCTGCTGGCGACCTACTTTGAGCAGTCGCAGGTGGCGGGGTCGATGCTCGGTTACCTTGATATGTTCACCGGCGGCGGTCTGTCCAACGCGACGATCTTCGCCATGTCCATCACGCCGTATATCAACGCGTCCATTATCCTGCAGCTGCTGACCGTTGCCATCCCCGCGCTTGAGCGTATGGTCAAAGAAGGCGGCGAGGAGGGGCGCAAGAGGATCGCTTCCTGGACCCGCTATGTCGCGGTTGTCCTCGGCCTTCTGCAGGGCTTCTCCTACTATGCGCTGCTGCGCAGCAACGGATTCCTGTCCAACACGAGCGTCCTTGCCGCGGCCGCGATCATCCTGACGTTCACCGCGGGTACCGCGCTGATCATGTGGCTGGGCGAGCACATCACCCAGAACGGCATCGGCAACGGTATCTCGATCATCCTGTTCGCGGGCATCGTTTCCCGCGGCCCGTCGCTGATCCGGACGCTGTACAACCTGTTCAAGCAGGGCGGCGGCAGCATTATTTCCGCGTTGCTGATGATCGTCATCGGCTTGGCCGTTGTCGTGTTCATCGTGTTCATGTCCAACGCGGAGCGCCGCATTCCAGTGCAGTACGCCAAGCGCGTGGTCGGCCGCAAGATGTACGGCGGCCAGTCCACCCACCTGCCGATCAAGGTCAACGCGTCCGGCGTTATGCCGATCATTTTCGCGTCGTCCATCCTGTCGCTGCCCCAGACCGTTTCGATGTTCTGGCAGCCGGCGGCCGGCACGGTCGGCTGGCATGTATTGAACCTGTTCTCGCAGTCCAACCCGTTCTATATTATTGTATACGGACTGCTGATCCTTGCGTTCGCGTATTTCTACGCTTCCATCCAGTTCAACCCGATCGAGATTTCCAACAACCTCAAGAAGAACGGCGGCTTCATTCCGGGCTTTCGTCCGGGCAAGCCGACGAGCGACTTTATCACCAAGGCGCTCGGCAAGGTTACCTTTGTGGGCGCGATCTTCCTGGGAATTGTTGCGATTCTGCCGTTGATCGTCGGCGCAATCTCCCCGAACCTCTCCAATGTGGCTCTGGGCGGCACGTCGGTCATCATCGTCGTCGGCGTTGCGCTTGATACCGTCAAGCAGCTGGAGGCACAGATGCTCATGCGCCACCACAAGGGCTTCTTGGAATAATGCTGGAGGCATACTGAAGTGAATCTGATTTTACTGGGCGCTCCGGGCGCCGGCAAAGGCACGCTTGCGTCCTATCTTGTGGAAAAGATGGGGGTGCCGAGCGTATCGACCGGCAATATTCTGCGCGAAGCGATCAAGAACAACACACCGCTCGGCCAGTCGGCCAAGCAGTTTATGGATGCAGGGCAGCTTGTACCGGACGGAGTCGTGATCGGCATGCTCAAGGAGCGCATTGCCGAGCCGGATTGTAAAAATGGCTTCATCCTGGACGGGTTCCCGCGTACCATCCCGCAGGCGGAGGCGCTGGATACGATCGCAACGATCGACTGCGCGCTTTCGCTGGAAGTGCCGGACGAGGTGATCGAGGGCCGTATGACCGGCCGCCGTGTCTGCCTCAAGTGCGGCGCGTCCTACCACATCAAGGCCAACCCGCCCAGACAGGCGGACACCTGCGATGTGTGCGGCGACAAGCTGCACATCCGCAAGGATGACAAGCCGGATGTGGTGCAGCACCGTTTGGCAACCTACCATGAGCAGACCGAGCCGCTCAAGGATTACTATGGTAAGCAGGGCAAGCTCAAAAGCATCGATGGTACGCAGGGTATCCGCCAGACGGAGCAGATCGCCGTTCAGGCGTTGGGTCTGTAAGCTATGATCCATTTGAAGTCAGAAAAAGAGCTCGAACGGATGCGTGTCGCCGGCCGCATTACCGCGCTTGCGCGGAAAGCGGCGGCGGACGCGGTCCGTCCCGGCGTCACGACAGGCGAAATCGACCGGATCGTCCGCAAGACGATCGAGGACGCGGGCGCGAAGCCCTCGTTCCTCGGTTACGGCGGCTTTCCCGGCAGCGCCTGCGTATCGGTCAACGACGAGGTCATCCACGGCATCCCCTCAAAGCATCATGTGGTGCGGGAGGGGGATATCGTCAAAGTGGACGTTGGCGCCTATATTGGCGGCTACCACGGCGACTGCGCCTGCACCGTACCCTGCGGTGAGGTGTCCGAGGAGGCCAGGCGTCTGATCGAAGTGACCCGGCAGAGCTTCTATGAGGGTATCAAATTTGCCCGCGAGGGCTACCGCGTTTCCGATATCTCCGCAGCCGTGCAGGCCTATGTGGAGAAAAACGGCTTTTCGGTGGTGCGCGCTTACGTCGGCCACGGCGTAGGGGAGAACCTGCACGAATCACCCGAAGTACCGAATTTCGGCCATCCGGGCCATGGAATCCGGCTGCAGCGTGGTATGACTATCGCAGTGGAACCCATGGTCAATGTGGGTGTGTATGACGTCAAGGTCCTGCCGGACGGCTGGACCGTCAAAACCAGGGACGGGAAGCTGTCCGCCCACTATGAGAACACGATCGCCATTACAGATGGCGAGCCGGAGATACTAACCAGCATCGACGGTGAGGTGTTGTAATGGTGGAGGCCCACACAGCCGATATCGTGCTGTCGCTGACCGGCAGGGACAAGGGCAGGCTCATGCTTGTCATGGCGGAAGAGGGGGATTTTCTTCTGCTGGCAAACGGGCGCGCGCGCAGAGCGGAAAGTCCCAAGCGCAAGCGCCGCAAGCATGTGAGCTACCAGGGGCCGAGTGACGGGCGTACGGCGCGCAAGCTGCTGGAGTCCGGCCGCCTGACCAACAGCGACATACGCAAGGCCCTTTCCCTTTGGACAGGGGACGAGGACGCAAATTGACCGAGGAGGGTAATACACATATATGGCAAAAGATGATGTAATCGAACTCGAAGGTACCGTCATAGAGGCGCTGCCTAACGCGATGTTTCAGGTGGAACTGCCCAACGGCCATAAGATACTGGCTCATATTTCAGGCAAGCTCCGCATGAACTTTATCCGCATTCTTCCCGGCGACAAGGTCACCGTTCAGATGTCGCCCTACGACCTGACCCGCGGTCGTATCACTTGGCGTTCCAAGTGACCCAAAAGCGGGCGGAGGCGCGTATGTGACCCGAGCGCCAGCGGTCGCCGGTTTTCCGGTGTCCCATCCCACCAAAATTTTTGATGGAGGTAAAATGTCATGAAGGTAAGACCATCTGTTAAGCCGATCTGCGAGAAGTGCAAGATCATCCGCCGCAAGGGCAAGGTCATGGTTATCTGCCAGAACCCGAAGCATAAGCAGAAGCAGGGCTAAAAATCTTATAGGGGACTTCAAAAGTCCCCTATATACGAAAACAAGTTCGGGAGAAACTTGTTTTCGATACCCGAGCAGCGCGGCCCAAGGCCGCTGGGTCGGGGAGTCAAAAGCACGGGCGAGGCTCGCGCTTTTGATGAAAACGGCATGGCCGTTTTCTGATTGCATGCGCCGGACGGCGCGAATGTGTGAAGCGGTTTTTCTACCGTTTCCAGATAAATTGCCGCGCGTCATGGCGCGGGATGATGGTTTACGCGAACACGACAAGCACGCGCGGGCGCGCGGCGCTGCAGGGGCGGAGGCGGTCCCTACACTGTGTTTGCCAACACGCCTCAGTGTAAACAAATCGGAGGTTTTATAAAGTATGGCACGTATTGCCGGTGTTGACCTTCCCCGCGAGAAGCGCGTGGAGATCGGCCTGACCTACGTCTTCGGCATTGGCCGCAAGACGTCCAACGAAATCCTTGCCAAGACCGGTATCAATCCCGATACCCGCGTCAAGGACCTGACCGAAGAAGAAGCCGCCAAGCTGCGTGAAGTAATCGACCGCGACTACAACGTCGAGGGCGACCTGCGCCGCGAGATCGGCCTGAATATCAAGCGTTTGGTTGAAATCGGCTGCTACCGCGGCCTGCGCCACCGCCGCGGCCTGCCGGTACGCGGCCAGCGCACCAAGACCAACGCCCGTACCCGCAAGGGTCCCAAGAAGACCATTGCGAACAAGAAGAAGTAAGGAGGGGAACGTATAAATGGCTAAGGTACAGCAGAAAAAGGGCGCGGCGACCCGTACGCGCCGCCGCGAGCGCAAGAACATTGAAAAGGGCGCGGCTCACATCCGTTCCTCTTTCAACAACACCATCGTTACCATTACCGACCTGAACGGCAACGCAATTTCCTGGGCTTCCTCTGGCGAAATGGGCTTCCGCGGCTCGCGTAAGTCCACCCCGTTCGCCGCGCAGACCGCGGCTGAAACCGCCGCGGCCGCCGCGATGGAGCACGGCCTGAAGACGGTTGAGGTTTACGTTAAGGGACCGGGTTCCGGCCGCGAGGCTGCGATCCGCGCGCTGCAGGCCGCGGGGCTTGAGGTCACCATGATTAAGGACGTGACCCCGATCCCGCACAATGGCTGCCGTCCGCCCAAGCGCAGAAGAGTATAATAAGGAGGAAACCAATCAATGGCTAAGAATACACAGCCCGTTCTCAAGCGCTGCAAGACGCTTGGTCTCTCCCCCGCGGTACTTGGTTACTCCAAGTCCACCAAGCGCCAGCCCAAGCAGTCCCGCCGCAAGCAGTCCGAATACGGCATGCAGCTCAACGAGAAGCAGAAGGTAAAATTCATCTATGGCGTGCTCGAGAAGCAGTTCCATGCTTACTATGAGAAGGCCGAACGTAAGCAGGGCATCACCGGTGAGATCCTGCTTCAGGAGCTTGAGCGCCGCCTGGACAACGTCGTATTCCGCATGGGCTTTGCGAACACCCGCCGCGAGGCGCGCCAGCTCGTCAACCATGCGCACTTCACCGTAAATGGCAAGCGCGTCAATATCCCGTCCTATCAGGTCAAGCCGGGCGATGTTGTCGCGGTCTGCGAGAAATCCCGCAGCTCCGCCAAGTTCAAGACCCTGCTGGAGGAGAACGGCAAGAAGCAATGCCCCAAGTGGATCGACAAGGCCAAGGATTCCTTTGAGGGCAGGATCGCCTCGATGCCGGCGCGTGATGACATCGATTATGATGTATCCGAGCACCTCATCGTCGAGTTGTACTCGAAGTAACAGACCCTCGCTTTTGGAGCCTGCGCGGCGCCTGCGCCGCCTGCTCCGCTTAGAGTTTCCAACCAACGTGAAGGAGGGTACCAAATGATCGAAATCGAAAAGCCGCGTATTGACTGTGAACAGCTCGCTGAAGACGGCTCTTACGGCAAATTCGTCGTGGAACCGCTGGAGCGCGGATATGGCACCACGCTGGGCAACTCCCTGCGCCGCATTCTGCTTTCGTCGCTGCCGGGTACGGCCGCGTCGAGCATCAAGATCGCCGGCGTGCAGCATGAGTTCTCCACCATCCCGGGCGTTAAGGAAGACGTGACCGAGATCGTACTGAACATCAAGGGCATCATCGCCAAGCTGCACTGCGACGGCCCCAAGACGGTCTACATCGAGGCCGCCGGCGAGGGCGAGGTAAAGGCTGGCGACATCCACGCTGACGGCGAGGTCGAGATCCTCAATCCCGACCTGCACATCGCTACCCTGATGAGCGATGCGCGCCTGTCCATGGAGATCACGCTGACTTCGGGCCGCGGCTACGTTCCGGCCGAGAAGAATAAGCAGCACCAGACCTCCATCGGCGTCATTCCGGTGGATTCGATCTACACACCAGTTTACAAGGTCAACTATACGGTGGAGAACACCCGTGTGCGCGACCTGACCGACTATGATAAGCTTACGCTCGAGATCTGGACCGACGGCACCATCACCGCGCGCGACGCGGTTTCGCTTGGCGCAAAGGTGCTGCGAGACCATCTCGACCTGTTCGTCGACCTGTCCGACGAGATCGGCTCCAAATCCACGGTTGTTGAAAAGGCCGAAGCGCAGCACGATAAGGTGCTTGAGATGACCATTGAGGAGCTTGACTTCTCGGTGCGCTCGTTCAACTGCCTCAAGCGCGCGGGTATCAACACAGTGGAGGATCTGATCAACACCTCGGAAGAGGACATGATGAAGGTCCGCAACCTGGGCCGCAAATCGCTGGAAGAGGTCATCGGCAAGCTGGAGGCCATGGGCCTGTCGCTTGCCAAGTCCGACGAATAAGAAAGACCGATAATGCGGCGGCACGAAAAGCCGCGCCGCCGCCTTTACTTTATTTTGGAGGTAAACACGAATGGCTAACAATCGCAAGCTCGGCCGTCCTACCGATCACCGTATGGCCATGCTGCGCGCGATGGTGACCTATCTGCTGGAAAACGGCAGGGTCGAGACCACCGTTGCCCGCGCCAAGGAAGTCGGCCCGCTGACCGAAAAGATGATTACTCTCGGCAAGAAGAACACGCTCGCTTCCCGCCGTCAGGCGATGGCTTTCATCACCAAGGAAGCTGTTGTTGCAAAGCTGTTCTCTGAAATCGCGCCGGAGTATGCAAGCCGTAACGGCGGTTACACCCGCATCATCAAGACCGGCCCGCGCCGCGGCGACGCAGCGGAAATGGCGATCATCGAGCTGGTTAAGTAAGATAACGGCTCACTTGGAAGCAGGAAGATGACGCAAAAAGGTTATCCAGTAGCGTGCTTACTGGATAACCTTTTTCTTTTTGCTTTCGTGCGGAATGTATCGCCGAAATATCTTCAAACAGAAAAGAAAAACACAGAAACCCCTTGCAATGTGCGGGATTTCGTGCTATACTACTGTCGTTAAGTAAGAAGTAACCGTAAGGAGTGGCGAAAGCCACTCCTTACGCTTTGCTTGAGAGAAATCGGAAAAGGAGGGACGGCTTTGCAGGCAAAGCAGATCGTCGCCCGTGTGGAAGAGTTGGTAAAGCCCTTGTGCGAGCAGGCCGGCGTTTCCCTGTGGGACGTGGAATTTGAAAAGGAGGGCGGCCGGTATATGCTGACCGTGACCGTCGATCATCCGGAGGGCGTGCAGATCGACCAGTGCGAGCAGGTTTCGCGCGCGCTCGACCCCATGCTGGATGAAAAGGAATTCGACGATATGCCGTCCTATACGCTGTGCGTTTCCTCGGCGGGGTTGTCGAGACGACTCAAGCGGCCGGAGCATTTCGCGGCGTTTATCGGCCATCCGGTCGAACTCGGCTTTTATAAGCCTGTAAACGGCGCAAAGCAGACGGAAGGCACCCTCGTTGCCTATGATAACGGCTGCGTGACGCTGGAGAGCGGCGGGCAGCAGACTGTTTATGAACCCAAAGATATAGCCGCGGTGCGACTTGCGGTTGAAATTTAAGGAGATGAACCGGAAAAAATGGTGAACGCAGAATTTTTTGACGCGCTGGAGCAGCTCGAAAAGGAAAAGGGGATACCGGTCGATTACATGCTCGACCGCGTGGGCCAGGCTTTGATTACTGCTTACAAGCGCGACAACGACGGGATGACGGACAATGTGTTCGTTGAACCGGATCGGGATAAAAAGACCATCCGCATGTATGTGCGCAAAACGGTCGTCAAGGCGGAGGACCTCTATGAGCCGTATGAGGAGATCACACTCGAGGAGGCGGCCGAGTATAAGAACAATCCCATGGTGGGCGATATCATAGATATTGACATCCCGACCAAGTCGTTCGGCCGCATCGCGGCGCAGACCGCCAAGCAGGTCATTATCCAGGGCATCCGTGAAGCGGAGCGCGGCATGGTGATCTCGGAGTTTGAGAGCAAGGAGCATGAGATCCTGACCGGCGTGATCGCCCGTATCGACCCCCGCTCGGGCAACGCGTATCTGGACGTGGTTTCGGGCGGCGAAAAGAGCGAAGCAGTCCTAGCCGCTTCTGAGCAGGTGCGCGGGGAGCAGCTTGCCGAAGGGCAGCGCGTCAAGGTATACCTGATCGAAGTGCGCCGCGGCACGCGCGGTCCGCAGGTCGTGGTATCGCGCACGCACCCGGGCCTGGTCAAGCGCCTGTTTGAGCTTGAGGTGCCGGAAATCCATTCCGGCGTGGTTGAGGTCAAGTCGATCGCGCGTGAAGCGGGCAACCGCACCAAGATCGCGGTTACATCGCACGACGAGAACGTCGATCCGATCGGCGCATGCGTGGGTACGCGCGGCGCGCGCGTCGCCAACATCACCGGCGAGCTGAACGGTGAAAAAATCGATATCATCAAGTGGAGTGAGGATACGGCGCAGTTCGTTTCCGCAGCGCTCGCCCCCGCTGACGTGATCTCCGCGTCTGTGCAGGCGGACAACAAGTCCTGCCGCGTGATTGTACCGGACGACCAGCTTTCGCTCGCCATCGGCAAGGAGGGGCAGAACGCCCGCCTTGCCGCCAAGCTGACCGGCTGCAAAATTGACATCGCTCCGGAATCACAGGGCGAATAACAAAACGGGGGTGCGGCAGAATATGGTACAGAAAAAGGTTCCCATGCGGCAATGCCTCGGCTGCCGCGAAATGTTTCCCAAGCGCGAGCTGATCCGCGTGGTGCGTTCACCGGAGGGTGCGCTTTCGCTGGACTTCAGGGGGAAAGCGCCGGGGCGCGGCGCCTATCTGTGCAGCAGGCCGGAGTGCCTGAAAAAAGCGCGCAAGAGCCGCGCGATCGAACGTGCGCTTTCGGTCGAGGTGCCGGAGGACGTGTACAGCGCGCTGGAAAAGCAGATGGAGGAGGGCGCGCATGATGAATGATCCCGTCCTCCGGATGCTGGGGCTGGCGCGGCGCGCCGGCAAGCTGGCGTTCGGCGACGAGCTGGTGCGCGAGGCCTGCATGGAGAAAAAGGCCCGCTGCGTGATGGCTGCATCAGATGCCGGCGAGAGTACGGCGAAGAAGGCCGCGTTTTATGCCGAACGCGCAAACGTACCGTTTCTCGTCCTGCCGGTGGATAAGCAGACGCTGGGCGCTGCGATCGGCAAGGGCGGCTGCGCGGTATGCGCAGTGACCGATATCGGCCTGGCGTCCGCGGCGGTGCAGCGGCTCGCGGCGCAGGACAGCGGCTATGCGGACGTATCCGCGCAGCTTGCGGAAAAAAACGCGCGCATCCAGTCGCGCCGGGGCAAAAAGAAGCCCCGCGCTTCGCAGTCTCAGGCGGCGCAGCCGCCGCGCCGCGCAGGCAGCGCCCCGCGCAAAGCGAACAAAAGCCCACGCGCAAAGCGCGTATTCTAATAGGCAACCCCCGCAAAGCGGCGTTTGCCATCAAAATCGGGAGCCTGTATCACGATTTTGATATCAGAAAGCTGTTTTGTGTGCCGTGTGGCGGCGCGTAAAACAGCGCATAAGAGGTGTTCGCGCCATGCGCGGCACATCTTACTCGATTGAAAACGTGTTTTCAACCGAAATTTCTTTTAGGAGGAGTTGCCCATGGCAATAGAGAATAAATATCGGGTGCATGAGGTTGCAAAGGATTTTGGCGCCGCCACAAAGGAGATTACCGAGATCCTGACCCAATACTGCACCACCCCGAAAAACCATATGCAGGTGCTGAGCGATCAGGAGCTGTCCGTCATTTTCGAGTATATGACGCAGCACCATCAGGTAAACAACATGGAGGAGACCCTGAACGCGCAGATGGCGGCGCGGCAGACCGCCGCAGCCCCGTCCGGCGACCGGCCGAAAGCGGAGGAGAAGCTCGCCAGACAGCCGCAGGCAGCCCAGCAGCCGGTGTCTGCCAAGCCGGAGGCAGGAAAGAAAGAGGAAAGCAAGGCCGCGCCCGCTGCTTCGACCAAGGTCAAGCAGGTACACCGCATCGATACCCGCGGCGCGGGAGACGTCAACCTGGATAAATATGACGAGCGTATCGACAAGCTGGTGGATGCCAAGGCGGAGCGTATGGAGTCCCGCGGCCAGAAGAAGCAGAAGCTGACCAAAAAGGCTGACCAGCGCGCCAAGCCGTTCGGCAATAAGCGCCGGCAGGAGGAGCAGGAGAAGATGAAGCGCCTCCAGCGCCAGCAGCAGATGGCGGCTCTCAAGAAGATACCGGTCAAGGTTATGATACCGGACGAGATCTCGGTCGGCGAGCTGGCCAGCCGCATGAAGCGCACCGCGGCGGATGTAATCAAGGGTCTGATCAAGCTGGGCGTGATGGCATCTATTTCGGAGATTATCGACTTTGACACCGCGGCGATCGTGGCGGAGGAAATGGGCTGCAAGGTCGAAAAAGAGGTCCATATTACCATCGAGGAGCGACTGTTTGACGAGAGCGAGGACCGCGAGGAGGATCTCGTGCCGCGCGATCCGGTTGTGGTCGTGATGGGTCACGTTGACCACGGCAAGACCTCGCTGCTCGACGCCATCCGCAAGACCAAGGTGACTGAGGGCGAGGCCGGCGGCATCACCCAGCATATCGGCGCGTACCGTGTCGCGGTGGACGGCAAGCCGATCACCTTCCTGGACACCCCGGGCCACGCGGCGTTCACCTCCATGCGCGCCCGCGGCGCGCAGGTAACCGATATCGCCATTCTGGTCGTGGCGGCGGACGACGGCGTGATGCCGCAGACCATCGAGGCGATCAACCACGCCAAGGCGGCGAATGTGCCGATCATCGTGGCGGTCAACAAGATCGATAAGCAGGGCGCCAATCCGGACCGTGTACTCCAGCAGCTCACCGAATATGAGATCGTACCTGAGGAGTGGGGCGGCGATACGATCGTGTGCAATATTTCGGCCAAGTTCGGCCAGGGTATCGAGAACCTGCTCGAGATGGTGCTTCTGACCGCGGAGGTCGCGGATCTCAAGGCCAATCCCAACCGCAAAGCGCACGGCACGGTCATCGAAGCCAAGCTCGACAAGGGCCGCGGGCCGGTCGCAACGTTGCTTGTACAGAACGGCACGTTGCACACGGGCGATACGGTCATCGCGGGTAAGGCGGTCGGCCGTGTGCGCGCCATGACCAACGACGACGGGAAGCGGATTCAGGAGGCCGGCCCGTCCGTGCCGGTCGAGATCATCGGTCTGGCCGAGGTGCCGGGCGCGGGTGATATCTTCGATGCGGTGGACGACGAGAAGATGGCGCGTGAGTTGGTCGAGCAGCGTAAGGATAAGGAAAAGGAAGAACGCAACAAGCAGTTCCATAAGGTCACGCTCGACAACCTGTTCGCCTCCATCCAGGAGGGCGAGATGAAGGAGCTGAACATCATCGTCAAGGCTGACGTGCAGGGCTCGGTCGAGGCGATCCGCTCGTCGCTGGAGAAGCTGTCGAACGACGAGGTCCGCGTCAAGGTTATCCACGGCGCGGTCGGCGCGATCAACGAGTCCGACGTGATGCTGGCCGCGGCGTCCGGCGCGATCATCGTCGGCTTCAACGTGCGTCCGGATCGCACGGCAACCGATTCCGCCGCGCAGCAGGGCGTGGATATGCGCATGTACCGCGTTATTTACGACGCGATCGAGGAGATGGAGCAGGCCATGAAGGGCATGCTCGAACCCAAGTTCAAGGAAGTCGTGCTCGGCCATGCCGAGGTGCGCCAAGTGTTCAAGATTACGGGCGCGGGCGCTGTTGCGGGCTGCTATGTGCAGGATGGCAAGATCCAGCGCAACGCTGAGGTGCGTGTGGTGCGTGACGGCATCGTATTCCACGAGGGCCATCTGAACACCCTCAAGCGCTTCAAGGACGACGTCAAGGAAGTTGCTTCCGGGTATGAATGCGGCATGAGCATCGAAAACTATAACGACATCAAGGAAAATGACGTAATTGAATGCTTCGTCATGGAAGAGGTCAAACCGTAAGATAATTGAAAAGGGACGATGGAGAATGGAGCCGAAGCCGTAAGGGGCAGCTTCATTTTCCGCGCGCCATTTTTCCATTCATCCTCAGGCAAAGGAGGACGTTACACCATGTCTACACGAATCGACCGCATTTCGGAAGAGGTGCGCAAGGCGCTGGCCGAGGCGATTCGCTCGGTCAAGGACCCGCGGGTGCAGAACGGGCTGGTTTCGGTCGTACACTGTGAGGTCACAAACGACCTGCGCTATGCCAAGTGCTTTATTTCCGTGCTTGGCAGCGAGCAGCAGGCGAAAGAGGTCATGAAAGGCCTGAAATCCGCTGCGGGTTGGCTGCGGCGCGAGGTTGGGCATAAGGTACAGCTCCGTTACGCGCCCGAGCTGGTGTTTGAACTGGACAACTCGATCACGCATGGCGCGCATATCTCGGAATTGCTGCACGAGCTGAAAAGCGAGGGCAAGCTCGGGGAGGAGGACCGCGCATGACCGTGGACGTTGCGGGCGCCGCCGCGGCGCTGCAGGGCGCGGACAACATCCTGATCCTGACGCACCGCCGCCCGGACGGCGATACCGCCGGTTGCGCGGGGGCGCTGTGCCGCGGGCTGCGGCAGCTCGGCAAGACCGCGTATATTCTGGAGAATCCGGAGATCACCAAGCGGTATGCACCGCTGATTACACCTTGTTATCCGACGAGCGATTTTAACTCTGCGTATATTGTATCCGTCGATATCGCGGAGGAAAAGCTGTTTCCGGATACGGCGGAGCAGTATAAGGGAAAGGTCGATCTAGTGATCGACCATCACCGCTCGAATTCGGGCTTTGGCGCCAAAAACCTGATCCGTCCGGACGCGGGCGGCTGCGCCGAGGTGCTGTATGATGTGCTGGCCGCGCTGGGCGTGCGGTTCACCAGGGATATCGCGGAATGCATCTACATCGGCGTGTCCACGGATACAGGCTGCTTCAAGTTTTCCAACACGACCGCGCATACCCATGCGGTAGCGGCGGCTTGCCTGACTGCGGGGATCGATGGGGGCGAGATCAACCGCGTGCTGTTTGAGACCAAATCCATGCCGCGCTTCCAGATGGAGCGCATCGTGTTCGACACGATGGAGTTCTTTGAGGACGGCGCGGTCGCGGTTGCGCTGCTGTGGCGCACGGATATCGACCGCACGGGCGCGGATATGGACGACCTGGATTCGATTGCTTCGCTCACGCGGCAGATTGAGGGCGTGCAGATCGGCATTACACTGACTGAAAACCGAGACGGGACGGTCAAGGCGTCCGTCCGCACGACCAAAGAGATGGACGCCGCAGCGATCTGCAAAAAGTGCGGCGGCGGCGGCCACATCCGCGCGGCCGGCGCAAGCTTGGACTGTGGAATGGAGGAGGCGAAAGCCGCCATCCTGACCGCCGCGAGGGAGCAGTTCCATGCCAAACAGTGAGCTGAACGGCATCCTGCTGATGGATAAGCCGCAGGGCTTTACCTCGCACGACGTGGTGGCCAAGCTGCGCGGCATCCTGCACACGCGCAGGATCGGCCACGGCGGCACGCTCGACCCACTGGCGACCGGCGTGCTGCCGGTATTTGTCGGCGGTGCGACCAAGGCGGCGGATTTCGCGGCCGCGCAGGATAAGGAATATATCGCGGGCTTTACGCTCGGCTACAATACGGACACGCAGGATGTGACCGGCGGGACGCTGCAGGTCAGCGGCCGCTGCGCCGCACGGGATGCGGTCGAGCAGGCGGCAGGCCGCTTCCTTGGGTCGCAGAAGCAGGTGCCGCCCATGTATTCGGCGGTCAAGGTGAACGGGCAGAAGCTGTATGACCTGGCCCGCAGGGGGAAGGCGGTCGAGCGTCCGGCGCGCGACATCACCGTCCACGCGATCGATCTGCTGGAGTTTGACGAGCACGCCCAGAAGGGCATGCTGCGGCTGACGGTCAGCAAGGGTACTTATGTGCGCACGCTCATCAACGACCTGGGCGAAGCGCTTGGTACGCTGGCGGTCATGCACAGCCTGACGCGCACCCGATCGGGCGCCTATACGCTGCGGGAGTGCCACGGCTTCAGCCAGGTCGAGCGCGCGGCGGCGGATGGCGCGGCGCAAACGCTTTTGCTACCGACCGACAGCCTGTTCCCCCTGCATCCGGCTGTGCGGCTGACGGACGAGGGCGCGGAACGCATCGCGCGCGGCGCGGTGGTATTCCCGCGCATGGCGCAGGGGATGCCCGAAACAGCGGGCGCGCTGTGCCGCGTGTACCACGGGGCGCGTTTTTTGATGCTCGGCCAGGTAAGGACACTCGATAAAGGCGGGCTGGGCCTGTTTGTCTATAAAAATTTTGGATGAAAAAACGCGGGCCGGCAGCGGCCGCTTTTTCAGGGAGGGTTTCCCATGCAAGAATTTCAAAAGCCGCGCGCGATCGCGCTGGGTTATTTCGACGGGGTGCATCTGGGGCATCGGGCGTTGATGGAGCGCGCGGTGGAGCGCGCCAGACAGATCGGCGGCGTGAGCGCGGTATGCACGTTCGACGTCCATCCGGATTCGGTTGTGCTGGGGCGCCAGGTGCCGCTGATCACGGCGGACGCTTACCGGCGGGAGGAGATCAAAAAGCTCGGCGGCGTGGACGAGGTAATCTTCATTCATTTTGACGAGAAGATGCAGCATATGGACTGGCGCGACTTTATCCATAAGGTGCTGATCGAGCAGTTCCACGCGGCTTGGATCATTTCCGGCCGGAACAACCGCTTTGGTTATAAGGGGCGGGGCAACGCCGCCGGTATGGCGGAGGAATGTGAAAAGGCCGGCATCGGCTACGACTGCGTCGACGATGTCAAGATGGACGGGATCGTGGTGTCCTCCACCTATATCCGTCAGCTCATTTCCCAGGGCGATATGGAAACGGCCGCGCGTTTCCTTGGCCATCCGTATACAGTGACCGGCGTGGTCGAGCATGGCCGCAAGGTGGGGACGAGCGTGTTGGGCGTGCCGACCGTTAACCTGCGTCTGCCGGGCGAGATGGCGCTGCCGCCGTACGGCGTTTATGCGACGCGCGTGCTGGTGGGCGGGGAAAGCCACATCGCGGCGACCAATATCGGCGTCAAGCCCACGTTCCTGGATAGCGGTACGCCGACCATCGAGCCGCACCTGCTGGATTTCGCGGGCGACCTGTACGGCCGGATGATCCATGTCGAGCTGCATAAGTTCCTGCGGCCGGAAAAGCAGTTTGCGTCGGCGGAAGAGCTGCGCGCGGCGATCGAGGAGAATGTGCGGCAGACGCGCGCCTACTTCGCGGAATAAGCGGGCGCCAGGAGACGGAAGCATGGCATAAAATTGCCCGCCGCGCGGCGGGTGGAAAAGACGGGATGGATTTGCCATCCCGTCTTTTTTTGAAATCTGTTATAATGGTAGAGAACAATTCCCTGCCTGGGGACGTGTTGTTTACAGAAAGGAGGAGAGGACGCCATGCAAACAAAGCTGCGCTCCGACGCATTCCTGTGCGAGGCGATGGAAGCCTGCGGCGACGCCGTTTACCGGCTGGCGCTGTGCCGCATGGGAAGCCGCGCGGATGCGGAGGACGTTTATCAGGAGGTGTTTCTCCGGCTGCTGCGCGACACGACTGATTTTCGGGATGAGGAGCATTTGAAGGCCTGGCTGATTCGGGTCACGCTCAACCGGTGCAGCGACCTGCGTCGTTCGGCGTGGTTCCGCCGCACCGCGCCGCTCGAAGCCGCGCCGGACGCGGCTGCGCCGGAGGATACCGACCAGGCCGACCTGTGGCATGCGGTCGCGCGGCTGCCGGATGAACTGCGGACCGTGATACACCTGCACTATGTAGAGGGCTACAGGACGGAAGAAATCGCGCCGCTGGTCGGATGCAGGCCGGCAACCGTGCGCACGCGGCTCCATCGGGCGCGTAAACAACTCAAACTGGATCTGGAGGGAATGGACGATGAAGAAGAACAACCGGAACGAATGGGAGCAGATGAAAAGCATAAAAGCGCCGGAGGCGCTGAAGCAGCGTACCCTGGCGGCCGCGCGTGAGGAGCGCCGCGGGGAGGGGCAGGCCGCGCCGCAGCACCTGGCGCCGGCGCCGCGCCGCAGCTTCGGCATGGTAAAACGCATTTTGGCAGCGGCGTGTGCGTTCGGCGTGGTTCTGGGCGGCTCGGCCCTGTGGCGAATACAGGGCGGGCAGAGCGCGGACGAGGCGGTCGCCGGAGTGGTGGCCAACTCGTTCGGCATCGTGGCTTATGCCGCGGACACGGGCGAGACTATCGCGCCGAAAGACAGCAAGATTGCGTTTGATTTCGCTGGCGGAGGTGCGGACAGCCCGACCAAGGGTTTTTTCAGCGGTTGCCTGTTCCGGGTGACGGGCGACAATATCGAAACGGTCAGCGCGTCGGTTGACAAGGGCGGTCTGTACCGGACCGAGCGGCTGGAAATCAACGAGGCCGACGTACAGGCGATCATGATGGGCACCTATGCGCCCACAGCGGATGCGGACGATATCATGGTGCAGTCAGAACCGGAAAAAAAACGGTGGTGGGTGGACGCCAGCTACCGCATGGAGAACGGCTTTGTCGCGGACTATGACGCGAACGTGAGCTACGGCTTCTGGGGCGAGCCTCAGCCGGTCGATATGGCGGACGATACCGACCTGCGTGACGCGTGGCACGCCCGTATAGACGAGTTCGACGGCGCGACCCTGACGGTCACCGTCACCTTTGCCGACGGCACGAGCGATACCCAGACGCTCACGCTGCACACCGGCAAGCTGGGCGTATGGTATCCGGACGATGAGAGTGGCCCGCAGCCCACCGGCGAGGTACTCACCGACGAGCAGGCCAAAGAGCAGGGCTATCTCTACGGCGTATACGCGGAAATGGAATAACGTGGCGGTTTATCCCCCGATCTTTCGGATCGGGGGATAATTTTTGCAGAAAAACAGGTAAACTGCTTGAAAAAAAACGGTGCATCCCATACAATAAAAAAGTAGTTTGTTTTTATGAGGGAGTGCCATGCTGCATATTGTTCTGGTTGAGCCGGAGATCCCGCAGAACACGGGCAACATCGCCCGCACCTGCGCGGCGACGGGCTGCGTGCTGCACCTGGTCGAGCCGCTCGGCTTTGCGATTGACGATAAGCGGATGAAGCGTGCGGGCCTGGATTACTGGCATCTGCTCGACGTCCGCATGTATAAAAACCTGGATGAGTTCTTTGCCCGAAACCCGGGCGGGCGTTATTTTTACGCCACGACCAAAGCGCCGCACGCCTATCACGAGGCGGCGTATCGGGACGGGGATTACCTGCTGTTCGGCAAGGAGACAAAGGGGCTGCCGGAAAGCCTGCTCGTCGCGCATCCGGAGCGGTGCGTGCGCATTCCCATGCGCGAGGGCGCGCGAAGCCTAAACCTGTCCAACTCGGTCGCCGTGATCGTGTTCGAGGCGCTGCGGCAGACCGGCTTTGAAAACCTGAGGCTGGCGGGGCCTTTCCCGCAGGAGTGAGGGAGCGTTTATGGAAAAGATACACATTCTGACCGATTCTTCCGCGGATATCCCGCAGGCGCAGGTGGATGCCTATGGGATAGAGGTCGTCCCGATCACGCTGACGCATGAGGGGCGCGCGTTCCGCGAGTATTACGACATCACCGCCGAGGAGTACTGGAAGCTGCTGCAAACCAGCCGTGAGGTTCCGGCAACCTCGATGGTCACGCCCGCGCAGTTCCTGGATTCCTACCGGCGCGCGTTTGAACGCGGCTGCACTCATGTGCTGGGCGTTCTGATCAACGGGAAAGGGTCGGGTACCTGTCAGGCCGCCTGTCTCGCCCGTTCGATGTTTGAGGAGGAATATGGAAGTGGCATGCGGATCGAGATCATCGACTCCGCGACCTACACCTATATTTACGGGCATATCGTCGTGCTGGCCGCCCGCCTGCGCGACCAGGGAGACAGCTTTGAGGCGATCGCGGGCGTGGTGCGCAGCCGGCTCAAGCGGGTGGAGGCTTATCTGGGCGTGTATAGCCTGGCGCACCTCAAGCGGTCGGGCCGCATTTCGGGCGGCGCGGCGTTTGTCGGGGAAGCGCTCGGGCTCAAGCCAATCAGCCATGTGTACGGCGGCGCGGTTACGGTATGCGACAAGGTGCGCGGGGAAAAGGCGCTGGTGTCGGGCCTGATTAAAAAGGTGTCCGGCCGTGTGCAGCAGCCGGAAAAGCAGACCGCGCTCCTGCTGTACGGTGATGTACCCGCGGAGCGCATCGACGAGCTGGAAAAGCGTCTGCTGACGGAAATCGGCTTCAAACAGGTCTGCCGCAGCCCGATCGGCCCCTCGGTTATCACGAATACCGGCCCGCAGGCCCTGGCGGTCGCGTTTTACGGACAGGCCCGAAACTGAACCGGATTGGGCATATTGTTTAATATTTCACAATATTTTGAGGAAAAACGCAAAAATCCTCTAAAAGATTGCCAAAATGTAAGGTTTTTCGTAAATTTGCTTGCGGGATACCGGAAAAACGAGTATAATTTGGTCTTGGAAGCGGAATTCTTTTAGAGAACGCCGCGATTTTGATCCGTGTCGCAATATTTATATCTTAAGGAGAGGTATATTTTATGCAGTACAACAAAAAGAGTGTCGAAGACATCGACGTAAATGGCAAAAAGGTCATCGTTCGCTGCGATTTCAACGTCCCGCAGGACGAAAACGGCAATATCACCGATGACAAGCGTATCCGTGCGTCCCTGGAGACGATCAAGTACCTGCTGGACCACAACGCGGCTGTTATCCTTTGCTCGCACCTCGGCCGTCCGAAGGGCGAGGTCAATATGAAGTATTCGCTGGCGCCGGTCGCGGCGCGCCTGAGCGAACTGCTCAGCATTGACATCAAGCTGGCGAAGGACGTTGTCGGCGAGGACGCCAATCGGCTTGCCGCGGCGGTCAAGCCCGGAGAAGCCATCCTGCTGGAGAACGTCCGCTTTGAAAAGGGCGAAACCAAGAATGATCCGGCGCTTGCCAAGGCGTTTGCCGATATGGCCGAGATCTACGTCAACGACGCGTTCGGCACCTCGCACCGCGCCCATGCCTCCACCGCCGGCATCGCGGATTACCTGCCGGCCGTGTGCGGCTTCCTGATCAACAAGGAAATCTCCATCATGGGCAAAGCGCTTTCCGATCCGGCCCGTCCGTTCGTCGCCATCCTGGGCGGCGCGAAGGTTTCCGACAAGATCAACGTTATCAACAACCTGATCGATAAGTGCGATACCGTCATTATCGGCGGCGGCATGGCCTATACATTCTCCAAGGCGCAGGGCGGCAAGATCGGCACCTCGCTGTGCGAGGAGGATAAGCTCGATCTCGCGCTCGGCCTGATCAAGAAGGCGGAGGATAAGGGTGTCAAGCTCCTGCTGCCGATCGACACCGTTTGCGGCGATCACTTTGGCGCGGACGCGGAGCCGGTTGTTTACGAGGCAGGCCAACTGCCGGACAACATGATGGGCATGGACATCGGCCCCAAGACCGTTGAGTTGTTCTCGGACGCGGTCAAGAACGCTGGCACGGTTGTTTGGAACGGCCCGATGGGCGTATTCGAGTTCGACACCTTTGCGGCCGGCACCAAGGCGGTTGCGGCGGCGATCGCTGCGTCCGGCGCGGTTTCCATCATCGGCGGCGGCGACTCCGCGGCGGCGGTTGAAAAGCTTGGCTTTGCGGACAAGATGACCCACATCTCCACCGGCGGCGGCGCTTCGCTGGAGTTCCTGGAGGGGCTGGAGCTGCCGGGCATCGCCTGCCTGCTGGATAAGTAAGCTCCCTCAGCCGAAAGGGGTAATGTGAAAACCCACGCGCCTGCCGCGGGTTTTTGCGGAGGGCGCCGCGGGCCGGCGCTTTCCTGTGGAAAATGCGCGCTGCGCATGGGATGTGTGCGGTGCGGAAATGTGCTTATACCGGGGCGTTCGCGCGATGCCCCGTATAAATACATAACCGATCAGGACGGATCCGCCGTCCGAAATTTGAAAGGGGTAAAACCAACATGAATCGCAGATACCGTAAGACCATCATTGCCGGCAACTGGAAAATGAACAAGACGCCGGCGGAAGCCAAGGCGCTCATCGAGGAGATGAAGCCGCTGCTTTCCAAGACCAAGTGGTGTGAGATGGTTCTTTGCGTGCCGTTTACCGATATTCAGGTCGCAGTAAAGGCTGCCAAGGGCTCCAAGATCGCCATTGGCGCGGAGAATATGCATTTTGAGAAGTCCGGCGCGTTCACCGGCGAGATTTCTGCCGATATGCTCAAGGAGCTGGGCGTGAAGTATGTGATCATCGGGCACTCCGAGCGCCGCCAGTACTTCAACGAGACCGACGAAGCCTGCAACAAGAAAGTCCTCGTCGCGCTGGAGAACGGCCTGCGCCCGATCCTGTGCGTCGGCGAGTCGCTCACTGAGCGCGAGCAGGACGTGACCATGGAGGTTATCCGTAAGCAGATCAAGATCGCCCTGCAGGGCGTTGCTGTTGAGGATATCAAAAAGGTTGTCATCGCTTACGAGCCGATCTGGGCGATCGGCACCGGTAAGACCGCTACCGCCGAGCAGGCGGGCGAGGTCTGCGGCGCGATCCGCGACTGCCTGCGCGAGAAGTACGGCGCGCGGGCGGCCCGCGGCATCACCATCCAGTACGGCGGCTCGATGAACGCCAAGAACGCGGCCGAGCTGCTGGCCCAGCCCGACGTTGACGGCGGCCTGATCGGCGGCGCCTCCCTGAAGAGCGCTGATTTCGCGACCATCGTGGAAGCAGCCAATCAATAAGATAAGGAATACGGCGTGGGAAGCGGCTGCTTCCCCCCCGCCGTTACCGCGGAGGGGGGCATCGATATCGATCGTTGTCCCCTTTCATCCCACTTCTGCCAAAGGAGCTTTAGCTATGAAAAAAGAAGTTTCCTCCGCCAAGGAGGCTGCGGAAACGGCGCCTGTCGTGGAAAAGGCCGCAGCGAAAAAGCCGGCGGCGAGAAAGACGGCCGCTAAGCCAACCGCAGCCGCTGTGGAGAAGAAGACCCCGGCAAAAAAACCGGCGGCTAAGAAGCCCGCGGCCCGCAAAACGGCAGCAAAGAAAGCCTCCGGCCCGAAAAAGCCGACCGCGCTGATTATCATGGATGGTTTTGGCCACCGCGACGAAAAGAGCGGTAACGCGATCGAGGCTGCGAACACCCCCAACTTGGACAAGATCTTTGCAGAAAACCCGATGACGTATATCGGCGCCTCCGGCTTGGACGTCGGCCTGCCGGACGGGCAGATGGGCAACTCCGAGGTCGGCCACACCAACATCGGCGCGGGCCGTATCGTTTATCAGGAGCTGACCCGCATCACCAAGGCCATCCAGGACGGCGACTTTTTCACCAACGAAGCGCTCATGAGCGCAATCAACCAGTGCAAGTGGTTTAATTCCACCCTGCATATTTTCGGCCTGCTGTCCGATGGCGGCGTACACTCGCATATTGACCATATGTTCGCGCTGCTCGAGCTGGCGCGCCGCAACGGTCTGCGCAAGGTGTGCTTCCATTGCTTCATGGACGGCCGCGACACGCCCCCGCAGTCCGGTATCGAATATATCGACCGTCTGCAGGCGAAGATCGACGCGGTTGAGGTCGGCTGTATTGCTACGATTTCCGGCCGCTATTATGCGATGGATCGCGACAACCGCTGGGAGCGTGTCGAGAAAGCCTATAGCGCCATTGCCGAGGGCGTCGGAGAGCATGCAGCCTCCGCGCACGAAGCCATGCAGGCTTCCTATGATGCGGGCGTGACCGACGAGTTCGTGGTTCCGGTCATCGTAACCGAGGGCGCGACCGTCCGAGACGACGACGCGATTATCTTTGCCAACTTCCGTCCCGATCGCGCGCGTGAGATCACCCGTGCGTTTGTGGATCATGAGTTCCAGGGCTTCCCGCGCCACCGCCGCAACATTCACTACGTCTGCATGACGCAGTATGACGCGACGATCGTAGGCGTTGAGGTGGCGTTCAAGCCGCAGAGCCTCAAGAATACCTTCGGCGAATATATCTCCGACTTGGGCCTGACCCAGTTGCGCATCGCCGAAACCGAGAAGTATGCGCATGTCACGTTCTTCTTCAACGGCGGCGTGGAAAAGGAATATGCGGGCGAGGACCGCGCGCTTATCCCGTCCCCCAAGGTTGCGACCTATGACCTCCAGCCGGAAATGAGCGAGCCTGCCGTAACCGAGGAGTGCGTAAAGCGCATCCTGTCCGGCAAGTATGATATGATCGTCCTGAACTTTGCCAACTGCGACATGGTCGGCCATACCGGCGTGTTCGAGGCTGCGGTCAAGGCGGTCGAGGCGACGGACGACGGCGTGGGCAAGGTTGTCGCCGCGATCCAGCAGATGGGCGGCCAGTGCCTGATCACGGCCGACCACGGCAACGTGGATCAGATGCTCGACGCGGACGGTACGACCCCGTTCACCGCGCATTCCACCAATCCGGTGCCGCTCGTGATGATCGGCCATGCGGGCAAGCTGATGGAGGGCGGCGTGCTGGCTGACCTTGCGCCCACCCTGCTCGAAATGATGGGTCTCAAGCAGCCGGAAGAAATGACCGGCCACAGCCTGATCGCCAAATAAATCTGCGTATCCCCAAAATTGATATAAAAAGGAGAATGAATTATGAAAGGCTACATTGAAATCGTTGATGTGCTTGGCCGTGAGGTAATGGACTCCCGCGGCAATCCGACCGTTGAGGTCGAGGTTTATGTTGAGGGCGACACCGGTGCCTATATGGGCCGCGCGGCCGTTCCGTCCGGCGCTTCCACCGGCATCTTCGAGGCTTGCGAGCTGCGCGACGGCGACAAGTCCCGCTATAACGGCAAGGGCGTCCTCAAGGCGGTTGACGCTGTCAACGGCGAGATCGCGGAAACCATCATCGGCATGAATGCGCTCGACCAGCAGGCCATCGACAAGGCCATGATCGAGGCGGATGGCACCCCGAACAAGACCAAGTTCGGCGCCAACGCGATTCTGGGCGTTTCCATGGCGGTTGCCAAGGCGGCGGCCGAGGCGCTTTCCCTGCCGCTGTACAACTACATCGGCGGCTGCAACGCCAAGACCCTGCCGATGCCCATGATGAACATTCTTAACGGCGGCGCGCATGCGACCAACAACGTTGAGATCCAGGAATTCATGATTATGCCGGTTTCCGCTCCCTCTTTCCGCGAGGCGCTGCGCCGCTGCGCTGAGGTGTTCCATCAGCTCAAGAGCACCCTCAAGGAGAACGGCACTCCGGCTGCGGGCGTAGGCGACGAGGGCGGCTATGCGCCCAACCTGAAGAAGGACGAGGACGCGCTCAAGGTGATCGTCAAGGCGATCGAAGAGGCTGGCTACAAGCCGGGCGAGGACTTCATGATCGCGATCGACGCGGCTTCCTCCGAGTGGTGGAACGACGAGGAGAAGTGCTATATCCAGCCGAAGTCCGGTAAGAAGATGACCCAGCAGCAGCTCGTTAAGATGTGGAAGAACTTCGCGGAGAAATACCCGATCATCTCCCTTGAGGACGGTATGGCCGAAGAGGACTGGGAAGGCTGGGAGATGCTGACCAAGGCGCTGGGCGATAAGATCCAACTTGTCGGCGACGACCTGTTTGTAACCAATACCACCCGTCTCAAGAAGGGCATCGACATGGGCGTTGCCAACTCCATCCTCATCAAGGTCAACCAGATCGGCTCCCTGACCGAAACCCTGGACGCCATCCAGATGGCGAACCGCGCGGGCTACACCGCCGTTGTTTCCCACCGTTCGGGCGAAACCGAGGACGCGACCATCGCGGACATCGCTGTGGCGCTCAACGCGGGTCAGATCAAGACCGGCGCGCCGAGCCGCACCGACCGTGTTGCCAAGTACAACCAGCTGCTCCGTATCGAAGAGGAGCTGGGCGAGGATGTCGCGCAGTACCTGGGCAAGGATGCTTTCTTCAACTTGAAGAACAAGTAAGAATGGCTTAATAGCAGGCCGTCCGCAACAAGCGGACGGCCTGCTTATTTTTATATGGAACGGTTTCTTCTCCCTATAAGAAGAAAGACACTATAATTTTCCAGTAAATTACAGAAAATACGGAAAATTGGCAACATATAAGAAATTTTTCAAGTATTTGTAAACCAAAACGGTTGACGAGCGTGGAGGAATGTGTTATCATATTCACAGTAAAAATTTGATAATCTAATCAATTGGCGGCGGCAGCAGGACTGTCGGTTTGTCCAATCCATAAATTCGCGCACTTCTTCATTCCTAAAAAGCCGCGCCCTTGGCAAAGGGTGCGGCTTTTTTACTGGATATCAATACCAATAGCCTGCTTTCCATTTCTGGAGGGCGAGGCTCGCGTTTTGGTAGCTTACGTCGGAGGTCGGCGTCCCCGCGGGTACACCCAGGATCGCCGCGTCGCGCTGCAGCACATAGCCGTTGGTTTTCCAGCGGCTGAGCGCCTGCTCAAAGGCCTGCGTCTGTGCGCTGTCCGCCGCGTCGTCCACGCTGAGCTGGTAATTGCGCCAGTTCAGCGTGGGGGTGCCGTTTAAAAAGCCGGTCAGACCGGCAACCGACAGGCTGTAATCCCGATCCGCGTTGAACTGCGCGAGCTGCGCCTGTGCCTGGGAGAGCGCGGCGCTTTCCGCAGCGGCATAGTAGTCGATTTCGAGCGCGGCTTCCTGCCCGGCGGCGCTGTCCTGCGCGGCCGCGCGCGCCTTGAGACGCGCCTGCCCCAGCGCGTTGAGATCGCTGCGGTACTGGTTGTCGATCGAAATACGGCTGGTTTCGGCCGCACCCGAAGTAGCGGCGGAGTCCCGCGCGCCCATGTTTAAGCCGAGCGCGGCCAGCTTTTCTTCGTTGGAGAGTACGGATTGCCGCGCGTTGATATCGGTCTGCGCCATGCCGGCCGTATAGTCGCTCTCGATCGAAGCCAGATTTCGTTCAAGCTGCTGCGCGATGCGCTCGCGTGCGGCTTCAAAGCGTTTCAGTCGGGCCTGTTCGGCGGCTTCATAAAGCCGGTTGAGCGCGCTGGCGCCGGCAGAGGCGCCGCCCCCGCCTCCGCTGCTGCCGGACGAAACCGAATAGGGGCGGTAGTCCCCGTTCCAGGTCGATACCGCTTCGTTGGATGCGACCTTGCCCGCCAGCCCTTCCGTATCAATCTTGTTCTGGCGTTCGGCGAGCAGCTCCTGACGTTTGCCCGCGTCCTGTGTATTTGCGATAGCCTCCGAGTAGTCAAAATCCTCTTTGTAGTTTTTCGCCATATGTTTCCCTCCTTTCTCAGATCACGGTCTGCCCCTGCGTCCAGCGGATCGTGAGCGCGAGCAGGCCGAACGGCTCGTCCGGCCGGTCGTTGCCGATGCGCACCGCGAACAGCGGCATGCGGTGCTGCCGGCGGCGGGTGCGGTAGCTGACCGCGCCAGGGATGCAGCGGAACGAGAACCGCGAAAAATCCAGCGTTTTGAACGAAAACAGGTCCATGTTGCGCGAAAGCGCGAGCAGCGCGCCATTCTCGTTTTCATACTGTACGGTCGCGCCCGACCGTGAGTAGGGCATGAGCGTCGGGATGACATCGCGCACGGTTTTGACCCGCCCCCAGTCCGCGAGCGGCAAGGTGGGCGTGCGCCAGTATGCGTCGATCGCCGCGTCATCGTCACAGTAGGCGCCATCCTCGTCGGCGCGGGCGAAGCGGCACAGCCGGCCGTCCGCGGTGCCAAACCAAAGCCGACCGTCCAGCACGGCAAGGCATTGGGCGGGGACCTCGGTCCAGTAAAACCATGCGGGGTCGCCGTTCTCCTCGGTCAGCGTACTGTCCGCGATATACATATGCCCATTCACGGCAAGGTAATATTTTCCTTCGAACACGGCCGCGCAGGCGTTCTCCAATCCGGCTTCCGTCTCCAGCTTGGGTACGATCGCGTCCGATACCGAGCGGATGGTCCGCTGCTCCGCGACCGCAGTGCCGAACGCGCCCTGCACCCCGCGCGCGGACAGGAACAGCGGCAGATCGCCCAGCGTGGCGAAGCTGCGCGGCGCGGTCGCGCCCGCGCCCTGCGCCCCCTGCTTGAGCGGATAAAGCGCCGTCCCGTCGTCCGCCATCAAGTAGGAGCGCAGATAGCTGGTCGCCTCCTGCGCGCCGCCGGACTTGATGACGAGCTGGCTCTCATACTGCTTGAGATAGCCTACAATCGCGGACGCGTCCGTCCCCATGCGGGTGTAGCCGGTATCGGGGAAATAGGTGGGATCATACAGCCCGCTCTGCCAATCACAGTCCGGCTCGTCCGGATTGCCGGCAACGAACGCGCGCGTATCGTTTTTGCCGCCGTACAGTCCGGCAAACCGGCACTGGTTGATTTTATCCGCATAGCCGGTCACGGTTTTGGAGAACGTGATGGATACGTTGGCCAGCCCGTTGGCGTTTGCGGGCGCGCTGGCCAATGTGATCAGGCCGGTCGTGCGGTTGACCGAGGACACGGTCACGGATGCGCCGTTTACCGCTGCGGTTACCTCGGTGTCGTCCAGATTTTTTGCGTCCACCTGGAACTGGGTCGCCGAGCCGTTGCCAATGAAGGTGTTGATGCGTTTGGGGGTGAGCAAGTTAACTGCTTCATAGCTGGTGCCGCCGCCGGTCGGCTGCGCGGAGATCGTGGTGGTCGGAACATAGGCGACGTCTTGTACCTTGACAGCCTCCCACGCGGTTCCGGCGCTGTTTTTGCGCACCGCGCGGTAGGTCTGTCCATCAAGTAAGTATAATACGCCGTTCATCACGAACGATTGCGAGAACGCCTCGTTCATGTCCGTGCACAGCTCGGCCTGCGTACCCGTGGCGGGACGGGCGTACAGCTTGGTACCCGCATGCACGGCCAGGCCGGATCCGTCGGGCAGGGGGAACAGGCCGAAAAGAGGCGCGTTGTAGTTTTGCTGGGTTTTCCAGCCAGTGCGCTTGACCAGGAAATCGTTCTGGTCGCAGATCAGGTTCTGCAGGTCGGGCGAGCGGGACAGGGATACCTTGGTGGGGTGCGTGCGAAAGTCCGCGCCGCCGAAACGGCTGACCACGGTTTCGCGCTCGGTCTCGGGATAAGGAAACTGGTAAGCGCGCATCAGACCATCTCCTGTATGCCGGTGAACTGCGCCGGACAGTGGCGCAGCAGGCGGTCAGCGTATTCCGCGGCCGCCCAGTTGAATTTGGCCTTGTCGTCGTCGGCCACGAGCAGAGCCGCCAGCCCATAGGGGAAGCACTCGCGCGCGAGCCAGTCGCCTGTGGGGATATCCTCGTCCAACGCGTCCATGCGCGGCGGCGCGGCGTGCGGCTGCTCGGCGCAGAATACCCGCTCCGCGTTGATCTCGCGCAGGCTGTTGACGAGCAACTGGTTGAGCGCGCCTAGCGCGAACGGTTCGTAATACGCGCCGCTGTCCGGCGTTTCGGAAAGCAAGTTCAGCGCCGCACGGAAGCATTCGGTTCCGGTCATGAGATTCCTCCTTTTGCAATATATGGCTCCCAGCCTGGCACAAAGGCGGATGCCCCGATCTGAAGATTATTTACATGCTGTTTAAACTTGCCACTGGCCCCGATGCTATAATATAAAATAATATGAAGATAGATGGGGGTAAAGGTAATATGGCATATCTTTTGATCTCCATGCTGACCGTACTGCTTTTGGCGCTATACCTGCGGCAGCAGACTTTGCAGCAGCAGGTCTACAGGCTGAAAGAGCGACTGGACAGCTTGGCAGATATTACCGGACATGTAGAATACAAATCGGATTATATCAGTGAAAAATTACAAAATGAACTGAAACGACTCAAGAAAAGCGGTCAGCCGGTGCAGGCGGTCAAACACCTGCGGGAGCAGACAGGGATGAATTTGGTGCAGGCAAAGCAGTTTGTTGATAAGCTTTGATAGAATATCCGCACTTGTGCCAGGCTGAGAGCCTGTCTCATGCCGCCCTATGGGCGGCCTTTTTCTTTAGCCCGCCGCCACAGGGGACGGATACTTGCCGGTTTCGACCGCATAGGCGCGGATCTGGCAGCCCTCGTCCGCGGTCAGTGCGGTATCGGCAATATAATCCTTGGCCGAATCCGAGTAGCGCGGGTCGGAGCCGTCCAGCGTGTAGCGGATGGCCGCGCCGCTGCCTGCGGTGATCTTGCCCGAGGCGACCACCGGCGCGTCGGATACCGTATCCGCCGCCACCAGCGCGTATACGCCGCCGCATTTCGCCCCCAGCACATAGGCGTCATAGTAATGGCGGCCTTCGATCAGCGCGCCGGATACGCCTACCGGATCCTCGTGAACCTTGGCGTCCGCGATCTTATAGGGCATAAGCACCGCGTCCTTGTGCGCGACGAGGAAATACACATCCTCGGGCAGATAGCTCTTGGGTACGCGCACCACATGCATGCCGAACACCTCGCCGCAGACGCCCTTGGCAATGGACTGACGCGCAAGTACGTCCACGCCCGCGAACTCGTCCGAGGTGCAGACCAGCTTGTACATCTCGCTTGTCAGGTAGAGATAGCGGTTGTCGTCCGGCACCAGCGCGTCGTCGAGCGCCTGCGACGCGTCCGCGATCTTGCTGATGATGTCGGCCTTGGTCGGCTTGGCCGCGCTTTCCGCGATCGTGCCAGCCATGGTCACAAAGCGGCGGAAGGCGTATTTGTCCGCGGCGGGCGTGGACTTTTCGTTCAGCTGCAGACGCAGCATGTCGGCCGCATTTTTGACCAGATTCTGGTCGAGGTTGTTGCCCTTGTCAATGGTGAGCGTGAATGCCTTGTCCTGCGTCATGGTCAGTTCCTGCACCACGTCCTGCATCTCGGCCACGTCGCCGTAGCGGGCAAGGCCGCCGTCGCGGTCGTAGTCCACCTCCTCGACCGTGATCGGCGTGTACACCTTGAGCGTCTTGACACCGGTCAGGTCAAAGGTTTCCGCGGTCTTGCCCTTGATGAAGGACGCGCGGGTGAATACCTCGGCGATCTGGTCGGAATATTTGCTTGCAAGATTGATAGCCATAAGTATAATACCTCCTGTTTATACGATATGTTTATTTCCCCAACAGTGCTAAGGTCACGGGATCGACGCCTGCGGGCTCGCCGTCCGACTGTGCCGGACCGACCGCCGCGCGGCGGTTCTTTTGGTTCACCTCCAGCGCCGCCAGCTCGTCCTTGAGTTCAAGGATCTCCCACTTGCGGTAGGCGGAAACCAGCGAGCCTTCCTGCTGCGCCCATTCCCACACCTGCTGCGGGATGTCCTCGGGCTTGACCTCGGGATATTCCTCCACGAACGCCGCATAGATCTGCCCGTTGGGCATACCGTTCGCAGCGCGGTTGCGGCGCACATAGGCGTTCTGTTTGGACAGCCCCAAGCTTGCCGCATGGATCAGCTCCTCCAGCGTCAGCTCCACGGTTTGCCCGTCTACCGGCACCGGAAAGGTTTGTGCGGCGGGGGGCGCGGACTGCCCAGCGGTATCAGGGGAGAATGGGTTGGATGCAACTGCTCCCGTCTCCTGCGGGAGCGGCTGCGCCGGACTGCTGTTAGGTCTGGTCTTGTTCTGCATTTGCATTTGCCTCCTTTTGCTGCTGCCGCTGCATGCGCAGCGCGTGCAGCAGGTCGTGTTTGCCGCGCACCTGATAGTCAGGCACGTTTTCCAGATAAACGAGCGGGTCGGTGATGACCCCGCTTTCGAGCAGGTGGTCGTTGGTCATGGTCTGCATGGTCTCTGACCAGTAGCTCGCCGCGCCCACGTCCACCTGAAGGCGCATATCCTGCCCGGCGAGCGTGGAAAAATCGAAAGACTGACGCTGCGGTTCGCCTCCGTCCTCATCCGGCACGACGACCGTGCGTATCCCGTAATGCGCGCCCATCAGGTCGAGGAAGATGCGCGCCCAGTCCTCGGTGAAGCGGTAGAACTCCATTTTGGTCAGCTCAAGCGGGGCGGCGGTCGCGTTCTGCACCGCGACGATAGCCGAGGTGTTGTCCGGTTTGACCGTGCCGAGCGCGGCCTCGCTCGCGCCCATCAGCTCGGCGGTGTCGGTCATCATCTGCTTCAGCAGCCCGAGCACCTGGCTGGAGATATCGGGCGCTTTGAACGCAGCCGCAATCGCGGTGTTCGGGTCGCCGCGCATACCGACCGCCTTGCCCACGTCGTTCGACCACCCGTTCGGGAAGCGGGTCATGTCGTAGATGATCTTGGGGAAGGCCACCTGCTTGATGCACTGTACATACATCGAGTACAGCTTGTTAATGGCAATCTGGTTGGGGATGGCCTCGGTCAGCGGACTTTCGCCGTGGCACGAGCCGCGCACACGGTTCCAGCACAGATGGGTCACCGGATAGTAGCGGTAGGGTAGCTCCTTTTCACGCATCACGGTCGCGGTGCGCGTGGTTTTGCAGAACGCGACGCCGTGCTCGGTCCGGCGCATGTGCAGCAGCACGGTTACGCGGTTGTTTTCGCCGTGCAGGCGGCGCAGGTGGTCTGCGTCGCCGTCCGGCCGGATGGCCTCGGCTTCGTCTGCGCCCATGCCGTTTTCCCGCACCTCCTTTTTGACCTCGTCCACATCGCGCCGCATGGCGAGGATGAGGTAGGGCTGGCGCTGTACCTCGTCGCAGGCAGGGTTGCCGAAGCAGATATTGGTCGAGTCGATCAGCTCTGCCGCGATATCGCCCTTGATTGCCTGGCCGGTCTCAAGCGTGGGATCGAAGTGGAGATAGAAGCACGCGTCGCCGTCCACACAGGCGTTTTTGAGCAGCGGCCGTCCGAGCGCCTTGACGCCCGACCGCTCGATCGCGGACGCGAACGAGCGCTCCAGGATACGGGCGGTCCGGCGGCCTGCGCTGTCCATGTCGAACGGCTGCGCGCGTACCGCCACATCGTCCGATACCAGCATGGATACGAACAGGTTGACGCAGCGCCGCAGCACATTGAAGATCAGCGGGTCGAGCGACTGGACGCGCAGCCCCTCCCATTGGCGGCCGAGGTAGAAGGCCTCGTTGCGGCGCACGCGGTCGTACAGGCCGATCGAGCGTTTGTAGTCGCGGTCGCGCTCGTACTTTTGCCAGATCGCAGCAGGCGAGGGGTCAAACCGCATGGTCGTCCTCCTCCCGTCCGTAGGCCATCAGCGCGGCCAGGTCGCGGCTGAGTGCGTCTCCGGCCGTGTCCGGCGCATCGCCGCTGCGGCCGCGCCCGCCCTCCCGCCAGAGCGGGGTGGGCAGCGTCAGCCCGCCGGATATGACCGCGCCGGTCAGCACCAGCAGGGCGGCGCCGATGCAGTAGCATAATAGTTCCATAGTGTCCTCCTTTTCTGGAATGGGGACGGTGATTCCCCATTTTGGCTCAGTACCGCAAAAACTCTCCCACCTCGCAGTCATACAGGGTCGGCGGCGCGGGCTGGGACGGCTCGTACACGGTCGCTGCATAGCCGCGCAGCGCGTCCGGCGCGTGGGTCAGTTCGTGCGGCGTGTTCGCCGTGTCGGACGGATTGCGCTTGTCGTGCTGCAGGGCGGGCAGGGTGCGGATCAGGTTGCGGCAGGTGTCGAAGATGGTCAGGCGGGGGCGCATCCCACCCTGCGCGTCCCGACGCGGGGCGAGCAGCTCGTGCAGCGCCAGCCAGCCGGCGACGCGCTCGTTGCTGCTTTTGTCGAAGTCCAGCCCGCAGTCCGCGAACAGCTCCACCGCACTTTTGCCGGTCTCCTGCCGCCGGTTCCACAGGTCGGGCGGAGCCAGCCGGCAGTCGATGCGTTCGCCCGCCGGCTCGCAGTCCAGAATGGCCGCCGCCGCTTCTGAGATAATCAAACCAGATTGATATAACTCTCTGTATACTATGCTGTATCCATCCGGACTTTGTGCGATCCACAGCGCGGCGAGCATATCCAGCCCGTAGTCGATCGTCAGATAACGCCGCCAGCTCTTGGGGATGGGGTGCGGCGGCGTGACGTGCCGCTCGGCGGAAAACTCGCTGAAATACCGCCCCTCGTCCAGCTCCCACGCTCCGTCGAGCAGCGCCCTGCGGTCGTACGGGGCGAGCAGCCGCAGCCGTTTTTCATATCCCGCGTCCGCCTGCTGCAGAAATGGGTTGTCCGCCAGTCGCGCAGGCAGGAACAGTCGCGTGCCGCCATCGCATTCGCACACGGTGTCGGGCGGCATGGGGTCGATGTACCGCGCCTTGACCCAGTGATGCCCCACGCCACCCGGGTTGGTGGTGGATTTGATCTGCTTGGGATAGCCGTTCGCGCCCCGCACGCGGGAGATCAGGTAGGTGAACTGGCTTTCCGTGAAGTGGGTCAGCTCGTCGAAGCGGATCACATCGTACTCGGCGGACTGATAACGGGTCACGTCGTTCTCTGCATCGCAGTAGCCGAATTCCAGAACTGAGCCGTTAACGAACTGCCACAGGTGCTCGCTCACCTTGTAGGACGCGACCGCCTGCGGGAACAGCCGCAGCGACGCAGGCACGAGCGAGCGGTCCAGCTCGGGCAGGGTGCGCCGCAGCATGAGCTGCCGCGAGGCCGGATACTGCACCGCGAACCGCAATGCGTCCAAAAGCTGGCCGTGGCTTTTGCCGCCGCCTGCCGCGCCGCCGAACAGCGTTTCAAATGCCTCCGAGCGGATGAACGCCGCCTGCCGCGGGGTTACTTCGTATTCGATCGCACGTCCACGATTTGGAACACGATCTCGACCGGCGCGGGCGGTTCGGCCTCCGCACCGTCCAGCAGCACTCCCTTGCCGACCGTCCGGTCGAGAATCTCGCGGATCGCGGTCAGACGGCTGTTCGCGGGCGCTTCCGCGTCGTCCGCGATCTCGTACAGCATCCGGATCAGCTCGTCCGGATGGTTCTTTTTTCGCACAATGGCATCGCCTCCTTTGGGGATAGAGTCGCTTACTTTCCCGCAGGGCATAGAATAGGAGAATCCTCCGCAAAAGTCAAGAACAAATGTTCGGTTTTGCGAGGCGTGAAAAAAATAACCCTTTTGCGGGCGTGGCGGCGGAAAGCGGAGCAGCCCTTGCGCAAAGGCGGCGGGCCTGCGAATACACGGCGGTATTTTGCTAAATTTGGTGGTATCTGACACGGAGATATGCTATAATAAAACTGTATGTAAAATTCGCCCCACCGAGAGGAGAAAAAGAATGAGTTTATGGTTCGCCGTTCTGCTGGGTCTGGTACAGGGCCTGACCGAGTTTTTACCCGTTTCCTCGTCCGGCCATTTGGTGCTCGCCCAGACGATTTTTGGGGACGGGATAGAAACGAATTACATGCTGTTTAATGTGCTGTTGCACTTTGGCACGCTGCTGTCGGTTGTCGTTGCGTTCTGGAGCGATATCAAGGAGCTGTTCCTCGAATTTTTCGCCTGGATCAAGGACGGCTTCCGGATCAACGGCCATCCTTACCGCCGTTTTATCATCATGCTGCTGATTACGATTCTGCCGATGTTCGCCATCCTGCCGATCAAAAGCAAGATTGAGGGCGCGTTCTCCTCGTCCCTGATCGTCGGGCTGATGCTTCTGGTCACGGCGGCGATCCTGTTCCTGTCGGAAAAGGCGCCGAAAAAGCATAAGACGGAAAAGGACGCGACCTGGCTGGATGCGTTGATCGTCGGCATCGGCCAGTGCTTCGCGGTGCTGCCCGGCCTGTCGCGCTCGGGTACCACTATGTGTACCGGCCTGTTCCGCGGCTTTTCGCGCGAGTTTTCCGTGCGGTTCGCGTTTATCATGTCGCTGCCCGTCATTCTGGGCGCGAATATTCTGGAACTGGTCGACGTGATCCGCGATCCGTCGACGATTGGCGAGGTTTCGCTCGCCTGCTACATCGTAGGCATCCTGGTGGCGATGGTATCCGGCTTGGCGGCGATCCGCATGGTGCGGTTTGTGTCCAAGCGGGGCAACTTCCGCCCGTTCGTGGTCTACTGTACGCTGATTGGTACAATCACGATCGTCGTCAGCCTGATCCGGATGGTGGTCTGACCGTTCCGCTGCGGGGTCTGCCGCGGTATGGAAAAGAGAACGGAAGAGAGGTTTCAATAATTTGGCTGCAAGAAAAACCACAACCAAAAAAAGCGCGCCTCGCGGGAAAGCGGCCGCGCGCCGCGCGCCCGAGCCGGAGACGCTTCTGCCGCGCGCGGCCTGGGGCGCGATCTGGGGCGTGGCGGGGCTGCTGTGCCTGTTGTCGCTGCTGCCGATCGACGGGGTCGTGCTGGACGCCCTGCATCGGGGGATTGGCGCGCTGATCGGGACAGGCAGCTATGTGCTGCCGTTCGCCCTGCTGGGGCTGGCGGCGCTGCTGATCGCGCGGCGCAAAGGGCCGGTGCGCCTGCGGGGCTGCTGCATCGCCCTGCTGCCCGTGCTGGCGGGCGGCGTCGTGCATGCGATCACCTGCGCCAATGAATATGCGTTCTCCATGAGCACCCTGTCCGGCCTGCTGAAGTCCGGCATGGAGATGAAATCAGGCGGCCTGCTGTCCGGCGGCCTGTACATGGTGTTTGAGTGGGCGCTGTCCTCGATCGGCGCGCTGCTGGTTTTGCTGCTGCTGCTGGTTGCGGCGCTGCTGGCCGCCTGCCGCATCACGCCGCAGGCGTTGATGGATATGTTCCGCCCCCCAGCGTATGAATATGAGGACGAAGAGGAGCGCGAGCGCTATGAGGCGCCAGCCAAGCTGCCCAATGTGCATGAGGTGGCCGCTGTCCATGCGCAGAAACGGGAGGAGCGCCGCGCCGCACGCCGCAAGGTGAATATCGATATCCCGCTGGACGCCGAGCCGCCGGGCGAGGACAAGCCGGGCGAGGCTCCGGACGCGCCGCCGCGCCGCATGCACGGTGGTAAGCCGATCGCACCGGATGAATACCTGCGTTCGCTCAAAGAGGAAACGACGGGCGAGCAGGTCAGCATCATGGACCTAGTGGAGAATAAACCGGAGGAAGAGGAAGCGCCGGCGGAGCTGGAGCAGGCGCCGAAGAAAGCGGAAAAGATCGGGGAACAGGAGCAGGCGGCGCTGAGCGAGCAGATGGACGAGAGCCAGAAAGCGCCAGTTCCGGTTTACGACTATCCGCCGATTGAGCTGCTGGTGCAGGGCAAACGGGCATCGGCGGCGGGCGCGGAAGCTGAGCTGCGGGAAAATTCCGAATGCCTGATCGACACCCTGCAGTCGTTCAATATCGACGCGCAGATCATCGGCATTGTGCGCGGCCCCTCGGTCACGCGGTTCGAGCTGACCATCCCGCGCGGCATTAAGATCTCCCGCATCACCGCGCTGTCGGATGATATTGCGCTGTCGCTCGGCGCGGTATCCGTCCGCATCGCGCCCATACCGGATAAGATCGCAGTCGGCATCGAGGTGCCGAACAAAGCGGTCAATACAGTGTTCATCCGCGAGTGTATCGCTTCGCCGGCGTTCACCAACGCGCGCAGCCGCCTGTCCTTTGCCGTGGGCAAGGACATCACCGGCAAGCCGGTGATTGGCGATATTGCGAAAATGCCGCATATGCTGATTGCGGGTACTACCGGATCGGGCAAATCCGTGTGCATCAATTCCATGCTGATCTCGCTGCTGTACAAGTCCACGCCCGAGGAGGTCCGGCTGATCATGGTCGATCCTAAAATGGTTGAGCTGGGCAATTACAACGGCATCCCGCATCTGCTGATTCCGGTCGTGACCGACCCCAAGAAGGCGGCGGGCGCACTCAACTGGGCGGTGGGCGAGATGGAGCGCCGCTATAAGCTGTTCGCGGACCATCAGGTGCGCAACCTGGTCGGCTATAACGACCTGATGCGCGCCGAACGGGCGAAGGCGGAGCAGGAGGAGGGCGGCGCGCCCGAGCAGTATCAGGTCCTCCCGCAGATCGTCATTGTCATCGATGAGCTGGCAGACCTGATGATGGTCGCGGCCAAGGAGGTCGAGACTTCGATCTGCCGCATCGCGCAGAAGGCGCGCGCGGCGGGCATGCATCTGGTGGTGGCGACCCAGCGCCCGTCGGCCGACGTCATTACCGGCATTATGAAAGCCAATATCCCGTCCCGCATCGCGTTCGCGGTGGCCAGCCAGATTGAATCCCGCATTATTCTGGATACGACTGGCGCGGAAAAGCTGATTGGCAAGGGCGATATGCTGTACGCCCCGCTGGGGGAGGGCAAGCCTACGCGCGTGCAGGGCTGCTTTATTTCGTCGGATGAGATCGAAGCGGTGATCGCGCATATCAAGGAGACAAGCACAGCCGAATATAATGAGGAGATACTCGAACACATCGAGCGCCAGGCGGAGCAGGCGGAGGGCAAGGGCGGCGCCTCCGGCGACCCGGGCGAGGAAGAGGACGACATGATCGAGGAGGCGATCGATGTGATTATGGATTGCCGCCAAGCGTCCACCTCCATGCTGCAGCGCCGTCTGAAGCTCGGCTATTCCCGCGCCGCGCGCATCATCGACCAGATCGAAGAGCGCGGCATCATCGGTCCGTTCGAGGGCTCCAAGCCACGCCAAATCCTGATTTCCAAAGAGGAGTGGCAGGAAATGAAGCTGCGGCGGCACACGCCGCTCGATTGAAGCCTCGGTTTCCATCAAAAGGGGACTGCCGCGTATTTCCCCGTCGTTCATTTTTAATTTCCAACAGGAGGGTTTATTATGTCTTTGACCAAGATCAATATTGCAGAGCAGTCGTTTAACCCGTTCGAGATGATTGGCAAGCAGTGGATGCTGATTTCCGCGGGAACGGAAGACAAGTGGAACACCATGACCGCAAGCTGGGGCGGCGTGGGTGTGATATGGGGCAAGCCCTCCGCAACCTGTTATATCCGCCACAGCCGGTATACAAAGGAATTTGTTGATGACAGTGAGTATTTTACACTGACATTTTTACAAGATGGAAACCGCGAAGCCCTGAACCTGATGGGTACCAAGTCCGGACGGGACATGGATAAAATGCACGACAGCGGCCTGACGCCGGTGTTTGTGGAGGGGCAGCCGACGTTTGCGGAGGCGGCGCTCGTGCTTGTCTGCCGTAAGCGCTGCCGGAGCGAGATCGCGCCGGAGGATATTCTGCAGCAGGAGATTCTGGATAAGAACTATGCGGACCGCGATTTCCATGCCATGTATATCGGCGAGATCGTTGCGGCGTACAAAGGGTAATCAAATCTCTACAGACTGTTCACAAAATCGACAGGGTGCCGGGCGTATACTGAAAAAGAAAACAACCGGAACCGGAGGAAACCATCTGTGAAAAGAAAACTGCTCAGCCTGCTTCTGTGCGCTGTGCTGGCGTTGGGCGTACTGCCCGCGCCGGCGTTCGCAGGCTATGAGAACTTTACCGAACAGCAGCCCTATACCGGCCAGTTTGCGGATGTGCCGCCTGACGCCTGGTATGCGGAAAACGTGGAGCTGGCCTATGAATACGGCCTGATCAACGGCGTTTCGCAAACGTCCTTTGCGCCGGACAACAGCCTCACGATGGCGGAAGCGGTCAAGCTGGCGGCCTGCCTGCATAGCATTTACCAGAACGGCGCGACGGACTTTGCGGCATCCTCTCCGTGGTATACGGTTTATGCGGCGTATGCGTTGGAAAACGGCATCCTGTCCGCGCCGCTGGAAAGCTATGAAGCGGCGGCGACCCGCGGCGCGTTCGCGGATGTGCTGGCGAAAGCCTTTCCGGAGGAGGCGCTCGAGCAAGTCAATTCCGTGGAGGACGGGGCGATCCCCGATGTGCCGGAGGGGGCGTATTACGCCGACGCGGCATATCTGTTGTACCGAGCGGGCGTCCTGACTGGTTCGGACGCATCCGGCCGGCTTTTGCCGGACAGCACCATCAAGCGCAGTGAAGCTGCCGCGATCGTGACGCGCATGGTGGAGCCGGCGCTGCGGCAGACAGTTACGCTTGAGGTAAGGGAGACGCTGACCGCGGACGAGGCGATAACGTACTGCATGCCCGCGGTATTCAAGCTGTACTCCTATGATGCAAAAGGCAGCCTGCTCGGTATGGGCAGCGGCGTGCTGATCGGGCCGGACGGAGATGCGGTCACCTGCGGGCATGTGGTAAACGGCGTGTACCGCCTAGTCGCGGAGCTGACGGACGGCACACGCCATGAGGTCAGCATATACGACCTGAACGCGGATATGGACATCGCGCATATCCAGCTCGAGGGGAGCGGCCTGCCATACCTACAGACTGCGGAAACGGTGCAGGCGGGCGATACGGTGTATGCGCTCGGTTATCCTGGCGGCGGGAGGGCGAAACTGACGCAGGGAACGGTGATCGACCCATATAATACGGATTACACAACGCCCATGATCGAGAGCAGCGCCTCGGTTATCAGCGGCAATTCCGGCGGCGCGCTGGTGGACAGCGCCGGAAGGCTGGTCGGCATCACGGTCAGCAGTCAGTCCGGCGGCAAGCCGTCGTTCTCTGTGCCGATTACCGCTCTGAAGGAACTGGACGGCAGCGAGGCGGTAAGCGTCGCCGCCTATACGGACGCGCACCGTCCGGCGGCTTCCCGCTGCTACGCGGGGCTGTATCCGGTGCCGGATTTCGGCAAAGTGACCGGCGTGCCCCTGTTCGCGTGGTCGCGCGATCGGAACCCATCCTTTGGGGGAAGCTATTTTTATTATAAGATGTCCGACATGCCGGACGAGCAGCAAAAGCTGCTGCAGTACTATGCGGCGCTGAACGAAAATACATTTTACCTGTTTTCCGGAGATGCGTTCACCTCCTCGGCCGGATATCTGTATTCCGTGCAGCTTTATCAAACGACCTATCAGGGGTACGATGTTCTCGCGGTGGTCGTAACCGGACTTCATTCCAACTTGATCGGCGGTCTGCCTCAGACCGCCGGTTTTTTTTGCAGGCATTTGCGCAGGATGTGGGCGGATATGAATTTTCTGCGTCAATACTGTATCATTTCACAAAAAGGGAAATAAAAACGGGAAACCGACGAAAAAGCAAAATAATTTGTTGGAAAAAGAATGGATTATACGAAAAATGGAGAAATAAAAAACCGCGGCATGGAGAAACTCTCATGTTTTGCCGTCATTTTGCACAATATAGCTTTAGCAAATCGGTGAAATCCCACAATAGAACACGAAGCGCCCTGCATGATATAATATCTTTGCGTGAGTGAAGTGTGTGGAGAGCACAGAAACGAAATGGAGGAGAAGACCCAAATGAAGAAGTATGTTTACATGTTCCCGGAAGGCAACGGCAAAATGCGTGAACTGCTCGGCGGAAAGGGCGCCAATCTGGCGGAGATGACCGGACTGGGTATGCCTGTTCCTCAGGGTTTCACCATCACGACCGAGGCCTGCACCCGGTATTATGAGGACGGAAAAACGATCTATCCGGATATTCAGGAGCAGATCATGGAGTACCTCGATAAACTGGAAAAGGTAACGGGCAAAACGCTCGGCGATCCCGACCGCCCGCTGCTGGTATCCGTCCGTTCGGGCGCGCGCGCTTCTATGCCCGGCATGATGGACACCATCCTCAACCTCGGTATGAACGACGAGATCTGCGAAGCGGTTGCAAAGCTGACCAATAACCCGCGTTTCGCACGCGATTCCTATCGCCGTTTCATCCAGATGTTCTCGGACGTTGTGATGGAGCTGCCCAAGTCCACCTTTGAGACCTTTATCGACCAGGTTAAGGATAAAAAGGGCGTTAAGATGGACAACGAGCTGGACGCGGACGATATGAGCGAGCTGATCGTCCTGTTCAAGGACCACTACAAGAAGTCGCTCGGCGAGGATTTCCCGCAGGATCCTAAAAAGCAGCTTATGGAAGCGGTCCGCGCGGTATTCCGTTCGTGGGATAACCCGCGCGCGAATACCTACCGCCGCATGAACGATATTCCGCATTCCTGGGGTACCGCGGTCAATGTGCAGTCTATGGTGTTCGGTAACATGGGCGACACCTCCGGTACGGGCGTTGCGTTCACCCGCAATCCGGCGACCGGCGAAAAGAAGCTGTACGGCGAATTCCTGATGAACGCGCAGGGCGAGGACGTCGTGGCCGGCATCCGCACCCCGCAGCCGATCTCCGCGCTGGCCGATACCATGCCGGAGGTTTACCAGCAGTTTGTGGACATCTCCTCTCGCCTGGAGCAGCACTACGGCGATATGCAGGATATGGAGTTCACCATTGAAAACGGCAAGCTCTACATGCTCCAGACCCGTAACGGCAAACGCACCGCGCAGGCGGCGCTCAAGGTCGCGGTCGACTTGGTGGACGAAGGCGTCTGCACCAAGGAGCAGGCCATCATGAAGGTCGAGCCTAAGCAGCTCGACGCTCTGCTGCACCCGACGTTTGTTCCCGCTGCGCTTCAGGCGGCGACCCCGATCACAACCGGCCTGCCGGCGTCTCCCGGCGCGGCCTGCGGCGCGGTCTATTTCACGGCGGAGGAAGCGGCGAAAGCGCATAAGACCGGTCTCAAGGTCGTCCTGGTGCGTCAGGAAACCTCGCCGGAGGATATCGATGGCATGGCGGTTTCCGAGGGCATCATGACCGCACGCGGCGGCATGACCTCGCACGCGGCGGTTGTTGCACGCGGCATGGGTACGTGCTGTGTCGCCGGCGTTAACGGCATCAAGGTTTCCGAGGCGGACAAGACACTCACCTTTGCCGATGGGACGGTCGTACACGAGGGCGATTTCATCTCGCTTGACGGCTCGACCGGCAACGTATACCTCGGCAAAATCGAAACACAGGACGCGGAGCTGACCGGCGATTTCGGCCGCTTCATGGGCTGGGCGGATGAGATCCGCACTCTGAACGTCCGTACGAACGGCGATACCCCGCGCGATGCAACGCAGGCGCGCAAGTTTGGCGCCGAGGGCATCGGCCTCTGCCGCACCGAGCATATGTTCTTCGAGCCGGAGCGTATCAAGGCGGTCCGTGAGATGATTGTGTCCGATACGGTCGAACAGCGCAAGGCGGCGCTCGCCAAGATTCTGCCCATGCAGCGCGGCGACTTTGAGGGGATTTACCGTGCGATGGGCGGCCTGCCGGTAACCATCCGCCTGCTCGATCCTCCGCTGCATGAGTTCCTGCCGCAGGAGAACGACGATATCCGCGAGCTGGCGGGCGAAATGGGCATTACCTTTGAAAAGCTCAAGGCCAAGGTGGAAGACCTGCATGAGTTCAACCCCATGCTCGGTACCCGTGGCTGCCGTCTGGACGTGCTGTATCCGGAAATCGCCGAGATGCAGACCGAGGCGATCATTTCCGCCGCGATCAATGTCTGGAAGGAAGACGGCCTGCACATCACGCCCGAAATCATGGTGCCGCTGGTATCCGAGATCAACGAGCTGCGCTTTGTCAAGAAGATCATCAAGGCCAAGGCTGACGAGTTGATCGAGGCTTCCGGCCTGAAGATGAAGTATATGGTCGGCACGATGATAGAAACGCCGCGCGCGGCTGTGACTGCGGACGAGATCGCGGAGGAAGCCGAGTTCTTCTCGTTCGGCACCAATGACCTGACCCAGATGACATACGGCTTCTCGCGCGACGACGTGGGCCGCATCCTGGAGACGTATTTTGACAAGAAGATTCTGGAATCCGACCCGTTTGCCCGTCTGGACCAGCATGGCGTGGGTCGTCTGGTAAAAATGGCGGTCGAAAACGGCAAGAAGGTACGTCCGGAGATCAAGCTCGGTATCTGCGGCGAACACGGCGGCGACCTGTCCTCGGTCGAGTTCTGCCACAATGTGGGCCTGAACTATGTTTCCTGCTCGCCGTTCCGTGTTCCGATCGCCCGCCTGGCGGCGGCGCAGGCGCGCGTCAAGGAGCTTGGAAAGGCGTAAAAGCTGATAAAAAAAGCCCCTCCATCTGGAGGGGCTTTTTTCGTTGCATATATGGACGGGCTTTGCTATAATAAATAAAAGTATGCCTATTCCGGCGGGTAGAGCTGCTGCATCAGGGAGAGGGCAAACCGGATGCCCTGTTGGAAGCATTGATAGGCATAGTCGCAGAAAGTAAGCGCCTGTTCATCCAATAATGCGGACAACTGCCGCGTTTGTTCGGAAGAAAGCTGATTTTTGAGTATCAGAAAAGCAGGCGCTTTGGTAAAGTCGTCTGGCATGGTCAAACCGTGTGTGCAGTAGTGGGCAAAGAGGTCTTCCGTATTTGGTATCATAATAATCGCCTTATTTCATGTATCGTGAGATTATTATAAATCATAAAACATGATTTATCAAGAGGGAGAAGCTATGGATTATTTGGACAGGTTTCGCAAAAGGCGTAAGGAAATTGGGCTGCGTCAAACAGATGTAAGCGCGGCGCTGGGATTGGGGAAATCAACCTATAGCATGTACGAGACACGAAAAAACAAAATGGATGTGGAAACGTTCGCCGCAATCTGCCGCCTGCTGTGCATCACGCCCGATGAAGCACTGGGATTTGATGAATAAAGAGATTCGGGTGGAAATCTCCATGCGGAGATGCTATAATATTCCTGCAATATCAGAACAAAGATAGAGGAACGCCATATGAAAGGAATTATTCTTGCCGCGGGCAAAGGCTCGCGCCTTTACCCCATGACGCGGCCGGTTTGTAAGCCGCTGCTGCCCGTCTATGATAAGCCGATGGTTTATTATCCGCTGGCCGTGCTGCTACAGGCTGGCATACGCGATATCCTGATTATCATTCCGCCCGGAGAGGAAGGGCCGTTTTACCGCCTGCTGGGTTCGGGTGGGCGCTTCGGCGTCAATATCACCTATGAGGTGCAGGAGGTCGCGCGCGGCATCGCGGACGCGCTGTTGATCGGCGAGCAGTTCATCGGAAAGGACGATGTCTGCCTGGTGCTGGGGGATAATATTTTCTATTCCCCGTTTTTTGAGGATTACCTGAACCGTGCGCTCGCATTGGGGGAGGGCGCTTGTGTGTTCGGACACTATGTGAACGACCCGCGCGCGTTTGGCGTGGTGGAATTTGACGAGGCGGGCAATGCAGTTTCCATTGAGGAGAAGCCGCGCTATCCCAAATCCAATTATATCATCCCGGGCCTGTACTTCTATGATAACGACGTGATGGAGATCGCCCACGCCCTCAAGCCCTCCGCGCGCGGCGAGCTGGAAATCACGGACGTTAATCTGGAATACCTGCGCCGCGGCAAGCTGCATGTGGTCAAATTTGACCGCGATTTTGTCTGGCTGGACGCGGGTACCGCGGAAAACCTGCTGGGCTCCGCGCAGGAGGTCAAGCGCGTGCAGGATGAAACTGGCCGCTATATCGCCTGCCTGGAGGAGATCGCGTACCAGCGCGGCTACATTTCCCACCAGGCGCTCATGCGCCTTGCGTCTGATTTGGATAAGACGCTGTACGGGCAATACCTGCAATGCCTGTGAGCGCCGCTCTGAAACAAAGCCGCCGGAATTTTTCCGGCGGCTTTTTGTTTGCCCTGTGCGGTGGACAAAAGCGTTCCGTCGGGGTATACTGAACCCATAAGCATCCGTCCGTCAGCACAAGGAGGGAACCCATGTCCGAGAAAACCATACTGCCCGTGCAGCCGGCGTCTGTCCAGCCCCTGCGCGCGACCGGAACCGTGTGCGGCTTCGCCGTGCGGCCCGGCCTGTTCCTGCTTAACGGCGCAACGCCCGTGCCGGGCGGCGTCAGCTTCACCATCCATTCGATTGGCGCGGTCCGCTGCGAGCTGTGTCTGTTCCGGCGTACTGAACAGCAGCCGTATGCGGTTTTGCCGTTTCCGGATAGCTGCCGCATCGGAAACACCTGGTCGATGATCGTGTTTGGTCTGGAGATCACGGAGTTTGAATACGCCTACCGGATGGATGGGCCATATGACCCCGCCCGTGGGCTGCTGTTTGACAGGACGCGCTTCCTGCTCGACCCCTATGCCCGCGCCGTCACCGGACAAAGCCGGTGGGGGGAGAAGCCGGCGGCGGAAACGGCGTATCATGCCCGCGTGGTTGAGGATGCGTTCGATTGGGGCGCTTTCAGCGACCCGCATATCCCGTTTCAGGATATGGTGATTTATGAGACGCATGTGCGTGGTTTTACGCGCCATCCATCGTCAGGTGTGGCGCACCCGGGGACCTTCGCCGGCCTGATGGAAAAGATACCCTACCTGAAAGCGCTCGGCATAAACGCGGTCGAGCTGATGCCGGTGTTTGAATTCGACGAGTTGGCCGAGGAACGCGTGGTGGACGGCCGGACGCTGCTCAACTACTGGGGCTATAATACCGTGTGCTTTTTTGCGCCCAACACGGGTTATACGGCGGCGGTCGAGTTCAACCGCGAGGGGACCGAGCTGAAAACGCTGATCCGCACGCTGAATGCAAACGGCATTGAGGTCATTCTGGACGTGGTGTTTAACCATACTGCGGAGGGCGACGAGCGGGGGCCGTTTTTCTCATTCAAGGGGATGGACAATAATGTGTATTACATGCTTACGCCGGATGGGCGGTACTATAATTTTTCCGGCGTCGGTAATACGCTCAACTGCAACCACCCGACTGTGCGGCAGTTTATTCTGGACTGCCTGCGCTACTGGGTGGTCGAATATCGTGTGGACGGGTTCCGCTTCGACCTGGCGAGTATCCTGGGGCGCGATGAGGATGGCGGCCCGCTGTCCGAGCCGCCGCTGCTCGAAAGCCTGGCGTTCGATCCGATTCTGGGGCGCGTCAAGCTGATTGCAGAGGCCTGGGACGCGGGCGGCATGTATCAGGTTGGCTCGTTCCCCTCCTGGAACCGCTGGGCGGAATGGAACGGGAAATACCGCGACGATTTGCGCCGCTTCCTTAAGGGCGACGCCGGACTGGCGCAGGCGGCGGTACAGCGTATCTGCGGCTCGCCCGACCTGTATCCGCCGGATAAGCGGCAGAACGCCTCGGTCAATTTCCTGACCTGCCATGACGGCTTTACCCTGTACGACCTGTATGCCTATAACCAGAAGCATAATGAGGCGAACGGCTGGGGGAATACGGACGGCGCGAATGACAACAATAGCTGGAACTGCGGCGCGGAGGGGGAGACGGACGAGCCGGCAGTACTGGAGCTGCGCGACCGCCTGCGCAAAAACGCGTTTGCCGTGCTGCTCTGCAGCCGCGGCGCGGCGATGTTCCTAGCTGGCGACGAGTTCGGCAATACGCAGTTCGGCAATAACAACGCCTATTGCCAGGATAACGAAGTCTCCTGGCTGGATTGGGAACGGCTGGAACAGAACCAGGGCCTGTTCCGGTTTGTGCAGCAGATGATCGCGCTACGGAAAGTGCATCCGGTGCTGCGCGACGCGACCAGCCCCGCGGCCTGCGGCTGGCCGGACGTATCCCTGCATAATGGAGAGGCATGGAACGGTCGGATGGAGGGGGAAACCAGGCAGATTGGCGTGCTGTTCGCAGGCCGGAACGAGGAAAATACGGCGGACGACCTTGTACTGCTTGCGGTCAACGCGCATTGGGAGGCGCGGGAGCAGCAGATTCCCGCGGCGCCGGAGGGGCTTCGCTGGCGGCTTGTCCTGCACACGTCCTGCGCGGAGCCGTTCGCGCCGGATATCCCATTTGACGGCGCGCGCTTTACGCTGGGGCCGCGCTCGGTGGCGGTGGTGGCCGCGGAGCGCCGGTGAACAACAGGAAAAAGCCCGTAGAGCAAATGCTCTGCGGGCTTTTTGTCAATTTCACACGGCAGAAAGCCGCAGCCGGGCTTGCCGTTAGGCGGCGGCAGGCCATGCGGCGCGGATCATATCCCGTACTGCATGAGAGGTACAGCGGCGGCGGTTTTCCGCAGGTGGTCTGTTTTTTACTTAGCAGCTTTAGCAGCCTTGATAGCGTCGATCATCATGGGAACGACCTTGAACAGGTCGCCGCAGATGCCGTAGTCGGCAACGTCAAAGATCGGCGCGCCATCAGCCTTGTTCACCGCGATAATGCACTCGGAATCCTGCATGCCGGCCTTGTGCTGGATCGCTCCCGAAATGCCCAGCGCAATGTACAGCTTCGGATGTACCGTCTTGCCCGTCTGGCCTACCTGGTGGTCCGCCGTCAGCCAGCCCGAGTCGATCGCCGCACGGCTGCCGCCTACTACGCCGCCAAACTCCGACGCCAGCTCTTCCGCCAGCTTGATGCCCGTCTCTACATCCTTCGAGATGCCGCGGCCTACCGATACCACTACCTCTGCACCCGTCAGGTCTACCAGCTCCTTGGCTTCCTTTACGACCTCAAGCACCTTGGTCTCGATGTCCGCTTCGCTCAGGCTGATGCTCAGCTTCTCTACCACTACCGCATTCGCCTTCGCTTCGTCGTACTCGCTCTTCTTCAGCACGCCCGGGCGAACCGTCGCCATCTGCGGACGGAAACGCGGGCAGATGATCGTCGCCATCAGGTGTCCGCCGAACGCGGGACGCGTCATCTTCAGGTTGCGGTCAGAGCGGTCCAGCGCGTCGATCTGCGCCTCCGGCAGCGTCGACGCTTCCTTCAGGAACGCCGCGTACTTCTCCACATCTACGTCCAGATGCGTGCAGTCTGCGGTCAGGCCCGTGTGCAGACGCGCAGCGCAGCGCGGACCCAGGTCTCGGCCGATGTTCGTCGCCGCGATCAGCATGATCTCCGGCTTCTTCTCCATTACCGTGTCGCAGATTACTTTCGCGTATGCGTCCGTCGTGTAGGTCTCCAGCAGCGGCGAATCCGCGATGTATACCTTGTCCGCTCCGTATGCGCCAAGCTCCTTGGCCATTCCGTCTACGTCCTTGCCCAGCAGCAGGCCGCACAGCTCTACGCCCATGTCGTCCGCCAGTTTGCGCCCCTCGCTCATCAGCTCAAGCACCGTCGGCTGCAGCTTGCCCTGGCGCTGCTCACAGAATACCCAAACCCCGCTGAAATCGGCCAGATTGGTGTTGTTAAATTCAGCCATTGTTCATTATTCCCCTTTCCTTCAGATGATGTGCTTCTTCAGAAGCTCCGCCGCGAGGGTCTCGCACGTCGCCTTGTCCGCGCCCTCAAGCATCTTGCCCTTGCCCTTCTGCGGCGGCGTAAACGACTTGAAGATGTTCGTCGGCGACCCCCTCAGTCCGATCGTGGGGGGATCGATCAGCGGATCATCCTGCAGGGGGTTGTACTCATATACCGCCACCGGCTTGGCGTAGCAGTCCATGATCCCGCTCAGCGACATATAGCGCGGTGCGTTCAGCTCCTTGATGCACGTCAGCAGGCACGGCGTCTTCGCCTGGATGGTCATGTACCCGTCCTCCAGCATGCGCTTGACGGTTACCGTGTTGCCTTCCTTCTTGATGTCCGCCGCGTACGAAATCTGGGGTACGCCCAGCTTCTCCGCGATCTGCGAGCCTACCTGCGCCGTATCGCCGTCGATCGCCTGCCGTCCGCAGAATACGATATCGTCGTCCTCTAGGCCCACCTTCTTCACTGCCGCCGCGAGGATCTGCGAGGTCGCGAAGGTGTCCGATCCGCCGAACTCACGGGCCGATACCAGCACCGCCTCGTCCGCGCCGCGCGCCAGCAGCTCACGCAGCATGCCTTCCGCCGGCGGGGGACCCATCGTGATTACAACTACCTTGCAGCCCGTCTCATCCTTCAGCTTCAGCGCCGCTTCTACCGCGTTCAGGTCGTCCGGATTCGTGATCGTTTCCATCGACGCTCGGTTCAGCGTCCCGTCCGGATTCACCGCTACCTTGCCGGAGGTATCCGGAACCTGCTTTACACATACGATTGCTTTCATAGTTCTGTTCTCCTCCTTTTCTTACTTGCCGAGAATGTTGCCAGAGATTACGACGCGCTGGATCTCGCTCGTTCCCTCGTAAATTTCGGTGATCTTGGCGTCGCGCATCATGCGCTCGACAGGGTAATCCTTGGTATAGCCGTAGCCGCCATGGATTTGGACCGCCTTGGTGGTGATCTTCATTGCCGCTTCCGAGGCGAACAGCTTGGCGGTCGCCGCCTCCAGCGTGAAGCGCGCGCCCGATGCCTTGACCGCAGCCGCCTTGTAGGTGAGGAGACGGGCGGCTTCAATGGCGACGTGCATGTCGGCAAAAACAAACTGGGTATTCTGGAATTTGGCGATCGGGCGCCCGAACTGCTCGCGCGTCTTGGCAAACTTGATGGATTCCTCCATGGCCCCCTCCGCAATGCCGAGCGCCTGTGCAGCGATGCCGATACGGCCGCCGTCCAGCGTCTGCATCGCGATCTTGAAGCCCTTACCCTCTGCACCGAGCAGGTTTTCCTTAGGGACGATGCAGTCGGTGAACACGATCTCCGCCGTGGGCGAACCGTGCAGGCCGAGCTTTTCCTCATGCTTGCCGACGGAGAAGCCGGGGAACGAGCTTTCCACAATAAAAGCGGAGATACCCTTTGTTCCCTTACTCCGGTCGGTCATGGCGAAAACGACAAACACATCCGCTACATAGCCGTTGGTGATAAAGATTTTGGAGCCGTTGAGTACATAGTGATCCCCCTGCAGTTCGGCAACACAGGTACCCTTGGCGGCATCCGAACCGGCATCTGGCTCGGTAAGTGCGAACGCGCCGACCTTGTGGCCCTTGGTCAGCATGCGGAGGTACTTCTGCTTCTGCTCCTCAGTGCCGTTCGCCATGATCGGGCCGCAGCACAGACCGTTGTGGGTGGCCAGGATATCGCCGGTCGAAGCACACTGCTTGGATAACTCCTCAATCGCGATAGCGGAGCAGGTGTCGTCCGCACCGGCGCCGCCGTACTGTTCGGGAACGATCATACCCATTACGCCGATATCGAAAAGCTTTTCGATGGTGTCGCGCGGATAGGTGCTGGTTTTATCGGTTTCGGCGGCGATGGGCTTTACTTCGTTTTCAGTGAAGTCACGCATCATCTGGCGAACCAATTGCTGCTCACGGGTCAACTGGAAATCCATGTTCAAGTCTCCTTCTGGTTTGATGTTTATTGCCATGCCGACGGAGCGCCGGCGTTCAGCCTGTGTCTATACCGAACAGCAGGACAAGGGTCGATCTTCCGGCCGGTTCGGGGATCGGGAACGGTTTGTCTGCACGTTCGGGCAAGCGGAAAACAAAATAGTTGCGGGTTAAAATGTGTAATATCTTGGTTATATGATTGTTATTTCTTGCTTGCAAAAACCAATATACCATACCCAATATGCCGCGTCAATCAGCAAAATAACCGGAATAAAACAATAAAAGAACCATAATATATGTAAAATTGGTTGAAGTTTTTGTTGTGGCTGATAAGTGGTTGTGAAAGTGACGAAAAAACAAAAGGAAATATAGAGATAATCACCAATCACTACATGAGAAGCCCCTTTTGTGCGCTTGACAGAATAGAAAAAGATTGCTATAATTATATCAATCGAGTGGCTGCAAAGTGTAAATCCGGATCGGGTTTACACTTTTTTTGTGCGGTGCAATCAAAAAAAACGGGTTATGGCAGCTTTCCCCCAAAAGTCTCCCTTGGAAGAAAAAGGAGGAACCATGAAAACAACAGAAAACGTGAGTAACAAAATGGGGAGCGTTCCGATGAACCGCCTGGTGTTCACGATGGGGGTGCCGATGATCCTGTCCATGGTGCTACAGGCCTTTTATAACATTGTGGACAGCTATTTCGTAAGCTGCATGACCGATCCGGCGGTGCCGAACCTGGGCGATTACGCGGTCAATGCGCTGACGCTGGCGTTCCCGATCCAAATGCTGATCGTGGCGATCGGCGTCGGTACTGGCGTCGGCACCAATGCGCTGCTCTCCCGTAACCTGGGGGAGGGGAACCGCGAGAAAAGCAGCCGTATATCCGGCAATTCCATTTTCCTGAGCTGCTGTACCTATGCGGTGTTCCTGCTGTTCGGACTGCTCGGCGTGGGGGTCTATATCCGGTCGCAAACGTCAGATGCGCTGGTGATAGAACTGGCAAGCAGCTATCTGCGCATCTGCTCGGTTCTGTCGTTCGGCTGCGTGGTCTACATGATTTATGAAAAGCTGCTACAGGCGACCGGCTGCACCATGTTAGCCACGATTGCACAGATGTCCGGTGTGGTCGTTAATATCATCCTTGATCCGATTATGATCTTCGGTTGGTTCGGCTGTCCGGCCATGGGTGTGGATGGCGCCGCGTATGCGACGGTTATCGGGCAGTTCGTATCGCTTATGCTGGGCTTCCTCTTTCACACCGCGGCGAACCGGAAGTATTTTGACACCAGCTTGCGGTATCTGGCGCCGCAGCGTTCCATTATTCAGGAGATCTATAAAATCGGCATTCCGGCCATTATCATGCAGGCTTTGATGTCTTTTATGACCTACGGAGTGAATATTGTCCTGGGGTCGCTTTCGACCGCCGCGGTGACTGCCTATGGAATTTATTATAAGATCCAGCAGTTTGTCTTTTTTGCGGCGTTCGGTATGAACAACGCGATGATCCCGATCATCAGCTACAACTTTGGTCGGCGGGACAAAATGCGGGTGGACAGTGGGATACGGTACGGCATGCTGTATACACTGGTGATTCTGGGCGCGGGCGCTGTCGCGTTGCAGGTGTTCGCGCATCAACTGATCGGGATTTTTGCGGTATCCGAGGAGGCGCGGCAGCTTTGTATTTATGCCATCCGCATTATCACGCCCGGCTATCTGTTTGCGGGGGCGAACATCGCGTTCCAAGGGATATTCCAGGCGTTTGGCTGCGGCGTGCAGTCGCTTGTGCTGTCGCTCATCCGCCTGATCGTGGTCGCGCTTCCTCTTGCGTGGCTGCTCACTCGCTTGCCGAACGCGGAGTTGCTGGTATGGTCTGCGTTTCCAATCGCCGAGGGCGCAGCGCTGGTCTGCGCATTGGTGCTGATGCGGCGGGTCGGCCGGCGGGTCGCAGCGTTTCTGGCCAGCGGCGCGGAGCAAACCGCCGCGATGGAATGAACGGCTGGCAAGATGTTGCCGTCCGGCTGCACATGCACATGGCTTTTGACCTGCTCTGCCTTGGAAACTTACGCAAATATAAAAAGCGCCGCTCCAGTTCTAAGGGCTGGAGCGGCGCTCTCATTTATTTTTGCGGAGGATAAAGACACAGATAGATGGCAACCTGTGCCTTGCATCAGAATCCGTATGCCAGCGCGCCGCCATCCACAGCAAAATCCTGTCCTGTGATATATTTTGCGCCATCACTCAGCAGGAATTTTGTCATTTCGCCTAAATCTCTGGTATCGCCAAACGCATGCACCGGCATTCGGCCCAGGATGGCGGCTTTCCGTTCCGGTGTCATGACCTGCTTGCTCATTTCGCTGGGGAACCAGCCCGGGGCAATGCTGTTCACACAGAGGTTGTCATTCGCCCATTCTACCGCGAGACCGCGGGTCATGCCGCATACTGCTGCCTTACTTGTGCAGTAAGGGACCACTTCGGTAAAGCCAAGATGCGCGGCCATGCTGCTGATGCTCACGATGCGCCCCTTATGCCGGCTGTTTTTCAAATACGGGTAGCATAACTGGCAGAGACGGAAGACGCTGTGGATGTTCACCTGCAGGATATGTGCAAAATCCTCTGCTGGGAAATCCTCGGCCCGGCATTTTTTTGTGATGCCTGCGTTGTTGACCAGAAAATCCAACGACTGTTTTCCGCTGGCTTGCTCGACGATCTCGCGCATGCGCGCATCGTTCGTGACATCACCCTGCACATGGATTACCCCCAGCGCGCTGGCAGGCATTCCGTCCTTTACTTTTCCGGTACGGCTTACCGCATACACGGTTGCGCCCGCCTCTGCCAGTACATTGGATATGGCATACCCAATTCCGCTGCTTCCTCCGGTAACGATGCCGATACGTCCTTCCAAGGCTTTCATGATAAATCTCCTTTCTTAAATTTCCTGAAAGCGGTAGCTGTGGCAGCTTTTTTCAATCAACTCCCAATCTAGTTCAGTGCCGATTCCGGGCTTTTCCGGCACGGTGATGACACCGTTGTGGATGGGAAGGTTGCCTTTCATGGGCAGGCGGTAATTATCTTCTGGTACAAAATACTCAAAATACTCGCAATTGCGGATCGCGCAGCTTACATGCACATTGACCAGATCCATATAGTTCATCGTTGTCGTGTGCAGCTCGCAATTCATGCCGAAAGCTTCCGCCATGTGGGCGATCTTCAGTGTCCCCGTAACGCCGTCTTTCCAGCTCACATCTGCGCGCACAATATCCGCCGCGCGCTGCGCAATCACCTGCGCAACCCCCCAATGACAGCCGCGTGTGGTTTCCGTAGCTGCAATCGGGATATCCAGGGCGCGGCACAGCTCGGTGTATTTGTACAGCTCAAAATCGCGGAAGGGTTCCTCAAACCATTTATAGCCCAGGTGCTCGAGCTGGCGCCCCACCAGGATGGCATCTCCCATGGTGTATTCGCCCACAGGGTCGCTCATGAGCACATAATCCGGTCCTACCGCATCGCGGATCGCCTGATGCACCTGCATATCAAATGATACCGGACCGCCCGGATGGGCCTTATAGCCGGGGATGCCTTGGCTTTTGTAGTAAACCGCTTCGTCCACATATTCCTGTACAGTCCCGTGGAAGTTTCCGCTGGCGTAAACCGGCAGGCTCGTCCGATATGCCCCGATGTATTGGTAAAGCGGCAGCCCCGCAGCTTTCGCGCAGATATCCCACAGGGCCACATCTACCGGTCCCGGGAGAAATACAGGGAAAAAGGCCTCATGACGGTCGATGTTCCACAGATCGTGGAAAATAGCCTCTCTGTCATGCGGGTCCCGTCCCAATACAACAGGCGCGATGCTGTCGTGGAGATAGCTTTCACTGACGCCGCCGCTACGCGCCGCCATACAGGTGGAGATGCCTTCAATGCCCGTATCGGTGGTAAGCCGGATTGCAATGACATCCCAGCCCATTTTGGCGCCGCCCTGGCGCTTTTCATCAAACAGGCACTTTCCCCGGTCGATCCACCATGTTTCAAATTTTGCAATAACCATAAATCAAGCCTCCTGTCAAAGAAATTAAAACACCTTCGAAAAAACTGCTTGAATTATATCACAACAGATATTATAATACAAGTGATATATCAGAATTCTTTTCGCAACATTTTTTCTGTAAAAGGAGCATGCTTCATGAAACATTTTCAAAATGACGACGAGATGTTCTCCCTGATGAAAGACAAGCTGTATACGCCGGTTGTAGGGGATATTCTGGATGCGATGGGCTTTGCCCATCAATTTCTTCCTCCTTATCTGCATCCGCTCCGGCCGGATATGAAAATTGCTGGACGAGCCTGCACCGTGTTAGAGCAGGACGTATTTTGCCCACAGAAAAAGCCGTTCGGTTACCTTACCGAAGCGCTCGACCAGCTGAGGCCAAACGACGTGTATTTGGCTACTGGCGCGCATAACAGTGCGCTCTGGGGGGAGCTGCTGACCGCAACAGCCAAAGCGCGCCACGCCGCCGGCGCAGTCGTAGATGGCTATACGCGGGATACGCCGCAAGTCCTCAGCCAAAATTTTCCTGTATTTGCCAAGGACCGGTGGGCGCAGGATTCCAGCATTCGCACCAATGTAGTGGACTTCCGCTGCCCGATTGAAATCGGACAGGTCACGATTCACGATGGGGACGTCGTATTCGCGGATATCGACGGTGTGCTGATTATCCCGCGCGAGGCCGCGGCCGAGTGCATCGGAAAAGCAATCGAAAAGGCGTCCGGTGAAAAGCTTGTACGAAAAGCGATCGAAGAAGGGATGTCCGCCACGGAAGCGTTCGCGAAATTCGGCATTTTATAAATGGACAAAAAGGACGGGAAGCATATTTGGATATGCTCCCCGTCCTTTTCTGTTTTCATGTGTCCCGAATCGCGTTCAGTGAGCGAATCATGGAGTGATTGATGTGTACGATGATCGCGTCACGCACATCCTCCTCGTTTTCGCGCAGCAACGCGTCGATGATGGCGACGTGCTGCTTCAAATCGTCCGAGCGGGTGGCCGATGATCGGGTCACGGCATACATGCCCAGACGCACCTGCTGCACCATGAGGGACTGGTACATATTGATCAATATGGAGTTGCCCGTAATAGCTATCAGGTAAGAGTGGAAATCAGCATCTAGGTTGAACCGTGCTAGGTCGGTCAGCGTGTCGGAGTGCTGGAACTGTGTTTGAAAATCCAGCAGCTTGTCTTTGGAATAAAGCGTTTTATATTCGGTTGTTATGTTTGGTTCCATAAGCTTCCGTGCCTGATACAGCTCGACGACTGACTTTTCGGTATAGGGGGCGATCCGCATCCCCTTGCGCGGGAAAATCTCCACCAGGCCTTCCTTTTGTAATGCCAGAAGCGCTTCGCGCAGAGGCGTCCGGCCAAAGCCAGTCTCATCCAACAGCTCCTTTTCGTTGATCGCCTGTCCCGGCAAATATTGACAGGAAACGATTTTTTCATAAAGATATCTATGCGCCTCGGCAACCATAGATTTCGCTCGTTTTCCCGACACAAAAATACCCCTTTTCCTATTTTTTACCGTCGGAAGCGCTGCCCCAGTCTTCTGACAGAACTTACAATTATCATACAAAAACTTTGGTAAAAAAGCAAGTGGTTAATTTGATATTTTACGGTTGAAATATATTTATTTCTGTTTTATAATATATGTGATATATCAATAAGGCCATTATTCACTCTAAGATCAGAAAGGAATATCTATCTATGGATGCTTCGAAAACTCTTATCAAGGACATACATATTTACCAGGCGGTCAGCAGAATCAGTAAGCCGATCGCGGATGCGACGCACGACATCAGCAAGATCGCGTTCTATGTGCTGGAGGTAGAGAGCGCCAGCGGAGAAATCGGTCAGGGCTACCTGTTAAGCTTCCATTACAGCCCCAATGCTATTGAGGGTGCGCTGAAAGACCTGAGACGCTTTGTTTTGGAGCGCGACTACCGCGTATATGAAACCGCGCAGATACAGAAAGATTACGAGATCGAGAGCGAGTATTTCGGCATCGTCGGCCTACAGCGCTGGGCGCTGGCCACGCTCAATGTCGCCTTGTGGGACGTTTGGAGCCGTATGAACAAACAGCCGATCTACCGCATGTTTGGCTGTCACAGGAAGCCCATTCCGGTATACGGCAGCGGCGGCTGGCTCAGTTATAGCGATGAGGAGCTGGTCGAAGAGGTTGTGGACTATAAGAAGCGAGGCTTTACTGCCGTCAAGATCAAAGTTGGCAGTCCGGATATGGAACGTGATATCCGTCGCCTGCATCTGGTCCGCGAAGCGGTGGGTCCCGAACTGAAGATCATGATGGACGCGAATCAGGGGATGGACGTACCCAGTGCGATCAAGCTGATCAGCCTGGTGGAGGACATCGGTATCTTCTGGTTCGAGGAGCCGGTCGTCAACACGGATTTTGAGGGCTACGCGACCATTCACGCGAAAACGCATATCAGCCTTGCCATGGGAGAGCGGGAATACAGTACCGTGGCGCTGCGCGAGCTGATCGGCCGGCGCGCGCTTGACCTTTGGCAGCCGGACCTGATCCGCCTGGGCGGCGTAGAAGCCTGGCGGGACAGCGCGGCGCTCGCCAACGCCTACAACATTCCGGTGCTGCCGCACTACTACAAGGACTATGATGTGCCGCTGCTGGCTACGGTCTCCAACCCCTATGGTGCGGAGAGCTTTGACTGGATCGACGCCATTATTGACGAGCCGATGACCATTCAAAACGGCTTTGCCCTGCAGCGTGAGGGGGACGGCTGGGGCTTCCGTTTCCTGCCCCAATTCATGACAGAAGTAAAGTAACCCCTATGCTTTGATTGAAAAGAGGTCGATTTACTTGAAAGCCATTGTAATCACCGAGCCCGGGAAGGCAGTAACGGATGAACAGGAGCGCCCAGAAGCGGCAAAAGGAGAGGCGCTTTTGAAAATGCTGGTCGGCGGCGTGTGCGGGAGTGACCTGGCCTCGTTTCGGGGTGCGTCTGCCTATGTCAGCTATCCACGCACGATTGGGCATGAGTTCGCGGCTGAGGTCGTTGCGGTTGAGGATAATCCGTATGGTATCCGGCCGGGCATGGTCGTGACGGGCAATCCCTATTTCAATTGCGGCAAATGCTATAGCTGCCGCCGCGGCTTTGTAAACTGCTGCGTTAATAACCAGACAATGGGTGTGCAGCGTGAAGGCGCATTCAGCGAATACTTTACCATGCCGGTAGAACGCCTGTATGACGGGCAGGGGATCGCGCCGGAGTCTCTTGCGCTGATCGAGCCGTTTTGCATCAGCTATCACGGTGTGAGCCGCGCGGACGTACAGCCAGGCGATAAGGTACTGGTGATCGGTGCGGGTGCGATTGGTATTTTGGCCGGCGTGGCCGCGCGGAGCTTTGGGGCAGAGGTCCACATCACGGATATTGCAAAGGATAAGCTCGAATTGGCAGAGCGCGAGTTCGGTTTCAGCGGGAGCTTCGTGAACGACAGCCCCGACGCCCTACGGGCGTATGTGCAGAAGATCACAAACGGCGACGGCTTTGACGTCACCATTGAAGCGGTTGGAGCCCCGTCGACCTTCTTGGGCTGTGTGGAAGCTGCGGCAAGCCAGGGGCGGATGGTGGTCATCGGTGTCGCGAAGCATAACGCCGATTTCAATTTTTTGGAGCTGCAGCGCAAGGAGCTTAATGTGTTCGGGAGCCGCGGCGCGACAAAAGCGGATTTTGCCGCGACCATGAAGCTGGTAAAGGACGGCTTTGTCGATTTGACCAAGCTGATTTCCCGCGCCTACCCGATCGCAGACGCCGGTGCCGCATTTCAGGACATGGATCAACATTCCGCAGAAATCGTGAAAGCGGAATTTGATTTTAGAAGAGAATAAACCAAGAGGAAAAGAAAGTGAGGAATTACCTATGAAAAGACGTTTTGCAGCTTTGCTTGCCTTGGCGATGTGCCTTGGATCGTTAACGGCTTGCTCCAGCAGCACCCCAAACACGGACACTGCGGATGGCACGGGTAGCGCGGGCGCCGCGAATGCGGCGTCTCCGGTTACGATTCAGGTGGGCTTTGAAAACACCAATGAAGAGCCGATCGGCCAGGCGGTGGAAAAGTGGGCCGAGTTGGTAGAGGAGCAGAGCGGCGGTACCATGAAGCTGGAGCTGTTCGCAAACAGCGCGCTCGGCAGTAAGAGTGAGCTGATCGACCAGATGGTAATGGGCGAAAACATCATCACCATTGCCGATGGCGCGTTCTACGCAGATTACGGCCTGCCGGATATGGGCATCCTGTACGGCCCGTTCTTCTTCGATACCTGGGAGGATGTCTGGACCCTGCTGGACAGCGACTGGTATGCGGACGAATGTGAAAAGCTGAAGGAAAAAGGCTTGACCATCCTTGCGTCCAACTGGATCTATGGTGAGCGTGAGCTGATGACCAAGAGCAAGGTGGTGACGCCTGCTGATATCAAGGGCAAGAAGATCCGTCTGGCGAGCAGCCAGATCTATGTGGAGGGTTTCAATGCGTTGGGTGCCACCGCGGTGCCGATGGCGCTGGGCGATGTGTACACCTCGCTTCAGAATGGCACGCTCGATGGCGTTGAGAACCCGCTCAGCACGCTGTACGGCCAGAGCTTCCAGGAGGTCGCCAAGTACATCCTGATGACCGGCCATATCAAGAACTTTACGACCTGGTGCATTGGAACGGATTTCCTGAACACGCTCTCTGCGGAGCAGCAGGAGCTGCTCTACAGCACTGCCGAGGAAGCCGGCCTTTATAACAACGAACTGCAGGAGCAGGCTGATGAGGAATACCGTCAGATGCTGGTGGACGCAGGCGTCGAGATCACCGAACTGACCGACGACCAGCTTGCCGAGTGGAAAGAAGCCGCGCAGCCCTTCTATGAAATGGGCGACACCTTTGGCTGGAGCGAAGGCCTGTACGACACGGTACAAGCGGCAATGGGCAAATAAACCTTTGGATCGCACAGAAGCAGGAGGGCAATATAATGAAAAAAGTGCTGGACGCACTGGTCAAGGTGGAGGCTGTATTGGCTGCGGCGATCCTAGTAATCCTGATTGCATGTACATTTTTCGGCGTGCTTGCGCGGTATTTGTTCAACAGTCCGTTTACCTGGGAGGAAGAAGTGCAGGTTGCGTGCATGGTATGGATCACCTTCCTGGCCGCGCCCGTCGCGTTCCACACCAAGAGCCATGTCGCGATCGAAATATTGGTGGATGCATTTCCGCAAAAGGTGCAGCGTGTGATAGAAGTGCTGATCATGATCCTGATGTATGCGATCCTGATTTATTTCTTCTTCCGCAGCCTGGAATTTATCAGCGTACTGGCCCGCACGGGTCGCAAAACGCCGATTTTGATGGCGCCCTATTCCGTGATTTACGGAGTAGCGCCGGTATCCATCATCCTCATGCTGATCAGCTATACTTATGAAACCGTAAAGAAAGTATTCCTTACCCCGGCTCAAAACGAAAAGGAGGAAGCATAATCATGAATACTCCTGTCGTTATGATGGTCATTGCGCTGCTTGTTCTTTTATTTATGAAAGTACCGGTGTTTGCATCGGTTTTGGGTGCGTCAATCGTGTATTTCGTCATGAGCCCGGGCATTAACTCGGCCGTGTTCGCGCAGCAGGCGATCACGGGCGCGGAAAGCGTTACTCTTTTGGCGATCCCGTTCTTTGTATGCGCGGGTGTCCTGATGAACTATACGGGTGTCACCAAGCGCATCATGGATTTCTGCTCGGTACTGACCGGCCGCATGTACGGCGGTCTAAGCCAGGTCAATATCCTGCTCTCCACGCTGATGGGCGGACTGTCCGGATCCGCGCTGGCTGATGCCGCAATGGAGGCGAAAATGCTTGTCCCAGAAATGGAGAAAAAAGGGATCAGCAAGTCTTTCTCCACGGTTGTGACCGCAGCGTCTTCTATGATCACCCCGCTGATCCCGCCCGGAATCGGCCTGATCCTGTACGGCTGTATTGCCAACGTATCGATCGGTAAGCTGTTCGTCGCCGGAATCGGACCCGGTTTGTTGCTGTGCATTACGATGATGTTCATGGTATCCCTGATCTCGAGGAAGCGTAAGTACCTGCCGCTCCGCACCACGAAAATGACCGGCGATATGTTCTGGTCTTCTTCCAAACCTGCGATTTTGCCGCTGTGCCTGCCTATCATTATTATCGGCGGCGTGCGTCTGGGCATTTTCACCGCGACTGAGGCCGGTGCGGTGGCTATCGCGTATTCGCTTCTGCTGGGCATCCTTTACCATGACCTGAGCGCAAAGCAATTTGCACAGGGGCTTCAGGAAACGTTGACGACGACATCTTCTATCATGCTGATCGTTGCCGCCGCGTCCACGTTCTCATGGATTCTGACCAAGGAGATGATCCCTCAGCAATTTACCGAGTGGATGATCAATGTGATCGACAATAAGTGGGTTTTCTTGGTTGCGGTGGATGTATTCCTGATTATTGTAGGCATGTTTGTCGAGGGCAATGCCAGCATGATTGTCCTGGTTCCGTTGTTCGCGCCTGCAGCGGCAGCGTATGGGCTGGATCCCATCCATTTTGCGATGGTATTTATTTTCGCCAATGCGATCGGCGCGTTTACGCCGCCGATGGGAACGCTGATGTTCGTAGCCTGCGGCGTCACAGAATGTAAAACAAAGGATTTTATCAAGGAGGCAGTGCCGTTTTATCTGTTGCTGGCCGGATGCTTGCTCGCCTTGACCTTTGTTCCAGTTTTCTCGACCGGCTTGGTAAACCTGATTTATTGATTGGATAGTTCGCTTGTTACAACTTTTTTCATATCCGCAAAGCGGCCGTATTTCAATGATACGGCCGCTTTGCTTTTTTGCTCAAAGGCCGATTAAGAAAACTAAACTTTTTTGACAAATTGACGATATTATCTATATATCTTGATAGGGGGAGAACATATTGAAAAAACTGAAGCTGGCGTCCAAGCTGGCAATCTGGATTGGCATGGCACTTTTTGTTGCTTTGGGGGCGCTGGTAGCGGTAACGGTCTTTACGACGCAGTCGGCTATTCAAAAAGGGATTTCTGGCGAACTGTCCTCATTGGCAGAAGCAAACGGAGAAGCAGTTCAGAATATTTTCAATTCGGTAGAAAATGCGGCGCAGGGAATGCAGAACTATATGGAGGACGCCTTTGAAAAAGCGGTGCAGAAGCCGGAGGAAAATACCGTGCCGCAATCACCGGAAGCGGCGGCGTTGTTTCAGAGTGAATTGTATAGCGGGAAAAACCTGACGCCTATCTCGCACAGTGCGGAGCAGTTTATTGTGCAAACGGCGCGCAATCTGGTAAAAGAGAACAATGGCATCATCGGTGTTGGCGTTATGTTTGAACCGTATGCGTTTGAAAGCGATATACGGGATTATGGCTTTTATATTGATACCAATACCGTGGATTCTTCGTTTACCCCCTATCAGTCTTATGAAGATTATGCGAAGGAAGCTTCCTACATGATACCAGTGCAGGAAAAACGATCCTATATTTCACAGCCATATTCGTATGGGGAGGGGCTGGTCGTATCCTATGGAACGCCGATCCTGCATAACAATAAGGTGCTGGGTACGGTAATAGCCAGCGTGGACCTCAATGCTTTTGCGGAAACTAAAACATCGAGCGATAACTATTCCTCAATGTGGGTAACGATATGCAACGGCAGCGGCAGCATTGTCTGGGACAGTGAGACGCTGGATGATGTGGGCAAAAATATTGTGACGGATTTTACGGTGGATGAGAAGCAAAAGCAGGAATTGTCCGATCGTATGGCCGCACAGACTGCGTTCTCGATGGAGAAAGAACGTCCGGACGGTACAGAAACGACGGTGTTCTATTGCCCTGTTAAAGTAGGGGGCGAAACATGGTGGTCCTCGACCGGACTGTATACGTCAGATGCACAGCGGGCTGTCCGTAGTACCACCATGCTTCTTCTCCTTCTTTCCGCACTGGCGCTCGTATTGATCCTGCTGACGGTTACCATGGTGCTGAAACGTATGCTGGCACCGGTGCAGCATGTGGTTCAGGCCGCAAGAGGGATTGCCGAAGGCGATCTGGATATCCACCTTGATGCATCATCTCAGGATGAGATAGGAAGCCTGTCAAAAGCCTTTCAGGATATGGTGGAAAGTCTGAAAGCAATCATTGGGGACATCAATTATCTTCTGAATGAGATGAGCGCCGGCAATTTCCGTATTCACACACGGGAAGAAGCACACTATGTAGGCGCGTACCAAAGCATTTTGCTGGCGGTACGGCAGATTAACCGTACGCTGAGCGATACGTTGAACCGCATTAATGGAGCGGCCGATCAGGTGGCGGCTGGTTCTGCGCAGGTATCCAACGGCGCACAGGCGCTTGCGCAGGGAGCAACCGAACAGGCGAGCGCGGTACAGGAGCTGTCTGCCACGATCGACGATATTTCGAATGGTAGTCGGCATACGGCTGCCATGGCGCTGAAGGCTAAGGATGCGGTCGATCATGCAGGCGAGGAACTGAAGTTGAGCAATGAATCCATTGCGAAAATGAGCGAAGCTATGCAGAATATATCCGAAGCTTCACAGGAAATCGGGAAGATTATCGCCACAATTGAAAACATTGCATTCCAGACGAATATACTTGCCCTGAACGCGGCGGTGGAAGCCGCACGCGCTGGTTCGGCAGGGAAAGGCTTTGCAGTCGTTGCAGACGAAGTGCGGAACCTTGCTTCCAAATCCGACCAAGCGGCAAAAGCGACAAAGGAGCTGGTGGAAAGATCGATTTGCGCGGTAGATGATGGCGTAGAAATAATGCAGAGTGTGACGGAAGCCGTCTCCCGTGTGCTGGACTCTGCAGGAAGCGCGGTATCTGGTATGGATGAGGTGGCTGTAGCTGTGGAGAAGCAGAGTGATTCGATCGTGCAGATCCAGCAGGGGATTGACCAGATATCCAGTGTTGTGCAGACTAATTCCGCAACTGCAGAGCAATCGGCTGCGGCAAGTGAGGAATTGTCGGGGCAGGCGCAGATGCTGAAAGGACTGATCGACAGGTTTAAACTGCGTGATCAGGGAGAACGATGAATAGGAAGGAAAATACCACAGGCATATGGCCTGTGGTATTTTTTGTGTGATGTGAGAGGGTACGCCTCCTGAAAAAATTTCTTGAGAAAAAATAAATAATAAATAAGAATATGCATATACAAAAATAAAACGAAATATGTTACTTTATCACAAATAAACAAATGAAAAGTTGTCATAATATATGAAAAATATAATAGGATAGAAAAGAGATTGACAGATCAAGCGGGTGGTGTTATATTTTGTTTAACAGGAAACAAAAAGAGGTGGAAATGTGGAAAACTTTTACCAGGAAACAGAAACAATTATGGTTCGCCTCTTTAACTGCTATACCAATTTGCAGCGCTCTAAACATGAATACTGCCCAGGGGTGGAGTTGTATCCGTCCGAGATTCATGCGATAGAATGCATTGCGGCGACCCGAGCGCTCAATCTGACGGAGCTCTCTAATCAGCTGGGATTGACGAAAGGTGCTGTGTCCAAAAGCGTTGGAAAGCTCGAGAAAATTGGACTACTGCGCCGCTACAAATATGTAAGTAATCAAAAGGAAGTATACTTCCATCTGACAGAGCTTGGAGTACAGGCGTATGAAGGGCATAAGCGCTACCATGAGGCGATGGATCGCGTGATGGAACAGTATGGGGAAGCGGTATCAAAAGAAAAGGGGGAGGAAATATTGCACTTTCTGCAGCTTTATCTGGAACAGATGCAAACATTGGGATGAAGAAGTGTGTTTGATTTTCAAAAGGGAGGTTTTTCTATGGATGTTATTCTTTCGTCGGCATCCCATCACGCAATGCTGTTTGCCTATTTGGCAAAACGGACGATAGATGCTTTTGGAGAGGCGGGCAAGGCTGCGGTAACGGCTGGTGTAAGGCATTATGGTGAGCAGCGGGGGCGCCGCATGGCGCTGCGCACGCAGGCGGATGGAAATCCGCTCGATGTGGAAAACTATCTGGTTTATGGCGAATGGGAGGCTTTCCCAGGGCAAATGGATCTTCGTTTCCCGCAATATGCACCGGAGGTACATATGGAAAACCATTGCTGCCCGTGGTATACCGAATGGAGTAAGCGTGGACTGCTGGAGTACGGAAGCTATTACTGCAAGGATGTAGACGCAGCGCTGGCACGCGGTTATAACGGAATGGAACTGAAGCTGCTGGCGAACCGGACACTGGGGGATGAGTTCTGCGATTTTATTTTTGACGGTTGCGGTGTGTCGACAGAACGGATGGAGGCGTTTGCAGAAAAACGGAACAAAATTGGCGGAAAAGCAAAAATGCCGTGGGAATATCATGTAGGCCATCTGTATAGTGCGATGCGGCAGGCGATTGTCTCCGCATTTGGCAAAGACGGAGAAAATGCCGTTGCGTTGGCAATGGAAGACTACAAAGAGGAATACGGCAAGGCAGCGCATGACTTGGTGCTCGAGTATGCGGATATTGATTATGACGCGATGCCTGCTTATGAGGGCATCGGAGACTGAGGAGTGTTTTTATGCTGCAGGATTTTGGGCGTATTATAGAGACTGATGTCGTTGCGGTCGGCGGCTCTGGTGCAGGCATCACAGCTGCAGTTTATGCTGCGCGTGCTGGCGCGCGAGTTGCCTTGGTTTCCAAGGGGAAAATTGGAGTGAGCGGCAATGCGATCATGGCCGGAGGCGGCTTTGGTGTGGATGGAGAGAGCGGCAAAAACCTGCTGCACCTGGATTTTGCTGACCCCTCTTTTACGAAGGAACGACTGTTCGACTGTATTGTGAAAGAATCATTTTATCTGGCAGACCAAAATATGGTGCGGCAGTATGTCGACGACGGGCCGATCGTGATGAAAGATTATCTGGGATGGGCCGAGCGAGCGGGACAGGACTTCTTCTGCTGTCCGCCAGCCAACTGGATTGCCTCCGGACTGAGCTTTACCAAAGCATTGGTACAAGGGTTGAAAGAAACCGCAGGCATTCAGACGTTTGAAGACATGATGATCGTTGAAGTGCTCACAAATGAAAAAACGGTCTGCGGCGCAGTTGGTATAGACATATATACTGGCGAGGCGGTTCTGTTCCGCACAAAGGCTGTTGTAATTGGAACCGGCGGCTATATGCCGTTTTCGATGAACAACACCGTGACTGATATGACTGGGGATGGGCCGGCAATGGCGTACAGGGCCGGCGCCCGGCTGACAGATATGGAATTTATCCTTTCGTTCCCGACTGCGGTGGTGCCGCAGGAGATGAGAGGCTCGATCTATCCTTATGTGTTTGAGTATAACATGCGCAATCTCAAATACACGATCAGGGACAAAAACGGCGATCCGTTGCCTATACCGGAGGAGGTCGTTAAGTTGTCTCGTGGAGGAAAGCTGAGTAAACTGGTCACCTCCTATTATTTCGGTTATGCGGCGGATCAAGGATTGGCGGGGCCGAATGGGGGATTCTTCTACGACTATTCTGCCAATAGCCGCGAAGAGAAAGAGGCAGGACTAAAGATTTTCTATGACCGGTTTGACCGGTGGCACAGGCATGGGTACTACAAGGGTGAGAGTCTGGCAACGGTCGAGCGGATGCTATTTGCAGACGAACCGATTGAGGTTGGTATTGGCGCGGAGTACTGCATGGGCGGCGTTGAAATTGACGACCAGATGCAGACAGGCGTAGATGGTCTGTACGTCGCGGGAGAAGCAGGCAGCGGCGTGTTCGGAGCCTGCCGAGTAGGGGATGGCCTTGTGGAGATGATGTGCCAAGGAATGCGTGCGGGCCGGAATGCTGCGGCATATGCGGAGCAAAGCAAGCTCCATGCTCTGGATGAAGCACAGTCAGCACAATGCTTAAACAAAATATTTGGTATTTTTGAACATCGAGGCGGAATGAACGCCTTGACGCTCTATGAGGAAATACAGAAAGCATGTGATGAGGGCTTCGGGCTGATTCGCAGTGAGGAAAGACTGAAAAAGGCGCTGCGGCGCATAGAAGAACTGGAGGCAGAGTGGAAAAACGTAACGCTGGTCAGCCAGAGCAGAGCGTACAATCTGGAATGGCTCGGCGCACTGCAGACACAGAATCTTCTGACCTGTTGTAAGGCAGGTATTTTGGCAGCAATCGAGCGTAAGGAAAGCCGCGGATGTCACATCCGCAAGGATTATCCGCAGGTGGATCATGATAATTATCTGATAAAATATGTTCACCATGACGAGGGCGGCGAAATGAAAACCGAAATACGCAGGCCGATTGTGGATCGCATGCCGCTGCCGACGGGCAAACGGGAAAACGTGATCGAATATTTCCTGGATCCCGCCCTGAAATATAAACGATGAGAAAGGGGCGTATCGAATGAAAGTGTTAATCGACCGGTATGATCCGGATACCGGACTGCGGCGGACGGATACCTTTGAAGTCGAGAATTCAGCCTGTGAGGGTATGACGGTAATGGGGCTGCTTAACCATATTTCGCTTCATTGTGATTCGACCCTGGCGTATTACCATCACAGCGTATGCGATCATGGTATTTGCGGACGGTGTACGCTGTCGGTAAATGGTAAGGTACGGCTTGCCTGTCTTACACCGGTAACCGGATATCAGGAACTCCATTTGGCACCGGCTGCAGGGCGTGTCGTAATACGGGATTTGGTGACAAAATAGATCATTTCACAAAAAGATTAAGTGGGTATTAAAGGAGGAAAGTAGCATGGCGAACCAGACACCGCAGAAAAACGTAGATGACTTTCAACTTCCAAAAGGCGGACTGATTAAAAAGCTGTTGTATATCATGGCGTTTGTTGGACCGGCTTCCATGATTTGCTCCACTTCAATGGGACCTGGCACAGCAACATCCTGTATTCAGGCAGGCTCCTTGTTTGGTTATGACTTGTTGTGGGTGGTTGTTTTAAGTGGTATCATGTGCGGCGGCGTGGCGTATATCGGCGCAAAAGTAACAGCGATCTCCGGACAGAATGTGTTCGACTTTATCCGGGGGAAAATCGGCAAGGTAGCCTCTACCATCCTGTTCATCGTTGTGCTGTGTACATGGTATATGGTTATTTATAGCCAGGGTTCCACAATGCGCCATTTAAACGATATCATGTTTGGCGAGCAGGCAGCATCCATCGTGTATGTGGTGACTATCCTGATTATCGCGTATTTGTATGTGGCCAGCTCAAATAACCGGATTATAAAAATCGCATCGGTCATGTGTACCCTGATGGCAATTATATTCTTTATCAATGTGTTTTTTGTCCGGCCGGATGCAGGACAGCTTGCGACCGGCATTATCCCCAAGCTGCCGTCCGGTGTAGAGCAGGCCGTCATTATCGCGGGTATAATCGGTGGTTCTGCGCCAGGCACCTCGGCGCTTTGGTATTCGTACTCGGTGAAAAATCAGAAATGGGATAAGCCCTCGGCGCTGGGCTTCATCAAATATGACCAGATCGTTTTTGCAACCATGTTTACGATCTTCAGCCTTGGTATCTTCCTCTCCGGTGCAGCAGTGCTGCATCCTGCGGGGATTCAGGTGGATTCTGCTCTTGACGCAGCGAAAGCGATCGAACCGCTGGCAGGCTCCTTTGGTACTTATATTTTTGTTGCCGGCTTCTGGGGCGCGGTCTTTACTACAATCGGCGGTATGAGCACGTTGGCGTCTTACTGCATTAACTCATTGTGCCATATCAGTGAGGATAACTCGGATATCAAGGTCCGCCGGCTGATTCTGATCGGTATTGTTATTAGCCTGATCGGCGGCCTTTCGGGCGGCAATGCCATGAACCTGTTGGTCAATGTAATGGGCCTGCTGAATGTGGGTGGATTGGTGATCATCTGCATCCTGACATTCTTCACGAGCAGTAAAAAGTTTGCAGGTGAGTATAAGAACAAATGGTATACCACGCTGATGGGTATTATCATTCTGGCTTTTAATGTATATTCTGCCTGGACATATGTCGCGCGTTTCCTGTAATAATGTGTTTTGGGGATATCCTCATAGGACCCTCCTGTGAGGATATCCTTATCTGGAACAAAGAGAGGAAGATGAGGCTTGGAATTAGAAAAGCGGGTAGCAATTGTAACAGGGGCCAGCTCCGGCATTGGTGCGGTGATAGCCCGATTTTACCTGAACGAGGGTGCGTTCGTATATGGATGTGGTCTGGAGACGTGTGCGGATATCACAGATGAGAATTTTGCCTACCAGAAAGCGAATATTTGTGACGAGGTACAGGCCGCCGCGGTGGTAAAGGGTTGTCAGGAGAAATTTGGGCATGTCGATATTCTGGTTAATTGTGCAGGTGTGACGGGGATTGGCACAATCGATAATACATCGGTCGAAGAATTTCGACGCCAGTTTGAGATCAATGTATTCGGTGTGTACACCATGACTAAAGCGGCGATCGACGCGATACGCTGCTCAGAGTATGCGGTAATTATCAATATCGTCTCCGAGCTGGGTGTGAAATGTATCCCGGAACGGGTTGCATATTGCCCGTCCAAAGCGGCGGTGGAGATGCTGACCCGCTGCTTGGCAGTCGACTGTGGACCGAGGGTGCGCGTCAATGGTATTCTGCCCGGCCTGACAGAGACGCCGATGACAAAAATGCGCTATGAAAATGCTCCCGATCCGGAGGCGGAAAGGCAAAAAACACGTAACCGCTATATCCTGAAGCGGATGTGTACGCCGGAGGACGTGGCGAATGGCGCGGTATTCCTTGCCTCCGACCGTGCTTCGTTTATCACGGGCGATATGCTGGCGGTTTGCGGCGGCGGACAGTTTATAACTACCCAGTAAACAGGAGAAATGGTATGAATATTTTGGAAGAGGCTGGGCGGCATCAGGAACGCCTGATTAGCCTGCGGCGTGATATCCACCGGCATCCAGAATTGAGTTGGAAAGAAACCCGTACACAGGGCGTCATCTGCCGCGAGCTGGATGAGCTGGGAATTCCTTATGAAAAGGTGTGTGGTACGGGTGTGATCGCAGTGCTGCGGGGCGAGCGGTCTGGCCCAGTGGTAGGGCTTCGTGCGGATATGGATGCGCTGCCAATTACGGAAAAGGGAAAGGCAGAATATTCGTCTGAAAATCAGGGTGTCATGCATGCCTGTGGACACGATTGCCATGTTGCCATGCTCTTGGTGGCTGCACGGATTTTGAAAGCGCACGAAAATGAGCTTTGCGGCACGATCAAGTTAATCTTTCAGCCGGCAGAGGAGGTAATAGAAGGGGCTCATGCGATGTATACGTTACCCCAGCTTGCAGATGTCGAGCAGATTTTTGGGGCTCATGTATGGATCGACCTTCCGGTCGGCATGATTTCGGCGGAGGTTGGCCCCCGCATGGCGAGCGCGGACAACATTTACCTGACGGTGGAAGGAAAAAGCGCACATGGTGCGCAGCCGCACCAGTCAGCCGATGCGATCGTGGCCGCCTGTGCAATTGTAAACGCCTTGCAGACCGTTGTGAGCCGTACCGTGGATCCGCTTGAGCCAGCCGTCGTGACGATCGGAACGATCGCCGGTGGAACCTCGTCGAATATTATTGCCAACGAGGTTAAGCTTTCGGGAACGGTAAGATCGTTCCAGCCAGCGGTGCGCGACGCAGTGGAGCGGAGGCTGGAGCAAATCGCCTGCACGACCGCACAGGCCTATGGAACCACCTGCCGTTTTGAATACCGCCGCTGCACTCCTGCAACGATCAATGAAGCGGCATCGACCGAGATCGCGCGCAAAGCAGTCAAAACATTGTTCGGCGACAGCGCGCTTGCACATTTGAAAGAAACCACAGGTGGAGAGGATTTCGCATGGTTCCTGGAGCGGATACCGGGATGTTATGTATTCGTTGGCGCACGCAATGAGGAAACAGGAAAATGCTGGCCCCATCATCATGAATGCTTTGATGTCGACGAACAGGCCTTGGTCAACGGCGCGGCCGTTCTGGCACAGGTCGGCTTGGATGCAGGTATGAAAAGGAGTGTGCAGAAATGAGTGATAAGATCAACTTCTCGGCTGCGTTCAATAAAACCAAAGAAGAGCTTTTGTCGATGGATGAAACCGAATTTCGCGCCCGATTCCGAGAACGCTGCCATCATACCATGGAGATACAGGTGTATGCGGCTGCATACCGGGGACGGACGCTGTCGGCGGATCAACCAAAAACCGCACGACTGTTTATGGAAGTCTGGCGGGAAAGAGGGTTGCCTGAAACTCTGCCTGAGTATGTATTTGCATCCAAGCTGTTATCGTTTGCTGAGGAATTGATACAAGGAGGAAACCTTGATTTGACGCCTTACGCGCCTGCTCCCCTATCTGAGGAGGCACGGCAAGGATTTGAGCGTGTCCTGTATGAGCGCCGTTCGGTGCGGGAATGGAGTGAGGAAAAAGTACCGGACGAGTTGATTAAGAAGGTGCTGAAAGCAGGGTTGTGGGCAGCACATGCATGCAATTTGCAGTCAATACGGTATCTTGTAATTCGTGAAGAAAACTGTCCAGGCCTGTTCCGCGGAAGCGATATCCCAGGGGGGCCGGTACATATCGTGCTTTTACAGGATATGCGCGTGTACCGTGCCAATCCAGTCATGCCAGAGAGCAACCAGCTTTTGGATGCCGGGGCCGCAGGGCAGAATCTTGTACTTGCCGCACATGCCTATGGGCTGGGCGGATGCTGGCTCACTTTCACAAGCGAGCAGATGAAACAGCGCATCAGGGAACATGTGGGATTGCCGGAGGAGATTCGAATGACGACCTATGTGGATGTAGGATTCCCAGACCAATCACCATATCCGCCGCAGAGGATATCGGTAGAGGAAGCAGTTTTCCACTGGGAATGAGAAATATTGGAGGAAGACGCTATGGAGCGTAAGCTTTACGACAACTACCTGGCGATATTGAAAAGCGAGTTGATGGTCGCGCTGGGCTGCACCGAACCAATCGCAATCGCCTATGCCGCAGCACGGGCACGTGAAACGCTGGGGAGTGAGCCGGCAGAATGCGTTGTGCGCTGCAGTGGAAATATTGTCAAGAACGTGATGGGCGTGACGGTCCCGAATTCAGGGGGGATGCGCGGGATAGACGTAGCGGCTGTGCTGGGTGTCGTAGGTGGGGATGCATCGCGTGAATTGCAGGTGCTGGAATCCGTGCGGCCAGAGCATATTGAAAGGACAAAGGCTTTGCTGCGGGCGGGTTTTTGCACCTGTACACTGGCCGAAGGGGTAGAAAATCTATATGTTGAAGTCCGGTTGACTGATACGGAGGGACATTGGGCGTCGGTGGAAGTAAAAGACCGGCATAATCATATCACGCAAATCTGCAAGGACGGTGACATCTTATTTTCTGATGGAGCGCTTCAACAAGATAGCGAACAGGCCGGAGATAAATCGCTTCTTACCGTAAAAAATATTCTGGAGTTTGCGGACACAGTCCGATTTGCAGATATCGAGGAGATAATCGGAAGGCAGGTGGAATGCAACACCGCGATTTCTCAAGAGGGGCTTAAAGGAAGCTATGGTGCACAAACTGGCCGTGTGCTGCTGGAGACGGGAAGAGCGGACCTACATACGAGAGCGAAAGCGGCAGCGGCAGCGGGTAGCGATGCACGCATGAGTGGATGTCCCTTACCAGTAGTAATTAACTCTGGGAGCGGAAACCAAGGTATCACAATTACTATGCCGCTGGTGGAATATGCCAAAGCCTATAGTATTGGTAAGGAGCGCCTGTACCGCTCTCTGGCGGCGGCTAATTTGATTGCAATCCATCAGAAAAAGTATATTGGAAGTCTATCCGCCTATTGTGGAGCGGTCAGTGCAGCCTGTGGAGCAGGGGCTGGGATTGCTTATATGCTTGGTGGGTCATATGAACTGGTATCGTGGACGATCACAAATACGATTGCAACGATTGGCGGCATGGTGTGTGACGGTGCGAAATCCTCCTGTGCGACAAAAATCGCCTCTGCGGTAGAGTGTGCGCTGCTTGGCCTTGATATGGCCAAAAAGGGGCATGTATTTCAACCGGGAGAAGGTATTGTAAAAGATACAGTTGAGAAAACAATAGAGAGTATGGGACGTGTAGGACGCGTGGGTATGCACGAAACCGACATTGAAATACTCCATATTATGATGGGGAAATAAATACAACAGATATATGGAAAAGACCGGATGCTTGCGCTTCCGGTCTTTTCCATGTGTAAGTATTGTCGGTAAAAAAGGTGCGCAAAAGTTTGAAATAGGTCGGGGAAAAAAGAGACGTTATCAACACCAGAAAAACAGGTGCCCTTAGTTTGGCGAAGACTAAAGGCGGTAGCGGAAATTAAGAAGGGTTCAGGTAGATTATATCAAAGACTAAGTCTGCGAGAAATATCACGGAGGGCGGGATAAAGTTTTCAGACGGTACAGAAATATTGCATATCAGGAAAACTTGAGCGTAAAGGAACTGTATGGACAAAAGGCTGGGAGGGGACAGAAAGCTGACTCGAAAACATCGTCACACAGTGATGCAGATCTATTGCCGTCTGGTGGATGAGTGAGGAATACAGAGCCAAAGCTCGCAACTCGTGCAGATCGAACATCTAAAATACGTCCTGAGGTGGCGAGACTGCAGCCCATGCGATTGGTATGGCGTATGGATGCAGGGCTGGTATTTTCATCAGCACAGGGTCTCCATACAGGGGGGAATATTATTGTGTGGATAGCCCTCTTCAGATATCAGTGCGGCAAGTAAAACGCCATGTTTCACCGCGGGATATGCCAGTGAGTCTGCTTGTGGATGGTTAAGTATCCATTCAAAGTTATCATTGAAATATCCTGCTCTTGTGTGAACTCCTGAAATTTGCTCCTTTTTTAGTCTTTTTTCAGAATCTGAAGAGTAGTTTTATCCGCATACAGGACTTCCGCCTGCATAAGTCTGCGGTGCATTTCATCGCAGATTGGTGCCCACCGGTCATCCGTTGCGCGAAGTATCCAGATGGTCATGGTTTGCCGCGAAAAACTAATATTAGAACTATTTGGATCCTGCTCTTGGCGATAAAGAGGGGATGCCCTTACAAACTTCTGCACCATGATATGATCAATCGCTTCCGGCGAAGAAAAGCGGCTCAGTATCACGGCTGAAATCTTCTTCTTTTTCATGCTCGGCGTTTCCGTTGACTCAACCCTATATTCCTAGAAAGCGTTTGTAGACAAAATATTGGTGTTCTAAGAAAAGCAGAGACGCCTCCTCTGCCTTTTTGCTTATTTATGGTTGCTTTTTTTTATTATTTTCGCAATTTCCACTTGAAGAATTGACATAAGGGACAGGCACGCCACAATTAACCATTGAGTGCCATCCAACCTGGTCAGTTGGAACGAACTTTGAAGCGTAGGCACAAATAGAATACACGCCATCAGAATTGCAGAGGCAACAAAGGAAAGGATCAGCCAGGGATTGATTCCCTCGTCTCGCACCCAAATCGGCTCTGTGTTTGAGCGCTGGTTAAAAGCTCGCAGCATCTGTGAAAATGCCAGCACAGAGAAAGCCATTGTCTGGCCGGTCACATGACTACCTATGCTTGCACCAATCCAGTAAGCACAGATGGTCATAGCCGCCACAAAGATACCCTGTGTAATAACACGGCGCACCAGATCTTTTTCAAACAAAGTGCCTGATTTTACCGGCTTATGATTCATAATATTTTTGCTGGCCGGATCAATGCCCAGTGCCAATGCAGGCAATGTAGCTGTGGCGAGGTTTACCCACAAAATGTGTACGGCCAGAAGCGGTGCAGCCCAGTTAAACAGGGTTGCAATAAACAAAGTCAGGATTTCCGCTATATTACCGACCAGTAGGAACTGAATCACCTTTTGGATATTGCGGTAAACACGACGACCTTCCTTGATGGCACAAGCGATGGTGGTAAAGCTGTCATCCAGCAAGATCATGTCAGCGGCATCTTTTGCCACGTCTGTGCCGGTGACACCCATTGCTACTCCTATATCTGCTGCTTTCAGGGCAGGAGAATCGTTGACGCCATCGCCTGTCATAGCCACTACTTCACCGGAGCGTTTCAAACTCTGGATGATACGGAGTTTATCCGAAGGGGATACACGGGCGAATACAGTTGTTGTTTTCACCGCATCGTCTAATTCATCATCCGTCATCGCATCCAGATCCTCAACGGATATGACCGTATTACCTTTCCGGTAAATATCTAATTCCTTTGCAATGGTAAGAGCAGTCGCCTTGTGGTCGCCGGTGATCATAATTGTTCGGATACCTGCTCGTCGGCAGATGCGCACAGAGTCGGCTACCTCTTTGCGAGGGGGGTCAATCATTCCGGCCACGCCGATAAAGGTCATGTCAAACTCTACACTTTCGTCGTCATCAGACGGCAGTATTGGGAGTATTCGCATGGCAAAACCAAGCACACGCAGTGCATTTTTCGACATGGAAAGACAAAGTCCTGCTATGTTATCCCGATCGGCTTCTGTAATAAAACGTACACCCTCTGATGTGAGAATATGTGTGCATAGTGGGAGCATTTCATCCACTGCGCCCTTAGTATAAGAGGTCCACTTTCCATTGATGCGGTGAACCGTGGTCATTCTTTTTCGTTCTGAATCAAACGGTTGCTCAAATACACGAGGATATTTATCCTCAAGCTCTTCATGATCGATTCCGAATGCCCGCGCCATATAAATCAGCGCACCTTCGGTAGGGTCGCCGATGACCGCTCCCTTTCTGCCCGGGTCAATACTGGCATCGTTGCAGAGCGCTGATGCATAAACCAATTCCCTATATACTTCGGGATGCTGTTTTGCAACACTTTCAACTGGAGTGGTTGTGCCGGTTTCAAAATCCCCGTTGACTGCAATATGAGTTACCGTCATTTTATTGAGGGTAAGAGTACCGGTTTTATCAGAACAAATGACAGTGGCGTTGCCAAGAGTTTCTACTGCGGGTAATTTGCGAATCAATGCATTTTGCTTCGCCATACGTTGTACGCCTAAAGCCATCACAATAGTAGCTGTGGCAGGCAAGCCTTCTGGAATGATGGAAATCGCCAATGAAATTGCAAGAAGAAACTGTGGAATCAACGGACGGTGATAAAAAGTGCCGATAGCGAAAATCAGGGTGCAGATAATTAGGCCAACAACAGTCAAGGTCTTACCAACCGCATTTAGCTTGCGTTTTAAGGGCGTATCCATATCGTCCTGATTGTCCAGCAGACCGGCAATATTACCCACCTCAGTATCCATGCCGGTGGCTACTACAACTCCAGCCGCTCGCCCGTATGTGACAATGGAGGAGGCGTACGCCATATTGCTGCGGTCCCCCAAGGGACAGACTTCTGGCAGTATGTTTTCCGCATCCTTCTCGGAGGGTACAGACTCCCCTGTCAAAGAAGCCTCCTGAACCTTTAAGTTTGCAGAATCAATCAAGCGCAGATCCGCCGGAACCATATCTCCATCGCCAAGTATTACAATGTCACCCACTACCAGTTCGCTGGCGGAAATGACGCTCTCTTCGCCTTGACGTAATACACGGGCTGTGGGGGTGCTCATATTGCGCAGTGCTTCCAGAGAGGATTGCGCTTTCTTTTCCTGCACAATGCCGATGATGGCGTTGAAAATAACAATGGTAAAGATTACAGCCGCCTCCGTCCACTCCTGTAAGATTGCGGAAAAAGCAGCCGCGCCGATGAGGATAAGTACCATCGGGTCAAGGATTTGCGCTTTCAGCATTTGCGGGATTGTTTTTGGCGGTTTCGAGCACAGCTCATTGCGCCCATTTTTTCTTAACCTTTCGACAGCCTCGGCATCAGCCAATCCCTTCTCGGAGGTATGTAGAGCCTGATAGACCTCCGTAAGTTTCAGTGTGTGCCAAGGTGTCTGCCTGTGTCGATCCATAAAGGATCAATCACTCCTTTCTTTGATAAAATTGATATTCTGACCGCCTTTCAGCGGTGATCAGCAAACAGAAATACAAAAAGGCATAGCCTGCTATCTAACGATTAGACGCAGGTTATGCCTATATTAACGATATTCAGTTTACAGCAAATATTACTTCGGTCAGCGTCGCTACTGTCGGCGTCGTCCATGATAGTTCTTTCAATCCTTTTTTTCAATCTTTCAAAAGTATACAAGAGGATATTCAATAAGTCAAGAGCTGAATTGATGATTTGCTGTAAATACTTTCCACCTCGAAAATAAAACATTTCAATATATAGCGCACAAAGAAATTTTCAGAGGATTTGAAATTAAAAATACCACAGGGGATATTAAAATGCCGACACTGCCAGCGCTTACAGAATCAATGGCCTAACATTCATTATCTTCCTTTGCCTCTGCCTGTAATCCGATGCTTTATTTGCCGCTACTACAATATTGCCGGCAAAAGCATGATCGCCGTCATGCGGGCTTTGTGAGAGATGGTGCCCCCTCCCTTTGAGGTGGGACACACAGATGTTGAGTTGTACGAACTGTCCGAACTGCTGTGGGAACTGGACGGCGAAAATCGCATACTGATGGAGACTGCGGGGAACTGCCATTTGCCGGTTGCCAGCCTCCTTTACCATTCCGAGTTTTACGGTTCCGTGGTGAACGCCATGCTGATGCATGGCTACGGGAGTAACAGTCTACGGCGGGCCAAGACCGACAAGAAAGACGCGATCAAGCTGGCCAATTACGGTCTTGACCACTGGCTGGCGATGCCCAGTACATCCCAGAGGATGAGATACGGCTCATGCTGAAAACCACATACCGACAGTACCAGCAATGTGCCAAGGTGCAGACCATGCTCAAAAACAACCGGATTTCCTTGCTCGCCACCGCTTTCCCTGATGCAAACCGCCTGTTTATCAGCCCTGTCAGGGCGAATGGCAGCGAGAAATGGATAGGCTTTGTAGCTGCTTTCCCGCATTGTGAGTGTGTCTGTGGGTTAACCAAAAAGGCTTTTACAGCCAAGTACCAGAGGTGGTGCAACAAACACGGTTACAACTTCAGCCAGGATAAGGCGCTGGACAGTTATACCTCCGCCTGTGGACATTTCAGTGTCATGCCCAAGGCCAATACGACCAGGCTCCTGATAGAGCAGGCGGTGTTCCAACTCTGGGCTGTATCCACTGCACTGGCTGCGCTCAGAAATGCAGTCTCTGGCGGCATCGCTGCCGGAGTACTCCATTGTGATGGGGATGTTCGGTGTTGTGATCCGGCTCTCGGCTCCAGCTTATGGCGGAGATCGGCGCTGTGCGCCGTTTCCACTCCAAGAAAGCGTTGGTGGCCTTCGCGGGCATCGACGCCCCTCCATACCAGTCCGGCCAGATGGAAGTCCGTAGCCGCAGCATCTCCAAACGGGGTTCCTCCGCTCTGCGCAGAACATTGTTCCTGGTGATGAGCGTGATTTTCCAGCGTTCCTCCGCCGATGAGCCGGTGTACCAATTCATGGATAAGAAACGTGCTGAGGGAAAGCCCTATCGTGTTTACATGATGGCCTCCGCCAACAAATTCCTGCGCATTTACTACGCCACTGTGAAAAAGCATCTGGATAGTCTCGAAGCCTGATCTTATCCTGAACCTGTCCATTCTGGGCCAGAGTCAAAATTTCCGGTGGCTTGGTTTTCTGTGTCCTTTTTGCCGCACCTAAAAATAGCGGTTCATTTCAATTCGGTTCTTGACATTCGTGCCCATATAGAATCAACAGGTGCTGCCTGCTTTAACTTTTTCGTGCTCATTTGCTTAACTTTCTATTTAACAAACACAGTATATGGCGGGGCAAATACAACTGGCGAAGTATTAGCGGCAAATGCAGATAAAAATAAAGTCGTCTTTGTATGGTCATCAAACAGTTTAGAAAGTTCTGCAACCGTCATTAATGGAACAGCCGAAACAACCATTAAAAATGCTGAATATGCTTCGGGCATACATCGCTGTTACTGATAATAAAGTTCTTATCGCATACGCCAATAATAATAATTCCTTCTATGGCACAACCACCATCCTTGAAGTATTCGGCAACCAAATCGCAGGCTCGTTCCTGAACAACTCCAAAGACGCAATAGCCCTTGAATCCGGCGAGGACGGCGAAACCATCAAAACCGGCTTTGGCGGGTACTGCACATGCGAGGGCATAACCGCAGGACAGATGATCGATTCAGAGGGAGTAACAGCGTATAGCCCGCTGGATGAGTGGCTGGAAATCAAAGACCCGTGGGCGAGAGGGTATGTGACGGGAGAATATACAGGCGACGGTACAACAAAAGCAACTATTGATGTAGGATTTAAGCCCGCGATGGTTGCGATTTATAGCGCTTATAACGAAACTTCGGATTTGGCTAAATTGTCCCAATTCGTGATTTTCCCAGAGCAAACAGCAATTCGATCACCGTTTAGTGCGAGCGTTAGCTATTCGATTAGTTTGGCCTGGTCTGATACAGGCGTTACTCTTACTGGCACACTCAATGGCACTACGATGCCAAATGCAAACGAAAAGCTATACAAATACATTGCAATGAAGAAATGGGGTGTTGAATGATGCTCATTGTAAATGAAGTTACCAGACAGATGCGCACCCTCCACCACGGACAAGCACCGAATGGGTGGCTGTCCCTGTCAGTCTTGAACCCTGTGCGCGTATTACTGCCCGTACTGCGAGTTGGCGATTGAGGACGGCGCGCTGGTGGATATTACGCCGACCGCCCGACCTCCTGAACCGGAGCCGGAACCGACGCAGGAAGAGCAACTCCGCGCGGACGTGGATTTTATCGCGGCTATGACGGGGTGGAGCTATGACAGTATTTGAAATGGCGTGACAATATAAAAACACAGGCGAAAGCTGAAAAGGAAAGTATGATGTACAAGAACCTGCTGATTGAAAACGGGTTCCTGCAGGGCTGACCAGGAAGGAGGTGACGGGGCGGGTCAAACCGCCCCACTTGCCTATGGAAAACCAATGAACAAACAATCCGCACGAGTGCATCACGCTTGCCCGCGTGGAAGCGTTGGAAAAGCGGATGGACAGGGCGGGCGACACGCACAAGGAGTTCTTTGACCGTATCCGCGCATTGGAGCAGGACAGCGCGGTACAGGAGGAACGGTATAACACCATTATTGAGAAACTGGATAGCCTGACCGCTACCGTCGCGGAGGTTACAAGTAAGCCTGCAAGACGGTGGGAAAGCATTGTGGACAAGTCGGTACGGGCAGTTCTGGCGGCAGTAATCGCATTCCTGCTTGCAAGAATTGGACTTTGAAAGGAGCGTACTTATGGAAAGTTTGGGATTTACGGCGATTCCGGCAATCATGGTAATTTGCTATCTGATCGCACAGACCGTAAAGGCTACGGCGCTTGACAACAAGTGGCTGCCGATTATCTGCGGCATTTCCGGCGCGGTGCTGGGAATTGCAGCGATGCGGATTATGCCGGAGTATGGCGCAAACGACCCGCTGACGGCAATTGCAATCGGCATTGTGTCCGGCCTTGCGGCGACGGGTGTAAACCAGATTGTCAAACAGCTCGGACAGAAATAAAAAAGCCGCCCGATGGCGGCAAATTGACATAGCGCGGCGTGCGATGGTATAATATGTCGGGCGCTGTCGTTCCCAGCGGCGGGCGGTTGGCCACTCTCCTGTAAAAGGGAGGTGGTGCTTATGGGCATAAAACTCTTCCGAGTTTTGATATGTGCAATCTTATTGCTACATATTTTGACCATAAACGCGAAATAACCGCCCCATCGACCAAAATGTAGCGGTTATTTCATAACTTCCTCATTCAGGGTCAACCGCTCGTCGGCAACGCCCCTTTTATAGATATTATACCATAAGCCCCGCCAGTGTCAAGGTGGGGCTTTTTATTGTACATTGAAACTGAGGGGGAGCGGCACGGGCAGAACGAGCGGAGGGTTCAGCGGGGGAGGCGGAGCGATTTCCCCGCTGCCCGCGGTTCGGGGGACGACGAGGGCGCAGCGGCAGGCAGATTTGGACCAGCTGACCGCAAACAGCGTCGCATGGCATTTCGCGGACGACGCGCAGAAACAGGCGCTTTTTGAAGCGAACAACGCAATCCGTCAAAAATACAACCTTGCCTATCTGCCTGGAACTGGCGAAACCTATAATAACGCCGGCGTGAACCTCTCCGCTCCGGTCGCGGAGGAGGTGCGGACGCAGCAGAGCTATAACGCGCAAACCCCGCTTTCGGTATTAGGGCATAACACCATGGCGGGCGTTGCGGGAATCAACAGGGGATTTTACTCTACGCTTGATTTCCTGCTTCCGGATGTAATCACGCCGGAATTTGTGCAGGACAAGATTGATGCGGCAAAGCAGACGAACGAGGATATTCAGGAAAAGGTGCGCCGGTACAACTACGAGCGCGGCGGGAAAATCGGAGGCGCGATAGGCGACCTGTACCAGAGCGCGCTCGGGATGATCCCGCAGGCGGTCATCGCGGTAATGTCGGGCGGCACAAGCGCGGCGGCGCAGGGAGGCAGCACGCTGGCCGGAGCTGCGGACGACATTGTTTCCAACATCACGCGGCAGCTTACGAAGAACGCGGGATACATGAGCAGCTTTGCGTCCACGGTGGGGACGGACTACGAGAGGGCGAAAGCGGCCGGAGCATCGGACGCGGAGGCCGCGTTTTCGGCCATCCTCTCTTCGGCCGCTACCGCCGGAATAGAAACCATGGGTGGCATTGACGTTCCGCAGGGCAGCGCGTCCAGACTGCGGAATGCGCTGAATACAGCGCTTGAGGAGGGCTCCGAGGAAGTCCTGCAGGACCTGGCACAGTCGATTGTTGAGAAAGGGACGTACAGTCCGGACAAGGCATGGGCGGGAGAAAACGGCGTGTTTGATCTGGGGCGCGCGCTCCAGAATTTCGGCGCGGGCGCTATCCTTGGCGGCGGCTTTGGCGCGGTGAGAACGCCGGTGCGCCCGCAAATACAAGGCGCACAAGCCGCGATCCGGCCGAACATCCAGCAGGCACCCGTGGATGCAAGCGCGGCTCCGGTAAGGGCGGGTAAGGCGACAACGATACAAAGCCCGTACACAGGGAAAATGCCGCAGAACGCCGGCGCGGAAGCGCAGACGCGCCCGCTGCAGATCGGCAAAGCCGACGTGGAGGGCGCACAGCAGGCGATCTTTGCCAGCCAGCAGGGCGGCACGTTTGCACGGACGATGAAAAGCGTTTTGCAGAACATATTCCAGCAGAACGGCGGCGCGCGGACGGTAACGGTAAAAGGCGTGACGTTCGACGGACAGCCGTATGATGTAACATTAAATCCGAATATTGCCGGAAAAGTGGCCTCTGATCCGCGAATGACATCTGAAAAATTGGCCGTTTTCAATATGATAGATCAGTTGGTGGCAAATGGTAAATATGTCGGAAGCGGAAATTATAATAAAAACAGGTCAAAAGCAGGGGATGTCACTCGGTACGACTATTTTGAAACGCCATTAACTATCGATAATCAACCTTTTATTACAACTTTTGATGTGGAGGTTCATCGAGATAGAAACAATTTCCGAACTTATCGAGTAATAGACGAAATAGACCTGAAACAAGTGGATGCTGTACACCAGTCATTCCCTGGCAGCGGAGTCCAAACAAGTTCAGGTCTATCTGATAATAGTATATCCCAAACAAACGGAAATAGCAATACCCCCGCTGCACAAAATGACCCTATCCGTCCCATCATCCAGCCCGCGCAGGGCGTATCACCTGATTCGTCGGTGGGGGCGGCTGCGGCAAACTTTGACCCATATACCCGCATGGCAAACGAATACGGGACGATAGCGCAGGGCGAAGCGCCGCGGGCGCGCGAGGTCGATGTTCCCCAATCGACGGACGGGAGCGACCGAGTGCGCCGGTTCGCGCGCACGGCGATGGAGGCGCAGGCCACGCCGGAGCAGATGATACCGGAGTTTGAAAAGAACGTGGCAAACGGCCTGTTCTCCTACAATCCGCGCAGCGATAAGAGCAGCCTGGACGCTGCGGCGCGCACCATCGCCCAAAAAGGCTACGACGGCGCGCTGGCGCAATGGGAGGATGTAACGAGCGGGCGGCGCACGGCGGGAAAGGACGACATTGTTCTGGCGCAGGTGCTGTATTCCGAAGCGGCGGCGGCAGGCGATACGCGGCTTGCCATGCAGCTTGCGGCAGAGATCGCGGCCGAGGGAACGAGGGCAGGACAGAGCGTGCAGGCGCTCCGCCTGCTCAAGCGCACCACAAGCGAGGGGAAGCTGTACTACATCCAGAAAGCGGTCAACAACATTCAGGAGGGGCTGAACCAGAAACGGGGCGGCAAAGCGCCGCAGATCACCATTGACGAAGCGCTTGCACAAGGGCTTCTGGATGCGAAAACAGACGCAGATGCAAACGCGGCGATGGACGCGATATACAACGACGTTGCCGCACAGATACCGGCGACCCTTGGGGACCGGCTGAATGCATGGCGGTATTTTGCGATGCTGGGCAACCCGCGCACGCACATCCGAAATGTAGTCGGGAACATTGTCTATCAAATCCCGACCCGCGCCAGCAACAAGGTCAGCGCAACGCTCCAAAAGGCTTTTGTAAAGGACCCGAACCAGCGCACGCGCTCCCTGACGCGGAACAGCGCGGCAAAGGAATTTGCGAAAGCGGACTATGCGGAAATGAAAGGCGTGATCTCGGGGGACGCTTATACCTCCGAAATGTCCGAGGTACAGCGCAGGCAAAAGATATTCCCCAAGCCCCTGCAGGCGGTAATGGACACGGCAAACAAAGCGCTGGACGTGGAGGATCAGATTTTCAAGCGCATGACCTACATCAACAGCATGGCCGATTTTCTGACCGCGCGCGGCATCGACCCGAGCAGGGGGAATGTGCCGGCCGATATTTTGGAGCAGGCGCGGACGCACGCAATACAGGACGCGAAGCGGGCGACCTTTCAGGACGCTTCCGCGCTGGCCGACGCGATTGCGCGCATCGAAAACAAAAACAAGGCGACCAGGCTGGCGATCGGCGGCCTGCTCCCGTTCAAGCGCACGCCGATCAATATTGCAAAGCGCGGCTTCGAGCTTTCTCCGGCTGGGTTGATAAAGGGACTGACCTATGACCTTGGGCAGGTGAGAAAGGGGACCATGACCGCGACGGATGCGATCGACCATATTTCGCAGGGGCTGACGGGTACGTCGCTGGCGCTGGTGGGTTACTTCCTTGCGTCCAACGGCCTGCTTTCCGCGAGCAGTCCGGAGAACGATAAGGAGCGCAATTTTGAGGCGGCGCAGGGCTCGCAGGAATATGCGCTGAATATCGGGCCGTATTCCTATACGATCGACTGGGCGGCCCCCGCGGCGCTCCCGATGTTTGTCGGCGCGGAATTTTACAACGCACTGACACAGAAGTACGACGACGGGGAGCAGGTGTTCAAGCAGGCGACCGATGCGCTTTCCCGTCTGTTCGAGCCGATGATCAACATGACGATGCTTTCCGGCATCAGCAGCACGATCGAAAGCGCAACCTACAGCCAGACAAACCCGCTCTTTGCGATTGCCGGAAACATAGCGCAGAACTATGCGGGGCAGGTCGTCCCGACGCTGTCCGGCCAGATCGCGCGCACGATAGACGACACGCGGCGCACGACCTATGCGGATAAAGACAACTGGGTTCCTGACAGCGTGCAGACGTTTTTGCAGCGCCAGGCGAATAAAATCCCCGGCCTGTCACAGAACCAGCCGGCGTATACGGATGTATGGGGCAGGCCGGACAAGACGGAAAACTGGGTGCTGCGGGCGTTCGAGAACTTCCTTTCGCCTGGGTACATCGGGAACAGGTCCGCTTCCGGCGCAGAAAACGCGCTGCGGGAACTGTACAATGCGACAGGGGATTCCGCAGTGCTGCCGAGCAAGCCGCAAAAGAGCTATAAGGTCAATGGCGAGGAGCATAATTTTACTGCCGAACAGTGGCTGAAATATTCCAACCGTCGGGGACAGGCATCATTCGATATGTTGAACAAGATTGTTGATACGGATGCATACCAGAATATGAGCAATCAGGATAAAAAGGATCTGGTATCGAAAGTATATGACTATGCCGATGCGATGGGCAGGATGGATACGATCGACGGCTATCAGCTTGAGGGCTGGATCGCAGGCGCGAAAGATGCGGAGCAGAATGGCGTGCCATCATGGGCGTATACCCTTTACCAAACGCAAAAATCTATTTCGGACGCAAAGGCAGAAACCGACAAGAGTATCAAAAAATATGACTATATGACGGATATTGTCAGCGAGATCATGTCGGACGATAATCTGAACGACAGTCAGAAGCAGAAAACCATACAGAACCTTGTGATAAACGGCATCAGCGACAATCAGGAAGAAAAGTATGCCGCAATTGCGGACAAAGTACCGGCAGCGGATTATGCGCGCGCTTATTATGAGTTCCAACGGATAGAGGACAACAATCCCGATCTGGGGGCAGGCGAACAGAATGCCCTGAAGCGTGACTACCTGATGCAGAGCGGGCTTTCCGCAGAGCAGAAACACCTGATCGATGAGAACATCATTAACGACGGGATGTATATTCCGAAAGACCTCGATGTGGACTACTCCAACCCGACGAGTTTTATCCTTACGCAAATGAGCGACGCGGCGCAGCGGAAATTCAGCCGATTCGGCATGTCCGCAGAAGATTACCGGAAGGTTTACCCGATCGCAACAGCGCAAGGGAAAAAGGCGCAGGTGATTGCAAATTTGCAGGCGGCAGGGATGACATACTCCGAGGCGGCCAGATTTTACCGGCTTGTAAAAAAGAAACGTAAATTTCAAGGTTAAAGTTACCAAAGTTTCAAAAAAATTATATATATCTTTTTGACTATCTTTTTATATCTTCTTAAATGTCCGCAAAGCCTTATTTTATCGGCTCTACGGGCATTTTACTTTTGTGGTAAACCTCACATATCTAGGTCTATCTTCTTATATTTCCGCTATCAAACGTGGTTAAAATCGTGGTAAATACTTCTTATGCAATTAGACGCTGAACCTCTGATTTTGCAGTATCTATGGACGCATGAGCGTACCAGTTCATTGTGATACTGATGTTTGAGTGCCCCATGATATACTGTAAATCTTTTGGGTTCATGTTCTTGCTTGCCAACCTTGTGCAGAACGTATGTCGTAGCGTATGCGGTGTGATATGTGGCAAAGGATTGTCCTTGTGGTGTTTGTTGTATTTCTTTACCATACGGACAAATAAGGCATTATAATCAATGGCAACTTTCGGCTTGCCTTTGTGATTGACAAATAAGAAGTTGCTCCGTCCGTCTATCACAAATGGTTCTGCCTTTGGGCGTTTCTTCATAACCCGTTGAAAAGCCTGTATCGTTTCTCTGCTTAATGGCACTTGCCTTATTCCGCTTTTCGTCTTAGGCGTTTTAATGTAATAGCCTTGTTCCTTGCTCTTTAGTAACTGGTGGTCGATAATCACAACTTCATTCTTGAAATCAATATCGGCTACTGTCAATCCGCACAGTTCCGAGATACGAAGTCCTGTTTTTAACAGTATCAGCACATCATCATAATACTTATGATACACGTTGTCCGTCTTGATGAATGATAATAAGGATTGATGTAATCAATCTTAACGGATAAATTTTTGTGTGTAGTTATAGTGCATTGCTCCTTTCGTATGCCCCCGTTTTTTTGCGGGGTAAAAATCGTGTTTTGTCCTTTATTTATCACAGTTTCTAGGTACTATGACATGTATGCGCAGTGCGGTGTTACATATACGCCCTTTACGAGCGCCTAAAGGCGTTCCCTTTCTTCCTGTGTCTGTTCCGTTCTTAACGCTCACGAGCCTTGAGAGGCTCGTGGCTAAACGAAACAGCCCCAGTCAGAAACCCTATTTTTAGTCTGATAGTCCATGCTCATTCATGCTATCAAAGTGAAAACATCTCTTATATATGCTTACTCAAGTGTGTGATTGACCCTAGCGTGCTTAATCACTCTGTCTGATAAGATAATAACGCCACTAGAATTACTTGTCAAGAAGTTTCGATTGACTTTTCGATATATATTAAGTATGATATGCTTATAAATGACAATAAAAGCAACGAAAGGAGCGGTTATACTAAGTTATGGAGTATTATGAAAAGAAAATCAGTTTCTTAGGAGAAAACATACAAATCATAAGAAAACACAGGGGAATGAAACAACAGGAACTTGCCAATAAAATCGGTATCAATATGCAGAGCCTTTCCAAGATTGAACGAGGTGTGAATTATCCTACCTTTGATACATTGGAAAAGATAATGGACGTGCTGGGAGTAACACCGAATGAATTATTGTCGGGGGAATGGAAATATATTGACCACACCGAGCCATATATCATGGACGTTATCAAACGAGAACAGGATTTTAATGTTTCCTTAGATTATTTGTCTGAAAATGAATTTTTCAATGACGAAAAAGAATGTAGATTTTACATGGAAACTACATTGATTAGATACATTAGCAATTATCTTTCTAGTGAGGTAGTAGAGTTGGAAAAACTTATGGAAATCAAGCAGTTGATACAGCGTCAGAAATTGGAACGCATGATGAAAGTACATAAGGAAATGCGAGGGTTAGACCGATACAGAGAACAGCCCAAAGAGTATAAATATCACGACCCTTATGATGATTGGATATTCCGTCAGCTTGCAGATATAGACAACAGAAACAACATTCCCAACACTTCGCCACAATTAGATTTTAATGAAACGGACTATGAAGATTATCTAAAAGAGAAATGGAATAGAGGACTTTAATTTTCCTCTTGCATGAAAGATACAGCAAACAAAAAGCCCAATCAAGAGTGCAAAGCACCACCAATGGTGGTAAGGCTCTTTACAGGGTTCTTTCTTTTCTGTGGTGGGTAATCAAGCGAAAAATGAAGAAGTGTTTTGTCATGCTTTATATTTTTATCCCGACTTTGATAATTCAGATTGTGAAAATGATTAAATACAGAAAAGCTAAATAACACGATTTATATTAGCATCACTTTAATGATAAATTAGTTAGAGTGGTGCCTTATTTTTTTCTCTGTACAATCACTTAAATAGGTGCTATAGTAATGGGTAGATAGTATTCGAACAGAAACTATACCACATATTTTTTATTTTTAAACCATGAGGATTATATCAGTTTGAACGAGACCTCATCCATGCAGATTTTCATGATTGTCACTTCCCAGAAAGGAGTGATCGATATGAGAGCAGGATTTATCGGAGCGGGGAAAGTAGGATTTTCCCTTGGAAAATACCTGAAGGAAAACGGCGTAGAGATTACGGGTTACTTCAGCAAATCACCGGAATCAGCTAAATCAGCAGCAGATTTTACTAACACAAAACTATATAAGAGTATAGAGAATATCTTAAGTGACAGTGATACCCTGTTTATTACTGTGCCTGATGGACAGATAAGCAAAGTATGGGATTATATGAAGAATCTGGATATTAAAAATAAAAATATTTGTCATTGCAGCGGTTCGATTTCATCAACCGTTTTTTTTGATGGTGAAAACCTCGGTGCAAATATCTATTCGGTACATCCCCTATATGCAATAAGTGATAAGTGCGAATCATGGAAACACTTGAATAAGGCTTATTTTACTGTGGAGGGTTCGGCAGAGAATCTAGATGAGATTAAGAGTATCTTTGAGCGAGCAGGAAATAAGGTAATCGCAATGGGAGCGGAAAATAAATCTCTTTACCACTGCGGTGCAGTAGTTGTAAGCAATCTCGTAAACGGACTTTTTCAAGTGGGGGCTGAAATGCTTGTAAAATGCGGCTTTGATAAAAAAGATGCAAAGAAAGCCTTAGTGCCTTTGTTTACTGGAAATGCCGACACATTGGCAGAAAAAGGGGTTGCGGCTGCCCTCACAGGTCCTGTTGAGCGAAATGATTTGTCGACTATCACAAAACACATTGAAGCTATTAAGGCAGCATGGATAAACGAGTCTGAGGAAAAGGTGGGATATGAGATGATATATCTTTTGCTTTCAGAAAAGCTTCTCAGTATTGCACAGGAAAAACATTTAGACAGTGACTATTTGAAGATGACGGAGGTAATTAAAAATGAAAAACACAGTATCCACTTTTAAAGAACAGAAGGTTAAGGGCGATAAGATTACAATGCTGACAGCCTATGACTATTCGACAGCTAAATTGATGGATCAGTCAGGTATTAACGGTATTCTCGTTGGAGATTCTCTTGGCATGGTTATGCTCGGATACGAAAATACTTTGCCGGTAACAATGGAAGATATGATTCACCATACAAGAGCAGTTACAAGAGGTGCCAAAGATGCCTTAGTAGTTGGAGATATGCCGTTTATGTCATATCAAGTTTCAGTTGAAGAGGCCATGTATAACGCAGGAAGACTTATGAAAGAAGGAAGATGTCAAGCAGTAAAGCTAGAAGGTGGAGCCTCTGTTTGTCCACAGATTAAAGCTATTACAGCTGCTTCAATTCCTGTTATGGCACATATTGGACTTACACCTCAGTCAGTGAACGTTTTTGGAGGCTTTAAAGTTCAGGGAAAAAGTGAAGAGGGAGCAAAGAAACTCATTGAAGAGGCAAAAGCTGTTGAAGAAGCAGGAGCATTTGCGATTGTTTTGGAATGCGTACCTGCAAAATTAGCGGAAATTATTTCTGAAAGCATTAATATTCCTACAATAGGAATAGGTGCAGGATCTGGCTGCGATGGACAGATTCTCGTTTATCAGGACATGCTTGGAATGGTCTCTGACTTTACACCTAAATTCGTAAAACAATTCGCAAAGGTAGGAGATGTAATGAAAGAAGCCTTTGCTGCATATATAGAAGAAACTAAACAGGGAAGCTTTCCAGCACCTGAACACACATTTAAAATTTCAGAAGATGTAATTAACAAGTTATATTAGGAGATAGAACGATGAAAATAGTAAAAACCGTAGATGAAGTGAGAGTTATAGTCAAAGAATGGAAGAAAGAAGGTCTTACAGTAGGTCTTGTTCCTACTATGGGATTTTTGCACGAAGGACATAAGAGTTTAATTACAAGGGCTGTTTCAGAAAACGATAGAGTTGTTGTCAGTGATTTTGTAAATCCGACTCAATTTGGAGTAGGGGAAGATTTGGAAAGCTATCCGAGGGATTTGGAAAGGGATACTATGCTATGTGAGGAGGCAGGTGCTAATTTAATATTTAATCCTGAGCCGGAAAATATGTATTTTGACGATTTTTCAACATATGTAAACATAGAAAGTCTTTCAGAGGAACTTTGTGGAAAATCACGACCAATACATTTCAGGGGTGTAGGCACAGTAGTATCTAAACTTTTTAATATTGTAAATCCCGACAGAGCTTACTTTGGTCAAAAGGATGCACAGCAGCTTGCGATTATAAAAAGAATGGTTAGAGATTTGAACTTTGATATCGAAATTGTGGGCTGCCCTATAGTTAGAGAAGAGGATGGTCTTGCAAAGAGTTCAAGAAATACATATCTAAGCAAAGATGAGAGAAAGGCGGCACTAATTTTAAGCAAAGCAGTTAAGCTCGGAGAAGATATGGCAAAAGCAGGAGAAAAAGATACAGATAAAATTGTATCAGAAATGATTAAGCTTATTGAAACTGAGCCTATGGCGAAAATAGATTATGTTCAGGCTGTAGACGCTGTTTCAGTTAAACCGGTCAAGGAGATGACAGCACCAGTACTAGTTGCCATGGCAGTTTATATCGGCAAAACCAGATTGATTGACAACTTTATTTACGAAGGTTAAACGGGGGTTAAATATGACATTTGAAATGTTAAAGGGGAAGATACACAGAGCTACAGTAGTTCAAGCAGAACTTGATTATGTAGGAAGCATCACTGTAGACGAAGACTTACTTGACAGTGCCGGAATTTTGGAGTATGAAAAGGTAAGTATCGTAGATATAAATAATGGGAACAGATTTGAGACATACACAATTGCAGGAGAAAGAGGCAGCGGAATGATATGTCTCAATGGAGCTGCTGCAAGATGTGTTCAGACAGGTGATAAGATAATCATAATGTGCTATGCACAGATGACTCCAGAAGAGGTAAAGAAAAATCCACCTAAAGTAGTATTTGTAGATGAGGATAACAAAATATCAAGAGTCGCAAGATACGAAAAACATGGTAAGCTATAAGACATGTAATTTGCAAATAAAAAAGGGCATTTCGGTAATTAAAAAATGTAAAAGGTGAAGAATATGTCATCTGCCCTCGTTGTGAGCAAGAAGTTTATAAAGAAGTAATAATTTATCCATTTTGTAACTTTGGCATAATGGCATGGCTTGAAGGAGAAAATGATGAAAATAGCAAACCAGTGAAAGATAAATCTAAGTAAAATCTCAGCTTAACAATTTAATATCTATATTTACAAAGCAGTTGGTCTTATGATTGACTGCTTTTAAAAAGACACCGTTTAGGTGTGAGGTCTTTTTAGTGTTATTTATAGTCATATCAAGGCTCGTTTAATTATGGTAAATTCGTGGTAAAATGAGTGCTTTTCTATACTTCAAAATATTTGAAAGTATAGTGTTTATACGGATAATCAAAAATTAGATATAAAATTTATCTGAAATAATTATTTATTTTGCATGATACTATCATGCTGAAAAAACGCGGGTGCAGATGAAAACCAGACGCTATGATAGAAATGCAGGCATGGGAAACAGGGGCAGCCCTCCCAGACTGTCCCTAACGCCAATATAGGCCGTTATATCAAAGCCGGTCCATGAAGAACCGGAACAGCATATTCGCTGTTTTCCAGTTCAGAATCCTGCGCGGATAGTTGTTAATCCACTCCTCAATCTCCGCTACCTGCTTCTGCGTCACCTTGGACAGGTCTGTCCCCTTGGGCAGATGGCGGCGGATCAGCTTATTTGCGTTCTCGTTGCTGCCGCGCTCGCAACTGCGATGGGCGTGACAGTAGTAGACCTTAGTCCGTGCCTTGCGCTTGCGCAGCGCGGACTTTTCCATGCCGAGAAAGTCGGAAAATTCCATGCCATTGTCCACCGTGATCGTCCGGAACACCTTGGAGAATTTCTCAGCCCCCATGCTGCGCTCCAACACATTCAGGGCACGGACTACGCTGGCGGCGGTGCGGTCGCGCATGAGCATGATGATCTCCTTGCGGGTCAGCCGTTCGGTCAGCACAAGCAGCGTCGGCGTGAGCTTTGCCTTTTTGGACTTCGAGGTATAGACCGTATCCATTTCCCAATGCCCGAAAGAGTTGCGGAGGTCAACTTCCGCAGGACGGTGCTCAATGCTGGTGCCAGCAGACGCGCGCTTCTGCTTCTTGTTTTTCTTGCCGCCCCTTATCCGGTAGCCTTTCTGGAACGGCAGATGCTTTGGCAAAATATTCAGTACGCTGCCCTTGATGTAACTGTAAAGCGTGACCGTGGAAATGGAAGCCGTGTACGGCTTGCCGCTTGCGCGGACCGCTGCAAGTGCCGCAGCGGGAGAAAAGTGCTTTTTCACGATCAGCGTTTCAAGGTCATTTGCGAGCTTGAAGTCGTTTCCAATTTTCAGCTGGGGGCCTTTTGCCGCCAGATTTTCACGGCAGCGGCGCTCCGCCTGCTCAGGCGAGTACCGCACTTCCGTGGTGAGGTCGGAGTTGGTATGGACATACTGCCCGCGCTTCAGTTCCTTCACAATGGTCACATGGCTGCACCCAATGACGCCCGCAATTTCCCGCGTTGTTGCGCCGCGCAGCCGCATCCGTTCTATAATCAGCCGGTGGTCCCATTTCAGGTGCTGCCCCTTATGCCACCGCCGCATTGAATTCCCCTTTTTGTTGTGCTTCACTATGTATCCCTCCACGGTATGTTGCGTATTCAGGATTATAGCATAAAAACAACAAAAACGCTTTATCGCTTTAATAGATTATATTGCGAAAATACAATGAAATTCTTGTGAAGAATTACAAAAGGAAAAAAACGGCCGCTACCTTGACAGCCCCTGTATTATCTGATGTAATAGCAGCAGGAACTAAAAAAAGAACAAGGGAATGTGATGATGATGCAGAAAAAAAGGAACATACCGGAGATGCTGCCCGGATACTATTTTGTGTATGAGCTGCGCCCAGATCAGGCATACGGCGTCAGCGGGATAGAGGTCGCTGTGCAGTATGTAAAAGACCCCGCAAACGGGAATATGCTCGGGGACGTTTGGATCAGGAACCTGGACACGCGCCCAGACATGAAAATCCTTGCCGCATATATCAGCACGGAGCGCGGCAGCACGCGCAGGGAGACAGAACTGAAACTGCTGCGTGAAGTGGAGCAGTCTGAGGAGTTTGCCGAAGCATTGGAAACCTATACGCAGATGCTTGGGGCGCTGCCGCTGTATGACGGGTAAGCCCCCTCCAGAATACCAGTTGAATACCGTCAACGCACCGGAAAACCGGTGCGTTTCTTTTTTGCCCGCAGGCTGGAAGTTATCACACACTGTGTATGATAACGCCGTAATTTTGTGAACATTTTGTAAACAATGAAGAAAACCACCCTGACACACCCCCCTTATAGAGCTATATATAGAGGCTTTTTTACCGGCGCACTTTTTGGAAGCCTCTGCTGCACCTTGAAAACCGAACAGCATGGGCGTGCTCCTGAGAAGCAAGCACCGGGTAGTTGCAGACCGTTAGAGGATAGGAAGAGCAACAGCGGGCGATGGCGGCTGAACACCATCGCAAAAAAATCCAAAGACAACGGAGGTGAACAGGGTGACAACCAATGAACAGCTGCACCGGATAGACAGCGATATTGCCCGGTATCAGGGGAAGGTCAAAGCGCTGCAAAATAAAATCGTGCAGCTTGGGGAAAAGAAAAAGAAACTGCAGGAGCGTGCGCTGTTGGAGCAGCTGAGCGAGCTTGCGCCGGACTATGCACAGGCGGAGCAGCTGCTGGTGCGGCTGAAAGCGGAGCAGAAAAGGAACAGCATGACAGACAGGGACGGCGGTGAGAGCCATGACGGCGTCGGACAGCAGGATCACAGATGAGCAGCTGGAGCAGGCGCGCGGCGTGGACCTGTTATCGTTTTTGCAGCAGTACCAGCCCGGCGAACTGAAACGGGTCGGGCAGTCCTGGACGCTGCGTTCGCATGACAGTATGCGCATCTCAGCGGACGGGCGGTGGAACTGGTTTTCACAGGGCGTCGGCGGCGGCGACGCGATCAGCTATCTTGAAAAAGTGCATGGCATGACCTTTCAGGAAGCGGTGCGGACGCTGGCGGGCAATGCATACCATACGCATCCCGGGACAGCCCCGGCAGCGCGCGAACCGCCGCCGCGTACACCGTTCGAACTGCCGCAGAAAAACAGGGACAGCCGCCGTGCGTTTGCATATTTGTGTGCGCGCGGCATAGACCCAGGGATCATCAGCCACTGCATGAAGCACGGGCTGATCTACGAGGACGCAGCGCATCACAACGCTGTGTTCGTAGGGCATGACGAAGCAGGCACAGCGCGGTATGCAATGCTGCGCAGCACAGCATCAAACTCCGGTTTCAAAATTGAACAGGCCGGCAGTGATAAAAGCTGCGGTTTCTGCATGAAAGGCAGCGGGCAGACACTCTATGTCTGCGAAGCCGCGATAGACGCGCTCTCGGTCGCAACGCTGCGTAAGCTGGGCGGCAGGGACTGGCAGAAAGATAGCTATCTGTCTTTGGGCGGCGTTACCGCATCCGAAGAAATACTGCCGCCCGCGTTGGAACGGCAGCTGAAGAATTTCCCTTTTAAGTGGGTCGTCCTTGCGCTGGACAACGACGATAAGGGGCGGCAGGCGTCGCAGAATATTTTCAGGCTGCTCAAAGAGCGGCGTCCGGAAATTGAACTGAAAGTCTGCGTGCCGCAGGAAAAGGATTTCAACGACCAGCTCCGCATTAAGCGCCAGCAGAACGAACAGCCGCCGCCTTCGCGCGCGGAGCGCGAAATTGCTTTACCTAACTAAAAACTTGTGCATTCGCAAGCATAGCATTTGGCTATCCAAATGCAGCTTGTTAAGGGGCAAAGCCCCCTAAAACCCCCGGACGGACGGAACGGAGAGAAAAACAAAATGCGAAAGCGGTCAAATCAAATCATTATCCGTTTGGATAGTGAGGAACGTGCTTTGTTAAAAGAAAAAATTGCAGGATGTCACCTGTCAATGTCGGAGTATTTTCGCCGGATGCTCACCAGCTCCGAGGTGAAAACTATCCCGCTGGAAGTACTGCGGGATGTGCAGAAACAGGTGCGCGGCGTTGGCCGGAATGTAAACCAGATCGCCAAGCTGGCGCATATCTCCGGCAACGTGCCAAGGGAAGCGTTGGCGCAGCTCGCGGCAGAACAGGAAAAAATAGAAGAGCAGCTGGAGCGCCTGATGTAATGGCAGTGCTGAAGGTATACGCGATCCGTTCGCGTTTGGACGACCGAATTAAATATGCGCTCAATCCGCAGAAAACCTCCTGCATGGGATTCCCCAACCTCAACGGCCTGCCTGATACATTGACAGACGCTGTAAACTGCTTTTGCGATGACGCCTATGAGCAAATGACCCGCACAAAACAATATTTTGGGAAAGAAGATAACGTGCTGGGTTATCTTTTTATCCAGTCCTTCAAACCGGGAGAAGTAACGCCGCAGCAGGCGCATGAGATCGGGCTGCAATTCGCGGAGCGGTGCTTTGGCGAACGGTTTGAAGTAGTGATCGGGACGCATACGGATAAAGCCCATCTGCATAATCACATCATAGTCAATTCCGTGTCGTTTGTGGATGGCCGCAAGTACCGTTCCACGCCGCAGACGTTCTATGAACTGCGCGGCATATCGGACGAAATCTGCCGCGCGCATGAATTGTCCGTAATCGATGCGCCCCGCGTCAAAGCCGGGAAGCATTATGCGGAGTGGCGCGCGGAACAGGAGAACCGCCCCACAGTCCGTGGGATGATACGGGAGGACATTGATATTGTCATCGCGCAGGCGCATACGCTGAACGAATTTTGGGATATGCTGCGCGCACGCGGGTATGAGATCCGCATCAACGACCGGCGGAAATACATCACAGTCCGCCACCCGCAGGCGGCGCGGTTTATCCGCCTACGGTCGCTGGGGGAAGAATACATCCCCCGGCGCATTGCAGAGCGCATCGAGGCGCAGCGCGGCGTGGTAGACCGGAATATCCGGCAGCTCCGCACGCAGTGGCAGGACGGGCGGCAGCGGAAAAAATACCGCGTGCAGCCGCATACCCCCGCGCCCAGGAGCAGGAAAAAGCTGCGCGGTTTCCGGGCGCTGTACTGGCGGTACCTCTACATGCTGGGCAAAGTGAAAAAACGCAAAGCGCCGCGCTATGTACGCGGTGAGCTGATGGCGGAACTCAAAAAGCTGAACCGGTATGCCGCGCAGTACTATTTCCTGCGGGACAATAAACTGCAAACTGCAAAAGAGGTGTCCATGTATGCGGATGCACTGGCAAACGAAGTGGATATCCTGACAGACCGGCGCGCACGGCTGTATGCAGACCTGCGCAGGCCGGGGGCGGAGGAAAAGCAGATCCGCAGCATGGCCGGGCAGATCACAAATACGCTGCGCGACCTGAGAAAGCAGCAGCGTATTTGTACCGCAATACAGAATGCCGCCCCGGCAATGGAAGCAAAGCTGGCGGCAGCGTTAAAAGAAGAAAAAACAATCCACGCGAAAACGATGGGAGGAAAGCAATATGAATCCAGAAAGCGCGGCGGCGGACCAGATGCTCCGCATGGAACTCATGGTGACCGAATTCGCAGTGAAACTCGCAGCGAAGGGCGCGGTCAATCTCGCGGCACTGCTCGTGGCGGTGCTCCGCAACGAGAAACAGATTGCAGGGAAAAGTGATATTACCAAGCTGCTGCAGTCCGGCGCTGCTTTGACCACATTCCCCTTGCCTGCGGAAAAAATGAAAGCGTTTTCCGATCTGGCAAAAGAATATGGCGTAATGTTCTCCATTGTCCGGGACAAAGACCACCCGGAAACTGTGGACATTATTGTCCGGCAAGATGATGTACCAAATGTAAACCTGATTCGCGAGAAGATTGGTGCAGAAGTGAGTGTGAGTGAAAAAAACGCGGAAACCGGTCCGTCCGAAAGCGCATTGCCGACATCCGGCAGTGGGACGCAGCACGGACCGGAATCAACGATGACGCAGATGATGCAGGGGACGCCGGCTCAGGCCGCGCCCCGGACGAGTACAGCTGCTACAATTGACCGCGCGCAGGCGGAGCGGATGCTGTCCAGCCTTACCGGCATCCGCTCCGCGATGGAGCAGGGTGCAAACACGGAAGAATGCCGGGCGGTGCTCCGCGCGGTGCAGGACGAGCTTGCCCGGGCGCTCGGCATGCCGGAGCGCAGCGGGGACAAAACAGCGGACAGGCAGGCTGCGCCGCGCCGCGAAGGCAGGCAGTCTGTAAAAGAAAAAATCGCGGGGATCAGGGAGCGCGCCGCCCACGAACCGCAGCACTTAAAGCAGCCCGGCAAACACATTGCGAAGCCAAAACTGCCAAAGACACCGGACAGATAACAGTAGGAGATGATGAAAATGAAGTTCAGGATATTTTGCGCGTCCGCCGCCTTGCTGCTTGCCTGCGCATCGCCGGTGCAGGCGCTCGCGGCAGACGCCGCCCCCGCTGCACAGCCGGCAACGGTCGCTGCTGCCGAAAAAGGCATGGAAAAAACGGATGCAAAAACCGCCGAGGAAAAAACCACGGCGGAAATACAAACGGAGCCGGCTTACTATCCGGTAGACGTGCAGATGAGTTCGGACGGCCTTACCTGCAAGAAGATCTACGATGTGCCGAAAACCGTATCACCGGACCAGATCCCGCAGGAGGAATTTGACCGCGGCGGGATGCACTATGTGCTGGAGGATATCCTGCGCATTGAAATGCCGGATATAGACCGTAAGATGCACTCGGAAAACGTGACAGTATCCTCTACCTCGGATAACTCCAACGATGTTATAGCGCTGCTGCCCAAAAGCAAGACGGTGACAACGGAGGACGGGTACAGCGGCACGGCCTATCTGGATGTTTCCAGTATTTCCACAAAAGCGGCGGGGACGGAAAGCGTGTCCGAGCCGTTATCCGCAACACGGGAATATCCCAATATGCCGGAAATGGATATGACGGATATCCCCAAAACGATTGAGGACAACGGGCATACGCTGACATTCAGTGATATCGAATGGACGCCTGAAACCGAGGAAACAGACAATCTCGGTACAATGGAAACTACCTATACAGCAGTTGTGACCTATACCGGCACTGCTACCTCCAGCCGCACGACGGGCTATACTGTGACGGCCACCTATGCGGGCGAGGTATCGCACCGGAACAACGACTGTATGCGGTATATCGCGGTTTTCCGCGGCGAACCCATTGTGATTGAGCCGGAAGAGGATCTCACGCCGCCTGACCTGACCGGCATTCTGCCGCAGGGACAGGATACGCAGCCGATGGAGGAAGGCGCAGGAAGCGTGCCGGTCAGCTGGGTGCTGTGCGCCGTGTTTGGCGTATTGATGATCATTTTTGCGCTCCGTCCCCCTGCGTGCAGGCGCATGATGGCGCAGATGCAGGCCATGGCGGCGCAGGCGCGGGACAAAGCGCAGCAGACGATGAAGGAAACGGAGATGAAATTGCGTGAAAGGCAAAAACAGAAACGGACCGAAGAGGAAGAATTGCGGCAGGCACAGTACCTCTTTGGACCTTTGGAGAAGATCAAAGCCGCGATCCGCAGCCGCAGGCAGCGGAAAGCAGAGCAGGCTGCCATGCTTCTGGCTGCACCGCCGGAAGAGGAATGGGCTGATGCGGAGGAATGGGCGGGAGAGCCGGACGCCGCTGAACAGGCCGGACAAACCCAGCCGCCTTCGGAACCCGTGCAGGACGGGGATGCTGCACCCGCCGGTCCGCCGCGCGCTGTGCGGGATGATGGCGATGGCGATGATGAGTACCCCGGCCTGGGCGGCTAATCTTTCGTATACATACGATGCGCCATCCAGTGGCAACTTTGGCAAGCCGACATCAACCGAGCCAGTCACGGTGGTCGGTGATGATGAGGTCAATGTTAACATCAGCAAAGACAGCGCGTTTGTACCGCCCGCATTTGGATCGGCGTCTGCCGATGTGCTGGGAACAGGAGAGTTGCTGACGCCGGACATCTCCGGTGTGGAGCCGATGTTCCCGCACAGCACACAGGCCGGTTTTGCGCCGGGCGTGACGGAAAACGGCACAGTGGCAGGCGGCAGCGGCACGATCGTCATGCCGCCTGACGTTGAAGGCAACGCCGTGAGCAGCGAGCCGATTTACGACAATACCACAACCAGCGGTATGGGTGGCTATACGGGCGGCGGCGCGGATGCTGCCATTGGGTCGGGCTACACCCCAGTGGACGGTATGGCCTATGCAGACGGCAGTATCGGCACGCTGTCCATCCCTGCGCTCGGTGTGACAAAGAAAGTGTACGACGGCGAAACGGTAAGCAACCTGCGGCTGGGTGTGGCGCACTTTGAAGGCACCAGCGCATGGGATGGCAATGTTGGTTTTTGTAGCCACAACAGAGGTAGCTACGGTTATTTCGCTGGAATTTGGAACCTGTCTGCCGGTTCAAAAATCACCTATACGACCGTGTATGGCACCCGCACCTACGAGGTTTACAGCGTGCGCAAGATCTCCAAGTACGAGGTCGACGTCCTCAACCCCACGAATGAAAACATCCTGACGCTTGTCACCTGCGTACCCGATCAGGCGCAGACCTACCGCTGGTGCGTACAGGCGGCTGCGATGTGACCGTGCGGCCGTGACGGGCAAAACCGCATCGGATTTTCAAAGTTATCAACAACCTGTGATTTGTTCAATATATCTGATAAAACACGCAAAAACAATTGTTAAAGCATAAATTTTGTTTTGATTAAGTGTGCTTCCATTGACGGTTTCGCAAGCGTCTGCTATAATAAAAATATCAAAAGAGAGATAAAAGCCAGACCGGAATGGAGGGCATCAGATATGAAAAAGAACATTATTGCAGCGACGCTCAGCGCGGCTATGGTAGCCGGCTTAGTACCGTTTGCTGGTGCTGCCTATGCGGTAGCAGCTGTTCCCACCCGTGATAAGGGGCAAATAGTTTACGTCGATAACACCCGCGTCTATCCTACGGGCTACAATATAGCGGACAACAATTATTTCAAACTGCGCGATATTGGCAAGCTTGTAGGCTTTGGCGTGGATTACGATGAAGCTACGCAGACCGTTGAGATCAGCACGACGCGCACTGCACCCAGCACGGAGGGCATCACAGATACCTCGGTAAGCGGTGCGGTGGCCAAGGTCAGCAATCAGCGCATTGCGGTGGACGGCATTTATGTCAACATGAAAGCCTACCAGATCGACGGCAACAACTATGTGAAGCTGCGCGATATCGGCAAGCAGGTGGACTTTGGTGTGGGCTATGACAATGCGACGGCAAGCGTCCGCATCGATACGGATGCGCCGTACACCGAAAGCACAACGTCTGCCAACGGCAGCGCCATCACGAAGTGGAACAAAACCATGGCGGAGTTTAATCAGGCCATGATTAAATGCAACTGGGATAAGAGCAAATACCTCACGACCGCTAAGCAGTATGCGCCGGTCATCACGGGCAAAGCAGACGGCACGGTAGAGGATGTTATCGCTGCGCTGGATGCCATGAAAGGCGCGCCGGTGGACGCGGTTTCGTTCGAAGATGACCGCACGGTAAACCATTTCTGGGCAGATGAGCTGCGCAAGGCGCTGGGACAAGACATTAGCGGTGAAAACAGTGATACTGGTAACGAAACTAACATCTCCAGTGTAAGCGATGAAACCCTGCGTGCATGGGAAGATGAGATGCTGAACTTGGTCAATGAAGAACGAACAGTACGCGGACTGGAGTCTGTGGTTTTTAATGAAAAACTTCAAGAAATGGCACGAGTTCGTGCAGAAGAAATAACAGTAAGGTTTTCGCATGATCGTCCTTCAGGAACCCCATATGATTTATTAGACGAAGTTGGAATACCTGTGAAAAACTTCAAGACAGAAAATATCATTCAAGGTACAACATCTTCTACGCCAAGTTCACTTATGAACACCTTTATGCAATCACAGGGACATCGTGCATGGATTTTAAGCGACGAGGTTAATGCTATTGGAATTGCATTAACCCAAAATCAGTATGGACAAATATATGGTGTCCAAATCTTTGGTATGTTCTAAACATATAAAGTTTACGAGCGGTTAGTTGATCAACCTAATCGCTCTTTTCTTTTACCTGTAGAAAATGAATACTTTACAGAGAGCGCCGCCTTCCTTTCCCGAAGGCGGCTTTTTTATTCCAGACAAAAGGAGAGGAAAAATGCTAAAGAATATTTTCAAACGGACAACGGCGGGCGTTTTGTCCGCGCTCACATTGGCTGCAAGCGTGCCGCTTGCCGGTGCGGCAGACGGCATTATGCCGCTGGCAGAGGAGGACAACGAAGCGTCCAGCATTGAAATTAACGTGGGTGAGGTATATAACATTGCGGATAAGGGCGTGCAAAAGGCTTGGTTCCAGCAAAACGGCGCGCCGCGCAACGTCTGGCCTATGTTCACCAAAGCGTCAGACGGCACAGAGATCCGCGCATACTGCGCGGACCACAGCAAGGGCAACCCCGGCACATCGGGAATGCCGTACACGGTGACAAGCCGCGTATCGGATATGCATGTGTATGGCGTCGCGGCGCGCAGCGATGCGCGTATGACGCTCAATGAATTTATTTCCAGTGTAGGAAGCCCGCTTTCCAAAGAAAATTTTACAGAAGATATGTACTTCAGCGCCAGTCAGGCCGCGATCTGGTGTGCGCTGGGCGATGCGCAGATTGCTGCAAACAGCAGCTATGGCGTAAGCTATGGCAGCTCCACGTCGCTCGGTTATCGCACTGCCGGCAAGACGCTTAGCGCCAGTTCCACGTCGGAAGCGCTGACGTTGTTTGCCGCTATAAAAATGCTGGAGTATGGCAATGAGTTCTATAACACTTGGGGGCCAAGCGGCAAAGGCCATGCGCCGTGGGTAGGCGCTACCATCAATTACACGCCCGGCAACACCGAGTACACTCCCGCAGCGCAAAAGACCGGTACGATCGATGTAGGCGGCAGTATCGTATCCGGCGGCACCTTTGCGGAGAAGCAGATAGAGGGGCAGCAGTACATGGTACTGCCTATGGCGGCGGCAAGCGCAACCTTTGTGCGCGGCGAGGGCGAATATGGGCAGATTTTTGTCCGTGCAGACAATGTCCCGGACGGTGCTTTCCTCATGGACAGCGAGGGCAACAAGAGCTATGATGACGATGGTTCGCAGCGGCTTGCGCTGGCCCATGTGGACAAAAACAATGACCTGTACAAAAACGGCAACGGTATGGCTTATGGTGAAACCTTCCTGTTCTGTATCCCCAAGGCCACAGCGGAGCAGATGGATGAAGCCAGCACACCCTTGAAAACCCAATTCTTTGCCAGCATGAATGTAGACCGTTACAACGTATATGCAGCCAGCACAACCAGTTCGGGCGTACAGCCGGTTATCATGGTGGAGCCTGCTGTAAGGAAGATGAGTGTAAATGTCGGCTTCTCTACAAATGAGACGCCGGAAGATCTTACTCAGCTTAAAGTATTGAAGACTGATGAAAATGGTGCGCCGTTGGAGGGCTGCACATTCCAGATCAGTTACCAAAAAGACGGTACCCCTAAAACAGATGAGCAAACTACGGACGGCAACGGTGAAGCACTTTTTATTTACTTGCCCCTTAACACCGACGTCACCATCAAGGAAACCGCAGCGCCAGAGGGCTATACCCTGCTGCCGGATAAGGTTGTGAACACTGGCACGGGCGGCAAGACCGTTGAAGTCAAGCTGGCAAACTCGGATGACCACGTTTTCAAGATGCATAAGACCTCCAGCGCGGACGGGCGCAACCTGATGGGCGCGAAGTTCGAGGTCAAGGGCATAGACAACGACTTTGTCAACACTTATGTAACGGACGCGCTGGGCGAGTTCACGATCCAGGGCCGCGACCTGCCCACCGGTTCTTTTGAAGTATACGAGATCGCCGCACCGGAGGGGTATGCAATAGACGGCAGTGATATCCAGACCTTCAGCTGGGATAATACCCGTGATGTGACGCTTACTTTCAAGAATGCGCCGCTGCCCGGTATCCAGATCTACAAGTACGACAAGGACAGCAAGGAGCCGCTGGCGGGCGCGACCTTTGAGATCCGCCGCGACGGTCAGGTGCTGCAGACGGTCAAGACCGACGTCAACGGCTATGCCAAGGTCTACAATCTTCCCAAGGGCTTCTATCAGGTGGTCGAGGTAGAACCGCCGCAGGGCTACTTAAAGGACGAAGTAGAGCATGAGGTTTACATTGACCCGTCCGCAGACCCCACGCAGATCATCCGCGAAGTCAATGTACCGAACACGAAGAAGCTGTCCATCCGTATCATCAAGCAGGACAAGGACACCAGGATCCCCCTGCAGGGCTGGAAATTCGATGTGTACTACAACGACGCGAAACTTACCTCCGTCACCACGGATCAGGACGGCGAAGCGATGATCGAAAACCTGCAGCCCGGTACATACCGCGTTGTTGAGGTAGACGGTGATAAAGAACACTACAATCTGGATGCTCCGGAGCAGACTGTAGAGCTGATCAAAGATCAGGCCGAGATCCCGACCCTGATTTTCCAGAACACCATCAAGAAACACTTCGGTATCTACAAGATCGATGAGGAAACACGGGAGCCGATCCAAGGCGTCACCTTTGAGATCTGGAAGGACGGCAGGCTGCTGGGCAACTACACCACGGACGAGCATGGCCGCATCTGGCTGCCCTATGCAGAGCCGGGTACTTATCAGGCAAAGGAAGTCGTAACCGATCCGCGGTATGTCATCAACGAAAAGACATTTACGATTGAGAACAATTCGGAGTACCCCACGTTCTTCACTATCCCCAATACCCGCAAAAAGGATATTATCGTAAAGAAAATAGACCTTGACACCGGCAGACCAATGCAGGGCGTTGTATTTGAGGGCTTCAAGGACGGCAGGAGCATCGGTATGTTCACGACCGGACCGGACGGCACGTTCACCATTGACTATGCAGACCCCGGCACCTATAAATTTGTGGAACGACACACCCTTGCGGGTTATGAACTGAGTACACAGGTGCTGGAGGGCGAGCACACGACAGACCGCGATCTGGTGCTGACGCTGGATAACGTCGAGCAGAAATCTTTCATTGTGAAAAAGATCGACAGCGAAACGAAAGAGCCGCTGGCAGGCGTACAATTCAAAATCTGGCGGGATGGCGTACTGCTGGGCGATTACACGACCGATGAAAATGGCCGCATTGAGATCAAAAATGCGCCTGCGGGTACTTATAAGGTGCAGGAGATTGCCACCCTCAAGGAGTACATCCTGAACGATGAGGTGCTGGAGATCGAGCACACCACGGTCAAGGACACCGAGCTTACCGTGGAGAACACCAAAAAGCCCGGTCTGCTTATCAAAAAGATAGACAGCCAGACGAAGAAGCCGCTGCAGGGCGCTACCTTCAAAATCACCCGCGGGGACGGCTCGGTCGTGCGTGAGAGCGTCACGACCGATGCGGACGGTGTAATCCATCTGCCGGAGTTGGATACCGGCACATACATCATCACAGAGATCTCCGCGCCGGACGGCTATGCCATCGACGAGACGCCTAAGACCGTGGAAATCCGCGCGGGGCAGACCTATGAGGTGACCTTTACCAATACGAAAAAGGGCGGTTTCACCATTAAGAAGATAGACGAGGATACCCGCCAGCCGCTGAAAAACGCGGTATTCAAGATCACTAAGTCTAATGGCGAGTTCGTGAAGGAGGCCGAAAGCGACGCAAACGGCGTTATCACACTGGACGGCCTGCCGGAGGGCAGCTACATCGTAACCGAGGTAAAAGCCCCAACAGGCTATATCCTGCAGGATACGCCCAAAACCTTTGAGATCAAGGACGGCGGCAGCATGGAACTGGTATTCACCAATAAAAAGGCATACGGTTTGCAGATCCGCAAAATTGTAAAGGACACCGGTGAAGCCTTGCCGGGCGCGAAATTCCGTGTGGAAAAAGCCACGGGCGAATTGGTCGGCGAATATACGAGCAATTCCTCCGGTCTGGTCAACATTTCCGGTCTGGAGGACGGCGTGTATGTTGTGACCGAGATCAAAGCGCCGGACGGCTACCGGTTAGACAGCACATCCAAAAATGTTATTGTGAAAGCCGGGGAGCTGGCCACGGTTGAATTTGAGAATGCGAAGATGTCCAGTGTGCGCATTAAGAAAATTGATGCGGTGACGAAAAAAGGCATCCCCGACGTGCGGTTTATCATCAAAGACGCGCACAAGAACCTGATCGGCGAGTACACCACGGATGCAGACGGCTATATCGAACTGGAAAAGGAGCTGGAGGAAGGAAAATACTACGCCGAAGAGGTGCAGGCGGCTCCCGGTTACATCCGCGATGAGCAGGAACGCACATTCCGTGTGACCAAGGGCGAAACGACGGAAATCGTGTGGGAAAATACGCCGCAGCAAGGTCAGATTCAGATCACAAAGAAGTCCAAGGACGATAACCCGATCAACGGCCTGCCTGCCGGCACGCTCCTGCAGGGCGCGACCTTTGAAATCTATGATAAAGCAGGCAACGTCGTGGATACCATCGTAAGTAATGAACGCGGCGTCGCAGTATCGGGGCTGCTGCCGCTGGGGCGTTACACAATTCGTGAAACGAAAGCCCCCGTGTATTACGGGGCGTCCGGTGAAACCTTTGAAGCCGAGATCGAGTTCTCCGGCCAGATCGTGCGCCTTGAGGTATTGAACGAGAGCGTATACACCAATGTTTCTATTGCCAAGTCCGGCCCGAAACAGGTCGTACCCGGCCAGCCGATCCGGTGGACGGTATCGCACATCGCCAACAACTCCACCGTTCCGCTCCAGTCGTTCTACTGGCGCGATACGTTACCGTATCAGGCGGTGACGCTGGACAAGATCGTGACCGGCACATACAATGCGCGGCTGAGTTACAAGATCGTATACCGCACCAATTATAACCAGAACTACCGCACGCTCGCGGATAACCTGTCCACGGCGCAGAACCGCACCATTCAGGCCAATCCCACCGCGCTCGGCCTCAAGTCCGGCGAGGTTGTCACCGACTTTATGTTCGTGTTTGGTAATGTTCCCGCAGGCTTCCGCTGCGTAGAAACCCCGTATGTATACGGCAATGTGCGTTCGTCTGTCGCAGGCACAGCATTTGTCAATAAGGCAGATGTGGGCGGCTTGCATAACCAGCAGTGGATCATGTCCAACGATGCGTGGACAACGACCATTTACCGCGTAACAAAGCCGGTTCTGCCGCAGACGGGCTGGTAAACAACAATGGAGGTTGAGATATTATGAAAGCACGGCGAATTATCAGCGCGGCCATGGCCGCAATGCTGGCGCTCGGCTCCACCGCATTTGCGGCGGACGGGCAGCCCAAGACTGAGAGAATCGTCACCACACAGAACGGCACGGGTTACACCGTGTCGTCCGTGGGGCGGCATGTGATTGCAGTGGATGACAGCAGCCAGTCCTTTGCCTTTGCACCAACGGATGGATACGATCTGAGCCAGCTCATGATTACAGACGGTCAGTTTACAGATCGGGCCGACGTGGCCAGTCTGGATAAAGACCTGACCATGAACGGCACAACCTATCCCATCCGCTATGAATCCAAGATCGATGCACAGGGAACAAGCGTGATCCGCGCGACGGTTTCCATTCCTGCAGCACAGGATGACATTACCTTGTCTGCGGAAGCCGTCAGCTCGGAATACACGGTTACGGCCACATCACAGAGCGGCGCAGCCTTATCGTCTGGTTTGACCAAGCTGGGCAAGGGCGAAGCCTACACCATGACGGCCAAGCCGGACGGCAATCTGTATTGCATTACCAGAGCAGACCTGACGATTGGCCAAAACAAGACCAGCGTCGCGCTTTCCAAAGGCTGCGATGAGATCTCACAGGGATACCGCTTCACAATGGACGCTGAGGGTGTGCTGACTGTGTACTGCGGCGGCGTCACCAGCTCGGCTACAATCGAGCTGAAAACAGCCGAACGTGAGCCGGGCAGTGATGAAGTGCTGGTTACGGTTCACACCGGACGTGGAATCAGCAGCGAGGTGTCCAAGGATATTGTGAAAAAAGGGAGCAATTACACGGTGTCTTTTTCCGCAAACCGGGGCTATGCCATCGACGCGCTGACCCTTGAAGCGGATGGAAAGACAGCATACAGCACTCCGAATACCAACACGGTATTTATCGGCACAAACGCATACCGCGTATCCGGGAATGACAGCGGCTGCACGGTATACCTGACCGATCTGCAGAGCAACATCACCGTGAGCGCAGAGAGCGTCTATGACAGTGATAATCTGCTGGTGACAACCTCTGCGGGTACTGGGGTGAAGATCGACAAGAATTGCGGCAGCAGCGTAGAGGTTGGCACGGATGTAGATTTTGATATCTACGTCACGGATGAAGATAAATACGAGCTTGACCGTATCACACTGCAGATTGGCGATAGCAGCCAAACCGTAGATGCAGACGAGACTTCGATCCGTGTCAGCGGCGAAACATACCGTATGACCACCGATCAGGATGGCGTTACGCATCTGTATGTGACGGATATTGATAAGCCGGTGCGCGTATCTGCGACGGCAAGTCGTGTAAGTACCAGCCACAGTGTAACAATCCAAAAGTCGAACAATTTGACAATCAGCAAAAATACCGGCTCGACCGTATCTCATGGCAAGGATGTGAAATTTACAATCAAGCCGGATAGCGGTTATACGGTTGATACTGTGACGCTGAAAATCGGCTCCAAATCCGAAACGGCCTATGCGGGCGCATCTATCATCGCCGTTGATGGAACCAGTTATGACATGGAGCGCAGCAGCGACGGCACGGTGACTGTCTATGTAAACAATGTTCGTGCAAATGTTTCTATCTCGGCAGAAGCGGAAAAAATCGCAACCGGAAGTGGCTCGAATGGGAAAATCTATATTGATCGTTCTGTAAAATCTCCATTCTTCGTTGGGTACAATTCGCAATTCTATCCAGAGGATAATATGACACGCGCAGAAGCCGTGCAGATGCTTGTCCGTATGACAAATGCAGATCCGAACGCAAGTTATCCGATGGCTGGGTTCAGCGATGTGCAGTCAGATGCTTATTATGCAAATGCACTGGATGCCTTTGCGTATGGCGGCGTCGTTGACGTGGATACCTCGTACTTCCGGCCTTATGCGCCGATCACCCGTGCGGAGTTTGTGGAAATGATGTATCGGCTCGACACGACCGGCAGTTATACCGGCTCGACACGGTTTTACGACGTATCCTCTGTGATGCGTGAAGCGAGTGCCATTGCATACTGCGCAGATCGTGGATGGGTGAATGGATACCCGGATGGCAGCTTCCAGCCCAGTGCGTATATTACCCGCGCGGAAGCGGCAGCAGTAGTCAACCGGACGATGGGACGCACACTTTCGTCCAGTAATGTTTCCGGCGTCAATTATACGGATGTACCGCAGAGCCATTGGGCATACAATGACATACTCATCGCGTCCAGCTATCAGTGGTGAGTTCCTATGAGGCCAGACAAAAATAATATGCCAAGCGCCGCCCTCTGGGCGGCGCTTGCTATCCCTGTGATATGGTTCGGCCTGCTGTGCGGTGGTGCAGCTGCACCGGGCAGGACAGTTTCGGAATGGTTTGACACCGTATCCCTGTCCATGGAATATCCCCTGCACATTACGATAACGGAATACAGCGTCAAGGCAGTGCTGATCATCCTGCTGGTTTATGTGCTTTGTGTCATGCTGTTTATTGACAGCCAAGGTAAGCGCCGTCCGGGCGAAGAACATGGCTCGGCAAGATGGGGCAAGGCAAAACAGGTTTGCGCAAAGTACCGGTATCAGCCCAAATTCATGGAGCGGTTGAAAGCACGGATATCGAAGATCGCCGCTTTCTTCCGGTCGCTCCCTGTGCATTTGCATATAAAACGGCTGACGCCGGAGGAACAGGAAAAGATGCAGGCGGAAAAGGCACTGCGTCTGCCGTGCGATATGAATTTCCCCTTGACGCAGAATGTCTGCATCGGGCTGGATGTTTACCGCCATCAACGCAATTTGAACATCTGTGTAGTGGGCGGTTCGGGCGCGGGCAAGTCGCGTTCGCTCGCAAAGCCAGGACTGATGCAGGCAAACTGTTCTTACATCGTGTGCGACCCTGCGGGCGAACTGCTGCGGGACTGTGCGCCGCTGCTCTTGAAGCGCGGATATGACGTTAAGGTGTTCAACCTCTCAGACAGGCGGCGCTCGGATTGTTATAACCCGTTTGATTATATCCATTCCGATGCGGACGTGATCCGGCTCGTGACGCTGCTGGTGCGGAACACAACGCCGAAAAACGCAAACAGCAGCGACCCCTTCTGGGAGAAGGCGGAGACTGCGCTTGTTACGGCGCTGATCCTGTACCTGTATCATGAGGGCGCGGAGGAAGATAAAAACTTCGGTACGGTCATGTACCTGCTCAACAATGCGGAAGCTGTGGAAAACGGGCCGAAAAGCCCCACAGACCAGCTGTTCCTGCAGCTGGAAGCAGAAAAAGGTGACAGTCATATTGCGGTGCAGTACTATAAATCGTTCCTTACCAGCCCGGAAAAGACGCGCGATACGATCCGGCAGATGGCAACGTCCCGCCTGGCATATTTCCTGCTGGACGAAATGCAGGACATTACGGGTACAGACGAAATGGATTTCGCATCCCTTGGCGAACGCAAGCGCGCGATCTTTGTTATCACGCCGGTCAACGACAAGTCCTTTAATTATCTGGTGAGCATGATGTATATGCAGGCGTTCCAAGAGTTGTACGACTGTGCAGAGCGGAAACACCACGGCACGCTGCCTGTCCATGTGCGTTTTCTCATGGATGAATATGCGAATGTGCCGCTGCCGGAGGATTTTGAGCAGACGCTTTCCACCTGCCGGAAATACAACATTTCCTGCACGATCATCCTGCAAAACATCGCGCAGCTCAAGGGGATGTATAAGGACACATGGGAGAACATCACAGGCAACTGTGACACGTTCCTTTATTTGGGCGGCAACGAACAGGTGACCCACAAGTATGTCTCGGAGCTGCTGGGCAAGGCCACCATCGACACGCGGACAAGTGGACAGACCAGGGGCAGCCATGGCTCTTACACGCGAAATTTTCAACAGACGGGCCGCGAACTGCTGACGCCGGATGAGGTGCGGGAACTGGACAACAAGTTTGCACTGCTGTTTATCCGCGGCGAACATCCCGTGTGCGATCTGAAATACGACCTGCTGCGCCACCCCGCGCTGGCGCTCACCGCGGACGGCAAGGCGGAGCCGTATACGCCGCCGCTGCGTCACCCGATCCGTCCATCTGCACGGGCAGAGGAATGGAAAGCAATGAAGGAAATGATAGACGGCATCGAATTTGAATATTTTTCTATCTGAAACAAAGGAGAAAACTGTTATGAAAAACCGTATGAAGAAACTAACCATGCTCCTCACAAACAAAAAGGCATATGAGCGTACGCGCAGCCTGTACCGAAAAGGGGTTTTGGCTGCGTCTGTTGCCTGTTTCGCCGTAGTCCCCGCGTTCGCCGCCGATCCGCTGAGCGCGATCACGCAGCTTTCGGATTTCATCTTTGCCCTCATCAAGGCGGTTGGCCTGATGGTATCCGGCTGGGGCGTGCTGCAGGTCGGTATGTCGATCCAGTCGCACGACCCGTCCCAGCGCACACAGGGTATCCTGTGTCTGGTAGGCGGGCTGCTGATCATGTTCGCAAAGGACATCCTGGACCTTATCACCGGCGGCTGACAGCAGGAATGGAGTTGAAGAAAAACTATGTGGGCGTTAGATGTACTGGAGGGCGCGCTGGGAACATGGAACAGCTACATGGCACAAATCTGGGATATTGTCACGCAGTCGCCCAAAGAATTTATGGGCGGCGCGATATGGCCTGCTATCGAGCAGATTTTTTCTGTGCTGCAGGGCATCGGATATGGCCTGCTCATCCTGTTCTTTGCGATGTCCTTCTTTAAGCAGTCCACCTCGTTCCGGGAGCTCCGGCACCCGGAACAGGTGTTCCGCCTGTTCCTGCGCTTTGTCCTCGCGCAGGCGGCAATCACCTATGGGCTGGAAATTATCAATTTTATATTCGAGGTCACCGGCGGGATCACTTCTTCCATAGCAACAAGCCTTGGCAGCCTGCATGAAGTAGCCGCTACGCTGCCGGATGAAATACGGACGGCGGCGGAAGACGCCAACATCATCCAGAGTGTGATTTCAGGGGTCGTAGGGCTGGTTTTTACCGGCATTGTTATCTGCCTGTCCATGATGATGCTGACAAAGGTATACGGGCGGTTTTTCCGCGTATACCTGTATGTCGCGCTGGCGCCCTTGCCGCTTTCCGCGTTTGGCGGCGAACTGACCAGCCGGCACGGGCGCACCTTTATCCAGAGCTTTATCGGTGTTTGCCTGGAAGCTGCTGTTGTTGTGCTGGCGTGTATCGTGTATTCCGCTTTTATATCAAGCAACGAACTGCCATCGGTCGATTTTGGTGAGGGCAGCATCGGTATGATGGTGGGTTACATGGCCGGCGTGATATTCCAGATGCTGATTTTGCTGGGTATTGTCAGCACGGCGGACCGTGTTGTGAAAGATATGCTGGCATTGTAAAGAAAAGAAAAGGAGGTTGAAACGGCATGGAATGCCCGGTTAATAAAGAAATACGGAACTACCGCGAGGGCGTGTTCATGGGGCTGAGCATGCGCCAGACGATATGGGGCTTTGTAGCTTTGGTGGTTGCAGGCGCAGCGAATTTTGGGCTGCGCCCATTCATTGGCAAGGAAACGGCAAGCGTGCTGTGCATACTGCTCGCCGCGCTGCCGGCAGCAGTTGGCTTTATGAGTTATCATGGGCTGAATTTTGAACAAATTGCGCGGGCGTGGCTCCGTACCATGTTTAGACATAACGGCTGGTATGTATACCGCGCAGTGTGCCTCTATGACACACTGCACTGCGCCGCTATTAAGGAGCGCCAGCGCGCAACGAAAACGAGGAAAAAACATATGGGAAAGGGGCAGAAAAGCAATGCTCAAAAGAAAAAAACAGTCTAAAGCGCAGCCGCCTGTCCGGCCGGTGCGCCTGCCGCGCAGCGTGCAGCAGATCGTACCGGTGCAGCGCGTTTATCCGGACGCAGTCTGGCAGGTAGGCGCAACCGAATACAGCAAGACATGGTCTTTTACGGATATCAACTATGCGGTGGCAAGCCCGGAGGATCAGACCTCTATTTTGGATTCCTGGGGGCGCGTCCTCAACGGCCTTGCTGCGGACAGCCGGCTGAAGATCACACTGGCAAACAGGCTGTTTAACAAGGACAGCCTGAGCGGCTCGGTTTTCTACAAAAAGAAGGACGATGGGCTGGACAGGTACCGGGGCGAGATGAACCGTGTATTGATGGATAAGGCGAAGGGCAGCAACGGCATTGTGCAGGAGAAATTCCTGACGCTGACCGCAAACCGCAAAAACGAGAACGAAGCGCGGATGTTTTTCAGCCGCGCCGGGAAAAGCCTGTCGTTTGGGATGCAGCGGCTTTCCTCTACGGTAAAGCCGCTGAACAACACGGAACGGTTCCGCGTGCTGCATGACTTTTTCCGTCCGGACCATCGTATGAAAAACGCCGACGTCGCGGCTATGATGCGCAGCGGCAAGCATTTTGCAGATGTGTTCTGCCCGCTGGCAATGCGCTACCATGCAGATTATATCGAACTGGACCGAGGCTTCGCCCGTGTGCTGTTCATTGAAGAGTATGCGTCCATGCTGCCCGATAAAATGGTGCATGACCTGATGGAGCTGCCGCGCCAGATGATGCTCTCCATTGACATCACGCCGGTACACCCGCAGGAAGCGGTAAAGATGCTCAACCGGCTGGATATGCGCGTGGAATCCGATATCACCCGCTGGCAGCAGCGCCAGAACAACAATAATAACTTTTCCGCCGAAATCCCCTATGAGTACAAGCAGATGCGCGAAGTGGTAGAGAATTATAAGGATGAAACCACGCAGAACGACCAGCGGATCATGATGACTACAACGACGGTCGTGCATATGGCGGATACGCTGGAGCAGCTGAACGCGGATACCGAGACGCTGAAAACAACGGCAAGCGGATATGGCTGCGAGCTGGCGGCGCTGAAATGGCAGCAGGATATCGGGCTGGACACGGTGCTGCCGTATGGGCTGCGCCGCGTGGTACAGCAGCGCACGCTGCTTACCAAATCCGCGAGCATTTTGACGCCGTTTTCCGCGCAGGAAATCCAGCAGACAGGCGGTATCTGCTATGGCAACAACGCGGTATCCGGCAATATGATTCTGGCAAACCGCGCGCTGCTCAAAAACGGCAACTGCATCCGTCTGGGCGTGCCGGGCGCAGGAAAGTCCATGAGCGCAAAGTGGGAGATAGGCCAAGTCCTCCTGTCTACGAACGATGATGTGCTCATCCTTGACCCCGAAAATGAGTTTACGCCCATGGTGGGCGCGTTCGGCGGAACGATGATCGACGTATCCGGCTCGTCCGCAGTGCGGATCAATGCAATGGACATGGAAAAAGGCTATGCGGATAATGATAAAAACCCGCTGGCGGATAAGTCCGAATTTATCATGTCCCTGTTCGAACAGATCATGGGGGACGACGTCAATGCCAGACACCGGTCTATCATAGACCGGTGCATCAAGGATTTGTATGCAGGCTATATTGCCGGAGGCTATCACGGGAAGTCCCCGACCTTAACCGATTTGTACAATATGCTGCGGGAGCAGGACGAGGACGAAGCAAGGGAGCTGGCGCTTTCCGCAGAACTGTTTATCACCGGTTCGCTCGGCATTTTTTCTCAGGAAACGAATGTAGACCAGCACAACCGCCTGACCTCGTACAACATCCTCGATCTGGGCGAGCAGCTCATGCCGCTGGGCATGCTGGTCATTCTGGAATCCGTCTACAACCGCGTGCTGCAGAACTGGCGGGCCGGAAAGCGGACATGGGTATTTGTGGACGAGTTTTCAATCTTTTTCCGATATCCGTTTGCAACCAGTTACTTCCTGCGTATGTGGAAACGGCTGCGCAAGCGCAACGCCTATATGACAGGCATCACGCAGAATGTGGGCGAAATGCTGCGGAGCAAGGATGCGCGATGGCTGTTCGCCAACAGTGAATTTATTATCATGCTGTCCCAGTCCGCGTCCGACCGCGCCGATCTGGCGGAACTGTTGCACATTTCCGACGCCCAGCTTTCTTATGTGGAAAACGCGGACCCCGGCTGCGGGCTGATGAAGTTCGGCAGCGCATTCATCCCTTTCCAGAACGATATCCCGAAGCACACCGAGTTATACCGCCTGATGACCACCAAGGCTGGCGAATGGGAGTGATATCCCTATGGCTACATACAGATACAAAACGCCGGAGGACAGGAAAAAGTTGTCGTATGGCGCTGCGCGGGCGCAGTGCGGAAAAGCGGTAAGCGGCGCGGCCAGCACGCAGTACGGCAGCAGGACGCGGCAGGGCGCGGAGCAGCAGGTATACGCGGCGAAAAGCGCGCCGCCGCAGGCAAAGCACAAAAAGCGGACCATGAAAGCATACATGGTTCGCATAGCTGTGCGGAAAATGCAGGAGCGCAGGGATGGGAAACGCCGTGCGGAACAGGATGGCCAGCGTGCGGATGCTGCGGCGGTAAACAGGGCGTCTGACCGGATGGCGGACAGCGCAAAACGCGTGGCAGGCGTCACCACGCGCACCACTGCAAAATACGGCGGCATTGCAGCGAAAAAGGTTTACGGCGCGGCGCGGGACAAGGCGCGGCAATACGCGGTAAAAAAGTCCGTCCGGCGTGTGGCGCGCCGTTACCGCGGCGCGGATGGGAAAGCACGGTACGCATTCCGCTATGCCGCGGAACAGAAAAATCGTGCGGTACGCAGCGTCCGGTTAAAAAAAGGGCAGCGGTACCGGCTTGCCCGCGGGCGTTTGCTGGCGCTGCGCCGGCAGGGAATCCAGAAGGGCCGGCGCAGCGCGGCGGCGGTATACGGTACGGCGCGCGACCGCGCGGCAAAAAACGCAGTGTCTACCGTATATGGCAAAGCGGCAAAGGGCGCGGAAAGCGTTTATGGCGGTACGGTAAGGCAGGGCGCGCTGATGCGCCGTGCGCACGCGCAGAAGGCGGCGGATATGGCATACCAAAGCAGCGCTGCCGCACAGCGCAGCCGGACGGCTGCGCACGGCTTGAAAAAATACCAGCTGCGCGCACGGAAAGCCGGCGTCCGCAAATTGAAGCTGCGTCTTGGGGAAAAAGGCGGTGCTGGCGGGGCGGCGAAAAAGGGCGTGCGCAAGATCGTCACGGAGCTGATGCATAAGGCTGCCGCTGCGGCAAAGAGCAAAATTTTGTTGGCCGGTGTGGCGGTGGTTCTGGTGGTAAGCCTTGTTGCCGCGCCGCTTACCATTATTGCATCGCCGCTTGGGCTATTGTTTGCGGACGAGAATATTGGTGTGGACGGGCAGAGCGTCCAGCAGGCGTACATGGCGGCGCAGACGGCATGGACGTCCGCAGCGTTGGCAGGTGAAAGCTATGACCGCGTGGAATATGAAGGTACTTATGCAGACAGCGTGGAAGTATTAGCTGTGTTTGCGGTAAAGGTGACAGAGCAGGACGGCTTCGACGCGATGACGATGGGACCCGACCAGCGTGAGATTTTAGCTGGGGTGTATATGGATATGAACCCGTATACAAAATGGTACACGAAAACAGAGGACGGGGACAGAATCCTGCATATACGGGTGGACGGTTTATCCGCCGACCAGGCGGCGGACAAGTACCATTTCACGAAATCCCAGCGCGTGATGCTGCACGAACTGCTGGAGGATTACCGCGATGAACTGGTCCAGCTGCTGGGCAGTGCGACCGGCGGCAAGGGCTTTTCCACTGCGGTACTGGCGCTCCGGGAACTGGTGGAAAAATACGCCGCAATGTACGGCATATCCCACTATGTGGACACGCTGCTTGCGATCATTGAGGTAGAAAGCGGCGGGCGGCTGGAAGATGTAATGCAGTCCTCCGAATCTATGGGTCTGCCGCCGAACTCGCTCAGCAAGGAAGCGTCTATCAATCAGGGCTGCAAATATTTCTCCCAGCTGGTGCGCAAGGCGAAAAATCTCGGCTGCGATGAGGATTCCGTGATTCAGGCGTATAACTACGGCAGCGGGTTCCTTGATTTTGTTGCATCGCACGGGAAGAAATACAGCTTCGAACTGGCGGAGGAATTTTCGCGGCAGCATTCCGGCGGCGTGAAGGTGACGTACAAGAACGAGATATCCATCCCGAAAAACGGCGGCTGGCGCTATAACTACGGCAATATGTTTTATGTCCTGTTGGTGCGGCAGTACCATGCCGCGCTGGGCAGCGATGTACAGAACCGCATTGTGCTGATCGCGCAGAACTACCAGAATTACGGCATCACGGCCCCTGCCGGGTATTGCGAAATGTGGGCGGAGCAGGTATACCGTGCTGCAGGCGTGCAGGTGGCCAACTGGTGCTGTGCCGGACGAAACAGGGTAACGAACGTTGTAAGCACGGATAGCTCCAATATCCCAGTGGGTGCGATGGTTTATAACGACCCTGCGGTATATAATTCGCGCACTACATGCGGCTGCGGGCTGAATGCCGGCCATGTCGGCGTCTACCTTGGCAACGGGCAGATCATGTCCAACATAGGCGGCAGCGCGATAGATACGCTGGAATCCTGGACCAGCTACTACGGCTTCGGCGGCTGGGGCTGGGGCGGCGCTGCGGTTAACTGATAATTATACGAAGCTATAAAATGTGTTCCAATGGAACATGTATACCCCAAGAGGAAAACCGGCCTGAACGTAGTGCGTTCAGGCCGGTTTCTTTATTTTTTTGTTTATCATTAAAAGTTGTAGTTGCCAACAGAAATATTCACATTGCCCCAGCCTTCATGTAAGGCGCTTCCCACAGATGGAATCCCGGCTGATGTCGGGAGAAATCAGCTTTAGTCGGGGTAATTCATACTTTGCAAAAATGCTGGAGGAAAAAAGAAAAAGCAATTGCAAAAGCAATTGCTTTTTCAGAATGATTATTTACGTTGGATGGTTTAAAGCCCCGAGAATATGTCACTCAAGTAATATTTGCCATTGATTTCTTTGCATATCACGAAATAAGATGTCTGCCGCTGATCCGGTCCAAAGGTGCTCATTTCTGCTGGGATCATATCGAATGTACATTGAAACACCAGCCTCCCCTCTTGCTGAGAATTTTCAGCATCATATTCACATGAAACAACGGTCGCCTCTGCCATTCCGGCCACACCCTGTACGCCGCTGTAATCATATTGGATCGTTCCTTCAGTTGTTAAAGCATACATGGCATCATAGTCTTTTTTCGAAAAACTCTCAAAGAACTGGTAAATTGTATCTTTTGCGCCTGCCACATCTTCATCACTGAAAATCGGATCGTTAATCAAAACGGTGTTGGTGTCTCCATCCCAATCGACAAATTTACCATTTAACTCTTCTATGGCCCGTAGAGGGACATAAGTTGTTCCATTGTAGAGAATGGGCTGCACCACGACACCATCCTCATCCTTGGCTATAAATTCTTCTCCGTTCACCAAAATTGTGATATCCGGCAGATCTATCGTAATTCGATTGTTGACTGCAAGAGCGCCAATACAACATATAATTGAGCTTATCACAACACAAATTAAAGTCTTACTCCATTTGGGCTTATTCATGATAAGACTCCTTCCTGTTTACTGTGGGGTCCAACGATTATCATAAGAGTCCCAGCATGGAATAAGGAAATCGCAGTTTTCACTAAACCATTCTTGATTCATGGTCTCATCACAATGATCATTGGTATGAGCACTATATTTCATTGTACGTCCATCATTACTTGTAACGATTCCGACATGCCCTTCCGGTGTCCCGCTCTGATAATAGATAATGCTGCCCGCAATAGCTCGATCAATATCGGTATCTCCCTTTACCCAAAAGACAATGTCGTACTCCTGCATGTAGTCAGACAAACCATAATATGTGGAGCGAGAACCACCGGTATTTATCCAAGGAATAGTATATCTCTTCCATATGTTATCTTCTGACAATCCACCCTCATAATAGCACTGAGAAACAAAATTTGCACAATCTTCGGACGTGTAATAATTATAATCGGGATTACGAGGGAAGTTGGCAGGATCTTGTGCATAATCACGGGCTGCTACACGATCCAATTCTTGCGCACGGGATGATCCAGATGCCTTTGTTCCGTTGTTTACAAGGCGTATAACGGTGTTATAGGCTTTTTCATACACTTCAGAATCTGTCTCTAATTCAAAAGCGTCAATAGGCTTATCAGTAAATTCCTGTTCTGTGTCAGCAATTCCGTTATTCAACGTTGTTACATTGTCATTTGTGATAAAGTTATAATCACGATACATTATGCTGGAATTCGCTAAAAGTTGATCAACAGATACAGACTGCTTTGCATTTATGAGTGATGGTTGAATTGAAAATGCAATATTGAATGTCGCTTCATTAGAAATTGTTTTGTTGATATGATTCCGATTTAATTCATTTTTCCACATTTCAAGATAATCGGTTGCTTCACTGATTTGAGCTTCATCTGTCAAATCTTCAATTGCCCCCTCAATTCCTTGAATGTATGGAGAATCTTCCGGAGTAGATGCTTTTATTATGGTATCATATTCGACACGAGCAATAACATTTACTTTATTTGATGCATATTCGATGCTTTCAATTTGCGTAGACAGATTGGAAACATCATAATAATCTTCACGGTATTCCTTAACCGTGTCTTCAGCAAGAGTTACGGCTCCATCTGCTACAACCGTATCTAAAGAATTATATGAGGCAGATGCACATACTGCACATACACTACAGGCTAAAAATGCTGTAATCAATAGTTTACTCTTTTTCATTTTTCTCCTCCAGTTCTTTAAAACAGTTTCGGGATCTTACGACAACATCATAGTATTATATCGTAACGAATTCAATTAGAATTTTAAACAGGAAAAATTTATATTCTTGTGGAATTAACTTGTAACATAAAGAACATTTTTTTCGTACAAACGCATATTTGATTTTCACTAAATTTCTGATTACCTTTTCATAAGCTGGCATTTGCCAGCATGAAAATGCAACAAAAAGTAGTAAATGAGTAGTACAACCACCGATTTAAGAAGCAAGAGCCAGTCTTTCAAGTTCCGCTTTCGCTGAATTGAAAGTACCGTGTGCATAGTACCCTAATGTCATGGTAATGCTTGAATGTCCCATGATGTATTGCAAGGCTGGCTTTCATGGGCTGTATGCAGCAAAAGATGGTACTGTGATCAATTCGGATCCATGAATGAGCCATTAAAGCTGCGACTGTAGAAGGAAATCCCGACTGGTGTCGTGGGAAACCGGCATCAGTCGGGGGTAATTCATTGAATAATTATCTGCATGGTTGTGGGAGTTACAGATTTGTTGCCTGAAAAGTCTTTTAATACTTCGTTTATATCAAAAAGTTTTTTCAATTCTTGTGTTTGTATATTATATGAAAATACACCCTGCGTTCCATCCTGCAGTTGAAGATTTGCAAAGATGGTCTGTTGATCGGGACTAACAACAAATGAATAATAGGTTGCCACTCCGGGGATTTGAATTTCACTGGTGGTTTTATCGGTGATATTTAGCATCATAAGTTTTGCCTGCTGGTCAAGGACGCTTTCACGACCAATGAAAAGAAGTATGTCATCATTTAGGCGGGAAACATTCGATACTTCAAGATTATTTGCTGTCTCCCATACTTCGGAGCTGTCGGCATCTGCACCATAGTTGTCAAATAGCGATGAATATGGCGTATCCGAGAAAGTATATATCACTGACTGCAGGCTGAAATCCGATGTATCGACAGACGAAATAAAAAATGGACATGGGGTTATTTTTCCGTTTTCTTGATTTACGTCCATGCGTCGCCGAGCAAAGTCAGAATACCAAGTCGTAATAATCTCACCAGTATTGTGATCGATTGAAAAGTCGAGATAAACTGAATCTGTATTATTAGAGAAAATTGGTTGTATCTCACCTGTTGTTGGGTCTATCTTCGCCAGCTGGACGACACCATTGCTTTCTTTTCCGCCCACAATTCCATACAGCGCATTGTTATACCAATCCAGTTCATTGAATACATGGTGATAATTAGTTATGTCATTGATTTTCCCTGTTTTGATGTCGTAGACCTGCAGCTTGTCACCGGCAGAAGCATCTGAGGGATCACCCCAGACTGAATAATATACTTTTGCATTTTTATAATCCACGACGCCTACAGGATATTCACAGGCACCAACATACGTGTATATCTCTTTGAGTTTGTTTGTCTTGAGATCATACAAATAAAACGATGTTGTGCGCTGCTCGTTGAAGTTCGTCGCCTCGGAATTTAGACTCGTATAGGTTAATGAAAGATAAGCGTAGTCGGACTCATCCATAATTGACTTATCATTTGTTTGTATTTCTGACGAAGTCGTAGCGCCTAAAGAAAGCATAAGCAGCCAGACAATAATTTTTTTCATGATGATACCTTCTTGATATACAGTAAGACCTATCATGTTTTGATAGGTCTTACTGTTAAAAGATAAATTGATTTACTGATACAAAACCTTATACGAGATACCTAAATTTAAAATGCTGTAGGGGGTATCTCTTTATGAAAATGAATGATAGTTGGAAGCCGGTTATAAAAAGTCTTGGGATCGAGCATTTAAGACGACATCAGATTTTGCCCATCCAGTCGGTTTTAAACGGGTATGATACGATGGTTATGGCTGCTACCGGGTCTGGTAAATCAAATATGTTTTGTATTCCTGCATTGCTGCATCGTACAAAACTGACGCTGGTGATTGAGCCGACCTTATCGCTGCTGTATAGTCAGGTACACGAGCTGCAAGTTTGCGGTGTTGCAGCGGATTACATCGATCATTACCGTACAAAAAAGGAGACCGAAGCGATCCTGCACAAAGTGCGGAAGGCGAAGCTGACGTTTTTGTATGTCACACCGGAGCGGCTGCAAAGTGAGAAGTTTCAGCAAGCGATTCGGCAAACAGGGCTGTATATGCTGGTTGTGGATGAGTGTCACTGCGTAACGGAGTGGGGATATTCTTTCCGGGAGAGCTATCTACAAATAGGAACCTTTATTGATTGCTTACCGGAACGTCCTGTGATATTTGCCTGCTCCGCCACGATATTGGAGGACAGGGAAAAGGAAATTGCCAAGTTGCTTCATATGAGACAACCTCAGCTATTTCAAAGCGATTTGAAGCGGAAGAATTTGATTCTATTAAAAAAAGACGTGACAAGCGAAAAGCGTTCGTTGGATGGACGTTTGGCGGATCGCTTTCAAGCGTTGGAGCGGTGCATAAGGAAATATCATGGGACAGGTTCCGTGTTGATTTACGCGCTGACAACGGGGTGTGTGGACGCAATCTATAATGCTTTATCGGAACGATATCCGGGACAGGTGAGCCGCTTTCATGCGAAGATGAAATCAGACAAGCTCCGTCATCGTATGGAACTCGACTTCCTGCAGGGAAAAACAAAAATCATGGTAGCGACATCGGCGTTCGGCATGGGCATTGATGTACCGAATGTGGAACTTATCATTCATTTTAATATGCCGATCAGCATGACGGATTATATTCAGCAGATCGGCCGAGCGGGACGGAATGGCCAAAAGGCGCATTGCGTCTTATTTTTTGACCAAAATGGCGATGACGAAAAAATAGCAATTGTCTTTCAGAAAAAAGCGAAGACGGATTCGCCGATGGCAGGGAAACTGCTCAAAGCAAACGCGCAGGAAATGCGCCGATTTGCAGGCAGTGAAGATTGTATGGTACGCGAAATCCTACGGTTTCAGGGACAACAGGAAGTGAAAAACTGCAAATGCTGCACCAATTGCGCGAAAAAGAGAAGGGGGGAATGAATGTGAAATCACAATATGGGATTCATACCTTTTCCATCATGGCGAAAAGCAGTTATCACGAGATTCAGGAACTGTGGGAGGAAAACTGCTGTCAAGTCATGAACAGAGATCCGTATTTTCTGAATACTACCCTGCAAATAACAGAATACAAGGAACGCGGCGTCGAAATCGTACTGAACCAGTCGCTGACACATCCTTCATGGATCACGGTGATTGTCAATCCGTCGTCCCTTCTGGCAGGTAAGTATTGTCCGACCGCGCTTTTTATTGGGGAGAAAACGCAGATTAATGCCGTATCAAAGGTCTTGCAGAAGACTTTAGCGAAAATAGGCATCGAACAAAAGAAATTCATTTTGTCGCGGGTGGATTTGACCTGCAACCAGTATTATGAAAGCAAACGGGAGCTGCTAAACCAGTTGTATATTTGGAAGAAAACACGGCTGCCGTCTCGATACGAGGTAAGCCCGTTTGGGAAAGGGAAGGGCAGTGCGAAGCAATACAGGGAAGTGAATGAACACGCTTGGACGATTGAATCCAAAAGCTGCGCCTTTTCTGTGTATGACAAAACCTATGAACTGAAGAAGCGTCACAAAATGCAGATCGCAGAGCAAATTTTGCGACTGGAGCTGCGGCTCAAAAGGAAACGCATCCATCGGCTGACAGATGCGAAGACTTGGGAAAAGCAATTACAGGTGCTTGCTAAACGACACAACGAGCTGTTCTGCAAATTTCTGCACCGCCTGTATCAGGACTTTCCGGAAGCAGTAACCATGCAGCAAGCTGAGCAGTGGATTGAAGCATCGGGTTTTCAGAAAAAGGCCAAAAATACAATGCGGAAGCTGATCAAGACAACTCGCCGCTGTAAATCATTAACTGCGGCACAAAAGAAACTGGAGCTCAGCAATCAAGCGATGGCACGTCTATATAAAAAGTTTCAGAAGCTGAAACTCAACCCGATTGTCCTTCCCGAGAATGGTAAGCATCATTGAATTTTTCAGTGTCAGAAAACCAGTATCCATACAATAAATGATAAAAAGCTGTCAAAAGGTGTACCTTTTGACAGCTTTTTTGCCTTATCAAGTATATCGCAAAAACAGCCTAAAAGCAATAGTTAATTGCCACAACATTTCCAAATATCGAAAGCGGTGTATATCTGCTGGAAGTTTTTGCGCACATTCAGAAGGTACACCTTTTGAAGGTGAAAGAGCGGATTTGAGGATAAAGCTTCGAAACGATGCGAGCAGGATGAGATGGTATGGAGTGACGGATGATGACACACAAAACATTTTATTATGCGCGTATACCGGAAGGGAAACAGAGCTTTTATAGCCAATTGGATGCGTTTCAGCAGCTTGGCGCGCAGGAGCATGAGGTCTTTATCGACCAGCAATCGGAAAAGAATGCTGGTCAAAACAGCTATCAACTGCTGAAAAAAGTAGCGCTGCGTGAAGGCGACACACTGGTTATTCCGTCGTTGGATCATTTGAGCGATCACAAGGAAACCGTACAAAAAGAACTCCAGTGGCTGCGGGACAGCGATATTCGCTTGAAAGTGCTCGATATGCCGACTACTATGGTCGATTTCCCAGAGGATCAGGCGTGGGCCGCCCGTTTGATAAACGACGTGCTCATTGAGACCTTCAACGCGACCGTAGCCCAGGAATACACCGAGCACAAGCAAAAGCAGCGGGAAGGCATCGACGCGGCCAAAGCAAAAGGCATCCGCTTCGGTCGCCCGCCAATCGAAAAGAACCAAAAGTTCTACGAGCTCAAGGGCCGCTGGGAGACCGGAGAAATCTCAACCCGGGAAGCCGCAAAGATTTTGGGCGTTTCGCATCAGACGTTTTGGAAGTGGGTTCGGTGAGGACACTGACCTTCCTTATATAAAGAGAACAACCAGGAGGAGCGGTACATGAAGGGAATTGTACTGGCAGGCGGAAGCGGAACGAGATTGTATCCGCTGACCATGGTGACGAGCAAGCTGCTGCTGCCGATTTATGACAAGCCAATGATCTATTATCCGCTGTCCACGCTGATGCTGGCGGGTATTCGCGACATTATGATCATTTCCACGCCGCAGGACCTGCCGAATTTTGAGCGCTTGCTCGGTAACGGCAGCCGGTACGGCATTTATCTGTCCTATAAAGTGCAGCCTTCGCCGGACGGCTTGGCGCAGGCGTTTATTTTAGGTGAAGAATTTATTGCGGGTGATCGCTGCGCGATGATTTTGGGCGACAACATCTTTTACGGCGCCGGCTTGAGTGCGCATTTAAGGGAAGCGGCGGGCCGAGAGCATGGTGCTACTGTGTTTGGCTATTATGTCGATGATCCAGAACGGTTTGGCGTTGTTGAGTTTAATAAAGAAGGTCAAGCGGTGTCGATTGAGGAAAAACCCTTGTCACCACACTCCAACTATGCGGTTACTGGTCTATATTTTTATGATGAAAAAGTGTGTGCTTACGCTAAAATATTGAAACCTTCTTCACGCGGTGAATTGGAGATCACGGATTTAAACCGTATTTATTTAGAAGATAACGCTTTAAATGTTGTAACTCTTGGCCGCGGCTATGCCTGGCTGGACACCGGCACGGTGGATTCGATGAACGAAGCGACCGACTTTGTCCGCGTGGTAGAAGGCCGCACCGGCATTCAAATCGCTTCCTTGGAAGAGATCGCATATCGAAACGGCTGGATCACTTGTGAGGAACTAAATGCAGCAGCCAATACATATGGAAAAGCGCCCTATGGCGCCTATCTGCGCAAGGTGGCCGAAGGAAAGATACAGTATTAAGGAGTCATCCACATGAAATTGACAGAAACAAAGCTGGCGGGCGTTGTGATTCTGGAACCGGATGTATTCGGTGACCACCGCGGCTTTTTTATGGAGAGCTGGTCCAAGCGGAAAATGGATGAGCTGGGGCTGCACTATGACTTTGTGCAGGACAACCATTCCTCTTCGACCGTCAAAGGCACCCTTCGCGGCATCCACTTTCAGCGCGGGGACAAGGCGCAGGCCAAGCTGGTACGGTGCACACGCGGCGCGGTGTATGATGTGGCGGTCGATTTGCGGCCGTACAGCCCGACCTACAAGCAATGGGTAGGCGTCGAGCTGTCAGCGGAGAACAAGAAGCAGTTTTTGATCCCGCGCGGCTTTGGCCATGGGGTTGTGACGCTGACCGACGACGTGGAGTTCCTTTATAAAGCGGATAACTATTATGCGCCCGAAGCGGACGGCGGCATCCGGTGGAACGATCCGGAGCTTGCCATCGATTGGGGTGTGGACGAGCCGGTCTTATCGGATAAAGACGACAAATCGCCATTTTTGTGTGATGCCGTGACCGGATTTTGAGGAGGACGGATATGAAGCTACTCATAACGGGCGGCGCCGGGTTTATCGGCGGCAATTTCGTCCACTACATGATGAACAAATACCCGGATTATCAGCTTGTCTTACACTGTAAATGCAGGGACGATTTGCCGATAAAGGGGGCGGCGTCTTTTACAAATAGAAACAAATGTTGAAAAACACATAAGACATTCTATTAAATCTCTTAAGTTCTCTTATTTGAATCGATTATATGTACCAGATAGAATGATATGGTAGTTTTGCTGATTAGGATTGTCAATTAAACACATAATCTGTTCTGCTGCGGTTTTTCCGAGTTCATAAGAAGGTTGCGAAATAGTAGCAAAACAAGGAGCCATATCCAATTTATAATCATCATCGAAGTATACAGCAGGAACTGTTTTTTTCATACGGTACAAATAGTTAGCCACATCCAAAGACATTACACCATTCGAGATAATAAGTGCAGTACAGTTTTCTTGAAGCAATTTTTGAACACAGCCCTCCGCGCTGGTTTTCATAGAATTACCGTAAGTAATCCAAGATTCCTGAACTTCAATACCGGCATCGCGCATTGCGCTAAGATACCCATTGATACGCCCTTTTGTAGTAGACAAATGAGGAATGCCCGCAACATATCCAATTTTTGTGTGCCCACTTTGAATTAAATCACTGGTTGCACAATAGGTAGCGTCTGTGTTGGTAATCGTAGCAGAACACCAAGGCATGTTATCAAATTTGCGGTCAACAAAAAGAACTGGTAGATTGGGATTTAAGTATTTACTGATATCACTATAATTTTTAAATGTGGATGCGATCAATAACCCATCTACAACACCAGAGCAAAAATAAGAAAGGTGTTCCAACTCTCGAGTTCCAGTTTCTTTTGTATTTGCAACAATCAACTTGTAATTATATTGAGATAACGTTGTTTCTACTGCCTCAATAATGGTAGCAAAAAATCTGTTGGAAATATCAGGCACAATAAATCCGATCAGATTTTTTTTGCCTGTACGAAAGCTTTTTGCGTAGGCGTTTGGAGTATAATTAAGCTCCTTTGCCGCTTTTAACACTTGTTCGGTTTTTTCTGGTGAAACAAAACGAGTTTTATTAAAAACATGTGAAACTGTTGCAGAAGAAACATTTGCAAGTCGCGCCACATCCCGAATTGTCACGGTACCCATCCAAGAAACCTCCAATTACATTTACATATTCATTAGGATAATATCATAAATGAAAATAAAAGTCACCAGCTAATTTAATCGATTACGCGAAACCAAAAAAAAAGGTGTTTTGTACAAATAACACTTTAATATTTCTGTTAAACGGCTAATTGTCAAGCGAACTTTTTGTAGATATAATAACACCATCATTTAATCGATTACGCAATCGATTAAAAATAAAGGAGGAACATATCAATGAAGAAGCTCTTAGCACTTGTCGCAATTTTTGCAATGGTCTTGAGTTTGGTCGCCTGTGGCGGCAACACAAGCACTAGCAATGCCGGCACCGACACCAGCAACAACAGTAATAATCAGCAGGACGACCAGGGTACCGAATCATTTAAAGTTGGTTTCGTTTGCCCTGAGGCTACTAATGAGGGTTGGCAGGTGACTGCAGCTGCCATCGAAGATACCGCGAAGGATCTTGATATCGAGATCTCTAAGCTTTATCTTGATCCTAGTGATTACGAAGGTTCTTTCGCCCTTGCCGTGGATACTTTTATTCAGCAGAAGGTTGATGCCATCATTTATGGCGGTGCAGATGAATCATATGCTGCGTCTGTCCATAAGGCACAGGACGAAGGCATCAAGTGTGTAGAAATCGACAATCCTACCAACGCTGGCAACCTGTGGCATATTGCTGTTGATTCCTATGCTGCTGCCGCTGTCGCTGGCGAATGGATGGCAGAAGAGCTTGAGAGTGGCGTTGTTTTGGTGATTAATGGCGATATGGCAAGAACTAATGCACAGCAGCGCCATGATGGTTTTGTTGATACAATCAAAAAGTCGCGTAATGACATTGAAATTCATGAGATTTACGCCAACTGGGATTCCACAACTGCTCTTTCCGGTGTTGAGGATGCCATTACTCGGTATGGGGACAAAATTGTAGGCGCTTTCTCCGCGTGGGATGGTGGTGCATTGTCCGCAGTTTCTGCTCTGGAAGTTGCTGGTCTTACTGAGAATGTTGTTGTTTGTGGTTTTGACGGCACCCCCACTTCTATGACTTATGTCCGTGAAGGTAAGCTCCAGGCTGTAGTTGGCCAGCCCCTGTATGAACTTGGCAAGGTTGGTATGCAGACCGTACATACTGTTTTGACTGGTGGTACTGCAGAGGAAGAGACTCTTCTTGATTGCTCCATTGTTATGGCTGACAATGTTGAGGAGTTTATCAAGAGTGCCGGTCTCGAAAAGTTTGTGAACTAACATTTGTGCTGTAGGTTTTAAAGTAAACAATATATCGCTGCCCCATTTTGCCAATATATATTAGCGGAAAGGAGCGATATCTAAGGCAATACCGCACAATTAAAGCTGCGGCGCTTTACGGAAATTTTGCGCCCTAACTTCGTTGTGATTTTGCGGTGATACATCAAGTATTACCGCAAAACCACTCCTCGTCAGTATGCAAAATTTACTCGTAAATCGCTCTTGTTCAATTATGCGGTATTACCCTAACATAAGTGGGGAGGGACATCCCAAATTGAAGCAGAACATTAAAATGAATGATATTGCGTTAGAAGTAACTGGCGCCACAAAAATGTTTGGCGGCGTTACAGTGTTAGACCATGTCGATTTCACGCTGCGTAAAGGCGAAGTTCATATTCTCATGGGTGAGAATGGCGCTGGTAAATCAACATTGATTAAAATTATTGCAGGCGCTTATATCCCGAATGCAGGAAGTATTAAGTTGAATGGTGAACCCATCTTGACGAACAGCCCCATAGAAGCACTGGAAAAAGGAATCAGTGTTGTATATCAGGAACTGAACTTAGTGGAACCGTTGAGTGCGTATGAAAATATTTTTGCTGTCAATCAAATTGTAAAAAAACACGGCCCATTGCAAATACTGGATCGCCAAGCAATGATTCAACGTAGCAGAGAGCTGTTGGAAATGATCGGTGCGAATATTGATGTTACCGTTCCTGTAAATGAACTTAGTGTCGCACAGAGACAAATGGTTGAAATAGCGAAAGCTCTTCGCATGAATTCTAAGGTCATTATTTTTGATGAACCTTCAGCTGTTCTAACTGATATTGAAGTGGAAAAACTATTTACAGTTATTCGCAAACTTAAGGAAAATGGGATGGCAATCTGTTACATCTCACACCGTATGGATGAAATTATGCAGATTGGTGATCGAGTAACGGTGTTGAGAGATGGCAAGCTTGTTGGTTGCAGGGATTTCCATGAAGAAGAAATAACCATTGATGACATCATCAGCATGATGGTTGGACATCCAATGGATCAGCAATTCCCGAAACAGTTTTTTGAGCGCGGTGAAGAAATTTTACGCGTTGAAAACCTTTCTTGTGGCAAGTATTTTCAAAATGTGAGTTTCTCTTTGCACAAAGGAGAGGTTTTGGGTTTTTCAGGACTTGTAGGTGCGGGTCGTACGGAAGTGGCAAAGACAATATTTGGAGCACTTCCTAAAACAGAAGGTAAGATTTATTTCTTTGGCAAAGAAATTTCAGTAAAAAACCCATCCGATGCTATCAAATTGGGCATATCTTTGGTGCCAGAGGACCGAAAAGAAGAGGGACTGTTTCTCTCTCACTCGCTATATTCTAATTTGATGATTGCTGCTGTAGACAACTTTACAAAGCATGGTGTCTTTGAGAAGTCTAAAATTGAAACCATTTGCCACAATATTAGTCGCAAACTTCATCTGAATACAGACAACTTAGATTTGAATGCCGAGAATCTATCTGGCGGAAATCAACAAAAAATATCCTTAGGAAAATGGTTGGTTGCGAATTCCAAACTGGTTATTTTTGATGAGCCGACTCGCGGCGTTGATGTAGGAGCGAAAGTTGAAGTCTATAATCTAATTAACAAATTGATTGAGGATGGTATAGGCGTCATTATGATTTCTTCGGATTTGCCAGAGGTTCTTGGCATGAGCGACCGAATTTTGGTAATGCACGAAGGCAGACCGACCGGCGAGCTGCTTCGTGCGGACGCAACACAAGAGAAAATAATGAAATTGGCAACACAGCGAGGAGAAAAGGAATATGAACAATAAAGCACAAGGGTTGAAACTTACAAACAAATATAGTTCCCAAATTAGCGCTTTTTTAGCACTGATTATTCTTTGCGTCGTTCTGTCTTTCCTTTCGAAAGACTTTATGACAGTTGGGAATTTACTGACAGTGACAAACCAAGTTGTATATATTGCGCTCATGGCCATCGGCATGACGGTTCTCTTCATGCTTGGCGCGATAGATCTTTCAGTAGGTGCCATTTTGGCGTTAAGCGCATGTGTTATGGGATTGCTTACAAATAAATATGGAATGGCGCCTATGCCGGCTATTTTGATTGCCCTGGCAATAGCCCTTCTTTGCGGGATAATCAACGGCCTGCTTGTCACAAAGGTTATGTTACCTCCGTTTGTTGCGACTCTTGGCACTAGCTACATTTTCCGAGGTATGGCAGCTATCATTACAGATGCGAAAAACTCCTTGATTATGCCAGACGGCCTCCGTTGGATTGCTGCTGGAAAAATCAAGAATGTTTTTCCTATTGGTATTATCGTATTGCTTGCTCTGTTTGCAATGGCATGGTTTCTGCTAGAAAAAACTCCTTTTGGAATCAAGATCAAGTGCATTGGTGGTAACGAAAAAGCAGCGCGGCTTTCAGGCGTTGAAATCGACAAAATGAAGCTTAAGGCCTATGCTATGACCGGCATTCTGTGCGGCATTTCCGCTATGATGCTCGCCGGTAGATTGAATTTCACAAATTCTACCATGGCAACTGGTGCCGAACTTAACTGCATCGTTGCGGGCGTTGTCGGTGGCACTTCCATGAATGGCGGCTCCGGTAGCATCTGGGGTACCCTGATCGGATCTCTACTCATGGGTGTGATAAACAATGGCTTGAATCTGTTGCATGTCAGTCAGTTCTGGCAGGATGTTGCTATGGGCGCGCTCGTGATTTTGGCAGTTACAATTGATTGTTTCCGTCAGGCAAGCAAAGATAGAGTTAAAAAGGTTGCATAATAGGAGGTGGTTTTGTGAATAGACCTGCTGCGATCGTCACTGGTGGAAATAGAGGTGTCGGTGAAGGAATCTGTAATGCACTCGCCAGCAAAGGATATAACATCTTTATGGCGCACTGCGGGGAGGGCGACAAAGCTATACGTGTTGCACAGCGACTGCAAGACAACTACGGTGTCAGGGTCGAAACATTTGATTGCGACCAGCGAGATCACAATATTGGTGAAAGCCTTATGGCACATGCTTTAGACGCATTTCCTTCTATATCTCTTGTGATGTGCAATGCTGGTGTTGGTCTTGAAAAATACATGCGTCTTATCCATCCGGAAGAAATTGATTTTGTTTATGAGGTCAATTTTCGCGGAAGCCTTTTAATTGCTAATGCCGCGGCCAAATATATGATGAAAAGCGGTATTAAAGGCACGATTTTATTTACTTCGTCTATCCGTTCCAAAACACCCACTCCGATGGACGCAATTTATGGCGGACTGAAAGCGGGACTCAATCGAGCCGCCCAATCTATGGCTCGTGAATACGGAAGATACGGTATCCGTGTTTCTACTATTTCTCCTGGGTGTATGTGTGTATATCCGGAAGGCTATGAAGATCGAGACTATACGGAGGAAATTTCACGAATCCCGCTGCGAATTGGTGGAGATGGTAACGATATTGGTTACACAGCGGCTTTTCTTGCTTCGGACGAAGCAAAATTTATCACTGGCGTGAATATATTTGTAGATGGTGGTGTTAATTGCGGCGAGGACTACTGGTCAGAAGCTGATGAATACACCGCTAGCCACGGACGTGGAACATTTGTAATCCGTGAACAGACATGCGAATGAGGTGGAAAAATGATATCACTGGAAGCAAATGAAGTAACATTGAAAGAAAAGGATATGGCGCTTATGCCAGTCCGGATTAACACAAATCCCGGCGAGAAGTATCATCGCAAAAACCGGCTTTGGCAAGGCATACCTGGAATTGATAGAACTCGGGGCGGCCGTTTTTGGAGATGTTTTTTCAGCGGAGGCAATGATGAAGGTCCAGACAACTATGTCGCAATTGAAATCAGCGATGACAACTGTGAAACATGGTCTGAGCCCATTATGGTAGTTGACCCAGCTGGTAATGTTCGAGCATTTGATCCTTGTCTATGGCGCACTCCTACTAATGAATTGTTTTTCTTCTGGTCGCAGAGTTATGGTGGCTTTGATGGTCGAGCTGGTTGTTGGTATTCAGTATGCCGAAATCCTGATGAGTCTCCTCTTATTTGGACGGAGCCACATAGAATTGCAGATGGTGTGATGCTCAACAAACCAACGGTACTGTCCAATGGGGATTGGGCTCTTCCGATTTGCCTGTGGGGGCATGTTAAATCGGATTTGAATCCTGATGTCCCTGATTGTCTCGCAAAAATGTATGTATCTAAGGATAACGGTGAGACATTTGAATATCGTGGTGGAGTCGATATGCCGAATCGATGGTTCGACGAGAGTATGATCATTGAGAAGAATGATGGTACTATTCAAATGCTGACACGCAGAAAAGATGGCATTGGTGAAGCTTTTTCCAATGATGGGGGGCGAACTTGGGAGAATGTTGGAAAATTCTGCTTTGGCGGTCCTAATTCCAGATTCCATATTCGAAAAATCCATTCCGGTAATATCCTGTTGATCAATCACTGGAGTCCTGATAACTGTTTTGACAAGCCACGTGGGGACGACCCGGACTATATGGCAAGAAATAACTTAGCTGCATTTTTGTCAACAGATGATGGAGAGACTTGGAGTGGTCCTCTTTTGTTGGACGAGCGGGAACTTGTGTCTTACCCAGATGCAGTGCAAACACCGGATGACCAAATTTATATTATCTATGATCGCGAGCGTAATGTAGAAAAGGAACTTTTGTTAGCTCGGATTACCGAGGAAGACATTTTGCAGGGCCGTTTTGTTTCTGACGGTTCCTTTACCAAGCGTGTTATCAGTAAATTGGATTGAGGTGTCGACTATGAAATATAGAAAACTTGAAGGAACAGATCTTACTGTGCCGCAGTATGTGCTGGGCACAGGTGATTATGCAAGCAATGTTCCAGAGCATATTTCCCGAGAATTGCTCAAATCTTATATCGATTACGGTGGGACAATGATTGATACATCCCATTATTACGGGAGCTTCATTGTAGGCGGACGTTCCTTGAGTGAATGTCTTGTAGGTGATTTTCTTAAAGAGAATCATTTGCGCGATAAAGTGCTGATTAGCACAAAAGGTTGCTGCTATGCTACGAATAAACCTTATGAAAAGCGGATGACTCCAAAGTATTTGCGCGAAGATCTGAACGACAGCTTGAAGAACCTACACACAGACTATATAGACTTCTATTGGCTACACCAGGATGACCCTAGTCAGCCAGTCATTCCTATTATCGAGGAATTAAATAAGTGCGTTGATGAAGGGAAAATCCGTTATTTTGGTTGTTCTAATTGGAAAATCGAGCGAATACTGGAAGCAGATTCCTATGCAAAGGCACACGGTTTGCGTACATTCAGCGCAAATCAGGTCATGTTTAATATGGCTTTCCCCAATATGACAGCTGTCGATGAGCTGATTCAAACATGGCTCACTAACGGTATGCGAAAGTATCATATTGAAACCCAGCGACCAGTGTTCGCCTATTGTTCACAGGCTAGTGGATTCTTTTATAATTGCTTCAAAGAAGATTATATGGAGAATCTGGGCTACGCATATTCTCGCAAATATTTCTATAATAGCGAATCCCTTCGACGAGCACGCCAAGCAGTAAAGCTTGCGAAGGAGACTAATATGACTTTGCAAGATATTGTTTTAGGATACACTCTCTCCCAGCCTTTCCCGGTTGTATCTATCGTTGGCCCGCAGCGGCCAAATGAGATGAAAACAACTCTGGAAAGTGCACAGATTCCTCTTACACAAGAACAGATTGATTTTATTTTCGATATATAATATTTAAATGATATTACATAATGGAATTGTATCCCCTGACAATGTCGAAACTTTACTCCCGACTTCTCATGTACATCACCCTTCCTTTCAGGTAAAGCCGCAAATGCCGGATTACCTGAAAAGAAGGCCCGATGTTATTCCTATCGATTGCGGCAGACAGCTTTTTGTGGACGATTTTTTAATAGAAGAATGTGATATGCAGCGGGAGTTCTATTCTCCTCAGATCAAGGGGCCAGTGTTGCTTCCCACAACTCCTTTGGAAATGGATAATGGTAATTGCCCAGTTGCTGCACCGTTTAAAGATGGCGCATTTTATGATCCTTTTGACGGTAAATTCAAATTGTGGTATCAAGCCGGTTGGTTTGGAGCGACTGCTTATGCTGAAAGTAGTGATGGATTTCATTGGGAAAGGATAAACACCAGAGCAGGTAACGGCACAAATCGAGTGTTACCCTATTCCGAAGGACGTATACGAGATGGATGTAGCGTTTGGTTGGATCTTAATAGCATAGATGAGCGATATAAAATGTTTCTCTTTACTCGAGATCCCCAAAAACGCGAGTATGCAGAACTACGAACATCCGCAGACGGAATGACTTGGAGTACACCAACGCCTATTATGCGATGCGGAGATACTACATCGTTGTTCTATAACCCATTTAGAGACAAATGGGTGCTGAGTGTTCGCAGTTTATATAATAGAGAACAATACTTATATCGATACCGTTCTTATCGGGAAGCAAGTACTTTTTATGAACTTGCAGCTTGTCAAAAGGAATACTTTTGGCAGACTGCAGATGTAGATGATGCTCGCGATGACATATATGATTGTGACACACAGTTATATAGCTTGGATTGTGTGGCGTACGAAAGCATTGTCATCGGCCTATATCAAATTTTTAAAGGCCCCCATAATACGATTGCAGAAAAACTGAAAACCCCCAAAAAATGTGATCTATACATTGGCTTTAGTCGTGATGGCTTACAATTTTCCAGATTGAATAGAAATGAATTTATTGCTGGAACCGGAGCTTGTGGAGCGTGGAACGAAGGTTACATTCATCCTGCAACTGGCATCTGTATTATAAACGGTCACGAGCTTCTCTTCTATTTTGGTGCCTGGTCTGGGAATTCGCCTCATCTTGGGCGGCATATGTATGCTGGTGGTAGTACAGGAGTTGCTGCACTCCGTAGAGACGGATTTGCGGCACTGGTAACGGATAATGTCGGTCGAATTGTAACGCCGTTAGTGTGTTTTGAAGGTGAAGGTCTTTGGGTTAATGCACAATGCAAGTCATTGAAGGCAGAATTGCGCGACATTAACAATCGTCCTATTAAAGGTCTTACATTTAATGATTGCGTTTGTAGAAACATCGATTCTACAAAGCAACAAATTATATGGAAAAACCCTTCACGGCTAAAAGAACTTACACATGTACCAGTCCACATCGTATTTGAGATAGAACAAGGCAAATTGTTTGCTTTTTGGATTTCAAAAAGCAAATCCGGTGCAAGTGGCGGCTATCTGGCGGCCGGCAGTGTGCAACATCGTGGAATAAAGGATGACCCGTATGAATACTAATATGATTTGGTTATATGCTTGTATCAGAAATTACGAAGGAAAGTTGATCCGTTATACCTTTGATCCTACATCTTGTGTACTAAATAAAAAAGGTACTGAGGACATATTGAGAGACGTAGCCTGCATTACGATCGACGATGGAGTTCTGTATACTTCTTCTTTGGACAGCGGAAGAAACAATCTTTTTAGTTCTTATTCAATTCAAAGTGATGGCACATTACGATTGATTAACCGAGAATCTGCATTTGGTTTTGATGCAACGCATATTTCTGTAAATCATGAGAAAAAAGTCTTTATTGCCTCGGACTTCCTAGCCAACTCATTGTTGCTGTATAACATTCGAGAGGACGGCGGAATAGGAAGATGTCTTCAAATTCAGCAATTTAATGACACTGGCACCAATATCGGTCCTAGACAGGATTCTCCCCATCCACATGGCACTATAGTTGTTGCTGATGGTGATTATATGGTAACAGCTGATTTGGGTTGTGACAAATTGCGACTGTTCGACGGCAATATTCCATCAAAAAGCTTGTTTGAATTAAATCTGTCTCCAGGCGCTGGTCCACGGCACCTCGTTGCTCATCCTACTCTGGATTACATTTATGTAGTTTCAGAAATAAGTTCTGAGGTTTTTTCTTGCTATTTAGATCGCAACAGAAACTTCTTGGTGCTGAAGCAAATACTAAACAATCTTAAATATAGCGAGAAAGATGAAAGTATAGGCGGCGATATTGCCATTTCCCCTGACGGGAAATGGTTAACAGTATCAAATCGTGGAGAGAACACCATCGTTGTATACCAGGTGGATCATCATGGATTATTAAAATTCCATAGTACGGTTAAAACAGACGGGTGGGCAAGAGTTCTCCGATTTGACTCTACATCAAAGTTTCTCTTTGCTGCATTGGAGGAATTCTTGGATGTTGGTGCTTACAAAATACCCAAGGAACGTTGTTCCAGCGTTGGCGGGATACAGATTTTCTATTTAGATGAAACTCATCAGTATTTTAAAGATACCGGAGTAAGAGAGAAGATCCCCCAAACTTATGCATTTGCAATTTTTGAAGGGAGGCAATAAATTGGAGGCAAAAAATTTAATTTTAGGATTACAACATTTAGGGCTCCCAACAAACTGTTATGAGGAAACGCTCAAATTTTATCAACTTCTTGGGTTTGGAGTTCAAACTCAAGAAGACAACCGTGGTAAACGGGTTTGCTTTTTGAAGTTGCAAGACATGGTTCTTGAAGTATATGAGAGTGAGGATTGCACACTACAAACAGGTGCATGGGACCACATTGCAATTAATGTCAATGATGTCGAAGCCACATTTCGGTTTATAACTTCAACAATGTCGATAGAAAACGTAACGATCCAAACTTTGCCATTTTTCGAAAAAGGTGTACGCTTCTTCACGATTACGGGTCCAAATGGAGAACGTGTGGAATTCAATCAGTATTTATAATAGGGAGAAGAACTGTGTTTGATATTGTTGCGCTTGGAGAGTTGTTGATTGATTTTACTGATGGTGGGTATTCTCAATCCGGGATGAAACTGTTTGAACGGAATGCTGGCGGAGCGCCTTGTAACATGCTAACTGCTGCAACTCGAATGGGACGGTCAACTGCATTTATTGGCAAGGTCGGAAACGATATGCATGGTCAATTTCTGAGACAGGTGATTGAATCTGAAGGGATATGTACCAAGGGCCTCGTTATGGATTCGAATGTATTTACCACGCTTGCATTCGTGGCATTAGACGCAAGGGGAGAACGAGAATTTTCTTTTGCTAGAAAGCCAGGTGCGGATATTTGCCTTAAGAGTGATGAAGTTTCCCGTGAGTTGCTTCAAAATTGCAAAGTTTTTCACTTTGGATCACTCTCTCTTACTAACGAACCAACGAGGACGGCTTCTTTTGTGGCGGTAAACACAGCAAAAGAAGCCGGCGCCGTGATTTCATACGATCCAAATTATCGAGAAAAATTATGGCCCGATCAAGAATCGGCTAGATTTCACATGCAATCAGTGTTGCAGTACGTGGACATGATAAAGGTCTCTGATGAAGAACTAGAGATTGTCACCGGTGAACAAAGTTTAGAGAATGCATGCGCATTTCTTCATAGCAAAGGAGTTACATGCGTAGCTATTACTCTTGGTAAAAAGGGGGCATATGTTAGTCTCAACGAAAAAGGCGGAGGCTTTTCAGACAGCGTAGAACTCGGAAAAACCATTGACAAAACTGGAGCTGGAGATGCTTTCTGGGGCGCCTTCATTTCATACTTTATAAAAGAGGGGAAGTCGCTTGTACAATTGTCCATTGCTGATGTCATTAGGTATGCAGATCAAGCAAATATCGTTGCAGCACTTAGTATTTCAAAGCGTGGAGGAATTCCGTCAATGCCTTATTTGAAAGAAGTAGAACACATTTTACAGCATCAAGAAAAGGAGAGCAACTATGAATCGCAGTGAATTCAAGATTGCAGAAACCCAAGATAGAGAACAATACATTGTTCGTCCAACAGAGAGTGTCCCCATGACATTGCTAGTCCCTGGTTCAGAAAGTCATCTTATTTCAACAAAAGAACTTACCGTGAGTTTTCTTACTATGAAGGCAAACTCTGTTTTTGATGTTCATACTCATGAAAATGCACAATGTATGATTGTGACTGAAGGATATTGTGACGAAATTATCGACGGAAAGATTTACCGTGTTGAAGCAGGAGATGTGATTTATCTTCCCGCTAATATACCTCATGGTGCGTTTATTCTTGATGTCGACTGCAAGGCGATTGATATTTTCTGTCCAGTTCGTGAAGATTACATGGAGAAATTCCGAACACAAAATCCTGATTGTAACGAAAAATTTCCAATTGCGCCTTAAACTATAATCTCAAGTTTGGTTTAGATCAAATAAATATTTCAATTGAAGTGTGCCTGTTTATCCAGTCAGCATGCACCATCCAGGTCGGTGCAGTCAGCAGTCTTGCTGTTGACATTTACCAAAGAACAATTTAGAAAGGTTGTAGCTGTAATGCCCGGTTGCCTCAAGCCCTACTTTCATTTTGTCTTGCGGTGTGGTGCAGTCTTGGATTCTCTGCAACAGGTAGTTAAACCCATCCATCGTATTGGGGATAGTGAACGCATCTGCCAGGACTTCGCCCTCCGAACTGAGAATGAAGCAATCATGCTTATCCTTTGAGACATCAATACCAACAGAAATTACCATAACCAATCCCTCCAACGGTAAATATGTGATGCTGCATCCACAGTGCGCCTTACTTTTGTAGCCTTGTTCCACATAAACCGTCTGGCGGTATTTAACTGATTAACAAAATTGTAAGGGGCTGTGGTTGGAACCTTTCTAAAACCATCTTCTGGTAGGGTCGAAACACCAATCCACAGCATCCCCTACAGTGTAGCACAGCCCTTGGAGAGGGGCTTTAATAACTACTAACTTTATAATACAAGGGCGGGAAGTTCAATGCAGCTGTGTCATACTCTCAAAAAAAAGACGATATTTTTGTTAATCATGCTTGCATGTTGCATAGTAATCATATTTGCCATCCGCTTTGTTTACTTAAATTATTTGAGAGAAGGCACGACATATAGCTATGGTATAGTAGTTGAATCAAATTACAACAGCTTTGTTATGAAAGACGATTCGGATAATTATTATGTTTTTTCCGCAGATTCGGGAACACAAATTACCGATCCTGCGGGAGAAGAGATATCATTACACGAACTCAAAGCTGGAATGGAGGTGGTAGTAGAATGTGACATTCGTGGACGATACCAGCCATATGAATTTGCTGTACCGTCTGACCGAATCCATGTATCAGCCGTTTCGTGAGGAGGAAAGAAAATGAATATCAAGAAGCTGTTTAAACGAATTGTTCCACTTGTGCTGTGTGTGGCAACACTATCGATTACGCCGGCTTTCGCCGCCGACATCACTGCTGATGCATCGGTAGGAGTAGAAGATCGCATGACCCTTTATTTCGAAGAAGATGTTACTTTTAACTGTGGTGCAGAGGTTCATGTAAAGTATACCATTCTGGACAGCACGGGAGATATAACTGGGGTGCAAAGTCTCAAAGTAACATACTATCCGAACACGATACATTCTGTCACAGCATTTGTCTCGGCGATTCGTGATAACGAAATCGTCATTACTGTGTCATACTATAATAAAGTGACAGAAAAATGGGAGAGTGAAGTCGGTTCGTTCGGACATGAATGGTAAACTCATAACCCCGGAGGTCGTTGGTTCAAAACAAGTATATATACCAGAGCAGGGTTGGAGCATAACTGCTCCAACCCTGTTGTTTTGTAAATAATTCATGTAATATCAAGCTATTTAAATTCGTTATATAAAGTACACAAGTTCCCCAAACAAATAATTTTACATCTTATTTTAACACTATTTTTTAAATTAAATATGTATTCTGATAATTACATATATGTGCTTATTTTTTGTGCAATGTTATTCTTTTCCCTCTTGATTACTTTGTGATATACTGGTTTTGCCTTTCACAAAGATATTAGCGGCATTGGAGGGGGATAACCATGCTGTCTTATACGGTTTTGATTGATGATAAAGATAATGAAATCTTATTCGATCAAATATATAATAGTTACCGTCAAGGTATGTATCAGATCGCATACAGTATATTGCATGATGTACAGTTGGCTGAAGACATGACTGCTGAGACTTTCGTCAGAGTTGCAGCTAACATGAAAAAAATCTCAACAATGACAGAACAGAAGCGCCGTGACTACATTGCCATTATCATCAGGAATATCAGTATTGACGAATACAGAAAAAGACGTAAAAATCCTGAGGTCTTTTTTGATAATGAAAATTTTGTGATAGATCAGAATAATCCTGAAGATTCTGCTATTGGAAAGGTTCGATATATGGATCTCGTCACGACAATTGATCAATTACCGGATATATATCGGGATGCTTTAAAACTCCGGTTTTTATATCAGTTAACGGCGGAAGAAACGGGAAAACTTCTCGGTATTTCGGCAAACAACGTCAACCAGAGATTGCTTCGTGCCAAATCGAAGCTGGAAAAACTTTTGAGAGAGGAGCATTACTTTGATGAAAAACGATGATAAGTATATCGAACAGCTCCTTGGCGTTGCGCTGGATGATTCCGTTGAATCTTCGCCTCCGGAATTAAAAACCGAGGAAGAATTGGCGGCAGAGGGTATTGAGCCGCATGAATTTTCAAAGGGATTCGAGCAGAGAATGAACCGTGTCAGGCGGAAAGAACGCCGCAAAGAATGGATATCTGCGTATAAGAAGACAATGAAACATATAGCAGCAGGATTTGCCGTATTCATTGGAATCGGTGGAATTCTGATAGGTTCTGTTGACGCTATTCGGGTCCCTGTGTTATCCTTTATCCTTAACATTGGAAAGGAAAGCTCCCAGATACTGACTCATGATGACCTCAATGTTCCTATTTCCGATTTCATGTCGAAATATCTGCCAACTTATTCTCCAGACGGCTTTGTAGTAACATCATTTTCAGAATTCGAAAATGGATATAGTATTGCATATCAGCGGGAGGATGGAAGCTCGTATCAAATTGAATTTAATATGAATACGGATACCTTTTACTTCAACTCAGAAGACAGTGTTTTGAGTGAAATTGAAGTTGATGGCTCTCCTGCTGTGGTTTCATCACATGAAGACTACATTATCGTTTCGTGGCCTACAAATGGACATATGTATTGTATTACTGGGACGATCACACAAGAAGAATGTGTAAAGATACTGGAAAGTGTAGATATTTAAAATATTTGTAATATATCCTCCTTTGATTTCGTTATATTATCTGAACGACTTTTCAAAGGAGGATTTTTGTGAAAAAAATTAAATTGATGAAAACTGTTGTTGCTATCACCCTTGTTTTCTCCGCTCTCTTTTGTTCGTCCGGGGCAACAGATCTTCAAGCTCAACCAAGATGGACCCATATCGTTTACATTACTGGAAATCTTGATATTTCAAGTTCAGGAATAGCAACAGCTTATGGTTCTGGTTCGGCACTATCTACGCAAGTCAACAAATGTAAAATAACCGTAGAGTTGCAACAGTTTAAAAACAATAAATGGAATACCTTATACACATGGGATACGACATCATCTTCATTTTCTGTTGCAACCCCCACAAAAAGTTATGCTGTTTATCATGGATATTCATACCAATTAAAGATAACATTAGAAGTTTATAAAAATAATACCTTATTGGAAACTGGCACAAAAATGATATCATATGGATATTTTGCTTGACGAGTGATACAAATTATAAACTCTCAAAAGATTACGAACTGGTCTTTTGGGAGTTTTTTGTAAAAACGCGCAATTAAAATGTTTTTGTTAAGAATAAAGGCGTGCCTAAACCACGAGGTTCAAGCACGCCTTTCCTAATTTCCCGCGTAAACGTACGGCTCATGTTATAGGGTCAACTCCGGCTGAGGCTGGTCTAAGCCAAACTGAGGCTGGTCATTTTTTTTGCTTAAAAGGAAATTCAGCTCGCCCAGCCGCGCTACCTTGATCTGGTACTCATCCTCCTGCGGCCACGGTTTATCCAGTTCCGCTTTCGCTGTTTTAAGCTGCTCTTTCAAGAGAGATATCCGCTTTTCACAGTCGGGAATATGTTCTTCAATGCCGGACAGGGCATTTCCCAGCCGCTGCATCATGCCCTGCGGCGTCATGCCGGCATCCACCTGACGCTTGGTCTCCCCCCGTCCCCACAGGATACAGTTTTGCAGCGGGTCGCGCGTCAGGTATAGTTCAAAACCGCAGTAATGCCCGATAGAAAGGGACTTTTCCCACGCCAGGGCATCGTCCGCCCCAGCCTTGATCTTTGCCGTTTCGCTTTCGATGCGCTGCAGCAAAGCGTTTCCGGCGTCCTCTTTCTGCGTGTATACCGTACCGGAGATCTCCGCGCGGAATGTATCGCCCACGCTTTCTGCATGGTGCGCTGCAAAGGTCCTGCCGTCCTGCTGCAATGCGGCAAGCAGGCGCTCCTTATCCGTTATTTTGTCCGGTATTATGCGTATTTCATCCTGCAGATGGTACTGCTCGTTCTTGTATGCGGTGCGAAGCACATTCAGCTTGTTGACCTCAACCTCCAGTTCCATTCGCTCTTTGATGCGCGGATCGCTGGCAGACAGCGCCTTGATCTCTGCATAGGACAGTGCGGCGGCGTCTACATCCTCACAAGTACGCGCAGGGGATTTCCCAGTCACAATTTGCGCGATAAACTTCTGCTTATTCTCCACAGTCTGCCAGTTATAGCTGTCAAAGGTGCTTTTGGTCGCATAACGGTAAATGTCAACATGGTCATACATATTGCCCTGACGCAGGATGCGCCCCTCGCGCTGTTCAATATCGCGCGGACGCCACGGGCAGTCTATCTCGTGTTCCGCGGCTAAGCGTTTCTGCACATTGAATCCGGCGCCCATTTTGCTGGTGGAGCCGATCAGGATGCGGACTTTGCCTGCGTTCATCTGCTGCCGCAGCGTGCGCTTTTTCGGTGTAGTATCCGCATGATGGATATACGCAATTTCCTCCGCAGGCACGCCGCGCGCGATCAGCTTGTCCCGTATATCGTCATAGGCGCAAAAGCTGTTTTTACGCGCGCCTTTGCCGCCGGGTGTCGCAAGGTCGCAGAAAATGAGCTGCGTGCCTTTTTCCGGCGCGGTACGCTCCCAGATTTCAAAAACGTTCTGCACAACCTTGTTCAGCTTGCTTTCCGGCGTATCGGGCAGCGAGGGGTCGGAAAGCCGCTGGTCCAGCGCCAGCTTGCGCCCGTCGTTTGTGATCGCAAGCATGTTGTCCTCATACGGCGCGACAGCGCCGGCACGCACCGCGTCCGCGCGTTTTCCCAGCTGCTGCACCATTGCCTCCTGCTCTGGGGTGGGCGCGGTGAGTTCATTATGATACGTCCCTTCCGGGCGCGGCAGATGCAGCATATCCGCCGTTTGGATGTCTGCGGCAAGCTTCCACATCGTAACCAGCTCAGGCAGGTTGACAAACTTTGCAAAGCGGGTTTTGCTGCGGTAGCCGCTGCCCTCGGGGGACAGTTCCATAGCGGTCACGGTTTCGCCGAAGGCGGATGCCCAGCTGTCAAAATCGGATAAGCCCGCCTGCTCCAGTACATCATGTTGCAGATAGCGCATCATGGTATATAATTCCGTCATACTGTTTGAGATCGGCGTACCCGTGGCAAATACCACGCTGTTATAGCCGCTGCGCCCATTCAGGTATTCACATTTTGCTGCCATATCCTCGCTTTTCTGCGCAGCCGTGGTCTGGATGCCTGCAACATTCCGCATTTTTGTAAACAGGCCGAGGTTCTTAAATTCGTCCGCTTCGTCTACAAAAATACGGTCCACGCCAAGCTGTTCAAAGCTTACGGCAGTATCCTTTTCCTTGGCGTTCATCAGCTGCTCCAGCCGCGCTTCCAGCTTCTTTTTCGAGCTTTCCAGCTGCTTGATCGTAAAACTCTGCCCTTTATCTTTTTTCGCTTCGGACAGGCTGAGTTCCAGCGTGTCAAGCTGCTTTTCGATATGCGCCCGGGCGTGCTCCGGGGAAAGCGGGATTTTTTCAAACTGGCTATGCCCGATGATCACCGCGTCATAATCCCCTGTGGCGATCCGCGCACAAAATGCAGGGCGGTTCTGTTTGGACAGGTCATCTTCCCGCGCCACAAGGATATGTGCGCCGGGATATAATTGCTGGAATTCCGCGCCCCACTGCTCGGTCAGGCTGTTTGGCACAACGAACATCGGCTTGTGGGCAAGCCCCAGCCGCCGCAGTTCCATCGCGCCCGCTGCCATCGTCCATGTTTTCCCCGCGCCAACACAATGCGCCAGCAGGGTATTGCCGCCGTAGAGGATGCGGGCAACCGCGTTGCGCTGGTGTTCTTTCAAGGTAATGTTCGGGTTCATGCCGGGGAAAGAGAGGTAATCCCCGTTATAGGTGCGCGGGCGGGTGTGGTTAAAATGCTCGTTGTAGTAGCGGACCAGACGCTCGCGCCGTTCCGGGTCTGCAAAAATCCAGTCTTTGAACGCCTGCCGCAGCGCGTCCTGCTTCCCGCGCGCCTTGATGGTCTCCTGTTGGTTGGGGATACGCTTTTCCTTGCCGTCTACGATTTTCACATCGAATATCTGCACATCCCGCAGGTTGAGCGCCCGTTCCAGCAGTTCATAGCCGTTCGCGCGGCTTGTCCCGAATTTGGTGTGGGCAAAGGAATTGCGGTCGTTGTCCGCGCCCTTGTTGGATACATACCAGCTTTTGATTGCATCCGAGTAAGATACGGTTATCTTATTTGCAGCATAGAACGGCGGGTGCAGGACTTCACGCACAAACTGCGTAATATCTTCGGGCGGAATCCACGCAGTGCCGAGCCGCACGCTGATATCCGAAGCGGTGAGCGGTTCGGGCAGGACGCTTTCCAGCATTTTCACGTTAAATGAGAAAGCGGGGTCTTTTTCCGCGTATGCCTGCGCGGTTTTCAGCTTTGCGCGGATATTGCCGGAAAGGTACTCGTCCGCCGGCTGCCAGACGCCGCTTACCGGTTCGCGGAAAATCTGCCCGTGCAGCGCGGAAATGATCTGCCCCTCCGGCGTCCCGCCCAGCAGGCGGGACATATAAGCAAAGTCGATTTCCCCGCGTTCCGCAAGGGATAAACCCAGCGCATCCTGCGGCGTATCCGCGCTGGTCACGGCAATATGCGGCCGGATCGTGCGCAGGGTGAAGATATCGCTTTTGCCTTTGACGTTCTGCTCATCGTCCAGCTCCTCCAATGCCAGCAGCAGCGGATAGCCTGCGTCCCGTGAAAAGGCGCGGCGGTTGGCGGTATCGTGGAGATAGCCGTGCTTTTTGACAAAGGCGTCGTACTGCCCGTTCAGCGTACGCTGCAGCCCGTGCAGCGTGTCATCATCACAACCTTCGGTCTGTGCTATGATCAAATCGCGCACGGTTTTTCGCAGGCCGATCATGCCGCGGGCGCGCTGCGATGCGGTTTCCTTATATCCTGTAGGCTCATCCCTGCCAGCGGCGCGGAAAAACACCGCCCCGTCCTTGATGAAATAGCTATAATCTTCAACCTCTTCATCCGGGGTACTTCCTGTATTTTGCGATGTGTTCCACTGGAACACATCCGCAGCGCCGCGCACCGGCAGCTTCTCCAGCGCCCCGATATGCCGTACCGCTTCTGCAAGCTGCCCCTTCAGGTCTGCACCCGGAATCGGCGCGCAGGTGGTATCATAGCCGTATCTGGTGCTTTCCATCTTCATTTCACCCAAGACCATTTCCGGGTGGGAGATGAAATAACGGTTCATGGAAAGCCCGTCTGGATTTTGCCCCAGCTGTACCCACTCAGTCTCGGTCTCCGGCGGCGTTTCCCGCTTTTGCAGGAACAGGATATCCGTTGTCACCTCTGCGCCGGCATTGGCTTTGAACGCATTGTTTGGCAGACGGATAGCGCCCAGCAAATCCGCCTTCTGCGCAAGCAGGCGGCGAACGTGTGTGTCTTTCTTATCCATTGTGCCTTTGGAGGTGATGAAAGCAGCGACGCCGTTCGGCTTTACTTTATCCAGTGATTTCATAAAGAAATAGTCGTGTATGAGCAGATGGTCTTTGTTATATGCCTTATCGTTCACGCGATAATCACCGAACGGGACGTTGCCGATGGCAAGGTCGAAAGTGTTGTCCGGAAATGCGGTATTTTCAAAACCGGATACAGTGATATCCGCACTGGGATAGAGCTTTTGGGCAATGCGGCCCGTGATGCTGTCCAGCTCCACGCCGTACAAACGGCTGTTTCTCATTCCCTCCGGCAGCATACCGAAGAAGTTACCAGTACCGCAGGACGGCTCCAGAATGCTTTCCGGTGCAAGCCCCATGTGCTCTACGGCGTCATAGATAGCACGGATCACCGTGGGGCTGGTGTAATGCGCGTTTAAGGTGGAAGCGCGCGCGGCTTTATATTCATCGTCTGTCAGCAGCGCTTTAAGCTCGGTATATTCATCAGCCCACGCCGGATTCCCCGCATCAAACGCCTGCGGGATCGCGCCCCAGCCGGTATAACGGGCGAGCGCCGCCTGTTCGTCCGGCGCAGCCGGGCGGTTCTCCTGCTCCAGCGTGTGCAGCAGACGGAGTGCGGCAATGTTGTCACGATACCGTTCGCGCGGACGGGATACGCCGAGCAGTTCATCCGTAATATGATAATTGCCCGCGTTCCGCGCCGCCCCTTCCGGTGTGTTCGGCTGGAACACATCCGCGCTTGCAGCAGGTTCGGGGACAGCGTGACGGAAGCCGTCCAACTCCTGTTGATACAGGCTGCGGCAGAGCCGCGCGACTTCGGTCCATGAATACGACAGTTCCGTACCGAACCTGTCCTGAATCTCAACGGAAAAACCGGATGGTGTGGCGATATACTCGGCTTCATCCCCTGTTAAAAGGGTGAAATTGCCGGTTGTACCCGCGTGGGCGTCCGAGAGATGCTGCGCAATTTCCGCATTGCCCAGACCGTCCCGCAGGAGGCGGGCGATGGCGTCCTTGTCCGCCTGTGACAGCAGGCCGTGCTCGCTGGTGAGCGTTTCCCGCAGATCGTCGTTTGTATTTTCGATATCCATAGTCAGGGTGTCTATGACGGGTGTATTTCGGGCGTCCTGAGACAACCGGCCCTCGAATACAGCTTTGGCGATGGGCGACAGTTCCGTACCCTCCGCGCCGACTTCTTTCAGCGTGATTCCTGCGGGGCTGACGCCGGAAATGATGTGCGCCGCTTTGTTCCAGTAAACCACTGTCCCAACCTGATAGGCGGGTGCAAGTGGGTCATACGGCGCTGGTATTGCCTGCGTGGTTTCCTCCAGTGTGTTCCCCTGGAACACATCGTGGGAGAGGGCTGCGGCAGCAGCCTGTACGGCTTCCTCAAGTGTGTTCCCGTGGAACACATCGTCGGCAGAAGGCTGCGTGTTCCGATGGAACACATCTTCGGCAGCGGTCTGCGTGTTCGACTGGAACACATCGTGAGCGGCGGGCTGTGTGTTCGACTGGAACACATCGTCAGCGACAGGCTGCGTGTTCGGTTGGAACACATCGTCAGCGGCGGGTTGCGTGTTCCCTTGGAACACATCGCGCGAGGGGTCTGCGGTAGCGGCCTGTACAGCTTCCTCCAGTGTGTTCCCTTGGAACACATCACGTGAAGGGTCTGTGGCAGCAGCCTGCACGGCTTCCTCCAATGTGTTCCCTTGGAACACATCATCAGATGAAACGGGCTGTTCTGCGCTTGCGTGCAGGGCAGGATAGGTTTCATCAAATACCACTTTATGCAAATGGTTATGGAAAGAACTGAGGTCATAATAAAGCCGGAGGAACTCGGTATCCCCGATACTCACCGCCGCGCGCCGTGTAGCAGCATCCGCTTCTATACGGGCATTTTCCTCGTCTGAATTCATGCAGGCATTTTGATAGGCAGCGTCAGCCATGACCTTTTCTTTAATCACTGGCAGGTATTGTTCATAAATCTCTTTTACCGTCCGCACCGTCCGTTTGGGCGCGGCGCTTTTCGATGTGTTCCGTCGGAACACATCGTCAGCGACAGGCTGCGTGTCCGACTGGAACACATCGTGGGAGGGGTCTGTGGCAGCGGCCTGCCCAATGGTTGCTTCATCCGGTGTAGGGGATACAATGGACGCCTCGCGCAGCTGCGGCAGGATGCTTTGATATTGGGGATACCGACTCAGGAAATCCAGCACCCCGCCATCACCATCGCCAATATCCTGCCGCTCCGTATAGGTCTGCCCATCAGGCATAACGATAGTAAATTTGGTTTTATCATAGCCAAGAAACCGCTCGTTTTCAGGATCGTCCGCTTCGTACCAGTCCTCCCATGTGCCATGTTTTTTCAAAGCGGCGTTTTTCCCTGCAACCTGTTCGTCATCCGCCTGCTTCATCAGGCGGTCAAACTCATAGATGGAATACCGTTTCCCATCTTCAAATAGGGGGCTTTCACTCCATTCGCAGAAGATATAGGGTGTGCTGTCCGGTTCATATGGATTTTCCCCCGTGGTTTGGGGCATGACAGGCGGGACTGCATGGCCTGTCTTGCCCTCCGGCACAGAAGGCGCAGCCATTTCCTCCTGTTCCGCCAGCGCGTTCCCCTCGCGCACCTTATCAGCCGCCGCCTGTGCCTCTGCAGGCAGGTATCGGTTGTTCTGCACCAGCGCGGCAACACGTTTCGCGGCATGTTCCCATGTAAGGTGGATATCCGGACAGCCATTTTTTCTATAATGAATCCCTTTCCCGTCATAATCTTCCCAACTGTGGGAAGAGCCGGACAGCGCGTGGGATCGCCCGCCGATGCCATATTCCTCCTGCAGGAAGTCTTTCTGCTCTTTCGCAGAGTGTCCCTGCTGGAAGAAAGCGTAGATACGGTTTTTCCCGCCTGCGACGTTTCCGCCGTCCGAAAGGGAAACATCAATTTCATCGTCTGTGATAAACCGGCCGATCTCCGGGATTTTCGTCATTCCCGAAGCAAAAGTCCTGCGGGGAAGGGATAGATCATGCAGGCCATCCATGATGTCCCTGGTTTTATGATGCCGAAACCGCAGCAGGTCATGGTTTCGGTCATAGGCGGACAGGAACGCGGCATATTCCTCTGTGAACGTCCGGAGAAATTCCGGATTTTTCAGCTGTCCCGCGAGCCATGCTGTTTCTTCCGGATAATTGTTTCGCCGTACCCCGGACAGGCTGGGCAGATAGCCTTGCGCCTCTTCACCGAAGTCATGGTAAAGGAACCAGATTTTTTCCGAAAGCTGGCGGCGTTCGTATCCCTCGGCTTCCGCGACCTCGACATTGGTGGCAAACTGTCCGGTTCCTATAAGATGCCCGATCCGTCCTGCCGCCTGTTCCCATGGGATGAGATACGCCCCGGCGTCATACCGTGTGGAGCGCCCGCGGGAAAGATGGACGCCGTCCCTGTCATACCACGCGGCGAACATTTCCGCGCCGATGGAAAAGCCATTGCCGCCGTGGTAGATGGTTTGCAGATCGGCTGCAATCCCGCCGATGGGTTTCTGCTTTTCAAAGGCTGCGACGATACATTCGCGGTGGCGGTCTGTGTTGCTGCCGAGCCGCAGCACATGGTCTATTTCCGCCTGCGTAAATTCATGCCGGCCGAGCCGTGTGTTCCGATGGAACACATCTTCGGCGGCGGTCTGCGTGTTCGGTTGGAACACATCTTCGGCGGCTGGTTGCGTGTTCGACTGGAACATATCCGCAGCGGCGGGCTGCGTGTTCGACTGGAACACATCCCGCGCAGGGATTTCCTCCGGCATCAGCGAAAGCTGAACCGCGGGCGGTTCGTCAGAAAAAGGGAAAGCAGCAGGTTTTTTCAACTCTGCCGCTTTCCCTTTTTCATTATTACTTAACAGTAAATCCAGTCCCGCCGCACGATCTCCAGCGCGCAGTGGCGGTAGTTGTTCATCAGCCCCACCCATTTCATGGGGTCTGTCCGTTTCAGGTTTTCGTCCGTCCCGTCCTGCGCCGCCTGCGCCCGGATGAGCCGCTCCATATCCTCTTCCGCGCTCTCCGCGACCTCGTTGAGGTACTGGGTCAGCGTCCCTTTCACCACCATATCCTGATAGGATTCCGGATCGTTCTTCATGAGGTATCTCAGATGCTCCTGCCCGAACGGCCCGTACTCCTTCGGCGTCTTGTCTGGGTATTCCTTCCCGTCCGTCCCTGTGTAGTAGGTGATCTCCTCCGTTTCGGCCTGCGCGGTCTGGCCCTGCATTCCTTCGGTCATTTTGCCCATCTCCTTCCGTAAGCTGCCGGTCTTTTTCCGTATCCTTATTATACACCCCCGCGCCCTGTCCCGCAATACGGTTTCGCGTTGTAAATCGAAAAAGTTTACACCCATCCAAGTGTTTCATTGTCCGCTCAATGGATGATAATACGGTTTTAACGGACTGTTGGGTTACAGAACCCAAGCGGTGCAGGTCCGCTGTGGAAAGCCCTCCGGTTGGGATAAAGCGGACATAAGGCGCGGGGTCTATGCCGCACCGGCGCAGCACGCAGTAGGCGGCGGACGCCACTGCCGCACGGATAAAATCAAGGTCCTGCGTGATGCTGTCCGCGTCATGGAACGCCTGATTCTGCGCCGCGATAAACAGGTTATCAGAAAAGCTGTCCAGTAAACGGGTATCTTCACCGGACTGCGCGGAAAGGTTATCCAGTACGGCGTCCTGCGCGTCTGCGCGCATCTCCCAAATGTACGGCGGCGGGATGTTATCCCGCCGGGGGAGGGTATCTGAAATATCAAACAGGTACTGCACCTGTTCATGCCCATCCGCATGGCGCTGCACGACGCCGATGCCGGATGAATCGCGCGCTATCCTGCGCAGCGTGCGGTTGTTCCAAAACGGCAGGCCGGCGCAGGCGGTGGCGTCCGGCCGCTGGTTGAAGATCATGACCTGCGAGGGGAAATCGTACTTGTACAGCCTTGCCGCTGTGTCGAGGAACTGCATCCAGCTTTCCGGTGATTCGCGGAAACGGCGGACCGTCTGCTCCATCTGCTCTTTGAGCTGGTCTGGTGTGAATTTTGCCATATCAATTTTCCTTTCTGCCAGTTTCGCACTGGCGGCATATTAAAATAAAAACATACTGCGGACAATATGCTTTATTTTCAGATGGCGGTGCCGGAGGATAACAGTTCGCCCAGCCTGTGAACGCTTTCCCAAGCGCTTTGCCGATGTATATGATGTTTGCGGGCGATTTCCGCAATGGATTTCCCGCGCAGGAAATAATCTATGAACCGTTCTTTCTGCGCCGGGGTCAGCCCGCCGCTGTGCAGCAGCAGGAGCGCCGCACGGACTGCGAGCCGGCGCTGTTCCCACTGCAGCAGCGCTGTACACGGCTCGGGGTCTGACGCCGGCAGCGCGGCGGCTACATCGTCAAAATCTGCATCGGTTTTCATGTAGCCGTAGCGATAATCTGTTTGATGTTGTTCAAAGAACATGCCGTCCGAGAGTTCCTTGATCTGCCGGAAGTCCTCGGCGGTGTATTCCGGGTTTTCACGCAGGTAGTCCTCCAGACGGACCACCTGTGTTGTGCCGTCTGCGAAGCAGTATACAATCCCGTCGCTTTCCCTGTTGACCGCCCATTCGTTTACTCTGCCCATGGCGCTGCAACCTCCTTTTTTAGCACAAAAAAAGAGCATCCAGCCATTTGGATGCTCTTTGCGGGCGTTGCCCGTGGGCTTCCGCCCAGTATACAGATTATCACAGGCAGGGTGGACAAAGCGGACAAGTTGCAGGGAAAAAGAAAGTTTTTTCGCCTTGCCGTTCATACCGGTATTGTTATCAGAAATATAATTAAACAGGTATAAATGAAGGGTATTTTATTATTTTAAGACAAATTACATCCTGCCTGAACCGCATACAGCCCTAATACCATTGCCCCTCTTTTCTACCACCCCCCGAAAACAGGCGTATGGTGTGTCAAGGGCGCGTGCGGGGCTGTGTAAACCGCAGATCCCGCGCCGTGACGGCGGCATTCCCCGGTTTTGGGCAGAAAAAAAGCACGGCCATAAGCCGTACTGCATAAACGCTGGTACGGCTGTCAGGTCGTGCTTGTATTTTTTTGTCCGGCTTCCTCGGCAAGACGCCGGCAGCGTACATCTTTGATCCGCTCCAGCCACTCCTGCTCCCAGTCGCTGAGCGGCTTGGCGCGCTGATTTCCCGCGGACGCGCGCTCCTGCATCCATTTCAATAGCACCGCGCGCAGATAGGCGGCAGGGTTGCCGGCGCGGGACAGGTCTATTTTCGTGCGGAGGAACGATGACATATCGTCATATGTGAAAGCGGACGCCAGCGGCGCACGCTCATCAAGGGGGACGGTACGTTTGCTGACCGTAAGCTCCGGCGCGTTTTCGATCTCCGCCAGCGCGCCCGCTGCCATATCTACAAGCTTGGCGTCATACTGCCATTCCAGACGGCCTGCGTCAATGCGCCGCCGCACTGCTTCTATTTCCGCCTGAGACGGTGCATACGGCGCTTTTCTCGCAGGGGCAGAGGAGGGCACGGAAGCATTGGAACCGCGCCTGTGCGCCGTTTTGGAGCAGGAGGGGCGCAGTGCGCGCAGCTTCTTCCCAGCATGGCTTAAATACCCCGCTATCGTTTTTACCGTGGATACCGTACCGTCCGCGTGATGGTTTGTAAGGTATGGGGTTTCCTGATCCGGTTCTGCCAGCAGCTCATACTGATAGGAAAAGCCGTCCTCCTGCCCCGTGGGGTAACGGTGCTGTTTAAGCAGGCCGCTGATCTTCAGCGCGCGCCATACCGAGGAAAAGCGTTTAAGGCGCTCCGCACAAAACGCACGCACGCCCTCCGGGTTCAGGTGGAAATGCGGGATCAATGTCAGGTGTAAGACCACGCCGAAAAGCCCTTTGACTGCCAAAGGGATGGTTTTGCTGCGCAGCACGGCATTGGGGATACGGGTAAAATCGCGCATGGTATCGCCGGCGGGGCGGAAACGGCAGTCCCCGCCCGTGCGCCCGGACGGCGCGGCATACTGATATGCAGGGGAATCCTCCGGCAGCTGCAGCAGGTCGTATGTATGGACAAATGCGCCGCTATTGCCCGTCTGGGAAAAGCGGTGCTTCAGATATCCGGCTTCCAGCAGGTCATGCCACGCTTTTTCCAGCGCATAACGGCTTTCGCAGAACTGCACCAGCTGGGACTTGGAGAGCCGCCATCCCGGCATGCCGCAGAACGACGATATGACAAGGTACAGCCCCTTGGCTGCAAGGGACAGGCCTTTGCTGCGCAGGGCATGGCTGCACCCCATTGTAAATCCGGACATTTGAAACACCTCCTTCATGTCTTTTGTGCTGTGCCTTGCGGCAATGTTTTCAAGTATCGTTCCGCGATCTTGCGGACGCTGCTGGCGGTATTGTCCCCGCCGACCTGTGCTGCGATCTGACGCCACTGCAGGTCGTCTACATAGCGGTAAAGCAATATCTGCCGCAGCAGGGGGTCTTCTATCCCATTGATAAATGCGTTGAGCTTGGCATACTCCAGAATACTTTCGAGCACGCGGTCCATGATGACCCGTTTCAGTTCGTCTATAATGGATATGTACAGGCTGACATTATCCTGCAAAACGCCGATATGCGGCAGACCGGATATGGAAGAAGTGCGGCCGGAAACGGCGGATTCCAGTTCGTGCAGCCGCCGCAGGTCATGCTCCAGTTCACGGTTCAGGCTCCTCAGATGTTCCAATTCCTCTTTGCTCATGATTACCTCTGTCATACAAGGGTATCCGTGTGTTCCATTGGAACACACGGATATGGGCGCGGCGGTCAGATGGGGGAATCTGTATCATCGTCCGAAATCCCCTCGGGGATGCTGTACGCAGCGGCGGGCGCAGGCTCCGCCGCAGGGGGCGCTGCCTGTGTGGTATGCGGGATTTTGATCACACAGTCCTCGCCCGGTCTGATAGACGCTGTGACCGAGCGCGCTGCAGGGGCGTAATGCGCAGGGACAGCGACCTCCGTGATGGTGTACTCACCGGCAGGCAGGCCGACGATATGCGCGCCGCTGTCCGTCCCTGCCATGTTGCGCTGGACGGGCGTGCCGTCCGCGCGGTACAGGTCATAGGCTGCGCCGGACAAAAGCATGCCGGTTTCAGCATCCAGCGCCAGGATCTGCAAACTGCCGCGCGCGGCGTCCCCCTGCTTGTCCGCAGATTCACGGTCCAGCCGTTGACGCTTGGTTTCCCCGAACTGGATCTGGTCGCACAGGATTTCAAATGCAATATGGTTGCTGCCCTGGTCATCCGCCCATATGCGGGAGGTGACCTGCCCGATCACGACAGCCAGTGTGCCTTTGGAAAACCATTGGGATACAAACTTCGCTTTTTCACGCCATGCCACGCAAGGGATGAAGTCTGTTTTCTCTTCGCCGGAGGTCTGCCGTGCGACTGCCAGCTTAAAAAAGCAAACGGGGATGTCCCCGCTGACATACCGCAGCTCCGGATCGCGGGTGAGCCGTCCCATAAGGACGGTGTTGTTGATGGAAATTGCGTTGCTCATGTGATGGTTCCTCCTCTGTTATTATGGTTAATAGACTTTTATATGGAAACAGGGTATTATGATAATAAGCTTTAAGTAATATCTGAACAGCAAGAGAAATTAGATGGATTTGCAATTTTGCTATAAAATTGCAAAAAATCGCAGCTAAAATAGCAAAATATCATTCTTGTGTAGCGTTGACAAAACTTTGTCTGTGCTGGCTCGGATAAAATTATCTTTTTCTTGCTCCGTATCGCATCTCGCAATTGCTTCAGACAGATAATCCTTCAGAGCAGCGTCAGCTATGCTGTCCAGTAAATCTAATGTGAATGGTACAAAGATACCTTCAGACTTTATAATCCGGGAGCTATCCCAGCTATCATCATGCGCCATCCCCCACAGTACAGTGCAATTCCAATCACCGCCGTAACATTCCAGTTGGTAAATATGATCTGCACGAAAGAATAAAAAACTGATCAGATCCTGATCTGGCGAACAGGCCGTGATTGTATAGCCCAAAGCCGAAAGCAGCTCCTTTATACGTTCTATATGGTTCATGTGCCACCTCAGTCTAAGGAGAATAACGCGGAATAAAGTTTTTGCTTTACTGCGAGATTACTCGCCGGTGTAATAGGGGATGCAGCGATCCTCGATAATTTGTGTCAATAGCCGTTCTTTCAAAGCCAGTTTCTCGACTTTCTTGTTGAGATAAGCGATCCGCAGTATTTGAATGACTATTATGCAGATCAGCCCGACACAGATCAGAATGAGCACGCTAATCCCCCTTGTCTGGCTCAGATGGATCATGCAGGAGCTGGATGTTCCTGATGATAACAGAAATGTTCGAAGAATCCCGATGATAATGTGCTTTTTTTATTGCTTTGACCAAATCTTCATAATCACCCGGAGTTGTTATTTTCCGCTGAAGTTCACAGCAACAAGCCGCCTCATTCTGTTCTCCGTAGCCGTCATAGTAAAAATACCAAACATGATACAAGTAATTCATAGTAGTTTCTCCGCTCACAATCCTGCTTCTTTCTTAATTGGAGGGCATGCCGTGGGTCTGGATGCAGCGTGCGCTACACGGTCATTTACCTCGGCGCGTTTGGCGTTGTTAAACCGATCCAGATCGCCTACCAGATAGCCGGTGATACGGCGGATGCGCTCAAAGCCCACGCCTTCACCAATCAGCGGTTCAGATCCGCTGCATAATATAGCGTTATTTGCGGATTGTTGTGTATTTTTCGACATGGCGCTGTCTCCTTTGTAATTTTTTTCGAAACCGGCTGGAAAAAATAGCATTGTAATCGGGATCATATGCAGAAATATGTGTGAGGGCAAACCGTGCTTCGCGCTCTTGGCCGATACGGAAGCGCAGCTCCACAAGTTCATTATCCTGCTCATGATAGCGAATGACGGCAATTTCACACGGTCTAAGGTGCAGATGCAATGCGTCAGGCATTATCAAGACCTCCTATCCGTATTTGCCGGGCTTGTGCCTTTTGGGCTTCAAGATCCTCCAGCAGCAGAGAGCGGCGCGCTGATTGAATATAACGCTGAACCTGTTTGGGCGGCGCGCCTTCCGGCAGCTTTTTGTCTGTTTTCATCGTTTGGAAGGCCGCATCAATTTCAAATGTGAATTTCAAAGGTCGTTCACCTGCCTTGTCTTGATTGCTGCGCATCGCGCATGGTCATACACCGGAAGTTTGAGGAGGAAACATGCAGGGGGATAATCTGCGTAAGCGTTTCACCTTCCGGTGCATGACCACAGGCGATAGGCCCGTGGTTATTTTGCTTGTACGGTTGGCGGTTTCTTTATGTTACATATATCCTGCTTTGGATGTGCCGGATAGCCGTTCTTGTGCCAGTTTGCAGAAATCGGGGTTTAGCTCTATGCCGATATAGTGCCTCTCCATTTTTTTAGCAACAAGACCAGTGGTTCCGCTGCCGAAAAAGGGGTCAAGCACGATGCCGGCAGGAGGGCATCCGGCCACAATGCAGGTTTCTGCCAGTTTGGGAGGGAAAGTAGCAAAGTGTGTGCCCTTATAGGGGACTTTATTGATCTGCCATACGTCCCTGAGATTTCGGACTGTGGATGCTGCCGTAGGCTCCGCCACACTTTCTGCATCGTAAAAATAGCGGCGGGATTTTGAAAACAAAAAAACGTGTTCATAGCATCGGGTGGGACGGTCTTTTACGCTTTCCGGCATGGGATTGTTTTTCATCCAGATAATGTCCGAACGCCAATACCACCCATCTTGCCGCAGTGCGAACGCCAGCATCCACGGAATGCCCATCAGGTCTTTCGGCTTACAGCCGACTGAAGAGGGTGCTTTGTGCAGCACACCGGCTATTGTCCCGCGATTCGTACCCTGCTTGCCATCGGGACGATGGCTACCATCTGCGTTCCGACCTTTTCCACTCCCTGCATAACTGTCTGCTATATTAAGCCATAGTGTACCGTCTGCCCGCAGTACGCGCCGCACTTCGCGGAATATTTCCACCAGACGGACTATGTACTGCTCCGGTATCGGTTCCCGTCCGATTTGTCCCGCCATGCCGTAATCCCGCAAACCATAATACGGCGGCGATGTCACACAGCAATGTACACTGTTGTCGGGCAGGGTCTTTAGGATTTTTAGACTATCGCCGCATAGAATCGTATTAAGGGATAATTTCATATTGTATTTCCTTTGTCCTTCGGACTATCGTTATTTGGGGGTCTGCACTTAAAAAGAGGGAGCATAACTCAGGCGTCTGAGAACGTGAGCTGTCCCGGCAATACCCCGTCCTCCATCCACCAGTGGAACACGTCCTTGCCGGTTGTTCCGGTACGCCACGAACCGTCCAGCTTGCCGCGCACTACGCGCATTTTCAGCATCCTGTCAAACGCATGGATATAAGCTCGTTCAAATGTTGGGTATCGCGCAAATTCAAACTGCCTGCCTTTTCTCCCGGCCATCGGGCAGCCGACACATCCCACGCGGTCAAATCCACACGCATACAGCGGATTTGTTTCAATACGTTCGCTGCGGATGTAATCCCAAATGTCATCATCTGTCCAGTCTACAATCGGATTGCAGATGCGTTTTGCCTGCAATCTGCAGTTCTCGAACAACTGACGTTTATCATCATTGTCATTGTTGATAATGATTTTCTTGCTGAGGTCGTGCGGCATACTCTCGTAAATACCGCGCTTATTTTTACGTGCCGCGCTCTCTGCCCAGCGCACACCCGTTGTAATCATGCGTCCGGCACCGCCGCCCTCTTTCAATACCGAGCAGCAGTAGCGTACTACCCGTGTCGGTGGCATCAGCTTTTGCGGGATCAGGCTCCACATCGTCACCGGCGCACCTTTGTACGTCGGCCAGTTTACCGTGCATTTGATTCCTTTGGCTTCCAGCCTTCGGAATGTGTCCCGCACATGATATACCGTTTCCGGCGCGTCTGCCGTGGTGTGGTTATGCTGCACCTCAAAGTCAATCCCCGCCGCCACCGCCAGAGCAATGCAGACATCGCTGTCCTTGCCGCCGCTCGTGGTTACGATCAGCGGCTTTTGGTAGTAGGTCTCGCTCATCTGCGCCGCCAGCCGCATCCGTTCAATCGCTTTCTGTTCCTTGTCCATTTTGCTCTCCGTTTGCCAGATCGTACTCTTCCGGCATCATCAACCGGCAGTCTGCTGGGCTGAATTGCTGATCCAACCAGCACAGTCGTAAGACATCTTCAATCTTGATCTGTTCCAAGAATGCTTTGTACTCCGCGCCGGTTAATTCCTCGGCATCGTCATCGCCCAGCGTCACACAAACGACATTTGAACATGGCGTGCCGTACTCGTCCTGTCCAAGCCCCTGCACCTCAAGGCAAATCCGAATTTTTTTCATCGTTTTCGTCAAGCCCCCAGTATGCTTTATAAGAGTAACCGCATTGCGCCAACCGTTCAAAGGCAGAAGGGTATTTGCTGACCATGTGTGGAATATAGCAGATGTCGGTTTCCTTCAACAAATCTGTTGTTTCTCGAGAAAAATACAGCAACGGTGCGTAATAACAATCGTCATTGCTGATAACTGTCCACGACTGACCGAGTTCGTATGATATTTCTTCCAGAAACACACATACAGAATGTATAAACGCACTGACATAAAGCTGTCCGATTGCCAACCGCCGCGCAACCCGATTGCTCCAGCAGCCGCCAATAATCGGAGGATGCTTAATCAGTATATCAATGATAGGATCTGGATTTTCTGTATCCTTGATAAGTATGCACGCTGTACATGCGTCCCGATTAAGGTGATAAGATACAGTTAATGTAGAATCACATTTTACGTTGCGTTGTTGACAGTACTCGATGATTGTATCCCTGAGCAGTATATCGTAGAAATCACAGAAGCCGTCATTTATGCAATTTATAACCACATGATTATCGTTTATTTCCATGACGCAGCCCTCCCTATTGCTTTTCGCAGTCTGCTTCATTGGTTTGGTATACCTTTTACCGGTTGCTTCTGAGCCTTTTTATTAGCCAACCTATAAAGTGAAAGCAGATCCACACTGCATCAATGACCGCGCTTATAAAAAGGAAGTGTATCCAAACGGGAACTGTATCTCCAGCTATTGCGTAAGTTATAGTAAATAATGTCTCAAGTGAAATTCCATACAGGAAGAACGATAGCATTATTTTCAAGTTCGTCCTTAACCGCACAAAGATCCATGGCAGCATAATCAACCCGATCCAGACAGCGAATATAGCAGTCTCCACAACCGGCGATCCTACATAGGACGGCAGCGAAGTAATCGCCTGCTCTCGGCTATCATAGGACGCTATCCAAGCTGACATTATCGCATCCCAATAGGCATAGATGACATGGTTAAGCCAGAAGCCTATTGGGGTGCCGATAACCAGAGACGATATTCCTGTAACGATTTCCCATCGTAATGTCTTGCTTTTTAGAAGTTTATTCATTGCTTTTGCAGCCAGCCTACCTTTCAGCTTCTCCGTGGATCATACCTTGCAAAATCCGGTTCGCTTCGAAAGATCGGCTTGTTATTGCACCAACGCTGCAAGAGCCTGATCTCCCGTGGCGCATTTGGTTTGTCATAGATCATGACATAGGGGGTATATCCCATATCGCGCAGCGTATAGATCCGAAAGAGGTTTTCGTCCATAGTGGTATTAAAATTCGTCAGCACATACACCGTCCCATATTCTCCATGACGGTTTTTTCGCCCGCTTTCCACATACAACCGAAGTCCCCGCAGTACAGCGTCGGTTTCACGCAAAGAATCCCACGCAAAATGAATTTCTTTGATCCGCATCAAATTAAGTAAAGAAATGTTTTCTGCACAGAGCAGCCGCGCGTCCAGCCCTTGCGTAAAATCAATCTGCGCGCCGCTGCTTGCTAACTGGCTGAGTAAGTCGGTATGCTCAGGGCAAGCCAGCAGGTTAGGATCAAGCAGTTTGATGTTCTTTTGCCCGTTCCAGAATTCCGCAAGGTCTGCGACCTTTACACTTCTGCGGCCTTCTTTATGGGAAACAATGCAAAACTCACACCCACGGGGACAACCCCGCGACAAAAATCCATAGGCCGTATCCTGTGGCATCCAGTGATAAAGACCGTAATCAGGCATTATGTGCTCTATTTCATCCGGCAATGTATTATCTAACCCATATCCCGTACCGCCTTTGATAATTTCCGATGCGTTGCACGGCTCGGGTTCATCCTCGGAATATGTGTTATCAAATACACGCGACATATACACGCGGTCATATTGTGCAAATCCGTCCCACCACTCCACATCATCACCAATGGATTTGTGATATGCGGATATTTTCATCAGCGCGAGGTTTGGCCAATTATGGCTGTCTACATCAATCAATCCGATTCTCAAATGTGTACGTCCTCCTGCCACAGGCAACATCTATCACTCGCTTACTCATACTTCACCCCCGGCGGGCATTTCCCATCTCCGATCTCGAATTTGATTTTCATCGGACAGACCTCAAGCATCGGTGTTTTCCTTGGGAGGGCATCGGTAAACCGTGTATTTTCCGCTTGAATTGTCGAGGGTATCGCCACCTGTCGCGTCAAGCAGAAGATCTTCAAGACCTGCGCCGTCGAGCACATCAATGGAATACAGTTTCCCATATAGCACGACGCCTTCTTCACCAAATCTTTCGCCATCCTCATCCATTCCGTAATCGATCCAGACGCGATCAAAGTGCATTTTATCGATTTCTGCTTGTGTCAGCGGCTTGTATGGTGCATTTGCATGGAATATCTGTTGGGGAGTTTGCTGTGTGTTCGGATGGAACACATCGGACGGAGCCGGTTCGCTCGACGCAGGGGCAGAGGGCTGCGTGTTCGGATGGAACACATCGGACGGAGCCGGTTCGCTTGACGCAGGGGCAGAGGGCTGCGTGTTCGGATGGAACACATCGGACGGAGCCGGTTCGCTTGACGCAGGGGCAGAGGGCTGTGTGTTCGACTGGAACACACCAGACGGAGCCGATTCGCTCGGTAGCTTGCCGTGGTTAAGATAAAAATCATAGCTTGCCTGCTGCCTGTCCGCAGGCAGGCCGCTGAGGTCATAGGCCGTAGAAATTGATAGGCGGTTCGCCTTAATTTCCTCCATTAAAGAGGGGATCAGGTTGTTCAAAATGGAATCGTACTTGGCAATGCGGCTGGAGCTGATGTGCAGGCTTTGTGCCACAAGGTCACGGACGCGCCCGGCAATGCCGCGCTCCTGTTTCGTGCGGCGTGCAATATCCCGCATCTGACGGACTTCCTCCAGTTTGTCCCATGCCGTTTTTTCGCGCTGGCTGTTGGCTGTAATGAGCAGCACCTGTTCGCGGACGTCACGATCTTCATCCGTCAGCTCTTCAACCGCACAGGGCAGAAATTCGTACTCATCCTTCCCAGCGGCCAGAAGCCGCCCCACCGCTGCATGACGGCGATGACCGGACAGAATCTTGTACTTGCCGTCCGGCAGCGGTGTTACAATAAGGTTGCTTAAGATGTGTCCCGCAAGCTCAATCGCAGTCTGAAGCTCTTCCAGCTCCTGCATGGAGTAAAAGTTATCTTCCGATGGAACGAGATCATAGTAGCTGATCCTGCGGATCGGCTGATCTTTTGCCGGTGCAGAAGAGAGGGAGGACTGCATCAGCATATCTGTAATAGCAAATCCCATATCAGCAGCCCCTCTCATCATCCAGATACTCGGCAACAAAGTCGCAGTAGTCATGCGCTGCACCGCTGCGGCGGCTGTATTCCAAGATGGGGGTAGCTTCAAACGAGCTTTCCACTACTTTGCCGCTGTAACGTATGTGCGTTTTGTATACAGGGCAATCCATGTTGGCACGCAGCCATTCCTCGCCCTGCCGCTCGCCCTCTACGTGCTGGAAGCAGGTGATCAGGCACCCAGCCAGACGCAGCGCCGGGTTGAGTTCTTCCCGTGTGATAGCGATCTGATCTTTCAGCTCCTGCAGGCCGTCAAAGGCGTAGCGGTCTATCTTCACTGGGATGATTGCTTCATTCGATGCGACCAGCGCATTGATGGTGCTGATGTTGATATCCGGGGCGTTGTCGATCAGGCAGTAGTCATACTGATCCTGTACCTTGCGCAGAGCTGCGCGCAGGCGGGTTTGCTGCGGACGGCTGCTGTCCATCATCACCTGCATATTGGCGGTGAGCAGCTTCATGTTTGCAGGGATCACGTCGATCCGTTGATAGCGGGTATGGCAGATGGTATCAGCCAGGTCGGCGTTGCGATCCAGCATCAGCTCCGCGACGCTGCCGCGCTCATAGCTATGTACGCCAAATGTTTTGCTGGTATTGCCTTGCTTGTCGTTGTCCACGACAAGCACGCGCTTTCCGTGCCGTTCTGACAGGATATGTGCCATGCTGATAGTAGTGAGCGTCTTTGCGACACCGCCTTTCAGGTTGATGATGGAAATTGTTTTCATTTTGATTATCCCCTTGAAAATGTCTTTGGTTGAAGCAAATACTGCAGCATATCCTCCACCATGCCACAGGTCTGCGATGTATCATGTGGCTTTAATCATCCTGGGCAGATGCTTCGCCCATATCATCGCCCGGGCAGATGCTGGGCGGTGCGGACACCATACGCATCATCTGCTCCCGGTGCGCCTGCCTTCCGTGGCTATTGCTGCATCGCTCCGCAAGCTCCGGATCGTAGACCGGTCTGCCGCCTGAGTAGATCTGCCCGTTGTATCCTTTACACAGCTCGTTCCTGATGGTGTTTACATTCAGCTTCAGGTGTTCACTAATGTCTTTTTTGCTTGCGCCGGTACGCCACATTTCGTAGATAGTTTTTCGCATTTCATGCGTCACTTTTGCCATCCTTAGCCTCTCCTTTCCGTTCTGTTTTTCGGGGAATCACACTGGTATTCCTGCCCTTTTACGGCAAAAAATAAAGTTACCAGAGTGCTGTCCTCTTGGTAACTTTAATTATAAAATTTTCGCTTGTAAAAAAGAAATAACCCTTTTCTTGACAACTCCGCTTAAGGCAGGTATACTAAACATAGAAAAGGGCGCAGCCGGTTGACGGTTACTCCCAAACTACTTGATCAAAGAATTTGACCGCTTCATTTGGACGTGAGGGCGGTCATTTTCTTTTGCATATCTGAAAAATCAGACTGGAAAATGCCACGAGCAACATAAGAAGCTGAAAAAGCTCCGAGTATGTAACCATAGCACCACCTCCCCTCTATGGGTTCGGTGGGAATAACCGCCAACCGCGGACACGGCTGCGCCTTAATCAAATTATACCAAAGAACGACAATGTACGCAAGCAGCCAATGCGGCGAGCAAGTGAAAGGGGAGGCTTCGGCCTCCCCTTTTTCGTGTTGCATTTCGTGTTGCATGACTTGGTTTTTTGGCGTTTTTGATGCTTGTTTAGAAAAATAAAAATACGTTTCAAAAACACTCAAAACCCGCGCCACGTCTTGATGAAATGAAAAAACCCGCGCAGGGCGGGCTTTTCGTAATTGGTGATCCAGCGGGGATTCGAACCCCGGACACCCTGCTTAAAAGGCAGGTGCTCTGCCGACTGAGCTACTGGATCGTGTTAAGTTGAAATGGCAGGGACGGCTGGATTCGAACCAGCGAATGTCGGCGTCAAAGGCCGATGCCTTACCGCTTGGCGACGCCCCTGTATTCGGCTGGATTGCATGGAGCCGGTCCTTATATTTATAACGCGCTGCATCAAGCAGCGCGTCACATGGTTTCATATGGGGTGGGTAAAGGGACTCGAACCCTCGACCCTCGGAACCACAATCCGATGCTCTAACCAACTGAGCTATACCCACCATATAAACTGTAGTCAACTGGAGAGATGGCACGCCAGGAGGGATTCGAACCCCCGGCCTACTGCTTAGAAGGCAGTTGCTCTATCCGGCTGAGCTACTGGCGCATATCAATTCCAGCCCGCGCATGGGAAAGAAAATGGAGCGGGTGATGGGAATCGAACCCACGTGTTCAGCTTGGAAGGCTGACATTCTACCATTGAACTACACCCGCGGGTTTTTCTGACGCTTAAACAGTATACCAATAATCAGCGATTTTGTCAATACTATTTTCTGCATCTTTTCCAACTAATGTACTTGTGTCAGGAAAGGCTTTCCATGGAAAAGAAAAAATAGGGTATGTTATAATAAATTAAAATTATTTGAAAGAACTCAAAAAATATCGGATTCTTTTCCACAACACACAAGGTATAATTAGTGCTATAAAAAGGAGGAATGGTTATGTCAGATATTCTATATACAATTCGTGAAGCGGTTTCAGCCTGTAATGTAGTTGATTTGTCGCCAGTATTGGAAAATGATATCCCGCGCTGGCCGACGCATCCCCCGCTGGTCATCCATCCGACAGTCACACATGCGCATGATGGATATTACTGCCAGACAATGTTTTTGGGAGAGCATACTGGAGCGCATGTTGATGCTCCCGCCCATCAGGTATCCGCAATGATGGAAAGTACGATTGAAACCTATCCGCCGGACTATCTGTGCGGCGTGGCGGTTACATACCCTTTGTATCAACTGGATGCCAAGCCTGGTCAGAGGATCACAGCGGATCAGATATTGTCACTTGAGGCGAAAATGGGAACGGCAGCGGGGGAAGATGAGATCGTTCTGCTGGATTTCCATTGGTTCCGCTACTGGTCGGCCGGAGCCGATTGGAAGTACTATGCCAAAAATGAACCCGGGCTTTCAGAAGATGCAGTCCGGCTATTCGCGGAGCGCAGGGTTCGGGCGGTAGGAAGCGATACGATCGCCTGTGATACTCCTGTAATTGCTGGGGAGGAAATGGAATCCTATGGACACCATATGCACTGGCTCCCCAATCATATCCTGATCATGGAGGAACTGCAGAATCTGGATAAATTGCCGGTGCGGTCTTACTTCATAGCTGTACCGCTGAAGATCAGAAACGGTTCAGGATCTCCAATCCGCCCGTTTGCATTCGTGCCGAGGAATTGAACAATGAGAAGCTGCCTGACATAAGAAGATGCTCTTTTGACAGGCAGTTTTTATTTTCTGCGGGGAGGAGTCTGAAATGCATGAACAATCCATGAAAAAACGTCTGTTCCGATTCTTTGGTGCTTTCTCCCTTATTTCTGTCGTAACAGTTGCCGCGGCAGCCTGCATTGTGTCCTATCGCCATGTGATGGAAATGGCGGTCACGACAAGCGAACAGATCGTAGAAAAAACAGCGGATGAAGTTGATAACCTATTGGAAGATATGATATCCATGTCGCGGATTATCAGTCGGTCAGCCGGTGTCCAGTCGGTCATGCGTACAGAATATCCACAATATAAAGCGCAGTTCAGCGATCGCTTTGAGCTGGACGCATACCTTTCGGAGCTGAACCAGTATAACAGCAGTATATTTGCTATGTATTTTTTTGCAGATAATGGTATAGCGGCAAAATCACAGTATTACTCTTTTATAAATGAAAAAGCAATGGACAACCCGTATTGCCAAAAAGCCCTGCAATCAGAACACACTATTTGGCTGCCGCCTGAACAAGGTTCGCAATTTGCCGTAACAACAGGAGAAACGCTGTTGACTACGGTCACGCCGGTAAAGGAGTTGGGGAGCGGAGAGTACCGCGGGATTGTGGTGGTGGAACTGGAAGCGGCAAAAGTCAGTTCTTTTCTGAATACCAGAGTCAGCGAAAGTGGTTTTTTATATATACAGGATACGTATGGACGGCCTATTATTGGCCCTGCGGATATGACCGCTGCCCAATTGTCGGAAAGGGTCCGGCAAAATGCGTCCTATTCCTGGAAAGATGCCATATTTCATGATCTGCGGATTGAACAACCGGTTTTACAGACGGGATGGAAGCTGGTATGTACCGTGCCGGGCAGAGAACTGGCGCAAAACGTTCTTTTGATTATCAAAATCGTGAGCCTGGTTTCAATTGGCGTTATGGGAATTGCGCTGCTGCTGGCCTATCGAGTCGCCGCGTATATTGTTTGCCCTATCACAAAATTGGATGAAAAAATGCGTTTGGTGGAACAGGGGGACTTGAATGTGCATGCCGTTCCAGAACGGGACGATGAGATCGGCGCGTTAACCAACCGCTTTAACATGATGCTCAATACTATACATATTCTTATGGAACATGAGGTGGAAAATCAGAAGAAACTTCGCCTGACCGAACTAAAGGCATTACAGGCGCAGATCAAGCCGCATTTCCTCTATAATACACTGGATTCTATTATCTGGATGGTGCGGTCGGGAGACAAGGATGGTGCGGTCCGCATGGTAATGGCCTTGACGCAGTTCCTAAAAATTGGGTTGAACAGGGGGCGGGAGGTTATTACACTGCGTGAGGAGCTGGCGCATGCCGGCAATTACCTGATTATACAGAATATACGGTATAAAGGAAAGTTCACGCATGAGATACATTTGAAAGAAGAGATCGCTTCCTGTCTGATTCCCAAGCTGGTCTTACAGCCGTTGATCGAAAATGCTATTTACCATGGCATGAAGCCTAAACGCGGGAGTTGTCATTTAAAAATTTGGGTACGGCCAATGGAAAAGAATATTGTGATAGATGTAACCGATAATGGCGTGGGCATGACAGAAGAGGCTTCTGCGGCACTGAATAATACGCTGCGGCACGGAAGCGGCCCGCGCGCAGAGAGTTATGGTGTGGTGAACGTAAACGAAAGGATTCGTATTCTGTTTGGAGAGCCGTACGGTGTGACGTTTGAAAGCCGGCAGGGGGAGGGAAGCTGCTTCCGCATTACCTTGCCGATGCGCTGGGAGGAGGAAACAGAGTGAAGGTATTGCTGGCAGACGACGAATATCTGATTCGAGAGGGACTGCGGGACAATGTGCCTTGGGCGGCTCATGGAATGGAGGTTATAGCAACAGCGGAGGATGGGGAACAGGCGCTGGAACTGGCGCGGCAATACCGGCCGGATCTTTTAATCACCGACATTTGTATGCCGTTTATGGATGGGTTAGAATTGGTGGAAAATGTATTGCGGGAGCAGGCGGATATCTGCGTGATATTGCTGACCTGCTATGATGAATTTGAATATGCTAAACGTGCGATTAAGCTGGGCGTAAAGGATTACATACTCAAGCCGATCGATTTGGCTTATATGGAGAGCCTGTTGGACGAGATTTTTGAAAAATATAAAGCAAGGCAGGAAGAAAATATAAAGCAGGAGCGCACGGAACTGCTTTCCTGCCTGCTGCACGCTGACTTGGATAAACAGCCTGAGGAAGCTGCGCTTGCGCAGGCAGGTATTCCTGTGGAGCGGTTCTATGCCTGTATTATGATCGATATTTTGGGCTATCGGTTTGCACGGGATACGTTCACTGAGCAGGAGCTACAGAAATATTTTAGCCGGTTCGCTGCGCAAGTAGAAGAATGTGCGGCAGAGCGCATGTTTTTTTATGAAGAATTTCAGACAGAGGGACGTGTCCTAATCGTTGTTTCGGGAAGAAATGCCCAGCAGGCAGCAGAGCATATGCAGGCTGTTTGCAGGGCGCTGCGCCAGGATGTGGATTTGAAAAATGAGTATCCCTTTCTTTGCGCTACAGATGGTGTGTCGGGAGACGTATGGGGGCTACAGGCGATGTACGGCCACTGTCAAAAAGTGCTGCAGTATGCTTTCCTTTATGATGAGACAAGCTTTTTGGATTACGCGGAGCTGAAGCGAATACGCCAGGATGACGGAACGCAGATTGCTGCTAATATAGCGCGTTTTGTCGACTGTATACGCACCTTTGATAAAGGTCTGATTGAGCAGAATATTTGTCTCATCACAGACAATATACGAGAAAGTGGACGATATTCCATTCTGTATGGCCAAATGTTTATTGCATCGGTGTACAGCCAGGTCACCGGCGCATTGAAAGAATTTGGGATCGATCTGTCCGAGGTGTTTGAAGATCCTGTGGAAGAATACCGCATGATCATTACGGCGGGCAGCCTGCAGAAGCAGATTAGCGGCCTCAGTGAACTGCTGGGGAAGGTGTGCGACTATGTACATGGAAAAAAAGGCGCGGCGCATCATACATTGATCGAAAAAGCGCGGCAGTATATCGAGCAGAATTATACCGACCATTCCATTTCTCTGCAAAGCGTTTCCGCTTCGGTCAATATGTCGTCATGTTACTTCAGTATTTTGTTTAAGCAGGAATGCGGCAAATCGTTTATCAGTTACCTGACTGACCTGCGCATGGAAAAGGCCAAGCAGCTTTTACGATATTCCGATCAGCGCTCCTATGAAATTGCACTGGCTGTTGGATATGACAACCCCAACTATTTTAGTACGCTCTTCAAGAAAAATACGGATTTTTCGCCCACGGAGTATCGACAGAGACAGAAAGAAAACGGGGCGGCAAAACAGAAAAAATCTTGAAATATTAAAAAAATATGTTGATTTACCACTATAGGAACAATCGGTATAATGAAAGCACATTCAGAAAAGAGAAAAATAGAAAACGGGAGGGTTTCGTATGAAAAAGACCAGATTATTCGCAATGCTTCTAACCAGTGTACTGCTAATTGGCTCAGGTACAGGTTGTTCAACCGATTCAGAGAACACGGCCGTACCAGATGCGGATGTGGGAGTGGACAGCGGCGAAAGCGAGGTGCTGACGGTAGCCTTTTCGCAGTGCGGCAACCAGAACAACTGGAAAGTCGTTCAAACAAATGATATGAAAGAAAAAATAGAGGCAAGAGGATACCAATATATTTATACGGACGCACAGGACGATACGGCAAAACAAATGTCCGATATTGAGGATATTATTTCTCAAAAGCCGGATTACCTGATCGTATCTCCGCGTGAGTCCGAGGGTTTGACGCCCGTGCTTAAATCCGCAATGGATGCCGGTATTCCGGTCATTCTGGTTGACCGCGGCATCAATGGTGAGGCAGGCGTGGATTATACAACACTGAACAGCGCCGATTTGATTTGGGAGGGGCAGACCTGCGCCCAGTATATGAAAGAGCAGTTTGGCGACGAACGCTGCAATGTTGTGGAACTGACCGGAACACCGGGCGCCACCAGTACGATCGACCGCAATAAAGGGTTCACCGAGGAGATCGCCAACTATGACAATATAAAGATTATCGCCTCCCAGGTTGGAAATTTCAACCGTGCGGAATCACAAAAAGCGATGGAAAACCTGATTCAGGCCTATGGGGATGAGATCGATGCGGTATTTGCGCATAATGACGATAACGCTATCGGTGCTTTACAGGCGATCAAGGCTGCGGGACTCAAACCGGGCGAGGACATCAAGATTTACAGCATGGATGGGCAGAAAGATGCTTTGCAGGCGATCATTGATGGGGATATGGAATTGAGCGTGCTCTGTCAACCGCGCTTTGGAGACAGTGTTTTAGCGATTATTGACCAATTGGAAGCGGGTGAAGAGGTACCGGCGTTCGTTAAAAATGAAGGTAAGCTATATACGATTGAAAATGCAGAGGAATGCTTGGACGAGGCGTATTGATGCGTTTATGCATCTTAAAATAGCGTTCGGGAGAGGGGCGAAACGCCCCTCTCCCCTATGAAAGGAGGGATAGTGAATGGAAGCCATGTATTTGTTGGAAATGAGACAGATTGACAAGCAGTTTCCGGGCGTTCATGCATTGGATCATGTGAATTTTCGAGTGCGCGCGGGCGAGATCCATGCGTTGATGGGTGAAAATGGCGCAGGGAAGTCCACCTTGATGAAAATTCTGACCGGCTTGTACCGGAAAGATACGGGCGAAATTATCTTGGACGGGCAGCAGGTTTCGTTCAACAGCCCGTTGGAGGCACAGCGAGCCGGTATCAGTACAATTTATCAGGAGATCAATCTGATTCCGTATTTGAGTATTGCGGAAAATATTCATCTTGGGCGGGAGCCTATGAACCGTACAGGAATTGACTGGAAACAGGTGAACCAGAGAGCGGAGCGGATACTGCGCGAAATGGGAGTGGAGGCAGATGTGACCCAGCCGCTTTGCAGCTATGGAACGGCAGTGCAGCAGATGGTGGCGATTGCTCGTGCTATTTCGGTGCAGGCCAAACTGATTGTAATGGATGAGCCGACTTCCTCTTTGGATGAAAAGGAAGTAGAGATTTTATTCCGGCAAATGCGTAAACTCAGAGAAAAAGGCATCGCAATTATTTTTATCAGCCATCGTCTGGATGAGGTGTTTGAGATATGTGATACGGTTACGATTCTGAAAGACGGAAAGCTTGTCAGCGAAAGTCCGGCGGCGGAATTGAGTAAGCTGGAGCTAGTGTCCCGCATGATTGGACGCGATGCGACTGACGTGTTGCGAAGGAAAAACGGGGTTTATCAGGGAACAGGAGGAGTACCTGTGCTGGAAGCCCATGGGATTACAGACAAGGAGAAGTTGCGGGGGGTGAGCCTGAGAATCCGGCAGGGAGAGATAGTGGGCTTGGCCGGACTGCTTGGCGCGGGGCGGACCGAGCTTGCCAAGGTGATTTTTGGAGATAACCCGGATTATACAGGGACGCTGGCGGTCAATGGGCAGGAGGTGCGCTGGAAAGCTCCACGGGATGCGATTGCAAAAGGATTTGCCTATTGCTCGGAAGATCGCAAAGCGGAAGGAATTTTTCCCCATATGTCCGTGCGGGAAAACATGACGATGGCGATTTTGCCGCGGATCGCACGGCGGGGGCTGGTAAACGTCGGCCGACAGAAGGACATTGTAGATCGTTATATCAAGAGCCTGTCCATCAAAACGCCAGGGCAGGAGCAGTTGATCCGAAACCTGTCAGGCGGTAATCAGCAGAAAGTTCTTTTAGCGCGCTGGCTGTGCATGGAGCCGCGGCTGATCATACTGGACGAGCCGACAAGGGGGATCGATATCGGCGCGAAAGCAGAAATCGAGGCGCTGATTCAGGATATCGCTGGGCAGGGCATCAGTGTATTGTTGATTTCTTCTGAGCTGGAGGAATTGGTACGCAACTGTCACCGTGTGATAGTTATACGGGATGGGAAAAATATCGGGGAGCTGGAAAGCGATATGCTATCAGAAGGAAACATCATGCGGACGATTGCACAAGACATCCTGCAGGAAGGGGGAGCCTGCATATGATGGACAGCATTGCTGCAAAAAACGGGCATACCTGTATTGACTGGGGACAGAACATACGAAAATATGGTACAATATATGCATTCCTGCTGCTGGTTATGTTCAATATCCTATTTACCCGCAATTTTGCTTCCATGGGAACCCTGTGGAACCTGACGATTCAGGTACTGCCAACTATGCTGACCTCGTTGGGGATGGTGCTGGTGATCTCCTCCGGAGGGATTGATATCTCGGTAGGGTCGGTCATGGCGATATCCGCCGTTACGAGCGGTTTGGTGCTGACTGGGAAAACACCGCTTTTGGGAACGGATACTGGCATGGCCGTGCTGGCCGCCCTTGTTGTGGCATTGGTGTTGGGATTGTTCAACGGTGTTCTGGTAGCATGCTTTAAAATACAGCCGATCATTGTAACCCTAATTCTTTATATTGCCGGACGAGGTATTGCACAATTGATGAATAACGGCGGCACAATCGTGTTTTATGGAAATACGTTTACGGAAATCGGCTTATACCGCGTTGGCGGCCTGGTACCGGTACAATTATTTGTATCCATACTGTTTGTCTGGATAATTGCATTCCTGCTTAAAAAGACGACATTTGGATATTATGTGCAGGGAATTGGAGAAAACGGGAAAGCCGCAAGATTATCGGGCATTCGTACGGCGCAGGTGTTGATCTCGGTGTATGTGATCAGTGCGCTGCTGGCGGGAATGGCAGGTCTGTTTGAATGCTCCCGTGCAAGCTGTGCAGATCCCAATGCGATTGGACAGCTTGCAGAAATGGATGCGATCGCGGCCGTTGCGATTGGGGGGACCTCCATGAACGGCGGCAAAGCGCGGATTATGGGGACGATATTCGGAGCCTTAATCATACAGCTGATTTCAATTATGGTCAATATGAACAACATCCCGTTTGCGTATTCCCGCATTTTTAAAGCCGCTATTATTATTCTCGCAGTTTATTTGCAGCGGGAAAAACGCCGTTAGGGGGGATCGTATGAAAAAAAAGAACTTGTTTTATGCGTTCTGTAAGAAGCACGGCGTAGTGTTTGCGCTGCTGGCCCTTATACTGGCTGCGGCTCTGCTGTTTCCGGAATTTGCATCGTACGGAAATGTGACGAATATCCTGAATCAGAACAGCATGATCGGCATTATTTCTCTTGGTATGACCTTTGTTATTTTGACGGGAGGCATAGACCTTTCAGTTGGTTCGCTTGCGGCGCTGTCCAGTGTTCTGGCGGCAGTCCTAAGCCCAAAGGGTAGTCTTGCAATAATGATCCTGGTGCCGTTGGCGGTCTGTACGGCGATGGGTCTGCTCAGCGGACTCATTATTGCGAAGCTGCAAATCGCCCCCTTTATCGCTACGCTGGGGATGATGATGGCGGCGCGCGGCATTGCTCTGGTAATGACAGACGGGGGCGTTTCGGTCAGTGTGGACACAGGTGTGGCAGAAACATTCCGATTGTTTGCCCGAAGCTATCTGTTGAGGGTGCCGGCGCCGGTATGGCTGTTTGTGTTGTTGCTGGTTACAGGGCTGTATATTGCGCGCCGGACACGGTCCGGACGGTATGTTTACGCAGTGGGCGGGAATGAAGAAGCAGCCCGCATGATGGGGCTGCAACCTGAAAAAATTAAGATCGCTGTTTATACGGTAAATGGCTTGCTGGCAGGGCTGGCAGGATTGATTTTGGCTTCCCGTTTAGGTGCGGGTCAGCCTGTGACATGTGACGGTTGGGAAATGACTGCGATTGCGGCGACCGCGATTGGTGGCACCCTGCTTTCGGGCGGCCGCGGCGGCCTTGGGGGGACGGCGATCGGCGTATTTATCATTGGTGTGATTTCGAACATGATTAATCTGCAAGGCAGCTTGAGTTCATGGTGGCAGTCGATCATTACCGGACTGCTGCTCTTGTTCGTCGTCATGCTGCAGTCCCACGCGCGGGCGAATGGTACCGGTAGTACAGAAATCGCTGGATAAGAAAAGGAGAACGGTATGAAAATCAGTTGTTTGCCTGTCTCGCTGTTTGATGAGATTTGTTCAGGGCGCATGAGTTTGCCTCAGTGGGCGCGCAAAGCAAAGGAAATCGGCTATGACGGCATTGATATCAGCATTATGTTCATCAAAAACCGAACACCGACCTATTTGAACGCCTTGAAACAGGAGCTGCAGGAAATCGGAATGCCGATTGTGATGATGACCACCTATCCGGATTTTACCAATCCAAATCCGGTGCAGCGGGAGCGCGAATTCCTATACCTGCAGGCGGATATTGCGCTTGCCTCAGAGCTGCATATTCGCTATCTGCGCATATTGGCGGGACAGGCACATCCGGAGCTGGATCGCGCGCAGGGTATCGCATGGGTATCGGATTATTTCCATCGCATTGCGCCAATAGGAAAAGAGTATGGCGTGGGCTTGGTGTTTGAGAACCATGGCAAGCCGGGCGCATGGCCGCGTGTGGACTTTACATATGATCCGGCGGTTTTCCTTGATATTTGCAGGCAGATAGAGGATACAGATATCCGGCTGAACTTTGATACAGGGAACATCACTGCTTTTGGGGGAGATCCACTCGAAGTAGTACCATCTGTCGTAAACCGCCTGGAAACCATTCATGTGACCGACATGGAGCAGCGCGGCCGCTTTTGCCCTGCGGCCATAGGAACGGGTGTGACGCCAAATCGGCCATTTTTCGAGTACATCAAGCGGCATGGCTTCGATAACTGGCTCTGTATTGAAGAAGCAAGCGGCTGTGGCTTGGCAGGAATCCGTGACGCCTATCATTTTGTCAAACAGGCTTGGGATGAGGCGTGAAAGGGGATGTATGGTAGATGAAAGCTCTGGTATTGACTGCTTATAATGAGCTTCAGCTCAAGGAGGTTCCGAAGCCGGTGCCTGCGGAAGATGAAGTGCTGGTACATATCAAAGCGTGTGCGATTTGTGGAAGCGATGTACACGGGTATGACGGGGGGAGCGGACGCCGGCAGCCTCCTATCATCATGGGACACGAAGCGGCCGGTGTGATCGAGCAGGTGGGGCGCGCGGTAAAAGGCTTTGCCGTGGGCGATCGCGTTACCTTTGATTCTACCGTGTTCTGCGGGAATTGCTGGTATTGCCGGCATGGTATGATCAACCTTTGTGAAAATCGGATGGTACTCGGTGTTTCCTGCGACGAATATACCAATGCGGGCGCAATGGCGGAATATGCGGCGATCAAGGCGAGAACCTTATTCCGGATACCGGATGCAGTCAGCTTTGAGCAGGCTGCGATGGTTGAGCCACTGTCCATTGCAGTACATGCCGTGTCCACTGTTGCGCCGATTCGTATGGGGGACAGAGCGGTGGTGATAGGCGCGGGGACAATCGGGCTTCTGCTTACGCAGGCGGTTAGGAACGCAGGCGTAACCGAACTGGTTGTCGTTGATTTGGATGACCGTAAGCTGGAACTGGCCAAAGCATTGGGGGCAACGCATGTTATTCACTCCGGGCGGGAGGATGCGGCTGCGGAAATCCGTGCGCTCTGCGGCGGCCGCGGGGCGGATATCGCTTTTGAGGCGGTTGGGATCTCACAAACGTTGAACACCGCGATCGACAGCGTGCGTCTGGGGGGAAGTGTGGTTATGGTCGGTAATGTAGCGCGTAAAGCAGAGCTGCCACTGCAGAAATGCGTTACACAGCAGATTACATTATATGGGAGCTGTGCGTCATCAGGGGAATACGATATCTGTCTTGATTTGATTGCACACCGGATGGTTGATGTAGACAGTCTGATCAGTGCGGCCGTGCCGCTTGCAGACGGTGCGGAATGGTTTGATAGGCTGCATGCGGCAGAACCTGGTCTGATTAAGGTGGTACTACAGCCTTAATGTGGGATACCGAATGCTTCTTCTTTTTCTTCTCTTTTTTTTCATATTGTGCGGCAGCAAAATAAAAGAGCCTCTTTTGAGGCTCTTTTATTACGTATGGATTTTATTGCAGATCGATCGTAACGGCCTGCTCTTCGAGCAGCTCCATATCGTCGTCCGGCTGCCAGAAGGACACGCCGGCGACCCTGGAAAGCTCTTCCTCGGCCGCGCAGGGGTAGTACAGGGTGGCGATGATATTCCCAGTCTCACGGTCGGTATAGCTGTCAAAGTAAGCGTCATTGTTCAACGACAGGCTGTTCCCAGCCGCGTCTGTCAGATTAAACTGGCCGTTTTCCATCCAGGTCGCGCCGTGAGTGGAGAAGATGGCAACAGCCTTGGCCGCGCCGACCTCCAGACTTTCGAGTGTCAGGCCGTTTTTGCCTTGGTCGGTCAGCGGAAGCGCATCGAGCGCACCCTTGACCTCGTGGGCATGGTAGCTGGACATGAACGGGATCAATGTGATAGATTTGGTGTCCTCGTCCGCACCGATAAATTCAAACTGATTCACCGACCGGCCTAAGCCGCTGGCGGTTAGTCCGACGCTGATGAGGGGCAGGTAATTGCCCTTGTCGTCACGCAGGACGAAGCTGTCCCATGGCATAGCATCGCCGGACACGCGCTCGCTGAGTGTGATGGACGAACTGAGCGGGGAGATAGATACGCGCTCGACGCGCGGCGTGCGGTCTACCGTATAGGCGTTGCCCCTCTCGTCCGTACCGGAGAAACGGACGGTAAAGTCCTGCTCCGGTTCGACTGTCAGGCTACCCACTGAGCTTTTATCGACCGAAAGCGCGAATTTAAAATCTGCGTCCTGCATGCCATTGATGCTGCCGCCGGTATATAGTAACAGGTTAAACTGGTCAGGGAGCGATTGCTTGAGCGGCAGCCGATGCAGGCCCTTGAGCGTGCAGTCGTCCTCAAAATAGGCCTCGTTCAAAATAGCGCCTGTTGTATCCAGTTCCTTGCCATCAACTGCCGCCCAGAATACAGGCGCAGACCAAGCGGCACGCCAGCTTTCGGGGTCGCTGCTGTCACCAATCTGTTCCAGCGGAGACTTGCTCGACATAGTATAGAAAATATTGATATAGCTGTCATCAGCCGCGATGTTATCAATAGTCAGCGTTATGCCGTCTATGGTCTGGCTTGTGTCGACCGCCGCGTTATAGGCCTTATATCGTTCCTGGTGGGCGGCGTATTCCGAAGTGCGGTTCCCGCTGAAGTAATCGATTGCGTTGCGTGTCATTTCCAGCATCGCGGGTGCAGCCGCTGAAGCCCCTACAACCAGCGCGGCCGCTGCGGCGATGCACACAGCCATGCGGAGCGGGCGGCGCTTTTTTGCGGGCTGTGCCGTCCGCGCGGGCAGAGTATCGAGCAGCGCGTCCATACGGCTGTCAAAGCCGTCGGGCGTAGGGCAGTCCTCCCGCGCGGCGCGCGCTTTCAGCTTTTCATCAAATGTCATACCCTATTCCTCCTTTAACAGCATGCGCAGACGGTTCCTCGCGCGGGAAAGGCGGCTGCGCACCGTGCCTTCGCGCACGCCGAGCGTTTTGGCAATCTCGGCGGTGGTCATATCCTCGTAATAGAACAGCACGGTCGCGATCCGATGATCCTCCGGCAGACGGCAGACCGCGTCCCACAGGCCGAGGTCGTGTTTATCCTCCGAGCCGCCCGCGAGCGGCTCGAGGTCGTCGGTATAGGTCACGCGCGCGCCCTTGCGGAGATGCTCGTAAGCGCAGTTGACCGTGATCTTGATGAGCCAGCCCTTGAACGCCCGTTCCTCGCGCAGCCGTCCGAATGCCTGCCACGCGCGTAAGGTCGCTTCGCTGACCGCGTCCTCAGCGTCCGCGTCACTGTCGAGCAGGGCGCGCGCCGCGCGGTACATAGCGTGCCGGTGTGCGGTCACTGCGGCGGCAAAACGCTCGCGCGCATCCTCCTGCATACCAGTCAATATCATTTCCATCGTTTCACCTCGTCTCCATTGTCCGGACATTATAAGGATGCGTGTGGGAGGGGGAATGTTCCCGATCAGGGGGATTTTTTATGGCGCGGTACTTGTGTGGGGAGAGCAAATAGGCCGGCCTGGTTTTTCCTGTGTCGGCTGACGGAAAAACCGCCCCAAAGAGGCGGTTTTGTTTATTGCGCACGACGGTAAAGGATAGGCTGGTCATACCCGAAAGTACGCTTGCCGTTCATCTCCATAACTTCAGATACCTCAAGTAATTCATCCGAAAAACGCTCGAACAGTTTGAATTTGAGCGTGGGGGTGAACATACTTTCACTGCCGCCCTCCCAAACGCCATCCTTCAGACGGTAGACCGCAGGCGTGAACTTTTCTGATGCGCGTAGCGCCGTATAGGCGACCGGCTGCATGCTTTCATAGGTGAAATTGGTTTTGCTGCAGCCTGAGGGGAGATCGAATGAAGTCAGGCAAATCCCGTGTGCCTCTTCGGTGAAAAGAAACAGGTGTGACGAAGCGTTGGTATGGCCGTTGATCGTATAATAACTTTCCTCAATGAGGAACACACCTGAAAAATCCTCAGGCAGGCCCGAAATCTTGTTGTTGCACGGGGTGTTGACATGCTCGGCATAGGGGAAGTCCGTCACACCCTGTTCCTGCAGCAGGTGGAACTGTTGTGCGTTGTTGAAGCGTCCGGAAAGGATATGAATAAAATCCTTTAATTGGCTCATATGCGTCCTCCTTATGGAATATGGTGTTTGAATGAACACTATTATACTCTATGAACGGCGGTTTGTCCCTGTCTGTATGCTGTAATTCATAAATGTTTTACAAAAAAACAGCCGGACGATATTCGTCCGGCTGTGGTAAAAGCAGAGGAGAAGGTTAGATCGTTTCCAGAATGATCCTCCCATTCCCAGCGTGCAGGTATGCGCCGGAAAGCGGGCGCTCGCCTGTGACGATCGCAGTTGCAAGCGGGTTCTCGATCTCCTTTTCGATCAGGCGGCGCAGGTTGCGCGCGCCGAACTTGATGGAGAACGACCTTTCGGTCAGGTAGTCAAGCAGCGTGTCGTCCCAGGTCAGGCGAAGCTGCTTGCCCGCCAGGGTATCGCGCAACTCGCCCAGCATGATGGTGGCGATGCGGCGGAAATCGGCGTTTGTGAGCTGGTTGAACGCAATGATCTCATCGATACGGTTGAGGAATTCAGGACGCATGATATCCTCCAGCGCCTTCATCGCGCGCTCCTTGCTCTGCTGGGAGACCGTGCGGCCGAAGCCCGCGGGCGTGCCGCCGGTCGCGGAGCCGGCGTTCGAGGTCATGACGATCACCGTGTTTTCAAAGCTCACCACGCGGCCATGCGCGTCGGTCAGGCGGCCGTCGTCAAGGATCTGCAGCAGGGCGTTGAGCACATCGGGGTGCGCTTTTTCGATCTCATCGAACAGCACGACCGAGTATGGGCGGCGGCGGATCTTTTCGGTCAGCTGCCCGGCCTCGTCATAGCCGACATAGCCCGGGGGCGAACCGATCAGGCGGGAAACCGTGTGCTTTTCCATATATTCCGACATATCCAGCCGCACCAGTGCGTCCGGCGAATCGAACAGGTCGAGCGCGAGCTGTTTGACCAGCTCGGTTTTGCCCACGCCGGTCGGTCCGACAAACAGGAAAGACGCGGGCTTGCGCTTGGGGCTGATGCCCGCGCGCGAGCGGCGGATGGACGCGCAGACCGCGTCCACGGCCTCGTCCTGGCCGATCACATGTGATTTGAGACGGCTCTCCATATCCCGCAGCCGCGCGGATTCCTGCGCCGCGACCTTGGAGGCTGGAATGCCGGTCCAGATCTCAATGACCGAGGCGAGGAGCTGCTCGTCAACCGCTGGGGCGGGCTGGGTCAGCAGCTCGTGCAGCCGGCCTTCCACCTGCAGCAGGCGCTGGCGGCAGGCGGCGATGCGGGCGTAAGTGTCCTCCTGATCGGTGCGCGCGCTGGACTGGGTCAGCAGGTCGAGCTGGGTCTGCAGGCTTTCCAGCTCCGCTTGGAGCGCGGGGATTTCGGAAAGCTGCGGGGAGTCCAGATTGAGACGCGAGCAGGCTTCGTCAATCAGGTCGATGGCCTTGTCGGGCAGGAAACGGTCGGTGATATAGCGCTCGCTCATCTCGGCGGCACGGCGGCACATCTCGTCGGACACGGTCACGCCGTGGAAGGTTTCGTAATAAGAGCGGATGCCCTTGAGGATTTCGGTGGTCTCCGCGACCGACGGCTCGCCGATATACACCGGCTGGAAGCGGCGCTCGAGCGCGGCGTCCTTTTCAATATACTTGCGGTATTCCTTGAGCGTGGTCGCGCCGATGACCTGGATATCGCCGCGCGCGAGCGCGGGCTTGAGGATGTTGGCCGCGTTCATCGAGCCTTCGGAATCCCCCGCGCCGACGATATTATGCACCTCGTCGATCACCAGGATGATGTTGCCGAGCTTTTTCACCTCGTCGATCAGGCCTTTCATGCGGCTCTCAAACTGCCCGCGGAACTGCGTACCCGCGACGAGCGCGGTCAGATCGAGCAGGTGGACCTCCTTGTTCCGCATCTTGAACGGCACCTTGCCCTCGTTGATGCGCACCGCCAGCCCTTCGGCCACGGCGGTCTTGCCCACGCCGGGCTCGCCGATCAGACAGGGGTTGTTCTTCTGGCGGCGGTTGAGGATCTGGATGACGCGGTCGGTTTCGCGGTCGCGGCCGACGATATGGTCGATGCGGCCCTCGGCGGCTTTGCGCGTCAGGTTTTCACAGTAGTTGTTCAGGTATTTGCGCTTTTTATCCTCGCGCGGGGGCGCCTGCGTGCGCGTGCGTGCGCTGTCGCGCAGTGGCGTCTGCGGCGGCAGGGGTGGGGCGGGGGAGGACGGGACCGGCGCCGCAGGGTCGGTTTCGTGAGGCGCGTCGTCGTCCGCCCCGTCCGAGCCGGCAGGCACTAGGTCGTTCAGGTCGGACAGCGAGCCGATCTCGCCTGAAAGGGCCTCGAGGTCGTCCTCGGTGATGCCCATTTGCTCCATGATATTGTCGAGCGGCTTGACGCCCAGCTCGCGCGCGCATTTCAGGCACAGGCCCTCCTGGGTCGTTTTGTCCGGCCCTTCGATCTTGGTGATGAAGACGACCGCGATATTTTTTTTGCATCGCGAGCACATTGGCATGTTCATAATGTGAAATCTCCTTTTCGGAAGTAGGGGGGCGCGGTTAGATCGCCACCGGCAGTATATCCATCAGTTTTGCCAGCAGTAGGGTATTTGACACTCGCTCAGGCGAAAGACAGCCGAGCGAGGAGTAGGTGATGGGGAAAAACCACTCAATGCCGAGCAGCAACAGGGCAACCAGAACAAGGCCGGTCGCGGCGCCAACGATACCGCCGGCGAGCGAATCCAGAATGCCGAGCGGCGTCAGGTGGGCGATAAAGTGCAGGCTTTTGGCCGCAAAGCTGATGATCCAGCCGAACAGGATCGCGCACAGCAGAAGCAGAAGCAGAAAAGCGATGCTTTCGGCCATGCTGGTCGCGGCCTCGGTCACGGTCTGGCGCAGCCCGTCAAGCAGGCCGGCGGCCTCGCCCAGCGCGGCCTGATTTTGAAAAATATCGCCCACAATGGGGGTTACGACCCACTTGGCAACAATAGGGGCGGCGGCGCGCGCGGCAAAGAACGCCGCCGCCAGGGCAATGAGCTTACCGACCAAGCCGTACAGCGAACCGAAGAAGCCGCGCCGGAAGCCCAGAACCATACAGATCAGCACCACCGCGAGAATGACGAGGTCCGGCAGGTTGAGCAGGTCTAATAATAGATCAGCTTGCATGGGAGATATCCTCGGATTGTTCAGAATGCGCGGTAAACAGCCGCGTGTTTTTTGCGTATAGGGCGAACAGAGTGCCGTCATCCGTCAGCAGCACGCTGCGCGCGCCGACAGCCTCGCTGTTGTGCCAGAGCGGGGCAGCGCTGCTGTCATATACCGATACGCCGGAGGAAGTGAGCACGGCAAAGCCCGCGTTTGACAGGGAAACCGCGGACGGCTCCTCGGACAGGAAGAAAGGACCGTTCAGCACGCCATCCTCCTGTACGGTATACAGGTCGCTGCGCGCGCCGCCGGAATAGGAGCGGGTGGCGAGTACGACCGCGCCGTTCTGCATGGAAAAGGCGAGCAGGTCGCTGGAAACAAAGGTCAGCACATGTTCAGTTCCACCCTTCCGGTCGGCCAGATAAAGCCCGTCATCCGCCAGGATGGCGGCTGTACCGTTGGACAGGAAGCGGACGTCAATGCCGAGCGTCCCTTCCAGCACCGCGTCCGCAGCCAGTTCGCCGCTGGAAACGGTATAAAGCAGCAGGTGGGAGTCGAGCATGACCCCGTCCTGCCGGAAGGCCAGCGCGGCGAGCGTTTTGCCATCTGGCGAGAGCGCGGCCGATACGATATAGTATTCCGAGGATTGGTATTTGAAAACCTCTTTGCCGCTGGTATCATATACGGCCGCCGCGGTGCGGTAGCCCTGCTCGTCTGTAACGAGCGCAAAATGGCCGTTTTCGGCAATGCTGCCGGTGATGATTGGGGAGGTCAGCTCCAGCTCCGCAGCGGCGGAGACCGAATTGGCCAGCACGGCTTTCGTGCCGCCGCAGTCAAAGGCGAGAACGTAATCGTCACAGGCTTCCACCACGGGGGCGGTATAGCCGAGCGTCTGCCGCAGCGTTACCAGGCCGCCGGGCTTGGCAAGGAACAGGGAATCGCTGTCCGCATAGGCCAGGCCGGATTCAAACAGCGCCGCATCGGAAAACGAGCCGTTTTCATAGGCGATTGTGGTCGCGTCGCCCCCATGCTCCCGCAGGCCCGCGATCGCATAGCTGGCAAGGCTTTGGATGGAAGCGGGCGTGAAAAGCCGGTAATTGGAAAGCAGGAACAGGAAAACCGCGATCACAAGCAGCCAGCCGCAGGCGGTTCGCAGCGTGGTGACAATGCGCACGCGGATATCCTTGCTTTCGAGCAGTAGCCTGCGCCGTTCTTTTTTGGAGGACGGGAAACGGATGATATTTTGTTTTGTTTTCCTGGTCTTTGTGGTCAAATGCTTCCGCCTCCTCATTGTATCGCGTTTTGGGGATAAAAATGTGAATAAAAATTAAATTATCGGGCGCATATGGAACAGGCCGCATAAAAACGGGTTCAGCTTCCGAGCTGGAACGGGTCGAGCGCGGGGGTATGCTCATACCACAGGCGGTTCATGAACAGCCCGTTCGCGGGCAGGGTGGGGCCGGCCTGCTCTCGGTCGCCCGACCGCAGGATCGCGGTGACGTCGTCCGGTGTCAGCTTCCCGCCGCCCACATAGGCCAGCGTGCCTGCGATGGCGCGCACCATGTTGTACAGGAACCCGTCGCCGCAGACGCGGATGCGGATGAGCCCGCCCACCGGCTCGACCTCGCACCAGAACACGGTGCGCACCGTGCTTTTGACTGGCGAACCCTGGCTGCGCACGGCAGCAAAGTCCTGCCTGCCGACAAAGCGCTGCGCGCCCTGCTGCATTTTCGCAAGGTCGAGCGGGTAGTGGTATCGGTAGGCGTAGCGGGCATGGAACGGGTCGCGCAGGGCCGAGGGATAGATATAGTACGCATATTCCTTTTTGGTGCAGTCAAAGCGGGCGTCGAACGACTCCGGAACGGCGGCAGCGCCGGAAACCGCGATATCATCGGGCAGGAAGCTGTTCAGCGCATAGGGCAGGCGCGCCATCGGGATGGTGCAGTTCGCCCGAAAGCTTGCGACATACCGGCGCGCATGCACGCCGGAGTCCGTGCGCCCCACGCCGGAAACATGCGCCTTCTGGCCGAGCAGACGGAAGACTGCGGTTTCCATGCTCTCCTGGATGGAGGGACCGTTTTTCTGTACCTGCCAGCCGTTGTAGTTCGTCCCGTCGTAAGAGAGGATAAGCGCGATGTTCATAGGCCGTACCGCCCCAGCGCGATCACCGCGCCGATTACAACCGCGAAAATAACGCACGCACAGATATCCACGCGTTCAATATGGAGCTGCTTCATGCGCGTGCGCCCCACGTCGCCGCGGTACAGGCGGCACTCCATCGCAGTGGCCAGCTCATCCGCGCGGCGGAACGCCGAGATGAACAGCGGCACCAGAATGGGGATCATTGCCTTGGCGCGCTGGATTAGATTGCCGGAGTCAAAATCCGCGCCGCGCGCTTTCTGGGCGGAAATGATCTTTTCGGTCTCCTCGATCAGCGTCGGGATGAAGCGCAGCGCGATCGACATCATCATGGAAAGCTCATGTACGGGCGCGTGCAGCTTTTTCAGCGGCGAGAGCAGGCGCTCCAGTCCGTCGGTCAACTGGATGGGGGAGGTGGTATAAGTCAGCATGGAGGTCGCGATGATGAGCAGCATCAGGCGCAGCACCATGAAGAACGCGACCTTGACGCCCTCCCAGGAGATATGCAGGAAGCCCCACTGCCACAGATATTCGCCCGTGGCGCTGGGCGTGTAGAACAGGTTTAGCACCGCGGTGAACGCGATGATGAACAGGACCGGCCGAAGCCCGCGCACGACAAGACGGAGGGAAATGCCGGAAATGCCGATGACCACGGCAAGGAAAGCAATCACGGCCGCATAGGAAACCGGACCGCCCGCCAGAAACAGCGCGATGATGAACACGATTGTCAATACGATCTTAACCCGTGGATCAAGCCGGTGTACCGCGCTGTCGCCGGGGAAAAACTGGCCGATGGTAATGTCCTTGAGCATCAGTGCGCCGCCTCCTTCCGCTTGCAGGCACGCAGCGCTTCCAAGGCCTGCGCGACGGTGAATACCGAGGTGTCCACGGCATGTCCGCGTTTTTTCAGCTCGAGCATGACCTTGGTAATCATGGGGATGTCGAGACCGGCCGCGACGATCTCCTCCGCGTGGGAGAATACCTCGCGCGGGGTGTCGCAGAACAGGATCTTCGCGTGGTTCATCACGAGCAGGCGGTTGGCCAGCCGGGCGATGTCCTCCATGGAGTGCGAAACGATTAGCACGGTCGCGCCGGACTGGTCGTGGTACCGCTTGACAAGGCTGAGGATCTCATCCCGTCCGGCAGGGTCGAGGCCGGCGGTCGGCTCGTCCAGCACAAGCACGTCCGGACGCATGGCAATTACGCCCGCGATGGCGACGCGGCGCTTCTGGCCGCCGGACAGCGCAAATGGAGACTGGCTGGCAAGGCTTGCGTCCAGTCCAACCGCATCCATGGATTCACGCACGCGTTCGTCGATCTCATCCTGCGGCAGTTTCATGTTGGTCGGGCCGTAAGCGATATCCCGGGCGATCGTCTCCTCGAAAAGCTGGTATTCCGGATACTGGAACACCAGGCCGACGCGGAAACGGGTTTCGCGCGCGCATTTGCCCTTTTCGTTCCAGATGGGCTGTCCATCCAGCAACACCTCGCCTGAGGCGGGCTTGAGAAGGCCGTTAAAATGCTGGATCAGAGTGGACTTGCCCGAACCGGTGTGGCCGATCACGCCAAGGATCTCGCCCTTTTGTATTTTCAGGTCAACATGGTCGAGCGCGGTGCGCTCAAAGGGGGTGCCTGCCCCGTAAACGTAGGTCAGGCCCCGTGTTTCAAGAATCGTTGACAATGGGTTCTCCTCCCATATGGATTGATGTGCGGGGTGAAAGGCGCGCGGCACTTCTGGCCGCTATGCCAGATACTGCTCCAGGATATCCGCGCATTCACCGATGGAAAGCGCGTCGATCGGCAAGGCTTCGCCGTCCTGCCGGTTGAGGCTGTGCAGCACCTCAATGGTCTGCGGCACGGTGAGCGACGCGGCGCGCAGCGTGTCCACCTGCGTAAATATCTCGCGCGGCGTACCGTCCATCAGCACGTTCCCCTGATGCATGACCACCACGCGCTGCGCCTGCACGGCCTCGTCCATGTGGTGCGTGATCAGGATGACCGTGATGCCGTACTGGCGGTTCAGCTCACGCACGACCGCCATGACCTCGCGCCGCCCCTGGGGGTCGAGCATGGCGGTGGGCTCGTCAAGCACCACGCAGCGCGGCATCATGGCGATCACGCCCGCGATGGCCACACGCTGCTTCTGTCCGCCGGACAGGCGGTGCGGCGCCTGCTTGCGGTATTCGTACATGCCGACCGCGCGGAGCGCTTCGTCCACCCGTTTGCGGATTTCGGCGGGCGGCACGCCCATGTTTTCGAGCGCGAACGCAACGTCCTCCTCCACGACCGTGGCGACAAGCTGGTTGTCCGGATTCTGGAACACCATGGAGACGGTCTTTCGCACCTCATAGGTGTTGCTCTCGTCCCGCGTGTCCATCATATCGACATAGCACACGCCGCCCGTCGGCAGACGGATGGCGTTGAAGCAGCCCGCGAGGGTGGACTTGCCCGAGCCGTTATGCCCCAGCACGGCGACGAATTCGCCGCGCTTGATCGAAAGGTCCACGCCCTTCAGAACAGGTACGGAAAGCTGTCCCTCCTCCGCGGGATAGGCGTATTGCAGGTTTTCTGTTTTGATGATCTCGGACATAGCTTTTTCATCCTTAAAACAATCAGAATTTCGGTCGGTTGGACTCGTCAATCGCGTCCTTGACCGCTTTTTTGACGACAAAATACAACAGAATCAGGAAAAGGATATCAGGGAGATACATAAACAAATTAAAAAGCAAACTTTGCAGCATTAGTTTTCCCACCTTCCTCCATCAGAAAGCAGTTCGTGCCGTACCCTGCGTTTTACACGCTGGATACAGCCGTATCCGTTATTCCGCCGCAATAAACCGCGCGCTCGACCCGCACGGCAATACCAGTCCGGTCGACTCGACCGGCAGGCCAAGCTCCTGCGCCTCGATGCGCCCCGCGGTGCGTTTGGCCGCCGTGATGCCGAGCAGATAGGCCATGACGGACGGAGCCAGTCCGGTGGAATAGCTGGAGATCAGTACGAACAGCGGCTTATCCGACAATACGTTCATCGTCATTGCGACAAACTCGGCCACGTCCTCCTCGATCTTCCAGGTCTCGCCCGAGGGGCCGCGTCCGTAACTCGGCGGGTCCATGATGACCGCGTCGTATTTGCGGCCGCGCCGGATCTCGCGCTGGACGAACTTTTTGCAGTCGTCCACGATCCAGCGGATCGGGCGGTCGGAAAGGCCAGAGGAGGCAGCGTTTTCGCGCGCCCACTGGACCATCCCCTTGGAAGCGTCCACATGGCAGACCGACGCGCCCGCTGCCGCTGCCGCGAGCGTTGCGCCGCCCGTGTAGGCGAACAGGTTGAGTACGCTTACCGGCCGGCCCGCGTTCCGCACCATGCGGTCAATGAAATCCCAGTTGGCGGCCTGCTCGGGGAACAGGCCGGTATGCTTGAAGCTCATGGGCTTGAGCTGGAACGTCAGCTCACGGTAGCGGATGGCCCACTGCTCGGGCAGGCTGCGGATTTCCCACCTGCCGCCGCCCGCGTTCGAACGGTGGTAGATGGCGTTGGGCCTGTCCCACGCGCGGCAGGACGCCTCGCGCGGCCAGATGGCCTGCGGGTCCGGCCGCACCAGCACTTGAGTGCCCCAGCGTTCGGCCTTTTCGCCGCCGCCGCAGTCAAGCACAGCGTAATCTTTCCAATTGTCCGCAATCCACATAAACACATTCCTCGTTCTGTGAGAGATTTACACAATTTATCAGTATCTATTCTAACACCAAAAAGCGGGCGGCGCAATGCAAAAGAAATCCCACCGAAGGGGCGGGTTTTTATGAAAAACGGCGAAAGCAGACTGTGTACGCCGTCCGAAGCGCCGGAAAAGCAAACCGGACTGCGGCCGCAGTCCGGTTTTGAGAAAGGCGGGGCGGCGGAGTCAGGCGGTCTGCGCCTGCCGCGTCAGCTTGCGAGTGATGGTTATGAACATCACCACCGACATGACCACGGAGAACAGGTCGGCGATCGGCTGGGTAAAGATAATGCCGTCCAGCCCGAACAGGGCGTTGAACAGGAACAGACAGGGGACGAATACGAAGCCTTGCCGGCTGCCTGCCAGCGCCAGCGACGCGGCCGCGCGTCCCATAGCCTGCAGCACGAACAGGATGCGGAGTACAGGCATGGACAGCATCAGCGCGCGCAACATGGGTACGCCCGCTTGGATCACGTCTGCGTCATTGATGAACACCGAGATGATGCGGTCCGCAGCGAAGTAGTAGGCCGCGGTCAGAACCGCGCGCCTCACCGTGGTGCAGACGACCAAGAAATTGACCACTCCGCGCAGGAAGTAGCACAGGTAAAAGACGCAGGCGCAGATGCTGCCGATCACGGTGGCGGTGGCGGCTCCGGCCACGCCCCAATCCAGCGAAAGGATCATGATGGGGTCGAGGATGATGTTTGCCAGGGAAACACCGGCCGTTTGTCAACGGCCGGTGTGGATTTATTTTTTGCGCTTGGCCTTGGCCCAGCCTTTCTTTTTGGGTGCGGAGGGGCGGCCCATCCCTGTGCGGGCCGGCGCGCGGCCGGCCGCGGCCTTCTTCGCCGGGGCGGATGGCTTTTTCGCCGCCGTGGGCGGCTGCTCGCCGCGGTGCGGGCGGATCAGACAGCCCTTGCCGTAGCCGATCAGATCCTCGCGCCCGGCCTTTTTGAGCGCCGCCAGCACGATCGGCCGCTTGTCCGGCCGCCGCCACTGGAGCAGCGCGCGCTGCATGGCCTTTTCCTCGGGTGTTTTGGCCACATAGACCGGCTGCATCGTGCGCGGGTCAAGTCCGGTGTAGTACATCGCGGTCGAGAGCGTACCCGGGGTGGGGTAGAAGTCCTGCACCTGCTCGGGCATATAGCCGACTCTGTTCAGGTATTCCGCCAGCAGGATCGCGTCGTCCAGTGTCGCGCCCGGGTGGGAGCTCATCAGATAGGGGACCAGATACTGCTTGCGGCCCAGCTTCTGGTTGATGCGGGCGTACCGCTCGCGGAACTGTTCGTATACAGAAAATGATGGTTTTCCCATATAATACAATGCGTTATCGCTCATGTGTTCGGGCGCAACCTTGAGCTGACCCGAGATATGGTGCTCAACCAGCTCGCGGAAAAACGCGTCGTTATGGTCGGCCATCATGTAGTCATAGCGCAGGCCGCTGCGCACGAATACCTTTTTAACGCCGTTGAGCTGGCGCAGCGCGCGCAGCAGACTCAGGTAATCCGTGTGGTCGGCTTCGAGGTTTTGGCACGCGGACGGAAAGAGGCAGCGCTTGTTTTTGCACAGGCCGTGTTCCTCCTGCTGCTTGCAAGCGGGGAAGCGGAAATTCGCGGTCGGCCCGCCGACGTCGTGGAGGTAGCCCTTGAAGCCGGGCATCTGCACGATCTGTTTGGCTTCCGCGATCACGCTTTCATGGCTGCGTGCCTGGATGTACCGTCCCTGATGGAAGGCGAGCGCGCAGAAATTGCACGCGCCGAAGCAGCCGCGGTTGTGGATGATGGAAAACTGCACCTCCTGAATCGCGGGTACGCCGCCCAGCGTCTCATAGGACGGGTGGTAGGCGCGCATATAGGGCAGGGCGTACACATGGTCCATCTCCGTGGTGGTCAGCGGGAGGGAGGGCGGGTTCTGGACCATCACGCGCCTGCCGTGGCGCTGTAAAATCGCCTTGCCGCGCACATGGTCCTGCTCGTCGTACTGCGTTTTGACCGAGCGGGCGTAGTCCGCCTTGCGTGCGCATACATCCTCGTAGGAGGGGCATTCGACCGCGTCGAACGCCAGTCCCTCCACATCGTGCGCCAGATAGGCCGTGCCGCGCACACCCACGCAGGCGTCCGCGCCCTTTTTGCCGTGCTTCAGGTTGCGCGCCAGCTCGAGCACCGAGCGCTCGCTCATGCCGTACATCAGCCCGTCCGCGCCCGTGGACTCCAAAATGGAGGGCATCACGCGGTCGGCCCAGTAGTCATAGTGTGCAAAGCGGCGCAGGCTGGCCTCGATGCCGCCGAGGTAGACCGGCACCTCCGGAAATGCGCGCCGCGCAAGCATGGCGTAAACGGTCACCGCGCGGTCGGGGCGCTTGCCCGCCCTGCCGCCGGGGGTGTAGGCGTCGTCCGAACGACGCTTTTTGGCTGCGGTGTAGTGCGCGACCATGGAGTCGATATTGCCGCCGTTGATAAGTACCGCGTAACGCGGCCGGCCCATGGCGAGGAAGTCGCGCTCGTCGCGGAAATCCGGCTGGCTGAGGATGGCGACTCTGTAGCCCGCGTCCTCGAGCACACGAGAAATGATCGCGGTGCCGAACGAGGGATGATCGACATAGGCATCGCCGGTGACGAGCAGGAAATCGCAGTAGAACCAGCCGCGATCCTGCATATCCTGTTTGGAAATCGGGAGAAAACCGTTCATAAATCCCCTTTCGCTTTGCAAAGCGTGAAAAGACGTATACCATAGAAGTAAGCGGTCCGGAAAGACGAAAAAGCGGTTGGCCACGCTCCTGCAGAGAAGGTGGTTTTATGGAGAGTGTGCGGCAGATTATTTTGATGCTGCGCCTTCTTGAAATCGTCAAGACCATAAAAAAATGACCGCCCACTTGCCCCGGGTACGGTCATTTTTTGAAATGATAGATACTTAGGGTCAACCGTCTTTGCCGGACTGCCCTTTGCTACTTTTCATTATAACGGTCCTGCGCCGTTTGTCAAGCCCCGCCTCAGTTATCGAGGTAGAACTGCACCAGCTCCTGCATCAGCTCGTCGCGGTCGATCTTGCAGATCAGGCTGCGCGCGTTATTGTGGTTGGTGATGTACGTCGGGTCCTCGGAGAGGAGATAGCCTACGATCTGGTTGATCGGGTTATAACCCTTCTCCTTCAGCGCGTCATATACTGCGGTCAGCGTGCGCTTCATCTCCTTGTTGGACTCGTCTACAAGGCTGAATTTTCTTGTGCCGTCAAGCATGTCTGTCTCCTTTCCGATCCTACCGGTTGGTTTTTGCTATAAACAGCATAATACAAAACAACGGAAAAGTAAAGCCCTTATCGGCCGAAATGGGGGCGAAATCTTTTTCCAACCCTGCCACAGTGCGGTTCGCAAGCCGTACTGTGGCAGGATTGGTTACCGTCAGGGAAGTCTGGGAAAAGCTCCCCCTGCACAGCGGGGGCATGCGAACCCAAACAGAAAGCGGGCGGTTATACCGCCCGCTTCTGGAAAACCGGTCTGTTATCAGCTGCGCAGGACCGCGCCGAACGACTTTTCGAGTGCCGCCAGCGCGTTCTTCATCGCCTTGTCGCACTCCTCGTCGGTCAGCGTGCGGTCGGGCGCGCGCATGGACAGCGAGTAGGCCACGGATTTTTTGCCCTCCGGGATGCCCTTGCCCTTATACACGTCGAACAGCTTGACCGACTCGAGGATCGTGCCGGCAGCCTTTTCGATCGCAGCCTGCATAGAGGCCGCTGGAATGGCATCGTCCACCAGCACCGCGATGTCACGGGTCGACGCAGGGAACTTGGGCAGCGGGTGGTACAGCTTGCTGGGATCAATGGATGCGAACAGCGCATCCATGCGCAGCTCAGCCGCCAGCACCTCGCCGGACAAGCCGTAGCGGTCTGCGACCGTGGGATGCACGGTGCCGAATACACCGACCTGCTCGCCGCCGATCAGCACGTTTGCGCAGCGGCCCGGGTGATAGGACGGGTTCGCCTTCTCCGGCACGAACTGCACGCCCTTAATGTTGAGCTCACGGCACAACGCCTCGATCACGCCCTTGAGCTGGAAGAAGGACAGACGGCCGTACGAGCCAAGCGTCAGCACCTTTTCCTCGTGCGGGAGCACGTCCGGATCGGCCTTGCCGTCCTTGATGGACGGGGTATAGATTGTGCCTAGCTCGTAGAGCGACGCAGTCGGGTTGCGGTGCGCGTGGTTGTGCGCAAGCGATTCCAGCATCGAGGGCAGCACGGTCGTGCGCATGACGCTGAAATCCTCACCGAGCGGGTTCAAAATCGTGGTAGAGATGCGGCGTGGGTCGTCCTCGGCCCAGCCAATCATGTCATAGAACTTCGGGGAGATGAACGAGTGGCTCATGGCTTCGTCAAAGCCCGCCTCGCGGCAGACCAGCGCCGCGGCGCGCTCGGCCTGCTGCCTGGGCGTGTATTCGCCCTGCACCATCTCGCCGGCATACAGCGTGGTCGGGATCTTGTCGTAGCCGTACATGCGCGCGACTTCCTCCGCGAGGTCGCACATGCGCGCGATGTCCGTGCGGAAGCTCGGCACGATGACCTCGCCGCTTTCGACTGTGAAGCCCAGCTTCTCGAGGTAAGCCTGCTGCTCCGCATCGGACAGGGACAGGCCGAGCAGGCCGTTCATTTTATCCGGTTCAAAGGGTAGACGCTTGGGGTTGGGGTCGGAGTTGTCCACGTCGATGATGCCGTCGATGACCTCGCCCGCGCCGAGCTGTTCGACCAGCTCGCAGGCGCGGTTGACCGCGTCGAGCGTCATGCGGGGGTCGAGGCCCTTTTCAAAGCGGCCGGACGCCTCGGTGCGCATGCCGAGCGCCTTGGCGGTCACGCGGACGGTCGCGCCGTGGAAGCACGCGGACTCGAACACAACGGTCTTGGTGTCGTCCTCGATCTCGGAGTTCGCGCCGCCCATCACGCCCGCGACCGCGACCGGCTTGTCGTTGTCGCAGATGGCGAGCATTTTGTCGGTCAGATCGTGGTCCTGGCCGTCCAGGGTCTGGATGGACTCGCCGTTACGCGCGCGGCGCACGACGATCTTGCCGTCCGACAGGCAGGAATAGTCGAACGCGTGCATGGGCTGGCCATACTCGAGCATGACGTAGTTGGTAATATCGACGATGTTGTTGATCGGCCGCACACCGGAGGCATGCAGGCGCTCGCGCATCCACACGGGCGAGGGCTCAATCTTGATGTTGCGCACCAGACGTGCGGTGTAGCGCGGACACAGGTCAGGATCCTTGACCTCGACCGACATATGCTTGTTGATATCATCGCCCACGCCCTTGACCAGGGGGGACTTGACTGCGAACGGGCGGTCAAAGGTAGCGGCGGTCTCACGCGCCAGGCCGATAACGCTCAGACAGTCCGGACGGTTGGAGGTGATCTCAAAATCCGCGACATATTCGTCCAGGCCGAGTACCTTTTTGATATCCTCGCCCACCGGAGTACCCGCGGGCAGAAACAGGATGCCGTTCTCGCACGCATAGGGTACGCAGCCGTGGGTCAGGCCCAGCTCCTGGAACGAGCACATCATGCCGTTGGAGACCTCGCCGCGCAGCTTGCCTCTGGTGATCTTGACCCCGCCGGGCAGGGTGGACTTGTGCAGCGCGACAGGGCAGACCTCACCCACCGAATCGGGGGTCACGTTGGGCGCGCCGGTGACGATCTGGACAGGCTCGCCCTGCCCCACGTCGAGCTGGCAGATTTTGAGATGGTCGGAGTCCGGATGGTCAATGACCGACAGCACCTTGCCGGTCACGACGTTTTCGATCTCCGCGCCGAGGTAGAAAACCTCCTCGACCTTGGAGCCGGACATGGTAAGCCGTGCGTCATACTCCTTGGGCGTGACGCCGGAAATATCGGTATAATCCGAAAGCCAGGAAAGCGACAGTTTCACAAAAATTCCTCCTTGAAATTTTTCGATTGAAACCACGGTTTCAATCGAGGGGGACGCGCCGAACCATGGTTCGGACGCGTTCTAGGCTGCGAAAGGTTCCGACGGGCGAAACTTTTCTCCGCTCTGGTATCAAAACCCTGATACATGCTCGCGGTTTTCTGTTTTATGCGCGCATGGCGCGCCCGTCAAAAGTGAGGACATGCCTGATCTTTGACACCCCGACCCAGCCGCCCTGGGCGGCGACGTTCGGGTGTCGAAGACCGGTTCCTTCGGGACCGGTTTTCGTATATAAGGGACTTGTGAAGTCCCTTATAAGCACGCGAGCGCGTTAAAATTGCTCCAAAAACCGCACGTCGTTTTCATAGAACAGGCGGATGTCGTCGATCTTGAAGCGGCCCATGACCATGCGCTCCAGGCCGATGCCGAACGCGTAGCCCGAGTATTCCTCCGGATCGATACCGCTCATCTCAAGTACCTTGGGGTGTACCATGCCGCAGCCGAGGATCTCGATCCAGCCCTCGCCTTTGCAGAGCGGGCAGCCTTCGCCGTGGCAGCGGTAGCACTGGATGTCCATTTCCGCCGACGGCTCGGTGAACGGGAAGTGGTGCGGGCGGAAACGGACGACCGTGTCCTCGCCGTACAGCTTTTTGGCGAACAGCTCGAGGATACCCTTGAGGTCCGACATGCGGATGCCCTTATCGACGACCAGCCCCTCGATCTGGTGGAACAGCGGGGAGTGGGTCGCGTCCACCGCATCCGAGCGGTACACACGGCCGGGCGCGATGATGCGGATGGGCGGCTTTTTCTTCTCCATCGTGCGCACCTGCATCGGGGAGGTCTGCGTGCGCAGCACCACGTTGTCCGAGATATAGAAGGTGTCCTGCGTGTCGCGCGCAGGATGGTCCTTGGGGATGTTGAGTGCTTCGAAATTGTAATGGTCAAGCTCGACCTCCGGACCTTCTGCGATCGAGAAGCCCAGGCCGAGGAAAATTTCCTTGAACTCATCCAGCACGATGTTGAGCGGATGCTTTTTGCCGATCACGACCTCCTCGCCCGGCAGGGTCACGTCGATTGTTTCGGCCTCCAGCTTGTGCGCGAGCGCGGCCTGCTCAATGACCAGCTTCTGCTTTTCGATTATGGTTTCGATCTCGGCGCGCACGTCGTTGATGAGCTGGCCTACGGCCGGGCGTTCCTCTGCGGCAACGTCCTTCATGCCCTTGAGGAGCGCGGTCAGCTCTCCTTTTTTGCCAAGGAACTTGACGCGCGCTTCGTCAAGCGCGCGCGGGTCCGCGGCGGCGGCAAGCTGTTCCTTTGCGGCCTGCAGGATGCCTTGCAGCTTTTCTTTCATGGTTGCCTCTCCTTTTTATATGAAAAATCAGCGTTTGGGACAAAATAAAAGCCTTTCGTCCCATGAATTAGGGACGAAAGGCATAAAAGCAGCTTCCGTGGTACCACCCTGATTCCCAGCCGGAGCCGGGCGCTCATTGAACGCCGGTAACGGGGCGTCAACCCGCCTGCGCCTACTGGAAAAGCCGTTCAGCGCCGGTGCTCGCAGGGGAACTTCGCGTCATGTCTCTTTGGGCGGCTTGCAGCCAAAGGCCGCCTTCTCTGAAAAGAGGGGGATGGCGTTACTTTCCCTGTTCATCGCAGTTTGGTATTCATAGACAGTAATATTAAACCACATCTTTCGGGGGATTGCAAGTGGAAGGCATGTTTTTTTTGACAGGCAGGAAAGAGGGGGTGCCGCGCCGCTTGACAAATCTGCGGTTTTTGGATATACTGTTAAAGTTGATATGCAAAATGCGATGAAAAAGAGGAGTATTCCCGCTTCGCGCGCTGCAGAGAGAGGGCGGTCGGTGCAAGCCCTTGGGCGGAGGGAAGAAAGTCGCTTTGGAGCAGGAGGCCGAATGCCAGTAGGCTGTCCCGTCCCGCCCACGTTACGGGCAAACGAGTGCGCGGCGGCATTGCCGCGAATTCAGGTGGTACCACGGAGCACGCTTCGTCCTGTACGGACAGCGTGCCTTTTTGTTTTCCGCAATCAAACCGAAAAGGAGACAGACCAATGAGCGAACTGCCAAAGACCTACGACCCGAAATCGGTCGAGGACAAGCTGTACAGCTTCTGGAACGATTCCGGCTTTTTCCACGCCGAGGTCAATCCGGACAAGAAACCCTACACCATCGTTATCCCGCCTCCGAACGTGACCGGCCAGCTCCACATGGGCCATGCGTTCGATGAAACGCTGCAGGACATTCTCATCCGCACCAAGCGTATGCAGGGCTATGAGGCGCTGTGGATGCCCGGCACCGACCACGCGGGCATCGCCACCCAGATCAAGGTGGAGGAGACGCTCCGCAAGGAGGAGGGCAAGACCCGCTATGACCTTGGCCGCGAGAAGTTCCTCGAGCGCGTGTGGGACTGGAAGCACCAGTACGGCAACCGCATCATCAGCCAGCTCAAAAAGCTCGGCTCCTCCTGCGACTGGGAACGCGAGCGCTTCACCATGGACGAGGGCTGCTCCAAGGCCGTGCGCGAGGTGTTCGTCAACCTGTATGATAAGGGCCTGATCTACAAGGGACACCGCATTATCAACTGGTGTCCGCACTGTGCGACCGCGCTTTCGGACGCCGAGGTTGAGTACGAAACCCAGCCGGGCAAGCTGTGGCACATCCGTTACCCGCTGGCGGACGGCTCAGGCGACCTGGTGGTCGCCACCACCCGTCCGGAAACCTTTATGGGCGACACCGGCGTGGCCGTCAACCCGAACGACGAGCGCTATCAGCATCTGATCGGCAAGACCTGCATCCTGCCAATCATGAACCGTGAGATCCCGATCTTCGGCGATGAGTACGTCGATATGGAATTCGGCACGGGCTGCGTCAAGGTCACGCCATGCCATGACCCGAACGACTTCGAGATGGGACAGCGCCACAACCTTGAGCAGATCCTCGTGTTCAACGAGGATGCGACCGTCAACGAAAACGGCGGCAAGTACGAGGGGATGGACCGCTACGAATGCCGCAAGGCGGTTATCCGTGACCTCGAGGAGGGCAGCTACCTTGTCAAAACCGAGGACCACGAGCACAACGTCGGCACCTGCTACCGCTGCGGCACGACCGTTGAGCCGATGACCTCCGCGCAGTGGTTCGTCAAGATGGCGCCGCTGGCGAAGCCCGCAATGGACGTGGTACACGAGGGCAAGACCAGGTTCGTGCCGGACCGCTTCGCCAAGACCTACCTGCGCTGGATGGAGAACGTGCATGACTGGTGCATCTCGCGTCAGCTCTGGTGGGGCCACCGCATTCCGGCGTTTTACTGCGACGACTGCGGCGAAATGACCGTCTCCAAGGAAGACGTCCACGTCTGCCCGAAGTGCGGCAGCAAAAACGTCCGCCAGGAGGAGGACGTGCTGGATACCTGGTTCTCGTCCGCGCTGTGGCCGTTCTCCACGCTCGGCTGGCCGGAAAAAACGCCGGAGCTTGACTACTTCTACCCGACTTCCACGCTGGTCACGGGGTACGATATCATCTTCTTCTGGGTGGCGCGCATGATCTTTTCGGGCGTCGAGCATATGGGCGAGACGCCGTTCGAGACCGTGTATATCCACGGTCTGGTGCGCGATGCGCAGGGCCGCAAGATGTCCAAATCGCTCGGTAATGGCATCGACCCGCTGGAGGTCATCGACCAGTATGGCGCGGACGCGCTGCGCTTCACGCTCGCGACCGGCAACAGCCCCGGCAATGACATGCGCTTCTCGACCGAGCGCGTCGAGGCGAGCCGCAACTTCTGCAACAAGATCTGGAATGCGTCCCGCTTCATCCAGATGAACCTGACGATTGGCAGGGACAAGGCGGCGTCGCTGCCCGCCGACCTCGCGCTTGAGGACAAGTGGATCGTCTCCAAATATAACACGCTGGTGGCCGAGGTCACCCGCAACATCGACCAGTATGAGTTGGGCCTGGCCGCCGCGAAGCTGAACGACTTCATCTGGGATAACTTCTGCGACTGGTATATTGAGATCGCCAAGACCCGCTTGCAGGCGGGCGACGAGAAAGTGCAGCAGGTGCTATGCTATGTGTTGTCGGGCGCGATGCAGCTGTTGCATCCGTTCATGCCGTTCATCACCGAAACCATCTGGCAGGCGCTGCCGCACGAGGGGCCGTCGGTGATGGTGTCTCAATGGCCGCAGTATGACGAAACATTGCGCTTTGCGGAAGAGGAAGCGCAGATGGAGACCCTGATGGACGCGGTGCGCGCGATCCGCAACCGCCGCAGCGAGATGAACGTGCCGCCCTCCAAAAAGGCCAAGGTGCTGATCCTGACCGAGAAGCGCGATACCTTCGCCGCCGGTGCGGGCTTCTTCCCCAAGCTGGCCTATGCCTCCGCGATCGAGTTGGTGGACGCAGTACCCGCGGACGCGGCCAAAATGGCAAGTGTCGTCACGGGCGACGCGCAGCTCTATATGCCGATGGGTGACCTGATCGACTTCGCCGCCGAGCGCGCGCGCCTCGAAAAGGAGAAGGCCAAGGTCGAGGATGACATCGCGTTTGTGATGAAAAAGCTGGATAATCCGAGCTTTACCCAAAAGGCGCCGGAAAAGATCGTCGCGGTCGAGCGGGAGAAGGCGGAAAAGCTGCGCGAGCACCTCGCCAAGCTCGAGGAGTCTATCGCCGCGCTGGGATAAAACGAACAGAGGAAAAAGGAGGAAGCCGCGCTTCCTCCTTTTCTTTTTGTAAAAGTGTGTTATAATACTGAATAAAACGGAGTCCGGAGACAAAGGCATGGAGCATACTTATTTTTTCCAAACAACAGTATGGAGGGCCAGCGGCACCTACTATGATGCGGAGGGGCGGTCGTTCCTGTTAATGGGAGAGGTGCAGGTGCGGCGCACGGCATCCGAATGGACGCTGGCAGGCACGCTCACCGTGCGGTCCGACCCGCCGGTTCAGTTTTCCAACAGCTACCGCATCGCGCGTACGGAAACGCCAGACACGCTTTGCTGGGAATCGTACAACCCCGCGCTGGGGACGCTGCGCGGCACATTTGAGATCGTCGGCCCGTGCATCGTATCAATATACCGCTCCACGGAGGACGGATACAGCGGTACGGAAACGCTGCGCCAGCTCGACGGGCAGACGTATGAAAACGTTGGGGTGTCGTTCCGAAACGGCAGGCGCATATCCTCGTGGACAGCGCGTATTCACAGAGAGGAGGCGGAAACGATTGGGCTACCGATGGATTGATATGGAGAACTATCCGCGCATCCAGCATTTTGCGTATTTCCGCGGCCTTGCCTATCCCTATGTAGGCTTGACGGCGGAGGTGGATATTACATTGCTGATGCAACGGATGGAGCGAGAGAGGATACCGTTTTTCCTAACGGTCTGCTATTGTGCGGCCCGTGCGGCAAACGCGGTGCCGCAGCTGCGCCAGCGGATTCGTGGGGACAAGATCATCGAATTTGACAGGTGTATGACATCGCATACTGTTGCGCTGGAAGATGGCACATACTGCTACTGTACACTGGACAGCGGGATGGCTTTTGGGGACTTCCTGTCCTATGCGGCGCGAGTGCAGGAGCGGGCGGCCACCGCCCGCTCGCTGGGCGAGAGCGAAGAGGATGCGGAGGCGTGCTTTTTTGTATCTACGCTGCCGTGGCTGACTTACACCGCGTTGGTGCAGCCGGTGCCGCAGCCTGCGGACAGCAATCCGCGCATCACATGGGGCAGATATTTCACACGGGAGCAGAGGACCCTGCTGCCGGTTTCTCTGTTGTGCCATCATGCATTGGTGGACGGAATACATATCGCCGCGTTTTACAGGGAGCTGGACAAACAGATCCGAATGGTAGCGGAAAACGGAAAGGATGGGAAACAGTACGGTTATGATGCAGAGCGGAACGCCCAAAACAGCAATTGACTACATCCACGCCCTCGGCCGCTTTACCGGCATGCCGGGGCTGCACCGCATCCGCGCGCTGTGCGCGGCGCTGGGGGACCCGCAGGACGGGCTGCGCTTCGTCCATATCGCAGGTACGAACGGCAAGGGCTCGACCGCGTGCATGACCGCGTCGATCCTGCAGGCTGCGGGCTATCGGGTGGGGCTGTATACTTCGCCATATCTGGTGCAGTTCCATGAGCGCATCCGTGTAAACGGCGCGCTGATATCGGACGGCGATCTCACACGGCTGTCCGGAGAGGTGGCGGCTGCGGCGAAAGGCCTGTCCCTGCCGGCTGGGGAAACGATCGGCGAATTTGAGTTCACCACCGCACTGGGGTTCCGGTATTTCGCGGAACAGGGCTGCGACATTGTGGTGCTGGAAACCGGGCTGGGCGGCCGGTGCGACGCAACCAATGTGGTGCGGACGACCGAGGTCAGCGTCATCACCCCGATTTCACGCGACCACATGGCGGTGCTGGGCGATACGGTGGCCGAGATCGCGGGGGAAAAGGCCGCGATCATCAAGCCGGCATCCGCTGTGGTGTGCGCAGACGGCCAGCCGGAGGAAGCGCAGGTCGTGATCCACCATGCGTGCGAAGCGCTGGGTGCGGTGTGGTATGAGGGAGAGCGCGAATGCCGCCTGCTGCGCTGCGGTATCGACGGTTCGGCCTTTGTCTGCCGGGGGCAGGGATACACTGTCGCCATGCCCGGCCGCCACCAACTACAGAACGCGATGACCGCGCTGCGCACTGTGGACGCTCTGCGGTTGCGCGGCTGGGAGATACCGGTGGAGGCCGCGGTGCGCGGCCTGGCGCGGGCGCGCATGCAGGGCCGCCTGGAGCGCGTGGTGGACCAGCCGCTCGTCCTGCTCGACGGGGCGCACAATGAGGCGGGGATAGAGGCGCTCTGCCGCACGGTGGACGAGCTTCTCAAAATGCGCCGCTTGCATGTGGTCATGGGCATGGTGCGGGATAAGGAGTACGAGGTCTGCGTCCGGCGGATGGCGCGGCGCGCGGACGTGTTCTATGCCTGCGCGCCGGATACGGAGGACCGTTCCCTGAACGAACAGACGGTTGCCGCGCTGGCGGAGCAGGGCTGCGCCGAGGTATATGACTGCCATACGGTAGAGCGTGCGCTGGCCGCGGCGCTGGGGAATGCCTCGCAGGAGGACTGCATTCTGGTGTGCGGCTCGCTGTTTCTGGTTGGAGAGGCCGAAAAAATCCTGCGGACGCGACAAAAAACGGCAGAATAAACAGTTAAATATTGGTAATATAAGGCTTGTACAAGGGTACAGGCCTTTTTCTTTTTGGGAGAACAAACGAGGTGAATATATATGCTGCATATCACACAGGCCGAGCGGGACGGTACGCTGATGATCTCGCTTTCCGGCGAGCTGGACCACCATGCGGCGCGTGCGGCTATCGAGCAGGCGGAGGACCTGCTTGTGCTTTACCCCTGCGAAAAGCTGATCCTCAACCTGTCCGGACTGACGTTCATGGACAGTTCGGGATTGGCGGTCGTGCTGCACCTGCACCGTACCTGCGCGCGCAGCGGCTATGAATTTATCGTGCGGGGCGCGCCGCCGCAGCCCATGCGCGTGTTCGAGGCTGCGGGACTGCCGCAGGTTATGATTTTTGAGAGGGGGGAATAAGATGCGCGCTGTCGTTAACAAAATGAGCCTGAAATTTGAAAGCCGCTCGGTCAATGAGGCGTTCGCGCGGCAGTCGGTAGGCGCGTTCGTGGCGCAGCTCGATCCCACGATGGAGGAGCTGGGCGATATCAAAACCGTGGTGAGCGAGGCGGTCACAAACGCGATCGTACACGGCTACGCGGATAAGGCCGGCTTTATCACGGTCGCGGTGCGCCTGCTGGAAGGGCGGGTGCTGGAGCTAAAGGTAAAGGACGCCGGCCGCGGCATAGAGAACGTCGAGCAGGCGCGCCAGCCCATGTTCACGACCGGCGACGATACGCGCAGCGGCATGGGCTTCACCATCATGGAAACCTTTACGGATAAGCTGCGCGTGCGCTCCACGCCCGGCAAGGGGACGATGGTGACCATGGTCAAGGTACTTAAGGAGCGCGGCGCGTGACGACCAGCATGCGCGGCCTGCTGGAACAGGCCGCCGCGGGCGACCGCGGCGCGGAAGCTCGGCTGATCGAGGAAAACAGCGGGTTGATTTGGTCGATCGCGCGGCGTTACTATGGGCGCGGCGCCGAACCGGACGATCTGTACCAGCTCGCCTGCGTGGGCTTTATCAAGGCGGTTCGCGGCTTTGACCCAGCGCTGGGCAACGAATTTTCCACCTATGCGGTACCCAAGATCGCGGGCGAGATCCGACGCTTCCTGCGGGACGACGGCGCGGTCAAGGTCAGCAGGTCGGTCAAGGAGCGGTCGGTGCGGGTGCGGCGCATCCAAAGCGAGCTGGAAAGCAGAACCGGTCGTTCGCCAACCGTGTCCGAGCTGGCGGAAGCCGCCGGTCTGACCGTGGAAGAGGTTGCTGCATGCGAGCAGGCGGACGTAGCCGTGGACTCCTTTGAACGCGAGCTATCCGGCGGCGGGCGGCTGGGCGATATTGTAGGCGACGAGGGCATGGAGGAGCGTGCCTGCCTGTATTTGTCCTTGGGCGAGGCGCTGAGGACGCTGCCGGATCGCGACCGGCAGGTGCTGGCGCTGCGTTTCTCGCGCGACCTAACACAGCAGCAGGTGTCCAGGATCATCGGAGTATCGCAGGTGCAGGTGTCGCGGATTGAAAAACGGGCGATCCAGGCGCTGCGGGAAAAGCTGATGGAATAGGCGGGCTGTCCGTTGAGGGACAGCCCGCTTGGGTTATTCTGATTCAGTTGCTTCCACAGAATCCGCAGATGTGTAAAAGGTCAGTTCGTTGAAAGCGGATTGGCATTCACCCTTCTTTTCGGAAATGGCGCTGGAGTAGGTCAGCTTGGAGTAGCCGCTGGGATAAGCAGAGATCAGGCTGTAATAATCGTTGACAGCTAGATAGTAGTTTTTTGCTGCATCATAAAAGTCGCCGGTGCCTTCTGTGCCAAGCAGTGTTTTGGCATCGTCCATAACATCTTTGGCGTAGCTGCGGAAATCATGGACGCTTTGGGCGCGGTCTTTGAGAGAACCGCTATTTAACTCTTCGTATGCGCTTTCATCAAAATAACAGTTCATGACACTTCCTGTTGTCGTCCAGTTCTCCAGTAGAAGTGATGCGGCAGAATCGATCGCCACCTCAGCCAGATAGAGGTTGCCAGCCGCATTGTTTAGATCCTCGTCTGTGGGGGAACCGCTGGAGTTCCCCTGTCCACATGCACACAGGGAAAACGTTATGACACCCGAGAATAACAGTGATAATACTTTTTTCATCTTTTTCGCCCTTTCTGTGTTTTGATTTTGGATTACTACCTAAACTATATCACAGTTTCTGGTTGAGGTCAACTGACCTCAGAAACAAAATGAGCCCTTGCTATTATGGAAAACAGTAGGAGGGTACATTCATGCTGGATACCAAGGCTGTTGGTAAAACAATACAGGGGCTGCGGCGGAAAAAAGGGTTGACGCAGGAACAACTGAGCGGTTTGGCTGCTCTTGACCGCACGCACTACAGTAAGATTGAGAGGGGGTTGCGCAGTCCGACGCTTGATACGATTTTTAAAATAGCATTTGCATTGGATATGGAGCCACACGAATTGATACAGGTGATCGAAAGGAACGTGGCATTTGACTTTATTGAATTTTAGTAAAAGAAAGAGGGCGGGCGCATCGCGTCCGTCCTCTTTTTCCAGCCTTATATCAGTTTTTCCATAAATTGCGCGGCCGATTTTGCCATTAACCGCTTGGTGCCTTTCTGGTCGAAGGCGATTTCGAGCAGCGCGTCGCCGCCCATGGGCTTGACCGAAACGACCATCCCATCGCCGAATGCCTTGTGGCGTACGCGGCAGCCGGCGGAGAAATCGGGCAGGGGGGAACCGGCCGGCTGTGCCGCGGGAGCGGCAAAGGAGGGGGCGGCCGCGGCAGGGGAAACATAACGCGCCCGCGCGACCTGCGCGCGGGACAGCCCGGGGTCGGGCTGGGTGACCTGCTGGAACATGCGGCGCTCCACAATGTTGCTGTCGAGCAGCTCGCGCGGCATCTCGTCGATAAAGCGGGAGGGATGCGCGTATTGAGTGCGGCCGTACAGCATGCGCCGTTCGGCACAAGTCAGGTACAACTGCTCCTTGGCGCGCGTCACCGCAACGTAGCACAGGCGGCGCTCCTCCTCCATATCCTCGTCGCGCTCCATCGCGCGGAAGCCGGGAAACAGGCCGTCCTCCATGCCCGCGAGGAATACGACCGGAAATTCCAGCCCCTTGGCCGAGTGCATGGTCATCATCAGGACCGCGTCCTCCTCCTCGCCGGACTGGTCGGCGTCTGTGTACAGCGCCATTTCCTCAAGGAAGCCCGCAAGAGAAGCGTCGTCATGGTCGTTTTCATAGCTGACGATGTAGGATTTAAGCTCTTCGATATGCTCGATACGGCTCTGCTCCTCCGCGCCGCCCCTGGCTTCCAACGCGGCGAGATAGCCGGTCTGGTCGAGCAGCCCGTCGTACAGCTCGGAAAGGGAGAGGAACTCCTTCTGCTTCCGCAGGTTTTCCATCATTTCGCCGAATTTTTCCATCGCCGCCGCGCCGCGGGACAGGGCGGGATAGTCCGACGCGTGGCACACCGTTTCGTACAGCGTCACGCCGTTTCCCACAGCGAGCTGTGCCGCCGTTTCAACCGATTTGTCGCCGATCTTGCGCGCGGGTACATTGATGATGCGGCGCAGGCGCAGCTCGTCCGCTGGATTTTCCAGCACCCACAGGTAAGCGAACATATCGCGCACCTCGGCGCGCGAGAAGAAGTCGCGTCCCTTGTACACACGGTAGGGGATGCCCGCGCGGATGAACGCGGCCGCGATATTGTCCGACAGGACGTTGTTGCGGTAAAGCACCGCGAAATCACCCCAGCGAAGTCCCTGCTCCACTCCCTCGCGGATGGTATCCGCGATGTAGGCGGCCTCGCCCTCCTGGCTGTCCGAGCGGTGCAGGTGGATCTTGGCGCCGTCGCCGTGGTCGGTCCACAGCTCCTTGCCCTTGCGGCCGACATTGTTGCGGATGACCTCGTTGGCGGCGTTCAGGATATTGCCGGTCGAACGGTAGTTCTGTTCCAGACGGATGGTTTTCGCGTCCTTGAACTGCTTTTCAAATTCGAGAATATTGGTAATGGTGGCTCCCCGGAATTTGTAAATGGATTGGTCGTCGTCCCCGACAACGCAGATGTTCTCGTAATAGCCCGCCAGCAGGCTGGTCAGCACATACTGGGCGTAGTTGGTGTCCTGATACTCGTCCACCAGCACATAGCGAAATTTGCGCTGGTAGTATTCCAGCACATCCGGATTGCTCTGCAGCAGGAGGACGGTTTTCATGATAATGTCGTCGAAATCAAGCGCACAGGCCTTTTTCATTTCTTTTTCGTAAAGCTGGTACACCTCCGCGACCTTTTCGCGGAAGTAGTCGCCCGCCCCGTCCGCGCGGAACTGCCTAGGGGTCATCAGCTTGTCCTTGGCGCGGCTGATCATACTCATGACGGTGCGCGGGTCGAACGTTTTGGTATCCAGGTTGAGCGATTTCATCACGTTCGTGACGACGCGCTTTTTATCGTCCTCGTCATAGATGGTGAAAGCGGTCTCAAAGCCGAGCAGGTCGACATGGCGCCGCAGGATGCGCAGGCAGGCGGTATGGAACGTATAGGCCCAGACGGCGGAGGCGGATTCTTCATCTCCCAGCGCGGCCTGCAGGCGCTCGCGCAGCTCGCGCGCGGCCTTGTTGGTGAACGTGATCGCGATGACCTCCCACGGCTTTGCCGGATGCATGGCGCACAGCCGCTCCGCGTGTTCCCGATTTTCCGGCTGAGGGGCGGTCAGGTATTCGGTGAGGAACAGCAGGTCCTCCTCGGTGGCGCCTGCAGGCGCATAGGAGCTGTCCAGCCCCTCGCCAAAGCGCAGGATATTGATGATGCGGTTGATGAGCACGGTGGTTTTGCCGCTACCCGCGCCCGCAAGGATAAGCAGCGGCCCCTCGGTGGCAAATACCGCCTCGCGCTGCTTTTCGTTCAGGGAAGAAAAGCGCCGCTCTATAATGGCGCGCCGTATGGACGCGTACTTCAGGTCGAATTTGGTCGGTTCCATAGGTTTCCTCGTTTCATGATGGAGATACAAAACCAGTATAGCATAAAAACAGAGGGAAAACAAATGTTCCCGTTCCGACCCTGCGGGAGTGCCGCAGGATGATAAAATCTCCTTTTTTGTATTTTTGTGGAATAAAAATAGGCATTTGTGGAGTTTAACTCAACAAATGGTGAGTGTAAACGCACAAAAGTAGAATAGCATGATATTTTTATCGGGGCATTACATGGGTAGACTTATTACCATGAGGTGATAAGAATGGATTTCAGGCATTCCGATAAATACAGGAAGCTCGGGCTTAATGTCGCATACTACCGGAAGGACCGGCATTTCACGCAGGAAGGACTGGCGGAGGTAATCGATGTGGACCGGTCCACGATCGCGAAAATCGAGGGCGCGACAGCAGGTGCGTCAATGGATACCCTGTTCGATATCGCGGACGCGCTGGAGCTCCCTGCGTATAAGCTGCTGGAATTCCGCGATTGATACGCTGGCGCGGACCAAAACGCCGATAAAAAAACCGCCCTGGACAGGGCGGTTTTTTTCAGGCAAAGCCCAGCAAAAGGCTCGCGGTATGCACGATAAAGCACAGCGCACAGCCGAAAACTGTGGGCAGGGCGATGGCGGCAAGCGTCCATTTGACGCTGCGGCATTCCTTCCAGATCGTCAGGCAGGTGGTGGAGCAAGGCCAGTGTGCAACGGCAAAGAACAGCGTGCAGAGCGCGGTTGTCAGCGTCCAGCCGTTGGCGAGCAACAGGGTATGGAACGAGGCAAGGTCTGCGATGTCCGCAAGCGTACCGGTTGCCAGATAGCCCATCACGATCAGCGGCATGACCAGCTCGTTGGCGGGGAAGCCCAGCACGAAAGCCAGCAGGATGACTCCATCCAGGCCGAGCAGCCGCGCAAAGGGGTCGAGGAAAGCAGTCAGATGGCTGAAAACCGGAATGCCGCCGACCGTGATATTGGCGAGCAGCCAGATCACCAGCCCAGCGGGCGCGGCGACCGCTGCCGCCCGACCCAGGACGAACAGGGTGCGGTCGAATATACTGCGCAGGATGACCCTGCCGATCTGCGGCGCACGGTAGGGGGGCAGCTCGAGGGTGAAGGAGGAGGGCACCCCTTTCAGTATTGTCGCGGAGAGCAGGCGGGAGGCGGCGAGCGTGAGCAGCACGCTGCCTGCGATGACCGTGGTCAGCAGCAGGGAGCCGCCGGCGGCGCTGCCGGCAAAAAAGACCGAGCAGAGGAAGATCAGCAGCGGGAAGCGCCCGTTGCAGGGGGCGAACGAGTTGGTGAGCATGGCGATCAGACGCTCGCGCGGGGAGTCGATGATGCGGCAGCCGACAACGCCGCAGGCGTTGCATCCAAACCCCATGCACATGCTTGGGGAAAAAGTGGATGCGAACTTTTTGTTCGTTTTTTTATATAGTGAAAAGGAGGAGCTTGACTCACTCCGGCAGGAAAAAGGCAGTCCGCCACAAGCTCAAGCGCCAGCATGCACGGCATCGAGCGTTATTTTGGGGAAAAGAGGCGGAGAAAGTGCGGGAAATGCTGTGTTTGCCGCGGAAAACCGTAATCAGGAAGGTGTTATATACATATTATAGATATGTAAGAACCTGTACGAGTAAAAGGATGCAAAAAGGAGGTATGCGCATGACTGACTCCAAGCCCAAAGCGCGTCCGGCACAGCACAGCAGTACCTTACTGGAGTTGCTGGAGAACGTGATCGCCGCACAATTTGAAATGGAGAAAACAGCTACATAAGCGGTCGTGACCGTTCGCAGGCGGAAAACGAAGGGAGGAGGCTCGCTTGCATGATCGTATTGCCGCCAACCGGGCGGTACTATATCTGCGGCTGAGCCGCGATGACGCCAACCGGGGTGAGAGCGAGAGCATCCATAACCAGCGTGCCCTGCTGCGGGAGTATGCCGCACGGCAAGGCTTCTCTATGGCGGACGAGTATGTAGACGACGGGTGGCCGGGGACGAACTTCGACCGCCCTCGCTTTCAGGACATGCTGCGCGATATGGAGCAGCACCGGTTCGACATCGTGCTGGTCAAGGACCTGTCCCGCTTGGGGCGCGATTATATCCAGATCGGACGATATATAGAGCTGGTGTTCCCAGAACACGGCGTGCGTCTGATCGCGGTCAATGACGGGCTCGATACCGCGCGGGCGGATACCGATATGGCGCCGTTCCGCAATGTTGTCAATGAGATGTATGCGCGCGATACCAGCCGGAAAATCCGCAGCGCCTTGCGCGCGAAAATGCAGGAAGGGAAATTCGTCGGGAATTTCGCACCCTATGGGTATCAAAAAGACCCCAGGGATAAAAACCATCTGATTCCGGACGGGTATGCGGCGCAGATCGTGCGGCAGATCTTTATTTGGGCGGCGGCGGGCTCCCGTCCGGCGGAGATCGCGCGGAGGCTGGGTGAGCGCGGGGAACCGCCGCCCGCATTATACCGCTGCCAGGCGCATCCTGAGCTGAATCCGGACTGCTACTCAAAGCACAAGGAATGGACTGCGGGCGGTGTCAGCCGGATCCTGCGGGATACGGTCTATCTGGGCTGTATCGTGCAGGGGAAGACGGATAAGATCAGCTTCAAGAGTAAGAAAACGCGGGAAAAGCAGCCGGAGGAATGGATCGTTGTACCGGAACGGCATGAGCCGCTGGTCTCGGTGCAGACCTTTGAGACGGTACAGCACCAGCGCGCGTCCCGCCGCTGTGGCCGGAAAGGGACGTTTGAAAATCTCTTTTCGGGCCTGGCGTTTTGTATGGACTGCGGCAAGGCCATGTCCACGGTCGGTACGCGGAAAAAGGGTTCGGCCGCGAATCTGGCCTGCGGCGCATACAAGCTGCACGGCACATCGGCCTGCTCTAATCATTTTATCGCGTATGAGAGCCTGTATCGCTGCGTGCTGGAGGCGGTGCGCCGGTATGCCTGTCTGTCCGAGAAGGAATGCGACGACCTGTTTGAACGCCTGAACCGCCGCCTGCGGTTGGCCGAGCGGGAACAGGAAGCCGGACGCGAGCGGGAGTGGCTGGATCAGGAACTGGCCCGTATGCAGCGCCTGGTCGCACAGCTTTATGAGGATCGTTCAGCGGGCAGGATAGGAGGGACAAATTTCTATCCGCTGCTCGAAAGATACGAACAGAAAACGGCCCAGCTGCAAAAACAGCGCGATGCGTTGCAGCCGGATGCCGGAGATGCGGGCCTGTGGCAGCAGCAGGAGCATCTGCGCGCCCTGATCCGCCAGTATAAGGATATCGACGAGTTGACGCCGCCGTTGCTCTTTGAACTGATCGGGCGGATCGAAGTAGGGCAAGGTACATACGAAAAAACAGAAAGGGGTAGGGCCAAACGGCAGAAGCTCTCGATCTCTTTCCGTTTTCTGCCCGAGCCCTGTGAAGTGGAATGGATTGAATAAGCGGGGCATGCCGATGAAGATCGGATGCGTCCCGCTTTCTATTGAATCGGGGATACGCAAAACGGGCGTCCGGCTCAACGCCGGACGCCCGTTCCATTTCCCGAATGTATCAGAGGAAAATATATTTGAGGATAAACAGGACCGCCAGTACATACATCAGCGGCGCGACCTTTTTCCCCTTGCCGGCCGCCAGGTTGAGCAGCACATAGGAGATAATGCCCATGGAGATGCCCTCGGAGATGCTGTAGAACAGCGGCATCGAAAGAATGGCGAGGTAAGCCGGAATGGCATCGGTCAGGTTGTCCAGATCGAAGCGGATTTCCGTCACCGTGCCAACCATCAGGAAGCCGACCATGATGAGCGCGGGCGCGGTGGCGAACGAGGGGATCGCGGTGAAAATCGGCGCGAACAGGGTGGATACCAGGAACAGGCCGGCGGTGACGAGGGCGGTCAGGCCGGTACGGCCGCCGACCGCAACGCCGGAGGCGGATTCGACGAACGTCGTCGTGGTCGAGGTGCCGAGCACCGCGCCGGCGGAGGTCGCAATTGCGTCGGACAGCAGGGCGGGCTTGATGCGGGGCAGCTTACCATCCTTATCCAGCATATCCGCCTTGGTGGCAACGCCGATCAGCGTACCCAGGGTATCGAAGATATCTACAAACAGGAACGAGAAGATCACAACGATAAAATTGATGATGCCGACCGTGCTGAAGTCCACGTTGAAGCACTGGCCGAACGTCAGGCCGAGCTTGGTGAAATCGGTCATGCCAAACGCGGGGAACAGGGAGTAGAAGCCCGCTTCCGCGTCTGGAACATACAGGCCGACCCCCTGACAGGCCATGCCAATGATCCAGGTCAGCAGGATGCCGAACAGGATAGCGCCCTTGACCTGATGGATATACAGCACGGCGGTGATAAACAGGCCGACCAGCGCGAGCAGCGCGCAGATGCCAGCGGTATGGAAGTTATCCGTAAAGCTGGTGATGGTAACGAGCGTGGAGGAATCCACGGACAGCCCCGCGTTCTGTAGGCCGATAAAGGCGATGAACAGGCCGATGCCCACGGAAACGCCGCGTTTGAGCGTCAGCGGGATCGCATTGAAGATCGCCTCGCGCACATTGGTCAGCGAGAGGACGACAAAGATCAGACCCTCGACAAAGACGGCGAGCAGCGCGACCTGCCAGCTGTAGCCGTAACCGGCGACGACCGTATACGCCATAAAAGCGTTCAAGCCCATGCCGGCGGACAGGGCAAACGGCAGGTTGGCCATCAGCGCCATGCACACCGTGCCGATGAACGAAGCCAGCGCGGTAGCGAGCAGGACGGCGGTCGGGTCCATGCCGGTCGAACCGAGAATGCTTGGATTGACCGCGAGGATATACGCCATGGTCATAAACGTGGTGACGCCGGCCATGACCTCGGTCCGGACGGTGGTCTTATTATCGGACAGCTTGAATACTCTTTCCAACATTTTGTTTTTCAGCCCCTTTTCTTTCTCTGGTTTCCCTTTCTTATTTGCCGTCGTAGGATACGACGGTCGCCAGCGGATAGTCTTTCAGACGGTCGCGCCCATGCAGGCCCTTCAGCTCCAGCAGGCAGACGATCTTGACGACCTTTGCGCCGAGCTGCTCCAACAGATGCGCCGCCGCCTCCAGCGTGCCGCCGGTCGCGATCAGGTCGTCGATCAGGACGACACGCATGCCGGGCTTGATATCGTCCTTATGGACCTCGATTGTGGCGGTGCCGTACTCTAGGCTGTAGGTCGCCCCGACTGTCTCGCGGGGCAGCTTGCCCTCCTTGCGGATGGGGATGAACGGCTTGTGCAGTTTGTACGCGATCGGCATACCGAACAGGAAGCCGCGGGATTCCAGACCCGCGACCACATCGAACGGCTCCCCCTCGAGCAGCGCGGCCATCTCGTCGACCGAAAGCTGCAGACCGTCCGCGCTGCCGATGGCGGTGGTGATGTCGCGGAAGATCACGCCCGGTTCGGGAAAATCCGGAATGCTGGTGATATACGGTTCTATTTTGCTCATGCTTCCTCCTTCTTTGGTGCGGGCGGTGCGGCCCGCGGTTTTTGTGGCTGGTTTCCCCCTGTCTGCGGCGGACGCGCGCCCGAATGCCACGACCGCGCCGCATACAAATTAATTGTAACAAATCTTTCGCACTTTACAAGAGCTTTATTTGCCGAAATACGACAAGATATCCGTTTTTATTTTTATATGTCAGATTGGGCGGCAGGGGTTGCACAGCGTATGGTTTGTCAGACACATTTTGATTTGATATAATATGTATCAAGTCTAATCTGCAATCTTAATCAGAACCTGCGTCATGTATTCTTTTTCGTTGGCAATCATATAGTCTGTAAGCTCGCGCTCAAAGGAATATCCTGTAAGCTGTAGATTGTGTTCGTTGGCATAATTTAGCATTTTTTTATATAATTCAGGAAGTCTGTCCCATCCACCTTTTAGATAGCCGCACAGATACGCTCCCTTTGGCCTTATCATAAAACCGCTTTGCTTTTTATGTTCCATTATCACCGTATATAAGCCGTCATATTTGTCAAATTGTCCCTCCTGAAGCTTATATAGAGAGATATAGCTCCCTACGCCTGAGCGATACTGTTCTGGCGGCCAGATACTTTGAACATATGTAAAGACTTTGATAAGGTTATCCTCCTCAAATTCATAAGGGACGGTCAACAGATATTCTTTTTTCAGATAAACTATTTCTATATGGATATCGCTGATTTGCTGGCAAAGTAAAAGATGTTCTTTTTTCTGGCTTAGAACAGACTTGACCGCTTTCAGCTTTCGGATTTCCGCATCAATTTCCCGTTGCTTGACAGAAACAATTTCAAGGAATTTCTGTTCGTCAAAGGAATGGATAAATGCTTTGATCTCCGCAATGCTCAGATTGAGTTCTTTCAGCATACGGATATATTCAAAATCTATGCTCTGTGAATAGTCATAATATCGATATCCGTTCTCCCCCTTGTAGCGTGGAGAAAACAAACCGATATAATCGTAATAATGCAACGTCCTTTTATTGACATTGTGTAATTCTGCGAACTGTGCGGTTGTAAGCCGTATGGTTTTATTTTCCATAAATTACCTCGTTGACATTACACTTACTGTATAGTTTATGATAAGTATATGCCAAATGAAAGCAAAAGGAAAGGGGTTTGACCGGATATGGAAAATAACATAAAATTAAGAGAGTTAAAGAAAGAAGATGTACCAGCATTGGAAGATGTGATAAGAAAAACATGGAATTATGACAGATTTGCAACCCCAAAGACAGCTCGTAAGCTTGCAAAAGTCTATCTTGCAACCTGTTTGACAAATCAGACCTATACGCGAGTTGCGGAAGTCAACGGTGTTCCTGTGGGACTGATTTTGGGAAAGGATATAGAAAAACATCACTGTCCGCCGAAATATCGCCTGCGCCAAATATCCGCATTATGCGGATTGCTGATTTCTAAAGAGGGGCGTGAAATACTGAATTTCTATAAGAATGTGGACGATATAGACAACCGGCTCTTAAGACAGTGCAGCAAAGACTATAAAGGGGAGCTTGCCCTGTTTGCCCTGTCCCCCGAATACAGAGGGCTTGGGATCGGGAAAATGCTGTTCCGCTGTTTATTAGCCTATATGGAAAGCCGGAGTATTAGCGATTTCTATCTTTATACCGATACAAGCTGTAATTTCGGATTTTATGAGCATCAGGGCATGGTACGCCAACAGCAGTACAAACACCTTGTCCATATGAAAGGACAAAAAGGCGAATTGGAATTTTATCTTTATGACATGGCGGTATAAAATCATAAATTTTGATTTTACCTGAATTTATTTGCTTTCGAAAAGGTTAGCATAAATAAAAAACGAAACAGAGAAAAGGGACGACGGATATGGATAAGAAAACAGGCGGTGCAAGGGCGTATATGGGGATACTGCTGTCCGGCGTTTTGGCCGGCATGATGATCTCGGTTGGCGGGACGGTATATTTATCGGTGGACAGCAAGGTGGTCGGCGCTTCGCTGTTCAGCATCGGATTGTTTTTTGTGGTTTCCATGCGGCTGTGGCTGTATACCGGCAAGATCGGGTATCTGTTCCGCGGCGGACACGGCTATGCCGCGAAGCTGCTGCTGACGCTTGCGGGAAATTTTGCGGGCGCATTCGGCACAGCGCTGCTGCTTCGGCAGACGCGCGCAGCGGCAAATCTGGTTGGACGCGCGGCTGAGCTGAGTGCGGTAAAGCTGCAGGACGAGCCGGTCAGCGTTTTTATCCTAGCGGTGTTCTGCGGCGTGCTGATGTACATTGGCGTGAATGGGTTTGGCGTTTTTGAGCTTGCACTGGGCAAATACGCTGCGGTATTTTTGGCCGTTGCAGTGTTCATCCTTTCCGGCTTTGAGCACTGTGTTGCCAATATGTTTTATTATTCGCTGGCCGGCGTGTGGGACAGCGGGCAGGCGTGGCTGTCCATGGCGGTCATGGTACTGGGTAATTCGGCAGGTTCGGTCGTTGTGGCGGAGGGATACCGCGCCGCACAGAAGCTGCAGGACGCGGCATAACTCCACATAATAACACGAAAAAGCGCTTCGACACGCAGGGACCGTGCCGGAGCGCTTTTAAGGATACTATATAGCAGGCCGGCCGTTTTTATAGGACGGAATCGGGACATTGCGGATTGTTTCGAGCGTGTATCAGACGAATAAGTAGGTATAATCACAGTAAGGCTTAAAGCACAAGCCTTGATCGCGATAGTTATAGATAAACTTTTTCAGCATAAATTTGCAGAGCATAGCACGCGGTTCAACGGCTCTTGCGAAGGCTTAGCGAACATTTTAAGCGTGCTTAACATTGCCGCGCGGACAGGAAAACCGCCTGCGGCTGGTCGCCGCAGGCGGTTGGGAAAGCCTGTTTGCGCGTTATTTCATGTAACCGCCCTGCATGGGGGATACCGCGTGCTCGGAGAAGATCTTGAGCACGCCGGAGGTGTATTTCGCCGGCTTCGGCTGCCACTTGGCGCGGCGCGTGGCCAGGATTGCCTCCATTTCGGCGGGCGTTTTTTCCTCGCCGTTCACACCGACGATCGCAAGCACGCGCGCGGGGATATCGATGCGGATAAGGTCGCCCTCCTCGACCAGCGCGATCGGGCCGCCGCTGGCCGCCTCGGGCGAAACGTGGCCGATGGACGGGCCGGTGGACGCGCCGGAGAAGCGTCCGTCCGTGATCAGGGCGATCGAGCGACCAAGCTCCTTGTCGGACGAAATCGCCTCCGAGGTGTAGAACATTTCAGGCATGCCGGAGCCCTTGGGGCCTTCGTAGCGGATGAACACCGCGTCTCCGGGCTGGATTTTGTGGGTCAGGACCGCGTCGATCGCCTCTTCCTCGCTGTCGAATGGGCGGGCGCGCAGCGTCGCCTGGAACATCTCCTTGGGGCAGGCCGTATGCTTGATGACCGCCCCTTCGGGCGCGAGGTTGCCCTTAAGAATCGCGATCGCGCCGTCCGTGCCGATCGCCTTGTCAAATGGGCGAATAACGTCGTCGCGGGTCACGCCGTGCGCGGCGCAGTATTCGTCGCACTTGTCATAGAAGCCGTTGGCGCGCAGCTCTTCCAGGTTTTCGCCCAGCGTTTTGCCGGTGACGGTCATCGCGTCGAGGTGCAGCATGGACTTGATCTCCTCCATGATGCGCGGCACGCCGCCCGCGTAATAGAAATACTGCGCCGGCCACTTGCCCGCCGGACGGATATCGAGCAGATAATGCGCGCCGCGGTGCATGCGGTCAAACAGCTCGGCATCCAGCTCGATGCCGAACTCATGCGCAATCGCAGGCATATGGATGAGCGAGTTGGTGGAGCCGGAGATCGCCGCATGCACCATGATGGCGTTCTCGAACGACTCGCGCGTGACGATATCGCGCGGCTTGAGACCGGCTTGCGCAAGACGCATGACCTGCTCGCCCGCGCGGCGCGCAACGTCGCGCAGGTCCTCGCAGGTGGCGGGCATGAGCGCCGAACCGGGCAGCATCAGGCCGAGCGCCTCGCCCATGACCTGCATGGTGGAGGCGGTACCCATGAACGAGCACGCGCCGCAGGAGGGGCAGGCGTGCTGCTTGTAATAGGTGAGCTGTTCCTCGGTGATCTCGCCGCGCTGGCACATGGCGCTGTATTTGCCGATCTGTTCGAGCGTCAGCAGGTCGGGACCCGCGTCCATGACGCCGCCCGTGACCAGGATGGAAGGCATATTGACGCGGCCGATCCCCATCAGGTGCGCGGGTACCGCCTTGTCACAGGAGGCCACAAAAATACCGCCGTCAAACGGCGTCGCGCCCGCGTGTATCTCGATCATGCTGCAGATCGTGTCACGCGAGGCGAGCGAATAGTTGATGCCGTCATGCCCCTGCGCCATACCGTCGCAGATATCCGTGGCAAAATAGCGGGCGGGCTGGCCGCCCGCCTGCTTGACGCCATCCGCCGCGCGGTCAACCAGCTCAAGCAGATGAGCGCTGCCCGGGTGGCTGTCGCCGAATGTGCTCTCGATCATGATCTGGGGCTTGGACAGATCCTCCACCGTCCAGCCCATGCCCATGCGCAGCGGGTCCTGCTCCGGCGCGAGCTTGCGAATCTCCTGACTTATCATACCAGTTCCGCTCCTTTTCTCTCAAACGTGTTTTGCCTGATTGTTTTACGCACCCATCAAATTCATCTGATGACTTTAAGCTTATTATAGACGCTTCCAGTAGGACAAGTCAATAATAAAACAAAAAATCGGGAAAATAACACAAACAAAAAATAAAGAAGATGGAATATATCTGATGATTTGGGGAGGAAATGCTGGGAAGTGCTTGCGCGCGCCGGTTGGTTGGGATACAATAGAGACAGGAAAGGAGGCGGCACCATGGCGGAGGATAACCGGTCGCTGGCCGGCCAGACAGCGGACGCGCTGATCGCATATATCGTGGACAGAGGGCTGGAGCAGGGGGACCGGCTGCCCAACGAAAGGGAACTGTCCGGCCTGCTGGGAGTGGGGCGCAGCACGCTGCGGGAAGCGGTGCGCATGCTGTCCTCGCGCAATATCCTGGAGGCGCGGCAGGGGGCGGGGGTGTTCGTCAGCGGGAACACCGGCGTATCGGACGATCCGCTGGGCTTCACTTTTATCCGTGATAAACAGAAGCTGGCTGCCGACTTGGTGGAGTTCCGCATGATGCTCGAGCCCCGTGTTGCCGCGTTGGCCGCGCTGCGCGCTACCCCCGCGCAGGCGGACGAGCTGGCCGCGCTGGCGCTGGCCGTCGAGCAGCGGTATGCTGCCGGCGCGCGGCACACGCAGGAGGACGCCGCGTTCCATGCCAAGCTCGGCGAGCTGAGCGGCAATGTGGTGATTCCGAATCTGGAGCCGATCATTCTGGGGGCGATCGATCTGTTTATCGACCTGACGGACGCACGCCTGAAGGAAGAAACGATCAGCTCGCATCGTGCCATCGTGGAGGCTGTCCGTGCAAACGACCCGATTGCCGCAGAGGATGCAATGACGCTGCACCTGGTCTATAACCGGAACCGCCTGCGCGGGCTGCTGGCACGGGATGGGCAAACAGGGGATACAAAAGAGCGGCGGTAAGTTTTTACCGCCGCTCTTTGGCTGGCGTGGGTGTGGTTATAGAGGTCCCGTCTGCGCGCTGAAGCATGTCTGGAGCAGGGCGGTGCAGCCGGCTGTGATATCCAGCCAGGTCTGCTCAAAGTCGCGGGTGTACCAGGGATCGGCAACATCGCGGGGCTGGGCGGTGAAATCAAGCAGCAGGCACAGTTTATGGTCAGGATCGCTGCCGCAGATGCGGCGCATCGCCTCGAGGTTGCGGCGGTCCATGCCGATCAGAAGGTCGTAGGTCTGGTAGTCCGCCGCCTGCAGCAGGCGGGCGGTTTTTCCGTCACATCGTATCCCGTGCTCGGCCAGCTTGCGGCGCGCTAGCGGGTAGACGGGATTGCCGAGCTCCTCCGCACTCACAGCGGCGGAAGCGACTTGCGCGCAGCCGGACAGGCCGGCGCGCTGCAGCAGGTCGTTCATTACGAACTCGGCCATGGGGCTGCGGCAGATATTGCCGTGGCACACGAATAATATTTTTGTCATTCTTTATAACTCCTGAGATCTGATTAAAGGCCTTGAACCTCTTTGTTAAGTGCAGATATTGCTAACTTTTTGTTATAATCAAATATACGCGATGGCGCCGCGCCTGTCAAGCGGCTGCGGCCGCATACACTTTTTCCATAAGCACATGCTTAGGCTTTGCTTGCCGCAGGCGTGCGCCCGCTGGAACGCATGGTCGAGCTGGAAGGCCACGCGCGGCAGATAGCCGGCATCCTCCAGCAGCGTGAACAATGGGAAGAAGATCGCCATGGGCGGCAGCATGACAGATACGACGGTCGCCAGCACGCGCCATACGCCATCGGCCAGCATGGAAACAACAAAGGGAGGAAGCCCGAGCGCGGACAAGCCGGCCGCGATCGGCGCGGTCAGGCCCAGCAGGTGCGTGCCGAGCCATTCGCTTGGCACATTTGCGCCGAACAGGGTGATATAAAAGACCAGGGCGAGCAGGAGGAGCATGAGCGGGATTCCCAGGCGGCGGCTCATCAGGATGCGGTCGAGCTGCCGGTCGCGGGCGCAGGCAGCCTCCGGTACCTGGACACAGGTGAGGGCGATCTCCTCCGCGCGCAGCGCGGCCGCGGCGGTTACCATGTCGTCGAATTGCTGTCCGGTCAGGCCGCCGGGCGGGTGCAGCGCGAGCGTGGCAAGCGCTTCGCCGCGTGTACCGCCCACCCGCTGCAGCGCGTTTTCGATCACATCCGGATAGCGGATCGCAGCGACCGGACCGGACGAATCGTTTTCCAGCACGCAGCATACCGCCTGCGTGAGCTGCGGCAGGCCGCGTCCGCGCCGCGCAGCGCAGGGGACGACTGGAATGCCCAGCTCGCGCTGCAGGGCTTCGGTGTTGATTCGGATACGCTTTTTGCGCGCTTCATCCATCAGATTGAGGCAGAGTACGGCGTTCGGCATGACCTCGAGTACCTGCAGGACCAAAATCAGATTGCGTTCCAGGCAGGTCGCGTCCGCAACAAGGATGGCTGCGTCCGCATCGCCGGAGGCGAGGAAATCGCGGGCAACGCGCTCCTCAGAGGAGCGGGCGCGCAGGGAATAAGTACCGGGCAGGTCGACCAGCGTCAGGCCTGTATCGCCGCAGCGCATCACGCCGTATGCGTTTGCAACGGTTTTGCCGCTCCAGTTCCCAGTGTGCTGGCGGCTGCCGGTGAGCGCGTTGAACACCGTCGATTTGCCTACGTTCGGGTTGCCGGCCAGCGCGACCACCGGCGCTCCGGTGCGCTGCCTCAAGGGACCACCCCGACTTCGATCTGTGCGGCGTCGCTTTTCCGCAGGGCGATGACCGCGCCGCGGATCAGGTAGGCGGTGGGATCACCCGCGGCGGCGCGCTGTATGCAGGTCACCCGCGTCCCGTCAACCAGGCCGAGATCCTGCAGGCGGCGGCGCATTCCGCCCGAGAGGTGTAACGTGCGCACGCGCGCGCCCATCCCTTCCGGCAGGTCGGGCAGCGGGAAAAAGGTTTCATGGTTCATGCTATCATTCCCTATTTAGGATTTGGCCGCGCTTTCCGCAGGGAAAGGGCGGTTACTTCATGCTATGCGGCGGGGGGGCGGCGTGACATCCGGAGCGCGGCAAAACCCCGCGCCGCAGCGGAGCGCAAAAAAGAAAAACGCCGCGTCAGCGGCATTTTTCGGTCGTATCAGGGTTATTCGGCGGAGGATAGCATCAGCTTGATGCGGTTCTCTTGGTTTATTTTTGACGCGCCGGGGTCGTAATCGACCGCGACGATGTTCGCCTGCGGATACAGTTCTCGGATTTTTCGGATCATCCCTTTGCCGGCAATGTGGTTGGGCAGGCAGCCGAACGGCTGGGTGCAAACGATATTGGTCACGCCCTCGGTAATCAACTCGACCATCTCGGCGGGCAGCAGCCAGCCTTCGCCCATTTTTACGCCCGGCCCGATGATGTCGAGCGCTTTTTTGCGCACCTCTTCAAACGGCATGGGCGGGCGGAAGTTGCCGTCCCGCTTCATCAGGCGGATGATATCCGCCTGCTTGCTGAGCAGGAACTGGTAAATCACCTTATAGGTCGCGGCGCGCGCCCCCGAGCGGCCGTATAGCTCATGGTCGATGACCGAGTTGTAGACTGAGTACATACAGAAGTCCATCAGACCGGGGAGGACAGGCTCGCAGCCCTCGGAGAGCAAAAACGCTTCCAATTGGTTGTTGCCGAGCGGGGAGAATTTGACATAAATCTCGCCCACGATGCCGACCATCTTCTTTTTTTGCGATTTGTCCAGCTTGATCTTGCCGAAAACCTGCAGCACATACCGGTACAGGTGCTTGACTTCGCCGTAGCGGATGATGCGGTCGCTGGTAAAGCGCGAGGTGACCGCGCTCATGCAGATGTCGATCGCCTTATCGGTCGAGCCGGGAACGCATTCATAAGGGCGGCACTGGTTGGCGACCATCATGATCAGATCGCCGATCAGCAGCGCGTAGGCGATCTGCATGACCATAGTTTTGGTCAGCTTGAAGCCGGGGTTGATGTCCGCCTCGAGTCCAGCGAAGTTGAGCGATATGACGGGAATAAACCCGTATCCGTTTTTATCCAGCGCCTTACGCAGCAAATGGATATAGTTGGAGGCGCGGCAGCCGCCGCCCGTCTGCGGTAGAATGAGCGCGACCTTATGGATGTCATACTTGCCGGATTCGATCGCGTCCAGCAGCTGGCCGATGACCAGCAGGGCCGGATAGCAGGTGTCGTTATGCACGTTGCGCAGACCCTGCTCCGCGATGTTCGGGCCTTCGGTATGCAGCAGCTCCATGTTGTAGCCGTAGTTTTTCATCAGGCGGCACATCAAGCCGAGCTGGACTGGCAGCATGTTGGGTACCAGGATGGTATAATCCTTGCGCATTTCCTCAGTGAACCGCGGCCGCTCCGGAGGGTTAGCTGATATGTTGTTGTTCTGCAAGCTTTCTGCCCTCCTCTACTGCGGCCAGCATGCTGCGGATGCGGATTTTGGCCGCGCCCAGGTTGCTGATCTCGTCAATTTTAAGCTGTGTATAGATTTTGCCGCCGTCTTCACAAATAGCGCGCATTTCGTCCGTTGTGATCGCATCGATGCCGCAGCCGAACGATACGAGCTGGATGAGCTGCGCGTTTTCCTTGCGTGTGACATACTTCGCCGCGCCGTACATGCGGGAATGGTAGGTCCACTGGTTGAGCACATGGACCTCCGGTACCTTGGCAAGCTGCCAGACCGCGTCCTCGGACACGATAACCATGTTGAATGAAGCAATGAGCTGGTCGATGCCGTGGTTGATCTCAGGATCGACGTGGTACGGCCGGCCTGCGATGACCGCGATATCCAGCCCGTGCGTGTCCGCGTAGGCGATGGCCTTCTGCCCCTCGATGCGGATCTGTGCATAATAGTCCGCCAGCGCCTGATACGCGGCCTGGGACGCAGCGGCCACCTGCTTTTTCTTCAGTCTGGGGTATTTCCCGCAAAAGTACTTGACCGCCTGCTGGACAAAGCGCTTGGGTTCGGTCAGTTCAAAATACGGCATCATAAAGTCAAAGTCCTGCAGCGCGCTCACGTTGGCCTTGAGCAGCTCGGGATAATAGGCCACAACCGGACAGTTGTAGCAGTTGGTGGCGCGGCCCTCGTCGATGTTATAGGTCATGCAGGGATAGAAAATCGCGTCCACACCCTTGTCGAGCAGGTTTTCGATATGCCCGTGCATCAGCTTGGCCGGATAGCAGACCGTGTCCGACGGGATGGAGTGCTGCCCGCGCATATACATATCGCGCGTGGATACGTCGGACAGTACGGTTTCAAAGCCGAGCGCGCGCAGGAACGTGGTCCAGAACGGCAGCAGCTCATACATATTCAGGCCGAACGGGATGCCGATTGTGCCATTCGGCATGGGCTTACCGCTCGGCTCGCCCATGCTCTTGAGCTTTTCGAGCTTCCATTTATACAGGTTGGGCAGCTCGGCCTTCTTTGTGCCGCCGAGCGGCCGTTCGCAGCGGTTGCCCGAGATGAACCGCCGCCCGCCGCCGAAATCGTTGACCGTCAGGCTGCAGTGGTTCTCGCACAGGCCGCAGCGCGCGGATTTGACCGTGTGGCGGAAATGGGAAAGCACGTCCATGCCAATCAGCGTGGTTTTAGCGGGACGGTTGTCCTTGGCGTGCAGCGCGGCGCCGTATGCGCCCATCAGGCCGGAGATCGCGGGACGGGTCACGTCGCGGCCGATCTCCTGCTCGAACGAGCGTAGGATGGCGTCGTTGAGGAAGGTGCCGCCCTGCACCACGATGTGCTGGCCGAGGTCATCCGGCGAGTGAGCGCGGATGACCTTGTACAGCGCGTTTTTGACGACCGAAACCGACAGGCCGGCCGAGATCGCGTCGATGCCCGCGCCGTCCTTCTGCGCCTGCTTGACCGACGAGTTCATGAATACCGTGCAGCGCGAGCCAAGGTCGATCGGGTGCTGGGCGAACAGGCCGAGCTTGCAGAATTCCTCGATTGAATAGCCCATCGAGCGGGCAAAGGTTTCGATGAACGAGCCGCAGCCGGACGAGCAGGCCTCGTTGAGCGAAATATTATCAATGCATTTGTTGCGGATCTTGAAGCATTTGATATCCTGCCCGCCGATATCGATGATGAAGTCCACGTCCGGACAGAAGTGGCGCGCCGCGCGGAAGTGCGCGACCGTTTCGACCAGGCCGAAATCCACGCCGAAGGCGTTCTGGATGAGCGCCTCGCCGTAGCCCGTGACTGCGCTGGACACGATATGCACGCGGTCGCCGCACAGCTCATAGAGCTTGGTGAGCTGCTCGCGGATCACGTCGGCCGGATTGCCCTTATTGGACTGGTAATGGTGGAACAGGATCTGATGGTCTTCACCGATTAATACCAATTTGGTAGTTGTTGAACCGCAATCGATGCCCAGATAAGCGTCGCCCTGATAAACGGTCACGTTTTCCGTCATTACGTCGTGTACCCCGTGGCGGCGCTTGAAGGCCTGGTATTGCTCGTCGTTTTCAAACAGCGGCGGCAAGTATTGGGCCACCAGAGGCGCGGCCGCGGCCTTTTCCAGCGCTTCCAGCAGGGAATCGACGGAATAGGTGGAGCGGGTGTCTTTGGCATATTCCGCCGCGCCCGCCGCGATAGCATAGGGGGCGAGCGCCGGAAAATGCGCATGGTCGTCGTCGAGCTGCAGGGTTTTCTGGAATTGTCGCTGCAGGCATTTGAAAAAAAACAGCGGACCGCCGAGGAAGAGGACGTCCCCCTTGATCTCGCGCCCCTGCGCAAGCCCCGCGACCGTCTGGTTAACGACCGCCTGGAAAATGGAGGCGGCAACATCCTCCTTGCGTGCGCCCTCATTGAGCAGCGGCTGGATATCCGACTTGGCGAACACACCGCAGCGGGAAGCGATAGTATAGATACGCTCCGCGCCCTGCGCCAGTTCGTCCAGTTCGGTGGGCGTCACGTCAAGCAGGATCGCCATTTGGTCGATGAAAGCGCCCGTGCCGCCGGCGCAGGAGCCGTTCATGCGCTCCTCCAGCTGGCCGGTCAGGAAAACGATCTTCGCATCCTCGCCGCCCAGCTCGATAACCACGTCGGCCTGCGGGACATGGACGCCGACCGCCTTGCGGGTGGCGAATACCTCCTGCACAAAGTCGATACCCGACGCCTTGGCAACGCCGAGGCCAGCCGAGCCGGTGATCGCGCAGTGGATAACGGCGTCCTCACCGATCAGGCTGCGGGCATTTGTCACAAGCTCGACAGCCTTTTCGCGCACCTTGGAAAAGTGGCGCTCATAATGTTTGTGGATAATCTCCCCATCGCGCACGACAACGATCTTAACGGTCGTCGAGCCGATGTCGATTCCTACGTTTACATTCATAAGTATCCTTTTTCTCCCGTGTAAAAAACAATGCGCCGCAAGACGCATGGAAAATTGCGGCAAGATGCGTTCTGCGTTGCAGAAAACAGGGGTTTTCGCTGGGAAATGCTTTCCTGAACTGGTATAAATGGGGGAAAGCCGCCGCAAGACCGCAATCTTACTTATTTAATATATACGCGCATGGGAGAAATGTCAATCCACTGTAAAGGTGCGGGGCTGCCGAAAATACGCCTTGACAAAGCGCGTATTTTTATATAAAATAGACTGCGTAAATGAATAAATTTCCTTATCGAGAGCGGTGGAGGGAACGGCCCTGTGAAACCCGGCAACCTGCGCAAATCCATGCGTAAGGTGCCAAATCCGGCGTATGAACACGAAAGATGAGGGGGCAAAACGCACTTTTCGCTCCCAAAAGGGAGCGTTTTTTGTTGCTCTCCCGAAAAATGCAGAAAGGAATAAAATCGCTATGGCACATCATTTTTTTACATCGGAATCCGTCACGGAGGGGCATCCGGACAAGATCTGCGACCAGATTTCGGACGCAATCCTTAACGAAATCTTAACGAGCGACCCGTACGCGCGCGTGGCCTGCGAAACGACCTGCACGACCGGCATGGTACAGGTCATGGGCGAGATCTCCACGACCTGCTATGTGGATATCCCCAGGGTCGTGCGCGACACGATTCGGGAGATCGGCTACGACCGCGCCAAGTACGGCTTTGACTGCGACACCTGCGCGGTGCTGACCTCGATCGATGAGCAGTCGCCCGACATCGCTCTGGGCGTGGATAGCTCGCTGGAGCGCAAAGCGGGCGCGGCTGACGCGGACCTCGCCATCGGCGCGGGCGACCAGGGCATGATGTTCGGCTACGCGTGCGATGAAACACCCGAGCTGATGCCGCTGCCCATCTCGCTGGCGCATAAGCTGGCCAAGCGTCTGGCCGAGGTGCGCAAGAACGGCATGTTCGACTACCTCCGGCCGGATGGCAAAAGCCAGGTCACGGTCGAATATGATGAAGATGGGCAGCCGGTGCGGGTCGATACCGTTGTGCTTTCCACCCAGCACAGCCCCGAGGTGTCCCTCCAGCAAATCCGCAAGGACATGGTTGAGCAGGTGATCCGTCCGGTCATCCCGAGTCATCTGCTGGATGAAAACACCAGATACTATATCAACCCGACTGGCCGCTTTGTCATCGGCGGCCCGCAGGGAGACTCCGGCCTGACCGGACGGAAGATCATCGTCGATACCTACGGCGGCATCGGCAGGCACGGCGGCGGCGCGTTCTCCGGCAAGGACCCGACCAAGGTGGACCGTTCCGCGGCGTATGCCGCGCGCTGGGTAGCGAAGAATATCGTCGCAGCGGGGCTGGCGCGGCGCTGCGAGCTACAGTTGGCCTATGCGATCGGCGTAGCGGAGCCGGTATCCATCATGGTGGAAACGTTCGGAACGGGTGTGGTTGACGAGGGCCGGCTGGCCGAGGCCGTGCGCCGCGTGTTCGACCTGCGTCCGGCGGCACTGATCGAAACGCTTGACCTGCGCCGGCCGATCTACAAGCAGCTCGCCGCCTATGGCCACATGGGGCGCGAGGAGCTGGGCGTCAAGTGGGAGCAGACCGATAAGGTGGAGGAGCTGAAAAAGGCGCTCGACTGAACGGGCGGCCGCAGACAAAAGGACTGTTTTGGAGGCGGTAACAGATGACGGAAGAGGAAAAGATTTTTGCGGGCAAGCTGTTCGACGCGCGTACTAGGGAACTGCGGGATATCAAGCATAAGGCGCATATCCTGTGCCAGCGGTTCAATCAGATGGACGAGTATGATGCGGCGCGGCTGCCAGTCGTGCGTGAGTTTATCGGCGCGATCGGGGAAAAATATTATTTTCAGGGGCCGATTCAGTTCAACTATGGTTCGCATACCTTTATTGGGGAAAACTTTTTCTGCAATTTTAACCTAACCGTGATGGATGACGCGCGCATTTATATCGGCGATAATGTGATGCTTGGACCGAACGTTTCACTCATGGCGACCAACCACCCGCTGATTGCAGCGGAACGTACCAGCATGCGCTATCCGGATGGGCATGTTTCCATGTCCGAATATGCAGAAGATATCCATATTGGAAACGATGTTTGGATCGCAGCGAACGCTGTGGTGCTGGGCGGTGTGACGATTGGTGATGGAGCGGTCATCGGCGCGGGCAGTGTGGTGACAAAGGATATTCCAGCGGGCTACCTTGCTGTCGGCGTGCCGTGCAGACCGCTGCGCCCCATCACCGAAGCGGACTCCAAGATGGAACTGCTTTAGTAGGAAAAACAAAAAGCTCTGCCAACATACTGGCAGAGCTTTTTGTTTCAACCAGTAGAGCCGCCTGATTTCACGGCTCTACTTGCCTTACTTAAAAGATACGCCTGTATATAGCCAGTCAACGCAAATCGAAGTGCGGCTTCCATTCAGCGAACAGAAGGTGCGTACTACACACATGGACCACAGGCCGGTAGATGGGTTCTGAATCCGAATGTTCATCCAGTGCATTTCGCGAGAGTGGCTGAAAAGCGTATCGTCCAGCACCATACGCGTAGTAATGGTCGTATTGTCATTCGTTTGAATATCAAATACACCTCCGTCGTAGATGCTGACGCGGCGTATATCTGCCAGCACTGAAGTGCCGGTCTCTTTTGGGCGGATCGATAACCGTATTGCATCGGCTGAAACATACTCCGCTGACAAAGTTAGCGCGTCAAGAGGAACTTCCGTCGTACTGCCGGCTTTGGACAGGTCGGCATTATACGTGATGGAGGTGCCACGCAAATTGGGGCTCACAATATCCTGCGCGGAGGTTTTAAAACGCAATTTATAAGAGGTGACGGTGTCCTCTGCTATTTCAATGGCTGGTGCAGGACCGGTATCGCCCTTTTCACCAGCCTCGCCCTTTGCGCCCTGCGGACCGGCAGGGCCGGCGGGGAGGACGAAATCCAGAGATATGCCGGTATCGGTTTCATTTGCCAAAACGCCCGCTGTATCACCGGCAGTTACCGTTCCAACGGTTACGGTGGGCGTAGCACCGGTTGCGCCTTGCGGACCGGTATCGCCCTTTTCACCAGCCTCACCTTTTACGCCCTGCGGACCGGCAGGGCCGGCGGGAAGGACGAAATCCAGAGATATGCCGGTGTCGGTCTCATTTGCCAAAACGCCCGCTGTATCACCGGCAGTTACCGTTCCAACGGTTACGGTGGGCGTAGCACCGGTTGCGCCTTGCGGACCGGTATCGCCCTTTTCACCAGCCTCACCCTTTGCGCCCTGTGGACCGGCAGGGCCGGCGGGGAGGACGAAATCCAGAGATATGCCGGTATCGGTCTCATTTGCCAAAACGCCCGCTGTATCACCGGCAGTTACCGTTCCAACGGTTACGGTGGGCGTAGCGCCGGTTGCGCCCTGCGGACCGGTATCGCCCTTTTCACCAGCCTCACCCTTTGCGCCCTGTGGACCGGCAGGGCCGGCGGGAAGGACGAAATCCAGAGATATGCCGGTGTCGGTCTCATTTGCCAAAACGCCCGCTGTATCACCGGCAGTTACCGTTCCAACGGTTACGGTGGGTGTAGCACCGGTTGCGCCCTGCGGACCGGTATCACCCTTTTCGCCCTGTAGCCCTCGCTCGCCCTGTGGACCCTGTTCACCTTGCGGCCCTTGTTCGCCTTGCGGACCGGGACAGCCCATATCCCCTTGCGGGCCTTGTGGGCCTCTTTCCCCAGCAAAGCCTTGTTCACCCATCGGGCCTTGTTCTCCGGCTGGCCCACGTTCGCCAGGTTCACCTTTATCCCCTTTGGGGCCTGCTGGCCCTACAGGACCGGCGTCTCCTTTCGGGCCGGCCGGACCCCTGTCACCCTGCGGGCCCATGGGACCCGGATTGCCGCGCGGCCCCTGCGGTCCGACAGCACCTGGATCACCCTTTGGCCCCATATCACCACGGACACCTTGTGGCCCTCGCGGCCCTTGAAGCCCCATCATTCCTCTTGGACCAACAGGACCAGGGCAGCCCATTTCACCCTTTTCACCGCGGGCTCCCTGAGGTCCGCGTTCCCCCCGTGGCCCCTGTGGTCCTTGCGGCCCCTGCGGACCTTGTGGCCCCGGAATGAAATGATCTTCGCTTGACATGGAGGGGCAGCAGGATTTATATCCATAACAATTCATAATAGTCAACCTTCGCTTGAATAGATTCTCAGACTTGGAGGTAACCATATTATGCGTACGGCATTTTATTCTGGAGAACAACGCGCCTCCAAGCATTATCATTCTATTCCGGCCCTGACAGCTTTGCTCTCCCATTCTGTTTGCTGATAACACCGCAATTCAGCCTATTCGGCCCATGGGCTCATAAATGTGCGGATACGCGCGGGTGCGTATTGACTTTCCTTCATAAAAGAGGTACGCTGATGGTATTCAACCATCGGGAAGGAGAATGAATATGCAGGTATTGGAAAACAAACGGTTCAAGGTGACGGTTAACGAAATGGGCGCGGAGCTGACCAGCTTTTATAGCAAAAAGGACGGTACGGAATATATCTGGCAGGCCGATCCGGCTGCATGGAAGCGCCATGCGCCGATCCTGTTCCCAATTGTGGGGCGGCTCAAGGATAAGACCTATACAGTCAGCGGTACGGCGTATGAAATCACACAGCATGGCTTTGGCCGCGATCTGGAATGGCGTGCGAACCGCGTGGGCGATACCTGCGTGGAGTTCCTGCTGCAACAGAGCGAATATACGAAAAAAATGTATCCGTGGGACTTTGCCTGTACGGTGCGCTATACGCTGGAGGGCGCGACGCTGAAAAAGGAGCATGCGGTCCGCAACCAAAGTGATACGCCGATGTACTACGAGGTCGGTGGGCATGACGCCTATACGTTGTGCTGGAAGACGGGGGAGCAGATCACGGATTACGCTGTGGAATTCGAAGGGGTGCAGGCGCTGCATCCGGTAATCACGGATGAAAACGTAATGCTGAGCAGGGAGCATGGCGACCTGCCGCTCGTGGACGGCTGTCTGCCAATCGGCAGGGAGACATTCCGCGCGGACGCGATGATCCTGGATGATTTGCCGGTACGGCGCGCCTCGATTGTTTGCCGGAAAAATGACAAGCGGGTGACCATGGACTTTTCGGACTTTCCGTACTTTGCACTATGGAGCCCTTATAAGGATTTTGACGTGCCGTTTGTCTGCCTTGAGCCCTGGAGTACCCTGCCGGATGGCGGCTATCTGGATCACGCGATCGAAAACAAGGTGGGCGTGCGCGTCCTGCAGCCCGGGCAGGAAGAAACGCTTTCGTTCTCCACAACAATAACCGACTGAGGCGGAGCGGCATGAGTGCTGCGCGTGCAGGCACAGCATACGGCGGTGCGGCTTGATAGGATCGTGATTGTGCTGCGGCAAAGCGAGGCGAGGGTTAGATGGGGAAAAGAAAAGGCTTGATAATAGGGGCGATAGCGGTTCTGCTTTTAGCAGTTGCCTGCAAAGTGGCAGACGCCTACCTCTCCTATCCGATTCAACCGGATATGGCCAACCTGACAGAACATATCTCAAAATTCTATAACAGAGGGAGAAAAACGGAGGTTTCCCCCTATATTGCGCTGTATGACAGCGTGAATATTGGCGATAAAACCTACTGCCTGATGGAGATTGGCGAAGATTTGGATTTCGGCAGCGTGGCTTTGGAAAAAAGTGTGTTTGGCCGGTATAGGATAGCCCGCATGTCGTATGGTGGCGGACATTTTAGGGACGGCATTATTGAAAGCGGTGGGAAAAAGTATTTTTTGTTTGCGGGCAGGGATATCACGGCCCGAATTTGCAAAGCCACAGCTTTAATCGGCGGTGAGCGCTATGAATTATATACGCCGGAACAAAAAGATCATTTTTTGCTTTGTACAGAGATCAGCGATCAGGCGCAGGAAAAACATGTGGATCGAAGCGAAATAACGTTTTATGATAAAAACAACAGGGATATAACCGACCAATATAATTTATCCGGCGGCGGTATCTAAACGCTCGGTTGCCCGCCTGCGGCGGATGCCCCGCGTTGCACTATCCGAATATATACGCTTTCAACCGGCTCCGGCTCATACCGGAGCCGGTTTGCATATCTGAATTTTCCATTGCGCAAACTACTTGACAAAATGGTCCGGTTGCCGTATACTGACCATAGAACACACCCCCTCCTGGGGGAGGGGAATAAGGATGGGAGATCCAGATATGAAGCAAAGATTCCGCGTCGGCGGCATGAGCTGCGCAGCTTGTTCGGCGCATGTGGAAAAAAGCGTTTCGGCGGTGCCGGGCGTTTCCGAGGTACAGGTCAACCTGCTCGCAGGCAGCATGGCCGTGCAGTATGACGAAACCGTATGCGATGCGCAGAAGATCATCCATGCGGTAGAGTCCGGCGGCTATACTGCGGCGGCGGACGACGGGAAGCAGCAGGCCGCGCCCGCGCAGGACCCGAAAGCGAACGACGAGCTCAGGGAAATGAAAACGCGTATCGTCGTTTCCGCGGTATTCCTGATTATTTTAATGGTGTTCTCCATGGGGCCGATGCTCGGCCTGCCGCTGCCCGCGTTCGTCAGCGGCACGGAGAATGCGTTCGCGCTTGCGCTGGTGCAGTTCCTCCTCACCCTGCCCATCGTTTTTATCAACCGCAAATACTACATCAACGGTTTTAAGACGCTGCTTCATCGCGCGCCGACCATGGACGCGCTGATCGCGGTTGGTTCGGGCGCGGCGCTGGTGTACGGCGTTTATGCTCTGTTTCAGATCGGCTATGCGTGCGCGGCGGGCGATATGCATACGGTACACACCTATGCGCACGACCTGTACTTTGAGTCCGCAGGCATGATCCTGACGCTTGTTACGCTTGGCAAATTCTTTGAAGCGCGTGCCAAGCGCAAGACCGGCGAGGCCATCGCCGCGCTCATGGACCTGCGGCCGCAGACGGCAAATGTGCTGCGCGGCGGGCAGGAGGTTTCCGTCCCGATCGAGGAGGTGTGCGTGGGCGATCTGGTGGTCGTGCGCGGCGGGCAGTCCGTTCCGGTGGATGGCGAGATCACGGAAGGGAACGCTTTCCTGGACGAAAGCGCGATCACCGGCGAGAGCATGCCGGTCGAAAAGCATACGGGAGACGCTGTTATCGGCGCGACGGTATCCAAGAGCGGCTATTTTGTGATGAAAGCCGCCCGCGTGGGCGATGACACCACGCTGTCGCAGATCATCCGGTTGGTCGAGGAGGCGGGCGCCTCCAAGGCGCCGATCGCCAAGCTGGCGGATAAGGTCGCGGGCGTGTTCGTGCCGGTCGTGATGGGGATTGCGCTGCTTACCGCCATCGTCTGGCTGATGTATGGCGAAACGCCCAGCTTCGCGCTCACCCGCGCGATCGCGGTGCTGGTTATATCCTGCCCCTGTGCGCTGGGGCTGGCAACGCCGGTCGCCATCATGGTCGGCACGGGCGTGGGTGCGAAGAACGGCGTGCTGTTCCAGTCGGCCGAGGCGCTGGAGAACCTGCATAACGTAAACAGTGTGATTCTGGACAAAACCGGCACGGTGACGCAGGGGCGTCCGGTCGTGACCGATGTCAAATCCTTTGGCGTGGAGCCGGACGACCTGCTCTCTCTCGCCTTATCGATCGAAGCGAAAAGCGACCATCCGCTTGCGGACGCGGTCGTGCGGTATGCGCGGGAGCGCAGGGTGCGGGAACGCACGGCGACGGACTTCGAGATGGTGGAAGGGCAGGGCGTGCGCGCCCGCATCGACGGGGTACCCTGCATGGCGGGCAACCGCCGCATGCTGCTGGCAAACGGGCTTGCGCTGTCTCGGTCCGCGCAGCAAATGGGCGAGGCGCTTGCCGCGGCGGGAAAAACACCGCTGTATTTTGCAGCAAACCGGCAGGTGGTTGGCATTTTTGCCGTGGCGGATGTCCTCAAGCCGACCAGCCGTGCGGCGGTCGAAGCGCTGCAGCGGCTGAATATCGAGGTCACGCTCCTGACGGGTGATAACCAGGCGACCGCTCGTTCGATTGCGGGCGAGCTGGGCGTCAGGGATGTTGTCGCCGAGGTGCTGCCGCAGGATAAGGAGCGCGTGGTACGCGAAAAGCAGGAACAGGGCCGCAAGGTCGCCATGATCGGCGACGGCATCAACGACGCACCGGCGCTCGCCCGCGCGGACGTGGGCATCGCGATCGGCGCGGGGACGGACGTTGCGATTTCCTCCGCAGATGTGGTGCTGATGAAAAGCGACCTGATGGACGCGGTCGATGCGATACGTTTGTCGCGCCGCACCATGCGGAATATCCGGCAGAACCTGTTCTGGGCGTTTTTCTATAACTGCATTGGCATCCCGATCGCGGCGGGCGTGCTGTGGCTGCCACTGCATATCGGCCTCAGCCCCATGATTGGCGCGGCGGCCATGAGCCTGAGTTCGGTCTGCGTGGTGTCCAACGCGCTGCGGCTCAAGTTTTTCCAAAGTACCCCTAAGCCGGCGGTCGAGCCGGATCAATATTTCGTATTGCCAAAGGAGGAAGCAAAAATGAAAAAGGTGATCAAGATCGAGGGAATGATGTGCGAGCATTGTGTCGCGCACGTCAAAAAGGCGCTGGAGGTGTTCCCAGGCGTGGCCGTCGAGGTGGACCTGAAGAACGGTACGGCTACCCTGCAGGGCGACGTGATACCGGACGAGGCCAAGCTGACCGAGGCGGTGGAACAGGCCGGCTATAAGGTGGTCGGCTTTGCATGAGGGCTGACAGAAAAAAGGTGGAGCCGCTCCTGCGTACCGCGCGGGGACAGCTCGACGGCGTGCTGAAAATGATCGAGTGCGACCGCTACTGCATGGATATCGTCACCCAACTGCAGGCGGTCGAATCACTGGTACACAAGGCGCAGCGTGAGGTGCTGCACGCGCACCTGTCCGGCTGCGTGCAGGAGGCGTTTGAAACGGGCGACGAGCAGGCGCGCGAGAAAAAGATCGACGAGATCATCAAGCTGCTCGACCGGTCATGACCGTGCGGCTGCCCGAATCGCTTGCACCTGTGCCGGACGCGGCGGAACGGTTCGCATGGGCCGAGCAGGAGGAGCGGACGGTTGAGGGGCTGCATCTCTGCGGCGCGGATCTGTCCGGCACATGCTATGAGGGGCTGCGGCTGCGCAGCGTGTTGTTTGAGAATTGCCGGCTGACCGGATGCCGCTGGGAGCGTGCGGATTTGGGCAACGTCGTGTTCCGGCGCTGCGAGCTGTCGAACAGCGGCTGGCGGGACGCTTTCTGGGAGCGCACGGTCTTTGAGGACTGCAAGGCGGTGGGGGCGGGCTTTGCCGAAACCGGATGGCGGCAGGCCGCGTTCGCGGCCTGTGCGCTCGCCTATGCGACGTTTGACCGCGCGCGCCTGCGCGAGGTGGCCTTTTCCGATTGCGACCTCAGCCATGCTGCGTTTCACGAATGCACCTGGAAGCGGCTGAGCCTGGACAAAACACGCCTGCGGGAAGCCAGCTTCCTGCACACGCCGCTCGCGGGGCTCGACCTGACCGGCTGTGAGCTGGACGGGCTTGTGGTTTCGGACACCAATGCCGAGCTGCGCGGCGCGATTGTGACAGCGGAGCAGGCGGCCATGCTGGCAAAGCGTTTGGGGCTGGTGATAAAAGAATAGGAAAACTCGTGCCGCGGGATTCCGCGGCACGAGTTTTTTGACAGCATGGATGAAGGCGGCATATCCGCGCCGCCTTACAGAAATGCTTGCAGCGCGTCGAGCAGCCGGTCCATCTGTTCGTCCGTGCCGATCGTAATGCGCAAATAATTTTCGATGCGCGGCAGCCTGAAATAGCGAATATAGATATTTTTTTGCCGCAGATATTCAAAAATGACCGGCGCTTCCTTTTTGGGATGCGTGACGAACAGGAAGTTGGTCAGGGAGGGGAGGACGGTAAAGCCCAGCCCGCGCAGCGCTGCGGCCGAACGGTCGCGCGTCTCCGCCACCCGCCGGCAGGTCTCCTGAAAATACCGCTCATCCTCGACCGAGGCTTGCCCCGCCGCGAGCGCGAGCACATCCATTGTATAGGAATTGTAGGAGTTTTTGACCGCTTCGAGCGTGGAGATCAGCACCTCTGAGCCAAGTGCGTAGCCGATGCGCATACCCGCGAGAGAGCGGGATTTGCTCATGGTCTGCACGACCAGCAGGTTTTCGTATTTGCCGAGCAGGGGTACGGCGCTTTGCGCGCCGAAGTCGACATAGGCCTCGTCGATGATAACCACGCAGTCCTGGTTATGCTGCAAAAGATCCTCAAGGAAATCCAGCGTTACGCCGCGTCCGGTCGGCGCGTTTGGATTGGGAAGGATAACGCCGCCGTTCGGCTGGTCGTAGTCGCGGACGCGCACACGGAAATCCCCGTCCAGCGGCACGGTTTCGTAAGGGATGCGGAACAGATTGCACCAGACCGGATAGAACGAATAGGTGATATCCGGATAAAGGACCGGCCGGTCCGAGCAGAAAAACGCCTGAAAGGCAAGCGCAAGCACATCGTCTGAGCCGTTTCCGAGGAACACCTGCGCGGGTTTTACGCCGAAGCGTCCGGCCAGCGTGGACTTGAGCGCCTTGCCGTTTGCGTCCGGATAGAGGGCGAGCTGGGCGGCGTCGAAGCGGCGCAGGATTTCCTGTACGCACGGCGCGGGCGGATACGGGTTCTCATTGGCGTTCAGCTTGATGATATCGGCGGCCTGTGGCTGCTCGCCCGGCACATAGGGGTCGATTTTGCGGAGCTTATCGAGAAAAGGCTTGTCCATAAGGCACTCTCCTGTTGCAGTTTGTTGACTGCGGATAGTTTATCACAGTAAAGCGAAAAAGTCAAGCCCTGTTTGTGTTGGACTGCCAGGTGTGGTATAATCAACACATATAGAAATGCATACGCCCGCATCCCCTGTAAACCTGACTGGATGGAGGAAAAGAACGCTATGTACCAACCCTTAGCCGATAAGCTGCGCCCGCAGACGCTGGACGACGTGGTCGGCCAGCGGCACCTGCTCGGTCCGAACGGCTTGCTGCGCCGCGTGATCGAGAGCGGAAATATCCCCAACCTGATCTTTTACGGCCCGTCCGGCGTGGGCAAGACCACGGTTGCGTCCATCATCGCAAAGCAGACCGACCGCAAGCTGTATCACCTGAACGCCACGACTGCGGGCATCGCGGATATCAAGGCCATCATCGACGAGCTGGACACCTTCCTCGCCCCCAATGGCGCGCTGGTTTATCTGGACGAGATCCAGTATTTCAACAAAAAGCAGCAGCAGAGCCTTCTTGAGTTCATAGAAACGGGTAAAATGACGCTGGTCGCGTCCACGACCGAGAATCCGTATTTTTATATTTACAACGCGATCCTCAGTCGCTGCACGGTATTCGAGTTCAAGCCGGTCGGTCCGACGGATATGAAGCGCGCGGTCGAGCGGGCGCTTGCGCTCGCCATCGGGGAGCGGGACATCCCTGTCGAGGACGGAGTAGCCGCGCACATCGCGCAGGCGGTCGGCGGCGATGTGCGCAAGGCACTGGGCGCGGTTGAACTGCTTGTTCTGGGCGCGGGGGAAAGCGGTGTCACCCTTGCAGATGCGGAGCAGGCCGCCCAGCGCTCGCATATGCGGTACGACCGCGATGGGGATAGCCACTATGATATCCTGTCCGCGCTACAGAAGTCCATCCGCGGGTCGGATCCGGACGCGGCGCTGCATTACCTCGCGCGTCTGCTGGAGGCAGGGGACATGATCTCCGCCGCGCGGCGCATGCTGGTCATCGCGAGCGAGGATGTGGGGCTGGCCTATCCGCAGTGCGTGGCCATCGTTAAGGCGTGTGTGGACAGCGCGTTCCAGCTTGGACTGCCGGAGGCGCGGATTCCGCTGGCTGAGGCGACTGTGCTTATGGCGACCGCGCCGAAATCGAACAGTGCGCTGATGGGGATGGAAGCGGCTCTTGCAGATGTCCGCGCAGGCCGGACCGGCGACATCCCCGCGCATATCAGGGACGCGCATTACGGCGGCGCGGCCAAGCTGGGACGCGGACTGACCTACCGGTATCCGCACGACTTCCCGCACCATTGGACCGCGCAGCAATATCTGCCGGACGAGCTGAAAGGCGCGCGGTATTATGAGTACGGACCCAACAAGACCGAGCAGGCGGCCAAGGCGTATTGGGAGAAAATAAAAGGGTAGCGGACAGAACCAGCGGGAGGGGCCGCCCCCCTCCCGCTGGCTGTTATTCAAATTCCGTCGCAATGTATTTCCGGTCGCAGCAGTCCGGCGTGTAGACCCACTGGCTGATATGCCCGTCGGTGATGAAATACCGCGGCGGCGGGGGCGGCTCGCGGCAGGCGAGCACATCGATCACGGTCAGCTTGATCTTCATGCGCTGGGGCAGGATGGATTTGATATACACGGAAACCACCGTGCCTGCGGACAGGTCGCCGCGCGGCTCCGCCAGGCCGGAAAGGTTGGGCGCAAGCTCGATGAACACGCCGTAAGGTTCCACCGACCGCACCACGCCGCGTACGGTTTCGCCGGGGGAGAAAAGGGCGGCGTTCTGCTCCCAGGTGCCAAGCAGCTCCCGATGGGTAAGCGAAATGCGCCGCGCGTCGCGGTCAACCGCGCGCACGGCTGCATAGATGTGCTGTCCCACCCGCAACCGGTCGTGCGGATGGAAAATGCGGGAAACCGAAAGGTTCTCTATGCCGATCAGCGAGGCCACGCCGCAGCCGATATCCACGAACGCGCCGAACGGCTCCAGGTGGGTCACCCTGGCGGGGATCACGTCGCCCGGCCGGAGCGATGCGAGCAAATGGTCCTGCGCCCGCTGCTGGGCGATCGTGCGGGAAAGCCAGACGGTCGGCGGCGCGGTGCTTTCGTCCAGCTCCGTGATGACAAAACAGGTGGGCTTGCCGACGCGGGACAGGATGGCGATTTCCCTGGTGTCCCCCTCCGCAACGCCGAGCGCGCAGCATGAGCGCGGCATGATGCCCTGCGCGAAGCCAAAATCGAACAACAGGTCGTGCGCGGCGGTGCATCGCTGTGTGACCGCCTCCAGGATCATGCCCTCGTCCTGTGCGCGGCGCAGTCCGTCGACCGATTCAAACGCCTGCCGCACAGCGGGAAGTGCGGCGTAACTGCCCTCGGGCAGATAGGATTCGCTTGTTTTCATAAAAGCCGAGCCTCCTTTGGGGTCTGCCTTACTATATGAAAAAACGGCTGGGAATAGCACCGCGGATGTGGTATGATTATAAAGAGGAATCGATAAGCCGCCGCGGAGGGATAGCCCCGCGGCATATGGGAGGAGTGATTGCGTGGATGTACAGGTCAATGATGTCCTGACCATGAAGAAGCCGCATCCCTGCGGCTCCAAGCAATGGAGGGTACTGCGCACCGGCATGGATTTCAAGCTCAAATGCCTGGGCTGCGGGCATGAGGTCATGCTGCCGCGCAGCAAGGCGGAAAAAAATATACGTACCATAGAACGGGAGGGGACGATTGTATGCTGATCGATGGAAAACAGATGCATATTCAGATTCAAAAGGGGGATATCGGCCGGTATGTCATCCTGCCGGGCGACCCGGGTCGCTGCGGCAAGATCGCGCGCTACTTTGAGGAGCCGAAGCAGATCGCGCAGAACCGCGAATATACGTTGTGGACGGGCAGACTGGACGGCGTATCCGTCGCGGTATGCTCGACCGGCATCGGCGGCCCGTCCGCCGCGATCGCGCTGGAGGAGCTGGTCGAGTGCGGCGCGGACACGTTCATCCGCGTGGGGACATCGGGCGGCATCGTGGACGAGGTGTGCGGCGGCGATATCGTGATCGCAACCGCGGCCATCCGGCAGGAGGGAACGAGCCGCGAATACCTGCCCATCGAGTTCCCAGCGGCGGCGGATTTCTCGGTTGTTGCCGCACTGCGGGAGGCGGCGGTGCGGCTCGGCCTCACCCATCATATCGGCGTGATCCAGTCCAAGGACAGCTTTTACGGTGAGATACGGCCCGCGCAGCAGCCTGTTGCGGAGGAACTGCTCGCCAAATGGAAGGCGTGGAAGGCCGCAGGCGCGCTGACGAGCGAAATGGAGACCGCGGCGCTGTTCATTGTGGCGCAGGTGCTGCATGTGCGATGCGGCGCGGTACTCAACGTCCTGTGGAACGCGGATAACGACGAGGCGCCCAATATTCCGCCCGATGCGTCCGAGCGCGGTGTCCGTGCGGCGGTCGAGGCGCTGCGTATCCTCATTCGGGAGGACGGAGCGCAGGCATGAACAAGAAAAAAAACGATACGCGCGAGGCCGACCTGGGACGAGATCCGGTCGGCCCGCTGCTCGTCCGCCTGGCGCTGCCGACGATCTGCGCGCAGGTGGTCAACCTTTTGTATAATATCGTGGACCGCATCTACATCGGCCGCATACCGGACGAGGGGGCGCTCGCGCTGACCGGCATGGGCGTGACCTTTCCGGTTATCACACTGATTGCGGCGTTTGCGGCGCTGATCGGCATGGGCGGCGCGCCGCGCGCCTCCATTGCCATGGGTGCGGGCGAGCACGAAAAAGCCGAGCGCACGCTCGGCACCTGTACGGCCGCGCTGTGGGCGCTCGCGGTCGTGCTGACGGCGGTGTTCCTGCTGTTCCAGGAGCCGCTCCTTGTATTGTTCGGCGCGTCCGCAGACACGCTGCCCTATGCGATGCAGTATCTCAACATTTACGTTCTGGGTACCATCTTCGTCATGACCGCGCTGGGGCTGAACGGCTTTATCACCGCGCAGGGCAAATCCGGCGTGGCGATGAAGACGGTGCTGATCGGTGCGGTGCTCAACGTTGTGCTCGATCCGGTGTTCATTTTCCTGTTCGGCATGGGGGTGCGCGGCGCGGCGGTCGCGACCGTGATTTCGCAGGCGGTGTCCGCGCTGTGGGTAGTCCGGTTTTTGGTCGGCTCTTCCAGCGAGCTGCGGCTGAAAAAGGCCTTTTTCCGGCTGGACAGGCGCCTGCTCTGGCCCGCGGTCGCACTGGGCGCGTCGCCCTTTGTCATGCAGTCGACAGAAAGCCTGCTGACGGTGACGTTCAACGTCTCCCTGCAAAAGTACGGCGGCGACCTCGCGGTCGGCGCCATGACCATCCTCACCTCGGTCATGCAGATGATGCAGATGCCGCTGCTGGGGCTGATGCAGGGCGCGCAGCCCATACTGAGCTTCAATTACGGCGCGGGGAACAGTAAGCGGATGAAGGAGGTTATCCGGTACAGCGTGCTGATCGGCGCGGTGTTTGTGTGCTGCGTCTGGGTGGTGGTACAGCTTTCCCCGCGGACGGTGGTATACCTGTTCAACCACAAGCCGGAACTGGTCGAGATGACCGCGTGGGCGCTGCGGATTTATATGGCGGTGGGCTTTACTGCGGCGTTCCAGTGGGGGTTCCAGCAGTCGTTCGTCGCTCTGGGGGAGGCGAAAATATCCTTGTTCCTCGCGCTGGAGCGCAAGATCATCCTTCTGATCCCACTGATCCTGATTCTGCCGCGCTTCTTTGAGGATAAGCTGTTCGCGGTGTTCCTTGCGGAGCCGGTGGCGGATTTCCTTGCCGCGGCGACGACCACGGTCCTGTTTTTCTTCCGTTTCCGTCGGATTACGCGCAATATGCAGCAAAAAAGCGTGGAGCCATAGGCTCCACGCTTTTTATTCCGGTTCCAGCAGGCATACACAGTGCGCGGCGATGCCCTGCTCCGTTCCGGTAAAGCCAAGCCCTTCCTCGGTTGTGGCCTTGACCGAGATCCGGTCCGTTTCGCAGCCAATGGCCGCGGCTAGGTTTTCACGCATCTGTGGGATGTGCGGCGCGAGCCGCGGGGCCTGGGCGAGTACAGTCGCGTCCAGGTTGCCCAGCTGCCAGCCGCGCTCCCGCAGCAACGCGGCTACCTGACGCAGCAGCGCGAGGCTGTCCGCGCCCGCGTAACGCGGGTCGGTATCCGGAAAATGCCTGCCGATATCGCCGAGCGCGAGCGCGCCGAGCAGCGCGTCCATCACCGCGTGGGTGAGGACATCCGCATCCGAATGCCCCGCGAGTCCCGTCCTGTGCGGGATATCCACGCCGCCGATGATGCACCTGCGCCCCTGTTCCAGCCGGTGTACGTCGTAACCGTGCCCGATCCGCATGTTCAGATTTCCTCCTTTTGCAGCAACGCCTCGGCGACCGCGATATCCTCGGGCGTCGTGATCTTGATGTTTTCATAGCTTCCGTGGGTGGCGTATACGGGCTGGCCGAGCGCTTCGACTGCGGCGCAGTCGTCGGTATAGGCCTGTCCCTGACGCGCAGCCTCGTTCAGCGCGCGCAGAAGCAGCGGGCGCGCGAATACCTGCGGTGTCTGCACGGCCGCAAGGGTGTCGCGCGGCACGTCGGCCGCGATGACGCCGTTCTCGATGCGCTTGATGCTGTCCTTGACCGGAACGACCGGCGCGGCCGCGCCGTGCGCAGCGGCCGCATAGACCGCCTCGGAGATGACCGCCTCGGAGACGAGCGGCCGCGCGCCGTCATGCACGGCCACAAGCGCCGTATCCTCCGGCGCGGCGTTGACGCCGGCCAAGACGGAGGCGGTCCTGCTACCCCCGCCGCGCGTGACCGTGCGCAGCTTGGAGATGCCGAACGTCCGCGCAAGCTCGGTATAGGGGACGATATCCTGCTCGCGGCACACCAGCACGATATCGCGCACATCGGCGCATTTTTCAAACGCGGCCAGCGTATGCGCCAGCACGGGGACGTCCCCGAGCGGCAGCAGCAACTTGTTTTCCCCGCCCATACGGCGGGACGAGCCGGCGGCGACAATCACCGCGCAGACCGCGGCGGGTACGGCTTTTTTCTTCCGTTTTCCAAACATGGCATACGCTCCTTAAAAAAGGCTTTGCAGCAATGCAAAGCCTTTGCTCAGATACATAATCTTTGACGGATGAGGTTCCCAGCCTCCTCGGGGGAAATGCCGAGCGAAAAAGCCAGCTCGGAGGCCAGGATCTGCTTGGCGGAAGCGAGCATCTTCTTTTCCCCAGTGGACAGGCCGCGTTCGCGGTCCCGCTCCGCAAGGTTTTTGACAACCTGCGCGACCTCGAGCAGGTCGCCCGAACGGATATGCAGCATATTTTCCCGATAGCGCTGGTTCCAACCCTTATCCTCGCTGCGCGCAACGTCGTCCAGCTTGTGCAGGAAAGCCTCGGCCTGCGCTCTGGAGCATACCGGACGTATCCCGAGCTTTTCGCAGGAATCGACCGGAATAAAGAGCTGCGTGTCGCCGAACGCGGGGCGGAGCGCATAATACTGCGCGGGCGTACCGTCAATGGTGCGCTCGACAATATCTTCGATTACGCCTGCGCCGTGCAGAGGGTGTACGATCTGATCGCCGATGTGAAACATGTAGCCTCCGTTCCAGCAAACCTCTGATGGTATTTTTATCTTACACCTATTCGGTGGTTTTGGCAAGGTTTTTCATTGTTTGGGCGCTGATCAGTGCGCCGATGAGCAGCAGCCAGGCACCGCCGCCCTGCCGCCACAGCCAGCAGCCTGTGGTGAGAAGTCCGGCCATGACAGCCAGCGAAAGCGCGCCGCGCGCGAATGGGAACCGGCCGCCGGCGAGGTGGCAAAGCGCCATGCCGCCGTCGAGCGGCGGCATGGGGAGCAGGTTAAACGCGCCGAGCAACATGCTTGCGCCCGCAAGGCGGTAAAGCCCAAGCTCTCCGGCGAAGGCGGTAAGCGCAAAGCTGGCCGCCGGACCGGCAAGACAGACTGCGGCGCGAGCGCAGCGGCCCTCTGGCAGGGTGCAGCGAAGCACGGCGCCGCAGGCGGTAAGCGTCAGCCGAAGCACCCGACCGCCCGCAAGGGACAGCACCAGCACATGCCCCAGCTCGTGTATGGCCGCGGCAAGCAGGAACAGCGGCAGGGTATTGGTTTCGTCCACACACCAGAGCGCGGCCAGCAGCACGAGGAACCCGTCGCGGACCTCAAGCCTTTTCACTTAAAACTCGGTCAGGTAATCGGATGGGTCAAGGGCGGCGCCATCCTTCCACAGCTCAAGGTGCAGGTGCGGGCCGGTCGCGTTGCCGGTCTGGCCGACGCGTGCGATTTCCTCCCCGCAGCTTACCGAATCGCCCACCTTGGCCGAGATGCTGCTGCAGTGCGCGTAAAGCGTGGAAAAGCCGTCGTCGTGGTCTACAATTAGATAATTGCCGTAGCTCGACTCCCCGATCTCGCGCACCGTCCCATCCGCAAAGGCGCCGATCCGGACGCCTTCATCCGCTGCGATGTCCAAGCCGTAATGAAAGCCCGGCTGTCCTGTGGTCGGGCTGAGACGGCTGCCGAAGTCCGAAGTCAATGTGCCTTCGGCGGGCAGGATGTGTTCGAATTCCATCGGATAGACGGTCTGGTCGACCGTATCGGGGAACAACGTTTTTTCCCGCCCCAGGATGTCGTCCGCGCCGCCGGAGGATACGGCATAGTCTGGCTCCTTCTCCTGGCTGTCCGGCTGTGCGCCGAATACCTCGCTGACATCCTGCACCGTATCATCCCCGCCGAACACGGCAAGGATACGGTCCGCGCCCGGCAGTCCGGCCAGCGCCGTCGCCGCTTTTTCGCGCGCGGAAACGGCGAGGGGCGCGTCCGCATATTTGATGATTCCCGCGGCGAGAACGAGTACCACCACGAGCAGCAGCCCTTTTCCGCTGCCGGCGCGTTTGCGCGCCGGACGTCTTCCTGTCATGTTCGCCGCCTCCTTTCCTCTGATGAAAGGGTATGAGAAAGGGGACAGGAATATGACTGCGCGGCCATATGCTATACAAAGAAAGTCCGGCAGCGGAGGCGCGTACGCTGGACGCACCTCCGCTGCCGGAAGCTTGTAGATTGTGAAAGAAAGAGGATGGCTTACGGTTTGCTGCAGTCGAGCAGGATTTTCGGGTATTTGGATGTTTTGAATACCTCGAAGCTCTCCACCGCCTCGCTCAGCGGCATAATCTTGCCGATGATCTTGTCGGTCTGCATGCGCTCGATCATGTTGATGGAGCGGTTCATGATCGTGGTCGTGGTGAATACGGTCTGGATGCGGCCCTCCTTCATGTACAGGTCATGCAGGTTAAGCGGCATCTCGAATTTGGGCGGGAATACCGCGAAGTAAACCGCGGTCCCGCAGCGGGCCAGGATCTTGAGCGGCGTTTCGGAAGCCTTGGGGGAGCCCGACATCTCGAACACATAGTCGAAGCCCAGTCCGTCGGTGATTTCCATGGCGCGGGCGACCGCGTCCTCGTTAAAGGGATCGATCGCGTACTGCGCGCCCATGGAGAGCGCCAGCTCGCGTTTTTCGGGTACCGGATCGATGACTGTGATGCGAGCCGCACCCGAGAGCAGGATCTGGTTGAGCATGATTGAGCCGATGCCGCCGACGCCGGCGACGCATACGGTCGCGCCGTGGCGGATGGGGGCAAGGTCCATGGCGCGCAGACAGCAGTTGGTCGGCTCCACGATCGCGTAATCACGCAGCTCAACGTTGTCCGGCAGCTTGTAGATCGTTTTGACATCCGTGACGACATATTCCGCGAAAGCGCCGGTGGGTTTGGAATTGATGCAGTACTGCGTCATGCCCTTTTTGCACCATTCGCATTCGCCGCAGTGGGAAACGGGGAACATCGTAACCTTGTCGCCCACCTTATAGCCGGCGGCGGCAGCTTGCTCGCCCAGTTCGACGATCGTGCCGGAGGCCTCGTGTCCGAGCGGGGCGGGGGGCTTGCTGTTCATGACGCCCATCGTCACCTGATGCACGTCGGTCGCGCAAAGCGCGGCGTATGCGACCTTGACCTTGACCTCGTTGGGCTTGACCTGCGGGATTTCGACCTCGCGCAGTTCGATCTGGTCCCAATCCACCCACCAGAGCTGCTTCATTGTTGCCATGATATAGACACTCCTTTCAGAAAATCCGTGTGACAGGTACTCAGTTCGCCATACCGCGCTCACGCAGGTCGGCGACAATTTTATCATAAGTGGCCTTATCCAGCTTGTATGCGAACAGTGCAATCGCACATACGATCGAGCAGAGGCCGATGAACATATGCGAGCCGAAGTTCATGGCGAACAGCACGGTTGCATTCTGCTGCGCGCCCGCCACATAGCCCAGTGCGTCGAGTAGGGCCGCAGCGCCCGCGATCGAAACCGCCTGGCCGACCTTGAGCATGAAGTTAATGAATGTGGACAGGAAGCCGGCGCAGTAAACGCCGCACTTGTGGTAGGTATACTCGGCGGTGTCGGGCATCATGCCGAACACATTGCCCAGCATCATGCCGGAGCCGAGACCCACGCCGCCCATCATCACATAATAGATGATCTGGCCGCCCGAGGTGGTGATCGGCAGGAACTGCGAGATGATCGAGCAGATGGCGATCAGCGTAAAGGAAACGCCGCCCAGTGTCCCCTTGTTCTTGACGCGGGTGACAAGATAGCTGACTGAGAACGCGCCCACCATGCCCATGACCGACCATAGGGTCTGTGTGTTCGCATAGAGCAGCTCGTCGCCGGCGTTATAGGTGCAGAAGTACAGGCGGAACGTCATGCCGCCCTGGATGATGCCCCAGCCGAGGTAGGCGATGGCAAGCTGGATAACCGGCCAGTTGCCTTTGAGCACCTTGAACTGCTTGATAAAGGAAACCTTTTCGGTCTTGGTGTCGTCGATTGTGACGACCTCCTTGGAGGAAGCGACCGTGATAATAAAGAATGGTACTGCGAGCAGGGAGAACACAATCGCCGCGTTGCGGTAACCGGTCGCGCCGCCGCCCATCGCGTTGACGACGCGGAGCGTCGCATAGGACAGTACGGTCATGGCGAGGAACGCGCCGGTCATGCGGTAGCTGGAAAGCGCGCTGCGCGTTTCGGTATCGCGGGTCATCATGGCGGGCATCGCGGAGTAAGTAACATTCACCATCGTATAGACCAGTACGAGGATGAAGTACATGCCGAGACCCCACCAAGTACGGGCGGTTTCCGACCATTCCAGATTGGTGGTGAACGTCAGCACGTTGAAAATCAGCATTGGGATAAAGGAGAACATGACCCAGGGACGGTACCGCCCCCAGCGGGTGCGCGTGTGGTCAGCCAGCGAGCCGACGATGGGGTCGTTGACCGCGTCCCAGAACTTCGAAATGAAAATCAGCAAACCGACCGTCGTTGCGTTAATCAGCGCAATATCGGTCAGGAAGAACACCAGGTAGGAGCCGACCAACGTCCAGCTCATATTGCAGGCAAAGTCGCCGCAGGCGTAGCCTATTTTGCGAGGGATATTCAGCTTGGTATACTCATTCACTGCGGCAGCGGATGAGGTTGCGGTCGTTTGTGTGCTCATGAAAAATCCCCTTTCTTATCTCCGTGTTGTTGGATAAACAGCCTGCCCCTGCGGAAACGGATTCCGGCCGGCTCCGCAGGAACAGGATGCGCCGAGGGACAGGGTTACTTCGCGGCCGAGCGGATATAGGCGGCGATGTCTTCCGCGGCGTAGCCGTATTTGCGGCGCAGCTCCTCCCCGCTGCCGAAGCCCGCGTAGACCTGCGGGATGCCGAACCGGCGGAACGACTTGGGCTGGATGTGGTTGTCCGTGAAGAAGTCGGACAGCGTGCTGGCCAGGCCGCCGCTCATCAGATGGTCCTCCCAGACGACTAGGTTGCCCGTCTCCTCAACCGCCTTGCGGACGGCCGCCTCGTCGAAGGGCTTGATGGAATACATGTCGATCACGCGGACGTCGATCCCCTCTTTCGCAAGCTCCTCCGCCACATCAAGCGCTTCGCCTACCATTTCGCCATGCGCAAGGATGGTGAAATCCTTGCCGTCGCGCGCGGTCACGCTGCCGCCGATCTTGTATTCAATCGTACCCGGCTCATAAAGCTGACGGTCCTTCTTGCCCTGCGCCAGACGGATGTACATTGGGCCGGCATAGTCCATGGACAGGTGCAGGATGTCGCGGATCATGTTCGGGTCGCCGATGGACAGCACAGTCATGTTGACCATGCTCTTGAGGATCGCGATATCCTCCATCGCGTTGTGGGTCGAGCCGCCACCCGAGGTCAGGCCGCCGCCCGTACCGATGATGCGGACCGGCAGGTTCTGATAGCAGACCGCGGTGCGGACCTGCTCGCATGAGCGCATGGACAGGAACGGGAGCATGCCCATGATGACCGGAATGTTGCCCTCGAGCGCAAGGCCGGCCGCAACGCCCACGCAGTTCTGCTCCGCGATGCCGACGTCGATATACCGGTCTGGATAATGCTCGCGGAAACGCTTGAGGTTCATGCCGACATCGGGCGTGCAGACGAACAGCTTTTCATTGGTTTTGCCGATCTCATCCAGGGTGTCCCCGATCACGCTGCGCGCGGAAATCCATTCTCCAAAGTTAAATGAGCCAGCCATCTTTATGCCTCCTTACCGTAGTTCTTTGCCAGATCCTTGAGCGCCTGGTCCCAGTCTTCCTTGTTCAGGCTGCCGGCATGCCAGCCGATCACCTTTTCCATGAAGTCCACGCCCTTGCCCTTGGTGGTGTGCGCCACAATCGCCGTCGGACGCAGGGAGGTCACGGGCGGAAGGCTGTCCAGCGCGTCGACGATGGCGTTCATGTCGTGTCCATCAATCTCGATCACGTTCCAGCCGAACGCTTTCCATTTGTCGGCATACGGCTCCATGCAGGTGATTTCCTCGGTATAGCTGCACATCATCTGCTTGTTGCGGTCAATGACCGCGACAAGGTTGCCCAGCTCGTAGGAGCGCGCCGACATCGCGGCCTCCCAGACCGAGCCCTCGCAACTCTCGCCATCCCCCAGCATGCAGACGACGCGGTGGCTTTCCTTTTTGACCTTGGCGGAGATGGCCATGCCGACCGCCATGGATAGGCCCTGTCCCAGCGAGCCGGAGGAGCATTCCACGCCCGGCAGATGTACCTTGCAGGGGTGCATGCCGTAGGCGCTGTCCATCTGGCCATAGGTGCGCACGATCTCGTCATAATCGAAAAAGCCGCGCAGCGCCATCGCGATATACATGCACACCGCGCCATGCCCCTTGGAAAGGACGAAGCGGTCGCGCCTCGGATTTTTGATGTCGGTCGGGTCAACGTTCAGCCCGTGGTGGAACAGACCGATCAGCAGGTCGGTCATCGACAGGTCGCCGCCAATATGTACGGCACCCTCGTATACGCCGCATAGATTGATCAGCTTTGTGCGCATTTCATACGCCAAGTCGTTTAAGCGCTTTACTTCCTGTTTGTCTGCCATCACAATACCTCCTTGAATGTTGAATACGCGCAGGGGAAGTGTGAACTTTTTCACAATTATATTGACAGAAAAATAACGATATGGTTGAGTTATCGTATTTTGCGACTGCGTTTTGTGAAAAATGACAATGCGGATTCGACGCTCCCCTTGTGTATAAGTATCATACGACGGTTTTTAGTGTCTGTCGTCTGGTTTTACGGACATGAAATTGCATTTTGTGTCCAAAATAAGCGGTATAGAGTTGGAATATTGTGAAATGTTTACAAAAAAACGGGTGTGCTTTTTGCACATATCGGATTTTGCGCTCCTGTCCTGAGAAGGCGAGAAAAAACGGCCGGAGGACGAGGCCTCCGGCCGTTTTCAGGAAAAATTACTCGAGGTCGGGATTGCACTTGATAAGGATTTTGGGGTATTTTCCGGTCAGCTGCGCATCAAACGCGGCCACGCCGTCATCCAGGTCGAACACCGTTTCAGTCAGGCACTTGAGGTTGAGGCGCGGCAGGAGCTGCAGCGCGCGCGGATACGCATAGGGGGCGACCATTACGCCGGTCACCGTTATCTCCTTGAAGTAGCAGTATTTCGAGATGTTGAAGGGCAGTTCGTACTCGTTCGGATACTGGGCGCCGTAGATCAGCATGCCGCAGTTGGCGGTGATATCAGGCAGCGAGGTGACCGCGCGCACCGAGCCGGAGCAGTCCAGAACAACGTCATAGCCCAGGCCGCCCGTCAGTTCCATCGCGGCCTGCACAACATCCTGGGAAGCGGGGTCGATCAAATGGTCCGCGCCAAGCTCGGAAGCCAGCGCGCGCCGGTCCGCGATCGGCTCGATCATGGTCAGGTCGGTCGCGCCGTACAGCTTGAAGGTCTGCAGGGCCAGCAGGCCGATCGGGCCGCCGCCACAGACACAGACGCGCATGCCGACCTTCATCTGCGCCTTGTCCATCATGCGCACGATGATCGACATGGGTTCGAGCAGGCAGCCTTCTTTCAGGCTGACCGAATCAGGCAGCTTGTAGACCTGGTCCTCGTGCCAGATCAGTTCGGGCGCGTAGCCGGGGCGGTTGTACTGCTGCGCGTTGACGCAGAACTGCTGCTGTCCGTTCTGGCAATAATAGCACCCGCCGCAGAACCGCAGGAAATTGCCCGCCACGCGGTCGCCGACCTTCAGGCCCTTGTGGTTGGCCTCCGGCCCTAATTCAACGACGACGCCGGAAATCTCGTGGCCGAGCGGGATCGGCTCGGTGGAGCCTTTCGGCTGGCCGAAACAGCCGGCAACACAGTGCGGGTCCGAGCCGCAGATCGCGCAATACGCGACCTTAATCCGGACATCCTGCGGTCCCATGGCAGGGAATGGGATATCCACCAGGGCTACCTTGCCGCGTGTTTCTGGGTTGGGATCTTTCATGTCGCCAACCAATACGCCGCATAATGTCTTCATCACAAACTGCCTCCTTTGCCTTATGTAAAGTATAGAATTCCGAACGCTGTACACAGCGCTATATTAATCAATACCAAGCATTTCAGTCAAAGTCAATTTATATTTCAGACATTTTCGCGGGAAACATGTCCCTTTTGGGGAATAGAAAATTTCGCGTTTTTTTCTATAGCAAACGCCCCTGACAAGTGTGGTATCCCATGTTATAATGAAAAAAACAGGAGAAACGGGTGTGTTATATGACGACGCGATACCGGAAGATGGTGGATGAGCTGGCTGACCAGTTGGAGCCTGGCGAGCAGGTGGAGGATGTGGCTTTGTTCAATTCCATCCCGACCATGTGCGGCTATTTTGCATTCGCCGCGGTTTCGTTTGCTGCGGGGCGGCTGTTTTCCGGCTATCACGCGGCGGTCCTGCTGTCGAGCGTGCTTTCCATGTGGATGATGGCGAGCGCAGCACATACCCTGTATCTGACGCAGAATTCGTGCGTTCTGGTCACCGACCGGCGCACGTTCGGCCATGTGGGCGAAAAGCGCTTCAGCCTGCCGCATGCCCAGCTCAAAAAAATGCTGCTCAGCCGCGTGCTGTTCCTGGATGGAGGGGACGCCCGTTCCAGCGTCCTGCTGCGCCATGTGTCCAACCGGCGTGAGCTGCATGCCGCTATTGCAAAGCACAGCGAAATCCTGTAAAATAAAATCACTATGCAAAAATAACAAATAACCTGTGTTTTTTGCATTATGAGAATGAGGGCTGATAACAGGAGAGAAAAAGGAGGAAAGATCGCTTTGCTGGCAGAGTACCGCAATCAACAGATATATCATAATCATATTACGACTATTCCTTTCGGCGCTTTTGATTTTGTTCTTTACTATGCGGAGCAGATGAGCCAGATCATACCGGTATTTGAACATCAGCACGACCTGTATGAGATTTTCTACGGCATAGAAGGGGAAGCCAATGTGGTTTGCGGACAGGACAGCCTGCCATTATATGAAAACAGCATGGTGCTGCTGGGCAAGAACCATCTGCACCGGCTGCGCTATATGCCGGAAAAGCCCGCGGTGTATTTCACAATGATCTTTGATATTATTCCGAAAAGCGGCAATTCGTCGATCGACGCGGAGCTTGAGTATCGGGAAATCGCCAAAGCGTTGGATAAAGCGGATACCAATAAATATATTTACCTGCCGCGCGCGGTTTCGCAGCAGGCGCTTCTTGCGGATATACACAAGCAGATACAGGACAGGAAGATCGGATGGGCCAGCCAGATCGGCATTTTATATTACCTGTTCGTCCTCAACCTGTTGCGGCAGACGACTTCGGTGGTTTCGGACGTGAAAACGCCGCTCGGCTATAAGAATATCGCGCTGGAAGCATCGAAGTACATACACTCCAATTATGCGGATGAGCTGACGATAGACATGGTAGCCCAGCAGTTAAACGTGACGCCGCGCCACGTCAACCGCCTGTTTCAGGAAATGTTCGGCCGCTCGTTTGCGCATACGGTCAGCGTGATCCGCATGGAATATGCGAAAAAGTACCTGCGGACGACAAACGATTCGCTGGAGCGAATCGCGATGCATGTCGGCCTGCCATCCGGCAAGGTGCTGATCCGGCTGTTCCATGAGCAGGAAGGGATGTCGCCGGGGGATTATCGGGCAAAATTCCATTAAAACAGAAAGCGGCCGCCCGCTGTTTCCTTGTCTTGTGCGGAAACGGCGGGCGGCGTTGTGTCATGGAGGGCTTCAGCGCAGTAGCGGCAGGTTGCCGGTCAGCCGGCCGACCAGCTTTTTCGCGCCGCAGATGCCGATGCCGAAATAGGACAGCTCCTCCTCGGGGGTAGCCGCGGCCTTACGGGTGAACTCGCTGTAGGTTCCGCAGCCTTGTGCGAGGTCGGAGAAATCCACGGCGGTCAAGCCGGCGAAGCACGGCTCGTACAGTTTCCGGCGAAGCGCGCGTAGCGTCTGCCGGTCTGCCCGCAGGATGGGTACGGGGAGGGCGGTGATGCCGAGGTGGGCGCGGCCGCTTTTGTCGCGAACATCCGGTCCCACCGCTTGCGGCAGATGCTTGCCCAGCGTGATGCCGAGTATGGCTGCCGTATTGGCGATCAGGCCCAGCGGCAGCGTCCCGTCGATCACCAGCACACATTTTTCTGTTTGCGTATCCATGATTACCGCTCCTTCTGCATATCGTTTCCGGTAAAGATTTTTTGGTATTGCCCGGGCGTAAGCCCGATGAACTCCTTAAAATAGTGCGTGAAATGGCTCTGGTCGGCGTAGCCGGTCAGACACGCGGCGTCGGCCGGAGGAACGCCCTGCTCGAGCAGCTCCTTGGCGCGGCTGAGCCGGATATTCTGCAGATACCGGTAGGGAGAAACGCCAACCTGCCGCGCGAACAGGCGCAGTAGGTAGGATTTGCCGAAATCTGTCATGGAAACCAGGCTGTCGAGCGTGATGCTGTCCGCGTAATGCTGCTCCATATAGGCGCAGAGCATCTGGATCTGGCTGTTCTGCGCGGGCGGCGGCTCCACTCCGGCTGGCGGCAGGGTGCAGCCGGACAGAAGCGGTTCGAGGAGATAATAGAACGCCTCCTGCTTTTCCAGCGCGGGCGCATCGCGCACAAGCGCGTCGTACAGGGCACGGAGGGCGTGCATGAGCTCGCTCTGCGGCAAAAGGTTGCGCGTGAAACGGGGCGGCTGCTCCCTGCCGGTGATCTCCCTTGCGGCACGGCACATAACGTCGGGTGGGATGTTGACCGCGCGGTAGTCCAGCGGTTCGCCGCTTACAGGGGCGCAGCAGTGGCAGTCGTGCGGATTGAAAAGCACAAGGTCGCCGGCCGATATATCGTATTCCTGTCCCCCGCACCACAGATGGCGCCCGCCGCTTTCGATGAAGCCGATGACATAATACTCGTGGAAGTGGTTGGGGAATTTCTGCACGACGCCCTGCAGGTGATAAGCTTCTATGCCGAGCACCTGGTCGTAGCAGACGGTACGGGATTCATCCGGCATGACGCGGCCTCCTTTCATAGTCTGCAGACAGTATAGCATACCGCGCGCCAAAATTCTTGCAGTATATTACACTCCGCCAAGCAAAGCGCGCCGCTGCTTGCAGCGGCGCGCTGTATTATTGCAGATAATTGGTGATGCCCAGTCGGTTGCCGAACGGGTCCTCAAATTCAGCGGTCCAGCCGGTCCGCATATGGAACGGTTCGGAAAGGAATGCGATGCCGTCCGCGCGCATCCGACGGTACTGTGCCTTGACATCGCTGACTTCAAACCAGGTCACGGGCTTCTGGACTGGGAAGCGGCACTTGTCCTTGAGGATAATGGCCGGCTCCTCCTGCCCGACACGGTAGGCGGACATCCCGCTGTCGGAAAAGTCGAATTTCAGATCCAACCCGAGCGCGCCGCCGTAAAACCGTTTCGCCGCGTCCAGATCATCGACGGGCAGGAAAAAGTTGTCATAGCCTTTCACTACTCCGTTTCCCCTTTCCAGCGCGTAAGAGTGGGGAAATATTCCCGCATCTGCTCTCTCGCGCGCTCGCGGTCGGTGTACAGCTCGGGTGCGCAGTTGAGGTTGTGCTTTATCTGCTCTTCCATGGTTGCGTCGTAGGTGAACGCGCCGTTCTGGTAGCAGTAGGTGCAGTAGGTGCGGCTTTGCGTGCCATCCGCTTCGGTGCCACGGTCGGCGGGCCTGGCCATCGGCATGCCGCAGGACTGGCAGATGTCCGCCAGACCGACGTAAATATCGATATCCGCCTGCCCGTCCTCGTAATTGCGGTATTCCTCAAAGTCCACGCCGTAGGCGCGCGGCAGGGGCAGGGACCAGATTTCGCCCCATGCCTGCATCGGCATCGCGCGGATATCGCCGTGAAAATGGAATTTAGCGTATTCGCCCGCCGGTATCTCGATTGGTACGCACCCCGCGAGGCAAGCTTCACTTTCGCAGGCCACGACCGCGTCGTAGCTCTCGTCGTCCCAGCCGTAATTGGTATATAGACCGTAGCAGGGCGCGCCTTCCCGTCCGGCCATCAGGCCGGCGCGCATGAACTGCTCCCACAGGCCGCTGATCTTCTGCGCGCAGGCGGGATCGGCGTTCCCTGTGCGGCATTTCAGCCCAACCAGCGTTCGGGCGGGCAGGGATACGGTTTCATATTGCAGCATAGCGTTCATCCTTTCGGTTTTGATGGCTCCATTGTAGCATCGGATACCGGACAGGGCGCGTCCGCATTTGGATAAAGCGCGGCGATTTTTTTTGCTTCCGCCGCGATGTGGCGGCGCAGTGCGGGCGGGGACAGGATTTCGGCATGCGAGCCATAGGACAGCAGATAACCGGCACCCCAGGCACCTACCGGCCATTCGGTCCGCACCAGCAGGGATCCGTCCGGCTGCGGGGAGATGCAGGCGCGTTCAAATTCATCATATACGCGGAATGCCACGGCGGGGGAAAAGCGGACGGCGATGCGGGTGGTCGGCACGGATACAGCCTGATTCCCGTCCAGCGGGGGCGGGTCTCCGTGCGGCGCGAAGCGCTCGTCCAGCAGTGCGATACGCTCCATGCGCGACAGCTTGAAGGTGCGGAAAGAGCGTCGATCCCGACACCATGCCTGTAGGTACCACGAAATTCCCTTGAACCGCAGCTTGACCGGTTCCACGGTGCGCCGCGCCGCAGCACCATTTTGCCCGTAATAGTCAAAGGCCAGCACCCGACGCTCCAGGATAGACGACTTGAGCAGCTCGAACAGCGCGCGCCGCTCGCCGGAGTCGCCCCAATCGGAGAAATCCGCGTCGATCCAGCTCACGGCCTCGCGCCGGAACAGGGCGGACAGGCGAGTGAGCAGAGCGCCATCCTGCACGGCTCCGGTGGCGCGAAGGGTTTGCAGGGCGTACAGGATTTCGTCCTGCTCGCGCGCGGACAGCAGGGATTTGGACAGCACGAAGCCGTCCATCAGGCGCACGCCGCCCCGCCGCCCGCGCGCCGCGTAAACCGGCACGCCCGCCGCGGAGAGCGCGTCAATATCGCGGCGGATGGTGCGCTCAGATACCTCCAACTGGCAGGCAAGATCAGGTATGGTCGCGCCACCGCGCTCCAAAAGGATATATAAGATCTCAAACAAGCGTCCGCTTTGCATGGCTTCACCCCTCACCAGTAGTATAGCACAAAAAGCGGACAAAGTATGGCCGGTTTTTGGAAAGAACACGTGGACAGGCTGGCAAAGAGAAAAAAGGCTTCGGAACGATGTTCCGAAGCCTTTTCTGTTCAGTTGGCAGAAGAAAGAGGAGATTTAGCAAACGCCCTGAGCGAGCATGGCGTCCGCGATCTTCTCAAAGCCGCCGATGTTCGCACCCATGACAAGGTTGTCCTTGTGGCCGTACTTTTCAGCGGACTGAATGCAGGTCTTGAAAATGTTGACCATAATATCGTGCAGACGCTGATCAACCTCCTCGAAGGTCCAGGACAGGCGCAGCGAGTTCTGGCTCATCTCCAGGCCGGAGGTGGCGACGCCGCCTGCGTTGGCCGCCTTGGCAGGACCGAAGAAGACGCCGTTTGCCAGGAACGCCTCCACAGCCTCCGGCGTGGACGGCATGTTCGCGCCCTCGGCCACGAATTTGCAGCCGTTCGCAATCAGGGCCTTGGCGTCGTCGCCGCTGATCTCATTCTGGGTTGCGCAGGGCAGCGCGACGTCGCACTTGACGCTCCACGGGCGCTGGCCCTCGGTGTAGGTGCTGCCCGGCACGCGGTCCGCGTATTCCTTGATGCGACCGCGCTTGACCTCCTTGATGTCCTTGACGACATCGAGGTTAATGCCGTTGGGGTCGTAGATGAAGCCATTGGAATCCGACACGGTAACGACCTTGGCGCCCAGCTCGGTCGCCTTCTGGCAGGCGTAGATCGCCACGTTGCCCGAGCCGGAGATGGCGACCGTCTTGCCCTCAAACGAGGTACCCTTGTAAGCGAGCATTTCCTTCATATAGTAGCACAGACCGTAGCCGGTCGCCTCGGTGCGCGCGAGCGAGCCGCCGTAGGACAGGCCCTTGCCGGTGAGTACGCCGGTGAACTCGTTGCGCAGGCGCTTGTACTGGCCGTACATAAAGCCGATCTCGCGGCCGCCGACGCCGATATCGCCCGCCGGTACGTCGGTGAACTGGCCGATGTGCTTGGACAGCTCGGTGATGAAGGACTGGCAGAAACGCATGACTTCCGCATCGGACTTGCCCTTGGGATCGAAGTCCGAGCCGCCCTTACCGCCGCCCATGGGCAGGCCGGTCAGGCTATTCTTGAAGCACTGCTCAAAGCCGAGGAACTTGATGACCGACGCGTTGACAGACGGATGGAAGCGCAGACCGCCCTTGTAGGGGCCGATTGCGGAGTTGAACTGCACGCGGAAGCCGCGGTTGACCTGAACCTTGCCCTCGTCATCCACCCACGGAACACGGAACATTACCATGCGCTCCGGCTCGACGATACGGTCGATGATGCCGTTCTTCTCCAACTCCGGACGCGCCTCTACGACCGGCTCGAAGCTTTCGAGTACTTCAAGAACCGCCTGCTGAAATTCCGGCTCGTTCGGGTTGCGCTTCTGCATGGTTTCGTATACGCGCTTGAGGTAAGTGTTGGTAAGTGCCATTTGATTTGTCCTCCTTACATTTCTGCCGCAGCCTCTTTCCAATAATCAGGGAAAAGTGCGGAATAACTTACATACATGCTGTAGTGTGTAATTATTATATAGTATTTTGCGAATGTGTGCAACAATTTAGCGTGTTAAAAATATACATTTTTTACTTGTGGAATGGGGATGGAAATTGTCAGATTTACCTGATATAATGAAGCGCGAGGGGGTGCGACTTGCAAAATGAACAGTTTTGACAAAATTTATGCGGTCGTCCGGCGCATCCCGCGCGGCACGGTCGCGACTTACGGCCAGATTGCGCTGCTGGCGGGCAATCCGCGCTGGGCGCGGGTGGTCGGCTATGCGCTGCACGCGAATCCGGATCCGGAAGGAATACCATGCTACCGCGTGGTGACCAAAGAGGGCCGTACCTCTCCAGCTTTTGCATTCGGCGGCGCGGATATACAGCGCGCAATGCTGGAGGCGGACGGGATAGAGTTTACCGCCGACGGGCGGGTGGATATGGAGCGGTTCCGCTGGGAGGGAGCTTGACGATGATCGATCTGGAAAAGCTGGCGGCGCTGGCAGTCGCCTATGATGCGGGGGACGCGCGTCGGGTGCAGCATTTTATGAAAGTATATGCGTTCTGCCGCCTGTTAGGACGAAGCGAGGGCCTGGGGGAGGAAGAACAGAATATTCTGGAGGCTGCGGCTCTCCTGCATGATATCGGCATTCACGAAGCGGAGCGCAAGCACGGCTCTTCCGGCGGGAAGTGGCAGGAGCTGGAGGGGCCGGCGGTCGCCGCGCCGCTGCTCGCGCAGGCCGGCGCTTCGGCGGCGCAGGCGGAGAAAATTGCTTGGCTGATCGCGCATCATCACAGTTTCGACGCTTCGGAGGATCTTGCCTTCCGCATCCTGCTTGAGGCGGATTTTCTGGTCAACGCATATGAAAGCGCCCTGCCGCCGGAGGCCTGTGGAACGGCGGGGGAACGGGTGTTCCGTACAGAGACTGGCCGTTCATTTTTACAGAAAATGTATCTAGAAAAGCCGTATAAGCCGTAAAAGTGCATAAATTACAGAGAAGAAAGGGCGTTCCGTTTGGCAGAGGGAACGCCCTTTTTGAACTTTTTGTGAAATCTGTTGACAACACAACGAATCGGTGTATACTGTGTTAGTAAGCTAACAGTAAGGAGGCTAACAATTGATGCAGGAGCAAACGATCTGCGGCGAGCTCGGCATGCTGAACAATCTGTTCAAGCGGCAGATGGCGTGCCAATCGGGCGAGGAATTCAGCAAGGTGACCGGTATGCAGGGGATGATTATTCATTACCTGCTGGTTGCAGACGGCGACCGCTTCCAAAAGGATGTGGAGACTCAGTTCCGCTTCCGGCGTTCGACTGCGACCGGCATTTTGCAGCTCATGGAGCAGCACGGGCTGCTGCGGCGCGAGCCGGTGCCGCAGGACGGGCGGCTCAAACGGCTGGTGCTGACTGACAAAGCGTTGGCGCTCGATGCGCGGATCAAAAAGAAGTTCCGCGACACAGAGACGCTGATGCGTGCCGGCATCAGCGAGGAGGACATGGACGCCTGGTTCCGCGTGTGCGGCAGGATCCGCGCGAATCTGGAAAACTATCAACGCAGGGCTTCGGAGGGACAAGAATGATAAAGAGGCTGTTACAAAGCGTGCGCGAGTTCAAAAAGGATGCGCTGCTCACGCCGTTTTTTGTGGTGCTCGAGGTTGTGATGGAGGTCGTTATCCCCGCAGTAATGGCGCTTCTGATTGATAAGGGCATTGATGCGCAAAATATGGGAGAGATCTGGAAATACGGAGCCATCCTCGTGGCGTGCGCGGCGCTGGCGCTGGTGTTCGGCGCGGCGGCAGGCACCTATGCGGCGCGCGCCTCCACCGGCTTCGCCCGCAACCTGCGGCACGACATGTATTATGCGGTGCAGGATTTTTCCTTTTCCAACATCGATAAGTTTTCGACCGGCTCGATCGTCACCCGCTTGACGACCGACGTGACCAATGTGCAGAACTCGTTCCAGATGTGTACGCGCATCGCGGTGCGCTGTCCGGTCATGCTGGTGTTCGCGCTGATCATGGCGTTTCAGATCAACGGCGAGCTGGCGCTGATTTTCCTGGGCGTGCTTCCTGTTTTGGCGGTGGGCATGGGCCTGCTGATGAAGTTTGTCGGGCCGATCTTCGAGCGTGTGTTCAAGATCTACGACCAGATGAACACGGTCGTGCAGGAAAACGTGCGCGGCATCCGTGTGGTCAAGGCCTATGTGCGTGAGGAATATGAAACCGAAAAGTTTCAAAACGTTTCCGGACGGCTTTACAAGGCGTTTTCCAAGGCGCAGAAGATTATGGCGGGCGTTTCGCCGCTCATGCAGTTCTGCATGTATGCCTGCATGCTGCTGATTTCCTGGTTCGGCGCGCGGCTGATCGTCGGCGGCAGCATGACGACCGGCGAGCTGACCAGCCTGTTTTCCTACGCGATGCAGATATTGATGAGCCTGATGATGGTCGCGATGGTATTCGTCATGATTACCATGTCTAAGGCGAGCGCGGAGCGCATCGTCGAAGTGCTGGAGGAGCAGCCTGACCTCCATAATCCGGCGCAGCCGGTGACCGAGGTAAAAAACGGGGATATCGATTTCGATAACGTCAATTTCAGCTACAAGGGCGATGCGCGTAAGCTTGCCCTGCGCGGCGTGGACCTCCACATCAAGGCGGGGCAGACCATCGGAGTCCTGGGCGGCACCGGCTCGGCCAAGTCTACGCTGGTACAGCTGATCCCGCGCCTGTACGATGTCACGACCGGCTCGGTTAAGGTGGGCGGCGTGGATGTGCGCGATTATGACATTGAAGCGCTGCGCGAGCAGGTCGCCATGGTGCTGCAGAAGAATGTGCTGTTCTCTGGCACGATCAAGGAGAACCTGCGCTGGGGCAACGAGCACGCGAGCGACGAGGAGCTTGAGCACGTGTGCCGCCTGGCGCAGGCGGATGAATTCATCCAGCAGATGCCGGGGAAATACGATACCTATATCGAGCAGGGTGGCACCAACGTATCTGGCGGCCAGAAGCAGCGTCTGTGCATTGCCCGCGCGCTGCTGAAAAAGCCCAAGGTACTCATTCTGGACGACTCGACCAGCGCGGTCGACACCAAGACCGACGCGCTGATCCGCAAGGCGTTCGCGGAGGAGCTCCCGGGTACGACCAAGCTGATTATCGCGCAGCGCGTCTCGTCCGTGCAGGACGCGGACCAGATCGTCATTCTGGACGGCGGCGCGATCCAGGCGGTCGGCACGCATGAGGAGCTGCTCGCGGGCAACCCGATTTACCAGGAGATCTATAAGCAGCAAATGAACAAAGGGGGCGAGGAATAATGGCAAGACCCGCAATGGGCGGCCCTGGCCGCCGGGGACAGATGGCCGGCGGTAAACGCAGCAAAAATCCGAAAAAGACGCTGGGCCGGCTGCTACACTATATCAGGGATGGCTACGCGGTTCAGTTCGGCGTGGTTCTGGTGTGCATTCTGATCTCCGCAGTTGTGAACGTAGCGGGTTCGATGTTCCTGCGCGTGCTGATCGACGATTATATCGCGCCGCTGCTGCTGGAAGCCGCGCCCGTATTCACCGGCCTGATACATGCCATCCTGCTGATGGGCCTGATCTATCTGACAGGCATTGTTTCCACCTTCCTGTATAACTGGCTGATGGTGGCCATTTCGCAGGGCATTTTGAAAAAGGTGCGCGACGAGATGTTCGGGCGTATGCAGACCCTGCCCATCCGCTATTTTGACACCCATACCCACGGCGACCTGATGAGCCATTTTACCAATGATACAGACACGCTGCAGCAGATGCTCAGCCAGTCCGTCCCGCAGATGTTCTCCTCCATAATGACGATCATCGCGGTGTTTATCGCCATGCTGGCGACCAATGTGTGGCTGACGTTGTTCGTGCTGGCAGGCGTCGCCGTGATGCTGGTGGTGGTCAAGCGGATCGGCGGGCAGTCGGCAAAATACTTTTTGGAGCAGCAGACCTCGCTTGGCAAGGTTAACGGCTATATCGAGGAAATGATCAACGGGCAGAAGGTTGTCAAGGTGTTCTGCCATGAGGATAAGTGCAAGGAGCAGTTCGACGCGCTCAACGATGAGCTGCGGGAAAATGCGAAGAACGCGAACACCTTTGCCAACATCCTCATGCCGATCATGATGAACATTGGCAACCTGCTGTATGTGCTGGTGGCCGTGGTCGGCGGCACGCTGGCGCTGTCCGGTGTGGTTGGAAGCAGCATCACCATCGGCGTGATCGCCAGCTTCCTGCAGCTGACCAAATCGTTTACCCAGCCGGTTACACAGATTTCGCAGCAGTTCAACTCCATTGTCATGGCGCTGGCCGGCGCAGAGCGTATTTTCGAGCTGATGGATGAGGCGCCGGAAACGGACGACGGATATGTCACCCTGGTCAACGCCAAGTACGATAAAAACGGCGAACTGGTGGAAACGCCGGAAAAAACCAACATTTGGGCGTGGAAGCATCCGCATGAGGACGGTACGACCACCTACCAGCAGGTACGGGGCGACGTTCGGTTTTTCGACGTGGATTTCGGCTATAATCCGGAGAAGATCGTGCTGCATGATATCACGCTGTACGCCGAGCCGGGGCAGAAGGTTGCTTTTGTCGGCGCGACCGGCGCGGGTAAGACCACGATTACCAACCTGATCAACCGCTTTTACGATCTGGCGGACGGCAAGATCCGGTACGATGGAATCAACATCAACAAAATCAAAAAGGCGGACCTGCGCCGCTCGCTTGGCATCGTTCTGCAGGACACTAACCTGTTTACCGGTACGATCCGCGACAACATCCGGTACGGCAATCTGGAGGCGACCGACCAGGAGATCGAAGCCGCGGCGCAGCTTGCGGGCGCGGACGACTTCATCCGTCGTCTGCCGGACGGCTATGATACGGTGATTGACGGGGACGGAGGCAGCCTGTCACAGGGTCAGCGCCAGCTTTTGTCCATTGCGCGCGCGGCGGTGGCTGATCCGCCGGTTATGATCCTGGACGAAGCGACCAGCAGCATCGATACCCGCACCGAGTCCATCGTGCAGGCGGGTATGGACGGCCTGATGTACGGCCGCACCGTGTTTGTGATCGCACACCGCCTGTCGACTGTGCAGAACGCGGACGTGATTATGGTGCTTGAGCTAGGCCATATCATCGAGCGCGGCAACCATGCGCAGCTGATTGCCGAGCGTGGAAAGTATTACCAGCTCTATACCGGCGCGTTCGAGCTGGAATAAACGGCGGCCCTGTTCCAGGGCGGCGGAGGGAGCGTCCGCCGGAGCCGGGCACCTTGGCAGGCAGGCCGCATTCGCGGCCTGCCTTTTTCTCTGCACTCGGGCAAAAGGGGGCCGAACATGAAGAAAGGGCTGCGCCACTGAAATCGGTTGCATGATTCCTTGCACCGCGGACAAATGTTTTTCGGAAGAAAGCACAAATTTTGCAATTCTTACGAAAAGATAATAGGTAGTTTGCCCGAAATTGCTCAAAAGGCGAAAAAAAGTCTGCCAAATCGTAGAAAGAGTAGTATAATAAGAAAAAATAATCCAAGCGCCCGAATGATTTCACATCGGAAAGGGCGAGGGATTAGGTTTGTAAAGGAGAAGATAACCATGAAGAAAAGTCTGAGCATGCTTCTGGTCGGCTCGATGCTGGTAACAGCGCTGGCGGGCTGCGGCGGCAATACCGATACGCAGGGCGCGGGCGACGGGCAGGATAACACGGATGCTGCAGCAACCGCGTTTTTGATCGGCGGCACCGCGCCGCTGACCGGAGAAGCGGCGATTTACGGCAACGCGGTCAAGAACGGCGCCGAGCTTGCGGCGGAGGAGATCAACGCGGAAGGCGGGGATATTCAGATCAAGGTCATTTTCGAGGATGATGAACACAACACGGAAAAGGCTGTCAGTGCGTACAACGCGCTCAAGGACGAGGGCATCCAGCTTTCCCTCGGCGCGGTAACCTCCAAGCCGGGCGAAGCGATCGCGCCGCTGCACGAGGAGGATCACATTTTCGCGCTGACCCCGTCGGCTTCCTCTCCGGCCAATATAGAGGGCAACGACGTTGTGTTCCAGATGTGTTTCTCCGACCCGAATCAGGGCATGGCTTCCGCGGAGTATATCGCGGATCAGCAGCTCGGCACCAAGATTGGCGTTATTTATAAGAGCGACGACGTGTATTCCACCGGTATTCTGGAGCAGTTCAAGGCTGAAGCAGAGTCAAAGGGCCTTGAGATAGTGACCGAACAGGCGTTTACGACGGAGACGCAGAACGACTTTTCGGTGCAGTTGAACGCGTGCAAGAGCGCCGGCGCTGACCTGCTGTTCCTGCCGATTTATTACACCCCGGCGTCCCTGATCCTGACCCAGGCGAACGCGATGGGCTATACGCCCAAGTTCTTTGGCGTGGACGGTATGGATGGCATCCTGACTGTCGAGAATTTCGATACCACGCTGGCAGAGGGCGTTATGCTGCTGACCCCGTTCAATGCGGATGCGACCGATGAAAAGACCGTAAACTTCGTGACCAAGTATAAGGAAAAGTACGGCGAGACCCCGAACCAGTTCGCGGCTGACGCATATGACTGCATCTACGCTTACAAGCAGGCGCTTGAGGAAGCGGAATGCACGCCGGATATGTCTGCTTCCGACCTTTGCGACAAGATGATCGAGACGTTCCCGACCATCACGTTCGAGGGCCTGACCGGCGACGGCGCGGGTATCACCTGGGATTCCAACGGTGCGGTATCCAAGAGCCCGAAGGGCATGATTATTGAAAACGGCGCGTATGTAGGCATGTAAAAGCCTTCGGCGCGTTCGGGTAACGGACCGCTGAAAACAGTTGAACGAAAGAACGAAGGAGGGCGCTGCAGCAGAACGCTACGGCCCTCCTTTGCGTCTATTCCACGGTATTCACCGCGTTATGGGGTGGGGCGACGGCTCGACGCCGCTTGCCGAGCCCTTGCCCCAACCCACAAGCAAAAAGAGAAATAAAAGAGATTTGAGGTGTTCCGAATGATGGGTTTCCTGAATCATCTGATCAACGGCGTGAGTCTGGGCAGCATCTATGCGATCATCGCGCTGGGCTATACCATGGTCTACGGTATTGCGAAGATGCTAAACTTTGCCCACGGCGATGTGATCATGGTGGGCGGATATATGTGCTTCTGCGCCACGACCTATCTGGGCTGGCCCGCTCCGGCGGGCGTACTGCTCGCGGTCGTTGTCTGCACAGCGCTTGGCGTTGTGATCGAACGGCTGGCCTATAAGCCGTTGCGCATGGCGCCGTCACTGGCGGTGCTGATTACGGCGATCGGCGTTTCCTATTTCCTGCAGAACGCGGCGCTGCTGATCTGGGGCTCGGGGCAGAAAAGCTTTACCTCGGTCGTAAAGGGCAGCCCGTTCCAGTTGTTTGACGGACAGCTTACGGTCACGCCGGTCACGCTGGTCACGGTGCTTGCTTGCATTGTTATCATGATCGTGCTGACCCTGTTTACCAACAAGAGCAAAATGGGTACGGCGATGCGTGCAGTTTCCGAGGACAAGGGCGCGGCGCAGCTGATGGGCATTAATGTGAACACGACGATCTCGCTGACGTTCGCCATCGGTTCCGGCCTGGCCGCGATCGCGGGTGTACTGCTGTGTTCGGCCTATCCGACGCTGATGCCGACGACCGGCTCGATGCCCGGCATTAAAGCGTTCACCGCGGCAGTGTTCGGCGGCATCGGCTCGATCCCGGGCGCGTTTGTCGGCGGCATCCTGCTGGGCGTGATCGAGATTTTCGCGGGCGCATATATTTCAACCCAGCTTTCCAACGCGATCGTATTCGCGGTGCTGATCCTCGTGCTGCTGGTCAAGCCGGACGGGCTGCTCGGCAAACGCGTGAGCGAAAAGGTTTAAGGGGGCGGCGCTGCGATGAAAAAGTTCAAGAAATATGCGGCCTCTAAGGCCGGACGCGATACGCTGCTGTCCTTCGGCATTGTGATCGCCGGCTACATCTACCTGCAGGTGATGGTGGCGACGGGCAATATCTCCAGCTTGCTGGAAAGCCTGCTTGTGCCGATCTGCGCGTATGTCATCATGGCGGTTTCGCTCAACCTGACTGTGGGTATCCTGGGCGAGTTGTCGCTCGGCCACGCGGGCTTTATGTCGGTCGGCGCGTTCGCGGGCGTCGTGACGACGACCTGCCTGGCGGAAGCGATCCCGTCCGCGCCGCTCCGGCTGGCGGTCGCGATCCTTGTGGGCGGTATCTGCGCTGCGGTCGCGGGCGTGATCGTGGGCGTGCCGGTGCTGCGTCTCAAGGGAGACTATCTGGCGATCGTCACACTCGCATTTGGCGAGATTATAAAAAATATCATCAATGTGCTGTATATCGGCCTGGACAGCACGGGACTGCACTTCAGCCTGCTCGAGCAGCGGTTTGAGCTGGCGGAAGGTGGGGAAATGATCATCAACGGGCCGATGGGCGTGTCCGGCGTATCCCGACTGTCGACCCTCACCACCGGCTTTGTGCTTGTGCTGATCACGCTGTTCCTGATTTTGAACCTGATTAACAGCCGCGCGGGCCGCGCGATCATGTCCGTGCGCGATAACAAGATTGCCGCGGATTCGATCGGCATTTCGACCACGCGGTATAAGCTGATGGCGTTCGTCATTTCGGCAGCATTCGCTGGTATGGCCGGCACGCTGTACGGCATGAACTACACTACCATTACCGCGGCTAAATTTGATTTCAACACCTCGATTCTGATTCTTGTTTTCGTCGTGCTCGGCGGGCTGGGCAATATCTGGGGCTCGATCATCGCCGCGTCGCTGCTGACGATCCTGCCCGAGGTGCTGCGTGAGGTCGGCGAATACCGCATGCTGATCTATGCGATCCTGTTGATTGTGATGATGCTGTTCAACAACTCGCCGCTTAAGGCGCGGCTGCTGGAAAAGCGCGGCATGAAGCAGATGAGCAAGCTGGAAAAGAACGGGAAGGAGGGCGCGTGATATGGCAATGCTTGAAGTGACTTCGCTGGGGATTTCGTTCGGCGGCCTGCGCGCTGTTGACGAGCTTTCCATGAAAATAGAGGAGGGCGGGCTGGTAGGCCTGATCGGTCCGAACGGCGCGGGCAAAACCACTGTGTTCAACATGCTGACCGGCGTGTACCGCCCGACGGATGGCGGCATCCGGCTGGACGGGCAGAACCTGATCGGGAAAAAGCCGCACGATATCTGCAAAATGGGCGTGGCGCGCACGTTCCAGAACATCCGCCTGTTTTCCAAGCTGACCGTGCTGGACAACGTAAAGACCGGCCTGCATAACGAGATCACCTATTCGTTAGCGGAAAGCCTGTTCCATGTCGGCTCCTACCGCAAAAAGGAACGCGCCATGAATGAACGCGCGATGGAGCTGCTGGGCGTGTTCGGGCTGGAAAGCGTGGCGGATTACCAGGCGGCGAACCTGCCGTACGGCAAACAGCGCAAGCTGGAGATCGCCCGCGCGCTGGCGACCAATCCCAAGCTGCTGCTGCTTGATGAGCCGGCGGCGGGCATGAACCCGAACGAGACCGCCGAGCTGATGGAGACGATCGAGGTCGTCCGTAAGCGCTTCGGCGTGACCGTGCTGCTGATCGAGCACGACATGAAGCTGGTTTCCGGCATCTGTGAATACCTGTATGTGCTCAACTTCGGCCGTTTGCTGGCCGAGGGGACGCCGGGCGAGGTGCTGAAAAATCCGGAGGTCGTCACGGCCTACCTTGGCGAATAAGGAGGGAAACGAAGTATGGCAATGCTGGAAGTAAAGGATATCAATGTGTACTACGGCCTGATCCACGCGCTGCGCGACGTTTCCTTTACGGTAAACGAGGGTGAGGTCGTCGCGCTGATCGGCGCGAACGGCGCGGGTAAAACTACGACGCTGCATACCGTCACCGGACTGTTGCCCGCCAAAAGCGGCACGGTGACGTTTGAGGGCAAAAACATCACCAGAAAGCCCGGGCATGAGATCGTCCGGCTGGGGATGAGCCATGTGCCGGAGGGCCGGCGGGTATTTGCGGGTCTGACCGTGCGTGAAAACCTGCGAATGGGCGCCTATACCCGACCGAAAGGCGAGGTTGAGGCATCTCTGGCGGAGGTGTACAAGCGCTTCCCGCGCTTGGAGGAGCGCAAAAACCAGGCGGCAGGCACGCTGTCCGGCGGCGAGCAGCAAATGCTTGCCATGGGCCGCGCGCTGATGGCAAAGCCGCGCATCCTGCTGCTCGACGAGCCATCCATGGGTCTGTCGCCGTTGTTTGTGGGCGAGGTGTTCAAAATCATTCAGGAGGTGTCTGCCGCGGGGACGACCGTCCTGCTTGTTGAGCAGAACGCGAAAAAAGCGCTCTCGATCGCGGACCGCGCCTATGTGCTGGAAACCGGAAGGATCGTAAAATCCGGCAAGGCGTCTGATCTGCTGAACGATGATTCCATCAAGAAAGCCTATTTGGGAGAGTAAGGGGGAAGCGCGAATGAAGCCGTATATTATCACGATCGCCCGCCAGTATGGGTCGGGCGGCAAAACGGTCGGCAAAATGCTGGCGAACAAGCTGGATATCCCGTACTATAATCGGGAGATTATCACGATGGCCTCCGAGGACAGCGGTATCAATGCCATGCTGTTTTCAGACGAACGACTCAAGCCCGACTTTTTGACCCGCCTGCGCAGCCGCTATAAAGGAGATACAAGCGTAATCAATGACTCCTCCAAGGCCTATCTGCGTGACAACGCGCTGTTCGACTATCAGGCGAAAATCATCTGCAAGCTGGCCGATCAGGGGCCGTGCGTGCTGATCGGGCGCTGCGCGGACTATATCCTCAAGGGGCGGCCGGACGTGGTTCGGGTGTTCGTCCACGCGGACGCGGCGTTCTGCCTGCAGGAGGCTATGAAAATAGATTCGATGCCGGAGGATGCGGTGGCCAGAAAAATCGCAGAGATCGACGAATACCGCGCCAAGTATTACAAGCACCACACGGGAAGCGACTGGTATGACGCGCGCAATTACGATCTGTCGCTCAACAGCGGTGTGCTGGGCTTCGACGGCGTGGTGGAAGAAATTGTGCAGTATATGCAGGTGCGTTCCCAATTCCAGAAATAAGGCTGCAGGTTGTGGCGGAATGACGCGGATTGCAAGCCACCCTGGGCGGTTCAGTATATCCGTTTTCGTGCAGCGTCGTGCGGCCGAATGCTATGAGATTCTAAAAAAGCCTTGTGCATCCGTGAAAAGATGCATAAGGCTTTTCTGTTGGGGGTACTGCTGTTGCGCATGACAATTGCAAAAAAAGAGAAAAAAGGCTTGACGAAAGCAAGGATATAGGATATAATATATCTCGTCCTCTGTGAGAGCAGCAGACTATGGAGAGTTGGCTGAGTGGTCGAAGGCGCACGATTGGAAATCGTGTAGGCGTGATGAGCGTCTCCAGGGTTCAAATCCCTGACTCTCCGCCAGAAATACGGCATTAAACTTTGGTTTAATGCCGTATTTTTTTGTATTTGAAGTCGTTTTCAGAACTTATTTTCAAGGTTAAAATCTATGCATATCAGATTGACCCTTATTTTGACCCTTATCGGGCGATTGTAGAACGGATAAAGCGCTCCATTCGCTCGGCGCTTTCGCGCCGCATACGGTCAGTGACATGTCCATAGACATCAAGGGTAAAGGCCGCGGAGTGGTGTCCCAAGTTCTCCTGCACTGTTTTGGGATCATCACCAGATTGAAATGATATTGTAGCAAATGTGTGACGCAGATCATGGAAACGAAGATTTGGTAGACCGATACCAACTGCAATCGCTTTGAAATTCTTATAAACAGTCCGTCTGCTCAGAGGCTGGCCCAGTTCATTAGTAAAAACCAGATCCTCATCATTATGCCATGCAGCACCAGCGCGTAGCCGCATTTCATTTTGTCTTCCGCGCTGCTCGCGCAGTATCTGCATAACAGTTGGGGCAGGGGTCACAGTACGAGATTTTCCGTTTTTGAGCGAGGTAAAATAATATCCGAAGTCTCCCTTGGTTTGCCGCTGCTGCAGCTGACGATACAGGAAAATCGTACCGCGTCGGAAGTCAACACAGTTCCAAGTCAATCCAAGGATCTCTCCCTGCCGCATACCGGTAAACAGATCGACCAGATATAAGGCTTCGAACCGGTGGCCTTTCACAGCATTCAGGAATAGCCCTACCTCTTCATCCTCCAAAGGGTGGATCGGCTGTCGCTCGCCGCGCGGACGGATGCAGGCATCTGCCGGATTGCTGCGGATCAGGCCGATATTGGCAGCCTGCTTGAGTGAACGATGCAGCACACCGTGGATGTTGATCGCCGTTTTGGGAGATAACCCTTTGCCGCCTTCTTCCTTGCTGCGCACCAACGAATTTATGAATGCCTGTATCATGACCGTGTTGAGTTCGGACAAACGGACATATCCAAATGCAGGCTTCAAATGGTTTTGAATAGTGATGCGATAAGAATACTTCGTATAGGGTTTCACGTTGTCTGTATATTCTTTCAGCCAAATATCCAACCATTGCCCCACTCTGCATCTGGAGGGCTCCAGATAACTCCCATCGTCTATTTCAGATGTGATTTTTCGTAAGCGCTCGCGCACCTCCTTTTGTGTTTTGCCATAGATGGACTTTTGAACCTGTTTTCCGGTACCCGGGTCGATGCCGACAGTATAGCGGCCTTCCCAGCGTCCATCTGAACGCTGACGGATGTTGCCGCTGCCCGCTGCACCGCGGGATTCCCGCGTGCTCATAAGCCGAACACTCCTTTCGTTTATATTTGAAAAACGGAAACAACTCCCGATTTTTCAGTTAAGTTTTCAGCCACGCTTCAAACGCTTCGAGAGAGATTTCCCCATTCTGGCACGCATCCCGGTGCTTTTTCGCCTCTGCCGTCCAGGCATTGAATTCTTCCCGCGTCATTGTCCCGTAGCGGATGCGGGCGTTATGGGTCTTGTAAGCGCGGTTATAGGCGCGGGTGATCGGGTTTCCAAGCAGCTTTTTCTGGTAGACACGCGCAGCTCCGACATCCCGGCAGGTCTTGCCCTTTTCATATTCACGGGAACAGTACTCTGTCCGGTCGCCGCCCGTTGCGGCAAACAGCTTGCCGCACAGCTGACAACGCTTGAAGCGAATCGCACGACGCAGATAGGTGGATTTGAGAAAAACGTACAGTTCCTGTACGGATTTGGGATAGCAGACTTCTGCCATTACCATCTGCTGCTCTGTGCTGTAAAGATACTCCGGATCCGTGTTCTCGGCCGGGGAGATCCAGCCGTTAAAGGCCGCACGTGTGCGGGCTGGAAGCAATTCCGTACGAACAGAGGGCAAGCGCATTGGCGTGCGTTTCCAGATCTCCCAATACCGGCGGTAAATATCCTCCGTTTCCGGGCTCAGGCAATCGAACAGAAGCGTGTGCGCATCTGCCCTGACTTTGTCCAGCTCATCGCGGAAATCGGTGACAATCGAAGGATCAATATTGTAGAAGCTTTTGAGCAGCAACGGCGCAAGCTGCATCACCAGCAGATAGAGAAAAGGATTATGCACATGCTGGAAGCGGAACAATATCTCGTTCCATTCCCCCATGTTTTCCTCTCCTACACGTTCTCTCTCTTTCAGATATTCGTAAGTTTCCTGTAAAATGGCTTCATCATCTTTCTGCCAGTTCTCCAGCAATTGGATCATGCTTTCTCCGTAAGAAAAGGTGTGCCGGTACTGCATGTGTATTGCATTGTCAAAGAACTCAACAACCTCCTGCTTTGCTGTAACATACACGCGAAGATGGCACTCGGACGGAATAATCTGCTTCACAGAAAATCATGCACCTCCATATAGAAATATTTATTTATAAAATGATTATAAACCTATTGACAAATCTTTTCAAGATGTTATTATAGTTCCATAGAACTATATTTCTATAATAGACTAAACACTCCGATTTGTCAACTGCAAAAGGGGGGGGGATAAATATGAAGCGGATGGCATATGAGGACTACCCTGACGTGCTGAATGCCGAGCAGCTTGCTGCGATGCTGGGCATCTCGCGCGCGGGCGCGTACCAGCTGATGAACCGCGCGGACTTTCCTACGCTCTGTATCGGCAAACGGAAATTGGCGCCCAAGGACAAGGTTCTTGCATGGATCGACCGCCAGACCGAGAACTGACATATTCGTAAGGTTTTCAGAAATTGGAACTTTTCCGGCCATTTCAGGCATACGGTACTTTTACAAAACCGGACGGTAATTTCACGGAAAGTGCACCTTTTCCTCAAAAAATGTAAACCGCCGAAAAGGTGCACTTTTGGAATTCTGTAATTCCGGACGGTAATTGCAAAAACACAGCTGAATCAGCCCGAGCTGGCATTCCAAGACCTTGGAGACGTTACAGGATTCCAGTGTTTGCAAACACACGCGGTTCCTCTTTACCGGTCCGTTTGCTGTACAACCGGGGCGGTACTGTTCTAATGTATCACGAACAAAAACGCAAGAAAGGAGGAGAGGCAAATGACCGATCCCACAAGGGCGGCATACGAATCCGCCCTGCATAAACTGAATGAATTATCCGAACGGCTTACAATCAGTAGAGAGAATGATGATTACCTGCACCGTCTCGCAAATACCGCACAAAATGTTGCCATTGCCGCACGCGAGGTATATGCAGAAGCCCGCGAAAAAGATCTCCTGTGCAGCAGGAAATCTTTTTCGCGGGCATGGGTGGGGGAAAGTATGGCACGGAGCAAACATGCATCCCTGCCGGACGGGTACTCGCTGGAAGTGAGGGAAGATGGTTCGGTGGTGATCCGGCTTCCGCTGCGGCTGTCCAAGCGGAGCCACGACAGTGCTTTCGTGTGCGAACCACTGGATACCCTGCTGGCCCGCCACGCATCTGCACTGCCCAGATTCCGGGAGTGCACGATAGAATTTCTCCATTGCTATTCTGCGTCGCATCATCCCGCCGATGTGCGCGACCATGATAATCTGGAAACACGCGCCGTGCTCAACGTCATTGAGCGGTATCTGCTCACCAGCGACAGCGGCATCTACTGCTCCAATATCCAGACAAGCTGCTGGGGAACGAAAGACCAGACGGTGATCCTGATCCGACCCGGCAAGATCCCGGTCTGTGAGGAGGCAGGGGATCATGCGGATTTTTAGAAACAGCGCCGCATGGATCCTGCTGCAAACCAGCGTCATCTTCGGGCAGCTGCCGTATCACGCTCTTAAATTAGTGATCAGCAACTACGAACTCATGCAGGATGCGTTTCAAAAGCTGTGCCGCGCAGGATACCTTGAGGTTGTCAAAGCGCCGGGGCACAAAAGTTTTTTCGCCACAGATGCCGGGGTTGAGACCTATTGCCGGATGCTGCATAAAGAGGGGCGCGCACCAATCAGGAAAAAGCCTGCGGGCACCCGCAATATCCAGAAAGCCATCCGGCTCAGCCGCATCAATGAAGCACGGATGTTTTTCGCCTTTCTCGGCCACGCATCATACCAGACCTCGCTGGAAATCAAGCGCGAGATGGAGAAAAAGGATGCCCGTAGCTCGGACAGTCTCAAATATTCCCGTTTCGTCGGCAAGATCAAGCGCGGCAAGCAGGTATCGCTGATCTACCATTTCGGAAACGGCAACCAGCGGCTCAACCCGAACGGCGAGAGCAATGCGTCGGTCTGGCTGCGCGAGCAGGACACGATCCCCTGTGAAAAGATCATCCTGACCGAGACGGAGAAAGGACTCGTGGACATTCTGGAATACTCCTTATGGGCGTTGAACAAAAGCAGCGACGCGCTCCGGCACATGCAGCTCAACTACTACATCTCATACGATGACAACGCAGTGCTGCTGCCGCTGACAATAGGTGCCGGATACTTCGCGCAGGCATTCGGCCGCGAGGACTGGCCGCAGATGCTGCGGTATCTGGAGGATAAGTCACGCCCTGCGGATGGCATATTCCTGTCTACGCTCGATGGCAGGTGGATGGATGTATTGGTTTACTTATCAAAGGAACTTACACCTGATGTACCCTTGACTTTTGCTGTGTGGGATTTCCAGATCCCGATCCTGCAGGAGCTGACTGACCGAGGGTTGCTGCCTAAAAACTGGCCGGGCATCTACTACCGCATAAAGGATTTTTGCCATGGAATGTCATATCGTCAAGATGCTTAGAGAAAATCTATATTTGAGAAGAAACATTTTTTCAATTATAAATATGTGGCTATCGTGCGAACGTATAGTTTGGTTGACGGAGGTCATAGAAGGATGATATAATGGAATCAATTCTAAAATAAAATGTTGTTAATATAATGTGAAATGGGGGATCGGTATGTCTCTGAAGCCCGGCAAACGCCAGCTCAAATCCGAGAAAAATAGGAACTTAATCTACAACTGTGCAATCAGGCTGTTTCGGGAGCACGGTTATCAAAAGGTATCCGTTGAGGATATTGTAGAGGCTTCTGGTACATCGGTCGGTACATTTTATCACTATTTCAAAAGCAAGGACGAACTGCCTGTCCTGTTTTTGACGACCTACCTGCAGCAATCATTTGATGAATATGAAGAGCGGGTGCTGGTTCCAAACCAGGAAAGCGATGTACCGGTTCTCCATCAGCTTTATGCATTCCTGATTTTTGCACAGGGGTTGCCACATGAGGGGGGCGAAGAATTCCTGCGAGCAGCAACCATTTATATGCTGCGCGAAGAGACTGGGCAAGTGGCGTATCACTATATACTCAATCCGGATCGATCCTATGCCCGCATCTGCCGTAAATTACTGGAGGAGGGCCAGAAAAAAGGGGAGATCCGCACGGACCGCACACCGGAGGAGTTATTCGAGATGATCAGCGTTTTTTCAAATGGCATTGACCAGCTTTGCTATTTGAATCACGATGAAATCTCTGTGACCGAGGTTTATGGTGGGATGTTGCAGGACTTTGTCGACCGGATGCTGGCGGCATAGAGGAACAAGACAAAAAACCAGAGGGAGCATTGCAAATATTTTGCAGTGCTCCCTCTTTGAATTGGTGCTCCAGTAGGAAAGTGCTTTTAGGTACTGGTGTAGATGGTGCGTCGCGCCCTATGTAATAAGTACAAAAGCACAAAGGGCAGACGCATTACAGCATCTGCCCTTTGTGGTTAAATGCTGGCATACAACTGACGCGCGAAGCGGATGAATAAATGACCGGCTGCAGCGAGCGGCTGATTTTTTTTGGCGAGAAACACACGGTTGGATGGATTTTGGCTGACAGTCAATGATTTACGATTCAATTCACGGGGAAGGTCATCCGTTTGGCTCAGGTAGAGCACCGTGACCGCCAGTCCGTGTTCTATCCAGAAGTACAACTGCGGCAGGCTACTGCTGACACAGCGGATCGTAGGCATAAAGCCTTCTTCCATGCAGAGCTGTGAAATCATATCACTGTCTCGATCAGTCAGGCAGAGCGGGACGTCACGCAGATCCGCAATGGAGATAGCCGCGCGGGTGGAGGGGAGCCATATATTGTCGGACGAGAAAACTACATGAGGATATTCCGGCACAGACAGAACTTCATCGAGCTCAGGCGGAGCTGAATGATGCAGGTCGGCAACGCCAATATCCACAAAGCCGTCCTGTACCATAGCTGCTACGTCACCAGCACTGCCAGTGTAGAGGGTATAACGCAAGCCGGGCGCATCCTGATTGCACAGCCGCAGGATGCGCTCGGTAAATTTCTGGGGCAGAGTTTGTGAAATTCCCAGCCGCAGCGTGCCACTTCCGTTTTGCGCACTGTCGAGGAGCTCGTGCTTCATATCCGTCTCCAATCGGCAAATTGCTTTACAGCGGGTGTACAGCACCCGCCCAGCCTCAGTGAGTTCTACACGGCGTGTGCTTCGTTTGAGCAACTGGACACCGAACTCTTCCTCCAGCATGCGGATCTGATTGCTGAGCGCAGGCTGGGCGATGCGCATCTGCCGGGCTGCGGCAGTGATCGTGCCGCACTCAACAACAGCAATGAAGTTCTGGAAGGTTTCAAGGCGCATGCAATCTACCTCCATTCGGTGGGTCTGTCAATTTTTATAGAATAATTATAGCATCCTTTGTGAAAAATGCAATCTAAAATCCATTCTATGTATGAAATATATAAGATAATATTATTAAATAGATCATTATAATAAGATTATTGTATTTGTTTATTTTAGAATTGATTCTATAATTTATATTAGAGTAAATAATTTGCTGCACACTTCATTCACACAAGGCAGCATGCTCACCATTCCACAAATCTGAGTTGCCGCGGCGGTGCGACAGCTCAAGACCGCTTCCCTGTCAGAGGGAAAAAGAAAACCCACACATCATGGCAAAAGGAAAAGGAGATTCGCTATGAACAAGTTTGCGCACGTTTATCCCGCAATGGTAACCCCGATGAATGAGGACGGCAGCTTTAACTTTACAGCTGCGAAAAAGCATGCGGACTGGATGATCAGCGAAGGTATTGATGGCTTGGGCATCCTGATGGCGGCCGGCGAATACCAGAGCATGTCGCTCGAAGAACACAAGGCCTATGTCCGTGAGATGGTGCCGTATGTCAAGGACCGTGTATCGGTCATTGTCGGTTGCTCGCGTGAGCGCCCTGAGGATGCAGTGGAGCTGATGGAAAATGCGCGCGAAGCAGGCGCTTCCGCCGCCATGGTGCTGCCCTCTTTCTACTATCACCCGACACAGCACGAGATCTACGAGCATTATAAATACATCAACGACCATTCCGGCCTGGACATCATGGTTTACAACAACGGCAATGTTACCACCGGCATCACCACCGAGACCATGCGCGAGCTGTATAAGCTGGAGCATGTCAAGATCGTTAAGGACGCTTCCATGATGATCGACGTGATGACCGATTACATTTTTGCAGGCGAAGAGGCAGAGGACGACATCGGCGTACTGTGCGGCTGCGACTATCTGCTGTATCAGGCATATGCGACCGGCGCGATCGGCTGGATCAGCATGACCGCAAACATCCTGCCCAAGCTGTCCATGCAGTTCCACAAGGCCATGCTGGAGGAGAAGGACTTTGAAAAGGGCCTGATGCTGTATAAAAAGCTCTATCCGGTGGTCAACATGACGGAACGTTTTGACCGGCCGACGCAGGCGGTCAAGTATATCCTGAAAGAGGTGTACGGCTTTGAAGAGGGCATCTGCCGCCGGCCGCGCCAGGGCCTGACCGAGGAGGATAAAAAGCTGGTGCTCGAGTGGAGCAACATCCGCGCGCTGTCCAAGGAATAAGCGGCGCGATCATTTGCGGACAAGGAGGGCTTCCCTGTGAAACAGACAGATTATTTGATTGTCGGCGCGGGCATTGTCGGATGCACCGCGGCCTATTTCCTGACCGAGCGCGGCAAAAAGGTAACGGTGGTCGACAAGGGCTATCCCTGTAACGAGGCCTCGGGCGTCAATGCGGGCGGCATCGAGCTGCTGCAGCAGCCGCCGAAATCACTGCCTTACCACAAGGAAGCCGCCGAGCTGTGGGATAAGTTTCAGAATCAGGACGGGATTGACGTCGGCTACCACCGCACGGGCGGCATCTATGCCATCCTGCTTGAGGAGGATCTGCACATGCTCGACGAGCAGGAAGAGAGATTCCGCGCCAATGGCCTGCCGGTCAAGCGGCTTGACCGGGAAACTATCCGCGAGATGGTTCCCGGCGTAGCGGACGACGTAATCGCTGCAAATTTCAGCCCGATTTCTGCCTATGCCAATCCGCTCAAGGCAGGACGGAACGTGCTCGAAGCGGCGAAGAAAAAGGGCGCGTGCTTTATGGATCACCAGCCGGTCAGCAAAATCGAACGCGCGGCAGACGGAAACGGCTACGATGTATTTACTGCAGACGATGTGATCCGTGCAGAGAAGGTGCTGGTCGCGTGCGGCATCCGCTCGCCTAAACTGCTCGACCCGCTTGGCGTACATATTGAATTCGCGGAGCAGCATAACATGATCACCGTCACCGAGAAGGCACCGCCCTTCCTGAACTATACGTTCACCACCCCGACGCTGACCATGAAGCAGACCGCGGAAGGTTCGATCCTGATCGGTGGCGGCCGCGAGGGCTACGGCGATATCAAGACCGGCGTTAAGGACGTATCGATTAACAATCTCTGCTTTAATGTCCGGGAGGCACAGGCGATTCTCCCTTCGATCAAAAAGCTCAACATCCTGCGCAGTTGGTCGGGCTTTGAGGGCTTTACGCCCGACCGCCTGCCCTGGATGGGTGAGGTGGAAAACTATCCCGGCGTGTACTATGCGGTCACCGGCTTCTGCGGCTTTGCACTTGGCCCCGCAGTCGGCATGCGCGCATGCAAAATGATGACCGGCGAGGCGTAAGCGCGGCGACGCAGCGAAGAAATAGGAGGAGTTCATATGTCCAGAATTGAACATCATGTTATTTTGGGTGATTTGGAGCCGGGTACCCAGGTCTGGATCACTGTAGACGGGAAAAAGATGCCCGCAAGGGCGGGCGAGCCCATCCTGTCCGCGCTGCTGGCAAACGGCGTGAAGGTTCAGAACATCAGCATCAAGAAGCATGAGCCGCGCGGCTATTTTTGCGGAATCGGTCGTTGTACGAACTGCGTGATGACAGTCAACGGCGATCCCAACGTCCGCACCTGCGTTACCCCGGTGGAGGACGGCATGGTAATCGAGACACAGGACGGCCTTGGCAAATGGGAGGGGTAAAGCATGAATAAGGAAGTTGAGATCCTGGTTGTCGGTGCAGGTCCCGCAGGGCTTTCCGCCGCAATCGAGGCCGCACGGTACGGCGCAGATGTGCTTGTGGTGGATGAAAACAGCAAGCCGGGCGGCCAGCTGTTCAAGCAGATCCACAAGTTCTTCGGTTCCCGCCGCCACCATGCAGGCGTGCGCGGCGTGGATATCGGCAACGAATTGCTGGACGAAGTGGAAAAGCTGGGCGTGGAGGTCATGCTGAACACGGTTGCCTACGGCATATACCCAAACGACGAGGGTGTGGCCCTTGCTGTGGATGGCGAGACCGGCATGATTGTACACCCTCAAAAAATCATTATGGCGACGGGCGCATCGGAAAATCCTCTGGCTTTCCCGGGCTGGACCCTGCCCGGCGTGGTCGGCGCAGGTGCAATCCAGACCATGATCAACGTCAATCGCGTGCCAGTCGGCGAGCGGGTGCTGATGATTGGCTCGGGCAACGTCGGCCTGATCGTTTCCTATCAGTTGCTGCAGTCGGGTGCTGAGGTAGCGGGCATTGTTGAGGCTGCGCCTCAACTGGGCGGCTATGGCGTACACTCGGCCAAAGTACGCCGTGCAGGTGTACCGATCTTTACCGGCCACACCGTGCTCGAAGCTGTTCCGAACGAGGACAAGAGCGGCATTGTCGGCGCAGTCATCGCAGAAGTGGACGACAAGTTCCAGCCTGTCAAGGGTACAGAGCAGTTCATTGCGTGCGACTGCATCGGCATCGCGGTGGGATTGACACCGGATATCGCGCTTCCCGCCATGGCGCATGTGGAGTTTATTAACGCAGGCCGTCTGGGCAGCCAGGTCCCGATGCACGACCGCGATATGATGACAACCCAGGATGGTATTTACGTTGCAGGTGATGCTTCCGGCGTGGAAGAAGCCTCCTCGGCGATCGAGGAAGGTAAGCTTGCCGGCATTGCTGCGGCGCAGTCGTTGGGCAAGATCAGCGAAGCAGAGGCGGCGGAGGCTAAAGCAAAGGTGTGGGAATCGCTGAACCAGCTTCGTACCGGTCCTTTCGGTGCAGGCCGCGCGCAGGCAAAGGAGCAGATCATCCGGCAGATGGAGGATTGGAAGGTGAAGCAGCATGCTTGAAAGAGACGGCTTTTTGGATATTGACGAAGTGAAGGATATACCGGGTTTCCCGGGGATGGAGGTCCTGTCGCAGAAAAAGTGCGTGGTCATTGAATGCGCGCAGAATATTCCGTGCAATCCATGTGAGGCGCTGTGCCCGCACCATGCAATCACAGTCGGTGAGCCGATCACCAATCTGCCGGTTGTGGATAAGGACAAATGCGTGGGCTGCGGCCTGTGCGTAGCCGGCTGCCCGGGACAGGCGATCTTCCTTGTGGATCAGACTGCGGAGGATTTTGACACGGTGACCCTGCCGTATGAATACTACCCGCTGCCCGAAAAAGGGCAGGAGGTATACGGCCTGAGCCGGGACGGCCGCTTCCTGACCAAGGGTGAGGTCATTCGCATGGTGATGAGCAAGGTCAACGACCGGACGGCTGTGGTTGAGGTCAAGGTACCCAAGGGATTTGGCATGCAGGTACGCGGCATCTCGGTTGACGGGAAGCGGATCGCCTCGGAGGAGGCGCTGCAAAAGCCCTCGGATGCCGTGCTGGCCGAGGCCAACGAGGATAATATGTATGTCTGCCGCTGTGAAGAGATCACTAAGGCAGAAGTGATCGAGGCAGTACGCAACGGCGCGACCAGCGTCAACGAGGTCAAGCGTGTGCTCCGCCCGGGCATGGGCTTGTGCCAGGGGCGCAACTGCCATAAGACGATCGAGCGTATTATTGCGCAGGAACTGCATGTTCCGCCCGCACAGGTGCCGCAGGCGACCAAGCGCGGCCCGGTACGTCCGGTCAAGGTGACGGCATATACTTCGCTCGACGTGCAGGCCAGTGAGCAGTTCTATGAGCACGACTGGTAATTTTCAAAACACAGGTTCCCTCATCTGTGCAAGGCGGGAGAAAACAGCGGGAAAGCACAGGCTTTTCAGATGGATCGCTGTTTCTCCCGCATGCATGAAATGAGGGGACGCACATAAAGGAAAGGAACAGCAGATGGAGACCAAAATCGTCAAAGCCGATGAGGCAAAAATCTTTCTGGAAGGCGTAGAGGTGTGCCGTGAGTATTTCCACACGGAGAAGATCACCTTCGGCACCTCTGAGCTGATGCCCGGGCAGACAGGAGCAGTAGATCTTGGGCATGCCGCCTCGCATGAGGTGTTCTATGTGGTGAAAGGCACCGTGCTGCTGCGTTGCGGCGAAAAACTCTACGAGCTGCATGAAGGCATGGCGCAGCTGATTCCGCCCGGTGAGCCGCACCAGCTGACCAATATCAGCGAAGAAAAGTGCATTGTAAGCTGGAGCCTCGCCCCGAGCGAGTTTTAATGATAGAATAGAAAGCGAGGATGCATTGCTTTGAAACCCGAACTGATTATTATGCTGACCAACAACGATATCACAGTCACCAATGCGGCGGATGTTTTTGACACATGCAAGGATCTGCCTGCGCAGCACTGGGGCTTCAAAGATGTTGGCCTGAGCAAGGATGAAATGATCGCGCTCAACCGAAAAATGAAGGATGCGGGTAAGACCACCTATCTGGAGGTTGTCACCTACACCGAGGAGGGCTGCGTGGAGGGCGCAAAGCTCGCCGGCGAATGCGGCTTTGACTATCTGACCGGTACGGTGTATTATCCGGCAGTCAAGCCGGTGCTCGAGCAGTACAGCATGAAATACCTGCCTTTTCCTGGCAAGGTCGGCGGCAGCCCGGTTGCGCTTACCGGTACGATCGATGAAATCGTGGCGGACAGCGTGCGGCTGATCGAAGCGGGGGCGGACGGTGTGGATCTGACCGCGTTCCGCTACACAGACGGCGATCCGATGGAATTGGCCTATGCGGTCGGCAATCGTATCGGTATGGATAAGCTGACCATAGCGGGCAGCATCAGCAATACCGCACGCATGGATCTGATGAACGAGCTGGGCTGCAAGGCGTATACCATGGGCAGCGCGCTGTTCGGCGCCAACTTCGTCAAGGGTGGCTCATTCCGCGAGAATCTGGAATTTGTGCTGCACTATCTGGAAGGGAAATAAGCTATGAAATATTATGTCGGTATCGATATGGGGACCCAGAGCATGCGCGGCTATCTGTTTGACCCGGAAAGGGAGTTGGTCGCGCAGGCCAGCAGCGAATATCTTCCCGTGTACCCGCAGGCCGGCTGGGCGGAATGCGATGCAAACCTTTGGCTGGATGCGTTGGGGCATATTCTCGCGCAGATCAAAGAGCAGGGCAGGATCACCGCAGAGGATATCGGCACAATCGCGTTTGCCTGCATTGACGCTTCCATCGTCCCTGTGGACGAAAACTGTGTTCCAATCGACAACTGCATCATCTGGATGGACAGCCGCACCGGCGAACAGGCCGACCGGCTGCGCCAACGGATTTCAGAGGAGGATGCACTGACGATCTCCGGCTCGCCCATCACACCATTTCAGGATGTTACCAAGATCATGTGGATCCGGGAGAACAAGCCGGAGATCTACCGCAAGGCGCGGTATTTCTGCGAAGCGACCGCGTTTTTCGTGGGCTATCTGACCGGTACGCCGGTCAACGGATACTGCGGCGCGTCCTATACACAGTTGTTTGATATCCGCTCGTGCACCTGGTCGGAAACGATATTTGAAGCAGCAGAACTCGACATGGACAAAATGTTTGAGGTCAGAAGCGCATATGAGGTTGCAGGTACCATACGTCCGCAGCGCGCAGTTGAATTCGGTTTAAGCGAGCATACACGGGTCGTCGTGGGTGACAGTGACCATCAGATCGCTATGCTGGGCTCGGGTATGAAGCAGCCCGGTCAAGTGATGGATATCAGCGGCACGTCCACCTCGATTTCCACCTACATCACCAAACCGATATATGACCCGGTTGGCACTATGCTGACGCATATTTCCGCGGATGGTAAGTACTGGACGCTGGAAAATGCATCGCTGATCACGGGCGGCAACCTTCGCTGGTATAAAGATACACTGGCGCGGTGCAGCTATGAGGAGATGGACGGCGCGGCGCTTTCGGTTGCGCCGGGCTCGGATGGCCTGCTGTTCCTGCCGTTTTTGCAGGGACAGATTACCCCGGCGGCGAACAGCAGTGCGCGCGGCGTGTTCTTCGGATTGACCATGAACCATGGCCTGCCGCAGATGACGCACGCGGTATATGAAGCAAATGTTTTCACCATCCGGGACTGCATCGAAGTGATCCGGGCATCGGTCGGCAACCCGGAAGTGATTATTGGCACGGGCGGCGGTACGCGCTCTGCGTTGTGCAACCAGATGAAGGCGGACTGCCTTGGCATCCCGTTCCAGGTGATGGAGTCGGAAAATGCGACCGGCATCGGCGCAGGTATGCTGGCGGGCGCGGCTGAAGGGCTGTTTTCCACGCCCGAAGACGCAATCGACCGGTATGTGAAGAAAGGCCAGCTGTACGAGCCGGACCCGGCGAAAAAGTCCGCTTATGATGAGGCGTATGGTGCATACCTGAACTGTCAGGCATCCTGCCAAAGCCTGTTTGCGCGGTATCAGAATGAAGCATGAGTAAATAGCGAAAGATATTTCCCCAATTCCCCGGCAAATAAGAGAGAGAGAAACAGGTATGTTCGACAAGGAGGGAAAACATGGAAGCAATCAGTAATGTTATCACGCAGCTAAACAATTTTGTATGGGCGGATCCCATTATTTTTCTGATCCTTTTGTCAAGCATTTATTTAACCATCCGGCTGGGCTTTGTGCAGGTGCGCAATATCCGGCATCAGGTCCACCTGCTGTTCAATACGAGCAGTTCGGACGCAGGTATTTCTCCGTTTGCCACCTTCTGCACGGTCGTCGGCTACCGCGTCGGCACAGCAAATGTGGCGGGCGTTGCGGTCGGCGTATGGAGCGGCGGCCCGGGCGCGATTTTCTGGATGATGGTCACCTCGATCCTCGGTACGGCGATCTCCTATGCGGAATGCAGTCTGGGACAGGTGTATAAGATCAAGCAGGACGGCGAATACCGCGGCGGCGCGTACTACTACATCCAAAATGGTCTGGGATGGAAGGTTCCAGCGCTGATCTATGCTATGCTGACGCTGGTATGCGTGCCAATCCTGACGGTTGCGCCGCATGCCAATTCGATTACGACCGGTTTCCAGAACAGCCTGGGTATCCCGCTGTGGGTTAGCGGCCTGATCGCTGCCATTCTACTGTTCATCGTCATCTCGGGTGGCATCAAGCGCATCGCAGCGACCGCAACCTATATCGTGCCGGTTATGACACTCGGCTTTGCGCTGATGACGCTGGTCATCCTTGTCTCCAATCTCGGAGAAATCCCCGGTGTATTGGGAACGATCATCACAAGCGCGTTCGGCACGAACGCCATCTACGGCGGTATGCTCGGCAGCGCGGTTTTGTGGGGCGTCAAGCGAAGCGTGAACTCCTCGGGCGCCGGCATGGGCGAGGCGGTTCCGGCCGCATCTGCCACCGAATGTGCGCATCCGGGCGTACAGGGGCTGGTCAATTCGTTCAGCGTGTTCATCGATTTGTCTGTGTGCCTGTGCACTGGCCTGATCATCCTGCTGACCGACTGCTTCAACGTCAAGTCGCCTGACGGTACCGTACTGCATATCGGCCAGGGTTCGGCCATCATGGCAGAGCAGGCCGCACAGGACGCGGCGGGTATCGTATGGACGCAGGAGGGCGTTGCGACCATTCTGCCGTCAATCGGCAGCATACTGATCGCCGTGTTCCTTTTCTTCTTCGCCTTCACCACGGTTCTCAATTACTATTATCAGGGCGAGACCGCAATTGCCTATCTGCTGCGCAAAAAAACGCTCAAAACCCGTCGCGTATGTATTTGGGCGCTGCGCTTCGTGATGCCGTTGGTATTCTTCTTCTTTGCGATCCAGACCTCGGCGAGCAGCTTTGCAGCAGGTGAGCTGGGCGTTGGCCTGATGGTATGGTTCAACGTTATTATCCTGCTGATCATGTCCAACACGGTTATCAAGGTCTATAAGGATTACCGGTCGCAGTACAAGTCTGGAAAGGAGCCGGTATTCAACCCGCAAAAGCTCGGCATCAAGAACGCTGATCTATGGATGGACATCAACAAGGATCGCTTGACTGAGACAGAGCAGGCGCAGGAAAGCAAGACAAGTTAAAACTCCATATACATCCCTTTCTGTGAAGAACCGCGGCGTACATTGCGCCGCGGTTCTTTTCTGCAAAAGGGTGTATTTGGAGGGGGAAATGTTGTTGGTTTAGATCTTTTCAAACCGGCTCACATCAGTCACAAATATTGTAGCGCCGCTAACTGTCACTTGTGTAGAACCGACGTCTGTGGGTACCGCAGGCTGTCCATCGGAGGGAATCGACTCGGCCCGGAGGGAACAGTGCGCACGGATGATTTGTATGGCAGGCTGTACCCGGTCTGCTACGGTGCCGATGAATAGCGTACAGCTGCCGCCGGAAAGGAAGGCGCCGATGGAAGCCGTGCGGGTGAAGGGATATCCGGCCGTCGTCAGAGCGGCGCAGACAGCGTCCTCATCCTTGTGGTGGATAATTGCAATGAGCATTTTCAGATGCTGTGTATTGCTGGCCTGCTGCGGCTGATACTTGCCGGCAATGTTCCAGTCACGCACGCAGCGGAAATACAGGATCAGGCTTAAAATACCGGTGATCGTTTCCGCAAGAGGGAATGCGGCCCAGGAGAACGTGAGGCCGATTTTGGACAGCAGCCAGAAAAGCGGGATCAGGCAGAAAATCTGCCGCGTCAGGGACAGCAGGACGCTGGAAAGCGATTTGCCAATCGCCTGAAAAAACACCGGGAAGATCAGCGACAGAACTGCAGGGATGAAGCTGATGCCGATGATGCGGAATGCAGGTACGCCGATCGTGAGCACTTGGGCGTTAGAGGTGAAAATGCGCAGAAGCGTTTGCGGGATCAGTTCAAAGCAGGCAACGCCGACCAGCATCAGGCTCATGGCCAGAAAGATGGAAAAACGGATGATCCCCTGACAGCGCCGGTAGGCCTTTTTGGCATAGGTATAGCTGAGGAACGGGACAATGCAGGTTTGCAGCCCCGCGAGCGGGATAAAGAAAAAGGACTGGATCTTGTAGTACAGACCCAGAACAGTTACCGCCTGATCAGAGAAACCGGCAAGGATCAGATTGAGCGCAATGATGTATACGGTGTAAAGCGTCTGCATCAGGATGGGCGGATAGCCCAGCTGGTAGATACGCCGGATGTAAAAGCGCGCCTCCCGCCAGACGGGCGGCCTGTGCAGCGCGGAGGCAGTGATCAACGCTGCGAGCATCTGTCCGGCGACCGTGGCATAGGCAGCGCCTGCGATCCCAAGCGCAGGAAATGGGCCAAGGCCAAAAATCAGCAGAGGATCAAGCACGATATTGGTCAGCGCGCCTGCAACCTGCGCTGCCATCGGAAGGCGCATGTTTCCCCGCGCCTGATGTACCTTGGTCCATGTGCCTTCAAGGAATACACCGATGCTGCCGATGCAGACAATATAGCCATATGTCATGGCTTCCTCGGCTACCCGTGCGGACTGGGTAGATGCGTGCACAAATGGTGCGAGCAGAAGCCCGCTGATGAGGGCGAACAGCAGCCAGCTGAGGAAAGCCAGCATGGTTCCGGTACCTGCGACAGATAGAGCACGGCTGTGGCGGCCCTGTCCGTCGTAGCGGGAGATCAAGGTGTTAACGCCTACACCGGTCCCGACCGCGATCGCAGTAATGACCAGCTGAATAGGGAAGAGTATGGAAAGCGCGGTCAGCCCCTCGGCAGAAAACTGACCAACAAAGTAGCTGTCCACAATATTATAAAGCGACTGGATCAGCTGTGCCGCCATGACAGGCGGTGCGATGCGCAGCAGCACAGACCCTATCCGATCGCTGTCAAAAAGATTGTTTTCCTGTTCTGTGTTTGCCATTGATTTACCCCTCGCAGTCTAATTGTTGTTCCAGAATCTTGTGATATTGCTTCATCAGGCCGACCATCTGCCGAGCCTGTTCCAGACCGAACGCATTAAGGGAGGCGGTTTCCCACTGCGTCAAAGGCTCAAGGAATGTTTCGGCATAGGCAAGGCCGGCTTCCGACAGGCGGAAAAATTTTTCACGCCCGCGTTTCATTTCGGACAACTCACATAAATACCCTTTTTGAAAGTATCGGGAAACAATATTGTGTACCGTCTGCTTGGGCAGCAAATAGGTTTCGCACAGCTCTTTCTGTGAGCAGAAGCCCTTTTCGCGCAGTTGGTACAGTACCAACAGTTCATGGTAGCCAAGGCCGTTGTCACGGCCCCAGATATCATAAATACCGCGCAGTTTGCTGATCGTTTGATTGATTTCCTGTAGTATGAGTAAGGCTTCGGCTATCATAACGTATCTCCCTCTTCCATATAAGTCCTAAATGGGACTGCAGCAAGCAGATTATACGCGGCAGAAAGGGGGGGTCAAGAGAAAATTTGTAAGGAATATTGGGATTACGAGCAATATATTTGTGGAGTATTCCAATGACACCAATTTAGACAGTTGGAAGTTCCATTTAATCACACGGATTGTAGAGGATATCGTTCACAACGGCATGATGAAATATTTAGCCACGCTTCAGGAGCCGCCGCGTACCTGCCGTAGAGATCGCACTATCTATGTCTTAGTTGAGATGGAAGCAAAGGGGAGTGTGAATCCGATTGTTAGGCTGACCAAACATGAAAATGTCCCTCATGTCAGAGTACCATCTGACACGAGGGACAAGAAGCGAAATGAATGTACTGCTTATTCATGTATAACTACAACACGATGATAGCGGCGTTTTGTACCCTTTATAATACCCTTGGCGGCTTGACACTACATAAACATAGTGCGTCTAATTGTTCTAAATAATAAAGATGATGGAACGAAGCGAACATAATAACACGAAATAAGTTCATAAAATCTATAAGAAGGCTCTTCAAATGCCTGTGCCAACTCGAAGCGGGAGCTTTTGCCTATATGAATGATAAGCCGTACCAGTTACATATTTAGTGTTACGCCACGGTTGTTAATAGTCTGATCGATGTGGTAATCGTCTTACACACTGCATAGAACGTGGTATTTTGCAAGTCGAGCCTAAAAAGATATATCGGCTTCCAAATTGTGGATATTGCACTTTTGAAGGATAGTTATCAGGAGTATAAGTTGGGAGATTGCATATGCGTCGTTCAATTTGAATTCGTGGGAATACAGGGTTGAGAGAAATTTTGATGGATTTCTTGCTTTTGGTCAACTTTTGCTTTTCAAGTTCAAACGCTGCGTCGATATTTTCCAAGGAGAGAAGCGGTCCTGTCATAACAACTCAGATCATAGAACGGAGTCAAGATTTTGATTAAGATAATCTTAGGTAAGCTACTCCAGATGCTGTGACAGACAGATGTGTTCAAAGATAGCATGAAAAGCCTGTTTGATAGTAGAAATATCCATCGGTGCCGAATGCTCTCGGTAGAGATGGTTTCACTACAGGCGAGGTCGACAAGTTGAACAAGGTTGTCATCCGTGTTATAGGAGAATAAAAGTATTTGGAATATAGAAGATTTCACATAGCGATACAAACTGACTATTGGTATGTTCTTATCACTGTAAGCTCCAATATCGGCTGTTGTGGTAACCGATGCTTTTGCATAGCCCAATAGGGCAGTAAATTGATTTACTGAACCGCCTCTGTTTGCGCGGATAGCACAAACAGAGGCGGTTCATAGTTTCTGTTTTTCTACGTCATGGGGTATTTGTCACTGTCCATTTTTACTGGATTGGTTCAACTCAAAGAGTGGAGTGGCTTACTTGTTCAGTAAGTTATCCGTATGTTTGCCATAATATTCTTTGCCGCATTCAGCCCGAGATAGCTCACGCTTTTCACGTCTCCGGTCATAGATACAGGACTGAATGGAAGTTACTAGAACATTGATGCTGATGCACAGTCGGATAAACAGGAGCGCGGTAATGAGAATGGTTTGCATCATTTCCATGGTGTTTCACCTCCTTTGATTTTGCTAAGTAAAGCGCCTTCGACAATCTTTTGCGTTCCGGAAGAAACACTCTTGGTGTTGCTCCTTACACTGCCAAATGGAAACTAAGTAGCTGTTTTGGAAAAAAGTAAGCAAACTTTTTAGAAAAAGTCCGGAAATTCCTTTTTGAGTACTTCTGCAGTTTTCTTAATGCGGTAAGCGAAGGTCTTTCTACCAGTGCCGATTTTGGTGGCAATAGCATCATCACTTACGCCTAGCTGACGGAGTCTCCAAATTTCAATGGCCTGAGGCAATAGCTCACACACTCGAGCGAGAAGCTGACGCATATAAAGGACATCAGTTACAAGATCCTCACTGGAGGGGACTTGAAGGTCGGGCATCTCTCTCTGCAATTGGTCGAGCCAGTTCATTTCCGTGCTCTCATTATCGGTATGACCCGAGTCCAGGGAACTCAGATCTCCTTGCGTGCAGTAAGGACAGGTCCAACAATCCATGTCGCACATCAGCCTCTTGGAAGGTGGGCATACACAACGACCATGATTCTGCTGAGTGCGACGGTATGCGTTTATGTCGCGGTAGTAGTCATCAAACTGTTCTTTAGTGCAGGGTACCCATTGTTTGGCAGAGCGTATGTAGATACGATTCTGCTTGTCATTGTTTGTCATAAAAATTCCTCCGATTTTCGATTTCTCGAAACGGAGGAATTGAAAGTAGCTGCATAATGGGGGAAAAAGTAACCGCAGTCCAAACGAATCTCTCCGTTTCGGATTGCAGCTAACCCGCTCAAAAGGCAGCTACGGTATTGAATTGTCTGCCGTGGCGGGTTGAGCCATCGGAGATCAAGCGATGCCGGCCACTACAGTTTGAAGTGAGAGTTTTCGTTCGCAGAATAAATGATGCGTATAGAAATAATTAATTTGCAAACGAAATTGCAAGACGCATATTCGCATGATATAATGATATAAAACTGTTTGCTGATTACTTCGATGCGAATTGTGATTAGGTCCCGCCTTCGAACTGATTATACATAATCATACCGGTAGACTTTGATAGCGTCGGATGGGCTTCGGTATATTTTGGTATGTTTAAGATAGGAGTTTGGCTATGGAATTTTCGACCTTTATGCAACTGCTCTTTCCAGTAATAGGTTTTGGCAGCAGTACCCGCGCCTTTACAAAATCGATGTTTGAAGAAATTCTTACTGACGATAGCGGTGATATTTTGGGCGGGTATAGCGAAAACACATATAAGGCGTACTACAATGGAACGACAAAAATCACAAGGATCGCACAGAAAATCGGACGGTTTGTTGAACCAGAGGAATTCGTTACGTATATTCAAGATTTGCCGGATGCAAATGTGCAGCGGCTGTGCGATAATTTTAAAAATTATCTTCCCGGGATAACCCAACATAATGCCGGGTATCTAATTGCGGAACTTTTTGAAAAAATCATCAAAGATGCCGCCTCTGTAAAGCGCAAGCAGAAAAGCACGGCAAGTGATGCTGAGCTTCCCTCACATGAAGCAGATACCCCTACCGAAGACCCCGACAGGGCTTGGAAATCATCGCTTTCAAATCACGATCAGGAGCTGCTGAGCCGTTTTCGGAAGCAAAGTAAGCCTATCCTTCGGTACTGCATAGACAATGATCCAACAGCTACCTGGACAGCAGGAGATCTGCCAGACTATATTGATGACTTGGTGTGTGGAGCGTGGCGGTATGATCTACGCGAAATATCAGACGACGAAGTAAGAAATCTAATTATTGAAATTATCGAAACTATGTCCAAATACCGTTGCTATATATCAGATAAGTATCTACGATATGTGGAAAGCATGGATAGGTTTTTGTTTAGAAATGAATCATGGGAAGAAGGACAGCGCCTGCGTAATGAATTTCAACCAGAGTCACTTAAATTACGGAAAAAGATGGCTGATTTATATCGAAGGCTATATCCTATTCCAGAAGATAGTGATTGGGATAGATCTGAAGGAACAGAGCAAGTTAAGGCAGAGGTTATGGATGATTATACGCCACCAAGTTCTGCCAAAGAAGATAAAAAAATAACCGTTATTCAGAATCAGACTAATGTTGTTCAAAACGGAGAGAACAACTTTAACCTGACGAATAACGGTACAATGAATTTTAACTTTTGAGGCGAAGCAATATGAGGAACGAGTTATATGTGAAGCAGAATAACTTGCCGCCTGCTTCCGAGACACAACAAACCGGCACGAATAATGTTTATGTAGATAATCAGCCGGGGGCTACAGTTAACTTTACATACAATATAAGTTATCCAAAATCGGCAGACTCTTCGGCAGAAATGATGATAGCTATTCAATCATTTAGTAAGGAATACTATCAGCTAATTGTTACCCCTGATGAGGATGTTTTCAAAGATGGGATTATATCTGTCACCACGAGTAGAGCTTTGACAAAACATAATGTTCCTCCTGAAATATTCGAGAGGTGCTCGACCCTTACAGAAGACGGCATTGCAGAACTGAAACGATTTCCTGCGATTATCTGTCAGGAAAACACGGCTATGAATGGTACGACTTCCCCTACTCAATATTGTATGCTTTGCTACATACAAAAAGTGATGGTCATCGGGAAAAATGTCAAAATAGCCTTCAAGCCTATCGCTCCAATCCAGCAAATAAAACTATGCAACAAACGCAATGCTATGTTCTTTGGACTAAATATGGATTGCGCAATTACTGACCTTAACTATAGCGCTTGGTCTGTTCGGAAGGTAAATGTATTTGAGGCTTTTAAAGAGGCTGGTATCCTAGGGATGCCTATGCCCGTATAGGGGGAGTTTGATGAATTCTAAGATCTCGTCTGAGATAACCCGGATCGATTTACAGGAGGCAAGTTATAAAGATACAGGTTGCCACATTGAACCGACCTTTGTCAATTTTTTCTTTGGTAATAATGGTACGGGTAAATCTACCATTGCGAAGGCTATACTCAGCGGCGTGGGGGTGACATATGCCTCAGGCAGAACAGCAGCCAATTATCTGCCACTGGTATATAACCAAGATTTTATTGATGCTAATTTCAGAAGCTATCGTAATATGAAAGGGGTTTTCACCCTCAATGCAAAAAATGTGAAAGCGCAACGGCAAATCGATGAAAAAAACGAAGAGCGTATTGCCGCTCGAAGGGCATTGACCACTGCAACTGAAAAACAAATGGAGCGAGTAGCTACACAAGAAAAATTAAAGAAGGCTTTCTATAAGGAATGCTGGGATAGAGAAAAGGCGTTTCGAGAGGAATTTGCAAAAACGCAGTCCGGTAAAGGAAAATCTGAACCATTTACCAGAGAGATATTAAAGCATATTCCAAAGCAGATCGACTTGGAGGAATTCCGCAGGTTGTATGACTCGGCATTCTCCGAGACAGCAAAGAGGTACCAGCGTTTTTCCACTATTGCCGATACGGCTATAATGGATACTATAGCAGGAAGCGATATATTGACTGTAGCCATTGTAAATAGTGCTGATACTGAGCTTGCTGGATTTTTGAGAAATATCGGAGCAACTGAGTGGATGCGTCAAGGTCACGATCTTTATGCCCATAACGCTAACGGAAAATGCCCATACTGTGGCAGAAATCTTTCGGAGGATTTTGAGCAGATAGTGATTGACAGTTTTGATACTAGATATCAAACTAACCTGCAAAAATTAATCGATTTTCTGGAAGTTTATAGGAAAACAGCAAACACCCTGTTTATACCTCTCCAGAACATTCCGAAAGATGTTTATCCCCAGATAGATGTGAAGCCGTACACAGAGAAGCTGGAGGTTCTCAAAGCAGCTATTCAGGAAAATATTGAGAAGATCAAGATAAAAACTGAGAATCCAGCATTGCCAGTAATCCTTTCTGACATTGCTCCAATTCTGGAGGAACTAGTATTTATTATAAATAGATTTAATGCGCTGATTGAGGCAAATAACGCCATTGTAGATGCAGGCCCAAAGAAAAGGACCGAATGTACTGAGCAAGCTTTCTCGCTGTTGGCGTTCCGGCTTAGAGATGTGATTGTTGCTTATCAGCAGAGTGATGCTCAAATAGAAGCTGAGCTGGCAACCCTTAATTCGGAAATCGAAGCACAAAAAAAGAGTTTGGAAGGTATCGAAAGGACGTTGAAATCCCTACGAGGGCAGACAGTTGAAACCGAGACTGCCAAGGAAAGTATTAACACTATGCTGCGTGATTCCGGATTGCAAGGTTTCAGCCTTCAGCCGAAAGCCGGCGTTGACCATGTTTACGAGGTTCGTCGACCGGATGGAAGCATTGCAGACAACTTGAGTGAGGGCGAAAAGAACTTCATTGCGTTTCTGTATTTCTACCATCTGGTATATGGCAGTGATTCGGCAGAAGATGAGACGAGAGACAAAATTGTGGTCATTGATGATCCCGTTTCCAGTATGGATAGCGGCTCACTCTTTATCGTCAGTACTCTGGTACGGCAGATGATCGAAATTTGCAGAAACAATGCCGATAATAGAAATCGAATAGTAGACGGTAACTTTATTAAGCAGATTTTTATTCTGACACACAACGCTTACTTTCACCGTGAAATTACTTACGGTTATATCTCCAAGTACGAGTATGTTTCGTACTATCTTATCCGGAAGTTGGATTCTAAGTCCACAATAAAGTTGTGTGATGATGTTAATCCAAACATCCCCACAGAGCGCATGAATGTCAACCCGGTTAAGAATTCCTATGCTGCCCTATGGGATGAGTATAAGGAGATACAGTCAGCGGTACCGTTAATGAATGTCATCCGGCGCATCTTGGAGTATTACTTTTTACAGCTTTGCGGTTATGAGGGTACAAGCCTTCGCCAAGTCGTTCTGGTTAGAGGTAAAGCCGAAGGAAAATTCAAAGATATGGACGGTAATGACGATGAGGAGAAGTTCCAGTTAGCTTCCTCTATGCTTGCCTATATCAATGCTAGTTCGATTGGCATGAACGAAGGAATCGATTATGTGGAAGAATGCCTCGATGCTACGGAATGCAGAAATATTTTTGAAATGATTTTTGAATCCATGAATCAAAAGCAACACTATGATATGATGATGGGGATTCATTGAGGAGGATAAGAATAATGCGTATCAGCTATAATAAACTTTGGAAAATGCTGATTGACAAAAATATGAAGAAAAGTGATCTTCGGGATAAGGCTGGCATTAGTTCGGCCTCTATTGCCAAGCTGGGAAAAGGTGACAATATCACCACGGATGTCCTGATGAAGATTTGCGAGGCTATGGACTGTCATTTAGATGATATTATGGAGACGGTCGATGAGTAAGGAAACCTGTGCAATGTGGATAGATCTTATGAAAGATGCGTTGTACAGTAACAGCGCATCAAATAATTTTAGACCATATATTAAAGAATTGATTTTAGCAGTACAGAATTACTTGAGTGATTTTCGCCCTATGGATAGCACATCATATGAAAACAATCCGATTCAGTTAATTGATTTCTTTTCTGGTGCCGGCGGGACTTCTCTGGGATTTGCAGCTCTTAATGGGGTAGTTCCTGCAATTAAAATACTTGGCGGGTGCGACATCAATGAGGTATCTGCTACAACCTATAGCCATAATTTTGGAACCCCTCTTATTCATAAGGATATTACTACTTTAGCATTTGAGGACGGAAAGCTTGATCAATTTCTTGAACAAATTGGATACGATAGTAGCAAAATTACAATTATGATTGGCTGCGCGCCTTGTCAGGGGTTTTCTTCGCACAGGAAAAAGCATTGGAACGAAGAGGACGATGTGCGAAACAGTCTTATTATGGCTTTTGCGGCAATTGTAAAAAAAGTACAGCCAGAAGTAATTATTATGGAAAATGTACCGGAGTTTTTATCTGCTCGTTATTGGAAATACTTTTCCGCTGCCAAAAAATGTTATGAGGAAAATGGTTATATTGTAAAAGGGGCTATCTATAATGCAGCCGCTTTTGGGGTTCCACAAGAAAGATTCCGGTCTATTATAATTGGAATGAAAAAAGAATTTGTATTGCCTAAAGGCTACTTGCAACCTTCGGAATATAGAACAGTTCGGGATGCGATTGCGAATTTGCCTGCTGTGGAGGCAGGGATTGCAGCACCAGGCGATCCAATGCACAAAAGCGCTTCACATAAGAAGAGTACGATTGAGGTTATTAAGCAGGTCCCACATGATGGCGGGAATAGACCTGTTGGTGTAGGTCCGAAGTGTTTGGATAAAATAAAAGGTTTTTCTGATGTGTATGGTCGTCTGTTCTGGGATAAGCCATCTATTACAATTACCCATTATGCAAGAAACCCTGCCAGTGGAAGATATACTCACCCTGATCAGGATCGAGGGCTCACAGCACGAGAAGCTGCAATTCTTCAAAGTTTCCCTCAGGGTTTCGAGTTTTGTGGCAAATCAGATGACATATATAGGCAGATTGGGGAGGCAGTTCCTCCGATGCTCTCTTCAGCTATAGCTGCAAGTGTTTTAATTGAATTGCTGTCTGAGACTCCTACAGAGGCTGAATTGACAGAGGGGCCTAAGTCGATTACCGAGCCGGTAAGCAGCTCATATTCCAGCGTTATTGCTGGCATTAAAACACGTGGGAGATCTAAAAAATGACGAAATATACTTGTGTTGATAGTTTCTGCGGTGCAGGTGGCCTTGGCCTTGGCCTTAAACGTGCAGGCTTTGACATTCTGGTAAGTTTTGATATTGATAAACTCTGTATTGATTCAATTAATAGTAATAAAAAGTATTTCAACCATCCAGCTGTTGTTGCAGATATTTCCAATATGCTTAATGGAGAACTACTTAGGCGTTGCAATCTTAATCGTGGCGATCTATTCCTATTGGCAGGAGGACCACCGTGTCAGGGCTTTTCGATCCAAAGAAGAGGCAGCGATATCGATTCAAGAAATGAATTGGTATTGATGTATGGAAAATTGATTGAGGAAGTTTACCCAAAATATTTTGTTATGGAAAACGTATCTGGTATTGCGGGAAAACGAGGAAAAACAATACTACAACACCTTGTTGAAGATGTTGAACAAATGGGGTATCATGTTCACATTAAACTTATAGATGCTCAGGACTTTGGGGTTCCGCAAAGGCGCAAAAGATATATAGTTGTCGGCGAAAGAAAAGATATTGGAAATCGCTATGTATATCCTACGCCTACCGGGGTCCACCATACCGTTCGTGATACGATAGGGGATCTTCCTGTTCCACCACAAGACGGAACAGATTATCCAGGATTATCCCTTCATCGGCGGGATCGTCTATCTGAACGAAATTTGCAGCGAATTCGTGCAATTAAAGAAGGTCAAGGGCGCGATGATCTTCCGGATGACTTGTTAGCAAACTGTCATAAAATCGATAGTTCAGTAATTGGCTTTCGGAGTGTGTATGGGCGTATGGCATGGGACGACGTTGCACCAACGATAACTGCCAGATTTGATAGTTTTACTAGGGGCAAGTTCGGACATCCTACTCAGGATCGTAGTATATCTTTGCGTGAGGGTGCGTTGTTACAGACATTTCCTATTGACTTTGAGTTTATCGGAAGTAAAGTTGACATTGCCAGACAGATAGGTAATGCTGTTCCTCCAGTAATGGCAGAATATATCGGAAAGAGTATTATTGAGTGTTACGAAAAGGCGGGTGAAAATAATGGCATTTGATGCTGATGTCAAAAGCTATTTGCGAGCATATCAACGAGAATATAATGCAGCAGTTCGTGGTGGACAGCATACCGCCGAACTTTCCTTTCGTGTACCTATGCATGCACTCTTTACCAGTATAGCACGGGATCTAAATCCACAAGGAAATTTTGATATTATCTTAGAACCCAGAAATCAAGGACACATGGGAAGACCTGACTGGAGAATACAAGATGCGGTATCACTTGGCGTGTATGGATATATCGAAGGCAAGGGTCCTTCTGTTGATCCATTCGATATTGCACCATATCAGAATCAGATTAATAAATATTTGACTTTAGGGCATAAATTGGTGATCACTGATGGCATAGACTTTGTCTTCTGCTTCACTGATACTCCTATAGTCGTTTCGATTATTGATAAAGAGAAAATGTCTGCCGCTGACTGGTCTCGTTTACCAGTAGAACCTAAGTTCCGTTTCTACATGGAGCAGTTCTTCTCAAATCCAACTCCTCAAAGAGTGGATGAAGAAAAATTGGTAGAGTTAGTAGCTATTCGCACAAGAAACCTTGCTGACGAAATTCTGGTACAGGCAGATTTAACAGCTGAAGAAGCTCTAAATGATGATGAACGCCAAGTCATTGCTTTGCTGCATGGATTAAAGGAACTTGTTTACAATCATAATGATTCGACGCTTCGCACAGGAGCAATTTTTTCTGATTTTACAGCGCAGGTTATTATGTTTTGCTTGTTGTACGCACATCGTGTGCTTTGTACAAGCGATGATTCTCCTACTGAGAAAGCAGAAAAAATTAGAGCGTATGCGTTTAACGATATTGTTGACGGTGAGGCGTTGCTTCCCTTCCGTAATCTGATGGTATATTTAAGAGATAATGCTGGTGATAGTACATTTATTGGGCAATGGGTTGATGAGTGTATATTGTTTCTCTCTTTTGTGCAAATGACAGACCAACAGCTTATGAATCCAGATTATCACCACCTTTTTGAAATGTTCTTAACAAAATTTGATGCACAATCACGATTTGACTATGGTGCCTTCTATACACCAAAAGTTCTTGCAGATTTTATAGTTCGGCTGACAAATCAGGTGGTTTATGACAATTTTGATGGGTCGTCTATCTATGAAACCGGAAACACTATTATTGATCCATGTTGCGGAACAGGGTCGTTCCTAGAGCGCATCGTTGCACACGATGATGGCGATGGTGCGTATAATTTGTGTGGATTTGAAATTTTACCGGCACCCTATATGCTCGCCAATTACCGCATGGCTATTGTAGAGCGTAAGTATAGACGGAGAAATTTAAGAACAAGTATTTTGTTAGCTAACACTCTGAGCAATTGCCTTCTTGGAGAAGATGCTAATCCTGCTTCTATTGAGGGCAGAGAGTTAATCCGTGCAAAAGAACTATCTTCAAGACCGATAAAGCTGATTATTGGTAACCCACCGTGTTCAGACTCCATTAGAAATAATACTTCCACTGATTTTTCTCGAATATCGGAACTGATGGATGATTTTCGTCCCCCAGTAGGAAATCGCCACAATCGCCAGAACACTCAAAAGCAAATTAACAACCCGTTTATGCAGTTTGTACGGTGGAGTTGTGAAAAATTGTTGAACTCCCAGTGCCATTCTGTCTTGGCATTTATTGTTCCACTATCTTTTTTAGAAACCGAGTCGTATAAATATGCCAGAAAATATTTAGTGGAGCATTTTTCTCATATATGGGCTGTTGCTATTGACACTGATGCGAGAACAGGTATTCGCGGGGATAGCCTTTTCTATACTATGCAAGGTCGAGCAGTAATACTGCTGACCAGAAAATATGGTGAAAATACACCTATAAGCAAAGTCAACTATCTCGATATGTCCAGAGGTCGTCGTATCGAAAAAATTGCGGCTCTTGAAGCAGATATTCGGGCCGTCCTGCCTTTATTTGAAACCTTCTCTGTTTCGGATATGATGTATTCGTTTATGCCATCAAAGCCCTTTAACCAAGAACTGTATGCCCGTTTTTGGCCTATTAGCAATGATAACGGCAGAGCAGTATTTCTAAATCAGTGTTCGGGCTCAAAAATGGCTCCTACAGCACTTTTGACACATATTAAGCAGCCGATGCTCAAAAGACGTAGCCGTGAAATAGCCAGCGGTGGAATAGATAAAGCGATGGAATGGATTGGACGTCAGGATAAAAAAGTTGTGAATGCAAAAATTACAGCATTTCAAAATGCATTAAACACTTGCGTTGATAGACAGCAATTGGACATTGTATTGAATGAGAATATTCGACCTTGCTCTTTCAGACCATTTGTTAATTCAAATGCTTTCTTGTGGGACACAGTGTTTGAATATCAGGCCGGTATCGGGGGTGGAGGCGCAAGAATTCGGCCAGAAATAAAAGCTATATATGAACGAGATGATACGGTCGGATTTTCTCTTGCACACGCTCCGAAGGATCTTGACGAAGCACTTGGTCAGTTTACATCTTTCTGCTGGTATTTTCCAGATAATGATCTTAGCCGAAGAGGTAATGGACATATTTACTTGAACCAGTATATTCCGAACACTAGAACAGGAGAAGTTGTAAATAATATACATGGGGCGATTATTGCCCATTTAGTTGCGATGACTGGATTAAGTGAACGTGAATGTGCCCGAAAAATGGTTTTCTACGCCTACGCAATTTTTTGTTCTCAAATCTATCTAGAGGAATTTTATGGCGCACTTTATGTAGTCAACCAATCCGAAAGTCGTGCACGAATTCCGATTGTATCTAATGCAGAGGAATTTTTGAAATTGGCTTCACTTGGAGAGTTACTTGCTAATATCGAGAAAAATAACTCTGCAGTTGAGAATGTGCTGGGGTTAGATTACGAAGCTCTTTCCAGACAGTTGCCTACAGGATTTCGATTGGAACATAGCAGATCAGCATCTAGAAATCCTTTTGATGAGGAACACGAGCAATGTATTGTTCGAGGAGAAAATTCCAATATAGAGATTAGAATTTATTGTCCCGTAGCAATTCAGAAATTTACTGTAGCGGGTTATAACGTAATCAAGGATTGTTGGCTTAAGTTTCATTCCTATAGATATACGCATTGTGAGTTTACGCGAGATGACTTTACGGAACTGCTCGATCTTTTTAATAAGATAGCAAAGCAGATGCAATATGTTACTGAGATTGATGACGTATTGCATGGCATAATAAACGGCGAAATACCACTTTTACCTTACTGAGAAAACGAATTCTCTATTTGAGGCCATACTTGTGGTATACCAAAGAAATGAGGTGAGATGATGGCTGATGTCTTTTCAAAAGAAAAACGCTCGCAAATAATGAAATCTGTAAAATCGTCCGGAAATGCGAGTACCGAGATGAAGCTTATTAGTTACTTTAACGACCATCATATCACTGGATGGAGGAGAAATTATAAGGTAAAAGGTCATCCGGATTTTGTTTTTCTTGAAAAACGAATAGCTATATTTGTCGATGGATGTTTTTGGCACGGACATGATTGCAGAAACACTCGCCCAAGCGAAAATTTCGAATATTGGGCTAAGAAACGAAAAAGAAATATGGATCACGATAGAGAAGTGACGGTGCTCTTTGAACATAGAGGATGGACGGTTATTCGAATTTGGGAGTGTGAGTTGAAAAAGAAAAATCTTCCCATATTAGAGAACAAACTGCAATTACTCCTCTGATAGAATGTATCAAAGGAAGTTACTAAAAAGGACTCTCATAAAATAAAATGGTGATGTGTAAAGCTGTATCAATTGTTTCTTCATTGCGGTATGCTCGCTCGGTTTAAAATTATTCTGCGAATGAGCGAACCGATCATAACGTAAAAAGAACATCTTTTCTCATGAGTTCGCGTGTCAGCGCTGAGAGGACAGCAGATAAGCGGCGCTTTCCCTCTTTTTCTCGGTTTTGTCTAACGAAAGAGAATAAAAACGAAAAGGTGGCATCGCGATGCGCATTCTCATGCTATGAAATAGCCTGAATTTTGCAAACGATATGCGCGGATGCTGGTGGAATTGACCGGCGCGGAGGTCGTACACCACACGCGCGGCGGCGCGCGGCTGTCTGAGCAGCTCAATCCCAAAACCAAGCTGGGCGCACGGACGCAGGCAGCGCTCACGCAGGAGCATTGGGACTATGTCGTTTTACAGGGGATGAGCCACGGGCCGGTTTCTTCACCGGAACGGTTTTTGTCCAGCGTGGAGCGGCTGTGTGCGATAATCCGAGAAAAGGGAGCGGTGCCGATCCTCTATGCCACTTGGGGTTACCTGCGGGGCAGTGTTGCGCTTGCGGCCAAGGGCTGGGGCTATGATAATATGGCGTGCGGACTTGCGGATGCTTACCGCAAAGCGGCAGAGAACAACCATGCGCTACTCGCAGAGGTTGGACGGCGGTTTTACGAATTGTCCGATGCCAAGAACCTTTATGCAGCCGACGGCGTTCATCCAAACGAAGAGGGCTCACGTCTTGCGGCAGAGATCATCGCGACGGTGATACAGGAGCAGGAGGAAAAGAAGCGGTTGAGAGAGGGCACACGATGAAAACTGCGATTTGTTACTACTCTCGTCATCATGGCAATACGTTAAAGGTATTGCAGACCATGACGGAGGAGGGAGATATTGACCTAATCGATGTTACGACGCGGCAGGCTGTGTCATTGGAGGACTACGATTGTGTCGGTTTTGCCTCCGGCGTGTATTTTGGCAAGTTTCATGAGGGAGTGACTGCATTCGCGCGGCAATACCTGCCGCTGGGAAAACCAGTGTTTTTCGTCTGCACCTATGGCGCGGCTAAAGGAAACGGCTTTAAGACACTGACGGTAATCGCAGGGGAGAAAGGATGCCCGGTGCTTGGCGCATTCGGCTGCCGGGGTTATGATACCTTTGGGCCATGGAAACTGGTGGGCGGTATTGCTAAGGGGCATCCGAGTGCGTGTGATCTGGATAAAGCCCGTGCGTTCTACCGGGAGATACAAAACGGATAAGGGGGACATGGTATGTTTGGACCCAACCCGGATGCGGTGCATCCAAATGAAAACCTCCCCAGTGTCTGCTACATCAAAAATGTCATCACCCGCCCCAATATCGAGGTGGGTGCCTACACCTATTACGATGACGCGGACACCGGCGGCGAGGATTTTGAGGCGCATGTGACGCACCATTATGAATTTCTCGGGGACAAACTGATCATCGGCAAGTTCTGCGCGATCGGCAAGGGCGTGGAGTTCGTGATGAACGGGGCAAACCATCGCATGGCCTCGGTCACGACCTATCCTTTCAATATTTTCGCGCACGGCTGGGAAAAATGTATACCCGCGCTGGACGAACTGCCCCTCAAAGGGGATACCGTTGTGGGAAACGATGTGTGGATTGGACAGCACGTCACGGTGCTGCCCGGCGTACACATCGGGGACGGTGCAATCATCGGCGCAAATGCTGTGGTGGCAAGCGATATTCTGCCTTACACCATCGCGGCGGGCAATCCTTGTCGCGTGATCCGTCCACGCTTTTCGCCGGAGTTGACAGAATATCTGCTCGCGCTTCGGTGGTGGGACTGGGAACCGGACAAGATATTCCGCAATTTGGAGGCGCTGTGCAGCGGCGATTTGGAGCAAATACGCCGTGTTGCGCCATAATGGGAGCAAAGCTATATGAAAATTGCCATTCTATCTGATACGCACGGCCTACTGCGGCCGCAGGTGGTGGAATATCTGAAAACCGTCGATGTCATTCTGCATGGCGGCGACATCAACAAGCAAAGCATCGTGGATGAACTGCGTCAGTACGCGCCGCTGTATGTTGTTCGCGGCAACAACGATCAGGATTGGGCAGAAGCCATCCCACACGACCTGACCGTTATGCTGGGCGGCGTGACCTTTTTCATGGTGCACAACAAAAAGGAAGTACCGAAAGACCTTTCGGGTGTGGATGTGGTCGTGTTCGGCCACTCGCATAAGTATGTGCAGCAGGAACAAGACGACGTGCTCTGGCTCAATCCCGGTTCCTGCGGCCCGCGGCGCTTTCATCAGGAGATCACCATGATGTTGGCGGAAGTCGCGGATGGCAGGATCACGGTTGACAAAATCACAATTCCGCACGAAGCAAAGTTATAGTATGGTATTCTGGCGGCATCATGATTTCTTGGTTTTAGCAAGCATGAATGCGCGATAACAGTAAACCCCGAAGGGATGCGTTCGCATTCCTTCGGGGTTTGCTTATGCCAAAGTCATATAGTCTTTTCCTGCGATGGAAACGCTCAGATCATCTGGGCATCCGGAAAAGAGGTATTCGCCGGTTTCCACCGTGCCGTTACCTACGGTAACCGAAGTGAGTTTGTTGTTATACTGGAACGCGTAGTTGTCGATGGTGATCGTGTTATCTTTTCTGCCATTGTCGCAGATCGATATGCTGGTGAGATCGTCGCATCCGGAAAACGCATATTCCCCCAGTGTTACAGTGGGACAGTCGATGGTTACGGCTGTCAGATCTTCACAGCTGCCGAATGCGGCATCGCCCAATTCCGCTTTGTCTCCAGTGATTGTCAGTGCGCTGAGTGAAGCATATTGGAATGCCCAGTTGTCGAGTGTCAGCGCGCAGTTATCTGCCTGTACGACAGCTTTGTCCCCTACACCGAAAAACGCGTACTCACCGGCTGTGAGTGTACTGTTTTGAAATGTGATCGCGGTCAACGCTTCGCAGGATGTAAATGCACTTTTCGCAATGTTCAAATCGCATTGGTCGATGGACAGGCTGGCAAGATCACTGTACTGGAACGCATATTTATCCACAGTTCCAGTGCAGTTCGTGAAAACCACTTCAGCGTCTTTGCCGCAGCCCAAAAACGCGTACTCGCCAAGCTGTACGTTGCAGTCCTGAAAAGTAATGCGCGTGAGATCTTCGCAGGTGGAGAAAGCGCTATCACCGATGATCGGCGTACCGCCAATGACGTGTACTTCGGTCATTTCGCCATACTGAAATGCACGATCTTCCACTTCGTAATTGCCGTTTAGCAAGGTGACGCTGCTGACATCTTCTAATCCCATAAAAGCATCTTCTTCGATCACGGTGAGGGTTTCACCATCTGGGCTTTCTGTCGGAATGACAAGGTCGGCGTCTTTGCAAATTCCGATCCCAACTAGCGTACAGGTGTCATCTCCGTTGCTTTCAAATTCCAGTCCTTCCGACGGCTTGAGGTCGGATGCAACAATCGGCTGTTCTGTTTGTGGATTACCTGTGGCGCTTTCGGATAAAGTGTCTGTAAGGGGTGTGTTGGCTGGTTGAGCAGAAGCCGTTTCGCAGGCGGCAAGTATACCGGCAAGGCATAAGGTCAACGTAAGTATGAGTGTTTTTTTCATTTTGGTTCCTCCTTGAATGAAGTGTGTAGGGTGTGATTGCGCATAGAGAATGGATTTACTTAAAGCGCAGCGATGTACTGCTTTGCTTGTTGGATTAGGTGCCGTAGTTGTATTTGTTCGGCTTCGAGCACGGCAATCCGATTGACAAGCGCCGCTTTTTGTATCTCTCTCGAAGCGTCTGCGATTGTTTGGATCTCCTTGATAGAGAACCCAAGCTGCTGATAGAAGTGAATGGTTTGTATCCGCTTTTGAGCTGTTGGGTTATAGAGTAAATAGCCGTATTTGTTCTTGCCGGAAGGGGAAACCAGACCGGCTTTTTCGTAACCCTGTATCGTTCTTCGGGAAATTTGGAGCGCCGCACAAACCTCGCGCAATGTCTTTTCCGCTTTCATTACCTCCTCACCATAAAACTGCACGCTGCGTGCAGTCAAGAACTTTTATTGCGAAATCACATCCCCATGACAGGGCTTGCAAATTTCGCGTGGCCGCGCTAGAACGCAAACGGTGAGGAGCAAAAACCGCCCAACTATTAGTCGGACGGTTGGGCTTATAGGGAGGCAACAAGAACAAAATATTTCCTGAAATGATAAATTGTGTTATAGTATGGGATAGATCAGGGTGTATCGAAATTTAGGAGGATGCAAAAGATGGAGGAAGTTTATAGCGCACAAACCAGCGAAGTCGCTCTTGAGGCAATTATCAACAACGCCGTTCAGATTCCGGGTGTGAAAGTCGATCGACAGAAGTTTTTGGGAGAATGCTTCGCCAAAGAGGATGTGGATACGCAGCAAATCATCGACCTTGGCCCGATCGGTGCCGGCTGCACCCGGGAGGATTTGGCACGAATTGCCAATAAGCTCATCTTGATACGGACAAGCACTTCGTCTGCGGCTTCCTTTGCTATGGGCATTCCGGGTGGTCTTGCCATGGGACTGACTGTTCCGGCAGATACCCTGCAGTTTTTTGGCATGTCGCTGCGGTTGGCGCAGGAACTGGCGTATTTATATGGTGCGCAGGACTTGTGGAAAGACGGGCAGATCGATGATGAGATCGTGCGTGGACAACTGATTCTGTACTGTGGCGTTATGTTTGGCGTATCCGGTGCAGCGGCTGGCGTTAGAATTCTGTCGTCACAACTGGCGAAAACGACGCTCAAAAAACTGCCGCAAAAGGCGCTCACCAAAACGCTTTGGTATCCGATCGTCAAGCAGGTTGGAAAGTTGGTCGGCGTTAAGGTGACAAAGGATACGGTAGCCAAAGGCATTTCTAAGGCGATCCCTGTGATCGGTGGTGTGGTGTCTGGCGGCCTGAACTTCGCTTCTATGCTGCCGATGGCAAAACGACTGGCCGTGTCCTTGGATAAAGCGAACTTCGATTATACCGAGGACGAGATCATGGCGGATTATCAAGCGATGCAGGACGTCACGGATGAGGATGTTCCGGCGGGGGAAGAGAAAAGCTCGATCAAGAACCGGGCAGCCAAGGGAATGCAGGATTTGAAAAGTGGCATCGGCAGTGTTTTTGCCAAGGGGAAGAAAAAGAAAGAGGACGCGGCAGAGGCGCCGGAAGAGGATGTTTTTGCCAAGATCGAAAAGTTAGCAAAGCTACAGGAAATGGGCGCCATTACGCAGGAGGAATTCGAAGCGAAAAAGACAGAGCTGCTGGCGAAAATATAAGTTGTTTCGTACAGGTGACGCTGATATGCATGGAAGTATGCTAAGTGTTGAGATATAATGCAGATGTAGAGATTCAACGAAAATGAGGTATAATATGGCCATTCCGAAGATAAAAAAACAGGATATCATAGCGGCATTGCAGTACATTGATGCCCATGGCGTACCAGCGCAAAATCAAAGCACAAGATATGAGCTTATCGCAGAAGATGGTAAGAGATATCCACCAAAATATGTGATTGCTGTGGCGGCGCATCTGGCAAACGGTATAGAAATTGCAGCAGATACGTTTAACGCCGTAGAAGCAAAAACATTTTTACAGCGCGAAGGGTTTGAGATTGAAGAAAAACAGCAGAAATATGAATTGACGATCACTGCTAATCAAATATCATCCACAGATGAGCGTTTTACAGTGGACGACTTGGGATTGGGAGACCATTATAAGCCGCTTGATACGTATTTTGAGAAAGTGGACGGAACAGTGATCCGGCGGAAATATGGCAGGGGTGAAAGGCGAAATACCAATCAGACCATGCCGCGAATAGCGTGTCAAATTTTTGAGAAACAGCTAGCGGCATTATCCGTAGAGGAAAAAGAAACGTTTCCGATCTGCCAGTATAAGCCGAGCAACCCGGTGATACGCGGCATATATTCAAGCGTCAATGAATATCGAAAATACCGCAATACGATTGAATATTTGACATATGGGTATGATAACGGCCGACAGTTTGTGCTGTACTGCTGGAATATTTTTTCGACAATCCTATTTGTGCAGGAATGCTTAAGGCGATTTGGAGAGACGGGAGACCGATTTGTTTTAGTATATCGTGATAAGAATGAGAGAGAGGAAAAAACAGAGAATAACATAGAAAATATACCTGTTAGGCCGGCACAGCGCGTCGAAGATGCGCCAAATCCATATTCGGCTCTGCTGCGAGCCTCAAAGAATATTATTTTCCGAGGAGCACCCGGCACAGGTAAAACCTATCTCGCGAGGGAAATTGCAGCGGATATTGTCAGCGATGGATACCATGATCGGTATGAGGATTTGTCGGATGAGCAAAAAAAGCAGGTGGAGTTTGTACAGTTTCATCCGAGCTATGATTATACGGATTTCGTTGAGGGGTTGCGGCCTAAGCTCAACGACGATGGCTCAATGGGCTTTGCATTACAGGACGGTATTTTCAAAAAGTTTATTGCCCACGCCAGAAAAAACTATGAGGATTCTTTAAAATCGCAGGAGATGATTGCAAAGGAAGTATCCGCGCAAGATGCGTTGGAGGCGTTCTTTGCGAGCGTGCAGCTGGGAGAAGACGAGTTTCATACCGTTACCGGCAACACGTTTTTCGTTACCGGCATTGATGATCAACACATTTCCATTCATATTCCGGGAAATGCATCTGTGGATACACTCAGCCTCAATATGGATGAAATCAGAAAAATGCTGGAAGCGGAGCAAAGATTCGATAAGATAAAGGATATTACCAGCTTCTTCGGCAAAAAATTTGCAACACAAGCATTTTCCTATGATTTTGCGCTGTATAAAGAAATAAAAGCCAGAATGAAGAAGGGTGTAAAGAAGAACATCAAACGCGAGAATCGGAAAAACTATGTCTTTATCATCGATGAGATCAACCGCGGTGAGATCTCGAAGATTTTCGGGGAGCTTTTCTTTGCGATAGATCCGGGTTATCGAGGGGAGACCGGTGCAGTATCGACGCAATATGCCAATATGCATGCGGATCCGGATGAAAAATTCTATATCCCGGAGAATGTCTATCTGATTGGAACCATGAACGACATTGACCACTCGGTGGATAGCTTCGATTTTGCGATACGCCGTCGTTTTCGATTCATCGAGATCAAAGAGAACGACCGGCTGGAGATGCTCGACCAGATCGGGGAGAAGAAAGAGGAAGCGATTCGCCGTATGACGGCACTGAATCAAGTGATTGCCAATACGGAAGAACTCAATGAAAACTATCAAATTGGCCCAGCATACTTTTTGAAGCTGCAAACTTTGAATTTTGATCAGCTCTGGACGGATTGCTTGCGTCCTTTGCTGCAGGAGTATGTCCACGGTATGTATGACGAATCTGGCATAATGCAGCGGTTCGAAAAAGCGTATGGCTATCCGGAGACGCGTGACGGAGATACAGATGAAGCAACTGAGAATTAGGGATAACGCTGTCGTGCCCAAAGCGTCCTTTTGTGAAATTTCAGGCATCACGCAAAAGGTCGCAAACAAAACGCTCAAACAGCTCGAAAGGGAGGGCGTTTTTGTGTTCCCGGAGCAGATGGACGAATCGGATGACCTTACAGCAGAGCAAATGATTTTGCAAAGCGTGAATGACTATTATCATTCCGGAAATGTAATGGGGTTTGTGGGGTATGGGAATGAGCGGCTCGTTATTACTTCGCGCTTCTCTGACGGTGAAAAAGACTATTTCTTTCAGTATTTGCTAGAGCAAGTGTTGAAATATCCAAACTTAGTCGATTTGATGACGGATGCAAATCAGGACAATGCGCTGTTTCACCTGTTGGTGTTTTTGTTTCCGCGTTATCTCAAGGCGGCGATGCGCAAGGGTGTTTACAAAACATATGTGAAGAGAAATTACAATGACAGCAATGTAAAAGGCGTTATTGATGTTGCCCGGCATATTACTAGGAACACGCCTTTTGTGGGAACTGTTGCGTATCATCAGAGAGAGTATTCCTATGACAATGCGTTGATGGAATTGGTGCGCCATACAATTGAGTACATCAAGCCAAAGGCATTCGGCAGAAAACTGCTTGCGGCAGTGCGAGATGAAGTGGCGCTGGTTGTGAGTGCAACGCCGGCATATCAACCCTATCATAGGGCTAAAATTGTTGCAGAAAATAGAAATGATCCGGTAAGGCATGCGTATTATCGCGAGTATCGGGCGCTACAACGGTTGTGTCTTTTGATTTTGCAGCACGAGCAGCATCAGATGGGGTCGGGGTCGCGTCAAGTTTTCGGACTGCTGTTTGATGGAGCATGGCTGTGGGAAGAGTATACCAATATCCTGATAGGCAAGCACTTTTATCATCCGATGAACAAGCGTCGTATAGGGGCACAGTGGTTGTTCGCGCAGCGCAAAGGTTTGATATATCCAGATTTTATTAGTGAAAATACTGCACAGCGTGTCATCGCAGACGCTAAATATAAGCCGATGCATAATATCGGCAACAGAGATTATCTGCAAATGCTTGCTTACATGTTCCGATTCGATGCAAAGAAAGGAATATTTTTCTATCCAGAAATAGGGGAAGATTGCATTTTACAGTTGAAGCTGAACAAGGGCTCTACTTTCGAAAACAATGTTGCACCAAGGGAGGATATCTGCGTTGTCAAATATGGACTGCAGATCCCGCGAAAAGTAGATTGCTATGAAAGCTTTGTGGCAGAAATAAAAAAACAGGAACAGGTTCTGATAAAAGCATTGCAGGTGATTGCAACGTAAAACATAGTGTCAAGCGTTGGGAAATGTCTATCGTTATACAAAATAAAAGCTGCCCCTCGCGTCGGTATGAGTGCCGACGCGAGGGGCAGGAAAACAATAGTGGATGGGTGTTTTGAGATCAAACCGCGGTGCAAAGCGGGGCTGTCCTGTACCCTTAAAAGTACCCTTTACAGCCTGAAAGCATAAAAACCAATTGTGTCTAAATGTTCAGGATTTCACGCTGTTTCGGATGAAACGGCATGTGGTAACACGAGAATAGTGTATAAGTTCCAAAAATCGGCTCTTCAAATCCCTGACTCTCCACCAGATTACCGAACTTTATCGAAAGATAAAGTTCGGTTTTTGCTGTTTTGTGCAAAAACATGGAACATTTTTGCGTGGGACAATTTTCCTGACGACAATCACGCATTTTTGGCGATCACAGTCGTTTGGAACAGCTTTTTCCATGCGTTCTGCACTGTCGCGGCGCATGGCTTGTATCAGATACCCGTAGGTGTTCAGGGTAAATGCAGCGGAATGATCCCCGAGGTTCTCCTTGACGGTTAGCACGTCGTCGCCGTTTTGCAGGGAAAGCGTCGCAAACGTATGACGAAGCGTGTGAAAATAACAGTCATCCAAGACAATGCTGGACAGAATCTTTTTCAGATGCTTGTAGACCGTCCGGCGGTTCAGTGATTTACTCAATTCGTTTGTAAACACAAGGCTATGGTAGTTGGGATTATTGACGAAAACGGAGTATAACTGGAAGTGGGAAGAACGGCTGAAAAAAGAGAGGTGCGGGGCATACAGCTGGGGGAGTCGCTGAAGCAAGCGGTAGAACGTCGCAGCGCGGATGGAAAGCTGTATCCTGCCGCTGCGACGGAGTGATCGTTGGATTCGGTTCTGTCCTGCATGAGCCGCACATAATGCTGCTTTGACAACGCACGCATGGAAAGCTTTTTCACGACTTTGAAGAAAGGCAGCTTCCCTGTTCCAGAAGTAGTCGCTGTGGACACTTCGCGCGTACAATTGCTTTGACCGATTGATTGGCACGATAAAAATAGTAGTGGAATGTGCTGACATATTCCGCTACTATTTTGGCATCTCTGCCTGTCCGTGTACCTGTTTTGACGGCTGCTCTCGAATGAAAGTAGGATCGCCTCACAAGAAAGCTCCTGTACACGGCGGCAGCGAGCGTTATTTCAGCCCTGTCCACTTTTCGCCGCCATCGTCTTTCTGTGAGTGTGAGGGGGGGCGGAATCCATGATGCCATAGTAGGTCCAATAGGCTGTGTCATCTACATCTGAGAACTGCCGCATTTCGTCCAAATGCGCGTCGATATGGCCTTGTCCGCGCTGCGGCCCAGCGTATTGTTGATGATGCTCGTGGCCTCGGCGCGGGCAACGGCGTTATGCGGCTGGAGGGTCCCATCGGGATAGCCGCCGACTCAGCCGTACCGCTCCGCCCCGATGATCTGCGCGTAGTACCAGGCTCTTTCGTTCCCACCATCAGGAAGCTGGGCGAAGCGCATGGCGGTGACGGTAAGGGTGACCGTTTCGCTTTCAAAGCTGCTGCCGGTAGCTTTTTCCCGCACCTGATAGCTGCCGAGGCCAGCTTTTCGCCGCCCGTGCAGGCGACCTAGGTGGGATCTCCATCGCTGCTGTACTCGTAGTCCGCCGGTAAAGACAAAGCCGCCATCCGCCCTTTCTTTTACAGTCTCGGCCGATGCGCGGACCTGCGTGGGAGCGGCTGGCCTGAACGGGATGGAGATAGTTACGACATTGCTGGAGAGACTGGTTTCCACGCCGTCCTCCATGACAGCGCTTTTCCGGATCGGGATGCTCCCACAGGTCGCGGCGGGCGTGTCCTGGGGCGCTTTGGTGGTTGTGAACATCCAGCCCGCATCCGATAGGCCGCTGGCTGCGGTGTAGTTAGCGCCCAGGGCAACGTCGATGGACACAGTGTAAGTTCCGGCGTTCGTGGGGAGGGGGCGGAATACTTCACTGTCGTCTCGTCCATACCCATGATCTCTGCATTGGCCGTCACGGCGGCGGCCTTGGCATTGCCGTCATAGGTCAGATTGGCCGGAGGTGAAGGTAAAATCTCTTGCTGTGGGCGCGACTCGGTTGACGGTCAGGGCGCTGGATAGGCAATCTGATAGTTTTTCGTCACGTCGGTGCCGCTTCTCGTGATCACAGCGGCAGAGGGTGGGATGGTCTTGTTCACCGTCGCCACATCGGTGGTGTTGGACGCGGAGGACCAGCCGGTCTGGGTGTAGCCTTCCTTGGTGTAGGGCTTGGCTGTGCTGACGATCACCGTTTCGCCGTTGAGATAAATGGCGCTGTCCGCCGAAGCAGTACCGGTGACGGCGGAGGGTTTGTCATAGGCCACGGTATAGCCCAGAATACCCTTCTGCCAACTGGGATCTGCTGAGCTATCAGGTAACATTCGGAAACCTCGGCGGCAACGCTGACAGTACATCCACGATCTCCGTCACCTCGGGCAACGGCGCATTCCCGCCCGCACCGTAGACACCGGAGGGAAAGGTGTTCCAGCAATGGCTGCTGACCAGCGATCCGGCTGCGACTAAGACGAAGTATTCCGACCAAGAACTTGCCGCGCTGAAAATCTCGGAGAACATGACTTTCCAGGCCGTGTTCGGTGAGGACAACTACGCCATCACCTTTATCACCACGGATGGTACGCTGGGCGAAACCGACAGCACAAGCCTGACTCTGAAAAAGGATGGCAAGGATCCCTTTTCCACCGACGACTTCCCAGAGGTGAAGAACGCCAGCGCAGTATTCAAGGGCTGGTTCTACGGCGGCGAGACCAAGACCGCACAAGACTGGGACGGGACAGAGGCCACTGGCAATATGCAGTTTGTGGCCGCTTTTGAAGGAAACGTGTCCCTGCACCGGATTGCCAACAACAGCACGTTTTACTCCAAGGCCGTGAAATTTGAAAAAACAGCGTCGGCGCCGTGTCAGGTATAGCAGATCATCAGAACCGCTTTGGCGTTCTGGTTTTTCCGGCTCGGGTATACATGGGGAACAGAGGCATTGAAGCAGAAACCGTCGTCGGGGGAGAGCAGGTAAACTTTCTCCCGCGCCTTTAATTCCATACGGCCTTCTATCATCATAATGTATTCGCTGCTGTCAACCGGATGGCCAATGGATTCGTGGCCGCCGGGCTCCAGTTCGATTTGATATAACTCAAAATCTCTGTCCGCATCCTTGGGATAGTAATTGAAAATGTGATACTTGCCCTCGACCAATGGCTGAATGTCCTGCTTGCGGATGTGGATGGTGTGATCCTGTGGTAGCGCCAAAAGGCTGGTGTATGGCTCGTGCAGGGCTCCGGTGATTTTCCAGACCGTATTGATGGTAGGGTTGGAAGCGCCTTTTTCCAACTGGGACAGCATTACCTTGCTAACCCCTGCCATCTCTGCCAGTTGGCTCAAACTCCAATTCCGTTCCTCCCGCAGCCGTTTCAGGTTGTATGCAATGATTTTTCCAATCTCCAAAGTTTTTCCTCGCTTAAAATAAGTTACATTTTGCACTATGTTTATTATAATTTCAAGAGGGTTGCCATGAGGGAACGCAATATCGTTTTAAACGTGCTAAAATGTGTATTCCCATATACCATCCCGATTTTTGCGGGATTTTGGTTTTGGGGATTGGCCTACGGCATCTACATGAACGTTTCGGGGTTCAGCTTTGTATATCCGATGGTCATGAGCCTGCTGGTTTTTGCCGGATCGGTAGAGCTTGTGGTGGTTTACTGCCTTAGAGATGTCTCTGTCTTTGGCGGGAACCACGGTTTGACGGAGCTGATTGCGGCGGCTGTGGTTGTGGGATTGCACCTTTGGAAAAAGCAGATGCTTCTCTCCCTCACGGGCGGGACCGTCTGCTATATGCTGCTTGTGCAGATGGTTTTTAAGTGATTTTCGAGTAAAACATACCGATAGCGGTTGATTCTAACGCCTGGATGGGCTGTGTAGTCGTCTGTCCGCTTGTTTTTGTGGTTTTTCCGCAAGACGCTTGAAAGGGACCTGACCCAAAAAGGTGAGACACGATGGAAGAGAACGTACGTATTTTAATTGGTATAGGGGATATTCCGCGGCCTGGCATAATCCTCATATATTGCGTTTAGCCAAACAGGCCCCGTTTTTTGTAGGGCTCTTTGCGGATTTCGCCCGCCTCATAACCCGTAGAGCAGATAGCGTTCCGCAGGGCTTGCTCGTCCAGTTCTTCCGGGGTGAGGATTTCCGTTTCTCCCTTGCTGTGAGAGGAACGCACTTTTTTTACGGGGCAGGCTTTGCGGACCGCATCGTTGACATGGGCCTCGCACATCCCGCACATCATCCCACTGACCTGTACCGTGTATTTCCACATATGGATGTCCTCCTCTTTATAATTGGTTAGCGTCAACTAACTAAAGGATACTATAAATTTGTCCGGAATGCAAGCACCAGTTGAGTCGCATATCGCCTCCCGTCGACTTTTTGGCCGGTGCGCCAAAAATATGGTTTTCCGGTTGACAAATGCAAAGCCGCGCAGTACAATAACGATGTTATATAACAGTGTTATTATGAGGTGCAGCGAAATGGAAGAGGGAGCCACCACCACATTGGAGAACATCGAACAGGCCGCGCTGGCTGAATTTCTGGACAAGGGGTTTCAGGGCGCTTCGCTGCGGCAGATTGTCAAGAACGCCGACGTGACCACCGGTGCCTTTTACGGTTACTTTTCCAGCAAGGAGGCACTGTTCGCTTCGATCGTGGAGCCGCACGCTGCCGCCCTGATGGGCCGGTTCATGGAGGCGCAGCTTTCCTTTGCCGAGTTGCCTGAGACCGAGCAGCCGGCGCATGTGGGGAAGGAATCCGGCGCCTATCTCACCTGGATGGTGGACTACATCTGCCAGCATCGGGAGCCGGTAAAGCTGCTGCTGTGCGGGGCGGAAGGCACCAGCTATGAGAACTTTGTCCATAACATGGTGGAGGTGGAGGTCGAGGCAACCCTCGAGTATATCGAGGTTCTGCGCCGCGCGGGGCAGGAGGTTCCGCCGTTGGATCGCTCCCTGTGCCATATCATTGCCAGCGGCATGTTCAACAGCATTTTTGAGGTGGTGGTCCACGATATGCCGCACGACCAGGCGCTGCGGGATGTGCAGCAGCTGCGGGCGTTTTACACCGGCGGATGGGAGCGTCTGTTTGAGCTTTCGTTTGGTTGAACACAGTAGGGAATGCGGCATCGTATTCCCTGTTGTTTTGACATAAAGTTAGCAAAAGCTAACCAAAAGGAGGTTATTTAGATGAAAAACAAAAAGAAGAGCGATCTGGCCATCCTGCTAGACTATGCGGGCAGCCGAAAGGGGCTGACCTTTCTGGGGCTGGCACTGTCGGCTGTATCCATGCTACTGAGCATGGCGCCGTACATCTGCATCTGGCTGGCCGCCCGCGATCTGATCGCCGCCGCACCGGACTGGACGCGGGCGCAAAACGTTACCCGCTGGGGCTGGCTGGCGTTTGCCTTTGCGGTGGGCGGCATCGTCCTGTATTTTGCGGGGCTGATGTGTACCCACCTGGCGGCGTTTCGCACCGCGGCCAACATCCGCAAGCGGGGCATGGCCCATATGATGAAAGCGCCGCTGGGCTTTTTCGACGCCAATGCGTCCGGTCTGATCCGCGGCCGGCTGGATGCGGCGGCGGCCGATACCGAAACGCTGCTGGCGCACAACCTGGCGGATATCATCGGAACGATCGTCCTGTTTGTGAGCATGCTGGCGCTGATGGTCGCCTTTGATTGGCGGATGGGAGCCGCCTGCCTGCTGGCCGCGGTGATCTCAGTGATCGCCATGTTTTCCATGATGGGCGGCAAAAACGCCAAAATTATGGCGGAGTATCAGGCCGCGCTGGACCGTATCAGCAAGGCGGGTACTGAGTATGTGCGCGGCATTCCGGTGGTCAAGATATTCCAGCAGACGGTCTATTCGTTCAAGGCTTTCCAGCAGGCGATCGAGGATTACAGCACCAAGGCCGAGTACTACCAGGCGGATGTGTGCCGAGTACCCCAGTCCGTAAACCTGACCTTCACCGAGGGCGCGTTCGTGTTTTTGGTACCCGCGGCGCTGTTCCTCGCGCCCAGCGCGCTGGCCGCAGGCAGTCTGGCCGGTTTTATCACCAATTTTGCCTTTTACGCGGTGTTTTCGGCTATCATCTCCACCGCGCTGGCCAAGATCATGTTTGCCGCCTCGGGGATGATGCTGGCGAGCGCTGCGCTGAGCCGTATCGATAAGGTCATGTGCGCCCCCAGCCTGCAGTCGCCACAGCATCCGCGGACGCCCTGCGGCAGTCGGGTGGCGTTTCGGGACGTCAGCTTTACCTATGATGGTGCGGAAACGCCCGCGCTGTCCCATGTTTCCTTCACAGTGGAGCCAGGGCAGACGGTCGCGCTGGTTGGTCCTTCGGGCGGGGGCAAGACCACAGCCGCCAGCCTGATCCCCCGCTTCTGGGATGCGTCGTCGGGCGTGGTGGAGGTCGGCGGTGTGGACGTGCGGCAGATTGACCCGCACACGTTGATGGAGCAGGTCGCGTTCGTTTTCCAGAACAGCCGCCTGTTTAAGACCTCCATTCTGGAAAATGTCCGCGCCGCCCGTCCGGAAGCCGCGCGGGAACAGGTGGAAGCCGCGCTTGCGGCAGCGCAATGCGGAGATATTCTGCAAAAGCTGCCGAACGGGCTGGATACCCGAATCGGTTCGGACGGGACCTATCTTTCGGGCGGCGAGGCCCAGCGCATTGCGCTGGCAAGGGCGATCCTGAAGGATGCGCCCATCGTGGTGCTGGATGAGGCCACCGCCTTTGCCGATCCCGAAAACGAGGTGCGGATCCAGAAGGCCCTCACCGCGCTGACCAGGGACCGGACCGTCATCATGATCGCCCATCGCCTGTCCACCGTCGTGGGGGCGGATAAGATCATTGTGCTGGAGGAAGGGCGCATCGCGGAGCAAGGCACGCATGAGGAGCTGGTCGCCGCCACGGGGCTGTACGCCAGAATGTGGGCGGACTATAACACGGCGGTCCAGTGGAAGATCACCAGCGAAAGGGAGGCAGAGTAACATGTTTGGCAAAAAGTTTCAGCGCAAATACGCCCTGACCGCTCAAGGTGTGCAAACTGTCAAAAAAGGCACCTTCTGGACGGTCATCGTCAACCTGATCGTTCTGGGAGGCATCAGCATCTTGTACCTGCTGATGGACGGCTTTATGGGGGCGCTGACCGAGGGGGAGCCGCTGCCCAACGCGGCGCTTTTCATCACGGGGGTGCTGCTGTTCCTCCTACTGTCCTTTGCGACCCATTTGCAGCAGTATCGCGCCACCTACGGCCTGGTGTACAACGAGGTCAAGGCCACCCGCCTCAGTCTGGCGGAGCGCCTGCGCAAGCTTCCGTTGGGCTATTTCGGCAAGCGGGATCTGGCCGACCTGACCGAGACCCTTATGGGGGACGTGAACCGCATGGAGCACGTCTGGTCGCATGTGCTGGGGTATCTGTACGGCGCGTACATCTCCACAGGGGTCGCGGCCGTATGCCTGTTTGTATATGACTGGCGGCTGGCGGCCGCCTGCCTGTGGGGGGTGCCGGCGGCGTTTGGCCTGCTGTTCGGCAGCCGCAGGCTCGCGGGACGCAGCGCCGAGCGGACGAAAAAAGCCGCCGTCCGCGTGGCGGATGGGATGCAGGAGGCGCTGGAGAACATCCGCGAGATCCGCGCCGCCAACCAGCAGGCGCGTTACCTCGCAGAATTGGGGCAGAAGATCGACGAACATGAGCGGGTCACGATCCGCGGCGAATTATCCACCGGCCTTTTGGTGAACGCGGCCAGCGTGATTATGCGCCTTGGTGTGGCGACGACCATCCTCGTGGGCGCGGAGCTGATTCTCTCCGGCCGCATCGACTTTATGCTGCTGTTCCTGTTCCTGCTGGTCATCACCCGCATCTATGCGCCGTTCGACCAGAGCTTGGCGCTGATCGCGGAGATGTTCGTTTCCCAGGTCTCCGCCGACCGCATGATGGAGATTCAGGACATGCCCGTGGCAGAAGGTGCGGCGGCGTTTCAGCCCAACGGACACGACATTGTATTCGAGCATGTGGAGTTTGCCTACGACGAGAAAAAGGTGCTGCACGACGTGTGCTTTACAGCAAAAGAGGGCGAGGTGACCGCGCTGGTGGGTCCCTCCGGCTCGGGCAAGAGCACCTGCGCACGGCTGGCTGCCCGTTTGTGGGACGCTGCCGAGGGCGCAGTCAAGGTGGGCGGCGTGGATATCGCCACCGTGGAGCCGGAGGTGCTGCTAACGGATTACTCGATGGTGTTTCAGGACGTGGTGCTGTTCGACGATACGGTGCTGGAAAATATCCGTCTCGGCCGGCGCGGTGCGACCGATAAGGAGGTGCTGGCCGCAGCCAGAGCCGCCAACTGCGATGAATTCGTCCGCAAAATGCCGAACGGATACCATACCCCCATCGGGGAGAACGGCGCCCGTCTCTCGGGCGGCGAGCGGCAGCGCATCTCGATCGCCCGGGCGCTGCTCAAGGACGCGCCCATCGTGCTGCTGGACGAGGCGACCGCCAGCCTGGACGTGGAAAACGAAACCAGGGTGCAGGGGGCGCTCTCCCGCCTGCTGGCCGGCAAGACCGTGCTGGTCATCGCCCACCGGATGCGCACCGTGGCCGGAGCCGACCATATCGTGGTGCTGGAAAACGGCCGCGTGGCGCAGCAGGGCTCGCCCGCGCAGCTGATGGCCGAGGGAGGCCTGTACCGGCGCATGGTGGAGCTGCAGCAGGAAAGCGCACAGTGGCGGCTCGCCTGAGCCGACCGGCTTTTTCCGGCACCAGGCGCTGGCGCAGGACCAGTCGAAAGACGCTTACCATTTCTCGGTGGGAATCCAGTGCGAGCGGGACGTCTCATCCATGCCGCTGCTGATAAAAGGCGCGGAGCGGAAAAGGTATGTCGAAAAAAAGAATATTACGAAAAACACGACCGGAGAAAAAAACCGGAAATGTAAGAGGGCAAACGGTCGATAAGGCTCCCAGCTTCTGGAACGGCAGTGGGGAGCAAGTTTTTGCCCGTAAAACGAATGGGATTGCGGGCGGGAGCCACAAATGCTAAAACACACATAAAAAGTATATTTTGTTTGGATATATTGCGCATATGATTGGATAGAAACGCAAAAAGAAGGCATTTGATTCGTACAAAAGTGGCATTGCAAGAAAAAATATGAAAATGGTATACTATATGCATAACAAAACATTTGCAACACAAGAAGGATCAAATAAGGAGGTTTCCCCATGTTGTTCCATACCACTGACGCGCATGAAAAGCTGCGCGCTGAGATCCGCGCTTTCGCGGAAAAAGAGGTCAAGCCGCAGGCCTTCCTCATGGACAAGGAGAATGAATTTCCGGCAGAAGCCGTCCGGAAAATGGGCAAGCTCGGATATATGGGGTTGCCTTATCCCAAGGAATACGGCGGCGCCGGACAGGATGTGCTGAGCTACGCAATCGCGGTTGAGGAACTGTCGCGCGTGGACGGCGGCACGGGCGTTATCCTGTCCGCCCATGTGTCGCTCGGCTCGTGGCCGATCTTCGCATTCGGCACCGAGGAGCAGAAGCAGAAATATCTGGTTCCGCTGGCAAAGGGCGAAAAGATCGCCGCGTTCGGCCTGACCGAACCGAATGCCGGTTCTGACGCGGGCGGCACCGAGACGACCGCGATCGATAAGGGCGACCATTATCTGCTCAACGGCGGCAAGATCTTCATCACTAACGCGCCCAAGGCGGATACCTATGTGGTGTTCGCGGTCACCACGCCGGATATCGGTACCCGCGGCATTTCGGCCTTTATCGTCGAAAAGGGGTGGGAAGGCTTTAGCTTTGGCGACCATTATGACAAAATGGGCATCCGCTCCTCGTCCACCGCAGAGCTGATCTTCAACGATGTGAAAGTACCCAAGGAGAACCTGCTCGGCAAGGAGGGGCAGGGCTTCAAGATTGCGATGGCGACGCTGGATGGTGGGCGCATCGGCATCGCATCGCAGGCGCTTGGCATCGCGCAGGGCGCGTATGAAGCGGCGGTGGATTACGCCAAGGAGCGCGTGCAGTTCGACAAGCCGATCGGCTTCCAGCAGGCGATCTCGTTCAAGATCGCGGATATGGCGACCAAGCTGCGCTGCGCGCGGATGCTGGTCTACTCCGCGGCTGAACTGAAGGAAGCGCACGAGCCGTATGCGATGGAGGCAGCGATGGCCAAGATGTATGCGTCCGACATCTCGCTCGAGGTCACCAACGACGCGCTGCAGATCTTCGGCGGCACGGGCTTCCTCAAGGGCATGGATGTGGAACGCATGTACCGCGACGCCAAGATCACCACCATCTATGAAGGCACCAACGAGATCCAGCGCGTCGTGATCGCGTCCAACATCCTGGGCAGGCCGCCCAAGAGCGAGGGCGGCACCTCCAGCCGGCCCAAGAAGCCCGCGCCGGTCACGGGCGTGCGCAAGCACAACATATTCAAGGAAGGCTCGCCGGAAGAGAAGGTGGCGGCGCTGGTGGCGGCGCTGCAGAAGGACGGACACGACTTCACCGTCGGCATTTCAATCGATACTCCGATCACGCAGGCGGAGCGTGTGGTTTCCGCCGGACAGGGCATTGGCAGCAGGGAGAACATGAAGCTGGTCGAGGATCTGGCGCGCGCCGCGGGCGCGGCGGTCGGCTCCTCACGCCCAGTGGCGGAGACGCTCAAATATGTACCGCTGGACCGCTATGTCGGCATGTCCGGCCAGAAATTCAAGGGCAACCTGTATATTGCCTGCGGTATCTCGGGCGCGATCCAGCACCTTAAGGGTATCAAGGATGCCTCGACCATTGTAGCAATCAACAAGAACGGCAATGCGCCGATCTTCAAAAACTGCGACTACGGTATCGTGGGCGATGTCAACGAGATCCTGCCGCTGCTGACCGCTGCGCTCGATACCGGCGAAAAGCAGCCCGCCCCGCCCATGGTCAAAATGAAACGCCCGCCTGTACCCAAGCCCGAGCCGATTGGCAAGCGCTATGTCTGCGGCGGCTGCGGCTACGAATACGTCCCCGAACTGGGCGACGAGGACGCGGAGGTCGCCCCCGGTACGCTGTTCGAAAAGCTGCCCGAGGAATGGGTGTGTCCGGAGTGCGGCGAAGGCAAGGATATGTTCATTGAAGCCTGACTGGAAGAATAAGGAGGAGAATATATGTACTGCGTGCGCAATGTAACGGACGATCTCTACTGGGTCGGTGCGAACGATCATCGTCTCGCCCTGTTTGAAAACATCTTTCCCATCCCGCGCGGCGTGTCCTACAACGCCTACCTGCTGCTGGATGAGAAGACCGTGCTGTTCGACACGGTAGACTGGTCGGCCTGCCGCCAGCTCCTTGAAAACGTGGAGCATCTGCTGGATGGGCGGCCGCTGGATTACCTGGTCGTCAACCACATGGAGCCCGACCACGGCGCTTCTGTCGAGGAGATCCTGCTCCGCTATCCGTCGGTTAAGGTGATCTCGACCGAAAAGGCGTTCATGTTCATGCGCCAGTTCGGCTTTGACATCGACGGCCATGAGCTGATCGAGGTCAAGGAAGGTGACACCCAGAGCTTCGGCAGGCATGTTGTGACCTTTGTCGCGGCGCCCATGGTGCATTGGCCCGAGGCCATGGTCACCTTTGACACCACAAACGGCGTGCTGTTCTCGGCGGATGCGTTCGGCTCGTTCGGCGCGCTGGACGGCAAGCTGTTCGCGGACGAGGTCAACTTCGACCGCGACTGGATCGACGACGCCCGCCGCTACCTGACCAACATCGTGGGAAAATACGGCCCGCATGTCCAGCTGCTGCTCAAAAAGGCGGCGGGCATCCTGGATCAGATCAAATTCATCTGCCCGCTGCACGGTCCGGTCTGGCGCAAGGACCTGATGTACTTTATCGACAAGTACGATCACTGGAGCCGCTACGAGCCGGAGGAAAAGGGCGTCATGATCGCTTACGCCTCGATGTACGGCAATACGGAAGCCGCGGCGCAGGCGCTGGCAGGCAAGCTGTGTGAAAAGGGCGTGAGCAACGTCTGGCTGTACGATGTATCCAACACCCATGTTTCACAGCTGATTTCCGAAACCTTCCGGCTGAGCCATATCGTGCTGGCCTCTGTGACCTATAATCTTGGTATCTATCCGGTCATGCACAACTACCTGATGGATATGAAGGCGCTTAACCTGCAGAACCGCACCTTTGCGATCATCGAAAACGGTTCGTGGGCGGTCAAGTCGGGCGACCTGATGCAGAAATTCATCGATGAGGAACTCAAGAATATGACCGTGCTCAACGAGCGGCTGTCCATGGCCTCCGCGCTGCTGCCGGATAAAGCGGCGGAGCTGGATGCCCTTGCGGATGCCATCGTGGAATCCGTCAATCAGTAAACGGGACGTGTGCCGCGGCCCAGCATACAGAAAAATATCAGCACATCCCCCTAAAAAGCGCCGTCCCATCGGTTATGACCGATGGGACGGCGCTTTTTTCACAGCAGGGCTCCGGTAAACGGAGCTTCCTGTTTGTCTGGTCCGGCCGACGCCATCAGATATTTCAGGAAGCGTTGGGCCGCGCCCACCGGTGGGCGGCTGGCCAGTTGGGTGACGTAAATCCGGCGCACCATTCCCTTATTAGGGAGGGGTAAGGGCGCGATTTGCACGTTGTAATTCTTTAGAAGGGACACGTGGGGACAAATGCCATAACCGAAGCCGTGGGCGACCAGACTGGCGATGCTTGCCTCATCGGGGGCGATATGGCCATAAACCGGCTCGATTCCATAGGGCTTGAGCATATCGTAAATTTCATAATACGCAGCGGTCTGTTTCTGAAAGCCGATCACACTGCAGGCAAACAGGTCTTCCCAGCTTTGCGGCACATAGGCGTCAGGCGGACAGAGCAGCACAAAGGGCTCCGCAATCAACTCGGTCTGACACAGACCGTCCTCGTCGGAAGCCGAGCAAATGAGAAAATCGCAATACCCATCCCGCAGCTTTGCAATCAGAGGAACTGTGTTGTCCGTGATGAATTCGACTTTCATTTTTCTGTTTTCCGGCCTGGACAGGAACGCGCGGACCATCCGCGGCAGGTGTTCCCATAAAACCGGTGAAATGCAGCCGATACGGATCAGGATATCCCGATTGGCGGAGAGCGACTGCATATGTAGCTGCGCGGCCTGTAAATCCGCTAAAATGGCTTCCGCATGCGCCAGAAGCTGCTCTCCTTCGGCGGAAAGCTCTAAATTGTGTCCGTTTCGATGAAACAGGGAGAGATTCAGCTCTTTTTCCAGGTTGGAGATGGAGACGCTCAAACTGGGCTGGGAAATGTGAAGCGCTTTTGCGGCTTTTCCCATATTGCCCATTGCGGCAATTTTCTGAAAATACAGCAGTTGGTTCAGCGTCATAGAGCATCCTCCCTATCATAAAAGTAAAACTTACGCAGGGCTTTTTGTTAGTTTTTTCTTATTATACATGCACTGTGCTGCAATGTCAATGGATGAGACACTAATAAAATGTTGAAAATCAACAAAGCGAACGATGGGGAATTGCGCGCTTTCCTCTGTTATAAGCGCAAACTATTAAAAAATAATTTGTTAGTATTTTACTTGTCCGCTATCACCATGCTACACTATTGGTGAAGATAAACAAAAGCTTTTGTTAGAAATCACGAATGTACTGTGAAAAAATCCAATCCATTCTTCGCATGTATTTCGATTCAAACGATCAACAATTTTTAATAGTTTTTTTCTATCGAAGCACAGACCCATACAGACGATACTGATGAGATCCCAAAGGAGCCTATTTATGAAGTTTAGCATGTGTACGGCGGTCTATGGCATGCATGACCTGCATGATACCATCAACAGAGCCGCAAAGATTGGGTTTGATGCAGTGGAGCTGACCGCAGCGCTGCATCTGCCCGTAGAGAGCACACCGGAACGCCGCCGCGAGGTTAAGGGCTGGATCCGTGACGCGGGCCTTGCATGCAGCGCCCTCCACTACATTTTTGATGGAAGCGTCAAGCTGGCCACAGCGGACCGGACGCTCAACGCCAAATGCGCGGATTATCTGTGCAAGGTGGTTGATGTCGCCGCTGATATGGAGGCCGCGACCGTCATCATCGGCAGCGGCGGCGCTACCCGCCATCTGGACGATGATACCGACCGCGAGGAAGCCGTCAAATGTATGGCGGAGGTGATCCGCCAGGCGGGCGAATACGCCGCAAGCAAGGAGGTTTACCTTGCGGTCGAGGCGATCAACCGCTACGAGACCAACTTCCTGAACACGATGCAGCAGGCGACCGAATTTGTGCAGCAGGTCGATCATCCTCATGTGCGCACCATGGCGGACACCTATCATCTGAACATTGAGGAAGCCGACCCTGTCGAGTCTGTGCGGAAATACGGATATGCGCTGCAGAATTTGCACTTGGCAGACTCCAACCGCCACGCGCCCGGCACCGGACACTTTGATTTCAAGGCTGTCGCGGGCGCTCTGCAGGAAGCGGGCTTTGACAAGTACTGCTCGTTCGAGGTGTTCGGCCTGTACCCATGGAAGCTATGGTTCGACACCGTGGAAGAAGCGGACCGACAGATGCAGATTGGCATCGAAACGGCTCGGGCTGCGTTTAATCGATGAAGAAAGGTACGATAGCAATGCGAACAATCAGATTACTGGCTCCCAGCCGGTTGGAAATGCGGGAAACCGATGAACGCCCGGCAATCACGGACAGCACCGTTCGGGTAGACATAAAGGCCTGCGGCATCTGTGGAAGCGACTTGGCACTGTATAACGGCAGGCGGGACCTCTCCGGTGAGCACTATTTTGGACATGAGTTTTCCGGCGTTATCACGGAGGTGGGCAACGGCGCCAACGGCCTGAAAAAAGGGATGCGCGTCGCCAGCGAGCTGGTCAAGGGCTGCGGCCGGTGCTGGTTCTGCCGCAACGGCATGCAGAACTACTGTAAGAGCCTGAATGACGCCCTTCTGCCCGGCGGCTTCACGGAGCAAACGCTGGTGACCAACACGGATGCGTACAGCTTCCTCAGCCCCATCCCTGACGAACTGGACGATATCACCGCTTCCATTCTGGAGCCGGCCAACTGTGCTTACCATGTGGCAATGAAAGCAAATATCCAGCCCGGCGACAGCGTGTTGGTGATCGGTCTGGGCGCCATCGGCCTGGTGGCCGCCATGATCCTCAAGACCATGGGCGCGGGTACGGTGATCGGCGCGGACCGCAGCAAGTTGCGCCTGGAGCAGGTGCGCAAGACCGGCCTGCTGGATGTGATAGACACATCCGAACCCGCCTGGATGGAGCAGGTTAAAGAGATGACCGCGAAGGATGGCGTCGATATCGTCATCGAAGCGACTGGAGCGCCTCCTGTTCTGAAAGACGCCATGGCCGCTGCCCGCACCGGTGGTAAGATTGTTGTTCCCAGTGTGTATTTCGGCGGCATTGATGGATTTGAGCCGCTGCCTATTATGCGAAAAGAATTGACCATTATCGGCTCCAAGGGTCCCGCGCCGCAGCTGAAAACGGATGGAACCTCGGCTGTGGTGGAAAAGGTGGTCCAGATGAAAGACGATCTGCGGAAGCTCATTTCGGTTTACGAGTATAAGGATGCCCTTCAGGCCTTTGCCGACGCCAGAAGCGGCGCGGCCATCAAAGCAGTGATTCAGTTTTCATAAAGGAGATATCGGAGATGACAAAGAAAGAATATGTTCAGAAGTATGGCGGCAAGTTCAGCATCAGCGGCGGCGAAACCTGGACCATGCCCAACGGCCATGTGGTTCACTTCGCGCTGAACCCCAAGATGGGATGCAAAAACACCAATATCGCGGTCGGCTTCCATGAGCCCGGCAAAGAGTTCGCACCGCATAAGCACCCTATTTCGGAAGAAATTTTGATTATTCATTCCGGCGAGGGCGAGTGCTATCTCTATGACAAGTGGATCCCCTGCAAGGCCGGCGATATTGTGTTCGCGCCTCCCAGCGTACTGCACGGCACCCGCAACCCCGCAGGAAACACAGAGCCTTTCGTAACGCTCGGTATCGCGACGCCGCCGCAGCTCGACCTGTACATGCGGGCGGGCTATGACGTTCTGGATGACGACAAGAGCGCATATGACGGCGAACATGCCGAATAAGCGGGGGTAAAGCAACATGTTTTTTGATAATTACAGCGATGAGCTCCAGCGCACGCTGGGAGCGATCGACCGGTCTGACATTGAAAAGCTGGAGGCCTGTCTGGAGGAGGCGCGCGAGAACGGCAGACGTGTGTTCGTGCTGGGCAACGGCGGCAGCGCGGCCGCGGCCTCTCACTGGGTCTGTGACTTTGGCAAGGGCATCAACATTGGGGACTCCAAGCGGCTGAAGATCTTTGCCCCCTCTGACCACTCCTCTATTTTCACCGCCTATGGCAACGACAACGCCTATGACCAGACCATGGTAGAGCAGTTGAAAAATTTTCTGGAAGAAGGCGACCTAGTGATTTCTCTGTCCGTCTCCGGCAGCTCCGGCAATCTGGTGGAGGCGCAAAAGTATGCAAAGGCGGCCGGCGCTAAAACGATTTGCATTGTAGGCGATTACAACGGCAGTCTGATCGGGCTGTCCGACCTTTCCATTGTGCTCCCCTCAAAGAACTACGGCGTGGTGGAGGACATCCACCTGATTTTGGAGCACGCCATCTCGCAGGATATGAAGCGTGCCATCCAGAACGCACAGGGATAAGCCTATGTACATTGGGGCTTTTGATATCGGCGGTACCAAAACCATTGTCGCCCTTGCGGACGACGCCGGAAAAATTTATGAAAAACAGCAGTTTCCCACCGAAACCGGAGACTGCCTGCGGCATCTGGATGTATGCTGCGAAATCCTCTGCCGGTTTGCAGAAAAACGCGGCCTGCGTATGGAACAGATTGCCGGCATCGGGGTCAACCTTCCCGGCATTGTGGAGCGCGGGGAAGGGGTTCTGCTTCGGGCGGTTTACGCGGGCTGGAGCCAGATACCCGTGAGGGCGTATCTTTCCAAAAAGCTCCGGATTGCCAGGGTTGTGTGCGAAAATGACGTAAACGCCTGCGCCGTGGGAGAGGTGCGCTTCGGGCTGGGGAAGCGGTTTTCCAGCTTCGGGTGGATGACCGTTTCCACTGGCGTAGGCGGTGCGGTCGTCAGCGATGGACGGCTGATTCGCGGCGCACATGGCTATGCCGGTGAGTTCGGCCATCTCAAGGTGGAATACCAAAAGCCCTGCGGCTGCCCCTGCGGAGAGCAGGGCTGTCTGGAAGCGCATGGTTCCGGAACGGCCCTGAACCGGCTGATCGAGGAGCGGACGCGGCAGGACGCGGCTTTCCGGGCGGCTTTCGACCGGCTGGGAGAGAGCCCTTCGGGCGCTTCCTGTGCGAAGCTGGCGAAAAACGGTAATGAGACCGCCGCAGCGATTTTCCAGCAGGTCGGCGAGTATCTCGGCAAGGGCATTTCCTATTACACGAATATTCTTGATCCGGAAGCGGTCATTATCGGCGGCGGGGTATCGGCTTCGCTGGACCTGCTCATGCCGGGCATTCGCCGGTCTATGGAACGGTATACCTTTGCACAGATGAAAGACGTGCCGATCCTGCCGACCGCCCTTGGCTATGAAGCCGCTCTGATGGGCGCGGTTGCAATCGCAGTATAAGTACGATAAACAGGGAGGAAGCATATGAAACGCTTAAAAGCAGCGGTAGTCGGCATGGGCTTTATCGGGTTTGCCCATGTGGAAGCGCTCAGGCGAATCCCCCATGTGGACGTTGTGGCCATTGCGGATTCGTTTGGCGCAAAGGAAAAGGCCGAACGGCTGGGCGTTCCCGCGGGCTACGCGGATTATGTGGAAATGATGGATGCCTGCAAGCCTGACTGCATTCACATCTGCACGCCCAACAGCACCCACATGGCGATTGCCATGGCAGCCATAGAGCGGGGTATTCATGTCGTCTGCGAGAAGCCCATGGCGCGAAACGCGGAAGAGGCGCAGAAAATGGTCGATGCGGTCCGCAAGAGCGGCGTGATCGGCGCATTGAACTTCCACAACCGCTATTACCCCATCCCCTACCGGATGCGGCGCATGGCGCTGGACGGAGAGCTCGGTGAAATTTATCATATCCAGGGCGGCTATCTGCAGGACTGGCTGCAGTACAAGACGGATTTCAGCTGGAAGCTGCTGTCCGACCAGTGCGGCAAGACACGGGCCACCGCAGACCTAGGCTCCCACTGGATTGATCTGGCCGAATACGTCACCGGCCAGCAGGTGACCGAGGTTTTCGCGGAATTTAAAACCGTTTATCCACAGCGCACGCAAATGACGGAGCAGGGTCCAAAAGATGTGGACATTGATACGGAGGATTTCTCCTGCGTCCTGCTCCGGTTCGACGGCGGGGCTGTCGGCACCGCCACGTTTTCTGCAGTATTCTCTGGCAAGAAGAATCAGACCGTGCTACAGGTGGCCGGCACCAGGCAGTCGCTGGAATGGGATAACGAGCGGGTCAACGATCTGCTGATCGGCCATCGGGACGGTCCCAACGGGCTGTTGACCAAGGACCCCTCCCTGGTAGACCGTGCGACGGCCGCTGTCATCGGATATCCGGGCGGCCACGCGGAGGGCTTCCCCGATGCTTTCAAGCAGAATTTCACAGCGATTTATGGGGCTATTCGCGGCGAAGCACCGGAAAACCCCTTTGCGACCTTTGAGGACGGTCTTCATATGATGAAGATCTGCGACGCATTGTATGAGAGCGCCCACAGCGGCAAGTGGGTTGTTGTCTGATAAGCATATGATGAACAAGGGAAGGAGGAATATGGATTGAAAATAGGCGTTGTGGCAAATGTACTGCAGGACAGGCCGCTGGAAGATGCGTTAAAAATATTTCGGGAAATGGGGATTGAGCAGATAGAACCCGGCTGTGGCGGATTCGCCGGCAAGGCGCATGTCGCGCCGGAACGCCTGCTTGCCTCTCCCGAGGCGCTGGAGGAATTTCAGCAGACCCTCCAAGCCTCCGGTCTGACGATCAGCGCGCTTTCCTGTCACGGCAATCCGGTGCATCCCGATCCGGCGAAGGCGGAAGAGTATCATGAGGATATGTGCAACACCGTCCGCCTGGCAGAAAAGCTGGGGGTCGATACCATCACCTGCTTTTCCGGCTGCCCCGGGGACTGCGAAGCGTCCCGATATCCCAACTGGGTGACCTGTGCGTGGCCGGACGATAATCTGGATATTCTCAAATATCAGTGGGACAAGGTCCTGATCCCGTATTGGAAAAGCTTCGCTCAGAGTGCAAAGGACTGCGGCGTAAGCAAAATCGCGCTGGAGCTGCATCCCGGCTTCAGTGTCTACAACGTGGATACGCTGAAACGTCTGCGGGAAGCGGTCGGGCCGGAGATCGGCGTCAACTTCGACCCCAGCCACCTGCTCTGGCAGGGGATGGAGCCGGTGGCCGTGATTCGGGCCTTTGCGGGAATGATCTACCATGTACACGCGAAGGATGTGTGCATCGACCGGTACAACACCGCGCGCAACGGCGTTCTGGACACAAAGCATTATAGCGACGAGACGCACCGCTCCTGGATCTTCCGAACGATAGGCTACGGGAATGACGCGAAGTACTGGAAAGATATTTTTTCCGAGCTGCGGAAGACCGGATATGACGGAACGATCAGCATTGAGCATGAGGACAGCCTGATCAACCGGCTGGAAGGTTTGCAGCACGCGGTGGACATGGTGAAAAGCTGCGCGATCTTTGCGGAAACATCCGGAATGTGGTGGGCATAACAAAACAGTGCCTATAGGAGAGAAAGTATGAAAAAGTTATTTAACAGCATCGATACGATTATCCGATGGCTTGAGAACATCGTCTGCGGTGCAACGCTGACCGCTATCGTCTGCATTGCAACGGCCACTGTTATTGCGCGTTATATTTTCCAAACCGGCTTCCTGTGGGCGGATGAGGTCAATCAGGCCCTGCTGGTGGCCATGGGCATGTTCGGCAGCGCCCGAGCGGTTCGCACCAACGGACATACCGAATTCACAATGCTGGTCAACAAACCAAAAAGCAAGGCGGTGCGCATTGCGCTGCGGTCGGTCTTCCTGGCGATTACCATTGTTTTCCTGGTGCTCTTGCTCATCTGGACCGCACAGTATACCGCCGCCGGTACCATGCTGAGTACCACGCTGCGCATTCCCAGAATGTACTATTATGTATCGATCCCGATAGGCTTTGCTCTGATGATCTACGAGTATCTGCGCACGATCAAGAGCCGCACCGTCGATGACCCCGCGACTGAACAAGAATAAAGGAGGCGAACCCCTGTGAGTGTAGGCTTAATTATCGCCCTGCTGGTCATCCTGACTTTTGTCTTTATTCTGGCAGGCATTCCGGTGTATGTTTCCCTGCTGTTTACCGGCACGCTCAGCCTGGTTGCGCTTGGCGTGACGACCAATACCCCCATCGCAACCCTTGCCGTTTCAAACTCCATATTTAATGGCATTGGCAGTCTGCCTCTGCTGGCAATCCCGTTCTTTATGCTTGCTGGCGAGATCATGAACCGAGGCGGCATCACGGAAAAGCTCATCCGCTTTGCCATGCTGCTGATCGGCCGGCTGCCCGGCAGCCTTGCCCACGCAGGCATCGTATCCAGCATGTTTTTCGGCGGCATTACCGGCTCCGCGCAGGCATGCTCGTCCTGCATGGGAGGTATCCTGATCCCTGCCATGGTCAAGGAGGGGTACTCGGCCCAGGAGGCCGCGGGCGTAATTGCCAGTGCCTCCACCTGCGGACCGATCATCCCGCCGAGCATTATCATGGTGGTCTACGCGACCGCGGTCGGCGTCTCGGTCGGCTCGATGTTTATGGGCGGCGTCGTGCCAGGCATCCTGTGCGGCCTGATCCTGATGCTTGTGGTGCTGCTGCGCGACCGTGTGGTCCATTTCCCGAAGCGCACGGAACACCTGTCCGCGGGCGAGATCAAGCGGACTATCATTGACGGACTGTTGCCGCTGGGTATGCCGCTGATCGTTGTTGGAGGCATTATGGGCGGTATCATGACCCCTACCGAGGCCGGCGCGATTTCGGTTGTATACGCGCTTCTGGTTAGCCTGTTCATCACCAAAACGCTCAAGATTCGTGAGATTGGACCGATCCTGTTGCAGGGTGTCAACAGCGCGGCCCCGCTGCTGCTGATCATCGCCTGCGCCAAGGTTTTCAGCTACGGCCTTACCGCGCTGCAGATGCCTGTGATTGTGAACGACCTGATCCTCTCAATTATCGATAACAAGTACATGTTCCTGCTTCTGGTCAACATCCTGCTGCTCATCATGGGCATGTTTATGGATGGCGGCGCTTCGGTTATCATCCTGGCTCCCATCCTGGCTCCGGTAGCGGCGTCCATGGGCATCAGCCTGATTCACTTCGGCATTATCATGGCCTTTAACCTGACCATCGGCAACATCACGCCGCCCTTGGGTTATTGCCTGTTCATCACCTCCAAGATTGCCGGTATTCCGGTTGAAAAAGCAATTAAGGGTACCATTCCCTATATGATAGCCGAAGTGCTCTGCCTGCTTCTGATTACATATATCCCGTTTCTGGTTCTTGGGCTCCCCTCCTTCCTCGGCATGGCGATTTAATCCTGCTCTCTGGCGGACGTAAACGCCGGGAAATATCTGTATGCTTACCAAACCAACCATACTATTGATTGAAAAGGAGATTTACCATGAAAAAGAAGTTCACTCTGGCCCTGGCCTGCGTTCTGGCAATGACGACAATGCTCACCGCCTGCGGCGGCTCCGGCCAAACCCCTGCCTCCGATGGTTCCAGCAGTGCAATTACGGTAAAATATTCCGTCACCTTTCCCGCTACCGGCACGCAGGCGGATGGTGCCAATGTGTTGGCTGAGCTGATCGAGGAGTGCTCGGAGGGCCGGCTGAAAATGGAGTTCTATCCCTCCTCCCAGTTGGGCGACAAGGCCGCGACTTTTGAGGGGCTGAAGGCAGGCACCATAGAGATGACCGAATGCGCCGCCACCGATCTGTCCGCTTTCAACGATATGTGGTCGGTGTTCTCCCTGCCGTATCTGTGGGAGGACGGAAGCCAGGCCGTGAACACCGTTATGGATGACGAGGTAAAAGCGGTGCTGGAGGCCAATGCGGAGGAAAACGGCTTCAAGATCATCGCATGGACGGACATCGGCAGCCGCAGCGTGCTGAACCAGAAACATGCCGTGAACACGGTTGACGACCTCAAAGGCCTGAAGCTGCGCTGCATGGAGGATGCTGTTCTGGCGGATACCGTAAACGCGATGGGCGCGATTGGCACCCCCATGGCTTCCAGCGAGATCTACACCGCCCTGCAGCAGGGTACCATCGACGGTCTGGATCACACACCCTCCGTCATCGCCGCCAATAGCTGGTATGAGCTGTGCAAGTACTTCACGCTGACCGAGCACTTTACCATTCCGGATCCGGTTTTCGTCAGCAAGGTATGGTTCGACAACCTTTCGGCAGAAAATCAGGAAGCGCTCCTCGAAGCCGGCGAGAAGTTTGCCGATCAGTGGAATAACGAGATCTGGCCGGCAGCCACCGAGGAAGGCCTGAAGGTCATGGAGGAAAATGGCGTTGAGATCCTGGAAGCAGACAAGGAAGCGTTCCAGGCAAAGACGCAGCCTGTTGTCGATGCGTTTTTATCCAAGGCGAGCGATGGCCAGAAAGCACTGTACGAGCTGCTCGTTGCGACCCGCGAAAAATACTAATTCGTGCCGCTGGATGGAATGTGGTAGCGGTTAACTGAATAGCGGCCCTCGTTTCGGCTCTGTACTCATCTTAAAAGCTGAGAAAAGAGAAGGAATGAGGGCCGTTTGAATAAAAATGATCTTTATGCCTGGGAAATGGCCGGAACGTCCGGCTTGGAGTTTCCAGGATGCGGAAAGGATAGGTGCTGCTATGAAAATAGGTGGGTTTGGCAAAATAAAAGACTATCTGCCGATTGCAGAGGCGGGATATGATTTCGCAGAATTGGATGTCCCCGAGATCGCGGATCTAAGCGGGGAAGCACTGGATGAATTGAAAAAGAGCATAAAAATCGGCGTGCCGATACAGATTGGTTCCCGCCTGCTGCCGGTGGCAGAGCCGCTGTTTTTCGAGGAGGGATTTAAACCCGAATCGCTGGAGCCATACCTGGAAGAGGCTTGCGGAAAAACGGCGAGGCTTGGTATCCGTACCCTTATCCTGGGGAACGGCAAGGCGCGCTGGATACGGACGGCGTCAGAACGGCCGAAAGAAGAGGCGTTCATAGAAGCGCTGCGCCTGATGGCGCGTAAAGCGGAGGAAAATCATCAGGAACTGATTCTGGAGCCGCTGGGACCGAAATATTCAAACTATATCAATACAGTTGTACAAGCGGTGCAGCTGATAGAAAAAGTAAAAATAAACAACCTTTTTACCATGGCGGATCTTCGGCATATGGTAGCGGCCGGAGAGCCGTTTCAGGATTTGCAAACCTATTTGCCGTATATTCATCATATCCACATGGATTATCCGCTTTCCTATCCGGAAAGAAACTATCCTTCTGTGAGGGACGGTTATGATTACCGTGTGTTTCTTGACAGCCTGGAGCGGGCGGGCTATGACGGCACGCTGACCATTGAAGCCGATATCCCCGAAAACTGGCATAAGGCATGCCGGCAGGTCATGGAGGTGCTGGAAAAATAGCAGGACTTGACAAAAGGCGGCCAGCGCACTGGGAAAGGCCTGGAAGCAGGCGGCGGAACGTAGCGGAGCTATGGGCTGAAGCGGTGCAGATAACGGAAAAGGAGAGTATGATGTACGAAAAAAGATTATCCGGCGTGGTTATTCCGACTATTACGCCGATGCACGAAGATGGATCAATGGATGAGCGCTCACTGGCGGGCTTTACGGAATATCTGGTGCAGGCGGGGGTGGACTGCCTGTATCCGAACGGCACCAACGGGGAGAGCCTTCTGCTCAGCAGGGAGGAGCGCGAAACGGCAGCGGAAATTATGGTGGAAACCGTGGCAAAGCGCATTCCGGTATTCATCCAGTGCGGCAGCATGACGACTGCGGAGACTATCTCTCATGTGCGGCACGCGGTCAGAATCGGCGCGGATGGCGTGGGCGTGATGTCGCCGGCATTCTTTCCTATGGACGAGGCATCCCTGCTTGGCTATTACAGCGCGGTGGTCGAGAGCGTACCGCCGGATTATCCGGTTTATATCTATAACATTCCCGGCTGCACAACGAGCGACGTCAAACCCGAACTGCTGGGCAGGCTGATGGAAAAATACGAAAATGTTGCGGGCATCAAATACAGTTGCCCTGACCTGATGCGCATTGAGGATTATCTGCTGTGCAGCGAGCGCATCCCAGACCTGCTGATCGGCTGCGACAGCCTGTTCCTCCCGTGCCTGATGACAGGCGGTGTCGGCACGGTGACCGGCCCGGGGGCGATCTTCCACGAACGGTTCAATCGCCTGTACCGCCAGTACCGTGAGGGCGATATGGAAGGCGCGCGCAGGACGCAGCAGCAGATTGTCAGGACCGACCGCGAACTGGCGGCAGTCCCGGGCATTCCGGCGCTTAAAGCGCTGCTCAAGCTGCGCGGCATCATTGAAAATGACACCTGCCGCGGGCCGCTGCGCAAGCTGACGGACGGAGAATACGCGTTGCTCGAGCGCGTGCTGGAAGAGTACTATAAGGAGGAGGGTATCAATGGCTGAGAAAAAGCTGCGAGTTGGTGTAATCGGCATCGGCTATGTTTCAAAGAACAACTTTCTTCCCGTACTGCCGCGGTTTGACGATGTGGAGTTTGTCGGGCTGATGGCAGGCAAGCTGGAAAACGCGCAGCATGCGCAACGTCTCTGCGGTGCGCAGCATGCGGTCGATACCCTGGAAGCGTTCGTGTCGCTCGGCCTGGACTGCGCCTTTGTGCTGACCCCCAAGCAATGCCACGCAGAGCAGATTGCTTTTCTGTTGGAGCATGGGGTTGACGTATACAGTGAAAAACCAATGGCAACCACATTGAAGGATGCGGCGTACATTGCAGACGTTGCGGAAAAGACCGGCAAAAAGCTGATGATCGGCTTTAACCGCCGTTACGCGCCAGTCTGCCAAAAAGCCAAGGCGGTTTATGGGGAAGGGTCTCCGGAGGTGATCATCGCACAGAAAAACCGTCCGGCGACCGAGTACCGCGCCACATTGGAAAACGCGATCCACATGGTCGATCTGATGCGCTACTACGGCGGTGAGGTCAAGGACGTCAATGCGCTGACCAAGTTCACGGATCCGTATTATGAGACGTTTACGACCGCTCAACTGGAATTCGAGAACGGCGCTTCGGGTATGCTGATCGCGGCCCGCTGCTCGGGCCAGTGGGAGGAAACCATTGAACTGCATGGGAATAACCGCTCGGCGTTTATTAAAATGCCGGACAGTGTGACAGTGACGGATGCGGAGGAACAGCATAAGACTGCAATGACCCCGCTCGCTATGGGCTGGGCCAAGTCCGAGGATAAACTGGGCTTTACGAATGCAATCCGTCATTTCCTCGATTGTGTGCGCGACGGCAAAACCCCGCTTACCGATGCGGCGGACGCCTACAAGACCCACGAATTGCTCGACCGCATCCTGCGTGCCGCCGGGCTGCCGGCGATGGATTAAAGGAGGGAGCCGCTATGTTCAAAATTGCCGGACATACCATGGGTACACCGGAATACACTGTTTGCGAGGCGCTCGAACTGCTGCATCGCATCGGCGCAGACGGTGTCGAGATTGTTGTACAGAATGATTACCGCTCTGGGCTACCATGTGACTGCAATGAAAATACTTTGGCCGAGGTCAGGCGGTGTGCAGAGCAGAACAACATCCAGATCATCTGCCTGACGCCATATAACTCCTATTTCAATTCGCTGGACGAACCGGTCCGCCAGCGCGAAATCGCCGCTATCAAAAAGGTGATGGGTTATTGCGATCAGTTGGGTACAAAGTACATCCGCATTTACGGCGGTAATCTGGCCGCTGGGGATACGGAGAAATTAGCGGAGCGCCGCGCCAGACTGATCGAATCCATGCGCGAGCTGGGCGATGCAGCAGCAGAAAAAGGCGTGACGCTGGTGATTGAGAACCATTTTAATACAATGGCGGTTTCGGCGAAAGAAAGCGCGTCGCTTATCAGGGAAATTGACCATCCGGCAGTCCGCATCCTGTACGATCAGGCAAACCTGACCTTTACCGGAAACGAAGGATATGAAGAAGCGCTTCCCCTACAGCAGCAGTATGTGGCATACATGCATGTGAAGGATCTGGTATTCAAAGAAGGTGTGGCGTTTTCCTCTTCCAATGTAGCGCGACCGGACGAATACGAACGCAATGTGTATACGCGCATCGTGGGCGAGGGGGTTATACCGTGGCCGGAGATCCTGCGCGCGGTCAAAGCGCGCGGTTATGACGGCTGGCTGTCCCTCGAATATGAGCGCCGGTGGCATCCGGATGATATTCCGGACGCATCCATCGGTATGAAGCGGTCGCTGGAATACCTGCGCGGCATCGAGCTGTGAAAATTTATCCCAAAACGCCCAACAGCATTGGAGGGAATGTGCTATGATTAATCAAACCATGAAGATCGCCCTCTTGGGCGTGAGCCACTGGCATGTACCGCTCTATCTGCCCGGCTTGCCGGAGAACTCGGTCGTGGGTGTGAGCGATGGTGACGCGGGCATTGCCGCCCGCATTGCCGCGCCCTACGGTTGTCCAGCCTACACCGATCACCGGCAGATGCTACATGAAGTGAAGCCGGACTTCGTCTTTGCCTTTGCCCCGCACTACCGGATGCATGCGGTCGCCTCCGAGCTGATCGAGGCGGGAATCCCGTTTACAATGGAGAAGCCCGCAGGGCTTGACCGCCGCGAGGTGGAGACACTGTACAATGCCGCCGAGCGCAAAAATGCGTTCTGCGCGATTCCATTCGTCTGGCGGTACAGCGACACGGTAAACGACTTGAAAAACCGGTATCTTTCCGGTAAAATTGTGCATATGTCCTACAAATTCGTGGCGGGACCACCGTCGCGCTACCTTGCGACCTCGCGCTGGATGCTGTCACAGGAGACTGCGGGAGGCGGCTGTATGACCAATCTCGGCGTGCATTTCATCGACATGGCGCTCTACCTGACTGGCAGCCAAGGCGCGGAGATGTTGTCCTCGGTCTACCAATACACCTCGGAATATGCTATCGAGACCTATGCCTCCTCCATGCTGCGGCTGGATACGGGCGCGTCCCTGCTGATCGAGAGCGGCTATGCCTATCCCATGTCGGACGGTGCCAAGCGTGAAAACCGCTGGACGATCGTGACTGAAAATGGTTACTACATCCTTGCGGACAACGATTTGGAGCTGCGTACCTTCGGTGCGGTGCCGGCGCATATCGCGTTGAACACGGACAGCGATCCCTATTACGCGATCTTCGCCCGTACTACGCTTGCGGACTATGCAAATAGCGCACGTCCGCGGGCCTCGCTGAAAGAGATGCTCGCGGCACGGACGATTCTGGACGAAATGAATGCCAAGGCGGCATACAGCGGCGCAAAGGAAACGCTGGGCGGACGATTCTGAAAAGCGGGAGACAAGGAGAAAGACATGGGAAAAATTCCTCATATTCTGGTGGTAGGCAGCATCATGATGGATCTGGTGGCGTCTACGAAACGTGCGCCGCGTGAGGGGGAAACCATCATCGGCATGAAATTCACCACCGCCCCGGGCGGCAAGGGCAGCAATCAGGCGGTCCAGTGCGCCCGATTGGGGGCGGAGGTCGCTATGGTCGGCAAGGTCGGTCGGGACGGCTTCGGCAAAACGCTGCTCGAAACGGCATCTGCTGCGGGTGTGGATGTTTCCAGGGTGCTGACCGATCCGGCCGAGGCGACGGGGGTTGCGCACATTACGCTTGAAGTGAGCGAAAACGACGCAAAAAACCGGATCACTGTCTGCCCCGGGGCGAACTTTACCTTGACTGTGGAGGAGATCACCTGGCTGAAAGCCCGCGTTGCGGACTATGACCTTGTGATGCTGCAGCTTGAACTGCCCATGGAGGTGGTAGAGTCCGTGGCCGCATGGGCCTATGAGGCCGGCGTACCCGTTATGCTCAACCCAGCGCCCGCTGCGGCGCTGTCGGATACGCTGCTTGGCCATGTGACCTATCTATCCCCCAATGAGCATGAGGCGACGCTGATGTCCGGACAGCAGATCGCTGTTGGCAATGGCATCAATCGGGAGGATATGCACAGGGCCGCACGCTATTTTATGCAGCGCGGGGTGAAAAACCTGATCGTTACGCTGGGCGCGAACGGCTCGGTCTGCGTCAACCAAAACGGCACGGTTTATACCCCGTCCGTCCATATGGATAAGATCATCGACACGACCGCGGCGGGGGATTCGTTTGTCGCCGCGTTCTGCACGGGGCTCACTGCGGGGCTGGATGAGCGGCAGGCGCTGGCATTTGCCAGCCATACGGCGGCGATCACGGTATCCCGCATGGGCGCGATGCCAAGCCTGCCGACAATCACAGAGGTGAAAGCGCTGATCGTGGAAAAGGGCTGCCGTGGGATCGATACGAATATACTGGACATGCTGGAACGGTCAGGAACCTCGACGAAATAGGGGAGGAAAGCGGAAAGGCCGGCAGTTTTTCACGCATCCGCGCGAAAAGCTGCCGGCCTTATCCGTTAGCCTTGCTGCATTTTATGCGCCGCCGTTTTTTCAGGGCAGCGCAAGGGAAGACCAAAGGTGAGCTGGAATTGGCCGCGGCCGGTCTCAATCCGGCAGAAACCGCCAGCCTGCTTGAGAATGCGGTCGATAATCTTCAGGCCATAGCCGTGGGAAGAGAGCGGACCGCTCTTTTTCGATCCCGCGGCGGGTTCGGACAGCGGCGCGCTGTTGCAGCAGCAGAAAACGAGGAAATTATCCTTGGTGCGGATATCGAGCCGGATGAAGCGCTCGCCGACCGGCGAGCTGCACGCGGCATGCACGGCGTTCTCCATCACGTTCATCACCAGCGAAGCAAGGTCGGGGTCGGACAGAGGGAGCGAGGCGGGCGCCGCCGCGTGAACGACTTCCACCCGAACCTTGTCGCGCAAGGCCGCCGCCAGCGTTCCGTTGAGGATGATATCCAGCATTTGATTGCCGCAGCGGACGACCGGTGTAATCGATCTGCTCTGGGAAATGAGGCCGTCCACATATTCCTGCGCCTGCGTATAATCCTGCTTTCGCAACAAGGCGCGCAGCACGGTCAGATGGTGGCGCATGTCGTGGCGCAGCTCCATGGTCTGCTCGGTCTGTGCGCGCAGGGTGTCGTAGCTGGCGCGGGCGAACTGCTCCTTGGCGAGCAGGATGGAGGTCTCCGACCGGCGGCGCACCAGGCCTTTGACAGTCTGGACGGCCAGAGCGATCAGGGCTGCAACAAAACACAGCGGCATCAGGACGAGCAGCAGGGAAAGCGCGGTGGCCTGCGCGCCGTCGGCCCGCTGTAGTTCTGGAAAAAAACGCGGGCCGAGCAGCAGGAACAGGGCGGCGATTGCGCCGCCGGTCAGTACGAGCAGGCAAAACTGCCGGTGGAAAGCCGAGCCGCGCCGCCAGGCCAGCAGCGCCAGAAGAAAGGCCAGCAAAAGGGCGAATACCGTCGCTTTGGCGCAAAGCAGCGCATGCACCGTCCCCTGATATTCGCAGACCGTATTATAGCAGACGACGCCGAACTGCAGCAGCGCGACGGTCAGCATCGTCCAGCGCAGCCAGCCGGAAAGCGGGCAGACGAGCAGGCCGAGCAGCAGGGAGGCCGACACATACAGACAAAGCGCGGTCAGGTCGATCGGCAGGACGCCGAAATAGTAGAAAAAGAACGGCGCCTGCACGATCTCGCGGAGCATCAGGGCAAAGGAAAGCTGTGCAAGCAGCGGCAGGCTGGCGTCCAGTCGGCCGGAGGAGGCGTTCCAAATGAAGATAATCAGCATGAAAACCCCTGCTGAGAAGAGCAGGGCCGCGGGGATTATATGGCGGGCGGTCTGGGCGATCAGCCCGCTTTCATAGGCGTAGCCGCAATAGAGTGTGATATCTGCGGGGAACACATCGGCGTCCGAGCCGGGGGCGTCGCTGCCCACGGCATAGGTGGACTGCGCGATGGTGAGCGTTTTTCCCGCATAGCCCGCGGGAAGGGACACAACCAGCGGTTCAAAGCGGTCCGCCTCCAGCATGGGGAGCGTAAGATAGCCGATGCGGTTGTCCAGTTCCGGACAGTCGGTGTAGATCAGCTCGTCGTCCAGGAACACGCTGAAGGTGCGGTTTGCTGCGCCGATGCGCAGGGTCGGGCTGTCGAGTTCCTCGGTCAGCCGGCGGGAAAAATAGAACGTCTGCCCCGGATAGTCCAGCCCATAATAGGCGCCGTAGCCAGTGGGCGTCAGCTCCTTCACCGCCCCCTCCGTACAGGTGTACACTGTCCAGCCCTTGTTGCCCTGCCACGGCTGGCCGTCCTCCCCGATGATCGAAAGATTATAGGAGGCGTCCTCCATGGGGGAGACATAGGTGAGCAGCACGGGGGAAAAGGCGGTCAGGATAATCAGCGTTGTCAATACGGCGAATACGATTCTTTTCAAGACGGGATACCTCCGGAAAAGCAGGATAAAGGAATACGCGGGGGACAGGCGCGCCGCATGCGTTCGGCTGGGAATAGCGGAATGCAGCGGCATATGCGGTCCATCCCCACATGGCGAGGCCTCCGCACGGTAAACCGGCGGAGGCTTCGCGGTAGTGCTATACGAGTTTTTGCAGGGTCAGGATGTTTTTTCCGTCCCTGTATTCATATTGGACGGTATCCATCAGCCGTTTGACCATGAAGATGCCCAGGCCGCCGATGCGGCGTTCCTCCGCGGGGAGGGTGGTGTCCGGCTCGTCGTTTTTCAGCGGGTCATAGGGTTTGCCGGAATCCAGAAATTCAATTGTGATCTGCGGCTGGCCCTGTGTGCTGACCTGGCAGCGGATGGTTGCGTCGCCCACGTCGGGCCGGTAGGCGTAGTGGGCGATGTTGACGAAAATTTCCTCTACCGCGATCGCAATCTGGTTGCAGATTTTGGTCGAACAATTGATCTGGTCAAGCTCGCCCTGTACAAATTCCAGCACCGTATCGAGCTGTTCGGTCAGTGCTGGTACGGTAATCGTTTTCATAGTGTCTCCTCCTTGGAATTGGACGGCATGTACTCACAGAACCGCAGCCCCAGCATGGTGATGTCATCCGCCTGCGGCGCGCCGGAGACGAACAGATCCACCTGGGATTTGGCGTAAGGCAGCAGCTGGTCGGGGACGAGCCCTTTCGCGGCGTCGGCGTTGAGCGCGGCCTCCAGCCGTTTTTCGCCGTACAGCTCAAGCGCGGCGTTGGTCGCCTCGGTCACACCGTCCGTATACAGGAACAGGCAGTCGCCCGGCTTCAGGGTGACCTGGAATTCCTTATAGCGCATGCCCTCCATGCCGGCGAGTACGAAGCCAGGGCGCAACCTGAGCCATTCAAAGCGGCCGCCCTCCTGCTGGATCAAGGGCGGGTTGTGGCCCGCGTTAGCATAGGTCAGCACGCCGGTGCGCAGGTCGAGGATGCCGAGATAGGCGGTGACGAACAGCCCCTCGCCGTTGTTTTCGCAAAGCTGCTCGTTGGCGCGGGTGAAGATCTCCGCCGGCGACAGGCTGGACTGCGCCTGGTTGCGGATGATGGTCTTGGCGATCACCATGAACAGCGCGGCCGGCACGCCCTTGCCCGACACATCCGCAATGACGATGGCAAGATGGGTCTGGTCGATCATAAAAAAGTCGTAAAAGTCGCCGCCGACCTCCTTGGCAGGATCCATAGTGGCGTAAACGTCAAACTCGTTCCGGTCCGGAAAGGCGGGGAAGATATTGGGCAGCATATCGCGCTGGATGTTGCTGGCAACGTTCAGCTCCGCCTCGGTCTTGAGCGCGCGGGAGGACCACAGCGCGGTGGAAAAAATCTCATAATACAGGATAACGAATACCGAGCAAATAATCAAATAAAAAATGATAAAATATACACGGGTATCCGGTAGGCCGGGCAGGATGCCGAGGGTGTTGGTCAGCCGGTTGACGATCGCAAACGCGACAAAGCAGTAGACTGGAATGGGTACATAGTTTTTCAGCTGCTTTCCCAGCACCGAGATGACCTGCTGCACGATCTTGCTGACAAAGCGGCGGTAGGCAAAGAACATCACCGTGAACCAGAACGCCTTGATGCAGAGGAAAATGCCGACCGTGCGCATATTGTACGGATTGGGGGTATTGTCGATAAAGCTAAGCGTGGTGCCGCAGAAGAAGAACGTGGTCACGTTGGCGATCAGTGCACCCATGACCGAGGTGAACACGCGTGCCGCGCGTTCGTCGGCATACAGCACCACCGCCGCTGCCGGCATGAGCACCAGCATGCTCAAAAAATTGATGTTGTCGTCCGTAATATTGATGGAGTAGCTGGCGACGCATGTGACAAGGTGCAGCGCCGCGAACAGGACCCAGCCGAGGAAGGTCTGTCCCGCGTTCCGGCGGCGGGTCAGCGTGCTGTTGGTGAGCAGAGCCGCCGCCCAAAAGGACAGATTGTTCGCCAGCGACCACAGCAGCGTCACGGAAAATTCAACTTGCATGGATGATTCCTCCTGTCATGGGGGGATTTTTACTGGAACGCGCCCAGTGTATCTAGTCCGGTCAGATATGCGGATAGGTATTCGTCCGAGATTTCGGGCCAGAGGAACCCCTCCTGCTCGAGCGCGCGGATGGAGAAGCCGCTTTCGCAGGGCGTTTCGATCAGATGGCGACCGCCGGTCACGCGGGTCAGGAAGCCGTCCAGCGCGCCGTTGAACGCAGGGTCCTCGGCGGCGTGCAGCATGAATTCGTCGAACTCCCTGTCGTCCACCGCGCGAACCGGATAGCCAAGCGCGGAAATGCGCGTGAGCAGTTTGCTGACCGGCAGGTCATTGCTGTCGAAGATATGGAACACGGTGTATTCCTCCGCGCTGCCCGCCAGACGGCAGATTGCGCGGGCGACCGCGTCCACCGGAGAGAAATTGATCCAGCTGCACGCCATGGACTGCGGGCAGAGTCCGGTGCGGACGATGGACTGCAGCAGCTTGGTAAAGCCGTTGGTGGCGCGGTTCATTTGGAACTCGCCGTCCGTGATGCGCCCCTGCAGGTTGCCCACGCGCATGATCTTGGCGCGCAGGCCGTTCGCGGTTTCGAGCAGGATGAGCTTTTCGGCCGTGAATTTGCTTTCCAGGTAGTCGTTGGACAGGTCTTGCCGCACCCACAGGCGTTGCTCGCTGAGGGATACGCCGATCTCGGCCATTTCACGCTCGATAAAGCCGCCCACGCTGAGCGTGGAGATGTGGATGAGCGCGGCGTCATGCTGTTTGCAGAACGCGATCACGTTGCGCACGCCGTCCACATTGGTCTGGCGGATGCGGTTGCCGACGCCGAAGTGGCTGACGTCCGCCGCGCAGTGGATGACCGTGTCGATCTTGACGCCGTCCGGCAGGCTGGCGATATTCTCGCGCATCAGGTCGCCGTCCACCGCGAACAGACGGTGGCCAAAGGCTTCGGCAAAGTTGTTTTCGAAATAGTAGAAAAGCGAGCCCTTGAGACGCTTTTCCGGCGTCAGGTTGTTTTTGGGGCGCACCATACAGTAGATCTTGTTATAGCCTGTAGTGAGCAGCTCGTACAGCACATGGATGCCGAGAAAGCCGGTCGCGCCGGTGAGCAGCACGGTGCCGAGCGGGTGCAGGCCTTTGCGGTAATTGCGGTTGCGGCAAAGCGCGTCGCGCAGGAGAGCTGCTTCCTGCTGGGTGCAGGGCAGGCTGCCCGCTTTCGAAAGGACAGGCTCGGGCAGGTCGCCGCCGTCCAGATCGCAGCACTGTACCAGATCGCGCACGGTGGGATGGTCAAACACCCGGCCGTATTCCAGCTCGAAGCCCTCATGCTTGGCCAGCAGCACGATCTGTGCCGCCTGCAGCGAGGTGCCGCCCAAATCGAAGAAGCTGTCGGTCGCGCCGATCTCTTCTTCGGGCAGGTTCAGCACCTGCGAAAAGATGCGGCACATGGTCCGCTCACGCGCGTTGCGCGGCGGGATGTAGGTGCGCTCCACATGGATCGCCTGATTGGCCAGCGCACGCTTGTCGATCTTGCCGTTTGAGGTATGCGGCAGATCGGGCAGATACACGAACAGGTCGGGTACCATGTAGCGTGTCAGGAAGCCGCCGGCGTATTGCTTCAGCTCGTCCACATCGCAGGGTTCGGCGGCGGAGTAGAAGCAGCAGAGGTGCTCCCGCCCGTCGATCGTGCGGACGAGCGCGGCGCACTGGCGGATGTAGGGGAAGGACTCGATGCAGCGCTCGACCTCCTTCAGCTCGATGCGCAGCCCGCGCAGCTTGACCTGTTCGTCGTTGCGGCCGCAGTAGGCGAGGCTGCCGTTGGGCAGGGCATAGCCATAGTCGCCGGTGAGGTATACCCGATCGTTGATCGGACCGTCGCGCAGCTCGATGAAGCGTTCCGCGGTCAGGTCGGGACGGCCGAGATAGCCGCGCGCCACGCCGTAGCCCGCCACGGCGATCTCGCCGGTTGCGCCGGGCGGTACGATGCGGCGGTCCTTATCCAGCAGGTAGATGCGCGCCCCGGCGATGGTCGAGCCGATGGTGATACGCTCCCGAATGCGGCCGACCGTCGCGCCGATGGTGATTTCGGTCGGGCCGTAGCCGTTATACAGGCGCGCGGGGGTGGCCCTGTGCAGCGCGTCCAGCAGGGGCTGGGTAAAGGCCTCGCCGGCCGCGAGCACGATATCCACGCTGCGCATGGCCTCGCGGAACGAGGGCTCCTCCAGATAGGCGAGCAGGCGGGAGGGCGTGCAGTGCAGAATGTTGGCGCCGTTCTCCGTTATGTACTGCGCGAGCGCATCCGGATTGTTCATCCCCTCCTCGTCCGCGAATACGACGGGTATGCCGTTGAGCAGGGTGGAGAACAGCTCGAACATGGAAATATCAAAGCAGACCGAGCCGACCGCCACGATGCCTTTGCCGTTCGCGCAGATATCGCGGTTGAATTCATTGTTGTCCGGCTGCATGAAGTTGACGATGCCGCGGTGCTCGATCATGACGCCCTTGGGCTTGCCGGTCGTACCCGAGGTATAGATGATATAGCACAGCCAGTCTTGGCCGACCGCGGGCAGCGGTGCGTCCGGCTGCTGCGGCGGGTCAAACAGCGGGCTGGGCGCAATAACCGGACAGCCGGCGCCCGTGATGTCCGCCTCCGTGACCAGCAGGCCGGCCTTACTGTCCGACAGGATAAAGCGGATGCGTTCTTCGGGATAGGAGCAGTCGATCGGCACATAGGCCGCGCCCGCCTTGAGAATACCCAGCAGCATCACGGGCAGCGCAGTGGTGCGCGGCAGCAGGAACGCCACATAGGACTGCGGCTGCACACCGGCGGCGATCAGGTTGCGCGCGACACGGTCAGAGGCCTCGTCCAGCTCGCGGAAGGTGTAGCTGGGGCCTTTGCCGGACAGGGCGCGCCGGTCCGGATGAAGCGCCGCCTGCGCGCGGAAGCGGGTGATGATGGTATCGTTCGGGTCAACCGGCAGCACTGGACCGGAGAGCAGCGCGCGCTGGCAGAATTTGTCCTCGTCGGTCAGCAGCTCGATGGAGCGGCAGGGCAGGGTGCAGTCCCCCATGCCTTGATCGAGAATGGCGCGCAGCATTTGCGCGATCTGTGTGATCTCATGCGGTGTGTAATAAGAGGCGCGGTAGTCGAGCCGGAATTGGTAATCGCCCATGCCGCTCCAGTCAAGGACGTGCAGGGTGAGCAGGTTGGTCATAGCGCCGCCGAAGTGCATCGCGCACCGCACGGGAAGCCCGTGCAGCGGCAGGGTAAAGTTTTGGTAGGATAGAGTAAAGTGCGACAGCGCGCCCGCCATGCCCGTGCGGGACAAGTCGCCCATGATTTCGGACAGGCCGTAGCCCTTGTGCGCCGCCGCCAGCCGGTTCTGCGCCTGCACCTCCTGACACAGCGCGGCAAAGCTGGCATCCGGCGCGATATGCAGGCGCACTGGAACCGCGAGCGTGTACATGCCCGCGGCATTACGGTCTTCATCCGTGCCGCGGTTGAGGCGGGGGGTGATGATGACGACATCCTCCGTACCCAGCATGCGCGACAGATAGACCGCATACGCGGCGAAAAATACGCAGTATGGCGTGACGTTCTGCTGCGCGGCAAAGGCGCGCAACCGGTCGGAGCGTTCCTTCCCGACCGTGTGCGACGACCACACGAGCCGGTGGCCGGACTGGTCGGGCGTGGGATGGGGCAGTCGGCCGGTCTCGGCTCCGCTGAGGTAATCCTGCCAGAAGCCGCGGTCTGCCAGGCGCTCCTCTTCCACATCCGCGCCGGCCGCCGCCGCGCGGGACAGGAAGGAGACGAACGGCTGGGGATCCTCGCCAGCGCAAATCGCCAGCAGGCGGCTGTACACAGCCGCCATGGCGTAACTGTCCGCCACAATATGGTGTACGCGCAGCAGCAGCGCGGTTTTGCCGGGCAGGGTGTAGATGACCGCGTTGAACAGCGCGCTGTCGTACAGGTCAAAGCAGTAGCGCGACTGCTCATTGAATACGGCGGTAAGCTCCTCCTCGCCGGAAAGTGGGATCACGCGGCAGGCGAAAGGCGTGTAGCCCGCGTCGTACTGTAGCGGCCCGTCCTTGCCGCGCGTCACGCGGAGGCGGAGGGTTTCGGTCGTCTGCACCAGGCGGTTGAGCGCGCGGTCAAGCTGCGCGGGGGCGGGAGCGTTGTCAAAGGTCAGCAGTACGGATTCGGTATACAGCGCCTTGTCCGGACAGCTTTCGCTTGCAAGCCAGATCTGATGCTGCGGTCGGGTCAATGGGATGCGGTTGTGGTGGATGTCCATAGATGCCAAATCTCCAATCTTTCGATACTCGGATAGCGGAACGGCTGTCCGTAGATGCAGACAGCCGCCAGTAAGCCCGACAGCATGCGTGCTGTCAGGCGGATTCAATTGTCAGGATATCGGAAAAGCCGGTCATATCGAACACCTCCATGATCTCGTCCGAAACATGGCGCAGGGTCATCGTCTGGCCGCCCGCGGCGACCGCCTTCTGTCCGGTGAGCAGGGAGCGCAGCCCAGCGCTGCTGACGTAGGCCAGCTCGGAAAAGTCCAGCAGGATGCTCTTGCCGGTCTTGATCTCACCGAGCAGGGTATCCTGGAAATCCGGAGCGGTGGTGGTGTCCAGGCGCCCATTCAGCTTGAGGACGGTCTGGCCGTTTTCGGTGCTTTTGCTGATGTTCATAATGATATAACTCCTTTTCCAAATGGTATCTGTCAGGGATGGGGGCGGCCTGCCCGCAGCCGGTAGGCGGCAAGCGCCCGTTGGATCAGCAGGTAATTTTGCTTGCTTACGGGGAGCGCTGCGCCGCCGGACAGGGTGATCCGGTACCGGCGCAGTCCGGCGACATAGGGCAGGTGTACCAGATAGCTCCGGTGGCAGCGCAGAAAATCGCAGCTGGAAAGCCGCTGCTCCAGCGCGGAAAGATGTCCCCTGCCGCAATAGGTGCTGCCGTCTGCGGTATGGATATGCAGCTCGTGGTCGAACACCTCCGCGTACACGATCTGTTCGACAGGAAGCACCTGCGCTTCACCGCAGCTGCGCAGCGTGATGGTGCGGGCTGCTTTCCGCGGGGATGGCCGCCCACCGCGCTGCCGGACAGGCGAGTCGGCATGCATGCACAACGGAACGGGCGAGCCGCGGACCGCGGCGGGGATATCCATGGCGTTTACCTCCTTTGTCAATTTACAGTATACTCCGATAAGGACAACAAAAGGACAACGGGCCAATCACAGGCCTTCCATTTTGCCTACGGAAAATTCCGCCCAGCTATAGCTCGGCAGATAGTTGTGGCGGTAGCTGTTGACCGCCTGCGGCTCCCCATCGAGAAAGCGGTAGCTGTCGCAGTCGATCTCGTCGGCGCGGACAGAGATGCTGTTGTGGCTTTTGACCAGGATATGCTCGATGCCGGCCTGCCTGAGCGTGCTGCGCAGGTCGTGTACAATGGTCTGGAAATAGTTTTTGCGCGCGATATTGTAAACGCCGTCCTCCCACAGCAGGCTGCACGCCTCCCGTGTGGTCAGCCCCGCGCCGCGGCGGTCGATCAGGCAGGCGAACAGTTCCTTGGCCTTGGCGCGGCTGAATGCGAGGGGGGCGCCGTTCACCCATACCTCAAACCCGCCGAAGGTCTGCACCCGTATGGCATGCGGGGCGGGGATATCGCCGTATAAAAAGGTCAGCTCCCGCTTCAGCTCGTCTGTATCCACCGGCTTGAGCAGATAGCCGCTGGCGTGCAGGGCAAAGGCGGATACCGCATATTTGTCATAGCCGGTCACGAAAATGATGTGCAGGTCAGGCTGCAGGTCCTTGAGCTGCTTGGCCAGCGCCAGCCCGCTCACATCGCTCATCTCAATATCCAGAAAAGCGGCGTCGATCGGATGGGTTTGGGCATACGCCAGCGCCTGTGCAGGGGAAGAAAAGCAGGCGCAGCAGCAGTCGGGTGCGGCTTCCGCCAAAGTGAGACGGAGGTCGTCCAGACACAGGGGTTCGTCGTCGATCGCTAAAAAATTCATGTGCGTTTCTCCTTGGGCATGCCGTGCGGGCGCGGAACAAGAAAAAATTCCTGTTCACGACAGAAATCGCCACTTCGCGTGCAAACTGTGGTAAGATAAACCCAACAGGGGGAAAACCAAAAACAGCGGGGTTGAATGCGGCATGGGGAAAATGGTACGATTTGCCGTTTATACGAATGAAGAGAAGACCGCCCAAAGGGTCAGCGCGTTCCTGCGCGCCTGGGCGGAGGAAATCTGCGTCGAGTTGCAGCTCGCGATGGAAAGCGGGTCGCCCGCCGCCCTGGATGCGGACGGGTGCGCGCTGCTCCTGGTGGACAGCGCAGGGCTTGCCCGGCAGGATATTGCCTGCCTGCAGGCGGTGCGCGCGGCGTATCCGGACTGCGGCTTGGTGTTGCTGGCTGAGGACGACCGCACGGCGATCGACGTATACCAGTGCCATCCGAACGCGCTTGTGCCTAAGCCGGTTACCTACAGCGGACTGGACGCCGCGATGGAACGCTGCTTCAGCTTTTGGCAGAAAGGGCTGGGCTGGCTCGACCTTCCCGCGCAGCACAGGCGCGTGCATATCCCGCTGTATCAGTTGTTCTATGCCGAGGCGGCCGGACGCAGCAGCGTCCTCTACCGTGCCGGCGGAGCGCTACAGGTGAACTGCGCGCTGTCCGCGCTGGAGGAGTCGCTGCCACAGCCGCCCTTCCTGCGGGTGCAGAAAAGCTTTGTGGTGCATCTGGGGGCGGTCCGACGGGTGTCCGGCGGGGAGCTTATCATGTACAACGACAAGGTGATATCGGTCGCGCGCGGCAGGCTCCGGCAGGTGCAGGAGGCGCTGGCCGTTTACCGGCGGGCGCGCGGCGCGGAGGAGGGATAACATGCGGATATCGGTCGCCATATGCGACGACTTGGAAGAAGAGCGCCTGCAGATGGCGCGTCTGCTGAAAAACTACGGCCGCCGCAAGGGCGTAGCGTGGGAGATCGAGTTGTTGGAAAGCGGCGCGGCATTCCTCGACCTGTTCCGGCCGGGCCGGTGGGACATCATCCTGATGGATATTTATATGGATGGTCCGGACGGGATGGAGGCCGCCCGCCGTCTGCGCGCGCAGGACAGCGAATGCGCCCTGCTGTTCGTCACCACCAGCGTGGAGCACGGTATCGCCAGCTATGAGCTGCAGGCTTCGGACTATCTGGTCAAGCCGGTGGCCCAGCGGGATCTGGACGCGGCGCTGGACTGGTGCCTACAGGAAAAGCGGGAATATTTCCGTACGATCAACGTGCGCTCGGAATGGGACGAAATAGAAATTTTGCTGCGGGATATTTTATACATAGAGATCAGGCGGCACACCGCGTTTATCCACACCGCCGGGCGCGTAGTCCAGACCCCGCGCGGCATGAACGCGTTGGAGGAGGAGATCGCAAGCGAAAACTTTCTGCGCTGCCACAGGAGCTTTCTGGTCAACCAGCGACACATCTTGCGCATGGAAAAACGAGATTTTGTGATGGATAACGGCGACCTGGTGCCGATCGGCTCCTCGGACGCGGCGGCGACGCGCCGGAAATTCATGGACTGGCTGTTCCTGCGCAACTGGAAAAACGGCGGCGCGGCCGGTATGTTCTGAATGGGAAAGATAGAGGGGGAACGGTCCGGCAGGGCCGTTCCCTTTTTCATGCCTGCGTGCGCGCGGTCAGTCCATCGCGCATAGCGCTTCAAAGGTGGTGCCGGAGGCGAGCAGCAGCGCGTCCCCGTGGTACTCGGCGATCTGGCCAAGGATGAACGAAAACGCGTCCAGCGCCAGCGCCGCCGCCTGCCCGGGGGCGAGCGAACGCGGCACGGTCAGGCAGTAGCGGTGGTAGAGCTGTCTGTCATCCCGCAAAGCGAAAGCGCCGAGCAGAAGATCCTGATTCCACACGGCGATGGCTTTGGCGGTCTCGGCCGCGGCCTGCGGCTGCAGCTCGCCCACCAGCGTGGTGTAGAGCTGAATCACATCAAAGCCCTGCGGGCCTGTGATGAAGTGCAGCTCGGCAAATACCAGTTCGGTGCCGTCCTCCTGCAATGGGATCAGCATGTTGACACCGGGATGTTCGTCCAGACGGCCGTCCGGCTGGACATCAAAGCCCTGCTCGCGCAGCAGCGCTTCGAGCGCATCCATGATCTGTTTGGATCGTTCCATAAGTCAGGTCCTTTCGGTATGAGGGTGGTGCTATTATAGCATGGTTTGCACGCAGGAGGGCGCGGTATCACGGGATAAGCGCCCCGCCTGCTTATTTTTTGGCCTTTTTGCGGTACCAGGGCGCAAGTTCCTCCTCGCGGACCGGCGCTTTCACGCCGTCCGGTGTGTTGTACCGCTTCACCTTAGCGGAAACAGACATCATATGCGGGTCATACTGCTCGGATGCGTCGGAGGGAGCCGCCTCCGGCGGCGCCTGTTCAGGGGCGGCGCTGCTTTCAGCCTGCTCCCGCGCCTGCCGGATCTCATCGATCGCGTGCGTTCCGCTGGTGATGCGGCGGCGCTTGTTGCTGGTGGAGAGCTGGGAGGCGTCCACTGGCTTCAGGTTGGCCTTGGCGGCTTGCAGCGCGTCCGCAGATACATTGGAATTGTGCGGCAGCGAAACCGAGCCGTCCTCACCGACAGAATCAGGGTTATTCATGAGCTGCTCCAGCATCTGACTGTCCGCCGCGGCCTCGGCGTTGCGTTTGGCGGTTGCCGCGCGGCCCTTTTGAGTTTTGGATTTCAGAAAGGCTAGCGGGTTTTGCACAATCAGCTTTGCCTTGCGCCAGCCGCTGAGTTGCTTGAAGTCCTCCTCTTCATTGACAAAGCTGTCGCGGGCGCGCTGATGCTTACGGCGCATGGAATACCATTTGTTCTTTATGTGATCGCCTGCACGCTTGTACCAGGGCTTATTGGCATTCGCGGTTGCACTGCCCTCAGGCGCATTGGCGTCCGGACGCTCCTTGGTACCCGTGGCGTAGTCGTATTCATTGTTGAATTCCTTTTTCTTTTTGAACTCGTACCACTTGATGCCGGCCAGCTTGCGCTGTTCGTCGCGTTGGCTCTGGTAAGCCTTATCCTCCTTGCGGGCTTCCTTGCGGGCGGCTTTTAACTGTTTTTTATTTTCCTTGCCGGCCTGCCTGGCTGCGCGCTGCTCGCGCAGCTCATTGAGCTGGGCTTCCTTTTCGGAGGTGTCGTGTCCGCCGTATTCATCGCCTACGCGGTGCGCGATGTCGTATTCCAGCCGGGCTTCTTTTTTCTTTTGAAAGTCATACCACTTGATGCCCTTGTCCTTAATCAGATTCTTTTTCTCCTCCTTGCGGCGCTTGTTGGCCGCGCGGATGTTCTGCCGGTTCTCCTCAGACAGACTGTTAAAGTGTTCGAGTGCGGCTTTTTTCTGCTCCTTTTTTGCCAGTTTAGCCGCCTTTTTCTGCTTTTTTGCCTCGGCGGATGCCTGTTGCCGCTTGAGTTCAGCCTGAACGGTATGTTCCTTTTCAAACTGGTGTGCGTCGGCCGCGCCGATCTGCTCCTCCACGGAGCCGCCCCGCGCAAAGTCCGCGTTGACCTGTGCGGAAGCCGCATCGGTATCGAGCATCTCGCCCTTGGAATTGGTGCCGATCCCCATGACGTTAACGATTTTGCGGGCGCGCTGACCTTCCTCGTTATCTTGGGAGGATAGCTGGTTAAGGGCCGTCACATCATTTTGCGTTTTGTGCATGCCTGCAACCTTGTTGGTCGTCGCACCGCGCTCTCCCGAGGTGATCTGGTTGGCGATATGCTTGGCGCGGTGGCGGATCTCGTTCTTTTTCTTTTCCGGCAGGTCGTCGCGCATGCCGAGCTTTTTCTCCAGCGATGCGCGCAGCGACAGGTTATCCAGGTTCTTTTCGCGTGCTTCCTTACGCTTTTGATCCACATGGGCCTCCATCCCAGTGTTGACAACCGTCTTCACGGCAGAGCCACCCATCGCAGCAAGATTGCCGACGCCGGGAATCAGGCCGAGCCCGCCGTTGACGATGTCCATGCCGGCGTTCACGCCCTCTTGCACGCTTTCCGCCTTGCGGACCTTGGCGGCGTTGCGGGCGTTGGTCGCCATGCTGCGCAGCAGCTTATCGTTTTTGATCTTTTCCGCGTCGCCGGAAGCGGCGCGCTGCGAGGAATCCGAGGCGAGTATGCGGCCCGCCCGCTCGGCGGCCAGGCGGTCGCCGGTGGCCTCGTGGCCGTGGATTGTGGCCTTTGCCGCATTCGCCGTGCCGGCGATCATCTGGAAGTAGCTGCCGTGCGCTTCGAGCTGGCTGCCGACGGCCTCTTTTACCGCCTCGTTCTGGATGATCTGACCGGTCAGGTTTTTGGCTGTGCCGAGCGCGTCCGAACCCCAGGAGGCGACGCTGCTGGTAAGCGACGCTGCTTTTTCTGCTGTCCCTGCATTCTGGTCGGTGATGGTATCCTTGATATCCTTGGCCGTATCGACCGTGTTTTTCGTCGTGCCGATTATACTGCCGATCGCTGCGGCATGCCCCATAAAATCGCTGTCATTGACAGCACCCGCTTTTGCACCGAACCTGCCAAGCACATAGCTGCCGTTATCCCGCTGGGAGGCAAGGGTTTCCACGGTCGAGCTGAATTCGTTGAATTGGTCAGTCGCCGCGAGACCGGCATCCAGCGCGTTGCCACCCAGAGAGTCCCCCTCGATGTCGTTTGCGCCCAGCCGGCGGTCGGTCGCGGAGGGGCGGTTTTCAGGGCCGTAAACGACAGGATCCTGCCGTTTGCGCCTGCGCCGCGCCTGCACTGGTCCTGTGGCCCCTGCCGCAGCGACTGCGGCTGACGCACCGGGGCTTGCTGTGGCGCCAGGATAGATGCTCTGGCCCATGGCCGCCATCATGCCCTCGCGGTCGGCGCGGGCTTCGAGCGCATGGTTTTCCAGCAGGCCGGAGCCGCGCACCTCGCCACGCGCCTGGCTGACAACGTGGCTCAGCTCATGTCCGAGCAGCGCCTGCCCGCGCATGGAAACCAGGTCGAGCTGGCCGGGCGCAAAGGCGATGTGGCTGCCCTGCGCCAGCGCGTCCGCACCCGCATCCGCGACCGCCTGGCTCTCATACAGCTTGACGCCGGACAGGTCCGCGCCGAAAGCGCTCTCCATTTTGGACTGGATCGCCGCGGGCAGGTCAACCGGCCGTCCGGCATGCTCGACCGGAAACAGGTCGCTCATCCCGCGCAGGGGGGGCTGCTGCGGCGCGTGGGCGGCCGCGGGGCGGCTGCGCGGCACGGTGCAAGCGGAAGGCTTGGCTTTCTTCTGATAGGTTTGCATAAACGTCACCCTTTTCTCGGTCGATGGGGTCTCATGCGGCGGTACTCCCGCCGCGTGGCATGGCACGGTGCGGGAACGGTCGAAACGTGCCGAACGGCGTATCATGCTATTGTCATTATAGCATAGCGGAATCTACGGGCGGTTTGCATGTTGTTACACTTTCGGGCCGTTTGTGCGCAATCGCTTAAAACCGGATTTCTTTTCAGGTACAATCAAAACAGCGGAGGCGGGAGCCTGCGCAAAACAGGTCAGGATATCAGACGACAACTGGTGGGGGCGTGCATCAATGAAGCTGGCGGTATGCACCGCACAGGCGGAGGAACAGGCCCGGCTGTGCGAATGGATCGAACAGTATTGCAGGCTGCGCAGCCTGCCAGCGGCCGTGGTGTGCATCAGCACGCCGCAGGAGCTGTCCCGACAGGCGCCTGGGGCAATACAGATCGCCTATATCGGTTTCGGCAGCAGTACGGGCTTTTTGGCCGCCCGCGCGCTGCAGGAACGCGACCGCGCCTGCCGTATCATCCTGATGGACGATACCACGCAGTATGCCATACAGGGGCTGCACCTGCATTTTGCGGATTTTATCCTGCGGCCGGTGGAGTTCCGCCACGTGGCGCGCAGCATGCGCCTGGCGCTGGAACGGTTTTGAGGAAAAGTACGGGGAGGGCTGGTCTTGCAGCACGCTTGGGTAAAACGCAGGCAGGCGCAGGCGGCCGTGCCGCCGGTTACGGAGAAAGACACGCGCCGCCAGCTCGCCTGGGCGGCGGGCAGCGAGTTTTTCTCCCACCGCGACCCGCTGTACCATATTACCGAAGACTTCCGGCAGACCTTTGACGAGATTGGCCGCCGCCACGCGGCGGCGCTGGCTGGGGAGAGCGCCGGCGGTTTTACCCGCACGGAGCAGGCCGCGCAGCCGCCGCAGTGGGCGGAACAGCAAACCGGACCAGTGCGGGACGCGCAGAAGCCCAACCCGACCAACGCTAAAGACCTGTATCAGATGCGCTGGTCGGATAACCAGGACATGGTGCGACGTTTTTCCGAAACGGCGTTCCAGCGCGGCACGCTGGCCGGCGCGGTGATGGCGGGGACGGGCAAGATGATGCTGGTTTCCTGCCTGAAGCGTACGGTCGGGCAGTCCCAGCCGGTCAGGGAGCAGCAGCGCCGCCTGTTCGAGGGCGGCTCGCAGCAGCGCGTCATCCCCGGACACGGGCCGGACAGCGTGGTGTTCAACCGCGGCTTTGCGGACAGCGCGGTCGGCTTGGTGGTCGATACGCTCGCGGACGCACGGCAGATGGTGGAATCCATGGCCGACCTCGCGGCCGGAAAAAGCGATATGGGCGCGGGCGGCGGCGCACAGGCGCTGCGCAGGATGTACCCGTTCCTGGACGACAGCCGCGAACGCGCGCTGGCAGGGCAGTACAGCGCCCGCCTGCGCGAGAGCGGCGACGACGGGGAGCGGCAGTTATTGCAAAACGCCTATGTGCGCGTGCAGGCGATGATCGGCAAAAAAGCACAGATGCGCAACGAATTTATCAACAAGCTGCGGCTGATCGCGGACCGCGCGACCGAAGCCCTTACCTTATTTGAAGCCCCCAGCTTTACCGACGAGTTGGTACAGGCGGTCGAACAGGCCGAAACGCCGCCCGAGCCACCGGATCAGCCGAACGGCAGCGCGCCCAGGCCACCGCAGGACGGGGAGGACGGCCATGCAGCAGAATGAACAGAACGCCGCCAGAACGTCGGCGCACCATTCCCAGCAGGTGCGGGAGGACAAGCAGCGCCGCCGCGCGGCGCAAAGCGAACAGCAGACTCTGCGAATCGCGCTGGAGGCCGTGCAGGCAGGCGTGCCGCTGACGCGCCTGCCCGCCGCGATGGTGCTGGCGCTCTCCGCACAGATGGGCAACAGCGCTCTGCTCGCCCTGCTGGCGGGACAGGACAGACGGATCGAGCCGGTCACGGCGCTACCGCCGCCCGACGCGGTGCGGACAGCGCCCAAGGATATCAAAACGGCGTCCGCCGCGGCGTCCGCTCCACCCGACTGGGCGGCGCTGCCCGCGGTGCAGGCCGCACCGGCCGCGCCCGACGGGCTGGCCGGACAGGGAGGTGTCTCCTTTGCAGGAGGATGAATGCCGCAGGCTGCTGGAAGCGCTGCTGCGCGACAGCGGCGTGCCGTGGGAGCAGAGCGGCGTATGGACGCGCTTCCGTTTTCGCGAGGGCGTGATGGTGTGGGAGCTTGCCTGCCGGTGCAGGCGGGGCGAGGTGTTGATCTACAGCCGTTATCCTATGGCCGCGCGCGAATGGGCGGCGGCGCTCGAAGCCTGTGGCGAAGCGAACGGCGCGCTGACGCGCGGCGCGATGTTCCTGCAGGGTGAAACACCGGTTTTCCGCATCCGCGCCGACTTGGGCGACCCTTACAGCGCGCGCGAGCGGCTGGCAGAGGCGCTCGAATACAGCGCGGCGGTGATGGCGCGCTATTGGGGCGCGTTCCAGAACGCCTGCCGCGGCTGACCGTTTTTTGTGCGGGATCGGGTTTGAGAAATAAACCGGGCGACCCGAGGCCTGGTTTATTTCTCAAACGTCCGCGAAAATAATAGAAGCAGACCCAGTACAATTTAGAAAGGAGGGGAGCTTCACGACCGGCCCCCAGCCAACTACAATGGCGTGAAGCAAAAACATGGCAGAATATTTATCCCCAGGTGTGTATGTGGAGGAGTATGACTCGGGTGCGACCCCGATGCAGGGCGTCAGCACCAGCACGGCGGGTTTTGTCGGCCTGGCGGAGCGCGGCCCTACGATCGGCCAGCCGCAGCTGGTTACCAGCTTTGCCGACTACACGCGCATATACGGCGGCTATCTGAGCAAGGCGGGCTATGGCGACGCACGCTATCTGCCTTATGCGGTCGAGCAGTTCTTCATGAACGGCGGCGCGCGCGCCTACATCATGCGCGCCGTGCCGGGCGACGCAAAAGCTGCTGCCCTGACGACCGGCGCGCTGCGCATCACTGCGGCTAACCCGGGCGCCTGGGCGGAAAAGATGCGCGTGACTGTCGCGGCCTCCAGCAAGGCCAAGACCCAGGTGCTCGCGGCGAGCGGCGCGGACCTGACGCTCAAGAACGCGGACGGGTTCAATACCGGAGACGTGGTCGAACTGTTCGACGGCAAGACCGCCGCCTACGCGACCATCAAGAGCGTGCTCGACAGGGTCGTCACCCTGGACGCGCCCTGTGCGCTGGCCGTGGCGGATACCAAGGTCGGCACGGACAAGTACATCCGTACCTGCGAAATCACCATCACCGCCCGCCTGGACGATACGGTGGAGGTCTTTGAAAACCTGTCCCTCAAGCCCGAGGCGCTTAACTATGCGCCGGTCAAGACCGCCAAGAGCGACCTGATCCGCGTGGAGGTCGTGCCGGTCAAGGCGGCGGCGCCCGCGCCGGCGGCCAAGGAAGAGGGCAAGGAGAAAAAGGAAGCGTCCGCAGCGCCAGCCAAGGCGGCCGGCATCACGCCGTATGAGCTATGCGGCGGCGCGGGGGACGAAATGGTGCTGACCCTACAGGGCGGCAGCGACGGATCGGTACAGAGCGTCACACCGGACGCGTACATCGGTGCGGACGACGGCCCGGGCCGCCGCACCGGCCTGCAGGCGTTCCAGGAGAACGGCGTGGTATCCGTGCTGGCGATCCCCGGCGTGACCGCGCCCGAGGTACAGGCGGCGCTGATCAGCTTCTGCGAGAACCGCAAGAGCTGCTTTGCCATCCTCGACGTGCCGATGGACCTGAAAAAGACGAACGACGTGGCTACCTTCCGCGATATGTACGACTCGACCTACGCAGCGATGTACCATCCATGGCTGCAGATGTTTGACGCGGGCGCCAAACGCGCGGATTACTTCCCGCCCTCCGGCGCGATGGCAGGCGTCTACGCCCGCAGCGACAACAGCCGCGGCGTGCATAAGGCCCCTGCGAACGAGGTCGTCCGCGGCTGCACTGGCCTGTCCTGCAATTACAACGTGGGTGAGCAGGATATCCTCAATCCGATCGGTGTCAACCTGATCCGCGCGCTGCCCGGCCAGGGCATCCGTGTATGGGGGGCGCGCACGATCAGCTCGAACGGGCTGTGGAAGTACCTCAACGTGCGCCGCCTGTTCATCTTCATCGAGGAGTCGATCAAGGCGAACACCAACTGGGTGGTATTCGAGCCCAACAGCGAAACGCTGTGGAGCCGCGTGACCCGCACGATCGAGACCTTCCTTGCGACCTGCTGGCGCGACGGCGCGCTGGCCGGCTCCAGTCCGGAGCAGGCGTTCTTCGTGGAGTGCGGCCCGACAACCATGACGCAGGATGATATCGACAACGGCCGCCTGATCTGCCAGATCGGTATCGCGCCGGTCAAGCCCGCTGAATTCGTGATCTTCCGCATCACGCAGAAGACCGCGACCGGCGAATAAATAAAGCCCACTGTTGGCAGAAAGGACGAACATAAATGGCAATCAACTATCCATATAGAGTATTCCGATACCAGGTCGAGATCGACGGCATCAGCCGCGCGGGCTTTTCCGAGGTTTCGGGCATGAGTTCCTCGGTCGATGCGGTCGAATACCGCGAGGGCGACGACCTGCGCAACACCCCGCGCAAGCTCGCGGGCCTGACCAAGTTCGGCAACGTCACCCTGCGCTGGGGCGTGTCCGATGATTCCGACTTCCTCGACTGGGTATACGCGGTCGCGCCGACCAACACCGCGCCCCCGACCGGCATGATACGCCACAACGTGACTATCACCCTGATCGACGACGCGGGCAACCCCGGCCCGTCCTGGAACCTGATCAACGCGTGGCCGGTGGGCTACACCGTGCCCGACCTGAACGGCATGGGCGGCGAGGTCGCCATCCAGTCGCTCGAGTTGTGCCATGAGGGCCTCGAGCACACGCCGGGCGGCGTAGCGGGCGAGCCCTCCACGATCTGATAGCAGCGCTCTGTTTTCGGCCTGCGCCCCGGCTTTCCGCCGGGGCGGCCGGAAGCGCACGGGAGGCCGCTTCCCGTCAAGCGCCCGTGCACTTCCGACCCCTTTGAAGCGAAAGGAGAAGCTACATGGAGACTGAATTTGAGTTTGAACTGCCGCGCGGCTATGTGGACCAGAACGGCGACGTACACCGGCGCGGCACCATGCGCCTGGCGACTGCGGCGGACGAGATCCTGCCCCTGCGCGACCCACGCGTGCAGCAGAATTCCGGCTACCTAACCATCATCCTGCTCTCGCGCGTCATCACGCGGCTGGGTACGCTCAGCAGCATCAACACGCGGGTGATCGAGAACCTGTTCACCATGGATCTCGCCTATCTGCAGGATCTGTACCAGCGCATCAATATGTCCGAGCTGCCGGTTTACAAGGTGACCTGCCCGCACTGCAACCAAGCGGTTGAGGTGCCGCTGGATTTTTTGTTGAGCTAGGACTGGTGCTGTACCCGCAGGAGCGCATATATCAGGAGATGACGTTCCTGTCGTACTACCTGCACTGGTCCCGAGACGAGGTCATGCGCCTGAACCATCTGGAACGCCGCCGGTGGTGCAGGGAGGTCTCGGCTGTGAACAAAAAGCTCAGTAATACCGAGCAGAATACCTTTGAATTCCGCTGAAAGCAGGGAGGGAAAGCAAGATGGGCGTCACCTATCAAGAACCCTTTAAGGCTTTCCGCTTCCTGGTGGAGGTGGAGAGCGGCGGCGTGGCCGTGGCGGCGTTCACGCATTTTTCCGGCGTGAAAATGACGGTTGACACCGTGCAGGCGCGCTCGGGTAACGACAACCGTGGCGTGCAGGACTATATCCCTGTGCTGACGCGCTTTGAGCCGGTCACGCTGACCAAGGGCGTGGTGGGGGATAACGACTTTCTGGACTGGCTTTTCTCCGCGGCCGCAGGGCCGGAGGCAGGGCCGAAGGGCGCGGGGCTGCGGCGCACGCTCAACATCGTGGCGCTGGACGACAAGGGCAACCGCGGCGTGACCTGGTCGCTCAGGGACGCGCTGCCCATCGGCTACGAGCTGACGCCGATGGACGGCGGGCGCAGCGAGGTGCTTTCGGAAAGCCTTACCTTTGCCATCACCGGCATGGAGCGCATCACGCACGAGCCACCCCAGTCGGGATGATATGACCAAACCGCCCAGCAAGGAGGTGTACTGCGGCATGGCGTATTTGTCGGGCGCTTATTTTGAGGTGATGCTGATTGGTACAGGCGCTGTGCTGGAAGGGAAGTTCACCTCGGTATCCGGCCTGGATATGGAGGTCGAGTATGAGATTTTCAACGAAGGCGGGCTGAATTACCCGCGGTTCTTTTTCAAGCAGAACAAGCCGCAGGTGCTCGTACTCGAGCAGGGTACGGTGACCAGCGTGGACTCGGTCTCGCTGCTGATGAACATGTGCAACCTGGGCGTGTCCATCCCGCTGGCGGGGACGGTCATCCTCAAGGACAGCTTCGGTACGCCCCAGCGCACCTGGTCGATCGTGGGCGCGTACCTGCAGAAGTATGTGGGGCCGTCGCTGGACAGCAACCAGGCCGCGCTGGCGGTCAGCCGGATTGAACTGATATACAATGGGTGCTGCTGATGGATTCAATTGCCGTAATAAAAACGGATATGGCGGTAGCGAAAAGGGACAGGCTGGGCCTGTCTCTATTTGGGCTGTTGTCGCTTGCGTTCGGTGACGAGATCCGCACCCGCAGCGCCTGGCAGACCGGACTGTACCGCGAGGAGCCGCTCGCGCTGCTGGAGGAGGGCGAGTCTGTCCTCGCCCATGCGCCGGAGCGGGAGCTGCATCTGGACGTAGACCTCAAGATTGTGCTGGAAACGCTCAAGAAGGAGCGGCGGCAGGCGGATAAACGGCAGGCGCAGGCGGTGGCGCGTATTTTGGAACGGGTCTACCTGCTCGAGCGTCGCGTCAGCGAGGCCGCGCCCGCGCAGGCGCATGTAAACGTGCGGCTTGAGCTGCCGCGGGAGGAAACGCACGCGGCACGGCACAGGGCGGCAGGAGCCGCACAGACGCACGCGGCGGATACCCTCCTGTCCACGCGGGAGAGGTCGCTGGCTGTTGCCGTTCAGGCGGTTGCGGCTGCGGAAAACGCGCGGCAGGCCGCGCGACCGGAGGGTAAATTGACAGATACGCCGCAGGCGGGCCGCACGGCCGCCGCCGGAAAGCCGTTCCGCGCGCCCATCGGCATGCAGGCCGCCGCCGCAGTGCGGCAGGCGCGCCGTGCAGGGGCGGGCCGCGCGCGGCAGACCGCAGCGTACGGACAGACCGGATGGGCGATTACCCCGCTCACGCCGGTTTCGTGGAGTACAGCCGCCCCAGCAGGGGAAGGTTGGTCGCCCCGCTGGCAGGCAGAGCATCCGGGCTTTACCGCCTCCAAAGGGGTAAGGGGCGCGGAGAAAGGACAGCCCCTCGGCGGGAGCATCCTGCTGCCGGACCAACTCCGCTTACGTAGACAGCGCGCGCTGGAGCAGGCGGAAGCCGAAGCGATCCCGAGCGGCGTGCTTGCACAAGAGCAGACGCTGACCCATCCGCATGCCGCCGCGCAGGAGACGGGCGGCGCTGTGCGCCGGATGGTGCAGCGGCTGGACCGCGCGGTCGAACAGGCCGTGCGGCGGTCGGTGCAGCGGGAAGAAAACGGTGCGGGCGGCGGCACAGAAGAGCGGGGGCATACGGCGTTGTCCGAAAAAATGGACAGCAAACCGGCGCGGACGGGCGTGGTACATAAGGAAAGCCGGGTAGCTGCGGAATCCGGTAAGCCGGATGCCGCTGTGGATACCGCCCGCGTGGCACGTCAAACGGATACGGCAGCGGCCCAGACGGAACAATCCGCTGCAGCATCGCCGCAAAACGCGGGTCTGCACCGCGCGGCAGACGGCGCGGATATTCTGTCGGACGCAAGGCCGTTCAAAGCGGGTACGGTCGCGGCTCAGGCAGTGCAATCCGACGCGGCGGCTCTGCCGCCGGAAGCGCTGCTGCACCGCGCCGAAGCGCAGGGGCAACGGAAATACGAAGTGTTTTCTGGAGAAAAGGATGCAAGGCCGGCGCAGGCTGGTCCGACGGCAGATGCAGATAACCGGACCGCCGCTCGCGGCGAACCGGATGCCGGCCGGAAAGCGCTCAAAACGGACAGGGGATCGGCCCAGACAGGGCAATCCGACGTGGCGGCGCTGCAAACAATGCTGGCAGGATACGCAGCCCATGACCTGACCGCGGCCGAAAAGGCCCTGCCGGGCGCAGAAGCGCCGCAGGCGGCTCTGCCGCAGGAAGCGCTGCTGCACCGCGTAGAGGGACGGGAACGTCCCCTGCTTTCGCGGGGAACGGATGACGGGCGTTTTGCGCGCGGAGGGGATGAACCGCACAGCATGGCCGTTCCCGACGCGCACCCATCACAGGGAAGGGATGCGCCGCCCCAGTCGGAAACAGAGACGTGGGTCGCGCAACAGGCGGCAGAGATTGCGATACCGGAGAAGGCCCAGCCCCCTGAAATGCAGACAGGGGAAGCACAGACGACTTCTGAAACTGATTTCACGGGACAGGACAGTACGCCGCGGGCAAGGGCAGCTCAGCACACGCCTGACACGTCGACAGAAGCGGCGGCGCTTCCTGCGGAGCCGCTGCTCTATCGGAAAGCTGCGGCAGATCCGGAAAAACCGCATATCCGGTCGGGACAGCAGGCGGCAAAGCAGAGGGAAGCGCGTTTCGCGTTAGACGAACAGACAGCTGGACAGGAAGCCGGAAAAGACCGTCGGGCCGAGTCGTCAGCCGTCGGGCGCAAGCCTGCCGGCGCGAATACCGCCGTACCGTCGAGCAACCGCACAGCAGAATGGCCGGCGCAGGCGGTACCACAAGCGGTCGGCGGGAAATCGCCGCAGGCCGTGCCTGACATCCTGCGGCCGGCGCCAATAACAGAGATGGATCTGCCTGAGCCGCTGACATGGCGGAAGGAACGGGCGCAGACGGTATGGGAATCGGCAGAGGCGGACGGAGAATGGACCGCCGTCGCATCCACCCGCGCCGCGCGCACGGAGGGACGGAATAATATAACGGCGGCGTCCCATACCGTACTGGCGGAAGCAACCGAGCCTTTCCAGATACCGGACGGACGCGGCAAAGCGGAGGAACGGCGGTCTGCGCGACCTGTCACGGGCGGCGCGGAGGGCGTTTTGCAGACGGATACCAATCTGATGTACAGGGCTGAGAGAGCGGCGCTGCCGGCCGCGGCGCAGGCCGCGTCACGCAGGACAGCCGCGCACAGGCAGGGGCGGACGGTGGAACGGCCGCGCACAGTACTGCGCCATCTGGCGAGCCGCCTGCCGGCACACCCTATACAGCTGCTACAGACCACGCTGGTGCGGACGCTGCCGGCGAATCAGATCGCGGCGGCGCGCCTGATGGCGCCGCTGTCCAACGCCTTGGTACAGCCGCAGGCTGCGTCTGTCCAGTCCGCGGCGGCGGACGGAAACGAGCTGTCCTACCTGCCCATACAGGCGGTGGAGCAGAAAACGGGTCGTGAAACGCCGCCCCAGACCGGCGCGCTGCCCGAATGGGCGCAGCGCTTCCTGCAGCAGCCGTCCCGCGCGGACAGCCAGAACACGCACCGCTTTTCAGCGGCGCAGCAGCAGACGGCGGGGACGCAGCCGGGGCAGATCGAATGGACCGCGCCGGGCGCGATGCCGAAAGCCGCGCCGGTCATATTCCGAGAGAACCGGCAGCTGGAAATGCAGCGTCCTGCAGCCCCCGCCCGCCTGAGCGACAGCGAGCTGCGCCGCGCGGCGGACAAGGTGTACCGCATGATCGAGGAGCGGCTGCGGCGCGAGCTGCGGCGCAGCGGAAAATAAGCAGAAAGGAGCCGGACGATGTTCGTTGGCGTACCCAACCCCAATATCCTGATGCCGTTGGAAAAAATGACGATCACAGTGACAGCAGGCGATGAAAAGGGGAAAAAAATCACCGTACTCTATAATCCGGAGCAATATGTGCAGTCGCGCAGCGTGAACATGACCAAGGAAAACGCGTTCGGCGCGAACGGGCAGGAATCGCAGGTGCCGTCTGGCGACTCCGAAACGCTGAGCTTTACGTTGTTTTTCGATACCATGTCCGCCGGGGCGGAGGTGGGCGGCTCGCCGATCGACAAGGCCAAGTTTGCCGGCAACAGCCTGCTGCCCTCCGCGGCGAAGATGCTTGACGTGCGCGATTACACCCAGGAAATCTACAACCTGATGCGCTTTGATACCTCCATCCATTCCATCCCGCCGCTCAAGCTGGAATGGTCGTCGCTGCAGTTTTACGGATACCTGGCGCAGTGTACGCAGACCTTTACCAAATTCAACGAAAAAGGCATGCCGGTGCGGGCGACGATGGAATGCGTGTTCCATCAGGTGACCAACCTGCTGGAAGACGCAAAAATGCACCCGTTTGAATCGCCGGACACCACCAAGTACCGCACGGTCGTGCAGGGGGACTCCCTGTGGGCGATGGCGGTCAAGGAATACGGGCAGCCCGAGCAGTGGCGCACGATCGCGTCGGCCAACGGCCTGGCCAACCCGCGCAGGCTGCGCTCGGGCGAGCGGCTGGTCCTGCCGGCGATCGACTGAGGGACGGAAGGAGGCGGACGGCTTTGGACAAAGCGACCTATACCTACGAGGCGCTTCAGCAGAAATACGTCAATTTCATAACGCCCGCCCTGGAGGTCACCATCGGCAGCACTACCTATTCCAGCCGCGAGATCCCTATCCTCAACCTTGAGGTGGAGCTGAACGCGGACGGAAGCGCGGGCGGCTGCTCTTTCACCGTGGACAGCCAGTACAGGGCCGAAGCGAGCAAGTGGAAGAACGACTTTGACAAGTCGGTCAAGGCCGGAGCCAAACTGGCCGTCAGGGGCGGCTATGTCAAGATGGAGGAGATCTTTTACGGCTATATCGACGAGTATTCCTTTGTGTATAACGGCAACGAAGGGCCGCGCATTGAGATCACCGGCATCGACGGCCTGGGGTACCTGATGAGTATGCGCGAGCCGCTGTACGCGGGCCAGCAGCAGGCCAAAAACCTGGTGGAGGACATTTTGGGCAAAAGCGTGGCCAAGGGCTATGCCAAAAGAGCGACGGTCGGGCTGCTCTCCGGTTTCCAGAAGCTGAAAACGCCCATCATCAAGGAGCAGATCGACGACTGGAGCTTTTTGAACCTGCTGGCACAGCGGTACGGGGCGAGTCTGTTTGCCGTGGACGGGGAACTGATTTTTGACGACGTGGCGTCGGACACCAAGCCGCTGATCAAGCTGGCGGTGGGCGCGGGTCTGCGCAGCTTTACCAAACGCGTTTCGCTGGCGCATCAGGTCGGCAGGGTCGAGGTCTGGGGACGGGACGTCAACCAGAAGCCTATCAAGGGTACGGCGGATACGGTCACGATCGGCGGCGCGGCGGAGCAGTCCGCGGCAAAGCTGGCGCCCGCCCTGCAGTCGGCCGTGCTGCGCGAATACAGCGAATACGCCCGCACCCAGGAGGAGTGCGAGCTGATAGCCCAGAACCGGCTTAACAGCATTGCGATGGGGCTGGTATCGGGCGAGGGGGCGTGCATCGGCATCCCCGAGCTTATCCCCGGCCGGTATATCGAGATCGACGGGCTGGACAGCAGCACGAACGGCGGCTATTTTATCAGCCGCGTCAAGCACCGGTTTGACAGCGAGGGGTATTCCACCACGTTTGAGGTGAAAGGAGCGAAAACCAAATGAGCATAGTGGAACAGTTGGATTCGCTCTTTCGGGAAAGCGGCGCGGGGCTGCGGCGGGAAATGGACCGCCGCGGGCCGACACTCGCCAAGGTGACCAATGTGACCGATCCGGAGAAATTCAACCGTGTTAAATGCCTGCCGGTCGGATCGGAAAACACCGAGGAAACCGACTGGTGCTATGTGACGGCGGCGGCGGGCGGCATGGAGTACGGCTTTTTCTGGTTCCCACGGGTGGACGACCTGGTTCTGCTGGATTATCTGGACGGGGATCCACACCGGCCGGTTGTGATCGGACGGCTGTGGACGACCGAGGTCAAGCCACCCTACACCATCGCGGACGGAAAGGTGCAGGACTACGCGCTGCGTACCCCCTCCGGAATTGAACTGCTGATGCACGATGAGGAGGAAAAGCACAAGGTCACGCTGACCATGCCCTCGGGCGCGACGCTGGTGCTGGACGACGAGGCGCAGAAGGTCGAACTACGGGACAAGGAGAGCCAAAACGCTCTGCTGATGGACCTGAAGGAAGGCGGTATCACCCTACAGGCGGCGAAAAAGATCGAGCTGTCTGCGGGGAAGGCCGCGCTCACGATAGAGGAGGCCGGCAACATCACGGCCAAGGGCGAGAGCAAGGTAGCTGTGCAGGGCGCGAACATCGAGGCCAAGGCCTCTGCCGGGCTGACGCTCGAGGGCGGCTCGCAGGCCGCGGTCAAGTCGAACGGCACGCTTGAGCTGACGGCCAGCGGCAACACGACCGTCAAGGGCCTGATGGTCAATATCAACTGAGAGTGGGCGGGAACCCCCGCACGGCGCGGGCTGCGGAAAGGAGTGGAAGCAAGTGAACGGCAAAGAGTTTTTGGGACGGGGCCTGAAATTCCCCCTGCAGGTGGACCCGCGCACAGGCAAATTCGCTATGGTCGGGCAGGAGGAGGATATTCGCGAGGCCATCGGCATCATCCTGAATACCGTGCAGGGCGAGCGCGTGATGCGGCCCGGCTTTGGTTCCAACGTGATCGAATATACCTTTGCCGCCGCCTCCAGTTCCATGATGCAGAGCATCTCCTATGAGGTGCGCGAGCAGCTTTTGCTGCAGGAGCCCCGCATTGTGGACGTGGAGGTGGCCTGCCGCGAGTTGAACCGGCTGACCGGCGCGATCGTGGTAGAGGTCAGCTATACGGTGCGCAGCACCAACAATCGCTATAACCATGTTTATCCGTTTTATCTGACGGAAGGATCGGAAGGGGGTAATGCGCTGTGAACACCCCCTTGCTGGACCCGCGCACGCTGGACACTCTGCGGCGGCAGGTCCGGTCGCTGGCTGCGGCTTACACGCCGGAGTGGCGCTTTGAGGACGCGCAGGACGACCCAGGCGCGGCGCTGGCCGAGCTGTTCTGCCGCATGTTCGAGCAGACGGTTGACCGTATGAATTCCGTACCGGAAAAGCTGTATACCGAATTCCTCAACCTGATCGGCTTCCGTCCGCCCGCGCCCGCGTCTGCCGCCGGCACGTTGCAGTTCACCGTGCATGAAACGGTGGAGGAGCCGGTGGCCGTGCCGGCGGGTACGCAGGTGTTCACGCCGGACGGACAGGGCGACAATATCGTTTATGAGACCGAGCGTGCCATCGAGGCCACCCCAGCGCGCCTGCTGGATATCTACTATGCGGATGGTGTGGCGGACTGGCTGGAAAAGACCGACCTGACGCGGCCGCAGCGGTTTTTCACCCCTTGTGGAGATAACCTGCAGCGCCACCGCTTCTGGCTCAGCCAGCCGGACATGCTGCGGCTGGACTGCCCGTGTACGGTGGAGCTGGAGCTGCGGCAGAGCGCGCGCTATCTGGAAGAGGAGAGCGCAAAGAAGCTGGCCGCGCTACAGTGGAGCTATATGCACGCGGGTGAAAGCCTGCCGTTCGACACGGTGCGCGCGGAAAACGGCAGGCTGGTGCTGGAAAAGCACAGCAGCCTGTCGATCGACGCGGACGAGGCGGGCAGGCGGTGCATCTGCTGCACCGGCCGGCCGGACGCGGCGTTGACTATCGAGGGCGCCCTCCTGCGCTCCGCACCGCTGGCGCGCTGCCGGGCGGATACGCTGTTTTGCGGCGACCTGCCCATCGCGCTGCCGGAGGGCGGCTATTGCTTCGGCCAGCGGCCCATGCCATACGCGTTGTTCTATATCCGGTCGGACACGGTGCTGACCAAGCGCGGCGCAACGGCCAACCTGCGGCTGGATATCGCGCCGATTGCGGAGGAACCGCCTGAGCAGCCGCCGCACTATAACTTTACGCAGGCGATCATTGATAAAAGGGGCGCGGTCGAGCGCAAGCCGGACAACGCCTATATCTCCGCCGTGGTGTGGGAGTATTACAACGGCGGCGGATGGCGGCGGCTGGAGACCGAGGGCGACAGGAATCCATTTTCCTGCAAGCGGGACGGCGTACTCGAGACCCGCTTCACCGTGCCGGACGACATCGCGCCGTGCGAGGTCAACGCCGAGACGGGTCTGTATATCCGCGCCCGCGTGGCCGAGGTGGAAAACCGCTTTTCCGATTATGCACGCTGGATCGTGCCGTTCGTGCGTGGAGCCGAACTGTCCTGGGCGTACGACGCGCTCGTACCCGCAGAACAGTGCGGTGCGGAGAACAACGGCCGCCGCACGGTAGCCGAGGGCGCGGACCGCATCACCGACCTGCACCTGCCCGCGCTCGAGCCGATGGAGTCGACGCCGCGCGCCATGTACCTGCGGTTTGACCATTCGCCACACGCGATGCCGCTTTCCCTGCTGTTCGAGGTCGTCGGCCGCGTGCCGCTGACCGACAAGCTGGTCTGGGAGTGCTGCACGGGCGAGCGGTTCGAGGCGGTCGCGGCCGTTGACCTGACGGGCAACCTGCACCACACCGGACAGGTGATGCTGTACTTGCCTGAGCGCCTGCCGCGCGTTTCCCTGTTCGGGGCGGAGGGCTGCTGGCTGCGCGTCAGCCGCAGCTCGGGCTTCCAGGGGCCGGAGCCGTGCATCGCCGCGGTGCGGCTGAACACGGTCACGGCGCGGCAGCTTCAGCGGGAGCAGGCTCTGTATTTCAACACCGCGCCCTATGACGCGGGCAAGACGATTACGCTCCTGCGCACGCCCGTGGCCACCTGCGAGGTATGGGTGGACGAGGCGGGCGCACTGCCGCTGGCGGATGCGCAGCGCCTCGCTGAGCAACAGCCCGAGGACGTGCGTCTGGAATGGGCGGACAGCGTGCTGACGCACTGCTGGGTGCGGTGGCGGCAGGTGGACGACTTGGCGCTGGCCGCACCGGACGCGCGCGCGTTCGTGCTTGATCCGTATGCGGGGACGGTGTCCTTCGGCGACGGGCGGCGCGGCCGCGTGCCTGCCCCGGGCGACCGCACGGTCTGCGTCCGCTATGTCAGCGGCGGCGGCGCGCGCGGCAATGTACCAGCGGGGCGGGTGAACGCGCTGGTCGGCGCGCTGCCCCGCATCAGCGGTGTAGTCAACATCACGCCGATGGGCGGCGGCACCGACCGCTTCCCACAGGAACGGATCGAGGCGGTCGGCAACAAGCGCCTGCGCCACCGCGGCCGCGCGGCAGGCGCGAGCGATTTTGAAGAGCTGGTACTCGAGGCTTTCCCGCAGGTGCTGCATGTGAAATGCTTTTCCGGACGGGACGAAAAGGGCGCCCGCGCGCCCGGGCATGTGACCGTGGTCGTGACCGGCGTGGACGACGGACCCGCCGCCGATCGGCTGTGCGACCGCATCTATGCCTTCCTTGCGGAGCGGTGCAGTTGTTGCCTGACCGCTGAGGGCAGGCTGCACGTCTGTCCGGCGACCGTGATTACCGTGAGCACGCGCATCGCGGTCGAACTGGAGGAGATAGACTGCGCGGCGGAGATCCAGCGGGAGATCATTCGCCGGATCGAAACGCTGATCGGCGATACCTGGCGGCAGCGCCGGATCGGCAGCCAGATCCGCACGGACGAGCTGTGGCGCGTGGTACGCGATACGCCGGGCGTGCATACGATCGACCGGATACTGGCCGAGGGCGCGTTTGACGAGGACGGCCGCGCGCGGCTCGTCCCATTAGAGCATGATGCGGATTTCCCGTATGCAGTAGTGCGCAGCGGTGTACATTATGTACGGGTGCGATAGAAAAACTGACCAGGAAAGGAGGGACGGCCTGTGCTGATCCCGCGCGAGCTGGACGACCAGCGCTTTGAGGATATCATGCACGAGGCGGTCGGCCGCCTGCCGTGGCTGTGTCCGCAGTGGACCGACCACAATGCGCACGACCCGGGCATCACGCTTTTGGAGCTGATGGCCTGGTATAAGGAGATGCAGCAATACCAGATGGACCAGCTCACGCCCTCCCTGCGGCGGGGGCTGCTGGCGCTGGCCGGGGTGTGCCCCACGCCGCCGCAGCCCGCGGTCTGCGCGCTGGAGGCGGCGGACACGCAGGCGCGGCCCGCGTTCAGCCGCCTGACCAGCCGGCAGGAGGTGTGCTTTGAACTGCTCGAGCCGATTATGGCGCGCCGTACGACGCTCGAGCGCGTGCAGATCGAGCAGGAGGGGCGCGCCACGGACGCGGCTGATCTGCTGTCCGGCAGCATGGAGCTGCGGCCCTTTCTGTTCAGCGGACAGAGCGGCAGCGCGCTGCGGCTGGGCTTTTCCGGCGAGACGGGCGGGACGCTGCGGCTGTGGTTCGACGTAACGCCGCCGCAGGGCGCGGCTCGCAACCCGTTCGACGCGGGGCAGGATCCGCCGCGGGACATCGCGTGGACCTTTGAGGGGGCGGCGCAGGTGCGGCCGCTCTCCGATGAAACCTATGCGTTCAGCCGGAGCGGTTATGTGCGCTTGGCCGCGCCCGTGGACTGGCCCGCGGATGCGGACGGCCTGCGCTGGCTGCGGCTGACGCTCATTCGTGCGGGCTGCGAGGAGCAGCCGCGCCTGTGCGGCGTGTCCGACCGCCGGTATCAGGCGGCGCAGCAGCAGACCCGCGCCCGTAGCCACTGGTTCACCGTGGAAGCGGGCGCGGGGCAGCGGGTCACGCTGGAGGACGCGCTCGCGCGCACGGCAGAGCTGGCCGTGTTCCTGCGCACGGCGCAGGGGCTGACCCAGCTCGAACAGTATGAGGAGGAGAATGTGGCGAAGGGACGTACCCTGCTGCTTGATGCTCAGGCCGCAGCCATGGATGGGGCGGACAATGTGTTAGTGGTCTGCCTGGATCCGGTTCGGGTACACGATCTGCTGTTCGATACCGTGGGCCGGCCGGGGGAGGAACTGTACCTGAATCTGGACGGCCAGACCGTGCTGCCGCAGCGCTTCCGCCTGCTGTGCCAGACGCTCGAACCGGACGGTGCGGTCCGTCCTGCGGTGTGGCACTGTGTGGATGACCTGTATGCCTGCGGCCCGCGCGACCGGGCGTTCACCTACGATCCGGTGCGGGAGACGGTTTCTTTCGGCAATGGGCGATACGGCGCGATGGTTGTGCCGGGCAAGGGCTCGGTGCTGGTGATGGATCTGACGGTGTCCCAGTGCGGCATGGGCAATATACCGGCGGACGCGGGCTTGTATTTCGAGGACGGCGGCCAGCCGGCCGGCAACACCGCCGCCTGCGGCGGGCGGGACGCGGAATCCTTGGCCAAGGCGGGGCAGCGGCTGCTGCGGCAGCTTTGCCATACAGGGAAATGCCTGTCTGCCGGCGATTATGAGGAGCAGGCGCGGCGCACACCAGGCCTGCGCGTCGCGGCGGCCAAGGCGCTGCCGGATTATGACCCGCAGGCGCCTGTGGGCGCGCGCGGGCGCGCGATGGTGACGGTGGTCGTGATTCCGGCCTCAGAGGAGAAGCGGCCCGCGCCGGACACGCGTTTTCTGGCGGCGGTGGCCCGTCGGCTGGGGCAGCGCCGGACGATCGGCGTGCGCACACAGGCGATCGGCCCGCGGTATGTGGACGTGGATGTCACGGTACAGTTGCGTACCAACGGCACGCTGGACCGCCGCACGGTGGAGGACGCGCTGGAAGCGCGTCTGTCGGCCGCGCGTGCGGATATCGGCGCACCGGTGCGGCGGAGCGACATGCTGGCACTGGTGCAGAAGCTGTCCGGCGTGCTGGAGGTGCAGAGGCTGGAGCTGCGCGGCGCGGGACCGGACGCGTACCAGACCGCGGCGGGCGATATCCGTGTGCCGCCAGACGGGGTTGCCGTGCTGCGGCGCGCGGAGGTGGAGATCGGCCGCATATAGCCGCCGGTCTCCCGTAAAGGAGGGAAAACATGAGCGCCATCAAGGATCTTATGACATTATGCTGCCGCGAGCAGTGGCAGAATGGGCTGTTCCGCCATGTGGCGTGCGAGGGCGACGCGCTGGTGCTGCCACCCCCGCACCACGCGGGTGCGTTCTGCCTGCCGCCCGTGGACAGCGGGGAGAAGGGCTTTGCCTGGAGCCGGCTGATCGTGGACGCCGTGCTGCCGCAGGACTGCGGGCTGCGCATCTATACCCGCTGCGCGGACGCGCCGGACTGGGCTGCGTGGGAGGCGCTGCAGGCCGCCTTTGACGCGCCCGGGGAGGACGATCCCCTGCCGCTGCTGCGGCGCTGCTACGGCGCGCCCGAGCCGCCTGGCACGGACTGCTGGCTTTCCGGCGCCGGCCGCTACCTGTGGGTCGCTTTCGAACTGACGGCGACCGGCGCGTGCGCGCCTTCTGTCACGGCGCTGCACCTGCGCATGGGCGGCGACCATATGATCGACTACCTGCCGTCGATCTATCGGGGGGACGACTTCACCCAGCGTTACCTTTCCATTTATAACAGCATGCTTCAGGATATGGAGGACGCGGTGGAGGCCCTGCCCCGGCAGCTCGACGCGGCGGGCGCTTCGGATGCGATGCTGGGCTGTCTGGCGCAGTGGGTGTGCGTGGAACAGGGGGAAAAGGACGCGCGCGCGCGCATCCGTACCGCGCTGGACGACTTTGAAGCCCTGTACACCGTGGCGGGCGTGCGGCGCAGCGTACACCGCCTGACCGGACGGGAGCCGCTCATCATCGAGCATTTCATGGTGGACCCCAATCGGGCAGAGTGCCGCAACCCCGTGCTGTACCGCAGGCTGTACGGCGACGATCCCTACCGCTTTTTCGTCCTGCTGAACGAGGACGCCTTTGCCAGCCGCGACCGGATGGAATGGTTTTTGGTGCGGATGCAGGGGCTGATCCCAGCGGGAATGTCGCTCGAACTGGTGCTGCTTAAGCAGTGCGTGCAGCTTGACTGGCATACCTACTTGGGCATCAACTCGCGCGTGGGCAGCTATGTCCCTGCGGTGATAGACGAAAACGTCACGATTCATTATGATACAACGATCGGAGGAGCGACAACATGAGCAATGCTGATTTTTTCCCCATGGAACGCAACCGGTATTTTTATGGAAAGCTGTTGACCGTGCGTGATTTTGAGATCGAGCAGCGCTATAACCGCAGCAAAACCCAGCTGTTCAACCGGCTGCGCTTCGGCGCGGGCGTGGTGTGCGGCCTCGGCGTGGCGGCGAGCGACGATACAACCCTGCTGATTGAGAGTGGCATGGCGCTGGACTATCAGGGGCGCATGATCATGCTCGAAGAACCCATGCTGCGCAAGCTGCAGATGATCGAGGGGCAGGAGTCGCTCCTCGGGCAGAGCACAGGATACCTCTGCATGGCCTATGACGAGACCGATATCGAGCCGGTCAACGCGGTGGGTGCAGATACAGGCGAGAGCCGGCAGTTCAATATGACGCGCGAGGGCTGCCGCGTGTACCTGACCGCCCAGCCGCCCGCCTACCAGGAGCTGCTGGAAGCCGCCGGCCGCGAAAATGTGACCGTGCTGTACGCCTCGAACGAATTGACGCTCGTGCTGAGCGTGCCGTCCAACGTGTGCGGCGGGCAGGAGTTCGAGGTACAGATGCTGGTGGTCAAGAACGAAAAAACGCCGCCCGTCCATTTCCGGCTGGACGGCGAGAGCGCGTTCGTCGAAAGCGAGAACGGCCGTGTGTGCATGGAATTCAGCGAAAGTCCGGAGGAAAAGCGCCGCGTATACACGGCAGCTTTCACACTCCGCGCCCGTCAGCTCCGCGATGTGGACAGCAAGCTGTTCCCCTCCGGCGGCGAGCTTGATCTCGAGCTGGGCAGCCACCGGTATAAGAACTACATCGAGGTCGAGGCCGGAGTACATCTGTGCAGTGACCAGGCGGACCTGGACGCGCGCGTGCGCACGGCAGACAATCTGGACCGTCGCCTGCTCGGCCGCGATATCCCGATCTACCTGGCAAAGCTCGAGCTGATCAACTCCGCGGGCGGCGTGTTTCTGAGCGGCGTGACTGATCTGCCGTTCGGGCAGGCGCTCGGCCGTCAGGCAGGGCAGACCGGCGGGGGAGGCGGGCCGCAGGCGGTCACGACCTCGGTGCGCAGCCTGGAATACTGGCAGAAGCCGGATGTGAAGGCGGTCTATCAGGCAGCGACCGGAGCGCTGCATTTTGACTTCGGCATCCCCTCTCCGGAGCAGTATGACTACGCGGTCGCGCACGGCACGGTGGACCTGACCCTACCGGGCGGCATCCGCGTCAACAGCCGCGTGTATTCGGACGAGATCGCGCACGGGCTGGGGCCGGGCGCGGTGGATATTCGCCTGAGCGTGGAATTTGAGGACAAGGCGAGCGGCGATGAAACCGTCCTGCTGTACGGCAGCAGCGAGGTATTCAAGGGTAAGAACGCGCCGGCCGCGCCGCCCTGGGCGGAGGCCGCGGCGCTGGTCTATCCGGAGCGCGGCACCATGCGCATCGGCCTGTGGCTCCACGACAGCGTGGACGGCAACCGCCTGACCGTGCATTACTTCGCACAGAAGCCCGAGCGGGACACCAGCCGTATCCTGGCGCAGCGCAAGGTGAGCATCAGCGTCACGCCGGAGTTCTCGCGCGTGAGCTGCCGCGGCACGCTGCGCTTCGAGGCCGACGTGGTAGGCAGCGAGGATAAAAGCGTGCGCTGGCAGGTGCGCGAGGAGAATGGCGGCGCGATCGACCGCAACGGCATCTATCAGGCGCCCGAACTGGCGGGTACCTATGAGATCATCGCCACCGCGGGCGTGGACGAGAGCGTGACGGCGAGCGCGTTCGTCATCGTGGAATAAAGCAGGATAACGGGAAAGGAGGGCGCGCATGGAAACGGTGATGGTGCGCGGGCGGTATAAGATCGTCCGCGTGTTGGAGGCGGGAGACGATTATGCCTTTGCAGAGGCTGTGGATATCACGGAGCGCGAAACCCCTGTGCGCCTGCTCAATATCTATGAGGGGGCGTGGCTGCCCATCTATGCGCGGCTTTTCTCCGAGATAAAGGACTGCCCGGCCTTTTGCGAGGCTTTTCTGGCGGAGGAGAGCCTGACCGCGGTATTCCGGCCCTGCGGCGGCGTGCCGATCGATCGGGTTTTTTACCGCGGCGCGGATTGGTCTTGGCGCGACCGGCTGGCCTTTGCCGAGCAGCTCCTGCACCAGGCGCTGCTGTTGGCGGACCTGCCGCCAGCGGTCGGCTGTGCGGCGCTGCTGGCGGATAACGTGCGGGTGGACGCGAGGGAAAAACGCATCGCCCTGCGCTTTCGCATACACCCGATGGAGGCGATGAACGCGCGCGAGCTGGCACTGCTGGCCTCCGACCACGCGCGCAAGATACTGGCGCCCCGCTTCCGGCAGGGGGACGCGGAGCGCGCGTTCTGCCGCCGGCTGGAACGGGGGGATTTCCCGTCCATCGTTCCGCTGTACGCAGGCTGGCATCGGGCGGTGGAGGAGATTACTGTGGAATACGAGGCGCTCGATCAAAAAAATGCGTTCAAGCGCTGGTTTGCGTTCCTGTGGAAAAACATAAAGAGGGCGTTCAGACGAAACCGGAGGTAAAACTGTGGGTGCGGCACGAAACAAGATATCATTCATCATCATCGGCATATTGACCGCGTTTGTGCTGGCGCTGTTCTTCCAGCCGCTCGCGGCGGACTGCCTGTCCGTGCTGGTCAACGGCTGGGGGACCGAACGGTATCTGGCTGCGTCGGCCGGGGAAGGATCGGCCGCGGTGGTCAGCCGGACGGACGACGCTTTCCGCCTGACGACCGGCACGCTGGACGGACGGCGGACGGGCGAGCGGACCGTACAGCTGCCGGTTTCAGCGGTGGACTGCACGGTCGCGGGCCTGTATCCGGCGGCGGACGGGGCGGTTTGGCTCGGCGTATATGAGCGGGCGGACAGCGCATCGCAGAACCTGTCCGTTTACCGCATCCCGACGGACGGAGAAGCGGAGCGCCTGCTCGTGTATCCCTGCACGGGCGCGGCGACAGGGCAGGGTACGTTCCTGTCCGGTTTCAGCGAGCAGGACGGCGCGGTGCAGTTTGTGCTGGTGGATGACGGCATGGCGCAGATATACCGCTGCGGCGCGGGAAGTGGCCTGCAGCAAGGCGAGCTTCTGCCCGCCCGCGGCGCGTCCGCGGCCGCGGTGCTGGCGGACGCGACGGCCGCGCTCGGCGGCGCGGGGTGGCTCGAGCTGGACGGGAGGAGCGTGGACTTTTCCCTGGACAACTGCATAGTGGCATATTTGACACAGGTTGGCACGGGTCTTTTTTACATAGACAGCGCCAGCCTAAAGGTGTTTTATTGCGACCTTGCCGGGACGGCGTGCGCGGAGGTGTTCGACCTTGGGCGCAGCGCGACGCTGGACGGGCTGAACAGTCTGTCGTTCGGCGGGGATGGCAGCGTGCTGCTGCTGCGGGACGGGCGCACGCTTGAACGGGTGACCGAGAGCCGCGTGGATTCGCTGAACGGCCTGCTGTACCGCTCGGACGCGGCCAGCATTGCGATACTGGCCGGCCTGCTGCTCGGCTGGCTGCTGGCAACGGCGCTGGTCTGGTACCTGCTGTGCGGCCGGCGGCACAGCTTCCTGCCGTTGGCGGTCGGCGCGGGCGGCGTACTGGCCGTGTGTGCGCTGGCGGCCGGCACGCTGGCCGGCGGCCTGATGGTCGGGCCGATGGTGCGCGGCAATCTGGTGCGAGAGGTGGAAAGCGTGCTGGCAGGCGCCGCGGTGATAGCGGCGGACAGCGGCGCGCCGGACGAAGAACTGCCCGCGCAGATCGAGAACAGCCTGAGCGCCCTGTCCTCGGGCGATTATGCGGCGGTAACGGCCGCGGTATACGAACAGAGCGGGGGCGGCTGGATAGTGTGCGGCGGCGCGCTGCCGGCGGGGAGCAGGGCGGCGCTTTCGCCGGGCTTTTCCGAAGCGCTGGCGCGGCAGGCTGTGTTAAACGGCAGCGCTTTCTCGCAGGAGGGGGAGGCGTTCTGCCTCTGCCTGTATCGGGAGGGGAAAGCGGTTTTCCTGACAGCGGCGGGCGGCGCGCTGGCCGCGCGGCTGGAGGATAACACAGCGCGTGTCATATCCGGCCTGTGGGCGGGTATCGCGCTGCTTTGGGCGGCGGCGGTGATCGTGCTGTTGTTGGTCGGCCGCGGGCTGGGCTGCGTCAGCCGTGCGATGGAGCGGTTGTCCGGCGGGAACACGGCCGCGCGGCTTTCGCTTTCCACCGGAGACGAGCTGGAAGGGCTGGCCGCGTCGTTCAACAGCATGGCGCGCGCCATGCAGCGGCAGGAGGACAACCTTGCGGGGGTGATCCGCGCCTATCTGCGGTTCGTACCCGAGCGCGTGCTCGCCCTGCTGGGCAAGGACTCGGTTTTGGAGGTTGACAAGCGCACGTTCGCATCGCGGCGCATGTCCGCGATGCAGGTATGGTTCGAGTTCCCAGGACGGGTATACGACAACGCCACACGCGCCTTGTTTGAAAGCATCAACGAGGTGATCGAGCGCACGGCCGCAATCGTGGCGCGCAAGGGTGGAACGGTGTTCAACTTCGCCTACAATGGCTATGACGTGGTGCTGGATGGCGGCGAGGCTGACGCGGTCAGCACGGCGGTAGCTGTGCAGCAGGAGGTGCTCTCGCTCAACGAGCAGCGCGCGATCGACGGCCTGCCGACGGTTACGCTGCGTATTGCGCTGGACGTGGGCGAGGTGATGATCGGCGTCGTCGGCGACGAGAACCAGATGGAGCCGGCCACGATCTCCGCCAGCTTTACCACCGCGCGCCACCTGATCGGCTTGGCAGGGCGGCTGGACGCGGGCATCCTGTGTACGGAGAACGTGATCGCCGGTGCGGCGGGCTATGGCAGCCGCTATATGGGCAAGAGCCGCCAGGGGGACGAGCTGCTCCGTGTTTACGAGATATTCGACGGCGACCCGTACGGCGTGCGCCGCGGCAAAGAGACGACCGGCCGGCAGTTTTCGCAGGGTGTGTTCGCGCTGTATAGCCATGATTTTGCCGCCGCCAAGCGCATCTTTCTCGAGCTGGTGCACGACCACCCGGGCGATGGCGGGGCGCGCTATTATCTCTATCTGGCTGACCGGCTGGCCAGCCGGCCGGAGCAGGAGGTCAGCCTGGAATATGGAATATGACGGGAGGGCTGCGCGATGGGCTTGACACAGCTTGACATCATCCGCAAACAGATCGAATCCACGGTCAAAAACCGCGCCGCGGGCGAGACGGCAAAGCTGCGGCGCAAGACCAGTCTGATCGGTGAAATCAGCCGGCTGGCCGGCAGGGCCAACAGCGCGATCGACGGAGCGGGACGCGATGCCGCGCGCCGTCGCGCGGGCAGGCAGCCGGAGGAGCTGGAGGACGACGCGGCATGGGACGCGCCGGACGAGGGCGCGCGGCCGTACATCTGCGCGGACGGCTATGTCCGCCGCTCGCCGGAGCAGACGCTTTACACCCCGCCGGATTACCGGCGCAGGCTGCTGTTGCGGGCGGCAGGGCTTGCGGCGGCGGTGGTACTGGCGCTGGCCGCGTTGTGGCTGCTGGTCCATTATTCCGTTTTGAGCATCTGAGAGAGTATGACGTGTAACAGGGGTACACGCCTGAGGAGGAACACATTTTGCTGAGCCATTTGCTGACACAACTGCTGCGGTCTTTCGGGATATTTTTCCGTACGATCCGTGCGTTTTTCACCCGCCGTCTGGTGGGGCTGTGGGCGCGTCTCAAACGGCTCACCAATTTTTCGCGGCAGGCGACCAAGGTGGCGGCGGACTCGCTGCAGTCCGCCGCTGCGATCGCCAAAAAGCCGACCTCGCGCGGCGATTATGTGGAGACCGGACGGCTGTTCATTTCCAAAAAGTTTTTGCTTACGCTGGCGGTCGGCGTGATCGTGCTGGCGCTGCTGGCGTATTTCGTGGCGTGGCCGTTCCTCCTGAGCCATTTCTTTACCGCGCATTTTTATGTGGGGGACAACCGCATCGAAAACTGGACCGGCCGTGTGGTCGTCTATTCGGATGCGGAGAAAACCCTCCCCCTGTATGAGGGACGGCTGGAGGACGGCCTGCTGCAGGGCCAGGGCAGGGAATACGACGAGGCGGGGCTGCTCCTTTACGAGGGCACGTTCGCGGACGGCCGCCGCGAGGGCAAAGGCACGGCCTATGAGGCGGGGCTCCTGCTGTACGAGGGCGAGTTTGCGGACGGCCTGTATGAGGGAGAAGGGACGCTGTATCAGGACGGCGTGCTGCTGTACGAGGGAGGCTTTGCCGGCGGCGTACAGTCCGGCGAGGGTATGGCGTATTACGCAAACGGCGGCGTGCAGTACAAAGGTGCGTTCGCGGACGGCCTGTATGAGGGCCAGGGGACGGCATACGACGAGCAGGGCGTCAAGCTATACGAGGGCGGCTTCGCGCAGGGACTGTATAGCGGCGAGGGCAGCCTGTATCCGGCGGAAAACGAGCGGATCGACGCGGTATTTGCGGACGGCGCGCCCGACGGCTCAATCCAATGGTACAAGGCGGGACGGCTGTATTACGACGGCGAGGCGGACGGCACGGTCCCCATGGGCTTCGGCACCCTGTACACCCAGAGCGGCAAGACCGCCTATGTCGGCCGGATGGCGAACGGCACCGTGGACGGCGCCTGGCTGGTGACGCTGACCGCGGAGGAGTTCCGCGAGGCGCTCGGCGAGAGCGGCACGGCCGACTACGACAAGGTAAGCGGCGGCTTTGTCATCAGCTCGCCCGCCATCGGCCTGTCCGCGCTGTGCAGCTACCAGACCGCGGACAGCGAGCCGGCGGTGCATACGGTCTACCTGTCCGCGCCGCGCGAATCCCGCTTTGCTCTGCTGCCGGGGCAGGCGAACGTGACGCTGGATGGATGGCCGGCTCCCGCGGTAAGCACGCGGCAGTACAGCAAGACCGACGGCGTGAACCTGTCCACAGGTTCGTATGCCAGCGAGGTCTATGCGCTGGACGGCTGCAACGCCGAGGTGCTGCGCAAAAACGACCAGGCCGTGCTGGTGCGCTGGGCGCTGGCCACCGCCCTGCCAGCCGCGTCGGATGCGGACGCTGCGGCGGAAGCGGAGGCCGCGGCCAAGGAGCAGGCACAACTCGAGGCGTTCCTGGCGTCGCTCGACCGGATGAACGGCACCGGCGCGGTGCAGCAGAGCGCGGAAAACCCGTATTACGGCCAGGCGGACGTGAGCGGCGCGTTTTCCGGCTGCGCGACCGCGTCCGACGCGGCGCGCGCGGTCGAGGCGATGCTGGACTATTGGGAGAATGCGGAGCAGCGCGCCGCGCTCGAGGGCAGTCTGACGCGCACGCAGGAGCTGCTGCGCGACGCGCAGAACGCGCAGGCGAGTGGCACGGGTAGTGCGGACGCGGTATCCGCGCTACAGAGCCGACAGACTGAGCTAAACGGTCAGATCAGCGTCTGCACCACCGAAATGGCCAAGGCCGCGATGGCGGCGGCCGCTGCGGGCGGCGGCGATCCCGCGTTGTACGACCTGAGCGAGCTATCCGTGCTGTTCGACCCGACGACGCTACAGGTCAACGATCTGGCGCTGGTGGCCGCCGCTTATGCGCAGGCCGGCGGCGATGCGGACAGTGCTGACAGCGCGGCGGACGACGCGCGCACGCTGGCGCTTAAAACGGCGCTGGCCGATCTTACGGCGGCATATAGCGGTGTAAACAGCGCGCGGTCCACCTATGAGCAGGCCGCGTCCGCGGCGTCGGACGCGGCGGGCGCCTATGCGATGGGTACGGGCAGCAAGGCGGGATGGTACGAAGCGCTCTCCGCGCGCGCGGACAGCCAGACCGCGCTCTATCAGGCGGTCGGCGTGTTCACCCGGCAGGCCAATACGCTCAACGAGCTGACCGGCGGCTGGGTATCGCGCACGCAGGACTGGCTGGCGGAGGCGCTGCTTCCGCTGTACGATACATCCGCACAATAACGGAAAGGAAGTGAACGGGCTTGGCTGATTATACTGCCATCGTCGAGGCGGGCAACGCAGTGGTGGAGCTGCTGCGCGACAGCCTGACCCCCGAGCCGCTGGGCAACCGCGAGCTAATCGCGCTGTGCTCTCCACATGAGAGCGAGAACAACCAGCTAACGCTGTACCTGTATCATATCGAGGAAGAAAATCAGAACATGACGAGCGGCTATTACCAGATGGACCAGAACACCCAGCGCCGCACGGCGGCGCAGTATACCCTGCGCTATCTGGCGACCGCCCATTCCAAAGCGCCGGCGCAGCTCCGGCAGGCCGACCAGCACCGCATTATCGGTGCGGCGATCCAGACCCTGCGGGACAATCCGGTCGTGCCGCAGCGGTACCTGGCCGGCTCGCTCGCGGAGGAGCGCGCGCAACTCCATCTGGCGGTGGAGAAGGTGCCGCTCGAACAGCTGCTCAAGATTTGGAACAACACCTCCAAGGAATACAAGCTGTCTTTCGTACTCATGGTCACCGGCGTGACGATCGCCTCCCGTCGGCAGCGCCGCATCGCGCGCGTCACCGATTTCAAGGTCGCGATCGATCCGGAGGCGCACGAGGGCCAGGTGCAGCGCCGCGTGAGCGCGGTGCTGCGGCTGCGGGACGGATTTTTGGGTACGCCGGTCGAAAACAGCGGCGCGCTGTTCCGCGTGGATGGCGCGCCCAGCCAGCCGCAGGCAAAGCAGGGCGGTTATCGGGTCTGGACCGATCTGCCGGCCGGTCGGCATACCCTGTCGGTCAGCCTGCGCGGCTTCCAGACCGAGGAGCTGGTCATGGAGATCCAGCCCGATGCGGTGTGGGAGGGCAGCGCCGACCTCAAGCCAGGGCTGGGCTATCCCTTTGGCAAGGACGCGGCCACGGTGCGCCTGACTGTCACGCGCGGCGGGAAGCCGCTGGCGGACCAGCCGGTCTGGCTGGCGGCGGCCGAGTCCGCGCCGCTCAAGCTGGCGCAGGATAAGGCGGAGCAGGGCGCGCAGACGCTGCGCCTGTTCTGCCGGGGCGGGGCGGACACGCTGCCCGTGCCGGGCGTATTCCTGCTTGAGGAGAAAGAGGCGCCCGAGCTGGTTCACCTGCAGGCGGTCGAGGGAGAGGAAGGCCGTCTGGCCGCGCCGTTGGCGCACGCGCACACGCGCGGCAGGGCGCTCCTGCCCGCGCAGCAGTATCGCACGGACGGGCAGGGCCGCCTCAGCATGATGCTGCGCGAGGCGGCACGGCTGGCCGTGTTCTGCGGCGGCAGCATACAGTACGCTGAGCCCGTCACGGACGGGGAGCAGGCGGTCATCCTGCGGTTTGAATAAGGAGAAAAAGCATGGCAAATCCAGTCGTCAATACAGCGGTATGCACCTGTTCGTTCGGCACCGTGCCGATGGTGCTGCCGGTCGTTTCTCAGCAGACGGTCATGATGGGCAGCATGCCCGCGGCGACCATTATGGACAACAAATGCACGACCTTCGGTATGTGTTCCTGCCCGGCCAATCCGGCGGTCGCGGCGGCGACCGCCGCTGCGCTGGGTGTGCTGACGCCCAGCGCCTGCATACCGGTAACCGTCGCGCCGTGGACGCCCGGCGCGCCGACCGTCGCGGTCTGCGGTAAAACACTGCTCAATAACGCGAGCAAGCTGATGTGCCAGTACGGCGGCGTGATTCAGGTGACGATGACGCCAGCGGTGACGGTCAAAACACCGTAAAAGGAGGAGACGCGATGCGGGCGGAGGAAATCCGGCCGGTCGACCTGACGACCGGCGCGGGGTATGACAGCCAATGGGCGCTGATGCACGACCTGTTCGTGTGGCTCGACCTGCGGCTGTACTATTTTTACGCACACCATCAATGGCTCGGCCCAGCGAGCGAGATGAAAAACATGCTCGGGCTGGTGGTGACGCGCGAGGAGTTCGAGCACCAGCTCGCCCGATCCGCCCAGATGGGGTTGGAGGAGGAACTGGAGCCGGAGGAGAGCGCTCAGATCGGGGAGGCGCAGGCGGCGATCGCCCTGCGGCTGGGGCGCAAGGGCGGGGCGGATATCCCGCTGCTGCGTCTGTTCGAGCGCTGCGGTCTGGATGCGTTCGAGCAGAACTGCGTGATATTGGCGTACGCGGCTGTGCTCGACCGCAAATATGAAAAGCTGCTCGCCTACTTGCAAGATGATATGACCCGCAAAAGCCCGGGTGTCGCGCTGGCGGTGCAGCTTTTCCTGCCTAAGGGCGGCGATATGGAGCAGTATCTGGCGCGATTCGCCTGGCAGGGGCGGTTTTCCCGCCTGTTCGAGCCGGACGCGCTGGCGCGGGGCGAGCTTGTGCTGCAGCCGCTGACGCTGGAATACCTTTCCGGTGGGACGATCGCGGGCCGGCAGGGATTGACGGTGTTCGACGGGGCGGCGGGCCGCCCGGACGGCCCGCTCATCGTGCAGGGGGAGGTCGCGCGGCGGCTGGACCGCATGATGGAGGAGCGCCTGCCCTGCGTACTCTGCCTGTCCGGCGGTGCGGGCAGCGGCAAGCGGTTCCAGATCGAGCACCTGCTGGCGCGGCACCGGCAGCGCGGCGTGTTCGCCGATCTGGAAGGGGAGGACTGGCGCGCGCGCGCCGGGGAGGCCGCGCTCGCGGCCTGCCTGCTGGACGCCTATCTGTGCTTTTACCATCTGGATCGGGAAAACGAGGCAGGCGACCGGATCGCCGCACCGCAGCAGTTAGTGGACGCGCTCTGCGCTATGGAAACCGGCAGGGAACGCCTGTTCCTGCTGTCGCGCCTGCCGGTGCGGGCGCGGGTGCAGCGGCTGACCGTCGATCTGGAACTGCCGCCGCTGACCGAGAGCGAGCGGCTCGAACTGTTCCGCACCCACCTGCGGGACAGCCGCCTGGCGCCCGACGTGACCGCCGAGGAGCTGGCGGCCAAGTTCCATTTCTCCCCACAGCAGATCCGACAGGCCTGCCGCCAGGCGGCGGGAATGGCGGCGCTGGACGGGCAGGAACTGCTGGACGGCGCGCGGCTGCATGCCGCCTGCTACCGGCAGGTGGTGCATAAGCTGGGCGATCTGGCGCACCGCGTGCCGGCGGCGTATACCTGGGACGACGTGGTGCTGCCCTCCGCGCAGAAGCGGCTGATACAGCAGGCCTGCGGGCATATCCGCTACCGCTACCGCGTGTATCATCAGTGGGGTTTTGAAAAAAAGGTCGCCTATGGCCGCGGACTGTCCATCCTGTTTGCGGGCGCGCCCGGCACGGGCAAGACCATGTGCGCGCAGATCATCGCGCGCCAGCTCAACATGGAGATGTACAAGATCAACATTTCGCAGATCGTCAGCAAATACATCGGCGAGACCGAGAAAAACCTGCAGGCGGTGTTCGCCGAGGCGAAGAACTCCAACTGCATCCTGTTTTTTGACGAATGCGACGCGCTGTTCGGCAAGCGCAGTGAGGTGAAGGACTCGCACGACCGCAACGCCAACGTCGAGGTTGCGTACCTGCTGCAGCAGATCGAGGAGTACGACGGGGTGTGCATCCTGGCGACCAACCTGATCGGCAACATCGACGAGGCGTTCATGCGCCGCATCACCTATGTGGTGAATTTCCCCTTTCCGGACCGCCGTATGCGCGAGGATATCTACCGGCGCATGATGCCCTCCGCCACCCCGCTGGCCGGGGATATCGACTGGGGCTTTCTGGCGGAGAAGTTCGAGCTGTCCGGCGGGCATATCAAGAATATCGTGCTGTCGGCCGCGTTCATGGCGGCGGGCGAGGACAGACCGATCGGCATGCGGCACCTGCTGCGCGCCGCGGTGGGCGAAATGAAGAAAAACGACATCGTCGTCGTGCGGGAGGAGCTGCGCGAGTATGCCGACCTGCTGACAGACGAGGGGGAACAGGCCCCGTAACGGAGAGGATGCAAGATGAACAAGCAACAACGCAACATACTGGCTGGCGTGCTGGCAGCGACCACCGTGGATATCCTGCTGCTGGCGGCGGTGCGGCCGTCTGCAGGGTTGGTCGCGGCCTGTGTCGGAATGGCGGCTGTGGGCGCTGTGCTGGCGGCGTGGGCTCTGCGTCTGCTGCGGGACGGGGCGGACGACGGTTTGGACGACCTGCGCGAAGCGGTCGAACGATGCGCCGCGGACGAGGAGGACGCGCTCCCGCCCGATCTGACCGGACGCGGCGGTGCAGTCGGCGCGCTGGCGCAGGCTGTGCAGCGACTGGCCGAGCGGGAGGATGACCGGCTGGAACAGGCCTGCCGCTCGGCTGCACAGGAGGCTGAGGAGCGCGCGCGCCGCAGCATGGCGGAGGAGATCTGCGCGTCCGCCCTGCCGCAGGTGCTGCCCGATATCCCCAGCCGCGCGCACTTTGAGGTGAGCGGCCTGATCGAGCAGGGCATGGGGCGGGACTGCCGCTTTTACGACTATTTCTTTATCGATCCCGGCCTGCTGTGCATCGTGCTGGGGCAGACGCCGGGCGGCGGCGTGGCGGAAGCGCTGTTCATGGTCATCGCACAGACGACCATCCGCAGCCGCCTGCGGCAGGGGCGCTCGCTGGAGGAAACGATGGCGGACGTGAACACCCAGCTGTACGACCTGGGCAGCCAGTTCAGCCTGAACGCGCTGGTGGCCACGCTCAGCACGGCGGACGGGCGCTTTACCTATGTCAACGCGGGGCAGCAACAGCCGCTGTTCATGCGCAACGAGGACCGCTATGAGTGGCTGGAGGCGCCGGTCTATGCGCCGCTGGGCATGAACGAGAACGTGTCTTACCGCTCGCAGGAGCTGCGCTTCAAGCAGGGGGACCGCATCTTCCTGAACACAGCGGGGCTGACCGACCTGCCTGACCGGACGGGCGAGGCCTATGGCGGGCAGCGCCTGCGCGCCGACCTCAATACCAGCCGCAGCAAAAATCTGGACAGCGGCGAACTGCTGCGCTTTGTGGCCGATCACGCGCTGGCGCACTGTAGCAGCGGACGGGACAACGGCGGCTTTGCCCTGCTTACCCTGCTGTTCTGCAAGGGCGATAAGGAGCTGGCGCACTGCGACGTACCCGCACGGCCGGAGTATGCAGGCGAGGTGACCGCGTTCCTCAAAAAGCAGTTCGAAGATAACGGCATCGACAAGCGGCACTATGCGCGCGAAGCGGTCGTGGTGGACGAGGTGTTCGCGCTCTGCTGCCGCAGGGCGGAGCCGGACAGCCATGTGATGGTGGAGTGCGGCGTAGCGCCGGATGCGCAGATGGTCAATATTCGTGTAACGGCGGTGCTGGACGGCGTGGATCCGATGGAGTCCGCGGACGCGGAGCCGGCGGGAAACGCGGTCAGCTTCATCCGAGACAATGCGGATTACATCACCTTCAAACCGGGGAAGGAGCGGGACACGATCACCATTGTGTGCTTCCTGAGCTGAACCGATATGGCGTGCAGGGCCTTGCGGCTTGAAGCCTTCCTATGGTGTGAAAGCACCGCCCGACAAAGGAGTCGGACGGTGCTTTTGCATGTGAGATAACAGGCGGGAGGGACAACGGCGGCAACGCGCCGGTACTGATCGCGTCCGCGCCCCGCAGATTGATGACTTTCTGAGCCGTAACGCCGTATCCGGCGCCGATATGCCGTCCATGCGGGCGGCCCCGCTTGAAATTTGCCGGACGGTAATGGTATAACAAAAATAACTTTACAGCGATAAATTTTTCAACATCCGGTGCAGCACGCCTCGCGTCCCCAGCAGAGCGGCGGCTGTAAGGCTCCATCCTGTGCTGGATGTCTGGAACAGGAGGAAACGCTACATGGAACGTATTAATCAGTTGTCTGCGTGTGCATCTGATATGAATACCATTCTGATTATTGACGATGACGAAATCAACTGAGGGATACTGCAGCATTTATTCTCCCAATAGTATGCCAGCGAGGAGGCGGACAACGGCCGCTCCGGACTGCAGGCCATCTTGCGGGGGCGTGGCCATTCGTGCGCGGTGCTGCTGCATGTGTTCAGGCCGGATAACAACGGCCTGGAAGCCCTGCGGGGGCTGAAAGAGGAGGATTGGCCCTGCTGGAAACGCTTCCTGTGTTCCTCATTACAGCCGAGCCGGACGCCTCCATGAAAGCCGCCTACGAGATGGGGGCATGGATATCATCAGCAAGCCAGTGGTCCCCTATATGGTGCTGTGTCGGGTGAACTCGGTGGTAGAACTGTTCCAGGCAAGACGGCGGCTGCAAAGCTGTGTGAATGATAGCTTTCGGGAACCGTGTATTCGATATCCATGACGCTTTCGTTGGTCAGGTACACATCCATGGCCAGCACGTCCCCCACCCTTCCAGATTGCGGGAGATGGTGAAATCGCATCTATGTATATGTCGCTGAATACGATCCCGGCGGCGGACAGAGTACTGCGGTACTAGTCGGCGGAGCCGTAATCATACGCCGCATCCCTCCACAGGGGGCGCAATAATCTTTCCGCCGATCACGGCGTAAGGGTCCACAATATAGCTTCCGAACAGTTCTTCCAGTTTGCCGCTGTAGCTCCGCAGCCATGCCGGCAGTGCGTCCTCCCGACACAGTTCGTCCATATATTTGCTCGCCATATCCAGCGCCTTGAGGTAATCATCCAGCCGCTGTTGCTTGGATACTGCGTGAAACAAAGCGTTTCTCCGCTGCTTGCTTTGTATTTTATGACAGCGTAAAGGGGACTTTGCAATATTGCCGCCGCATTTCGTTGTATGGTACGGCGGTCGCCCGCGGAGGCGCGGTAGCATGCGGCTGATTTTCCATCGCTCCCAGTGCTTTTTGCAGCGCGTTCACCGCGCCGCTGAGGCAATAGTGTCGGTAGCGGGAGGGTGGAATGGACTGCTCTATTCCCGCGATATAGGAAACGCTCCCCGCCATATCGCCATGGCTGCACAGGCCGCTCAAGACGTTGACATGGTGGCGTAAATCGTGAAGCCGGATGCGGTTTTCCTGCGGCTGGGTCGTAAGTTCGGCGTAATACCGTTCGGACATGGCCAGTTGGACCTCCTGTTCCTTGGCGTGGTCCGCAGAGGCCTTTACCCGACTCAGGCAAATCACCAGCATGAACAGCACCGCGCCGCTGACTGCGCATACGTGCAGCAGATTGATATGCTCGCCCCTGCGGTAGAAGATTAGCTCGGGATAGGTGGTCATGGCGAGGATCATCAGCTCCAGCATGAACACCGTCATGGCCAGCGGTGTCCAAGGTACCCTTTCGGCGCGCCACAGGTGCTGGAAGCGGGGAGTCAGGAAGCGCACCGCAAAGACTGTCCCCAGTATGATGCCCAGGTTGCGCACGCAAAGCATGCCGGGATTCGCGGTGTCAAAGGGGAAAACCAGGACCCGATCACATAGCCTGCGGTAGAACTCAGGATGGAAACCGCGTCGCAGGAAAAAGATGCACCAGAACTGTCCGTCCGGTCGCTGGGCAACAAAAAGCCCTGCAGCGATCTGGGGGGAACCAGTAGGCGGTGCCGAATATGGAGATGGCGGTATCCGGATCGAAAAGAGCCGCCAGCACACTGTAGCAGCCCGACAGAGCCAGCACTACGGCGTTAAAGAAGTCGAAATCGATATTTTGTTTTTCTATGTAAAATCATACAAATTATAGCGTTTTTTCGCCCGTCCCACAATAGGCAGGGAAAGTTAGACGGGAAACGGGCGCGTTCCGTTGTGCGCGGTGGAGAGGATTAGACGAAATATTGATTTTGCAAAGATGCGAGGGACGTATGGGGGCAGCCGGCAGCCGCAGGGATTTTCGCCCAGCGGAAGGAGCATGCCTTTTTCCGCGCTTTGCCAGATATAATTGATCAGCATGCTGAGGAAGATCAAAATACCCATGTAGCCGTATATGGGAAAAATTGATAATAGGTTTTTTCCCGATTTCAGTATAAAGCTCGTAAGCGGCTTATCTGTAATTATGGGAAAGCTGAATTTCAAAAACAACCGAGCCTTAACTGAGAATCAATAAAACAGTTGAGAGGAGGGTAACTAACGGTCGGAAAAGTATGATAGCATGTGGGTTGCAGGTCGGCAGTAAGACATAATAACTAAAAAGGGACGTTCTGCAGAACGTCCCTTTTTGCTGTTATCCACGGAGGGATATGAGGAGTATACCACCGTGTCGGCCAAGGCCAGTTACAGCGGCATATTGAGAAAAAAGAAGAAAAGAGAAAGGGTCAATCAATAAAGAGGCCGCGTCTGGGGAGCTCATGCACGCTCTTCCAGCCGTCGCTGAGGGGCTCGCGGAGGCAGGGCTCGATCTCCTCGTAAGGACGGAGGGAGAATTTGCGGGGATCGGGTACCTTGCCCGCGGGATAAGCTTCCAGGATGTCCTCGACCATGCAGTTCAGGTATTCACAGATCGCGGCAATCGGACGTTTTGCCTTTCTTGCTTCACCTCTTGACGGGTAGCCCACAACACCCTCAGGGGTACCGAAGCGCTCAATTACACGGTGGCCTTCCGCCTCGGACCACTTGTTCGGACGGTGGAATGAGTCCACGGAGCCATCATAGAAGCCTTCGTCCAGCATCCCCATTGACTTCGCCTGCGCGTCCACCACACAGCCCATATCCACCATGCCCGGGAACATGAGCAGCGCCGCAGAGGTTTCCGCTTCGTCCGCATGCACAAACGGCGTGCTGACGAAGTCCGGCCGCTCATCGCCCAGCGGATACCAAAATTCACGAATCGCACGATGCCACTCAACGACCGTTGCGAATGCCGGAAGCTCAAAGCGCTTAAAGAATTCCTGAATCGCGGACTCGAGCATCCAGTCCATGCCGTGGTTGTTGACAAGGATGATCTTGCGGAAACCATCGTCCCACAAGCCGACCATTACGTTAATCAGCGTATCAACGATGGACTTCTCACTCGTCATGACCGTGCCGGGCATACCGCAGTGATGGTAGGGATGGCCGCCGTAGTTGATCGGTGGAAGCGCCAACGCGACCTCGTGGCCCGCCTTAGCCGTCTTGCGTCGCACCGCCTCGCAGATCGAGGTACACATAAACGTGTCCAGGCCGGAGTTGTTATGGATGCCGTGATTCTCGGTGCAGCCGATTGGCACCAGGACGATATCGTTCTTATGGCGTTTCTCAATCACCATCTTGCGAGGCGAGGTCTGGATATAGCAGCCCGGCTTTCCGATCTCACTGTCGGACGGGATGCCGTAATCATCCAGAATGGCCTGGATCTCCTCCTCCGAGGCGTCCCACAGCCGTTTCTTCAGCCGTCCTACCTTGTTATCCTCAAAAAATATGTTCGGATACGCTGTCGTTAAGTACTTCTCTTGCATGAAATATTGCTCCTTTCATTGGTTTGGTCCACAAACAAAAAACGTTTTTAATCTTAAAGAAAAAATAACAAAAAGAAAAAAAAGAGTTGAAAATGTTTAAAAAACAGAAAAAAAAAAAGAGATATAGAGCTATATTTTGCAAAAAAGATGGGATTAAAAAAAATAAATATGGTTTTTTTGGGGGGGGGGGGTATAATGGCGACAACAAATAAAAACGTTTTTATCAAAACAGCCTGCATTTATGGTAAAGCATGTAATGATCTTTTTACTTAGGTATAACCGTATTGAATTTTACTCAACTGGAGGCGTGGAACACCATGAAAGCAATTATCTTCAAAAAACCGGGGGAATATGCTTATGAGGATCGTCCAGTACCACAGGTGGAAAAGCCGGATGACGTTCAGATTAAAGTGCTGGGCGTAGGTATTTGCGGTACGGATCTGCATGTTTTGATGGATCCGCCAATGCATCCGGCAAAGCCTGGTATTATTTTTGGCCATGAATACTGTGGTGAGGTTGCCGCGGTAGGGGAGGCAGTGGATTGGTTGAAGCCCGGGGACAGAGTTATTGTTGATCCGCACCCGCCATGCGGATGCTGTAAAAATTGCCGGAGCGACTGTCCGGGCCAGTGTACTACGCTATACAGCCAGCAGGATACGCCGTGGCCGGAGCATGGAGTTACGAGGGGGCTTTTTGCGGACGGTGCATTGACAAGCTATACCTGTGTTCCAGCACATTCCGTTTACAAGATCAGCAAAGATACCCCTTGGCAGCTTGCCGCCTTGGCTGAACCGCTTTCTTGTGTTGGTTATGCTATTGAAAAACTGGATATTCAAGCAGGGGATACGGCTTGTGTTCTGGGGGCAGGCCCTATGGGACTCCTTTTTGCGGCAATGGCAAAAGCAAATGGTGCGACAAAGGTTATCGTGTCGGAGCCGTATGAATACCGCAGAGAAAAAGCGTTAAAGTGTGGTGCCACCCGTGTGGTTGATCCTGCTAAGGAAGATTTGAAGGCAGTCTGCTTAGAGGAAACGGATGGACTGGGGGTGGACCATTGTATTGAAGCGGTAGGGCAACTGTTGCCCACAGCGATTGACATGATTCGCCCTGGAGGAAAAATCGTGATGTTCGGACATGACGAAACGGCTATGCCGCCGGTACGGCTGGCAGAGATTGTCCGCAAAGAGGCAGCGATTTTTGGTGGGTTCCTTGGAAAATATTATTTTGAAAAAACAGCTCGCATTATAGAAAGTGGAATACTGCCGTTGGAGGAGATTGTAACACATACCTTCCCGCTCAGCGAGTATGAAAAAGGGCTTGAGCTGCTGCGGGCAGGTAAGGCTTTGAAAGTAGTAATTTATCCGGAGGAATACTGAGGGGTATTTTATGAAAAATGTTGTTGCAATCCTGGGCGCTGGCCGTATCGCGAGAGTTCACGCTGAAGCATTGGTTCGGTTTCAACGGGATGTCCGAATTAAATACATTATTGATCCATACCTGACCGAAGAAGCTCGACAGTGGGCTGGTCGAATTGGCATAGAAAATACGGGTGTGGACGCAAACTGTGTTTTCGAGGACGCGGAAATAGATGCTGTATTTATTTGCTCACCGACACCAACGCACTGCACCTATATCATGAGGGCTTGCGAAACCGGTAAAAATATATATTGTGAAAAACCGCTGGATTCTGACATCGAAAAAATTTACCAGGCCATTGGAGCAATACAAAAATCCGGCATAAAATTTCTGATGGGCTTTATGCGCCGTTTCGATGTAAACCAACAAAAACTGAAAAATACAGTGTCCAGTGGAAAAATTGGGGTTCCTCAAATCATTAAACTCTGTTCAAGAGATCCCGCGCTGCCTCCTTATGAATATATTGCCTCGAGTGGAGGAATTTATTTTGATTCCATGATTCACGACTTTGATCTTGCCAGATTTTTTTCAGGTTCTGAAGTCTCTGAGGTATATGCCTGCGGTAACGCATTGATTGATCCTGTATTGACAGAGTATGGTGATATCGATACGGCTCTGGCTGTTTTGAAATTCGATAGTGGAGCGGTTGGACTGATTGATCTGAGCCGTCAGTCGAATTGCGGATATGACCAACGTACCGAGGTCCATGGCTCAAAAGGTTTTGCACAGGTAGGGAATGTGCCGGAGACAACAGTAAGCATACATAATGAAGACGGCGTTCATGAAGATAAGCCGGTATATTTCTTTCTGGAGCGCTATGCAGATGCTTTCGTGCATGCGCAAGCGACATTTTTTGATGTGGTGAATAATGGTGCGGAACCGCCGGTTACGGCCTATGACGGGCTGCAAGCAGTGCGGATAGCAAAAGCGGCGACACTTTCCTGGAGAGAAAACCGCGCTGTCAAACTTGATGAGATCCCCTGATCCGGAAAGCAGGGGATCAATAACAAAAGCAGTTCTACCATGAATGTAGGGACGAGAAGAGGAGGAAAATCATGAAAAAAAGAATCGCTTTGTTTGTGGTATTTGCAATGCTGATGAGCCTGTTTGCTGGATGTTCGTCAGATGGAGCATCCGGAAACGATGCTTCCGCTGATTTGCCGCAGGACGAGGCAGCAGAAGATAAAATCGTTATCGGCTACACAGTAAACGATTTGAATGATACCTGGGTTTCGTCTGTTATCGATTATGTTGAGCAATGGGCGGATGAACACCCGGATGTGGAAGTCATCATTGGCGATGGTAAATCTGATGTGTCCACACAAATGGCTGTCGTAGAAGGCTGGATTGAAATGGGAATTGACAGCGTTTGCCTTAAGCCTGTCGATTATGAAGCCTCGCTTTCTATTCTTGATTCCGTCAAAGCAGCGGGGATCAATTATGTAGCCATGCAGCAGGATGCGGAAGATGCGGATTGTTTTGTCGGTGCAAATGGTGTAGAGACTGGCGAAGCGCAGATGCAGGCGGTTATCGATGCCATTGGCGGCTCCGGTAAGATCGCATATCTGGCGGGTACGGAGGGTACGCTGGTTGCCTCTGAAAGAGAAGAAGGTTCAATGTCTGCCTTGGAAGCATCGCCTGAATGTGAACTGGTTGCACGCGAGGATGGAGATTGGTTGCGTGAAGACGCCATTTCGATCGTAGAAACCTGGATTACCTCTGGCATTGAATTTGATGCAATCTGCGCGGCCTGCGATGAAATGGCAATCGGCGCGATTTTGGCGCTGCAGGATGCAGGGATAGACGATGTTGTTGTCGCGGGTATTGATGGCCTTCAGATGGGCTGCGAATATGTAAAGAATGGCGATATGACGCTTACTTTTTATGCAGACGCGAAAGGTTTGGCCTATGAATCGCTGGATGCTGCGCTGGCACTGGCCAAAGGCGGGCAGCCGGAAGATGTCGTCCTGAAAGATCTGCTGGTTAATAGAGATAATGTGGATGAATATTTGGCATTGTGGAGTTAAACACACCTAAAAATACATAGGTCGGAACGCTGCTGCGCTTCCTGTATTAAGAATGGAAAAGCAGCACTGTCTCTTTCTGCGCAAATGGTTGTCCGCAAAAGCGGGCAACCATTTGTAAACTATCATGCGGCAAGGAGGAGTACTTTTGGGACAAGAGTATATTTTGGAGGCAAGCGGTATTTGTAAAGCGTTTCCCGGGGTGATCGCTCTGTCAGATGTGGATTTGCGCGTAAGAAAGGGAACCGTCCATGCTCTGATGGGGGAGAATGGCGCTGGCAAGTCCACAATGATGAAAATCTTGTTGGGAATTTATTCGCGGGACAGTGGGAAAATCATTTTTAACGGGAAAGAAGTACACTATAAAGGGCCAAGAGAAGCTCTGGATGACGGCCTGGCCATGATTCATCAGGAGCTAAGCACGGTGCAGGAACTCAAAGTATATGAAAACATTTTTTTAGGCAAGGAAATATGTTTGAAAGGACTCTGGATCAAAAACGATAAAGCGATGCATGAAGCGGCTCTTCAACTTTTTAATCGACTGGAGATTGATATAGATCCAGATGCAAAAATGAAAACCTTGAGTGTTGCCAAGCAGCAGCTTTGTGAGATTGCCAAAGCAATTTCATATAATGCAAAACTGATTATCATGGACGAGCCGACCTCCGCCATCACAGAAACAGAAGTCGCGCATCTATTCAAAATTATTCGCAAGCTCAGGGATGAGCAAGTCAGTATCATTTACATCACACATAAGATGGACGAGGTATTTGAAATCTCCGATGATATATCGGTGTTTCGTGACGGTCAATACATTGGAACAAAGCTGGCAAGCGATATTACTTATGATGAGTTGATTCAAATGATGGTTGGCCGTACAATTACCAATATTTTTCCCAAGGAAGAAGCGGAAATCGGAGAAGTTTATTTGAAGGTAGAAGGGCTAAGCCGTAATAACGAATTTCATGATGTCAGCTTTGAAGTTCGCAGGGGAGAAATATTTGGCTTGGCCGGCCTGATGGGCGCAGGGCGTACCGAGGTCGTTGAAACACTGTTTGGCGTTCGAAAAAAGTCTGCGGGTAAAATTTATGTGGATGGAAAAGAAGCGCGGATTAAATCGCCCAGTGATGCAATTCGATATGGGTTTTGCCTCCTTACGGAAGATAGAAAACAAAGCGGCTGTTTTTTATCGTTAAGCGTGCGTTTGAATACAGTGGCTGCCTCATTATCCAAACATGCAAAAGGGCCCTTTATCATGCGGAAAATGACCGTGCATTCTGCGGAAGAGATGAAAAAGCTCCTTTCGATAAAGACCCCCGGAATTAACACACCGATTTCAAATCTGTCAGGGGGAAATCAACAAAAGGTATTGGTCGGACGATGGCTGCTAACCAGCCCCGATATCCTTATTTTCGATGAGCCCACACGCGGTATCGATGTGGGAAGTAAATCCGAGATTCACAGGCTGCTGACAAACCTTGCCAAGCAAGGGAAATGCGTTATCATCGTTTCCTCAGAAATGCCGGAGGTCATGGGGATGAGCGATCGAATACTGGTAATGAGCGAGGGGAAAGCCGTCGGCATCATTGAGCGTAAGGATTTCTCTCAAGAAAAGATCATGCGCTACGCAACCGGTACAGCAGATTAAATGGGGAGGAATTCTTGATGAAAAAGTCGCTTGCAATGAAAGACAGACTGCAGGTCGTTATTAAAGAGTACAGCGCTATTTTAATTTTGTTGGCGCTGGTGTTGGCTATGAGTATCCTGAAAGGGGATTCGTTTTTAAAAAGCACGAATCTGGTTAATATCATTCGTCAACAGGCTGTGATCGGTATTATTGCCTTGGGCATTATGTTCCCCATTGTCAGTGGCGGTACTGACCTTTCCGGAGGTTCGGTGGTAGCGCTGTGCGGCGTTTTTGCAGCTTTGGCGGTTCGAGCGGAGCTTCCCATCCCGTTGGTGTTTTTGATTGCAATAGTTATTGGAGCCTTGACAGGAGTGATTAACGGATTTTTTATAGCGTATGGCAACGTTCCTGCTTTTATCGCAACGCTGGGAATGATGTCAGCAGCAAGAGGAGCGGCCTTGCTGATTACCGATAGCAAAAACATCAATGGGTTTTATGACGCATTTGAAAGCATCGGGACAGATTCTTTCTTGGGATTACCTATTGCAGCGTGGATATTTGTTTTGATGGCGATTATCATTTACATTATTTTGGAGCGCACAAAATACGGAACTTCGATATATGCAATTGGAGGAAACGCAACTGCTGCAAAGGTCTCGGGTATTAATGTTCGTCTATGTAATTTCATGGGGTATGTGATTGCCGGTATTTGCACGGGGGTAGCCGCTGTTGTGCTGACAGCCAGAATGCGCTCGGGGAATCCTTCTGTTGGCAACGCCTATGAAATGGATGCGATTACTTGCGTAATTTTAGGTGGCGCCAGTTTTTCCGGCGGTAGTGGAAAAGTTGTCAATACGGTATTTGGCGCTTTGATTTTGGGTATTTTGGTAAATGGCATGACCATGCTGCAGATCGACTCCAATTTGCAGAGTGTGGTCAAGGGTGCTGTTATTGTTATAGCGGTATTTCTCGATTCCCGCAAACGGACGGATTGAATTGGGGAATTATGTAAAGATGAAGATTGAATTTCAAAAAAAAATCAGATATAATAAAACAGCTATATTCAACCCTGAATTTGCAAGTAGCAGAACGGGGTAAGCTAATTTATTAGAAAGAAGCCCGAAATATGATACTTACGGAAAAGTCTGTTGGTATAAAGGATGTAGCGCGGCACGCCGGCGTGTCAATTTCTACTGTATCTAATGTGCTGAATGGGACCAGACCGGTTAGTCTCGCTCTGACAAAACGGGTTATGAAGGCGGTTAAAGAACTGAATTATGAAACTAATTTAGTTGGTCGCCAGCTGAAGACAGGAAAATCCCAGCAAATTGCCGTCGTTATTCCCTCTATCACCAGCATCTTTTTTCCGAATCTTTTAAAAAGTATTCAGGTCGCTGCGGATAAAGAGGATTACACGGTCAGTATCTTTAATACAAAAGGCGATATTAACCAGGAAAGACGAGTTATTAATCTGTTGCGCTCGCGTAATTATGATGGCGTTATGTTGTCGTCTTGCGCGGATGTGGATCAAATTGAAACCGCGGAATATTTGGATTTTCTTCACGCAATCAATTTTTCATCACAGCCGATGCATATTATCTGCCTTGAAGCAGCGATCAGTCCCAAATTAGACGCAGTGGTTGTTAACGATTTGGAAGGGACCATGAAAGCAACTAATTACCTCATTGAGAGCGGACGCAGGAACATCGCGCATATCGCAGCGCCAAACCAATACATGATGGGTAAAAACCGGCGCAGAGGCTTTATATCTTCCTTGTTGCTCAAGGGGCTGAGCGTGGATGACCATCTGATTGTTGAGGGACGTTATACCTGCGAAAGCGGCTATGAGGCCATGAAGCAGCTCTTAAATACAGGACGAACAATCGATGCGGTTGTTGCAGGCAACGACCAAATGGCGATTGGCGCGATTAACTATTTGAAGCAGCAACAGATCCGGATTCCGGAAGATATTGCAGTGGTGGGATTTAACGATAACACACCGGCTTCGCTGATTTCGCCGTCGTTGACCACCATTCATATACCGAAAGAAGAAATGGGAGCGCAGGCGTTCGAGCTTTTTATGCGTCGGGTCAATAATGACCAGTCCGCCAGAATGATGATTTGCTTGGAGGGAGAGTTGATAATACGCAATTCAACTGACCCCAGCGTAAAAGCGGAATGGGATATGAACTGGTAACTATAACCGTACGATGGACTTGAAATCATTTCATAACACGGATTGCAGGCTGCTTTTCGACGCCTGCAATCCGTGTTTTTGATGCTGATATGGATGGAGCGAATAGAAGAAATGATTCGTAAATGGGTTTGTAAAAAATTTTGTAGATCTGTAATATAGAGAATCGTTTTTTCTTGACAGTTTGGATAATTGTTATATAATATGAAGTATACTTCATGTGAAGCTTACTTCATATTCGGCGGTGGTATAGTGAAAAACCGAGTAAAAGAATTGCGTACGGCTGCTGGTATAACACAGCAGCAATTGGCGGAGCGGGTCCATGTGTCTGCCAGAACGATTATCTCGTTGGAAAAGGGGCAGTACAACCCCTCGTTGCTGCTGGCCTACCGTTTAGCGGAGCAGTTCGGCACATCGATCGAGGAGCTCTATTGTCTGAAAGAAAACAGGGAAGAGGAGGATAAGCGGTATGAAAATCTATAACAAAAAAACGTTCTGGTATGGAATTGGTTTTATAGTGCTTGGCACGCTCCAGCTGATGATCAGCATATGGAAAGGATTTGACCTGAAAGGAACGGTTATGATAATTTTATGCCTGCTGATCGGCGGCAGCGGACTGCTCCGCAGCTTTTCCCGGGAGATGTCGCGCGAGGACAAGATCGCGGAACTGGACGAGCGAAATCGTTTGGTCGAGTGGCGCGCTAAAAGCCGTGCGCTGGGTATCGCGGAACTGGTGTGCTTTGTTTGTATGCTGCTCAGTATTTTTGGGATGCAGGCAATGGAGGCGTTCTTTGGAGGCATGCTGGTAGCCTTTGGCCTCATTTTTACAACAATGCTGATTATCGAATGCATTACCTTGCTGTACTATAACAAAAAGCTCTGATTTTGCCTGCTTTTGCACGGGCGATGCCGGCTGGATTGCCCAGTTGGCGCTTTTATGCTATAATAGACACCGAAGGGATGTAATGCCTGTATGCAGGAGGAATGCAATGGAACTGACCGATTTTCTCGAAATGGATATGCTGGGTGAACACGACGCGGAGAAACTGATGGAATCCGCCATGCAGTTGCAGCAGATCATGCTGCTGTATGAGGCGGGAATCCGAGAGATCAAGACAAAGCTGGATATTTTGAGCGACGAATCGAATATCTCCGGCAAGCCAAGTCCGATTGATTCGATCAAAAGCCGTATCAAATCGCCGCGCAGCATTATCAAAAAGCTCAAGCGGCGCGGCTTCCCGATTTCTTTACAGTCCATGATGGATAACCTGAACGACATCGGCGGCATCCGCGTGATCTGCCCCTTTATCCAAGATATCTATACGGTGGCGGATATGCTGATGCGGCAAAGCGACCTGACACTGATCGAAAAGAAGGACTATATTGCCAACCCCAAGCCGAATGGTTACCGCAGCCTGCACCTGATCCTGGAGGTGCCGATTTTCCTGTCGGAAACAACCAAGCCGGTGCGGATCGAGCTGCAGCTGCGGACGATTGCCATGGATTTCTGGGCGAGTCTGGAGCATCAGCTTCGGTATAAATCCGATGTGCAGGTGCCGCCGCACATATCGGACGACCTGAAAGAGTGCGCGGATGTTATCGCGGCGACCGATGAGGAGATGCAGCGCATTGCTAAGGAGCTGCATGTCCTGCGGTAAAACACAAAGCTGAGAAAGGACCGAGACAATGCAATACCTATCTGTGGCCACGCTGGTACTGGTCATCATCCTGCTGGCGCTGGTCATCATCCTGCTGACGCGGAAACCCGCGGTCCAGGAACGGCAGGAGGACAGCGGCACCATCGCGGCGCTGGGGACGCTGGTCAGCCAAAATCTGAAGGAAGGCCGCGCGGCGCAGTTGGACCAGCTTTCCGCGATGGAGAAAAGCCTGTCCGGCAGGATGGGTGGCGTGACCGACCAGCTGGGGCAGTTTGAAAAGCGGCTGCACGGCTTTACGGCGGAAACGGCGCAAAGCCTGGAAAACATCCGCGCAGCCGTGGATAAAAACCTGCGCGCCCTGCAGGAGGATAACAATAGAAAGCTGGACGATATGCGGCGGATCGTGGACGAAAAGCTGCAGAAAACGCTATCCGACCGTATGAATGAATCGTTCAAGCTGGTCAATGAGCGGCTGGAACAGGTCTATAAGGGCCTCGGTGAGATGCAGACGCTGGCGCAGGGCGTGGGCGATTTGAAAAAGGTTCTCACCAATGTCAAGACCCGCGGCATTGTGGGCGAGATCCAGCTCGGCGCGATTCTGGAGGATATCCTTGCGCCCGAGCAGTATGGGGTGAACGTCGCCACACGGCCGGGGAGCCGCAACGTGGTTGAATACGCGGTCAAGCTGCCAGTGGAGGATGGGGGCTTTATCTGGCTGCCGATTGACTCCAAATTCCCCGGCGAGACGTATGGCGCGCTGCGCGACGCCTATGAGGACGGCGCGCGCGAACAGCTCGACGCCTGTGCCAAAACGCTGGTCAATACGCTGAAGGCGGAAGCGAAGGATATCCGCGACAAATATCTGGAGCCGCCATATACGACGGATTTCGGCATCCTGTTCCTGCCGTTCGAGGGGTTGTATGCGGAAGCGGTCAGCCGCGGCATGGTGGAGGTGCTGCAGCGCGATTACCATGTGAACATCGCGGGACCGAGTACGATGGCGGCGCTGCTCAATTCGCTGCAAATGTCGTTCCGCACGATTGCGATACAAAAGCGGTCTGGTGAGGTGTGGAGCGTGCTCGGGGCGGTCAAGACCGAGTTTGATAAATTTGAGGCCTGCCTGACGCAGACGCAGACCCGTTTGGACCAGGCCAGCCGCGAGCTGGACAAGCTGGTCGGCACGCGCACCCGCGCGATTCGGCGCAAGCTCAAAAGCGTGACCGAGCTGAGCGAAGTGGAGAGCGAAACCGTGCTCGCCTTGGGAGAGGACGCGGCGGAGCCGGAGGAGTAAAGGGGGAAAGGGGCTGTCCATGGGGGACAGCCCCTTTTTCAGAAGAAGATTAACAAAATCTTAAGAAAATTTTCATTATTTTGAGAGGGAAACAGCAAGAAAAAAGGGGTACAATACAATCAAGGACAAGCCTTGTGATACATAAGGCGCGGGACAGGAAGTGCGGACGGAGGAAGGGGCATGGCATGAAACACTATGGTTTGAGGTTCAGCGGGCTGTGGACCCTGCTGAAGCGCATCGCGGACAGTTGGTTCGGCCCGATCGAGCGCAGCAAGCACCGCGGCCTGTAAAAAGCAAGAACGCCGCAGCGGGATGACCGTTGCGGCGTTTTATTATGCCTGCATATGATTAGGCTGGACCTCCAGATAGTAGCCAACGCCGCGCTCGGCTTGGATTTGGACAACGGAATCGACCGCGCGCAGCTTGCGCCGCAGGAGGGACAGGTATACCTCAATATTGTTATAGCGCGCCTCGGTATCGCAGCCCCAGACCTTTTGCCGTAAGGTGTCGCGCGGCAGGATTTGGCCGGGATGGAGCAGAAACAGCTCCGCCAACTGCAGCTCCTTGCTGGAGAGGCGCACCTCGCCAGCGCGGCCGGAGAGGAGGAAATGTCCGCGGTCGAGCGTCAGGTCGCCCGCGCGCAGCAGCCGCGGCTGAAGGATGCGTCCGCGCCGCCCGAGCGCGCGTACCCGTGCCAGCAGCTCGGCGATCAGGAACGGCTCGGTCAGGAAATCGTCCGCACCGGCGTCCAGCGCGCGGATGCGGTCGCGCGCGGAGGAGCGCGGCGCGACAACAAGAATGGGAACTGAAACGCCGTCCTCCCGCACCATGCGGAGCCGGACGGGCAGGGCGGCGGCGTCCGTATCGGAAAAGAGGACGACCACGTCGTAAAGGTTTTCCGGAAAGCCGGTCTGCGTCTGCTCCGGCCGGGGCAGGCAGTCGGCAAGGATATGATCGCGCCGCAGCGCCGGCAGGATTTTTTCATTAGGGCTGGGGCCGATAAGCAGAACACGCATAGCCGGCGCCTCCTTTGGCAGATGATGCCTTTATTTTGCAGGCTGTGTATGGAGTTTTTGTGTATGAGCGGTGGAAAATTTGTTAAAGCCGGATTTCTTCAATGCTTTTTCAATATACTGCGCTTATGATAGAGCGCGAATTGATAAACCAGCACGGGAGGGAACAGGGTTTGAAATTGCCGTTTGAAAAACTGCGCGGGAAAGCCCCATGGAAAGGAAAATGGAAAGGAAAAAGGCTGTTTCAGGGAAAGAAAAAGCAAAATGAAGAAGCGGCTGCGGATATGGCACCGACTGGCGCGCACAGCAAAAAGAAAAAACGCAGGAAGCTGAAAAAGAAGGTGGTCATCCCCGTGGCGGTGGTGCTGCTTGCCGGAGGCTGGGGCGTGCATCATATTTTGACAGCCGGCGGTGCGGACGGAACGCAGACCTATACGGAAAGCGAGGCGGTCCGGCAGGACATCCAACTGACGCTGTCCGCGACGGGAACAATCGAGCCGGCCAACCAGTACAGCGTGACCGCATCGGTGCAGGGCGAGGTGCTGTCCTGCACATTTGAGGAGGGCGACGAGGTAAAAAAGGGCGATGTCATGTATGAGATCGACAGCTCAGACGCGGAAAGCTCGGTCGAGCAGGCGCAGCTTTCCCTACAGCAGAGCCAGAACAGCTACAGCCAGACGCTGGAAAGCCTGGACGACCTGAATGTAACCTCGAAAAAGTCGGGCATGATTACCGAACTGTATGTTGAGGTGGGCGACGAAGTGCAGGCGGGCGCGACGATTGCGGATGTGCGTGATTCTTCCGTGATGGAGCTGGTGGTGCCGTTCAATTCCGCGGAGGTGGAAAACTTCGGCGTCGGCGCGGCCGCAACCGTAACAATGGACAGCTCGTTCGAGACGCTGAGCGGCACGGTCACGGCGATCGACGCGGCCGAAACCGTGCTGGACGGTTACCAGATCGTCAAATATGTGACGATACAGGTCAGCAATCCGGGCGGGCTTTCAACGTCCTCAACCGCCTCTGCGACCGTGAACGGCATCGCCAGCAACCAGGGCGCGAGCTTTACATACCGGTCGGAATCCACGATCACCTCGGACGCTTCGGGTACGGTAACGAGCCTGAAAGTGAGCGAGGGTGCGCAGGTTTCGCCCGGCACGGTCATTGCGGTTTTGTCCTCTTCCTCGGTCGAACAGCAGGTGGAGAGCAGCCGCCTGTCGCTCGCACAGCAGCAGCTTTCCTATCAGAATACGGTAGATAAGCTGGACGACTACACGATCACCGCGCCGATTGACGGCACGGTCATCACCAAGAACACCAAGGTGGGCGATACGCTCGACACCACCAATGGGCAGACCACGCTCGCGGTCATTTACGACCTCTCCTACCTGACGTTCGATATCTCGCTCGACGAACTGGATGTGAACGAGGTAGAGGTCGGCCAGGCGGTCAATATCACCTGTGATTCGCTCACGGACACGGCGACGATCGAAGGCATTGTGACTAAGGTTTCGGTCGCGGGTACGACCTCTAACGGTGTGACCACCTATCCGGTGACCGTGCAGATCGATAACCCGCCGGAAGGCCTGCTGCCGGGCATGAACGTGGACGCTACCATCGTGGTGGACGAGGCGGCGGACGCGGTCGCCGTGCCGATCGCGTCTGTGCAGCGCGGGAACACGGTTTATGTCAAGGATGACAGCGCGAAAAACACGGAAAACGCCATGGTGGGCGGCGTGCTTCTGCCCGACGGATGGCGGGCGGTCGAGGTTGAAACCGGCCTGTCGGACGACAGTTATATTGAAATCACCTCCGGCATCGAGCCCGGCGATATCGTCTATGTACCCGAGGTGCAGCGCAACTCGTCCGGCGATGAGTTCGGCATGCTGCCAGGCGGCGATATGGGTAATATGCCCTCCGGCAGTGATATGGGCGGCATGGGCGGTATGCCCTCTGGCGGTGGTATGGCAGGCGGCGGCATGCCGGGCGGAGGCGGTATGCCGTGATGACAACCGAAACCAGGACGCCGCTGATTGAGCTGCGCGATATTTATAAGATATACCAGATGGGCGATACCGAGGTGCATGCCTCGGATGGCGTTTCGCTCAAGATATACAAGGGAGAATTTGTAGCCATCGTCGGACAGTCGGGGTCGGGCAAATCGACGCTGATGAACATTATTGGCTGTCTGGACGTGCCGACCAGCGGGCAGTACCTGCTCAATGGCGAGGACGTGTCCGAGCTGACCGACGACGAGCAGGCAGAGATCCGCAATAAGACGCTGGGCTTTATTTTCCAGCAGTACAACCTGATACCCAAGCTGAACGTGCAGGAAAACGTCGAGCTGTCGTTGCTTTACGCGGGCATACCCGCTGAGGAGCGCGCCGAGAGGGCGCGGCTCCAGATCGAACGCGTCGGACTCGCGGGCAAAGAGAAAAATCTGCCCACGCAGCTTTCCGGCGGCCAGCAGCAGCGCGTTTCCATCGCACGGGCGCTGGCAGGCGACCCTTCGGTCATCCTGGCCGACGAGCCGACCGGCGCGCTCGATTCGCGCACCAGCCGCGAGGTGCTGGATTTTTTGAAAAAGCTCAACGACGAGGGCAATACGATCGTGCTTATCACGCATGACAACGGCATCGCGCAGGAGGCCAAGCGCGTCGTGCGCGTGGCGGATGGCAAAATCATTTTTGACGGCGCGGCGCGCGACGCGTTTCCGAGGGGGGACTGACGATGGGGTTCACACAGGCGTTCAAGCTGGCGTTCAAGAGCCTGTCGGGCAGCAAGATGCGCGCGTTTCTGACCATGCTGGGCATTATCATCGGCGTGGCGTCGGTCATTATCTTGGTTTCGCTCATGCAGGGCATGACGGGAGAGGTGACCTCCATGTTCGAGGATATGGGTACCAATACGCTGACCGTGACCGTAACCGGACGCGGCTCCTCGCGCACGGTGGATACGGACGACATGTACGCGCTGTATGAGGAAAACACGGATACCTTTATGGGCATGAGTCCGACGGTATCGGTCATGGGTTCGGTGAAAACAGGAACGGATTCGGATTCTTTCAGCTCCACGGGCGTGACCGGCGTTTCCGAGCAGTACGCGGAGATATCCAAGCTGACGATGCGGGAGGGCCGCTTCATCAGCTATGCAGATTTGGATGCCCGCAATAAGGTGGCGGTCGTCGGGACCTATGTGGCGAATATGCTGGGCGGCGATGCGGTCGGGCAGACCATCAAGGTCAACGGTAACGCTCTGACCGTGGTCGGCGTGCTGGAGGAGCAGGACGATTCCTCCGAAGGCTCGGCGGACGACTGTGTATATCTGCCGTATACCACGGCCTCCAAGCTGACATTCGGCGCAATATCCAGCTTTCTGTTTGCCACCCGGGATGCGTCCCTCAACAGCGAAGGCACCACCCTGATCGATAACGCGCTGTATGCGGTGTTCCAGAACGACGATTATTACATGATCTCTGACATGCAGGAAATGGTGGATTCCATGACCGAGATGACCAATATGATGACCATGGTGCTGGTCGGCATCGCGGGCATCTCGCTGCTGGTCGGCGGCATCGGCATTATGAACATCATGTTGGTTTCGGTCACGGAGCGCACCCGCGAAATCGGCATCCGCAAGTCGCTCGGCGCGAAGAAAAAGGATATCATGCGGCAGTTCGTGATCGAAGCGGGTACGACCTCCGCCCTGGGCGGCGTGATCGGCATTGTGTTCGGCTCGGTGGTCGCGGTGATCGCCGGTCAGATCATTGGCATGACCACGACGCCGAGCGTGGGCGCGGTTGCAATCAGCTTCGGCGTTTCCGTGTTTATCGGCGTGTTCTTCGGCTTCATGCCCGCGAACAAGGCGGCGAAGCTCAACCCGATCGACGCGCTGCGGTACGACTGAAAAGCACGCGAGGGGGCAGGTTCCCCCTTGGATACCGAAAAAAGTTCCAGCGGAAACCATTTTCGGATAACTCGCCCTCGCCTCCGCGATGGGCGCACAAAAAAGGAGGAGTTACTCTTGAAGAAAAAACTGCTTTCGCTGCTGACGGCGGCGGCAGTGCTGCTGGGCGGCCTGCCCGCCGCGCTGGCCACGTCCGAGGTATCGGATAGTGTGATCGAGCAGGTGATCCGGTCCACGGAGATTATGGTGGGCGACCCAAACGGGGATATGAACCTAGACAAAACGGTCACCCGCGCGGAATACGCGAAGATGCTCGTTGCGGCCTCCACCTATCAGGACAAGGTGGCGGGGGCATCCAATTCTTCCCCGTTCAAGGATGTGCCATATACCCACTGGGCGGCAGGCTATATCAAGACCGCCGTGCAGCAGGGCTGGCTGACCGGCTATCTGGACGGCAGCTTCCGGCCGGACAAAACCGTCACGCTGGAGGAGGCCGCGACCGGCGTGCTCAAGCTGCTCGGTTACACGACCGAGGACTTTTCCGGCTCCTATCCGTATGGGCAGCTCGCCCTGTACGAATCGCTGGGGCTGGACAGCAAGGTCACCGCGTCGCAGGGTTCGGCCATGACACGGCGGAACATGATGTACCTGTTTTACAACCTGCTCAACGCGGATACCAAGGACGGACAGGTCTACGCGCAGATGCTGGGTTACACGCTGAACGAAAACGATGAGATCGATTACCTGAATATCGTTTCTGATACAATGAAGGGACCCTACATTGTGGAAAACGGCATATCCAGCATCGTTTCGACAGAGGGGAAAACCGTGTACCGCAACGGCTACACCTCCTCCGCGGATGCGATACAACGGTACGACGTGGTGTATTACACCGGCTCCGCGGTATGGGCGTATGCCAACGCGGTGACAGGCACCTACCAGTCCGCCTCGCCCTCGGCGGCGTCCCCGACCTCCGTGACGGTCGCGGGCAACACCTATGAGATCGAGACCAGCGACGCCGCTTGCGAGCTGTCCACGCTGGGCGGGCTGAATGTAGGCGATATCGTGACCCTGCTGCTCGGGCGCGACGGCAAGGTCGCCGCCGCGCTGCCGGCGGACGAATATGTGTCCGAGGTTGTCGGCATGGTGACCGCCACGGGGACCGGCACATACTACAATTCGGTCGGCAACGCCTATACCTCGCGCACCATTACGGTCACGGCTATGGATGGCAACAGCTATGTATATCCCTGCACACGGACCTCGATCAGCACAGGGGACCTGGTATCCATCGGTTTCGGCTCGTCCGAAACCGATGTTTCTATCCTGAAGTCCTCCACGGTGCGCGGGGCGGTGTCCGGCTACACGATCGGCAGCAAAACGATGGCAAAGGACGTGCGCATCCTGGATACCAACGCCTCAAGCGCCAAGCGGGTGTATTACTCCCGCTTAAACGGCGCAGCGCTGGACTCCACGGACGTGCGCTACTGCGCGACGAACGGCGCGGGCGAGATCACCGACCTGATCCTGCGCGATTTTACCGGCGACCTGTATGAATACGGCATCATCACCAGCGTCAAGGAGCAGTCGGACGATATGAGCGTTTCCGGCAGCTATACTTACCTGGTGAATGGAGAAAAACAGACGCTTTCCACCAACGGCAGGACGCTGGGCGCCTCCAACGGACCGGCCAGGCTGACGGTCGAGGACGGGCAGCTTTCCGCGGTGAGCGCGCTGAAGGAGATCAAGAATCCGGATACCATCACGCAGCTCGGAGTGTCCAAGGACGGGGACGGTTGGCTGTTTTCGGATGAGTGCGCGGTATACCGGTCCGAAAACGCGAGCTACAGCCTGCTCTCACTGACCGAACTGCGGAACAATTTCGATTCATACAGCATCACCTGCTATTATGATAAGGATACAGGGGACTGCGGGCGCATCCGCATCATCATCGCGCGCGAAAAATAAAACGGGCGGTGCGGGAAAAGGGGTTTCTCCTCAGAGAAACCCCTTTGATATTTCTTGCTTGTTGCACAAACAATAGCTATAATATCTGTATAAAACGCAGATAGGAGCGAGGACGATGGCTTCGGATAAAACCAATGTAATGCGGGTGCTGGAGCAGCACAGGATCCCCTATACGGCGCATGCGTATCCACACGGCAAGGAAGCGGTAGACGGCGCAACGGTCGCGCGGCTTTTGGGACAGGATGAGGCGCAGGTGTTCAAGACGCTGGTGGCGCGCGGCCGGTCGGGCAGCTGCCATGTGTTCGTCATTCCGGTGGCGAAGGAGCTTGACCTGAAAAAAGCGGCCAAGGCGGCGGGGGAAAAGGCGGTCGAACTGGTGCATGTCCGAGAACTGCTCGGCCTGACGGGGTATGTGCGCGGCGGCTGCTCGCCGGTCGGGATGAAAAAGGCGTTCCCGACCGTGTTTGACGAAAGTGTGAACCACCTGCCGTCTGTCATTGTCTCCGCAGGCAGGATCGGTTTCCAAATCGAGTGCGCGCCGGCGGACCTGCTCGGCCTGACGCGGGCCAGGACCGCGCCGGTCACGACGGACTGAGCAGTTGCTTTGCGTCCGGAAACAGGGCGAACACGGCCTGCACGCCGCAGCCGGACAGTTGCGCGAGCTTGGCCTCGAGCGTGGAGGCATCGTCGAACAGGACAAAGTGCGCGCGTCCCTCGCTGTCCGTATAGGTGAAATACTTGGCGCACAGCTCGCGGGAGAAAAAGGTCTGCGATCCGGTGCGGCCGAGCAGGGTTTCGCGCTCGGTGTTGGTGAGCGGTTTGCCGTTGGGCGAGTTGGACGGAAGCGTGAAATCCTGCGAGACCGGCTGCAGGAACGCCGCGATGCGGGCTGCACCGTAAATGCCCTGCAGGGAGGAGATGTAGTCGGTCAGGCTGCCGCCGGACAGCGCGGTCGGCGTGGTGAGGATCGCATGCGTCAGCGACCGACCGCAGGCGAGCGGGACGTAGAACGGGATTTCCGCCTCGTGCAGCGCCTTGTCGAACGCAGCGAGCAGCATCCGGCCGCGCGGGGTATCGTGCTCAAAATCCGCGAACACGCCGGGCGCGTCCGTGCGCTTTGCCTCGAACACCAGGTCGGCGGCAAGCCTGTCTGCATTGCAGTCGGCGAGCGAACGCGGCGGGTCGCACAGGCCCAGCAGGCAGCGCGCCTGCACAGTGGGAAGCTGCAGGCGCTGCAGCGCGCCGGTGGGCGTGATGCCAAGACAGAGGTGCAGCACGGGGATGCCGTGCTTCGCCGCATATACCGTGTCGCGGCCGGTGCATACCAGGATGAGATTTTTCGTATATACCATTGTGATCGACTCCCTTGCTCTGGACTTTTTGGACAAATTCCATTACACTATATGTGGCAATTCCCAAAGTGAGAACGCAGGAGTAAACGAATGAGCAAACTGATTCCCGACTATGTATTTGAGTCGATTTATGACATTACCCCGCAATTGCTGCGCGAGAACCATGTGCGCAGCGTGCTGATCGACCTGGACGGCACGATGGCCTCGCATAAGGCTGCGCTGCCGCCGGATTCTCTGGCGCCGTTTGTGCGCGCGCTGCGCGACGCGGGGATGAAGGTGCTGGTGTTTTCCAATAACAGGGCCGCGCGCGTGGGGAAATTCTGCGCCGCGCTCGGTGTGGATTTCATCAGTCGCGCGGGGAAGCCGTTTTCCGGCGGGTTCCAGCGCGCGGCTGAGCGGCTGGGCGTGCCGCTCTCCCAGACCGCCGTGGTGGGCGACCAGATCTTTACCGACGTGTTCGGCGGCAACCGTGTCGGCGCGCTGACCTGCTATGTGCAGACGCTGGACCGCCGCTTTTTCTGGGTGAATGTGCGCTACCAGCTCGAACGCGGTTTTATCGAGCGCGGCAGGCGCCGGATGGAAGCGAGGGCGCGGCATGATTGAAGCAAGGTTCGGACCCGCCGGCAATTCGGAATCCTTTGCCGCCGAGGGCTTTAAAAAAAGCGAGGACGCTCCCGCCTGGATTGCGGCCAGGGGGCTGACTGCGTTTGAATACCAGTGCGGCCGCGGTGTGCGATGCGGGGAAGATACCGCAAAAAGGATCGGCGCGGCCGCGCGTGCGCACGGCGTCCAGATGAGCATCCACGCGCCGTATTTCATCAACCTTTCCTCTGAGGAAAGCGAGCGGATGGAGAAAAACATTGGGTATGTGCTGGATACGGCGCGACTTGCCGTGCCGCTGGGCGCGGTGCGCATGGTGGTCCATTGCGGCGGCCAGGGAAAGCTGACGCGCGAGCGTGCAATGCGCAACACGCATGAAAATGTGAAAAACATCCTGCGTGCGCTGGAGGAGGAACACCTGACCGGCTGCGCGGTCTGTCTGGAAACCATGGGCAAAAAAAGCGTGCTCGGTTCAGCGGAGGAGGTCTGCGAGCTGGTGGCGGCAGACGAGCGCCTGCTGCCGTGCATCGATTTCGGACACCTGAACTGCCGCACAGGCGGCGGGATGTCCACGCGGGAGGATGTGGCGCGCCTGTTCGATCGGCTGGAAAACGGCATCGGTGCGGAGCGGACACGCATTCTGCACGCGCACTTTTCCCATATCGAATACAATGACAAAGGCGAGGTGCGCCACCTGACCTTTTCGGATACCGTATACGGGCCGGATTTCCTGCCGGTTGCGCAGGAAACGGCGGCGCGCGGCTATGCGCCGACCTTTATCTGCGAATCGGCCGGCACACAGGCCGAGGACGCGCGGATGATGATGGACTTATATAAAAAGGAGACGGAAAAATGAAAAAAGTGCTGCTGATTCATGGACCAAACCTCAACCTGACCGGCCAGCGCGAGCCGGGCATCTACGGCTCGGATACGCTTGCCGCGATCAACGCCGAGGTCGTGGCCAAGTGCGAGCGCCTTGGCATGAGCTGCGCGGTGTTCCAGTCCAACGTGGAAGGGGCGCTGATCGACCGCATCCACGCGGCGCGCGAGGACTGCGCGGCCATCATTATCAACGCGGGCGCGTATACGCATTACAGCTACGCGCTTCGGGATGCGATCGCGTCAGTGCGCCTGCCCTGTGTGGAGGTCCACATGTCCAACGTGCATGCGCGCGAGGAGTTCCGGCACAAATCGGTCATCGGGCCGGTGTGCGCGGGCGTGATCGCGGGCTTCGGTAAGCACAGCTACCTGCTGGCTGTGGACGCGGTCAAGGCGATCATCGGGTGAGGCGGCTATGAAACGGGAAGAATTGCGCGCACTGCTGCGCGAGGCGCCGTATGACGCGATGGTGCTGACCAGCGAAATCAGTCGGCGGTATGCGACCGGATTCCATTCGACCGCCGGCGCGGTCTACCTGTCGGCGGACCAGGCGGTGTTCTATACGGATTTCCGTTATGTCGAGGCGGCGCGCGCCGCGGTATCAGGGTTCGAGGTGCGCGAGATCGGCAGCGGGAGGAGTTATTCCGCTGTCATCAACGAGCTGATTGGGCAGGACGGCGTAAAGAAAATCGCACTGGAAGACAAGCAGATGACCTATGCGGAGTACATGTCCTGGTCCTCCGCGCTGCACGCTGCGGCGATGCGCCTGGAGGATGGTGTGGAGCGCCTGCGCATCACAAAAGGGGACGATGAGGTTGGCAGGATTGCCGCCGCACAGCGCATTGCCGAGCGGGCGCTCGAAGAGGTGCTGAACGATATCCGGATTGGCGTGACCGAAAAAGAGGTCGCCGCACGGCTGACCTACCTGATGTTGCATTACGGCGCGGAAAACATGTCGTTCGACCCTATCGTCGTATCGGGCGCGAACAGCTCCAAGCCGCACGGTGTGCCGACGGAAAAGGCGATCGCGGCGGGGGATTTCGTCACCATGGACTTCGGCTGCATCGTGGACGGATACTGCTCGGACATGACGCGCACAGTGGCGGTCGGTCATGTGACCGACGAGATGCAGACCGTATACGATACGGTGCTGAACGCGCAGCTTGCGGGAATCGCGTGCTGCAAGGCGGGCGTCACTGGACGGGCGGTGGATGCGGCGGCGCGTCAGGTCATTGCGGACGCGGGATACGGCGATGCGTTCGGCCACGGCTTTGGCCATGGCGTCGGCCTGGAGATCCATGAGGCGCCGACCGCGGGACCGCGCGGCGAGGCGCGGCTTCCGGCGGGGGCGGTCGTAACCGCCGAGCCGGGCATCTATCTGTCGGGACGCTTCGGCGTGCGCATCGAGGATATGCTGTATGTGATTGAGGACGGCTGTATCAACCTGACCGAAGCGCCCAAGGCGCTGGTGGTCCTGTGATCGGGCACGTTGCGTCGCCCCAATGCATCGGCCCGCTGCTAAACGGCTGGGAGGAGGGCATGCTGTACGCCTATCTTGCCGGACGAATGGGATATGCGGTCGCGGATGGGGCATACCGGTCGGCGCAGGTGCGCGTCGGGGATTTCTGCTTTTTCGCGGGAGAGCCGGACGCGCGTGTCGCGGCCTGGCAGCCGGAGAACACGCGGCCATATACCATACTGATCCCGCGCACACCGGACTGGCGGCCGCTGATCGAACAGTGCTATCCACAGGCGCGCCTGACGGAGCGGTATGCCTTTGCAAAAAAGAACGCCTTTCAGCGTGCGAAGCTGTCAGTGCTGGCCGCCCGCGTGCCGGATGAGTACGCCCTGCGCCGGATGGACGGGGCGCTGTTCCGCCAGGCGGGGCAGGAGGAATGGAGCAGGGATCTGACCTCGCAATACCCTGACTGGGAAGACTTTGCAGCGCATGGGCTGGGGATAGCGGCAGTAAGGGCGGGGCGGCTGCTGTGTGGCGCGTCCTGCTATGCGGACTGGCCGGGCGGCATCGAAGTGGAGATCGACACCCATCCGTCGCACCGGAGGCTGGGCTTGGCACGCGCCTGCGCGGCGGCGCTTATCCTCGCGTGCCTCGAACGGGGGCTGCATCCGTCCTGGGATGCAGCGCATCCGGTATCCGCACACCTGGCCGAAACGCTGGGCTATCTTCCGGCAGGCGCATATCCGGCGTATGAGCTATGGCAATAGAAAAAGCCGCTGCTAAAGCAGCGGCTTTTTGCGTGGAATCATTTCTTTTCGTCAACGTCCTCGTCGTCGATCTCAAGGTAATCGGCGAGATCCTTGAACAACGCGGTCGGGTCGACGCTGTCCTCCAGCACGATCTGCAGAGGCTCGTTGAGGGAGAGCAGGAACATGCCGAGCAGGCTCTTGGCGTCTACCATGCCGCTCTTGCCGTGGATCCAGATATCAAAGCCATACTTGGTGACGATCTTGTTGATCTTCTGAATGTCGTCCGTATTTTTTACGCGGATTCCTCTGGTCATAGTACTTACCTCCTGTGCAATGCTTTCCAAAATCTGATTTATGTTATCATTATAGCATAAAAGACAGGAAAATAAAGCGTTTTTTGCAGATTTCTGTATTTTCATCATTTTGAGCCGCTAAACCGGCGGCGGGTCATAATAATTGTAGGAGATGCACAAAATAAAAGGATTAATGTTGTGCAATAAGTGAAAGAGCAGCCTGATCCAACCGGCTGCTCTTTTTGCCGTGCAGCGGCCCCACACCGCCGCACGGCTATTCGCCCCCATGGGCTTTCTACTCTGCTATCGATATTGTCGTATCGCCGATGCGGATGCCCGTCACGTCGGAGACGGACAGGAAGCGCCGGCTGTCAGTGCCTGCCTGGTAAACATAAGTGACCTCGAACGTTTCGCGCGCGGACGATTCCTCCATGGAGAGGCCGCACTCGGAAACCGAGGCGCCAATTATACTGTTGTCCTGCAGGATCACGGCGATATGGGGCGCGCGGTCCAAGCCCCCATCCTCGTCCAGCGAGGCGGGACGCGTCCCTTCGATCCGGATGCCGAGCGGGGACAGGAACAGATGGTCAATATGGCTGCCATCCGAAAGATCCAGGCTGAGCGCGCGGGAATAGGTCTGCGCGCTTTTGGCGCGGAAAGAAACCTCCCAAGGCTTCTGCGTCAGCGGCACGCTGCGGGTGTAGATGATCTGCGGCTGCAGATACGGCAGGTCGTCCACGGTCAAGCCCTGGAAGCGCGCCTCACGGATTTCGCTGTCCTCCCCCTCCAGCGGGTAGGTGCCGCTGCCGGTATTGTCGATGATTTTTCCCGTTCGGGTGTCCAGCAGGGAAACAATATCACAGGAAACGCCTTGATACAGGTCATAGGGCGGTGTGATCAGCGCAAGGCATAATTCGTCCCCCATAAAACCAACGCCGGCAAACTGTACCTCCGAAGACTCCCAAGCCTGCGGAAGCGGGACGGAGGAAGTATCCTGCTCCAAATAGGCGGAGGTGCGGTAAGCGTCCTGCTGGTCGGTGGGAAACGCAATGGGATGCGCCTGATAAACCGCCGCAAGGTCAAGGCTGGCGGTAAGGACTTCACTGGTTTCCATGCTGGAGGCGGGGCCGATGGTCAGGGTAAGGTCACGGTCGCCGGGATCCTCGGCAAGGGAGAACTCCTGATAAAAATATTGGACGGCATCTCGAGAATCCGTAAAGATGCTCTGCCCGCGGCTGGAATAGGCGGTATCTGTCCCGTCAGTCAAAAGGGAAACCGTTTCAAAGTGAATTGGGTTGGAAAGGGGGGAGCCATCCGCATAACGGAAGGAATAGATGAGCGCGACGCCAGTGCGGGTGACGATGGCATCCTCCACCGTCAGCGTGCAGCCGTTCATGGTGGCGCCCTTCTGCAGAGGGATGGCGAGCTCGTCGGGAATTACAACATCCTGCCCGAAGATGGTTTTCCAGCCGACCGAAACCTGAAATACGGCGGCGGCCGTTACGGTCAGCAGGGCCGCCGCCAGCACGGCGGAGACAAGCCGCCGCGGGCTGCGCAGCGGCATACGCCTGCCGCGCCGGGCGCGCTGCTCCCTGACCGCCCCGGCGATGTCGTAAGCGGGTGTCTGGATGCGCTCAAGCGCTTCGCGGATGCGGATTTCATCGGGTGTTGGACTCATACGGCTGCTTCCTCCTCCTTTCTGCCGGCGTGCCTTCCAATGCCTGTGCGAGCTTTTTGCGGGCGCGTTCATAGCGCTTGCGCAGGGTGGCGGCGGGCTTTCCGTAAATGACGGCCAACGCATCGAAGCTGCGCTGCTCGATCACGCGGCCGAATACCAGCGCTCTCTGCTCCGGCGACAAGGCTTGCAGCGCACGCCGCAGGTCGTCCCCGATATAATCAGGGTCGGCGGCGGCAGGCGGCGGTGTGAGAAGCTGGAACTTCCGGCGGCGCAGCATGTCGATACAGGTGGTATAGGCAAGTCGGTAAAGCCAGGCGCTCAGGCTGGTGCCTGCCCGAAAACGGCTGCGGTTATCATAGGCCTTGATAAAGGTGGTCTGCACGGCGTCCTGCGCTTCGTGGTAATCGCAGAGGATGTGGTGGCAATACCGCAAAAGCGGCTGGCCGTACAGCTCGATCGCATCGGCGAGCGCCTGTTCTCCGCCCAGAGCGAAGCGCTCATCCAAGGTGCGGGCGTCCATCTGGCGCCCTCCTTTCTGAAAAGAACATGTTCATTTTCTATAACGTGCGGCGGCTTGGTTTTGTGACATGCCCGCGCGAGTTTTTTCCGTTTTGTTACCAAAGCAGTATAGGGAATGCAAATCGAAGATTAATGAAAATTATATATTATTTATTGATTATCATTAAATTATTATTGACAAAGATATACGCCTGTGATATTCTTCAGGAAGAGGTGAAATGTATGCTGGAGACGCAGAAGGATATCGTTCGGGCAAGATGCGCGGATATCGGGACGCTGCTGCGGGTTTTGTTCTGGATCACCGCGGCTTTGGTTGTGGTGCGCCTCGTCTACGGGACGTGGCTGCTGTTCCAGCCCGCGGAGATGTTGGTGGAGCATTTTTCCCTTGGCGTAAGCTGGACTGGTACGGAGGGCTGGCGGGGCGCGGTACGGTTTGTCTGTGGGGTTTCGTTCTGGTGGAGTACGCTGTTCTGGATCGTGATAGCAGGGATCCTGTGGTTGGGCTGTGCTATTTTCCGGGGAATCGACCGACAGGGGACGCCGTTCCTGCCGTGCCATGTTCGTGCGGTGCGCGGCATCGGCCTGCTGGTGATGGCGCTGGGACTGCTGCGCGGCAGCCTGCCCGAGCTGCTCTATACCGTCTGCGGTTTTGCGCTGGAGCGGCAGGAGACGCTGCTCCGCGGCGGTGTGCGCATCGTGATGGAAGCCGGCGGAGGTTCGCTGATCAACTGGAACTACCTGCTGCTTGGCGGTGTGGTTTTGTGCCTGTCCTATGCATTTGCTTATGGTGCGCATTTGCAGCAGGAAGCTGACGAGACACTGTAGGGCGGTGGCGTATGGCAATCATATTACGGCTTGACCGTGTGATGGCGGACCGGAAGATGTCGCTGGGCGAGCTGTCCGAGCGGGTGGGCATTTCCAACGTCAACCTGTCCAAAATCAAAACCGGAAAGATCAGCGCGATCCGTTTTTCCACGCTCAACGCGATCTGCAGTGCGCTGGACTGCCAGCCGGGAGATATCCTGGAGTACCGGCGCGAGGAAACGGAAGAAAAATAACAGGGGCGCTGGAAGCTTTGCTTCCAGCGCCCCTGCGCATGTCCGGAGCCGTGTCTGCCGGCAGCCGGCCGTGTTTGAGAACGGGATGGCGGCGCGCCTCGTTTACGGCGCGTATACGAGCGCCTCGCTCGATACCGTTTGGCCGTCCTTGCGGATGGTAACCACATAGGTCCCAGCGGCATCCTCCTGGTCAAAATAATCCCTGCCCTCGGAATCGGCGGGCTTGGTCAGGTGCCAGAGCTGGTAGCGGTCTGTGTTGACCGTGCTTTCCGCGTGTGATTTGCTACCGACCGGCGTGCCGTCCTTGGTCACCTGGATTTCCACCGCGCCGGTCACGTTGCTGTCATAGCTGACCGCCAACCACGGAAGCGCGGCCGCGTTTTCCGGCTGCAGGTAGGCATCGTCCCACGGATGCGCGCCCGTATAGTCTGCGGGGAGGCGCTCGTAGGAGGCCTGGTCGTTTACGACCCAAACCTGCATATTTTCCACCGCGGGTGCCAGCGTGACCTGGAAAGAGACGCGATAGGCTGCGGTGTCTTCACCGTTTTTGACGACGACATACGCGCCGTTTTCTAAATCCACGTCTTTCAAGCCGAAGTATACCGTATTATAGGTCTTGCCGTTTTCTTCATAGGTGCGGTCTGCGATGGAGTCCACGGGCGCGCCGAGCTCTTCCGGAACAGCGCCGTATCCGGCATAGTAGGTATTGCCCTCCTTAGCTGGAATACCGAAGCCAATCCAGTAGTCAGAAACGCCCTGAGCGTTCTGGTGCTTCATCAGGTGCTCGCCGCTGATGGTGACCTCGGTCACATCCCCTTTGACAGTGCTGGAAACCTGATAATCCCGCACAAGCGCATCGGCGTCAATGGTTCCCGACTGGTCGAGGAGCGGCGCCTTGACGATATCGGCCTGCTGGACAGTGTCCCCACCGCCCGAACCCGAGCCGCCGCTCGAAGGGCCGTCCTGCGTCGGCGCGCTGTTCTCGCCGTTCGAGGTGCCGGCATGGCCGGGCTGGATCGAGCCGGTTCCGGAGGATACCGCCTCGCTGCTGTTATTGTCGATTTTGGATCCGATGGTGTTGACTGTGACGCCGGAAGCGCCGTCGGAAACCGCAACATGGGACACCTTACCCGCGCCCTTGACAGTCGTACCCGTGCCCGCGGTCGATACCCGATCGATCTGCGCGCCGCTTTCCGCGGAAACCAGCGTATCCGCAGCTTGCCTGGTCACATCAACCGAAGCGATCGAGCCGTAAGCGGACAGCTCTGTTTGCGCTGCGGAGATGGCGACGGTTTCCACAGACGCGTCCGTGGCAACCATGACCGAAGCGGAGGCGGCGGTTTCGGCGATTTCAACGCGGTCTGCCGAACCGAAAACGGACAGCGACGCATCCGCGCCGTGAAGCGTGATCGCTCCAGCCTGGGAGGAAGCGCCGACGCTGACCGACGCGGCGGCATGGACGTTCACGCGGCCGGCGCTGGCAGCTCCGTCCAGCGAAACAGAGGTCCGCCCATCAATCCGGACGCTGCCGGCGGTAAGGCCGTCCGCCGTCACATCCGCCGCGGTACCCGCGGAAATGACAAGGCCCGCGGCCTTGCCGGAAAGGGTGACGCCCTCAGTATCGCGCGCGCTGGCGGCGGCATTGATAACGGTAAAGCCGTTTTCATTTTTCAGCGCAATCTCGCCGGACGAGGTTATGTATTCCTCGATCGCTTTGTCCAGAAGCGCCATGGTGGAAGCACGGTCGATATGCTCGTCCGGCGCGACACGCCCGCCGCCTACGCCGTCCAGGATACCCATTTCCGCAAGCGGCGCCATATAGCCCGCCGCCCAATCCGCGACCCGGCCCCCGTCGGTGAACTGGCTCAGGTCGGGGGAGGCGTCCGGCGTCATACCCATTGCGCGGGCGAACATGGTCATTGCCTCCTGACGGGTGACGGGGGCCGCTGCATTGGCGTTTTTTCCGTCGCCTTCAAGGATGCCGGCCGCAGTGCATTTCAGGATCGCGTCCGCGTACCACTCGCTGCCGGTCAGGTCGGCATACTTGTTTTCCGCCTTTTCGGTCAAGCCGAACATGCGGGTGAAAATAGCGGCAAGCTCGCCACGGGACAGGGAGCGGTACGGCTTGAAGGTGCCGTCGCTGTTGCCCTCTACGATGCCGTGCTGCACCCATCGGTCAATCGAACTGGCGGCCCAACTGTTTGCCGCGTCCTCCATAACGGGCTTTGCGTTGGCGGCTGCGGCCGAAACGGACAGCATGGACAGCGCCATCGTGGAGGACAGGATCGCGGCCAGTGATTTTTTCATTCGCATTTGCATTCTCCTCATTGGTCGTATAGCGGTGAGCCCGCGGCTATGCGGGCGGTAATGGTGCGCGGTACCGCGCTCTGGTGCTTACTATACGACAATTTCGACCGGAAAACAATGATAAAAAGCTGGTTTTAGAACAATGTGGATTCCATAACAAGAAGAAAATAGAAAAACAACAAAATAGCAGAACTTTTTGTGGTAAAACCATGTACAGGCTTGTTGAGGATGGGTAACAGAAAAAGGCCGCTGAAACGCATCGTTTCAGCGGCCCTTTTTCAGAACAAAGCAATTGATGGGGAGGAGGTTACGGCTCCAAGCGGTTCATGTCGCGCGGGAACATGGAAGCGTCGCGCACATTGTTTAGCCTCAGAAGCTGCATGGTCAGGCGCTCCAGGCCGATGCCCAGGCCGCCGTGCGGCGGCATGCCATACTTGTGCAGAATGGTGAACGACTCAAACAGCTCCGCGTTCATCTTGCGGGCCGCGAGCTTGTCCATCTGCTCCTGATAATCGTGGATGCGCTGGCCGCCCGTCGTGACCTCTAGCCCGCGGAACAGCAGGTCGAACGACAACGCCAGCTTGGGGTCCTCCGGATCGTCCATCGCGTAAAACGGACGCTTGGCGGACGGGAAGTGCGTAACGAATACGAACTCGCTGTCGTGCTGCTCCTTGGCCCACTGGCAGAGCAGAACCTCTTCGTCCGGATTGAGGTCGTAACGGTTTTTGGATTTATGGCCGTATTTTTCCTCCATGATCTGCTTGGCCTCATGGAAGCGGATGGTCGGGATCTCGCGGATCTCCGGCACGTCGGCCTTGAGAAGTGCCAGCTCCTCCGCGCAATGCTCCTTGACGTAAGCCATGACCGACTTTAACATGCCGGTTTCCATTGCCATCACGTCATACATGGAATCGATATAGGCCATCTCGAAATCAAGGCCGATATACTCATTCAAATGGCGCGAGGTATTATGCCGCTCGGCGCGGTAAACCGAGCCGATCTCGAACACGCGGCCGAACGCGCCCGCAAGGTACTGCTTGTGGAACTGGGGCGACTGCGCCAGGTAAGCGGGCTGGCCGAAGTAGTCCAGCTTGAACAGGTTCGCGCCGCCCTCTGCGCCCGCGACAACGATCTTGGGCGTGTGGATGTGGGTAAAGCCCTGCGCCTGCATATACTGGGCGAAGCCGTCCGCAATCGCGCCCTGTACGCGGAACACGGCCTGCTTGACCGGATGGCGCAGGGTGATCGGGCGCAGCGGCAGATCGACGTCGAGCGACAGGCCCATATATTTTTTGCCCAGCGGCACGGGAAGTTGCTCGTACGGGCGGCCGATGACCTTGACCGCGCTCAGCACAACCTCGATGCCGTGCTCGGCTCGGGGTTCCTCATGCACCTTGCCGGTGACCTCGAGCACCATGGCGTCCCGAATATCCGCGCGCTTGACGCCGCCGATCTCGTCCCCCTGGAACGTGCATTGGATCAGGCCGCGCTCGACACGCATGATGATGAACGAAAAATCGGACATATCACGGGCGCGGTGTACGGTGCCGCGGAACGTGACCTCGCTACCGACCGCGCCGCAGACGCGCTTGACGGTATCAACGTACTGTCCCGCTTCATGAATCATTTCCATAATTATAACGCCTCTCTATTCAGCATTCTCATACAGGAATACATTGTACCATGAAAAGAGAAGATAAACAAGTTTTTTACGGGAAAAAGCAGACGGGATTCGCTTAAATGTTAAAATGCGTTGCTTGCAGCAACGGGCAGCTCCTCATATAATTATGACAAAGACCAGAAGAATGGAGGCTATCCCCGATGCTCAAAGAAAACATAAAAGCAATCAGAAAATCAAAAGGTCTTTCGCAACAGGAGCTTGCTGTAAAGCTGAACGTGGTGCGACAAACAATTTCCAAGTGGGAGCAAGGAGTTTCCCAAACAAAAGGATATTAAGAAATAACCTGTGTTTACCTGCTTGCAAATAAGATATACAATTACAGCAAGTTTTCATGAAAAAGTCTAATGTGGCAAAGAAATTCAACCGGCTTTTGTTGTAATAATTGACATTACAATAAACAACTTCTATAATTAGCACATAAGATATTCAGAAAGCGAGGAGTAATTATGCAGATTTCGAGTCGATTTACGATTGCTGTTCACATATTTGCCTGTATTGACACATTTCAAGATGATTTTAAGATTACAAGTGATTTTTTAGCTTCTAGCGTTAATGTCAATCCTGTAATTATAAGAAAGATATTATCCCAGTTAAAAAATGCAGGACTTGTGGAAGTACAACGTGGAAGTGGTGGCACGTCTATCCCAAAGCCATTAGAAGAAATTAGTTTCCTTGATATCTATTTTGCAGTAGAATGTATCGACAATGGCGAACTTTTTCACTTTCATGAAAATCCAAACCATAAGTGCCCTGTGGGAAGAAATATCCATAATGTATTAGACAGCAAATTAGAGCAAGTACAAAAAGCACTTGAAAATGAACTACAAAAAATCACATTAGCTGATATTATCAGAGATATACAATATTATATTGGTAAAGAAAATAAAGAGAAAAAGAGAAACACGCTGTATTAATAGGCGTGTTTTCTTTTGAAAAAAATTAAATTTGTTGTAACTATTGACATTACATCTAAAATGCTGTATTATCCTTGTTGTAATAATTGATGTTACAACAAGGAGGAAATCAAAATGAATGATGTAGTAAAATTTTTACAAGAAAACCCTGTGCAGTATTTGGCAACAATCGGGCGTGATGGAAAAGCAAAGTGTCGTCCATTTATGTTCTGCTTTGAAAAAGACGGAAAATTATGGTTTTGTACAAACCATACAAAAGATGTTTATAAGGATATGCAGGAAAATCCTAATGTAGAGGTATCTGTTTCTAGCCCTAGCTATGCATGGATTCGATTAAACGGAAAAGCTGTTTTTGAAAATGATATGGAAGTAAAAGAACTTTGTATGAACAACCCTATCGTGAAAGGACAGTATAATACAGCAGATAATCCTATCTTTGAAGTATTCTATCTTGAAAATGCACACGCTGTGATTGCTGATTTTTCTGGCAATCCACCAAAAGAATATGTTTTATAATTTGAAAACAAAAAGCCTGACGTAAAAAGTTGGGCTTTCTTACTAGGGAGGTATGGACATGACAAGTATCGAGTGTCTAGCGTATATTGTAAACGAAATTCATTCTACTGTATTTGCGACAGTAGATAAACATGGCAATCCTATAACCTGTACGATTGATATTATGGACTATGATGAAAAAGGATTGTATTTTTTGACAGCAAGAGGAAAAAGTTTTTATGACCGCTTGAAAAACCATTCTCTTATTGCCTTTACGGGAATGAAAGGACAAGATACCCTTTCAAGCATTGCGGTTTCTGTGCAGGGAAAGGTACAGGAAATCGGTTCAGACAGATTGGTTTCTCTGTTTGAAAAAAATTCCTACATGTCAGAGATTTATCCTACTGTTGAGTCAAGAAATGCCTTAACTGTTTTTCAGATATATGAGGGTACGGGGGAATGGTTTGATTTATCAAAGAAGCCGATTGAAAGATTTTCTTTTTCAATCGGAAGTTGTGAAGAAAATATACATGGATATTTTGTCAATGAACAATGTATCAACTGTAAACTTTGTTACTCTAAATGTCCTCAAAAGTGTATCGACTATTCAACAACACCTGTCCAGATTATTCAAAAAAACTGTCTACATTGTGGGAACTGCTATGAAGTATGTCCTGTTCGTGCAATCGAAAAGAGGTAGTATTATGAAACAAAACGAGCGTTTAGATTATCTCATTCAATATTTAATAAATGAAAGTAAGCAATATGAACATTTATTATCTGTTCAATCACTAAACGAAAAGAAAAGGATATTACGTTCTCTTATGAATATTCGAGAACCCATGCCTATATCAAGGGAATTTCTAAAAATTCAAGACGAATATTTGCAAGAAGAATTGAAAAACCAACAAATAATTTCTATTCAAGATTTAGCACTATTAAAACCTCAATTATATTTATGGAAAGGCGATATAACAAAATTACAAGTAGACGCAATCGTCAATGCTGGGAATAACGCTTTATTAGGGTGCTTTATTCCCTGTCACAGCTGTATAGATAATGCAATTCATTCTTACGCTGGTATACAGCTTCGTTTAGAATGTCAAAAAATCATGGAACAGCAAAATAGTCCCGAACCAACAGGAAGAGCAAAAATCACAAAAGGATATAATCTGCCTGCAAAGTATGTACTTCACACAGTTGGACCGATTATTCATGGAGCATTGAGTAAGAAAGATTGCTTGTTACTTGCTTCCTGCTACCGTTCTTGTTTGGAATTGGCAGAAGCATATCATTTAAAATCAGTAGCTTTCTGTTGTATTTCAACAGGCGAATTTCATTTCCCAAATGATATTGCTGGGAAAATTGCAATTCAAACAGTAACAGAATATATACAAGAAACACATTCGGAAATAGAGGTGGTTTTTAATGTTTTCAAAGAAGAAGATTATCAAATCTACCAGCGATTATTGGAATAATTTAAAAAAGTTAAAAAAACAAATTGAAAATGCCGACGCTATCGTTATAGGTGCAGGTGCAGGATTATCTACATCAGCAGGGCTAGAATATGGCGGTAAATGTTTTTATGACAATTTTTCGGATTTTGCAGAAAAATATGGTTTGCAGGATATGTATTCGGCAGGTTTTTATCCTTTTGAAACACTAGAAGAATACTGGGCATATTGGAGCAGACATATTTATCTTAATCGTTATCAGACAATTCCTAATCGGGTTTATGCTGATTTATTGTCTTTAGTGAAAGACAAAGATTATTTTATTCTTACAACAAATGTTGACCACTGTTTTCAAAAAGCAGGGTTTGATAAGAAACGACTGTTTTACACGCAAGGTGATTATGGGTTATTTCAATGTTCTAATGCCTGTCAGCAGGAAACGTATGACAATGAAGTGCAAGTCAAACAAATGGTAGAACAGCAACAAGATATGAAAATACCAACAGACTTGATACCATATTGTCCTCATTGTAGTGCACCTATGACTGTAAATTTACGAATTGACGGAACTTTTGTACAGGATAAGGGATGGTATAAGGCGTCTGAAAGATATAGTGATTTTTTAAGAAGACATGAAAATCTTCATGTTCTGTATTTGGAGTTAGGTGTTGGAAATAATACACCAGTTATTATTAAATACCCATTTTGGAATATGACTTCAAAAAATAAAAATGCAGTCTATACCTGTATCAATTATCAAGAAGCCTATTGTCCACCACAAATTGAAAAACAATCTATTTGTATTCAAGCAGATATAGGAAAAGTAACACATGATTTATTAACATATACTGATGATTAAATTATGAAAAAAATATTGATTGTAAAACAATTATAAATTTCCGTAATCGTATTTTGAGAGATAAATTTGATGATAATTCTATTGAATGAAATATCTTATCAGATGGAGTGATCCAGACGTGGTGGCGGTCGAAGACATCAAGCCATGACAGCGAAGCTGTCAAACGTCTGGTTCACTTCATCTGTGAGCAAGTCTGTGGCGAGCGAATATCAAGCCCCCGCTATCTAACAGGGGGGTACTATTACAAAAGGCAAGAGCAAAAACAAATACAAAACTGCTGATATGCAACGATTTATAAGGTTATAAGAACTTATTTCACTTCACACCCTATTCTTTCTACCCGACAGGTCTAAAACAGCATATCAATAGAAAATAAATATAAGATACAAGGTGTATGCTCCCATGAGTATATGCCTTTTTTGATTGGAGGAATAAGCATGAATGATATAAAATTTATTGAAGCATTAAAGCAAAAGAGAAATGCCTGTGATTATTCGCAATCACGACTGGCACAGGAACTACAAATCAGCAGGCAGAACCTAAATGAAATTGAAAACGGAAAAACAAAAGCCAGTAAAGAAATGAAACATATACTTCTACATTATCTTGATTATTGTAATTGTACACAGCCTTTCACTTTAACGATTGACTATCTGCGTGTTCGTTTTCCTACCACAGACGCATTGGGAATTATAAAAAATGTACTGGCAATGAAAAGCGAATATTTTATACATGAAGATTACGGAATGTTTGGTTATGAAGAACAGTATATCTATGGGGATATTAGTGTAAATGCTTCTAAAGATAGTTCTATGGGTGTTTTATTGGAATTAAGAGGTATGGGGTGTCGGAACTTGGAATATGTTTTACGGGCAAGAGGGATAGACTGGTATTGCTTTTTAAGCTGTTGTATAGATTATCAAGGCGTTTTTAAACGGATAGATTTAGCAGTCAATGATATGGGCGGATTGCTGGATATAGAAATTTTAAGGGAACGTTATTATGCTAACAAGGTATGGAAACGTTCTAGAACCCATGAAGCAGTAGACAGCGGGAAATTATCGGGTACACATGGAGAAACTGCAAAAACTTTTTATATCGGTTCAAAGAATAGTTCTATCTACTTTTGCCTATATGAAAAAGAAAAGGAACAAGAAAGCAAGGGTATAAAAACAGACATTAAGAACCGCTTTGAAATTCGTTTGAAAAATGGAAAAGCAGGACAAACGATAGAACAACTTGTTTTTTCAAGAAATCCCGAAAAGACCATAGCAAGCCTTATCCTTACACAGATAGATTTTCCCGATTATATCTTATGGGATATATTTTTAGATAATGTAACGACCTCACTTCCGTTTATTATGACGCCTGTTGCTGTTAATATGGATAAAACAAAACGCTGGTTAGAAAGACAGGTCATGCCCTCTTTATTGATGATAAAAGAAATTGAAAAGAAAACAGGAGCAAATTATCTGGAAGAAATCGACAGACATACAAGACTAACAGAAAAGCAGGAATTAAAAATTAAACAAATGACAACAGACATAGCAGATATGATTGAGAATGATACCGCTGCTCCACAAGGGAGTGACGGTATTTTTTAATTTCTTCAAAAAATCTGCAACAAAACAGTTACTTGCGTACAGATATGGTGCGAGAAAAGGAAATCTAACTTTTTTTGAAAACAGGTCATTAAATCGGTAGTTGCTGTCCCTATATGGAGTAAAGAAAATCTTTCATTCCATTATTGGCAGTTACGGTGTTGCATGGGTAGTTAGGGTGTGAAAAGAAAATCAAATTTTTTCATCACCAACTTAGCAAACTAATATTTGCTTTCCCTATATGGTGCAGGAAAAAAGAGTTTAACTATTTTTCATTTCAACTTAACAAATAAGTGTTTGCTGTACAGATATGAAGTGAAAAGAAAAAAGTTTTGAGTATTGGTTACGCTTTTGCTCTTTTCCAACGCGGTATATAGGAAAGACGATTTTCTTCTTTCGTGTTCTTTGACAACTGAATAAAGCAATTCAATACCTTAGACAGACAGCAGCCATTGAAACAGATACGCCATGACCTTTCCCCTGCAAAAGCGAGCGACAACCTATCTGTGTTCTTGTAAAAGACTTGTCCTCTTTTATCGCCATGACCTGTGCTGTCAGATAATGATACTCCCGTACAGCCACAGCTTGAGCGTTAAAAGCGTCGCACGCAATGGGTACGGCTACATTGGATAATGCAGAGGTGGAACTCCTGTGGGCTATGACAAAAGCCGTTGAATTGCTTAAAAACTATTTTTACAGAAAGGGGGTATGTGTTATTGATAATGCTGTAAAAACAATTCAAAAGAAAAATAACAAGTGTGGCATTGGAAACAGAGGAAAGACAAAGATTGTTGTAAAAGAGCATTTTTCCGAAAAAGGAAAGACAATGGAAGAACTTCTGACTGATGTTATGCTTGAAAAAGCAAAGCAGACAATCGCATAAATTCGGTGCAGTTGTAAGAAATAGATTGAATGTGAAAAATAACCCATGTTATACTTTACTTGCAAGCAGGTATTGTAAACATGGGTTAGTTATAAAGGAGGATAACTGACAATGAAACAACAGATTTACAATACTGCACTTTATCTTAGGTTGAGCCGAGATGATGAATTACAAGGCGAAAGTTCCAGCATTACCACACAAAGAAGTATGTTGCGTCTATATGCAAAAGAACATCATTTGAATGTGATTGATGAATATATTGATGACGGCTGGTCGGGGACAAATTTTGTTGAGGTAAGATAACGATACCTTTTTTGCAGAGGGTGTTATCTTACCTCTTTTTGATGTATGTTAGATAGCATAACTCTTTACGTCGGCTCCTATCTGTCTGAAATAGGAGATACTTTCGGTAGGCTTGTCACCTGTATCAACTCTGCCGACAAAGCTATAAAAGATTTCGATTTTGCGGGTGTTCGTTTCCTTATCCAGTTCGTGAATAAGAATACGGTCAATAAATTCATGGACGTTTTCGTAGGTCAGTTCTTCAATCGCTGTGTATCTGCGTACCAGTGCGACAAACCTTTTTACGTCCGCGCTGCGCTCGGTGGCGTTGTCGATTTCCTGTGACAGCTCCGCAATCCTCCGGGTCAGCGTCTTTTTTTCTTCATCATAGCCGGAAGTCAGAAAAGCAAATTGTTCATCTGAAAGTTTCCCTAAAGCGTTGTCCTCGTAGAGCTTGCGGAATAAGATGTTCAGCTCGTTAATACGGTTCTGCGCCTTGTCAAGCTCTTTCCGCTGCTGTGTCAGCGTCTTTTGTACTGCCTTTGCGCTGCACTCGTTGGCTGTTTCGATAAACTCCTGTTCATGCTCTTTCACATAAGACGTTACTCGCTGCAAGTCTGCAAGGACAAGTTCTTTCAATACGCTTTTGCGGATATAATGCGTAGTGCAGAGCATATCATTTCTTGCCCGGTTGCGGTAGTTGCCGCAAGTGTAGGCGTGTTTCCGTTCAAGCGTCCCGGCTCCGCGTACTGCATACATTTTGTAGCCGCAGTCCCCGCAAAAGAGCAGCCCGGAAAACAGGTCAATTTCATCAACCTTTGTCGGGCGTTGCCGGGTGGCAATCCGCTTCTGTGCAAGTTCAAAGGTTTCTTCATCAATCAAAGGTTCGTGAGTGTTGGGGAAGAAATACCTTTTTTCCTCCGGGTTCTTTTTCGTCTTTTTCGACTTATAAGATACCTTGTAGGTTTTCCCGGTTATGGTATGCCCTAAATATTCTTTCCTTGTCAGAATGTCGTACAGCGTCTTATCCGGCCAGTTGTACCATGCGTTGAGCTGTGGGCGGGGGTGGCGTTTGCTCCCTGTCCTGCGGTAGCGCAGTTCCCCGACGGTCAGTATTTCATTGTCCCGCAGCCAGTTCTGGATTTCACACATACGGTCGCCCCGTACATACATTGCAAAAATCTGTTTTACGACGTGCGCCGTTTCCGGGTCGGGTATCAGATGATTGCGGTTATCCGGGTCGATAAGGTAGCCGTAAGGAGCTTCGCCGTTGACGCGCTCGCCTTTCTGCGCCTTTGCCTGTTTGACAGCCCGGATTTTCTTTGAGGTGTCGCGGGCGTAAAACTCGTTGAACCAGTTCCGCAGAGGGGTAAACTCGTTATCTTCCCTTGCTGTGTCTACACCGTCGTTAATGGCAATGTAGCGCACTTCATATTCGGGAAAGACAATCTCTATCAGCTCCCCGGTTTTCAGATAATTACGTCCCAGACGGGAAAGGTCTTTTGTTATGACGGTCGCCACGTTCCCGGCTTCAACCTCATGCAGCATGGCTTGAAGCCCCTCACGCTCAAAGCTCACGCCGGAAAATCCGTCGTCTACGAAAAAGCGCGTGTTGAAAAAGTGGTGTTCGTCAGCATACTTTTGTAAAATCAGTTTTTGGTTCTGTATGCTCTCGCTTTCCCCGGCTTGCATATCTTCCTGGCTCAATCTGCAATATAAAGCGGTAATCTTGTCTGTCTGTAACATTTTGTCCTCCTTTCCGACGACAGACAAGCATGGTATTTGTACTGTCTATATTATACCACATACCGCTGCCTGTGTCATGTATAAAATGTGAAGAAACGCCCTATTTCCGGGCGTTTGCGGGGTTCAGTTCCATGTCTTTGCGAATGAGTTTTTTTATCTTTTTATCCAGTGTGTCCGTTGCGCGTTCACTTGCGGACGAACATACAAGGTAAGTAACTTTTCCTATTTTATGCTCCGTTGTGGTAACGGGCGTTTGGTTTTGCGTCAAAGAAAATCCCCCTTTCTTTCGCAAACATATAATATAGTCTATGAATAGCAGCAAGTCCACTATTCAATAAAACAAAGGCTTTAATCGGACGGTTATTAGCATAACCTCATGGGAATTTCACCCCGGCATGGTTCTCATGCCGCCCTACCCATTGCCTGCGACGCTCTTAACGCTCGGACTGTGGCTGTAAGGAAGTATCATTGTATATTCTGCGTGTCGTCGCCCGCAAGCCGCTACACTTGCTTTCCGGCGCGGTGTTGGTCGCTCGGCTGTCCGGGCGGGGATAACCTCACCCGGATAGCGTCATGGCGCACCCGCCGTATGGCTCGGCGCAAAAGGAACGTATCCGATTTGCCCTATGCTGCGCCGCCGTTATCTTGCGCCGCTTTCTTTGTCAAGGTTCAGAATGGCTTTGCTGCCGCGTCAGCAGCGGAACGGAAAAGGGGGAGAGAGAAAGCGTCCCGCCGCCGCTGCGGTTTATTCCTCTGCCTTAAAGGTGAGGACAGCCATCATCAGTTTTGCTTGCAGCCGTTCCCGAATGTCGTGGTCTACGCCAAAATAGACGTTCCCGCGCTCGTCGTACAGCTTCCGCATGGAGAGGCGGGCTATGTAGCCGCTGAAATGCTGCAAGACAATCTTCATGGCGTCCGGGTCGCCCTTTGTCGCTGCCACAATGACAGGATAAGGAACAAGGGCATTTTCCGGGTAGCCGGGTTCGTTACCATTCGTCCCATTCATCAGCATTTTCCTCCAGATATTTTCTTAATTTCTCAAAAGAGCTTGTCCGCCTGTACTGTATCGTGCTTCTCGACGTGTTGAACAGCTCCGCAATCTCGGTATCGTTCATTCCCTCGAAGTAATACAGCAATATGGCTTTGCGCTTTTCTTCCGGCAAAGTACGGATTGCTTCAAGAAGCAGCTTTGGCGTGATTTTCTTCCCGGCTTTCTCAAAGACGGTTTCGGCGGCTTCACGTTTGAAATATTCATCAAACGTATGAAGCTGCCGCGCTTCGTCTAAGGTCATGTCGGAAAAGGTCACTTCCTTTGCCTTGTGTCTGCGAAGTTCTCTATGGGTGTCGCAAGCTTCATTGTGCAATACCGTATTACAAAACTTCTGAAAAGCACACTGTTTGTAAAACTCCCTGCTATTAGGTTCCACATTCTCACCTCCTTTCTCGTTGGAAAGTTGGTGGTGCTTCCCCCCTTTTCGCGGGGCAATACGGCGTTTTTCAAAAACGCCGAAGATTTTTTGAAATTTCTTCAAAAATTTTTTGAACGTACAAAATGCGCCCGTCCGAAAAGCCCGGACGGGCGCATAGGCATTGTAAGCAGTATCCAGATGATTAGACAGTTCATATATATAAGCGTAGTTTCCCCCGGTGGTGGGCGGGCTTTTTTTGATAAGTCAATAACTGTCGGATTTTGTCGATATGCTTTTTGCTTCATGGCGGCTACCTCCTTTAGCCGCCGATTTCAACAGTGATACCGCGTCATTTCATTAGAAGATAAAAAGAAACGGCGGCTTTGATTTTTCAAAGCTGCTGCGGAAATCAAAGAACGACAAGCAACAGTTCTGATTTTGCTCCAATATGGTTATTAGGGGCACAAATTAAAATCAAAAAAGAGCCGATAACAGCAGTATTTCAAACTGCATATTATCGGCTCTGCGTCTGTGCGTCTGGCTCTTTTAATTAAATTATTTCTGTTGTTTTTTGGCTTTATTATATGTATTAGCTAACTGTCCACAAGCTGCTTTAATCTCTCTACCATGAGAAACTCTCATGGTAACTTCAAGTCCTGTTTGCTCTAATTGATGTTTGAACGCAACCATTTCTTGTTTTTGTGGTGCTCTAATTTTTGAATTACTCGTCGGGTTGTATTGCAGCACGTTAATCATAACATTTTTGCCCTTAAACCATTTTGCAAGTTGCCTTATATCTGAGGAACGGTCATTTATACCTGGTAAAAGCAAATACGCAAATACCACTTTTCGATTATGCCTTTGAGAATAGGACAATGCTTGCTTAACAACATCTTCAATAGCGTACATGTGCATATGAGGAATGATACAGTTTCTCGCAGCCTGTGTTGCTGCATGTAAAGATATTGTCAACTGAATTTTTAGATGTTCTTCGCGCAATTTTTTTAATTGATTAACTGGACCAACTGTTGATACGGTAATGCCGTCGGTTGGAAAGTTAAGTCCATTTCTATCTCGAAGAATATGGATTGCTGCAATCAAGTTGTCGTAATTGAATAAAGGTTCTCCCATTCCCATAAAAACGATACGATTTACTTTTTGACGTATCAATACAACCTGCTGCACAATTTCAGACGGTGTTAGATTACGAACAAAACCATTGCGTCCGGACTCACAAAAAATACAGCCAACAGAACAACCAACTTGCGTACTTACGCAAACAGTCCCACCATCTCGCCGTTTAATAAAAACCGTTTCAATATACCTGTTATCTTTCAATTCATAAACATACTTTTCAGTATCGCTACTTTTATAGACTTTTTTTGTTGATATTGATAGATTTTCTTTGTGAAATGGCTGTTTATACAATTCCGTATATAAGGCTCTTGCTTTATCCTCTCCAATTACTTCCGACATTTCTTTGTAAGTAAATCCGTATGGGTCATTCAATATTTCCGTAGGTGTACTTTTAGGTAAGTGTTTCATTTAAATATCCTTCCTTTTCAAAATTAAAAAGTTTGTTTTTCAGAGTTTTTGATTATGATTTCTAGTTTTTCAACATCAACGATATGCGTTAATTTACATTTAGGGCAGAAAAGAGGAAAATTTCTTAATACCGTATTATAAAATACTTGAACCCTCGTCTTTCCGTTACAAATTGGACATTTTATCCAATATTTTTCAAGCATAATATTTCTCCTTTTGCGCAAAAAAATGCAGGTCAATTCTCAACATGAGCATTGACCTGCATTTATACATATAATACTACAACAAAATTAAGGCATAGTTTTTATACTATGTCTATACGTCGTTAGTTTTGTTGTATAGCATACGCAAAATAAGCATGACAAAAAAGCCCATATTGAAAATGGGAAAAATCTTTTTTGATTTCAATGCTTATCGAATACGCATGCTATGTAACATAAACATTCCCCCCCTTTTATATAATATTATATACAAAAGCAGCTTGTTGTCAACATATATATATATGAATTATTTTGGCTAACTGATAGAACTACGTAGACATATCCAAGAAGAAAGGGGAACAGTAAAATGTAATAGGGTGAATAACTATGGCAAAAAGACCAGTACCACGATACGACTTTAAGGCTTTTGGGGCAGCGATAAAGGCAGCGCGTGAGGGATGCAAGGAGAGCCGCAAGAAAGTAGGCGACGAAATGTTTATCTCGCCGCGCTACCTTGCGAACATTGAGAACAAGGGGCAGCACCCAAGTTTACAGATATTCTTTGAGCTGATACAGCGTTACCATATATCCGTAGACCAATTCCTTTTAGAAACGCCGCCGGAGAAGAACACGCAGCGGCGGCAGCTTGACGCGCTTCTTGACGGTATGAGCGATACAGGCATACGGATTGTAACCGCAACGGCAAAGGAGATTTCCGAAGTCGAAAAAGAGGGCGAATAGGAATGTCCGACTTAAAACTGAACAGGATTTAGAAAGCGTTGTAATCTTTTTTGAGGTTGCAGCGTTTTTCTTTTGCGTAAGTTTGGCAAAATCGCTTTTTCTCCGTAGTAGGTGATAAGAGCCTAAAGGATAAAAACATTCGTAGCAAGCATAGGAAGCGGGTACCACTTCCGTATTTTCGCCCTCCCGCGCTGCGGCGCGTCGGTTGAAAATTGCTTGTTGGGAAGTGTCCCAAACCCTCGGAACGGAAAGGAAAGGAGCGAACACATGGACGGACGCAAAAGGACAGTGCAAATCAAATTCAGAGTGACGGAAGCGGAACGGGATTTAATACTGGAAAAAATGAAGCTCGTACCCACCCGGAACATGGCGGCGTATCTGCGGAAGATTGCCATTGACGGGTATATCATTCAGATAGACCACGCCGATATAAAGGCTATGACCGCAGAGATACAGAAAATCGGTGTCAACGTCAACCAGATAGCACGCCGCGTAAACGCGACGGGGAACGCATACCAAGAGGACATAGAGGAAATAAAGGGGGTGCTTGCGGAGATATGGCGGTTACAAAGATTAAGCCTATTAAAAGCACTCTAAGCAAAGCCCTTGACTATATCGAAAACCCGGACAAGACGGACGGGAAAATGCTTGTGTCCTCTTTCGGTTGCTCCTATGAAACGGCAGATATTGAGTTTGAATATACCCTGTCGCAAGCACTCCAAAAGGGGAACAATTTAGCCTTTCATCTGATACAGTCCTTTGAGCCGGGGGAAGTCGATTATCAGAAAGCCCATGAAATCGGAAAGCAGCTTGCCGACGCGGTAACAAAGGGGCAGCATGAGTATGTACTCACGACGCACATTGACAAAGGACACGTCCATAACCATATCATTTTTTGCGCGGTGAACTTTGTAGACCACCATAAATACAATTCCAACAAAAGGAGCTATTACGGCATACGGAACATGAGCGACAAGCTGTGCCGGGAAAATGGCTTGTCCGTTGTCGTCCCCGGCAAGGGCAGCAAGGGAAAGAGCTATGCGGAGTACCAGGCAGAAAAGACGGGTACAAGTTGGAAAGGCAAGCTGAAAACCACTGTTGACGCGCTTATCCCCCAAGTTTCCAGTTTTGAGGAATTGCTAACGCGGTTACAGGCGGCGGGCTATGAGATAAAGCCGGGGAAATATGTATCATGCCGCGCCCCCGGACAGGAACGCTTCACCCGCCTTAAAACCCTCGGCGCAGACTATACAGAGGAAGCCGTAAGGGAACGGATAGCGGGCAGACGGACAAAGGTGGCGAAAGCTCCCAGAGAGCAGCGCGGCGTGTCGCTGCTTATCGACATTGAGAACAGTATCAAGGCAGCGCAGAGTAAGGGCTATGAACAGTGGGCGAAAATCCACAATCTGAAACAGGCAGCTAAAACAATGAATTTCTTGACGGAACATAAGATTGAGCAGTACGCGGATTTAGTCAGCCGGATTGAGGAAATGGCAGCGGAAAGCGGACAGGCGGCAGACGCATTGAAGAACGCCGAAAAGCGGCTTGCGGAAATGGCGGTGCTTATCAAGAATGTTTCCACCTATCAAAAGACAAAGCCTGTCTATGACGCATACCGCAAGGCAAGGAACAGGGAGAAGTACCGCGCCGGACAGGAACAGGCAATTATCCTCCATGAAGCCGCCGTAAGGTCACTGAAAGCGGCGGGCATTGCGAAGCTCCCGAACCTCGCCGCGCTGCAATCGGAGTATGAAGCCCTCCAAGCGCAGAAAGAAGCCCTTTACGCCGACTATGGAAAATTGAAAAAGAAAGTCCGGGAATATGATATTATCAAGCAGAACATTGACAGCATTTTACAGGCAGACAGACAGCCGGAACGGGAAAAGGAAACAGAACGCGGATAAGGATAGCAAAATCCCCGCCGCTGTGCTATGATAGGGCTATCAAAAAGCAGAGGAGCGTTGAGCATGGAAAACCAGAAAATGCCGGAATATGAAACCATACGCGCCGCCGTTGCCGGGGAGAAATGGGCGGTGGAGAAAGTCGTGGATTGCTACAAGGACGAAATCGACAGGCTATCGACGGTAGCGGTCAGACAGCCAGACGGAAGCACGAAACAGGAAATCAACGAAGATATGCGCCAGTCTATCACAAAGAAGCTGATAGAAGCCCTCCCGCAGTTCCCGCTTGAAGAAATGGAAAAGGGAAATGTCAGATAGGCAAAAAAAGAACAGGGCGCGGAAGCCAGTATATGACTTCCGCGCCCTGTCTTTTTATGGGTGCTGTTTTCGTGAATGTTACGCAGTAGAACGCCATTTTCGGGGGTAAAGGTATAAAGTATCGCCTATCCGATTTTCACGCCCGGAAAGCCCTGTAAATCAAGGGATTTTCCGCACCTACTGCGTAACAGGGGTGCGTCTTTTCCTCATGCGCTCGGCAGCTTGTCTGCGGGTGATACGCTTCCGGCAGACGGGGCAGTATTTGACACTGTTAGAGGTTGACGCAAAGAACGCGCCGCACTCGGTACACTTCTTCTTGTCCCCTGTCTGGTAAAGCTCCGCATAGAGTAGCCTGTCGGCGGGAAGCACCGCAGCCCGGAACCACTTGCAGAGAAGCGAATAGGAAATGAGCTGCGGACAAACGCACTCGTCCCCGTCGTCCAGTAAGATACAGTTCCCGTTATCATAATTGCAGCACGTCCGGCGCACAAGGGCGTTGACTTTCCGGCTCTGGGGCGGCGTCAGCCGCTTAACCCCGTTCATACTTCATCAGCGGCGTAAATGGGAAGCTCTGCAAATTCCGCTTCGGTCAAAGCGTCCACTTTGGAAAGGGTGCGCTTTGCAAGCTCCCGCATATCCGCGTCCATGTAGGGCAGCGCGGCGTTGACATTCTCAATCAAAGCCCGCTTGCCGCCCTCGTTGTAAATGCTCAAAAGGTTTGTTTCTTCAACAGTCAGTCTAATCATGCTCATACCTCCATATCGTGATTTTTTGTTTTTGCCGCCGCCTTTTTCGGGGCGGTCTTTGCCTTGTCTGCTTTAAGCTGCGCCCGGATAGAGGGGCGGGGCTTCCTTATCTTCCTGTCCCGGTTCTCCCCCTTGTCAATCAGCGCATACGTCCCATGTCTGCCCTCGATTTTGGAAAAGGCAAGGGTCTTGTAGGGCAGCATGGAGAAAAGGCGGTCAGTGTCCTTTGTGGCTGCAAGCTGCATGAACGCCGGGGAAAGCTCTACCATGAAATGGGTCTTGTTGGGGCTGTTCGGCGTGTCGTGCCGCTTCATTTCCCGTACAATGCGCCGCGCTTCCGTTTCAATCAGCCCGTCCCGCAATGCGGCGATATGCGCCTTGAAATCCCCCGGCGGAAGCTGCTCCCGGCTGCGCCGTTCTTCCTGTAAGAGCGATTGCAGCGCGTCCGGGTCGTTGGGTACGGCTTCAAAGCGTTCAAACTTTCCAAGCTCATAATCGGGATTGCCGTTGAAAAACTGTCCGGCGGGTATCTCCCGTTCCCCATGCTCATAAATCAGCTTCACCGTATCGGCGGGCAGCTCCTTTTCCTTGACGCGCTCATAATGTTTAGCGTAGTCCAGTTCGTACAGATTGCCCTTGATTTTCCCGCGCTCCGTCCCCGTTAGCTCGATTGCATAGGCAAGGACGCGGTCGCTCGTCTGCTCCATGTAGAAACGCCATGTGTTGTGGGGCGCGGTGTCTTTGAGGAAAACGTCGCGCTCCCGGAAGCAATGCGTCCCGGACGGGCGGCAGAACCACAAAAGGGTCTTGTCCTCCTTGCGGGGGCTTGCCGCCGCCTTTGCGATAATCTCCTTGTCAATCTCCAAGTCGCTCTGGTAAAAGCCTGTGTTCTGCTTCATAACCGCATTGAGGGAAGCGAACAAATCCACGTTCTCAAATTTACTCTGTTTCGGCATGGGTCAGCTCCTTTCCAAATCCTGTAATTTCTGCTTTGCGTTTTTCTTCTGCGCCTTTTCCTTGTCAGCCCTAAGCTGCGCCCGGATAGAGGGCTTCTTTTCCGGCTTCGCTTCCTTGCCGCGCTCTTTGTCGGCTTTGACCGCGTTAGCCAGGTCAACAAGGGAAATTGTTTCTCCCGCCTTAACCTTTGCTTCCAGTTCGTCAACGGTAGGGGTGTTGTTGATGATACCGTCAAAGTTGTTGTCGTTCTGCTCTACGGTGTCCTCGATATGCTTCAAGGGGTTTGCCTTTTCCGGCTGCTCTGCGGCAACAGCAAACGCCCGCGTCCCGTTCCCCATAATCAGATACTTTCCGTCGTCCGACTGGTGGTGAAAGCCATATCCGGCGGCTTCTATCTGCTCCCGGCTCATGGCGGTCACATGGAAAGTCCCCCTCGGTGTCTGGATTGTTTCGCCCGTTGTCAGCTCGTCCGGGGTAAGCTGCTTCTGCTCCTGTAAAAACTCCGGCACTTGCCGGAAGCCTACGCTGTCAACGTAATGCGCGGTGTCCTGTCCGTTCTGATGAAGCACTACCACGTCCGAAACGGAAAGGCTGTGTCCCTTAAAATCTTTTGGGTGGTCGATATTGAAGCGGGTATAAATATCTTCAAGGGAAGTTTCCGGCGCAAGGGGCGCGGAATAGACAAGCTCATAGTTCGCTTTATCAACCACATTTCCCGCCGCCTGCAGGCGGTCGTAAGGCTCAAAGCGGAAGTCCCTTGTTTCGTCCCCGCCCTTTATCTGGTAAATGGAAAAGGTGTCCTTGTCCTGTCCGGTGGTCTGCGCCGTTTCCTGTGCCTTTGCGTAAAGCTGCTTTACGTCGCCCTCGGTCAGCTCGCCGCTTTTGAGCTGCCCCATAAGCTCGCGGCATTTCTCCGGCGTTCCCGTATAAAGCACGTCGCCCATTTTCGCCCGCCCGTTCTCCTGTGTCACATAGGCTTGCAAGAGGTGGCTGTTTTCCCGGCTGTCGCTGTAAGGGTTCCGGCGCACTCTGTAAATCGTTTCCGGGGTAAAGGCTTCTTTCGGGGCTGCTTCCGGCTTTTCTTTCCCGGCTGTATCTGCTTTTTTCGGGGCTTCCGGCTGTGGCGCGGCTTCTTGTCCCTCTCTGGTGGGCTGCTCCTGTCCGGCGGTCTGCTCCTTGTCCTGTGCCTTTTGCAGCTCCGCAAAATTCGCGTCTATGGAATTGATAATCTCGGCGGCTGCGCTGCGTATCGTTTCAAGGGAGCTTTTCAGCTCGGACAGCTCCCGCCCGCTGCTCCACCCGGCGACATAGCCGAAAGAATAGTCCGACGTGTCAAGCCCGTAATGTTGGCAGACGGTATAGGCGACGCTTTCCGCTTCGACTTCGCGGGTGCGGCGGTCAACGCGGGGTTGCTCGTCCTTTGGCGCGTTGAGGTCAATGTCGTGCAGCTTCGCATGGGCGATTTCGTGAATGGCGGTCTTTAAGGTCTGTAATTCGCTCATGCCCTCGTTGATAGCAATGCGCTTGTCCTCCAAGTGGTAGTAGCCATGAGAGCCGCCCTCGATATTCTCAAAGGCGATAGGAACGGGGGAAGTCTTTTCAAGGGCTGCGAAAAAGTCCTTATAGCGGTCAACGTCGCCTGTCAGTTCGTCAACGGCAATGTCCGGCAGTTCCTTTCCCTCGGTCTGGGAAACGTCAAAGACGGATACCACCTTGTAGGCGGGTATGGTGATTTCCTTTTCCTCGGTGACGGGCTTTCCGTCCTTGCCGATTATGGGCTTCTGCGTGTGCGGGTCGATTTTCTGCATTTCCTGTTTGATTTTATAGGGCGACGGGGCAATGATTTTAATTCCCTTTTGCCCTCTCATCACATTTCGCTCAAAGTTGTTCTTCCAAGCGGAAAAGCCCGCCAAAAGGGAAGCGTCCGGCTTCTGCATGGCGATAAGGACGGTGTTTCGGAAGCTGTAATTATGGAATTTTGACATGACTTTCAGATATTCCTTGTAACGCTCGCTGTCAAAGAGTTCCGTAATGCCCTGTTCCAGACGGTCGGTAATCTCTTTTAATTTCTCGGCGGGCTTCCCGGCTGTCAGCACGATAGGGATAACCGGGTGCGGCTCCTGTGGCTGCTCTGCGGCGGTTCGGGCGGTCTGCTCTGTGGCGGCTGCGTCCATAAAGGTCTTGTCCTGTCCGCCGCGTTCCGGCTGTGGGAAGCTCATAACGCGGTATTCTTTGGGTATCTCGTTTTCCGTTCCCCGATACCATTCGGTAAAGGTGTTCTGATTGTTATAGATATAGCCCTGTTCGGTAAACTGCCCCTTATCCTTGCTAACTGCGTCCCGCCCGTATTCTTCATACTTGAAATATTTCTTTGCTTCTTCGGGAAGCTCCAGCTCGTCCAGTTCGTCGATAAGATAATAACCGTAATCTTCTTCGCTGCGGACAGTGGGATAGAGCCAGTAACAGTCAAGGTTTTGTGCAAGGTTGATAAGGTCTTTCATGCTTCCGGCATACTCGCCATGTGTAACCGCCGCCGCAAATTTATCCTTGTCCCCGTCACTCTGCATTTCCAGAAGTTTTCCAAAATAATTCAGCTCGTCCATGCTTGCGCTTTGGATAACGGAAAGCGGCAAGTCAAAGGGGCAGTCCTCCGTAGAAGAATACCCGTTGATGAAAAAATCCTGCGGATTGTCTGCGGTAATGCCGACGCTTTCCATAGCCGCATGAAGCTGCTCTGTTGTGGTCGGCATGGGAAGCCACACGCCGCCCGGTTTGCCTGTTTCAAAGCGGCTGCGGCTGTCGATAAGAATTGAAAACTGCTCGTTTATGGTTTCACGCTCCTTTCTCTGTTCGGTGTCCTGTGGCGGCTCTGCTGTGGTGGGGGCTGCTTTTTCAGCGGTAGGCTGCGCCCGTTCCTCGCCCTCGATAGCATAGCCCGGTAAAAGCTGCCCGTTTACTTTGAAATGCTCTGCATACTCTGGCGGGATAGGCGGCGATACCTCGGTGAATAAATGCTGATAGGCTTTGATACGCCCATTCAGATATTTTTCCATAGCTGCCTTGTCTGCAAAGACTTTCCTTTCCTGTCCGGCGATTTTTGCCTGTCCGTAATTGTGGGGGCTGTTGGTGTAAATACTCCATGAAAGCGTCCACGAATAGGGAATGGATTTCTCTTTTTCCCTGTCATACCGGGTATTCTCGGATATGTGGTAGCGCATTTGGTAGACGCGGTTGCTGATGTGCTTCCCGTAGTCCGTAGCTTCCCACTGGTTCGCGGTATGCGTAGCTTCGGGTGTCCTCACATACTCAATGGCTTTGTCAATGGCAAGGGTCTTTCCCGCCTGTTCGTCCCATGCCGCCGCCTGTTCTTGCAAGGCTTCAAAAGCTGCCTGTTCAGCCGCCGCGTATTCTTCCCGCAATGCCTGTAACTGTTCTAAGGGCAGGGCGGTAAGCCCGGAAAGGTCAGCGGTCTGTTCCTCAAAATAAATATTTCGCTCTATCCGCATACTGTCAGCCGGGTCTAACTTGTCACGCTCAAACATGGAGTAACCTTTTTTCTTTTCCATTCATTCGCTCCTTTCTGAAATGGCGGCGCACCGCCGCGCTTTTGGGGTTCGCCCCGTACTACGGTGGGCTGTGCGTTATGCCAACAATTTTTTCATTTTTTTAGAGGGTTTGGGAAACTTCCCAACAAGCAAAATCCCCGTCCGGCGCGTCAGCGGCAGGACAGGGATTTACGGAAGTGGGTACCCGCTTCCTATGCTTGCTATTCAAGTTTTTAGTTCTTCTGTACTTCGATACGGTAGTTGACGTATTTCCCGCCAGTGTCAGCCAGAACGATAGTTCCGTCATAGGTCTTGCCTGTTTTCGGGGAATAGAGCTTCTTCACATTCACTTTGCCGGATTTAAGGAGCGCGGCGGCAATCTTCGCGGAAAAAGCGGTCTTGCGTTCCTCGAAAAAGCGGTCATTCTTCCACATGACAAAGGCACATTCTTTGTTGCTGCAATAATAGTTTTTCTTCCCCTCATGGACGGGGGAACCGCAACGGGGGCATTTGCCGACAGAGGGCTTTTCCTCCCGGAACAAATCCTTTTTCCCGTCCAGTGCTGCGGCGTGTGTCTGCACAAGCTCCCGCGCCATAGCTTCAATGCCGGACAGAAATTCGCCGGGGTCTGCGGCTCCCTTTGCTATCTGCGTCAGATTGTTTTCCCATTCTGCGGTAAGCTGCGGGGAAGTGAGCATATCCGGCAAGACTGATATAAGGGCGGCTCCGTTCTGCGTGGGGATAAGCTGCTTCCCCTTGCGCTCTGCAAAGCCGCCCTTTACCAGTTTTTCAATGACGGCGGCGCGGGTGGCGGGAGTGCCAAGCCCCCGGCGTTCCGCGTCCGGGTCGGTGTCCCCGTTCCCGGCTCGCTCCATAGCAGAGAGAAGCGACGCTTCGCTGTGGGGCTTCGGCGGCGTTGTGGTATGCTCCGTTACTTTTGCGGCGGGGTTAGGAAAGTTCTGTCCCTCGGAAAGCTCCGGCAGCGTCACGCCCTCATTTTCCCCGTCCTCTGCTTCGGGCTTATCTTTCAGCGTCGCCCGGTATCTGCGTTCAAGCTCTTTCCAACCCTCCGCAAGTACGGTCTTTCCCCTTGCGGTGAAGTCTGTCCCGGCGCATGAGAAAACCGCCGTAACCGCTTCATAAATATGCGGCTCGGCGGTGGCAAAAAGCAGACGCGCCCCCGCAAGGGTAAGGATATTCTTCTCGCTTTCCGGCAGCGCGTCCGGGTCAGCCTTTGCAAGCTCCATAGTGGGAATGATTGCGTGGTGGTCTGATACTTTCTTGCTGTCTAATACCTTTGCAATCTCCGGCGTGAAGTCCGCGCCCGCCATAAAGGGGAGCTTTTCGCAAAGCAGCGCGATAATGTCCGCTGCGGTGCCGCCCATGTCGTCAGTAAGAAAGCTGCTGTCCGTCCTCGGATAAGTAAGGAGCCGCTTTTCATAAAGGGATTGTGCAAGGTCAAGGGTCTGCTTTGCGGTGTAACCGAAAATGCGGTTCGTTTCCCGCTGCAAAGAGGTAAGGTCAAAGAGCTTTGGCGGGGCTGCGGTTTTCTTCTCTCTGGTAAGGGAAACGCATACCGCCTTTCCCGCTTCGCAAGCCCCTTTCAGCGCGTCGGCTTCTGCCTTGTCCGAAATCCTTTCGCTTGCCGCGTCCGCGCCGGATAAATCAAGGCGAACATGATAATATTTTTCTTTCTGGAAATGGGAGATAGCCGCGTCCCGGTCGGTGAGCATTTTTAAGGTCGGGGTCTGGACGCGCCCCACGTTCAAGGTCTTTCCATACAGGCAGGAGAAAAGCCGGGTGGCGTTAATGCCGATAAGCCAGTCAGCCTTTGCGCGGCAGAGGGCGGACGCAAAGAGCGCGCCATAGTCCCGCCCGTCTTTGAGGGAAGCAAAGCCCGCCTTAATCGCCCCGTCCTCCATTGAAGAAATCCACAAGCGGCGCATGGGCTTCTTGCAGCCCGCCACTTCGTAGACAAAGCGGAAAATCAATTCACCCTCGCGCCCCGCGTCACACGCATTTACCACTTCGGAAACGTCGGCGCGGTGCATAAGCTCTTTAATGGTTTTGAATTGCTTCCCCTTGTCCGGGTCAACGGCGTACTGCCATTCCTCCGGCAGAATGGGTAAGCTGTCAAAACTCCATTTTTTATATTGCTCCCCGTAGGCGGCAGCTTCCGCAAGCTGTACCAAATGCCCGACGCACCATGAAATGAGGTAGCCGCCGCCCTCGATATACCCGTCCTGTTTCCCCTTAATGCCAAGCGCGGCGGCGATAGTCTGCGCCACGCTCGGCTTTTCTGCAATCACAAGTCTAAATGCCATGAAAAAATCCTCCTTTCAGCGTTCCGGCGCGGTGTGCTTCTTCTCCTGTGCCTGTTTCAGACAATAGCCGATACAGGGGGATTGCGCCTTATAAGGGCAACGCATACACGCCGGGGATTTTGGAACGGGCGGCGCACTGTCACGCCGCCCGGTGGGTCTTTGTACCATCATTTTTTCTAAAGGGTTTTCGGTAAAAAGCGTCATGCTTCCTCGTCCTCCTGTTCTTCATCAGAAAGCCCGTCCCCCTCGTCCTCGTCGTAATCGTCAAAATCGAAATCTTCAAGGTCGGTGTCGCCCTTGACGTTCTGCTTTGGCTTCATAAACTTAAAATAATAGAACGCGCCCCCGCCGCCAAGAAGTGCCACGACAAGGAAAAGCACAAGCCCGCCTGTATTGCCTTTCTCTTTGGGCTGCTCTGTTGGTTTCTCGGTTTCCGGCTCCGCTTCCTTGCCGCTGCAAGCGGTCATGTTGTCCTTGCAGACAGGGCAGCTCACATTTACCTTTCCGGCTTCGCATTTATCGGTGCAACTGCAAACGGCGGGCGGGGCTGCTTCGGTGCTTCCGTCCTCCATGAGTGCCATAAGGTCGGCTTCGTCCACTTGATTAAGGAAATGTACGGTGTCCTCGCCCTCGTCGTCCCGGTCGATAAGGATATAAAAGTAATTGCCGTTTTTGGTCGTCACTGTGATAAGCTGCTTGTTGCCGCCGAAATCGTCTACAAGGGTCGCGTTCCCGTCCGGGGTAAGGGGTTCTTCCTTTTCGGGTTCCTCATAGACAACGCCGCTGTCGTCGGTCGCGTCCTGTCCCTCCGGGGTCTGTGCAAAGGCGGTGACGGAAAAGCCGCCCGTCAGCATGAGGGCGGCGCAGAGTGCGGTCAAGGTTCTAAGGATTTTCTTATTCATTCTCGGTGTCCTCCATTTCTTCGGTGTCGTGGTCTGCGGGTTCTGCGGGGTAGCCCGGCGCGGCTTCCATGCCCGGAATACCGCCGCCGGAAAGCATAGCGGAAAGCTCATGCGGGGAAAGGCGCATGGAGCGCACAAGCTGTACGATTTGCAGGTTTTCCGCTTCGGTTTTCTGCGCTTCAAGCCCCCTTAATCTGTTCTGGTACTCGGTGATTTTCTCGCGGGTCTTTGCAATCTCTTTGTCGATACGTTCAATTTTGTTCATAGCCATCAATAAATTTCTCCTTTCTTTGCTCAAAAATATGTTAATTCCAGTTCATCAGCCCATAGCCTTTGATACAGGAGTAATTGACGGGGTAGCTCTTTATCTTGCAGGCGTCGCCGGAATTGCCCTCGACGGTATAGACGCGCTCCCCGTCCGTTCCGATAACAAGCCCCACATGGTCTGCGCTCCCGTCCCCGTCCCAGTCGAAAAAGATAGCGTCGCCGGGGGCGATATTCTCATAGCCCCTCGCGCCCCATTGCCCGCGTGACTGGAACCAGGGTACGCCCTGTGACTGGCACCCGGCAAAGCGCGGCTCGCTCTTTCCGGCTTGATTGTAGCACCATGAAACGAAACAGGCGCACCATTCCACGCGGCTGTTAAATCCGTACCAGCTCCAAAAGGGTCGCCCGCCCACGTTGCCGACTTGCCGCTTCGCAAGGTCTACAACGGCGGTGTTGCCGGGGCGTGTGCCGTTTACAAGCTGTACGCCGCTTAAATCCTCGGACGCGCCCATATCGGGGGAGCCGCCGCCGAAAATCAGCGGTTTGTTTCCGCTTGTTTCCAGATAGACGCGGTACATTTCAAGCTGCTGTGGCGTTAGAAGTTCCTCCGCAATCTCGGAAATGGGCTTGTTCGTCAGCTTCACGTTGAGGATATGGTACTCGTAGGGTACTTCCTCGGTGGTCGTTTCCCCTGTTTCCGGGTCTGTGCTTGTTTCTGTGCGGTAGCGGATTTCCGTTTCTTCTGTCAGCGTCAAAGTGTACTGCATGGCAAAGACGCGATTTAGCTCTGCCTGTGCGCTCTGCGGGGTGTAGGTCTGTAAAAGGGCGGTGAGGTAGGACGCTAACTCATGGGGGTTATGCCCGATACTGTCAAGGTCATAGCGGTATTCGTCATAGCCGGGGTGGGTGCTTTCGATATTGTCAATCTGCTGCTGAAGCTCGTTTTCCTTTGCGGCGTAATTGTTCTCCGTCGCCACAAGGTCGCTGTCCTCCGACGTGTAGGAAGTCCCAAGTATGCCGTTCATCAAGCCGGAGAACATGGAACCGCAAGAGGAAAGCCCCGCCGATACCATGATGAATAAGAGTAGCGCGGCAACGGCGATACATACGCCCGCCGGGTGCCGCCCTACAAAAGCGATTGCCTTTTTTGTTTCCTCGGCGGTCTTTTTTGCCGCCTTGCGGGTGTTCTCTGCGGCTTTCTGCGCCGTTTTTGCGCCGCCTTTCCTTGCCGACTTTGCATACTGCCGCTTGATTTGCTGCTTCTGCATGAAGCGGGAAAGGGGATTGCCCGCAATCTGCGGATTGTCATGCAGGGCTTTATGGTACTGAAAATCCACATTCGCCTTGAACGCCGCTTTCTCTGCCTTTGCCGCCGCCCGGTAGGGTTTGAGCTTGTGGCTGTGGTAGCCCTCCTTGACTTTCCGCGCCCCGTACTTTGCGCCGCGCTCTGCCAGTTCTTCGGATTTGTGCGCCCCCTCAACGCCGGAATTGTCCTTTTCAACGGAATGTATCTTGTTGTGGACGAAAATACCCGCTTCCTGTGCGGGGCGGGATAGCGGGTTATTGTGGGGCTTATTCTTTCCTATGGGCTTTTCCTGTTCCTCAAAATGTAGGCGGGTCTTGCCTTTCCCGGTGGCTTCATCAAAGGTGCGCTCCCGTACAAGTTTCTTTTCTTTGGGGATAGCCGCCTTTGCCGCGTCCAGACGGTCGGCTGCTTTGTCCGATTTTCGGATATACCTTTCAAGCTCCGGCGTTGCCCGTTCCTCGTCGGTAAACTGCAAGCGGGAAGATTTTTCTTTTGCTGTGGCTTCTGCCTGTGCTTTCCTCGCCGCCTTTTTGCTCGCCTTTCTGGTACGCGCCCCGTCGATACGTTCCAAGACGCGCTCGGCTGCTGCGGTGTCCTGTTCCCGTTCTGCCCCCGGCGCATGGGGAAGCGGCGGCGTGTCGGTTAAGGGCGGGGAAGTTGCGCCGCCCGGTAGGGGCTGCGCTGCCTGTTCCGGCTGCGGTGGGGCTTCGGTCTTTGCAAAGTCCGCGTCCCTTATCCGCTTGCTGATACGTTTCTTTTTCCCGGTAGCGGCGTTTACCTCGACAGCCCCCTCGCGGGTCATTTTCTGCGTGACTTTTTCACGCGCCTTATATTGTTTTATGTGTCTGTCCCTCCAATCCGCGCCCTTGCAAGGGCGCAATACTCGGCGTTTATCTCAATGCCTATATAATGCCTGTCAAGCTGCTTTGCGGCTGCCCCCGTCGTGCCGCTGCCGAAAAAGGGGTCAAGCACAACGCCGCCTTTCGGACAGCCCGCCTTGATACAGGTTTCGGCAAGTTTTGGCGGGAACGCGGCGAAATGCCCGCCCTTGTAGGGAACGGTATTGATAAGCCACACGTCCCGCCTGTTCCGCATGGTCGGCATGAGGGCTTCGTCGTAGTAGCTGCCGCTTCGCGCCCGGTTAAGCCCCTGTACGTTCCCCTGTCCGGGTACTTCGTCCGCATATTTCTGTCCCGCGCTGCGCCCGGTGCGGTACCGCGCCGCCGTTGTGGGGGCTAACGGCTCGGCTATGGCGGCTGCGTCATAAAAATACTTCTTTGACTTCGTAAGCAGAAAGATATGTTCATAGCAGCGGGTAGGGCGGTCTTTCACGCTCTCCGGCATGGGGTTTTCTTTCTGCCAGATAATGTCGCTCCGTAAATACCACCCGTCAGCGCGTAGGGCAAAGGCTAAAAGCCAAGGGATACCGATTAAGTCCTTTTGTTTGCAGCCGGAAACGCGGTTGTTTCTTGCAATCTGCTGTCCGTTTCTGCCTTTCGGGTTCTTCGGGTCTGCATGGTAGCCTTTATTTCCTGTGCCGCAGTAGGTGTCCGCGATATTCAGCCAGAGCGTACCGTCAGAACGCAGTACCCGGCGCAGCTCGCGGAAAACCTCGGTCAGCCTGTCAATGTACTGCTCCGGCGTGTCCTCCCGCCCAATCTGCATATCAAGCCCGTAATCCCTAAGCGCATAGTAGGGCGGGCTTGTGACGCAACAGTGTACGCTTTCCTCTGGAAGCTCCCGCAAGGCATAGAGCGCGTCCCGGTTGATGATTGTGTCAGTTTTCAGCCCGTTCATGCTTCGCCCACTTCCTCCGGCTTCGTCGTCATTACCCGGTAAAGCTCGGTGTCTTTCGGGAAGCGGTCTACAAAGGGCAGCACCACGTTCCCGTAGAAGATAAGCCCCTCGCCCGCTTCGGTGTGGGTGACATACTTCATCTGCTGCGGGGAGATGTTGAGCTGCTTTGCAAGGATAGCCCGGTCGCCCGCCGCCTGATTGAGCATGAGGACAAAATCAGAGTTTTCAAAGATATTCTCCACTTCGCGGGAAGCAAGCAAATCTTTGACGTTCTGCGTGATTGCTGTGGGTATGCCGCCCCATTTTCTGAAACGCTTCCAGATTTCAACGGAATAGGCGGCGGTCTGTTCCTCTTTCAAGAGAAGATGAAATTCGTCCATAAAATACCGGGTGGATTTCCTTTCTGCCCGGTTGACGGTGACGCGGTTCCATACCTGGTCCTGCACAATGAGCATACCTAATTTTTTGAGCTGCTTCCCAAGCTGCTTGATGTCAAAGCAGACAAGGCGGTTTGAAAGCTCTACATTCGTCCTGTGGTTAAAGACGTTAAGGCTCCCGGAAACATAAAGCTCCAACGCCGCCGCGATACGCGCCGCTTCCGGCTCCGGCTGCTTCAAAAGCTCGTTGTAGAGGTCGCCCAAGATAGGCATTTTCTCCGGGTCGGGGTCTGCAAGGAAAGGGCGGTACACGTTCCTAACAGCGCGGTCAATGACGGTCTTATCGACGGGCTGCAAGCCCTCCTTGCCGCCTATGACAAGCTCGCAGAGGGAGAGGATAAAGTCGGATTTCAGCGCAAGGGGGCTGTCGTCCTCGCTGTAATTGAGGTTAATATCCATAGGGTTCACATACTGGGGCTTCCCGTCAATGCCCTTGCCCGTAGGCGATAACTGTATCACTTGCCCGTCAAGCCGCTGCACAAGGGAAAAATACTCTGCTTCCGGGTCGCAGATAATTATGTCGTCGTCGGTAATGAGGAAAGCGTTTGTCATTTCCCGTTTGGCGGCAAAGGATTTCCCGCTTCCCGGCGTACCCAAGATTAAGCCGTTGGGGTTCTTTAGCTGCTTGCGGTCGCAGAGTATCATGTTGTTAGACAGGGCGTTTAAGCCGTAATACAAAGCCGCGCCCGTCTGAAAAAGCTCCTGCGTGATAAAGGGGATAAAGATAGCGGTGCTTGACGTGGTAAGCCCTCTTTGAATGGGGATAAGGTTCTCCCCAAGCGGTACAGAGGACATAAGCCCCGCTTCCTGTTGGTAGTCAAGGCGGGTTAAGGCGCAGTTGTTCTTCTGTGCAATGCCCGCCGCCGCGAATACGTCATTTTCCAGTTTCCTTTTTGTGTCTGCCATGTTCACCACAAGGAACGTCAAGAGGAACATTCTTTCATTCCGGCTCTGCAAGTCCTGTAAGAGGTTCTTCGCTTCGCTGCCGAAAGTGGCAAGGTCGGACGGGATTATATCCATGTCGTAGCCGCTGCGTACCGCTTTTTTCTGTTCTTCGATTTTCATTTTGTCAAGGTCGGTGATTTTCCGCTTGATTGTCTTTATGGCTTCGGTCTGGTCGATACTGTGGATATGCAGATTGACGATAACGCCCGTTTCCAAGTCCAGAATGTCAGATAAGATACGGTCGTTTAATTCCGGCGCAAGGATTTCAAGGAATGAAACCGCGCCGATTTTGCGCCCCATGCGGAAATACCGCCCCTCGCCAAAACGGAAAGAGGACGGGGCGATAAAGTCCTTTGTGGAAAGCCCGGACGGGGCAAGCCATGAAAAATCAAAGGCAAACTGCCCGCCCTCCGGGTGGAAAATGCCATGCAGCATTTTAAGGCGTTCATAGCCTGTCATGGGGCGGGCAGACACGCCCAAGAGCTTAAAGTTGTTGAGTACGTCCGTTTCGATACGGGCAAGGCGGGATTTCGCCGCGCCCAGACTGTCGGCTTCAATGGCAAAGGTGATATATTTTGCTTTGACAAGCCCGTTGTTGCCCTTTGCAAGCTGGTTTTTCAGCATATCCCGGTATTCTGTGCGGATAGAATTGAAAGCGTCCTCCTGTGCCGGGATATTGACCGCCTTTTCCGCTTCGCCGCGCTGCGTCCCCTGATTGATGAAAGAGAGCTGCACCGAAACGGAAGCGTCAAAGTAGTTGAGGAAGTCGCACCAGTTCTCAAAAATGGCGGTCTTGTCGTCTGCCTGTGCAAGCTGATAGTTAATATCTTCAAAGGCGACGGTCTTTGAGTATTTCCGTCCCGTAACCTTGCAGATACCGTCCGGGTACATCTGGATATAAGGGATTGTCTGCTGCGCGGTGTGCGCTTTCCCGTCGCCCTTTGCCTGTCTGATGATTTCCGCAATCTGCTTTTTCTCGGCGCGGGTGAGCTTGCGGGGCGGGTTAGGCTTTGCGCTTCCCGCCGCGCTGTTTCTTCGTGTTTCCTTTTGCAATCGCTGATACCTCCTTTTCAAGTTTTCTCTGCCGTTCTAAGACGGAATAAAAGTTGTCTGTCCTGTATGGTCGTTCTTTGGGGGCTATGAATTTCGTCTGAATGATGTTCTTCACCACCACTTCAAGGGGCTGTCCATGCTTCTCATACATGGCAAAGAGGAAACAGGGCAGCATGACGGCAATCATAGCCATAGACGCAAGGCTTGTGCCTGTGCTGTCTTTGAGCAGAAAGAAAAGCGGCAAGCCGAACAGGAGAGCCGCCGCAAAACATACAATCTGCCGTTTGGTAAGGTTGAACGCTACTTTTGTCTTGACTTTGGATAAGTCTTTGGGTACGGGTACATACGCCAAGTGAAAACCTCCTTTCTCTGGGTTTGGTGTTGCTGTAACTTCCCATAAGGGTAATCAAGGCAAAGGTCAATCTATGCCCTTTGCCCGCCCGTATTATATGGGGGTTATCCGCGTCAAGGTCGGGTCGTATTTTCGCCGCTTCGCTCTGAAAATCTCCACCCTGCCCTTGACACGCCGCTAATGCGCGGAGAATATCGACTTCGCCAGTGCGCCGGATTTGAACAGGGAGAAACAGAGGATAACGGTATAGGCTGCAAGGGAGAATATCGCGCTGTGCAGATTGTCCGCTATTATCATGTTGTTTACCAGAACCGCGTAAATGCCGACGCATATCATAATGAGGAAGCCTTGAAAACCGATAGCGAACAGGGATTTGAGGTAGTTGTTTCCTATCTGCCCCCATTCCCGGTTCGTCATTGTTGCAAACGGGATAGGCGATACCGAACAGTAAAGGTAAATCTCTATCATGCGCCCGTAGAGGATAACGGTTATCAGTACGGACATGATTTTCATGCACAAGCTCACAAGGCTTGTTTCCATGACAAGTAAGAGCAGTTCGGGGATTTCCATAGCGTCAAGCCCGTCCTGCATGGAAGCAAGGGCGGCGGCAACATCAATCTCTGTGCTGCCGCCGATTACCCCCGCCGCGCCGGAAACAACGTGCTGCGCCATATCGAACACCGCCATAGTGATGTCAAAGGTGTGCGTCACAAGGTAGACTGCCACAAACGCCTTGAACACCCACTTGAAGAACATGGAAGTGTCAACGTCGTGCATATTGTTCTTTTCCGTTACCATGCTGATAAGCTCATAGCATAGGACGTAGGTAATGACAAGCCCCGCAATGGGTACGATTACATTCTCACTAAGGGTCTGTATCATGGAGAATATATTTGCGTTCCACCCTTGCGGGGTCTGCCCTACCTCTGCGGCGATAGTGCCGACTTTCTCGTTTACGTCCCCGAACATAGTTGACAGATTACCGTTTATGGCTCCTATGAGGATTTCCTTTATCCATTCGTTAATCGCGTCAAGTATGCTCTGCATAAGCCTTTACCCGCGCTTCTTAACCGAACAAGCCGGAAAGCAGCGGTACAAGGGTCATGCCGATAAGGGCAACGCCGCCGCCCGCCATAAGCTGCTTCATGCCCTGGCTCTTTGCTTATGTGTGATAAAGAAGTAATAGAAGTGTAAAAAATTTTGCCGTTCCTATCCGGCACTTGCGCAGGGTGTCGGATAGGTCGGGCTTTATTCTTCGGGCAAGTCAATCTTGCCTACAAAGCTGTAATAAATATCAATGCGCTGGCGGCGTACTTCGTTCTCGTCATACTCACATTCATAAACAACGATTTTCTCCACCATTTCACGCAAAAGAGTGTGTGTCAGTTCTTCGATAGAAAGGTACTTGCGGACAACGCTCATAAACTTTTCAGCGTTTACCGTGGCTTCCTGTGCCTTGTCCAGCTCGCCCTGCAAAGCGGCGGCTCTGTCTTTCAGTTCCCGCTGCTCGGCTTCGTAGTCTGCGGACATTTCCATGAAACGCTCATCACTGATTTTCCCGTTTACATTGTCCTCATACAGACGCTTGATGTAGCGGGAAAGTTCTGCAATGCGGCTCTGCACCTGTTCAAGCTGCTTGGCTGCCGCCGCCAGCTTCCGCTTGCCGCCCATTTCATTCTGCTGGATAAGCAGCTTCACGAACCGGGCTTCGTGCTTCTGTGCATAGGCGGTCACTTTCCGCAGATTGTCCAGCACACCCGCCGTCAAAAGGTCGGTGCGAATGAAGTGCGCCGTACAGTCGGCGGTGCGCTTCTTATAGCTGCCGCAGATGTAGCAATCCTGCTTTCTCTTGTCGGTCTGATACCGCTGCTGGTACATCACATGACCGCAGTCGGCGCAGAACAGCAAGCCGGAGAACAAGCCCACATCATCGTAGCGGTTGGGGCGTTTGCGCTGCTTGCGTAACTCCTGCACCCGTTCCCATGTCTGCAAGTCGATGATTGGCTCATGGTGGTTCTCGAAAATCGCCTGTTTCTCAATGGGATTGTCTATGCTGTGCTTCATCTTGTAGGACGGTTTTTCCGTCTTGAAGTTCACAAGACAGCCTGTGTACTCCCGGTTTTCCAGAAGATGAACAACAGTATTGGTCGCCCACTTACATTCATAGCCGGGGTGGTAGCGGCGTGTGCTGCCTGTGCGCTGGTATTCCAGCGTCCCCGGCGTGGGGATTTGCTGCTCGGTCAGCATACGGGCTATCTTGGTAGGCCCGTTTCCGGCAAGGCAAAGCTGGTAAATCTGCTTGACTACCGGGGCGGCTTCCTCGTCAATGATGAAATTCTCGTCATCGTCCATGAGGTAGCCGTACACGGGCTTGCTGGTAACAGGCTTTCCGCTTAGACCTTTTGCTTTCTTAACTGCCTTGATTTTTTTGCTCGTATCTCTCACCATCCATTCGTTGAAAAGATTACGCAGCGGGGTAAAATCGTTGTCGCCCATTGCGCTGTCCACTCCGTCATTGATAGCGATAAAGCGGACGCCTTTCTGTGGGAAAAGCATTTCTGTGTACATTCCCACTTGGAGATAATTTCGCCCTAAACGTGACATATCCTTGACTATGACTGTGCCGACTTTTCCGGCTTCAATGTCTGCAAGCATGGCTTGAAACCCGGGTCTTTGGAAGTTCGCACCACTATAACCATCGTCCGTGTACCAGCAGAGATTGGTAAAGCCGTTCTGCTTGGCGTAGGTTTCTAAAATGCGCTTTTGGTTGGATATAGAGTTGCTCTCCCCCTGCAATTCATCTTCATGGGATAATCTCGGATAAAGGGCGGTAATAAGGTTTTGGGTTGTCTGTCTTAACATGGTTTCCTCCGTTTCTGACAGCCAGCCCCACTATTCCGTACTTCGATTGTACCACATGGCGGGGCGGCGTGTATAGCGGCAAAATGTGAAAAATGCTTCTTTACCGCCCGTCATATTGCCGATTTTTGTGTAGCAGCTTCCGCTTCCAGCACCTTAGCCATTTTGTCGGCTGCGGTTTCCGTGGCACTCTGCTTGAAAAAGCCGGACACCACAAGAACAGAGTTCCCTATGCGGATTTCCGTCACGCAGTCGGCGGGTGCGGTGCTTTTCATGCTGTGTTTGATATGCTCTTTTTTATCGGTCATAGGCAAACTCCTTTCAATCGTTCATCAGCTTTTTCAGCCGTTCCATTTTCTCCTGTGCCTTTTCCCTGCGGAAATTCACGCCGGAGCAGCAGACAGGGGTACACATCTCTGTTACCCGGTCATAAATCCGCTTGTGGGCTGTGTCCGGGGGATTGTTCAGCTCGTCAAGGCTTAGATTGGTTGTGACGATCAGCGGCTTTTCGCTTCGGTAACGACTGTCAATCACATTGTAGACCTGCTCTAAGCCGTACTCTGTTCCACGCTCCATTCCAAAATCATCAAGAATAAGCAGCGGATAGCGGCAGAGCTTGGAAATATATTCGTTCCTGCCCTCAAAGGTGGCGGCAAGGTCATTGAGGACAGCGGCGAAGTTCGTCATTTTTACGGAGATTTCCTGCTCCATGAGGGCGTTTGCAATGCACCCGGCAAGGTAGCTTTTGCCTGTGCCGACGCTGCCCCAGAGCAGATAGCCGATGTTCCCGGCTTTCATGTCCTCCCAATGCTCCACATAGAAACGGGCGGTTTTCATCTGCGGGTTTCTGCCGTTGTCATTGGCAAAAGTCCATTCCCGCATAGCCGGGTCGGTAAAGCCCAGGCGTTTCAGTTCTTCTACCTTGTCCCGGTGCTTTCTCTGCTGTTCGGCGGCTTCACGCTCCATGCGCTGCGCCCGCTGGCAGTCACACTCTGCCGGGTGTCGGTCACGCCCGAACAGGGCAACCTTATCAGCCGGAAAATAGGCTTCTTTCGGTGTCCGGCACTTGCCGCAGTAGAGTAGACCGTCCTCACCTGTGTAGTCCTCCGGCTCGGCGGTGGCTGCTGGTATCTGTAAACTCATATCTTCAAAAGCTGGTTTCATAGACTTTCTCCCTCCTTGTAGCTGTAATCGGGTATGCCCTTTTTCGGGGCAGCTTTAGCGGTATCGTCAGCCGCCCATCTGCGGATAGTGGCGGCATGGTTCTTGTATTTCCTCCCGGTAGAAGCGATATAGCCGGATAGCCGGTCAATGTAATACTCCCATTTGTCGGGCAGTTCTGCTTTCAGTTCAGAAAGCTCTGTATCTGTCAAAATCACATTTTTATATCTGCCGTAAGCTGCGGGGGCGGCTCGTCCCGGTTTTAACTCTCTCTCTTTTTCTATCTCTATATCTATCTCTTTCTTTATCTCTATCTCTGGTGGACAAATGTCCGCTTTTGCTTCGGACACTTGTCCACTAAGCCATTTTTGCTCTGAAATCTTCATTCTTGCCCTGCGCTTACGCTCCCCCTCGGTAGAGGACTGACCGATGAAAAGCTCGATATTGCTCATATACAAAGCCCCGTTGTCCAGCGGTTCAACAAGCCCCAGTTTCATAAAGATTTGCAAAGCCCTCTCGACTGTGCCGACCTGCTGGCGGGTAATGGTGGCTATCATTTGGGCGGTGTAGGGGATATTTTCGTCAAGCTGCAAAGTGCCGCCGTATTTCAGCGATTTTAAGTACAGCTTCAAGAGGATATTGGAATACAGCATACCGTCCTGCATACTTTCCAGCAGCACGATAGCGTCATCGTCAAAATAGCTTTCTTTCAGTTTGAGGTAATAATATTTGCGGTTATCTGACATAATCTTGGTTCTCCTTATCTGTGGGGCGGGCTTTCCATCTCTTTGAATAATACCGGGGGCAGAGTACCACGATAGCCCTAAAACTCTGCTTGCAGTCATGGGTACAGCCCCGGCAAAGGGCATTGAAAGTAATGCGGTTTCGCTCATTGAGGAAGAACGCCCATTCCAGCCGCCGCTTCTTGCTCATTCTCGGCATGAAAAAACGCTCCTTTCTTCGGTTTGGTCGGGTATGAGGGGACAGGGGCAAAATCTGTATGTTCCCGGTGCCATTTTCGGGAAAAATCTGCCCTGTAAGCCCCGTTGGAAAGGTCAGGGGTATTGCGGATAGGGTATGGCATACCCCCCTGCCTTTTGTATGGTTTCGGTATCATTTCGGGGCGGTTTTTAACGCTCCTGTTCATGCTTTTTCTGTCGGCTCGGTGTGCCGTGTAGTATCTGCTCTGCGTTCCGTTTGGCGGTGGCAAGCTGCTCATACTCGGCTTTTGCGGTGCGGTAGGTGTTGTAAGCTGCGTTTTTCTCGGAAATGAGGGCTTCAATCTCCGTATTCAGCTTGGAAGTGGCGGGCAGCTTCTTTCCCGGTGCAAGCACCTTTAGCTGGCGCAGGGCAGCTTCATAGATGATAAATTCCGCTTCGTGGGACTGGCGGTAGTTCTCCGCTTTTCTGCCGGACAGCTTTTTATGAGCGTCAATGGTGGGGCGGGTGCGGCGGTAATCGTTGACAACCTTTCGCAGACTTTTCTTGTCGGAAATGCTCTGCTCAATGCCCCGCAGACTTTCCCTTGCTTCGGAAAGAGCTTTCCGGCTGCTCTCCACGGCTGCGTCCAGCTTGTCAAGGTCAAGCAGTTCGTTCTCCATGAGGAAGTTGTGGGTAGCCGCCATCTGTTTGAGGTTGTGCAGGGAAGCCCAACGGTCATAGCCCACGCCCTTGCCCTCAGCTCGCTTGGCTTCCCGGTCAACCATGCGCTGCAAGGTGTTGTCTGCCGGGGCGGTTTTTGCGGTTTTTTCCTCTCGCAAGCGTTCCTTTTGGGTGTGGGGGTATTCGGGTATGGCTGTGGTCTGTTCGGCGGCTCTGTGGGCGTTCTGCGTGAGCAGGGCAAGGACAGCAGCCTTGTCAAAATCGTCCCCCAGCTTCCGGGCTGTGATAGGCTTTGTCCTGTCCGGCGTGAGGTAGGAAAGCCGCCCCCGGCTCTCCTTGACAGTTACGCCCTCCCGCAAAAGCAGGGAAGCAAACTCGTCAAAGCTGCCAGCTTGGGAAAGTGCCTGCCGTATCGTCCGGCGCAGCTTCGCCTTGTCCGTTTCAAACTTGGTGGGCTTGGTCGGCTGTCCGGTGGCTTCTCTGGCGGCGTTCTCTTTATCAAGGGCAAGCTGCCCTTTCTTCTGCGCCCAGTATTCACGCTCGGTCACTCGGTTCTTGCTGCCATGCAAAAGGTCAATCTGATACAGATTTTCCCGGTGGCACATCTCCATGACTTCGGACTTGAAATATTCCATAGCTGCGTCTGTGCAGCGGTGCTTGCAGCCGTCCTTCGTGTCCGCTGGTCTGTCCATGTAGGGCAGAAGCGGGACGGCTTCAATCCGCAAGCTGTTTATGACGATATGCACATGAATGTTGCCAGAGTGATTGTGCCCGTCCGGGTGGGTGCAGACAATGGCTTGGTGTCCGGGGAAATGCTCGTTGCAAAATTCCTCGCCCAGCGACTGCGCCTTATCAACGGTCAGACCGTTGTCCGTTCCGTCCCGTGGGTCAAAGCTGATGATATAGTGGTGGGATTTCACATCTTCCCGTTTTTGGTTCTTGCCATAGCGGAGATTGGAGCGCAGACAGGCAACAGCAAAATCTTCTTCGCCGCAGTTCAGCGTGGCAAGGCGGTAGCCCTCACGGGGAACAAGCCGCCCGTTTTCATCAAGGGTGGGTTTCATGATAAACTCGTCATGCTCAAAAGTGAGGTAGGCTTCCGCTGCTCCGTAGTCGGCATTTTTAGAGCTGATATGTTTGAATGTTGCCAACAGCTTCACCCACTTTCTGCAAGACTTCAAACTTCAAGGCTGCAAGGTCGGAAATGGCGGCTCGGACTTCGCCGGACAGGGCGTTATACGGTACGCCGTATTCGTTCAGATACCGGGCAATCTGATTGAGGTTGCCGCCGATCCTGCCGTATTCGGCGGTCAGCTTCCCGACAGCGGCAAGCAATTCATCATTGACCGGGGAAACGGTAACAATGGGGCGTATGGTTGCCCGTGTAATGGCTTGCCGGATAAATTCGGACTGGCTCATACCATAAGGGGCAAGCCGGGCGGTAAAGTCGGCGTATTCTTCATCGGTCAGCCGGGTCTTGACTACCCTGCTGCGGTGGGGCATGTTATATCGTTTCATAGGTGGTTGACCTCCTTTCTGTGCGTGGTGTCCTCTCACTAATAGGAGAAAAACGGGGTGTGTAGCGGAACTGTTTTTGAAATAATCCGAAAAGAATTTGCGGGAATTTTTCAAGCGGCGTAAGCCGCATAAGCAGGGTTTGGGGAAGGCACTCCCCAACAAGATTCCCGCAAGGACAAAATGAGCGATAAGCGAAATTTGGTACTGCGGTAGAATCTTGCTCTAAAAAACTACCGCTTTCCTCGGCGGCTCTGGTTTGCGGATATACTGGCTTGCTCCACCAATATAGCGATTGCGGCGGCGTGTTCTGCCCGCTGTTCACCACTACAACGGTGAAAAGGGGTCGTTTTGGCAAACGCAGCGGAAATTTTTTTGTTTTCCCTGTCTGCTCCCTACAACAATCCGGCGGTGTGGTTTGCCAAAGATTTTTGAAAATGGACGCAAAAAAAGCAGTAAACCTTTTCAAGATTTACTGCTTATCTGCCGCTGTGATGGGCGGCGGTATTAAATTGTCAGCCGTTTTTCAAATGGAATTTATCTGCAATCGCTTTCTTTCTGCTTTCCAATTCCTTTTCTGTAATCTTCCATAATCCTAACGCAATGATCTGCTATCTTTTGCATTCCGAGTTCTTCAAAAAAGGCAATTTGTATTTTCATCATTTCTTCACAAACAGTCAACTTCTGCTCATCCATATTGCTAATAGCAAGCCATGGGAACGCTTTATATTTCTTAGTGTCCCCAATGAGAAAATTGTACCCTATCAACTCATTTTCACGGAAAACGAAATAGAATTGTGGGCCTGAACCTGGAACTGACTTTTCCATAATTTGCTGCATTGTTCTCACGCCGCCGTATGCCGGAAAAAAACCTATTCGCTCAAGAGCATTTAATATGTCAATCCTTTTATCTGTGGGTATGTCTCTATAATTGATAATCTGTTCCATTTGCTCTACCCTCATTGAAGTTTAATTTGTCAGGCTCTAATTATACAACTTTTCTGTTTAGCGGTCAAAGCGGAACTTCAACAGGCTTTCTATCAGTTGCCTGACGATATGCTCCTGCATATCCGTGTTAATCTGTCCGTCCATTTTCGCACAAGAGCGGATATATCCCGCATAATGGGATAGGACGGCGGCAACAGCTTCCGGGTCGCCCTCGCTTGCCTTAACGATTGTCTCATAGGGAAGTAGCTGGCTCATAGGACAAACCCTCCAACTCTGCCCGTAGCCGCCGTAAAATCATCTGAATACGCCGCCCGGTTGTGTTGCCAGCCCGTCCATATCTCCGTCCAATCTCCCTATGCGTCAATCGTTGGAAGTAGTACAAGAAAATGATTTCCTGTTCCATCTGTGATAGTGCGGACAGGGCTGCGGCAAGCTCTGGACTTTCCAAAAGCACCATCTGACCACAGACGAAAAGCGGATAGCTGGTCATGCCGGATTGCTCCGCAAAGTATTTATCTGTGGTACTGAATGGATAGTGTTTTTCTTCTATCAGATATTCAAGCGAGATTTCCCGCTTGCGGCGGCTCCGTATGCTCCGGGCTGCGTCTATGGCAGCGTGGCGAATAACAGTCTTGCAAAAGGCATCGTGTGTATGCCGGATATGTTCTTGATACTTTTCGTGTTCGGTCATGGAAAATCCCCCTTTCTGAATAATGGCAGAGGGCGGCAGCATCTTGTGCTGTCGCCCTCTTGATTACCGAACAGCAAAGACGGGCGGGGCTGTCAACGGCGGCGCATTTGCGCCGTTCATCTTGACCGTTGACAGGCTCGGCTGGGTTTGCTATCTGCTCACGGCAATTCACTCTCATTGATAGGAATTGCCTCAAGTTCCGTATTCAAATTGTTCCAATAAGAGCCGATATCCGCACTTGTGAAATACTTAAAACCGCCTGCTGCTGACTTCAATTCGCCGTTTTTAACCCCATAGCAGGCGTAAATCAAATCGTAGCTTGTTCCATCTGAGAGGTTAAATCTAAAGCTGGTCACATCTGCTCCGGCAGTTTCCTCAGTCGTTTTGTCTTTTAGGGATAAGCCCTTGAACTTATCATACAGGGTCTTTATATCATTTTCAGCAACAACTACTTTCTTTTCTGCTGATGCAGGCACTCCGTCATAGTGGTACATTTCAACGTTTTCGACATCTTCAACCTCAAATGGGAAGTTGATTTTGACAGGCTCATAAGCAATGTTTATAGGTAACAGAAAGAGAGCTGTAAAAATTGCAATGATACAAAGAGCGATGGAAACGAGAACAGCAATCGTTATCTTTTTTCTGCCTCTCTGCTTTTCTTTTGCCTCATGGCGCATAATAACGCTTTCGCTTTCTTCGTGAAGAACATCTTCGCTCGTGTGAGAAAGCAATTTCTGATAAATTGCGTTACAGTCAGCACAGGCGTTCAAATGCTCTTTTACCATCTCTGCGCTTGCTTCGCTGCAAGCACCGTCAACATACAGCGGAAGAATATCTCGAACAATATCGCATTGTTTACTCATGCTTTTCATCCATCCTTTCTTGAATTTTTAGCTTTGCACGATGATAAGTAACTCTCGCCCATGATTCTGTTTTTCCAAAAATTGCAGCGATTTGTGAAAAAGATAGTTCCCCGAATACGCGAAGCTGAAAGACTTCTTTGTATGGTTCTTCCAAACGGTGAAGAACGAGGTGTATGCGGAACGCCATGTCAGAATCTGCAACTGAGTTCTCAACATTTTCATTTGATGGCAAGTCATTGATTTCACTCACATCAGCTACTCGCTGACGGCTTCGCATTTCATCATGGTAAAGGTTTTTTGCTATGGAGCAGAGCCATGTCAATTCATCTGACTTACCTTTGAATTGTGATGTTGTAGAAACAGCCTTATAGAATGTGTTCTGCGTGATTTCCTCTGCTATCTCACGATTTTTGGCAAGAGAAATAGTATACGAGTATACCTGTAAATAGTAGGCTTTATAGAGCTTTTCATAGTCCATACTTGTCATCACCTCCTTCAGCTTCATAGGTTAGACGGAGAAATCGGAATTTCGTTACAAAGAAGTTTGAAATTTTTATACCTTTACGCTACTCTTGCTTTGTGCGGACTATTGGTAGACGCGCATTAACGGCAAGTAAAGAGATTGCTGTGTCAGCTTGATATGTTCAAATGCTAATTAAGTATAGCATACAGCTATGAATTTTTCTATTGCGTTCCCCTGACTTCGGAATAGTGGCAGGGCTGGCTATCCTTGTTTTGCTTTGTGCTTCTCTACCGTACATGAGCATTCGCGCCCGGATTGTCGTTGCCGTAGCCCTCCATGAGATTGATAACGCCCCAGATACCAAGCCCGGCTCCAAGTGCTACAACAAGGGTCTGCAAAACGTCTACTGCGCTATTGAAAAATGCCATAAATAAATCCTTTCTGCCGCGTCTGCGGCTGTCCGGCAAGCGGACAAAAGGCGGTCAGCGTATGCCGCCGCATAAAAAAACCGCCCTCTGGTAAAGGCGGCTGTCCCCGCGCTGCGTAAGTTCTGCGGCGCGGCGGTATTCAGTTGTAGGGGGGTGCGGCTCCTGCCGCTGTGTGCTGCGCCGGAAAGTAGGGGCGCGTATCATGTAGCCGATATTGATATATGTGATTGCTTCGATTCCTCCTTTCGGTGTCCCGCTGTGCTGCCGGACGGGTATTATTCAGACTTGCGGGAAGTGAATAGCTTGCATAGCAAGGTGTTCGCTTCCCGCAAGTTCACAAAGGGGTAGCTGCCGCAAGGCAGCGTAGGGGAAGTGTAGCTTCCCCTGTCCCCCCCTCCCCGGCGGTCTGCCATGCTGTCACTGTTGAGGGATAAGCCCCCGGCGCGTGACATACTCCGTTGCAAAACGGCGGTGTTCCGCTTCCTTTTCCCGCCAATACTCCCATAATGCAGCGTCGGCGGCTTCCGCAACATTCATTAAAAACCGTTCAAGCTGCTTTTGTTTTTCCTCTGCGCTACGTTTCCTCATGGTCTGCGTCCTCCTGTAAGTCTGCTGCGTCAATCTCGTAATAGTCAAAAACCTCGTCGGGCTTGACAATGGCGGGGCGGCGTTTAAGGTGCTTTTCCATGTCAAAGGCGTTCTTCGGGTCTGCGTCGGATAGGTACTTGTATTTCGGGTGTTTCGTTATGTCGAATTTGTCCGAAAAGAACGGGCGCACCCCGCGTAGCTGCAAGATACATTTCCCTCCGTCCATGACTGCGATTTCATCTTCCGTCATAAGCTGCTTTCCCAATTTCTGATAGTTCAGCCCATGCGAAAGCTCCCGCCCCCTTGTTTCGGAAGTGTTGAAGCTGTCTATCGTTTCCTTGCCTAAAATCTCCGATATTTCTTTGAGCGTGGTTTTTTCCTTGCCGCCCAAGAAAAGCGTGGTGTCGCAGTTGCCGACTATGGTATCGGCGTTGTCCTTGTAGATTGCCTTTAGCTGTGACTGGCTCTGCAAGATGATTGACGCGGAGATTTCCCGGCTCCGTATGGTTGCGATTAGTTTCTCAAATTTGGGGATTTGCCCGATATTCGCAAATTCATCAAGTAAGCACCGTACATGGACGGGAAGCCGCCCGCCGTATTCATCATCTGCTTTGTCGCACAAGAGGTTGAATAGCTGTGTGTAGAGAATACTCACGACAAAGTTAAAGGTGTCGTCGGTGTCGCTGATAATCACGAAAAGGGCGGTCTTTCTGTCACCTATGGTGTCAAGCTCCATTTCGTCGGTTTCCATAAGCTCCCGCAGCTCCTTAATGTCGAATGGGGCTAACCTCGCGCCGCATGAGATAAGTATGCTTTTTGCGGTCTTGCCAGAGACGAAAAGTCAAGGACTTTTTCATCAAATTCAAAAAGAAGTCACATTTTGCGGACTTCTTCACGGAGCAGACGCTTGATTTTGTCCTCCATCGTCTCCTTTGCGGTCTGGCTGAAATGCACACGCACGATATAGGTTGTCTTGCCGATCTGCTTTCTCACAGTCGGGCAAGGGGTACTGTTGGTTGCGGTATTGTTCATTCAAAATCCTCCTGTAAATGAAAAATGCCCGGTGACTGTTCATCATCGGGCGGTGTCAGTATGAGGGAACAAGGCAAGGCGGCAACATTAAGGTATCTATAAAACCCTTGCCGTCTTTGCCACGCTTGCCGTGTTCCTGTTGTCAGTCTCGGAGATAGCAGACCCATGCTGTGCCGTCTTTCTCAGTCACAAGTCTGTCCCCGATACGGCTCTTTGCCGTTCTCATGGTGCGTGAGGAAATTCCACGCTCATTGACTGCCTTTTCCAACTCTGCGCTCGGCATACGCTTTCCGTCCGCAAGCAGTTCCAGAATGAGCATTTGCGCCTGTACGGTCTTGCTTTCGGTCTTGGCGGTGTCTGTCCCGGCAAGAAGCTCGTCAGCGGTAATGTCATAAGCTCCTATCCATTCAAAGCCTTTCTCGTCTCCCAGAGAAAAGGCAAGGGACTGTCCGGGCGGCGCAAGGGAGCTTTTCTCATGGATAAGCACCCTCGTTGTGGGGCTGTCCTTCAGCTTGCCGATAAAAAGCAGACTGCGGACTGCCGCCGTAATGTCGATAGACCCCAATCCCCGGTAGGTGCTTTGCGTTCCTGCGGCTTTGTTCAGGTGTCCGATCAGCACGATAGCGCACCCGGTAGCCTGTGCAATGTCTCCCAGACTGCGGAATATCGGGCGCACCTCGTTTGCCCGGTTCATGTCCACATCTGCGCCCAGAAACGCCTGTACCGGGTCAATGATAACAAGCCTTGCGTTGTTTTCCCGGATTGCCCTTGCTATGCGCTCATCGGCAAGGGTCAGCGGTGTGTCCCTATCGTCAATGACAAGCACTCTTTCAAGGTCTGCTTCCGCTTCCATCAGTCGGGGCTTGACGGTATCGCCCAGACCGTCCTCTGCGGTCTGGTAGATGATGTTGAAAGGCTCAAGGGTCTCCATACCGGGTAAAGGCTTTCGGTTGGTGCAAGCCGCCGCAAGACGCATGGCAAAGTAGGTCTTGCCCTCGCCGGGGTTGCCCTGTATAATCGTCAGCTTTCCAAAGGGGATATAGGGAAACCATAGCCAATCCACGCTCGTCAGCTCCACATCTGCCATACGGAGCATGGGGACAGGCTGGGCGGTGGGCAGCTCTCGCAGCGTGATTGTCTCGGCTATGAATTTGCGGCTGGGAATGTCCCCTTGCTGACGGAGGACATCGTTCCAGTCTTTCCTTGCCGGGACAAGGCGAATAACGACGATCTCGCCGGGAATGGACTGTGCCAGTCGGGTACAGGCTTCGCTTCCTGCGGTGTCGCTGTCAAGGCAGAGGAATATTTTTTGGGTGTCCTTGCGTTCAGAAAGAAAACGGTCAAGGGCTTTTCCCGAAACGCCGCCCAGCGCAAGATAGCTTCGGCTTTGCCAGTCCTGCGGATAAAGGCAGATGAACGATAACAGGTCTATCGGTGCTTCAAAGACAAAGAGCTGGTTGCCGTTTCCCTCATAGCGGAACGGATAGGACTTGTCAGACCCGGCAATGTCCTGTCTGAATGGGTCTGCCGTTCCTCGCACATGGGCGTATCTCGGCGTACCGCTTCGGTCTCTGCCGACAAACACAACATTGTGCCGCTTTGCGTCCTCGTAAATATCCCCGGAAAGAAGAAAATCCTCAACAAGTGTTTTGTTGAGACCTCGGCTTTCGCAAAGATATTGAATTGCTCTGTCGGCTGTTCTGTTGTGCAAGGGCAAGTGAAACGCTGTGGGCGGTGCTGTGCTGGCTTCGCTCTGCCCCTCGTCGCTTTCGCAGGTCAGGAGCTGGACAGCTTCGGGAAAGGACTTGCCGTAAAACTCCATGACAAAATCAATGGGATAGCCGCCCTTGCTCTGGCTGTGGCGAAACCATTTGTTTCCCCGGACGGTCAGGCTGTCATGTTCTTTCCAGCGGTATTCTCGTCCGCTTTTTATCAGTGTCTCTCCCTGTGTGCGGAGAAAATCTTCCAGACTGACGGCATTTGCCCGGTCAATCTGTGCTTGGGTGTACTGCATGAGCGTCCTCCTTACTTCTTGAAAACAGCGCATCGTCTGCAAATGCCATGCTCACGCTCGTCCAGCGTGTAGGGGCAGTTCGCACATTCCTCGCCGTTCTGTCTCATGATAACAGGCAGATAGCCCAGCTCCTGCAACATATCAATCTGGCGGTCGGTGAGGGTGGCTTCAAAGGCAAGGCATTTCCGGGTGTGTTCGTCCAGCTCGATCAGGTCGGAAAGCGGTCTGCCATCGGTCAAAGGTTCTCCGCTCAAAAGGCGTTTTGCCGTTCTGCGGATGGGGTTGTACTCGTTCTTCCAGTCGTATTTTTTCATCGTGTCATATCCTCCTTTTTGTGTCGTGTTTGGGGCCGATTTTGGAGCTTTTGTTCCTCTGTGCGCTCGTTAAATCGGGCGGCAGTATCTACACATGACTTGACCTTCCAAAGGCGGTGTAAATCGTCTCTGACGGTCTTGAACTCGCCGTAGGTGGTTTCATGCGCCTGTTCCAGCTCGTCATACTCTTCGGTCAGCTTTTTCATATTCACCTTGCCGTCCGGGAACTCTCCGGTCAGCTTGCGTCTGGCGGCGTAGAACTGTTTCAGTTCCGCTTCATGCTCTGCCTTGTACTTGGCTCTGGGCTTCTCAAACTTGATTTTCTGCAAGCCGTCATAGACAGGCTTCAAGTTCTGGAAAGCAGCGGAGCTGTCATAGAGCTGCTTAATTGCTTTCATTCGGGCGGTCTGTTCGCCCAGCGTTTTCTTCAAGCTCTCTGTGGCAGCACTGTGTTCGCTGACACGGCTTTCCAAATCTTCAAGGGAGTAAATGCCGTTTGCCCGGAGATAATTGAAAGTCTCGTTCATCTCCTTTAGGTTGCTGACCTTGCCTTTCTGCGAATATGCCCCGGCTCTGCGGCTGGTGTAATAGGCGTTCAGCAGAGAAACAAGGTCGGGTGCCTGCGGCTTGGCAAGCTCCGCTTTTGCTTCGGCAATCCAATCAAACAGGAGAGTGATTTTCTTCTTGATGTCACGAATAACGGCATTGGTGGCTTTGATCCAGCGGTTGAACTCGCCTTTCTCGGTGCGTATGCCTTTCATCTCCATGGCCCGGACGGTTGCGCCCTCGTGGACGGTGGGAAGAAGCTCCACGCCCTGACGCTCATAGCTCCGGTGGTCGATACGAACATCAATACCTTTTTCCGCAAACTTGGCATTGCATAGCTCCGCCCATGTCTGCCGCCAGTATTCCAGCGTTTCGGGACTGCCCCAGTCGGTAGTGGGAACGGCGTTGAATACAAACTTTCCGTCTGCGTCCCGGATACGGTTGCCGTCCTCGTCCAGCTCATACACCCGGCGTTGCTTTAGTCCCCATTTGCCGTTCTGCTCGATGGGGCGGATGGGGCAAAGCACATGAAAATGCGGGTTTGGTATGCCGCCGTCCTCCCGGTCTGGCTGGTGTACGGCGAAGTCAACCACCATGCCCCGGCTCACAAAGTTCTCCAACAAAAATTGCCTTGCAAGAGCGATGTTTTCCTCAAGGGAAAATTCATTCTGCAAGGCAATGTCAAAGCTGTATGCAAGCTGGGCGTTCTTTCCACGCTCGGCTTTTTCCACGGCGTTCCATAGGGTCTGGCGGTCTGCGTATTCGGGCGGTGCATGGGACGGCAGGAGAATGTCAGAGCAGATCACGCCGCCCTTGCGGGTGTAGTCGCTGTATTCGCCGTAATACTCGCTATACAATCGCTCCCCGGCACGGTAGGCGGCAGAAGCAATAGCGGACTGTCCTGCGCTTCGCTTAGTCTGCGTGACGCTCAGATGAAATAGTGCCATCGGCTTTCAACTCCTTTTCTCTGTTCGCTTGGTTGGTGTGAGTAATCGCCATGTGCCGGACGGCTCGCTGGACTTCGGACAGAGAAAAGATGTGTTCCATCAGCTCTGTCATTTCGGTGCGTGTGAGATCTTTGACCTCCGGGGCAAGGCTCTCAATCGTGCCGCCCAGATTGCAAAGGCGGTGGGTGCGCTTGGTGCGTTCGCCTTTCTCCAGATACTTCTTTCTGTTCTCCAGACGCTCCAGCTTGTGCTTCTCCTGTGCAAGCTGCGTCTCAGCTCGTTCCTTTTCGGCTCGAAGCTGATCGAGGGTTTTCGGTTTTGTCATTGTGATTGACCTCCTTTTTTGATTTTTGGGATAAAAAAAGACCGTCAACTTTTCGCACATTGCGACCAGTCAACGGTCTGATTTTCGGTATTTATTTTTCCAAACTTGCTGGCGGCGAACAGCATTTCATGCTGTTTGCGGACGGCAAGTCCACAAGGGATAGACGCACAAGCGTCGCAAGGGAGTGTAGCTCCCTTGACGGAACGAAGTGACGAAACATTTTCGGTCAAGCAGTTTTTCTCTGCTGACCGGGAATGAAGCTCCGCAGGACGCACATACTCCCGATAGGAGAGTATAGAAGTGCGCCCTTTAGTTCCTAAAGGGATTTTCTTCTGACCCAAATTACATAAAATGTAGATCAAGACATTTCTAAGAGGTACTCTCAGATTTTCACAACATAAGGTTCATCTTCAATAATACCCTGATCGTGGGTAACAATGATAACCGTTTTACCTTCTTCATTGAGTTCGTGCAATAACCTCATAACAATATCTCTATTTTTCTTGTCAAGTGAGCCAGTAGGTTCATCTGCCAAAACAACAGAACATTTTTTCATCATAAGACGAGCTAAAGCAACTCTCTGTTGTTCACCACCGGAAAGCTGATAAACTTTTTTGTTAACTTCCTTTGATAACCCCACACGATTAAGAGCTTCTTTAAGTGATACTTTAGTTCGGCTTGATTTTTTAATCAAACTTAAATTTTCTTTAACTGTCTTATTTTCAAGCAGTGCAAAATTCTGAAAAAGAAACCCCACTGTATCCGCAAAAAAACTGTTTTTATTTTTAAGCCGGGTAATATTCAGCCCTTCGATTATGATACTGCCGCTATCCGGCTTTTCGATACCACCAATCATATTGAGCAAAGTGCTTTTTCCACTGCCGCTATCCCCGCTGATTACTACAAAACTTCCATCCGGAATTTCCAAATTAAAGTTGGAGAAAATTATTTTCTCTCCAAATGCTTTATTTAAGCCACGAATTATAATCATAAACATCCACCTTTCAAGGACTTTGAGATATTTGTTTTTTCAACCCACATAACATTTGTGAAAATGATTGCCATTTCAATAATGGTGAGCAATGCTCCAACCAGTAAAGCAATCCCGACACTTGCGTTAGATATAAAAAGCGAAACAATGCAAATCAATATCACAACGGCTATATTTTCTATAAGATTAACGGAAATAAATCTTTTGTGCCTTTCATAAAAGCTATAACCTAAAACCTTTTTGAGGGAGATTTCCATAGAGCTAAGTCTAAATTCCATTTTCGCTTCAGATACGATGATAGCTATATCTAACAGCAATACTAATACGCAAAGAGAGCTTATAAAGCTAATCAATTTTACAAGGAAACTATGACTATAAATGTAATCCTCTCCGACATTCGTCAGCATAAAATAGTGTGAACCAAGCTGTTCTGAATATTTTTTCGCAACACTGCGAATTGTGCTTTCATCGCATCCGTAGATTACCTCACCATTATATGTTCCTGTTTCGATATAACTTCCATTTAAAGCAACAGCCTCATTTGCCTGATAAATCACAATCGGATTTGTTACTCTTGACAATCCGTCAATAGCCTCTTCTCTGTTCGAATTGAGATAATAAAATTGCTCTCTGCCAGAATATTCTTTATAAACAACACGCAGTTCTTCTGCATTTTGGGTAAGAGAGCCAATTTCCTCTCTTGCGATATCTTTGTATGATTCCGCATTTCTTCCCTTTGGCACGAAGACCACGATATCCTCTTTTTCATCATCTTCAGTAAGCATATCAGAAAACCCTTGTAGCATATCTCTGGCATTATGATTTACAAAAATATAATTATCCGTATCGCTTATCCGGCTGCCTATGCAGACCACCGGATTTATCGTGTTGTATTCATTTTCGTAAAGGTCATTCCAAAATTTGCTCTCTTTGGATTCCTCCTCATTTTCTTCAAAAGGAGGTTCAATCTGCATAACTCCAAAATAATAATCATTATAATGATTTTCTAAAAGAGTAGTGTTTGTAAGTAAATTACCTTGAATGCTACTGAGATTTGTAGTTATTGTAAAAATTGTCATAGCAGTAGCAAATACTTTAAGACCGTTCAGAAGATAAAACATACCTTTTTTATCTGAAGCATTGGCAAAGGCTTTTTTTACATCAAAGCGGACAAAAGCAGCATAAGGAATTACGGAAAGAACTGCTCCGGCACAATACACTGCCAAAATGAGATGATCTTCATACGCTCCCGATATAAATTGAGAAACAAGCAACTTTGCTAAGACGAATAATGCAGCATATGAAATCATATCAGCCACTACAGCTTTTAGAGCAATCACAGCAGCATTTTCGCCCAGAGAAGCTCGTACAACTACTTCCTTTTGTCTGCGTATCACCTCAATCATATTAAGTACAATCATCAATATGGCAACCAGGCCCCAAACAATGAACATCATATCAGTTTCGGTTGATTGCCAAAACTCTGGCTGCGATATAGAATATTCTTTTGCCAAATCTTGATATGTGGCAATAATGTCATCATCATCACCGATATAGCTGACCATTATTTCCTGTCCATTGCCTGTGTTTTTTGCTTCTCTAAAATCTTCAAATTCTATTACGGTGATTCCGCCTATCAAAGCCGTATATGTTTTTTCCTCAATATCCATTGTGCTTTTAAGACTATCCCGAACAACGGTATCATCACCATAAATATAAAGTCTTGTCTGATAATTAGAAACTCTCTGATTAAAAGTCGAAAAAATATGAACACCATGCTTCTCAGCTGTATCTTCTGCATTGGCTAAAAATGAATCCATATCGTCATTAGTAGTTGTGTATCTGGACGATAAATAATAAGCACCATTAAAGTTCCAGAGCATATTTTGATATACTTCAGCTTGCATAACAAAAGCAAAAATAATCGTAATCAACAGCAATATATTTCTTATATGTTTCATTTGAAATTCTTAAACCTCCTTTGAATAGGTAACAGACACACGATTGCCCAAAATACTAATATGGATTTTTTCATACAACCACATTCTCTTGTTAGATTCTAATTTTCCGTTTTCTTTATTCGCATAAATTGTACCATAAAACTCGTGAACAATTCTACCGCAACTTTGGACTACATGAGAAAAGTCCGAACAGTTTTCTGCCCGGACTTCCTCGCTCAATCATAAATCAATTCCGCTTTCACAATCTCCTCTGCCTGTGCCTTGCAAGTGTTCATCTGCCGCACCCATTCCATTTGGTTTTCGTCTTTCAGTTGCTCGGTCACGCCGTTTTGCTCTACCAGTGACCGCACGATCAGCTCCATGCGGTTTCGTGCCGCTTCGTCAATCTCGGCGCAATGCTCAAAGAGCTTGTCGGATAGCACCAGCTCATTGAACAGTATCGGACGGTGCATTTCCAGATACGCCTTGCGAAGTCTGCCGTAGTGTCCGAGGGGCTTGGTCTTGCGGATAACGATGTTCGGGATAAGATAATCGCCGTTCTGTGTATAAGTGATATTCATGCTGTTTGTACTCCTTTCATCGGCTCTCTCTGCGGTAAACTGCTGACAGGGACGAACACTCCCTTTGCAATATCCTCCGCACGAATAGCGGCTTTCTTGGCTTCGATTTCTGCCTTTTTTCTCCCCTTGATTTTGTCCTCGTATCGCTTCTGCGCTCCGCTGGCTTTCCGCTTCAAGTAGTTCTGATGAAGCCTGTCCTTGCGTTCCTCACGCTTGCGGATTTCCTCTAATTCCTCCGGGGTAAGCTCCGCTTCTCCAAACGCCGGGGGAACGAATCGCCCAACAAAATTGAAGTAAATCTCGACCTCCTGTGTGGTCTGTATACTGCCTTTACGGTCACGCTCATGCACAAGGATTTTCTCGATAAACTCGTTGAGCATAGCAATGGTCAGCTTGTCGAAGTTCTCATACTTGTCAATCAGAGCGATAAAACGATCAGCGTCCTTTTCGTGCTTCTCATAGCTCTTGACAGCCTTTTCCAGAACAGAGATTTCAGCGGTAAGCTCGGACTGTTCCTTTTCGTATTGAGCGTCCAGAGTGGCGTATCTGCTGTCGGACAGCTTGCCTAAAATGTTGTCCTCATAGATTTTGCAGAGCAGGACTTCCAGCTCGGAAACTCTCTGCTTTGCTGTGGCAAGGCGTGTACGCTGTTTCCTGACCTCTGTGGTCTGCTGGCTGGACTGCGCTTCCTGCACCACACGGACAAACTCGGCTCGGTCATGCTTGGCATACTCGGCAATGGCTTTCAGCATTTCAGAGACAAGGGACAGTACCACATCTTCATTGATACGGTGCTGGGTCTTGCAGAGCTTTCCAACTGGGACTTTGCTGTATTGGGAACAGGTATATTGAGAAATGCGCTTGCCGTTGTTGGTGCGGTGGACATACATCTTGCCGCCGCAATCGGCACAATAGAGCAAGCCCGTGAGGGGAGCTGCTTCGCCCCAGCCGTCCGGGTAGCGTCTGACATTTCCACGGATTTTCTGCACAAGGTCAAAGGTCTGCTGGTCAATGATAGGCTCATGGGTATTCTCAAAAATTGTCCATTCGTCCTCCGGGACATAATGGCTTTTCTTGTCCTTGAAGTGCTTTCGGGTCTTGAAATTGATGGTGTGTCCCAGATATTCACGCTTTTCAAGAATGTTGCAGATGGTGGAAGAACCCCAGCCGTACACATCTTTGAAAGTCTTGTTTTTGTTCACGCCCTCGCCGTGTTGGGCAAGGTAAGCAGACGGAATAAGCACCTTTTCCGATTTCAGTTTTCTGGCGATCTGATACGGACCGTAGCCCTCAATCGTCATGGCAAAGATGCGCTTGACCACCTCTGCGGCTTCGGGGTCAACCAACCATTGGTCTCTTGCTTCGTTCCAGAGATAGCCGTAAATGACCGTACCTGTAAGGTGCTTGCCGGACTTGCCTTTGGACTGGAAAGTGGAACGGATTTTACGGCTGGTGTCTCTGGCGTAATACTCGTTCATAATGTTGCGGAAAGGGGTAAAATCATCGTCACCTCTGGCGCTGTCCACGCCGTCATTGATGGCGATAAGGCGAACGCCACGCTGACGCAGGATTTCCATAATCTGACCGACTTTCAGATAGTCACGACCCATGCGGCTCATGTCCTTGATACACAGATACTCCACATTCCCGGCTTCAACCTCTTTCATCATTGCCAAAAATCCGGGACGGTCAAAGCAAGTGCCGCTAATGCCATCGTCCGTGAAATGGACAATGTTTGTAAAGCCCTGCCGTGCGGCGAACTCCTCCAACATAGCCTTTTGATTGGAAATGGAATTGCTCTCACGCTGTTGGTCATCATCTTTGCCAAAGTCATCACGGCTCAGTCGCTCGTACAGAGCTGTGATTTTCTCGTTTTTTCTCATAACTTGCGCTCCTTTCTTCGGTTTTAGGTTGTGTGTTCTAAGAGACTTCCCAACTGCTTGATTAAGAAGTCTTTTAGAGCATACAACACCCGCCGCCAGTTTGTATTTTTTGTACTGCTTGACTGCAAAATGTTCCGGGTCTTTTTCTTCCAGACGTTCAAACATGAGGTCAACCGGGTTCTGGAAATCCTCGTCGTCCTCGCGGGCTTCCGACGCATTTATCATTTCAAGCAGCGTCGTGAAGTTCTTCTCGTCCTCTGGGGCTTCATACCAGATATAGCCGATTAGTGCGGTGTAGTAGAGCTTTTCCGCTTTCACCCAGAAATCCTCGCCGGATTTTTCCCCGTCGCCTTTGGTGTTGGCGATAATGGTATTGACTAATTTCAAAATGTCCTTTTCGCTCCGCAGATAGGCAAAGGGATTGTATTTCATGGATTTTTTGAAGTTAATCGTATTTAGCACTTTGATACGGTATTTGTACCGCTGCAACATTTTCCCGGTTTCCAAAATCAGTGTTCCTTTCGGGTCAGTGACGATATACGACGTTGGAAAATCCTTTGACGTACATTGCATGAGCGACGGTTTCACAAAGAACCGGGTCTTGCCGCTGCCGGAACCGCCGATTACAAGAATATTTTTGTTTCTTGCGTATTTCGGCTGCTTCGGGCGGCTGTTCATGGTGAGCCGTTCCGTCTGCGTTAAGGGGATATTGTTCTCAAATACCGGGTCTGTGTACGGCTTTATGTCGTCAGCCCCGCCCCATGAAGCGTTTTGTCAAGTGCTTTTTTGAGTTATTGACGCAACATAGGCTCTTTTTTCCACGATAAAGCCCCACGCGGTCATACATGGGGCGGTGGAATTATGGTTGAAGTGGCGAAGTGGCAAAGTGGCAAGGTATCTGGATTTTGCCAGTTGGATTTTGCCAGTTCACTTTTTTAGGGCGTGATACCATGCTGCGCCGATACGCTTTGAAGTAATGCGCCCGTCAAGATTTTTCTTTGCCGCCCGGACAGTACGGGCAGAAATCCCTGCGTCGGCTGCGGCTTTCTCTATGTCCTCGCTGGCAAGCTCTTTCCCGTCTGCCAGTAGGTCAAGTATCAGCTTTTCAGCCTGTTCGGTTTTGGTGGCGTTATTGCCGCCCGCACCGGACAGCAACTCGTCGGCGGTTATATCATATTCGCCTATCCACTCAAAGCCTGTTTCCGGGTCAAGGCAAAAGGCAACGGGCTTTCCCTCCGGCGCAAGGGAAGATTTGTCGTGAATGATAACACGCACATTCGGCTCACGCTTCACGCGCCCGATTAAAAGGACGCTCCTTGCTGCGGCTCTAAAGTCGATAGAACCTAAGCCCCTGTATGCGCTCTGTCCTCCGGCAGCTTTGTTGAGGTGTCCGATAAGGATAACGGCGCACCCGGTACGCTCCGCAACTTCGGCAAGGCGACGAAAAATGGGGCGCACCTCGTTTGCCTTGTTCATGTCAGCTTTGTCGCCCATATACGCCTGTATGGGGTCAAGGATAATCAGACGCGCCCCGTTCTGTATGATTGCTTTCTCTATGCGCTCGTCGGACAGGGTAAGCTCCCGTTTTGCTTCATCAATCACAAGCACCCGGTCAAGGTCTGCGGCAGCTTCTATCAAGCGGGGCTTGACGGTATCGCCCAAACCGTCCTCGGCGGTCTGATAAATCACTTGAAACGGCTGCATGGGCTTCATGCCCGGAAGCGTCCCGCCAGTAGTACAGGCAGCGGCAAGGCGCAACGCAAAGGTGGTCTTTCCCTCGCCGGGGTTGCCCTGTACTATGGTTACTTTCCCAAAGGGGATATACGGTTTCCATAGCCATTCAACGGTCTGTGTGTCAACGTCGCTCATGCGGGTACTCCCAACGGTTGCTTCCTGTGGCGGCTCTTTCAAGCCATAGACAGCTTCCCGCAGATATTTCCCGTCTGTGATTTCATTCCGGCGCGTCTGCACCTCGTTCCAGTCTTTGAAAAGAGGAATAAGGCGGTGGACGGTCAAGCCCTCCGGCATAAGCTCCACAAGGCGGCTGCAAGCGTCGTTTCCGGCTTGGTCGCTGTCAAGGCAGAGATATACGGTCTTGATGTTCGGGCGGTCAGAGAGAAAGCGCATAAGGGCTTTATCTCCCACGCCACCCAGCGCAAGATAGCTTTGCTTCTGCCAGTCCTTTTTGAACAGACAGAGAAAAGATAACAGGTCAATAGGGGCTTCAAAGACAAACAATCTTTCGCCCTCGCCCCGATAGCAGAAGTTAAAGGCTTTGTCGCTGCCTTTCACATCAAGCCGGAAGTTCCTGGCTGTGCCGCGCTGGTGGGCGTAGCGTGGTACTCCGTCCTCGTCCCGCCCTACGAATACGGCGTTATGGTGGGCGGCTTCCTCGTAAATATCCCCGGTGGAAAAGAAAAAGCCCGACACATCTTCATCAATGCGGCGGACGGCTGTGAGGTAGTTCCTCGCTATGCGGTTGTCGGGATTGCGGGGCGGCAATCGGAAGTCAGAAAAGGACGCGGGGCTTGGTCTGTCCGGCGGCGGTGCTGCGCCTTTTTCTCCCGTCAGCAGTTCTACGGCTTCGGTAAAGCTCTTTCCGAAAAACTCCATGACAAAATCAATGGGTGCGCCGCCTTTGCTTTGGCTGTGCCTGTACCATTTGTTTCCCCGGATAGTCAAGCTGTCATGCCGTTTCCAACGGTATTCCTGTCCGGCGCGGGTAAGCTGCTCGCCCTGTCCTTGCAGAAAAGAAACAAGGTCGGCTTGGTTGGCGCGGTCTATTTGTTCTTGGGTGTAATACATAGTTGATACCTCTCTTTCTGTGGTTGAATTGTTCATAGTTTTGATGTAGAATGAAACCGAAAAATCGGAAGTTAGTGAGGTGCTGGATTGTGAATGAAAGAGAAAAAATTATTCACTTATGGTTTGAAATGTGGCTTACAAAACAGGATTTAGGTATTGATGATATTTTTGCAGAAGATGTAATTTATACTGAAAGTTGGAGTCCAAAATATAATAACCGTCAAATCGTAAAACACTGGTTTCAGGAATGGAATACTCGTGGCAAAGTCGTTGCTTGGGAAATCAAACAATTTTTCCACAAAGGAAATCAGACGATTGTGGAGTGGTATTTCAAAAATGAAATGAACAATGGGAGCATAGAGGAATTTGATGGAATTTCGCTGGTTGAATGGACAAAGGATAATAAAATAAAATCATTGAAAGAGTTTGGTTGCAATTTGAATAATTATAATCCTTATGAGCATAGTGACCAGCCCGAATTTAGGGACGAAAGAGCAAGTTGGTTTTAATATTAGGTATCAATAGCGTCCATTTTATCAGAAAACATTTAGGACGGACAGGCAAAATAGCTTGCCCGTCCTTTTCTTTATCTCTCCTGTTCCTGCCGCTTGGTGCGGTTCTGTGTCTGCTCCGGCTGCTCGGCTTTCAGCGCAATATCCACGCATTTGCGTATCTTCTGAAGCTCGGCAACTTCGGCGCGGGCAGCTTTCAGTTTGGTGTAGTCGGTATCTCTCTGCGCTTTGAGGTCAGCGTATTCCTGTTTCCATTCGGAGATAGGCAGCGTCTTTGTATCCGTCAGATTTGCATGGAGATAGCGGCTTGCTGCGTTCCATAGAGTCAGCTCGGCGCGGTGGGCTTCCTCATACTTATCTCGTTTGTTCGTCCAGCCATTTTTCAGCTTTTTCAGTTCGGCATGAATGGGCTTATACTGCAAATAATTCTCGCCGTTCTCTATCAGCTTTTGCAGCTCTTTCATGCGCTGCTCGGCGGTTTTCATTCCCTCCCGGATAGAAAAGGCTTCATCACTGACAGAGGAAAGAGAAGCGTCCAACTCGTCAAGAGTGGAGATACCATGCTCCGCAAGATAATTCGCTGCCTGTGATATGGTTTTCAGTTCGTCGGCTGCGTGTTGATGCTGCCAGTTCTGCGAATACTTCCGGCTCTTTTCCCTCTGAACGCTCAAATACTTCATCAAAAGATTTGCAAGGTTCGGGGACTTCGGCGGCTGTAGTTTTCTTGGGGCGGTTTCCCACGCCGCAAGCAGTCCGGCAATCCATTCTTTGAGGTTGCCGATCTGCGCCCGGATTTCCTTTATCAGTCTATTTGATTTTCGGATAGTCCGGTTCAGTTCGCCTTTCTCGGTGGCTATGCCTTTCTTCTCCATTTGGCAGGCGGCTACGCCCATGTGGACAGTAGGTATCTCGTCAATTCCTCTCTCGGCGTTGCTGCGGTGGTCGATACGCTCTGTGCTTCCGGCGCGTTCAAGATAGCTGTTTGAAATATCAGCCCACGCCTTACGCCACAAGAGGGCGTTGCCTTTGTCGTTCCAACCTGTGAGGTCAACTTTGTGGGTCTTGTATCTGCCGCTTGGCAAGCGTATGCGCTCGCCGTTCTCGTCAAGGTCATATTCCTTTTTAGATTTCGCCGCCCATGCGCCGCGCTCGTCAAGTGGTCGCATAGTTAGCATGATATGACAATGGGGGTTGCCGCTGTCGGTGTCATGGATAGCAAAATCCACGCACATTCCTTTGGAAACAAATTGAGAGGAACAGTATTCCCGGACAAGCCGTATCTGTTCCTCTCGTGATAATTCTATGGGGAGTGCTGCGTCAATCTCACGCGCAAGCTGGGCGTTCCCGGCTTTCTCATAAAGCTCCACGCTGTTCCATAGTGTAGAACGGTCAGAGAAAGAGGGCGGGGCATGGGGCGGCAGCATGATTTCGGTATGGACAACGCCGCCTTTGCGGGTGTAGTCGTGGGTCATTCCGTCCCACTCGTTTGTCAGCTTTTCGCCGCTTCGGTAGGCGGCTGCGGCAACGGCTGATTTACCTTTGCCCCGGCTGACTATGCTGATGTTACAATGGTAAATGGCTATGGGTATCACCTCCAGTATAGCGGATATAAAACTTGTGGAAAATGAATAGCTTGCGTAGCAAGGTGTTCGGTTTCCGCAAGTACACAAAAGGGTAGACAGCGCAAGCTGTCGCAGGGGAAGTGTAGCGTCCCCTGTCTGCGGCAAAGCCGCCAATCGTAGCGCGGAGTAAAATCCCTGTGCGAAGATAAAGCCCTCGGCAGAGCGCACACGCCCGTTAGGGTGTATAAGTGCGCCCTTAGTGTCTAAGGGATTTATTCAGCGTTTCCGCTTTCGGCTCGTTTTTTCAGATATTTCCGTACCGGCTCACTCGTCAATGCAAGCCTAAGAAGTGCTGCGGCTTCCTCGTCGCTCATGTTCTTTGCTTCCGGCACAATGCTTTCAAAGACTGCGCCCCGAACGATAAGGCGGTGGCTGCGCGTTCTGCGTTCCTCTTTGGATAACTTCTGACGCAACATCTTTTCCCGGTTCTCAATCTGCCGGATTTTCTTCTTTCCGTCCTCAATTTCCGCTTGCAGTTCCTCGCGGGTTTTCTCTTTTGGTTTTGTCATGGTTGGTTGCTCCTTTCTGCTCATAGGCATAGAAAAAGGACAGTCGATTTTCTCGGCTGCCCTTGTGAGTGGGTTATTTTATTTATGTTGTGTGCTGTTTATTGAAATATTTTCATAACACTTTATCCGATGTTCAATACATCATGGATTACCCAGGGTTGAACTGTAACCATAACCATATATATATAAATTACAAACAAAAGCACTTCGACCGTACCATTAACATTCTCGGATTGAAGTTTTTTTCTAAAATTATTCGGCAAAGCTTTTGATAACAGATAATAAATCCAATATCCCAAACAGGCTCCAGCCGTATTTATAATAAGGTCATTTATATCCGATGAACCCCAGCCAAACATCTGAACAATTTCAACAGATAAAGAGAATAGAAAGCCAGTTAATGCAACTGTCTTTATGTGATGATACTTTTTATACAGAAATGGCAGGAAAACTCCTAAAGGTACAAATAAAATTAAATTAAGTATAGTATCTATTGGTCCGGTTATCATACCGAGAAACGGAATCAGGGAAATCTTTGGACTAAATGATATTGTGCTTGTATAGCCAATACCTGCTACGGTTAAAATTCCAAATAGATAATAGCAAAACACAAATACAGCAGCAATATGAAGAAGGCTTTGCTCTCTTCCCGATTTTCTAAGATATAAAAAATACAATATGAGAATTGGAACTATAAACACATACCCGCTAATCGAACGGATAATAATGTCAGAAATTGGTAGCATTTTTTTCACTCCTTTACTTGCTATCAAAAATTGTTTTCAAGTATATTATACATAATCGTGAGCCAAAATTAAAGTCGCATATTATTAAGTTTTTCTTCAATTTATCTGAATACCTGTGCTTGTATCTACATCATTTTAGCCTGTCGGCGGCGTTGTTCTCTCTGGCGTACCGCCGTGCTGCTTCCCGGCGTTCCTCGCTGTATGGGGCGGTCAGACGGAAAGAGAAACGCCCCTTTGCAATATCAAACTCCATGCAGCCTGTTTCGGGGTCTGTGTCGGTCTTGCAGCACTCGTCTGGGTACTGCTCGGCATAAGCGGCAAGCCGCCTTTTGAGGTTGGTGTTGTGGGTTCGGATATGGACAAGGGGGTCTTTCTCGTCAAACCATATATCGGTGGTCTTTTCCTGTTTGGTAAGCCCTGTTCTCATGCAAACTCCTTTCTGCGTCCCTGTTACCGGGTAGGGGCATTTTTCGGGTGTTTTCCTCGGCTCTTGACTTGGGTAAAACGGCGTTTTTGACGATAAAAACCGCCCGGACGGGGAATGTATCGTTGAGGCGGCTGTTATCGCAAGATTTCTGTTTTTTCCGGCTCTTGACCGTCAGACGCAGAAAAACGCAGACTGTCGGCAAGTATCGTTTTCAGCAGCTTGTCGGAGAATGTTTCTGTACCATTGGGATTGAAAAACAGCTCCACAACAATGGTCTGCCCGTTCCTCTGTGTCGTGATAATTCCGTCCGGCTTGGTCGGCGGGGTGTGTGTTCCTTTCTTTTCTGTCAATAGGTTGCTCCTTTCTCCGGGCGTAAAAAAGGGACTTCCCGTAGTTCGGAAAATCCCTCTATGATGTTGCTATTCTGTTTTATGGTGCGGACAGTGCGGCGGCAGCCTGCGCCTTTTTCTTCGCCCGATATTCCCTCGCTTTGATACGGTCGTACTCCCGTTGCTTTTCAAGATTTCTCGCCCGGTATTCTCTTGAATAGTTGCGGTGGTAGGCTCGGCTCTTTTCCTTTCTTGCTTCTTCGATTTCCTCACGCATTTGCCGGATTTCCTGCTCTGTCGGCTCCGCAAGCTGTGTCAGTTCATTTTCAAATCTGCCGATATGGTTAAAATATATCCCGACATGCTGAATAGCCTGTTTTGCCCTTTTCTTGTCGCGCTCATGCACTTCAATCCGGCTGATAAACTCGTTGAGGATAGTCGGAGTAAGGTCGGTAAAATCAGCGTAACGGTCTATCAGCTTTACAAACTTCTGCGCCCGTCCTCCCGCGTTCTCATAAGCGGACAGCTGCTCTTGGAGCGTGGCAAGCTCCGCTTTCAGCGTGTAGTATTCTTCCGAATACTTCTGCGACATCTGCTCATAACGGTCTTGTGGGATCGTGCCGAGGGCATTGTCCTCATAGAGCTTATTCAGCACCTTGTCAATCTGTTCAAGGCGCGTCGTGATTTGCGGGATACGCTTCTGCTGCTTCTTGGTCTGGTCGGTCTGCTGCATGGCAAGGTTCTTTTTCACTAATGCTTCAAACTCCGCCCGATTGCTGATAGAATAGTCCTCGATTTTCTTCAGCACTTCCGCGATGGTCTGCATGAGCAAGTCCGCGTCCATGATGTGCGGGGAATGGCATTTGGGGTTCTTGGCTTTTCCCTTGTGGTACTCGCTGCAAAAAGCAACGTGCCGCTTGCCGCCGTTCCGGTAATCAATACGAATGTGCATTTTTGCGCCGCAGTCCTTACAGAAAAGTAAGCCGGACAGAGGGTGGATTTCCCCGTCCCCGTTGGGGCGTCTGACGGGTGCGTTTCCCAAAATCCGCTGTACGGTTTCAAAATCGCTGCGGCTGATAATCGGCTCATGCACATTTTCTGTGATGTGCCATTGGCTCCGGTCTACATAGTGGTTATGTTTATCCCGGAAATGCTTTGTAGTCTTGAAGTTGACTACATCGCCGCAATACTCCTGCCGTGTGAGGATATTGGTCAAGGTGGCTTTGTTCCACTTGCAGCGGTTATCCTCGTTGAGTGTCTTATTTTTACAGGTTCCCCGCCCGCGGTCTTTCATGTAGAAAGTGGGGGTAGGGATTTGCTCCTGTGTCAGATATACGGCGATTTGGTTGCGGTTCTTCCCACCGATAAACAGGCGGAAAATAAGGCGTACAACCTCGGCAGCTTCCTCGTCGATTATCCAAAAATCCTTGTTGTCCGGGTCTTTGACATAACCGTAAGGGGCTTCGGTGACAATCGGCTTTCCACTCATGCCTTTGGTCTTAATGCCCGTTTTCACTTTCTTGCTGATGTCCTTTGCATACCACTCCGACATGATATTGATAAAGGGCGCAAACTCCAATGTGTCGGGCTTCTCGCTGTCAATGCCGTTGTTGACCGCGATAAAGCGCACATTGTTCCGTCTGAATATCTCCATCGCGTTTCCGACTTGGAGATAGTCACGCCCCCAGCGGGTAAGGTCTTTCATAATGCAGACACCGATTTTCCCGTTTTCCACATCGTCCATCATGCGGGAGTAGGCAGAACGGTCAAAAAACCTGCCGCTTTCGTCATCGTCGATGTAGTGCCGGATATTGGTTAGGTGCTGCCCTCTGGCATAGTTCTCCAAAAATATTTTTTGGTTCTGTATGCTGTTGCTCTCGCCGCCGTCCCTGTCCTCGTCGCCCACGGAAAGGCGGGAGTAAAGGGCTGTAATTTTGCTATAATCAGTCATGTGCATAACCTCCTGTGCGTCCATATAGGTGTTGTTTACACTTAGGATTATGCACCACAACGCGCCGAACCGTATTCTGTCCCGCGGCGGTATTTCTTCGCGTTCTTGCCTTTGGTGTAGATAATCAGCCGGACAATGACCGCCCCCGCAATGCCGATAAGTAAGTCTGCCGGGTGGAAGCTCGGCGCGATACTGGAAAAGGCGGTGGTAAAACCGTCCCCAAGATGTAGCAGCTTTGCGCTTGCGTCCGCGCCGGGGGATAGACGGACAGCCGCGCCCACTTTATCAAAGAGCCAGACAAAGAGCAGATACGGGAGATTTAGGATAAGCAGCTTCTTGATTTCCGGCTTCATAGCGATACCTCCCTGTCCTTGTTCTTGACCTTTGCCCGTTCCGCGTTCTTGCCCTGTGCGGCTTCTTTGAGCGTAGAGAGCAGCTTTCGGATAGAGGGCTTTTTCTCCTGTGTCAGCTTCTTTGCGGAAAACTCCTTAAAGGCTGCGGTCAGCACGTCCGCGTCCCGCCCCTTGAAAAAAACCAGATAGCGGGGCGGGCTTTCCGTTGCGTCCTTTTTCAGCGCAAAGTCGATACCGTACTTTTTCGCCGTACTCTCAAAGGCTTTGATATTGCCCTCGGTAATCTCAATGTTGGAAACGCCCGCGTTCTGCTTCATAAGCTGCTTTAAGCTCTGCTTTCCCTGTGGCGGTTTTGCAAGCTGCTTTTTGCCCTTTGACAGTATGGCTTTCATTGCCTTTTGGAGCGTCTGGGCGGTCAGCTTCCCGGTCTTGATGTAAAGGGCTATGGTCTTTTCGTTTACTTCGTCCTGCAATTCCTCGCGTCCTCCTTTCGCGTTTCTTTATGGGGCGGCGGTCAGATACGCACCCGCAGCCCGTTCAAGTCCTCGGCTCTGATACCCACAAGATACCAGTTGTCGCCGTACTCAATCCGGGTCGGCTTCCACTTGCCCCGCACGAATACGTCAAAGCACTCACCGCAATGCAAGCCCCCGTAGTAGCTGTTTAAGTCAAAGCGAATGTCGTAACGGTCGGTGCGCTCGTCAAATACCAATGCTCCTGTCATTTTCTGTGCCATAATAAAATCCTCCTTTTGTTGTTTTACAGGCTTTCGCCCGGTTTGAATGAATAATAGTCCGGGTCGCCGTACTGCGGCTTCTTCGGTGACAGTGCGCCGCTTGCCATGTCATGGGCGACAAGGGAAGTGTAATAATTGCCGATAGTGGACGGGGCGTTGAAAAGGGCTGCTTTCAGATATTGCTTGATGTTGCGGATTTTCGTTGTGTTCTCCCGCATACAGTCAAGCACAAAGCGGATATGCTCGCCGTCCAGTTTCATAAACTTAGATTTCACAAGCTCTGCCGGGTAGTCGTCCCCCGCAATCCGTACCCGCTTTCTGGCGGTGCATACGGTTTCAAGCATGAGGTCTACAATCTCGTCCAGCCTGTCCCCGTCAAACTTCATGTCCTGTTTGAGAATGTGGTAGTCGATATTGTCCTTGATGATTTCCCGGTATATATCAACTGCGCTCTGTGCTGCCGCTTCCGTTCCTTTCCGTTCCGGCGGCGTAGCCGCTTCTCTGCAAGGAGAGGGGTTAGGGGAAAGGATAGGAATGGAATGGGTACTTGATAAATCTGTATTTGATTTTTCTTTTTTTGGTAAGTCAGTTCTTTGTATATCTTTATTTAATTGCGTTGGATTTTCCAACGTAGGTTTTTCCAATGTTGGTTTTTCCTGCGTTGGATTATCCAATGTTGGATTTTCCAATGTAGGTAAATCCGGCGTAGGCGGCTGCGGCTGCTCGAATATCACATAGTCCGCGCCCCGCAAGCGTCCTTTCTCGTCGCGCTCCCTTGACCGAACGATATACCCGGCGCGTTCAAGCTCCTTAATGGCTTCGCGGATAGCGTCTATCTTCTCCCGGTTGATAAGGGATAAGCCTTTCAAGGTGTAGTCCCAATCTTCGGGGAGTGACAGCATTTGCGACAACAGCCCTTTTGCCTTTAAGGAAAGCTCCTTGTTGCGTAGGTGGTGGTTGCTCATTACGGTGTAGCCCTTGTTCCGTTCCACTCTGAAAACTGCCATAGTAAATCACTCCTTTTGCTGTGGATTTGTTACGCAGTAGAAGCGCGGTTTCGGGGGATAAGGTATAAATCCCTTGCCGCGCCAGATACGCGCCCGCAAAATCGCTTGTAGCAAGGCTTTTTCTGCCCCTACTGCGTAACAAAGGGCATAAAAAAGCGGCGTTCCTGTTCTCCCATGTAGAGAGTAAGAAACGCCGCTTCTGCGTCGTATTCAGTTTTTAGTACAATACCCTGCTTGTCCGTCGCTCGAAAAACCTTGATTTTCCAGTGTTTTCAAAAGTATCGTTATCTAACGTCAGCTTTTGACAGACCGAGTTTTCAGAGAATGATTGAGGATATAGAGGCAGGAAAAATCAACTGTGTTGTAACAAAAGACCTTTCCCGACTTGGCAGAAATTATATTATGACAGGACAATATACAGAATTGTATTTTCCCAGCCATAATGTCCGTTACATAGCGATTGATGACGGTGTAGACAGCGAAAAAGGCGAAAGTGAGATTGCACCATTTAAGAACATTATCAATGAATGGGTGGCAAGAGATACGAGCCGTAAAGTGAAATCAGCGTTTAAGACAAAATTTGCAGAGGGTGCTCATTATGGGGCTTATGCTCCGTTAGGATATAAGAAACACCCTGATATCAAAGGAAAACTGCTGGTTGATGAGGAAACGAAATGGATTGTTGAAAAAATCTTCTCCCTAGCCTATCAAGGCTACGGTAGTGCAAAAATCACAAAGATACTGCGAGAAGAAAAAGTCCCGACAGCGTCTTGGCTGAATTTTACAAGGTATGGTACTTTTGCACATATCTTTGAGGGAAAGCCCGACAGCAAGCGTTATGAGTGGACGATTGCTCATGTCAAGGCAATCTTAAAAAGTGAAGTCTATATCGGGAACAGCGTTCACAATATGCAGTCTACGGTATCGTTTAAGAGCAAGAAGAAAGTACGAAAGCCTGAAAGTGAATGGTTTCGAGTAGAAAACACGCACGAGCCGATTATTGACAAGGAAGTGTTCTATCGTGTGCAGGAACAGATAAAATCAAGGCGTAGACAGACAAAGGAAAAGGCAACGCCGATATTTGCAGGGCTTGTCAAGTGTGCGGATTGTGGCTGGTCTATGAGGTTTGCGACAAATAAGGCGAATAAAACACCGTATAGTTATTATGCTTGCAGTTACTACGGGCAGTTTGGCAAAGGTAATTGTTCTATGCACTACATTCGTTATGATGTGCTGTATCAAGCCGTATTGGAACGATTGCAATATTGGGCTAAGGCAGTACAGCAGGACGAAGAAAAGGTATTGCATAAGATACAGAAAGTCGGTAATGCCGAGCGAATACGGGAAAAGAAGAAAAAGGCAAATGCCTTGAAGAAAGCCGAGAACCGACAAAATGAGATTGACCGATTATTTGCGAAAATGTATGAAGATAGAGCCTGTGAGAAGATAACAGAACGAAACTTCATTATGCTGTCGGGAAAATATCAAAAGGAACAGATAGAACTGGAACAGCAGATAACAAGCCTAAGAGAAGAATTAAGTAAAATGGAACAGGATATGATAGGTGCTGAAAAGTGGATTGAGTTAATCAAGGAGTATTCCGTACCAAAGGAACTGACAGCACCGTTATTAAATGCAATGATAGAAAAAATACTCATTCACGAAGCAACAACGAATGAGGAGAACGAAAGAATACAGGAAATAGAGATATACTACCGATTTATTGGAAAAGTAGACTGATAATGAGGCTTCATATCTTTAACTAAGGGAAAGCGGCTTGTCAGTTCCTGATTCTGATATGTTGATCTCCCTATCGGAAGCGCTTGCAACACCCGTGAGCACGCTGCTTGGAGAAAACGTCACGGAGCCGGAAGCTGATGACTTAAAGGCGATTTCCGCAAAGCTAGAGGTGATAAACTTGCAGCTCGCACAGAGAAAAGCCGCAGGAAAGAAAATGCTGCATTGGCTCCTTATCGCATTGTGCGCAGGCATAGCAGCAATTTTTGCATTCTTATTGGCGTTGGAAAGTCCTTACCTGGGCTGGGATTACAGTGATCCGGAAACGGCTGTTCTCGGCGTTGCGTTGCACGCATTTGAATGGCTGTTTGTCAGAGTGGCGCCGCTTATCTTGGTTGCTGCATTCCTTGGACTTTTCCTGACACGAAAGGACTAGATGATGAAACCCGAAAGGCAGATACAGTATGACCGTATCTGCCTTTTATTATCGCTTCAGCCTTTTCAGTACGGCTTGCGCTTCCGCACGTCCCTCGCCGCTGGCGATGATGGCTACTGCGTACACCGCCGCGCCCGCCGCGACCGCGCAGACCAGCCGCAGCAGGTTATTCGCGGGCAACAGCGTGCAGCCAAACGCCGCCGCGCCGCAGAGCAGCGCACAGACCAGGATGCGCGCCAGGCTTTTCGCGGGTACGCGGAAAATAAAGCGCTTGCGCACGCGCACCGCCGTAATGATAAAATACGAGGCGAACGCGACGACCGAGCCGAGCGCGCCGCCGGTGAACCCGAGCGTTTTGAGCAGCACAACGCTGCACACTACCTTGATGGCCGCCGCCGCTGCGCTGTTCTGCAGCACATGGATGGTGGACTGCTCCAGCTCATACGCCTTGTTGGCGTATTCGGTCAGCCCCATGAAAAGCATGGCGAGCGCGGTGTAGGCGATGACCGGCGCGCCCGCGTCGTACCCCGCCGCGAACAGGAAGCGGGACATGGGCAGCGCCACCGCGGACAGCCCTGCGACAGCCGGTACCGCGATCAGCAGATACAGCCGCACGCCCTGGTCGAGCAGCGGCTTGGCGGCGGCCTGTCCGCCGTCGCGCCAGGCGCGCAGCACGTTCGGGTATACGCCGCGCATGATGCCGACCGAGATCATCGTAAAAATACCAGAAGCGATCGAGTTGTTCTGGTTGTAGACCGCAAAGGCCTCCTTGCCGAAAAAACCCGTCACCAGATAGCGGTCGATCATGTTGAGCAGCGCGACCGCGATCGATACCCCCATGAGCGGCACGCCGTAGGCGAAAAACTTGTGCAGCAGGGGGCGGGAGAACCAGCGCAGGCGCGCGACCGTCGGGATGGACAGCGCGAAGACCGCGCCCAGGCCGGCCAGACCGTCCGCGAGGGTGTTGGCGATGAACGCGGGCGCGGCGGAGGGGTAATCGGATGCGCCGTGGACGATCGCATAAGCGATAGCCAGCTTGCCCGCCGCGGAAAACAGGCTGAGCGAGATGGAGGCGCGCATCCGGCCGAGCTGGATCAGCGCGGAGTTGAGGATCTGGAACACGGTATAGCTGAAGAACATGCACGCGCCGCCGAGCCAGACCGGATCGCGCGTGACCGCGGCCGCGCAGAGCGCGACGGCCGCGACGGCCGCGCAGATCAGCAGATAGATGGCTGAAACGGTCGAAAACAGCGCGCTGGCGCGGTCCCTGCGGAATTCCTCGCCCACATAGCGCGTGGCGGCGTTCGCCATCCAGCCCGCGACGACCAGATAACAGAACTGCACGGTCGTGTTGACAATGCCGAACGTGCCGACCGCGCCCTGTGTGAAAATATGCGTATACAAGGAAGAGCACGCGATGACGAGCAGCCCCTCGACCACCTTGGCGGGGAGGAACAGCATCGCGTCGCGCGTCATAGTGTTTTTACCGGACAAATGAGGAACCCTCGCTTTCGGTCAGATAACCATAGTATAGCATGATATGGCGGCAAAAACAAATACGGCTTTGCTGGAAACGCCTTTTCCTTGCGGCGGGCGCGGCGGTATGCTATGATAAAACCGGATGGAACAATACACAAGCTGTGAACGGAGGAATGCAATGTACAGCCAAAGAGGGAAGATCAGGATACCATCCTATGTTTTTATTTTGCTGTTGGCCGTTATTTTGGGCGGCTACCTGTTCAGCGGCGGGCTGGCCGGTGTGAATGCCCGCGCGCTTGAACACGCGGTGGAGGCAATACCGGAGGAGTCGACCCAGGTATCCCTGAACGAGCTGGTCCCGTTCGAGTGGGACGAGGTATATACATTTGGCCCATATACCTCGAAGGAGGAAATCCAAAGCATCATCCGGCTGGACAGTGACGCAGTCAAGGAGAGCGTCAGCGAGGGGATGGTGCAGCTTGTGTTTGTCGAGTGGGGGAAGGAAAGGGTCGTGGCGAGCGTTTGTGCGTATCCGGATAACCTTGGCTACGATATCCGCATCCCTTTCAATCACGGGGACGAGGGATACGGCGTGCTGCGCTATGAGGACAACGCCGTGTTCTCCAAAAGCACGGAAAACGGCGTGACCGTTCTTACCTATCTCCCGTGAGCGGGAGAGCCGCCCCTGACGGGCGGCTTTCTTTTGCATTTGCCGGTGTTCCGTGGTATACTATGGTATACTCATGCGAGTATTACCAGCCTTATCAGGAGGAGTTGCCCTTGCGAGTCATGCATGTTATGGGCGGCGGCGACGTGGGCGGCGCCAAAACCCACATTATGAATATGGTCACCGGCCTGAGCCGGCGGAACGAGGTTATGCTGCTTTCGTTTCGCGCAGGCCCGTTTGCGGATGAGGCGCGTGAGCGCGGCATCGACGTCCGCGTGATCGAGCGGCATAACCCGTTCCGCGCGGCGCGCGCGATGCGCGACCTGGTGGACGAGTTCCGGCCGGACATTATCCACTGCCACGGCGGTCGCGCCAATCTGATGGGGGCGATGGTACGCCGTTCGCGCCAGGTGCCGATCGTGACGACCGTGCATTCGGATTATAAGCTGGACTATCTCGGCAATCCGTTCAAGCAGCATACATTCGGCGCGGCGAACGCGGTCGCGCTGCGTTTTCTGGATTTTTACCAGCCGGTCGCGGACCGGATGGCGCGCACGCTGATCGAGCGCGGCTTCGATCCCGAACGGATTGTGAAGATTTACAACGGCATGGATTTCAAACGGCCGGAGGGCGAATTTGACCGTGCTGCCTATCTGCGGGATACCTACGGCGTGGAGGTGGAGGAGGGCGACGTGCTGTGCGGGATCGCCGCGCGTCTGACCGCGGTCAAGGATATTGCGACGACCGTGCGCGGCTTTGCCGCGGCGCTTGAGGAGGCGCCGCAGCTGCGCCTGTTCATCGCGGGCGACGGCGAGGATGAGGAGATGCTCCGCAGGCTGTGCGCCCAGCTCGGCGTGGCGGAGCGCGTGACGTTCTGCGGCTGGGTTTCCCCAGTCGGGCCGTTTTTCCGCGCAATGGACATCAACCTTTTGTCCTCGGTGTCCGAAACTTTCCCGTACTCCATCCTCGAAGGCGTCTGCGCGGGCTGCGCGACCATCTGCTCGGATGTGGGCGGCATGCCCGAACTGATCGACACGGGCGAAAACGGCTATATTTTCCCAGTTGGGGACGACCGCCAGCTTGCCAGATACATGGCGCGCCTGGCAAACGACCCCGCGCTGCGCTGCGCCTTTTCCGAGGCGCTGTACGACAAGGCCTCCCGCGAGTTTTCCCGCGAGAATATGTGCGCGCGGCAGGAGGCGAATTACCGCCATCTGCTCGCCCGCTTCCACCGGCCCAAACACGAGCGCGAGAGCATCGTGATCTGCGGCGCGTACGGGCGCGGCAATGCGGGCGACGACGCTATTTTGGAGGCGATCGTGCAGGAGATGCGTGCGCTCGATCCGGAGCGCACGATCTGCGTTATGTCCCGCCGCCCGAAAGAGACTCGCCTGGTCTACCGGACGAACGCGATTTATACGTTCAACGTGTTCGCCGTGCTGCGGCGGTTCCGGCGCGCGGCACTGTATATCAACGGCGGCGGCTCGCTGATGCAGGACGTCACCTCAACGCGGTCGATCTGGTATTACTGCTACACCCTGCGCGCGGCGAAAAAGCGCGGCTGCAAGGTGATGATGTACGGCTGCGGCATCGGCCCGATCAACCGCGCGGGCAACCGCGTCATGGCGGCCAAGACGATCGACCGGTCGGTCGACCGCATTACGCTGCGCGACGATAACTCCCGTTCGCTTCTGGCCGAGATGGGCGTGACCCGTCCGGACATCCGCGTATCCGCCGACCCGACGATTATCCTGGACCCCGCGCCGCGCGAGGTCGTGTCGCTCGCCATGGAGCAGAGCGGCATCGATCCTGAGGGGCGCTATATCGGCTTCGGCCTGCGAAACTGGAAAGGGCTGGACGCGGCGTTGCCCGAGATTGCGGCGGCGGCCAATTACGCCTATGAGAGACATGGGCTGACACCGGTGTTCGTCCCCATCGAATTCCCGAACGACCTGCTGCCCGCCGAGCGGGTGGGGGCGCTGCTCCGCTGCCCGTGGCACGCGGTGCGCACCCGCCAGCCGATCGAGGTGACCATCGGCATCCTGGCGCGCATGAAAACCGTGGTCGGCATCCGCCTGCACTCGCTGATGTTTTCCGCTGGACAAGGCGTGCCGGTCGTGGGCATGAGCTACGACATCAAGGTGGACGGTTTTCTCAAATATATCGGCAGCCGCACCTGTCTGCAGCTGCAGACCGTGCGCGCGGAGCCGCTGTGCCGCCTGATCGACGAGTGTGTGTCCGGCGCGCTGGATGGGGAGGTGCGCCGCACCGCCGGAATGCTGCGCGAGCGCGAGCAGGAGAACGTGCGCTGCGCTGCGCTGTTGCTGGGATTGAAGTGTGAAAAAAAGGACGGGGAAAACGCATGAAAAACCATATCGTCTGTCTGTCGACGACCAACTACCACCCGCTGCCGACCCGCAAGCAGAACGTGATGAGCCGCCTGCGGAACGCGGAGGTGCTGTATTTTGATCCGCCGGTGTCGGTGATTGCGCCGCTCAAGGCCAAAAAAGCGTCCGCGTATCTCTCGAAATACAAGCGGCCGGGGGAAAAGGTGGAGGGGCATGAAAACATCACGGTCTACGCGTTGCCGCCCGTCCTGCCGTTTTTCAACAAGTTCCGGTGGGTCAACCGCCTCAACCAGAAGCGCCAGGCCGCATTCGTGCGCCGGAAGATGTGCGAGCACGGCTTCGGGGAGGAAACGGTGCTCTGGTGCTACTCGCCGTCCTCCTGCGATATCGCGGCGCATGTGCCGCACCGCGCGCTGGTTTATGACTGCGTGGACCGCCATTCGGCTTACAAGGGGCATATCGATCCGGTGGTGGTGGACCGGATGGAGCGCGACCTTGCGGGGGTGGCGGATCAGGTGTTCGCGACTGCGGTCGGGCTGGCCGAAACGCTGGAAAAGGTGAACCCCACGACAAAAATGATCCCGAATGGCGCGGCGTATGAGATCTTTTCGCGCGTGCAGACCGAAAAAGGCAGCCTGCCTTGTCCGGAAGATATGAAAAGCCTGAAGCATCCAGTGTTCGGGTTTGTGGGCATGCTGCAGGAGTGCATCGATTACGCGCTGATCGAAAAGCTGGCAAAGGATCGGCCGGATGCGACTGTTTTCCTGATCGGCCGGACGCTGCCGGGCGTGGACCTGTCGCATTTGCGGCAGTATCCCAATATCGTGTTCCACGGCCTGGTGCCGCAGCCCGAGCTGCCTGCGTACCTGGCGCAGATGGATGTATGCCTGAATGTGTTTCGCGCGGGTGCGCTGAGCCGCGACGTATCCCCGCTCAAGTTTTACGAGTACCTTGCGACCGGCAAGCCGGTGGTTTCCACACGCGAGCCGCTGCAGGTCGAGGATTTCGCGGACGTGGTGTATATCGCGCACGACGCGGACGAGTTTATCGCTATGTGCGACGCGGCAGCGACGGAAAATGATCCGGAGAAAGTGGCCAAACGGTTGGCCTATGGCGCGCAGTGCTCCTGGAGCGAGCGCGTGCGCCAGATTGAGGCGGTGCTGTACGGAAAGGGCGTTCTGCACGAAAGCTGAGAGCCGCGGCCCCCATCTTTGGGCATTTGTACAAAACGAGAAAAAACGGCGTAAAACGCTTGCAATACACAGGCGCTTTGGATAAAATATTAATGTATCTCCACTGATAGCAGGACAAGCAGCGAAAGAGGTGTACACATGATCGGAAGCGTGTTTCTGGATAAGGCGGCGCAGTCTATCCGCATGCAGTTCTTCAATCTGGGTACCGGGCATTCGTGCATGCTTTCGGGCATCGGTGCAGCTAATTGAGCGCGTATATAGGACACGGGTCTATCCGTGTCCTCATTTGTTTTTGAGGAGGAATATGCGATGAAAAAGGTGCTCGTCGTCATGGGGTCGGACAGCGACCTGAAGGTTATGGAAAAATGCGTGGACCGGCTGAAATCGTTTGCCATACCGGCCGAGGTGCGGATCTGCTCCGCGCACCGCACGCCCGCGGCGGCGGAGCAGCTTGCGAAAAACGCGGCGGCAGAGGGCTTCGGCGTGATCATCGCAGCGGCGGGCAAGGCCGCGCATTTGGGCGGCGTGCTGGCAGCCTACACCACGCTGCCGGTCATCGGTGTGCCGATGGGAACCAGCGTGATGGGCGGCATGGACAGCTTGCTGTCCATGGTGCAGATGCCCAAGGGCATTCCGGTCGCGTGCGTGGCGATTGACGGCGCGGACAACGCAGCCATCCTAGCGGCGCAGATGCTCGCCCTGTCGGACGAAGCGCTTGCCGGAAAACTGCGGCAGTTTAAGCAGGAAATGGCCGACGAGGTCATGGCCAAGGATGAAAAGGTAAAGGCGCAGTTTGCGTAACCACCTGCGCGGACTGGGTAAAACCCAAAAACAAAGGTTTGTTTGTTTTTAAATTACACATATAAATGGAGGAAATGGACATGCAAAAGAAAGAGCAGATGTACGAAGGAAAGGCAAAGAAAGTGTTTGCGACCGACGACCCGAACCTGGTCATCGTCGATTACAAGGATGACGCGACCGCGTTCAACGGGGAGAAAAAGGGGACGATCGTCGGCAAGGGCGCGATCAACAACGTCATGTCCAACCACATGTTTCAGCTTCTGGAGCAGCAGGGGGTGCCGACCCATTTCGTCGAGCAGCTCTCTGAGCGCGAAACGGTTGTGAAAAAGGTTTCTATCGTACCGCTCGAGGTCATTATCCGCAACATTTCGGCCGGCTCCTTTGCCAAGCGCTACGGCGTGGAGGAGGGCATCGTGTTCGACGAGCCGACCGTCGAATTCTCCTATAAGAACGACGATCTGGGCGACCCGCTCATGAATGCGTACCACGCGATCGCATTGAAACTCGCCACCCGCGAGGAGATCGAGCAGATCAAGGGCATGGCGTTCAAGGTCAACGAGGTCATGAAGCAGTATTTCGATACGCTGAACGTACTCCTGGTCGATTTCAAGCTGGAGTTCGGCAAGACTGCGGACGGTAAAATCGTGCTGGCCGACGAGATCAGTCCGGACACCTGCCGCCTGTGGGACAAGACCACCAAGGAGAAGCTGGATAAGGACCGGTTCCGCCGCGACCTGGGCGGCGTCGAGGAAGCGTATCAGGAGATCATGAAGCGCGTGCTGGGCAAGTAACCGCCTGCGGGAACGCGCCTGATCGGGCAAACCCAAAACCGGAAAAAGATAAGGAGCAACTATGGGAGGATTTTTTGGCGCGGTCTGCAAGCAGGACTGCGTACTGGATATATTTTTCGGCGTGGACTATCATTCGCACCTGGGTACACGGCGGGGCGGCATGATCGTCTACGACAAGGAGGTCGGCTTTCAGCGCCAGATCCACAATATTGAAAATACCCCGTTCCGGACCAAATTTGAAAAGGATCTGCAGGATTTCCAGGGTTGCAGCGGCATCGGCTGCATCAGCGATACCGACCCGCAGCCGCTGCTCGTGCGGTCCCACCTTGGCCTGTACGCGCTGACCACGGTTGGTATCATCAACAACGCGGAGGAGCTGGTTTCCCGCTATTTTTCCGACCATGGCCATCAGTTCATGGCCATGAGTTCGGGCAAGGTCAACTCCACCGAGCTGGTTGCGGCGCTCATCAACCAGAAGGACGACCTGGTATCCGGCATCCTGCACGCGCAGGAGCTGATCGACGGCTCGCTCACCCTGCTCGCGCTGACGCGGGAGGGGATCATCGCCGCGCGCGACAGGCTGGGTCGCCTGCCGGTGCTGATTGGCAGAAGCGAGGACGGGCATTGCGTTTCGTTCGAGTCGTTCGCGTACCACAAGCTCGGCTATGAGGATGCCTATGAGCTTGGGCCGCGCGAGATCGTCAAGGTCACGGCGGATGGATTTGAAACGCTGTCGCCGGCCGGAAAGGAAATGAGAATATGCGCGTTCCTCTGGACGTATTATGGCTATCCCAATTCCAATTATGAGGGTGTCAACGTCGAGGTGATGCGCTACCGCAACGGTGAGATCATGGCGTGCGACGATAAAAAGCGCGGCCTGGCGGAAAATGTGGATTTTATTGCCGGCGTGCCGGATTCCGGCGTGCCGCATGCGATCGGCTACGCCAACGAATGCGGCAAACCGTTTGCGCGTCCGTTTGTCAAATATACCCCGACCTGGCCGCGCTCGTTCATGCCGGCCAACCAGAAGATCCGCAATCAGGTCGCCAAGATGAAGCAGATCCCAGTACCCGAGCTGATCGAGGGGAAAAAGCTGCTGTTCGTGGACGACTCGATTGTGCGCGGCACCCAGCTGCGTGAAACCGTTGAGTTCCTGTACGAATCCGGCGCAAAAGAGGTCCATATGCGGTCGGCCTGTCCGCCGATCATGTACGGCTGCAAATACCTGAATTTCTCCTCCAGTAATTCCGAGATGGAGTTGTTGGCCCGCCGCACCGTGCAGGAGCTGGAGGGCGATGAGGGGCAGAAGCACCTGGAGGAATACGCGGATGCGAATACCAAGCGCGGCCAGTGCATGCTCAAGACAATTTGCGAAAAATTTGGATTCAGTTCGCTCGGCTATCAGTCGCTTGACGGACTGCTGGAGGCCATCGGCCTGGACCACGATAAGGTCTGCACCTACTGCTGGAGCGGCAAAGAATAAGCCGCTCCCATATTAAACGACGAAGGAGTATTACTATGAGTGAAAGCCGTTCTGAAAGCTACAAGGCTGCCGGCGTTGACGTGACTGCGGGCTATGAAGCGGTCAAGCTGATGAAGCCGATGGTCGAATCGACCTTTACCAAGGGCGTGATGGGTACGCTGGGCGGTTTTGGTGGCCTGTTCCGTCCGGATTTCAAGGGCATGGCCGACCCCATCCTGGTTTCCGGTACGGACGGTGTGGGTACCAAGCTCAAGCTGGCCTTCCTGATGGATAAGCACGACACGGTGGGCATCGACTGCGTGGCCATGTGCGTCAATGACATCGCGTGCTGCGGCGCACAGCCGTTGTTTTTCCTGGATTATATCGCGGTCGGTAAGAACCATCCGGCCAAGATCGCGCAGATGGTTTCCGGCATCGCGGAGGGCTGCCGCCAGGCGGGCTGCGCGCTGATCGGCGGCGAAACCGCGGAGATGCCCGGCTTTTATCCGGAGGACGAGTACGACATGGCAGGGTTCTCGGTCGGCATGGTGGATAAGGAGAAAATGATCGACGGGACGACGATCCGGCAGGGCGACGCGCTGGTCGGCGTGGCTTCCTCGGGCGTACACTCGAACGGCTATTCGCTCGTGCGCAAGACGCTCGGCATCAATGAAAAGTCCGTGCGCCGCTATATCGACGAGTTTGGCAAAACCCTGGGCGAGGAGCTGCTCACCCCGACCAAAATCTACGTCAAGGCGATCCAATCCCTGATGGGCAAGGTGGATGTCAAGGGCATCAGTCATATCACCGGCGGCGGCTTTTACGAAAACGTGCCGCGTATGCTGCCCGAAGGCATTTGCGCGAAGATCGAAAAAAGCGCCATGCCGGTGCCGCCGGTGTTCGGCCTGATTGCCAAAACGGGCGGCATACCGGAGCGCGATATGTACAACACGTTCAATATGGGCGCGGGGTTGGTGCTTTCGGTTGCCGCGGAGGACGCGTCGCGCGCGGTCGCCGCGATCTCGGCCGCGGGAGAAAAGGCGTATATCATCGGCGAGTGCGTGAACGGCGAGAAGGGCGTGGAACTCGTCTGACGCCGGCGCGGCTACGCAGAGTTTGATTCAATGCGCGCTGCGGCGCAGAAAATGGAGATCCAATATGATAAACATTGCAGTTTTGGTTTCTGGCGGCGGTACGAACCTGCAGGCGCTCATCGATGCGCAGCAGGCGGGCAAGATCGAAAACGGGCGCATCGCGTTTGTCGTCTCCTCCAATCCGGACGCGTTTGCGCTGGAACGGGCGGCGAAGGCCGGTATCCCCTCCGCGGTGCTGCGGCGCAGGGAGTTCGCTTCTCCCGACGCATACGGCGCTGCGCTGGACGCGCTGCTGCGCGAACGGGAGATCGGGCTGGTTGTGCTCGCAGGCTTTATGACCGTGCTCAGCGCGGACTTCTGCCGCCGTTATGAGAACCGCATCATCAATATCCATCCCTCGCTGATCCCCGCGTTCTGCGGGGAGGGCTTCTACGGCTTGCGCGTCCATGAAGCGGCTTTGGCAAAAGGGGTGAAGGTGACCGGCGCAACCGTGCATTTTGTATCTGAAGTGGTGGACGGAGGCGCGATTATCTCGCAGAAAGCGATTGAAGTGGAGGACGATGACACGCCGGAGACGCTGCAGAAGCGCGTGATGGTTCAGGCGGAATGGCAGCTGCTTCCGCAAGCCGTGTCCGATTTCTGCGCGGGCAGGCTGACCGTCGACGGCGCGGCCGTCAAGAGAAAGTAACAAAGGAGTGTGTTTGCGTTATGAGCAAAAATGTGTTCAATATCGCGGATGAGTTGGTGTCCAACACCTATCCGGGCCGCGGCATCATTTTCGGCCGTACAAAGGATAACAAAAGGAACGTTGCGGCCTATTTCATCATGGGCCGGTCGGAGAACAGCCGGAACCGCGTGTTTGTGGAAACCGAGGATGGAATCCGCACGGAAGCGTTTGACCCGTCCCGAATGACCGACCCCTCCCTGATTATTTATCATCCGGTCCGTGTCTGCGCGGGTAGGACGGTCGTGACCAACGGCGACCAGACGGATACGATCTGCGACTATCTGCGGCAGGGAAAAAGCTATATCGACGCCCTGCGCACCCGCCAGTTTGAGCCGGACGCGCCCAACTATACCTCCCGCATTTCCGGCGTGATCAACGAGGACGGCTCGTACAGCCTGTCTATTCTCAAAAACTTTACCTCCGACCGGACCTCGAACAAGCGCTTTTTCTATGAATATGACAAACCGGTGCCTGGGCTGGGCCATTTTATCCATACCTACCTGTGCGACGGCAACCCGCTGCTCCCGTTCCGCGGCGAGCCGAAATGCGTCCGCATCGAGCTGCCGCTGCAGGAGTTCGCGGACATGATGTGGGACAGCCTGAACGAACAGAACAAGATTTCGCTCTTCGTGCGGTATATCGACCTGGAAACGGGTAAATACGAGCAGGTCATCAAAAACAAGCATGTGAAATGAGGGGAAACGAATGAAAGAACTGGCATTGAAATACGGCTGCAACCCCAACCAGAAGCCCGCGCGCATTTTTATGACCGAGGGCGAGCTGCCGATCGAGGTCCTGAACGGCAAGCCGGGGTATATCAATTTCTGCGACGCGTTCAACGCGTGGCAGCTGGTCAAGGCGTTGAAAAAGGCGACCGGCCTGCCGGCCGCGGCCTCCTTCAAGCATGTTTCGCCTGCGGGCGCGGCGCTGGGTAAGCCGCTGACCGACGTGGAAAAGCAGATCTATTTCGTGGAGGCTGACCACGAACTGTCGCCGATCGCATGCGCCTACATCCGCGCGCGCGGCGCGGACCGCCTGTGCTCCTACGGCGACTGGGCGGCGCTGTCGGATACCTGTGATGCGGATACCGCAGCTTATCTCGCGCGGGAGGTATCGGACGGTATTATCGCGCCGGACTACACTGCCGAGGCGCTTGAGATCCTCAAGACCAAGCGCAAGGGCGGCTACAATGTGGTTAAGATCGATCCGGACTATGCGCCGAAGCCGGTTGAGCAGCGCGATATCTTCGGCATCCGCTTTGAGCAGGGCTATAACGATTATGAGATCAATGAAAGCCTGCTCACCAATATCGTGACCGAGCAGAAGGAGCTGCCGGAAAGCGCCAGGCATGATATGATCCTCGCGCTGATCACGCTTAAGTATACGCAGTCCAATTCCGTGTGCTATGTGAAGGACGGTATGACCATCGGCGTGGGCGCGGGCCAGCAGAGTCGCATCCACTGCACGCGCCTTGCGGGCAATAAGGCGGATAACTGGTTCCTGCGCCAGCATCCCAAGGTGCTGGGCCTGCAGTTCAAGGAAGGTATCCGCCGTCCGGACCGCGACAACGCGATCGACGTATATATTTCGGACGAATACGAGGATGTGCTGGCGGAGGGCGTTTGGCAGAATACATTCGCGGTCAGGCCGGAGCCGCTCACCCGTGAGGAGCGCCTGGCCTGGATCAAGGGCAATGCCGGCGTCACGGTCGGTTCCGACGCATTTTTCCCGTTTGGGGATAATGTAGAGCGCGCGCGCAAGTCAGGCGTGCAGTATATCGTCCAGCCGGGCGGCTCGATCCGCGATGATAACGTGATTGAAACCGCGAACAAATATGGTATTGTGATGGCGTTCACCGGCATGCGCCTGTTCCATCATTGAGCCGGAGCAACGCTTCCGGTGCGGCGGTCTGGACGCTGGCTGCCTTTGCCGCGCAGATAGCGGCGTCCCTGTTCCTCAATGGGACGCTCCGGCCGGTCGGTATGCTGCTGATGGCGCTGTGCTATCTGATGAACGCATTTGCGGCATTCTGGCTGCGTTGCTGGGTCGCTTTGGGCGCGTCAGCGGTGGGTGCTCTGCTCACGGTGACGGTACCGAACGGTACGGATCCCGCATGGGTCGGCAATATGGCGGTCAACCTGCTGTTCCTGCTGTTCTACCTGCCGATGGAGCGCGATTTTGACCGCCGGCTGCGTGCGGCCGACGCCTCTGAGCAGACGCTGCGCCTGGGCCGCACCTGGGCGATGGCGACGCTTGTGCAGCGCGGCGCGTCCATGATGGGCTTTCTGCCGTATTTCGAAGGGCAGGCCGAGCTTTCGGTCCAGCAGGGCGCGTATACCGTGCTGTTCTGCGTGCAGATGGGGCTGGAGGTTGTGGCGCTGCTTGCGGCGGTGGTTTCCTATGCTTGGATGGTGCGGTATTTGTGGCGCGCGAAAACGCTGCTTGCGGAGGATAAAGTATGAATGTTCTCAAAAGCTATTACGCCTATCTGGGGATCGCGGCCGGCATTGTGATCAAGCTGGCGATGCTGGGCAGCACGGCACTGGCGGGCAACTGGATGCTGGAGCTGGTGGCGTATGCCGTGATCTCGGCGGGCGCGCTTTCCCAACAACAGGCGTCTCCGTGGTTCCGGCGGGCGAGTATCACAGCGGATGTGCTGATCGGCTTTACGGTGGTCTGCGGGCCAGCGGTCCTGCCGCCGTATTGGGGGAATATCCTGGAGTATGCTTCGCTTGTGCCGCTTATTCTGCTCGGCTGCATGCTGCTGCTTGCGGCGGCGGACCAGATGCGCGCGGCGGGGCGGCAGGTCGTTCTGGAATGGGTGCTGGTGGCTGTATGGAGCACAGGGTATATCCTGTGGCTTGTCATGGCGTTCGACTGGCTGGAGGAGCCGGTGGTCGCGCAGGGGATCCGGATCGCCAGCATGCTGCTGCCGTTGGCCCATGTCGCCCTACTGGTGGATATGTTCCGCGCCCAGCAGCAATACATCCGTATGGAGGTAGATAAATCATGAAAGTTTTGGTAATCGGCGGCGGCGGCCGTGAGCACGCGATCGTCCACGCTTTGAAAAAAAGCCCCAAGGTAGATCATATCTGGTGCGCGCCGGGCAACGGCGGCATCGCGCAGGAAGCGGAATGCGTGGAGATCAAGGCGACCGATATCGACGGTGTCGTTGCGTTTGCAAAGGCACAGCGACCGGATCTGGTGATGGTCGCGCCGGATGATCCGCTTGCGCTGGGCATGGTGGATGCGCTCGAAGAAGCGGGCATCCGCGCGTTCGGCCCGCGGAAAAACGCGGCAGTTATTGAGGGGAGCAAATCATTCGCCAAGGAATTGATGAAGAAATACGGCATCCCCACCGCGTCCTATGCGGTATTTGAGGATTCCACCGCCGCGATCGACTACATCAGGCGGAACGGCGCTCCGATTGTGGTCAAGGCGGACGGCCTGGCGCTGGGCAAAGGAGTAACGGTGGCAATGACAGAGGAAGAAGCGGTTGCCGCGGTCAGGGACGCGATCGACGGGCATGCGTTCGGCGGCGCGGGCGCGCGCGTGGTGATCGAGGAATACCTGACCGGTCCCGAAGTTAGTGTGCTGGCGTTTGTGGACGGGAAGCACCTGAAAACCATGCCGTCCGCGCAGGACCATAAGCGCGCCTACGACGGTGACGCGGGACCGAACACCGGCGGCATGGGGGCGTTTTCCCCTTCCCGTTTCTATACGGAGGAGATCGCGGCCGTTTGTATGGAAACGATCTTCCAGCCGACGGTCGCGGCGATGGCCAAGGAAGGGCGGCCGTTCAAGGGCGTGCTGTATTTCGGCCTGATGCTGACGCCCAAAGGGCCGAAGGTGATCGAGTATAACGCACGGTTTGGCGATCCGGAAACGCAAGCCGTGCTTTCGCGGCTGGAAACCGATCTGTTCGATATTTTCAATGCAGTGATCGACGAAAAACTGGATGAAATCGAAATCCATTGGGCCGACAACGCTGCGTGTTGCGTTTGCATGGCGTCCGGCGGATATCCCAAGGCGTATGAAAAGGGCAAGGAGATTACCGGCCTTGCGGATGTGAAGGATTCGTTCGTGTTCCACGCGGGTACGGCGGTCAGGGGTGGTACATTCGTCACCAGCGGCGGGCGTGTGCTGGGCGTGACCGCGGTCGCCCCCACGCTGGAGGAAGCAATCCGCAAAGCGTATGCGGATGTGGAAAAAATCCATTTTGAGGCGGCGCATTACCGCAGGGACATCGGCGTTAAATAAGCGATGCACGGCGCGGCAGGGAGTCCGCGCCGTGTTCCATAAGGAGAGATATAGGAATATGAAAATAGAGCAACAGGAACAGATATTGAGCTGTATGTCCGATGTGCTGAATCAGAACGGGTTCCGCGCGGAGGTAATGCGGCAGGAGGGCGCGCCGACGCTGCTGCGGTGCGAGGCTATGCGTCAGGGCAAAGTGGCCAAGGACGTTGTGATAGAATGCTGCTTTATCCCGATGCAGCTTCCGGCGGAGGATATGGGGCTGCTGCAGTTTTTCGTCACACTGTTCCAGGGCGCGCCGGATACGCATGAGACGCAGCTTCGCAAGGCGTGCGTCTACTGCAACGATTTCTGCGCGCTGGGTGCGTTCGGCTTTTTTGAGCAGGCGGGGCAGATCTACCTGAAGCACAATACCTTAGTGGATGGCTCGCTGGAGCTGGAAAAGATCATCCCGTTTATTGCGGATAATATTTCCGTGCTGCTGGCAGCGGTCACGCGGTTCATCGACGGGCTAGCCCAGATCGCTTACGCAGGTATGACGCTTGACGCGGTGATCGATCAGGAGCTGTTCCCTAAGCTGGGCTGAAACGGCTGCCGCAAAACATCGGATAAACGCGGAGAAACCGCGCGAAAAGAGAACCACAAAGCAAAAGCAGCCGGAAAGGCTGCTTTTTATTTGCGCACGGTTTGACGCTGAAAACGTAGAATAGAGATGTTTTTTGCGAATATCGGTCTTGTTTTTATAAAAATGAATAAATAGTCTTTTTAGAGTGCCGATATGATGCACGATAGAAAGCGGGAGCCGTGAAAAATATCCGCGTAGCGGGTGGCAGGGACTTTCCTCCGCGTCTGATTTCGGGTATAGTATAGTCATATCAGGGAAAGGGTCCGCGCCACACGGCCAGCGACCTGGCTCGCGTTTTTTTTGAACCAAACGGCAGGAGGTCGGCTCTTATTGACAGGTGTACCAAAACAGGCGGCGCATAAACCTAAAAAATTTTTTTGAACCGATTGCCGTTTTCGGTGCTCTTATTATCAGGTACACCGAAAACGGAGAAAGGACATTGCAAACATGACCGATGAAGAACTGGTTCGCCGGATGCAGCGGGGCGATATGCAGGCGTTTGACGAGTTGTATGCGCGCTATAAAAACGACGCCTACCGCGTCGCATGCCTGATTACGGGAAACCGTGCGGACGGTGAAGATTTGACGCAGGAGGCGTTCGTCATCTGCGCGCGGTCGATCGGATCGCTGAAAGACGGTGCGAAATTCCGACCGTGGCTGCTGAAAACGCTGTCGCGGGCAGCGTGGAAGTACTGCCGGAAAACCAAACGCGAGACACCGGTCGCGGAATTCTTTGAAACCGGAGAGGCGGAAAGCGCGCTGTCCGCCGTACTCCGCACCGACGAGCAGCGGCGGCTGTATGAAGCGCTGTATGCGCTGGATGAAAAGCGGCGCGTCGTGACGATTCTGTATTACTTTGACGACCTTCCGGTTAAGGAGATCGCATGCACGCTGGGCGTGACCGAAGGTACGGTAAAATCCCGCCTGTTTTCCGCCCGCCGCCATCTGCGGCAGGCGCTGACCGCAAAAGAGGGAAAGCCAAAGGAGGCTGCAACAAATGGATGAAATGAAGATGGACCGCACGATCAGAGAGACGATGAAGCAGTGTGCAGAGGGGCTGGAAGCGCCCGACAAGCTGAAGACACGGATTGATTTTGCGCTGAAGAGCGGAGCGCCCGCAGAACTGCGCCGCCGGCCCAAATGGGGCAAGCGTCTGGCAGCGGTATGCCTGGTGGCGGCAGTTGCCGTGACCGGCGCGGTCGCGGGCAGCGGCGTTGTAAGCTGGGGATCGAGTACCCGACTGGATAAGAACTGGACGGATTTCGAAAAAACAGCCGCCTATGTGCAGGAAAATATAGCGGGAGCGAAATATGTTGAGTCATTCTCGAATGGCTTCGTCTTTGAAAAGGGTAACGAGAGCATGACCGATAAACGGGACGAAAACAACCATACTCTGGGTTCGTTTACCGGTATTCAGCTCGATTATGAGCAGGATGGCGTAAAATTGACATTGGCTTTTGATCCGGTGCAGGAGGAAGGCGAGTATACCTCTCCCTACGATACGGTACGCACGGTGGCGGGTACCGAGGTACACTACCGCGAGATGAAGGGCATTTATTTGCCGGCTGATGGCAACAGCCAGCCCACGGCGGAGGAACAGGCGGCATTCGATCGCGGCGAGATCAATATTGCTTACGGTTCGGACGAGCGTGAGGAAAAGGTGTTTTACCGCGTATCGTGGATCGAGGGTGACATCGCTTATTCGATCTATACCTTTGACCCGGGCAGCCTGACGATGGATGATTTCTTCCAGATGGCGCAGGAGGTCATTGAGGCGTAAAAAAACAGGCAAACCGCTGTTGACAAGTCGGCAGCGGTTTGTTAATATATAGCTGTACTATTACATACAGTACAGATAATACACGAGGGTGAGGTGTATCCCATGAAAAAACGGTTGGCGGCATTCGCAACAGTGCTTGCGCTCCTGCTGCCGCTCGTGCCGGCGGAGGCGGCCGCGGCGGGCAGATACGGGCAGCACGGGTTTACCGAGGTAAAAACGCAGGGTACAGGCGAAGGAACATACCATCTGCTCCGGCATACGGATACGGGCGCACAGGTCGTCTGGCTGGAAAACGGCAGCGAAACGCGCGAGTTCGCGATCGGCTTCCGAACCCCGCCGGAGGACAGCAAGGGCGCGAACCATGTTCTGGAGCATTCCCTGCTCAACGGAAGCGAGCAATATCCTCTCAATGACCTGATGCATATTCTGCGCAACAGCTCGGTCGCGCAGGAACTGAACGCGTATACGAGCGAGGATTATACCACCTATGTTTTCCGCACCGAGGCGGAGCAAGACTTTTATAATCTCGCGGATATTTATACGACGTGTGTGCTGTTCCCGCTGCTGCGCAGCGAGCCGAATATTTTCAAGCAGCAGGGTATCCGCATCGAATATTCGGACGGAAAAGCGCGATATAACGGTATTGTGTACAGCGAGCTGCGGCTGAAAAGCCTGGATACAGACCAGAATTCGCTAGATTTTGTATCCGATAAGCTGTATGAAAACCTCTATGGCGACTCCCCAGCAACATTTGATTCCGGCGGCGCGATACCGGAGCTGCTTGACCTGACCTATGAGGACGTCATGTGGGTATACGACACCTATTACCGCCCATCCAATATGCTGGTATATACGGCGGGAAAGCAGGATATCGGTAAAACGCTCAAAATGCTGGATGGATATTTGAATAAAACAGACAAAGGTGAAACGCCGGCTGTGACCATCCAGGCACAGCCGATCGCGCAAGCACAGATCGTACAGGAGTATAATGTGACCGGTTCCACGCAGACGGTGGACATCGGCTTTATGGCGCATGGGCCGAGCATCCTGGATACAGGGAAGATGGAGGCCTGGGGCGCGATGCTGACCTGTCTGCAGCGGCAGCTTGGCGAGGCGTTCCCCGAGGCGCTGCCCTATACGGTGGGCGGCAATGCGGGCGGCATCTACAATGTCGGCGTGATACTGTCCGAGGTGCCGGTGGAGCAAAAGGATGAGGTGGTTTCGGTATTCCAAAAGCTGCTGGAGAATGCGGCGCAAAACGGCTTCCCAACCGCGTTACTGGACGAAGTGCTTGACCAGCAGCAGAAAGCGCAGCAGTTTGCACGGGAAGAGGTGTTTATGGGCTTCACCTATGCGGGGGACCCCTTCGCTTGCATCGACCGATCGGACGTTATTGCGGATTTGCGACAGGATATGTCATATTTTAAGTCGCTTGCGGCAGAATGGAGGGACAGCAAGTTCCAAACAATCGTCATCTCCGGCAATGGCGCGGCTAAGTACTCCATCCCCGAACCGCGGTTGGACGCGGCCGGATTGGAGCAGGTGAAGCGGGACACCGAGGCGTTTAATGCTTGGCTGGACCAGCCGGATGATCCAGCGGTACTCGCCAAACTTCCCACACTCGACCTGAACGCCTTTTCAGAGGACCCGTTTTCCATGGAACAGACGAGCCAAACCACGGATGGCGTGACCTGGTATTTCAATGAGGCGACGGATACGGAAGCGCCGGCATTTTCTCTTTATTTCCCAATCGAACTTCGGCAGGAGGAAGCCTCCGTATGGTGCCTGCTGTGCGAATATCTGAACGATCAGTTCGAGGAGGCAGGGCTGTCCCTTTATACTGGAATGTCTTCGGGCGAACGGTATGACGCACCGGATACGCTTCAGCCTGCATTCGCCCTCGGTGGCGGTGTGGAAGCCGGAAAGGCCGCGGATGCGGTACAGGCGGCGGCAGAGCTGCTGCGTGGGCAGCCGTTAGCGGATGCGGCTGCGTTACGTACCTTTCTGACCGAACGGAGAGACAGCCTGCGCGCACAATATCGGGATCCGTATTACTATGAATACAGCATGATGCTGCAATCCAGCACCCAAGCAAACCGCTTCATGGACCGCGTTCCGGCGGGGTTTGTCGGCTCGTCTATGTCTTATAAGGCGTTTATTGAGGAAGCGGCGGCAAACGAGGGCGGGGACGCCGCGCTGCTCGAACAGATGCGCACCCTGCTGGAGCGTGTACTTCAGCGCACAGGGGTGGTCGCGGAGTTTACCGGAAGCCGCGCGGATTTTGAAGCGTTCCGGCGCGCGGCTGCGGCATTTGTCGCGGCGCTGCCCGCGGGAACAGGCATATCCTCCTGCGAATGGATTTCCGGCGGATGGCCGAGCGCGCTTGTGGTATCCTCAAACACGCAGGACGCCAACCATGTCATGCTGACCGGCCAGTTCCGCACGCCGCCGGAAAATATGGCGGTTTACGATGTGCTGGGGCCGCTGCTGACTGCGAAATACATGCTGCCGGAGCTGCGCGACAAGCGCGGCGCCTATGGCGCGAGCCTGCTGTTCGATGCAAACGGCGTTACCATGGTTTCGTCAGGCGGCGTGAGCGTGGACGAGGCGGTGGCGGTGTTCCGCGGGGCGGCGGATTACCTGCGGTCGATGCAGCTTGCGCCGAGCGAGCTGGCGGGCTTTCAGGTAAATGCGGTCAACACCTTTGACATGGACGCGGAATGGTCGCGGGCAAGCGGCTTGGGCCTGGCACGGTCCGGACACACCCAGGCGGATTATGCGGCGGAACGCGCGGCGATCCTTTCCCTGACCGAGGACGACCTGAAGGCCTGCGCGGATGAGCTGGAAGCCATGGTCGCACAGAACCGCGTATTTGCGCAGACGACCAGGGCGGCGGGAAAAAACGTACAGTTTCCGTTTGCCGCGCGGGTGGATGCGGCCACAGGCAAGGTCACGCCGCTGCTCAAGACGAATATCCCAAGGTCGGATGATACGGCGCCGGTCACGCGCGGGGAGGCGGCGGTGCTGCTGGCGGACAGCCTGACCGATCAGACTGCGGTGGAGCAGCCCGAGCTGGCGCGGTTTGCAGATGTAAGCCCAGACAGTGCGCACGCGGCTGCGCTGGCGCGGCTGCACGACCGCGGCCTGCTGAACGGCTATGCGGATGGCAGCTATCAGCCGGACGCGCTCCTTACCCGCGCGGAATTCTGCGTGATCGCTTCCACGCTGTCCGACAGCGATTCCACAGCGGGGGCGCCCGTGTTTACCGATGTATATCAAGGCTATTGGGCGCAGGCGGCGATTGAAAAAATGGCGGCGCAAAACATCCTTCAAGGGGATGGGGACGGCTGTTTCCGGCCGGAGGAGCCGATCACCGCGCAGGAGATCACCTTGATTTTGCAGCGCCTTTCTGCGATCAATCAGGGAGAATAAGAGGAAAAACAGAACAAAAAGCAGAAAAGCGTCCGTATGGACGCTTTTCTGCTTTTTAAAACCGCTCGCAGTAGCCCTCGCCGCCGTTGGCCAAGGACTTGAGCGCCTGCTCGGATCGCTCGTTCGGGTCGTCCGCAATGGAAACCGCGTCGGTCAGCGTCTCCTGCGTTTCCCGCGGCAGATCGAAGAACCGCTCCATCGCGCGGGTGTTGTGTCCCATCTCATTGAGGAAAGAAAAGGGGATATCCGCGGAGACGCGCTTTTTCTTTTCATTTCGTTCCATTCGTACCGCTCCTTTCGATTGCAGTATGTGCCGGAAGCATGATATAATACGGATACAAACCGGAAAAAGGAGCGCCGTGAGGAATGGAGCTTATTAAAAATAAAATTTATCGCTGCCAGATCAGCGATTATACTGCGGATGGCACGGGGTTCGCCAAAATCGGGGGACGCGCGGTGTTTGTCCCGCGCACCGCCGTGGGCGACCAGTGTGACGTGCGGCTTGTCAAGGTGACGAAAAACGTTGCGTTTGGCCGTGTGGAAAAGCTGGTTGCGCCTTCCGGCGCGCGCATAGAACCTGCCTGTCCGGCGGCGGGACGGTGCGGGGGCTGCTGTTACCAGCACATCACCTACGAGGAGGAGCTGCGTGCGAAGGGGAAAAAGGTGCGCGACGCGCTGACTCGTATCGGCGGGCAGGACGGAAGCAAGCTGCTTGGCATTACCGGCGCGCCCGCTACCGTGCATTACCGGAACAAGGCGCAGTATCCGGTCGGACGGGATAAGGAGGGCGGTATCGTCACCGGCTTTTATCGGCCGCGCAGCCACGAAATCGTGCCGGTCGAGCGCTGCCTGATCCAGTCGGAAACAGCCGACCGCATTGCTGCGGTTGTACGCTCCTGGATGCAGGAGTTTGACGTGCCGCCGTATGATTACGGTGCAAACCGCGGTGCGGTGCGGCATATTTACGTCCGTGTAGGCGAAAAGAGCGGCGAGAGCCAGTTGACACTGATTACGGCGACACGCAAGATGCCCGCGCTGGAGGTACTCGTGAGCCGCCTGCGTGAAAGCGAGCCGGCGCTGACCGGTATTTTGCTTAACCACAACCAGCGCGGCGACAACGTAATACTCGGCGACCGGACCGATGTGCTGTGGGGGGAGGCCATGTTGGAGGACCGGCTTTGCGGACACTCCTTCCTGCTTTCGCCCGAGGCGTTTTATCAGGTTAACCATGCCCAGGCCGAGCGTCTGTACGCGTGTGCGGCGGACTTTGCGGGGTTGATGGGAGAGGAAACCGTGCTGGACCTGTACTGTGGCGCGGGGACGATCACGCTGACGCTGGCGGAACGGGCGAAAACCGTGATCGGTGTGGAGATCGTGCCGGAAGCGGTGGAGAATGCCAAAAGGAACGCGGCGCGGAACGGAATGGAAAACGTGGAATTCCTGTGTGCGGACGCAGGGCAGGCGGCGCGGCAGCTTGCCGGACGCGGCATCGATGTGCTGGTTGTCGACCCGCCTCGAAAGGGCTTGGACGAAGTAGCGCGAGACGCGATCCTGAAGATGCTGCCGCCGCGTGTGGTGTATGTATCCTGCGATCCGGCCACGCTCGCCCGCGACGTTGCGGAGCTGTGCGGCGCAGGTTATTGGCTGGAAAGGGCGCAGGCGTTTGACATGTTCCCGAGGACGAGCCATGTGGAGACGGTATGCCTGCTGCAACGATGAAAACGGAAAGAGGGGCTTTCGCTTTGCACCAAAAGGGAAAAGCTATGAAAGTTTATTTTGACAAAGAAGGGCTGATAGAAAGCCTAGAATTTTATCGTGATAACAATGCACGATATTTTTTGTTTTTTAGTGTCAGTTCGGTATATCCTTTTGTCAAATATGAAGAAGAACTGGCAGAAATAAATGATTACTGCCTGTTTGTATTATGCCAGCTTGAGAACAAATTAAAGGCGCTGATTGCTGAGTCGGAAGGCCGGTTTGAATTGGTAAAGGGTTACCGGCGCCAAAGGGAATACACGGTGGAAGAACTGGACGTTTTTTTTGATCCGGCATATATGTTTTCGCCAGTGACCACTTGGGAAAATCTTTCCCACGATATTAACAAAAATACAATGCTGCTGTTGCTTCTTTCATATTTGGAGTCCTCGCTCAATGAAATTGCACAATGGTTTTGTGAGGTATGTTCGATTCCTTCGGGAAAGAAACAGAAAGGAACCAACGAAATTGCGTTTTATATTCAAAAATAGGCGAGTGTTGTCAGTGCGATTTAACAGAAACGCTGCAGAAGGAATTGTTGTATTTGGGCAGAGTAAGAAAAATAAGAAATCGGTTTGTTCATAAAGCGTGGGAGCAGGAGGAGGAGCAATACGATCAGTTTTATCTGTGTGACGTATTTCGAGTCGTGTCGATGATTTTTACCCAAATAGAAAGGGCGGCGTGCCATAAAGGAATCATTGAGGAAGACCAACTGTTCTCCAAAGGATAGAAATTTGTCCGTGTTGGAGCAGGAAAGGCATATTGTCTTCCAGAGAAAAGCCCGAGACGCGCAGAAATCAGAAAAGGCATGGCTTCGCCATGCCTTTTCCGTTATCCATTTAAGCAGCCGTTGCCGCCCATAAGAGCAGTCATCTCCTCGATTCGCTCCAGCGGGAACGGTGGTTCACACAATGGCTTCATGGCAATCGACATCAACTTCATCGGATTGTCATCCGCAGCCACCCGGTTGGAATGGAGCGTGCCACACCGGCGGCAGCGATGGATAACCGCCCATTCCCTGTTTTTGCGCACCCACACTGCGACGGGGTCCATGATGCCGCCGCAGTCTGCGGTACGGTCGCCGGGTTCATCGTCCAGATGCAAGCTTGACAGGCAGTTCGGACAATGGTTGCGGTGACCGCTGCCTGCGCCGACGGAGACGACCGGCCGCCCGCATACGCGGCAGGTAAAGCTTTCGGCACAGGGATGGGTTTTATAATAACCCTTTTCATACATTTTTCGTTTGTTTTCTCGGTTCATGGTTTGTTTGTCCTTTGTTATAAAATGATGGTTTCGCTTTTAGGACAACAAAAAATGGCCCGGGACGACGGGCCATTAAACTGTTCTGCTGGATAGATGGGGACGACAACATGCAGCCGCCGAAAAACGGCGGCAACGAAAAGGTTGCCCAATGAAAGGCAGGCCCGACTCTGTATCCGTAAAATCAGCACAGCAAAAAGCCCATCGTCTTGCGATGAGGAATTTTTGTCATCCTGTTATTTACGGATAGCCGACATCAAGCCACCACCTCTACTTTAATATTCTATCATAAGTATAGCATAAACAAAGCCGTTCCGCAAGGTTTTTTGCGGCGCCTGCTTAGCAGGTTGGGGAGCGCTTGCAGAATCCTATGTAGGTCATCCGAGCGCAACGTCAAGGATCATCATTACCAGAAAGCCGGCCATTACACCAAGTGTTCCAGGGTGGGAATGCTCTCCAAGGTGTGCTTCCGGGATCAGTTCCTCGACTACAACATACAGCATCGCGCCCGCGGCTGCGGAGAGCAGCCAGGGCATGAAAGGCGTAAGCTGCGCTGCAGCCAAAACCACCAGCACGCCGAAAATCGGTTCCACTACACCGGACAGCGCGCCGTAGAGAAAAGCGCGCGGGCGCGACAGCCCCTCTTGCTGCAATGGCAGAGACACCGCCGCGCCCTCGGGAAAGTTTTGGATGCCAATGCCGAGCGCCAGCGCACCGGCGGCCGCGATCAGGCCGGCCTCTCCGTTGTGCTGTGCCGCGCGGGCGAACGACAGGCCGACCGCCATACCCTCCGGTATGTTATGCAGCGTTACGGCGAGCACGAGCAGCGTGGTGCGCCGGAAAGAGGAGGGCAGCCCCTCGGCTCGGACGGCACCGCTGTGCAGATGCGGGAGCAGGCCGTCCAGCGCGAGCATGAGCAGAATGCCGAGGATAAAGCCGCCGGCGGCAGGGATCCAGCCGATCCCGCCAGCCGCCTCGGCCTCTTCAATAGCGGGGATCAGCAGGCTCCAAACCGAAGCCGCGATCATAACGCCAGCCGCAAAGCCGAGGAAAATACGCTGCAGCAACGCGCTCGATTTGCGGCGCAGGAAAAATACCATAGCGGCCCCCAGCGAGGTCATCGCAAAAGTAAAACCAGTGCCGGCCGCCGCCCAAACCAATGCTTGTATCATAAAAAGGCCTCCTTTCCGGATGGAAGTATGATAAAAAGTCCGTTCTGATAATAGAAAAGTTTATTGACAATTATAGTTAGCGCAAACCAACTACAATTATAGATATCCATGCCAAGACTGTCAAGGCAAATGTCTGCCGCCTGAATATGGAGCGAATGCGTATACTTCATTATACATGCTTCGCGCACCCGCCGCAAGAGGGAGATATAGGGGATGGCGGGCATATTGGCGGAAAGGCGTCGCGGCTGCAGGGTCGTGCGGCAGGCGCCTTTTCCTTGCTGGTTTGCCGGTCGCTGTGGTATAATAAAAATAAATGCTATAAGGAGGAACCGAATATGCCGGTGTCACGGGAAAACGTTTTATATTTTGATCCCAACAGCGGGGAACAGGCCGCTGTTTTGAAATCCATCCTGGTACGGATGGGGGTGCGTATTCGAAATGTCGCGCCGGAGGCAGCAGGACAGACGATTGGCTGTCTGCTTGGCCGAAAGGGGTTCGATGCGCGCGAAGCGCCGGAGACGCCGGCGCTGGCTGAGCCCGTGCTGGTGCTGGATGGTTTTACGGATAAGCGTCTGGAGATCCTGCTGCGTGAAATGAAAAAGAACGGCGTATCCATCCCGTATAAAGCGGTCGTGACAGAGACGAATCTGGGCTGGCTGTTCCACCAACTGTATGACGAGCTGGCGGCGGAGCATGAGGCGATGAGCAAATGATCGAACGCGAGATAGCAGACTTTGATTTGGAGCAGATCGCTCGGTCGGGACAATGCTTCCGCTTTCGGGAGCTGGGGGAAAAAAGGTACTCGGTCGTTGCGGGAGGGAAGTATATCGAAGTCTGCCAGGAAGGGCGGCTGGTGCGGTTCGATTGTTCGGAGGAAACATTCGAGTCGGTCTGGCGAGGATATTTTGACCTGGATGCGGACTATGGCAGGTATAAGCGGGCGGTCGCTAAGCGGGACCAATACCTACAGCGTGCGGTTGCGGCGGGATGCGGGCTGCGCATCCTACGGCAGGAGCTGTGGGAGACCATCGTGTGCTTTATCATATCCCAACAGAACAATATCGGGCGCATCACGAAATGCGTCGAAAATTTATGTTCCCTTTTTGGGGAAATCTGCTATAATAGGAGTGGACAGGTATACAATGCTTTCCCGACGGTCGAACGCCTTGCCGCCTGCACGCTGGAGGAGCTTGCGCCCATCCGTCTGGGCTATCGGGCGAGATACATACTGTCCGCCGCGCGGCAGGTTGTATCGGGCGAAGTAGACCTGGAGGCTGTCCGGCATATGGACTATGCCCATGCCCGCACCGAGCTGATGCGACTGTCCGGAGTGGGGCGCAAGGTAGCGGAATGTATTTGCCTGTTTGCGCTGCATCATATCGATGCGTTCCCAATCGATACGCATATCCGGCAGGTATTGGATGCCCACTATCCCAAGGGCTTCCCGTTAAAGCGCTATCGGGGATTTGCGGGCGTTATGCAGCAGTATGCATTTTATTATGAACTTGTGACAAACTGAAGCAAAGGAGTGTAGGAATATGGCGGTTTTAACCATTACAAAGGATAATTTTGAACAGGAGGTACTGCAGTCGGACAAGCCGGTTCTGCTCGATTTCTGGGCGAGCTGGTGCGGCCCGTGCCGCATGGTTTCTCCAATTGTGGACGAGATCGCGGAAGAGCGCGCGGATATTAAAGTCGGCAAAATCAATGTGGACGAACAGGGCGCGCTCGCGCAGGAGTTCGGCGTAATGAGCATTCCGACACTGGCCGTAATCAAGGACGGCCAACTCGCGAATAAAGCGGTCGGCGCGATGCCCAAAGCCAATATTCTTGCGCTGCTGTAAAAAAGAAAACGGAAACGGGAATTTCCCGTTTCCGTTTTTTTTATCAGCCGTCCGGACGCGCGCCAGAAACAGTGTTAAGTGGGGATATCGCCGAGCCGGTAGATTGTCAGGGAAATGTTGCTGTAAAAATACGTGCTTCCGCTGCCAATGACCCGCAGCGTGGCCGGGGCGGAGGAAACCGCTACCGGCGATGTGAACGCAATGCTTACAGTTTCGGTCGAAGTGTGGAAGTTATGCGATGCGGAAGCGCCAGCGACAAAGGACCCGTTTAACTCAAGCGTAAAGCTGATATTATAGGGGAATGTCACACCGCTTCCAGGCGCCATGCCGCCGTCAAAGACCACGGCATAAACGCCGGGATGGTTGATGGTGAAAATTGCGCTGTTGAGCTCGTGCGAGATGGAAGTGCCGTAGGAAAGTGCGTTCCGGTCAAAAATCAGGGCGTTATTTTCTGTGCCGCCGGGGTGCGAGGGGATGGAATAGGCGGATAACAGGTTGACCGTCGCACCGCTTTGGCCATCCTGCCCTCTGGGAATCGTAAAATCGAGTACAGCGTCTTTTTCCGTACCCGAGTTGACGACGCTGGCTTCGGTGCCGGGATCTCCGGTGGTAACTGTGCCGACACGGACGGTGGCGGCATCGCCATCTTCACCGGTTGGGCCGGTTGCACCCGTGGGACCAGTGGGGCCGGTTGGTCCGGTTGGACCAGTTGCACCTGTGGGACCGGTGGGTCCAGTTGCTCCGGTGCCAGTTGCGCCTGTCGGGCCTGTGGGACCCGTTGCACCTGTGGGACCGGTCGGCCCAGTCGCACCGGTACCCGTCACGCCCGTAGGTCCGGTCGGTCCGGTCGCGCCAGTTGGACCGGTTGCACCCGTGGGACCAGTGGGTCCAGTTGCTCCGGTGCCAGTTGCGCCAGTCGGGCCTGTGGGACCTGTTGCACCTGTGGGACCGGTCGGCCCAGTCGCACCGGTACCCGTCACGCCCGTAGGTCCGGTCGGTCCGGTCGCGCCAGTTGGACCGGTTGCACCCGTGGGACCAGTGGGACCAGTTGCTCCGGTGCCAGTTGCGCCAGTCGGGCCTGTGGGACCCGTGGAACCCGCTGCACCTGTGGGACCGGTCGGCCCAGTCGCACCGGTACCCGTTATGCCCGTCGGTCCGGTCGGTCCGGTCGCACCAGTCGGCCCCGTGGGGCCAGTAGGTCCGATTGCGCCGAAGCCGGTAGCACCCGTGGGACCTGTCGGTCCGGTCGCACCGGTGGGGCCGGTCGGCCCTGTCGCGCCGGTGGGGCCGGTCGGGCCGCCGGCGGGCCCTGTTGCGCCTGTCGCGCCGGTGGCGCCTGTCGCACCCGTCGCGCCCGGGAAACCTCCCGGCCCCTGAGGACCGGTCGCACCCGTAAAGCCGCGCGGCCCCATCGGACCACGCTCGCCGCGATACCCGCGCGGGCCTTCAGGTCCTGTCGGGCCTGTGGGACCGGGCGGGCATTGCTGGCCGCCGCATGTGCCGCCGCAGATCTTATCCATCCACTTGTCGGAGGAGCAGCCGGAACCGTCCCGTCCAACAAATTGTGAGCGATCGTACATGTCTTTCTTCCTTTCGGGAAATTTGCCGGATGATATCATTCGGCACTGCATTCTATGCGTGGGGGCGGTCTCCGGTCACTCCGCACCGGAGGCGCGCTGCGCAAAATACCGGCGGTTGTAGGCGACTGCGGGGGAATCCGGCCAGAAAGCCGCGGCATGCTCGTTCCATGCGGCGGCTTCGTCATGCTGCCCCAAGTGGTCGCAGCACACGCACAGCCCCAGACAGGGGATATACCCATAGCAGGAAACCTGCACAAAACCGCCCCGTTCTGTCCTGCGCGGCGCACGCAAGGCGGTTTCGTACCAGAACCTGGCCAAGGCATAATGCTCCTCCTGCAATTCAAGCGCGGCGAGCGCACAGCAGGTTTCCCCGCGCGGTTCATCCATGGAAAAGGACAGAAGCAGGGCGGCTTTCGCTTCGTCCCGTTGCCCGAGCGTGCAGAGGCAGTCGGACAGGTTGCGGCAGGCCTCTATCCGGTTTTCGGTCCAACCGTCCGGACGGGATAGGAAATCACGGAACGCAGCCACAGCCGCGTCCCACTGCTGATGCGCCATCAGCTCGCGCGCATAATAAAACTGCTCGCGCGCGGTCAGTGTTCCTTTTTCGGCGCGCTGCTTTTCATAAATATCAAGATTGCGGCGGCTGTCTGTTTTCCGCTCCTTGCGGTGTTCGACAGCTGCGTCCGCATACAAAATGCGTCCTTGTGGGGTGATGCACTCATGCACTGCGCCCTGCCAGGTAAATCCGGCTGCCCGCCGGAGCAGGCGCTCCCGAAAATAAACAAACGTCGGCTTGCCCTGCGGGTCGAACGCCACATGATAGGGAAGCATGACAACGTCGGCGGCTGCTTCCGCAAGCTGTTGCTTGAGCGCGGCAAAGCCCGCGCGGCTCTCCGGCGGTATCACATCGTCCGCGTCCAGCCACAGGATATAATCGCAGCCCGCCTGCGCGAACGAATAATTGCGCGCAGCAGAAAAATCATTGCACCAGGCAAAGTCCAGCACCCTGCCGTATTGTGACGCGATGGCCCTGGTCTGGTCGGAGGAACCAGTATCGACAATAATGATCTCGTCTGCGATCCCCTGCACGCTGTCCAGACAGCGCGCCAGCACCGTCTCTTCATCCTTCACGATCATGCAAAGACTAATGGAAACCATAAAAAAACCCTCCCGCGCAGTCTATGCTGCGCGGGAGGCGGGGGACAGCGCACGGAGCGGAAAAGGGGAAGCGCGACGGTCAAAAATCGTGACGGAAGCCGCCGCTGCTGCCCAGATGCTCCAAAGTAGAAATGACAAGCTCGATCTGCTGAAAGCATTCCGGATCGGAAAGGCTGTCGTCGCGGATATAGCCCTTGATCCGGTTGAGCGCGCGGTAATAGATAGAATCCATCAGCTTATTGACGTCCACTCCGATGAGGGACGGGAATTCCACGCGGATATCCTGCTTGGAAAGGACCTCGCGGAATACCTCCAGAAATAATTCGTTTTTCTCCAAAGCAATCACCTCAAGACTATTATAAGGGAAATACCCTTCAAAATCAATAAGGAATATATCCTTGAGCCATACTTGCTTTGAGGTGATAGCATGTATGAGCATATGAGAGGGATGCGAAACGACAAGGATATGAGTCAGAAACAGGTGGCTGATTTGCTACAGGTGCATCAAACAACATATTCTGACTATGAGTTAGGCAATATCAGCATTCCAGCACAACAATTAAAACGTCTTGCTGAATTTTATGATACCAGTATTGACTATCTGCTGGATTTTACAGATGAGCGAAAACCCTATCCGCGCAGGAAAGAATAAAAGGAAACGGCACCACCCTCCCTTTTTTTCGTGTTGCATGACTTGGTTTTTTGGCGTTTTTGATGCTTGTTTAGAAAAATAAAAATGCGTTTCAAAAACACTCAAAACCCGCGCCACGTCTTGATGAAATGAAAAAAACCGCACAGCGCTGAACATCATTGCGCGGCACCTGCTGACCAGCGACAGCGGCATCTATTGTTCCAATGTCGAGACGAGCTGCTGGGGCGACAGGGATTAGACCGTGATCTGTATCCGGCCCGGCAAAATCCCGGTTTTCGATCTGGGAGCGGGATACGATGCGGATATGTAGGAACAGCGCCGCATGGATTTTGCTGCAAGTCAGTGTTGTCTGCGGACAGCTGCCATACCATGCGCTCAAATTGCTGGACAGCAATTATGCGCGCGCACAGGATGCGTTTCAGAAGCTATGCCGCGCGGGGTATCTGGAAGTTGTCAAGGCACCAGGGCACAAGAGCTTTTTCGTCACAGATTCCGGATTTGAAGCCTATTGCCGCTTGAGGCAAAAAGACCGTAGGAAGTCGAACGCTTTCATCTGGGACAAGCCGACGGGCACGCACAGCATCGAAAAGGCGGTTCGGCGCAGCCGCATCAACGAGGCGCGGCTGTTCTTCGTCCTGCTTTGCAGGCGCAAGTACCAGACACCCTTACAGATTAAGCGCGAACAGGAACGACAGGCTGTCCGCAGCACAGACAGCCTGAAATATTCCCGGTTTGTCGGCTGCATCTATGATGAAGAACGTTTTCTCCATCTGGTGTACCACTTCGGGAACGGCAACCAACGGCTCAATCCCAACGGCGAGAAAAACGCCGCCGTGCGGCTGGTCGGGGCAATGATGTCGTTTGAGAAAGTGATCCTCGTCGAAACGCCCGAAGCGATCGCAGACATTCTGGAATATTCGCTCTGGGCGCTGAAAAAGGCTCCACGTTCACTCCGGCATATGAAGATGAACTCCATATCACATGGGAGGACAACGCAATCCTGCTGCCGTTGGATGGGTTGGCACAAGCCCTTGTGCAGCACTTTGACCGGAAGGGCTGGTGCGTTACCATTGCGCAGATGGAAGAGCAGGAGGAAGAAAAGGCAGGCATTACACTATCCCTTCTTCATGGGCAATGGATGGAGCTGCTGGAGTATCTCGCGCAGGAGCCTGACCCGGAAGCGCCGGTGCGTATTATCGCGTGGGATTTTCAGCAGCCGGTGCTGCGGCAGCGTGGTACGCTACCGACAAAAGCGCGGGTCGGGGTGTGACTGTTACAAGCGAAATAACAAAGCGGTACGGAATGCTCCGTACCGCTTTGTTATGTATTTACTTTCGTTTGTTGCTACGGCCGAACAGATAGTCCAGCGATACCTGATAATAGTCGGCTAATTTGACTGCCAGATCGAACGGCAATACACGTTCCCCGCGCTCGTACTTGGAATAAAGGGATTGATCGCACAAAATAATTTCTGAGATCTGCTTTTGCGTCAGGTCAGCATCTTCACGCAAGTCTCGGATTCTGAGATTCATAACCATCACCAAGGTAACGATAACAAAGTTTTTTTCTTCTTCCGCAAACACACAATCAAGTTCTTTGCTGCTTTTTCCTCGTACATAGGCATCTCGCCAGAGCTGGCTTTTCAAGTAAAATCCACTTGAATTGTCTATACGAGTCTTTTGCGAAAGCGATCTGCTGCAGATAATTGATAGAAACTGGATTCGAGGAAAATATGCCTTGCCTTTATTCGCTGTCCCTGCTCCCGCATAGCCTATAAACAACATAGTTAACAACTTTGTGTACTTCGCTCTATTCAAGGAAAATAAAATGAAATCCTAAACGGTGTGCCTTTCCTTGATACGCTTGACAGCATAGCCCAATCGAACAATAGCCTCCACAAGCATCGCAGGGATAGACATGGAACAGAAATGTGTGAAATCATATCCCTCATAGTACATAGTTTGAACGACTTCGGCTATCGTTTGCTCGCCTTCCCCAATGCTTCCAAACTAAAGGGGGATTAAACAAGCGCTGTCCAGACCGGCACCAAGCTGAAGTGATGGCCTAATTTTATTCCAAGACAAAGGTGTGACCTCCGCCCTTCATTTGTCTTGACAACAGATCACTGCCGTCCTTTCTTCTGCCGATTGCGGAAGTCCTTTTCGATGTCATCCGTCCAGTGCTCATTCAGAGGCACGCTGCTGCTAGAATAAAAATAGTACAAGTCAAAATGAGCAAATTCCCAATAAGCAATAGATGATACAATAGAAGTATAGTCTTGAAAGAGGATCTCATTATGCAAAGCAGCATGACAAACGGTTTAAACTGGATTCAGGCCAGTACTATCTTGATCATAAATAACTTAGTGTTCGTGGCTGTACTCAGAATCTCGGTGTAGGTTACAGCACTCTGACGAAATGGCTGAAGAATTTCAGGGAGTCTGGAAATATCCCTATTCATGGCTCCGGTAATTACGCTTCTGATGAGCAGAAAGAGATTGCCCATTTGAAACGTGAGCTTCGTGATGCCTAGGACACACTCGATGTGCTAAAAAGTTATCAGCATTTTGGGAAAATAACAGAAGCCATTTATATAGAGGTTTCTGAAAAGACGGAAGCTGCCAGAAAACAGGATCGCCGGGTTTCCGTTTCCGGAATGCTGAACTATTTAGGCGTTTCGCGGTCTGGATACCGTTCATGGTTGAAACATACCCCTACCGATACGGAAAAGCGCAGGGAATACATAAAAGCCAAAATACAGGATATTCATGATGAATCCAAGCAAAACTACAGAACTCCCCAAATCACCAGAAAGTTGCGTCAGAATGGAGAGATCATCCCAGAACGTAGAACGTACTGTTGGGAAATATATGAAGGAAATGGGGATCAAGGCCAAATGGGTGAAACCGTGGACGATCACTACCATAGATTTCGATTTCAACAACGAACTTCAAAATATCCTGAATGAACAGTTTACTCCTGATCGTCCAAATGCGGTATGGTGCAGCGATATTACATATATCTTGACAAACAAAGGCTTTGTCTATCTGACAAGCATTATAGATCTGTTTTCCTGAAAGATTATTGCTTGGACACTCAGTCAGATTTGAGAGGTATCCTGTGTGATTGACACCATTGGTAAAGCGAAAGCCAGACGCAGCACAGAACTGTCGTTAATTATCCACAGTGACAGAGGAAGCCAGTATGTATCCCAGGCATAGCGAGAAGCTACTGCAAAAATGCAGCGCAGCTACTCGAAAAAGGCTTTTCCGTGGGATAATGCATGCATCGAATCGTTTCACGCGCTTGTCAAACGGGAATGGCTGAACCGGTTTAAAATACAGGATTACCGGCAGGCATATCGTCTGGTATTCGAGTACATCGAAGCTTTTTACAATACCAAACGTATCCACTCATGTCGCCAAATGACTTTGAATTACTTTATGAGCAAACACAGACAAACTGTTCTTAGTAAGTTAAGTTGAGGATTAACTTCTCTTTTTAACTGGTGCTAAATCTTGACATAGGACCATTAGTGTTTTACCTGTATCGTTGTATGAAAAAATAGTATCAGGTGAAATTACGCTTCATGATTGGATGAAAAACGCCAAGCGGATGGGGCTGGATGCGGCAGGTATCAGTACAGCTATGCTGAAAGAACACACGCCAGTTTATCTGAACCGTGTAAACAGGTTGATTGATGAAGTCGGTATTCCGATAGCGATGGCATCCGCCTACCCAGACTTCACACATCCGGACGCTTTGCAGCGCGAACGCGAACTGGAATACTTGAGGCGGGATATCGCAATGTGTTCAGAACTGAGGTTGCAATATGTTCGCGTGCTGGCGGGACAAGCTCATCTGGAAACTAGCCGCGAAGAAGGCATTCGTTGGGCAGTAGAAATGCTGCGCCGCGCCGCGGTTACGGCCGCTAAATTTGGCGTAACACTGGTTTATGAAAATCATTTCAAGCCAACGGCATGGGAGTATGCCGATTTCAGCTTTCCAATCGATATTTTCCTCGAAATTGCCCTGAAAATTAAAGGAAGCGGTGTAAAACTGAATTTTGACACTGGCAATGTGACGGCACTGGGCTTGGACCCAATTCCCATTCTAAAAAAAATATATCCCGATGTGGCGACAGTCCATATTTCAGATATGGCAGAGTTGGGTAAATTTGCTCCGGTTGTTATCGGTACTGGCGTGACCCCGAACAAAGAAATATTGGCGTATCTGAAACAGCAAGGCTTTAATGGGTTGGTCTGCATAGAAGAAGCAAGCGGAACAGGATATGATGGTATCCGTAAGGCCGTAGAATTTGTTCGAAGCGCATGGGAGGAGGCGTTATGAAAGCGTTAGTAGTAATAGAAAACGGATTGGCCGAGATGCGCGAAGTGAAAACACCGGACTATGGAGCGGATGAAGTGTTGGTTCGCGTAAAGGCCTGCGCAATCTGCGGTAGCGATGTTCATGGCTATGACGGGTCGAGTGGTCGCCGTCAACCACCGATCATTATGGGGCACGAGGCAGCTGGAATGATCGAATGTATTGGAGAGCGTGTGACACGGTACAAACCGGGCGACCGAGTCACGTTCGATTCAACAGAGTACTGTGGTTCATGTTATTATTGCCGTAAAGGCATGGTGAATCTGTGCATGCATCGTCGCGTACTCGGCGTCCATTGCGCGGAATATAGCCGCGACGGTGCTATGGCGCAATATATTGCAGTGCCAGAAAGGATTCTATATCATAGAGTAGTTATTAAAGCCCCTCTCCAAGGGTTGTGCTACACGGTAGGGGATGCTGCGGATCAGTAATTACTACCCACCACAAGATGGTTCAAGAAGGGTTACAACCACAGCCTCTATTACGGCACCGAAGTAAATTTCTGAACGCAAACAAAGCCATATTGGCTGTTTTGATGTGATTAGCTCCCCCTTGAAAACGACGTGATATGTTGCCGTTAGACAAGGGGGAGCTTTACTTATGCGGTATCGGCAGAGCGGGTGGATTAGCATATCGCCGAGCATACAAGGGAACTTAGTCGTCGGGCGCGATACGTCGCGCTTCCAAATAGTAACATTTTTCGATGCTCGTCCATTGAAAAAGTTTTGCGCGGTAGCACGCCTGCGCGCAGTATCTGTGGGAACAGGCCGGCTTTCGAGAGGTTCGGTAAAAGAAAGCCTATGATAGATAGCGGCGTAGTAGTGTTTCCGTTCCATGGATATAGTCGATTCCTGCTTCCGTGTTTTCTGCGAGTAACTCATCAAGTGCCTGCTTATACATAGCGCTTCCTCGAGTGCAAACGGAGTAAGAGATTGCGTTATCCCAGCAAGGTGACAGGATAGAGTGGTCTGCGCCATGCCGGACGGTACGGCGCGTTGCATCAGGAGGTGCAAGGCTGCGACATGATCGACATGGCACAGCAACCGGTACACAGCTTAAAAACAGATGCTATCTTCGTGCAGATAGACCAGTTCTGCCAGCATCCTGCGCGCATGGCAGACGACATGCTAGACTTGAGTCGTTCCCAGTACGCATTAGCAGCCGCCGTCGAGTGATTATCATCTCCGGTGGCGAATACGAGAGGGACGCGCTAACTGTATGCCTATATTGTCTGTGCAATGGGCGCAGCATGCTGCATAGGCCGCGTGTGCTGTTAGTCGCTAAAAAACGCAACAGTCTGCGCCACCTGTGGCAGCAGATGGTCGATCCGACATCCGCCATTCTACATCAGTGGAAAATCGTATATCGGTGCTATACTTTCGGTAATAAAGAATACGGTCACTTGGGAGAACGGATCTCCAAGGTGGCCGTATTTTTGGTAACACAGCATACTCAATGATGCTGAGCAGCCTATATCCAAGACAGAAAATCAACTCTGAAGCCCTTGCTGCTAAAAAACAGCCGCAGGGGGGATTTTTTATCCAAGTATTTTTCCCTTTTCTGTACAATAAATGCAGGATAACTGCCTATATGCAGAATGGAGGAATAACATTTGGGAAATATTTACGGTTATATCAGAGTATCCAGCACTGACCAGAACGAGGATCGGCAGCTTGCTGCGTTGCGGGCCAAAAGAGTGCAGAGCAATCGCATCTATATGGACAAACAGAGCGGCAAAGATTTTAATCGCCCGAAATATAAGCGCATGTTGAAAAAGTTAAAACAGGGCGACCTGCTCTATATTATGAGCATTGACCGGCTGGGGCGTAATTATAAAGAGATACAGGAACAGTGGCGCATTTTAACGAAAGAAAAGGGCATTGAGATCTGCGTGCTGGATATGCCGCTGCTGGACACCCGGCAGGGCAAGGACCTGATGGGAACATTTATTGCCGACCTTGTGCTGCAAATCCTGTCCTTTGTGGCGGAGAGCGAGCGCGCAAATATCCGCAAGCGGCAGGCCGAGGGCATTATCGCAGCCAAAGCGCGCGGCGTGAAGTTCGGCAGACCAGCTCTGCCCCTGCCCGATAACTTCTACGAAGTACATAAAGCGTGGCGCGACAAAAAGATACCCCTCCGGCTGGCAGCAGAAACCTGCGGCATGCCGAAAGGGACTTTCTATTATAAAGCTGTGAAATTTGAGAAAGAGAGATAAATATAGCGGCTGAAAACTCGAAAAGGTATACTTTTATAAACGCGACCGTAGGGGAAATTTTTTTATTTATTTCCTTATTTATAAAAGTATCCGACCGATATTATAAATAACATGGTAAGAGTAGGGTTTGTTTTGAAAAGTATAGTTTTTGAAAACGGAAGAAAGGTGAGAAGATGCTGGCGTTATCCGTTCAAGAAGGAGATTATATCACGATCGGCGATGATATTGTGATTCAGATATATGCGCAAAAGGGAAAGCTGACGCGTATTGCAATCGACGCGCCCAGAGAAATGCCGGTTGTTCGCTCCAAACTGGTAGAAGAGCAGGGAGCAACGCCGGAATGTATGAAGCGCTTCCGCAGCAGCAAACCGTAAAAATCAATTTGATTCAAACGGATTGACCCGTTTTGAATAGAAATTTATCAACTAAAGGGCCGCAGACGGATGGATTCGCTGCGGACGGATTCTGAAAAGGAGAATGATTTATGAGAATCCAGCACAACATTATGGCAATGAATGCCTACCGCAACTACAACAACAATACCTCAGCGCTGTCCAAGAACCTTGAAAAGCTGTCCTCGGGCTACAAGATCAACCGCGCGGGCGACGACGCGGCCGGTCTTGCGATTTCCGAGAAGATGCGCGCGCAGATCACTGGTCTGGAAACCGCACAGAAGAACGTAAAGGACGGCATCTCGCTGGTAAAGACCGGTGAGGGTGCAATGCAGGAAGTGCAGGACATGCTCAACCGTATGGTCGAGCTGGCCACCCAGTCCGCGAACGGCACCTACGACAACGAGGTTGACCGTGACAACCTGCAGAAGGAAGTAGACCAGCTCAAAACCGAAATCGACCGTATTGCAGATTCCGCGAACTTCAACGGCATTAAGCTGCTGGACGGAAGCCTGAGTGGCGGCTCCCAGGTTGATAATCTTGCAATTGATGCGACCACCGCGGTTAAGGGTACCTATACGACTGCCGCTGTAGCGGATACCGATGCGCTCGGCAAGCTGACTACGGATGATATTGGCAAGACGCTGGATTACACGGTTACCTGGAAGGACAGCAGCGGCAAGGAGCAATCCACAACCGTTTCCCTTACCTATCAGGGGGATGGCACGGGCGCCGTTGCAAAGAACAACACGAAAAATTATTTTACCGACGCAAATGGAAATAAGTATTATCTCGATGCAAGCGGTACTGGCGCTAAGCTTGCGGCATCCAAGGTTTTCAGTGGTATCGTGGCTGGTCTGAAGGCGGACAGCAATTTCTCCGCTAATTTTGATATTGCGGCCGGTACCGGCCGCAAGATTGTCTTTACCTCCAAGCAGGAGGGTTCTGCGGGTGCACAGGTAGTCGGCGTCGGTGTGAGTGAAAATACCAGTCTTGCTGCAGGTTTTGCAGCATCTATGGCAGGTGACGTTGTCCGTACGGAAGCCTATGATTCCATGCAGAAGTTTGATGCCAGCAAGATTACAGTCGCTGACGGCGCTGCGTCTGGCGTTACCTTGGAGCAGTTGAAGGCAAATATCTTTGAATTGGATGGACACAAGTTTCTGGTTGCTACCGGCCTGACCAACGATCAGATCAAGGCGCTGGGCGATGATGTAACCATCATCTCTCTTGCTTCTAAGAGTGCCCCAGATGCTGCGGATGCCAAGCAGATTGCCGCGGAAATCAGCCGTGTGACCGGCATGGAAACCAAGGTATATGACGCTGCGGTTACAAAGGCCAACATTAGTACGACAGACATCGTATTTACCAAGGATAAGCTGAGCCTGAATGGCAGCTCGCTCACCCTGCAGATCGGTGACACATCGGATAAGTACAACCAGCTGGATGTTAAAATCAAGGATATGCATACTGCCGCTCTTGGAATTGATTCATTGAGTGTTGCTACGCAGGAGGCGGCGCAGGCAGCAGTGGATACCATTAAAAATGCGATCAATACCGTATCCTCTGTGCGTGGTACGCTGGGTGCGACCCAGAACCGTCTGGAGCACACCCAGAACAACCTGTCCGTCATGACCGAGAACATTCAGGATGCTGAGTCCACCATCCGCGACACCGACGTGGCCGATGAGATGATGGCGTACACCAAGAACAACATTCTGGTACAGTCCGCGCAGGCAATGCTGGCGCAGGCCAACCAAGTGCCGCAGGGCGTTCTGCAGCTGCTCCAGTAAGCTGTATTTTCTCTGTATTTGCGGCACACACCAAGTTATAATCCGGATGGGGGCGGGCATTTTGTCCGCCCCCGTTTTTATGAGAAAGGACCGATCCTATGAACAGCGATGCCCTTGCACTGGCTCGCCGTCTGGCAGAGTTGGACCAAAAAGAAACTGCACAGCAGGCATATACGCTTGTGCTGCAACAGTCGGATGGATCAGACCCTGCTGCCGAGATGGAGGCTGCAAGCTACATCTTTTTTTCAGAGGGAGAGTATCAGACAGCCTATACGACCTTTGTTTCTCTGTACAACCGCGGATATTATCAAGCGGAATTGATGGATCTGATGATGCAGGCCTTTTATCTGCCCAATGTGGAAGCGCAGCAGAAATGTTATCAGGAAAACTGTGAGCTTCTTGGCGGGTATCCCTATTTGTTTTGTAAGGATTTCCTCCCATTTGACAGCCTTCCAATCTTATTTTTCCCTTTTAATGATAAGGGGTATATTCCTTTTTTCAAAACCCAAAACCGCTTTGGAGAATATATTGATTTTAATGATCCGGTAATAGACCGGAACTTCTTCCATGACCTTGAAAATCCCATCCTTGCAGAGGATGTTTTCTCTCAATATCAGTTGGAGTATTTAAATGACAATGTGCGCAAAAGCGAATGGGTAGCACGCGAGAACCATATCTATCTTCACTATACGGATTGGAATACCTTTTGTGCGTATTTAAGCTGCCTGCAATTCTCCCGGCTTTTACCACAACAAAAATTTGTTTTTCTGGTTGAAAAGGAGATTGCGCAATATCCCATTGATTTTGCTGAACGATTTGGCATTGATTACAGCAGGAACAGGGTCAGGCCGTTTTCCTATCAAGAGGTTACGCGCCTCATCTGGCATACGCAGTTGGCCACGCATAATGGGGGGGATTTCTTTAATGAAATCTTTCATAACCATCCGAATCTGCTCACCATGGAGTCCGTGATGTTCCATGAACTGAGCCAGAAAATCAAAACTGCAAAAAAGGAATTGCGCCGTCAGGCAGGCAAGACGCAAAAAGGTATGATGGCTCGTTTGACAGATAAGGATATGCTCGTTTCCTTATTACTGGGCCGTGAAGATGCCTGTGCAGGCTTGGATTACAAAGCGCGTATCGTTCCCGCCGTTTTTTTTCAGCCACACTTTCCAAATATGCTGTATCATATTATGTTGGCAGGGAAAAAAGGTGTATCCACGCTATATTCTGAACAGTATGAATCTATTCGCGAATCCCCGATTTTTCAGAATTTCAAGTATATCAAAACATTCACACCTATGCGCCGTATTACGACCAGCTATGCGGCAAGTGTTCGGTTTATGTATGCCCAGGCACAGATGGATCAGGGGAGAGAGGGGGGGAAAACCTTTAAGGTGGTTTCAGATGTTGTATCTGAGCGTATACAAAACCGAAGCTTTATGATTGACCCACAGGACCGGCTGTACAGAGACAGCGTACTTGTTCGCTTTGAGGATGGCAAGCTCAACCCAACGGCGACCTTTACTTCCTTGGCAGGATTTCTGGACATCCCGTATACCGAGAGTATGACCTATTGCTCAGGGCGGGATGGACTCAATCCGGAATCGCTTGAGGGAAATGTCAGGGGCTTTGATCTTGCCACGGTCTATAGAACCTATGATGAATATGCAAATGATGAAGAGCGAGCCTTTTTGGAATATTTTCTGAGAGATGCTTACGAAGAGTATGGATATGATTTCCATTACTACAAAGGTGAACCGGTTGATGAGCAATGGATAAGGGAAAAAATTGCGCGTTTTACTTGTATTGATGGATATATTATGAGAACGTATGGACGTATTTTGGAACATCGGCGAGACGGCAAAACAGGGGAACCTCTGGAAGAAGAAGATATTCGCCAAAGGTGTGCTGCAGTTATCATACCGGAAAAAGAAAAACGATTTAATTTGGCTTGCCGCCTGCTCGCGGGTTTGTCGTTTGTCAATCGACAGGGACAGCCCCTTCGGATGATGAAGAAACTCGAACTCGATCCTGCGCTGCTGGAGCAGCCGCTTTATCATTGATAAGGAGGGGCGTTATGGAACACAAAGGGACAGTTTATTTTTTCACCGGTTTGTCTGGTGCCGGCAAGACCACATTGGGTGGATTGTTTTATCAACGACTCAAGGCCACAAAGCCCAATGTGGTGTATTTGGATGGGGATGCAATCCGGCCCATATTCGGTGAGGACAGCGGCTACACGCAGGACGATCGCCTGCGCTGGGCAGGGCGGATCTTCCGTGTATGCAAGATGCTTGCCGACCAAGGCATTGATGTCATCTGCTGTTCGATCGCCATGTTCTCTTCTGTACGGCGGTGGAACCGCGAGAATATCAGCCAGTATAAGGAAATTTACATTCGGGTAAAAAAAGAGACTCTGTTGGCACGCAATCAAAAGGGATTGTATACGGCTGGATGTAACGTGGTAGGGGTGGATATTCCATTTGATGAACCGCAAAGCTCTGATCTGGTCGTGCAGAATGACGGCGAACAAACGCCGCAGGAGCTGGTCGAGCAGATCGAGCATATCTTATATCCTAATATCGTGGAAAACCCCATTGATAACCGCGATTATTGGAACCGTTATTATCAGGATCAGATTTGCACCATAGAACCTTCTCCATTTGCACGATATGTGGCGACGATGACCGGGGCGGGGGGGCGGCTGGTTGATCTAGGATGCGGTAACGGGCGGGATGCCTTGTTTTTTGCGGATATCGGATTAGATGTGGTTGCGATTGATCTGTCTGATGCTGCGATCCGTATGCTCCAGAAGTTGGAAAGAGGGAATCCGCACTTTATCTGTGGTGATTTTATCAACGAATCTGTTCATCAGTCGAAGAGTTATGATTACGCATATAGTCGATTCACGATTCATGCAATCAACAGCAAGCAGGAACAACTGTTGCTGCGCTCCATGTATCGTGCCCTTAAACCCGGTGGAAAGTTTTTCATCGAAGTGCGCGGGATACATGATCCTCTGTATGGCAAGGGGCAGCAGCAGGAACGCAACGCTTTTTTTTACAACAATCATTATCGCCGATTTATTGTGATGGATGAACTAGTAGCAGCTCTGAGAAAAATCGGTTTTCGTGTGGAGTATGCGCAGGAACGTACAGGATTTGCACCTTATGGAAATGATGATCCACCGGTAATCCGTATTGTAGCAATTCGCCAGGAGGGATGAGATGATGGTGTGGGCAGATCTCCATATGCACTCTGCGGCATCAGATGGGCAGCTTTCGCCAACTGACTTGGTGCGCAAAGCGCAAGCAGCGGGGATAGAACTGCTCGCTCTGACCGATCATGATACACTGAGCGGGACGGAGGAAGCGATCCGTGCAGGCAGAACATATGGTATTCAGGTTTTGCGAGGGATTGAGCTGGGAGCGAGTGAGCATCGCTATATGCACATTCTGGGACTTGGCATGTCTGATGTCGGGACTGCATTGCCTGCGCTTTGTGACACGCTACAACGCAGTCGTAACGAACGAAAATATCGTATCATTGCTTTTCTTCATGAAAAGGGCATCGATATTTCGATAGGCGACGTGGAACAGCTTGCCGGTGGCAAAGTAGTTGCAAGACCGCATTTTGCTCAGGTATTAGTCCAACAAGGCTATGTATCCTGCATGAGAGAAGCATTTGATCGGTATTTGGATACAGCGGAATATCAAAAAATTGAGCGCTTTAAAGCTTCGGCGGAGGAGTGCATACAGGCGATTCATGCAGACGGGGGAAAAGCCGTATTGGCGCATCCATATCAGTTGGGACTAAACGTAGAAAAACTCGATCAGGTGCTTAAAACATTAAAAAACGCCGGATTGGATGGCCTGGAATGCTGGTATTCGCGGCATACGCACCAAATGACAGAAGAATTTTTAGCTCTTGCTCAAAAATATGAGCTTTACATCAGTGCGGGAAGTGACTTTCACGGAGAAATGGTTAAGCCGGATATTCAGCTCCATCCGTGGAAGCTGGATTTGGATTGGCTGATTTAGGCTAAGCGATGCAATCAGGAATTTTTTATGAATTAACGCGATAAGATCAACAGATATCTAGATATCTGTTGATCTTATCGCTGCGTTTATATACACCATATGCGCCGGAAACGATGTTTTCATGTAAGACCAGCAAACAAATGTCAAGAACCGAATTGAAATGAACCGCTATTTTTAGGTGCGGCAAAAAGGACACAGAAAATCAAGCCACCGGAAATTTTGACTCTGGCCCAGAATGGACAGGTTCAGGATAAGATCAGGCTTCGAGACTATCCAGATGCTTTTTCACAGTGGCGTAGTAAATGCGCAGGAATTTGTTGGCGGAGGCCATCATGTAAACACGATAGGGCTTTCCCTCAGCACGTTTCTTATCCATGAATTGGTACACCGGCTCATCGGCGGAGGAACGCTGGAAAATCACGCTCATCACCAGGAACAATGTTCTGCGCAGAGCGGAGGAACCCCGTTTGGAGATGCTGCGGCTACGGACTTCCATCTGGCCGGACTGGTATGGAGGGGCGTCGATACCCGCGAAAGCCACCAACGCTTTCTGGGAGTGGAAACGGCGCACAGCGCCGATCTCTGCCATAAGCTGGGGCCGAGAGCCGGATCACAACACCGAACATCCCCATCACAATGGAGTACTCCGGCAGCGATGCCGCCAGAGACTGCATTTCTGAGCGCAGCCAGTGCAGTGGATACAGCCCAGAGTTGGAACACCGCCTGCTCTATCAGGAGCTTGGTCGTATTGGCCTTGGGCATAACACTGAAATGTCCACAGGCGGAGGTATAACTGTCCAGCGCCTTATCCTGGCTGAAGTTGTAACCGTGTTTGTTACACCACCTCTGGTACTTGGCTGTAAAAGCCTTTTCGGTTAACCCACAGACACACTCACAATGCAGGAAAGCAGCTACAAAGCCTATCCATTTCTCGCTGCCATTCGCCCTGACAGGGCTGGTAAACAGGCGGTTTGCATCAGGGAAAGCGGTGGCGAGCAAGGAAATCAGGTTGTTTTTGAGCATGGTCTGCACCTTGGCACATTGCTGGTACTGTCGGTATGTGGTTTTCAGCATGAGCCGTATCTCATCCTCTGGGATGTACTGGGCATCGCCAGCCAGTGGTCAAGACCGTAATTGGCCAGCTTGATCGCGTCTTTCTTGTCGGTCTTGGCCCGCCGTAGACTGTTACTCCCGCAGCCATGCATCAGCATGGCGTTCACCACGGAACCGTAAAACTCGGAATGGTAAAGGAGGCTGGCAACCGGCAAATGGCAGTTCCCCGCAGTCTCCATCAGTATGCGATTTTCGCCGTCCAGTTCCCACAGCAGTTCGGACAGTTCGTACAACTCAACATCTGTGTGTCCCACCTCAAAGGGAGGGGGCACCATCTCTCACAAAGCCCGCATGACGGCGATCATGCTTTTGCCTTTGGAAACATCAATGCCTACACAGTTTACGTTCACTCCCCCAATACAAAATTTGCAATCGGAAACCATCTTTCTCTCAATGTCGATTCAAGCTACTGCGTGACGCGGGCAACAAACCCAACCTGCTCAACCGAACGCTACAATGAGGGATGGGTAGCAGTATTGCATGCGGACACGAGAAGCCCAAGCATCAAAGCGCTACCCGATTACACCCTGAGGCATGAGAACGAATAAAGCACGCCAGCCAAGCGTGCTTTACCCAGCAATTATATTGTAGTAGCATCAAAACACTTGTTTTAGAGTTCAGCAGGTCAATATAGGCCGATGTTAATGTAGCGGCATTTAGAAGAAAGCGATATGTTGCTTTACGAAACCCTGAACATCGAAGACTGATCAAAAATTGCAAGTGCAAACCACAATAGGGATTCTTTTGGAAAGGCGGTAGCTGGTAATTAAAAGGCGTGTTTAACCATATGGTTTAAACACGCTTTTTCAATTAAAGCATGTAACCTATCTTTTGTCGCTGTTGGTCCTATGTCAAGATTTAGCACAAGTTAAGCCTTTAGCGCAATATATGTGCATCATTAACCTTGGTCTTTTAACCTCTTGTTATCGGCTGTTAATTTTTTTTGCCGTAGCTATATATCGCATCAATCACCTATTTATATCAGAAAATATTTCCGGATTGATGCTCTATATGATCCTGTTTTTATAATTATATGTTATTATCCGAAACAATTCCTGCCCCTTATTGCGCAAAATAATTCTACACAACATATAAAACAACGGCAGCAAGCATTACTGCTTGCTGCCGTTGTTGATTGTGACCGCAAATACGTTCCTAACAATGTGTATGATTCGTACCTGCGCGTTATGATGGAGCTGATGAGTCCAGTTGTCGAACCCAGCTCCTGGGGTTCGACCTGGGATCAAATTGGTGGAGCCGAGGGGAGTTGAACCCCTGTCCGAAAGCGCATTCACCGTGACTTCTCCGGGCGCAGTTTGTCTTTTGGGGATTCCCGCTGCGATACGCCGGCAAACAGGCTTACCGTTTTGGTAGAGTCATGTTACATGACGGGGGCAACTCTTACCCCGTACACGTTCACCACTAAATCGACGCCGGGTTTCAAAGCCGTGGTCCTCTTTGAGCCGACGGGCTAAGCCTTAATTAGGCAGCCTGAAGAGTATAATCGTTGTTGTTTAATTTATAAACAGTTGGAGCTTTTTACGCAGATCCCCGCTGCGGCCCGCTATCCCGGCTTCAACACCCCCGTCGAACCCGTTACGGCCCCATATAGGTGTATCCGCAGATGCGAATATTCAACGATTGCGCTCTTTCATTGCGCGGTCCATTTCGCGTTTGGCGTCGCGCGCGGCAATGCTGTCGCGCTTGTCGTGCAGCTTTTTGCCGCGGCACAGGCCAAGCTCGAGTTTCACCCGCGAACTTTTAAAATACACGGACAAAGGGATCAAGGAATAACCGTCCTGCTTGGTTTTGCCGAACAGGTTGGCGATTTCCTTTTTGTGCATCAGCAGCCTGCGCACACGCAGGGGATCCTTGTTGAAAATATTCCCTTTTTCATAAGGGGAAATATGCATGCCCCGCACAAAAAGTTCGCCGTCTTTAAAAGTGCAGTACGAATCCTTGAGGTTGATCTGCCCTTGGCGAATGGATTTGACCTCGGTGCCAAACAGCTCGATGCCCGCTTCGAATTTGTCCTCGACAAAGTAATCGTGCCATGCTTTTTTATTGGCAGTAACCTGCTTTGTCCCTTTTTTATCCGGCATTGCACGACCTCCTTTTCCCGTGGTACAGTTTATCATAGCATGCGCTTGGCGATTTGTAAAGGCACAAGTGTGTTACAGTCTTCGACGAAAATGGAAGACGGGAGTGTTAAAAACACTCCCGTCCCTTGCTGTTCAATCATCCCCGCGCAAAAGCTTTTCCGCGTAGCCGTGCAGCTCGTCGGGGGAATGGACGTTGTCGCCGCGCTTGACAATCATTTCGCGCACATAATCCGGCAGGTCGTCAAAGTATGCGTGGGCGGCGTGGTTGATCGCCAGCATTTCGGTCAGATTGTGATACCGTTCCATGCACATTCACCTCGCCGAAAGTATACCCGTTAATAGGTCAGGATATTCTCCAGGATGTTCAATATTTTTACGCCATAGTCCGCGCCTGCGGCCCAGCCGTAACCCTTGGGATTTTCCTGTATCCCCAGATACTGCACGGTCGGCGCGGCGCCGCGGGAAACGAGGGAAAAACGGGGATCAATGCAGGCGTTCCTGAGCGGTTCATGGTTCGCATAGGCTTTCAAATGCTGTATCTGGGCGCGAATGCCGAGCTGCGGGGTGTCGAACGACGCGCCTTTCATTCCGTTATCGATCACGCCGAGGCCGCAGAAGTTATTTTGACCGATTGTCACGGCGCTGTCGCGGAAAGTGAAATTACCGGTCTCAAGGCAGGACTGCGCAAACGCGATATCCCCGCGGATCCCTTCGGCCTGTCCTTCGGATATGTAGTAAGGAATCATATCGATCACAGACTGGGGGACGTTGGGATTGGCTTTTTTGA
>NZ_OMPN01000001.1:2742500-2952500 GCF_900291975.1 Agathobaculum massiliense
CTGTTGAAAAAGCCGGGGATGACTTGTGGATAGCGGAGAAATTCCAATCGAACTCGGAGATAGCTGGTTCTCCCCGAAATAGCTTTAGGGCTAGCGTTATTTTAGATTACCGGAGGTAAAGCACTGAATGGGCTAGGGGCCGCGAGGTTACCGAACCCTATCAAACTCTGAATGCCGGCTAATTGATGAATAGCAGTCAGACTACGTGAGATAAGTCTCGTGGTCAAAAGGGAAACAGCCCAGATCTACAGCTAAGGTCCCAAATGAACGCTAAGTGGAAAATGATGTGAAACTGCGAAGACAACCAGGATGTTGGCTTAGAAGCAGCCACTCATTCAAAGAGTGCGTAATAGCTCACTGGTCGAGTGGTTTTGCGCAGAAAATGTAACGGGGCTAAGCGTTCAACCGAAGCTTAGGCATTGCAGTAATGCATTGGGTAGGGGAGCGTCGTATAAGAGGCGAAGTCAGAGCGGAAGCACTGGTGGATTTTATACGAGTGAGAATGCCGGAATAAGTAGCGAGAATTATGTGAGAATCATAATGGCCGAAAATCTAAGGTTTCTTGGGGAAGGTTCGTCCGCCCAAGGTTAGTCGGGAGCTAAGGCGAGGCCGAAAGGCGTAGTCGATGCACATACGGTAGAAATTCCGTAACCACCGAACTTTAAGCATAAGGGACGCTTTCATTAAGGTTAACCCGGGCGATGGTTGCCCCGGGCGTAAGGGACCGAAATTTAGTAGGGAAGTAACTGGCGTGAGAGACGAGAAAAGCTTATGTGTATACTAAGGTGCCCGTACCGCAAACCGACACAGGTAGATGGGATGAGTATTCTAAGGCCAACGGGAGAAGGGTTGTTAAGGAACTCGGCAAATTGGCCCCGTAACTTCGGGATAAGGGGCGCCTGCGAGAGCAGGCCGCAGTGAAAAGGCCCAAGCGACTGTTTAGCAAAAACACAGCTCTCTGCTAAATCGAAAGATGACGTATAGGGGGTGACGCCTGCCCGGTGCTGGAAGGTTAAGGGGAGTGCTTAGCGCAAGCGAAGGTGCGAACTTAAGCCCCAGTAAACGGCGGCCGTAACTATAACGGTCCTAAGGTAGCGAAATTCCTTGTCAGGTAAGTTCTGACCCGCACGAATGGCGTAACGATTTGGGCACTGTCTCAACAGCCCGCCCGGCGAAATTGTAGTACCGGTGAAGATGCCGGTTTCCCGCAACTAGACGGAAAGACCCCATGGAGCTTCACTGTAGCTTGATATTGGATCTCGGTATTCCATGTACAGGATAGGTGGGAGCCTGGGAAGCAAGTGCGCCAGCATTTGTGGAGGCAACCTTGGGATACCACTCTTGGGATATTGGGATTCTAACCTGCGGCCATGAATCTGGTCGGGGGACACTGTCAGGTGGGCAGTTTGACTGGGGCGGTCGCCTCCTAAAGAGTAACGGAGGCGCTCAAAGGTTCGTTCAGCACGGACGGAAATCGTGCACTGAGTGTAAACGCATAAACGAGCCTAACTGCGAGAATGACGGTTCGAGCAGTAACGAAAGTTGGAGTTAGTGATCCGGCGGTATGTGAATGGAAATGCCGTCGCTCAACGGATAAAAGCTACCCTGGGGATAACAGGCTGATCTCCCCCAAGAGTCCACATCGACGGGGAGGTTTGGCACCTCGATGTCGGCTCATCGCATCCTGGGGCTGAATTCGGTCCCAAGGGTTTGGCTGTTCGCCAATTAAAGCGGTACGCGAGCTGGGTTCAGAACGTCGTGAGACAGTTCGGTCCCTATCTGTTGCGGGCGCAGGAATATTGAGAGGAGCTGTCCTTAGTACGAGAGGACCGGGATGGACGTACCGCTGGTGCACCAGTTGTTCCGCCAGGGGCATAGCTGGGTAGCTAAGTACGGACGAGATAAACGCTGAAGGCATCTAAGCGTGAAACTCCCCTCGAGATAAGTGTTCCCATCCTTTATGGAGTAAGGCCCCTTGTAGACTACAAGGTTGATAGGTCAGGAGTGGAAGTGCAGTAATGTATGCAGCGGACTGATACTAATAGGCCGAGGGCTTGACCTCATATTAGAGGCAATCTCAGATTTTACTCTTTGTTTGCCATAGTTATTGTTCAGTTTTCAAGGTGTAATCCTGAACAGTGCGTGTTAATGGTGACGAGGGTACACCTGTTCCCATTCCGAACACAGTAGTTAAGCTCGTTTACGGTGACAATACTTGGCTGGCGACGGCCCGGGAAGATAACTCAACGCGCACATAAAAAACGCCAATCCGTTAAGGGTTGGCGTTTTGTTTTTGTTAAGATTGGCTCTGACCGCTGGTACAGAACGCATTTTTCTGGTATGATAATATTAAGATTGTATTAAGATGGTGCTGGAGGAATGTGAATGAACAAAATCCTGAAAGAAAAATTGATGGAGTCGCTGTCTTCGGTACTCCCAATTACAGTGATCGTTTTACTGCTTAGCGTTACAGTGGCGCCTATGCCTGTCGGAACGTTGACTCTCTTTTTGACAGGTGCGGTGCTTTTGATTATTGGAATGGCCTTTTTTTCGCTCGGTACGGATGTCTCTATGACGCCTATGGGCGAAGGTATCGGCGCGCAGCTGCCGAAAACGAAAAATCTGGCGATTGTTATCGGTATTACGCTGCTGATTGGTATTTTGATCACGATTGCAGAGCCGGACCTGCAGGTTTTGGCGGAGCAGGTACCATCCATCCCTAATGCCATGCTGATCTGGACAGTAGCGGCTGGCGTCGGCCTGTTCTTCGTGATTGCCATGCTGCGTACCCTGTTCAAGATCCGACTGGCGAATCTGTTGATTATGTTTTACATCGGCGTTTTCGTGCTTTCTATTTTTGTCCCCAACGAATTCGTTTCGGTGGCGTTCGATTCGGGCGGCGTGACGACCGGCCCGATTACGGTTCCGTTCATCATGGCGCTCGGCATCGGCCTGGCCTCCATCCGTGGTGACCGTGACGCGCAGGACGACAGCTTCGGTTTGGTTGCGCTGTGCAGCATTGGGCCGATTCTGGCCGTGCTACTACTGGGGATTTTCTATCGCGGCGGCGATCCCAGCTATACGCCGGTCACAGTGCCGGAGGTGCAGGACACGCAGCAGGTAGCGCTGGTATTCCTGCACGATCTGCCGGAGTATATTAAAGAGGTATGCTCCGCGCTTTTCCCGATTATCATTTTCTGCGCGATATTCCAGCTTGTTTTCCGGCGTTTCCGCCGGCTGCAGCTACAGAAAATCGGCGTCGGCTTTATTTATACTTTTGTTGGGCTGGCACTGTTTCTGACTGGTGTAAACGTCGGTTTTATGCCGGCCGGCCATTTCCTGGGACAACAGCTCGCCGGCGGGGGACATAGCTGGCTGCTGGTGCCGCTTGGCATGCTGATCGGCTATTTTCTAGTCACGGCCGAACCCGCAGTACATGTTCTGAACAAACAGGTAGAGATGATTACAAACGGCGCGGTATCCCAGCGCGCTATGATGCTGAGCCTTTCCATCGGCGTAGCCTGCTCGGTAGGCATGTCCATGCTGCGTGTGCTGACAGGGCTGTCGATTTACTGGATTTTGGTGCCGGGTTATACGGTCGCACTGGGGCTGACCTTTCTGGTACCCAAAATATTCACCGGTATCGCGTTCGACTCCGGCGGCGTGGCCTCCGGACCGATGACGACGACCTTTCTGCTGCCGTTTGCAATGGGCGCCTGTGAGGCGATGGGTGGCAATGTATTGACCGATGCGTTTGGAATTGTGGCGATGGTTGCAATGACCCCCTTGCTTACGATACAAATTCTTGGTATTCTATATAGGAAGAAGCAACGCCTTACCGAAGCGGAGGAGGAACTGCCCGCCGCAGAGGATGAGGATGAAATCATCGTATTACAGGAGGACACGCCGCATGAGTGAGTATCAGCCTCAGATGACGGTACACAGCGCAGTCGAGCTTGTTGTAGCGGTGGTCGATACGGCGCAGGCTGAGAGCGTGCTGCGTGTTTATCGGGAAAATCGCGCGCTGGTCAGCTTTGAGTGCATGGCGCGGGGGACTGCGCGCACGGAAGTGCTTGACCTGCTCGGCCTGGGCGAAACATCGAAAGCGATCGTGATGTGTCTTGCTGGGCATCAACTGGCGCAGCATCTGCTGGAACGGCTCGGCTATGAGCTGAAAATGCGTTACCCAGGCCGCGGCATCGCCTTTTCGGTGCCGGTCACAGGAATCGGTGTGCGTTGGCACAAGCTGCTGACACAGGCAGAACAAACGGAGGTGTTGGATATGGACAGAGCGGAAAAGAAGGACGGCTTTGACGTGGTCGCGGTCGTCATGGAGCAGGGGTATACCAATCTGGTCATGGATGTCGCGCGGAAAGCGGGCGCCCGCGGCGGTACGGTGATCTCCGCCCGCGGCATCGCGGAGGATGAGGTTAAGCAGTTTTTCGGCATCGAGATACAGGCGGAAAAGGAGATTGTTTTCCTCGTGGTCAAGAGCGAGGAGAAGCAGGAGATCATGACCGCTATTATGAAAGCGGTCGGCATGAAAACCAAAAGCCACGGCATTGTCCTGTCGCTTCCGGTATCCAACGCGATCGGTTTGGCGGATTAAACCGAACAGAGCGCCTGCACTATATATTGTGTGATATATGGTGCGGGCGTTTTTGCGTCTTCCGGTAGCTTTCCACACTGCGGACACAGCTTTATCCACAGGAGGCAGGCTGTCCACAGGGGATTATTCACATGGTCCACAGGGGGAAAAAGAAAAGATTAGAAAATGCAACAAGAAAAAATGCGGATTTCTTGTGATTCTGCCAAAAAGCCGAAATGGGCTTGACATTGTATAGGGATAGGGGTAAAATATCAAATACAGGCACAATATATGGTGCAGAAAAATGAAAAACACTACGAAATTTAGTGAGCGCCGCAAACGGCGGCGAAAAGGAAAGGGACAGCGAATATGATCCAGCAGATCATCAAAAGGGACGGCCGCCGTGCGCCCTTTGAAATTGATAAGATTGCAAGCGCGATCTTCGGCGCGGCGCAGGCGTCGGGCGGCCAGGACTATGAAATGGCGCGCGATCTGGCCGGACAGGTGGAAAAAGCGCTGGAAGCCGCTGCTGGAGACGAGATCCCTACCGTTGAGCAGATACAAGATACGGTAGAGAAGGTGCTGATTAAAAACGGACATGCCCGCACGGCAAAAAAGTATATCCTCTACCGGAATGAGCGCACACGCGTGCGCGAGATGAACACCAAACTGATGAAAGTGTACGAGGATCTGACTTTCCAGTCCTCGCTCGAAAACGATGTCAAGCGCGAAAACGCCAACATCGACGGCGATACCGCGATGGGTACTATGCTCAAGTATGGTTCAGAGGGCGCCAAACAGTTCTATGAGATGTTTATTCTCGACCCTGCGCACGCCAAGGCGCACCGCGAAGGCGATATCCATATTCACGACCTGGATTTTCTGACGCTGACAACAACCTGTTGCCAGATCGACCTATTGCAGTTGTTCTCCGGCGGTTTTTCGACGGGGCATGGATTCTTGCGCGAGCCGAACGATATCCGTTCATATTCCGCGCTGGCCTGTATCGCCATTCAGTCCAACCAGAATGACCAGCATGGCGGACAGTCCGTTCCCAACTTCGACTACTCGATGGCGCCGGGGGTGAAGAAGACCTTCCGCAAGCTGTTCCGCGACAATCTGGCGAAAGCGCTGGAAGTATATGGCGCAGATGAGAACAATGAGGTGGATGCCGCGGCGCTGACCGAACGGCTCGAACGCCAGACCGGCAAATGGGCCTGTCTGGCGGGGAGGAACGGCTATGACGAGGCCCTGAACGCCGCGCTGGGGGAGAACCTTGGCACGGAGGCGGCGGCCAAATGCGTGCGCTTCGCTCGCAAATACGCAGATAAGGAAACCCGTAAGGCCACCTATCAGGCCATGGAGGCGTTGGTACATAACCTCAATACCATGCATTCCCGCGCGGGCGCGCAGATCCCGTTTTCCTCGCTCAATTACGGCACGGATACCTCGCCCGAGGGGCGTCTGGCGACAGAGCAGCTTCTGCTGGCGACCGAGGCGGGACTGGGCAACGGCGAAACGCCGATCTTCCCGATCCATATCTTCAAGGTCAAGGAAGGGATCAATTACAACGAAACCGACCCAAACTACGACCTGTTCAAGTTGGCCTGCCGCGTGTCGGCCAAGCGAATGTTCCCGAACTTCTCGTTCCTGGACGCACCGTTCAACCGCAAATATTACAAGCCCGGCCATCCGGAAACCGAATGCGCTTACATGGGCTGCCGTACCCGCGTGATCGCCAACCGGTATGATCCCACGCGCGAGATTGTCACCGGCCGCGGCAACCTGTCGTTCACGTCGATCAACCTGCCGCGTATCGCGATCCGCAGCCACGGCGATATCGACTGGTTCTTTGAGGATCTCGACCGGAAGATCGATCTGGTATTCGATCAGCTGCTGGCCCGCTTCCGGATACAGGCGGCGAAAAAGGTGCGCAATTATCCGTTCCTCATGGGCGAGGGCGTATGGATCGACTCAGATAAGCTCGGACCGGACGATACGGTGGGCGAGGTGCTCAAGCACGGTACCCTGACGCTTGGCTTCATCGGCTTGGCGGAAACGCTCAAGGCACTGATCGGCAAGCATCACGGGGAAAGCGACGAAGCGCAGAACCTGGGTCTGGAGATCGTCAGCCACATGCGCGAGCGGGTGGATAAGGCGGGCGAAAAATACGGCCTGAACTTCTCCCTGATTGCGACGCCGGCAGAGGGGCTGTCCGGCCGCTTCGTCAAGATCGACCGCCAGAAGTACGGAAAGATCGAGGGCGTGACCGATCGGGATTACTATACGAATTCGTTCCATGTACCGGTATATTATCCGATCTCGGCGTTTGAAAAGATTGTGCGAGAGGCGCCCTACCACGAACTGACCAATGGCGGCCACATCAGCTATATCGAGCTGGACGGCGACCCGACGCAGAATTTGGAGGCGTTTGAGGCGGTAGTCCGCGCGATGAAAGAGGCGGGTATCGGCTATGGCGCCATCAACCATCCGATCGACCGCGACCCTGTGTGCGGCTATACCGGCATCATCGGTGAAACCTGCCCGCGTTGCGGCCGGCATGAGGGCGAGGGCGTGCCGCTTTCCAAGCTGCAGAAGCTCGGCCTTTACAAGAATTTGAACAGTATGACGCTCGGCTACCACGGCGATCCTGCGGAGGAAGCCGACCGTCAGCCCAATACATTGAAAATCGTCAAGGATTGAGAAAGGAAGCGTACGATTATGGAAGAAAAGGTAATGCAGGAGCAGTTGATCGGCGAGGGTGTCGGCTTTGAGCGTATCCGCCGTATCACGGGCTATCTGGTCGGCACGCTCGATCGGTTCAATAACGCCAAGCGCGCGGAGGAGCATGACCGCGTAAAGCACACAGTAGCGTGCTGCTCGCTGGAAGAGGAGCATACGGCGTAATGGAAGGGTCCATACGCATTGCGGGTACGGTCGGGGAGTCGATTGTCGACGGCCCCGGCTTCCGCTATACTCTGTTCACGCAGGGTTGCCCACATCACTGCCCGGGCTGCCACAATCCGCAGACGCACGATTTTGCGGGCGGCAGGGATATGGAGCTAGAAGCCCTGCTGCGCGATATGTGCAAAAACCCGCTGGTAAAGGGCGTGACCTTTTCCGGAGGCGAACCGTTTTGTCAGCCCGAGCCACTGTACCGGCTGGCGGTTGAGCTGAAGAAGAAGGGGAAGCACCTGATGGCGTATTCCGGCTATACGTTCGAAGAGCTTCTGGGGCTGCCCGATCCCTCTGTGAAAAAGCTGCTTTCCCAGCTTGACCTGCTGGTAGACGGGCGGTTTATCGAGGCTGAACGCAATATCGAGCTGCGGTTCCGCGGCAGCGAAAACCAGCGCGTGCTGGATGTCCCCCGGTCGCTTGCAGAGCAAGCGCCGGTCTGGGCGGAGCAATACCGTTAATGAAGAAAACCCGCCTGAAAAGGCGGGTTTTGGTTTGACTTTCAGGCATCGGCGCTGTCCTCAGCCGTTGCTTGTCCCTGCGTCAGCGGCTGGTCGAGCGCACAGACGATATGCGGCATGTCCTTGCCGCGGTAATGCTTGCTGATCTGCCCGACGGCCTGCATCCCGCATTGGGCGGCGACACGCAGAGAGGGCAGGTTGTTGGGGCGGATGGTCGCGACCACACGCACCGCGCCGAGCACGCCGAACGCATAGCGGATGCAGGCACGGGCGCATTCCACGCCGTAGCCCTGCCCCCACAGCTCGCGCCGGACGATATAGCCGATCCCGATCTCAGCCCGCTCTTGGAGCTGCTCGACCAGAGGGCCAGCAAGCGCGACAAGCGCGCCGGTCTGCCGGCTTAGCGCAGCAAAATAACCGCAGCCGTCCTCTCGGTAACGGTGCAGCATGTCGGCGATCCAGTCGCAGACCTCCTCATAGGAAAACGCATGCTCCCAAGCATACATGGTCTGTACATCCTGCAGGATCGGGGCGACAAGGCCAAAATCATCCGCGCGCAGCCGCCGGAAGCGCAGGCGGTCGGACTCGATCTCATAATGCTGAATTTCTTCCATTTGAAAAGCTCCCATGAAAATGGTGCGGCGTTAGCCGCACCATCTTTTTGTTTTTTTTACTTGGTGCCGAAGATCCGGTCGCCCGCGTCCCCCAGGCCGGGTACGATATAGCCGTGGTCGTTGAGCTTGTCGTCGATGGCGGCAACAAAGATCTCGACGTCCGGATGCGCCTTCTGAACAGTTTCGACGCCTTCCGGCGCGGCGATCAGGTTCATCAGCTTGATGTGCTTAACGCCGCGGCGCTTGAGCCCGTCGATCGCGGCGACCGCGGAGCCGCCAGTGGCGAGCATGGGGTCGAGCAGGAGTACGTCGCGCTCCTCGATATCGTTCGGGAGCTTGCAGTAGTACTCGATCGGCTGCAGCGTCTCCGGATTACGGTACAGGCCGATGTGTCCGACCTTGGCAGCCGGAATCATCTCCAGCATACCCTCCACCATGCCGAGGCCGGCACGCAGGATGGGGACCAGCGCGATCTTCTTGCCGGAGATCACCTGTACGCGCGCCTCGGAAACCGGCGTTTCGATTGTGATTTCCTTGAGCGGCAGGTCGCGGGTGGCCTCATAGCACATCAGCATCGCGATCTCACGGGCCGCCTCGCGGAACTCCTTAACGCCGGTGGTCTTGTCCCGCATCAGGCTGAGCTTATGCTTGATCAGCGGATGATTCATTTCGTGAACGGTTGCCATAATCGTTGTCTCCTTTATTCTGAAATTCATTGTTGCCCGGAAAGCCGTTTGAGACGCTCCCGTTCGGCCTGCGGGCGGCGCAGGTAAAAGACATCAAGCGCCTGCGGCGGGCAGGTCTGGCCTGCTTTCAAAAGGGGCAGGGCGGCGGCCGCCACGCCGAAGCCTGTGGGGTACCGCAATTCGGGCGGCGCAAGACGCAGGCAGGGACATCGTTCCTTAAGGGTATTATAACATAGATCGGCCCCGTCTCCAACCAGAAAATACGGCGCTCCGCCGATTTCTTCGCCCAGATCGGCCAGCCGCAGCGCACGGTCGCTGCACAGACGGCGCGGCGCGCCGTTTTCGACCGTGAACAGGGCGTTGTATACCTGTCCGGCGCGGGCGTCCATCACGCAGCAGAGCGGGCCACCCAGCACCCGCGCGCCCCAGGCCATCGCTTCCAGCGTGGATACGCCGACGCAGGGCTTGCCCGCGCCGAGCGCAAGCCCTTTGACCGTCGCCACGCCAATGCGTACGCCGGTGAACGAGCCGGGGCCGTGTGCAACCGCGATGGCGTCGATCTTGTCCAAGGATACACCGCAGTTGGCGAGCAGATCCTCCGCCATGGGCAGCAGCGTGCGCGAGTGCGTCAGGCCGCAATTTTGGAAAGACTGTGCGACCAGCCGCTCATCCTCAATGAGCGCGACGGACGCGCTGACCGCTGAGGATTCGAATGCAAGTATCTTCAAGCGGATACCTCCCCAATCGTGACCGCTCGGTCGTTTTCAGCATTTCCGTACGAAATATGCACGGTTTTATAGGAATCCGGCAAAATATCGGCCGCGTTTTCGCTCCATTCGATCAGCACAATGCGATCCCCGCCCAAATATTCGTCAAAGCCGATCTCGAACAGCGCCTCGCTGTCCAGGATGCGGTACAGGTCGAAATGCGCCACACGCCCGGCGGGCGTGTCATATTCGTTGGCGATCGCAAAGGTCGGGCTGGTCACACGGCCCTTGTATCCCAGACCGCGCAGCACGCCGCGCGTGAACGCGGTCTTTCCCGCGCCCAGGTCGCCGGAAAACGCGACCACGTCGCCTAGGCGCAGCGACCGCGCATATTCCGCGCCGAGGGCTTCGGTCTCCTCGGGGGAGTGGGTGATATATTCCATCAAAACACCTTTTCTATACATTCTCTAACTATCATACCACGGCGGGACGCAAATGGCAAGGCGCAGGCCGGCGCGGCGCTTTGCCGGAATTTTATGCGCACCGCACTGCGGATTTAACACAGGGGTGCTATACTGGAAGCGAAAACAGGGGAGGGGAACGGCATGAGCTTCAAAAAGGCAGAAATCGCAGGAGTTAGCCTGCTCGCGGCGGCGTTGGCGGTGCTTCTGTATACCGCGGTTCGGCACGACTGGCCCGCATGGGAAACGCCGTGGACGATCGGGGGCGCCCTTCTGCTGGCGGTCGCGGGTACGGCGGTGCTGCTCGCCGGCTACCGCTGCCCGTATTGCGGCAAGGGGCTGAAGTTCGGCGCGCGATACTGCACGCATTGCGGCTCCTCGCTCGAGGACTGCGGCCGCATCCGGCGGGACCATGCGCCGCCCGCATCGGCAAAGCTGCCACGCGGCCATGTGTGGGCGGCACGCCTGCGCTGGGCGCTTTCCGTGCCGGTGTTTCTCGCGCTGGCGTGCAGCCCTTATGCCGCCTGGGAGCGGCTGGCGCTGGCCGTGCTGATCGGCAGCTACCTGCTGGCCGAAGTCGGCATCGCGTGCCTATGGATGAGATGCCCGCACTGCGGGAAGCCCCTGAACGGCGGGGAGGAACACTGCCCCCGCTGCGGGGTGCGGCTGGAGAGGTAAACGGTCACAGCCGCACGGTTTCGGTGGCGATCTTTTCGCAGAATGCGCGGTCGTGCTCGACGAACAGCAGTGTGGGCTGGTACGCGAGCAGGAGCTGCTCGATCTGCATGCGGGAAAATACGTCGATATAGTTGAGCGGCTCGTCCCACAGATACAGGTGCGCCTGCTCGCAGAGACTGCGGGCAAGCAGCACCTTTTTCTTTTGCCCGGCGCTGTAATCCGCCATATCCTTTTCAAACTGCACGCGGGCAAAGTCCAGCTTGCGCAGGATGGAGAGGAACAACGTGCGGTCCACGCTGCAGGCATCGGCATAGCCAGTCAGGCTGCCGGAGAGGAAGGACGCGTCCTGCGGCACATAGGACACGGTCAGCCCGCTGCCCAGCCGCACTGTGCCGGTGTGCGGGATATCCTGACCGGCGATCAGCTTGAGCAGGCTGGATTTGCCGCTGCCGTTTCGTCCGGTGAGTGCGATGCGCGCGCCGCGCGTCACCGCAAGGCGCACGTCCGCGACGACCGGCGCGCCGCCGTACTGCACGGCCACGTCGGTCAGTTCGGCAAGCGCCTGCGCGCGGTAGGAGAGCGGGTGGAGCTTTAAATCGTCCACGCGCTCGACGTTGTGCAGCAGCCCCGCCTTTTGCTCCACCGCATCCAGCCGCCGCGCTTCCAGCGACTTGGCGCGTTGCATCATCTTGGCCGCCTTGTGGCCGATATAGCCCCGATCGGGACGCAGGCCGCTGTTGCGCGCGTGCTTTTCGGACTCGGTCCGATCCGACCAGCGGGCGGCGCGCTTGGCCGCTTCATCCAGCCGCCGGATATCCGCGCGTAAGCGCTCGTTTTCAGCCAGCTCAAAAGCGTCCATCTGTTCTTTATTGGAGAACCAGGACGAAAAATTGCCTTTTTGCAGCGAAATATCCGATTTATTGATCGAAAGGATGTGATCGACACAGCCATCCAAAAACGCGCGGTCATGCGAGACGAGCAGGAAGCCGCGCTTGCTTTTCAGGTAATCCGCCACCAGCGCGCGGGCTTCCGTGTCCAGATGGTTGGTCGGCTCGTCGATCAGCAGGAAGCGGTTTTCGCGCGCAAACAGCAACGCGAGCAACAACCGCATCTGCTCGCCGCCGGACAGCGAGCGGAACGGCCGGTACAGGATCTCGTCCGAAAGCGCCAGCCGGTGCAGCTCGCGCGCGAGCCGCCAGTATTCGTAGTCCGGCTGCACGTCCTCGACCACACCGATTGCGTCCTTGCACGGGTCGGGGATGGGAAAAGGGAAATAGTCGCACGGCACGGTGGAGCGGACCGCGCCGCCGCAGGGCAGCGCGCCTTGGAGCAGCCGCAGCAGCGTCGTTTTGCCGCGCCCGTTGCGGCCGACCAGACCGAGCCGCCAGTCGGTGTCCAGCCGGAGGGAAACGTTCTCAAAGATAGCGTCATAGCTGCCCTCATAGGCAAAGGTCAGATTGGAAATTTCGATGACAGACATAAAAATGCACCTCCTACGCATGAAAAACGGTGCAGGACGACGCAGACCGCTTCCCACGCGCAAAAAGGCGCAGAAAAAGGCGGCAAAGACAAAATAAGCGCTCCTGCAAGCGGGTGCGGCAAACCAAAGCGGTCTGCCAGCCCAATGAATCCTGCAAGAAGAGCTTATTTCATCCTTCCACCTCAAATCATTTATTAACGGGGTCAGTATACCGCATTCCGCGCGGCTTGTCAAGCAAAAATGCCAGCCGGCCGCTTGCGCGGCCGGCTGCGCCCGTTCAGGGCTGCTGCTTGGGAAAGTCCGGATGCAGGCCGGACCAGCCGAACTGCGGCAGGGTGAGGATGCGATCCATATCCGCGTCCGATATCGTAAAATCGAAAATGTCGAGATTGGCCGCCATACGTTCCGGCGCGGAGGACTTGGGCAGCGGCAGCACGCCGCGCTGTAGGGCAAAGCGGAGGCAGAGCTGCGCGACGGACTTCCCGTATCCGGCCGCCAGCTCGCGTAGGAACGGATCGTCCAGCACGCGCGTGCGGCCGAGCGGACTCCACGCCTCCGGCAGAATGCCGTGCGCCTTGCAGAATTCGACGTTCCAGGTCTGCGGGTAGCCCGGATGGAATTCGATCTGATTGACCATGGGCGCGACCTCCGCGGTTTCCATCAGGCTGCGCAGATGGTGGGGCAGGAAGTTGCTCACGCCGATCGCGCGAACGCGGCCCGCATGGTATAACTCCTCCAGGGCGCGCCAAGTGCCGCGGTCAAGCTCGGCCCACTCCGCGGAGAGGTCGTCCGGACGCGGCCAGTGGATCAGGTATAGGTCGAGGTAGTCTGTGCCGAGCTTTTCCAGAGAACGCTCGAATGCGTCGAGCGCCTGCCGGTAGCCCAGCTCGGTCTTCCACAGCTTGGAGGTTAGAAAAAGCATGCCGCGCGCCGCGCCGCATTGTTGGAGGGCGCGCCCCAGCTCGGCCTCGTTGCCATAAAAAGAAGCGGTGTCAAAATGGCGGTAGCCCGCGCGCAGAGCATTTTCGACGACTGCGGCGCTGTCGCAGTCCGCAAGATAAGTGCCATATCCAACGGCGGGAATAGACACACCGTTGGATAACGTAAAGTTTTCCATCATTTACACATCCTTGTCAGCAGAGGGTGGGTATGCTACATTGTAACAGGTTCAGTATATCATATCCTGTGGCGGAAAAAAAGATTTTTACACTTTGGAAAGAAGCAGGAGAAAATGCATGCAATATTTTTTTCACTGCAGGGGTCTAATAGGCAGAAAGGAGGAGGGAACGATGAGGGAAATCACAGCCCCGCCCTCTATGAGGGAGGCATTCGACCTTGACCATGCTATGGTGGCTTATGGCACCGACCTGTTGCGCCTGTGTACCCTGTACCTTGGCGACCGCACGCTGGCTGAGGATGCAGTGCAGGACACTTTTTTCCGCGCGTGGCGGTCAGGCGGCTTTCGCGGCGAGAGCGGTGAAAAAACGTGGCTGACGCGCATTGCGATCAATGTGTGCAAAAGCTATCTCCTGTCGCCATGGCACAAGCGCCGCGCGGACGGCGAAGCGCTTGCCGCCCTGCTGGCCGATGCGTCTGACGGGGCGGATGACACGCTGATTCGTGCGGTGCTGTCGCTCGCACCCAAATACCGAGCAGTCGTCCTGCTGCACTATTATGAGGGCTACAAGGCGCGTGAGATCGCACAGCTTCTGCATGTGCGGACGAACACCGTAGTTAGCCGGCTCAAACGGGCCAGGGAACAGCTTAAACCCATGCTGAAGGAGTGGTATTATGAGGAAAATATTTAGAGAAGAATGCAATGCCGCCTTGCAAAACGTAACATTTGACAACCGTCAACAGAAGGCGGTGCGCATGCGCGTAGAACGGTGCCATAAGCCGCGGCGCAGAATGAGAGGGATGGTAGCGGTTGCAGTTGCGGCGGCGCTGACGTTTTCCGGGGCATTTGCAGTACAGGCTGTGCGGGATAACATCCGGAATACCATGGCAAGTTGGGAGGATACGCATACGGGAACCGCGCTGGGGCTCAGTCAGTCGGACGCAGGCCTTACAGTTACGCTGGATGAAATATACGGGGACACATGGTATGTCTACCTTAAGGGGACGGTAGCCAGTGAAACAGAAAAGACGATGCGGGTGGATAACTGGACGAACCGTTCGGGAACGCAGTATGCCAATGCGGGTTTTTGTGACTGGGAGTTTACCATACCCGACCAGAAAACGCAGCTATCACATGGCAGCAATATAAGTTTCCTTAGCGTTAACGGGCAGGAGGATGCTCCGTTGGAGTTCCTGATTCGGCTGAGTGCAACGGATTTTGCGCTGACAGGCGAGGCGTCTGCTTTGTTTAACGGCTTTTGGTATGAGGCGGATGGCGAACTGCAAGAGTTGGACGGATGCTGGGAGTTTACTTTCCCAGTGGATCGTAACGATGATGGGGAGACATTGCTGGTCGGTAAATCCATTCAGACGGATGCTGGTACGGTGACCTTGGACTGCCTGCAATTTTCCGCGCTTGATATATCGGCTGAGTGGAGCGGCGCAAATGAAGCGCTGTTCGGCTGGGATCAGAGCAATACATATCTGCTGCTGAAATCAGGGGAACGAATCGGATGCCAATCGGCAGGTATTGAGGATGAGAATGGAGAAAAGACCCGAATGGAATTTGCACCATTTAATAATGGCCTCGGTCACATCTCTGCTGACGATGTGCAGGCAGTGGTGTTCGCCGGGCAGGAAATACCGGTTACATAACATAAAAGCCGCCCCATTCGGGCGGCTTTTTCCTGCCATATCCTCATATCAGCGCGTCGTATACTCCAATCATCACCGGCATAGTCACGATGGAAAGCAGCGTTGTCAGTACATACAGTGCGCTGGAATACGCGGCGTTGCGGTCGTAGAGCTGCGCGAGCGAGGTCACGGTCGCACAGGCGGGGGTGATACAGGCGAGATAGACGATCATCAGAATATTCTTTCCGTCCGCAATCCAGCCGGCCGCGCCGGCAGCCCGCAGCAGCAGCACGGTCACAAGCGGGAAGGCCAGCAGGCGGAGCAGCACGGGCAGATAATTGCGCGGCGTGGTGAACAGGCGCCGCAGCGGTGTGTCCGCGATGACCATGCCGGCCAGCAGCATGCCCAGCGGCCCGAACATATCGCCCAGCGTACCCAACGTGTCGTTGATAAGGGCGGGCAGCGGCACGCGCAGCAGGAACAACGCACAGCCAGCCACAATCGCGATAATATTGACGTTCAGGAAAAGCTTGCGCCATTCCATGCCGCGCGTGCCGCAGAGCAGGCTGCGGCAGTGCGTCCAGATCAGCACCTGCTGCACCACGATGAACGCGCAGGAATAAATGACGTATTCCGGACCGAGCAGCGCGTTCACAAGCGGGATGACCAGGATACCCGCGTTGGTGTAGATAACGGCGGTGCGTTCGATCACATCCAGATGCAGCGGACCGGCAAGCAGGCGGGTGAGCAACAGAAACAGGATGTGCGCCGCGATCGAAATGGCGAAGGAGAAGATAAGCCCGGCCATGACCTGCGGCGTGTATTCGACCTGGAAAGCGTTGATGATGACGCAGGGCGTGAGCAAGTATACCATGACGACCGATAGGCTGCGGCTGTCCTCCGGACGGAGCAGCTTTGCCCTTACGATGATGTAGCCCATCAGCAGGATGATGAACAGCTGGACGATCTCCCGCATCAGGATCAGGCTGATTTGCATGGGCGTTTTCCCTCCTTGTTGGGTTGAGGCAAGGCAAAGGCCGCCCCCAGGCGACCTTTGCGTCAGGAAGCGTTAGAACAGGCCGGTGATCCTGCCTTCCCGATCCACGTCGATATTTTCCGCAGCCGGTACCCTGGGCAGGCCGGGCATGGTCATGATCGCGCCGGTCTCGACGACGACAAAGCCCGCGCCTGCGGCCAGGCGCGCCGTGCGCACGTTGACCACAAATTCGGTTGGCCGGCCGAGCAGGGCCGGATCGTCGGACAGCGAATACTGCGTTTTCGCCACGCACACCGGCAGATGGCCGTAGCCCATTTCGGTGATGTTCGCCAGCTCCTTGTGCGCCGCCGGGGCGATGGTCACGCCCAGCGCGCCGTAGATCTCCTTGGCGATTCTGCGGATCTTATCCTCGAGCGGGAGGCTGTCCTCGTAGAGCATATGGAAGTCCGCTTTGCCCTCGTCCAGCACGGCGAGCACCTCGTTTGCAAGCGCCTTGCCGCCCTCGCCGCCCTTGGCGAACACCTCGGAGAGAGCCACGCGCACGCCGCGCTTTGCACAGTGCGCGCGGATGAAAGCGACCTCCTCCTCGGTATCGGTCGGGAACGAATTAATGGCCACAACCACCGGCACGCCGAACTTCTGCATGTTGTCCAGGTGCGCGTCCAGATTGCAGACGCCGCGTTCGAGCGCGGCCAGGTCGGGCGCGTTCAGCTCGGCCTTGGATACGCCGCCGTTGTATTTAAGCGCGCGCACGGTCGCTACGAGGACGATGCAGTCGGGCGAGAGGCCAGCCTTGCGGCACTTGATGTCCATGAATTTTTCCGCGCCAAGGTCCGCGCCGAAGCCGGCCTCGGTGATGGCGATGTCCGCGAGCTTTAAGGCGAGCTTGGTCGCCTGCACGCTGTTGCAGCCGTGCGCGATATTGGCGAACGGACCGCCGTGCATCAGGCAGGGGGTGCCTTCGAGCGTCTGCACCAGGTTGGGCTTGATCGCGTCCTTCATCAGCGCGGTCATCGCGCCTTCCGCATGCAGGTCACGCGCGAAGATTGGCTTGCCTGCGTAGGAATAGGCGACCAGAATGTCACCGAAGCGCTTTTTCAGGTCGTCCAAGTCGGAGGCTAGGCACAGGATCGCCATGATCTCGGAGGCGACCGTGATCATAAAATGGTCTTCGCGCGGCACGCCGTTCATTTTACCGCCCAGGCCGATCGTAATATTGCGTAGGCTGCGGTCGTTCATGTCCATCACGCGGGTGAAGATCACGCGACGCGGGTCGATGCCGAGCGCGTTGCCCTGCTGCATGTGGTTGTCCAGCATGGCGCAGAGAAGGTTGTTCGCGGCGGTGATAGCGTGCATATCGCCAGTAAAATGCAGGTTGATGTCCTCCATCGGCACAACCTGCGCATAGCCGCCGCCGGCCGCGCCGCCCTTGATGCCGAATACAGGACCGAGGGATGGCTCGCGTAGCGCGATCACCGCATTCTTGCCAAGCTTGGCCATCGCTTGACCGAGGCCGACGGTCGTGGTGGTCTTACCCTCGCCCGCGGGGGTGGGGTTGATGGCGGTGACGAGCACCAGCTTGCCGTTTTCATGGCCCTCCAGCTTGGTCCACACGTCTGTGGACAGCTTGGCCTTGTACTTGCCGTACAGCTCCAGGTCGTCCGCATCCAGCCCGGCAGCCGCGGCGACTTCCGCGATCGGGCGCATCTGGCAGCTCTGCGCGATTTCGATATCGGATAACATAACATTTCCTCCCGTATAATTTACACAGTGTCAATATTATAACAATGTTCTGCACAGTTTTCCAGCGGTAGACGCGAAAAATTTGCTGAATTTGCGACTCGCAAACGGCGCTGCATTGTGGTATGATATAAAACAGGCGCAAATCCCATATAGAAAAGGAGGGGCGGCGTGGACGTTTTCAAAACCGTCAGACATTACCTGAAAAATACCGACCTTTATCTGCTTGTCCTCGCGCTTCTGTGCTCGGCGTATGGCATGGTGCTGATTTATTCGGCAACGCTCAATCCCGTGAGCGGGCTGGATGGCAGCACGCGCAACCTGTTCGTGCAGGCGGCGGCGATTATCATCGGCCTGGGCGCGTTTGTCGTGATGAGCCTGATTGACCTGGAAACCATGAGCGGCTGGTGGAAGATATTCGTGCTGCTCAATATTGGCCTGCAGATGCTGCTGTTCACCCCACTTGGGCAGGAGGTCAACGGCCAGCGCGCGTGGCTCAACCTGGGCGTGACCAGCCTGCAGCCGGGCGAGCTGGGCAAGCTGATTTTTATTTTTACGCTTGCCGCGCACATTTCCGAAATACGCGAGCACATCAGCGAATGGCGCGGCCTGTTCGTGATCGGCCTGCACACGCTCATCATGATGGGCGCGGTGGTCGTTGCCTCGGGCGATACTGGCATGGCGATCCAGTATTTTATGATCGCGCTGATTATGCTGTTTGCCGCGGGTCTGTCGATGAAGTGGATCGCCGTGGGCGCGGGGCTCGGGCTGGTCAGCATACCGTTCCTGTGGAATTTTGTCCTGGTGGGCTACCAGATCACGCGCATCCTGGTGCTGTTCGACCCGTCGATCGATCCGGATATCTCGCGCCAGGCGACCTACGGCAAGATCGCGATCGGCTCGGGGCAGCTCAGCGGGCAGGGCCTGACCAACGGCACGATGACGCAGATGCAGATTGTATCGGAAAACCAGACCGACTATATTTTTTCTGTCGCGGGCGAGGAGCTGGGCTTTATCGGCTGCATGCTCATCATCGGCCTGCTGACGCTGCTGATCCTGCGGCTGTTTTATGTTTCGTACCGCGCGTCAACGACGTTTTCGTCGCTGCTCGCCGTGGGGGTGTCGGGCATGTTCCTGTTCCAGACGTTTATGAATATCTTCATGAACGTCGGCCTGCTGCCTGTCATGGGATTGACGCTGCCGTTCTTCTCTTACGGCGGTACGTCGATCGTCACCATGTACGCAGCGCTGGGCATTGCCGCGGGCGTGCGTATGAGGGAAAAGCCGTCGTGGCTGCAGTAGCGCGCGGCCGGACGGAAAACGAAAACAGAAAAACGCGGAAAGGATGTTAGGCAATGGAAAGACAACAGGCATGGGAGCTTTTGTGCAGATATAACAGGGAACCGTTCCATCTGCGCCACGCGCTGACGGTCGAGGCCGTTATGCGGTATTTCGCGGAGCAGCGGGGCGAGGACGCGGATTTTTGGGGCGTAGCCGGTCTGCTGCATGATATTGATTTTGAACAATGGCCGGAGCAGCACTGCGTCAAGGCGCCCGAGCTGCTGCGCGAGGGCGGGGCGGACGAGGCGACCGTCCATGCGGTGTGCAGCCACGGCTGGGGGCTTTGCTCGGATGTGGAGCCGACGCACGAAATGGAAAAGCTGCTGTTTGCCTCGGATGAGCTGACCGGACTGATCGGCGCGGCCGCGCTCATGCGGCCCTCCAAAAGCGTGCAGGACATGGAGCTGAAAAGCCTGAAGAAAAAATATAAGGATAAAAAATTCGCTGCCGGCTGTTCGCGCGAGGTGATCGCGCGGGGGGCAGAGCTGTGCGGGCTTACACTGGACGAGCTGCTGCAGCTGACGCTGGACGCGATGCGGGTAAGCGAGGATGCGGTTAACGCACAAATGGAAAGCTTGCATCATAAATAACTTAAGGGCAACCGTTAGACAGGCTTTTATAACACAGGATATTATTGCCAAAAGGCGCTATCCAAGCTGGATAGCGCCTTTTGGCATATGGGAGGGGAGCGGTAGGGAGCGAATGCCCAAAAACGCCCTTCAATGAGTATGTGGCTTATTCAGTGGGGTCCCTATCCGAAGAGGCGGCCTGGGAAGTATGCCCTCCGGACAGCGTGATTTTCTCCACCTGATTCGGTTCGGTGCCGGTTTGACGGTACAGAGTAGATCCGTCGGAGGAGATAAAGTAGGTTTCGACAAGGGAATTCGTACCTGCCGCGTTTTTTTGATATACATAAATTGTCAGGCATGCAGTATGATCCACCTCTACAAAGCCGGGACCGGGCTTCAGGCTGTATTCGGACATGGAAGAACCTGGCAGGCCGATTTCTTCGGGGGAGACGGTGTTCAGCAGGTCTTTCGCGGTGGAAAAGGAGAGGGCAGAGCCGGCTGTGAGCAGGGAGTTGCCGAAGTCCTGCCCGGCTACATGGTCGAGCGTAACCAGACAACTGGTCGGCGTCCAGTCAATGCGGACGCGGAATAGCAGTTCAGGGTCATGCGGGAGCGATGCATAGGACGTTGCTTCGCCGTCGCCAGTATTTTCCCCTTCGCTGTTTGCAGACGTAGCGCCGTCCATGACCGCCTGACGGGTGAGCAGAATGGAGCCGACAGGCTGGGTATAGACACTGTCGTCCGGCTTTTCCTCAGGCTGTAGGGCGATGGCCTCGCCAGTCAGAAGATCGACATAGGAGCGCACGACAGGACCGGTCTGATATTCAGTGAATTGCTGATAGTCGTAAGCGATGTAGGGGGAGGTCGCGTCGGCCTCGTTGCCCGCACTGTCTGTACGCTCTGCGTTGCCGTCGTCAGTACCTGCGTCATCACCCGCTGTGCTTTCGGGAGAAAGCACAGCGGTCAGGCGCCCGCCGGACTGTTCCGTCATCACCTGCTCCAGCGCGGGAATCGTATCCTCGCCGAAGCTGTAAGTGGATATGGTTTCGGAAGCAGGGCTGTCGCCGCTGCAAGCGGACAGCAGGCAAAATAGACAAACGGAAAAAGATATGAAAAAGCGTTTCATCATCCTGAGATCCCTTCTTTCATCAAAAATATCTGTATATATGATACCGTTCTGCCTGTGACAAAGGCAACGGAAATTGCGCACAAAACAAAGCGGGAACAGAGATTAAAATGAGCGAAAACGATGAAAAGCAAAAAGGCGTGAAATCATGGTTATTTTTCTGATGGATATGTCCGATAAATAATAAAAAGGTATTTACACGGCAGCGAAGACGCCAGCGAAAGCGGTGCCCGGCCGTGCGCAGGAAAGGACGCGGTGCGTATGAATGGGAAATGGACACAGGGATTGGCCGGTCTGTTGGCGGCAGTACTGCTTATGCCAACGCCCACTGCTCTTGCGGCGGAGATCGGGGGGATTGGAGACTCTCCAACAAGATCTGCATCTAATGCTGCAACGGTAGATATTGCAAACGGAAGCGGCAGCAAGGTCCAATTTGAGCCGAATGGTGAAGTGGAGCTGACTGACGGAAAAAGCGCCTCCTTTACCCTCGTAACGGAGGAGGGGTACCGGCTGGAAAATATAACCATAGAAATTAAACCAGAGGCAGGATCAACGGTTTCGCTTACATTGGAGCAGGATATGCTGAGCGGAGCGGATGTGAATAGTGGGATATCGGCGCAGGTGGATCAGTGGCCGAGCTTTTCCAATACATGCAGGCTGACGGTTACAGCGGGGCAGCTGACAGCGGACGCGGATATCAGCATATCTGCCTACGCGCCCGTCACAGAGTATGATGCGGAAATTGACGAACCAGAAGATGGGAAAACAGGCGGGAGCGGTACATATGGAAACGGCGAAAGGACGACACTTTCTGTTACGCCGGATCAGGGGTATCAGCTGAAAAGCCTGTACCTGTCCTATACCGTAAATGGAAAAACGGAGACGAACACGGTGTCCTCTTCAGGTGATTGGAATGGGTTGAAAATTGCTTGGAGTGCCGCCGATCAGACGACGGTCAGTGGCCCGCTGTATGGCGATCTGAGGATCACGCCATCCATAGAAAAAATACCGGTTACGCACAAGGTACGCATTTATATGGATGACGGGCTGGAGCTTGACCGCCCCGGCAGTGAAACGACCACTGTGGATGAGGGGGATTCCCTTTCAGTTCGGGTTTCAACGGAGGAAGGCTACCTGATCGACCAGATGCTGGTGCAGGTTGGGAAAACCTATGCAACATGGACGCCGGAGCAGTCTTACTTCATGGTGAATTACGACCGCATTTCCGTGCGTGAATCAGATGACAGCGTATCCTTTGTGCTTCCGGAAATCACAGATGATGTCACGATTGAATTTGCCTCCACATACGATGAAAACAATATTCCCATCAAGCTGGAGGAGGGTTCCCGCATCAATATTGATTCAGATGTGGGGGATACGGTAGCCCGTGGTGAGGACGCCGCTTTTACGATCAGCACCACGTCGGATAGGTATTCCGTAAAGAGAATTACCGTTCGGATTGGGGAAAGCAAGGCTTCCGCCGATCCGGATGATGAGACAATCCGTGTAGGCAACCGTAATTATGAGATTCAGGACAACGGCAACGGGGAATATACGCTTTATATCGATAATATCAGGGAGCCTGTCACGGTAGGGGCGACCTCGAATAGCTCAAGCACGGTGTCCCGCCCCTCGCTTACGATCAACAGCTCCAGCAATATGAAGATTACCAAAAGCGTTTCCGGTAGCCGGATCGATGCGGGAGACAGCGTACGGTTTTACTTTACGCCCAATAAGAATTACCAGATCGATGAGATTACAGTGAAAATCGGGGGCAGTAGCCGCACTGTGGGGGCGGATAAGGCATACATCCGCGTCGGCGGGGAGAGCTATCAGATGAGCCGCAATGCGGACGGCGTAGTGACGCTGTATCTGGATGACATAGAAGAAAATGTTACGGTTTCTGGACGGGCTTATTATTCAAGGGATTCGGTAAAGCCAACGGGAACGGTAAAGCTCAATACTTCAAGCAGGATCGCGTTCCTCAACGGCTATGCCGACGGCACCTTTCGGCCGGAAGCCAATATGACACGGGCAGAGGCTGTCGTCATGCTGTACCGATTGTCCGATGTTGAGAACGTTTCCAACACAGGGGATATATTTATCGATGTACCCTACAACATGTGGTGCGCAGGTGAAATCAATGCCTTTGCAAATGCGGGTATTATTGATGTAACAAGCTACTTCCATCCGAACCAGTATATTACGCGGGCAGAGTTTGTAGAGATGCTTTACCGGCTGATGGGATCGCCGAGTTATTCGCGCGGTACGCTGCGGTTCAGCGATGTGACAGGTGCTACGAACGAGGATGCGATCTATTATGCGGTGTCCCGCGGGTGGGTCAATGGGTATGCGGATGGGACGTTCCGTCCGTTTAGCTATATCGCGCGAAGCGAAGTAGCGGCGCTGATGACGCGCCTGCTGAACAGGACCTCCGGCGGCAGTGGAGTGTCTTACAAAGATGTGCCATATACCTATTGGGCATACCGCTATATTCAATTAGCATCTTCTTATATATAAATTTTTGTTAAATTACATATGAGCATAGGACGCTGGAGAGCAGATGTCCGCAGGCTTGGGGATAGTGGGCGCGGCTTTAGGCCGCGCCCACTAAAGCTTAGAGGCAGCGGCGTCTCTGTGAGGACAGCCGCGACAAGGAAACGGGAGGAGAGCCTTTATCAGGAAAGTGATGTTCATATAAATAAACGAATTTTATATTATGTATTGATAGAGCGGCGCTGCAATAAAAACGATTATGTAATGTCATTCCATAAAAATAACGCATGATTGCGAGCACGTATATAGGGGAGGTTGAAATTATAGGAATTCAGATAAAAGTATTATAAAAAATTGACTATTTAAACAAAAAAAGAAATAAGTGTGGAAAATAAGGCTGTAATGGTGAATTATTAGTACAAATAAGTGGTTTTTTTTTTTTTTTTCGGTGATAAAAGGGGTGGAGAGCATCTGAGTGATACGGATTTGTTGAAAATGTCTATAGATGTTGAAAACAAATATCGATTATTGTCGAAAAAACGTTGACCCTAATCAGGAGAAGATGTAAAATATAACAGAATGATTATTTCGTATATAATTCGGAAGAACTTGTAGGGTTCGACAGTTTGGAGATGAGGGAAAAATGGATGCGCTTACCAGTAATTCACTGTTGATGATGGAACGTTCCATGGATTTTCTGTGGACAAAGCAAACCGCGATCTTAGATAATTTGGCGAATGTTGAAACACCGAATTACAAAACCAAATATGTGACCTTTGAAGAAACGCTGCGTAGCCGTCTGCAAGCCGCTGTACCGTCGGGCGGCGGCTTGCGCGAGGCTATAGAGGGTGCAAGACCGGTTATTCATGTCGCGGAAAATGAAACGGCGCGCATGGATGGAAACGGTGTGGATGCAACGGAGCAGGGGATTGAGCTGGCGCGCAACGCGCTGCAGTTGCAGCATGTGATGAGCGCGGTTTCTGATGATCTCTCTTTGCTGCGCACTGCAATCCGCGGACAATAACAGGAGGGTAGCGGAATGGCTTTTCTCAGTTCAATGAACATTACGGGTTCGTCGTTGACCGCCCAGCAGCTGCGTTTGGATGTTATTTCGGAAAATGTAGCCAATATCAACACCACAAGAGTCGAAGGTGGAAACGGACCATACCGCAGAAAGCTGGTGGTCATGGAAGCGGAAAACGGAAGGGACTCTTTCCGCAATGTTTTGGCACAGGCCGCAGGAGGTGTACCGGCGGCTGCCGGCGGGCTGTCCCAGCAGGGGGGCGTGCGGGTGACGCAGATTATTGAAGACACAAGCCCGTTTAAGCTGTCGTATGATCCCACGCATCCGGATGCGAACGCGCAGGGATATGTTGAGCTGCCCAATATTGATCTGGTCAAGGAGATCAGCGATGCGATGGCAGCGACACAGGCATTTTCGGCAAATGTTACGGCATTTAATACGCTGAAAACAGTTGCGTCGCGCGCGCTGGAAATCGGTAAGTAAACAGGAGGGAGCGTAAGGATGGCAGTGATTTCCAATATACATCCCTTATGGGATGCCTTGCCCATTTCCGTGGGGAAAGAAGAGCGGGAGTACTCCGAACGGACGGCGCTTCCGGTTTTTGAGCAGATTTTCCAGGAAGCAATCGATAATGTAAGGCAGACCGATCAGGAAAAGAACAAAGCGGAGTATCTGATGGCGACAGGGCAACTGGATAACCCCGCTATTCGGACGATCGCAAGCACAAAGGCACAAATGTCGGTGGAACTGCTGGTACAGCTTCGCAACAAAGCGCTCGATGCGTACAGTGAACTGTCCCGCATGAGCATATAACAGCTGTGGATACACAGCCGGAAGTATCGGTAGTTGGGGAACAGGGCGGAAGTAATGGTAAAAGAAAAACTGCAAAACAACCTCAACAAAGTGAAAAGCTTTTTTGAAGGAGAAAATAAAAAGAAAAGGATCGTTACTGCGGCAATTATTATTGTGGCGGTAATCATCGTATCTGTTATCGCTGCCGTGGTGCTGAACAATCGCCCTTACGAAACACTGTTTACAGGACTGACAACCGATGAGGCATCAGCTATTGTGGGAAAGCTGGAAGAGTACGGCGCTGCGGATTATAAGATCGAGGGAGATACGATTAAAGTGCCCGCAGCCCAGGAGCCGGACCTGAAAGCAAAGCTGCTGCTGGACGGCTATCCAAAATCAGGCTTCGGTTATGACACCTATTTCAACAATATCAGTATGATGGCAAGCGACTCGGATAGGGACACGGTGCGCAACTATGAACTGCAGGACCGGATGGCAGCGGTTATCCGCTGCTTTGAAGGCGTTAAGGACGCGGTGGTCAATATCTCCGAGGGCTCGGATCAGCGCTATGTTCTTGACAGTGAAAACGCGACGCCTGCGACCGCTGCTGTTTTTGTAACGATGCAGGATGGCGGCGCATTGCCGGAAAACTATGTTGATGCAATCGGAAACCTTGTTGCGCGCAGCGTAAAGGGGCTGGAGTTCGGCAGTATTACGGTTACGGATTCGGTCGGCAACAGCTATATGCCGGGCGCAGAAAACAGCACGACCTCCTCGGCGTCCGACCTGAAGCTGCGGCTGGAAAATCAGGTAAATAACCGTGTGCGCGGGGAAGTAATGCAGGCGCTGACGCCGATTTACGGGCCGGACAACGTGCGGGTCAGCGTGACCAGCACGGTGGATGTCAGCCGGCGTGTACAGGAGAATACGGTTTATTCCTCTCCGGAGGGGGCGCCTGAAGGCGAGGGGATCATTGGACAGCGGGAATATGACCAGGAGCTGACGCGGGGAAATGAAAATACCGCGGGCGGTGTAGTCGGTACGCAGTCCAATGCGGACATTGAAACTTACATGGAATCGCAGGACGCGGTCAATGGAGATGAAACCTGGATCAAAAACGCAGGAACCGAGGATTACAAGGTGAACTCCTCTACCGAGCAGAGCGAGCAGAATTCAGGGGTTGTTACCGATGTGATGATTGCGGTAACCATCAATCAGAATGCGGCGGGTAATGTTGCGGCGGCACAATTGACCAGCCATATCGCCCGCGCGGCAGGCATTGCACCTGAGGTACAGGCAGATAAGATTAATGTGCTGATCGCGCCGTTCTACACGGATACGCCGACTAATACAGATAGCTTGCCGATTGGCGGGCTGCAGCTGCCCAAATGGGCAATATATGCGATCGCGGGCGCGGTGGGGCTTCTGCTCATGCTGGTGATACTGTTGCTTATCATACAGCGCCGCCGCAAAAAGGCAAAAGCGGCTCTGGAAGAGCTGGAGCAGCAGGCGGCGCTTGCTGCTGCGGAACGCGCAGAGCGTGAGAAACGGGAAAACCTGCTGGATATCCAAAACGAAAAGAGCATGGAGCTGAAGCAGGATATCCGAAAGTTTACAGAGGAAAATCCAGAGATCGCAGCGCAGATGATACGGGTTTGGTTAAAAGGGGACGGTGTAAATGGCTGATCAGGAATTGACTCCGCAGCAAAGGGCCGCCACAGTGATCGTTGCGCTGGGGACAGATAAGGCATCGCGTATTTATCAATATATGGGACCGGATGAACTGGAGCAGTTGACGCTCGAGGTCGCCAAGCTGGGGCATGTCCCGACAGAACGCACGGAGCAGGTGCTGGAAGAATTTTACCAGATGTGCCTGACCAATAAGGCGGTTACAGAGGGCGGGATGGAGTATGCACGGTCGGTGCTGCAAAAAGCCTTTGGCGATCAGGCGGCCGATCAGCTGCTCAGTAAGGTGACGAAGGCGTTGACTAACCGTGCGTTCTCTTTCCTGGATAAAACAGATGCGAAAACGCTTCTTTCCACGCTACAGCATGAACGTGCGCAGACGATTGCGCTGGTGCTGTCCTATGTGGATCCGGATAAGGCTGCAGCAGTCATTGAGGAACTGCCGGCAAACAAAAAGCTGCGTGTTGTGGAGAATATCGCCCGCATGGAGAGCGCTTCGCCTGGCGCGGTAAAAATGCTGGAAGAAGAGTTGAAGAAGAAGTTTGCCAATATTATCGTTGCGGAAAAGGTACAGGTCGGCGGACTCGACCAGATTGCCGCTATTATGAACAATTTGGAGCGTTCCAGCGAAAAAGCAGTTTTCGATGGATTGGAAAAGCGGAACGGCAAACTGGCGGAAGAGATCCGCAAACGCATGTTCGTTTTCGAGGATATCGTCAAGATGGACGATCGTTCGGTGCAGCGTTTTGTGCGCGATTGCGATACACGGGATATCGTGCTGGCGCTCAAGGGGGCAAACAGGGAGGTGGCAGAAAAGCTGTTTGCCAACATGTCGTCGCGTATGCGGCAGAATATCGAGGAGGATCTCGAAATCACAACCAATGTGCGTATCCGCGACGTGGAAGAAGCGCAGCAGCGTATTGTTGGCATTATTCGTGATTTGGAGGAACGGAATGAAATCATTATCCTGAAGGGTGGAAAGGATGAGATCATTGCCTAATATCCTCAAATATTTTATGAAGCCTCATGCGGAGGACTATCAGCTTCCAGATACCGAACAGATGGCAGATACGCTGGAGGAAATGGTCCGGCTGAAGGAAAGCGTCCCCTATGAGGGGGAGCCCCCGTCGCAGTCCGCCGAGCAGGACGAGGCGACGCAGCGCAGCGACATGGAACCGGAGGAAGTGCAGGAAAGCGTGCCACCGGTGCGCTCCCTGTCCTTTGCCCGTGCGGAAGCAGATGCATTGCTGCGGGACGCGCATACGCAGGCCGATGAGATTATCGCGGCGGCAAAGCAGGCAGCCGAGACTGAGGTGGCAAAGATACATCAGCAGGCGGCCGAAAAAGGATACAGCCAAGGCTATGCGGATGGTGCGGAAAAGGGACGGAAAGAGGCCGCCGCAGCAACAGAGGCCGCAGCGCAGCAGTCTGTCCAGGAAATGCAGCGCTTTTTGCAGCAGGCGGCTCAGATTCGGGATGATTCTATCGACCGGCTGCAGGAGGAGCTGTTGCAGGTTGCGATTACGGTCGCGGAAAAAGTAATCCATGTCAGTCTGCAAAGCAGCGAGGAAATTATCCGGAGGATGATTGTAGCGGCGACTGATAAGCTGAAACGGCGCGAGTGGGTGCAGATCTATGTGGCGGACTGTGATGTAAAAGGAGCCGCGCAGGCGGATCCGGCGCTGGCGTCTGCGCTGTCCGGTCTTTCAGGACATGTGAAGATCGTGCCGATGCACGATGCGGAGCCAGGGACCTGTATTGTCGAAATGCCGGATGAAATCATCGATGCGAGCGCATCAACACAACTGGATAATATCCGCGCAATCGTGCGGGAGAACGCATAGCCGGTATCGGCGGGAATAAGGAAGAAAAGCAATGCTTGAACGGGTCATCCAACAGATCAGAGACAGCGATACGCTGAGCCGTACTGGGAAAATAGAAAATATTATTGGCATGTCCATTGAGGCTTCCGGTGGGCGGGGGGCGATGGGAGACATATGCCGTATCTATTCTGCGGAGTCCAACAGCCAGGTGCTGGCTGAGGTGGTAGGCTTTAAAAACGAGCATATGCTGCTGATGCCTTACCAGAATATGAGTGGACTCGCCCCCGGAAGCTTTGTGCGCAATACAGGGCGGCGGCTTCGTCTGCGGGTGGGGGATTTCCTGCGCGGACGTATCATTAATGCCATGGGGCAGCCGATAGACGGAGGGACGGCTTTCCCAGAGGGGGAAAGCTACTATGTTGACAGTCCCTATATTAACCCGTTGACAAGACCGCCGATCCGCGAGCGGATCGAGTTTGGTATCCGTGCGATCGATGCGACGCTGACGATTGGGAAGGGACAGCGCATCGGTATTTTTGCAGGCTCCGGTGTGGGAAAATCAACGCTGATGGGTATGATTGCAAAAAATGTGAAAGCGGATATTAACGTGATTGCTCTGGTGGGCGAGCGCGGGCGAGAGGTGCTGGAATTTGTTCAGAAAGATCTGGGGGAAGAGGGGATGCGGCGCTCGATCCTTGTTGTTGCAACCTCGGACCAGCCGGCGATGCTCCGCATGAAATGCCCTTCTGTGGCAACTGCAATCGCGGAATATTTCCGTGACAAAGGGCTGGATGTCCTCCTGATGATGGATTCCCTGACGCGCTTTGCAATGGCGCAGCGCGAAATCGGACTGGCCGTGGGAGAACCACCGGTAGCGCGTGGTTACACGCCGTCCATTTATGCGGAGTTACCCAAGCTGTTGGAGCGGAGCGGAAATTTTGAAAAAGGTTCGATCACCGGTGTGTATACGGTGCTTGTGGAAGGCGACGATACGAACGAGCCGATCGCAGATACAGTGCGCGGTATTTTGGATGGGCATATCGTCCTCTCGCGCAAGCTGGCAAACGCGAACCATTATCCGGCAATCGACGTATCGGCCAGTATTTCCCGCTTGATGGTTGAAATCGCACCGCAGGAGCATATCAGACTGGCGAGTGAACTGAGAAATATATTGAGCATTTATGAAAAAAATGAGGATTTGCTTGCAATTGGTGCTTACAAAGCAGGAACGAATCCCAAGCTTGACAATGCCATCGCTAAAATAAGCAAGATAAACGCATTCCTGATGCAGGGGATCAACGAATCCTTTACCTATGAGCAAAGCCTGCAGCAAATGCGGAAAATTCTCCAGTAAAGCGATAAAAAGACGGGGAGCTGCGATGAAAAAGTTTCATTTTTCAATGGAAATGGTGCTGCGTTATCAGGAGCAGCGGCTGGATGCGCTGCGTGCCGAGCATGCGGCTGCTATCGCAAGGACCAGAGAGCAGGAGACGGTTGTGGACCGCCTTACCCAAAGCTTCCGTTCTGTAAACGAGGAATATCGTGTCCGCAAGGCGCATGGAATGACTGTTGCGGATGCGATGGGCTATGACCTTATGCTACGGACACAGGAAAAGGAAATACAGGCTGCGGCAAAGGCTCTGGAAGAACTGCGCAGGGTAGAAGATCAGAAGCGGGAAGCGGTGATTGCAGCCAAAAGAGATAAGGCGACGATTGAAAAGCTGAAAGAAAAAAAGCTGGACGCCTATCATAAGCAGGAGCAGAAAAACGAGGAGCAGATGATTGATGAATTTGTGTCGGCCGCACGCGTTGTTTCCAGAATGGCGCATTGACAGCGGTGCGGTGAAAGGAGGTGAGGAAGAATGAATACGGAACAGATCGCGTTGCTCAAATCACTGTTGCAGTATTCTGCAAAGGGCAACGTAAGCACGGACGATCCGCCTAAAAACGATTTTCAGGATCTGCTTGCACGGAAAAAGAACGACGCCGCAGCCCCGCAGGAAATTGATGGGGAGATAGAGGTGCCGCAGGGCAGCGGAGAGCCACCAGAAAAATTGCAGGAGGCGAATGGGACCGAAGAAGCCGCGGCGGCGCAGCAGTTGATGGCGGCGCTGGCGGTGCAGCAGTTTATTGTGCCAGCGGCAATTGAAGAGCAGCCGGCTGGCGGCGGTGTTCCTGTGGTAGCAAACCTGCCGCAGCCAACAGTCGATCCAATGGTGACGGCAAAGGGGACGGGTGTGCAACAAGCGGCATCGGAAGTGCAGAACATGCTGCAGCAGCCGGTAGAGGAAATCGCATCAGAGATACCCAGACAGGTACGGCAGCCAGAAGAAAGAGGGCAGACCGTCCAAACAGGTCAGTCGGTCATAAAGCAGAGCGAGCCTACGGTGTATCTTTCGACGGCTGTAAAGACAGATGGAGAAAATACGCCCGGGCAGAGTACTACTGAAGACGCACAAAAGCCGGTACAGGTTACCGTCGCACAGGCGGAACAGCCTGTGTTCCAGAATGTGGAAAATGTGCCGGTGAAGGTAGCGGACGCTGCACAAGCCGTGGATACGGCGTCGGCTGATATGGATGCCCGTATAGCGGATACCGTGCGTGCGGAACTGAAAAACACAGGCGATAAGGTGGAAATACAGCTCAAACCAGAGCACCTTGGAAAGATTACGATTGAGTTGACGCAGACCGCAGGAGGCATTGGTTTGTTGATCCATGCGGACAATGCAAAGACTGCATCCCTGCTTGCACAGCATGCGGGCAACCTGGGAGCACTGTTGGAGGACCGAACTGGACAGCATGTTCAGATACAGGTGCCACAGCAGGAGTACCAGCAGCCGCAGTATGATGGGCATAACCGGCAGCAGCAGGAACGGCACCAGAACCATCGGGCGCAGGAGCCGGCAATCAGCCAGGAAGAGCAGGACAGCTTTTTAGGCCAGCTCCGTCTGGGACTGTACCAGATGGAAACCGTATGACAAAAAGGAAGTGATACAGAATGAGCGATTTATTTGCCCCCACCGTGGCGCGGGCCTATGTGCCGGATACGCAGAGCTCCGGCTCAAAAAAGACGAAAGCAGCAAGCGATAATTCCGGTTATCTGGATAACGGAAGTTCAGATAATCTCGCCCTGACAATGGAAGACTTTCTGCAGCTGATGATCGTACAGTTTCAGAATCAGGATATTGAAAACCCTGCTTCAACAAGCGATATGATGAACCAGCTGATGCAGATGTCCACAATTCAGGCAATGGCCACTGTTACGGATGCGGCCACAATGTCCTATTCAGCCTCGCTGGTTGGAAAGACTGTGACTGTGGGCGAATATGTGAATGGCAAGCTGAACGAGGTCGTTGGAACCGTGACGGGAAGCGCACGCGAAAACGGCGAGCAGGTGATTTTCGTGGATGGCAAGAAGTATAAGCTGAACTCGATCATGGCAGTCGGGGAACTGCCGCCGGTAGATGAAGAGCCACCGGTGGAGGAAAAACCGGGCGACGGAACCGAGGAAAAACCGCCGGTGGAAGAAAAGCCTGAGACCGATCCGGACAGTGGTGCGGATGAAAAACGCCTATGATTGAACGTCTGAATGGTACGTTCCCAGCAGCGGGAACGGAGCGGCGTCAGACAGCACCAGAGACCGGTACGTTCGGTGACCTGCTGCGGCATCGCCTGGAAAGCATTGGCGTCGAAGCACAGGAGGGCGGTGTGGCGCTGTCCAAGCATGCACAGCAGCGTGCAGAGGAGCGCGGCATTGAAATAACGGGTGACCTGATGGCGCGGCTGAACGATTCGGTTGGACGCGCACAGGCGAAGGGCGCAAAAAATATCCTGGTGTTTGATGCGACACGGGCGTTTATCGTGAATGTACCGCAAAGCCGTGTGATCACAGCGATCTCACAGGAAGAAATGAAAGACAATGTATTTACCAATATTGACGGCGCTGTTCTTTTGTAAAGGATAAAGAAAGCAGGACCCCACAGGGGGAGGCTTTGGAAGCTCGTCCGTTTGACGGCTTCCGGCAGCGCGATGCTTGGAAGGAGCAATATCGTATCTTATGACAGGTTCTATGTATGCTGCGATTGCGGGCCTGCAGACCCACATGCAGAAGATGAATGTAATCGGAAACAACATTGCCAACGCCAATACATATGGCTTTAAGCCGGGCGTGACCTCTTTTACGGAATCCATGTACACTTCGAGCAAGGCAAGTACAGCGGGCGGCGCGCAGTACGGCGGCACCAACGCCGCGCAGATTGGCTATGGCTCCAAAATTGGCTCGATCGATCTGAACTTTGCACAGGGTACCTATGCGGCGACCGGTACAAACTCCCACCTGTATCTGGATGGCAACGGATTCTTTCTGGTAGGGCCAAAGCCGTCGAATATACAGGGAATCAATGACGACGGTACTACGGAAGAGATCACAGGCTATTACGAACCCGATCCCGATAACCTGACCCTGACCCGCGTGGGCAATTTCTGGCTGGACGGCGACGGGTATCTGGTGACTCCGGATGGCAACTGTGTATACGGCTTCATGCCGCAGGGTACAGATCAGATTACCGAAGGGGCGGGCAGCAATATCATGACGGATGCAGAGGGCAATGTCGTGTGGAACACCTGCCTGCAGCCGATCCGCCTGCCGCTCGCAGCACCCAAAGGAGACGGTACGGGTATTAAGGAGAACGGCGCGATGTATCCGGTCCTGGATGACCAGGGAGCAACAAACCAACTGGAATATCCCCAGAATGGTGGTGAGGATGTCAATATTAATAAGACGGTACCAGCGAGTGCGGTTAACCTGAGTGTTGGTCAAAACGGCGTAATCACTGCCGTTATTGACGGCGGCGATCCGATTACAGTCGGCGTCATCGCGGTAGGGAGTGTTATCAACCCGAACGGCCTGACCAAGCTCAGCAACGGCTATTACCAGGGTGGTAATAACGCGGGTGATATGACGGTCGGCACTTGCACCGGTGTTTTAGGCGATGCCTATCTGAACAATATGCCTGCCGATACGGCGACGTCGGATCTGGCGATCGGCAAGGGCGGCACGACCAAGATTATTGCAGGCGGCCTGGAATCGTCCAAGACCGACATTGCAGTTGAATTTGCCGACCTGATCACTGCACAGCGCGGTTTTCAGGCGAACACAAAAATCATTACTGTGACCGATGAAATGCTTTCCGATCTGGTAAGCATGAAGCGGTAAGGCAGGACGATAAGCAAAGGCTGGCAGGGCGGGCGCGTAAATTGCGCGCCCCGCACCCTGCATTGTATGGGAAAGGGGTAGTACAATGATCCGCTTGACAAAGCTGAACAGGGAACCATTCCTGTTGAACCATATGCAGATTGAAACCATTGAACTTATTCCGGAAACCAAAATCATTATGATGAACCATGACTATTACATCGTGCGGGAAACACCGGAGCGTGTCGTTGCCCTGATTGAGGAGTATACGGCCAAGGTGCGGGATATTTATCGGGAAATCACGATCTCTGATAAGCAAAACAGGGACTGGAAATAGATTGAAAGAAATATAGAAAAAATATAGAAAAACCCGGACAGGGGGATTGGCAGCAAAATGAATCTGACATTTATCATAGGCATTGTGTTTGGCTTCTTCATGATCATCTATGGCATTATCATGGGCGACACCCTGACTATGATCGATATAAATCAGCTGGAACAATTTGTAGATATTCCCAGTATTTTAATTGTAGTTGGCGGCACGCTGGCAACGGTTATCGCGGGCAATCCCATGAAGACTCTGGTAAAGTTCCCCAAGCATTTGAGCATCATACTGAACCAGAAAAAGTTCAATCCGGCAGGCATTATTGATGAAGTGGTTGAATTTGCTCAGATCGCACGAAAAAATGGATTGCTGGCATTGGAAGAGCCGGCGAGTCAGCTGGAAGACCCGTTCTTTAAGAAAAGCATCATGCTGATTGTGGACGGTAACGACTCGGAAAAAGTGCGTGAGATGCTGACAAGTGACATCGACCAACTGAGTGCGCGGCATGACGACGTTGCTTCCATGTATGAAAAAGGATCCGCTGCGGCGCCGGCATTCGGTATGATCGGCACCCTGATTGGTCTGGTCAAGATGCTGGCTGGTATGGGGGAATCAAGCACGGGAGCAAGCGATATTGGACCGGCTATGGCCACGGCGTTGATTACTACGTTTTACGGCTGTATTTTGGCGCATCTGGTGTTCAACCCGATCGCGAACAACCTTCGTACACGAGATGAAGAGGAATGCCTGTGCCGCCAGCTGGTCGTAGAAGGCGTTATGGCGATCCAGTCTGGCGAAAACCCGAAATTTATCAGGGAAAAGCTGGAAGGTTACCTGGAGCAGCAAGCGACTGGCGGAGAAGCTGGGGAATCAGGGAAAAAGAAGAAGGGCTCCAGAAAAGAAAAATAATGATCTGCCTGCGGTATAGGAGGGGCGATACGGCATGAAACGAAAAAAGGGCGGTGGCGGTGGCGCAAACTGGATGGATACCTATGGCGATATGGTAACCCTGCTGCTTTGCTTTTTCATTATGCTGTACAGCATGTCGACAATTAATGAAGAGAAATGGCAGCAGTTTGTGCAGAGCTTCCAGCGGCAGCCTTCTTCGGAGGCTGTGGGAATGGGAGGACAGGATAAGGTAGAAACGACTGAACAGGATGTGCAGGAGGCTCTCACACAGATTGCGGCGGCACTGAATGAATACAGCGCAGAGAATAACCTGCAGCAGCAGATGACCGTCACCCAGGGGGCAGATTATGTGTTCATTACCTTCCAGAATGCGGTTTTCTTTGCGGGCGACAGTTGGGAGCTGCTTGACAGCGGAAAAAGGATGCTGGACGAGGTTGCCAAGGCAATACAACCGCAGAGCAAACTGATTGACGAACTGCGTGTGATGGGACATACCTCACAGGGTTCCCCTGATAAGGCAAACGACCCGACGGTGGACCGTTTCCTGGCCTCGAACCGTGCGGCGACAGTAACCGTATATCTGCAAAACAAAAACGTAGTTGATGCGGATAAGCTGGTGAGTGTGGGCTATGGGCAGTGGCGGCCGATCGATGGCTTTGACACCGAGGAAGAGCGGGCGCACAACCGGCGTGTGGAACTGATGGTCACGGGACTGGATCCCGGCAGCGCCGAAAACAGTGTGGAGAAATATTTCACCATGCGCGAGGGCGCGTTGGAGGAGTAATAACAGTACGCAGGTAAAAGGATTTGTTATAACATGTCTGAAGTTTTATCACAAAGCCAAATAGATATGCTCCTCAACGCGGCGAGAAACGGCAATATTGACGCGGGAGTGGGGAATACCGCACAGTCTGAAGAAAAGCGGTATCCGAAATATGACTTCTACAGCCCTAAGAAGTTTACACGCGACAGGCTCAAGATGGTGAGTAGTGTTTTTGAAAGCTATGTCAGGGTGTTGTCCTCCCGATTGAACGCAATGCTGCATCTGGCATGCGACCTTGAGGTCGAGTCCGTTGAGGAACAGCGGTACTACGAGTTTTCCAATGCCTTGAGCGAACGGGATGTGCTGGTGCTGGTGCAGGATACGCTGGAGGATACGGGGGAAAAGGAGCCGATCCTGCTCCATATCACGACAGGCATCATGGTGAGTATGATTGACCGCCTGCTGGGGGGAAGCGGCGACGTAGAGGGCGAGATCGGATCGGATTATGAGTATACGGATATAGAGCTGAGGCTGTACACAGACCTTATGCGGAGCATGGTGGACTGTTTGGACAGCGCTTGGAAAAATTATATTGATATCGGATTCCGGTTTAACCGCGTCGAGGTCAATCCGACGCTGGTTCAGTTGATCGGGCTGGATGAGGCCGTTGTTATCATTGGTATAACAGTAAAGACGGCTGTCAGCAGCGGACGCTTCAGTATATGCCTGCCAGGCACCATGCTGAGCGACGTGTTCAGCCAAATGAATCGGGAAACCAGCAGCATGCGCCAGCCCAATAAGCATGACAGCGATGAAATTATGGATTACCTGCGCGCCTCGGAGCTTCCCATTATTGCGGAACTGCAGCACACAACGCTGAGATTGTCAGATATTTACCATCTGCATGTTGGCGATGTGATAGATTTGGGACAGCCGAAGGATTCAAAGGTATTCCTGAATATAGGGGATAAGCGTTGGTTCGACGGCACCATGGGAGTGTTTCAGAAAAATAAAGCGGTTCGGATCGATAAGACCTATGTGCTGTCTGAAATGGGGCGCTTAGAAGATGAAGGAGAGAGGCAGTAAGAATGGCATCGAGTTTGTTTAGCCCAATGGCGATGGATGCAATTGGAGAGATTTTCAACATCAGTTTGGGCTCTTCTGCAACGGCTGTTTCCAATATGCTGGCGCGGCGTGTGGACATCACAACGCCCAAGGTATCGCTTGTATCCGCCGAAAATTTCACGCTTGGCGACCTACAGCCCGCAATCGGTGTAAAGATCGATTACATAGCCGGACTGACCGGAAGCAACATCATGCTGCTCAAACGGAGCGATGTGCGGGCGATCGCGGATATCCTGCTGGGAACGGAAACCAAAGACGAGGACTTCCAGATCAATGAGCTGAACATGAGTGCGATTTGTGAGGTCATGAATCAGATGATGGGGGCTGCATCCACCGCAATGTCTGATTTTCTCAATCGCATGGTGAATATCTCAACGCCGCAGGCGTTTGAGATACAGAGCTTGGATGAATTTGTGCGGGAATATTTCCCGTCAGGTGGAACGATGGTTGTCGTCCGCTTCCAGCTTAGCATTGAAAATGCAGTCGAAAGTGAATTTATGAGCGCGCTTAGCATGGATCTGGCGTGTGAACTGCTGGAGGGCTTTAACATTTCCGGTGCCGATGTCGGCCTGCCGGAGGAGCCGTCGCCACAGGCGGCGGCATCCCCAGCTCCATCGCCTGTGGCAGAGCAGGCAAGCGTCGGCGCGGCGTTGAGCCAGGATGAGATTGAAAAGCTGCTGGCACAGAATATGCCTTCCGCGGAAGTGTCGGCAGAGACACCGCAGCAGGCAGCCGTACAGTCGCCACAGGAAGCGGCACCTGCTCGTGCAGCTGAGATGCCGCAGCCTCAGATGCAGATGCCATATCCCCCGTATGGGATGCAGATGCCATACCCGCCCATGTATTACATGCCTCAGCCGCCGGCGGAGCCGAAAACAATCAAAACAAGCAGCCCTGTCATGCCGGAGCTGGACAGCAGGACGGCGCAGCTAACGCAAGAGCAGGAGGGCAATCTGGATTTGCTGATGTCCGTACCGGTGGACGTGTCAGTCGAAATCGGAAGGACGCGCCGGCGGGTAAAGGATATTTTGAATTATACAAAGGGCTCTCTTGTGGTGCTGGACCGATTGGCAGGGGATCGGGCGGATCTGTATGTCAATGGAAAATGCATTGCCAAAGGTGATATTGTGGTAGTTGACGATAACTTTGGCATCCGTATTGCCGAGATTATTGAACCGTTGGAACTGGAAGACCTAAGCAAGTAATTATAAAAAAGGATGGTTTTTACAATGGCGAAGATTTTACTGGTGGATGATGCGGCTTTTATGCGCATGATGGTCAAAAATACGCTGAATGAGAACGGCTATACCGACCTGTATGAGGCAAGTGACGGCGCGGAAGCAGTTACGAAATATGCAGAGCTGAAGCCCGATCTGGTGATTATGGATATTACCATGCCGAACATGGACGGTTTGGAAGCCCTGAAAGCGATTCGTAAAGCGGATCCAAACGCCTCGGTAGTGATGTGTTCTGCAATGGGGCAGGAGGCAATGGTAATCGAGGCGATCAAGTCAGGCGCCAAGGATTTCATCGTAAAGCCCTTTAAGCCGGACCGTATTATTAAAACCGTAAGCTCGATCGTGGGCCAGGCCTGATATGCCGCCCTTGCTTTCACTGGCAGGGATGCTGCTGTGTACAGCGGTTATATTGTTCCTAGCCTACTGGGTAACGCGGAAAATTGGGCTGAGCAGCGGCGTGGGGAATGCGGGCGTGGGCAGCCGGATGCGTGTTTTGGACAGGCTGCCAATAGGGACCGGCCAGTCCCTGCTGGTTGTTCAGCTTGGTGAGCAGTGCTTTGTTCTGGGAGTATCCAAGGAGCACATCAGCCTGATTGCCGAGTTGACGGAGGAGCAGGCGCAGTTATGGAAGAAATCGGCTGCGGTGCATAAGGCTGACACCGCTCCGGCGGCTTTTTTTGAGACGCTTTCCCGCAGGCTGCATGGAAGAGACGATCAGGATAAGGGGGGATAAGGGGCATGCCCGAAGGACTGATCAATGTAAATGGAGATAACGTCCAGACGCTGGAGGTATTGTTCCTTACCACAGTCATCGCGTTGCTTCCGTCCATCCTGGTTATGATGACCTCCTTTACCCGGATCATCATTTCTCTGTCTTTCCTGCGCAGTGCGATAGGGACACAGCAGAACCCGCCCAATATGGTGCTGATTGGGATTGCGCTGTTTTTAACACTGTTCATCATGAATCCGGTTTTAACGGAGATACAGCAAAACGCATATGAACCATATCGGCAACAGGCAATCACGCAGGAGCAGGCGCTTGAACGCGCGGAGGTCCCGCTGAAGCGGTTCATGCTGCGGCAGACCGAGCAGTCCTCGCTGAATATGTTTTGTGATCTGGCACAGGTGGATGCGCCTGCGTCCGAGGAGGAGGCGATGGCGCTGTCCATGCGGGTGGTCGTTCCCTCCTATATGACGAGCGAGCTCAAGCGAGCGTTTGAGATCGGCTTCTTTCTGTATATCCCCTTTATGCTGATCGATATTGTGGTTTCTTCCACATTGATGAGCATGGGTATGATTATGCTCCCGCCGGCGATGATCTCCATGCCGTTCAAGCTGCTGTTGTTTGTCACGGTGGATGGATGGCAGCTGTTGTTTTCCACGCTGGCGCAGGGCTTCCGATAGCGGTTGAGAAAGGCGGGTGCCATAGTGGATCAAAATCAGGTGATGGATATTCTGCGGCAGGGGATGTGGGTTGCAGTCAAGATCGGCGGGCCAATGCTGATTGCAAGTATGGCGGTCGGCATACTGGTTGCTATTTTTCAGGCGGCGACACAGATCCATGAGCAGACGCTCTCGTTTGTACCAAAGCTGCTCCTGATCGCAGTATTCTGTATGGTGGGCGGTGGATGGATGCTGAATACCATGCAGGACTTTACAAGAATGATTTTTACACAAATGCTGGGATAGGCGCACAGGGAGCAAAAAGATGATAGATGAAGCGGGGCTGACATTGTTCCTGTATATCCTGATGCGGATGACAGGCTTTGTTGTTTTTAATCCGCTCTGGGGACGGATGAATGTGCCGGCTATGGTCAAGGCCGGAGTGAGCCTTGTTATGGCGGTCTTTGTCGGTGCGTTTGCCGTACAGAATGCTGTGGCTGTGCCGGCAACGGCAATAGAGCTTGCGCTGCGGCTTTTATTGGAGCTTGCACTGGGTTATCTGGTTGCAGTGGTCATGCATTGCTTCTTTTATGTGCCGCTTCTGGCGGGACATATGATTGATGCGCAAATGGGGATGAATATGTCCGAAAACTACGATCCTGCTATGGGGACCAATGTATCCCTTACCTCTACCTTGCTGAATATCATGCTTGTCCTGCTTTTTTTCTCTGCGGGAGGGCATATCACACTACTGCGCATTTTACTCGATTCAGGCCGTATTATTCCATTTGGATCGGCTGTATTAGGGGAGCAGGCGGTTTCCAGCCTTCTGGAGCTGTTCGCTTCCTGTACAGTGCTGGCACTTAAGCTCAGCCTGCCTGTTTTGGCTGCAGAGCTTATCGGGCAGCTGGGAATGGGTATTCTGATGAAGGTAATACCGCAGATCAATGTATTTGCTATCAACTTTGAATTAAAGATCCTGCTGGGGTTGCTGTTGGTGACATTGCTCATGCCGCTGATGGGGGAATTCCTTTTGGGTATGGAAAAGCAAATGCTGGTGGCAATCGAGCAGATGATAAAAACGACAATATTATAGTATTGCAGCCGGAAAGGGGGGAGCGGGCATGGCGGCTGGAGAAAAGACCGAAAAAGCGACACCAAAACGGCGCCGTGACGAACGAAAAAAGGGTAATGTTTTGATGAGCCGCGACGTGGTCGCAGTGGCAACCCTGTTTGCCAGTTATGTGACGCTTCGCATTGGCTTGCCTTTGATGGCAGAGGCTATGGCCGCGCTGGTACGCTTTTGCATCGGGCTGGTGGGAAGCCTGCCGACCGGCGGCGCGAGCGCCATAGGGACTGAACTGAAGGCACAGTCTATGATGGCGTTGGCGCGGTCCGTCGCGCTCCCTCTTCTTATCACTATATTGGCAGCGGTTGCCGCAACATTTGCACAGACAAGGCTTCTGGTGTCATTTGAGGCGCTCCGGCCCAAGTTCAGCAGACTGAATCCTTTGCAGGGGATCAAACGGCTTTTTTCACTGAAAAGCATTATAGAGGCATTCAAAGGCGTGCTGAAAATAGCGATACTGCTGTTTTTGATCTACCGGTTTGTGGAGGGAGCGCTTTTAAAGTTTGCCCAGTATATGAATATGGATCTGGCAAGATCGATTCAGTCTATGCTGGAATTGGGGCTTGGCCTGTTGCTGGAGGTGGCGGCAGCGTTTCTGGTGATTTCCTTTTTTGATTACCTGTACCAATGGTGGGAATTTGAGCGACAGCTCAAAATGTCCAAACAGGAGATTAAAGAGGAATACAAGCAGATGGAAGGCGACCCGCAGATTAAAGGGAAAATTAAAGAGCTGCAGCGAAGAATGGCGCGTTCGCGCATGATGCAGGCTGTGCCGGGCGCGGATGTGGTCATACGAAATCCGACGCACTTTGCGGTCGCATTGCGTTATCGCACCGGACAGGATGCAGCTCCGGTTGTGGTCGCCAAGGGGCAGGATGCGTTGGCCCTGCGTATTGTAGCCGTAGCGGAGCAAAGCGGCGTTGCGGTGGTCGAAAACAAGCCGTTGGCGCGGGCGCTGTATGCGTCGGCCGAGGTTGGGCAGATGATACCGGCAGAGCAATATGGTCCGGTGGCAGATGTGCTGGTTTATATCTACAAGCTGAATCATAAAAAACCGGTTGGTTAAAGATATAGGGAAGTAACGGTGAAACGATGAAACGAATTTTTGACAATGTCATATCTGTGTTCGTGGTGGTCATCGTGCTTTTTCTTCTGATTCCGCTGCCGCCATTCCTGCTGGACGTATTTTTTATTCTGAATATTTCATTGTCGCTGATCATCCTGCTGATCACGATGAATATTAAGGAGCCGCTGGAATTTTCAATTTTTCCGTCGCTTCTGCTGATCACGACGCTGTTCCGTCTGGGACTGAATGTTTCCTCAACGCGCCTGATCCTGTCTGAGCAGGGGGAAGCAGGGCAGGTAATCAAGGTCTTTGGCGAATTCGTTATTCAGGGCAACGTGGTTATCGGCGTCATCATATTTCTGATCATTGTATTGATGCAGTTTATCGTAATCACAAAGGGCGCGGAGCGCGTGGCAGAAGTCGCAGCGCGTTTTACGCTGGACGCCATGCCTGGAAAGCAGATGGCGATTGATGCAGATTTGTCCTCCGGTATCATAAACGAACAGGATGCCAGACGCCAGAGAGCGAAAATCCAGCGGGAAGCAGACTTCTATGGTGCAATGGACGGCGCGACCAAAATCGTAAAAGGTGATGCGATCATGTCGATCATCATCACCTCGATCAACTTTATCGCGGGCTCAATCATTGGCATTGTACAGTCTGGCATGGAACTGAGCGATGTTCTCAGCATTTACTCGATTGCAACGATTGGCGACGGCTTGGTATCGCAGCTGCCGGCGCTGATGATTTCCACAGCTACCGGCATGATCGTAACACGTTCGGTTGCAGATGGAAGCCTGAACAACGATGTAATCCGTCAGTTTCTGGCGCAGCCGCGCGCGCTTTCGATTGCGGGGCTGATACTTGCCATATTTGCGGTCCTTCCCGGTACGCCGCATGTTCAGCTCATATTGATCTCGGCTGCTCTGTTTCTGGTCAGCCGGCGGGTAACCAGCCAGATGGAGGCGCTGGAACGGCAGCAGCAGGAATTGCCGGCGGCACAGGAAGCTGCAAAACGCGAGGCGGAAGCACAGCAATCCGAGATGGATTATTATAAAGATATTAATAATGTGTACTCGCTGATCAATATCGAGCCGATCGAAATGGAATTTGGATATAGTCTGATCCCGCTGGTTGATGAATCGAGCGGGGGCAAGCTGATCAGCCGTATCGTTATTTTTCGGCGCCAGTATGCACAGGATATGGGCTTTGTCGTGCCGTCTATCCGCTTGCGTGATGTGGCGATGCTGGGGACCAACCAGTATGTCATCAAGATTAAAGGGGAGGAAGTGGCGCGCGGAGAGATCCTGACAGATTATTATCTTGCGTTGGAGCCGCCGAATCCCGCAGGGGAAATCGACGGGATTGAAACCATAGAACCCTCCTATGGGATTCCCTCTCGCTGGATTCTGCCCGAAAATAAAGAAATGGCGGAGATCTATGGCTATACAGTGATCGACCCGCTTTCGGTTATGCTGACACATTTGTCGGAAACGATTAAAAAGCATACCTATGAAATCCTGAACCGTGCGGAAACCATACAGCTTGTGGATAACATGAAGAGAATCGCCCCCCAGTTGGTGGAAGAGGCGTTCCCCAACGTTATCTCCTATGCAATGCTGGAGAAGATTCTGAAAAACCTGTTAAAAGAAGGGATACCGATTAAGGATATGGTGACCATCGTCGAAACGGTTGTTGACGCGGTAGCGATTACCAGGGATACGGATTTGATTACCGAAAGCGTGCGTGCCCAGTTGAAGCGGACGATTACCCACCGGTTCTGCGAGGATGGAAAGCTGAACGTAATTACACTGGATGCAGAAGTGGAGAAGAAGATCGTGGCAAGCCTGACGAAAAACGAACAGGGCGTTTATCTTGCCATCGGCCCCGAACTGATGCAAAAGCTTTTGTCACAGCTGGGGGAATATGTAAAAAAGTTTGCCGAGCTTTCGCAGAAGCCGATTCTGCTGACCAGCCATATCATCCGGATATATTTGAGCAGGCTGCTGGAACAGTTTTATCCGGATATAACAGTGCTTTCCTTTAATGAGATTATTACAAACGTGCAGATTCAGTCGCTGGGAAACGTTACGCTTTGATCTGGCATAGCCCGGAAGATGAGAGAGGACGGGAAGAGGCGTTTTGGAAGAACAGAAGCAGTGGGCAGAGCTGTCGAACGAGGCGCTGCTCGAAGAGTATAAGCAGTCCGGTGATAAGGAACTGAAAAAGGTTCTGGTGATGCGGTATGCCTGTCTTGTAAAAAATGTGGCACTAAAGCTGCGTGGGGTTTATGCCAGCTTCGCACAGGTCGATGATATTATTAACGAGGGGATCATCCTTTTAATGAATGCTCTGGATAAATTTGATCTGAGCCAAAATGTAAAGTTTGAAACCTTTATATGCAAACGCCTGCGCGGCATGATTATTGATGTTGCGCGGAAGCAGGACTGGATCCCCCGGTCCGTGCGCCGACATATGCGGGAGATCGATGAGGCCAATGGGCAACTATATACTCGACTGGGCAGGGCGCCAACAGATCAGGAGGTGGCAGGGCATCTTGGTATCAGCGTGGAGCGCTACCAAGCAGAGCTTGCCAAGACTGCTTTGTGCAATGTGCTTTCCCTGGACATGATGCTGGATGAAAACGATTCCGACACATTGGTGAAAAAGCTGCCGCAGAGTGACGCGGACGCCCAGCCGGAGGAGCGTTATCAGAAGAAGGAGATGCAGAAAGTTTTGCGTGACAGTATTGCAGGGCTGCGGGAAAATGAGCAGGTTGTTCTGTCACTGTATTATCAGAAGATGTTGCAGATGAAAGAGATAGCAAAGGTGCTTGGCGTAAGCGAGCCACGTGTTTCTCAGATCCATTCCAATGCGATCCGGAAGCTCCGAGCCGCAATGACAGCCTATATATATGATACATAACGAGGGAGGAATACGCAGTGTATAAAGGATTTTACGATCTGACCTCGGCCATGCTCACGCAGACGAGGAACCTGGATGTGATCGGCAATAACATGAGCAATACTGCCACCACAGGCTATAAAGCAGATCGCTATGCGGACACGACCTTTGATGAGGTTATGCGCAGCCGGGTGGGGAACAAGCAGAAAGCCCCGCAGGCATTGGGTACAACGACGAGTTATATCACAGCGCTCGATGAGGTATATACCGATCACTCCCAAGGTGGGCTGGAGCAGACGGGGCTTCCGTTCGATTTTGCCATAGAAGGGGAAGGATATTTTGCCGTTCAAAGTGCGTCGGGGCGGGTATATACGAGAAACGGATCGTTTATGCTGGACGATCAAGGTTATCTCTACCTTGCTGGACAAGGGCGCGTACTGGGACAGAACGGACAGCCTATCTATCTGGGGACGGATCATATCACTGCCTTAACTGATGGTACGATCATGGGGCCAGACGGACGTGTGCTGGGAGCCTTGGGTGTATTTGCATTTGCCGATCCAGCGCAGACGCTGGAAAAGACGGGGGAGGGGATGTTCACTGCCAATACCCAGCCGCAGGCAGCAGGCAACCGGATAATCCACCATAAAATGATTGAGCGCTCCAATATTGACCTGGTACAGCAGATGACCGAGATGATGACCTGCCAACGTGCCTTGCAGAGTTCATCGCAGTTAAGCAAAATGTATGATCAGCTTATGACGAAGACTTCGACCGAACTTGGGCGAGTTTAAAAAATCGAAAGGGAGCCTTAAAGCATGAATCAGTCCTTTTATGCCGCTTCTGTTGCAGTATCGCAGCAACAGAAACGACTGAACGTAACAGCCAATAATCTGGCAAACGTCAATAATGCCGGCTTTAAAGCGGAAAAAGCGCAGTTTTCCGACCTGCTTTACCGGAACTGGACGGGACCCGATAATGCAGCCCTGCCGCGTGGGTCGGGCAGCCGCATGATCCAGACGGCGACGGATTTTTCTCAGGGCGCCATGATGACGCGGGAGTCCGGCCAAAACTATGGCATAGAGGGACGCGGCTTTTTTGCCCTGCTGAATCCACAGAGCAATGAAATATGCTATACGCGCTCTGGCGCTTTCCACTGGGGAAGTGTCCAGCGCGGAGAGCAGGCGGTGTTCTACCTGTGCGACAGCGACGGGTATTATGTGCTTGATCAAAACAGGCAGCCGATTGAGTTGACCAATGGTACGGAAGCGGCGTATCCCGTTGGTGTATTTGATTTTGCCAATACGGATGGGATGCAGCATTTGGGCTCTAACAAGTTGCTTCCAGTTGCAAAGAACGGCGCGCCGCTGCCAGCAACAGGCAAGGCGATGAAAGGCGTATTGGAAGCATCTAATACAGACATTGCAACGGAGTTCGGTAAGGTGATCGAGGCGCAACGGTCTTTTTCCTATGCGCTGAAGATGCTGCAGACACAGGATGAAGTGGAGTCAACAATCAACGGCTTAAGGACCTGATAGGAGAGCAAGTACGTGAATTTACGAAAATATGAGGAAATGAATTCACAGCAGATCGATGCACTGCGTGAAGTAGGCAGTATAGGGACGGGAAATGCTGCGACAGCTTTATCCGCATTGTTGGGCTGCGAGGTGCGCATCCCTCTGCCAGAGGTTCAGGTGCTGGAGTTCAACGACGCTGTAGAAAAGCTGGGTGGCTTTGAAACCGTTTCTGCAGGCATCATCTCCAGCCTGAGTGGAGAAATCAATGGGTTGATGCTGGCGCTGGTGCAGCTGGATGCAATCAACCTGATCCTGAAGCACATTATGGGAAAGCAGATCGTCAGTTATGACGACCTGACAGAGCTGGAGGATTCAGCGGTTATCGAGGTCGGGAACATACTGATCTCCTCTTTTGTCAATGCGCTGTCCGGACTGTCCGGCGTCAAGATCGTGCCATCGGTACCCCAGCTGACGATCGATATGCAGGGAGCGATCATTACCGTACCAATGGCGGCTTACGGCAACCAGTCGGATTACATTATGCTGATCGGGGGCAGCTTTCTGGTAGAGGGGAAGGAGCTTCCCTGCCGGCTGCTCCTTGCGCCGGATGTACGTTCGCTGAATTATCTTCTGCACAGGTTGGGAATTGACGGATGAATAAGCTGACAGTCGGCATTGCCGATATGAAAATGGCACGCGATGAGGGCGTTTTAATTACCTATGCATTAGGCTCCTGCATAGGCATTTGTCTCTATGACCCATTTATCAGGCTGGGGGCGCTGGTGCATGTCATGTTGCCGCTCAATATGGAAGCGAACCGTACCTCGCCGTTGAAGTATGCGGATACTGGGATACGCCTGACGATCAGTAAGATGGAACAAAGAGGCGCGCGGCGCTCGCGCCTGGTAGCAAAGATCGCGGGCGGGGCGAAAATGTTTGACGTAGCAGGGAACGGGAGCCTGGGCAGCATCGGGCAGAGGAACATCGACAGCGTGCATCAGGTGCTGCAGCAGGAGCGGGTTCGGCTGTTGCGAGAGGATGTCGGCGGACGAAGTGCGCGCACGTTGTTATTTGATGTTGCTACCGGAGAGGGCTGCATCAAGGTCGTCGGTAAGGCGGAGAAAATACTTTGACATAACAGCGATCGAAGGAGTGGGAATTATGCAGGAAAACAAGCGCGGCAATATCTTACTGGAATCGGGAACCAACGAAATTGAAATCATGCAGTTTACGGTCGATGATAACCTGTATGGCATTAATGTCGCAAAGGTGCGTGAGATTATGATGAGCGTGCCGGTAAAAGCAATGCCGCATGCCCATCCCGCGGTGGAGGGAATATTCAAGCCGCGCGATGTTGTGCTGACCGTGGTGGATCTTCCATTCTATCTCACAGGGCAGCATTCCAAGCCAAACCCCAAGGATTTGTTTATCGTTACCAATTTCAATAAAATGTATATTGCATTCCGCGTGCATACAGTGGTGGGGATCAGCCGCATTTCGTGGACAGATATTCAGAAGCCGGACAAAACGGTTTCCGGCGGCGAGGAAGGCGTGGCCACAGGCATTGCCCAGTGCGAAGGGCAACTGGTGACTGTGCTTGATTTTGAACGAATCGTTGCGGAAATAGCGCCAGAAACCACAATACAGATATCTGAAATCGAAAAAAAGGGGGCGCGTGCGCAGCGTAGCTGTCCGGTGCTGGTGGCGGAGGACTCGATCCTGCTGTCGCGTATGATACAGGATTCACTCGAAAAGGCAGGATATACAAACCTGCACATGTTCGCAAATGGGCAGGAGCTGTGGGATTATATCGAACCGCTGGCAGAGGAGCCAGCGAACTTGGAAAGGCATGCTGCACTGGTTATCACCGATATTGAAATGCCCAGTATGGATGGACACAGGCTGACCAAGCTGATCAAATCTGACCCGGTGCTGCGCGAGATACCGGTTATTATTTTCTCATCGCTGGTGACTGAGGAAATGCGTGTGAAGGGAAAGGAACTTGGTGCGGACGAGCAGCTATCCAAGCCTGAGATTGGACACCTGGTGGATGTGATGGACGGCTTGCTGGATAAAAAGAAGCAGGCAAGGTAAAAGCGGCCAAAGGGGGCAGATTTCATGGTAAAAAATAAATATATTGTCCGGCAGGCAATCAAGGACGCGGACAGCCATGTGCTGGGATATGAGATTATGTATTCCAACGGAAATGAGGCATACGGAGGGGATACGGGAGAGGATGCGGCGGCTGCGGAAGCAATTTACGACTTCCTGATGCAGAACTCTGAAAAAGCCCTTAAGGATTCCTGTACATTTATGACCTTCACCAGTTCCTTGCTGGCGCGCCGCACACCGCATCTGTTTAAGAACGACTCGCTCATCATTCAAATCGATGACAGTGTAATCATCCATCCTTTTGCCATGCATTTGGTACAGCAGTATGCAAAAGAGGGATACCAGATTGCAGTCAACGATTTTCAGTTTATGCCGCGCTATCTGGGCATGTTGGAATATATCTCCTATATCAAACTCAATATGCAGACAACAGGAGGCAACTCGGCGGAAAATGTCATGCGTGTGGCGCACAGTATGAATAAGCGTGTGATCGCCACGGGCGTGGATGACCAGCAGAAGTTTGACCAGGCCAGAGAACTGGGCGTTTATGGCATGCAGGGAGCATTTGTGGCAGATAAGTTGGCGAATAAGGTGCATCAAAGCGGCTACCTGCGCAGCAATTTCTTTCGTCTGGTTGTTGCGGTTACACGTGAGGAGCCCGATGTACAGGAAATTGAGCAGATCATTTCCATGGATGTTACACTGACTTACAGCCTGCTCAAAATTGCCAACTCGGCTTATTTTGCGCGCCGTACACAGACGACCTCCGTCCAGCAGGCGATTATGACACTTGGATTAAACCAGATTAAGCGCTGGGTATACCTGCTCAGCGCGGGCGACCAGAGCGCGCAGGAGCTGGAGGATTCCGAGGAGTTTATCAAACGGTCGTTTATGCGAGCAAGCTTTGCAGGCGAGCTGCACCGCTATATGAAGCAGAAGCCCTTGACCCGTTCAGAGGCATACCTGCTTGGTATGTTCTCTACGCTGGGCTACCTGATCGATGCGCCGATGGAGGATATCCTTTCGGATATCCCGATGGTGGACGAACTACGGAATGCATTGCTCAGACATGAAGGGACTGCGGGCAAGCTGCTTGAACTGATCATAAGCTATGAGAAGGCAGATTGGAAGCAGATTACGGAAAACGCGGAAGCGCTGGGAATACCGGCAAACCTGCTCACGACCATTTATTTCGACTGTATGGAGGAAGTGAACCGGATGTGGGAGCAGATGCTCCACCCGGCTATGAGCGAAGAGGAGGCCGCCGATGCGCAAGCGGCGCTCACGGCGCAGCCTGACAATGAAAAAGAGTCTCTGCCAAGAGAGGAGAACTAAAAAAGGAGCCATATGGCTCCTTTTTTATGAAAATATCAGGGGAGGTACGGCGCCGTACCTCCCCATTGGCATTATGCACAGGTATTGATATGCTCTCCCACGCCCGGCTGGGCGGGAAGCATCTGCAGAAGCTCCTGCGCGGCAAGCTCCGCGGAGTCCATCGACTTTTTGGCAATCGAGATCGATACGCTCTGCTGTAGCTGTGCCGCATGCATGGAAACCGAAAGACCAGCGATATCGCTCATCATACTCATTTGCGGTTACCTCCTCTTTGCGGGTCCATAAATGCAGGAAAGCACGCGGAAATGCGTGCCTTCCTGTGATGTGTAGGGATAATAAATATTGCAGTACAACAAAAACCTTACTGCAGGAGCTGCAGAACGCCCTGCGGCACCTGGTTGGCCTGCGCGAGCATTGCCTGCGCGGACTGCACCAGAATGTTGTTCTTGGTGTAAGCCATCATCTCGTCGGCCACGTCGGTGTCGCGGATGGTGGACTCGGCGTCCTGGATGTTCTCCGTCATGACGGACAGGTTATTCTGGGTGTGCTCCAGACGGTTCTGGGTCGCGCCCAACTCACCGCGAATAGAGGATACCTTATTGATCGCGTCCTTGATAGACTTGACCGCAGCCTGCGCGGCATCCTGAGAAGCAACACTGATGCTGCTCAGACCAAGAGCCTGTACATGTACATCGCCGATTTTAACCTTCATTTGGTTATAATCATCCGAAGTATCGCCAATCTGTAGGGTCAGACCAGTGCCGTTTTGATCAGCGGTAAACTCCAAGGTGTTAGCATTATTTTTTACACTGATACCCGTACCCTTCAATGCAGCATTAATCGCCGCAGCGTTGGCATCTGCATCTGTACCCAGCACGATAGCGGTTGCACCCTCCGTTTTTGTTTCATCACCAGCTTTAGCTACAAACTCATAAGTCTTGCCGTTAAGCGTAAAGCTATCGCCAGCTTGCAGTGTATCGCCACCGGCCAGCGTTGTTTTTGCGTTGGCACCCGCAGTAACAGTTGCGTTCGTACCAGTAATAACACCGGTATCATTGCTGCTCATGGTGATAACCTTAGCGCCATTTTCACCGGCAACCTTAGAGGTCAGTTCAACCTTAGCGCCTGTTCCGCCGACATCAAAAACTGCAGACAGCTCTGCATTTTTGGAAATTGCATCCCGAATTGCAGTGGCTTGATCATTTGCATCGTTTGTATCACCAGCATAAGTAATTTCAACCTTTTTCAGTTGACCATCCGCAGTTGCATACTCTACGGTAAGCTTGTGATCGCCTGCCGTCCCCATCGCGGCAACCGTGATTTCAGATTTCGCGCCAGTAGCTGCAACATTGGTAATCGTGCCTGTCGCACCAGCAACTGTAGCAGCCGTCATATCAATTTCTGTCTCTGCCAAGGAACCGTCCAACAGCTTGATGCCGTTGAAGTTAGAGCTGTCCGCGATGCGGTCGATTTCTTCCTTGAGTTTGTCTACTTCCAACTGAAGATTGCTGCGGTCAACCTCGTTGTCATAGGTGCCGTTCGCAGACTGGGTGGCCAGCTCGACCATACGGTTGAGCATGTCTTGCACTTCCTGCATCGCACCCTCACCGGTCTTTACCAGCGAGATACCGTCCTTTACGTTCTTCTGCGCAGTTTCCAGACCAGTGATCTGTGCGCGCATCTTCTCGGAAATCGCAAGGCCGGCCGCGTCGTCGCCCGCGCGGTTGATCTTGTAGCCCGAGGACAGCTTTTCAAGGTTCTTGGATAGTGCCGAGGTATTGTTGTTGTAGTTGCGGTAGGCGTTCATCGCCATGATGTTATGCTGAATACGCATAATGTTTGTTCCTCCTTGAGCATTACAGGGAAAATCCATTTTCCCCAACAAATTTAATTTTCCTGCCGCGTCCCGTGAGCTCGAACAGGACAGGGCAGAAGTAGTGCTGCGGCGGGCGGCGCCGCCCGTAAGCCGGACCAGGGGATTTATGTACCCCCTCAATGGCTGCCGCTATTGGCTTACATATAAATTATCGGCGGTGTATCACATAAAATAAGGGAAAAATAAAAAAATATGGGGTGCTTATATAAAAAAGAGCTTGCAAATAAAAAAAGTTGAACAACACCTTTTTTTAGATAAAAATCAGCCGATATAATAAACGAACCCATTGAGAGAGAGTCTATGGCCAAGGTCCGCGCCTTTGGTTGTGGACTCTTTCTTGCTTCGGAATACCCCCGGATGAAAGCGAATGAAAAACACCCGCCCTTATGGCGGGTGTTTTTTCAAGAACAGGTGATCTTATGTGTTTTCACGGATAAACGAAGCGAGCCGCTTATCCTCCCTGCGAATATGGTTAATCAAAACATTGACCAGCTGGTTCAGGCGCTGAAGATTTTCCATGGTACCGCCCGCACGTTTGATGGCATCCGCAGCATCGCGGATCTGCTTTTTATAATTTACATGGAAGGTACGGTGTGCATCGTAGTGCGGATAATGGTATTGCTTCTGTAGCTGTTCCTCATCCCCGAAGTGCTTTGCGACATAATCGGAAAGAAACTCTGCGGTGTCCCGAAGCGAGTCTCGGCCCCGTCCGGAGGCACAGGCATCCAGAAGGGCATTGATGGCTTCAAACAGCTGTGTATGCTCAGAGTCGATCAGTTCATTGCCGGTAACCAATTCTGGTGTAAGGGAATAGCGCTTAGTACTTATCGAGGTCCTCGGTAAAGGATTTTCCTGCTGCGGAGGAGCGACGAAAGGTATCCCCCTGATCGGGGGACAGTCCTCCTGCATAAGGGCTGCCGCCGAATTTTGCAGAGGAGGAACTGTTGACATGGAACGCGGAGAAAATCTGACGCATGATATTGGCCTGGGAGGAAAGCTCCTCGCTTGCCGCTGCGGATTCTTCGCTCGTTGCGGAATTGGTCTGTACAACCGTGGAAATCTGATCGATGCCCTGCATGATCTGGTCGATGGATTCCGATTCATGCTCTGCGGCATCGGCGATCCGGCTGATCTGCTCAACAGACTGCGTGGTCAGTTCTGCGCTCTGCGTAATGGAATCCGCCGCAGTGCGGGCGATTTCGGAGCCGTTTTCCACAGCCTTGATCGAGGATTCGATCAGAGCGGTCGTATTGCTGGCAGCTTCCGCGCTCTTGGTGGCGAGATTACGCACCTCGTCGGCGACGACCGCGAAACCCTTGCCCGCAGAACCGGCGCGCGCGGCTTCGACTGCGGCATTGAGCGCCAGGATATTGGTCTGGAAAGAGATATCCTCGATCGTTTTGATGATCTTGCTGATCTCCTGTGAGGTAGCTGTAATCTCGTTCATGGCCTCGATCATCTTGGCCATTTGCTCCTGGCTCGCGATATTCTGCTGTCCGGCCTTGTCCGCGTTTTCCTTCGCTACACGCGCCGATTCGGCGTTTTCACGGGCAGCATCAGCAATATCGTTAATGGTGGAGGAAAGCTCCTCTACCGCGCTTGCCTGCTCAGTAGCGCCCTGTGCGAGCGCCTGCGCACCATTGGAAACCTGCTCGGCACCGGCAGATACCTGGTCGGCCGAGGACATGGCGTTGGAGATCATATTGCCCAAAGTAGAAAGAAGGGTGGAAAGATTGTTGGATACGGTTTGAAGTGCGCCGGGGAAATTTCCGTTTACAGAAATCGTAAAATCGCCGTTGGCCATACTGGTAGAGACGCGTGCGATTTCGCTGATGGATTCCTTCAGGACCGTTTGGCTGGTCTTGAGCGCGGAGGAGATTTCACCTACCTCATCACGGGACTCATAAGTAACGGGACGATCGAGATCGCCGTCGCTCATAGCAACGATAGCGTCGCGCGCTTCGGACAGCGGCACCCGAATGGAGTGGATGATCTTAACAGCGAAGATAAGTGTGAGAGCCAGAAAGATCAGTGTCATGCTAACAAAGATAATAGCGATCCGTATGACATTGCTGGTTTCATTGTCGATAAGGACCTTTATGTCACTTTGTAATCCGCGAATAAAAGTGCGGGCAGCATCAGCTTGGGCAGTCAAAGCCGGCGTACACTCTTGCTGCAGGATTTCAGTAGCAGCATCAAAATCATTTTTATCCAGAGCGGCAGTGATTTCGGGAACAATATTCAACCATTTTTGCGAAGCGGCAATAACCTCATCTGCTGCATTGGCTGCCATATACTTTCCGGTATTTTCCTGTAAGTAAGAAATTTTCTCCTCCAAGCTGCTGATGGCTTCATTCAGTTTTTCCTGATTGGAGGCATAATCGGACTTGTTCGTATCGAGTACCATATCGCGTGCATAGCGAGCGGCGGTGTTGATATTGACCTGAGATTCCAACGCCTGTGTTTCAAGCTGTAGTTCGCCATTAATTAGATCGGTGTAACGGTTGTTAACAGAAATCGTATTGATCAGTGCAAATATGACGAGTATGAGTGACAGAATGATTGGTATGGCAAAACCTACGGCAAGTCGTGCGCTAATACGCATGTTTTTCAGCTTCATGTTGTGAAATTCCTCCTGAGTTTTGAAAATGAATTTATAAAAAACGGCAGCTTAACGCAACTCGCCGTATTTTCCTTTTTCGACGTCCCCTGCAATCCGGCCGGAAACCAGCGTAACAACGCGCCGGCACATGATATTGACAAAGTTTTTAGCATGGGTCGCCATAATGATGGTTGTACCGCGGCGGTTGATCTCGTTTAAAATGTTCATGATATCCCAGCCGGTATCGTCATCCAGATTTGCGGTGATCTCATCCAGGAGCAGGATATGAGGATTGCAGATGATGGCTCGCGCAAGCTCGACCAGCTTTATCTGCCCGCCGGACAGCATGTATGGATAGGAGTCCGCCATAGTGCGCATACCAACAATGGAGAGGGCTTTGAGTGTGTTTTGTGGGATAACCCGATTGGAAACCCCCATGGCCCGCTGGACGATTTCAAGGTTTTCCCCGATCGTTTTTTTACGAATGAGGGCTGGTTCCTGCCACACCTGCCCAATCCGGCGGCGGTACAATGGACGCCGCCACTGTGGTATACGGTTGATCTGCTGCCCTTCCACCCATATGGCGCCCTCCTCCGGAGTGATGTGGTTTGCAAGCAGGCGGAGAAGCGTTGTTTTTCCCGCACCGCTGCTGCCAATCAGAAAAACAAAGTCTCCTGCTTCGATCGAAAGCGAAAGTTCGTCGATTGCAGCAAAACGGCGCTTTTCATTCATAAAATATTTGCTTACATGGTCAAATTCGATCTGGGGCACGCGTTGTTCCTCCGGAAAAATACAAAATGGTGGTCAAGAATGGACAAAAACGGGTTTATCTGCTATGATATCAAAAACAGGCTGACGATAAGGAGGTGAGCGGCGTGAAAAAAGTAAAAAAGCACAAGATCAGAAATACGGTTACCGTACTCCTCCTCATGGTATGCTGCATTGGTGGTGCGGAGCTTGCAGTCGCCTACTGGCTGGATCGGCCGGTTTTTGACAAGCTCACAAAGCCGGTGATACAGAAAGCGGAACAACTTTGGCAGCGCGGCGGTGAGGTGATTGCCGCCGGCCGGTTTTGGCTGACTGATAAATTCGCACAGCCTGCCCTTATGGAGCAGGAAACGGTAGACCCGCAGAAAGCCAGCGAGCCCATGCTGTCAGACGGCGGGGAGGCGATCACAGATCCATCTGTCACAGAGCTGACAATAAAGGATGGGCAGGAACTTCTGACCGGCGGTTCCATTTCCGTTGCGTACTTTGCACAAAGCGATTCGGCGTGGAAGGATAAAAGCTATGGAAACGATCCGATCGGCAGCTATGGATGCGGCCCCACGGTTATGGCAATGGCTGTGCAAAGCATGACCGGAACGAAAACTGATCCGGAAAAAATGGCGGCGTGGTGCGCTGTACATGGTTATTGGGCACCCCAAAGCGGTTCTTACCATTCTATCGTGCAGGGGGTAGCAGATGCCTTCGGATTGGAATGTGATCCGGCAGGGACGCTTAGTGCGGACGAGCTTCGCCTTCAGCTTTCCGGTGGCCGCATTGCGGTGGCGCTGATGAAAGCCGGACATTTTACAAGCGGTGGACATTTTATCCTGCTGCGCGGTACAACAGTGGAGGGGAAGATCCTTGTAGCTGACCCCAACAGCCGCGCGCGCAGTCTGGCTGCGTGGGATGCCCAGACCATCATAGACGAACTGAGCGACAGCCGCAGCGCAGGAGCGCCGCTGTGGTTCCTGTCAAAATCAGTGCAGGATTAGCCGCGTGTGGAGAGACCCTGTTCGAGCCGCTGGTTGAGTGGAAGGAGCCGATCCAGCAACTGGCGGTTTTGCGCCATCTGCCGCGCGAGCAGTTGACCCTCTTCATCTTCAGGCAGGCCCCCGTCCAGAAGGGCCTGCCATTTTTGCTGCATATCGTCGGATAGGCTCGCACACAAGGTGTGTATGGCCTGATCTGAGGCTTGAAGTCGCAGAATCGACTCTTGACGCATGGTGAGCAGAAGTCCGAAAGAGGTGCGGTCTCCGCGGTCCAGCGATTCGCCGAGCTGTACGGTGAGATCAAGCGTTTCGCTTAAAGCGGTATACCTGCGGCGGAGCTGGGTCAGGAGCTGTTGGGCCTGTGCGTTCATACGCCGCCTTCTTTCTGAGCGGCGCGGAACGTATCGCGCAGGTCGGTCAGCCGCGGCTTTACCTCTGCCAGGATTCTGGTGTTGCGCCCGATCTTTACGCGGGTCAACTCATATGTGAAAAAATCATACAGGCGATGCAGGTCGTGGCTGATGGGATACTGTGGGTCAAGCGTATCGTCCAGATATTCGAGGATTTCGATACAGCGCGTGATGGATGCCTCGAAAAGCGTATAATCCTGCTTGCCTATGGCAAGCTCGGCGCGCGTAAGGCGCTTGACCAATTCGTCATAGAGCAGCAACAGCAGCTCGCCGCGTGTCATCGTATTGACAGACTGCGCCTTATACTGTTCGTAGCCATGCATATCCATAGGCTTTTCATCCTTCCGGTCAATAGCCGCTCCCACCTAAGCTGGCAAGGTAGGAGCTCTGGGAATTCATCTGGCTGATCAGAACCTCCAGCCTGCTGAACTTCGCGGTGTAGGTATCGATCTGATCATTCAATTTATCGGTAAGTGTGTCAATCATATCGGTGATATCCTCGAGCTGGTTCTGGATCGTATTGTTCAGCAGGGAGAGGGGGGAATACTGAGAGCCTGCCTTTTCGATCAGGATGCCCTTGGTCGCGCCGGTGGTACCGGCATATTTGTCAAGCTGAACTTTCAGGCGGGAAATAGCGCCGCCCGAGGAGGTGTCATCCACCCAAGTGGTTGTACCGTCTGCGTTGGTAACCTGCTTTTGCTCCATCGGGTCGGAAAACGCGCTTGCCACGGCATCCGGATCGGTTTCAAGGATGGAACGCAGTTTGGTTTCGTCGAGTGTGATTTTGCCCTTATCTGAATAGTTTGTGGAAACATTGATACCGATTTTGGACAAATCAGAGCCGGAAAAGAGAAAGCGCAGACTGCTGGAGAGCGAACCAAGGTCGCTGTCATTGAACAGCAGGCCCTGCTTGGCCTTTGTCTCAAAGGCTTCAATCTCCTTATCGCTCATATCCGCCTTCTGATCTTCTGTAAGCGGCTCGTAGCTCTTATTGTAATCGGGCTGGGTGGAATACTGCTCATTGATCTCCGAGAGGACCTTGTTGTAATCCTCGACAAAGCTCTTGATTGCGTCGACAATCTTATCGCTGTCCACCTTTGCGCTGAACGAAACACCGGAATCATTTTCCGCAGCCGCGTCAAAGGTGCCGCTGGCGGTAACGGTAAAGCCGTCTATGTTGAAAGCATTAGTGCCGCTGGTCAGCTCCCGTTCCACACCGTTAATAAGCGCGGTCATTTTTGCATCCTGTCCCTGAATACGGGTGGAGGAAGCGCTGTCGACATACTGCCCCTGTTTGTCCAAACGCTGGATTTTTGCGGTGCTGCCATCATCACTGTATTCGACGGTGCCAAATAAACGGGCGGCAAGATTATCCGCCCCATCCGAGGTGGTTTTGCTAATGGAAACGCGGCCGCCGGTACCACCGTGCGTGGAGGAAAATACAAACTGGTTAGAGGTTTTGGAATAACTGAGCTTGACGCCGGCCTCGGGCTTGCTGTTGATTGCGCTGGTCAACGTACTGATGCTGTCGTTTGCGCTGAATTCCCCGATCTTTACACCGTTGATTTCAAAGGAATACAGGGCGTTTCCACTTTCATCGGTCTTGATTTTCCCATCAGGGCCGGTAATAGCAGTCATACCCTTAATGATGGTGATTTTCTTTCCGTCCTGCTCTATCGAATCGGTACCATACAGGTCGCCCAGAGTTTTGCTCGTATTGACACGGTTGGATGCGCCTCGGTCGATACCGAAAATGCCGCCCTTGCCAACCACATGGAGCGTGCCGGAGTCGATAGAAAGCGTATCGCTGTCACCCTTAACAGAGAAAGAGGGCTGGAACGTGCCATCTGAGGCGGTGTTGGAAACCGTAACCCTACCGTAGCCGAACGCCTGATCCAGCTGCGTTTGCAGATAGTTTTGCATAGCGGAATTGGGGTCAGAGGACTCGAAGATTGCCTTGTATTCTGCAGAATCCTTTTCCGGCATCGTGATTGTTGCCGTGGTGCCATTGAAAGTAAATTTCATGGAAGAACCGGCTAAAACCTCACCGGCGGGTTTGCTGGTGGCCAGATCCGTCGCTTCCACTGCAGAGGAGGATTCGATTTTATCGGTTGCCGTCAGCTTGCTTCCGCTGGACAGATGCAACGCTGTCAGCACTTCCTGAGAGGAACTGCCCAGCAGCTCGAGGGTGTTGGTTTCGCTGGAGTTGGTAAACTGGAACGAAATTTTTCCATCGACGACCTCGGCCTTGACCTTGCTGTCCATTTTTATACTGGTGCCATCGCTAAGCGAGACAGAGGCGTTTGAAAGCTGCCGGTTAATTTCATCAGCGACATCTTCAACGCTTTTGTATTCACGATCGCTGTCAAATGTAATGGAAAAGGATTTGTTGCCATATTTAAAGGATAACTGCTTTCCGGCCAGATTACTTACGTTCACATCACCTTTCAAGTCCACGCCCTTGGAGGCGTCAATGCTTTGGGTGTTGTCAATACCACTCAAGCCGGAAAAGGTGATGGTTTCTGATTTTGCAAGCTGGCTGACACGCTGGATCACAATATCGCTTGTTGTATTGCCGGAAGCTGAAATTAAGTCCTTATATTTACCGGCTGTAGTGATAATACTCGGCTTGAAGAAATTCGCACTCATCAGATTGGTTGAGGAGGTGTACGAGGTATATTTGGTGGAAAGCTGCACCAATTGATCGCTGATACTGCGGTACGCTTCCTGCTTCCACAGCAGCTTTTGCTGTTTCTGTTGCTGCGCTGTGATTTTGTTTTTTGTGCCCATGACCATGTTTTCGATCATGGCTTCAGTATCCATGCCGCTGGCAAGTCCGCTCAGCACATTGCGGCTGCCATAAAGGCTGGAGGCGCTGCTGCCGCCTACACTGCTTACTGCCATAAAAACACTCCTTTCCCCATGATACGGGGTGATAATACAGTGAACAGGATCATGCAGAAAAAAATAAAAATCCCTATATTTTTATCTCGACGTATAGTATACTAAAATTAAGGGCGGAAAGCTTTTTTTTAAAGACAAAGGAGTGATTTTATTGGCGGAGATAATTGCGGTCACCAATCAGAAGGGCGGCGTTGGCAAAACAACGACCGCCGCAGCGCTGATTGCTACACTGGCGGAAAAGGGGAAGAAAGTTCTTGGCGTCGATCTGGACCCGCAGGGCAATCTCGGCTTCAGCCTCGGTATAGATATTGATAATGTACATACCCTGTATGAGGTGTTTAAAAAACAGATACCGGTCGAGCAGGCGTTATGTGCTACGGAGTATGGGGACATGCTCGCGGCAAATATCCTGTTGTCCGGTGTGGAATTGGAGTGCAACAAGCCAGGGCGGGAGTACCTGCTCAAGACCGAGCTGTCCGCGCTGTCGGCGGATTACGACTATATCATTATTGATACGCCGCCTGCACTGAACCTGTTGACAGTGAATGCTTATGTGACAGCGGACAAGCTGATCATCCCGATGGCACCTGAGATTCTCAGCCTGCTTGGCGTAACCCAGATCAAGGAAACAATCGAAACGGTGAGGCAATACTATAACCCGCGTCTGAAGGTCATCGGTATTCTGCTCAATAAATTCAATGCACGGCTCAACCTGAACAGGGATGTGCTGGATCTGTCACGGCAGATCGCAGAGCAGCTTGATACCAAGGTGTTTGAAACAAAAATAAGGCAGGGTGTGCTTGTAGCGGAATCACCCGCACATGGGAAAAGTGTTGTGACCTATGCGCCGCACTCCAAGCCTGCAATGGATTTTGTTGCGCTTGTTGAAGAAATACTGCAGGAAGGCTCGGTGGAGCAGTAACGTGGGAAAGGGGAAAAAACATGGCGGAAAAGCGCAGCAGTAAAACGGCGCGCGTGCTGAACCTGATCACGCAGCAGGGGGGTGAAACGCCGGAGCAAAACACAGAGGAGGTACGGCAGCCGGCTGACGTAACGCAGGAAGAGAAAAAAGCGGTGAAGCGCAAGGCCGCAAGGAAAGCTACGGTCCCTCGCAAGCCGGCTGTACAGAAGAAAATAGAGGACCAGGATGAGCCGGATCAGCAAGCGTCAGCTGTGCCGGAGCGCATGGCACAATCCGCACCGCTGCCGGTTGTCCCTATCGTGCAGACCACAAAGGATCGGGAAAAGGCATTGTCGGACGAGATACGCACAGGTCTGTTACAGGCGCTGGAAGCAGAGGTGAACGCAATACCGGCGCAAACAGCGGAGGAGGAGGCGCCTCCGGATGAAAAAGCAGTCGACAATATGCCGTCAACGGAACCGGAACCAGCGGAGCAGAAAAAGATATGCTTTCCATCACAAGGCGCAAAGGAAGAACAGGCCTTTGTAACACCGCATGGGGAAAAGGATGTCCAATACATTAACGTTCTGCAGGAGCTGGTGGAGGAGGAAGCAGCATACTATGTAGAACATATGCTGCAATGCCGCTGTGCTCGCTGTGTTGCAGATATGAAAGCGCTGGCATTGACAAACCTGCCCTCCAAATATGTTGTGTTGGACAGCAAAAGGCGGAATGCGATGATGAGTCTGTATGCGGCGCGGTATGATAAGCTCCTGTCCGTCCAGATGATGCGCGCATGTGTGCTTGTGAATGAGAACCCCCATCATTAGAAAGCAGGGAAAGGTGCTACAAAAAGGGGCCGCAGCATAGCTGCGGCCCCTTTTTACTGTCGGCGGATAGCGGTTAATGGCTGATTGTGCCCTCTGGCGTCTCGAGCAGACGACCGAGCGCGTCCAAATCCAGCGGCCGGTAGAAATAAAAACCCTGGATGAAATCACAACCGGTCTGTCGGATCAAGTTGAATTCGTCCTCGGTCTCCACACCTTCGACACAGACTTGTTTGCCAAAACGGTGGCAGGAATAGATAATGCTTGCGATAAAGTCCAGCTTCTGCTTGGAGGAGGTGATCCCGTGGATCAGCGTTTGATCCAATTTGATCAGGTCGGCCGGATGCTGTAGAAGCAGGGAAAGGTTGGAATAAGCTGTGCCAAAGTCGTCCAGAACAAAGGAAATGCCTATTTCCTTGCACTGCCGGATAAAGGCTTCCAGTCGCTCCGGCGCACTGTCATGATGGGTTTCCGTAAGCTCTATCAGTAGGTTGTGGGCTGGGATATGGAACTGTTGAAGCGTCTGCCGGATATGAGGGAACAAGCCGTCATCCAGAAGCTGAAGGTAGCTGATGTTGATGGAAAAGCGAAAGTCCGGCCGAAGGGAAAGAATATGCTGTGCCGCACGCGCGGTCTGGGTGATGACCCATTTGCCGACAGGAACAATCACACCCTGCTGTTCCAGTGTGGCGATGCACTGGGAAAGCGAAACATTTTGCCCATGCATGCTCCAGCGGAGCAGGACCTCGCCGCCGAATATCTGTTGCGTAGCGGCTTCAACCTGCGGCTGGACAACGATATGGAAGCCTTCAAAGCCGTGGTTGACACTGTAATTGAGGGTAAAACCGAGACTGCTTTGTTCTCTCCGATTTTGTATCATATGGGGAGAAAATTTCAGATAATCCAGCGAGGGGAAGCCAGCCGAAACATTTGCGACCACGATGGCGTTGTCAATCAGCTCCTGCGCGGTGGCCCCGTCCTCAGGGTAATGCAGCACGCCTGCCGCGCAGGGATACATCATATGGATTCCGTATTTGGCACAGGCATCCAGCATGATATTGCGTATCCGCTGGACCGGAAGCGCAGGCTTCAGGTTTTTATGGGAGAAAGCGAGGAAATGGTTGTCACTCAGGCGAAAAAAACGGAAGAACGTACCCATCTGTATTTCCAACTGGCAGCCAATCTCACGCAGGACAGCGTCTCCCGTTTCGCGGCCGAAAGCAAGGTTGATATCGGCAAGCGGCTGGAACGCAAAGCTGAGCAGGAGCAGGGGGGAGCGGGAAACGCTGCAGATAGCAGACAGCTCCTCTTCTGCCGAGGACAAATTGAGAAGCCCAGTGGTCGAATCAACGGCGTCTTCGTTTTTCAGGCAGACCATGCTACCGGAAAAGAAGAGCGGGCGGGCCATTTCCGCGTCCCACTTCATAATGCCGCGGCAATGGATCCACAGCAACTGCCCCGCCTTGTTGTAAATACGGTAGCGGATCGTATGGATCTTGCGTTTCTTTTCAATCATATCCTGCAAATCGGCTATATGAAGCGCCTGATCCGGCTTATAAATCCGCTGCTCCAACAGGTCGACAAAATTATACACAAGATTGTCTGTAAAATTGAATTCGTCTTTCAGGTTATCGGAAATAAAATAGACATTTTTCTGCATATCACCACAATAGAGGTAAAAGGTGGTATCTGCCATGGCGACGGACTGGAAAAAGACCTCGGGATCAAAAAAATAGTTGCTCAGGAAGTTTTGGAACGCGGTTTCCCTGGAGGAGAAGCAGGCAGGCGGCATAGCACTGCCGCGCAGCGTGGAATGGCGCGTCTGGCCGGTTGCGAGGTCGATGCGGCTGTAGTATTTCCGCTTATCCTGATACATCAGATCGTCCGCTTTCTGTATCAGGGTGCGGATATCCTGGCTGGTATCCGCTGTCCACAGGCTGCCGATAGACAGCTCGCAATTGCTTTCAGCCAAGAACACCCGCAACTGGGCGACGCTTTGTTCAAAGTCCGGCTGCGGCGTATTATCGCATAAGACCAGGAATTCATCACCGCCCATACGGTAGACCGGCTGGGTGGGGAACGCTTTCTGCAGAATATGAAAAATACGTACAATCAGTTCGTCGCCGCTGTTATGACCGAGCAGATCGTTAATGCTTTTCAGTCCGATCAGGTCGCAGTAGACGAGGCCGATTGAATGCAGTGGACATTCCCTGCGGATATGGTCTTTTAGTGCGCGGCGATTCAGGGCACCGGTCATCTGGTCGTACATGCTGGAGTTCTTGAAATAATGCAGCAGATCTCGCCGCTGCATGGTCGTGGTGATGAAAGGGGACAGCACCTTGCAGATATCGGAAAGATAGCGGAGTTGTTGCGGCGGTGCGTTGTCCAGACGCAGGTAGCCGCTGATGCGGCCCTCCAGCAACAGTGGAACAAGGAGAAGGGACTGATCACCCCCAGCGGAAGCTTGGTCACAGAAAACGGGAAGATGCCTTTGCAGCTCTTGACCACTGGAAAGAACCAGAGGCTCGGTGCTGTCACGACCGGGATACTGTTGTGAGAGGTACTGCTCCAAATCAAAAGGGAGTATCTTAGTACCCGCAGAGGAGGGAGGCCAGCAGTAAGTGCTCTGAAATCGGTGTTCGGCCGGTACGCGTTCGTAAATGGAAAGCTGCAGACCGGCCTGCTGCTGTCCAATATACTGCAGCATCAGGTTCAGGGATTCATCCGGCTCATCCGAGGCCGCGAAAGCAAAAATCAGGCACTCATTTACGAACGCTTCGTAATGAACGAACGAATTGAAGCGATAGGTCTCCAGCTCGCTTCTGTCCATATTGATGGCCAGCGTGACATGATAACGGCAGCCGCTGTATTCGATCAGGCTGTCCTTGATGCGGAACGTATGTGCGGTGACGGGATTACGGTATACCCATTCGGCGGCCCCGCTTTCCAAAAGCGCCCTGCATGTACAGAACGTACAGGGCTCGTGTGCATGCTGCATGACCTCGTAGCAGGGATGCCCCTTATAGTCCGCTTCTGAAGGAAAGCCATACAGCTCCCGTGCATGACGGTTGAGGTAGACCAGCTCGTGCGTATCGATATCGCTGACATAGACAAGGTCGCTGAAATGCTCGAAGTATTCCCAGGGAGCCTGCATAGCTACCCCCTCCTTTATACACGGAAAAACTAATATATATAACATATCGGCAGAGCTTGGCATTGTGTTAAGAGACCGCGAGCGGGGTAAAACAAAAAGGAAGCCGAAAGGCTTCCTTTTTGCTGTGTATTATGGGTCTGTTTCCGAGGTGGTTCCATCAGAAAGAACGAATTCCACCTTGTTGGCGCCGTCTTCTTCAATGGGGTTCCCGTCAGAATCCCTTTTATATTGCAGGGTAAAGGTGATGGAACCGTCGGTTCGCATGTAGCCGGACTTATTGGAGAAGTAGCCGCCATTCCCTTTTCCGTCTGTCGGCGTGATCGTGAAGGAGTCGCCTACAACAAAGTTATTGAACTTGACGCCCAATGAACGGGTGGGGTTCAGGTTCGACAGCTTCACATATTCTACGGAATCAGGGAAAAGGTCACTGTTTTTACCGACTGTGGGAATGTAGGCCTCCGGTGTACTCATACTGTCATCGAATACATAAAGCTCGGTGTCGAAGTTGATGGTAACTGTTCCGTTATACCAATGCTTATTGTTGCTGTAGGTGGAGGTCGTGTTCATTGATTTTACCAGTGGGCCGCTGCGGTTCACCTTCTGTATATTTTTTACCACGCGGAACACGGGCAGGCCGCCCAGCTCATTCTTTGCAGCGACGATGAACAGATATTTTGTCGGTTCGTTTTGCAGCTGATCTTTGTCGATCACGGTTTCGGTGCCGCTGAAATTCCGCTCCGCGCCGTTTTGGTCAGGTGCGGGGGAGGCGTCGCTGCCGCCCTGCATGATTTCCCACAAGGCTTCCTTGAAAGCGGTGGAGTCTTTATAGCCGCCAATTGACGTATCAGAGGACCACTTGTCGAACGCATCGCTCTCCATCATTTCCAGAGCAGTTTTGCCATTGATTTGGGTTGAAAACAGGGGCGGATAGCCGCTCTGTGTTGCCTGCGGATAGAGAAGCCAATGCACTTCCGCTTCGACGCTGGTTTGTCCGGCAGCGGGCTTGATGGAAAAGGTTGCCTGACCATCACCGGTGGAATTGGCGGTCAGCACAGGCGGAACCACATCGCTGGTGTTGAATTTGTAGCACCAAACAGGGGAGGGATCCTTATACGAGCCTTTCAGAACAAAATAGATATAGTACTCCTGATTGGGCTGGAGGTCCTCAACGGTAAAGCTGCCCTGGCCTGTACCGCCGTAACGAACCTTGCCGGTTTGATACCCATTGGCCGGGGTGTAATTGGATGGGCTCATGATATTCTGGGTGGTGGGGGTTCTGATACCCTGCTCCTTCCGCTTACCAGGCTCCGGTAATGCAGCCTCGGCGTCGCCGTCGTCCTTAAATTGGCCGATATCTATAATAAGACCAGGATCATCCAGATCAGGCTCCAGACGGTTGACAGGGGCGACAACGTAATATACGTCCGCCTCGCGGTCGAGCATGTAATCGACGCGTGTCAGGGAATCACCGGGAGCCACACGGGGATACCCCTGCATGAACTGGGGCGCGTTCTGGTTGACGCGGCGCACATCAATTGTGAAATCGGATGGGTTGCCGATCGAGGCCAGCTTCTTCTGTTGGATCACATAGCTGTCCCAGAAGGACTGCTCGACGATTCCACCGGAAGTCAGGTTTTGTAGTTCGTTGGGACTGCCTGCAACGCAGTACATATACAGGTTAACGGTCGCATCCCACTTGTTACGATCCCTGTCCAGATTGATGGACGTAAATTCGACTGCGTATTCATATCCCTGGACCAATTGATTGAGCTGCGGATAGTCAGTAGGCTCAAGACCCTCGGCGCGGTTCAGGCTGGCCGCTGTCCACTTTTCATCGGGTGTTTTATTGATGGTGAATTCTACCGGCGTGCCGACCGTATCCGTTACGATTTCCCAAGCGGGCTTTTCAGCTGAAAGGTCACGGCGGTACAGCTTGAACGAAATCGTGGTATCCGAGGCGATCAGCAGGTCGTATTTTGTTCCATCGGGTACATTTTCTGTGGAATTGGCATAGGGGACCATGGAGAACGAAGCTTCAATGCCGGCGGGATTAAAACCGTCGACATCCGCGGCGGTATACTGCAATTTATTAAAGTCCACCTGCGCATCCAGGACACGGAATTCCTGGGACTTGGTGTTGGCCGGCAGGACATTGTTAGAGGAATCCGTGATGTTGTTCAGTACAAACTGGTAGGTCGCGCCGCTCTGCAGCTTCAGTGCAGCGTTGGCAAAGGTGACCTCGGTCTGCCCTTCCTCGTTCAGCTTGACCGTTATATTCTGACGTCCGTCTGGACCGAGCTCAAGCTCCTGCTTGCGCTGGTCGGTGGGATTATCCATGTTGTTGAATGTAAACATTCCCCGGATAATATCTACCCACTTGATCGGGGTCTGGTCTTTATCGCCGGCAAGCGTAAAGTCGTTTTTGCCGGAGGCAAACATTTCGGACAGGGACATTTGTGTCTCGCGGCTGTAAATGTCCTCGCTGAATACAAGGGTGACGTCGGTATTGGCCAGCGGGATGCCCTCGTCATTGGCCTGAGAGAAGCGCAGCTCAACCAGCTCCGGCGCGCTGCTGTCCAGCGTTTTCGCGTTCAGGATAGTCGCGATTTCAGACAGATTGCCCGCCGTATCCTCAGCGACAAAGTAGATATCGTAGGCGGTTTCCGCGTCAAGGCCGCTCATGTTGAAGGAAGCGACCGCGTCCTGCTTCGCGTTGAACGAGCCGCTTTTGAGCGCATACATGCCACCCTTAATCTGTAGCTTTTTGTCGAGCGCCTGCGCCTCCTCGTCCAGATCGGGGTTAGACTGCGGATAATTTTCCGTACCGTGCTTTACGATTGCCCAGTACACCTTACCGTCTTCATTGATCATGGATTCGCCGGTCAGCGCCTTGGCGTCGATTTTACTGATTCGGGGATAGTTGGTGCGGAATACAGGGGGCGTGCGGTCGGCGGTTTTTACCGATATTTTTTTGACCGCCGAATCGTTAACGGTATCGGTCAGGAAGAAGTATGCGTCATACTCGGTTACCTCGGCAAGCGCGTCCCTGGCGTACTTATCCTTGTTGCCCATCAGGATGTTGTCTTCCTCGCTGCGGATCAGCTTGCCCTTTCCAGAGGAGATGGCGCCGCTGAGCGAGCCATCCTTAAAATCATTTGCGGTGGGGGCGGGCATCCCCTTTTTGTAGATGGCCCAGTAAAGAGTGCAGGTTTTTGTTGCCGCTACGTCAAAGGTAACATAGGTGTCCTCAATCGTACTGGTTCTGGGATAGCCGGAGGCAAAATTGGGCTTGCTGTTGTCTGGCGTGGTAAAATACACACTCTTGACCGTGCTGCGGTCGTCGCGTGCGTCCACCAGTACAGCAGAAAGGACATAGGAGGCCCCAGGCTGCAGGCCGGTGATTTTCTGTGAAAGCGCATCGTTTGCATCCTTGACGGACAGGTTACCGCTTTTTACAATTTTCCCCCCATAGGAAGGCGGCTTGATCAGGTCGTTGGCATCAAAAGCACCGTCGCCGCTCAGGCGGACAGCCCAGTACAGCGTGCCGGGCTTGTTCGTCATAAAGGAGGCCTCGGCCTGGTTGGGGGCAACATCTGACAGACGGGGATAGCCGCTCAGGATGCGCGGCTTGTCTGACATTTGATCCGCCAGTGTGCTGTCCATGGTGATGCCGTCGATATTGGCGGTGATGCCGGGACGGATGATGATGACATCGGGCAGCATTTCCACCGTACAGCCCGGTGCATTGACGTACAGGGTGCCGATGTCGCCCTTGCCGGTTACAGTAGTTCCGGTATCCAGGTTCAGCTGCTCCACAACAGCGCCCTGTGCGATCGTTACTTTGGAGTCGACCGCGTTTTCATCCACGGTCAGCTTTTCCACAGTGCCGCTGCCAACATTGATGGTCGATTTGGGCGACATGGTCACGACCTCATGCATATTTCCGGCCAGATCGAGCTGCGTACCCTCCTCGCCGTCCACCTCGACATAATCAAAGCCGTGGCGGCCGGTCGATTTTCCCTCCAGATAAGTATTGGTTCGGATGTAGACCCTGTCGATATCTGTGTTGCCAACCGTTCGGATTGTGACATACTGGTTAGTCGGGCTGTCGACGATCATTTCAGGGGCGGTGCAGTTTTTCAGGATGATGCTCGCGTCGCCCTTATTGCTTTCACCTGCGCCGCTGGCGATGATCTGCCCGTAAACTGTGACATTGTTGAGCGTGACATAGCCAAGGCCTACGCCAGGGGTGATATAAAGATCGCCGGTGACGGTCATGTTTTCCAGTGTTACACCGGAGGTGGAAACCATCAGATTGCCGGAAACGCTGTTGGAATAAGTACCGGCGGACTGGATCGGCGTGCCGATGACGCGGACCAGCATGGTGGCAACCTCGCCGCGTGTGATGCGGTCGAGCGGCCGGAACGTTCCTTCAGGGTCGCCGGTCAGAATACCCTTTTCAGCTGCGGCCTTAATATAGCCGCGGCTCCAGCTGCTGGCCTTGCGGCTGTCGGTAAACGACAGATCCTCGCCGGACTGCGGCTGCAGCATCAGGTTGCGGCAGAGCATGGTCGCGGCCTCCTCGCGGGTCAGCGTGTCGTCCGGCGAGGCTGTGGAATTGGAAGTGCCTTTAAAATAACCGGCGGTATAGGCAATGCTGATATCGTCATAAAACCAGTCGCCTGTTCGTACGTCGCGGAACGGCTGCGCGCCGGTTTTATGATAGCCGAACGTGCGGTTCAGCATGCTGGCAAATTCAGCGCGCGTAATAGCGCGGCCAGGTTCCAGATTGCCGTTCTGGTCGCCGCGCATAATATTCCAGGATACCAGCCTGCTCAGGTAGGCATCCTCCCACGCGGCCTGTGCGGACGGTACGGTTAACGGCAGCATGCCGAACAGGAGGGCTGTGCATAAGGACAGCGCGCACACCCGTTTGGCGCTGTGGATCACATGTGATAGGAAATGACTCATTTGCGTTAACACCTCTGCGTTTGATAGGAAAGTCTAATGGACGGTTTTGATTTTGTGGTGCAGGTCGTATTCAAAAATACCCTCCTGCAATAGAGCCTCTTCTTGGGGGAGAAGGTCGGAAAAAGCGCAGGCATATAATTGCTGCTCCTCGGAAATGACACGGATCACCTGTGCGCTCAGCAACAGGGGCGGGGAAGAAAACGGAATTGCGATTTCAAAACGGAAGCCGGGCGCGAGCGGTCGGCTGGCGTACAGGGATATCCCGCCGCAGCTTACGTCGTGCGTGATGACGGGCAGACGGGCTGAATCACCCGAAAGCGGGTACAAGTAGGTGCGGAGCATGATCGGGATGCGAAGGTGCCTGCGCAAATGCGGACCAATGTGCTCCTCAGCCACAAAATAAAGACAGGTGTTTTGTATCCCAGCGACTCTGCCGCGCCATGCCATGAAGTTTTCGGAATTGATGCTGAGAATGTTGATGGCGGGAAGTGCGGACAAATCACAGATTGGCTTGGAGGTCAGCTCGAAAACCTTTTGCTGTCCTTTCTGTTCCATAAGGATAGCACTGGCCAGTGTTTTCTGATCATCGCTGAGGATGACGAAGCGTTTTTCCGGCTGTGGATGATGCATTATACGTCTCCCCCTTTGGACGGTCCGGTATTTGTTGCGGGTACACGGGGCTTTTCCGGCGCCTCCGGATCAAAATGCAGGAAGTAAACATAAATATCAACGATAAACTGGTAAAGCGATTCAGGGATGGCCTGACCGAGGGCAAGTTGGGAAAGCATGGTGGCAAGGGAGGAGTCCTCATAAACAGGCACGCCGTTTTCAGAGGCTATCTCGACCATGCGTTCCGCAAGGTAGCCCATGCCGGAAGCAACCACGACCGGAGCGGGCGCCCCATTTTCATACTGCAGGGCGACAGCCTTGCGGCTTTGATCATATTGTGACATTAACGCTGTTCATCCTTTCGAGTATCTTGGGGAACGCCTGGGTCAGTGTAACACGCTGCGCAGAGGGGGAGGCGCGGATCGCCCCCGGATTTAGCCCAGCGCTTTCTGCCATTTTAGCCAGTTTGGCCTCAAAAACACCGGTAAAAGGCGTCAGGTGCGGTGGACAGAAGAGCTCTGCACCGACCGAATCGTCCTGATAAGTAAGAAGGAGATCGAAGCCGCCGAGATCCTGTATGTCAAACTTGAGCAGCAGACGCATGGGGGCGGTCGGGGAACCTGCCGCACCTGACTGCTTTTCGGCATCTGCGTCAACCCATAGCTCGGAGAACATCGCACGTCCGTCCATGGCGGCAGGAAGAATGGCATGGGCGAGCGGCATAAAAACACTTTGGTTGACAAGCACCGAACGCATCAGTTCCTGCATGGCCTGTTGCTGCGTCGTGCTGCCCTCTCCCCGCATGGCGCGGGAAGCAAGGGAGGTAAGCTGATCCAAAAGCGTGGCGGTTGCTTCATCCGGCGGAACGGTATGCGCGCGCAGCATTTGCAGGATATCCTCCTGGCTCATTTCGCCGAACGCCTTTTTGACCGGTGTGTAGCTGAAAAGCTGGTAGAAAGACTGCAGTACATTTTGCGGGGAACCGTTTTCATACTGCGCGATGGTGGGGAGCAGCATGCTCAAAAGGCTGCGGGCGATGCCACGATCGTGCATTTGGGAAACATAGTCCGACATATAGGGGAGAACCGTGTTCTGGAGCAGGGAGAGTGCACCGGCGCGGTCGCCATGAGCCAGCAAGGCGTCAAGCTGCGCCAGTTGTCCGTCCAGTGTGCTGCTGAAGCGTTTCGGCATGAACCAGGACATTTGGCGTATGGTGCGCGTCAGGCTGCGCTCGATATGCTCCGTGGAAGCGAAAGCGCTGAACTTCCGCAGAAACTGGGCAATATCCTCCTTCATAGCAGAGGAGGGATTGGACTGGAGCGCCTTGCGTAAAACATCGAAAAGCGGTCCGCGGAAGCGCTGCCCAGAGGAAAACTGACCTTTCAGCAGGGCGAGAAGCTGCTCCGGATTGAGCTGTAAGGCCTGTATAATGCGTACCAGCGCTGCACTGACCTCGGCCGTTTCGGCTCCAGACGCACTCAGACCGCTGGCCAGAAGCTGGTAGATACTATCGGAAACCGAGCCGAAAGCGCGAAGATCCTGCAAAAACGCCTGGAAATAGGAATCATAGCGCCGCGTCAGCCCAGAACCGGCCGTATCCTGCCGATCGGTACGCTGGTCGGCGCGGCTGATGCGCGATGGATCAGGTATGTTTTTGACCTGTGTATCGTTCGGTGTGATAGGAGAACGATAGCTGGTATTGTTCTCCTGCCCAGGGACAGGGTTGGTCACACTGGTGATGTTTGGCATAGAGCTACACTCCGTTCATCCGTAGAAAAATTTATCCAATCTATTAATTGCGTGCCATATCCGGTCGATTTATGAATATAACTACTGTTATTGTAATTCGGAAAGGATGGCATGGGATTTATGGCGAACAGTGGCGACAGCGTTCTGGAAATGTATTTGTATGAAACAAATACATTGCTTGAGCAGCTCGATAATATTATGCTTGCCGCAGAGCAGGCGGATACGCTATCACAGGATGATGTAAACGAGATCTTCCGCATTATGCATACGCTGAAAGGCTCGGCGGCAATGATGGAGTATGAGCCTTTGATGACCATTGCACACCGGATTGAGGATCTGTTTTACCTGATTCGGGAAAATACGATGGATATTGTTCCGGAACAGGATCGGCCGAAGCTGTTCGACCTGCTGTTCCGATCGATCGACTATTTTCGTGATGAGATCGGTAAAATCGAAAAGGGGGAACCCCTTTCTACAAATATCGACCGCTTTGTTGAAACAATTAACATGTTTATCGACAAAATTAAAAATGATGGACAGGTTGCTGGGAGCAGTGGGGAAGCACCCTCGGCGGACCAAGCTGCGGCGCAGGGATGCCGCACGGCTACAGTGGAAAACGCGCCGGCCGGCTATCCGTTTGCGCTGCGGGTCTTTCTGGATGAGGGCTGTGGGATGGAGAACCTGCGTGCGTTCATGATCGTAAGTGATGTTCGGGACAGCGGAACGCAGTTCCTTTACCAACCGGAGGATCTGGAAAGCAATACGGCTCGTTCGCCGGAGATTGCGGAAAACGGCTTTACAATGTATTTCGCAGCGGAGAATGAGCGTAAGGCGGCCATCCCGCTTATCTCTGACTTGGGCTTTGTGAAAACCTATCAGGAAATCGACGCAGCTCCCGCGCCCGAGGCGCAGAGGGACGAGAAGCAGGAACCTGCGCCGGAAGCCACCGGACAGACAGAGCCACAAAAAGCCGCGCCTGCGGCGGGGGCCGAAGCAACGTCCGGCAAGGGCAGTGGACACCAGATCAAGCAAAGCCTGATCAGTGTCAATCTGTCCAAGCTGGATCAGCTGATGGCCGTGGTGGGAGAAATCGTAATTACGGAGACAATGGTGACCGCGTCGCCGGACCTGCGCGGGATCGAGGATGCCAAACTGGATAACTTCTATAAATCCGCCCGCCAGCTGCGCAAGCTGACAGATGAGCTGCAGGATATCTCGATGTCGCTGCGCATGGTTCCAGTATCGGGGACGTTCCAGAAAATGCGCCGGATTGTCAGAGACATGGGGCAGAAGCTGGGCCGTAAGGCGCAGCTCAGCATCATCGGGGAGGATACGGAGATCGACAAGACGATCGTAGATGCGATCAGCGACCCTATTATGCATATCGTGCGCAATTCCATGGATCACGGCATCGAGCCGGACGAGCAGATGCGGATTGACGCAGGCAAGAATCCTGTGGGGGAAATTACACTGTCCGCTCAAAATACGGGAAGCGAAGTCATCATTAAAATCGAGGATGACGGGATGGGTGTAGATTGTGATGCTGTGCTGCGTAAAGCGCTCCGGCAGGGGCTTGCCAGCCCTGATGTGGAATACAGCCAGCGCGAGATCATGAACTTCCTGATGATGCCGGGCTTTTCGACCAATCAGGAGGTAACGGAATTCTCCGGCCGCGGCGTTGGTATGGATGTCGTCAAAAAGAATGTAGAAACGGTCGGCGGTGTGGTAACGATGACCAGTGAAAAGGGGAAAGGGAGCTGTACGACTCTCAAAATCCCGCTCACTACCGCGATTATGGACGGTATGGAGGTGCGGGTTGGCGAATCCATCTTTACCATCCCGATCCAGAATATAAGGCAGTCCTTTAAGGTGACGGAGAAGGATATTATTCATGATGCGATGCAAGGTGAGATCATCAACAAAATGGAGGAGTTCTATCCCGTGGTACGCTTGTACAATGTTTACGGAATAGAGCCGCAGTCGACCTCCATCAATGACGGAATCCTTGTATGGGTGGAGAGCAGTGAGAGTTCGTGCTGCCTGTTCGTGGATGAGCTGCTGGGCAAGCAGCAGGTCGTCATCAAGCCGCTTCCGTCGTACCTGAACAATTTTAAAATAAAGGATGCGGGGATCGCTGGCTGCACCATTTTAGGCGACGGCAATATCAGCCTGATTTTGGATGTAACCAATCTAATGGATTTTATCAGCGGCAGCGCAGGATATTGACAGGGATAGCATAAAAGGAGAGAATGCAATGTCTGATGAAAATATGATGTTTGCAACCGAGGAGATGCAGCGGGAGGCATCTGGGTCTGCAGAGGACAGCACGGCAGAAATCGCGACCCGTAAATTCCTGACGTTCCGAACGGATAACCTGCTGTTTGGTGTGGAGGCAGAAAATGTGGTGGAGATTATCACAAACCATGTGATCACACAGGTACCTATGGTGCCAGCCTATGTGCGCGGCATTATCAACCTGCGTGGACAGACAATTCCGCTGATGGATATGCGGCTCCGCCTGTCTGTTGAACCGAGAGACAATGACTGCATCATCGTACTGAACCTGAATGAAATGCCGATCGGCATACTGGTTGATACGGTCTGCCAAATCATTGATATCCCAGTGGATACCATTCTGCCGGTACCGGCGCATAATGCACAGAAATATGTTTCGGGTATGACGACCATGCCGGATGGGACGGGTACCATGCTGGTGCTGGACTGCGAGCTTCTGCTGGCCGAATAAGCAGAGCACTTCTATGACCGTGGATTATGTTAAAACTATTGCTAAGAGGTAGTCGATATTATGCTGCAGCTGTCAGATGCAGATTTTCAGCGGCTGGTAACGTTTATGCGCGACCGCTATGGGATCAATCTTTCACAGAAGCGGCTGCTGATTAACAGCCGCCTGTCCGCGGCCCTGCAGGCAAAAGGGTACACGGATTTTACAAAGTTTGTCGATGAGCTGCTGTCAGGAAAGGATGCGGCGCAGGTTGAGTTTATCCTGAACAAGCTCACGACCAATTATACTTATTTTATGCGCGAAAAGGAACACTTTGCGTTTTTTAACGAGGTGATATTGCCGGATCTCATCAAAAGGAATGAACGGAAAAAGGTGCTGTCCATATGGAGTGCGGGATGTTCGACGGGAGAGGAGCCGTATACCATTTCCATGTGCATCAAGGATTTTCTGGGACCGCAGGCGGGGCTGTGGGATACACGTGTGCTGGCGACGGATATTTCACCGCGTGTTTTGAGCGAGGCGGCGGACCCGTCTTATGAGATGCCGACCGACATCCCGCCGGAATGGAGCCGGCGCTATTTTCGGAAACGGACGGACGGGAGCGGTTTGTACACAGTTACGCCGGAGATCCGGCATAATGTTATCTTCCGTGTGTTCAATCTGATGGAGCCAATTCACTTCCGAATCAAGTTTGACGTTATTTTCTGTCGGAATGTCATGATTTATTTCGATCAGGAAACAAAGGACGCGCTTGTGCAACGCTTCTATCATGCGACCAATCAGGGGGGCTACCTGTTGATTGGCCATTCAGAGAATATCAGCAAAAACAGCCCGTACCGAATGCTCCGCCCAGCGACATTCCGCAGGGAGTGACGGCGGTGAAAGGAGGAACGCTGCAATGCAGAGCATAAAAAAGATACGGGTAATGGTTGTCGACGACTCTATTCTGGCCCGGCGCGTTATACGGGATGGCCTGTCTGCTTATAGCAACATGGAGATAGTCGGGGAGGCGGGGAATGCGGTGGAGGCGCGGGCGAAGCTGCCGCTGCTCCGGCCGGATGTGATGACGCTGGATGTGGAGATGCCGGGTATGAATGGGATTGACTTTGTAAAAAGCCTGCTGCCACAGTATCCGGTCCCAATCATTCTGGTGTCCTCCCTGAACCTGCGCGTATTTGATGCGATGGCGGTCGGAGCGGTTGATTTCGTTCGGAAGCCGGAAACGGTCGGGGCGAACCAGCGTTTTATAGAGGCGCTTGCCAATAAAATTGTTGTGGCTTCCTGTGCGCGGATACGCCGCAGCCGACCGGCTGCGGTGCCGACTGCGGGCCGGTTGCCGCTTACGGCACAGGGCGTAAAAGAGACGGTTATTGCAATTGGAGCATCCACGGGTGGGACCGAAGCAACGCTTGAGGTGCTCAAGCGTCTGCCGGCCGATACGCCGGGGATTGTAGTGGTGCAGCATATGCCGCCGGGCTTTACAAAAATGTATGCCGAACGCTTGGACAAAATATGTGCGATGAAGGTAAAGGAGGCGGAAAACGGGGACGGTATCGAACGCGGCCGAGTATTGATTGCGCCCGGGGATAAACAGATGCGTGTCGTCAGGACAGGGAGCCGCTACACGGTGGCCTGCCAGCTTGGGGAAAAGGTAAGCGGACACTGTCCATCCGTGGATGTGTTGTTCCACTCGGTGGCACAGAGCGTGCGTTGCCGCATGGTAGGTATCATCCTGACCGGCATGGGGCGAGACGGTGCGGATGGACTGCTGGACATGAGGCGGCATGGCGCTTATACGATTGGACAGGACAGGGAATCCAGCGTTGTTTATGGGATGCCTATGGTAGCACATGATATTGGCGCAGTGGTCCAGCAAGCCGCCTGTGAAAATATTGCGAGTATACTGCTTCGCCATCTGAACAATACATAGGAATATACAGGGAAAGAAAAATAAGCGACAGGTTTTTGCAGCCTGCCGCTTATTTTTTTGTGGTAATGACCGATATTTGACTTAGTAAGTAATTCATCGGCTTGCGTGTGCTGAAAAGGAGCTGATCATAATGATGATTCCCAAAACGGGAGGCTTGTCCCCGTTGGCAATACACCGACCGCAACCAGAAGAGACTGAAAGCCAGCCCGTGGGTACTGCGCAATTCGACAGGGTAGAGCTGACCACGTCGCAATATACAGAGGAGCAGCGCTTTGCGCATGAACTCGCGGGACGCATTGCGCAGGAAGTGCGGACGTACCGATGTGAAACTCTTCCGGAGCTGCAGGAGCAGGTTCAGACGGGCGCCTATCAATATGATATTAATGAGCTGGCAGCGCGTATCATGCTGTTTGGAGGATGACAGGGATGGAAGAATTGCTGGGACTGCTGGACCGTCTGACGGTGATTTTAGGCGAGCTGACTGCTGTGCAGAAGGACGTTGCGGCCTCTGTCCATGAGGACGATCTGATACGTCTGGGCGAGTGCATGAAAAAAGAACAGGCGTTGTCGCTCAGCCTGCGCAATATTGACCAGAAGCGGCTCAGGCTACAGCAGCAAATGGGGCTGGAAAAAATAACGCTGTCTGCTTTGCCGGAACAGATAGATTCCATGGAGCTGCGTGAAAAGGTAAAAGATGCGGCAGAGCGGTTGTCCGCACAGTACCGGATCATGCAGAGTGCGGCCGAGGTGGCCCGCTCGGCGCTGGAATGCAGCCTGCATCAGGTGGAAAATATGATTGCAGGGCTTGGGCTTGACCCCGAGCATGTGAAGGATCATACGATAACAACGGGCGGACCGCATACAGATTTTCGAGCATAAAGGAAGAAACGGAGGAAACAGAGAGCAATGGCCACTTTTGGTGAGTTTACTGTGGCGCGTTTGGGTATGATTGCAAGTCAAATGGCGCTGAATGTAACAGGTCAAAACATTTCCAATATCAATACGCCGGGCTATACCCGTCAAAGGCTCGATCAATACAGCTTTATCACAAGCGGATCAGGGCTGTATCATTCTGCAAATTCGGCTTCGGTTGGCTCTGGCGTTATGCTGTCCGGCATCTCCCAGCTGCGCGATCCGTTTTTGGATATTCGGTTCCGGAAGGAGATGTCGAGCGTCGGTTCGGCCAGTGCGATACTCGATGGGCTGGATCAACTGGAGAGCGTTATCAATGATGTAAACAAGAGCGGTATCACAACACAGATTCAGGATCTTCTGGGGAAGCTGAATGACCTGAATGACCATGTGGGTGAGAAAGAATTTGATTCGCTGGTACGCAGTTCGGCAGAAGCGCTTTGTCAGCTGCTTAACACGAGCGCCAAGGATCTGGAAACCGTATTTGAAAATGTATATAACCAATACACGCAAAATGTACAGGAAGCTGACAATATTCTTAAGAAAATACAGGAGCTGAACGAGGAGATACGCCGTTCGGATATTAACGGGGATTCGGCGCTTGAACTGCGCGACCAGCGTAATATGCTGATCGATCAGCTTTCCGAGTACATGAAAATTGATGTAACCTACAGCGAGGAAAACCTTGGAGCAGGCTTTTCTGTCGAAAAACTCACCATCAAAATGGTGGATAATAAGACGAATAAGCCTGGGGCGACGCTGATTGACGGCATCTATCGTGCGGATTTGTCGATTGCTCAAAAAGTGGATGCAGCGGGCAAGCCGGTTGTGGATGCGGATGGCAAACCGGTGCCGGACGATCTGTTGCGGCTTGCGATCAGCGAACTGCATGACTCCGCCTATCAGACGCAGTTGTCCAACACGAATTCCCAGTTCCAGCTTCAAGGGCTGGATTTTGGGAAGAACGCACAGGGTGGACAGCAAACGATCGATATTACCTATAAGGACAAGGATGGGAACAAACATACCGTTTCTGTCGATTTCACGGTGGAAAAGCCGGCGGATGACACGCCGGAAGCAATTGCGAAAGCGCGTGAAAAGACCTTGGCTAATCTGGCGGATGCTTTGAATAAGGATGCCACGCTACAAGGACTGTTCACAGCCAAGGCGACCTCGAACGGGCTTGTCATGACATCGACGGACAAAGGGGCTGATGCTGCCACCGTGACGCAGATGGAGCTGGCAGCCAATAATACCGGCATCACCCTGGGAGATACAAAGTCGATCGCCGCTGTACCAGCTAATACGACGATTGTGGACGAGGGGCACGGATATGGCGCGCTGGAATCCACCCGCCAGATGCTGACTGGCGCGGGTGAGTTCCGCACGGACGGGGGAGACAAGTCCATCCGCGGGATACCGTATTATCAGAAATCCCTGGATGCCTTGGCAAACAAGTTTGCTACCGAAATGAACCGGATCAACACGACCCGTCCAGACGGTACATCTTTCTCAGAGGTTGGCTCAAATGGAGAGGCTGTACAAAAGCAGGCGGGGAATCTGTTCACGGCAGAGGGGGATGATCCGAAAAATCCTGATACCGTGATCACGGCAGGGAATATCTCCATTTCATCGGCGTGGAAAAGCGGGGAGGTGCAGATTATCTCCTCCGTTTCGGGTAATCCGGTGCAGGGTACGATGAACGATAATATCAATCGACTGATCAACGTATTTGAGACAAGCTATACGTTTCGGCCGAGCGATATCATCCGCACGAATGATGCGACTTTCACAACAGGGGAACCAAAGCAGGATAACGCACTTACGCCGGGAACGGAACTGACTGCACATATTACTTATATTGACGGTATGAATCAGGAACACACGGTAAAGGTCAAGTTCCAGTCCGGCGCAACGGCGGAGGATACGCAAAACAACCTGTACGCTGCGCTGCAAAAGGATCAAACGATAAATGGCATATTTGATATGAAGGACAACGGGACGACGATCACATTCGATGATAAGGCCGTTGTACCGGAGGGTTCCCTGTGTAACCTGGTGACCGGTATTGCCTTTACAGATGCGCAGGGGAGCAAAACCGACGCATTTTCCATGGGGGATGGCGCAGTTGCCGGGGCGGCATCAGGGGACTCAATTTACAAGGGCAATCTGGAAGGCTGTTACGCCAATATGGAAGGCGTGCTGGGTGCGCATAAAAGTACGACATATACTATTTATGAAACGTATGCCGCAGCTGCGGATGGAATCAATACCAGCAGGGATAGCGTTTCCGGTGTCGATCTGAATGAGGAGGGCATGAATCTGCTGCAATATCAGAAGTCGTTTGCGGCTGCCTGCCGTCTGATGACAGCGTTGGATGAAGCGATGGACAAAGTGATCAACGGCATGGGCATTGTCGGCCGCTGACAGAGAGGAGTTATAGTGATGTTTCGGGTTACAACAAACGGTACGCTTCGTACCTATCGGGGAAACTTGGCAAAAGCAAGCTGGAATCAGTACTATGCGATGAACACTGTTTTGACGGGACGGCGGTTCAACTCCTTTTCGGAAGATCCGGCGCTGGCGGCGCAGTCGTTTCGTGTGCATGCGGCCTCTGCGCGTAATGAATTTCAGAGAAAGACCAGCGAATCTGCGATTCACAAATTTGAGTCGGCGCAGGCGAGCCTGCAGGAGATCGCAGATCAGTACAATACAGCGCTTGACCAGGCCGAACAAGGCGTGGACGGCTCCAAATCAAGCGCCCGTGAGGAGATTGGAAAAACCCTGCTGAATACTGCGGAAGGCATGGTCAAAACGCTGAACGCCAAATATGGGGATAAGTTTGTGTTTGCCGGCGCAAACGGCGAGGAGGCTCCGTTTGAACTCAAGGATGGGAAGCTGTATTTCCGCGGGATAGACATGGCGACACAGGATCCGGATGAGCTGGCGAAGCTGGAGGAGTGGAGCAAGGAGTCGACCTATGTGGATATAGGCTTGGGCCTGCAACTGGATGAGAATGAACAGGTCATTCCCTCCACCGCATTCAACACGGCGATTTCCGGCGCAGGGCTGCTGGGCTTCGGTACCTATGAGGATGGTTCACCTAAGGATATTATTTCGCTGACAGCGCAGTTGGGGCAGCTTCTGGTGGACTCGGCTGCGGATGGAAGCGATAAGATGAATGAAGCAGATCAGGAAAAGGCAAACGCGCTGTTTGATAAGATGCAGGAGTCTTACTCCGCGTTTAACTCCAACCGGGCTGAGCTGGACACGAAGGCTCAGTTTTTAAAGTCTAATGACACCCGCCTGACCTCTACCGGGGATACGCTCACAGAGCAATATGAGTCGCTTGACAGGGTGGATTTGGCGGATGCGTTGAGTACGTTTGTGTATGCCCAGTACAGCTACAATGCTGCGCTGCGGGTTGGCAACAATGTGCTGTCGCAATCGTTTATTGACTATATGTCTTAAGCATAAGGGTAAGAGTAAGAGCAAAAGAGGTGTACAGCGCTATGGAACGGTTGATAGAGATTAAAAATGTTCCGATTGAGTTGGAAATGAAAGTAAACCATGCGCGGCTGGAATACAAAAGGTCGCAGGTGGATCTGGAGGTTTCCCGCAGCAAGGGAGGTCTGCAGATACGCAGCAAGCCCATCCGGCTGAACTTGGATACGTTTGAAGCGCGTAATTCCATTACACCAACCGCAATGCGCAGTATTGAACAGGCTGCACAAAAAGGGCGTGAGCAGGTTTATGAAACGACCGGCACCTATGCCAAGCACGGAAAGCTTCTGCTTCAGGCAAAAATTGGCCAGCAATTGATCACACAGTTCGCGATGGAATCCCAGCAGGTCAATACGGATGTTGCCATGACATTTCTGCCCAGCACAGGTCCGGATATTTCCTGGGATGCAGGGGAGCTGAACATCCGCTATGAGATGGATAAGCTGAATTTTGACTGGCGCATTGGAAATGGGGATGTGGAGTTTATACCGGGTGATATTGAGTTTACCGTAACGCAGCGTCCGGATGTCATTATCAAATATATTGGCGGGCCGGTCTATGTGCCTCCCTCTGCAGAGCCGGGATACGAGCCGTTGGATGAAACGGTTTAACTAAGGAGACTGGAATGAAAATTGAAACCAAATATTTTGGAACAATACAGGTAGACGAGCAAACACTGCTGTTTTTCCCCAATGGTATCTTTGGTTTTGAACAGGAAAAAAAGTTTGTCCTCCTCCCTTTTGCCAAGGAGGAGGATTTCCTGTTGTGCCTGCAAAGCGTGGAAACGCCGTCGCTTGCCTTTACCGCACTGAACCCTTTTATGCTGCTGCCAACCTATCAGCCCAAACTGGCAAAGTCTGAGCTGCTTCAAATGCAGGTAGAGAAGAGCGAGGATTTGTGCTATTATACGCTTTGCAGGGTTAACAAGCCGGTGTGGAAGAGCACGGTAAACTTGAGATGCCCCATTGTCCTGAACGACCGGACGAGACAGGCCTGTCAGGTGATACTGGATGAATATGATATGCGGTGTCCTCTGGACTCTATAGGACGACAGGGGGGAGCGCAATGCTGATACTGCAGCGGAAACAAGGACAGTCCTTTATGATCGGCCAGGATATTACAATTACTGTTCAGGAGATCGGGGCAGGACGTGTCCGCCTGTCGATCGATGCGCCGCGCAATGTATCGGTTCTGCGGGAGGAATTGGTAGCAGCGCGCAGGGAGAACGCAGCCGCCGCAAGGGAGGAAGTTTCTCCCTTGCAACTATTGCAACTGCTGAAACAGGATAATTCATCTAAGCAGGAGAGGTGAATAAGGGCGGATGGAAAATGGTTACAGGGTGACGGAAAACGAAATAAAATCCTTTCTGGTGGACCTGCAGAAAAGGGGAAGGACACGCTCCACGATTGCGCAATACAGATCCCAGCTTTTGCAGCTGAAAAAATTTTTGGGGGAAGAAGGCCTGCTGAACAATGCCAGGCTGGCAAAGTGGAAAGGGTTTATGCAGGAAAACGGTCTGGCCAATGAAAGCATTAATGCACGGATATCCGCTGCCAACAGCCTGTTGGCATTTGCGGGCCATAGGGAATGGCAGCTGGTACAGTCCCGTCTGCCAAAGGAGAAAGAGGAGGCTGCCCCTGAACTGACAAGACAGGAATATCTGCGCCTGCTTCAGGCGGCAAAGCTGCTGAAACGGAAGCGTAGTTATTATCTGATAAAAGTATTTGGGTGTACAGGTATTAAGACGGGGGATATCCCCTATATTACGGTCGAAAGGCTGCGGCAGGCTGGAAATGAAACAATTGTGCTGGAGAATGGTTCTTCCTTTACGATGCCCGTTGCACTGGTTGGAGAGCTTCTGCAATATGCTGAAGAAACAGGGGTTTGCAATGGCCCTGTTTTCTGTACCCGAAATGGGAAGGCGATAGACCGGCGGATCGTTTGGAGCAGCATGAAAAGTCTGTGCAGTGTTGCGCAGGTGGATGAACGCAAAGTCACGGTTTCCAGTCTGGAGAAAATGTATAGGACGACCTGCATAGGGATAGACGCGATGGTTGCCGTATTACGGGAACAGGCGTATGCAAAGCTTTTGGCTGATGAAGAAAAAATTGTGGGATTGGAGTAGCTTGGCCAGCCGGATAAAATTGGATATGTTGAACAGGCGGGGGCCTCGGATGCAATGGCTTGAAAAACATTGCACCCGAGGCCCCCTGTGATGGCTGGCTGACAGGCAGTAAGAAACTCAGCTTAATATGTATACTTTGGCTGGACGGACGCCAAACTGGTCCGCTTCCTCATCAGTCATGAAGAAGAGATCGATACGATTTTCCTTGATCAGCCCGCCGGTATCCTCGGCGATGCCGGGGCCATACGACCAGGACTGGTCGCCTCCGTCTGAAACGACATATACACGGCTGCCTAATGGGATTACCCGTGGGTCGACTGCAATGGTTCCATACCGCGTGGTCGTGCCGCTGGCAGTGATCAGGCCGCCGTCCTCGATTCGATGATAGGCGGTTGCAGTTACGTCAATGACTGAAGAATACTGAAACGTTGAACCATCTGCGGCTGTTATGGTTTTTGAAGCAGTATCATCTTGGATACCGGCGGGGACGGACCAGACCTGCGACCGTCCCGCAGTAGACAACTGGCTGCCGGAAGCGCTGTCTGCTGCGGTGCTGCCGGCGTCTGCTGTGTCATACCCGTCTTGCTGTACCGGCTCAGCCGGTTCTACGGTAGATCGCTTTTTTGTCCCCTGTTCAATGATGCAGTTAACAGGCGCAAGGACTTCTTCTTCAAAAACCATTTCCTTTTCGAACGGGACGCCGTCATGAAGCGTGATACGGTAAGTGATTTCGGTTTCGCCATTCCTGCCGTATTGCAGTATGTGCTGTGTTCCGTCTACCATATCGGAATTTTGGCGGGTTTCTACTTGGAAAGGGGTTGTTATTGTTTCGACCTCCGAGCGATAGCTTACTTCAGTAATGGAGATTTCCGTATTTTCCACCAACCATCGGTCAAGTCCTGGCACTACAATATCATTCTCGCCCACAGCAATGCCGACCTGCTCCAACAGCTCGCCTACGGTGCAGGCCGTAAAGGGGACGGTCATAGTTTGATCTTTGGTTTTGATCTGGGCACTCAATTCCTGATCCAGCGTGAGGTAAGTGGTATTACCCTCTCTGCGCTGGGCGATCACCTTCAGGTTTTGAAAGTTTGAAATTTTTTGTGCCTCGGCGATCGTGCCGGGATGCAGCCGGACGGTTTCATAACGGTTGCCGTCAGTCAAAATATATGTATGGGAGGAAAGCTTGACCGCCAGGACAATCAAGCTGAGAATGACACAAAGCAGGAGCAACACCAGAGCAGTGAGGATATTGGAATAATGCTTCCCAATATCCTGCAAGGTTTCGCGTGTTTGAGGGGGATGCGCTGACAAAAAAGTTTTCTTTTTTTTCATATATCGTATTCCGCTTTCCAGTTTGATCAAAGTGAGGTAATGTACCTGTAATATTTATCGGACGGTTTAAGGCAAAATAAATATTTTAATGCAATATATATTTGGGGTAGAGAGCCAAGGCAGTAAGGGCGTCCGGTGGCAGAAAGCTTGAGGTCGATAGGGGGATTGTGTGAAAAAGTAAAATCTGCTACAATAAGCTTGCTTTACCAGTGGAAAGTGTGGAGTGCGCGGCGGATGGTCCGGTTGAGGACTGCGGTGGGAAGCAAAAAAGAAGGGGAGGCGGGAGCATGCGGGACATTGAGGTTGTATGGACCTTTATGCTGGATTATATGCGTGGATGGGGGATACGAGAGCATAGCCATGACTTTTACCAGATGTACTATGTAGTTTCAGGGGAAGCGGATATGCTGTTGGACAGGCAGAAAGTCCATTTATATCCCCATCTCTGCGTTGTAATTGAACCGGAGCAGCTGCATGAACTGCCTGTGATCTCAAGCGGGAGGCTGCGGATCATAGATACAAAATTTTATCTCCATAATTCCAATACCATGGATGAGGTGCATTGCCTGCCACGCTGTTTTGAAATTGAGGACAATGAATTTGAAACCGCACTTTTAGGAGCGCGAAACGAGTGGCAGTCCAATGCACGGTACAGTAGAGAAATGGCAAATGCTCTTTTTGAGCAGGCATTCTATATCTATATCCGTAAAAACGGCTCTTTTGTTGAAAGGAATTCCTTTTCACGTGCGATTGACCACATCATAGCCAACCTGACTGGCGTGGAAAAACAAATTGCCGACTATGTTTCCGTGCATTTTGCAGAGGATTTCACACTGGATCAGTTGGCAGAATCCCTGAAATACAATAAAAACTACCTCTGCAAGCTGTTTAAGCAGGCAACGAATTTTACGATTATCCATTATGTGAATTATTTAAGGGTTTGTAGGGCTTATGAGCTGATCTGCTATTCCAGTTATAGCTTGAATGATATTAGCGTATTGTCAGGCTTTTCCAGTGTGCATTATTTCACATCTGTATTTAAAAAAGTAACGGGTAAAACGCCGGGGGAAATGCGCGATTTGGAAAAAGATGCCATGTACACAGCGATACAGCAGCATGGAAAGTTCAGCTATCGTTATTATAAAGAGCCGGAATAGGGAAAGAGAGTACACATGGTTTGCATGGTGTACTCTTTTTGTTTGCAAGAAAAGCGGATAGGTTTGATAAAAATATACAAAATGGGCGTTTGAATATTTGGCAACAAAAGTTAAGATAGTGAAAAGGAAGTTCAATATTATGCAAAGACAAATTGCCTGTAAACTGTTATATTATTGGCATAAGAGATAACTGTTTCTCAAAAATAAAGAAAAATATAGCAAAAAAGCATAATGAAAGCAATTTGACAGTATCGTGCGATTATCTTTAAAAATGAATATTTTATAAAGGCTAAAGGGAGGGTCTGAAAAGTGGATGATCATATTCGTTTGTGCGATGATAAAAAAATTGTAGCTTTTATTGCAGACTTATATGAAAAAGCCGGCGTAGACAGGGAAACAGCGGAATTGCATGGCGTTGGACTGGTAGAGGCCAGCTTGCGCGGCGTGGATTCACACGGAATTATGCGCACAGCGGCTTATTTTGAACGCTATCGCAAAAAAGCAATTAATGTGAAGCCGGATATTAAGGTGGTAGCCGGAGAAAAGGCATTTGTGGTTATGGATGCCGATAATGCTTCGGGCTTTGTTGCTTCCCGATATGCTATGGAGCATGCAATTATGCTGGCTCGAGAGTACCATATAGCGGCAGTATGCGTGAAAAATAGCAATCATTTTGGCGCCGCAGCTCTGTATGCACAAATGGCGGTGGATGCCGGTATGGTCGGTATGGCGTCAACTAATGTTCGGCCTAATATCACGGCGCCGGGAGCAAAAGGGCGCGTTGTTGGTAATAACCCTTTCGCCATTGGGATCCCCACTTATGACGATTACCCGTTTATGCTGGATATGGCACTTTCTGTTGTTGCGGGTGGGAAACTGAAAATGGCGATACGCAAAGGAGAAAAAATTCCGTTGGGCTGGGCGACGGATGTGGAAGGAAACCCGACAGATGATCCGAAGAAAGGTTTTGATGGTTACTTCCTTCCGGTAGGAGGGTTCAAAGGATTGGGAATCGCTTATGTGATTGATATGCTCTGTGGTGTAATGACTGGCGGTGCATTTTCGGATCATATCAAGAGCATGTACGCAGAGCCAGATGATCCAAGCGGGACCTGTCACATGTTTATTGCGGTAGATTGTGATGCAATTATTGGAAAGGAGGAGTTAAGAGCGCGTATTGCAGAATACCGGCAGTATATACGGTCTATCCCTGTGGTGGGGGATGCGCCGCCGTTGAGTTTTCCGGGAGAGATTGAAGAAAACTGCAAACGAGAACGGCAAAAAAACGGTATCCCGCTGCCGTACAGTATTTACAGAGAGCTGGAGGCATATGCGGAGCGCTATCAAATACCGTTTTCTATTGAAAAATGAAGAAAGGATTTTAGGTCTATGCTGCGTTTAGATGAAACATTTCATAATCCTGTTAAAAAGCTGCTGAAAGAGAAGAAAAAGATCCTTGGCGCATGGTTGCAAATGGCAAGCCCTTATGCGGCAGAAATATTTGCTAAGGCTGGGGTAGATGTTTTAATGATTGATATGGAGCATGCGCCGAATGACCCATTGAGTATGCTGGAACAACTCAGGGCAATGGGGCGCTTCAGCTCAATTCCATTTGCCCGCGCGCCTTGGAACGACTTGGTAACGATTAAGCGCATGCTGGATGTCGGGTTGTATGGCCTGCTCATCCCCTATGTCAACACAAGAGATGAGGCGGAACGAGCGGTTCAGGCATGTAAATATCCTCCGGAAGGGATGCGTGGCATAGCGCCTTCGCCGCGTGCCGGTGGCTTTGGGATGAATTCACAGAACTATCTGGCGCATGCCAACGATGAAATAGTGGTTATGACCGCTGTAGAAACAGGAACGGCAGTCAAGAATCTGGATGAAATCCTGCAGGTGGAAGGACTGGATGGAATATTTATTGGCCCGATGGATTTAGCCACTTCAATGGGGTATTTTTGCAATCCGTCTGCGCCAGAAGTACAGGAAGCAATACATACGATTGAAGAAAAGGTGTTTGCGAGTGGAAAGTTTTTAGCCACTGTTGCAGGAAATTTTGAGGCGGCAAAAAAACTATATGACCGTGGCTACAGTATGGTGGTTGCCTTTGCGGACGGCGGCACTTTGGGACGAGTAGCGCGCGAGCAAGTCGAGCTATTCCGGACTGCTTATCCGGAACGATAATATGGAAAGAGACAAACTAAAAAAGGAGGCAAAAAAATGAAACGGTTATTATCAGCTTTGTTGGTCGGTGCGCTTTGTACGGGTGTATTAAGTGGCTGCGGCTCAAATGAGAAGCCGAGTGCGGGGGATAGCAGCGACTGGCCTTCACGGCCAATCACGGTTATAGTACCATATGGAGCAGGAGGGGATACGGATTTTAATGCGCGTGCCTACCTCGAAGGGCTGGGCAGTGAGTTAGGGACATCGGTTGTAGTCAGTAACGTTACTGGGTCCGGCGGCTCAATTGCAAGTCGTCAGGTAAAGGATTCCGATCCGGATGGATATACGGCGCTTTTTTTCCATACAGCAATGAATGTTAACCAGGCGATTGGCACAGCGGACTTCGGACTGGATGATTTCAAGTTGTCGGCAGTGGTCGGCAAGGGGCCTGGCGAGATTATTGTAGCGCGGAAAGATGCGGGCTACAATAACCTGGAAGAGCTGAAAGAGTACACGCAACAGCATCCGGGTGAGGTAAAGATGGGTATAGAAACCGGTACAATGGTGCATATCAACGGAAAGCAGATGCAGGATGCCGGTATTGATGTATCCTTTGTGGATGCGGGCGGCGCTTCCGATCGTGTTGCAGCGTTGGCGGGTGGACATATCGATTTAATTATCAACGCATATGGCACGGTTAAAGATTATCTGGAAACCGGTGAGTTTGTTGCCTTGGGACAGGTGAACGCAGAGCGCAGCGAGGGCTTTCCGGAAATTCCGACCGCTATAGAGCAAGGATTTGACATTCAACTTGAAAAATATTATTTCTTCGCTTTCCCTAAGGATACTCCGGATGAGATTGTACAGAAATTTGCGGATGCCTGCAAGGTTGTGAGTGAGCAGGAGGACTACGCGACCAGCATTATGGAGGCTTACCGCCAGACGCCGTTTTACGCAGATGCCGAGGAGGGGCGGGCATTGCTCGATTCCACCAAGGAGATTATTGATAAATACGCAGCAGAGTTGCTTTCTTAAAGTGGATGCGGGATAGGGAACGGCAAGTCCGTTTCCTATCCTTGCAGAAATAAGATAAAAATAAGCTGGACGTCTAACTGGTAAGGAGGCGGATTTGTTGAGGAAATATAAGGATGCAATTGTTGGTGGACTTGTCATTCTTGCGGCGGTTGGCTTGTTTGCGGCGAGCCTTACGATACAATCACTTTCGCTTAACCTAATAAAAGCGGATTTCTTCCCGAAGATGGATGCGATTCTGCTCGGCATACTGGGAATAGCGCTGCTTTGGGATGGATTGAGGAAAGCGGGACAGGCGTCGGAGGAATCAAAAGGCGAGGAGAAAAGCGGGATGTCGCAGGGTACTCGCTGCATGATTATAACGCTGGCGTTGATTGCAGTATATATTTTCTGTCTGGAGCCGATCGGATTCCTGCTATCGACCTTTGTTTACCTGGTCATACAGATGCTGGTGTTAGCGGATGAGTCACACCGGAAAAAGAAAGATATTCTGCTGTTCGTGATATTGTCGCTTGTTGTATCAGCCGGTATTTACCTTCTGTTCACACGTGTATTTTACCTGATGCTGCCAAGCGGATTGTTGGGTTAAAGGAGGCGTCGCATGTTATCTTTGATCGCTACAGGGTTTGCAGAGGTCTGTAACCCGCTGTGCATTGCTTTGATTGCAGGCGGTGTCCTGCTTGGTATTATTTTTGGATCGATCCCAGGGCTTTCGGCAACCATGGCGGTGGCGCTCTGCCTGCCAATGACCTATGGTTTGGAGCCTATCGCAGGCATGGCATTGCTACTCGGCCTGTATATCGGCGGTATTTCGGGCGGCCTGGTCGCGGCAATATTGCTGCGTATCCCCGGTACACCGGCTTCGGTGGCAACCTGCTTTGACGGTTACCCGCTGGCCGCGAAAGGGCAGGCCGGTAAGGCGCTGGGAGTGGGTATCTTTTTCTCTTTCATTGGTACGTTGCTTGGCTTGGCTGTGTTGATGTTTATTGCACCATCGCTGGCAAGCGTTGCGTTGAAGTTCAGCTATTATGAATATTTTGCTGTAGGTGTTTTTTCTATTTCCATGATGGCCAGCCTGATCAGCGGGTCGGTTGTCAAGGGACTGGTCAGTGGTGCAATTGGCTTGGCGTTTGCCATGGTTGGCGCGGCACCGATTGATGGCATCCCGCGTTTGACGTTTGGTTTTCATGCGCTGGATGCCGGGTTTGATATTCTGCCCGTCCTGATTGGTTTGTTTGCAATTTCTGAGATTATCAAGGCTGCAAAGGAAAAGGGTAAGCCGCAGGGAAAGGTATTGCAGGACTTCAAAATTAAGGGCTTCGGCTTCTCCTTTGCGGAATTTAAGAGCCAGATCGTGAACCTGTTCCGTTCTGCGGCAATCGGAATAGGTATTGGCATTTTACCGGGCATCGGAGGAGGAACATCCAATATTCTGGCCTATACAGCGGCAAAGAATCAATCCAAAACACCTGAAAAATTTGGTACAGGCATTATTGATGGCATTGTTGCCTCCGAAACTGCCAATAACGCTTCAATCGGAGGTGCGCTGGTGCCATTGATGACACTGGGCATACCTGGGGACACTGTGACCGCTATGCTTTTGGGTGGCCTGATGATTCATGGCCTGAACCCAGGACCGCTTCTGTTTCAGAATAACGGCCCGCTGGTATATGGTATTTTTGCGGCCTGTCTGATTGCAAATGTGTTTATGCTGTTGATGGAGTACTTAGGCATTAAGGTATTCGCACGCGTATTGACCGTGCCAAAGCACATACTTCTGCCGATTATTATGGTTCTATGCGTTGTCGGTGCGTTTGGTGTGAATAACCGCCTGTTTGATGTTTGGGCAGTCCTGTTCTTTGGTATTGTTGCGTATTTGCTGGAAAAAGGGGGCTTCCCGCTGCCGCCAATCATTCTCGGATTCATACTGGGTCCAACGATAGAAACCAATCTCCGCCGCGGGCTGATGCAGTCAGAGGGAAGCATCGCTCCGTTTTTCACTCATCCGATCAGCTTGGCATTTCTGATTATTACGATGATTGTTATTGTCCTTGCAGTTCGTAAAGAATTAAGAGCGCGGCGTAGCAATCGGGTGGAAAAAGAAGGGAAATCGTAAAAGGAGTGCCGCATGAGAAAAGTATATATCAGTGAACCGATCCATGAAGATGCGATTCGCCTGCTGGAGCGATCATTTGAGGTTGTGCAGGGCGGCGGCGCTGCGGATATTGCCGGACGCGCATACGGTTGCGAAGCGATACTGGTCCGCGTCGCCAGAATAACAGAGGAAATAATGGATGCTCTACCCGGACTGCGCGTGATTGCAAAGCACGGCATAGGCGTGGATAATATTGATGTACAGGCAGCTACAGCGCGTGGCATACTGGTGGTCAATGCGCCGACAGCAAATATACATGCCGTTGCAGAGCATACAGCGACGCTTATAATGGCGCTGCTGAAAAATTTGGTCTTTCTGGATGCAATGACCCGCAACGGTGGTTTTGAAAAACGAAATCAGCATATTGTGACTGAATTGCGGGGGAAGAAGGTCGGGTTTATTGGCTTTGGTCGAATCGCCCGTTTGGTACGGCAAAAGCTGTCCGGCTTTGAGGCTTCCTTTCTTGCTGCCGATCCTTTTATGGAACCAGAACAGGCAGAAGCGTTTGGTGTGACACCGGTAGATATGGAAAAACTTTTGGAACAGGCTGATGTAATTAGCCTGCATACACCGTTGACACCGGAAACACACCATTTGATAGATCGGAATGCGCTGGAAAGGATGAAAAGAAGCGCGTTTCTGATTAATGCCGCCCGTGGGGCGGTTGTAGATGAACAGGCGTTGGTGGAAGCGCTACAGGCGCGTCGGATTGCCGGCGCTGCGCTTGATGTATTTGAAGAAGAGCCACCGGCGGAGAACTGCCCGCTTTGGGGGTTAGACAATCTCATTGTGTCTCCGCATAACGCGGCGCTGAGCGATGCAGCGATGCGAGCAATGGGGATGGACAGTGCACAGGGGATTTTGGACTGTTTGGAGGATCGGCGTCCCGCGTATATGGTGAACGCCGAGGTATGGCACTGTGGAAAAACCAAAAGAGAGGTATGACAAATGAAGGCGAATTATTTCCAACGTGTACAGGCACAGACACCAACCCGGTTCTGGATTAATAACGTTACGAGAGAGCAGGCGCGTCTGGCAATCGAAGCAGGGGCGGTCGGCTGTACTCAGAACCCTGCATATACATGGAAGATGATGGATGCTCCGGAGGAAAGGGAATACGTTTGTTCTTTGCTGGATCCCATTTTACAGCAGGAGGCAGATGATACGCAGGCATTGGTTCAGCTCCAGCGTGCGTTGGTAGAACGTGTGGCTCGACAGTTCATGCCATTATATGAAAAAAGTGGCGGCGATTTAGGATTGGTCAGCATACAGGGCGATCCTTTCCATGAGGATTGTGATACGATTGTGTGCTACGCACGCTATAACTGCTCTGCCTCCCCCAATATTATTGCGAAGATACCTGTGACAGAGGAGGGGCTGAAAGCGATCGAGGTGGTGCTGCAGGAAGGAATATCAGTTAACGCTACCGAAGTACTAAGCGTACGTCAGGCGCTGGATGTCTGCCGGGTCTATAACCGTATTACAGAAGGGGTGGCCAAAAAACCACATATTTATTTCTCCCACATTACAGGTATTTTTGACCAATATCTGTCTGAACAAGTTGCGCGTGAGGAAATTGAAGTCTGTCCGGACGCATTGTGGCAGGCAGGTATAGCGGCGGCGAAAAAAACCTATTGGATGACGAGGGAGGTATGCCCTAAGATGGGATTTATCGGCGGCGGCGCCCGTGGGCTTCAGCATTTTACCGAAATGGTGGGCGCGGATGCCTGTATAACAATTAACTGGAAGGGAACAGCGGATCGCTTAATTGAACAGGATATGCCTGTCGTACAGCGGTTCTTCATGCCTACCCCCGCATCCGTCATTGAGGAGTTGCGGGCCAAGCTGCCCGATTTTCGCAAGGGATACGATGTGGATGCTCTGGAGCCGTCCGAATATGAGGATTTTGGGCCGGTCGTATTGTTCCGGTCGGGGTTTGAAACGGCCTGGAAAAACGCGCTGGAATTTATAGCTGAGCGACGTAGGGGATAGACACAAAAAACACCGCGCGTAAGCACGGTGTTTTTTGTGTCTATTGGGATTTCTGCTCTGTATCAACGGCGCCGCCTACGCTGGTAATTGGAATTTTCGTAACGGGCACGCATGTTTTTGCGCTGCTTCCGCCGGCGCATGCCGCCGAACGTCAGGTTGAACAGAATGTAGAGTACGACAAAGATTGCCAGCACGACCAAGATCACCTTGAACGCAGTGCTTTTGAAGAAGTTTTCGAGCTTGTCCGCATAATACAGGACGTTGCTGCGTTCCACGTCGTTGAGCGAAACCAGCTCGACCGTGCCGTATTCGACGCCGCCGTAGGAGTAGGTGATGCTGCCGATGACATCCCCCGCCTTGATAGGGGCGTCCTTGCTGTCCGGTATGGTGGGGAACTGCTCCAGTTGGTCGACCTCCAAGTTTTTGGGGAGTGTGGCGACAAGGTCGTTTTTGGCGGTCAGCACGACCTCGTCCGCGTCTGTGGACAGGCGGACGTTGACGTGCGTGATCTCCTGCCCCTGCTTGGCCAGCGTTTTGGAGACAAAGTTCTCAAAGCCCCAGTCGAACAGACGGTTGGTTTCGGTAAAGCTCTTGGCGACAGTCGAACTGTCCGGCGCGTCCGCGCAGCCGAGCAGGACCGAATACAGCTTGGCCCCGCCCTTTTCCGCATAGGAAACCAGGCAGTTACCAGCCTGCGAGGTGTGACCGGTTTTAATCCCTTTGGCGTAGACGTTCGACCAGGGATCGGTGCGGCGGAAAATGAGCTGGTTGGTGGTGAAAATGATGCGCGAATCGTGCATGTTGGTCGCAGGCATCCGATACTGTGCGGTTTCGGCGATCGTAACGAACGTCTCATCCTGCATGGCAGCCTGCGAGATCAGCAGCAGGTCGCGCGCGGTGGAATAATGGTCGTCCGCATGCAGGCCGCAGGGGTTGGAGAAATGCGTGCCGGTGCAGCCAAGCTCCTGCGCGCGCGCGTTCATCATGTTGACAAATTCCTCGTACGATCCACCGACATGCCGCGCCAGCATATAGGCCGCCTCGTTTGCCGAGGGAAGCATGAGCGCGTACAGCAGGTCGATGACACGCACCTGCTCGCCGACCTTGATATCGGCGTTTGAACTGTCGGCCGTGACGTTTTCAAAGTCCGACTCCTGTGCGGTGACGATCTCCTCCAGATCCTCGACATGCTCGAGCGTGAGCAGCGCGGTCATGACCTTGGTGGTTGAGGCGGGGTAACGCCGCTCGTCCGCGTTTTTTTCATACAGCACCATGCCTGTATCGGCGTTGACCAGCAGCGCGGCGGTGGCGTCGATCAAGGGATCGGCCAGGCCGCCGGCTGTGGTGCCGCTTTCAATTTTTGCGTCTCCGCCCTCCGCGGCGTCGGTGTCGTTCTGGGAGGAGAGCGTGTCGTCCTCTCCTACGGTCGCAGAGGCCCGCGGGAGCGGCGCGGCGGAAAATAAAAACAGGAAACAAAGCGCAAGCGCGGTCAGGCGGCGGAAAAAAACATTACTTTTCATGCGGATCCCCCAGAGAAAAGTCTGCGTCGGTGAAATGGCCGCGTATGGCCGCGGGCTTGGGCGGGATGCGGCGCAGCGGGTCGTACCGGAACGCACGGCAGTGGTCGGTGCCGTCGACAACGCCGCGGCGGCGGCAGGCGATGCGCTGCCCGTCCGCCAAGGGGGAGCCGTGCGCGCAATAAATGCAGCGTGGCTCGATATCCTTTCGCAGCAGCTTTTTCAGCTTCATGCGGATGGTCACTCCATTCTTATGTACTGTGACCCATTATATCTTATTTTTCGTGCTTTTTCCACCCCAAATTAATAACAATACCAAAACGCCGAGCAGGACGGCGCCGGTCAGGTTAAAGGCACGGGGGGGCGCGGCGGCGCCTGCGAACACGGCCAGCGCCCTGGGGGAAAGCTGGAACAGCAAAGCGGTACACACGGCGGCAATCGTGCCGTGGAGCAGCTTGCCGAGCGTGAAAGCGCCGGATGGGAGCGCGAACGGAGCGGTCAGCGCGCGCGCCTGGAACTGTACGGCCAGCCCGCCGAAGCCGAGCAGGAAGGACGCCAGCGTGAGCTGGGCGCAGATGGTCAGGGGAAGCAGCGTCAGCTCGTCAAGACCGTTGGTCAGCTCGATCAGGCCGGCCAGCATATCGCCGTACGGCAGAGCGCGCAGGGCGGGACGGAGCAGCCGCAGCAGGACGGAAAAAACCGTCAGGAAGGCGGTGACGGTCAGCGCGGTGCGCGCGGCCTGCTGCGTGGCACCGCAGAAAGCGGAGGCAAAGCCTTCCCTGGGCGCAGCGGCCGCTCGCCCGCCCGCTGACTGCGCCATGGGGCCGCGCGCCACGACCAGACCGGTCAGCAGCGCGGACAGCGCGTGTATGCCGTAGAGGACCGCGCCGGTCCGCGCGCTGCCGAACACGCCCAGCCCGACCAACCCAATACAGAAGCCCGGGCTGGCGCAGTTGCAGAACGCGTTGACCCGCGCGGCGGCTTCGCGCGACAGCGCGCCCTGCTGGAGCAGCTCGGCCACGGTGGCCGCGCCGACCGGATAACCGCCGGTCAGCCCCAGTATGACCGCGGGCGCGGCCTCGGGCGGCAGACCGTACAGCCGTGCGAGCGGCCGGGCGGCAGCCCGGCCGAGCCGCTCCGCCAGTCCGGAACGGACAAGCAGGCCGCTGGCCACGAAAAATGGGAACAGCGCAGGCAGCGCCTCGCGGCCGGCAAGCGCTAGACCTTCACGCACCCCGTCCGCGCAGGCGGCCGGGCAGAGCAGGAACGCCGCGAACAGCGCAAGGGAGAAAAACAGCTTCATTGACCTCACCCCGGTTGACAGAGATTCCCTATTCTATGTCCGGCAGGCAAGTTTCATGCCGGCGCCGCATACAATAGCCCGAACGGAGGAGGGGACGCATGGCGCACGATGGGTTTGGGGCGGCGATTCTGGAGGATCTGCACGGAAGCCGCCCGCGCGTAGAGATCATCGGCAACAGCCGCGTCGTGGTGGAGAACCACCGCGGGATACAGGAGTATGACGACGGGCTGCTCCGCATCAAATGTTGCGGCTGCGAGGTGCGCATCACGGGCGCGGGCCTGACGCTCGCGGCGCTTTCGCTGGATGAGCTGGCGGTGACCGGAACGATCGTTTCGGTGGAATACACCACGGCGGGCTGATGCCGAAAGGGAGGGAAACGGATGGTTGGGCGGCTTTTGCTGCTGGCGCGCGGACAGGTGCGCGTCCGTGTGACGGGCGCGAGCCTGCCGCGCTTTCTCAATGCCTGTGCGCGGCACGGTATTACGCTGCGCCGCATGAAACGCACCGCATGGAACGAGATGTACGCGACGCTGTCGGTCGCGGATTTCCGCGCGCTGCGGCGGTATATGGGGCGCACGGGCTGTCGGGTGCATATCGTGCGGCGGCGGGGCGCGCCCTTTGTTGCCGCACGGCTGCGGCCGCGGTACGCGCTGTGGGGCGGCTTTTTTGCGCTTGTGCTGCTATGCTGGATTTTGCACGCCCATATCTGGTCGATCGAAACGAATATTTCCGCCGCGCTGCCGGAAGGGGAAATCATGCGGCAGCTTGATGCGCTGGGCGTACATATCGGCGCGCGGCGGAGCGCGATCGATACTGGAAGGATCCGGTGGAAGATGCTGCAGCTGCAGCCGGATATGACGTTTTTTTCGCTAAATATACAGGGGAACCGCCTGACGGTGGAGGCATATGGCGAATCCCCGCCTTCTGAACTGTTGGACCAGAGCGCGGTCACCAAGGTCGTTGCAGCGCGCGACGGGGTTGTGCGCCGCATTTTGGCGCAGGAAGGGCAGCCGGTGGTAAAGGCGGGCGACGCGGTCTCGGCCGGAGATACGTTGATCAGCGGGCTGGTTCCACCTACACGGGAGGAAGGGAACTACCACCTGACGCACGGCCGCGGCGAGGTGGAGGCGTATACGGCCTATCATACCGCGCGCGTCCGCGCGCTGACAACGGAGAAAAAGGCTTATACGGGAAAGGTGAAGCGCCAGTACGCGCTTGTTTTAGGAAATAAACGGTTAAATTTATATTTTGGGAGTGGAATTTCCAGCAGCACCTGTGATAAAATAATAGAAACCAAAACGCTGTGGCTGTCCGACAGCGTGGTGTTCCCAGTCTCGCTGGTCAAACAGACCTATGTGTTTTATGAAACCGAGACGGTGACCCAAACCGCGGACGAGGTGCGCGTGGATATGATCTCCCGCGCGCTCGGGGATATCGCCGCGGGCATGGACGGCATGATCACCGGCCATGAGGAAACGATGGCCGAGCAGGCGGGGGCGGCGGTTTTGCGGCTGTCGGCGGACGCGGTCGAGCAGATCGGCGTGGAGGCGGTCGATGACAGCACGATTCCGGAAAAGGAGTCGGAGGAGGATGCCGGGGCGCAGCAGCGTCCCGCGCAGGGATAAAACACCAGGAAAGTAAGGTGCAGACCATAGAAAAGACAATCCAGATAGAGCGGATCGAGCTCCTGATCGCGGTATTCGGGGCGTTCGATGAAAATATCAAGCTGCTGGAGCGCGAACTGGGGGTTTCGGTCGTCAGCCGCGGGACCGAGCTGAAGATATCCGGCGGCGAAGCGGAGGTGGAAATCGCTGCGCGTACGATCGGCACGCTGGCCGGAATGGCGGCGCGCGGCGAGACGGTCGGCACGCAGACTGTGCAGTATGTGATCGGTCTGGCGCGCGACGGGCGTGAGGCCGAGGTGCATACCATGGGCCGCGATGTTCTGTGCATCACGGCAAAGGGCAAGCCGGTCAAGGCTAAAACGCTCGGCCAGAAGCGGTATATGGAGGCCATCCAGAAAAACACGATCGTCATGGGTGTCGGTCCGGCCGGCACGGGCAAGACCTACCTTGCCGTGGCCGCAGCGGTCGCGGCGTTCCGCGACAAGCGGGTGTCCCGCATCATCCTGACGCGCCCGGCGGTCGAGGCGGGGGAAAAGCTGGGCTTTCTGCCCGGCGATCTGCAGAGCAAGGTAGACCCCTATCTGCGCCCGCTGTACGACGGGCTGTTCGACATGCTCGGCGCGGAGAATTTTGCCAAATACCAGGAGCGCGGCTCGATCGAGGTAGCGCCCCTAGCCTATATGCGCGGCCGCACGCTGGACGACAGCTTCATCATCCTGGACGAAGCGCAGAACACCACGCCCGAGCAGATGAAAATGTTCCTGACCCGTCTGGGATTCGGCTCGCAGGCGGTCATCACGGGCGATATCACCCAGATCGATCTGCCGGACGGCAAGGCCTCGGGGCTGAAAGAGGCCCTGCGCGTGCTGGACGGGGTGGAGGGCATCGCCCAGTGCTACCTGACCGAAAAAGACGTGGTGCGGCATGAGCTGGTGCAGCGCATCGTCAAGGCTTATGCGGACTACGAAAACAAAAAGGGCAGGGGGAAGCCGGCGGAAAGCCGTCATCCCGCTCTCCGGCGCAAAGGGGACAAGCGATGAACCATCAGATCAACATCGGCTTTGAAACCGCGGTGGAGGACGAAGCCGAGGTCGCCGCGCTCATCCGCACCTGCGCGCTGCGCGTACTCGAGAGCGAGGGCGTGCCGTTTTGCGCGGAGATCGACGTGACCGTGGTGAACGCGGATACGGTCCGTGAGATGAACGCCGCGTATCGGGATAAGGACGCGGTGACCGACGTGCTTTCTTTCCCGATGTACGAATTTGTAAACGGCGCGCCGCAGGAGCGGCTGGAGCGCGAGCCGGATTCCGGCCGCGTCATGCTGGGCGATATGGTGCTGTGCTATACGCGCGCCTGCGAGCAGGCGGCGGCGTTCGGCCATTCGCCCGCGCGGGAGTGCGGTTACCTGACGACGCATTCCGTGCTGCACCTTTTGGGCTACGACCATGAGCGGGGTGACGGGGACGCACGCCTGATGCGCGGCAAGGAAGAAGAAAATCTGGCCTTTCTGGGCCTGACGAGAGAGGCGTAATGAAAAAAAACATCCGAAAACTGCATGAAAGTTTTCTCAATGCGTTTCGTGGACTGGGGCTGTGCATCCATGGGGAACGCAACTTCCGCGTGCATATGGTGACCGCGTTTTATGTGACCATATTCGCGCTGCTGGGCGAAGCGACGGCGGCAGAAGCGTCTATTTTGTGCGTCTGCTTTGGGCTGACCATGGGTGCCGAGCTGATGAATACGGCGATTGAGCGACTGTGCGACCGGCAGGCCAGCGGGTACGACGGGTTTGTGCGCGATGCCAAGGATATCGCAGCGGCGGGCGTGTTCGTCTGCGCGGCGGCGTGTGTGGCGGTCGGCGTATGCATTTTTATCGGGGAGGGCGTGCTGGCCGCTGCCCTGCAGTACATTTTCGCGCACTTATGGGTCGCTATGGCGTTGCTCGCGTCCGCGCCCGCTGCGCTGTGGTTTATTTTTCAGTATGGGAGAATGCAATGAATCAGATTACCAAAACGGCGGTCATTTCCGTGGTCGGCCGCCCGAATGTAGGGAAATCCACCCTGACCAATAAGCTGGTGGGGCAGAAAGTGGCCATTGTGTCCAGCAAGCCGCAGACCACGCGCACCCGCATCACCGGCATACTCAACCGAGACGGCACGCAGTATGTTTTTCTGGACACGCCCGGCCTGCACAGGCCGCGCAGCCGTTTGGGCGACTACATGTGTAAGGTTGTGACCGACACCGTATCCGAGGTGGACGCGGCGGTGCTGGTGGTCGAGCCGATCGCCAACATTGGTCCGGCCGAGGAGAGCCTGATCGCACAGCTCAAGCAGCACCGTATGCCGGCTATTCTGGCGATTAACAAGATCGATACGCTGAAAAAGGAAGAGCTTCTCGCGGTAATCGCCGTTTACGCGCAGGCGCATGACTTTGAGGCGGTCGTCCCGATCTCTGCGCGCACGGGGGAGGGGCTGGACGAGCTGCTGACCGAGATCGGCAGATACGCGATCGAGGGGCCGCAGCTGTTTCCGGAGGATATGGTGTCCGACCAGCCGGAGCGCCAGCTTGCGGCCGAAATCGTGCGCGAAAAAATGTTGCGTCTGCTCGACCGCGAGGTTCCGCATGGCGTGGCGGTCGGCGTCGAGCGATGGAACGAGCGGGAGGACGGCCTGATCGAAATCAACGCGGTCATTTATTGTGAAAAGGCGAGCCACAAGGGCATCATCATCGGCAAGCAGGGTGCGATGCTGAAGGAGATCGGCCGGCAGGCCCGCGTGGACATTGAACGCATGCTGGATGCCAAAGTGTTTCTTGAGCTTTGGGTCAAGGTCAAGGAGGGCTGGCGCAACAACCAGTACCAGATGCGCAATTTCGGTTACGAGGAGCTGTAAATGGCCGAGGTCAAGCTGCGTGCGCTCGGCCTGCGCGAGGTGGATTTCGGCGACTACGACCGTTATCTGACAGCGCTGACCGCGGATGGCCGCAGGATAGAGATTTTGTGCAAAAACGCGCGGCGGGGAAAAAAGCAGAATCCCGCCGCGCGGCAGTTTTGCTACTCCGAATTCATCCTGTATGAACGGGGCGGGAAATATACGCTGCGCGAGGCGGGGCTTGTCCACTCGTTTTTTCCGCTGACACAGGATATCGAGCGGTACGCGCTTGCCTGCTATCTGGCGGAACTGGCAAGCGCGCTGGCCACGCCGGACGAGGACAGTCCGGCACTGTGCGTCCTGCTGCTGCACGCGTTGCGCGCGCTGGAAAGCGGCGGGCGCGAGCCGACGCTTGTCAAGGCTGCGTTCGAGTGGCGCGTGATGGCCGAAAGCGGCTATGCGCCTGACCTTTCGGGCTGCGGCGTGTGCGGCAGGGGGATCGAACGGCCGCCCGTGTATTTTTCCGTCCGCGCGGGTACTGCGGCGGACGGCGTGTGCGCGGAGCGGGTGGGGGGCTATGAGCGCCTTGCGGATTCCGCGCTGCGCGCGCTGACGCATGTATTGACGTGCGACACCCGCAGGGTGTATGCGTTTTCTCTGACCGGACTGGCGCGCGCGCAGTTCTGCCGCATGGGCGAGGCGTATGTGTTGTACCACCTCGGCCGCGGGTTCGACAGCCTGGCATTTTACCGGTCGGTCGCGCCGCTGGAATAGCTGTTTTATGCTGCAAGAGGGGGAGGCAGGTAAGACATGAAACTCACACGCAAACAGACCGCGCTGCGGTACAACTGGTATGTGCAGCTCGCTGTGGATGCGGCGGCGTTGCTGGTGTTCGCGTTGAGCTGGCACAGGGGCGTGGTGCTGTTCCCGTGGGTGGCTGCGCTGCTTCTGGTCTCGCTCGGTAATGTGTTTGCGTGCGGGCGCAGCCTGCTTGGCACGCTCAAGCGCATGCTGCCGAATGAGGAATACCAGCGGCTTGCCGCACGCTATTTCCCTTATGGGAACCGCTGGCTGTGGACGATGCTGCAATACAAACAGATGAAAGGTATGGCCGGCGAAAACGGCCGCGCAGTCCTGCGCCTGTGGCTGGGTGTGATCGGTGTGTGCGCGGGGTCGATGCTGGCCATCTATCTGGCGTCATATCTGCTGACAATTGTTTTATAATACGCTTCAGGAGTAAACCATGAACAGATTAGGCGAAAAATCCTTAAAAACACTGGAATATTACGAGATCCTCGACCGGCTCGCGTCACAGGCCGCGTCCGAGGCGGCAAAGGAGAAGTGCCGCGCGCTCCGGCCGCTGGATGATCATGAGCAGGCGCAGGTCTGGCTGGATCAGACGACCGATGCGAAAAACCGGATGATCCGGCAGGGCAGCCCAGGGTTCGGCGGCATCCGCGAGGTGGGTGCGATTTTGCTGCGTGCGGACCGTGGCGGCACGCTGAACCCGCGCGAGCTGCTTGACGTGGCGAGCCTGCTGCAGACCGCGCGCCGCGCGCTGGTCTACGACGCGGAACACGAGGAAAAGACCACGCTTACGCCGATCTTCGGCCTGCTGACCGGTAACCGTGCGCTGGAGGAGGCCATCACAACCGCGATTGTCTCCGAAGAGGAGATTGCGGACGGGGCATCCTCAGAACTGCTCTCCATCCGCCGCGAGCTGCGCCGCATCTCGGGCAAGGTGCGCGAGACGCTCAACCGCCTGATCTCGGGCGAGCGCTCCAAATACTTGCAGGAAACCATCGTCACCCAGCGCAACGGGCGCTTCGTCGTGCCGGTTAAGGCCGAGCACCGCGGCGACATCCCGGGCTTGGTGCATGATACCTCGTCCACGGGCGCGACCGTGTTCGTCGAGCCGCGGCAGGTGGTTGAGATCAACAATCAGATCAAGGTACTCGAGGGCCGTGAGGAGGCTGAGATCGAGCGCATCCTGGCCGAGCTGTCAGCCGAGGTTTCCATGCACAGGAGTGCGATCGAGCAGGATTATGATGTGCTGACAACGCTTGACTTTATTTTCGCGCGCGCAAAGCTGTCGTTTGAAATGAATGCCGCGCCGCCCGTGTTGGCCGCCGGCGCGAGTCGCTGCCGCCTGCTGCGGGCGCGGCACCCGCTGCTTGATAAGGACAAGGCCGTCCCCATCGATATCGCGATCGGCGGGGAATACGATACGCTGGTTATCACCGGCCCGAACACGGGCGGCAAGACCGTGTCGCTCAAAACGCTCGGCCTGCTGTCGCTGATGGCGGCGAGCGGCCTGCACATTCCGGCAAACGAGCAGTCCGAGATCGGCCTGTTCGAGCATGTCTACGCGGATATCGGCGACGAGCAGAGCATCGAGCAGTCGCTTTCGACCTTCTCCGCGCACATGAAGACCATTGTGTCTATCATGGACTGCTGCGGGCAGGGCGACCTGGTGCTGTTTGATGAGTTGGGCGCGGGTACCGATCCGGTCGAGGGTGCGGCGCTCGCGGTCGCGGTGATCGGCTATGCGCGCCAGATGGGCGCGTGTGTGGCTGCGACCACGCACTACGCGGAGCTGAAAACCTTCGCGCTCACCACCGATGGGGTGGAGAACGCCTCGTGCGAGTTCAATGTGCAGTCGCTGCAGCCGACCTACCGCCTGCTGACCGGCATCCCCGGCAAGTCCAACGCGTTCGCCATCGCGGCGCGGCTGGGGCTGCAGCCCACCATCATCGAGCGGGCGAAGGAGCAGGTCTCGACCGAGGACGCGCGCTTTGAGGACGTGCTGGCCGAGCTGGAGCGCGAGCGCCGCCGCATCGAACAGATGAAGGAGGAGGCGCAGAAAATGCGCGCCGCCGCGCAGTCCGAGCGGGACAGGATGCGCGCCGAGCGCGACGCGGCCGAGGCGCGCGCGGATAAGCTGCTCGAGGGCGCGCGCAGCCAGGCGGACCGCCTCCTCAAAGACGCGCGCATGACTGCCGAGACCGTGTTCGACGAGCTGGAGGACATGAAAAAGAAAGCGCAGAAGGATACGGCCGGACAGAACTTGGCCGCGGCCAAGGCCGCGCTGCGCGGCGTTATCACGCAGACCGAGAACGAGCAGCGGCGCGGCATCCAGAAGCGCGTGGTCGAGGCAGACGAGCAGCGGCCGGTCAAAAAGGGCGACCGCGTGCGGCTGATCAACGTGGGCGGCGTGCTGGCCGACGTGCTCGCGCCCGCGGACAAAAGCGGCAACGTGCAGGTGCAGGCCGGACCGATGAAGATGACGGTCAAGGAGAACGAGCTGCGCATCGTGGAGGAGCAGGCGCCCGTGAAAAAGTCGGTCCAGCCCCGCCGCGACGCGCCGAAGCGCGAGCTGAACATCCGCTCGGCGGAGAGCGAGGTGGATGTGCGCGGCATGAGCGCGCAGGAGGCGCTGTTCGAGGTGGATAACTTCCTTTCCCGCGCGCTTATGGCCGGCCTGCCCTCGGTCACGGTCATCCACGGCAAGGGGACGGGCGTGCTGCGCAACGCGGTACAGCAGCATCTGCGGTCAAACAAGCGTGTCAAGAGCGTGCGCAGCGGTGTGTACGGTGAGGGCGAGCAGGGCGTGACCATCGTCGAATTGCGGTAAAAACGCATCGTTTTGGGAATAGAAAACCGATGTGCAGGGCAAAATGCCATATATTCCGAAAGAATGCAGGAAATTTTCATTAAAAATACAAAGGGTGCGCGGGCATTTTATCCTTGACGAAACTGACAAAAGGCGCTATGCTATATATATCGGATTTGAAGAAATAGGAGCGATGCAGATTATGTATTCGAAAGAGGTACAGGTTACCAATCAGGTAGGTTTATATGCCCGACCGGCAACTTTTTTTATTCAGAAAGCCAATGAATTCAAGAGCACGATTCTGGTAGAGAAGGAAGAGCGCCGCGTGAATGCGAAGAGCCTGCTCGGTATCCTTTCCCTTGGCATTACCAAGGGTACTACCATCAACCTGATTGCGGACGGACCGGACGAGGAAGAGGCGGTATCCGCATTGGTTGAGTTGATTACGTCCAATTTCACCGACTGATTTTATCGCATCCTGCAAAAAAGCGCCGATATCGCATCGGCGCTTTTGTTTTACCCTGCGGCTTTTGTTAAAGGGTAAAGCGGGAGGCTGGCGCTTCTTTAACGCGCCACAAGGAAGAAAGGGGCGGCCCGCCATAAACAGGGAGCAATTAAAAGAGCGTGTGCGCAAGCTGCCCATGCAGCCAGGCGTATACCTGCACAAGGACAAGACTGGTAAGGTAATCTACGTCGGAAAAGCGAAGCTGCTGAAAAATCGGGTGTCCAACTACTTCCAGGCGCCGGAGCGCCTGAACCCGAAAACGCGGCAGCTTGTCAGCCATATCGCGGATTTCGACATCATTGTGACCGAGACCGAGTTCGAGGCGCTGGTGCTGGAAAATTCGATGATCAAAAAGTACAAGCCCAAGTACAACATCCTTCTCAAGGACGACAAGGGCTATCCGTATATCCGGCTGAATATGGACGCGCCGTATCCGGCGTTTTCCGTGGTGTCCAAGCCGGGGCATGACGGGGCGCGGTATTTCGGCCCCTACCCGGGGCGCGTGGCCGCGCGCCGCGCGATCGATACGATCAGCGAGGCGCTGCATCTCAAAACCTGCTCGCGCGTGTTCCCACGCGACATCGGCAAGGACCGGCCGTGCCTGAACCAGCATTTGGGACGTTGCTGCGCGCCCTGCACGGGTAAGGTCAGTCCGGAGGAGTACCATGCGCTGATCGGCCAGGCGGTCGCTTTGTTTGAGGGCGACGCAAAGCGGCTGGAAAAGGAACTGACGGAGAAAATGAATGAAGCGGCCGAGGAGCTGCAGTTCGAACGCGCGGCGCTGCTGCGCGACCGCCTGCGCGCGGTGCAGCGGCTGGGAACGCGGCAGCATGTGGTCGCGGGCGCGTTCGCGGAGCTGGATGTCGCGGCGTTTGTGCAGGGGCAGACGCGCGCCTGCGTGTGCGTGCTGCACTATGGCGGCGGCGCGCTGCAGGACAAGGAGTACACCCTGTTCCATCTGACCGAAAGCGATCCGGCCGAGGTGTTGTCGTCGTTCATCAAGCAGTATTATGCGCAGCGCGGCGCTGTGCCGAAAACCATACTCCTTTCGCACGAGCTTGAGGAGCAGGAGGCGGTGGCGGAATACCTGTCTTCGATCGCGGAGCGACGGGTCGAACTGGCGGTCCCGCAGCGCGGCGAGCGCCGCGTGCTCACCAGGCTCGCGGAAAAAAACGCGCGCGAGGAGATCGAGCGCAGGGAAAAGCAGTCCGAGCGGCGGCACAAATCGCTCGAGCTTTTACAGAACGTCACCGGCATGGCCGCGCTGCCGCTGCGGCTCGAGGCATACGATATCTCCAACTTCGCGGGGCAGGATACGGTCGGCTCGATGGTTGTGTTCACGGAAGGGCAGCCAAAAAAAAGCGACTACCGCAAATTCCGGATCGCCTGCGCGGCCAACGGGCAGGACGACTACGCCTCCATGCGTGAAATGCTCACCCGCCGCGTACAGCGCTATGTGGACGGGGACGAGAAATTCACGCCGCTGCCGGGGGCCTTTTTGATCGACGGCGGCCTGGGGCATGTTCGCGTTTGCAAGGAGGTGCTGGATTCGTTCGGGCTGACGACGCCCTGCTTCGGCATGGTCAAGGACGATCATCACCGCACGCGCGCGCTCGTTGCGCCGGACGGGCGCGAGTTCGGCATCTCGGCCACGCCCGCGCTGTTCGCGCTGATCGGCCGCATCCAGGAGGAGGTACACCGGTTTGCCATTGAGTATAACCGCAAGCTGGGCGGCAAAAAGGTGCGCGGTTCAACGCTTGACAAGATCGAGGGCATTGGGGACAAGCGGCGCGCCGAGCTGCTCCGGCACTTTGGCAGCATCGAGAACATCCGGCAGGCGAGCGAGCAGGAGCTTACGCGGGTGTTGCCGCGCAATGCGGCGCAGGCGGTATACGATTTTTTCCATAAGGAGGACTGAAGTATGCGTGTGGTATCCGGCTCCGCGCGCGGCTGTAAATTGCAGCCCGTACCCGGCATGAGTACCCGCCCGACGACCGACCGCGTTAAGGAAAATGTGTTCAACCTGATCCAGGAGCATGTCCGCGGCGCGGAGGTACTCGACCTGTTTGCGGGAACGGGGCAGCTTGGGATCGAGGCGCTTTCGCGAGGCGCGCGGCACTGTGATTTTGTGGAGTGCGATAAGGCGGCATACAATATCGTGTGTAAAAATACAGAAACCGCCCGCGTGGCCGACCGCGCCTCGCTACACCGGAAAGAGGCGGCCGACTTTGTTTCCTGTGCTGGAAAGCGGCGCTACAGCTTGATTTTTCTCGATCCCCCTTACGGCGGCGAAATTCTGGAAAATGCATTATTACAAATAGAAACGTTTGACATTCTCTCTACAAATGGTATAATAATATGCGAAAGTGCAGTAGAGGACCGGTTTGCGCACGGGTTTGAGGTCGTCCGCGAACGTCGCTACGGCGCGACTTTGATTACCGTTCTGCGGAACGGCGAAACGGATGAAAAGCATGAGAGTAGCGATCTATCCGGGCAGCTTTGACCCGGTCACCTTGGGACATCTGGATATTATCCGCCGCGCGTCGGTCGTGTTCGACCGGCTGATCGTTGCGGTGATGCATAACCAGAATAAAAAGCCGATGTTTTCGGTGGACGAGCGTATGGATTTCCTGAAGCGGACGACAGGCGACCTGCCTAACGTGGAGGTCGCGTCGTTTGGCGGCCTACTCGCGGATTATGCGAAGCAGGAGGGCGCCTGTGCGGTGGTTAAGGGACTGCGCGCGGTTTCGGATTTTGAATATGAGTTCCAGATGGCGCTGGCGAACCGGAAGCTTAATCCTGAATTGGACACGGTGTTCCTGATGACGAGTGCGGAGTATATGTATTTATCCTCGTCCGTAGTAAAGGATATTGCGGTGCATGGCGGCAGCGTTGCCGGATTTGTCCCTGCAGAAATCATAGACGATATTGTGCGCCGCACAAGAAAGGAAGGCTAACGATGGCAACTTTGGACGAACTGATCAACAGCATGTACGATATGGTACAGGACGCGAAAGGCATCCCGCTGGCGGGCGAGAAGTGCATCTTGGAGCGCGACCGTCTGCTTGATCTGCTCGATGAGCTGCGCGCCACGCTGCCGAACGACTTGAAAACAGCGCAGGACATCGTTGAGAAACGCAGTGAAATGCTTGCCTCCGGAAAGCGCGAGGCGGAATCGATCCGCCGTCAGGCGGAGGAGGATGCCCGGCAGATGGTTTCCGAAACCGAGATTGTCGTGGCCGCGCGACGCAAGGCAAAGGAAGTGCAGGGCAACGCGGAGATCCAGGCCCGAGAGTTGCGCCGAGTGACGAACGAATATTGTGAGGATACGCTCAAGCGCACCGAGGAGGCGGTGGCGCTTTCGCTGGAGGAGATCCGCAAGGTGCGCCAGCGCTTTAAGAGCATCGCCAAATAAATAATATTTTGCAGCATCCGAAAAGCCAGGTTTTTTACCTGGCTTTTTTTGCTGCGTTTTGCCGGCGAAATAAGGTGGAATAAACTGTAAAATAAGAGGAGGGTGGGAAAACGGCGCGGTACGGGCGGAAAGAATGCGCGTTTTTGTGGGATTTCTCCCCACCGTTCGCGCAGCCAAAATAGGCGTTTGTGGAAAGGAAAAATAATCGAACAAGTGTTTGAAAAATTGCAAAAACCACTGTTTTTTCATTTTACCGCCATAATCTTCCGCAAAAAAATACGAAAAAAATCCTTGCAATCTGGAGGGCTTCTCGTTATAATGGATTCAAGGTGGTGAGAAGTGGGGTAAAGTGTCACAGATTCCACCAAAGGGAAAGCGTGGTGTGAATCGGTGAAAGGCGAATACAAGCATTCCATAGACGCCAAGGGGCGTCTGGCGATGCCGGCCAAGCTTCGTGATGAGCTCGGCGAACGCTTCACCGTCACCAAAGGGCTGGATGGATGTCTGGCCGTTTATCCGGAAAAAGAGTGGGAGGGGCTGGAAGAGCGCATCCGCTCCCTGCCCATGTCCAAATCCCGCGATCTGCAGCGCTTTTTCTTCTCGGCCGCGTTCGACGCCGAGCTGGACGCGCAGGGCCGCATCCTGCTGCCCGCCAACCTGCGCGCGTACGCAGGGCTGAGCAAGGAGACGGTCGTTATCGGCGCCTCTAACCATGCGGAAATTTGGGACGCCGTGAAATGGGCGGCTTACAATGACAGCATCACCGATGATCGCATCATGGAGGCCATGGAGGATCTCGGGTTCTAAAAAGCGCCGTACAAGGAGGGTCAGCGTATGGAATTTCATCACGTTTCCATTTTGCTCGAACCCTGTCTGGAGGCGCTGCATATCAAGCCGGACGGCGTTTACGTCGATGCGACGACAGGCGGCGCCGGACATTCGCTCCGCATTGCGGAGCGTTTGCATGATACTGGACGCCTGGTCTGCATCGATCGGGACGACGAGGCGCTGGAAAACGCGAAAGTGCGCCTGAAGAAGGTCTGGCAGCGCGTATACACGGTGAAAAGCGATTTCCGCGAGATTGATCGGGTGCTTGCCAGCCTGGGGCTGGCGGGCGCGGATGGGATACTGTTCGACTTGGGCGTTTCGTCGCCGCAGTTGGACCATGCGGAGCGAGGTTTTTCCTACATGAAGGATGCGCCGCTCGACATGCGGATGGACCGGACGCAGACGCTGACCGCGTACGACGTGGTAAACGGCTGGAGCAGGGAGGAACTTCGTCGTATCCTGTTCGAATACGGCGAAGAACGCTATGCGCCGCTGATAGCAGCGGCCATCGAGCGGGAGAGAGAAAAAAAGCCGATAGAAACGACGGGAGAGCTTGTAGAAATCATAAAGGGCGCGATGCCGGCCAAGGCGTTGCGGGAAAAACAGCATCCGGCCAAGCGCAGCTTTCAGGCGATCCGCATAGCCGTTAATGACGAGCTTGGCGCGGTGCGGGAAGCGATGGATAAGGCGATCGACTGCCTGAACCCGGGCGGGCGCCTGGCGGTGATCACATTCCACAGCCTAGAGGACCGCATTGTCAAAGCCGCGTTCCACCAGGCGGCACAGGGCTGCACCTGCCCGAAGGATTTTCCGGTCTGCGTCTGCGGCGGGAAGCCTAAAGTCAGGCTGACGCCCCGCAAGCCGATTCTGCCGGATGAGAAAGAACTTGCAGACAACCCGCGGGCGCGGAGCGCAAAGCTTCGCGTGTGCGAAAAAATAGGAACAGACGGATAGGACAGAAAGGAAATGCAATGATGACTGCCAGCAGGGAGAGCGTAGCGTACAAACAGTATGAAGAGCGCATGGCGCCCGTACAACAGGAAAGAACACGCGACCTCCGTGCAGTCCCGACGCCGCGCCGCCGCAAAAAAGCCGCCGTACGGCTGAACGTGTTCGTGTGCGTCAGCGTCATTGCGATCGCAGCGGTGTATATCCTGTTCTGCCAGATGCAGCTGACCCAGCTGACCGCGCAGGTCAGCACCCAGACCGAGGCGCTCGACGAGCTTGCGGCGGAAAATGTTTCCCTGTCAAGCAAGCAGATGAACAGCATGGACATGACGCAGGTGGAGGAATATGCGGTGAACCACCTGGGCATGGTAAAAATGGACAATTCACAGATCGAATATGTGGAACTGACCAATCCGGATACGGTCACGGTGGCGCAAAGCGGGGTGTCACTGGACGCGCTGTTTTCCGGCTTGGCGCGCAGCTTTTCTGCAGCCCTGGAATATATCCGGTAAGTAAATGAATAGGATGCGTAATAGGGGAGTGAGAGGTGGAAACTTCTGACTCCTTACGCTTTTTTTCGACCAAACGGCAGTGGAGGGATGCAACGCAAATGGCAGCAAAGGGACCGAACAATTTAATGCGCTCGCGCATCGTGATGCTCACGCTGGCGTTTGTGGCGATCGGCTTCGGCCTGGTCGCCGTGCGCCTGCTGTATATGCAGGTATTCCGCAACGACTTTTATGTGCAGCAGGCGACAACACTGCAGACGCGGGACACGCTGGTCACGCCCAACCGCGGCACGATCTATGACGCGAATATGCAGGTGCTGGCTGAATCGGCCTCGGTCGCCCGTATTACGGTCAACCCCAAGGCTGTGATCGACGAGTCCAAGGTGAACAAGGGGATACCGGCGGAACAGCAGCAGCAGGAGCTGGCGCAGATTCTTGCCGACACGCTGGAGTTGGACTACGACACCGTGCTGGGGAAAATCAAAAGAACCGATACCCAATATCAGATCATCGCCCAAAAGGTAGATAAGGACACGGAAAACGCCCTGTATGAAAAGCTCGAGGCTGCGGGCTGCGGCAACGCGGTCTATTCCGAGCCGGACACCAAGCGGTATTACAAATACGGCGCCTTCCTTTCCACCGTGCTGGGCTATGTCAACGACGATAACGTGGGCGTTTACGGCTTGGAATCCGAATACGAGAGCGAGCTTGCCGGTACTGCGGGGCGCATCGTCCGCGCGCAGAATGCCAAAAACCAGGATATGCCGTATGATTATCAGCAGTACATTCCGGCAACGGACGGAAACTCGCTTGTGCTGACGATCGACAGCGACATCCAGAATATCCTAGAAAAGCATCTGGAAACCGCGCTGGCGGATAATCCCAATGCACGCGACGGCGTATCGGGTATTGTGATGGATGTCAAAACCGGCGCGGTGCTAGCGATGGCCAACCTGCCGGACTTCGACCCCAACCAGCCGCGCGTAATCTCGGACGAACGGTACCTGAACGAGCTGAAGGAGACCGTGCAGAAGCTTTTGGAGGAGGCCGGTGTATCGGCGGAGATCCCCGACAAATACTATCAGGAGGGCGGACTGGATAACCTGCCGGAGAGCGTGCAGAACAATGAGGCCTTGGTTGACGCGCTGACGGACGCGCGGACCGAGGAGCTTTACAAGATGTGGTATAATCCGGTTGTGACCGATACCTATGAGCCGGGCTCCACTTTCAAGCTGATGAACGTGGCGACCGCCTATGAGCTGGGCGTGGTGCATGCGGAGGATACCTTTTACTGCGGCGGCTCGATGATGGTCGGCGACTGGAAGGAGCCGATCAAATGCCACAACACCAACGGGCATGGCTCGCAGACGCTGACGCAGGCGGTGATGAACTCCTGTAACGTGGCGATGATGCAGATCGTAGCAAAGACCGGCAGGGAACGCTTTTACGACTTTTTCAAGGCGTTCGGCATGAATAGCAGGACCGGCATCGACCTGCCAAATGAAAGCCCAGGCATCTTCTTTGACGTAGAGGACAGCACCTCGTGGAACGAGGTGTCGCTCGCGGTATCCTCGTTCGGCCAGCGCTTCCAGGTAACGCCGATTCAGATGGCGAGCATGATTTCGGCCATCGTGGACGACGGGAGGCTGAAAAAGCCTTATCTGGTCCGCGAGGTGCTGAATGCGGACGGTTCGATCAAATCCACGGCCGAGACCGAGGTTGTCCGCCAGGTCATTTCGGAGGACACCTCCGCGTATATGCGCGATACGATGCTGCAGGTTGTGGAAAGCGGCACGGGCAAGAACGCCTATGTACCCGGCTACCGTGTGGGCGGTAAGACCGCAACCTCAGAGATTCTGAAAGAGGCGGAGGACGTCGAGGACCGCTATACGGCTTCGTTTATCGGCGTGGCGCCGATGGACGATCCGCAGATCGTGGTGCTGGTCGCGATCAGCGACCTGCCGGAATCCTCTCCGCACGGCGGCGGTGCGCTCGCCGCGCCGGTCGTCGGCCGCATCATGGAGGATGTGCTGCCGTATATCGGCGTGACGCCGGTGTATACCGATGAGGAAAACGACCGCCGCGAGCTGACCGTACCCGGCGTGGTCGGCTCCACGCAGGAGCAGGCGGCGAGCACGCTGCAGCAGGCGGGCTTTGCGTACCGCGTCGTCGGCAGCGGCGACACGGTCACCGACCAGGTGCCGGCCAGTGGTGTGCGCATTCCGGCCAGTGGCAAGGTCATCCTGTATATGGGCGAGGATAAGCCTGCGGAGCAGATCGAGGTACCCGACCTGACCGGATTGACGCCGGACGAGTGCCGAGACACGCTGGAGCAGTACGGACTGTACCTCAAGCAGAAGGGGGTCGCGTCCTCGCAGATTACAGGCAATACCACCGCGAGCCGGCAGAGTCCGGCAAAAGGGACCAAGGTGAATATCGGCGCGGTGGTCACGGTTGAATTTTCCGACACAACGGGTGTCGACGACCGATAGGAGGAACGGAATGAAATTACAGGAATTGCTGGCTGGCGTTGCGGTGCAGAGCCGTACGGCGGCGCCGGAGCTGGAAATCGGCGAGGTGCGGTATGATTCGCGCGCGGTGGAAAAGGGCGACCTGTTCGTGGCTATCCGCGGCTATGCGACGGATGGCCACCGGTATATCGAAAAGGCGCTCGCGCAGGGCGCGGCGGCGATCGTATGTGAAGAAGCACCGGCGGGGGCGCCGGCGGTCGTGGTGGAGAACTCCCGCCGCGCGCTGGCGGAGATCGCGGCCAACCGCTTCGGCCATCCGGCGGACAGCATGGTCATGCTCGGCGTGACCGGAACGAACGGCAAAACCACCACGACCTACCTTATTAAGCATATTCTGGAGCAGGCAGGGCATACGGTCGGGCTGATCGGCACCAACCAGAACCTGATAGGAAGCGAGGCCATCGAAACTGAACGCACCACGCCGGAGAGCTATGAGCTGCAGGCGCTGTTCGCCCGTATGCGGGACGCCGGCTGCACGCATGTGATTATGGAGGTATCCTCGCACTCGCTCGTACTCGACCGCGTACACGGCATCCGCTTTGCAGTCGGCACGTTCACCAATCTGACACAGGACCACTTGGATTTCCACAAAACCATGGAGGAGTACCGCAGGGCAAAGGCGCGTCTGTTCGCGGTCAGCGACAGGGGCGTGATCAATCTGGACGATCCGGCGGCCGACGCCATGCTGGCGGACGCTCTGTGCCCATGCCTGACGTTTTCCTGTGAAAAGGACGCCGCCGACCTGACCGCCAGGAATATCGGCCTGCATGCGGATGGCGTTTCCTTCCTGGCCAACACCAGGGGCGAGCTGGCGCGCGTCCGTCTGGCGATACCCGGCCATTTTTCCGTGGAGAATGCGCTGGCCGCGCTGGGGATCGCACTGCAGCTGGATATGCCGCTCGCGGATGCCGCGAAGGCGCTGGCCACGGCAACGGGCGTGAAAGGCCGCGTCGAGGTGGTGCCGACCGATACGGATTATACAGTGCTGATCGACTACGCGCACTCGCCCGACGGGGTGGAAAACGTCCTGCGCGCCGTGCGCGGCTTTGCCAAGGGGCGGGTCGTGGCGCTGTTTGGCTGCGGCGGGGACCGCGACCGGACCAAGCGGCCTAAAATGGGCGCGATCGCGGCGGCGCTGTCGGATTTCTGCATCGTGACGAGCGACAATCCGCGCACCGAGGAGCCGCAGGCCATTATCGACGATATTCTGGAGGGCATGAAAGACACCAAAACGCCGACGCGGGTCATCGTCGACCGGCCGGAAGCGATCCGGTGGGCGCTTGCGCACGCCAGGAAAGAGGACATCATCGTTCTGATGGGCAAGGGACATGAAACCTATCAGGAGGTCAACCATGTGAAGCATCATATGGATGAACGGGAGATTGTCGCGGATTATTTCGCGGATAGGAAGTAAGAAAAACAGCTTGGGGGAATCGATTGATGGAACGCTTTACACTGGCGCAGGCAGCGGAATGGACCGGGGGGAAGGCGCACGGGGCGGCATCTCTGTCGTCGGTCTCCACGGATTCCAGGCAGATACCGCCGGAAACGCTGTTCCTGCCGCTCAAGGGCGAGCGCTTCGACGCGCATGATTTTATCGCAAAGGCGGTGGATAACGGCGCCGCGGCCGTGGTGTCGCACCGACAGAACGAAACCTATCCGGTGCCGGTTCTATATGTGGAGAACACCGCGCAGGCGCTGTTGGACCTGGCGGGCGGCTACCGCCGGCTGTGCGGCGGCAAGGTGGTCGGCGTAACCGGCTCGGTCGGCAAAACGACGACCAAGGAACTGCTTTACGCCGTGCTCAGGCAGCAGTTCTGCGCACAGAAAACCGAAGGCAACCTGAATAACGAGGTCGGCCTGCCCCTCACCCTGCTCCAAATGACTAGGAAAACCGAGGTCATGGTTGCGGAAATGGGCATGAACCATTTCGGGGAGCTGTCCCGTATGACCGCGGCCGCGCAGCCGGATATCGCGGTTATCACCAATATTGGCACCTCGCACATTGAATTCCTTGGCTCGCGCGAGGGCATCTGCAGGGCGAAGCTCGAGATTTTGGAGGGCCTCCGGCCGGACGGCTGCGCCGTGCTCTGCGGAGACGAACCGCTTCTCTGGGAGAAGCGGGACGCGCTGGGCTGCCGGACGGTTACCTATGGGATAGAAAATCCGGCGTGTGATTTAACTGCATACTTGCATGGAGACAGTGCATTTGATATAGTAAATAACGGTCTGCCGGCGGTCGAATTGCCGCAGGGCGGACGTTTTTCGGCAAAACTCAGCATACCGGGCGCGCATAATATACTTAACGCGCTCGCGGCGGCGGCGGTCGGCCTGCTGCTGGGCGAGACGCCGGAGCATATCGCCGCAGGACTTTCCTCCTATGAGGCAAGCGGCATGCGGCAGAACATTTACGAGCAGAACGGCTACTGCATCTTTGCGGACTGCTATAACGCCAGTCCGGACGCCATGGAGGCGGCGCTCAAGGTGCTCGGCGGCATGGCGGAAGGCGGGCGGCGGTTCGCGGTGCTTGGCTCCATGCTGGAGCTGGGCGGCTATGCGGAGGAGGGCCACCGCCGCGCGGGACGCGCGGCCGCGGAAAACGCCGACGCGCTGTATGCCTATGGGCCGGACGCGGACGCGATGGTCGCGGGCGCGAAGGAGCGCGGCATGGCCGCGGCGTATGCGTTTGACGACCAGGCCGCGCTTGTCGCGGCGCTGCGGCGAGATGCGGAAAAGGGCGACGCGTTGCTGTTCAAAGGTAGCCGCGGGATGCGGATGGAGCGCGCGCTCGCATGGTTCTTAGGGGAGGACGTGGAAGAATGACACCGATCAATATCCGGACTGCGCTGATTGTCTGCGCGGTCGCATTTGTGATCACAGCGGCGATCGGGCCGGCGGTGATCCGCTATCTGCGCAAGATGAAATTCGGCCAGAAGATATTGGAGATCGGGCCGAAATGGCATATGAACAAGCAGAACATCCCGACGATGGGCGGGTTTATGTTTATCATCGGCATTGCAGTGGCGGTTCTGGCGGGCAACACGCTGCTGGGAGGGGTTTCGGTCTCCTCGCTGGCGGTGCTGGGCCTTGCCGCAGCGTACGGCGCGGTCGGTCTGGTGGATGATTACGCTAAGATTCGCAAAAAGGAAAACGCGGGGCTGACGCCCAAGCAGAAGCTGGTGCTTCAAATTCTGGTGGCGGGCGCGTTCATCCTGGTGCTGTTTCTGGAGTCGGACGGACTGCCCGCCCTCTGGATCCCGTTTACCGCTGTGGCGATCCCGCTTCCCTGGCCGCTGTACATCATCTTTGCCGCGTTCGTTATCGTGGGCGCGGATAACGCGGTCAACCTGACCGACGGTATCGACGGACTGGCCGCGGGTGTGACCCTGCCGGTCGCCATTTTCTTTGTGTTTGTCGGCATTGCGCGGCAGGACGCTGGCGTGATGCTGTTCGCGGCGGCGCTCGCGGGTGGCTTGGCGGCGTTCCTGATCTATAATTTCAATCCGGCCAAGGTTTTCATGGGGGACACGGGCTCGTTGTTTCTTGGCGGCGCGGTGGCAGGTCTGGCGTTTGCCTGCGATATGCCGTTGATCCTGCTGCTGGTCGGGCTGATCTATATTATCGAAACGCTGTCTGTCATCCTGCAGGTAACATACTTCAAGGTTTCCGGCGGCAAGCGCCTGTTCAAGATGGCGCCGATCCATCATCATTTTGAGATGTGTGGCTGGGGCGAAAAGAAGATCGTGCTGATATTTTCCGGCGCGACCATTCTGCTCTGCCTGCTGGCGTATTATGTAGCGCTGGCGCCGGTTCTGTAAACTGTTTACAATTCAAAGCCCGTTCGGAGGTGTCCACATGGCAACGACAACCAGACAAGCGCGCACGGTGCGCAGGGTGACCGCAGGACCGCGGTATGCGAACCGTCCCGCCATGCGGGCGGAAGAGAGGGGCGAGACGGCGCTGCAGCCCTCCGACGGCCGGTTCCGCGAGCGGACGCGCGTGCGCGCCCATGCCTGGGACGCGGGTATTTTCTTTTCGGTCATGCTGCTGCTGGCGATCGGCTTGGTCGCGCTGTTTTCCGCGAGCTATTCGACCGGCTATTACAATTTCAAAGGCGATTCCCTGCATTTCGTTACGCGGCAGGGGATGGTCGCCGTAGCTGGCGTGGTCGCGATGATCGTTATTTCCAAGGTTAGCTATAAGCTGTACGCTAGGTTTTACAAGCCGTTTCTGGCGGTGTCGGTCGTGCTGCTGATTCTGGTTGCGATACCGGGCATCGGCACCTGGTATAATGGCGCGCGGCGCTGGCTGTTCGGTTTTCAGCCGTCCGAGCTGGCAAAGCTCGCCGTTATTGTGTGCTTCGCGTATTGGATCGCGCGCGACGCGCAGAGCGTGCGCAGCTTTAAGGGGCTGGTCCGGCCATACGGCTTCCTGCTTGCGGTATATGTTGTGCTGCTGGCGCTCGAGCCGCATACCTCGGCGATGATGATTGTCTGCGGCATCGGTGTGTGCATCCTCGTCGCGGGCGGCATGCGGCTGTGGTATTTCGTTCCGATCGGCGTGGTGGGCGCCGGAACGTTGACGGCGTTTTATTTCATGTTTTCCCATGTGCGGGATCGCTTCGCGGTATGGCTCGACCCGTTTTCGGATATGACGGATAAGGGCTTCCAAGGGGCGATGAGCCAGATCGCCATCGGCTCGGGCGGCTTTTTCGGCTTTGGGCTTGGGCAGGGACGGCAGAAGCACCTGTACCTGCCCGAACCGCAGAACGATTTCATCTTTGCCTCATGGTGTGAGGAAATGGGCTTTATCGGCGCGCTGCTGGTGATTCTGCTGTTCGCTTATCTGATTTACCGCGGGTTCCGCGTCGCGCGGGCGGCGCCGGATAAATTCAGCGCGATGCTGGCGACCGGCATTACCGCAAAGCTGGCGATACAGACATTGATGAACCTGTTCGTCGTCACAGGCATTATTCCGGTGACGGGTGCGGCGCTTCCGTTTTTCAGCTATGGCGGCACGGCGCTGCTCATGCAGCTCGGAGAAATGGGGATACTGCTGAATATATCGCGGTATATGCGGATAGACGCGCGCAACGAAGAATGAAGCGATAGGGGGAAATCAGGTTTGAAGCTGTATATCACTGGCGGCGGCACGGGCGGGCATGTGACGCCCGGGCTTGCCATCGCGCGGTATTTTGAGCAGAAGCATCCGGACACGGTTGTCCGGTTCGCAGGATCGGCGCGCGGTATTGAAAACAAGCTTGTCCCGAGAGAGGGGTATCCGCTGGATACCATTGAGATCATCGGCTTGTCCCGCTCCATGAGCCCGAAGGGGCTTGCACATAACCTGAAAGCGGCGCGGCTCGCCGTATCCGCGGTCGGCAAGGCGAAAAAGCTGCTGCGGGAGGCGCGGCCGGACTGCGTGATCGGCTGCGGCGGCTATGCATCGTTCGCGGTCGTTCGCGCGGCGCAGCAAATGGGGATACCGACCGTGCTGCTCGAGGTCAACGCACTGCCGGGCAAGGTGACGCAAATGCTGGCAAAAAAGGCGGACCGCGTGCTGGTCTGCTTTGAGCAGGCGGAAATGCTGCTCGGCGGCGGCGACAAGGTGGTCGTGACCGGTGCGCCCGTGCGCGGTGAAATTTTATCAGCGGACCGGAAAAAGGCGCGCGCCCGCTTCGGCCTGTCTGAGGACGATCAGCTTGTCGTCTCGTTCTGGGGCTCCATGGGCGCGAAATATATGAATGAGCACATGGCGGGTACGATCGCGCTGGAATGCAAAAACAATGTGCCGTACCGGCATGTACACGCATCGGGCGCGGCGGCGCGCGACTGGATGCCGCGGCTTGCGGAGGAGCAAGGCGCGGCTTTGCGGGAGCATCCCAATATCGAACTGACTGAGTATATTTATGATATGGCGGACCGCATGGCGGCGGCTGACCTGATCGTCTGCCGCGCGGGCGCGGCGACGATGGGCGAGCTGTGCATGCTGGGGCGGCCCGCGCTACTGGTGCCTTCGCCGTTCGTGGCGGAAAACCATCAGGAGAAAAACGCGCGCGCGCTCGAGCAGGCGGGCGGCTGCCGCGTGCTGCTGGAGAAGGACGCTTCGCCCCAGCGGCTGTACGACGAGATAGGGGAGCTGCTGTCCGATCGGGAACGCCTGCGGCAGATGGGGCGCGACGCGACGCGCCTGGCCGCGCATGACGCAAGCGAAAAAATTTACCGCGAGATCATGCAGGCTGTCCGCGAGCGGCAAAAATAAGGCAAAGGGGCGCTTGCATGAGACGCAGGAAGCGAAAACAGAAAACGCCGGAACAGATGAGGAAACGGGCGAACCGGCGGCAGCGGTTTTTCCATACGGTCGGCCGGCTGCTGTTTGTCGGCATACTGCTGTCGGCTGCCGTGCTCGCCCTGACGGTCTTTTTCAAGGTAGACACGATTTCCGTGGAAGGGTCCACCAAATACACGCCCGAGGAGATCGTCGCGGGCATGGATGTGAAAAAAGGTGACAACCTTTATCTTTGGAACAAGGTGAAAACGACAAATAGCCTGCTGGAGCAGTTTCCCTATCTGGAAACCGTGCAGATCCGGCGCCACTTGCCGGATGCGCTGGTCGTCACAGTGACCGAGTGCCGGGCGGCAGTGGCTGTTTCCACTAACGGCGTGTACTATCTGGTCAGCGCGCAGGGCAAAGTGCTGGAGCAGGCGGCGACGGATAACGGCCTGCCGGTCGTAGCCGGCGTGACGCTTGAGGCGGTCCGGCCGGGGCAGACGCTGGAGCCGGCTGCGGATGCCTATGTGGACGCTCTGCTGACCGTGCTGCAAACGCTGGACGCGGCGGACATGCTCTCGGAAACCGATTTCATCAACCTGCAGTCGCTCACCGATGTGCGCGTCGGCTATCTGGACCGGTTCGATATCCGCGTCGGCACGATGGAACAGCTTGCCTACCGGCTGCGCTTTGCGCAGACTGTGATCGATGGGCGGCTCTCACCCTCCGATATCGGGCGGCTGTACTGGGATGCGAAAAACAGGCTGCATTTTGTGCCGGATACTGCGGAAAATATCGCGCATTCCGCAACCGGACAGGAGACGGATGACAGCCCCATTGTCGATCCGGACGCGCTGGACGCAGCCGGCGGAGACGATGCAGGGGAAGCCGACGGCGGGGCGGACAGCGGCGCCGCCGGTTCGGAGGGTTCCGAATGACCGGCACGTCGCCCTGTCCCATTAAAAGATCGCAGCGCCCGCAAAAGGCTTTTTCACAGCGGAGGGATGCCGGATATTGGTGAAAAATACCGGCGCCGCCTTTGGTGGAAAGATACAGAAAAACTCAATATTTTTTTGAGGGATTCACTAATATGTGTTGCAAAATAGAACAAAAAGAGGTAAAATTAAAACAATAGGGGCTGTCTGTCCATTCTGCTTCCAGACAGGGACAGGCCGTTGATATTGTGTAACGAAGATAATCTGAAAGATTTTTTATCATAACGGAGGATGGCAACAATGGGTTTTGAGTTTGAACAGGGCTTGGATAATGTAGTAAATATCAAAGTCATCGGCGTGGGCGGCGGCGGCGGCAATGCGGTCAACCGCATGGTCGAAAGCGGCGTGCAGGGCGTTGAGTTTATCTCGATCAATACAGATATGCAGGCGCTGAACTTCTCTCAGGCCGGCACCAAGATCCAGATCGGCGAGAAGCTGACCAAGGGACAGGGTGCGGGCGCAAACCCGGAGATCGGCCGCAAGGCTGCGGAGGAGAGCAAGGAGCAGATCGCCGCGGCGCTGGCCAACACCCATATGGTGTTCATCACCGCAGGCATGGGCGGCGGCACCGGCACAGGCGCGGCGCCGGTCGTGGCGCAGATCGCCCGTGAAATGGGTATCCTGACGGTCGGCGTTGTCACCCGTCCGTTCGCGTTCGAGGGTAAGAAGCGTCTGGAGCAGGCGCTGGGCGGCATCGACGAGTTGAACAAGAACGTCGATTCGCTGGTCATCATCCCAAACGAGCGCCTGAAATATGTTTCCGAACAGAAGATCACGTTCAAGAACGCGTTTGAGATCGCTGACGGCGTGCTGCGGCAGGCGGTCGCGAATATTTCCGAGCTGATTACCGTGCCGGGCTTCATCAACCTGGACTTTGCGGATGTTACCTCGGTGATGAAAGACGCGGGCTATGCTCATATCGGCACGGGCCGCGCTGCTGGGAAGGACAAGGCGGCGGAGGCCGCGCGCATGGCGATTTCCAGCCCGCTGCTCGAAACCTCGATCGATATGGCGCACGGTGTTATCGTTTCTGTTATCGGTTCGGATGATATCGGCTTGGATGAGGTCGAAACCGCTGCGACGATGGTCCAGCAGGCGGCGCATCCGGACGCGCATATCATCTTTGGCGCGTTTATCGACGACACGATGGACGACGAGATCCGCGTAGTCGTTATTGCCACCGGATTCGACAACATCCCCAATTCCGCGAAGCTGAATATGGATGGAAAGGCTCCGGAGCCGGCGTCCTCCGGCTTGTTCACCGAGGCGTCGACCGCGGCGGCGGAGGACAAGTCCGCTTCCGCCAAGAGCAGCCAGTCGAACGAGCTTGGTTCGGACGACGCGGCGTTCGACGTGCTGATGCGCATTTTTGATAAGGATCACCGCTGATTCTGTTGGTGCCTGTGTAATCATGCAAAACAGCCCTGTAAAGGGCTGTTTTGGTCTGAAAAGGCCTTGTAAAGTTTGTGTAAAAGGAGTGTGATCACCGTGAGTGCGGACCCTCGAAGTATAAAAAAAATAAAAGCTCGCGGTGGCGCAGAGAGATAATTGCCGCCGCAGAAAGGCGGTAAGATATGGTAGAATTTTACAAGACGATCGACGGCCGCGTAACCGAGCTTTCGGGCTTTACGGAGGGCTGTTGGGTCAATATGGTGCATCCTAGCTCGGACGAGCTGGAGGAGATCGCGCGGGTGGCGCGGGTGGAAGAGGAATTTATCCGCGCGGCGCTTGATCCGGAGGAAAGCTCCCGTGTCGAGACGGAGGACGACCAGCTTTTGATGATCGTCGACATTCCGATGGTGGAGAAAAGCTCGGTCGAAGATGGCGGGCAGATGTTCAGCACCCTGCCAATGGGGATTGTAGTAGGGCAGAACGCGGTTATCACGGTCTGCCTGGACGACAGCATCATCCTGCGATCAATCGCGGAGGGCGCGGTAAAGGGCGTCCATACGGCGATGCGCACGCGGTTTGTGTTCCAGATCTTGCTGCGGGTGGCGGGCCGCTTTCTGAAAAACCTGCGCATGATTGAACGCGACTTCACCCGAATTGAAAAACGTTTGTATGATTCGCTTAAAAATGAAGAGCTGATCCAGCTTCTGGGCCTCTCCAAATCGCTGGTATACTTTTCCGCTTCTCTGAAGGGCAACGAAGTCACAATGGAAAAGGTGCTGCGCGGACGGGTACTCAAGCTGTATGAGGACGATCGGGATATCCTGGAGGATGCGCTGATCGAGATTAGGCAGGCGATCGAAATGGCCGGCATCTATTCGAGTATTTTGTCCGGCACGATGGACGCTTACGCGTCGGTTGTTTCCAACAATCTGAACATCATCATGAAGGTGCTGACCGTGTTGACCATCATCATGACGATCCCCAATATCATCTTTGGCTTTTATGGGATGAATATAGAGGGAGGACGGATACCGGGCGATTTTGTCTGGTGGATTCCGCTGGCGATCTCGGTTGGGGGCTGCTTTTTCGCCTGGTATATGCTGAAAAAGAAAAATCTGGATTAACCTATTGCGCCGCGGATGCGGCGCTTTTTCTTTGCTGGTTTGACGGATGGGTTCCGTCATTATATAATGAAAGGGCAGAGATAAAAACACGGTCCGGTTGGTAGTCCGGACGCGACGGGGAACCGCCGCCAGTAACCTGCCTCCTTTGGTTGTCCGTTCTCTGTGCGCAGAACCAATAAAGGAGGAATTTCTATGCGCACAGTCAATTGCCGTGTGACCGTGTATTTTGACGACCCGTTCTGGGCCGTGTTGTATGAGCGGGAGAGCGGCGACTGGTATGAGGCGAGCCGGACGGTGTTCGGCGCGGAGCCCAAGGATCACGAGGTGTATGCGTTCCTGCTGCAAAGCTGGCGGCGGCTGCGGTTCAGCCCGCCGATACCGGTGGGCGAGCGGCCGGCGCGGCCGGATAACCCCAAGCGCCGCCAACGCGCCGCCCGTCAGGCGGTGGAGAGGTCGGGAACCGGTACGCGGGCGCAGCAGGCGCTTGCCGCCCAGCGCGAACAGGGGAAAACCGCGCGCCGCATCCGCACGCGGGAGGAAAAAGCGAGGGAGGCTGCGGAACGCTATGAGAAGCACCGGCAAAAGCGCAGGGAAAAGCACAAGGGACACTGAACCGTGTCCCTTGTGCTTTTTAACGTTATAACTAGGACTCTTTTCATCACGATAACGGTTAAACGGCCCAATGTGACGGACGGCAGGGAAAAATACCAAAAAACTTAAGAAATACTTCATGGAATCCGTCTGGTTTTCTGCTATACTACAATAAATAATGTGACAGAAATACGACAAAAAAGTGTGATGAAAATTACAGAAAAAATATCTGGTTTTTTGTGCGAACAGTGAAAAATGCAAGGAGGTTGTGAATTTCCGGCAAAAACTTATTGCATAATACGGCAATAGTGCTATGATAGTACAAGAATTAGAGAGAGTAACTTTGCGAGTGGGAATGAAGGAGACGAGTTTTCGCCATGCTTCGCTTTTTAGAAAGTTTACATTTTGTTTTATTCATATTTTTTACCGCAGCCTATGCGTACCAAATCGTTTACCTGCTGATCGGCTTCTTCGGAAAAGGGAAAGGCGGGAAGCAAGCCCCCGCGCTGCACCGCTATGCGGCGATTATCGCCGCGCGCAACGAGGAGAACGTGATCGGCGACCTGATCAAAAGCCTTAAGAGGCAGGACTATCCCGCCGAACTGTTGGACGTGATCGTGATTGCGGATAATTGCACAGACCGCACGGCGGAGGTATCCCGCCAGGCGGGCGCGATCGTTTACGAGCGGTTTAACAAGGTGCAGGTCGGCAAGGGATATGCGCTCGATTATCTGTTCCGCCGCATTTTTGAGGACCAAGGCGAGCAGGCCTACGAAGGCTTCTTCGTGTTTGACGCGGACAATCTGGTTGACCCGCAGTTTGTGCGGGAAATGAACAAGATGTTCGACACCGGCGAATACGCGGCCCTGACCAGCTACCGCAATTCCAAAAACTTCTGCGACAATTGGATTTCTGCAGGCTATGCGCTGTGGTTCCTGAGGGAAGCGCGCTACCTGAACCGCCCGCGCACCCAGCTTGGGGTGAACTGCGCGGTTTCCGGCACCGGCTTCCTGGTCGCGGCGGATGTGATACGCGAGGATGGCGGCTGGCCCTACCATCTGCTGACCGAGGATATTGAGTTTTCTATTTCATGCGCGATCCGCGGCCGGAAGATCGGCTACTGCGGCACGGCCGTGATCTACGACGAGCAGCCGACCGCGTTCCGGCAGTCGTGGGATCAGCGAATGCGCTGGACCAAGGGCTTTTACCAGATCGACGCGCGCTATACCGGCGCGCTTCTGGGCGGCTGCCTGCGCGGCGGGCGCCACAGCATGTCCTGTTATGATATGCTGATGACGGTCGCGCCCGGCAACCTGGTCACGCTCGGCGTGCTGGCGCTGGCGCTGTTCGCCTGTCTGAGCAGCCTTGCGCAGCCGGCGTTTATCACATACCGCGTGCTGCGTATGCTGGGGTGGATTATTTGGATGACAATTAAGGGGATTTCGTTCAGCCTGTTCCTGTTCGGGGCGGTCACGATGCTATCCGAATGGAAGAAAATTGATGGTCCGGCATGGAAAAAGATTGTGTTTATGTTCACGTTCCCGCTGTTTATGCTGACGTACATACCGATCTCGCTTGCCGCCTTGGTGAACAAGGTGGAATGGAAGCCGATCCGGCATGGCTTGGCGGCCAAGGCGGAAAAAGGAAAAGAACGGGCATAAAGGCCCAAAAAGCCTGCTGCGGGGAACGCAGCAGGCTTTTATTATTCTTCGATGCGGTGCGGCCGGCCGCCGGCGTAAAGCTCCCTGCGGATCGCGGCGAACATGCGCTCGGCCATATCCAGATACCGCCGGATCTCGCGCTCGTCGATCTCGAAAGGGAGGTCGGTGGGATAGCGCGTTTCAATATAAAGGTCGTTGAGCGCCGCGCTTTCATCGAGGTATTCGGTAAACGTATCCGGATCGATGCGGATGGCCTGCCGGCACAGATAGGTGAGGTTGTGCCCGTCAAAGTGTCTGCCGGTGCGATAGAGCAGATAGCCCTTGAGCGCTTTTTCAATCGCCTGCTGGCAGTGGAACGCGGTGTTGTAAGGGTCGCCGCCATAGGTCAGAAGCAGGCGGGCGCACTGCAGGTCGCACAGCGCTTTGTCCAGCCATTTGTAATAGAAATGACTGTCGGAGGCCCCTTTACGTCGTCGACTCATAGATTACCTGGCCTTTCCGGGCGATCCAGGCGGCGTACGATGTTCCGTCGGCGCACAGATCTTCCCATTCCTCGGCGGTATACACGCTCAGATTGACCGGCACATCGGCCGAGATTGCAAGGTGCAGGCGTGGCCGCAGCTTACGGCAGTCCACGTCGTCCGGCACAATGACGCACAGGCTGAGCGCTTTGAGCTTGCCGGTCGCCATCGTGCGTTTTTCGGCAAAAAGGATGATTTTTTCCGGCCTACAGATCCGCAGGATATCGTCGGCCGTTTGCTTTATCAGATCGGTCATGCTTCAGGGTACCTGCCTTTCCAGAGGGGACATTGTGGCGAGCGCTTCAAAATGCGGTTTTCCATCTGCCTCGCCGCGGACGTAGCGGGCCGAGCCCACCGTGCCGCAGAGAAGTGCGAGCTGCTCGCCGAACGTGGTTTCCGCCGTGTAGTTGACCTGTAGCTCGGAGATAAAGCCCGGCTGCCGCTGCAGGTCGAGCGCGTCCGAGATCAGCTCGACGACGCGGACATTGTTGACATGGTTGTTGACATCCAGGTCGGAATATAGGACGGGGTGGACATGATGTGGTTTGACAGACGCGCAAGAGAGCTTGGGAAGCGGGTCGAATAACGCACCGCGCGCCGTATGTAGGTAATCCGCGGCCGCGGGGAAGCCGCTGGGCCGCAGGATGCGGTGGGTCTGCGGGTCAAGCGTCACCCACATGGACTGGGCCTCGCCGACCAGCTTTTCGTTGGCAAAAAACGCAAAGCAACGGTACCAGCTCGCGCCGCGGATGCCGGGACACCAGGTTTCGCAGCGGATGCGCTCGTAGGGCAGCAACGGTCGCAGGAGAGTGGCGCGCATCCGAGACAGTACCCACAGGATATGAAGGTCTGCGGGGCCGAGATGCAGGGCCTCCGCGTGTACGGTAGCCGCGTCCTGCATGATGTTCCACAGGAAAGACGGCTTTGCGATGCCGCGGTTATCAACATGGCTGTAATTGATCTCGTATTCACGGGAAAGCAGGTCGGCCAAGGGGATACGCCTCCAATCAGTTAATAAAACAGGCTGGTGATAAAGCGGGAAAGGATTTCCAGCAGGCTGCTGTGCTGCGCAGACTCGCCGGTGGCGTCTCCGGGCGGGACGCCGTCAATCTCGGTATAGTGTTTGGCCAGCATGGACGAGCAGTTGGCGGTATCGATCAGGGAGGAATAGCTGAAAAACACCTCGCCCTGCACATCGATGCTGCTTTCGATCATGTCCAACTGCCGTTGCAGTTCGGCCGTGCCATACCAGACATCGCCGGGCTGCGCCTCGGCCGCGCGGTACGCGCCGATGCCGATATAGAGGGCGACATCGCTGGTTGCCACAACGTTCTGCCACCAGTCGAGCAGGATCTCGAAGTCCGCGATCTCGTAGCCGATGGACCAGTAGAGCTGGGGGCAGATATAATCAACCGTGCCGGCCTCGATCCATTCGACCGAATCGCAGTATATCTCACGGTAGGAGGAGCGGCCGTTGGTTTCGCTGCCTTCGGGGTTGGAGGACTGGTTATCCCAGATACCGGCGGGGCTGACGCCGAAAGAGAGGTCGGGGTTAAGCTCATGCAGCGCCGTATCAAGTTCGGCGATCAGCGTGTTGACATTGTCGCGCCGCCAGTCCCCGATATCCTCAAAATCGCCGCCGTAGCGCGCGAACGAGGTGGCGTCGTTAAAATCAGGCCCTGGATAAAAATAATCGTCAAGATGGATGCCATCCACCTCGTAATTGCGGACGATTTCCTCCGCGCCGTCAATGACGAGCTGTTGCACGGCGGACAGGCCGGGGTCAAAATAGTAATTCCCATCGTACTGCACGACCCATTCCGGATGCTGCTTGGCCGGACTGCTTTCCGGCAGCGCGGCCCATTCCGCCTCGCCGTCCTTGGTGATGCGGTAGGGATTGATCCAGGCGTGGAGCTGTAGGCCGCGGCTGTGCGCGCCGTTTACCCAATAGGCGAGCAGGTCGAGGCCGCCGTCGGGCGCCTGGCCCGCCGTGCCGCTCACATAACGGCTCCAGGGGAAAAGTTCGGACTGGTACAGCGCGTCCGCGGAGGGGCGGACCTGAAAGAACACGGTGTTCAGGCCCATGGACGCAATGTTGTCCAAAATCGCGTCCGCTTCGCTTTTGAGTTCGTCCGCGGTCATGCCCTGTCGGGTGGGATAGTCGATATTATAAACGCTGGAAACCCAGACGCCGCGGATACCGTCCCTGGCCGCGCTGCCGTTTGCGGCCGAAGCGGTGGGCAGCAGCAGGGTAAGCAGGAAAAAAAGAGATAAAATACGTCGTTTCAGCATGAAAATACTCCTTTGGTAAATGCGCATAGCTTTATTCTTATTTTACCATTTTGGCCGGCGGAAAGCAAGGAACACGTCGCCCAGTTGCGTAAAGGAGCATTGACTTTGCCGGCGATCCATCGTATGATGGACAGGGAAAAGGATGTGAAAGGCTTTCATGCAAAAAAAAGTTTTGGCGCTGCACGACCTGTCCGGATTCGGGCGCTCGTCGCTCGTGCCAATCATTGCGGTGCTTTCCGCGGCGGGACATCAGTGCGTGCCGCTGCCAACAGCGGTGTTTTCCACCCACACAGCGATCCCAAACTGGGTGACGACCGACTTAACCGGCGCGATACAGGGAACAATAGAGCAGTACGACGCGCTGGGGCTGCGGTTTGAAGCGGTCTATGCGGGCTTTCTTGGCTCAGCGGATCAGATCGATCGGGTGCGGGAGGCGGCGCGGCGGCTGAAGGCCGTGGATGGGATCACCCTGATTGACCCTGTGATGGGCGACAATGGCAGGATATACGACACCTACACGCCTGAGATGTGTACCCGCATGCGGGAGCTTTGCGCAATCGCGGATATCATCACCCCCAATACGACCGAAGCCGCAATTCTGCTCGACCGCGATCCGTCCGGCAAGCCGCGCGGTGCGGAGGAGGCTTGGGAATGGATGCGCGCGCTGCGCGCGCGGTATGGCGCGCAGGTTGTGCTGACCGGACTGGATTTTGCGGAAAGGCGCATAGGCTCGGGCTGTCTGACGGCGGAGGGTGGCGCGCTGAGCCTGCACCGCCGCGTCGACCGGTATTACCCGGGAACAGGGGATCTGTTCGCCTCTGTGATGCTGGGCAGCCTGCTGAACGGGGAAAAGCTGGCTGCGGCGTGCGACCGCGCGGGCGAATATGTCAAGGACTGCATCGCCTATACGGCGGCGCAGCAGACCAATCCGATGCACGGCGTACAATTTGAAAAGCTGCTGTATCATTTGGTGGGAGGATGCGATGAAGCACAAGGAAGAACTGAAGGAGATCATTAAGGCTTACCGCGATCGGGGCATTACCTGTGACCAGAACGAGCTGATCCAGCTTTTGCGGGAGGTCCAGGCGCTGTTCGGCGGCGTCATACCGCAGAAAGCGCTGGAAAAGACCGCGGAAAAGCTGGAGCTGAAAATGACATTCATCGACGCGCTGCTCAAGCGGTATCCGTCGATACGAACGGAGGACGCACCGCATACACTGTCTGTCTGCGGCGGGAAAAACTGCGCCAAGCGGGCGGCGCTGTCGGATTTTGTGGAACGGACCTATGGCGTACAGGTGGGCGGCACGGCGGAAGCCGGCTTCCGCTACAAGGTGACGGGCTGCATGAAAAAATGCGGCAAAGGCCCCTGCGTCAAATGGGACGGCGATATCCATACAGGGATGACAGAAGAAAAGCTGCGCAAACTGATCGAGGGAGAACGTTAAAAGCGGGCGGCCTTTTCACAGGCCGCCCGCTTTTTGCGTGGAGCGAAACCGCGCGATGCCGAAAACAAAAACGCCTGTCCTTTGGACAGGCGTTTTTGTTTATTGGAGCGGCTGACGAGGCTCGAACTCGCTACCTCCACCTTGGCAAGGTGGCGCTCTACCAGATGAGCTACAGCCGCAGGCTATCGCGCTGGACTTACCAGCGCGATACTTATTATAGCAAAGACTGTACAAGCTGTCAAGAACAAATAATGAAAAAAGATGTTTTTTCATCCTGTTTTTCTGGGGCGGCACAGCACCAGCGTGACGCACAGGCATACCGCCACATACAGGGCGATTGGCACGCCTGCGAACAGTAGCACCCGTCCGAGTTGCCAGAGCGGCTGCGGCAGGCCGGTCCACAGGCGCGACAACGTCTCTTCAGGGATGAGCCGCAACAGCTGCATAAACGCGGAACAGGCCATGCGCACCGGCAGCAGCGCGACCATCCAGATATTCACGCGCCAGAAAGACCGGATAAAGCCCGCCCCCTGTATGGTGTCCGCACTGTTTTTCAAATACAGCCCGAAGCCTGTCGCTATGGTGATGGCGCAGATCTGTAAAATCATGCCGATAACCGAGGGGATCGAGCTTGCGGAAGCAAAACAGCCGTAAAACAGAAGCAGCACCCCGCACGCGCTCGCGCCCAGCGTCAGGCAGAGCAGCAGGGGAGCGCCCGCCCGCGCTTGGACGGGCGACATGTGCGCGTCCGTAACGGCATGTGTCTCGGGCGGCTCGATATCCCGCAGCAGCCAGTCGGTCGTGACGTTAAAATAGTCTGCGAGCGCGATTACCTTATCCGTGTCCGGCGTGGCGTCCTCGGTCTCCCATTTGGAAACCGCCTGCCGCGATATGCCGAGTGTAATGGCCAGCTCCTCCTGCGATAAGCCGCGCTGTTTGCGCAGGCTGATGATTTTTTCTCCAAGCGTCATGTTTGCTTACCTCCTTGCTTGATGGTCCTGATTTTACCGGAAAAAGCGGTTGCATGCCACCAAGCGGGGCTGGAAATTACGCAACCGGCGGTTGCGGACAGGAAAAAAGGCGCGTTTTTCGCAAAACGCGCCGGAAAGATCAATAGCCGAGCGGCTCGCCGATCAGCACGACCTCGCACTTTTCCATTTTGGTGGGCGGTCCCATGTGGATCACCATGGCGCGGCAGAGCTTTTCCACAATCTCCGGATCATCCTTTCCGGAAAGCCGTTTGGCGTTGAGGGGGGCGGCGACGTTTTTCGCGCGGTCGATCGCGCTTTCCAGATCGGGGCACAGCTTGTTGATGCCGCAGACAAAGATGCAGCGCTTCGGGCCGAACAGCGTACCCGCGACGCGGTTGCAGGTGCCGTCGATATTAACGATCTCGCCGTTTTCCGACAGGCCGTTGGCGGAGCAGAGATAAATGTCCGGCGTCTGGAAGAATTCACCCGGCTTGAGCCAGTGCCAGTGGACAGCGGTGTTTCCGGCAAAGGCTTCCGGAAAACCCAGCTCTTTGAGCGTCATTGAGCCGCCGAGAGAAACCGATTTGCCCGCGCAGGCGTCGGTCAGGTAGCGCTGTGCCTCCTGCGCGGTGGGGAAGTAAGTAAAGCCGAAGCCGCGCGCGGTGAAAGCCCTGCAGATCGCGTCTACCCCCGGCAAGCCGCGTTCGAACATCGGCAGCAATTCGGACGGGTCGCTTACCAATGCCTGCGCACCGGCCGCCTTTAGTTCCTCGGCCGGACGGAAGCCCCAGGTCACGCCGACAGCGGCCAGGCCGGCATTTTGCGCGGTCTGCATATCGACCGCGCTGTCTCCGATATAGAGGGCGGTCGCCGCGTCGCCGCCCAGCTCGCGCAGCAGTTGGAGCGCGCTGGTCGGATCGGGCTTGCGGGGGGTGTCCGGCCGCTCGCCGCAGGTGACCTGCACAAGATCACCGAAATAATGCCGGATCAGCCCCTTGGCGGCCAGATCGTATTTGTTGGAAAGCACGCCGACCGAAACACCGGCCTTTTTCAGCTCCTTGAGAAGTGGGAGGATGCCGTCATACGGTTGGGTGCGGTTCATCATGCGCTCGTTATAGGCGGTGCGGAAGTCGTCGAGACAGGCGTCAACCATGGCCTCCGTGCGTTTGTTTTCCGGAATGCAGCGCTCGACCAGCTTACGCACGCCGTTGCCCGCGCGCTGGCGCGTCTGCTCCTCGGTCACAGCGGGGAAGCCGCGCCGCATGACCGCGCAGTTGACGCTGTCGCACAGGTCGCCGAGGGTGTTGAGCAGGGTACCGTCCAAATCAAAGATTGCCGTGTTGATTTTCATGCTATCGCTATCCTTTTTATCTGTTTGAGTGGGCGCGGCTTCAGCCGCGCATATAGGTTTGCGTGATCTCGGCCAGCAGGGAAGAAACCGTCGGGTTGAGCGCCTCCCGCCGCACGCGCCAGCGCCAGTTCTTGCCGCCGATCGTCCCGGGCGTGTTCATATGCGCGTCCGCGCCGAGTGAGAGCAGGTCCTGCAGGGGGGTCATGGCGATGCGCGCGGGCGAGGCCCAGACGCTTTTGATCGCGCTCCAGCCCATGGCCTCGCTGTGCGAGGTGCGCAGGTACCGGTAGGCAAACTGCTTTTCCGGCTCGGTGCAGATATCCATGATCTGCTCGCATACGGTCTGGGAGTCGTGCGTGGAGGTGTAAACGATGCTGTTCGGCACGAAGTTATGCGGCAGGTGCTCATTGTCTTCGTCCGGCGTGAAGCCGAAGATCAGCACCTTCATGCCCGGCAGGCCGCTTTCCGTGAGCAGTTCGCGCACCTCGTCGGTCTGCACGCCCAGATCCTCCGCGATGAGCCGGACCGGACCGAGCGCCTGTTCGATGGCGCGGAGCAGCTCCATGCCCGGGCCTTTGCGCCAATGGCCATTGATCGCGTTTTCCGATCCGGCCTTGACCTCCCAGTAGGCCGCGAAGCCGCGGAAGTGGTCGAGCCGCACCACATCGAACAGCGCCATGTTGCTCTTCATGCGCCAGACCCACCAGGCGTAGTTCTCCGCGCGGTGTACGTCCCAGTCATACACCGGATTGCCCCAGAGCTGACCGGTGGCCGAATAGTAGTCGGGCGGCACGCCCGCGACCAGCTTGGGGCTGCGGTCGGCCTTGAGCTTGAACAGCGTCGGGTGCGTCCACACATCCGACGAGTCTGCGGAAACGTAGATCGGGATATCCCCGATGATCTGGATGCCTTTTTCATTGGCGTAGGCATGCAGCGCGTCCCACTGCTGGAAAAAGACATATTGCAGGAAGATGCGGAAGTCGATCTCGTCCCGCAGCTCGGCGGCCGCCTTTTTAAGCGCGGCAGGCTTGCGGTCGCGCACCGCCTTGTCCGGCCAAAGATAGACCGGCATATTGTGGTATTTTTCCTCTTTAAGCGCCATAAACAGCGCATAATCCGGCAGCCAGGCGGCATTTTTCTCACGGAACGCGGCGATCCTGGTGCGCAGCGTGTCGTCAACGCGGCGGTACGCCTTGCGGAACAGCGGCCAGCGGGTATCCGCGAGCTGTTCGAAATCCGTCTCGTCCGGCGATGCCTCGAAGTCGCCGGCCCTGACCTCGGCCACGGTCAACAGGCCGTCCTCCACCAGCAGGTCAAGGTCGATCAGGTACGGATTGCCCGCCGCTGCGGAAAAGCACTGATACGGCGAATCACCGAAACCGGTGTGGCCGAGCGGCAGGACCTGCCAATAGGTCTGACGGGCGGCGGAGAGAAAATCCACAAAATCATACGCGGCCTTGCCCATGGTACCCACGCCGTGCGGCGAGGGCAGAGAAGTGACGTGCGCGAGCACGCCGCTGGAGCGTTTGAACATACTGCGTTCCCCCAATTCAATATGACTCATTATAACACAGTTCGGCCGATTTCCCAAGAGTTATTCTTGCCGGCAAAGACTGGAAGCGGGCGAGGACAATAGGGGACCGCGCGGAATCCGCTTGCAAACGGCTGGCCGGCAGGCTATAATAAGAGGGCTGAAAACACAAAAAAGGGGAATATCAACGCATGAGAATGCGCAAAAAGAAAAACCTGGACGTTCGTTTTGCCGCGTGCGCGGATGTGATGGCGTTCGAGCCGAGGGAAAAGCGCGGCCGCTGGCGCGCGCTGTTCGGCAACGACCACCCGCTGCATGTGGAGATCGGCTGCGGCAAGGGGCGCTTTGCGATCGGCATGGCGGAGCAGTATCCGGAGATCAACTTTATCGCGGTCGAACGGGAGGAGGGCGCGCTCATCATGGCGGCGGAGCGCTGCCAGCAGCACCCGCTGCCCAACCTGCGGTTCGTATCCTTTGACGCGGCCGAGCTGCGCGAGGTGTTCGCCCCGGGCGAAGTGGACCGCATCTACCTGAACTTTTCCGACCCGTGGCCGCCTAACCGCCAGCGCAAGCGCCGCCTGACGTGGCGCGCGTATCTGGAGGTCTATGACGAGCTGCTGAAGCAGCAGGGCGATCTGTGCTTCAAGACCGATAACCAGCGCTTTTTTGAGTGGACGCTTGCGGAGGTCTGTCAGTACGGCTGGCTGCTCCAGAATATTTCGCTCGACCTGCACCGCTCGGATTTCGAGGGCAACGTGATGACCGAATATGAGGAGAAGTTCTCATCCGAGGGCGCGCGCATCTACCGGCTGGAGGCGCGTCGGCGGCTGCCGGAATTTTTAAGAAAATAGAGGGAGGATGAAAAGCGGCCGCAGGGCCGCTTTTTCCTATGGAAAATAAATGTTATTGACATATGCCGGAAAAGTGTTATGCTATACTTATAACCGGCATATGCCGAAAATAAAAAACGGAGGCGCAGCAATATGAAAATCGCAGTCACTTATGAGGATGGACAGATATTCCAGCACTTTGGGCATACCGCCCAGTTCAAAGTATATGAAACGGCGGACGGAAAAATCCTTTCCTCGCGGATTGTTGATACCAATGGCAGCGGGCATGGGGCGCTTGCGGGCTTCCTGGCGGCGCAGGGCGTGGATACGCTGATTTGCGGCGGCATCGGCGGCGGCGCGCAGGCCGCGCTGGCCGAGGCCGGCATCCGCCTGCTGGGCGGCGTGCAGGGCGGGGCGGACGAAGCGGTCGGGGCGTTCCTGGCCGGCTCGCTCCAGTATGATCCGGATGTCCGGTGCAGCCACCACGAGCATCACGGCGAGGGGCATGACTGCGCCTCGCACGGCGGCCACACCTGTGGCGGCCACTGCCACGGGTAAACGTGGATGCCAAGGCCGAAAAAGTGCCGCAGGGTATGCGGTCTGCCGGCCTGCCGGGAATTCGGCCCGCGCGGCATGGGCTGCGCGGGGGAGCCGGTTGTCATGGGGCTGGATGAGTACGAGGCGCTCCGCCTGATCGACCTGGAGGGCCTGCAGCAGGAGCAGGCCGCCGTGCAGATGGGGGTCGCGCGCACCACGGTGCAGGCGATCTACAACACTGCCCGCCGCAAGCTGACGGACTGCTTGGTCAACGGCAGGCTGCTGCGGCTCCAGGGCGGGGATGTGGAGGTCTGCGAGCGGCGCGCGCATTGCCCGAGAGCCGGTTGCTGCCTACGGCGAAGCTGCGATAAGGAAAGGCCGGAGGATTGATTCCCTCCGGCCTTTTTCTCTGGATGCGCCTGCGTTTGACAGACGGATGCCTCCACACGGGCTTACAGCTTGGTGTATCCGCGCGGGGTGACGATAGCGTCCAGCGGGACGCCGGCCGCGCACGCGGGGCAGTCCTTGCCGCGGACAAAATTATGGTAATGCGGGAAATCCTCGCCCGAAAACAGGCGGACGACCGGCTTGTCGTCCAACTCGGAAAGGTTGGAGAACAGCGCGGAATAGCCGGCGACCCGACCTCCGTAATATTCGATGCACTCGCGCGTCTGGGACAGGGTTTGACCGGTCGAGGCCGTGTTGACCAGCACCAGTACATTGCGGTTTTCGATCATGGGGCGGAGGTTGTCCGCGAACATGAACTGCCCGTTGACGTTGTTGTCCGGCTCGACAAGATAGACGGATTTGCCGGAATTCAGGCTGCCGATACCCGAGGAGGAAAGCTCGCGGGCCAGATAGGCGCCGATGTATTCCGTACCCTCCAGGCACAGGAGTGTGTCCACACTGACCGCGCTAAAGTGGAAAGCGATGCTGCGTGCCGCTTCAAGCGCCATGGACATATTGTGCTTGATTTCGGACATATCGACATAATAATTGATGTGCGAATGGTTTGTGGCGAAATGCCCGGGGATCGCATCCGCGTAAAGGCGCTTGTTGGCATGGGAGATGATTCGGATCGGCTGCTGCATAAGGAAACCACCTTTCTTGCGACAATATAAGAAATCACACCTTTATTATACCGCATTTTACTGTGCAGGGCAAGAAAAAGCCGAGCGCTTCGGACGGCGTTTCCAGGCGGGGGAAATAAAAAAGCAGCCGCACAGCGGCTGCCGTTCCATTGAAATGCGCGGGGCGCATGCGCCCGAAAGGTAATAAGCCCCGCCCTGCCGATGCGGCCCAATTAGTAACCTGCACGACTTGGCAGGTGGGTTTTCTGTTTGGCATGTCTGCGCTTCCAACATCCGTGTATACCCGGGAGGCCTGCTGCTCGATGCCAAAACTTTCCGAAATCCCGTACTAAAAATGTGGGTTAAAAAAAGGCCGCTGTCGCACAGGGCAGGGTGACATCCGGCAAAGCCTTGCCGGATGCCGGAAAGAAAAGGGGATCAGCCCTCTTCGTCCTCCTCCGCTTCCGCGCGTTCCATCACGATATTGAACACTGCATCCGCGATCTCGTCGTCCTCGACCGCTTCCAGCATTTCCTCGCCGTTTTCCTCTACGATCTGCATGATGACGACCTCCGCGTCTTCCTCAACGGCAAGCTCAGCCGGAATAAACGCCAGATAGGTCGTACCCTCATATTCCACGGTGTCGATGTGCTCAAACTCCACTTCGTTGCCATCCTCATCGATCAGCGTGACAAAATCGTTGCCGTACTCCTCGCTCATGGTTCCGGCACCTCCTTGTGTTTGGTTTCAGATTGGGGGAGGATTGCTCTCCCCGCTTTAAGCATAACAAATCGCGCCGGATTTGTAAAGCCAAATTATCGGGGCGGCGCCACTGTCATAGTATGCCGCCCATGCGAATTATCATACCAGCAGGAACGCAAGAAATAAAGCCTTGACTTTGCCTTTTATTTCTGCTATAGTAATACAGGTAACAAAGAAGAAGGCCGCGTCCTCACCCGCAGCGCTTGAGCAAACGGGTCAATCATTCTGCAAAGCCGCAGGGCAGCTTTGCGCTTTTGTGATGGAGGACGACCGTAAAGGGCCGGTCCTTTTTTCTTTTTGTATTTTAATCCGTTTTTGTTTGGAGGTGCTTACCAATCAGCAGCATGGAACATCAGATCAATGAAGAGATCCGCGACAAGGAAGTCCGCCTGATCAGCGACGACGGCGAACAGCTCGGCATCGTGCCTATCCAGCAGGCGCAGGACATCGCAGTGGAAAAAGGCATGGACCTGGTCAAGATCGCCCCGCAGGCAAAGCCGCCGGTGTGCAAGATCATGGACTACGGCAAATTCCGCTTTGAACAGGCCAAGCGGGAAAAGGAAGCGAGAAAAAATCAGCGTGTCGTGGAGATCAAAGAGATTCGCCTGACCCCCAATATCGATGTCGGCGACCTGAATACCAAGGTGAAAAATGCCTGCCGCTTCCTGAAGGACGGCGACAAGGTCAAGGTTTCGGTCCGCTTCCGCGGCCGTGAGGTCACCCATGCGTCGCTCGGTCAGGACCTGCTCCATCGCTTCGCGGAGCTGTGCGCGGAATGCAGCACGGTGGAAAAGCAGCCCAAGCTCGAAGGCCGTCAGATGCTTATGTTCCTGGCGCCCGCAAAAGACAAGTAAACCAAAAAGCGCGTTTTCAGCGCAAATTCAGAGAGGAGCAAACCCTTATGCCTAAGATCAAAACGCACAGCGGTGCAAAGAAAAGATTTTCCGTCACCAAGAACGGTAAATTCAAGCGCGGCCATGTTGGTAAGCGCCATCTGCTCAACGGCCACGGAAAGACCACCAAGCTCAAGCGCCACCTCCGCAAGGAAGGCTTTGCGGATTCCACCAATGTGGCGCAGCTCAAGCGTCTGCTGCCGTATAAGTAAGTAAAATCATATCTTTCATATAGGAGGCAATCACAATGGCAAGAGTTAAGGGCGCGATGATGACGCGCAAAAGAAGAAAGAAGATCCTCAAGCGTGCCAAGGGCTACTGGGGTGCGAAATCCACCCATTACCGCGTAGCCAACCAGGCGGTTATGAAGAGCCTGAAGTACGCGTATATCGGCCGCAAGCACAAGAAGCGCGACTTCCGCCGCCTGTGGATCACCCGTATTTCGGCTGCCGCCAAGTCCTGCGGCATGAATTACAGCCGCTTTATGAACGGCCTCAAGAAAGCCGGCATCGACCTCAACCGTAAGATGCTCGCGGACCTTGCGGTCAACGACAAGGCTGCGTTCGCCGCGCTGGCGGAAAAGGCGAAGGCGGCGCTTTGATCCCCAAAGGGTCGGAAGGCTCTGCGGAAACCGCTTGCTGTTTGTGAAAAAGGCCGTTTTACGGCCTTTTTCTTTTTTGGCGGCCGCGCGGCTGCGGCGGGGAACGGTGCGGCGTGTCGAAAAAATTGTTACATTTGTGTAACTTTACAGGAATTTTATTTGATTTTTTTGCATAATATGTTATACTGGATAACAGATAAATCAATAAGAGGAGGTGCAAAGGCTGATGAGACATATCCGAATCCCGCAAAAGCCCGACCGGCCGGACATCGATGATTTGATTTTCGGTGATGAGCATGAGACGCAAAGCGAAAAGTAAAACGCTTTATGGATTGGTCCACGCAGGGCGCGCATCGGGATTGAAATGCGGCCGCGTGGTTTTTTTATATTTATTTCCCGGCAATAAAAACAGGGGAGTTCCATTCTGAATATGAAAAACGCGTCTCAAAAGAAGTGATGCCCGAAGCGGTTTTCCGTTTCGGGCATTTTGTTTGTTCAATTTTCCGCCGGAATGGCCGCGCGCAGGCGGTCGAGCGCAGCCTGGAAGCGCGGCTCGTCCCGCAGGGGCGCGTACCGCTCGTCCTCCTCGATAGCACGGAGCGTCAGGCGGTGTGTTTCAATAATATCGTTCCTTGTAGGGACATGCGTCTGCACCGCGGCAAAAAACGGGTTATCACGGTAATCGAGCGTATAGGCAAGGCGCGTGTCGATATACTGCTCGAACAGGTCAAGCGCCTGCGCCTGGTCGCCCTCATCCTGCGCGAGCATGATGCCGAGCAGCAGGCCGTTCGACCGGTCAAGTCCGAACAGAGCATCGACCGCGCGGTAGGCGTCAACCAGACGGTGGGCGGCGGCAAACGCCTTTTGCCGGCGGGCGATGGTGGTCAGGCTCATCAGCGCGGTTGATACCTCGCCCACATGGGTCAGCAGCGCGCGGCGCGCAAGCTGCTCTGCCTCGGTCAGCTTTTCCTGTGCCAGGTAAAGGGACAGGCGCAGCTCATCCGAATCGATGCCCTGCTTTGGCGGCAGGCTGTCGATCAGCGCCTCGGCCTCTTCATAACGGCCCAGCATGGTGAGCATGCTGATGCGCAGGGAGCGGGAAACCTGCTTTTCGCCGGTTTCCTCGGATTGCTGTTCCCCCTGCTCAAACAGGGCGAGGCATCGCTCCGTAATATCGGACGCCGTCTGTTCCGTATCCTCCGCACGGTTGAGGGCTGCGGCGATGTAACGATAATACAGCGCGCCTGCGAGCAGCTTGATCGAGCCGCTGTGCGGGTATTCGCGCAGTACCGCCTCGACCGCCCGCACGCCCGCGTCAAAGCCCTGGTCGTCAAATACCTGATGCAGCCGGCTGGAAATGGCAAGCTGCTCCTCGCGCGCAGGGTCGCGGCGGAAATCGAGAAGTGCGTCCACGGACAGGCCGAGCGCGCGGGCCAGCGGCGGCAGCAGCGTGATATCCGGATAGCTTGCGCAGGTTTCCCACTTGCTGACTGCGGCGGCGGACACGCCTACCATGTCAGCGAGCGTTTCCTGCGTCATCCCTTTTTCGCGGCGTGTTTGCATAATGATTTTTCCAATTTGCAGTTCCATCAAGAAAACCAGCTCTCTAAAATAGGATCAAAGGGCTCTTTGTCATGCCTATCGTATCATATGACGCGCCGCCGCACAATGGAGGCGAAGTTTAACCAACGGTTGGATTATTCAACCGCTGGTTAAGCTGTGGCGCAGGCATGGGCGCCGAAGCGGGAAGGGGGACAGCTGTGTTACAGGCGAAGCCCCTTGACATCCTTGATGCGGGACAAGATAACGTGTGTTTTCACGCTGACCGTACCGTCCAGACGGTCGATTTCGTTCCGGATGAACGTATCAAGCTCGTCCTGCGAGGCGGCGACAGCATGCACATGAAGGCAGCAATTGCCGCTCATGCGGTAGATCTGGGTGACGGTGCCGCACTGATAAAGCCGGTCGATCACGGCGTTCAGTGCGTCGGGAGCCGTTTCGATCTCAAAGTAGCAGGATACAGCGCCGCTGATTTTCTGCGGGTTGATGATGGTCGTGTATTCCTCGATGATCCCCTTTTTCTCCAGCGCGTCGATCCGGCCTTTCACCGCGACGCGCGAAAGGCCGACCAGCTCGCCGATCTCGGAATAGGAATAGCGAGCGTTCTGTGTGAGCAGGGTGAGGATCTTTTGGTCGAGGGCGTCCAGACAGTCCAGATACATGGGGAAGCCTCCTTTTCAGGGTTGGATGATATAAGATAGTATAACACAGGGAAGGAACAAATAGAAATATATGATTGACGAATTGATAAAATATTGCTACTATAGTATTGCATAAAGAAAGATAATAATTACGTTTAGAAAAAAGGTGGACGTATGCGAGGCGATTTGACAGAGGGCGATATCACCAAAAAGCTGTTGCTGTTCGCCCTGCCGCTGATGGCGGGCAACCTGCTACAGCAGATGTATAACGTGGCGGATACGCTGATCGTGGGCCGCTTTCTGGGGGCGGACGCGCTGGCGGCGGTCGGTTCGTCGTATACGCTGATGGTGTTCCTGACCTCTATCCTGCTCGGGCTGTGTATGGGGAGCAGCGCGTTTTTCTCCATCCAGTTTGGGCGGAAGGATATGGAGCGGCTCCGGACCAGCTTCGCTCTGTCGTTCCTGCTGATCGGTGCGGCGGCACTGCTGCTCAACCTCCTCTCGTTTGCCGGGCTGGACTGGATCATCCGCGCCCTGCAGGTGCCGCGGGAGGTTGTCGGACTGATGCGGGAATACCTGTTCTGCATCTTTTTCGGCATTCCGGCGACCTTTCTTTATAATTACTTTGCCAATCTGCTGCGCGCGGTCGGGGATTCGGTCACGCCGCTGCTGTTTTTGGGTATTGCGGCGGTGATGAACATTGCGCTCGATCTGGTGTTCGTGATTGTTTTTCGCTGGGGCGTGGCGGGCGCGGCGGCTGCGACCGTCCTGTCGCAGTATGCGTCCGGCCTGGGGATATTGCTGTATTACCTGCTCCGCTTTCCGGAGCTGCGGGTCGCGCGGCGGCATATCCGCTGGGACGGCGGTATCGTCCGTGAGATCGCGGGCCTGTCGGTGCTGACCTGCGTGCAGCAATCGATTATGAACCTCGGCATCCTGATGGTGCAGGGCTTGGTCAACAGCTTCGGCAAGGTGGTGATGGCGGCGTTTGCCGCCGCGGTCAAGATCGATTCGTTCGCCTATATGCCGGTACAGGATTTCGGCAATGCGTTTTCCACCTTTATCGCCCAGAATTACGGCGCGGGAAAGGCGGAGCGGATCCGGCGCGGGATAAAAAGCGCGGCGCTGTCCGCGTTCGCGTTCTGCGCGGCCATCAGCCTTGCGGTATGCGCGCTGGCCCGTCCGCTCATGGGGCTGTTTGTCGACGCTGGGGACACAGCGATCATCGAGGCCGGCGTGGGCTACCTGCGGATTGAGGGGGCGTTCTATTTTGGTATCGGCCTGTTGTTCCTGCTGTATGGCTTTTATAGGGCGGTCAAGATGCCCGGGATGTCAGTGGTGCTGACGGTATTCTCGCTGGGTACGCGTGTGGCATTGGCTTACGCGTTGTCGGCTGTCCCTGCGCTGGGCGTGACCGGCATCTGGATGTCGGTGCCAATCGGCTGGGCGCTGGCCGATGCGGTGGGCGTGCTGTATTACTACAGAAACCGGACGAGCATCCTTGCCGGGGGATAGGGCGGGATGAAACACGGGAGGGCGGCATTATGCCGCCCTCCCGTGTTATTTATCGTCCGAAATAGCTGAAATGCATGTAGTCGCGCTTGCTCGACCAGGCGTTCCCACCCCATGAAAAGCCGTATTTCGTAAAAGCGTTGTATACATCCCCGCCCTCTGGGATGGAGTAGGGGTCCTCGTAGGGCGACCAGTGCGTGCCGGTGGTCGGGGTGAGCGAGCCGTCCGCGTTGATAGTAGCCTCCATGTTTTCCTCCCAGTTGATATCGATCGCGGTACCCTGCGAATGCTCGCCCGTGCGCCAGGAATAGCAGCCGACATTTTTGATCGGGAACTGCTCGTCGCCGTTATAAATTTCCTCAAAGATTGCCTCGTAAATCGGGGCGAGCGACTGATTGACCTCGATATACGCGGTGCTGGAGGTCTTGCTCCCGTCGGCCTGGAGCCGCCAGACCGGAACCGAGATCTCCACCATGTGCGCCTCGGCCTCCTCGGCGGTCTGATACTTTTCACCGCCCACACCGTAGACGAGCATCATTTTGTCCGTTTCCGTGGAGGGGAACATAAGGTCAGGATCGAGCCAGTAGTCAGGGACCGAAACAGCGCCCTCCTCGTCGGAAGGCTCCGCTTCAGGCTCCTGGTCCTCAAAGGCCTGGCAAAAGCGCTCCGCCATGATAAGGGCCTGCTCGCGTGTCGCCGTGCCGTTAGGCGCTAACAGCGTAGCCTCGTCCGCGGCGGAAATGCCGTTTACGATCGTATAATCGACCATGGTAATCATGGCGTTGACCGCATAATCGCTGATTTGCGGAACGTCGGGATAATCCTCCACGCAGGCATCGCCCGCGATGGCGGGGGCGTCGATGCCGGCGGCGTCCAGGATATTATACAGCATCACACAGAGGTCCTGCCGCTTGATGCTGGCGTCCGGATCGAAAATGCCGTCGCCGCGGCCGCTTACCAGGCCGAGCTCATATGCCGCGACCACATTGGGGTCGTCACAGTCGCGGAACGGCTTTTTGGCTGAAGCGAACACCGCCTTGCCGCTCACCGCCTTATAAGCGTTTACGGCAATGCCGCAGAATTCCGCGCGGGTGATCTCGGCCTTTGCGTTGAGCGCTTCGAGCGCGCTGGGCATCAGGCCGGCAGCCTGCGCGGCTGCGACGCCCTCCTCCGCCCAGGAGGAAATATTGGAAAGCGCGCCGGCCTGCTGGACGAACAACGCCGCTGTCAACGCCAACGCACCCGCCCGGCGGGCAAAGGGATGGGACATAGGGAAAGACCTCCTTGTGTCTCAATAAAGAGAATTAGGATATTTTATGGAATAGTTAAGCGCAAAAACCTGGGAAAAACCGTTGAAAAAGGAATTTATTCACAATACACACAGGCTTTTCCACAACCCGCCGCGCGGAAGTGGGTCAATCGGCGGCCGCACGGTCGAGCGTGCGGTACTGTAGGGCCTCGGCAAGATGCTCGGACTGGATGGACGCGCTGCCGGCCAGATCAGCGACCGTTCTCGCCACGCGCAGCACACGGTCGTGCGCGCGGGCGGTGAGGCCGAGCCGCTCAAACGCCGCCGCGAATATGCGGGAAGCGTCGTCGGACAGGGCACAGTACAGCGCCAATTGCGCGGGCGGTATTCTGGCGTTGCAGATACCGTCGCCCTGCCGCTGGTACTGGACCACGCGGGCGGCGCACACGCGGTCGCGGATCGCCGCCGAAGGCTCCTCGGCAGCCCGTCCGCGGGCAGCCAGCGCCGCATATTCGACAGGCTGTACCGCGATCTGCAGGTCGATGCGGTCGAGCAGAGGGCCGGACAGCCGCCGCAGGTACTGCTGCACGGAAGCGGGCGAGCAAGTGCAGCGGCCGCTTCCATACCAGCCGCATTTGCAGGGGTTCATAGCTGCGATTAATTGAAAATGCGCCGGATAAGTGACCTGCCCGGCAACGCGGGAGATCGTGATTTTTCCGTCTTCGAGCGGCTGGCGCAGGGTTTCGAGCACATCGCGGTGAAACTCGGGCAGCTCGTCCAGAAATAATACCCCATGGTGGGCCAGCGTGACTTCGCCGGGGACAGGGAGCCGCCCGCCGGCACCCGCGCCGCCCGCGACTGCGTTTGCGGAGGAGTTATGGTGCGGCGCGCGGAACGGCCGCTCCGCGCGGCCAACCGCTTCCTGGCCGCGGCCGACCGCCGACCAGACGCGGATGACCTCCAGCCGCTCCGCATCGGACAGAGGCGGCAGGATGGTGGGGAAGCATTTTGCCATCATGCTCTTGCCCGACCCGGGCGGGCCGGAGAGAATAATATTGTGTCCGCCCGCAGCGGCGATCTCGAGCGCGCGCTTGACCGCGTGCTGCCCCATGACGTGCGAGAAATCGAGGGGCGCGCTGCACGGCGGCGGCGCGGCAGGCGGGAGACAGGGAGAAAGCGGGCGGCGCCCGTTCAGGTGGGCGAGCAGGTCGTCCAGGCCGGCCGCCGGCAGCACGGTGACGCCGGCGGCATAGGCGGCCTCGGCCGCGTTCTGCTGTGGGACAAATACCGTTCGGAAGCCGGCGTCCCGCACGGCGAGCGCCATAGAAAGTGCGCCGCACACCGGACGCAGCTCGCCGGTCAGGGACAACTCGCCGAGAAAGACGGCGTCCTGCGGCAGGGGATCGATCTCGCCCGCGGCCGCAAGGATGGAAAGCAGAATCGGAAGGTCATAGGCGGCGCCGGCCTTTTTGGTATCCGCGGGAGCGAGGTTGACCGTCAGGCGGGAAACCGGCCAGTCGAAGCCGCGGGATTTGACTGCGGCGCGCACACGCTCCCCAGCTTCGCTGACCGCGCCGGTCGGCAGGCCAACGATATCCAAACGGGGCAGGCCGCTGGACAGAAAGCATTCGGCCGTGACGATATATCCATCGATGCCACGCAGGCCGGCTGAGAAGACACGCGATACCATGTTAAGCCCCTCCGAAACGCCAATTCTTACCGCTAATACTATACTACAAAATGTCAAATTCCGCAATGCAAAACGTCAAATGCAAACTAAATGTAATATTTATGGTACAAAAAGAGCAATTTGTTTCACGATATGAAATCGGTTCCGAAAAAGCGGAAATCGTTATGAATTTGTCATATTGGGTGTTTACAATTGGAGGGAGGAGTGCTAAAATAAATACGGTTGGTGAAGATCGCTTTTTCGGCGCAAAACTGGTGCGGAAAGGTCCTTTTTCACCCCTTCAGCATGTTATAACTGAATAGGAGGATATAAACATGGCAAGAAAGATGAAGTCCATGGACGGTAACACTGCGGCCGCGCACGTGTCGTATGCGTTTACCGAGGTCGCGGGTATCTATCCGATTACCCCGTCCAGCCCCATGGCAGACAGCGTTGACCAGTGGGCAGCCGCAGGTCAGAAGAACATTTTCGGTACAACCGTCAAGGTGATCGAAATGCAGTCCGAGGCGGGTGCTGCGGGTACGGTACACGGCTCCCTTGCGGCCGGTGCGCTGACCACCACCTACACCGCGTCTCAGGGCCTGTTGCTGATGATCCCGAATATGTACAAGATCGCGGGCGAACTGCTTCCCTGTGTCTTCCATGTTTCGGCGCGTACGGTTGCGTCCCATGCGCTGAACATCTTTGGCGACCATTCCGACGTTATGGCCTGCCGCCAGACCGGTTTCGCCATGCTGGCTGAAACCAACCCGCAGGAAGTGATGGATCTGGGCGCGGTCGCGCACCTGGCGACCATCAAGTCCCGCGTTCCGTTCATCAACTTCTTTGACGGCTTCCGCACCTCCCACGAGATCCAGAAGATCGAGGTTTGGGACTACGAGGACCTGAAGGAAATGTGCGACATGGACGCTGTCGAGGCGTTCCGCAAGCGCGCCCTCAATCCGGAGCATGCGATGATGCGCGGCTCGCACGAGAACGGCGACGTATTCTTCCAGCACCGCGAGGCCTGCAACAAGTTCTACGACGCTGTTCCGGAGATCGTAGAGGAGTACATGGGCAAGGTCAACGCCAAACTCGGTACTGACTATCAGCTGTTCAACTACTACGGCGCTGCCGACGCTGACCGCGTGATTATCGCGATGGGTTCGATCTGCGACGTGGCGGAGGAAGTGATCGATTACCTGAACGCGCACGGCGAAAAGGTCGGTCTTGTCAAGGTCCGTCTGTACCGCCCGTGGCGCGCGGACAAGCTGCTGGCCGCGATTCCGTCTACCGCTAAGAAGCTCGCGGTCCTCGACCGCACCAAGGAGCCCGGCGCGCAGGGCGAGCCGCTCTACCTCGATGTCGTCACCGCGCTGGCGAACGCCGGCATCACCGATAAGGTCGTTATCGGCGGCCGATACGGTCTCGGCTCCAAGGACACGCCTCCGGCGTCCGTCTTTGCCGTATACGAGGAACTGACCAAGGCCGAGCCCAAGCCCCAGTTCACCATTGGCATCACCGACGACGTTACCTACCTGTCCCTCGAGGAGAAGCCGGCGCCGAACACCGCGGCGGAAGGCACCATCGAGTGCAAGTTCTGGGGTCTCGGCGGCGACGGTACGGTCGGCGCAAACAAGAACTCTATCAAGATCATCGGCGACCATACCGACAAGTATGTTCAGGCGTACTTCCAGTACGACTCCAAGAAGACCGGCGGCGTGACCATTTCGCACCTGCGCTTTGGCGACAAGCCGATCAAGTCTCCTTACTATATCAACAAGGCGGACTTCGTTGCCTGCCATAATCCTTCCTATATCGTTAAGGGCTTCCCGATGGTCCGCGACGTCAAGCCGGGCGGTATCTTCATGATCAACTGCCAGTGGACCGACGAAGAGCTTGACCACCACATGCCGGCTGCTGCCAAGCGCTATATTGCTTCCAACAACATCCAGCTTTACACGATCAACGCGATCGACAAGGCGATCGAGATCGGCATGGGCAAGCGCACCAACACCATCCTGCAGTCCGCGTTCTTCACGCTGGCCAAGGTTATGCCGCAGGAAGAAGCGATTGGCTACATGAAGGATGCCGCTACCAAGTCCTACCTGAAGAAAGGCCAGGATATCGTCGATATGAACCACAAGGCGATCGACGTTGGCGCGACCGCGTTCCACAAGGTCGAGATTCCGGCGTCTTGGGCGAATGCCGCGGACGAAGCGGACAACCGCGACCTGCAGGGCCGTCCGGAAGTCGTCAAGATGGTCAAGGACGTTATGGAGCCCATCGGCCGCATGGACGGCGACTCTCTGCCGGTATCCGCTTTCGCCGGCGAGCATGTTGACGGTTCGTTCGAGCACGGCGCTGCCGCTTACGAGAAGCGCGGCGTAGCCGTTACCGTTCCGACCTGGAACGCCGAGACCTGCGTACAGTGCAACCAGTGCGCTTATGTCTGCCCGCACGCCACCATCCGTCCGTTCGCGCTGACCGAGGAAGAGGCTGCCGCCGCTCCGGCTTCTGCCAAGATCGTGGACATCAAGGCTGGCAAGGGCAAGGGCGTGTACAAGTACACGATGGCTGTTTCCCCGCTCGACTGCATGGGCTGCGGCGTGTGCGTAGGCGTATGCCCGACCAAGTCGCTCACCATGGTTCCGCAGGAGCAGGAAGCTGCCCAGCAGGATGCGTTCGATTACTGCGTAGCCAAGGTTGCCGAGAAGGCCGACATGATCTCGACTGCTTCCGTCAAGGACAGTCAGTTCAAGAAGCCGCTGCTTGAGTTCTCCGGCTCGTGCGCAGGCTGCGCCGAAACCTCTTACGCCCGCCTGATCACCCAGGTCTGCGGCGACCGTATGTATATCTCCAACGCTACTGGATGCTCGTCCATCTGGGGTGGTCCTGCTGCTACCAGCCCGTACACCGTTGACGCGAATGGCCACGGTCCGGCTTGGGCGAACAGCCTGTTCGAGGACAACGCGGAGCACGGCCTCGGCATGTACTATGGCCAGCTCGCCATCCGTGAACGCCTGATCTCCAAGCTCGAAGAGATGGCTGCGGCGGATGCGACTCCGGCCGAAACCAAGGACGCGATCGCCAAGTTCCTGGAAACCAAGGACAACGGCGCTGCTAACGCGGAGCCGGCCAAGGCTCTGGCCGCTGTGCTTGAGCAGGGCGCGGCTGCCGGCTGCGACGCCTGCAAGGAAATCGTTGCGCATAAGGAATACTTGGCCAAGAAGTCCGTCTGGATCTTCGGCGGCGACGGCTGGGCTTATGATATCGGCTTCGGCGGCTTGGATCATGTCCTCGCTTCCGGCCAGGATGTAAACGTCATGGTATTCGATACCGAGGTTTACTCCAACACCGGCGGTCAGGCCTCCAAGGCGACCAACATCGGCGCGGTTGCGCAGTTCGCGGCGTCCGGCAAGACCACCAAGAAGAAGAGCCTCGCCGAGATCGCGATGAGCTACGGCTATGTATACGTTGCCCAGATCGCTATGGGCGCGAACATGAACCAGACTCTCAAGGCGATTGCGGAAGCGGAAGCCTATCCGGGACCGTCCCTCATCATCGGCTATGCCCCGTGCGAGATGCACTCCATCAAGGGCGGTATGACCAACTGCCAGGCCGAGATGAAGAAGGCTGTCGACTGCGGCTACTGGAACCTGTTCCGCTTCAACCCGCAGCTCGCGGAAGAAGGCAAGAACCCGTTCATCCTGGAGTCCAAGGAGCCCAAGACCGAGGACTACCGCAAGTTCATGATGAACGAAGCTCGCTACTCTGCGCTGACCCGTTCGTTCCCGGATCGCGCCGAGAAGCTGTTCTCCGAATCCGAGGTCGAGTCCACCAAGCGCTATGCACACCTCAAGCGCCTGCAGGACCTGTACGCTCCAGAAGCGTAAGCTACAAAAGAATGACAAAGCCCCTGCGGATATTTATCCGCAGGGGCTTTTGTGTTACAATGGGAAAAAGGGAGGCCGGTATGAAGCAGGGGATCTTCAGGCGCTTGTGCGGCCTACTGCTGGCGGCTGTGGCGGTGTATGGACTGACATTTGGCGCGCTGGCGTTACGAGGCCTGCGCTATGTGGCGCCGGACACGGAAAGCTGGCGGATGCTGCCGTATATCGTACCCGCCGCGCGGTATGAGGAGGAAACGAGCGTTCGGTACCGGCAGGGCGTGTAAACGGAGGCGTCCCTTGCTATCCGGTGCTATGACGCGCAGGGGCGCACGATCACCGAAAGCGTTTATGCGGAGGATGGGGCGGAAACCTATCGTGCCGAGATCGTTTATCACGAGATTACCAGACAGCGTACCGAATAAAAAGGAGGATGGAACGATGAAAAGATGGATAGCGGCCGTGCTGACGGCCTGCATGCTGGCGGTTCCGGCGGGGGCCGCGGACCAGCCGAGCGACTGGGCGCTGGAAGCGGTGCAGACCGCGCGCGAGGCGGGGCTGGTGCCGGAAAAGCTGGACAGCGCCTATGACAGGGCGGCGACAAGGGCAGAGTTTTGCGCGCTGGCGGCGGCGGTTTACCGTTCGTGGGAAACTGAAGGGTTGCTGGGTAAAGTGGAAAAGGATACCGTATTGTTCACGGACTGTAAGGAGGGGGATGTGCTGCTATGCGCGTCGGTCGGCATCGTCAATGGAGTGGGAGGCGGAAGGTTCGAGCCGGGCCGATCACTCCAGAGACAGGAGGCGGCCAGTATGCTACACCGGCTGGGCGCGCTGCGGGCGGATTACGACGGCAGCGTGCAGGGCCGTCTGCCGCATGTGTTCGCGGATGGCGCGGATATCGCCTCGTGGGCGCGCAATGATATCAACTGGGTCTACCGCCACGGCATCATGACGGGGACGGGAGGCAATGCGTTTGAGCCGGCGGGAGAGTATACCCGCGAGCAGTCGATCGCAACCATGCTGCGCCTATATGCCGCGCAGTATGCGGCCGAGATCCCAAAAGAGCAAGGGGAAGCATACCGTGTCGTAGTGGACTATTCCGGCGCGGGGGTGGGCCGCGTACATATCGAGGATGCAGCCGGTAACCGTCTGCTGACCGATTTTGCGGGTACGGACGGCTATTTTTATGATGCCAGACTGTTGGGTGAATGGGCAAGCCTGCACTGGCAGCCGGATGTGGAAAGCGGATTTGCGTGCGCGTTATGCAACCTGAGAACCGGCGACACATTGGCGGATTATTATGCTGACGGCGTGGACGAGCAGTCGGGTTCGGCATGGGCGTACTCGATGGAAAAAGGCGCGGCGGACAGCCGTATCCTGTATGCGGACGGCACATACAGCACGCAAACCTACCAGTCGGTCACGGGCTGGGCAAACGGCAGGGCGATCGTCCGCGAGGGGGATGCCGTCCGCGCGATCGACCGCGGCGGGAATACCCTCTGGCGCATGAATATTTCGCTCGATCAGGTGCAGGTGTACGGCGGGATCGGCGACCGCCTTGTGATAGAACGCGACGGGGCATACTGCCTGATTACCGATGGCAAGATGGGAACGGTGAGCGAAACGCCGATGCTCCTGAACCGATGGAGCGATACTTATATCGCACAGGACAGCGGGTACTATACGCTGTATGACTTTTCCGGCCGCCGTTTAAGCGAAACCTATGCCAACGCGATGATCGAGACGGGGCAGGACATTTATGCCTGCTGGCTGTCGGACACTGAGTATGCCTATATCCGCTGCACGGAGTACGGAAATCCCCAAACTCTGTTTACGGTTTCCGTCAGCCAGCGGCCGGGGCCTCTGGCGACCGATGGCGCGGGGGTGTATGCCCTGCGGACCGGCGCGCAGACCGTTGCCTGCTTCGACCGTTTTGGGGATACGCTCGGCGCGATCGAAGTGCCGTTCGCAGTCGGGGAAGTGGATTTTGCAGACGGATGCGTCCGTATCAGGGGGGAGGCGCTTGGAACCGCTCAGCAGACCATACTCTTCTTTCCGACCGGAGAGCCGGCCGAATAAACCAAAACGCAAAACAGGGGCAGCAAGAGCTGCTCCTGTTTTGCGTTTTACCGTACGCCCGTCAGGTCCTTGATACATTCGCCCGCGAGGATCATGCCCGCTACCGGCGGCACAAAGGAAACGCTGCCGGGTACGGCGCGCCCCGCAGTGCCTTTCTGCTCGTCCGAGGGCAAGGGCGTGCGTGGTTCCTCCCTGGAGTAGACGACCTTCAGGCGCTTGATGCGGCGTTTTTTGCATTCCAGCCGGATGACCCGCGCGAGCGGGCAGACCGAGGTTTTGTAAATATCCGTAACTTCAAACCGCGTGGGATCGAGCTTGTTGCCTGTTCCCATGGAGCAAATCAGCGGCACGTCCAGCCGGTCGCATTCGGCGATCAGATGCAGCTTGGCGGTCACGGTGTCGATCGCGTCGATCACATAGTCGAAGCGGCTGAGGTCGAGCGCGCTGTCCGGCGTATAGAACATGCAGAGCGCATGGACGGTGCAGCGCGGGTTGATATCCGCGATGCGCGCGCGCATCGCGTCCACCTTCGGCTGACCGGACGTGGACGCAAGCGCGATAAGCTGGCGGTTGCGGTTGGTGAGCGCAACCGTATCGTTATCGATCAACGTCAGCTCGCCTACGCCGGCGCGCGCGAGCGCTTCGCACGCGAACGAGCCGACACCGCCCACGCCGAACACGGCGACATGGGACGCAGCGAGCGTCTGGATGGCCTGTGAGCCGAGCAGCAGCTCGGCGCGGGAAAATTCATGTAGCATAAAGAAACCTCGTAAACAGTCACGCAGCGGCACAGAACGCGCCGGTGAAAATGAAACGCACCGAGGCCCTCTGGGCGGCCTCGGTGCGGGACGGACAGATCAGCTGCGAGGTTCCGAGGCGGTCAGCTCCGCCTGGACGACCAGCCGCTGTTTGAGAGAGCCGGACGGCGTACCGGTAAACAGGGTGAGCACGGCCTCGCGTCCCTCGACAGGCTCGGTCACCCAGACCTCAGTAGGCTCGACCGTTACCGCCTGGAATACCGTATAGGTATATTGCGTGTCTTGGTCGGCGAGCAGGATGGTATCCCCTTCGCCGAGTAATTCCAAATGACGCATCAAATCGTCGGAGCGGTCGCCCGCGATCACGCAGTTGCCGGACGCACCGGGCAGCGCGCTTCCCGCGAGATGCCCTGCGCCAAGCGCGAGGTCTTTCAGATCGGTGCCTTCGACCACGTTGTCGGCGGTGCCGAGCTTGGGCAGCTTGATCACGCCAACCTGTAGCGCCTCTTCCGGAGCGGTCGCCGTGCCGTAGGCGTCGCAGTCGGTCAGGTAAACCAGATCCTCCTCGGCGGGGAGGCTTTGCTCAATCCATTGCTCGGAGACCGGCGCAGGATCCGCCGCGATCGTCTCCTTGCCGACCAGCGTACCCCAGGGATAGTTGATGCGCTCGGTCAGCAGGCCGAAAGCCGCGATCGCGATACCCGAGATTAACAGGCCGCGTTCGATGGTTGTCTTTGTTTTACGTTCCATGCAAATCACCTAATATGAGAGTATACTGAACGGCGGCGTGTTGTCAACCGCCATGCAGAAAACTGAAAAAACCTGTCCGCGGGACAGGTTTTTGGGTGGAGCGGCTGACGAGGCTCGAACTCGCTACCTCCACCTTGGCAAGGTGGCGCTCTACCAGATGAGCTACAGCCGCATATAAAATGGTGCCTCCGGGCGGAATCGAACCACCGACACGGGGATTTTCAGTCCCCTGCTCTACCGACTGAGCTACAGAGGCGTTTCGCAACGTGCTTGTTAAGTATAGTCGATTTTTGCGGAAAAGTCAACCATAAATTTTCCTTTTCTGCGGGAAGCTTGCGCACATGTTCGGGTTCATGGTATGATAAAAAGCAATGGAAGGGGAGAGTGCCATGCGCATTTGGACCGGCCGCGCGGGCAGCGGCAAAACAACGGCAATCCTGCGGGAGATCGCCGCCCGCTGTGAAAGCGGCGAGGGGCGGCAGATCTTACTTGTGCCGGAGCTGAATTCACACCGTATGGAGCGGTCGCTCGCCGCGGCGACGGACAATCGGGGCGCGCGCACCGCCGAGGTGCTGACGTTCTCCCGCCTGGCTGATCGGGTGTTTTCCGAGGTCGGCGGGCTGGCGCAGCAGATGCTGACACCGGCCGGACAGCTCCTCACCCTACAGGAGGCCGCGCGCCGTGTTCAGGGCGGGCTGTCCGTATGGGGCGGTCTGGCGGACAAGCCCGAGCTGCTCGGCGAGGCGCTGGGGGTGGTGGACGAGTGCAAGACCTGTGCGGTCGCGCCGGAGGCGCTGTTCGCCGCTGCGGAGACGTGCAGGGACACGGCGCTCGCAGCGAAGCTGTCCGATCTGGCGCAGTTATTGACCGCGTATGAGCGTCTGTGCGACGAATCCCTGCCCGACCCACGCGACCGGCTGACCCATCTGCGCGACCGGCTCGCAGAAAGTCATGTGCTGGACGGCGCGGCGGTGTATCTGGACGGCTTTCTGGGCTTTACGCCGCAGGAGCTGGCCGTGGTCGACGCCGTGCTGGCGGCGGGCGTGCCGCTGGCGGCGGCGGTCGCCTGCGATATGGCGTATCCGGAAATATTCGTCACGGGCTGCAAAACGGTCAAGACTCTGGAGCGCATGGCAAAGCGGCATAACCGGAAAGCGGAGCGCATCGAGCTTGGCGCAAGCAGGGTTGCGCGGCCGGCGGGCCTGGCGGCGGTGGAGGCACAAGGTCTGTTGCCCGTGCGTGTTCCGCAGGAGTCGTGCGAAGGGGTGCGCCTGTACGCTGCCGCGTCGCCGTTTGACGAGTGCGAGCACGCGGCGGCCTATATCCGGCGCAAGGTGCGCGATGAGGGCGCGCGCTACCGCGATTTCGTGGTGGCCGCGCGTGACATCGAGCCGTACAGTGCGTTTCTCGCCATGGCGATGGCGCGATATGACGTGCCGGTGTTCCTTGCGGAAAAGCCCGACCTGCTCTCACGCCCGCCGATGGCGCTGGTCACGGGCGCGCTGAACGCGGCGCAGTCCTATTTCAAATACGAGGACCTGTTCGGCTGTCTCAAAACCGGCTTGATGCATCTAACGCGTGAGGAGTCGGACAAGCTGGAGAATTACGCGCTGACCTGGAATATCCGCGGCGGCGCATGGGAACGGGAGTGGGCCGAACATCCGGACGGGTACGGTCAGCCGTTCGACGATCGCGCGCGGGCGCAGCTTGCGGAGTTGAACGCGCTGCGCGCGCGTTTGATCGGCCCGTTTTCCACGCTGCGCGAAAGGCTGAAAGGGGAGCAGCCGGCATCCGGCTGTGTGCGCGCGCTGTACGACTTCCTGCTCGCGGTGGACGCGCCGCGGTGCATGGCCGACCGCGCGGCCGCGCACGAGGTGGCCGGACGCCTACAGCTGGCGGATGAGTACCGCCAGCTGTGGGAGATTCTGGTGTCCGCCATGGAGCAGTTCGCATGGGTATGCGGGGATACGCCGCTGACGGCGGAGCGGTTTGCGAAGCTGTTCCGTCTGGTGCTGGGCGAATACGACGTGGGTACGATACCCGTTTCACTCGACCGTGTGACCTGCGGCAATATCGAACGCGCATGCGGGGAAAACGCGAAATACGTGATCCTGCTCGGGGTAAACGACGGGCTGATCCCCAAGGCGCCCTCCTCCGCCTCGCTGCTCAGCGATATGGAGCGGGACAAGCTGGACGCGCTGGGGGTGGAACTGAAAGCCTACGGCGTGGAGCGTCTGCTCATGGAGCAGGAGACCCTGTACCGCGCGCTTGCCTGCCCCACTGAGGAACTGCTGCTCACCTGGCATATGAGCGACGCCGTGGGTGGGGAGACGCGCCCGTCGTATTTTGTGGGCGTGGTGCGGGGGCTGCTGCCCGACGTGCTGTTTTCCACGCACCAGACGGAAACAGCGCAGGACCGCCTGCAGGCGGAGCGTCCGGCGGTCGAAATGGCCTGCGCATACCTGTCCGGCGACCGCACGGCGGCGGTGCGCGCGGCCTACGGTTTTTACCGCGACGACGAGCGGGTACACCATGCCGCGCAGCAGCGGCGCGGACGGGGGCCGCTGACCAGCCCGCATACGATAGAGGGGCTATATGGAAAAAGCCTCAACCTGACCGCCTCGCGCGTGGACACATTTTACTCCTGCCGGTTCGCGTTTTTCATGCAGTACGGCCTGAAAGCCAGGCCGCGCCGTGTGGCGCGGTTTGACGCGCTCGAAACCGGCACGTTTATCCACTATGTGCTGGAGCATGCGCTGACTGCATTGGGGAAAGGCGCGGGCGGCGCGGCGGCTGCGGAGGAAGCGGCGGTCCGGCGTGCCTGCCGCACGGCGGTCCGGCAGTATGTGCAGGAGGAACTGGGCGGCATGGAGAACAAGACCGCGCGCTTTCGCTATCTGTTCGGGCGGCTGACGCGCACGGTTGAGCAGATCTTGGACAATGTGATTGACGAGCTGCGCGTTTCCGACTTCGCGCCGATCGATTATGAGGTGGATTTTTCGCGCGGCGGCGACCTGCCGCCCGTCCTGTGCGCGGAGGGGGAGGTTTCAGTGTCCCTCTCGGGCAAGGTGGATCGCGTGGACGGGTATATCAAAAACGGGCGGCTGTACTTGCGCGTGATGGACTACAAAAGCGGTAAAAAGTCGTTTTCCCTGTCGGATATCTGGTATGGGCTGAACATGCAGCTCGTTATCTACCTGTATGCACTTCAGCAGGAGGGCTTGGAGCGCTACCGTAAGCGTCTGACCCAAACGTTCAACGAAATCGTACCCGCGGGCGTTTTGTACGTCCCCGTGCGGGACGAGCTGCCCGACGCGGCGCGCGATATCGACGAGGACGCGCTCCGTGCTCTGCGCGACAAGGCGCTGCGCCGCAGCGGCCTGTTGAGCGACGACATGGAGCTGCTCGAGGCGATGGAGCACGGGCTGGAAGGAGACGGACGGTTTATTCCGGTCACGATCAAGGTGAAAAAGGGGGAGGACGCGCCCTCGCTCGCGGCGAAATCCGCGGTGGCCGACCTGGTGCGGTTTGGAAAGCTGGCCAGGTATGCGCATGATAAGCTGCTCGAAATGGGGCGCGAGCTGCGCGCGGGCAGTGTGGCCGCAAACCCGTGCAAAAAGGATAAAGCATCGAGCTTTTGCGACTGGTGTGACTTCCGCGCCGCCTGCCGCTTCGATGAAACGGCGGGCGACAAGGCGCGGTGGCTCCGGCACCTGTCGGACGAGGAGTTCTGGCAGCAGGTAGGGGGTGAATGACATGCCGCAATGGACCAAAGAGCAGGAAACCGCCATCCATGACAGGGGCGGCGCGCTGCTGGTGTCGGCGGCGGCAGGCTCGGGCAAGACCGCGGTGCTGGTCGAGCGCGTGCTCGCACGTCTGACCGACCCGACCGATCCGGTGGATATCGACCGTCTGCTGCTCGTGACCTTTACCAACGCGGCGGCAGCGGAGATGCGCGAGCGCATCTCCGCTGCGCTGGGCGAGGCGGCAGCGAAAGCGCCGCACGATACGCGCCTGCGCCGTCAGATGTTTCTGGTACACCGCGCGAAGATCACGACCGTACACGCGCTGTGCCTGTCGCTCGCGCGCGAGCAGGCGGCGGCGCTCGGCATCGCGCCGGATTTCCGGCTGATGGATGAGAACGAGGGCAAGATCTTGCGCGCCGAGGTGCTTGAGGAGGTGCTCGACGCAGCATATGAGCGCGGGGATGAGGGCTTTTTCGCGCTCTGCGACCTGCTCGCCGCAGGGCGGGACGACAAGAAGCTGGGCGAGGTCATCCTTGGCACTTACGAAAAAATACAGGCGCATCCCGACCCGCGCGCTTTCATGGAGGAGGTGCGGCAGGGGCTGTACGCGCGCGGGATGGATACGCCGCACGGGCGCGTCCTGCTTGCGCAGGCGCGCGCGGCGGCGGAGCACGGCGCGGCGTTTCTGCGCATGACGGCGGCTGCGGTGACCGGCGTCGACGGCCTGGCCGATGCTTACCTGCCCGCGCTGACGAGCGATCTGAATCGCGCCGAGCGCCTGCTGGAAGCCCTGCGCGGCGGGGAGTGGGATGCCTGTGTGGAGGCCGCGCGGTCGATCACGTTCGACCGGCTGGGAGCCGCGCGTAAATTTGAGGACAAGGCGTTCCTTGAGGAAGTCAAGGCGATGCGCGAGGAGTGGAAGGACGCCGCTAAAGCCATCCGCGGCAAATGGCTGACCGTTACGGCGGCCGAGGCCGAATACGACCGCGCCCTGACCGCGCGCGCGCTGTTTTCGCTGATCGACATGGTAAATGCGTTTGACGACGCCTTTTCCGCGGCCAAGCGCACGCGGAACGCGGCGGATTTCAACGATTTGGAGCATTTTGCGGTGCGCCTGCTGTACGAGGGGAGACGGCCCTCCGCACTGGCCGCAGCGCTGTCCGAAGGTTACGCGGAGATCGCGGTGGATGAATACCAGGACACCAATGCCGTGCAGGACGCGATCTTCCGCGCGCTGTCCCGCGATGGGACCAACCTGTTTATGGTGGGCGACGTCAAGCAGAGCATCTACGGATTCCGGCTGGCCGACCCCTCCATCTTCCTGTCCAAATACCGGACCTTTGCCGAGGCGGGGGAAGCGGATGCGGGACAGCCGCGCCGCGTAGTGCTGGGGCGGAACTTCCGCTCGCGCGCGGCGGTGCTGGATGCGTGCAACTATCTGTTTGCCGCCGTGATGGGCGAAACGGTGGGCGGCTTGGCGTATACCGATCGGGAAGCGTTGCATCTGGGCGCGGACTATTATCCGGACGCGGACGACCCGCGCTATCGGACCGAGGTGTTGCTGGTGGACGCGGCGGGGCTTGGCGAGGACGACGACGCGCCCGACAAGACTGCGCTCGAGGCCCAGCTCGCCGCGCAGCGCATCCGCGCGCTGCTGGACGAGGGCTTTCCCGTGCTGGATAAGGAAACGGGCGCCCTACGTCCGGTTACGCCGGGGGATATCGTGATCCTGCTGCGCGCCACCAAAACCAAGGCGCGCACGTTCATCGCCGCGCTTGAGCAGACGGGCGTTTCCGCGAGCGCGGAGGAGCGCGGCGGCCTGTTGGAAACCGCCGAGGTGGGCGCGGTGGTTTCGCTCCTGAACGTGATCGACAACCCGAGGCAGGACGTGGACCTGATCGGCGTGCTGCGTTCGCCGCTGTTCGGCTTCACCGAGCAGGAGCTGGCGGATATCCGGCTGACAGACCGCAAGGCAAGCTATTACGACGCGCTTATACAGTCGCGCGGCGCTTTCCCGAAGGTCGAGGTGTTCCTGCAGCGGCTGGACTTCCTGCGCGGCTTCGCGTGCGACCAGCCGGTGTACCGTCTGCTGTGGGAGATCTATGACCAGACGGGAGCGCTCGGCCTGTACGGCGCGCTGCCCAACGGCGCGCAGCGGCAGGCCAACCTGCTCGCTTTCTTCGAGCGGGCGCGGGCGTTCGAGGGGCAGGGCTTCCGCGGTTTGTTCGCGTTCGTGCGCCTGCTGCGCGGCATGCAGGAAACGGGCGAGGACTTCCAGACGGTTGGCGCAGAGGCGTCGGGCGGCGCGGTGCGCATCATGAGCATCCACAAATCCAAGGGGCTGGAATTTCCGGTCGTGCTGCTGGCGGACTGCGCGAAGCAATTTAACGAAGCGGACCTGCGCGAGCCGGTGCTGGTGCATCAGTCACTGGGGATTGGCGGCAAGTGCCGCGACCGGAGCCGCGGCGTACAGTACGACACAGCCGAGCGCACAGCGGTCGCGGTGCTGCAGCGTCGCGAGATGGTAAGCGAGGAGCTGCGCGTATTGTATGTTGCGCTTACGCGCGCGAAAGAGAAGCTCATCCTCACCTGCGCAAGCGGGACGCTGCAGCGGTCGCTGGAAAAATGGGCGCGGCTGGCCGCGTTGGACGAGCTGCCGCAGTATGCGATGGGCGCGGTGCGCGCGCCGCTGGCCTGGATACTCGCGCCGCTGCTGCGGCACCCCTGCGCGCGCGCGCTGAAAGAACAGTATGGCTTGTCGGTGCCGGAGCGCGGTACGGATAACGATGCGTTCCTCCTGCGCGTGTACCAGCCGGACGAGCTGGCGCTGCCGGAGCGGGAGGTGCTGCGCTATGTGGAGACGGACACGGCGGGATACGAGGTCAAGCCTTACCTGAGCTATCCGCGCGCTTATCTTTCCGAGCTGCCCAGCAAGCTGACCGCGACCGGCGTGGGCCGCGGCTACCGTGCGGACGAGGCTGCGGAGGAGACGGCGCCCCCGCGCCGCGAGCCGAAGCTGCGTGCGCCACTGTTCGAGCAGGAGGCGCGGCGCCTCACGCCCGCTGAGATCGGCACGGCGCACCATCTGTTTATGCAGTTCTGCAATTTCGCGGCGGCCGCCGCGCCAGGCGGCGTGGAGCGCGAGCGCGACCGGCTGGAGGAAAAGCGCATCCTGTCGCCGCAGCAGGCGGCGGCGATTGAGCCGGAAAAGATTCGGGCGTTTTTCACCTCGGCACTGTACCGCGGGTTGATGGCGGAGCATTCAGTGCGGCGGGAGTTTAAGTTCTCAGTGCTGGTGCCAGCCGCACGGTATTTTCCAGTCGCGGCCGACGCACCGGAGGAAAAGGTGCTGCTACAGGGCGTGATCGACTGCCTGATCGACACACCGGAGGGCTTTGTGATCGTGGATTTCAAAACCGACCGCGTATCAAAGGACGGGCTTGCCGCCCGCGCGGCGCGGTACCGCCCGCAGCTTGACGCGTATGCGGATGCGGTGGAGGCGGTTTTCGGTAGGCCGGTGAAACAGCGCGTTTTGTACTTTTTTGATACGGGAAATACCTGGGAAATGGGGGAATAGCGGTTAAGGATGCGTTAAGAAAACGCCGATCGGGTTGACAAGGCCGCGGATAGATGGTAGCCTGTTATCAGCAAAAGAGAGCAACCCCATCGGCGGAAAACGCCGCAAGTTTTTAAGTAGACCACAACATTCATTCCTCATTTCTAATAGAAAGAACCGCAGCAGATCTGCTGCGGTTCTTTCTATTGTCCGCATCGCTATTGCGCGCTTTGTATAAGCGGGCCGCGCCAAAAACCTGCAAAATCTGCTATATGCCTGCTTTACTTTACCTGGTAAAAAGGATATAATAAAAAGCAATATACAATCTGGAAAAACAGGAATGAAAAAGGAGAGGAAAACGTATGGCGTATTATTTTAGCGAGCCTTCGCACACGTTCAACGAATACCTGCTCGTACCCGGTTATTCGTCCGCGGAATGTATTCCAGCGAACGTCAGCCTCCGCACCCCGATCGTCAAGTTCAGAAAAGGACAGGAGTCCTCCCTGTATGCGAACATCCCGATGGTTTCGGCCATCATGCAGGCGGTTTCGGACGACCGCATGGCGATCGCGCTTGCGCAGGAGGGCGGCATTTCCTTTATTTACGGCTCGCAGACCATCGAGAGCGAGGCCGCGATGGTGTCCCGCGTCAAAAGCTACAAGGCCGGCTTTATCGTATCCGATTCCAACGTCAAGCCGGATCAGACGCTGGCGGATATCCTCGACCTGAAAGCGCGGACCGGCCACTCCACCGTTGCGGTCACGGACGACGGCACGGCTACCGGCAGACTGCTCGGCATCGTCACCAGCCGCGATTACCGCGTTTCCCGTATGGAAACCAACGTGAAGGTGTCCGAGTTCATGACCCCGTTTGAAAAGCTGATTACCGCGCCGGCGGACACCACGCTCAAGATCGCCAACGATATCATATGGGATCATAAGCTTAATTCGCTCCCGCTGGTGGATGAGGAGCAGCATCTTGTTTATCTGGTGTTCCGCAAGGACTATGACAGCCACAAGGCAAATTCGCTCGAACTGCTTGACGAGCATAAGCGCTATGTTGTGGGCGCGGGCATTAATACCCGCGATTATGCCGAGCGCGTACCCGCTCTGGTCGAGGCCGGCGCGGATGTGCTGTGCATCGATTCCTCCGAGGGCTTTTCCGAGTGGCAGAGCCGTACGCTCGCGTGGGTGCGCGAGAATTACGGCGACACGGTCAAGGTCGGCGCGGGCAACGTCGTCGACCGGGAAGGCTTCCGCTTCCTCGCGGACGCGGGCGCGGACTTTGTCAAGGTCGGCATCGGCGGCGGCTCGATCTGCATTACCCGCGAGCAGAAGGGCATCGGCCGCGGTCAGGCGACCGCGCTGATCGAGGTTGCCGCGGCGCGCGATGAATATTACCTGGAAACCGGCGTATATGTGCCGATCTGCTCGGACGGCGGCATCGTACACGATTACCATTGCACGCTGGCGCTGGCCATGGGTGCGGACTTCCTGATGCTGGGGCGCTACTTCTCCCGCTTTGACGAATCCCCGACCAACAAGGTCAACATCAACGGCAGCTACATGAAGGAATACTGGGGCGAAGGCTCGGCCCGCGCGCGCAACTGGCAGCGCTACGACATGGGCGGCGACAAGAAGCTGTCCTTTGAGGAGGGCGTGGATTCCTATGTGCCGTACGCCGGCTCGCTCAAGGATAACTTGGGGCTGACGCTGAGCAAGGTGCGTTCGACTATGTGCAACTGCGGCGCGCTCTCCATTCCGGAATTCCAGAAGAAGGCGAAGATTACGCTCGTATCCGCCACCTCGATTGTCGAGGGCGGCGCGCATGACGTTGTGCTGAAGGAAACCTCGACAACGTCCAAGTAATACGGTTTTTGACCCTAAGATTGCCCCGTAGAAGACTGCGGGGCAATTCTTATCGGAAAGGAGGCAGACATGGATACGGAAAAGTGGATGGACGCGTTCACACAGGCGGTGCTGGAAGCGTTCGGTGAAAGGGTGTGCTGCGTTGGCCTGCAGGGCAGCCGAGCCCGCGGGGAAGCGGGGCCGGACGGCGACATTGATGTGGTCGTGATCCTGGATGCATGGCACATGGAGGACTGGCCGCGCTATGAGGCGGTGCTGGAAAGCCTGCCCGCACGGGACAAGGTGTGCGGCTTTGTATCCGGCTGGGAAGAACTGCTGCACTGGGAGCCGTCCGAGCTGTTCGGGTTCTACTATGATACTAGGGTGTGGTACGGCAGCCTTGCGGCGCTGCGGGAGCGCTTCGGTCCGTCCGACGCCCGCCGCGCCGTGAGGATCGGCGCCTGCGGGATCTACCATATGTGCGTACATAACCGCCTGCACGAAAAAAGCGGGCAGCTCCTGCGGGAGCTGTATAAATCCGCCTTTTTCGTTCTGCGCGCGGTGCATTTCTGTCGGACGGGCGCGTTTGTTGTCCGCCGGTCGGAGCTTCTGCCGCTATTGCAGGGGGAGGAACGGCTGATCCTGACGGCGGGCATGCCGCATCAGGAGGGGACGGAACCGTTTGCAATCCAATCCGAGCGGCTTTTGCAGTGGGCGGGTAGCCTGATCCGGTCTTACACTTGAGGGTTTTGAGGAATGAGGGAGAGTGTGGGAATGGAATGGGAGTACTGGAAGAAGCAGGCGAAAAACGCGCTTATCTTTGCGAGATGGTGCGTGTTCGCGGTTGTGATCGGCGTTGTGGTCGGGGTGACCGGCACGGCGTTCCACCACGCGCTCGACTGGGCGGGGAGGATGCGGGAGCAGCATGACTGGCTGCTGTACCTCCTGCCGCTCGCGGGTGTGTTCATCGCGTTCTGGTATAAGAAGAGCGAAATGCCGCTGGAACGCGGTACGAATTTCATTTTAACATCGGTGCGGGAGAACCATCCGGTCCGCCTGCGGCTGGCGCCGAGCATTTTCGTCACCTCGATGCTGACCCACCTTTGCGGCGGCTCCGCGGGACGTGAGGGCGCGGCGCTTCAGCTCGGCGGTTCGATCTCGGGCAACATCGGACACTGGATGCGGCTGGACGACCGTGATTCACGCACGATTACCATGTGCGGCATGGCGGCGGGCTTTGCGGCGCTGTTCGGCACGCCGCTGGCGGCGACCGTATTCGCGATGGAGGTCATCAGCGTGGGTGTGATGTATTATGCGGCTCTGTTCCCGTGTGTACTGGCGTCGCTGATTGCGCATGGCGTCGCCGTCGCGCTGGGGGGAGAAACCACGCGCTTCGCCCTCCATGCCGTGCCGGATCGGCTCGACGCGCCTCTGATCGCGCGCCTGGTGCTGTTTGGCGTGGTATGCGCGGTGCTGAGCGCGGTGGTCTGCATCCTGTTCCACCAGATCGGGCGCTTTTTGAAAAGGAAGATCCCCAACCAGTATATCTGCATTGCCGCCGGCGGCGCGGCTGTCGCAGCGGTGTCGCTGCTGCTCGGCACACGGGACTACAACGGCGCGGGCATGGCGGTGATCGAACGGGCCATTGCGGGGGAGGCGCACTACACGGCGTTTTTTATTAAGCTTGTGCTGACCGCCATCACGATCGGCGTGGGGTATAAGGGCGGCGAGATCGTGCCGGTGCTGTTCATCGGGGCGACGTTCGGCGCCGCTTACGGCGGGTTTTTTGGTCTCGCCCCTTCCTTCGCCGCCGGACTTGGCATGACGGCGGTGTTCTGCGGCGTGACTAACTCCCCGTTGACCTCGATCCTGCTGGCCTATGAGCTGTTCGGCGGGCAGTCGCTCGGCCTGTTTGCGCTTGTGATTTCCATTGCCTATATGCTCAGCGGCTATTACGGCCTGTACAGCGAACAGAAGATCCTGTACTCCAAGATGCGGCCGCAATTTATCGACAGAAAAACCAAGTAAGGCGGCGCGTCCGCCGGTATTCCCCGGGAGGAAGAGAACCAATGCACGATTTCAAAGGCGCAATTTTCGATATGGATGGCACGCTGCTCGACTCCATGCCGGTATGGAAACGGCTGACACAGGGGTACCTGAGCCAGTTCGGCCTGCACATCACGGATCAGGACTATGCGGTGACCGAGGGCTTTTCCCAGCCGCAGGTGGCGCAGTATTTCATCGAGCGCTATCCAGAGCTGCCGATTGACGTGCAGAGCATGATGGACGGGATGGACCGCCTGATCACCGCGCGCTATGAAACGATAGCCAGGCCGAAGGACGGGGTGTTCCGGTTTCTGGAGGGACTGCGCCGCCGCGGCGTAAAAATGGCGATCGCCACGCTGACCGCGCGGCGGCATGCGGAAAAGGCGCTGCGCGACCGCGGGATGATGAATTATTTCGCATTCATGCTGACGATCGAGGATGTCGGCATCTCCAAGCACGAGCCGGATATCTACCTGCGCGCGGCGGAGCGGCTGGGGCTGCGCCCTGCGGACTGCATCGTGTTCGAGGACGCGCCCTACGCAGGCGTAACCGCAAAGCGGGCGGGCTTTCGGGTATGCGGCATGGCCGAGCCGGCCTATGCGGCGGGGGAGGCCGAGCTGCGGGCAGCCAGCGACTTCTTTGTGGAGGCATCCTTTGACGAACTGGCAGGAAAGTTGTAAAAAAAACTTGCAATATCAACGATTATCCCGTAAACTATAAGTGAGGATAAATTTGAGCTGCGCCGGACAAGCTCCGGGGCGGCTTCGTTGTCGTTAGGGGGAATGAAATTGGAACAGGAAAACAAAATGGGTTCGGCGCGCATGGGGCCGCTGATTTTCTCCATGGCGCTGCCCGCGATGATCTCCATGCTGATTAACGCGCTGTACAATATTGTTGACAGCATCTTTGTCGCGCAGTATTCGCAGAGCGCGCTGGCCGCGGTCTCGCTGGTTTTTCCCTTGCAGCAATTGGTTATTGCGATCGGCGTGGGAACGGGCGTGGGCGTCAACTCACTGATCTCGCGCCGTTTGGGTGAAAAGCGGCAGCTACACGCGGATTCCGCCGCGGAGCATGGCATTGCGCTGGCGGTTATCGGCGGCCTGGCGTTCGTTGTCGTCGGCTTTGTGCTGGCGCCGCCGTTCCTTGGCGCGTTCGGTTCCGCGCCCGATGTATATGAGCAGGCGGTGCAGTATTCGCAGGTCGCGGTCGGGATGAGCTTTTTCGTCATGATTTCCATGATGTGCGAGAAAATACAGCAATCCACCGGCAACATGATTATCCCGATGTGCCAGGGATTGACCGGCGCGATCATCAACATCATTCTTGACCCGCTGATGATCTTCGGCATCGGCCCGTTTCCGGAAATGGGCGTATACGGTGCGGCCGCCGCAACTGTGATTGGACAGGTGTTTGGCATGCTGATCGGGCTGTGGGGCGTCTTTATCCACCAAAAGGTGCTCAGGATAAAGATGCGGGAGTTCAAGTGGCGCCTGCAGACTGTGAAAGACATTTACCGTGTCGGCCTGCCGGGCATCGTTATGCAGAGCGTGGTTTCGGTGATGACAGCCGGCATGAACGCCATCCTGATCAGCTTTTCGCAGACCGCGGTCAACGTTCTGGCGGTTTACTTCAAGCTGCAGACATTCGTGTTTATGCCGGTTTTCGGCCTGAACCAAGGCGCGCTGCCTGTTATGGGCTACAACTACGGCGCGCGGAATAAGGGACGCCTGTTCGGCGCCTACAAGATTGCGCTGACCGCGGCGGTGGTCATTATGGGACTGGGGCTGGTGGTGTTCCAGGCGATTCCGGAAACCATGTTGATGATGTTCGTCGACCGCACGGACGCGGCCGCGGCGCGGGAGATGCTCGAGGTTGGCGTTCCGGCGCTCAGGATCATTAGCCTGTCGTTTATTGGCGCGGCGTTCGGCATCATCAACTCGACGCTGTTTCAGGCGACCGCACGCGGCCTCAACAGTCTGATCGTGTCGGTGTGCCGCCAACTCGTTATTATCCTTCCCGCAGCCTGGCTGCTGGGCAGATGGTTCGGACTGGGCGCGATCTGGTATTCGTTCCCGATTGCGGAGATCGCGGCGTTCTTTATCTCCTACGCGCTGCTGTGGAAGGAATACCGCACCGAGCTGCGTTTTTTGGGGATTGAAAAGGAGGGCAAGGCTTGAAACGGATCGCAAGCTTCGAGGTAAACCATGATAAGCTCAAGCCGGGGATGTATACCTCGCGCATCGATGGCGACGTGACGACCTACGACATCCGCATGGTGCATCCCAATGCGGGAACCTATATCGAGCCCGCGGCCGGTCACACGTTCGAGCATCTCTTTGCAACGTTCGCCCGCAATTCAGATTTTTCAGAAAAAATTATTTACTGCGGTCCCATGGGCTGCCAAACCGGATTTTATTTTTTGGTGCGGGATATGGAAGCGGCCGACGCGATCGCGCTGGCGCAGCGGACGATGGCGTTCATCGCCGGCTATGAAGGCGGGATCCCGGGCGCGAGCCGCGTCGAGTGCGGCAATTACCGGCTGCACGATCTGGCGGGCGCAAAAAGGCTCGCTGCGTCCATGATTCCCGTGCTTGCGGGCTGGACCGAAGAAAAACTGGTATATGAAAAATAATGCTTGCATTTTGGCGGTTGCTGTGGTATCATAATTTTACGACTGTAAGAGGTTTAATGCGACTTACCGTGGAAAGAGGTGAAACAACATGAAACAGGGCATCCATCCCGAGTACAAGCAGACCACGATCCGCTGTGCCTGCGGCAATGTCATTGAGACCGGCTCCACCAAGGAGAACATCGTCGTTGACGTTTGCTCCAAGTGCCACCCCTTCTTCACGGGCAAGCAGAAGCTGGTAGACACCGGCGGACGTGTTGATCGCTTCAAGAAGCGTTTCAATCTGGATAAGTAAAACGGGAAACCATCGAAACCTTTGTGTTCGATGGTTTTTTGTTTCGTTATGCGGAGAGGAGGAAACCGTATGACCGAAAACCAAATCGAAAGCAGGGTGGAGCGCGCGGTGCTGGTCGGCCTGTCCTGTCCGGGCTTTACCGCCGAGCAGGACGCGGACGAACGCACGATGGCAGAGCTGAAAGCGCTGGCCGAAACCGCCGGAGCCGAGGCGGCAGCCATGACGCTGCAGCGCAGGCCGGCGCCGGACGCGCGTACGTTCATCGGGGAGGGCAAGACCGAGGAGGTGCGACAGCTTGCAGAAGCGAACGAGGCCGCGCTTATTTTGTTCGATAACGAGCTGTCGCCTTCCCAGATGCGGAACCTGGAGGAGCTGACCAAATGCACGGTGCTCGACCGTTCGGCGCTGATCTTGGACATCTTCGCGCAACGCGCCCGCACGGGCGAGGGTAAGCTGCAGGTCGAGCTGGCGCAGTACCAGTATATACTGCCGCGGCTGGCCGGTATGTGGACGCATCTGGTGCGGCAGACAGCCGGCGGCGGCAAAAGCCCGATCGGCACGCGCGGCCCCGGCGAAACCCAACTGGAAACCGACCGCCGCCATATCCGCCGCCGCATCGACAAGTTGAAAGAGGATTTGGAGCAGGTGCGCCAGGTGCGTGCTGTGCAGCGGCGCCAGCGCAAAAAGACCGAGATGCCGCTGGTCGCGATTGTGGGTTATACCAACGCGGGGAAATCCACGTTGCTCAACGCCCTGACCGGAGCGGGCATTCCGGCAAACGACAGGCTGTTTGACACACTTGACCCGACAACGCGCAAAAAAAGGATATCGGACACACAGGAGATCCTGCTGTCTGATACGGTCGGCTTTATCCGCAAGCTGCCGCACCATCTGGTTTCCGCATTCAAGGCGACGCTTGAGGAGCTGGCCTATGCCGACCTGCTGCTGCATGTGGTCGATGTTTCGGACGAGGACTGGGAGCAGCAGGCAGAAACCGTGGAAAAGGTGGTCGCCCAGCTCGGCGCGCAGGATATTCCGCGCGTAATGGTATATAACAAGGCCGACAAATGCGCGCCGGATACGCTTCCGTTTTACCGGCCGGACGAGGGCGTCGCGATCTCCGCGAAAACCGGAGAGGGGCTGGATGCGCTGCTCGCGGCGATCGAGCGCGCGCTCGGCCGCGGCAAGCACAGGGTGTGCCTACGCATCCCGTACAGCGATGGGGCGGTGCTGGATATGTTGCACCGCGAGGCACAGGTCGAAGCGGTCGAATACGCAGCAGACGGCACGGTGGTCCGCGCGGTCGTGGATGACAAGACCTACGGCAGGGTAGCGGAATACCTGGCAGAGGAATGATGCAGGTGATGGGGATACCCAACCGCGCACGGGGATAGAAGTATGGGAAAAGACTACTTTGTGCCGTTTTCCGAATACGGCGAGGACAAGTTTGAAGAAAAGCATTCCAAATTCACCGGCCGCCTGTGGCGCGTGGAAAGCGCGGAGCAGGCGGTGGCACGGGTCAAACAGATGCGTGATGCGCACTGGGATGCTACGCACAACTGCTGGGCCTATATCATACGGGAAGGCAACCTGATGCGCTACTCGGACGACGGGGAGCCGCAGGGTACAGCGGGGATGCCTATTTTGGACGTGTTGCGGCACGAAAAGCTGGAAAACGTCTGCTGCGTGGTCACGCGGTATTTCGGCGGGATACTGCTCGGCACCGGCGGGCTGGTGCGCGCCTACACCAAAGGGGCGCAGCTTGCAGTCGCGGCGGCGGGCGTCCAGCGGATGAGCCTGTACAGCGTGCTGCTGATTGCCTGCCCGTACCACTTGTATGAGATGGTGACGCACCTGCTGCCGGACTATGACTGCTCGATTGAGGAGACGGATTATGGCGTGGACGTCACGCTGACCTGCACGGTGCCGGCGGGCGGGGAGCAGGCGCTGAACGAGGCGCTGGCCGAGGCTACTGCAGGTTCGGTCTACGCCGAGGTGGTGGAAACCAAATTCATGGGCCGGCGAGTCCGATAGGGCGCCGGCGGCTTGGATTTTTCTAAAAAAAATTTTGAAAAGAAAGAGGAAAACGCAGTTCCATCTGGTATTTTTATTATATAGGCAATTCAGGCAGGGAGAGTGGAGCGTATGACTGTTCGTGAACAGCAGCAGGAAAGGGAACGGCTGACCTTGGCCAATTGGGCAACAAAGTCCTACGCTTCCAGGGGCCGGCAGCGGCCGATGGAGGAATGCCCGTACCGCACCTGCTTCCAGCGCGACAGGGACCGCATCATTCACTCCAAGGCGTTCCGGCGGCTGTCCAACAAGACACAGGTATTCATTTCGCCGGAGGGCGACCACTATCGGGCGCGGCTGACGCATACGCTGGAGGTGGCGCAGATCGCGCGGACGGTCGCGCGGGCGCTGCGGCTGAACGAGGATTTGACGGAAGCGATCGCGCTGGGGCATGACCTGGGGCATACGCCGTTCGGGCATGCCGGCGAGCGCGCGCTGGACGAGGTCTGCCCGTTCGGGTTCCGGCATAATGAGCAGAGCCTGCGTATGATCGACCGGATTGAGGACCTGAACCTCACCTGGGAGGTGCGCGACGGTATCGTGTGCCATACGGGCGGCAGGAAGGCGGATACGCCGGAGGGCCGTATCATCCATTTCGCGGACCGGATCGCCTACATTAACCACGACATCGACGACGCGATCCGCGGGGGACTGATCCGCGCGGCGGATATTCCGCGCCGCCTGCTCGACAGCTTGGGCGATACCCATGGGCGGCGCATTGACACGATGGTGACCGCCATGATCTCCTATGGGCAGCAGCATCGGGAGATTGGCATGGACGAAAAGACGCACCACGAAATGCTCGAGCTGCGCCAGTTTATGTTTGACTATGTATACCAGGGGACAGAGGCGCAGAGCGAGGAGCAGCGCGCGAAAAATATGTTGCGCAGCCTGTATGAATATTTTGTCGAACATCCGGACGAGCTGCCGAGCGATTATTTTGTCCTGATGACGCAGGGCGATCCGCTCGAGCGCGTTGTATGCGATTATATCGCCTGCATGACCGACCGGTACTCGATTTCCACCTATAAAAAATTATTTATTCCGAAAAGCTGGAATAAGATTGAAGATTGACGAAAACGGTTAAGATAAAGGGAAGGAGGGGGCGCAATGCCGTTTGACCGCGTGTTTTTGGACGAGCTTTCCGCGCGGAATGACATCGTGGATATTGTTTCGCAGTACGTGCAGCTGAAAAAAAGTGGCGCAAATTATTTCGGTCTTTGCCCTTTCCACAATGAAAAGACCGCTTCGTTTTCTGTTTCTCCGGACAAGCAGATTTTCCACTGCTTCGGCTGTGGCGCGGGCGGGGGCGTGATCACGTTCGTGATGAAAGCCGAGGGGCTGGAATTCCCTGATGCGGTGCGCTTCCTGGCCGACCGCGCGGGCATGCAGGTACCCGAGCAGGGGGAGGCGGAACGGAAAGCGGCGCGCCACCGCGAGCGGCTGTATGCGCTCTGCAAGGATGCGGCGCGGTTCTATTACCAGACGTTATGGCAGCCGGAGCATCGGGCGGCGCAGCAGTATTTCATTGGCCGCGGCCTGCACCGGCGCGTTATGAATCAGTTCGGGCTGGGCTATGCGCCCGACTCCTTCCACGCGCTGATCGACGCAATGACCGCCAAGGGCTATACGCGGGAAGAACTGATGGATGCCGGACTGGTCAGCCGTAGCGAAAAGGGGAGGATTTACGACCGCTTCCGGAACCGCGTCATGTTCCCGATCATTGATGTGCGCGGCAATGTGATCGCGTTCGGCGGGCGGGTGATGGATGATTCCAAGCCCAAATACCTCAATTCCCCTGAAACGCTGATTTTTCATAAAAGCCGCAACCTGTTTGCGCTGAATCTGGCCAAGACGACGAAGAACGGGTACTTTATTCTCGCGGAAGGGTATATGGATGTGATCGCGCTGCATCAGGCGGGCTTCGACTCCGCCGTGGCCTCGCTCGGCACATCGCTGACCGAGGAGCAGGCGCGTATCATCGCGCGCCACACGGATCAGATCGTGATTTCCTATGACGCGGACGGCGCGGGACAGGCCGCCGCACAGCGCGCGATCGATATTCTGAAAAAATGCGACCTGCAGGTTAAGGTGCTGAAAATACCGGGCGCCAAGGATCCGGATGAATTTATCAAGGCCAAGGGGGCGGACGCGTTCCGCGCGATCATTGATCGGAGCGAAAACCACAACGCCTACCGGCTGGAGCAGATCGCGGCCAAATACGATCTGGAGGACGACGAGGCGCGCGTACTGTTCCTGCGGGATGCGGCGCGTATGCTCGCGGGCATCGAAAGCTCGATCGAGCGCGAGGTATACGCGGGACGCGCCGCCAAAATGGCGGGCGTAACGGCGGAGGCTATGAATATCGAGGTGCGGCGGGAGCTTGGTATCCGGCGTAAGCGGCGGCAGGCCGCGGAGCGCCGCGAGATCCGCTCGCCGGTCGGCATGGCGCAGCCAAAGGACCGGACGCTGGCCTATACGGATGTAAAATCCGCGAAAGCGGAGGAAAATGTGCTGCGGCTCCTGTTCTCCGATCAAAAGCTGATCGCGGGGATGGAAAAGGAAGTGCCGCCGGCATGGTTTTCCGCGCCGGTACTGCGTAAGATATATGAGCGGGTGCTGGCGCTCGATCGGGAGGGGCAGATTGTCGACGTACTGCCGTTCGAGGGTTGGCTTGAGCCGAATGAAATGAGCCTTTTATCTTCGATTCTGGAGCAGAGCCTGCCTGCCGGCGAGCAGAGGCAGGCGCTGCACGAGTACATAGATACCATAAGAATGCAGCGTGTCAGGGATGGTACGATTCAGGAAGCGGGCGAGGACCCGCTGCTTACCTTTGGACGCATTAAAAAACAAAACGCGGGAGGACAAACGATATGACGACAATGGGCAATGGCAATGCGCCGGAGCAGGCGGTGGACCAGCAGCAGGTGGTGAAGGACCTGCTGGCGCTCGGCAAAAAGAACGGGAGGCTGACGCTCAAGGAGATTGCGGACGCGCTCGGCCAGTTGGATATGGAAAGCGACGACATCGATAAGCTGTATGAAACGCTGGAGTCGATGGGGATCGAGATCGAGACCGAGGGCGTGCTTGAAAAGGCGCTGGGCGACGATGATGACGAGGTGTTCGAGCCTGAGGACGTCGAGGAGGTGCCGGAGGAAGAGCTGGTTGATACCTCGGCAATGGCGGAAGCCTTTGCGATTGACGATCCGGTGCGCATGTACCTGAAGGAGATCGGTAAGGTCGACCTGCTCAGCCCTGAGGAGGAGATCACGCTCGCCGAACAGATGCAGAGGGGCAATGAGGCGATCGAGCGCGTCCGCAATGAGGGGGACGCGATCCCACCGGAGGAGCGCGCCGGACTGGATAAGGACATCAAGGCCGGCGAACGGGCGAAAAAGCGTTTGGCCGAAGCAAATCTCCGTCTGGTCGTTTCGATCGCAAAGCGCTATGTCGGCCGCGGGATGCTGTTTTTGGATTTGATCCAGGAGGGCAACTTGGGCCTGATCAAGGCAGTGGAAAAGTTTGATTCGACCAAGGGCTTCAAATTTTCCACCTATGCAACCTGGTGGATCCGGCAGGCCATCACCCGCGCGATCGCGGATCAGGCGCGGACGATCCGCATTCCGGTACACATGGTAGAGACGATTAACAAGGTCATCCGTGTTTCCCGCCAGCTCCTACAGGAGCTGGGACACGACCCGAGTCCGGAGGAAATTGCCAAGGAAATGAATATGCCGGTCGATCGTGTGCGCGATATCCTCAAGATTGCGCAGGAGCCGGTTTCGCTGGAAACGCCGATCGGCGAGGAGGAGGACTCTCATCTGGGCGATTTCATTCCGGATGATGACGCGCCCGAACCGGCTGAGGCGGCTTCATTCATGCTGCTCAAGGAGCAGCTGGTCGAGGTACTCAAAACCCTGACCCCGCGCGAGGAAAAGGTGCTGCGGCTGCGGTTCGGCATCGAGGACGGTCATACCCGCACGCTCGAGGAGGTCGGCAAGGAGTTCAACGTCACCCGTGAGCGTATCCGCCAGATCGAGGCCAAGGCGCTGCGCAAGCTGCGCCATCCGTCGCGTTCCAAAAAGCTGAAAGACTTCCTGAACTGACGCGGGCTGCTGCCCGGCGTTCAGGGATAACGCGCACTGCGGTTACATCAAAAAAGCACCGGAAAAGCTTGTTTCCGGTGCTTTTTGCCTGTCGGTGCAGAGGGAGAAAGGGATAGGCGCGCGGAACGACGAGAGGCCTTAAGCTGTCAGCAGCGCTCAATCAGCCAATGGAACAGGGGAAGGTGGTTCGCGCCCGCCACATCTTCGCAGAAGGGCGGCACCATGCGTTCGGGATGCCACTGCACGCCAAGGATAGGGGCGGTGGCGTGCATAAGCGCCTCGATGATGCCGTCGCTGGCACGCGCGGCGGTTTGGAGGCAGGGCGCGGGCTGATCGACCGCCTGGTGATGGTAACTGTTGACCGTGGGGGCCGGCCCCACGAGTGCAGAAAGCGCGCCGGTACAGCGGATGCCGTGGCAGCCGCCGCTGTGCGCGGGGATATCCTGATGCAGCGTGCCGCCGAGAAAGACGTTGATCACCTGGACGCCGCGGCAGATGCCGAGGATGGGCTTGCGGCGGCGGTAAAAGTCCTCGAAGAGTGCCCGCTCCTCCTTGTCACGCACCGGATCAACCGAAAGCGCGGCGTTTTGGACGCTTTGCCCGAAACAGGAGGGATGGATGTCACCGCCGCCGGCGAGCAACAGCCCGTCGCAGCGGGCGGCAAGGCAGGCGGATGGGCCACCTGTATACAATACGCCCGCCGCGCCAGCGCCGCCCAGACAGGCGCCGTACAGCGCGGATTGCTGTCGTGACATGGATAAATTGCCCATTACGCGGCTGCTGGAAATTAAAATCAGTGGATGTTGCACAGCTTTCTCCTCCTATGCCTTTTTTCGTTGACAGGGCAATATAGAATCATTATACTTAAATTGTATGGGAAAAATAAAAATGAAGTTAAGGGTATGTGAAACGGAGGAAGCGCATGGAGTTCAATGTGCTGTCGGTCGTACAGTTGGTAGGCGGCTTGGCGCTGTTTATTTACGGTATGACCACCATGGGAAAGGGTTTGGAGCGCGCGGCCGGCTCTAAGCTTGAAAAAACGCTGGAAAAAATGACCGGCAATGTGTTTAAGGCGCTGCTGATGGGGATGGTAGTCACCATGGTCATCCAGTCCTCTTCAGCGACGACGGTCATGGTGGTCGGCTTTGTAAACGCTGGCATAATGTCTTTGCGGCAGTCTGTCGGTGTTATTTTGGGCGCGAATATCGGTACCACGATCACCGCGCAGATTCTGCGGCTGGACAGCGGCGGCGAGATAGGCGGCAATCTGTTCATGCAGATGCTCAAGCCGAAAAACCTCGCCTTTCTGATTGTCCTGGCCGGTGTTATCATTATGATGCTCGCCAAAAAGCGCAGGACCCGTGATATCGCGGATATCTTTTCCGGATTCGGCATTCTGTTTATCGGTATGTCCACGATGGAAAGCGCGGTCGCGCCTCTGGCTGATCTGCCCCAGTTCGCACAGTTGTTCGCGACGATTGCAAACCCCGTGCTCGGCGTCTTGGTTGGCGCGGGCGTAACGGCGATCATCCAGTCCTCGTCCGCATCGGTCGGTATTTTGCAGGCGCTGTCCACAACGGGCGCGATCACCTATGCCGCCGCGATACCGATTATCCTAGGTCAGAACATCGGCACCTGCATCACGGCGTTCCTGTCGTCGATCGGCGGTTCCAAAAACGCCCGCCGAACCGCGATGGTGCATTTTTACTTCAACCTGATCGGCTCGATCGTGTTTTTGGTCGTCATTTATTCTATCCAGTACACGGTCGGCTTCTCGTTCTGGAATTCGGCGATCGATAAGGGCGGCATCGCCAATTTCCACACGCTGTTCAATGTCACCTGCACGATTCTGTTCCTGCCGTTTACCAAACTGCTGGTGCATCTGGCGGAATGGAGCGTTCCGTCGGGCGAGCAGCAGGAGGACCCACTGGCGCGTTTGGAGCCCCGCTTCCTGACGACGCCGTCGCTGGCCCTGGAGCAGGCGCAGCGCTGCATTGCGGATATGGGCGATGCGGCCAAGCAGAACCTGCAGCTGGCCACCGAGCCGCTGTTTGACAAAAGCGCGCCGAACGAAAGCCTGTTCAGGGAGCATGAGAGCTTTTTGGACCGTGCCGAGGTAGAGGTCGCGCGGTATCTGACCAATATCCACAATATCCGTTCGGTCGACCAGCGGCGCCAGTTAGCGGAGATGATGCACTCGCTGTCCGATTTCGAAAAGATTGGGGACTACGCGCAGAATATCTTTGACCGCGCGGAGGAATTCCGGCAAAGCGATCTGTCGTTCTCGGAAACCGCGGCGCAGGAGCTGCATACCATGTGCCAAGCGGTCGGTGAGGCGCTTGACCTGACCGTTGAGGGGTATGTGACGCGGTCGGTTTCTATCGCGCGCACGGTCGAGCCGGTGGAAGAGGTCGTGGATACGCTCAAGGAGCGGCTGAAAAGCAACCACATTCAGCGCTTGGGGAATAATGAATGCACGATGCAGATCGGCATCCATTTCCTTGATATCGTGCATGATCTGGAAAAAATCAGCGACCATTGTTCGAATATTGCGATTTATACGATCCAGCTTGGCGAGGGCGCCGAGGAGTTCGATACGCATGAATACGCCAAGGAGGGCTACCGGTCCACGCCGCAATTCGCGGAAAAGCTGCGCTATTATCAGCAGAAATACCTGACGCAGATCCAGGCGGCACAGGAAAAGGCCTAAAGCAGTATATGAAAGCGCCGCGTTCGTTAGAACGCGGCGCTTTTGTCATTCCTCAGAGACGAATACCCCATATATGGCGGAAAAGAGCTTTCTGAAAATGTTCCCGATGCGGGCGAGTACACCCTCGTCGGCCTGCTCTTGGTTCGCGGCGGCGGTTCCTTCATCATCGTCGAGCGATATCTCATGGGTGCGCAGGATAAACTGAAGGCTGGCCGGCGTCGGGTTCTGGCTGCTGGTCACGGACTGAAGCTCGGCTTGCGCATCGATGTTGAGGACATTGGTATCCTCTTCCAGATCCTTTTCCGCGTCGTCCACCGCGCTGTGGATCGAATCGGTTGCTTTCTGTAGGCTGCTGGAGCTGTTGGAGCGCGCGGCCTTATCCAGAACGTCCAGCAGTCCGTCGATCGATGTTTGCAGGCTGGCGTCCGCCTGGCCGCGGACCGAGCGCAGGATGCCGTTGGCGGAGTCGAGCATGTCGTAGGAGGCGGACAGCGCTTTGGTAAGCGCAACCATCAGCTCCTCGCCCTTGTCCGCAGCGGAAACCGCCTCGGTCGTGATCTGCTGCAGGCAGGTGGACAGGGCGGGGATATCGGCCACAAGCTGATTGACACGCTCGAGCGAGGTGTTCATCAGATCGGCGAGCTTTTTCCCCTCCGCGGTGAAATCCTGCGGCAACCCCTCGTAATCATCCAGCACATCCGCGATATCCGCAAGGTTTTCCAGGATGCCGTCCGAGGAGGACAGCATGCTCTCCAAGCTGTCCGCGGCGTCCGACAGCGTGCTCAGCGTTTTTTTGGACGCTGCGATCGTTCCGGACAGGCCAGAGGGGAGGGCGGACAGCATATCGCCTAACGCGGCCGCTTCTTCGGGGGTGATGATGCCAGCGGAAACCAGATGCGCCAAATCGAGCTGGATCAGTGTGATGAGCGCGTCCTGGATATCCTCCAATGCGGAAAGGGAATTCCTGAGGGAACTCAGGTTGGAGGACAGGCGGCCCATATCGTTTTTTAGGTCGTCCACAGCGCTCCGCAGCTGGTCGATATAAAATCCGTCAATATCGGCGGCGTCGTCCAGGTCGTTGAACATATCCTCCAGGTTATCCAGGGATATCTTGACTTTGCGGAGCAATTCCTGATATTCGAGGATATCGGCGCCGGATTCCTCAAGCGTGCCGAGCATGCTGTTGACGGTAGCGTTGAGCGTGACCAGTATGGTTTTCATGGCGTTCAGCTCGGGAATCAGGGAGTCGGATTTGCCGGCAAGCGCTTCCAGCGCGTCAAGGGCCGCGTCGGTTTTGGGGTCAAGGGTGCCGCGGTCCGCGACAAGCTGCTTGCGCACCTCGTTGATGCCGGATACGCCGTGTGACAGCGTATTAAAGCCGCTCTGCATGCTCTGCAGCGTTTCCAGCATGCTGCTGAGCCCCTCATACAGGTTGTCGCCCGAGTCCCCGAGGCGGTCCTTGATATCCTTCATATCCGCGAGGATATCGAGCGAGGAAAGCGTGGCGGGCGCCAGGAAAAGCAGAAGCCCCATGCTTTCAAAGCTGTTTGAGCCGATCCGCACGGTAAAGGTGCTTTCCTCGCCTGGCAGGCCCATGAAAAAGACGATCTTGTAGGTTCCCATCGACTGCACCTGCGCGCCGGGCGCTTCGATCGAGAGTGCTTTGCTCATGTCGATGCCGGTGCCGCAAATGAGTGTCATATTGTTTTTGTAATACTCGCTTGCGGCTTCGTTCGGTACGGCGTGAATGGTCATTTCGATCAAACCGGACGCGCCCGCGCACGTTTCCGCTTCGACGGGTACGCCGTTAAGCTGATAGGATACATCGAAATTCCACGGAAGCTGTATAGGCTCCTCCCCGTTGGGGATGCATTCATAATAGAAGCGCTGCTGTCCGTCGTCCGCGATCTCCCAGGTGACCGAACCGTCGCTGAGCGCAGGCTCGTCATAGGTGGACATGTTATATACAGCGCTGTAATCGCCATAGTCGGTAAACGAGGTATGGCCGTTCAGGTTCACGCCCTTGACGATGCGGGTATCCTCGGGCATGCCATAGTAATCCAGGTTGATATAAACCGCCTCGTCGGTTTCCACGACAGGCGCGGCGGCAACCGCCGCCTGGGGCAGCAGGAGCGCTGGCAGAAGCGCGCAGGCGGTCAGGCGGCATAGCTTATTTGCGAACATGGTTGTTTTCCTCCTCTCGGTCGGCCTTATCCGGTGTATCCGCCGGCTTTTGCGGATGGAGCAGGCGCATGAGCCGGTTCCGGATGGCCTTATGTCGGGCGCGGCGGTTTTCGCGGATTTGTTCCTGCAGGCGCAGACGCTGCTCATGCAGCGCGCTGAGCGTGGGCAGCGTTAGCTTTTTGTCGCGAATGCGGTTCATCCTGGCGTGCTTTTTCTGCGCGTAATCCGGCTTTATGATCCAGCGGTCGAACAGCATCAGGCACATCGGCAGCAGGAACAGCACAAGGATCATGGAGATCAGCGCGCCGCGGCCGATCAGTTGCCCCAGGCCTGACACCGCCTCGACCGAGGTGAGGAAGAACAGGCCGTAGGCGACCGTCATGATAATCAGGCCGGAGGTCAGGATGGATTCCGCGCTAACCGTGACCGCGCGGATGGCAGCCTCCCGTTTATCGCCCTGCGAACGGGCGTCCAGATAGTTGCCGGTCAGCAGGATGGAATAATCGATTGTCGCGCCGAGCTGGATACAGCCGACGATAATAAAGCCGAGGTACATGGTGCGCTGTCCGTAGATGTAGGGCAGCGCGGTGTTGATGTAAATGGCGCATTCGATCGGGATCAGCACGACCAGCGGCAGCAGCAGCGCCTTATAGGTGATTGCCACCACCAGCGCGACGCCCAGCAGCGAGACGATGTTGACTCGGTTGTTATCCGGCACGATGATTTCCTTGATATCCTGTGTAGAGGGAGTTACGCCGACCAGATAGGTCTGCTCATCCGGATAATACCGGTCGATGACGGCGCGGATCTCATCCGCATATCGGAACGCCGCGTCGCTTTCGCCGGCGGAACGGACGTTGATGATTACGCGCGCCCAGTGCTCGGAGTGCAGGATGCCGGTGATGCTCTCCGGCAAAAAATCCTCCGGTATGCCGGAGGGCAGGACCGAAGCCAGGCCGAGAGAATATTTGACATAGGGCAGGCTGTCCAGTTCCTCGCTCATGGCCTTTTCCGTGACGTTGCTGTCCAGCGGGACCAGGGCGAGCATCATATTGCTCTGTCCGAATTCCGCGTTCATCCGTTGCTCAGCCTCATAGACCGGCGTGCCGGGGGAGTTGGCGACCGCCTCATTGCCATAGGTGAAATCGGCCATGCCCTGCGCGACATAGCAGGGGACGATCAGTACCATCACCACGATCAGGATCGGCTTGCGGACTTTGTACACAAACTCCCCGAAGCCGCGCCACTGCTTGGGGACGAACGGCCGGTGTTGGGTCTTCGCTACGATATTCTGGCTGCGCAGGATCAGCGCGGGCATCAGCAGCAGCACGGTGACAAGGCTCAGCGCGATGCCTTTTGCCAGCACCAGCCCCATATCCGGACCGATGCCGAAGTTCATCAGCACCATGGCGGCAAAGCCGACGATGGTTGTCGCGCCGGAGGCGCCGATCGAGGAAACGGCCGAGCGCAGCGCGTTGGCCATGGCCTGCTCGGGTTCGGCGCCGTTGGCCCGTTCCTCGGTGAACGCATGCAGTAGGAAAATGGAGTAGTCCATCGAACAGGCGAGCTGTAGGACCGCGCCCACCGCGTTGGATAGGAATGAGATCTCGCCGAATATGATGTTGGAGCCCATGTTGATGATAATGGCGATGCCAAGCACCGAAAGGAACAGCACAGGCTCAAACCAGGAGGTTGTGGTGAGCGTCAGGATCAGATAGATGATGATGACCGCAAGCACCATCACGCGCGCGACCTCCGCGTTGATCGTGGGGCCGAGGTTGGTGTCTGACACCGCTGAACCGGCCACCAGGCCGCGGTCCCCGACGATCTGCTCGATCTCCCGAACCGCCTTGTGCGTCCGGCTGGACGAATCCTTCTCCAAAAAGATGACGTCCATATAGGCCTTTCCGTCCTTGTAGTAATCCTCGATGTCCGTGTAGTCGATAAATGCGCTGGAACCGTAGATGTTGGTCTCCAGATCGCACCACATGACCATATCGACGCCCTCTACATCGGCGATGCGGTCCTTGACGTTTTTCGCCTCGTACAGCGTGACATCCTCCAGCATGACGCGCCCCATGCCGGGATAGGTGAATTCGTCCTCCATGATATCGAGCGCCTGCGCGGATGGACTGGAATCCGGCAGGTATTTTGTCAGGTCGTAGTTAACGCCGACCATTGGGATACAGATCAAACTGAAAATGATAAGTACGGTAAACACTTTTTCGATCAGCCTGCGGCTGTGAATGATCAGGTCAACAGGACTATGTCCCTTTCGTTTCACAAAGAAAAACACCATCTTTCTTGAAAATAGACATTGCGTACGATTTCTTTTCATGTTATAGTATAGTACATAAGGATAACATACACAATAATCAAATCTATTCATAATGAATGATAATAAACAAAATATATTTTAATGTATGTTATCTTTGGAGTAATGGACAGGAGGGAGTCCTGATGGAGGAGCGGGAGGACAAACGCATCAGGCGCACGAAAAAGCTGCTGCGGCAGGCATTGACAAGGCTGATGCAGCAAAAGGATTTTCAGAGCATCACCGTGACCGATGTGGTGCGGGAAGCGGATATCAACCGCGGAACGTTTTATGCGCATTATCGGGATGTTTACGATCTGCGTGAAAAAATAGAAAGCGAAATGATCGCGGACTTTCGCGGAATGATCGACGATATCCATTTGAACGGCGGCGGCTCCCTGCATCCGGTGCTCATGCGCGCGGTGGATTATCTGGAGGAGAATCGGGAGATTGTGACCACGCTGGTCCGTGTGAGCGGAGCGGAGGGGTTCAGCAAAAAGCTGATCCATGTGATTGAGGAATGCCGCATGGAGTCCGTGCCGTGCAGGGGCGTGGAGGATGTTTACGTCGCGCGCTTTATTGCGACCGGCGTGGTAGGGATGCTCGAACGGTGGGTCGCGGAATCGCAGCCGCTGCCGAAAAATGAGTTGATCGCGCTGATGGAACATATCCTTTCCCCCATGCTGCAGTCGGCCAGGGGATAAAAAACGCATGCTTTTCAGCATGCGTTTGATGGTTCATTCCATTGCAATACAAAATCCGCGAGCCGTTCGGTTGCATCCGGATGGGCGACCGCCTGCATGGTCTGGCGCACGGTCGCCAGACGGGCGGGGTTGCGGAACAGCTCGTACACGGCCTCGTCGATCGGGAAATGCTTGGTGATCTGCGCCGCCATCCCGTTGTTGACCAGGAACTCCACGTTGCGCTCCTCATGGCCGGGGATCGGGTCGACAAGCAGCATGGGCAGGTTTTTGGCAAGCGCCTCGGATACCGTCAGGCCGCCGGGCTTGGAAACGATGCAGTCCGCAGCGCTCATCATTACCTCTACGTTGTGGACAAAGCCGTATGGCTTGATCACACAGTCGCCCTGATAGCGGGAGGCGAACTGTTCAACCTGTAGAAACTGCTTTTTGTTGTTGCCGCAGACCACAAGAAGCTGCAGCGGGAAGCCGAGCGCGGTCAGCTTTTCCAGCGTTTTTACATGGTCGGCATAGCCCATGCTACCGCCCATGAGCAGGAGCGTGCGCTGCTGCGGGTCAATGCCGAGCTGCGCCGCAGCGTCCGCCCGCGACAGCTTTTGGTTGAATTTCGGATGCACCGGTATGCCGAACGGCAGGATGCGGCGCTCGGGTATGCCGCGCTTGACGCAGCGGAAGGTGAGCAGTTCGCTTGCCGTTACAATATACTGTACATGCGGCACGTCTTCCCAGTAGGGATGCAGGGTGTAGTCGGTCACGATGCCGATGGTTTTGATATCGTCAAGCTTTTTTCGCTTTTTCAGCTCATCCACCATCTGCGCGGCGAAAACGTGCGTGCAGAGGATTACATCGGGCGCGTAGCCCGCAATCACCCTGGCGAACTTGGACGCCCCGAGGGCATTGATGATGTTGATAATGCTGGGGCCAGCGGTGAAATAGCCCGCGCCGCCGTTTTCCGCAAGCTGATAGACCAGACGGTACAGCGTCTGCATGTGCTTGGAGGAAAACAGGTAGCCCTTGTCAATGGTTGCCCTGATCAGGTTGCTGATGTAGGCGTAAACGTCCAGCGTATGCACATCGGCGCCCTTGCTGGTCAGCATGTCGCCCACGGCCTTTGCGGTCGCATGGTGTCCAAAGCCTGCTGTGACAGATAAAATCAATACTCTCATACCGGTACCTCTCCTTGTATAAGAGTTATTGTACATCAAAACAGGAAAAAAAGCAAATTACTGTATAAACGCCGCCTTATAGGCGTCCAGCACCCTGTGCTCCAGCTCGTCGCGCAGCGCGTTGCCGACCGGATGCGCGATATCGCGGAAGCGCCCGTCCGGCATCCGGCGGGACGGCATGGCGAGGAACAGCCGGTCATGTCCGTCGATGATCTTGATGTCATGCACGGCGAACATATCGTCGAAAGTGACGGATACCAGCGCCTTCAGGCGGCCGTATTCTTCCACATGGCGGAATTTGATGTCTGTGATTTCCATAGTGTACTCCTTTTTTCTGATTGGTCGTTTTAATTTTGTCTGTTTGCCTATTTATATTTTGACAGGTTTGTACTATAATATACCTTGTCTGGCAAGAATAGCAGTACAGGCAAAGCCCTCTCGGCTGGAACCGCGGTTTCGCCCGAAGACTGAAGATTATAGCAGGAGGCTTAGGGGAATATGGCCCTTTCAATCAAGCCCTATATTGAAAATAAGGAAACCATCCATCTGATTGGCATTGGCGGCGTATCCATGAATTCGCTGGCCGAGCTGCTGCTGTCAAAAGGGGTGCCGGTCACCGGCTCGGACCGGCTGGGGACTGACGTTACCGCGCGCCTGAAGGCGCGGGGCGCAAAAATCAGCTATGAGCATAAGGCGGAAAATGTGCAGGGCGCTTCGCTCGTCGTCCGCACTGCCGCGGTACATGACGATAATCCGGAGGTCGTCCGCGCGCATGAGCTGGGCATACCGGTGATGGAACGCGCGGAGGCCTGGGGCCACCTGATGCGGGATTACGATAATGTGGTCTGCCTGGCCGGCACGCACGGCAAGACGACCTCGACCTCCATGATGGCGCTGATCACCATGGAGGCCGGCCTGGACCCGACGGTCATGGTCGGTAGCAACCTGCCCGCGATCGGCGGCACGCTGCGCATCGGCGGCAAGGGCTGCTTTGTGGCGGAAAGCTGCGAATACTGCAATTCCTTCCTCAAATTCGCGCCGACCGTCGCGGTGGTACTCAATGTGGAGGAGGACCACCTTGACTTTTTCAAGGATATCAATGATATCATCCACTCGTTCCGCGCGTTTGTCGAGCTGACGCCGATGAATGGGCTGGTGGTCGCCAACGGGGACGATCCCAACGCCATGCGGAGTGTCGCGGGACTGGACCGGCGTATCCGTACGTTCGGCATGGCGCCGGACGCGGACGTGCGCGCCGAAGACGTGCGGGATGTGAACGGATATTACCAGTTTACCGTCCTGATCGGCGGCAAGCCGTATGCACGGGTCAGGCTGTCCGTTCCCGGGCGGCACAATATGCTCAACGCCTTGGCGTGCTGCGCGGCGGCGGAGTTTTTGGGCGTATCGGGCGCGGCGGCGGAACGCGGACTGAACCAGTTCACCGGCTCGTCCCGCCGGTTCCAGTTGATTGGCAAAATGCCGTGCGGCGCGACTGTGGTGGACGACTACGCCCATCACCCCAATGAGATGAAAGCGACCCTGACGACCGCCAGAGAGATGCGGTTCGACCGTATCCTGTGCGCGTTCCAGCCGCATACCTATACCCGCACCAAGGCGCTGTTCCCTGAATTCGTGGAGGCGTTGAAGCTGTGCGACCAGGCCGTGCTTGCGCCGATCTACGCGGCGCGGGAGCAGAATACGGTCGGGGTGTACGCGAGCGACTTGGCGGAAGAAGTGCCGGGGGCGGTAGCCTTTGACAGCTTTGCGGAGATCGCGGCCTATCTGCGCCGCGAGGCAGGGCCGAACGACCTGGTGATTACCATGGGCGCGGGGAATATCAACGAGGTAGGCCCCATGTTGATCCGATAAAAACAGAAAAGCCGCAGGACGCGCTCCTGCGGCTTTTTTCTGTTACGGCTGTCCGCTGTAGGGAGGACGCGCGGGGATAAGCTGCCTGAGATATGCCACGCTCTGTTCCGCCCAATCCTCCTCCTGCGAAAGGGTCTGTTCCAGCGTGGGGCAGCACGCCATCCAGCTTTCCAGCACCGTGCTGAAATCGCGGGGCGCCTCCCGCTTCAGGTAGTCGAGTATTTTGGGGATGGGCTGACGCCCCTGCCCGGCGGGCATGCCCGTGATGGCCAGCCCGACGCCGGAATTGCTGCGCTGGATCGTGTAATCCTTGACATGGAAACAGACGCAGTACGGCGCCATATACTGCAATACCTCGTCGATCGGCTCCTCAGTGGAGAGCGAATTCGTGCTGTCCACGACCAGGCCGACGAGCGGATGGCCGATCTGCGCGATCATTTCGGCGTATTCGTGCGCGAGGAAACGGTCATGGTTCTCAATGCCGAGCGTCAGGCCGTGCCGCTCGAGACGGGGCAGGACGCCGCGCACGACGCGGATGGTTTCCTCCATCGGCGGCTCGTAGCCTGCGGCGTCCGTGATGCCGCGCAGCATGCTGACGCCCAGACGGGCGGATATATCGATATACCGTTCGAGCCGCGCGGGCGTCATGCCCTTCATGCCGGCCTCGAGCAGGATGCCGCGCTCCTGCGCATAGACGCGGATCTCGTCCAGGGTGGCGTCGCTGAAATCGTCAAACGGCAGGTTGTGCGAATACTGCACGCAGCCCACGTCGAGCGCGACCGCCTTGTCGATCAGGCCGAGCGGCGTGAGCGGCTGCGCCGGCCGCTGCGCGGGATTGACGCCGGATAAAAACGGATAGGTAAAGGAACTGATGCCAAGCCAGGTCTGCGCCATAACAAGCCTCCTTTTTTATGAAAAAACAATAAAAGCCGCGGCTATCTTCTTGCCTTTATTTTGCACGGGGAGAAAGTAATTGTCAACGATTTCTCGCAATTCAAAAAAACATCAGATTTTTACTTGACAAAAATCACGAAATGGTGCATACTGAACATACAAAGAATTATGCAATTTGTATAATTTCGTAACAGTGAGGAGGGTGCGTTATGAATAACAACTTAATCATCACCATCGGCCGTGAATACGGCACAGGCGGCCGTGAAATCGGCCAGAAACTCGCGCTCCGCCTTGGCATTTCCTTTTATGACCGCGAGCTGATCACGCGGGCGGCCAAAAAGACCGGCTTTGATGAAAAGCTGTTTGAACAGTTGGATAAACGGGCGACAAACAGCTTCCTGTACTCGCTGACCATGTTCGGCTCGGTCGGGCTGAACGGCATGAGCCTGACCGACCAGCTTTATCTGGCACAGGCGAATGTGATCCGTGAGATTGCGGAGGACGCGCCCTGCGTGGTCGTCGGCCGCTGCGCCGACCATGTGCTGCGGGACTTCCCGAACAAGTTCGATTTCTTTATCCACGGCTCGATCGAGGATCGCATTAAGCGGATCCAGAGCTGCGGGGACTATGAGATCGAGGGCAAGACGCCGCAGGCGGCGTTGGAAAAAATGGATAAGCAGCGCTCTACCTATTACAACTACTATACCGGAAAGGTATGGGGCAAGTGTGACCATTACGATATGTGCATCAACGCCGGCCGGCTGGGTGTGGAGCATTCTGTGGATATTATTCTGGAGTATGTCAACCGGTTGAAAAAATAAGCTCGTTTCTTCATGGGGAATAGAGGAAAAGAGAGGGAGGAAAGGCCGTATCCATTCGGATACGGCCTTTCCTATAGCGCGGAACAAAACCGCTGCGCGAACGTCAGAACAGGTAAAAGGAGGGAATGACAATGAAGCGATTGCTCACAGGCGGGCTGGCTGCCATGCTGGTGATGCTGCTGCCGGGCTGTGGAGATCAGACAACTGCCAAGCCGGTGATTTACCTCTATCCGGAGGAAGTCACGGAGGTGCTGGCTCAGTTGGATTACAACGGTGAATTGGCCGTCACCTATCCGGCGTATGAGGATGGCTGGGCCGTGACCGCCCATCCGGACGGCACGCTGGTCGATGCGGAAGGAAAGGAGTACTCGTACCTGTTCTGGGAGGGTTCCTCGGATACGGAATACGACTTTTCCGAAGGGTTCTGCGTAGCCGGGAAGGACACGGCGGCATTCCTGCAGGGGACGCTGGCGGAGATCGGTCTGACGCCGCGGGAGTACAATGAATTTATCGTGTACTGGCTGCCGAGGATGCAGGGGAATGCCTATAACCTGATCTCGTTCCAGTCCGACCGGTATACCGAGACGGCAAGGCTGACCATCGAACCGGAGCCGGACAGCGTGCTGCGCGTATTCATGGCCTGGAAGCCGCTGGAGGCGCCGCAGGAGATTACGCCGCAGACCTTTGCGCAATTTGAGCGGGATGGCTTCACGGTGGTCGAATGGGGCGGCTGCGAGCTGCCGTGAATGGCAAAAGCGCCGGTGCAATACGCACCGGCGCTTTTGCGTCATACCGTTTTGGCTTTACGCATCGTGCCGCTGACCGGCTTCCAGATCAGCAGCGAGATCGCGTAATCGATCATGGAATGCACAAACGAGCCCACGCCGACCAGCAGGACGATCAGCCGCAGCATCTCCTGCATCGGCATCGCCATGGCCGCATAAAACGGAATGACGATCAGCGCTTCACAGACGGCATGGACAACGCTTGTCCAGCAGCCGAGGCTGAGCAGCCGGAGACCACGGTTGGAGGTCGCCTGCCGGAAATCCAGAAGCTCTGGATGCCGCTGGAGGTAAATGGCGCCAAGGGCGACGAATATGATATGGGACAGCGCGCGCAGGACAATGGGAAGCGAAAAACCGCCGAGGAAAAAGCCGAGCGTCGTACCCAGCGCGACGGCTGCACCGACTGCGGGGGAGATGAACATGGCCAGAAAGACCGCGACATGGCTCGCCAAGGTAAAGCTCATGGGGTCGATGCGGATTTTAATGGGAGAAAACATGGGGATAATAATGCCGATCGCGCAGAGGACGCCGGCAAGCACCAGATGGTACAGACTTTTGCTTTTTGTCATGGGTGTTCTATTCCTTTCCGATCTTTTGTCAACGGTCAAAAGTATACTGCAATGTGGAACATATGTCAAGACATATGTAAAATAAAATGCGTGCTTGCCGAAACGGCGCCGGATATGGTATAGTTAAGGCGAAAGGAAGATAGCATGATTTCCATTGACCGATTTGAAGAAATACTGGAGGCGCTGGCGGAGGAGCTGCCGGAGCAGTTTTATGAGGAGCTGAACGGCGGCATCTTGGTAGATACCGGACACCCGCTACACCCCGCGGACGAGCATGGCGACCTGTATATCATGGGGGAATACCGTGTCGATCCAGCCATGGGGAAATATATCGTGATGTTTTACGGCTCATTCAGGCGGGTGTTCCGCGGCCTGGATGAAGCCGCGCTGACCGAGGAGATGCGCAAGGTGCTGCGGCATGAGTTCCGTCACCATGTGGAGGGGCGCGCGGGAGTGCGCGACTTGGAGGTCTTGGACGAAGCGCAGATCGCGGCCTATCGCGCGCAGAGCAGGGAGGAGGACGAAAAAGGGCAGGGCGCGTGAGCGCCCTGCCCTTTGTGCGTTCAAAGCGACGGCGGAAGCAGGCCGATACTACCGCTCCTCGGTGAGCAGAAAGCCCCCGTCCTTCAGCCCCCGCACGACGCGGCTGAGGGTTGCCTCGTCCGCGGCGCGTAGCGTATGCAGATGGATGCCTCCCGTCAGGTCGCAGAGCGGACGGGTGCCGGGGTTTTGTATTTTTTTGCAGAACGCGTCCGCGTCAAAGCGGGAGAAAATGTGCAGCGGCGCGCAGATCTGGCCATAAACCGGATGCTCGACGGTCACGTCGATCAGCGCGCCACCCAGATCGACGACCGTATACAGCTCGTCACGCAGGCGCTCGTCCCCATGATGGCAGACGACACGGCGTTCCGCGTAGACCGGCGCGGCGGGGTTTTCCAGGATGTAGCCGCGCGGCGTGGCGAGCACCGCCAGGCCGCCCGCGCGCAGCAGGGCCACGTCGCCCACGATGATCTGGCGGCTGACGCCGCACTGAGCGGCCAGCGCGGTTGCGGAAACGGGTCCGTCGGACTGCGCGAGCAGATGGGTGATTTTGATACGCCGTTCGGCAGCATTCATAGTCGTCACTTCCTTAACAACCCTATCATAGCAAAAGAAAAAGGACTATGCAAGCATAGCCCTTTTGAAAAAACACTTAGCCGAGAAGATAAACGTTTGCATATTGTACGCCAAGATCGTAAGCACGGTCATGGGAAGAAACAAATACGTCGATCTTGTTATTTTTGATTGCGCCGCCGGTATCCTCTGCGATAAACACGCCATAGCCCTCAATATAAACGCGGCTGCCCAGCGGAATGACCGAGGAATCCACCGCGATCGTGCGGCCCTCGGCCGCGATCGTACCGGAAGCGGTCTTGCCGCTCGAGGTGCCGTTGCAAACCGCGCACGGGCAGTAGAACGTCAGCTTGTAATTGCCCAGCGAGGTGGCGTTGCTCTTGATCGCGTCGCTGGCGAGCAGGGAGGACGAGTAGGCTACCGTCTTGGTCGAAACCGGCGCGGTCAGCAGGCTGTTGTACTCGGATTTCTCCGCAGCAGCCTTGGCTGCCGCGGCTTCCGCCTTGGCCTTTGCCTCCGCTTCCGCTTTTGCCTTGGCCGTTGCTTCGGCAAGGGACTGCTCGGCGGTCTTGATTTCGTCTGCGGTCAGGACCGTGCCGACCGAGGAATTGAGATTGGAAGAGAGTACCGCAACTGGCTGATCCAGAGCAGCAGCGCTGGCCGTTGCCATCGCGCTGACAGCGAGTGTCGCCGCGAGGAGTTTGGCCATATGCTTTCGCAGGGAAATAGACATTTGTGTTACACTCCTAAAAAATCGTCGTGAAAACCCGCAGGACTGCGGCTCGGTGTTACCGATTTGTTTTCAGGTTGTTACTGTTTTGTTTTCGATCTGTTTCCGATCTGTAACCTCATGATACTGCATTTTCGCGGATTTGTCAAAGCCTTTTTTTGAATTCTGTGCAAAATGACCAATACATTGCGTATAGAGCATATAAGTCTGTATAGTGTTCTAAAAAAATCAGCATATTTGACAAGAAGACCATAGGGATTGTGTATGTCCAAAGGGTTACAAACAAGATATACGGTACGGCGTCTTCCCCAAAATCCAATATGCAGGAAAGCGTTCTTTGCGGCGGGAAGCGTCTGCGCAAACCGGAACGGGCGGCAGGCCGCGGAAACGGCGGCGGGGACACGCGGGGATTGGTCAAATTTACGAAGATCTGCGGTATAAGCGGTGCGGGGCTGTGGATACTATAGGATATGGTAAGACGATGCGGATAAAAATTGCTTTACAGGCGTGCCGCACTATGGTATTCTAATAATAAGTGTTTGCGCTCCGCGTGGGGATGCGCCGCTTTTTCCGCGGCGAAACCGGACCGCGTCGTCACTGTTTTTTTGAGGTAAAGGCATCCAAAAACGGGATAACAGGGATGCCTTTTGAAAAGAACGGGCAGGAACCCGTGTCAACACAAAAGAAAAAAATCTGATGAAAAAAGGAAAGTGATATCGATATTATGAAAGAAAAACTGAAAATCATACCGCTGGGCGGCCTCAACGAGATCGGCAAGAACATGACCGTGATCGAATACGGGAACGATATCGTTGTGGTGGACTGCGGTGTCGCGTTTCCGGACGACGACATGCTGGGCGTGGATCTGGTCATACCGGATACGACCTACCTCAAGCGCAACCTGAACAAGCTGCGCGGCTATGTCATCACGCACGGTCATGAGGATCACATCGGCGCGATCCCGTATGTGCTGCGCGAATGCAACGCGCCGATCTATGCGACGCGGCTGACCTGCGGCATCATCGAGACCAAGCTCTCCGAGCATAAGATGCCGCAGAAGGTGAAGCTCAACCATGTGCGGGCGGGCGATTCGATCAAACTCGGGTGCTTCAGGGTGGAATTCATCCATACCAATCACTCGATCGCGGATTCGGTCGCGCTGGCTATCACCACGCCGCTGGGGACGATCCTGCACACAGGCGACTTCAAGATCGACCTGACGCCGGTTTCTGGTGAGATGATCGACCTGGTGCGCATCGGCGAACTGGGGAAAAAGGGTATCCTGGCACTGATGAGCGATTCGACCAACGTCGAGCGGCCGGGCTATACGCCGAGTGAAAAGATCGTCGGCAAGTCGCTGGAGAAGTTTATCACGGAAAGTGACCAGCGTATCATCATCGCGACGTTCGCCTCCAATGTGTCCCGTTTGCAGCAGATACTCGACATTGCAGCCAAAGCAGGGCGCAAGGTCGCGGTCTGCGGGCGCAGCATGGAGAAGATATCCAAGGTTGCGACCGAACTGGGGTACCTGAAGGACTCCGGCAAGGTGATGATTGATATTGCCGAGATCAAGCGCTATCCGCGCAGCCGGTTGATTATCGTTTCTACCGGCTCGCAGGGCGAGACCATGTCCGCCCTGTACCGCATGGCATACGGCAGCCATAAGCAGGTCGAGGTCAACACAGGCGACCGTATCCTGATCGCTGCTTCTGCCATCCCGGGCAATGAGAAGTCGATCAACAATATGGTCAATGAGCTGTATAAGCAGGGTGCGGAGGTCATTTATGACCGTTCAGCCGCGATCCATGTTTCCGGCCATGCGTGCCAGGAGGACCTCAAGCTGATGCTGGGCCTGTGCAAGCCGAAGTACTTCATCCCCGTACACGGCGAATACCGCATGCTGATGCAGCATGCAGGGCTGGCGCGCGAAATGGGCGTCAACCCGAAGAACATCCTCATTACCGAGATCGGCCGGCCGGTCGAAATCAGCGAGAATTCCGCGCGTTTGGGCAATCCCGTGCCTGCAGGACGCCTGCTGGTGGACGGCCTTGGTATCGGCGACGTTGGCACGGCGGTGCTGCGCGACCGCAAGCATCTCTCTGAGGACGGCCTGCTGGTCGTCGTTGTGACGGTAGACGCAACAACGGGCGTGGTCATTGCAGGGCCGGATATCGTATCCCGCGGCTTTGTGTATGTAAAGGAAGCCGAGGATCTGATGGAGGAGCTGCGCAATATATCCCAGATGGCACTCGACCGCTGCGCGGCGGAGAATCTGCGCGACTGGAACAGTCTCAAGTCCGCGATCAAGGGCGATGTGAGCGATTACCTGTTCAAAAAAACAAAGCGCAGCCCGATGGTGCTGCCGATTATTATGGAAATCTGACGTGGGAAAGCGGGGGGCGCTGGCAGCCCGTTTCCACGAAACAAAAAAACGACCGCTCAAAGCGGTCGTTTTTTCGTTTGCTTTCTATAGCCCGCGCAGAGGAAAGGCGCGGAAATGGCGATTGTCCGCCGATGGGCCGCTGTGATATAATAGCCGTGAAACACACATTAAATACATCATTATACCATCAGCGGCACTTAGCGGCCGACTCAGGCAAAAAAAGTGCGGGCCGCTGTGGTATAATAGAAACAAAGCGGGCAAACCGAAAGGCCGCGTACGGAGGAGAATCGGATATGAAGAAATGGTATGACGAGGAGTATGCGTTTGAGATCGAGGTAACCGGATTCCTGCGCGGCGACCATACGGAGCGGTACTGCAGGAACGGCGAGGAGGTCGGGGACAAGTACACCTGCACCTATGGCTGCCCTGTAAACGGGCAGGGGCAGGGAATCTGTTCCAAAACCATGATGATGCTGTTCCCAATCATGGAGGCGGTCAGGAGCGGAGGCGATTTGGAGAATATCGGCGGTAGCGGCAGATATACCAAGGATATTGTGTGTCCGGACGGCTGCGTGCTGTTTCGGCTGACAGCGGAAAAGCTCGGGAATGAGAATTTCTTTAAGGGGAAGTTTTTTGACTGATCCGGGCGTTACAGCGCCCGCAAAAGAGACAAGGAGGGACAAAGTATGAAAACGGAACGGGTATGGAAGATGTATTGGAGCGCGACGGGGACGACAAAAACCGTCGTATCCGCGATAGCGGACCGGCTCGCGGCAGAGCTGGGGCTTGCTGTGGAGACATATGATTTTACGCTGCCGGCGGCGCGGCGGACCGCGCCGGAGTTCGCGGCGGGGGACGTGGTCGTTTTCGGTACGCCCACCTATGCGGGGCGCGTGCCGAACGTACTGCTCAAATACCTGGAAACGGTAAAGGGCGGCGGCGCGGCGGCAATTCCGGTCGTGACATTCGGCAACCGCGCGTTTGACGACGCGCTGATCGAGTTGCGCGATATTTTGACGGATAACGGTTTCCGCCCGTTTGCGGGGGCGGCGTTCGTTGGGGAGCATTCCTTTTCGAAAACGCTGGCGGCGGGACGTCCGGATGTGGACGACCTGCTGCTTGCGGCGCAATTTGCCGGACAGGCGGCCGCGCGGCTGGCCGGGGTGGATGGGCAGACGCCTCCGGTCGAAGTGCCGGGCCGCGCGCGGGAGGCGCGTACCTATTACCAGCCGCGCGACCGCGCGGGCAATCCGGTGGACATCCGAAAGGTAAAGCCGCTGACCGGCGAAGCCTGCGACCAGTGCGGAATTTGCGCCGCGGTATGCCCGATGGGGTCGATCAATCCGGAAAACGTGCGGGAATACACGGGCATCTGCATTAAATGCGGCGCCTGCGTCAAAAAATGCCCGCAGGGCGCGAAATATTATGACGACGCCGGTTACTTATACCATAAGACCGAGTTGGAGGAGGGCTACAAACGCCGCGCGGAGGTCAGGCTGTTTTTCTAAAGCCAATCATAAAAGGCTGACGCATAGCGTCAGCCTTTATACATGCCGATTTTTTGCAGCTCCTTTATCATGTCCGGAACCGTCTGGCCCGCGATTTCCAGGCGCGAGGCAGACCCCGGGTACTCGGCCGAGAACGTATCCCACGCGGTGACAAGGTGCGCGGTCGGAACGGCGCCGAACTGCTCGAGCAGCGCTTCAAAGCGGCCGTTTCGCGGGCTGTAAAGAGACAGAACCTTGTATTTCTGCACGAAAAGCTCCTCCTCGGTTGCGAGCGAGCCAATAGCGAACGCGGAAAGCCCATCCTGATAGAGCAGCTCTCCGTATCCGTCCAGGATCAGGGTGAGCTGCTTTTTGGTCATGCCGTCCAGATACCACACCTCGTCGGATTCCGCGTCCGGATGGATGGCGAGGAACAGCGGCTCCTCCAGCTCCGCATAAAACGAGCGGACAAAATCAGGCAGCTTTTCAAAGCTGAGGTTGCAGGTCAGGGTGTCGCTGTTCCGCTGGTATTGCTCGGACAGCTTTTCGGGGAAGGGGACGGTAACGCCCGCGGCGGTTTGAAACATGGCGGATACTCCTTTTTATCGATCAAATAGGCAGGGGTTACAGGCGGATGCTGATCTCACCCGAGGACAGCGTGCGCACGGCGCCCTGCGCGTCACGGACAAGCAGATGTCCGTTTCCGTCAAGGCCGGTGCAGTCGGCCTGGTACTTTCCGGCGGGGGTGATGACGGTGACCGGTCTGCCGATGCAGCACAGTCGGCTCCGGTACCGGTCAAGCAGCTCAGCCTCGCGGCCGCTCTCCAGCAGGGTGTAGGCGCGTTCGAAGCGGGACAACACCGCCGCCGCAAAGGCGGCGCGGCGCGGAACTGCGCCGAATTCGCTCAGGGCGCCCGCCACCTGTCGCACCTCCTCCGGCCAGGCCGGATTGGGGCGCAGGTTTACCCCGATGCCCACGACCAGCGAGCTGACCGTACCCGTCTCGCCTTCGATAGTGGCTTCGGTCAGGATGCCGCACAGCTTACGCCCATGCATCAGGACATCGTTAACCCATTTGATCTGCGGACAGAAGTCGGCGGTGCGCTCGATCGCTTCGGCCACCGCGACCGCGGCCGCTATGGTGACGAACTGGATATGCGACAGCGGGAGCGAGGGATGCAGCAGGATGGTCTGGTATACGCCGGTACCCGCGGGGGCGGAGAATGAGCGTCCCAGCCGCCCGCGTCCGCCGGTCTGCGCCTCGGCAAGCAGGGTGAAGCCGTGCGGACGGTGGAGGTACCGTTCCTTGAGCACGGTGTTGGTAGAGGTGAGCGAGGGGAAAACCAGCATGTCGCGTCCGACAAAATCCGTGTCCAGCAGAGCCTGGACGCCGGCTGCGGTCAGGCTGTCGTCATCCGGCGCAAGGCGGTAGCCTTCGCCGGGGACCCCGTCGATTGCAAGCCCTTCGCTGCGCAGCACGCCGATCGCCTTGTGTACCGCCGCGCGCGACACGCCCAGCCGCTCCGCGAGCATACCGCCCGACAGACGTTCTCCCCGCGCCTGTTCCAGCGCCCGCAGCACCGCGTCCTTGACTGCCAACCGAATCATCCCCCTGTACCTGATGAGTCATGTTCTATATTGTGCCGTCCGCTTTTTATGCGGGACACGCGTTCCTTTCTATTGTAAACGAAAAGGGGAAAGAGTACAATAGAAAATAGCTTAGGAAAAGTAAGAGAGGGCATAATGTGAAGAGCAAACAGGAGATACTGGCCGCGCTCGCGCGGTCGAACGAAGAACGGCTGTTGCTCGCGGGGCTGCTGGACAAGGAGCAGACCTGCGTGTCGCGCGGCTATCTGACGCATACCAAATTCCTTGACCCGAACGAGCGCGCGATCTGCGCGGAGGCGGTGCGGCTGAGTGGTGCGGCGGGGCATGCGCTGTTTTGGGGCGGTTATGAGGACGCCGAGCGGGGTGTATACCTGTTTTATCCGGACTATCTGGATGGGGACGGCGCCAGACAGGCCGCGCCGCTCGCGCTGCTGCGCGCGCACAAGCGCAAAGAGGATGCGCTGACCCACCGCGACTATCTGGGCGCGCTCATGGGGCTGCAGATCGAGCGGGCGGTCGTCGGCGATATTCTGGTACATGACGAAGGGGCGGACATCCTGGTGCTGGAGGAAATGGCGGATTTCATTCTGCTGCATTTTTCCAAGGCTGGCAGAAAACAAATTTCGCTTACCAGGGAGGTAATCGGGAACCTCAAGGCGGCTTCCGTCGTCGAAAAAAGCGGAAGCGGATCGGTCGCGTCGCCGCGGCTGGACAGCGTGGTGGCGCTGGTGTTTGGCTTGCCGCGGGCAGAGGCGCAGGCGCGGATTGAGAAAGGGCTGGTGTTCCTGAACCACATGCCCTGCCTCAAGCCGGAGCGTCAGGTGGACGAGGGCGACCGGCTGACCGTGCGCGGCCTAGGCCGCGCGCGGATCGAGGCGTTCGGCGGCACCAGCCGCAAGGGAAGGCTGTTTATCAATTTTGTTAAAACGGTATGAAGAGAATGCCTGTTGTCAAAACCGCCTCGGTATGGTACACTGATGACAACAGCAATAAGGGGTGTTTAGATATGAAAAAACGATGGTTGTCTTTTCTGCTGAGCGCGGCCATGCTGGTCGCGATGCTCCCAACGGCTCTCGCAGCGTCCGATATCGAGTCGCATTGGGCAAAAAGCTACATCGAATATCTTGACCGCGAGGGCGTGATCAATCCCAGCGCGACAACAGGCAATTATGAGCCCGACCGCGATATGACACGCGCGGAGTTTATGCGGTATATCAACCGCGCGTTCCATTTCACGGAGAAGACCTCCATTTCCTATACGGATGTCCCATCGAACGCCTGGTATTATGAAACCATCCAGATAGCGGAGCGGTATGGTTACATCAACGGCACGGGAAACAATAAAATGGAGCCGGAGGGTAAAGTGACCCGCGAGCAGGCCGCGGTCATCATCGGCCGTCTGTTCAAGGCCGACCCGGGAAACGTTTCCCCGTCCGACCTGACGTTTACGGACAAGAGCCAGGTGTCCGACTGGGCCGCGGGATACATCAAGGCCGCGGCGGACAAGGGCTTTATCGCGGGCTACAGCGACGGCACGTTTAAGCCGGGCAAGGTTGTGTCGCGCGGCGAGGTCGCGAAGATCCTGTATTATTATCTGGGGACGTCGCTTTCCACGGCCGGCAAGGCTTACACCGGCGCGGATCTGAAAACCGATACCACCAATGTGACAATATCGGAAAACTGCACGCTGTCCGATGCGGCGATTCAGGGAGACCTGTACATCACCGAGGGTCTCGGCTCGGATGCCGTGACGCTGACCAATGTTACGGTCAACGGTTCGATCATCGTGTCCGGCGGCACGGTTACAATGGTAAATACGACGAGCGACCATATGATTGTTTCGTCTCCGATGGGGCGCCTGATGCAGGTAACTGCAACAGGCGCTACGCACATCAAGCAGACCGAGGTGCAGACCGCAGCTACTCTGTATGAAAAAGGGCTGACAACCACGGGGTATGAGGGATATGCGGATGTTGTTGTGAACGGCGGGGAGCGCGTCTCGCTGACGTTGGACGCGAACGTGACAAACCTGACGCTCGAGGACGAAGCCACGGTCAGCACAACTGCGGGCGCAGCGGTTTATCACCTGACTGCGGATAAGGCCGCGTCCATCACGGGCTATGGTTCGGTCTATCAGGCGGATATCAATGCGGACGGGGTCAGCTTCGCAAGCAGCGTCACGGTTTCCGGCTATACGCTCGGCCGCGGGGTGACAGCCACGATCGGCGGGCAGTCGGTCAGCGTTTCAAGCACGGCGGGCGTGGAGCCGGCAAGCATCAGCGTCGATCTGAACGACCTGTCCGCGCTGGGCAGCGGGGTAAATATTTCGCTGCCTTCCGGAAAATCGGTATCCTCCGTGACATGCGACGGCGCGACCCTGTCCCCGTCGGTCGCTTACAACACGAGCGGCTCGGGGATCCGGCTGCTGACCTCCTATCTCGGCACGCTGACGCGGGGCAGCCATACTCTGGTGCTTACGCTTTCGGACGGCAAGCGGTCGAGCATCGCGGTCACGGTAACCAATTCCTCGGCCACCGCGGACGCGGAAGAGCTGGTATTCGACCGGTACTATAAGTCGTCCGGCTTCAAGGACCTGAACGTTAAGCTGGACGGGGTCGGCGCGGAAAGCGATATCGTGCGCGTTGTGCTGGGGCTGTCAGGCATCGATTATGGGTTTAACAATTCCACGCGGGCGCTGGTGCTGCGGCGCGGCCTGCTGGCCCAACTGCGTGCGGGTACATATACCGTGGCGGTGGACCTGGCGAACGGGGAACAGCGGACGATCAACCTGACGGTGGAGGATTCCACACCCGAGGGCGTCAACATCTTTGTGGCGGAATATGACACCTATGTGCCGAGCGAGCCTGACTTCGCGCTGCCGCTCAGCCGGCTCACTGTCCGCAACGTCACCGCAGTCAAAAACAGTTCGGTGCAGACGCTGAAGGAGGGGACGGACTACCAAGTATCGGATAAAGCCCTGACCCTTACCAAAACCGCGCTCGAGAACTTCCGCCGTTCGAGCGGATATGTGGAATTTTCCGTGACGATGTCGGACAATTCGGTATATACGCTGGTCATCGATTACATTTAAGCAGCGGACAAAAAAAAGGCCGCCGGTTCCGCCGGCGGCCTTTGCCTGTTTGGAGTTATCGCTCGCACTGCCAGAAAAACGCCGAATAAGGGGGCAACTCGCTGCCGCCGCCGAAATCGTGCGGCGCGCCGGTGATCAGATCGACCGCCCGACCGCATTTCGCGTCAAAATGCGCGGTGTAGGGGTGGTCGTCAATGTTGACCGCCACAAGAACGCGTTCACCCTCGCAGGCGCGCTCCCAGATGCACTGTCTGTTGGTCAGGACGACCTGTCTGAAATCGCCGTAACACAGCGCCTTGCTGCCGCGGTGCGCCTTTGCCAGCGCGGTGATCCAGCCGGTCAGCTCGTTCCACTCCGGCGCATCGAACGCGGGACGCAGTGCGTCGTCGCCCTCGCGCTTTTCGCCCTTGGCGCCCCATTCGCTCCCATAGTAGAGGCAGGGGATGCCCGGCATGCCGAACAGCAGCGCGTAAATCAGCGGCAGGTGCCTGGGGTTCTGCAGGATGGACGCGGCGCGCGTGACATCGTGATTGTCCGCAAACCCCAGCAGATGCTTGCCGCGGTAGAGCGTCCAGTTTTCCGGACCGAACTGGCGCAGCAGGGAATGGGTGATCTCGAACAGGTTCATGCTGTTCAGGGAGGAATACAGGCCCTTGTAGCATTCATAATTGGTGCAGGAATGCAGCATGCCCTCTCCCACGAACTGGTTATAGTCGCCGTGCAGCAGCTCGCCGACGAGGAAAAAGTCGGGCTTGAGCGTGTCGCAGAACGCGCGAAGCTGGCGGAGGAAATCCTTATCCAGGCAGTAGGCCACGTCAAGGCGCAGCCCGTCGATATCGAACTCGTCTACCCAAAGCCGGATGCAGCCGAAGATATGCTGTACGACCGCGGGGTTTTTCAGGTTGAGCTTGACCAGCTCATAGTGTCCCTCCCAGCCCTCGTACCAGAAACCGTCGTTATAGCCCGAATTGCCATCGAATGAAATATGGAACCAGTCCTTATAGGGGGAATCCCATTTTTTCTCCTGCACGTCGCGGAAAGCCCAGAAGCCGCGGCCGACATGGTTGAACACGCCGTCGAGCACGACACGGATGCCGTTCTGGTGCAGCGCGGTGCAGACCGAGGCAAAGTCCTCGTTCGTGCCCAGGCGGCAGTCCACCTTGCGGAAATCGCGGGTGTCGTAGCCGTGGCTGTCGGATTCAAAAAGCGGGGAAAAATATACGGCGTTGCAGCTAAGCCTGGCGATGTGCTCCGCCCAGCGGCCGGCTTTCCGGATGCGGGGTACGGTTTGGCCATCGTTGACGCGCGGCGCGCCGCAGAAGCCGATCGGATAGATCTGATAGAATACGCTTTCATAAGCCCACATAGGTGTAAGCTCCTTTCTGCTCCCTCTGGGGATATAGTAATAGTATACACGATGGACGCGGCAAAACCAAGCGAAAGCGGAAACTTTACATCTGCACGGCGGAACCGTGCAAATAATAATAAAAAATGCTTGCAAAGGGAGGTGCGATGTGGTATTATTAATCGGTAACACGGGCATTCCTCTGCTTATTTTCAGAAAATAGGGCAAGAATGTCTAAGACGAAAGGATGACAGAAAAATGGATCTGGTCAAAGTACTGTCCGAGCAGCAGCTCAAGAGCGACCTGCCGGAGCTCAAGATCGGCGATACCGTTAAGGTACACGCGAAGATCAAGGAAGGCAACCGTGAGCGTATTCAGGTGTTTGAGGGCATCATTATTGCCAAGAAGCACGCTGGTGTGAACCAGACGGTTACCGTGCGCCGCATCTCTTACGGTGTAGGCGTTGAAAAGACGTTCCCGGTACACTCCCCGAACGTAGCGAAGTTCGAGGTTGTGCGCAGCGGTAAGGTCCGCCGCGCCAAGCTGTACTACCTGCGCGGCCGCGTGGGCAAGGCTGCCAAGGTTGCCGAGAAGGTTTGAGAACAACCAAATACAAAAACGGGGAGCGTCATGCTCCCCGTTTTTGTATCAGCGGCGGATGGTCTTCTGTCTGCGGAGCCGGCTGAGAAGCCCTTGAAAGCGCAGGCGCGGAGGATTTGGGCTTGCATAGCAGGCGATATATAGCTATAATAAAATCGTATGTTTATCTTTTTGGAGGAATTATTCATGCAGGAAACGCAGACCGAAGAGAAAAAGAAGGCGGAGGGTCGTTTCTCCAGCGAGCTGTTCAGCTGGGGAGAATCCCTGATGACTGTGCTGATATTTTTTGTCGTCGTATTCACCTTTTTTGTGCGCCTGATCGGTGTGGACGGGACATCGATGTACCCGACGCTGGAGGATCACAGCATCATGCTGGTCAGCAACCTGAATTACACGCCGGAAAAGGGTGACATTGTCGTGCTGCGCAAGGAGGGCTTTTATGGGGACCAGCCGATCGTCAAGCGCATCATCGCGACCGGCGGCGATACGGTGGACATCGATCCGGTCACGGGGGATGTGCTGGTAAACGGTGAGGCGCTCGACGAGCCGTATATTGCAGAAAAGATTAACACGCTGGAGAAAATGGGCGACATGACCTATCCGCAGACCGTGCCGGAAGGCTGCATCTATGTGCTGGGCGACAACCGTAATTACTCGACCGACAGCCGTTGGTCCAGCCTGGGCATGGTGGATGAGCGGTATATCCTGGGGCATGTGCTGAGCGTGGTATACCCGTTCAGCGCATTTGGATCGGTGGCGTAACGCGATGAATATACAATGGTATCCCGGACACATGACAAAAACCCGCCGGCAGATGGCGGAATATATCAAGCAGGTAGATGCGGTGTGCGAGGTTGTCGACGCGCGCATCCCCCAAGTCTCGCGCAATCCCGATATGGATCAAATCGCGGCGGGAAAGCCGAGGCTGATGGTGCTGAACCGGATCGATCTGGCCGATCCGGCGATGACTGCCGCGTGGGCGAAACATTTCCGCGCGCAGGGCATGGCGGTCATTGAAACCGACAGCCGCGCGGGGACGGGGACGCAGGCGTTTGCAGGCGCGGTGCGCTTGTTGCTCGCGGACAAGATCGCGGCGTGGAATGAGAAGGGGCTGGTCGGGAAGGCGGTCCGCGTGATGGTGGTTGGTATTCCGAACGTGGGCAAGTCCACGTTTATAAACCGTATCCTCGGGCGAAAGTCCGCCAAGGCGGCGGACAAGCCGGGCGTGACGCGCGGCAGCCAGTGGTTCCGTGTGGAAAACGGCATCGACCTGCTCGACACGCCGGGCATCCTGTGGCCGAAGTTTGACGATGAGCGGGTTGGCATCCTGCTGGCGTGTACCGGAGCGATCAAGGACGACATCCTGGATGTGGAAACGCTCGGCTGCAGGCTGATGGAGCTGCTCGCGGTGCAGGCGCCGCAGGCAATTGCTGGCCGGTATGGCGTCGTGATGCCGGAGGAAAGCGATTCCTTGGGCTACGACCTGCTTCAGCAGGCGGGCCGGCGGCGCGGTTTTCTGCTGCGCGGCGGTGAGATCGATACCGAGCGCATGGCCCGCATCCTGCTCGACGAGTTTCGGGGCGGGGTGCTGGGGAGGATCACGCTTGAGTGCGCCGAATGAAACCACGGTTTCATTCGCGGGAGGACGCACCGCGCGGCGCGGATGCGTCCAGGGCCGCGAAAAGCGCGTCCAGAGGACACACTTTTCTCCGCTTTTTTATGATAATTCGGACGTTGCTTCGCGGCATCTGAATTATCTGCTCTATGCGCGCTGCGGCGTGGGGAGCTTTCATTATCCATTCCAAAGAGGTCGTTGTGATGACGTGGGAATTTGAGCAAAAGGCATGGGCGGCGGGCTATTCCGCAGTCTGCGGCGTGGATGAGGCGGGCCGCGGCCCGATCGCGGGGCCGGTGTGCGCGGCGGCGGTTATCCTGCCGGGCGGCGTCCAGATCGAAGGGCTGAACGACTCGAAAAAGCTCAGCGAGAAAAAGCGGGAAGCGCTGTTCGACGTGATTACGGAGAACGCGCTCGCTTGGTCGGTTTCGTTGGTGGATGAAAAGACGATCGACGAGATTAACATACTGCAGGCCACCTATCGCGCGATGCGGCAGGCGGTCGAGGGCCTGACCCGTCCAGCCGACTTCGCCTATGTGGATGGCAACCGCTCCGAGGGGCTCGGCTTGCCGCATGAATGCGTGGTCGCGGGCGATGCGAAGATCCCATCGGTCGCGGCGGCCTCCATTCTCGCCAAGGTGACAAGGGATCGGCTGATGCGCCGGTTTGCGGAGCAGTATCCGGCATATGGTTTTGAAAAGCATAAGGGGTATGAGACACGGGCGCACGACCAGGCGCTGCTTGCCAACGGGCCATGCCCGATCCACCGGAGGACCTTCCTGAGAAAGTTTTACCAAAAGCATCCGGAGGCGCCGCGATGAAAGGCGCGTGGGGGGAGCGCGCGGCGCGCGCCTTTTTGGAGCAGCGCGGCTACCGCACGGAGGCGACCAATTTCCGCACCCGCTTCGGGGAAATCGACATGATTGCGCGGGATGGGAAATATATTGTATTTATCGAGGTCAAGACGCGGAAAAACGACCGCTTCGCCGCAGCGCGCGAGCATGTGACCGCAGCCAAGCAGGCGCGCGTCATCGCGGCGGCGGAGGCCTGGCTGCAGGCGCATCCGTCCGGCCTTCAGCCGCGGTTTGACGTGATAGAAGTTTATGGCGAGGAGGGCGCGCCAGTCCCACCGCGCATCAACCATCTGGAAAACGCCTTTGGAGGGTGAGTATGAAGCTGTTCGACCTGCACTGCGACACGCTGTACGAGTGCTGCGAAACCGGCAGGCGCCTGCGGGAAAACGACCTGCATGTGAACCGCGCCGCCGCACGGAAATACCGCCACTACGCGCAGTTTTTCGCCCTGTTTTGCGGGGCGCGGGCGCCTTCGGAGACGCTGGCGCGGGAGCGGGACTGCCTGCTTGACACGCCGGCGGACCGCCGCTTGGAACGTATGCTGGAAACCGCGCGGCGCGAGTTCGCGGATAATGCGGATTGGCTGTCGTTCTGCCGCTCGGCGGACGATTTGGCGGAGGCGGCGCGGGGCGGCAAGGCCGCAGCCTTTTTGTCCATCGAGGGCGCGGAACTGCTGCCGGACCGTCCGGACGCGCTGGATAACGCCTACGAGGCGGGCGTCCGGCTGCTTACCGTGACGTGGAACTACCGCAGCCGTTTCGGCTGCCCCGCGACGCTCGATCAGGAGGAGGGGTTGACGAACGCGGGGCGGGAGCTGGTGCGCGGCTGTGCGGACAGGGGGATCATCGTTGACGTGTCGCATTTGTCCGAGCAGGGCTTCTGGGACGTGTGCGAGACGATTGACGGTCCGTTTGTGGCGTCGCACAGCGATTCGCGCGCGCTGTGCCGGCATCCGCGCAATCTGACTGACCGGCAGTTTGCCGAGATCACGCGGCGCGGCGGGCTGGTCGGCATCAACCTGTACACGCCGTTTTTGGTGCGGCAGAGCGATTCGACCATCGAGGATGCGATCGACCATATCGAGCATTTTCTGGGGCTGTATGGGGAGCGGACAGTTGCGCTGGGCTGTGATTTCGACGGATGCGACGAATTGCCGGCCGGTATAGACGGGCTGGGCGACCTGTACCGCCTCGCGGACCGGATGCTCGCGTTGGGGTACCGGCAGAGCACGGTGGACGGCCTGTTTTATGATAACGCATTTGCGTTTGTACAAAAAATGTTGTAAAAACTGCGGAGGTTTAACAATATGGATTATGTAAGCACAAGAAACAAAGCGGCTAGGGTGACCGCAGCCTATGCAATCGCCAACGGCATCGCGCCGGATGGCGGCCTGTACTGCCCAACCGGCTTTCCGGCACTTGCCGCGGAGGACTGGGAAGCGCTGGCGGGCATGGACTATAAGGGGCGCGCGGCATGCATCCTCGGCAAATTCCTGACGGATTTTTCGGCAGAGGAGCTTGCGGACTACGCGGCCAAGGCCTATGCGGATGAGAAATTCGGCGGCGCGGATACCGCGCCGGTCGTGGCGCTCGGCGGGGGCAGGAATATGCTCGAGCTGTGGCATGGGCCGACCTGCGCGTTCAAGGACATGGCGCTGCAGATGTTGCCGCATCTGTTGACCGCCTCGCTGCGCAAAACGGGCGAAACGCGTACAGCCTGCATCCTAGTGGCGACATCGGGCGACACGGGAAAGGCTGCGCTCGATGGGTTCCACGATGTACCGGGAACCAAAATCATGGTTTATTATCCGGTGGATGGCGTGTCCCCCATGCAGAAGCTGCAGATGGTCACGCAGGAGGGCGGAAACGTCGAGGTGGTTGCCATCCGCGGCAATTTCGATGACGCGCAGAGCGCGGTCAAGCGCATCTTCACGGATGAAAAAACGCGCGAGGAGCTTGATCGGGACGGGATGATGCTGTCATCGGCCAATTCGATCAATTGGGGCCGTCTGGCACCGCAGATCGCTTACTATGTGTCGGCTTACTGCGATATGGTCAAAAGCGGCGCGGTGGAAATGGGCGAAAAGATCAATATCTGCGTCCCGACCGGAAATTTCGGCAACATCCTGGCAGCGTATATTGCAAAGCGGATGGGGCTGCCGGTGAACAAGCTGATCTGCGCCTCCAACCGCAACAATGTGTTGACCGACTTTTTCAAAAAAGGCGGCGCGTATGACCGGAATCGGGATTTTTACACCACAACCTCCCCGTCAATGGATATCCTGATCTCCTCCAATCTGGAACGCCTGCTGTTCTTTGCTTCGGATTACGACGACAAGCTGGTCGCGGAGCTGATGGACAAGCTCGCGCGCGGCGGCAGCTATCAGGTCGCAAAGGATGTGTTTGCGAAAATCGATGCGGACTTCGACGCGGGCTGCTGTGACGACCGTGCCGCCGCGGAAACTATCCGGACGCTGTGGGAGACCGAGCATTACCTATGCGATACGCATACGGCGGTTGCGGTGCGGGTATACGAGGATTACCGCGTCCGCACGGGAGATGAGACGCCGGTTGTGATCGCGTCCACGGCGTCGCCGTTCAAGTTCTGCCGTTCGGTTATCGAGGCGCTCGGCGGGACGCTGGAAAAGGACGACGTGACCCAGCTTGACGTACTGACCGCGCTGACGGACACCCCGGCGCCCTCACCGCTCGCCGCGTTGGCGGGCAGGCCCCCGCGCTTTGAGCGCGTGGTGGACAAGGCTGATATCCTTTCGACCGTCAGCCTGCTGCGGGATCTGTAAGCATGGCGCTGTATACGCTGGCCGACCTGCATCTGGCCACGGGTGTGGAAAAGCCGATGGATATTTTCGGCGGCCGCTGGCAGGGACATACGGACAAGATCGTAACACATTGGCGCGCACTCATCGCGCCGGAGGATACCGTTGTGCTGGGAGGGGATATTTCCTGGGGCATCAGCCTTGCGGAAGCAAGGGGGGACTTCGCCCTGATCGACGGGCTGCCGGGCAGAAAGCTGATACTCAAGGGGAACCACGACCTTTGGTGGGAGACCGCGGCAAAAATGCACCGTTTTTTAGGGGAAAACAGCTTTTCCACGATCGATTTCCTGCATAACAACTGTTTTTTCTATGGCGAAACCGCATTGTGCGGTACGCGCGGCTGGCCGTTTGAGGAGGACTTCTCCGACCCCCATAACGAGAAAATATTCCGGCGCGAGTTGCTCCGACTGGAGGCATCGCTCAAGCTGGGCGCGGCGGCGGAGCCGGAGGAGATCATCTGCTTCCTGCATTACCCGCCGCTGTACGCGGGTTTCCGCTGCGGGCCGATGATCGAGCTGATGCAGCGGTACGGCGTCAGGCGGTGCATTTACGGCCACCTCCACTCGGAAAGCCTGCGCTACGCGGTCGAGGGTGTGCATGAGGGGATAGAATGGCGGCTGGTTTCGGGAGATCATGTGGATTTCACCCCGATTTTTCTGAAAAAGTAGAAAAAAGTATGGAAATCCTTATAATAATCTGGTAGAATAACTTAGATACAACAAAGTATTCAAGTAAGGAGTTTGGCAACATGGAACTGAAAAATACGGAAAAGCAGGAGCACAGCGTTGTCGCGCTGACGATCGAGGTAACCAAGGCGGAGTTTGAGGCTGCTAAGGACAAGGCGTTCAAGAAAACCGGCAAAAATATCACGGTCCCGGGCTTCCGTAAGGGCAAGGCGCCGCGCAAGATGATCGAAAAGCTGTACGGCGAGGGCGTGTTCTTTGAAGAGGCTTTTAATATTGTATATCCGGAAGCGATGGATATGGCCGTGGAGAAGTCCGGTATCAAGCCGGTGGGCCGCGCGGACGTTGACCTGGGCGACCCTGCGGAAGAGGGCGGCCTGACCATCATCGCCAAGGTGCCGGTCGAGCCGGAGGTCGAGCTGGGCGAATATAAGGGCATTGAAGTGGAAAAGGAAACGGTCAAGGTCCTCGCCGCGGACGTCAAGGCTGAGCTGAACCGTCTGGCGCAGCGCAACGCGCGCACGGAAACGGTTGACCGCAAGGCGAAGAAGAACGACACAGTCGATCTGGACTTCGAGGGCTTTGTCGACGGCCAGCCGTTTGACGGCGGCAAGGCGGAGCATCACGCGCTGACGCTCGGCTCGGGTTCGTTCATCCCAGGCTTTGAGGACCAGTTGATCGGCTGCAAGGCGGGCGACGAGAAAGACGTTGTCGTAACCTTCCCAGAGGAGTACCATGCCAAGGAGCTGGCCGGCAAGGAGGCTGTGTTCAAGTGCAAGGTGCATAAGGTTGAGGAAACCATCCTGCCGGAAATGGACGACGAGTTCGCCAAAGACGTGTCCGACACCTGCGAAACGCTCGACGACCTGAAAAAGGAGATCAGCGACCGCCTGAAGGCGCAGCGTCAGGAAGCGGCCGAGCACGATTTTGAGGATAAGCTGATCGACGGCCTGATCGCGGTTATGAAAGCGGACATCCCGCAGGCCATGATCGAGAACCAGATCGACTCCGCCGTACAGGATTTCGGCTACCGCATGCAGATGCAGGGCATGGGGATGGAGCAGTACCTCAAGATGACCGGCACGGATATGAACACGTTCCGCGGCATGTTCCGCGAGCAGGCGGAGCGCCAGGTCAAGACCCGCCTCGCGTTGCAGAAGCTCGCTGCGCTGGAGAATATCGCAGTTTCCGACACGGAAGTGGATGAGGAATATGGTAAAATGGCGGAGCAGTACGGCATGGAGGTCGATAAGATCAAGGCTGCCGTTAATGCGGAGGCGCTGCGCGAGGATCTGAAGATCTCGAACGCGCTGGAGTTCCTCAAGAAAAATGCCAAGGTGAAAAAGCCGGCGGCCAAGAAAAAGTCCGCTGACGAAGCCGAGGCTGCGGAAGATGCGGCGGAGTGATCCGCTTTCCGCGCAAAAAGTATAAGGAGTGCGGGGCGGACGTGCAGCCGCCCCGGTAAAAAAGCCGCGGCACCGCGCGGCTCTTTTACGCTGGAACCCGCAGGGAGGAACCGGCGGCCGCCGTCTTTCTGCATGCGGGACGGAGGAGCGGGTGTTTCCGCGCCCTGTATCCCGCCGGATGGAAGCGCGCCGCATCCACCTCTCTTGGAAAGGAGTCTTAACGTGAGTTTAGTCCCAATGGTTATCGAGCAGACCGGACGCGGCGAGCGTTCGTTCGACATTTATTCCCGCCTGCTCAATGACCGCATCGTCATGCTCTGCGAGGAGGTCAATGACACGACCGCGTCGCTGGTCGTCGCTCAACTGCTGTATCTGGAGGCGCAGGATCCGGATAAGGATATCTCGCTGTATATCAACAGCCCCGGCGGTTCGGTCACGGCGGGCATGGCGATCTACGACACTATGAATTATATCAAATGCGATGTTTCGACCATCTGCATCGGCATGGCCGCCTCGATGGGCGCATTCCTGCTGTCTTCGGGCGCGAAGGGCAAGCGCTATGCGCTTCCCAACGCGGAGATTATGATCCATCAGCCCTCTGCGGGTACGCAGGGCCAGATCACGGATATGGCGATCCATCTCAAGCGGTTGGAGATCATCAAAAAGCGCATGAACAAGATCCTGTCGGAAAATACCGGCAAGCCGATCGAGGTCGTGACTGCGGACTGCGAGCGCGACAATTTCATGTCTGCGGAGGAAGCGGTAGAATACGGCTTGATCGATAAGGTGTTCGACAAGCATTGAGGAAACACAAAAAGGCAATTAGCCGGATAGAGGTGCCATATGCCGAATTATGATGATGAAAAAACGCTGAAATGCTCTTTCTGCGGCAAGCCGCAGAATCGGGTGCGCAAACTGATTGCCGGTCCGGGCGTGTATATTTGCGACGAGTGCATCGGCGTATGCACCAGCATTTTGGACGATGAGCTGGATTTTTCCGCGGACGAACGCGAAGAAACCACGATGATCCAGCCCGAGCGCCTGCCGACCCCGCAGGAGCTTAAGGCCGTGCTCGATGAGTATGTCATCGGGCAGGACCGCGCGAAGGTCGCGCTGTCCGTTGCGGTATACAACCACTATAAGCGCATTTACCATCCGGATACCGAGGTGGAGCTGCAAAAATCCAATATTCTGATGCTGGGGCCGTCCGGTTCCGGCAAGACGCTGCTCGCACAGACGCTGGCCAAGACCTTGCAGGTCCCGTTCGCCATTGCGGACGCGACCACGCTGACTGAGGCCGGCTACGTGGGCGAGGATGTGGAAAACATCTTGCTCCGTCTGATACAGGCAGCGGATTTTGACGTGGAACTGGCGGAGCACGGTATTATCTATGTCGATGAGATCGACAAGATCGCCCGTAAGAGCGAAAACCCCTCGATCACGCGCGATGTGTCGGGCGAGGGCGTGCAGCAGGCGCTTCTCAAGATGCTGGAGGGTACGACGGCAAACGTCCCGCCGCAGGGCGGCCGCAAACATCCGCATCAGGAGTTTATCCAGATTGATACGACCAATATCCTGTTCATCTGCGGCGGCGCGTTCGATGGGATCGAGGGTATCATCCAGAGACGCATCGGCAAGCAGGGGATGGGCTTTGGGTCCGAGGTGAAGGGCAAGCAGGAGGATCAGACCGACCGCCTGCTGGCGCAGATCGAGCCGCATGATCTGATGAAATACGGCCTGATTCCCGAGCTGATCGGCCGCCTGCCGGCGATCGTGTCGCTGGATACGCTGGACGAAGCGGCGCTCGTGCGCATCCTGCAGGAGCCAAAAAACGCGCTTGTCAAGCAGTATGAGACGCTGTTTGCGATGGATGGCGTCGCGCTCTCGTTTGAGCCGGAGGCGCTCGCCAAGGTGGCGGAGATCGCGCTGCAGCGCAAGACCGGCGCGCGCGGGCTGCGTGGCGTGCTGGAAAGCGTGATGACCGATATCATGTTCCGTATACCGTCCGATGAGACGGTCAACCGCGTCACAATCACCCGCGATGTGGTAGAGGGCAAAAGCGAGCCGCTCCTGGGATACGGCGCGCGGCTTGCGCTGCCGCCCGCAGGGAAAAAGGACGCCGATGTCGAAAAACTGGCCATGCCGAATATAAGCGCATAAAACGATGAAAAATGTGGGCGGGACGTTCGTTTCGCCCGCTTTTTTGCTTTTTTGACAGTATGCGGCGCTTTACAAGCGACAAAAAATATACTATACTGACTTTATTCAACTATTTTCCGCAAGGAGAGGAACTATGATAGAAACAATCGGGACAACGCTGACGCGGCTGCCAGTGCTGCCGCTGCGCGGGCTGACAGCGTTTCCTCAAATGATTATTCATTTTGACGTGGGCAGAATGATGTCGATTCGCGCGCTGGAGGCGGGGATGAAGAACGGGCAGATGATTTTCCTGACCGCCCAGCGCGAGCTGAAAACCGATACCCCGTCGCCGGGCGACCTGTACCAGATGGGGACGGTGTGCATGATCAAGCAGATTCTGCGTCTGCCGGGCGACAATATCCGCGTTCTGGTCGAAGGGCGCAGCCGCGCGCTGGCGCACCAGTTCGTCAATCCGACGCGCGACGACGGCTGCATTTACGCCGAAGTGGAGGAACTGGAGGATTATTTCGAGGGCGTCACCGAGCGGCGTGCCCAAGCGCTCGTCCGCACGGCGCAGGAGCGCTTCGCCGAGTATGCGCAGCACGCGGCGCGCATTTCGTCCGATGTGGAGATGACGGTCGCCGCAGGCGGCGCGCCGGGCTGGCTGGCGGATTATATCGCGCAGAACCTCGCAGTCGACGTGTCCGCCAAGCAGGAGATCCTGGATGAGCTGAATGTGACGCGGCGCCTGGCCATGGTGATTCGCCTGCTGGGCGAGGAGACTGAAATCCTCAAGATCGAAAACGAGATACAGGACGAACTGAAAACGCAGATCGACAAGAACCAGCGGGAATACTATCTGCGGGAGCAAATCAAGGTCATCCAGGGGGAGTTGGGCGAACAGGACGCCGCTGCGGAAGCGGAGGAATACCGTAAGCGTGTGCTTGCCCTGCACCTGCCGCAGGAATGCGAGGAAAAGCTGATGAAGGAGGTCGACCGCTTTGCAAAGCTGGGTGGCTCGAACGCGGAGCAGGGCGTGGTTCGCACCTATCTGGATACCGTGCTGGAGCTGCCGTGGAACGGCAAAAGCGAGGAGCGGCACGATCTGCGGGCTGCGCAAGATATCCTTGATCGGGACCACTATGGTTTGAAAAAGGTCAAGGAGCGTATCATGGAGTTCCTGGCGGTCAAAGCGCTTGCGCCTGAGCTGAAAGGGCAGGTGCTGTGCCTGGTCGGACCGCCGGGTGTGGGCAAGACCTCAATCGCCAAATCGGTCGCGGAAGCGATGGGGCGCAATTACGCGCGCATGAGCCTGGGCGGCGTGCGGGACGAGGCGGATATCCGCGGCCACCGCAAGACCTACATCGGCGCGATGCCCGGCCGCATCATCGACGCGCTGCGCCGCGCGGGGACCGCCAATCCGCTTATCCTGCTCGACGAGATTGACAAGATGGGCAGCGACTTTCGGGGCGATCCGGCATCGGCCATGCTGGAGGTGCTGGACACCGAGCAGAATGTTGCGTTCCGCGATCATTACATTGAACTGCCGTTCGACCTGTCCGACGTACTGTTCCTGACAACGGCAAACGACCTGTCCACTGTGCCGCGCCCGCTGCTTGACCGCATGGAGGTCATCGAGCTGTCCTCCTATACGGAGGAGGAAAAGCGCCAGATCGCGCTGCATCACCTGCTGCCCAAGCAGATGAAAAAGCATGGCCTGCAGAAGTCCCAGCTTACGCTGAGCGAAAAGATGCTGGGAACGGTGATTGCCGGATATACGCGGGAAGCCGGCGTGCGGCGGCTGGAGCAGTTGCTCGCCAAGCTGTGCCGTAAAGCGGCCAAGCATGTTGCGGAAGGTGGGAAGCGGCTGATTGTATCGAGTAAAAATATGGAGAGCCTGCTCGGCGTGCCGCCCTACAAGGATGACGTGGTGAGCAAAAAGGATGAAGTCGGTATCGTCAACGGGCTGGCGTGGACAAGTGTCGGCGGCGAGATGCTCGAGGTGGAAGTGGCAGTCGTGCCGGGTACGGGCAAGATTGAGGTCACGGGCAACCTGGGTACAGTCATGCAGGAGAGCGCAAAAGCGGCGGTCACATTTGTTCGTTCGCGCGCGCAGACGCTGGATATCGACCCGATGTTCTACAAGGATAACGACCTGCATATCCATTTTCCAGAGGCCGCCGTCCCGAAGGACGGGCCTTCCGCAGGCGTGACGATCACGACCGCGTTGGTTTCCGCGCTGACCGAAGCGCCGGTGCGGCATGATGTCGCCATGACGGGCGAGGTAACACTGCGCGGCCGTGTGCTGCCGATCGGTGGCTTGCGGGAAAAGACTATGGCGGCGTACCGCGCAGGCATTAAGACGATAGTCATCCCCAAGGAGAACGAGCCCGACCTGCAGGATATC
>NZ_OMPN01000001.1:2957500-3097500 GCF_900291975.1 Agathobaculum massiliense
TATGAAGTTGCAGGTATTAGACCCGAAACCGGGTGACCTATCCATGAGCAGGCTGAAGCGGTGGTAAGACACCGTGGAGGGCCGCACCCACGTCTGTTGAAAAAGCCGGGGATGACTTGTGGATAGCGGAGAAATTCCAATCGAACTCGGAGATAGCTGGTTCTCCCCGAAATAGCTTTAGGGCTAGCGTTATTTTAGATTACCGGAGGTAAAGCACTGAATGGGCTAGGGGCCGCGAGGTTACCGAACCCTATCAAACTCTGAATGCCGGCTAATTGATGAATAGCAGTCAGACTACGTGAGATAAGTCTCGTGGTCAAAAGGGAAACAGCCCAGATCTACAGCTAAGGTCCCAAATGAACGCTAAGTGGAAAATGATGTGAAACTGCGAAGACAACCAGGATGTTGGCTTAGAAGCAGCCACTCATTCAAAGAGTGCGTAATAGCTCACTGGTCGAGTGGTTTTGCGCAGAAAATGTAACGGGGCTAAGCGTTCAACCGAAGCTTAGGCATTGCAGTAATGCATTGGGTAGGGGAGCGTCGTATAAGAGGCGAAGTCAGAGCGGAAGCACTGGTGGATTTTATACGAGTGAGAATGCCGGAATAAGTAGCGAGAATTATGTGAGAATCATAATGGCCGAAAATCTAAGGTTTCTTGGGGAAGGTTCGTCCGCCCAAGGTTAGTCGGGAGCTAAGGCGAGGCCGAAAGGCGTAGTCGATGCACATACGGTAGAAATTCCGTAACCACCGAACTTTAAGCATAAGGGACGCTTTCATTAAGGTTAACCCGGGCGATGGTTGCCCCGGGCGTAAGGGACCGAAATTTAGTAGGGAAGTAACTGGCGTGAGAGACGAGAAAAGCTTATGTGTATACTAAGGTGCCCGTACCGCAAACCGACACAGGTAGATGGGATGAGTATTCTAAGGCCAACGGGAGAAGGGTTGTTAAGGAACTCGGCAAATTGGCCCCGTAACTTCGGGATAAGGGGCGCCTGCGAGAGCAGGCCGCAGTGAAAAGGCCCAAGCGACTGTTTAGCAAAAACACAGCTCTCTGCTAAATCGAAAGATGACGTATAGGGGGTGACGCCTGCCCGGTGCTGGAAGGTTAAGGGGAGTGCTTAGCGCAAGCGAAGGTGCGAACTTAAGCCCCAGTAAACGGCGGCCGTAACTATAACGGTCCTAAGGTAGCGAAATTCCTTGTCAGGTAAGTTCTGACCCGCACGAATGGCGTAACGATTTGGGCACTGTCTCAACAGCCCGCCCGGCGAAATTGTAGTACCGGTGAAGATGCCGGTTTCCCGCAACTAGACGGAAAGACCCCATGGAGCTTCACTGTAGCTTGATATTGGATCTCGGTATTCCATGTACAGGATAGGTGGGAGCCTGGGAAGCAAGTGCGCCAGCATTTGTGGAGGCAACCTTGGGATACCACTCTTGGGATATTGGGATTCTAACCTGCGGCCATGAATCTGGTCGGGGGACACTGTCAGGTGGGCAGTTTGACTGGGGCGGTCGCCTCCTAAAGAGTAACGGAGGCGCTCAAAGGTTCGTTCAGCACGGACGGAAATCGTGCACTGAGTGTAAACGCATAAACGAGCCTAACTGCGAGAATGACGGTTCGAGCAGTAACGAAAGTTGGAGTTAGTGATCCGGCGGTATGTGAATGGAAATGCCGTCGCTCAACGGATAAAAGCTACCCTGGGGATAACAGGCTGATCTCCCCCAAGAGTCCACATCGACGGGGAGGTTTGGCACCTCGATGTCGGCTCATCGCATCCTGGGGCTGAATTCGGTCCCAAGGGTTTGGCTGTTCGCCAATTAAAGCGGTACGCGAGCTGGGTTCAGAACGTCGTGAGACAGTTCGGTCCCTATCTGTTGCGGGCGCAGGAATATTGAGAGGAGCTGTCCTTAGTACGAGAGGACCGGGATGGACGTACCGCTGGTGCACCAGTTGTTCCGCCAGGGGCATAGCTGGGTAGCTAAGTACGGACGAGATAAACGCTGAAGGCATCTAAGCGTGAAACTCCCCTCGAGATAAGTGTTCCCATCCTTTATGGAGTAAGGCCCCTTGTAGACTACAAGGTTGATAGGTCAGGAGTGGAAGTGCAGTAATGTATGCAGCGGACTGATACTAATAGGCCGAGGGCTTGACCTCATATTAGAGGCAATCTCAGATTTTACTCTTTGTTTGCCATAGTTATTGTTCAGTTTTCAAGGTGTAAGACCTTCTGTTTCTGCGAAAAGAAAATTTCTTTTCAAGGAGAAGCATGCACCATTAGCTCAGTTGGTAGAGCAACTGACTCTTAATCAGTGGGTCCACGGTTCGAGCCCGTGATGGTGTACCAGAAACGGTGCGCTGTGGGATTGGCCGAGTTCAGTCCCACGGTGGAGCCGGCAAGCATACCGGAAGCAGGCTGGAAATGGCCCGTTGGTCAAGCGGTTAAGACGGCGGCCTCTCACGCCGCAAACGGGGGTTCGATTCCCCCACGGGTCACCATCTTTGACGGTTGACAAGATGGCGGCGATGTGGTATGTTTTACAAGGTGAGTAAATGCCTGGAGCATTTCTCGATATAGTGCGTATCTATGGTGATGAGGGTACACCTGTTCCCATTCCGAACACAGTAGTTAAGCTCATTTACGGTGACAATACTTGGCTGGCGACGGCCTGGAAAGATAACTCGATGCGCACATCAGCGAATCCAGTAAAGGATTCGCTTGATATTCCTCAATAGCTCAGTTGGTAGAGCATGCGGCTGTTAACCGCAGGGTCGTTGGTTCGAGTCCAACTTGAGGAGCCATTTGATAAGGCTTTGCCGCCACATATTATGGTGGCGGCAAAGTGCTATCACTCCATGTTGATATGGGCCTTTAGCTCAGTTGGTTAGAGCAACCGGCTCATAACCGGTCGGTCCCGGGTTCGAGTCCCCGAAGGCCCACCAAATTTTATATTTGGCCCGGTAGCTCAGTTGGTTAGAGCGCCAGCCTGTCACGCTGGAGGCCGTGGGTTCAAGTCCCATCCGGGTCGCCATTACAAAACGGCGACTGTTTGATCGCCGTTTTGTATTATGCTGTTGTAGCTCAGTAGGTAGAGTGCATCCTTGGTAAGGATGAGGTCGTCAGTTCAACTCTGATCAACAGCTCCAAAAAGCCCTGCTGCTTTGTGCGGCGGGGCTTTCTTATTTGGGAATACTGTGGATGACTTCGTGTTAGAAGTGTGATATACTATATACAATATTTTGAGGGCGTGATATCGAAAGGGGTATCCTGTATGACGATTTTGGCCTGTGAATGTGGTAACGAGATTTATATTATGGATGAAACGGAAGCGACCGCCTGGCAGTGTGACGCGTGTGGCCAATGGTATGATTTTTTCGGCGTGAAGGTCGTCCCGCCGCAGGAGCGCAGAAAGACAATTTCGCCGCACTTGATTAATTGGAGCGCGGGCGAGGAACTTTAAGCAGCAGGAGGAGTTATGAATCAACAGAAGATCGCTTTGCTTACCGACTCCTGTGCGGATATTTCGCAGGCGGATATCCGCAAATACGGTATTTTTGTCGTGCCGCTCAAGCTCATCTTTTCTGATGGGGAATATGCCGATGGCGTGGATATTAGTGCCGTTGAGGTGTATCGCCGGCTCAAAAAGGAGATCCCGAAGACAACGCTGCCCGACGGGGGACAGGTGTCAGATACCTTGGAGCGCATCCGGCAGGCAGGCTATACGAAGGTCCTTGCAATTAATTTTTCAAGCGGCCTCAGTGGGACGCATAATTTGATCCGGCTGATCGGCGAGCAGACCGTGGGCCTAGAGATTGCCGCCTTTGATACGTTGAGCGGTTCGCTTGGCACAGGTATGACCGTGCTACAGGCGGCCCGCTGGATCGAGGAGGGCTGGACTTGGCCGGAGCTGCTGCGGGCCATCCCGCCCTTGATGCGGGCAACGCATGTTTTCTTTTGTGTCGATACGCTGGAATATCTGCAGAAAGGCGGCAGAGTAGGCAAGATCACGGCGGTTGCGGGGACAATGCTACAGATCAAGCCGATCCTCTCCTTTGCGCCTGACGGGGAACTGATCAGTGTGGCGAAGATCCGTGGGAGAAAAGCGGCGGTCGATCAGATGGTGCGGATGGCCACAGCCCTGGTGCCGCGCGGCGCACGCTTCAATTTGGCTGTCGCGCATGGGGACGCGCCGGAGGAATTGAAGGTGATCCGCAGCCTGGCGCAGAAAAGCCTACCTGATTTTGAAAATTTCATGGAGGGCGAGATCGACTGTACCCTGGGCGCGTATGTGGGACCGCATCTGCTTGGAGTGGGCGTACAGCTCTTAACCGACGCGGTGCTGTCGAAAAAGGGCGAATAGTAACGATACTGTAACTGTTTTTGCATGGGTTATGTGTTATAATACGGTATTGGTAGTATGTAGCAATTGATATTAGGTAGGAAGGAATGAATGAGGCATGTCTTATCAAACGGCGTACCGGTCTCGATACCGCCGTCATAGACGCCGCCGCCGGAATAGCCACTGGGGTGTGCTGATTGCATTGATTCTAGTGATCGTCATTGCGATCCCTGTCGCGTTTCATATCGTGAAAGGAATTTCCGGCGCGATTTTTGGAGGAAGCCAGAATCAACTGGTGCTTCAAATGAATAACGGCAAGGCGCTGCTGGGTGATGATGTGGTCGATCTGGGCAGCGCGGCGCCGTTTCGGGATCAGAACGGGAATGCTTATGTTCCGGTCAAACCGGTCTGTGACAATCTTGAATTTTCCCTTACTTGGGATCAGGCCACAAAAACGATCACAGTCAGTGATAATAAACTGACGGTACAGGCGCAGATTGACAGCACATCGCTGCGCGTGAACGAGACGGCGCAGACTATGGCTCTGGTACCGCGCCTGTCGGATGGGACCGCGTATGTTCCGGCAAAGGAATTCTGCCGGGCGTTGTCCCTGCAGGTAAATGATTTGGGAAGCGGGCAGGGAGATCTGGTTGTACTCACGAAATCCAAAAAAGAGCTGAAAGAGGATAAGCTGAACGAGATCGCGGAGAAGGCTTTGGAAAAGCTTGGCCCGTCTCAGCAGACGTTGCAGCAAACCAGTGTGCTGATGCGTGTCGGCTCAGATAAGCTTGTGCGGGGCGGGCAGTCCGCGCAGATGGTGCAGGACGGGGAGCGGCTGGGCGCCGCCGTGATCGAGCAGGATGGGCTGCGCTATGTTCCGCTCAAGGCCGCGATTACGACGCTGGGCGGGACCGCGGAGTTTGACGGGAGCGCCGAATGGACGATCAACTATGACGGGATTCAGTCCACCGTGCGGGACAATGCCAAGACCAAGGTTGGCGGGGACCGCGTGAAGGGGGACGATATCAAGGTTCATACGGATGAAAACGGGCGTTTCTATGTTTCAGCGCCCCTGTTTGCGGCGCTGGTCGGCAGAAACTATACCGACCTTGCGGATGAAGAGGGTACTTTTGCGTTCACAAAAGGCTCGCTGGAGGGCTTTGACAGCCAAAAGGCATATCTCGATACCATGAAAAGCGCGCTGACCGACGCGGTCGGCGGAGATATCCCAGAGGCCGACGTATATGTTGCCTTGACCTTTGACGATGGGCCGACCGGCGCTACGGACACCTATCCGAACGGTTACACGGCAACGCTTCTGGAGGAGCTGAAAAAGCGCAATGTCCATGCGACATTCTTCATGTGTGGCTACCGCATCAAGGACTTCCACAGCCATATGGAGCAGTACCTTGCGGATGGGCATGAGCTGGGCAACCACACCATGACGCATCCGATGAGCCGCCTGACACATCTGGACGCGGCGACCGTGCGCGACGAGGTGGAGTCCAACAGCGAATTGATCGAATCGTATACCGGCCAAAAGCCGACGGTCATGCGTCCGGTCGGCGGCGGCGTCAACGACACGGTCAAGGAGCAGATGAAAGCGCTCGGTCTGCCGATCATCAACTGGAGCGTTGATACGCTGGATTGGAGCACCAAGACCGATCCGGAGAGTGTGAAAGACCATATCATCAACGAGGTCGAGGACGGCGATATCGTGCTGATGCACGATATCTGGCAGGGTACCCTGCCAGGCGTGTTGGCAGCCATTGACGAGCTGCAGAGCCGCACGGACAAAACGTATGCGTTCGTTACGGTTTCCGAGCTGGCCGCGGTCAAGGGCATCACGCTGGAGCCCGGCATGGTTTACAGCAACCTGTCGGATGCAACGGTGCAGGCCATTGAGGATGGAACGTATAAGGAAAATATTTTCGATTAAAAACAAAGCAGCAGCCTGTGGGCTGCTGCTTTGCTATAGGTGGTATTCAGGGAAATATTTTTGGACGAAAGGGACGTCCTGCACGGTAAAGGTTTTCCCATCCAGATAGGAAAGCGCGCCGGCATCCGTTTGGAAATGGAAGGACAGCGAATAGGCATACAATGCTTGGCCGAATTCGCCGTAAGGACGGTTGCGCTCATTTACGCCGTATTTGCCATCGCCTAACAGCGGACAGCCGATCGAGGCCATGTGCGCCCGAATCTGATGGGTGCGGCCGGTGAGCAGCTCGCATTCGACAAGGGAAAGTCGGCCGCTGGAAGCGAGCGTCCGGTAACGGGTGCGCGCGGTTTTGGCACCGGGGACGCGTGTGCTGTGCAGGGTGACCTGCTTGCGCGTCTCGTCGCGGCGCAGATAGTTTTCGATCAGCCCTTCGGCTGGCTGTGGACGGCCGTGAACAACGCACAGATAGCGTTTCTCGAGTTCACGGGATTTGATCCTGTCGTTCAGGATACGCAGCGCCTCGGCCGTTTTCGCGGCAATTACGATGCCGCCAGTGTTGCGGTCAATGCGGTTGCACAGCGCGGGGGCGAAGGATGCGGCGGCGGACGGCTCCCAGGCGCCGGACTGATACAGATAGGCCTGAATATGGGCGATCAGCGTATCTGTGCCGCCGCGCTCGTCCGCATGCACCACCATACCGGGCGCCTTATCGGCAAGGAGGATATGGCTGTCCTCATAGACCACACGGACGCGGGGGTGTGAAATATGCCGGTAGGCATCCTCCTCTTGGGGTGCGTCAAAGTAGCTGTCGTTCAGATAAAGCTGCACCACGTCGCCCGCTATGAGCTTGTAGCTGGCCTCGGTGCGCTTCCCATTGATCTTGATGCGCTTAAGGCGCAGGTATTTATGCATCTGCCCGCCGGAAAGCAGGGGAACTGTTTTGCCAAGGAATTTGTTCAAGCGCTGCCCGCTGTCATTGGATGTGATGTGGTATTCTTTCAATGGAAAGCCCTCTTTTGTCTCCAAGGATAATATGGGAATAGTATACCTCATTTTTATCAAAAAAGGAAGTAGCAGTTGCGGCAAACTGGAGAAAATATATAGAATATGCACAAAGTATAATAACAAAACAGAGTAAATTTGACGAAAATATCCGCAGCAGGGAATCATATATTGATTGGCTCTTGTCAAGCCTGTATAATTATATTGAGAGAGAGGCGGGGAAAAGGAGATAGTGGTCTTGAAGAAAAGTATGACGATCACGGAAATTGCCAAAGAGGCGGGCGTTTCCAAATCAACGGTTTCTCGCGTGCTGAATAATAAATCAGATGTATTGCCGGGAACAAAAGAGCGTGTGCTCCGCGTGATACGCGAGCACCAGTTTCAGCCGAATGCTTACGCGCGCAGCATGTCACAGCGGCGCAGCCGAACGATCGGCGTGGTTGTGCCGCACGATATCGATTACGTTTTTCAGAACCAGTACTATATGGAGATTCAACGCGGCATTCTTAAAGCGATGACGAAGCGGGGATACTATGCGTTGATGCTCTGCTGTCGGGACATGAAAGAAGCCTTTGACGCGGTGCTGCAGAAAAGGGTGGATGGCCTTTTGCTCATCAGTCCGCTTTATGAGCATACGCCGTATATCAACGAGCTGCTGGAGCATCATGTGCCGCTGGTGCTGATCGGGAAGTCGCCTGCGTCGCAGCAGGTCTATCAGGTCTGCATCGATAACTATATGGGCGCGCTGAGCGCGATGCAGTATTTGTTCGGGCTGGGACACAGGCGGATCGCCTTTATTAACGGTCCGCACTTCCTGCCGTCGAGCGAGGAGCGCCGCCGGGCTTATCTGGACGGTATGGCGCGGCAAGGGAACGCGGTCCTGCCTGGCATGGTGCGCGAGGGGTATAACTCCATTGATTCGGGCTATCAGATCGCCAATCAGATCTTAAACGAATTTCCGGATGTTTCGGCGCTGTTCGTTGCGTCTGACTATATGGCGATCGGTGTGCTGGATACCATTCATGACCGCGGGATGCGGATTCCGCAGGACATTTCGGTTGTCGGGTTTGATAATATCCAAATGTCGGAGCAGGTGACGCCAAGCCTGACCACGGTCAGCCAGCAGATTGAGGAAAAAGGCCGGATTAGCGTAAACCTGCTGATGGACCTGATCGAAGGGGCGCCGACGCCGGAGGGAAGGGTGATCGACGTGGAAGCAAAGCTGATCGTGCGCGACAGCACGGGACCGGTTTCTTCCCGTCAGCCGGATTCTCCCTGGAAAACACACCATATTGCCTTGTAGGACGGAAAGATGCTTGCAAAAGGGCGGGCGGCTGCGGCTGCACCGCCTTTTTTAACGGGTTATTGTCGCAAACAGGCATGAAAAGACTTGCGATTTGAACATGGTACCGGTATAATAGAACTGTTGAGTTTAGGAGTGATTACATTATGGTGAAATTGGTCAAGCTGTTCCCGCAGTACATGCTTCTGCCGGCGGTCGGCGGTATTGCGCTGTTGGCGGCGGCGGGCTATATGGTAAAACGGGGCATATCGTTCTGGCTGGCGCTGGCTGTTCTGGTGATTGGCTTTGCAATTTTGTACATCCTGGCGCTGTCCTACGGGGTGAGCGCCCTGCAGAACCGGCTTGCCTGGCTGTATCAGAACCTTGAGCCTGAGCGCTTTCTGGAAAAGTTTGAAAAGCTTCTGCCCCGTGCGAAAAAGACACCCGCGCTCGAAGTCACGGTTCGGGCTTACCTGGCGGATGGCCATGCCGCGATCGGGGAATTCGATCAGGCGCTTGCCCTGTTGGACGGCGCGCCGGTTGTTACGGAAGAAAGCGAACGCCTCAGCGCGGCGTTGCTGATGCTCAATAACAAGGGCCTGATTCATTTCCGGATGGAAAACGCAGAAAAGGGCAAGGAATGCCTGGACAAGATGCGCGAACTGCTGGAGCGGCAGGATGAGGCGGCACAGAAGCGCTATGCAGAGAATGTGCGTATCCTGCAGTGCCATTACGACGCGCTGACTGGTGTGTGCCAGGATGACGCATACCTGCGTGAACTGGTCCGCAACGGCACCACCGCGCTCTTTCGGGTGAATACCAGCCTGCTGCTGGCGCGCGTCTATCTGTCACAGGGAGAAACCAATATGGCGCGGGCTTATTTGGAGCAGACGATTGAAAAGGGACGGGACTGGCTGTGGCCGACGAAGAAAGCACAGCAAATGCTGGCAGCGCTTCCGGCGGAAGAATAACGAATGAACGCGGGCGTCAAAGCGCCCGTGTTTTTTTATGGGTATGGATAACAAAAGCTCCCGCACAGATGTGCGGGAGCTTTTGTTTATTTCTTTTACGCAGTATACTTTTTGAGCGTTGCCCGGATTGCGCCGGGGCCGGCCATCATTTCCTTCCAGTAGCCGATGACCTTATCCGCAAGGCCGCAGGCATACAGGTCGATGCCGAAAATAGACGCGTCGTGCAGGATTGGCTCCAGCTTGGCGACAGCGGCGTCGTCCGCCTTGCCCAGCTCGATGCCGGACAGTTTTTCCTGCAGGGAGGCGAGCAGCGGGTCGGCACTGCACTGGAACGCATTTCCCTCGTCGTCAACCGCGAGCAGGTAGCGCAACCAGCCGGCCAGAACCAGCGGGATATACTTCAACTCGGCAGCCTTGCCGGGACCCATCGCGTCGTAATTCTTGATCGCGTTGCCGAAGCGGATCGAAACTTTCTGGGAAGTATCGGTTGCGATACGCTGCGGGGTGTCCGGAATGAACGGATTGGGCAGGCGGGTCTCAAACACTTCGTCGAGGAACGCCTTCGGGCTGAGCACGCCCGGGTCAACCACAACAGGCATGCCCTCGATGTGGCACATACGGTCGATCAGGGTGTACAGCTCATGGTCCTGTACTTCCTTAGCGATCGAGGTATAGCCGAGCATGCAACCATAAACCGCCAGCGCGGTCTGGGGCGGGTTGAGGCAGGTGCAGACTTTCATCATTTCCACCTTGTTAACCGTGTCGCGGTCGGTGAAGATAACGCCGGCCTTGTCCAGCGCCGGACGGCCGTTCGGGAAGTCGTTTTCGATAACCAGGTACTGCGGGCGCTCGGCGTTGACGAACGGCGCGATATAGGTGTTCTTGCTGGTTACGAACGGGTGCATATCCTCCAGACCGTCGGCCTCGAGCTGGTCCGCAATCTCCGGAGCCGGACGGGGAGTGATCTTGTCGATCATCGACCACGGGAACGAAACCTTTTCGGTCAGATAAGCATACTCTTCATCAGAGATCTGGCCGTTCTTCTTCCAGGCGTCGACAAATTCCATGATCGCACCCTGGAGCTTCGCGCCGTTGTGCGAGCAGTTATCCATCGAAACCATGGCGAGCGGCTTGCCGCAGGTATGCATGCGGTGCAGCAGCAGGGTGGCGAGCTGCGCCATGAAAGACTTGCAGGCGGAGGGACCGTTCTTCATGTCCTCCACAGCAGCCGGAACAAGCTCCTGCTTGGCGTTGCGCAGGGAGTAGCCCTTTTCCGTGATGGTGAACGAAACCATCTGCAGGGACGGGGCGGCAAAAATCTCCTTGACGCGATCAAAGTCATGCAGCAGGGTGGTGGTTTCCGCAACCGAGCCGATGACTTCCTTTTCAATGCGGCCGTCGGCCTCGAGGGTAACGGCAACCGTAAGGTTGTCTACCTTGTGGAAGCACTTGGTCACGATCTCGTCGTCGTAGCTCTCGCAGGTGATGATGCCGGTGTCCATGTCGCCGCTCCCGATCAGGTGCTGGGCCACAGCCGCCTGGAACGCACGGAACAGGTTGCCTGCGCCGAAATGCAGCCAAGTCGGCGCAGCCTTGGTCCTGGCCGCGACAGCCTCAATGTCAAACGCCGGCAGAGTATAGCCCTTCCAGGCTTCCTTATCTTTCAAAGATGCAATAGAAAGTTTCATTGCTTAATGAGCTCCTTCCAGTTTCTCCAGCATGTCCCAAACGCCCCACAGATACATGATGCCGAGCGCGCGGTCGTACAGGCCGTAGCCGGGGCGGCATTTCTCGTTCCAGATGTGGCGGCCGTGGTCGGGACGCATATAGCCGTCGAAACCGCAGTCGTGATAGGCCTTCATGATTTCCAGGATGCCGACATCGCCGTCGCAGTCGCGGTGGGAAACCTCAGAGAAGTCGCCGTTTTCATAGTGCTTGACGTTGCGGACGTGCGCGAACGCGATGCGGTCGCAATAGGAGCGGATGATGTCGGCGATGTCGTTCTTCTCGTTGGCGCCGAGTGAGCCGGAACACAGGCACAGGCAGTTGTTCGGATGGTCGACCATTTTGAGGAACTTGCCGATCGCTTCCTTGTTGACCAGCAGGCGCGGCAGGCCGAAGATGTCCCAGGGGGGATCGTCCTGATGGATGGCCATTTTGATGCCGGTCTCCTCGCAGGTCGGCATGATCGCTTCGAGGAAGTACTTCAGGTTTTCCCACAGCTTCTCTTTCGTAACGGGCTTGTACTTTTCAAACAGCTCGTCGAGCTGGGCCATGCGCTCAGGCTCCCAGCCGGGCATGGTGTAGCCCTTACAGCCCTTGAGGATATAATCGGCCATTTCCTTGGCGTCCTCGCGGATGACCGACTTTTCATAGTAAAGCGCAGTCGAACCGTCCGGCAGCGGGTGGAACAGGTCGGTGCGGGTCCAATCGAAAACGGGCATAAAGTTATAGGTAACAACCTTTACGCCGCACTGCGCCAGATTGCGCAGGGTGATCTTGTAATTTTCGATATACTGATCACGGGTCGGCAGGCCGATCTTGATATCGTCGTGTACGTTAACCGATTCGACGACGTCGATATTGAAGCCTGCGTCCTCAATGATCTTCTTTTCATGCATGATCTCGTCGACCGTCCAGATTTCACCGGCCTGCTTATGGTGCAGAGCCCATACGATGCCGGTAACGCCGGGGATTTGCTTGATGTCGGCCAGGGAAACGCTGTCGTTGCCTTCGCCGTACCAGCGGAATGTCATTTGCATAGCAAAACCTCCTTAAAATATTGAACTTTCTGTGCCCACAGGCAGGGAGATCGCTTGTATCGCAGCCCGCGGTACCAGATTGGGCGGAAACGTTCCCACCTACTTGAAAACACCCTCCATACATAACAGGATGGAGGGCGTCGGCGGCCGCGCCGCCGGATCAAAACGTGGAATGAAACCACCACTCACTGACATTATAATACATACCGGATAGTTGTCAAGCAAACGGTTTTTTTCAAGATTAAAATTCGGAAACAAAAATAATTTTTTTTGACGAGTAGTTTCACCGAATTATGAAATATCTTGCGATAAAATTGTGAAAAATAAACAAGAATGAAATGATAAATTTGTGACAATGCATATTGAAATTGACGCTCTGTGAAAATGTTAACAAAAAATTAAATGAATATTCTGCACGCTCTACAAAAACCTGAAATGAGTGGTGAATTCTTTTGTGGGGTATTGACAATCGTTGTCTGGACAATTATAGTATTACTGTGCTGTAGAAAACTACTGTATTGTGTTGCTGCGCGAAAAAACAACAAAAGCAGGCACTTGTTTTTGTGTTTCGCATGCGCGGCGGAACGGCGATGGCCGTGAGGGATGGACAACCATTGTTGCGCGATAAGAACCTTGGTAAAGGATATGGCGGCAGGATGGTGTCTATTTTATGTAGGGGGTGTGAAACCGCTCCCGAAACCGTGGCCGAAGATTTCCCGTTTTTCGACAACAAGGGGGTACCCCCTTGTTCTGTTGGAAGCGATGCTTCCAACAGAACAAGATAACGGAGACTGGAGACAGGGAAGCGGCGCGCCGGTTCTGGCGAAGCAGAAATATGGTAGCTGGGAACAGACGTCAAGTTGAGGAGGATACTTGATTATGAAAAAGCTTTTGTTAACCGATTTCTTCAAGGTCGAAACGGTGGAGTCGCCGATTCCGGAGCCCGGCCCCGGACAGGCGGTTGTCCGCATCAAGTATGCGGGCATCTGCGGTTCTGACTTACATATTTTCGCGGGCCAGCACCCGACCGCCAAGCCGCCCCTTGTGATGGGTCATGAGGCCTGCGGCGAGGTTTACGCTATTAACTCTGAGCGTACCGACATCAAGGTCGGCGACAAGGTCTGCTCCCACACCATCGAGCCCTGCAACGCCTGCGTGGGCTGCCACGAGGGCCGCGAGAACCTGTGTACCAACGTTAAGATCATGGGTACCTCGATGGATGGCGTGTTCACCCAGTATATGCTGGTAAACGCCGACCGCCTGATCAAGTTCAATGACGACGTTGATATGAAGATCGCCGCGCTGGTCGAGCCGCTCACCGTTGCGGTACACGACACCCGCCGCGCGGGCGTCCGTCCGGGCGACGACGTATTCATCGCCGGCGCCGGCACGATCGGCGTGCTGATCGGCATGATGTGCAAATTCTCCGGCGCGGGGCATGTTGTTCTGGCCGAGATCAATCAGGACCGTATCCGCATCGCCAAGGAGCTTGGCTTTGACGTAGTCGATATTTCCGCTCCGGACTTCGTAGATCAGTGCATCGCGATTGCCGGCGGCAAGTTCGATATCCTGTTTGAAGCCACTGGCTTCCAGGGCGGTTATGACGCCTGCTTCAACCTGATCAAGCAGGGCAGCACGATGGTCCAGGTCGGCATGCCGCCCAAGGGTACCATCTTCAACACGGACATCAACACCATTATCTATAACGAGGCTTCGATGCTCGGCGTGCGTCACCACACGATGACCAGCATGGAGGGCGCGGCCAAGATTATTAACTCCGGTGCGATGAACGAGCAGCTCGCCAAGGTCGTTTCCGCGGTTTATCCGGTCGACCAGGCGATGGATGCGTTCGAAAAAGCGAGCAAGGATAAGTCCATGCTCAAGGTATTGATCGACTTTACCTGATCGCCGTTCGAATTTGGCCTTTTGAGAGAGGGCTTGAGGGGTTCGAGTGGCAGTTGGAGGTCGAACTAAAATGAAAGACTGGAGAGCGATCTATCAGTCGAAGCTCACGACCGCGGAAGAAGCGGTCAAGCACATCCCGAACCATTGCCGGGTATTCTTCGGCCATGGCGCAAACGAACCGTTGGTACTGACCGACGCGCTGGTAGCAAACTACGAGCAGTATGAGGACGTGGAGATCTGCCACTGGGTACCGATGGGGAAGGGCGAGTACACCCAGCCCAAGATGAAGGGCCACCTCAATTACAACGGCCTGTTCCTTGGTCCGGTGACACGCGCCTCCGTCAATGAGGGACGTGCGGATTACACCCCGTTTTATTTCCATCAGTCGCCGCGCTTTTTCACCGACGGGACGTTCCCGATCGATGTTGCATTGGTATCACTGACCCCACCGGATGAACACGGCTTCTGTTCGTTCGGCGTATCGGTCGGCGGCACAAAGCCGGCTGCGCTTTCGGCCAAGGTGGTGATCGCGCAGATCAACGACCAGATGCCCCGCACGATGGGCGATTCATTTATCCATGTGTCCCAGATCACCTATGCCGTGGAAGCTTCGCGGCCTCTGCCCGAGCTGGGCGGCGGCAAGATTGGTCCGGTTGAAGAGGCGATCGGCCGCAACTGCGCCAGCCTGATCGAGGACGGCTCCACGCTGCAGCTTGGCATTGGCTCCATACCGGACGCCGTGCTCAAGTTCCTGGGCGACAAGAAAGACCTCGGCATCCATTCCGAAATGTTCTCCGACGGCGTCGTCGACCTGTATGAGCAGGGCGTCATCACCGGCGCGGCCAAGACCGAAAACAAGGGCAAGATGGTCGCGGCGTTCCTGATGGGCAGCAAAAAGCTGTACGACTTCGTTGATAATAACCCTGACGTTATGATGCTCACGGTGGATTATGTAAACGACCCCGTGGTTGTCTCGCGCCAGAACAAGATGGTTTCCATCAACTCCTGCCTCCAGGTCGATTTCAACGGCCAGGTCAACTCCGAGTCCATGGGCATCAACCAGTTCTCGGGGATCGGCGGCCAGCTCGACTATGTGCGCGGCGCGTCCATGTGTCCGAACGGCAAGTCCATCTTGGCGATGCCGTCCACGGCCAAGCATGGCACGATCTCCCGCATCGTACCGGTGTTCGAGCCAGGTACGACGGTCACGACGACCCGCACCGACGTGCATTACATCGTGACGGAATACGGCGTGGCGAATCTGCGCGGCAAGAGCCTGCGCGAGCGCGCAAGGCTGCTGATCAACATTGCGCATCCGGATTTCCGAGACGAACTCTGGGCCGCATATCATGCGCGTTATGGCGAGGAGGGCTGAAGCATGGCAACGAGAACGGTAGAAATGGTCGGGGAGCATAAGCTGGAGCAGGTTTTCCTGACAGTAGAAGATCATATTGGCATTTTAACGCTGCACAACCCGCCGGTCAACGCGGCCAGCGGCACGGTGCAGGAAGAGATCATCATGCTGTGCGATTATATCAACCATGATGACGATATATGGGTGTGCATCATGCATTCCGACCTCAAGACGTTTTGTGTGGGCGTTGACATCAAGCGCTTCAAAAAAAGCATTGATGACAAGGACGTTACCAATACGCAGGAGGTATATTACGACGGTGCGCTCGCGTTGTACGAGCTGCGCGTGCCGCTAATCTGCGCGGTGCATGGCCACTGCCTGGGCGGCGGCCTGTGCTATCCGGCCGGCGCGGACATCACGATCGCGGTCAAGGGTACGGTATTCGGCGCGCCGGAGGCAAAGCTTTCGGTCGTCGGCGGCTCGGGCCATCTAGCCCGCATCCTGCCGCCGCAGATCCAGCGCGACATGTGCTACTGCGGCACGTTTATCACCGCGGAGGAGCTGACCAAGTACGGCGGCGTGACCAAGGTTGTCGATACGCTGGATGAGCTAATGCCCGCGGCGATGGACAAGGCGCGTGAGATCTGCAAGCGCGGACCGCTCGTACTGCGTTACCTCAAGGCGTGCATGAACGCACAGGAGGATTTCCAGATGAAGCGCAAGAACGATCTGGAGGTCACCTACACGCGGTATATGGCGCGGCACAAGGACTTCAACGAGGGCGTTACCGCGTTCCTCGAGAAACGCGAGCCGCAGTATACCGGCGAATAAATAGTATATCAGGCTGGCACCCCCCCAGCCTGCATATAAATCTCACTTTTAAGAAAGCGAAGAAAAGAGGTTGTAACATGAAGAAAAGATTACTCGCGGCGCTTCTGGCGTCTGCCATGGCTCTGTCTCTGGCTGCTTGTGGCAACACCGACACCGGTGCGGACAATGGCGGCGATGCAGCGGCTGACGGTGGCTCCTCCAATGAGCCGGTCGTTCTGAAGATGAACTCCATCAAGACCACCTCCGACCCGATGTACGAAGCTTGGTCGAACTTCTGCGACCGCATCAACGAGGCTGCCAACGGCACGCTGGACGTTCAGATCTACCCGTCTGAGTCCCTGGGCGCCACCACCGACGTAATCGAATCCATTTCCAAGGGCGCTGCCGCTATTCAGGACTGCGACTTCTCCCACCTGGCTGACTACGTTCCGGACTATTCCGCGTTCATGATGCCTTACCTGCTCCAGAAGCCGGAAGACGTTGGTAACCTGTGGCTGTCCGACTTGGGCCAGGAGCTTGAGGCTCAGCTCCATGAAAAAGGCATGCGCATTATCACCGCCGTTTACTTTGGCGAGCGCAACTGGCTGACCAAGTCCCCGATGCCGGACCGCGCTGCTGCTTCCACCATGAAGCTCCGCTGCGCTCCGACCAAGATGTGGACCGAAATGGTTAACGTCATGGGCGGCAACGCTACCACCTGCACCTGGTCCGAGACCTATCAGGCTATCAGCCAGGGCGTTGCGGACGGCGCTGAGTCCCCGATCCATATCCTGTACTCCGCGAAGCTGCACGAGGTTGCTAAGTACCTGAACTACACCCGTCACCTGTATGCTCCGACCATCATGGTTATGTCGGAAGAAGTATACCAGTCCCTGCCGGAAGAGGGCAAGAAGGCGATCGACGAGGTCGGCCAGGCTTACCCGGCGCAGGCTATCGAAGAGGTTGAGTCCGTTGTTGGCCCGATGCTCGAAGATATGATCAACGAGGGCGTTCAGGAAGTTTACCCGACCGACGAGGCGATCCAGGAGTGGCGCGACTATTCGTTCGAGCACGTTCCGGAAGCTTTCCCGGAGTGGAGCGACAATCTGGTAGAGCGCATCCAGGAAGCGATCGGCGCGACCGATTCCAGTGCTTCTGCTGATACCGATGCCGCCGCGGATGACGCAGCTGCTGCGTAAAACCTGATTGGTGCTTTCGATCTACTTAATTACGATAAGAATCTAATGATGTAGAACGGTTGTATGCCGCGCCGTTAAAACGGGGGGAACTGGTTTGACGGCGCGGGTATGACTGTTTCATACCCACCTCATGTTGACTCTGACTCTTTTTTGCTACATTCCATTTCGCAAATAGCTTTTTGTGAAAGAAAGGCGTGAATTAATCTGTGAACGAGAACAAACAAGGCTTTTTCAAAAAGTTTATTAACGATTGGGAAATGTACATTGCAAGCGTAGGTTTCGTTGTAATGTGCCTGGCGATTATCATTAACGTATTTTCGCGTTTCGTTATCTCCAAGTCCTTTGCATGGGCGGAAGAGGTATCGTATCTGGGCTTTGCCTATACCGTGTTCTTCGGTGTTTGTACTTTGTATAAGAACCAGGGCATGATCGCGATTGACGTCATTGTGGACCGCCTTCCCAAACTCCCGAAGCGTATTATCTACATCATCAATTTTGTCATCCTGGCGATTGGTAATGCGGTTCTTACCTATTACAGCTTTATCCTCACCGTGGAGGCGTGGGTTCGTCCTACGGCTGCGCTGCGTATTCCGTATACCTTTATGGACCTTCCGGCGCTGATCGGCTTCTTTGTCATGTGCCTGTACTCGCTTCGTTTCCTGTACTGGTCCATCATCGGCAAGGAGTTCGCGGAAACTTCGCTGGAAAACCGCGCATAAGGAAGAATACACGTTTACTATGGAAGGAGGTAAAGAGAAATGTCATTTACAGTATGGTTTCCACTTCTCCTGCTGTTTCTGTTTCTCTTCATGAAAATACCGGTGGCGTTTTCGCTCGCATTCTCCACACTGGTATACTTTATGTTTAACTCGTCGTCTCAGCCGACGGATATTATGGTTCAGAACATGTTGTCCGGTACAACATCGTTCACCTACCTGGCAATCCCGTTCTTTACGGCTGCCGGTGTTATCTTTAACTATTCAGGAATCACAGAACGACTGATGAACCTCTGCGAGCTGCTCGTTGGTAAGTTTGCGGGCGGTCTTGCGCAGGTTAACATCGTTCTTTCCGCTCTGATGGGCGGTCTGTCCGGTTCCGCGAACGCGGACGCAGCGATGCAGTCCAAAATGCTGGTTCCGGAAATGGAGCGCCTGGGCTATTCCAAGGAGTTTTCGACCGTTGTAACGGTTGCATCCTCCTGTATCACCCCGATCATCCCGCCCGGAATCGTTCTGATTCTGTATGCAACTGCGTCGGGCGTTTCCATTCAGGAAATGTTCTATGCCGGCTATTTCCCCGGCTTCCTGATCATGGTTGCTGAAATGGCGCTGGCAGGCATCCAGTCCCGCAAGCGCGGCTATAAGCCCACCCGTGATCGCATCGGTACCGCGAAGGAGTTCGCACAGAACCTGAAGCAGTCTATCTGGGCGCTGTTCCTGCCGTTCGGCCTGATCATGGGCCTGCGTTTCGGCGTGTTCACCCCGACCGAAGCCGGCGCCTGCTGCATCGTTTACGCTCTGTTGGTCGGCGCGCTGATTTACCGCACCATCCATGTCAAGCAACTGCTGCCGATCCTGCGTGAGTCCGTTGAGGCTACCTCCGGCATCATGCTGATCATCTGCGCGTCTATCGCGTTCGGCAAGTTCCTGACTTGGGAACGTATCCCGATGATTATTTCCGAAGCGATCTTGGCGATTTGCCACACGGATTGGCAGTTCCTGCTGCTGGTCAACATCCTGCTCGCTATTGTTGGTATGTTCTTCGAGGGCGGCGCTGCAATGATCCTGCTCGCCCCGCTGCTCGTACCGGCTGCGCAGAGCTTGGATGTAAACCTGATCCACTTCGGTATCGTTATGGCGATCAACCTGACGCTGGCCGGCGTTACCCCGCCGTTCGGCGCGATGATGTTCGTTTCCACCTCGATTACAGGATGTACGTTCTCCGGCTACTGCAGAGAGGTGTGGCCGTGGATCATAATGCTGTTTGCGGTGCTACTGATATTCACTTATGTACCCGGCATTATTCTGTTTGTACCGAACCTGCTCATGGGCTGATAAGACAGATTTGTGTTATAAAAGGTTCCGTCCATCCGGACGGAACCTTTTATCATTAAAATGCGCCGATGCGCCGATGATAAAGTCGTTTTTTGCTTGACAAAGGGCAAAAGGATGTAGTATACTATCTTAGTACCATGTGAGGTTGACATGAAGATTGATTTGCGAAAACTGACCGGCTCGAATACCGTCAGCATCCCGTTTTCCGAAACGCTTGATTTGCGGGAGGAAACGCTGTATGGCGCGAAGCCGTTCCAAAGTCCGGTTCAGATCAGCGGGGAGGTTTCGAACGAGAGCGGCGTCCTGCGGCTGAAAGGGACGATCAAAACGATTTACTCCACCGCCTGCGCCCGCTGTCTGAAGCCGTTGGATATTCTGCTGACAGCCGAGACGGATATGATTTTGTCGGACGACCCTGAGACGGAGGAAGAGGACGATCTTTTCGTGCTGACCGGTGACAGCGTGGATCCTGCGGACGTATTGGTGCCGGCATTGATCCTGCAGGTACAGATGACATATCTGTGCAAGGAGGACTGCAAAGGCCTCTGTCCGCACTGCGGCGCCGACCGCAACGAGGTTGACTGCGACTGCGACAAAAAGCAGATCGATCCGCGTTTTGCCGCGCTGCGCGCCCTGCTCGACTCTGATGAGGACAAGAGCACATAAAACAGTCAAACAAATTGAGAAGATAGAGTAGGAGGTGTATCCACCATGGCAGTACCGAAGAGAAAGGTTTCGAAAGCCCGTCGCGACAAGCGCCGCAACTCCCATTGGAAGCTCTCTTTGCCCGGCATGTCCAAATGCCCGAAGTGCGGCGAGATGAAGCTGGCTCACAGAATGTGCAAGGCTTGCGGCTATTACAACGGCCGTGAGGTTGTCGCCGTTAAGGAAGCGTAAGGCTGAAAACAGAACAAAGGATGGAGAAGGCGGCAACGGCTTCTCCATTTTTTTCGCCCTCGATCGGATCCATGGTTTCGGTCGGGCGTGATGGCGGGTGCGGCCGGATGCGTCCCAGGGGGGAAACGTTCCGGCAAGCGTGAAAAATGCAGAAAGGAGGGCGCTGGATGGCGTCAAAAATTGTCAGTGTGGATGCGGGCAGTCCGGCGGCGCGCGCGGGACTGCGGGCGGGGGAGACTCTGCTGCAGATCGATGGGACAGCGATCCGTGATGTGCTGGATTACAAATTTTACAGCTACGACGCGCGGCTGACGCTCCGCGTGCTGGAAGCGGATGGGGAAAGCGTCCGCGAGGTGCGTGTGCGCAAGCGCGAGGGCGAGCCGCTCGGCCTGAATTTCGAGCATTATCTGATGGACGGGATGAAGCAGTGTTCGAACAAGTGCGTGTTCTGCTTTATCGACCAGCTGCCCCGTGGGATGCGCAAGACGCTCTATGTAAAGGACGACGACGCGCGCATGTCCTTCCTGATGGGGAATTATATCTCCATGACCAACTTGTCGGACGCGGATGTGGACCGTATCCTGCGGATGCATATTTCGCCGGTCAATATCTCGGTGCAGACCACCAATCCGGAGCTGCGCGTCAAAATGCTGCAGAACCGCCGCGCGGGCGAAGCACTTCGGATCATGAAGCGCTTCGCGGAGGGCGGCATCACGATGAATTGCCAGCTCGTCGTGTGCAAGGGGCTGAACGACGGGGAGGAGCTGCGCCGCTCGCTGAACGATCTGAAGAAGCTCTATCCCGCGGTGAATACAATCTCGGTCGTGCCGTTCGGTATGACACGCCACCGCGAGGGGCTGTATCCACTGGAGGCGACGGATAAGCCCTGCGCGGAAGCGATTCTGGATATCGTCGAGCCGTTCGCGCAGGAATGCTTGCGCGAGCTCGGCACGCGCCTGGTCTGGTGCGGGGACGAGCTGTACCTCAAGGCGGAGCGCCCGTTGCCGAATACGGTGTATTACGAGGAGTTTACCCAGTTTGAAAACGGCATCGGCATGCTGCCGTTGTTCATGGAGGAGTTCCGGCTGGCGCTGCCGGATTACGAGGGGCGCGCGGCGCGGCCGTTTACCATTGCGACCGGCACGGCCGCCGCGCCTTCTCTGGCGGTCCTGCTTGACGAGGCGGCCGCAAAATGCGATAATTTAAGCGGCAGAGTCGTGGCGATTCGCAACGATTTCTTTGGGCCGCTGGTCTCGGTTGCCGGACTGATTACCGGCCAGGATCTGATCGCCCAGTTGAAAGGGCGGGACTTGGGCGAGCGCGTGCTGATCTCCGCCAATATGCTGCGGGATGGGGGAGACGTGTTCCTGGATGATTGCACGCCGGAACAGGTGTCGGACGCGATCGGCGTACCCATCGTTCCGGTCGAGATCGACGGCGCGGACCTGCTCGCCAAAATTTTTGAAGATTAGCCCCCGAAAAGCAAAGAGGAGGGAAAGGATATGCCAAAGCCGATTATGGCGATTGTCGGCCGGCCGAACGTCGGTAAATCACAGCTGTTTAACCGCTTGGCGGGCAAGCGCCTGTCCATTGTGGAGGATACGCCGGGCGTAACACGCGACCGGCTATATGCGGAAAGCGACTGGCGCGGACGTGATTTTACCATCATCGACACCGGCGGCATCGAACCGTCAAACGACAACGAAATTTTGCAGTTCATGCGCTTTCAGGCGGAAACTGCGATCTCCCATGCGGATGTGATCGTGCTCATCACCGACCTGCGCACCGGCGTGACCGCGGCGGATCAGGATGTGGCGGCGATGCTGTTGCGTTCGGGCAAGCCGATCGTGCTGGCGGTCAATAAATGCGATAAGCCGGGCGACCCGCCGGCGGAGTTTTATGAGTTTTATAACCTCGGCCTGGGAGAGCCTTACGGCATCTCCGCACTGCACGGTTATGGCGTGGGCGAGCTGCTGGACGCGGCTTACGAGCATTTCCCGCCCGAGGAGGAGGGCGAGGAAGCGTCGGACCGCATCCGCGTCGCGCTGATCGGTAAGCCGAACGTGGGCAAGTCCAGCCTGCTCAACCGCGTGCTGGGCGAGGAGCGCGTGATCGTTTCCAATGTGGCGGGTACGACGCGTGACAGCGTGGACGCCGATCTGGACAACGCGCACGGCAGGTTCACCTTTATCGACACGGCGGGCATCCGCAAAAAAAGCAGGGTGGACGAGAAGATTGAGAAATATTCGGTTATGCGCTCCCTGCTCGCGGTCGAGCGCGCGGATGTGTGCGTCATTATGATCGACGCGACCGAGGGCGTGACCGAGCAGGACACCAAGGTCGCGGGCGAGGCGCATAATGCCGGAAAGGCCTGCATCATTGTGGTCAACAAGTGGGACCTGGTGGAAAAGGACGGCTCCACGATGAAGGAATACACGCTGCGCGTGCGCGAGGGGCTGGCATACATGCCCTATGCGCCGGTGCTGTTCATTTCCGCGCAGACTGGACAGCGCGTGGATAAGCTGTTCGCCCTGATCAAAGCGGTACACGAGCAGAACCATATGCGCATCCCGACCGGCCGCCTGAATTCCATCCTGGCCGAGGCGACCGCGCGCGTGCAGCCGCCGACTGACAAGGGGCGCCGCCTGCGTATCTTCTATATGACGCAGGCATCCACCTGTCCGCCGACGTTCGTCTGCTTCTGCAACGATGCTCGCCTGTTCCACTTCTCCTACCAGCGGTATCTGGAAAATCAGATCCGCGAGGTGTTCGGACTGACAGGCACGCCCGTGCGCATGGTGATCCGTGAGCGCGGGGACAAGGATTAAATTAATTTCTTGGGGGACGACAACATGACATTGACGCAATTTGCCATCATCGCGGTGTGCGGCTACCTGCTGGGTTCGCTGAGCTTTGCAATCATCGTCAGCAAGGTAACGCTCGGCAAGGATATCCGCAACTATGGCAGCGGCAACGCCGGACTGACCAACGCCTACCGCACAATGGGGGCGGGCAAAACGCTGTTCGTGTTGCTGGGGGACATTGCAAAGGGCGCGGCGGCAATCTCGATCGGCGCGCTTCTGGTTGGACCGGTCGGCAAGCTGGTGGCCGGTATTTTCGTGATACTGGGGCATATGTTTCCTGTGTACTTTGGCTTCCGCGGGGGAAAGGGCGTGCTGGTCGGCGCGGTCATGTTGCTCCTGTTCGACTGGCGCATTTTCCTGATCGCGTTCGTGCTGTTTTTCCTGGCGGTTGCGGTGACGCGCTGGATCTCGCTTGGCTCGATTCTGGGCGCGGTCAGCTTCCCCATTACGACCCTGCTGTTCTACCGCGATTCGGTTTTGACCGCGATGGCATTCGGTATGGCGGTGGCGGTCATCTTCATGCACCGGAGCAATATCATGCGTATGCTGCACGGGGAAGAGAACAGGTTTTCCTTCAAAAGTAAAAAGACCATTGAGAAAATAGCTTCCGATGGAGAGGAGAGCGGAAAATGAAGGTTTTTGTATTGGGTACCGGCGGCTGGGGCATTGCGCTGGCTATGCTGCTGCACCATAACGGCCATGCGGTGACCTCCTGGACCTTTTTTCAGGAGGAATGCGACCTGCTGCATCGCGAGCGGGCAAACGAAAAGCTGCTGCCAGGGGTGAGGATTCCAGAGGGGATCACGGTCACGACTGATATGTCGGGCGCGGCGGAAGCGGACCTGGTGGTGATGGCCGTCCCGTCCTTTGCCGTGGCTTCGACCGCGGAGCAGCTCTCCCGCATCGTTCCAGCGGGTACGGTGATCGTCAATGTGGGCAAGGGGCTGGATTCCCAGCACGGCTACTGCCGCTTCTCGGAAACGATCGACCGGGCGATGGGCGGCCGCAATCCCGTGGTAGCGCTGACCGGCCCGACCCACGCGGAGGAGGTGGCCCGTGGGGTGCCGACCGCGATTGTTGCCGCATCAGCGAGCAGGGCGGCGGCTGAGCTGACGCAGGCTGCGTTTATGAACGATACCTTTTTCCGTGTGTACACCTCGTCCGACCTGGTCGGCTGCGAGCTGGGCGGCGCGTTCAAAAACATTATCGCTCTTGGCGCGGGTATTTCGGATGGCTTGGGCTTGGGGGATAACTCCAAAGCCGCGTTTATGACGCGCGGCCTGACCGAGATCGCCCGTTTGGGGGTTACGCTCGGCGCCAAGCAGGAGACCTTCGCGGGGCTGTCCGGCGTGGGGGACCTGATCGTTACCTGCTGCTCAATGCATTCGCGCAACCGCCGCGCGGGTATCCTGATTGGGCAGGGCAAGACCGCACAGGAGGCAATGCAGGAGGTCGGCGCGACCGTGGAGGGCTATTACGCGACCGAAGCCGGCTACCGCCTGGCCCAGCAGCAGGGGGTGTCCATGCCGATCACCGAGGCAATGTATGAGGTGCTGTATAACGGCCTGTCCGCTAAGGAAGCCATACGCATGCTCCTGGGGCGCCCACGGCGCGGGGAGCATGAGGAAGTCTGGTTCCACTAAAAATTAATAGGTAGAATAAACAATAAGAAAAGTATTTCCTGTTGCATTTTTTGCCACAAAAATTCTTTACTTTTTCACGCTCTTTTTGTATAATGATACCATAGCTTATGCTAAAATTTGTAAGGTCATAAGGAGAAAGAGTATGAAAAAGAACATGACGAAGCGTTTGCTGGCCGCGCTGCTGGCGGCGGTAATGGCGTTATCGCTGGCTGCGTGCAGCGGCGGGGACAACGCCGGCAGCGGGGATCAGGCGGCGTCGGCCGCGCTGACCGAGGAGGAATACCAGCAGGCGGTAGAGGATCTGGGCGCGGAGATGACCGAGATCCAGAACAATGCCAGCACCGCAATGACCGATCCGGAGTCTGCGAAAGAGGTTCTGGAGTCCATGAAGGCACCGCTTAACGACTTTATCGCAATCACCCCGCCGGAAGCCTATGCGGCGGGACACGAGAAGATGCAGTCCGGCTGCCAGTCGATGATCGATTTTATCGATACAGTCGTGGCAATGACGGAGGAAACCGACCAGACCAAGCTGACGGAGCTGGTATCCCAGATGGATGAGCAGCTGCGTACCGCTGTCAACGATATGGCGGAAGGCGCGAGCCTGCTGGATGAGGCGAGCAATTAACCGGCTGCCGGAAACCGTTCACCAAAAAGGCACCCCATAGGGGTGCCTTTCGTTTGCACTTTACCTTGCGGTTTGGTATAATATTATATATTGCTTTTGCTTTGCTTGGAGGAAAAGGATGGAGCACCGTATCAACATCAACGAATGCGCGGCGGCCCTTCGTAAAGCCGCGCCAGAGATAGATATTGCGATTAACGAACCCATGAGCCGCCACACTACCTTTGCGATCGGCGGACCGGCGGACCTGTTTGTCATGCCGAAAACCATTGCGGAACTGACGACCGCCCTTTCCGTGGTGCGCGAACATGAGCTGCCGCTGCTGGTGCTGGGGAACGGGTCGAATATGCTGGTTTCGGACGATGGCGTGCGCGGCACGGTCATCTGTACGATCGGGCTGGACGAGGTGCGCGTCGGCGAGGACTGTCGGGTCACTGCGGAAGCGGGCGCGCTGCTCAGCCGTGTGGCACGGCGCGCACAGCGCGCGGGGCTGACCGGAGCGGAGTTTTCCGCCGGCATCCCGGGCAGCTTGGGCGGCGCGGTATTTATGAACGCCGGCGCGTATGACGGACAGATGGCGGGCATTGTGGAAAAAACCGAGTATCTGGACGGAGTGGGCGCGCGGCATGTGCTGGAGGGGGAGGCGCACGGCTTCGGCTACCGGCGCAGCGCTTTCCGCGCCCATCCAGAATGGACGGTGTTGCGTTCAACGCTCCGGCTGCGGCCGGGTGACCCCACCGCGATCCAGCTCAAAATGGCCGACCTTGCGCAGCGGCGGCGGGATAAGCAGCCGCTTAACTATCCATCGGCGGGTTCGACATTCAAGCGGCCGGAAGGGTATTTTGCCGGACGGCTGATCGAGGACGCGGGGCTGAAAGGGGTTTCCGTCGGCGGGGCGCAGGTATCGGAAAAGCATGCGGGCTTTCTGATCAACCGCGGCGGTGCGAGCTGCGACGATATGCTGCGCCTAATCGAGCTGGTGCAGAGCCGCGTGCGGGAGGCATTCGGCGTGGAATTGGAATGCGAGGTCCGGATCATCCGGTAAGCATGGACGAATGGGCAAGGGGGATGAATCGATGTATTTTTTGATTGTTTCGGGTATGTCGGGCGCGGGCAAGAGCCGCGCGGTCGCCACGTTTGAGGACCTGGGGTATTATTGCGTGGATAACCTGCCCATCGCGCTCATCCCGCGCTTTGCCGAGATATGCCTTGCCGCGACTGAGCGGTACGAGCGCGTCGCGCTTGTGACCGATGTGCGCGCGGGCGGGGATTTCCAGCAGCTGTTCGATTCGCTGGACTCGATCAAGAGCATGGGCTGCGACTACCGGATCCTGTTTCTGAATACGGATACGCCGACGCTGATCCGGCGCTTTAAGGAAACCCGCCGTAAGCATCCCCTGATGGAGAAGGGTATTGGCATGACGGCTGCGATCGAGAAGGAGCGCAGCATGCTGGCCGCGCTACAGAGCCGCGCGGATTTTGTGGTCGATACGACTGGACTGTCCGCAGCGGGGCTGCGCGAGCGCCTGCTCGCGCTGTTCGCGGGGACGGATGGCGGCGGCGCGTTCGAGGTGATCGTGCAGTCGTTCGGCTTCAAATACGGCATCCCGCCCGAGTCCGATCTGGTGTTTGATGTGAGGTTCCTGCCCAACCCCTATTATGAGATGAGCCTGCGCGAGAAAAACGGTACCGATCCGGAAGTGCGCGACTACGTGTTCCAGGGCGGCATGGCGGATGAGCTGATGCAACATTTGACCTCGACAATCGATTTTCTGCTGCCGCGGTATGTGGCGGAAGGAAAAGCGAACGTAATCATCAGCATCGGCTGTACTGGTGGGAAGCACCGCTCGGTCGCGATTGCGGAGGCGCTTTCCGAGCATCTGCGCGGTCGGGACTACGGCGTGGTCACCATGCACCGCGATTATCAGCGCTGATTGACAGATAAAGGAGCGGTCCATGTCCTTTTCAACCGAAGTAAAGGCCGAGCTGTGCCGCGTTTCCATGCAGCGTGCGTGCTGCACGCGGGCGGAAGCTTACGGCGTGTTGCTGCACGCGTCGGTATTTTCCCATAAAGAGATACGGCTGTCCACGGAAAACGTATTTGTGGCGCGCCGGCTGCAGGCGCTGCTGCAGCGTGCGTTTTCCGTGGACTGCGCGCCGCAGCGGGCGGGGCGCAAGCTACAGCATACTGTCGGGGAGCCAGCGCAGATCGCGCGGATCTTTGATGTGCTGGGATATGACCTGAAAAGCCACCTCGCCTACCATCTCAACCGGAACGTGCTGGAAAACGACTGCTGCGTCGCTGCTTTCCTGCGCGGCGCGTTCCTGATGGCGGGTACGGTGGCGGGGCCGGATAAAAAAAGCCATCTGGAGCTGAAAGCCGGCCGGCAGAGCCTTGCGGGGGAGGAGACAAGCCTGCTGCTCGATTTGGGGCTGTCGCCCAAGCAGGCGCGCCGCGGTAATTCCTGCCTCCTGTACTTTAAGGAGGGCGCGAGCGTGGAGGATTTCCTGACCCGCATCGGTGCGCCGCGCGCGGCGATGGAGCTGATGCAGGCCAAGGTGGAAAAGAATATCCGCAACACGATTAACCGGCAGGTTAATTGCGAGACTGCGAACCTGATGAAAGCGGCGGACGCTTCCGCGCGCCAGGTCGCCGCGATCCGCGCGGTGCTCGACCGGCGCGGGGAGGAAGCCTTTCCGGAAGCGCTGCGCGAAACCGTCCGCTTGCGGCTGGCTTATCCGACCGACAGCCTGGCCGAGCTTGCACAACGCTTCGACCCGCCGATCTCCAAGCCGGGGCTGAGCCACCGGCTGAAAAAAATAACGGAATTTGCGTCAAAGGAGGACTAAATGGTACCGTTTGCGCACCTGCATGTGCATAGTGAATACAGCCTGCTGGACGGCGCGTGCCGGATCGAGGGGCTGGTGGAGAGAGTGGCCGAGTTGGGGCAGACCTCATGCGCGCTGACCGATCACGGCGTGATGTATGGCGTGATTGATTTTTACCGCGCCTGTAAGGCCAAGGGCATCCATCCGGTGATTGGCTGCGAGGTATATCTGGCGCCGCATTCGCGTTTTGAGCGCAGCTATGTGAATGGTGAATGGCACAGCCATCTGATTTTGCTGTGCGAGAATATGACCGGCTACCGCAACCTCATCCATATGGTGTCGCTCGGCTTTTCCGAGGGCTTTTATATGAAGCCGCGCATCGATATGGACCTGCTCCGGCAGCACAGCGAGGGCCTGATCTGCCTGTCCGCGTGCTTGGCGGGCGTGATCCCGCGCGCGCTGGCCGAGGGCGATATGGACGGCGCCTATGAGCTGTGCGAACAGTTTTTGGATATTTTTGACCGCGACCATTTCTATCTCGAGGTGCAGGACCATGGCATCGAGGTGCAGAAAAAGGTAAACGAGGGGCTGTATCAGCTCGCAAAAGAGCTGGATATTGGTTTGGTCGCCACGAACGACGCGCACTATCTGACCAAACAGGACGCAAAAATACAGGACGTGCTCATGTCCATCCAGATGGGCAAGACGGTGGACGACCCCACCCGCATGAAGTTTGAGACGCAGGAGTTTTATATCAAGGACGCGGACGAGATGGCCGCACTGTTCCCAGAGCATCCGGAAGCGCTTGCGAACACCGTCAGGATCGCGGAGCGCTGCCAGGTCGAGTTTGAGTTTGGCAAGTACCATCTGCCGGAATTCGATGTGCCGAAGGGGTATGGCGCCCTGCAGTACCTGCAGAAGCTGTGCGACGAGGGCTTTGCTAAACGCTATCCGGATGACGACGGCACGGTGCGCGCCCGCCTGCAGTATGAGATCGATATGATCGCGCAGATGGGCTTTGTGGATTATTTCCTGATCGTTTCCGACTTCATCGGCTATGCCAAGAGCAACGGTATCCCCGTCGGGCCGGGGCGAGGCTCGGCGGCGGGCTCGATCGTTTCCTACTGCCTGGGCATCACCGACCTGGACCCTATCCACTATTCTCTGTATTTTGAACGCTTCCTCAATCCGGAGCGCGTTTCCATGCCGGATATAGACGTGGATTTTTGTTATGTGCGTCGGCCGGAGGTGATTGAGTACGTCACCGAAAAGTACGGCAAGGACCGCGTAGCGCAAATCGTCACGTTCGGCACCATGGCTGCGCGCGGCGCGATCCGCGATGTGGGACGCGCGCTGTCAATCCCGTATAACGAGGTGGACGCGGTTGCCAAGCAGGTGCCAAACGAGCTGCACATCACGATCAACAAGGCGCTGGCGGTTAATCCAGAGCTGAAAAAGATGTATGACGAAAAGCCGCAGGTACGCGAGCTGATCGATACCGCCCGCGCGCTCGAGGGAATGCCGCGGCACGCTTCGACCCACGCGGCGGGCGTGGTCATTACCAAGGATCCGGTGGATACCTATGTGCCGCTTGCGCGCAACGATGAGCAGATGGTCACCCAGTTCACCATGACCACGCTCGAGGAACTGGGGCTGCTCAAAATGGACTTCCTCGGCCTGCGTAACCTGACGGTGATCGCGGACGCAGAAAAGATGATCCGCCGCCATGTGCCGGATTTTAACATCGAAACCGTGGATATGAACGACAAGGCCACTTATGAGATGCTCGGCCGCGGCTCAACGATGGGAGTGTTCCAGCTGGAAAGCGCGGGTATCACCAACGTCGTCACCGGCCTGCGCCCCGCGTCCATCGAGGATATCACCGCGGTTGTGGCGCTGTACCGGCCGGGGCCGATGCAGTCCATCCCGCGCTATATCGAATGCCGCCACCATCCGGAAAAGGTGACCTATAAGCACCCGCTGCTCGAACCGATCCTGAAAGTCACCTATGGCTGCATGATCTATCAGGAGCAGGTCATGCAGGTGTTTCAGAGCCTGGCGGGTTACTCGCTCGGCAAGGCGGACATGGTGCGCCGCGCGATGAGCAAAAAGAAGATGAAGGAGCTTGAGAAAGAGCGCGTCAATTTCATCCACGGCAATGAGACGCTTGGCATCGACGGCGCGGTCAAACGCGGCGTGCCGGAGCACATTGCGGCAGGCCTGTTCGACGAGATCATGGACTTTGCCAACTATGCGTTCAACAAGGCCCATGCGGTGTGCTATGCGGTTGTTTCCTTCCGCACGGCCTATCTCAAGTGCCATTATCCGCGCGAATATATGGCAGCGCTGCTCACCTCCGTGCTGGACTGGTCGGACAAGATTTCCGAGTATATCCAGGCCGCGCGTGAAATGGGGATTCGGGTGTTGCCGCCGGATGTGAACGAGTCGTTCGATGGGTTTTCGGTTTCCGGACGGGACATCCGCTTCGGCCTTGCTGCGGTCAAGGGCGTCGGCCGGTCGTTCATGAAGCAGCTTGTGGAGGAGCGCGAGACAGGAGGGCTGTTTTCGTCGTTCCAGGATTTTTGCGAGCGCATGTACGATCGGGAACTGAACCGGCGTGCACTCGAAAGCCTGATCAAAGCCGGCTCATTCGATTCCATGGGATACCGGCGGAGCCAGCTGCTGCAGATTGTGGGCGCGGTGGTGGATGCGATCGCGCAGAGCCGCAAGAAAAACATTGAGGGGCAAATGGACCTGTTCGGCATGGGAAATGACGAGGTGCAGGATACGCAGATCGCCCTGCCCGATATCCCCGAGGCGGGCAAGCGAGAGCTTCTGGCAATGGAGAAAGAAACGACCGGCCTGTACCTGTCCGGTCATCCGATGGACGAGTATCGGGAGCTGGCGAAAAAAGCAGACGCGGCCTCCATCCGGAAGATCATCGACGATCTTTCGGGGGAAAGCACCCAGCCCGCCTATAAGGATGGAATGACTGTGCGGCTGGCGTGCGTTATCACCTCTGTGCGGCTCAAATCCACCAAAAACGGCTCGATGATGGCATATGTGACGGTGGAGGATGAGTCCGCGTCGATTGAGCTGATCGTGTTCCCGCGCTCGCTGCAGCAGTGCGGCGCCTATTTGACCGAGGACAGCGCGGTACTGCTTACCGGTAAGATCGACGCGCGCGAGGATGAAGCGCCCAAGGTGCTGCTGAACGAAGCGCAGCCGCTGACCGAAAGCGCAGTGAACAGCATGCTCGCACAGCAGAACCCGCAGCGGTCGGTATATACCGACCAGCAGGCGGCGCGGCTTGCGCCGCAGAAGCTGTTCCTGCGCATTGACAGCATGGGCAGCGACGAATGGCCGCAGATCAAGGCCATACTACTGGCGCAGCCAGGCGATACGCCGGTTTATCTCTATCCCACGGACACTAGGAAAAAAACGCTGGCCAAGCGGGAATACTGGTGCCAGCCGGATGTGCCGCTTTTGGAAAAATTACGCTTCCTCTTGGGCGAGGAAGATGTTATAATGCAGTAGGGAACCGGACAAGGCTCCGCCATGTAAGGCAAATATTATTTTGAGAAGCAACCGATACAGGAGGCTCATTATGGACAAACAGATTCGCAGAATTGGCGTGCTCACCAGCGGCGGCGACGCGCCGGGCATGAACGCATTGATCCGTGCGGTCGTCCGCACCGCTTCGGCGCACGATATCTCCGTGCTTGGCATCCGCCGCGGCTACAGCGGCCTGATTAACGGCGATATCATCGAGATGGCGGCGCGCAGCGTGGACGGGATCATCCGCAAGGGCGGCACGATGCTGTATACCGCCCGCTGCAAGGAGATGCTGACCGACGAAGGGCTGCAGAAGGCGGCGGATACCTGCCGTTATCTGGGGATCGACGGACTGATCTGCTGCGGCGGCGACGGTACGTTCCGCGGGGCGCAGGCGCTGTCCCGCAAGGGCGTACCCTGCATCGGCGTGCCGGGTACGATCGATAATGATATCGTGTGTACTGATTACACGATCGGCTTTGACACGGCCTGCAATACTGCGATTGAATGTATCGATAAGCTGCGCGACACCATGCAGTCGCATGAGCGCTGCTCGGTCGTTGAGGTCATGGGGCGCCGGGCGGGTCATTTGGCGCTGCACGTTGGCTGCGCGGTCGGCGCTACCGCGATCTGCCTGCCGGAGCGCGAGCTGAACTTTGATGTTGATATCATCGAGAAGATGCGCGTCGGGCGCATCAAGGGCCGCAACCACCATATTATTATTGTGGCGGAGGGCTATGGCGCCGCGCAGGATGTTGCCGACCGGATTCATGAGGCGACCGGCATCGATACGCGTGTGACCATCCTTGGCCACATCCAGCGCGGCGGTTCCCCGTCCGCGCGTGACCGCGTGATGGCGACCCGCATGGGCTATGAGGCGGTGATGGCGCTGGAGGCGGGCAAGACCAACCGCGTGATCGTGTTCGATGATAACCGCGTCACCGACTTGGACATCGAGGAAGGGCTTGCGCGCCAGAAGGACCTGGAGCAGGATCTGTTTGTGGCGCAGCAGACGGTAGCGATCTGACATGCCGCAGACAGTCTTGATTACCGGCGGTTCACGTGGTATTGGCGCCGCGTGTGTGCAGGTATTTGCCGATGCGGGCTGGAATGTGGCCTTCACCTACCGCGCCAGCCGCGCAGCCGCGGGCGCGCTGGCGGAAAAGTCCGGTGCGCTGGCGCTTTGTGCCGACCTGACGGATGAGCGTGCGGTCGGACGTGCGGCGGGGGAGGCGGTAAGCTATTTTGGCGGATTGGATGCGGTGGTGTGCAACGCAGGCGTGGCGGAGCAGAAGCTGTTTCAGGACATTACGGAGCAGGAATGGCAGCATATGCTGGATGTCAACCTGCTGGGCGCGGTGCGGACCATCCGTTCCGCGCTGCCGGGCATGCTACACAGAAAGCAGGGCAGTATTGTGACCGTGTCCTCCGTCTGGGGGCAGGCTGGTGCGTCCTGCGAGAGCCACTATGCGGCGAGCAAGGCGGCGCTGATCGGTCTAACCAGATCGCTCGCGCTGGAACTGGGGCCTTCTGGCATTCGGGTCAATTGTGTCGCGCCCGGTGTGATCGATACGGATATGAATGCGGTGCACAGCGCGGAAACCATGCACGAGCTGGCGGAGCAAACACCGCTGGGGCGCATTGGCACCGCGCGCGAGGTCGCGGAAAGCATCCTGTACCTCTGCTCGGACAAAGCGGCCTTTGTCACCGGACAGGTGCTCGGTGTGACTGGCGGCTTCTGAAAGTATAACAAAAACCCCCTCTGTCATTCGGCAGAGGGGGTTTTTGTTATTCATTTTTAGAACAGCGCGAGAATTTTGGCGATCTCGCCGCGGGTAATCTTGCCCAGAGGTTGCAACGTATTGTCGCTATAGCCGCCGATGATGCCGGCAGCAACGCAGGTTCTGACCTGATCGACCGCCCAGGAGGGGACGGAGGACGCATCCTTATAGGAAAGACTTGCCGCCGCATAGCCGCGCGGCAGGCAGCGTCCGATCACGGTCATGACCTCGGCGCGCGTCATATCCGCGTCCGGAGAGAAATACAGCTTGCCGTTCCGTGTCTCGCCGTTCATGATGCCCGCCTGCGAAACAGCGTAGACCGCGCCGCGCGCCCAATCCGGTATGGAGGCATCGTCGGCAAAGTCGAGCGCGCCGGTATACGAGGTGTCCAGACCGAGCAGGCGCGCCATCGTGACCGCAAATTCCTTGCGCGTCAGATTCCGCTCCGGACGAAAATAGGTTTTCCCGTCGCTGCCGGTTTCGCCCTTCATTATGCCGTTGGTATTCAGCAGGGAAGCGTAGCCGCGCGCCCAGTGGGAAGCGGTATCGGCAAACGCGTTGCTGGCGCTGCCTGCTGTGACGGTTGCGGAAGCACGGGTGCGGTTGCCTGCGTCGTCCGATACGTCGATCGTGACGCAATGCGTACCCGCAGACAGCGCGCCGGTTGTGACGGTCAGGGTGGCGCCGCTCATTTTAGCCGCGCCGTCAACCGCTTTCCCATCCACCTTGACTGTAATGTTGGAAGAACGGGCGGGATATTTGCCATTCTCCATCGTAGCGGTACCGCTGATCGTGGCCGCCGCGCCGGCGTCCACGGTCAGGGCGGTGCTGTTCAGCTTGACCGAGGGGGCGTCCGTATTGGTAACCGCGTGGTCGGCGGAAACGACGACCTGGTCTAGGTAGAGCGCGGAACCCGCAGCCCCGCTGCCGCTGCGTTCAAAGCGGATGCCGGTCAGCTTGGACGCGCCCTCCGGAACGGCGGCGGTAAGCTGCTTCCATGAGGCCGTGGTGGCCGCGGACAGGGCTGTGGTCAGCTCATTGCCCTCGGCGTCAGCAAAGACCGCGGTAAGCGTACCCTGCGTCCCCTCGCCGCGCGCCCACAGCGTCAGGTGCTTCCGGCCGGAAACATCGGCCTGCGGGAGCGAGATCGTCGCGGCCGCGACCTTGGTACCGTCATAGGCGGCCTTGAGCGAGCCTTCGCCGCGCGCGACCGCTGTATATCCGGTCACGCGGGTAAGCGTCATGCCCTCGGTGGCCGTGCAGCCGTCCGTGCCGGCCTCAAAATCTGCAACGGTTTCCGCGTCCTGCGGGTCGCCCATGCCGACATTCACCGTTATGGATTTGCTGGTCGCTCCATACGAACAGGTGAGCGTGCCGCTTGCCATGCTGTCGCCCGCGGTGAACACGCCTTTTTCGTCGATCGAGCCGATGCCGCTGGAAACGCTCCAGCTAAAAGCAGTGTCGATCGAGGCCATCTTCTGGCCAAGGTGGTAGGCGATCCCGTCCACATCGACGCTCTGGCCGGGCTTGACCGAGATTGAGCTGATGTCCTTGCCAGCGCTCTGCAGGCCGATCGAATTGACGTCGCCCGTGATGCAGATATCCATTGAGCCTTCGACCGAACCGTTGGAAGCGGTAATGGTGGCGGTGCCGGTTGCCGTACCGGCAGTGAATGTCTGGTTTTCGACCGTACCCAGATCACCGGATACGGTGTAACTCATGCCGGAGGGGTCCGGCGCAGGGCCGTAGGATGCGTCCGCGCCCTTGACCGAGAACCAGGTGGAAGCACCCGGCAGCACATAGCGGTAGCTTGGCGTGAGGAACGCATAGGCAGTGACGTTGTCAGATGTGACATGGTTGATAAAGAAAATATAGTTGGCGCAGGCGCGCTGGGAACCGTCCGAGGGGCTGGTAATCAGGGAAGCGGTGGATTCGCCGGGCCTGCGCAGCGCCATGGCGGAGGAGCCGCCGCCGTCCAGACAGATGGCGCGGACACAGCCCAGCGATACCAGCTCTTCCCCAAGCTGGGCGGCGGTCAGTCCCACGCTGTGCGAGGGCTGGTTCCCGTCAACCTCGTATAGCACGACCGTACCGTCCGACCGGACGCCGATCGCGCTGCGTGCGCGGTTGGAAGAGCCTCCATCTATCCCCGAGGTGGTGACAGAGCCGTTATCGATCAGCAGCTTGCCGCCGACCGCGTAATCCACATCCGCCCAGTTGGCGTCGTTCGCCGTGACCTTGAGCGTGACTTCCTCGCCGACAGGGAAGTCCACCCAGGAGGGGACGTTCGCACCGTCCGACTTGGTCAGCACCATCTGGTCGTCCGTGATGGTGAGCGGGCTGTTGCCCGTTCCCTTGTTGATGACTTTCATTTTGACCGTGCCGTTTACCGTGACCGGCGTATCATCCACGCGCTCGAGGATGATGTTGGTGCCGTTGGCGGTAAAGTGGGTCGAATCGTCATAGTTGCGGTCGAGCAGGTATGCGCCCGCGGTGGTACGGGTTTTATTGAAATAGGACACAGAAACCGTGCCGCTTGCGCCGGAAACCGTCATACTCATGGTCGGACGGCCCATCACGGCCGAGCCGTCCGCCTTGAAGCCGACCGCATACTGCCATGCGTCGGATGAGATCAGCTCGCCCTCGTCGATCACCAGCCCGATCGGGACGCCGCTGGACATGACGAAAAAGTCGGCGTTCGTGCCGCCAATGACCGATTTCCCTTGGCTCTCCAGATATTTGACCGCGTTTGTGATCGTGGCGCTGCTGCCGTAAAGCTGCTCGTCCGCATACACCATGATCGGCGAGACGCCTGTGTTCGGCCGGTATGTCAGGATATTTGCACGTTGCACGCCGGCGCTGTTTTTGCCCTCCGAGCGGGTATAGGTCAAGCCTTCTCCCACCGGATAGGAATAGGTGAAGCCGTTGCTGAATGCGGCGCCGGCCGCAGCTGTAAAGAGCTGTACTGCGGCAAGGGAAGCCGCCAGCAGGCGGCCGGATACTTTTGCGAAGTGTTTCATGGTCCTCCTCATTTTCTCAGGATAGTGGAAGCCTTGCTGCCGCGCCGCGCCCCCACTTCGCACGCAGCGCCGTCCCGCGCGCCTCTATCCCGCGCGCGGGGCAATGACATTGGTTTTCAGCGGTGCAGCCGCCGAAAACCATAAAAACCCGCGGCATATACGTGGGTTTTTATACCAATACGGAGAAAAGCTTCGTTTCCGGAACTTTTCGAAGCGCGGGACGCATCCGCGCCCGGCACGGTGCGTCCGTTCGACCGGAAGCATGGTTCCGATCGGCTTTTTAGATGCTCTTTACCACTTTTTCCAGCACCTCGGATATCTTGGGACTACGCACCGAGATATCTGCCGCATGGTGGTAGACGGCCTTGCGCGCGTTATACAGGCGGCGCGTTTCGGCCTGCTTGTCAGGGCCGGCAAGCAGCGGGCGGGTGTTGGAATAGGAAAGGTTTTTCAGGATGCGGTAATAGGGAGTGTCCAGATGGATGAGCAGGCCGGTCTCTCGGACTGCTTTCACGTTTTCCGGCCGGAGCACCGCGCCACCACCGAGGGAAAGCACAATCCCTTCCCGCTGGGAAAGCTCCCTGATGTAGGCGCATTCCCGATCGCGGAAATACGCTTCCCCCTGTTCCGCAAAAATGTCGGGAATTTTTTTGCCCTCCCGCGCCTCTAAATACTGATCCGCGTCGATAAATTCCAAACCGGTCAGACGGGCGAGTTTCCGGCCAATGGTGGTCTTGCCGCTGCCCATGAAGCCGCACAGCACGATGTTGCGCTTGCCGTGCTTTTCATGCAGGCGCTTGACCGCCATTTTGCCATAGGTGCGGCGCAGAATGGTTTCGCAGGCCTGCGGCTCGAACCGCACGCCCGACCAGACCGTCTGCGCGTAGGCCGCCTGCATGACCAGCATGAACAGACCGTCGCGCACGCGGGCCTTTTTGGGGTTGGCCAGCCGCATGGTGGCGGTTACAGGTGGGTTGTAAATCGCGTCGAACACATATTCGGCCTTGTGCGGCAGGTAGTGCAGGGGAGCGGCGTTTTCCCTGGGGTACATGCCGACCGGCGTGGAATTCAGGACGATCTGGATATCTCGGGGGATATGCCGGCGGTTATAGACCGCGATGTGTGCGCCGGGCACGGCCGCGCAGAGCTGCTGCCGCAGGGACTCCGCCTTGTCCAGGTTGCGGCCGGTGATGGTCAGGTACGCGCCCTGCGTCACACAGTGGTAGGCCATGACCGAAGCCGCGCCGCCATAGCCCAGCAGCAGGACCTTTTTCCCACGCAGTCTGATCCCATCCCTTGTAAGGGATTCGGCAAAGCCCAGGATATCCGTGTTGTAGCCAACCGCCTTCCCGTCCCGGAATGCCACGGTGTTGACCGAGTGCAGGTTGCGTGCGGCGGTGTCCACCTCGTCCAGCAGGGGGATGACCGCTTTTTTGTGCGGAATGGTGCAGTTGATGCCGCCCAGCCTGCGCTTTGCCAGCTCGAACGCTTCCGGCAGGTCTTCCGGCGGCACGGCGACGCCGATATAATCCGCGTCCTGGCCGGAGGCCGCGAACAGCTGTGCGTGCAGTTCCGGACTCATGGTATGGCCGAGCGGCCAGCCGAACAGCGCGTAGGTCGGCTTTTCCGGCTGGAACACGCGGAACTGTTCCATGGATAGCAGCATGGTATCAGCCCCCCAACCGTTCCAGTGTATGGAAAAAGTCGGGATAGGAGATCGCGACGACCTCCGGCTCGTCGATACGGCATGCGCTGCGCGCGGCGAGCGCCAGCACGGCGAGGCTCATGGCGATGCGGTGGTCCTTGTAGGTTTCAAAGGCGGCGCCGTGCGGACGCTTGCCGCCGCGGATAATCATGCCGTCGTCGGTTTCCTCTGCGTCCACGCCTGCCTTTTTCAGTTCGGTGACCATGGCGGCGATGCGGTTGGATTCCTTTACCTTGAGCTCCTGCGCATCGCGGATGACCGTCTCGCCCTCGGCGTAAGCCGCCGCGACCGCGATGACCGGAAGCTCGTCGATCAGGCGGGGGATGATCGAGCCGCCGATCTCCACACCGCGCAGCATACTATGTTTGACGGTTAAATCGCATACGGGTTCCGCGTCGTCGTGAAAATTCGATATGGAAATATCTGCCCCCATCTCGTGCAGCACGTCCAGAATGCCGGTGCGCGTCGGATTGACGCCAACGTTCCGGATCGTCAGCTCTGAGCCCTCGACGATCGCGCCCGCGACCAGGAAAAACGCCGCGGAAGAAATATCGCCCGGCACACGGATATCCACGGCGTACAGGTCCTCCGGCGGCTCGAGCGTGATAGTGCTGCCGTGTGTTTCGACCTCCACGCCCAAGGCGCGGAACATGCGCTCGGTATGGTCGCGCGAGGGCGCAGGCTCGATAACCGTGGTCTGCCCCTCGGCATAGAGGCCGGCAAGCAGAATGGCGCTTTTAAGCTGCGCGGAAGCGACCGGCAGGCGGTATTCGATGCCGTACAGTTCGCTTGGATACAGGGTGAGCGGGCAGTAATTGTCGTTTTTGCCTTCAATAGACGCGCCCATCTCGCGCAGCGGCTTGATAACGCGGCCCATCGGGCGCTTCTGGATGGAGGCGTCACCGTTTAAGGTGGCGGTGAACGGCTGTCCGGCCAGGATGCCGCACAGCAGACGGGTGGTCGTACCGGAGTTGCCGGTGTACAGCGTCTCCTCCGGCGCGCACAGGCCGTGTAGGCCCACGCCCTCCACGATGACCTCGCTGTCCGTGATCTCGATTTCCACGCCCATTTTGCGGAAGCAGTCGATGGTGGAAAGGCAGTCCTCGCCCATCAGAAAGCCGGTGATGTGGGTCGTGCCATTTGCCAGCGCGCCCAGCATGACCGCGCGGTGCGAAATGGATTTGTCGCCCGGCACGGTAATCTCGCCGCGCAGCGGGCCGCAGGGTTGGATTTGCATTTGTTTTTACTCCTCCGTCGCATCGGACACCTGATAGCTGCCGATGACCTTGATGTAGGGAAGCTCCTCATGGAGCTGGTATAGCAGGGACTGTACAGCATGGTCACGCATATTGCCGGTGAAATCCAGATAGAACACATAGCACCAGGGGCTGTCTTTCAGAGGTCGGGAATAGATGCTGGTCATGTCGATGCCGTAGTGCGCAATCGTATCCAGCACGGTGTTGAGCGAGCCCGCGACATTCGGGATGTGGAACGCGATTTCGATACGGTTGTCCTCCGGCTGGCTGGTAAGCATCCGGCTGACTGCGATAAAGCGCGTTTCGTTGTGCTTGAGGTCGTTGATGCCTTCCTCCAGAATGTGCAGGCCGTACCGCTCGGCCGCTTCGCGTGAGCAGATGGCGGCAAGCCGCCTGTCGCCTTTATCGCGGACATTCTGCGCCGCGATCGCGGTATTGGCCACTTCGATCGCTTCAAGATTATGCGCGGCAATAAACGCGTGGCATTGGGGCAGGGCGTGCGGATGGGAGCATACGCTTTGAATATCCGCAAGCCGCGCGCCCGGCACTGCGGCCAGGCAATGCGAGATTTTCCGGATATACGAGCGGTTGATGCACAGGCCGTATTCCAGGAGCAGGTCGTAAACCTCGCTGACCGTGCCGGCGGTCGTGTTTTCGACTGGAACCACGCCCACATCCGCAGTGCCGTCGCGCACGGAGCGGAACACCTGCTCCCACGTCGGCACGTTGACCGGCTCGCACTGTGGGAACAGCGCGCGCGCCGCCAGCTCCTGGTATGCGCCCGGTACGCCCTGGTAGTAGACGGTTTTCGGGTCGAGCGCGGACCCCGCCGGATGGAACGGGAAACGCGCAGGCTCCTTCCGAAGCTGCTCGCTGTATTGATATTCGCGGCTCGCGCGGATCATGCTTTGCAGTAACGCGGTATATTTGAGCCGGATTTCCCCGTCCATACCCGCAGTGCGCTGTTCAATGATTTCCGCTTCCCGATCAGGCTTATAGACGCTGTCGTTCGTTTCGGCCTTGGCATGCGCCACCTCAAGCGCGAGCGACATGCGCTTGAGAAACAGCGCGCGCATCTGTTCATCCACCTCGTTGATCTCCCTGCGGATTGCGGGTAATTCACGCATAGCCGTTCGCCTCCCGCAGCAGGTCTGCCAGCGCGACGGCGCACGCCGCCTCGACGACGGGCGCGGCGCGCGTGACGATGCAGGGATCGTGCCGCCCATGGATGGAAAGCGGCTCAACCCGGCCGGTCTGAAGATTGAGCGTCTGCTGTAACGAAGAGATGGAAGGGGTCGGCTTGATGCACACGCGGAACACGAGCGGCATGCCGTTGGTGATGCCGCCGTTGACACCGCCGTTGTTATTGGTTTCGGTTTTGACCGTGCCTGCCTCCTGATAGATGGCGTCGTTTGCGTGGGAACCGCGCAGCGCGGCAAAGGCAAAGCCCGCGCCGAACTCCACGCCCTTGACCGCGGGTACGCCGAACAACAGGGAGGACAGGCGGCCCTCCACCGTATCCAGCATGGGGCTGCCAAGTCCGGCGGGCAGGCCGGTGGCCGCGCATTCGATCACGCCGCCTACCGAATCCTGCGCTTCGCGCGCATCCTCGATCGCGGCGAGCATGGCGTCCAGCGCGCGCGGGTTATTGACCGGATAGTCGGCCTCCCGCAGCGCGTCAAGCTGCTCGGGACACACATCCACATCGTCGAACGGCATATCCTGAATCTGCGCGATGGACTGGATATGGGAGCCGACCGTCACGCCCTGCGTTTTCAGCCACAGCTTGCACATCGCACCCGCGAACACAAGCGGCGCGGTCAGCCGGCCGGAAAAATGGCCGCCGCCGCGCGGGTCGTTGCAACCCTGATAGCGCACCATGCCGGTATAGTCCGCGTGGCCCGGGCGGGGCTGCGCGGACAGCGCGGCATAATCGCCCGAGCGCTGGTTGGTATTCTGGATAAGGGCGCAGAGAGGCGTGCCGGTGGTTTTGCCGTTGTAGACGCCGGACTGGATAAGCGGCAGATCGGCCTCCCTGCGCTGGGTGGACTGCTTGTTGCGCCCGGGGGCGCGGCGCTCCATCTCGCGCAGGATAAAGGCTTCGTCATATGCGACGCCAGACGGAAACCCGTCGATCACCACGCCGATGCCGGCCCCGTGCGATTCGCCGAAGAGCGATAGTTTGATGGCGTTTCCCCAAATGGAACCCATTGGGCATTGCCTCCTTACAGTTTGAGAATGTATTTGTGCAGCGTTTCCACGTCGATCGGGGTGATCTCCGCGCGGCCCGCCTCGCGGACCAAGATGAAATTGACCGTCGCGCCGAACTTCTTTTTATCCGACAGCAGGGCGGTGTAAATCGCCTCGCGGTCATAGGTCAGAGCGGTCGGCAGCCCGATGTGCTGCAAAAGCTTTGTGAGCGGCGCGGTCAGGTCCTGATTGCCAAGCAGGGCGCTCAGCCGCATGGCCGCAACCATACCGATGGCGACCGCCCTGCCGTGGGTCAGGTCGGTATAATGCCCGAGCTTCTCCGCCGCGTGGCCGATCGTATGGCCGAAGTTCAGAATCATGCGCAGGCCGGTATCGTGCTCATCGATCGCGACCACGTCGCGCTTGATCTTGACGCATTCGTAGATGATATCCCCGATGCGCGCCTTGTAATCCGGCAAGGCAACCAGGTCCAGAATGCCCTTATTGGCGATATAGCCGTATTTAACCACCTCGGCCATCCCGTCAGCGAAGGTCGCGTCCGGCAGGGTAACAAGCACCGCCGGATCGATCAGAACCAGGCGCGGCTGGTAAAACGCGCCGACCAGGTTTTTACCCTCCGCGAGGTCTACGCCGGTCTTGCCGCCGACCGAGGAATCCACCTGCGCGAGCAGGGTGGTTGGAATCTGGCACAGGGCTAGGCCGCGCAGGAAAGTTGCGGCGGCGAAGCCGGTGATATCGCCCACCACGCCGCCGCCAAGCGCGATAACAAGATCCTTGCGGGTCATGCCGGCGGCGAGCATGTCATGATAGACGGTCTCGACCGTTGCCAGCCGCTTGTACTCCTCGCCCGCGGGGATGACCGTGTGGGAGACCGGAAAGGAAAATTGGCGTTCCAGCGCTTCCAGATACAGCGGCGCGACCGTCGAATCCGTGACGATATGCGCGCGGCTGGGGGAAAAAACATCGAGCATGGCCGCCGCCGCGCGGCCGAGCAGGCCGGTTTCAATATGGATATCGGACACGCCGTTCGTGCCCGTCAGGCTTAGGGTCTGCACTACTGAAGCACTCCTTTGATGATAAACTGCACATTTGTACCGCGCCGTCAGGCGCATTTTTAAGATGGGAAATCGAGCGATGCGGCGCGCGAAGTCGCGCTTTGGACGCGCCCGCGGCAAAACCTCGTCACGTCCCCCTCGCCGGAAACGGCAGCTTCAAGCGAAATCAGATTTCGCGCCCCACTGCCTGCGCCACCGCGCGCAGATTGGTCATGGTTTCGTGGAACGAATCGTAGGTGAGCGACTGCGCGCCGTCTGACAGGGCGTGCGCGGGGTCGTTGTGAACCTCGATCATCAGTCCGTCCGCGCCCGCGGCGATCGCGGCCTTGGCCAGTGGCTCAACCATCCAGTAGATGCCGCCCGCGTGGGACGGATCAACGATGACCGGCAGATGGCTCATGCGCTTGAGTACGGGCACCGCGGAGATATCCAGCGTGTTGCGGGTGTAGGTTTCGTAGGTGCGAATGCCGCGCTCGCACAGGATAACGTTTTCGTTGCCGCCTGCCATGATGTATTCGGCGGACATGAGGAATTCCTCCATCGTATTGGCGAAGCCGCGCTTGAGCAGCACGGGCTTTTTGGTCTGGCCCAGCTCCTTGAGCAGCTCGAAGTTCTGCATATTGCGCGCGCCCACCTGGAAGCAGTCGCATTTATCCAGGAACAGCTCGATATGCGCGGGGTTGGTGATCTCGGTCACGACCGGCAGGCCGGTCGCCTCATGCGCCTTGTGGAGCAGTTCGAGGCCTTCAGCCTTGAGGCCCTGGAACGAATACGGGGAGGAGCGCGGCTTCCACGCGCCGCCGCGCAGCACGGCGGCGCCGTCCGCTTGCACATGGCGCGCCACGTCGATGATCTGCTCCTCGCTTTCGACCGAGCAGGGGCCGGCCATCACGACCAGCTTTTTACCGCCCACGACCACGCCCGGCGCGATCTCGACCTGGGAATTATCCGGATGGAACTTGCGGTTGGCCAGCTTGAATGGCTCCTGCACCTTGATAATGTTTTCCACCTGGGGGTCGCGCAGCAGCGCGTCCTTATCCACCGCGCCCGTGTCGCCGACGAGACCGATGACGATCGTACCCGCGCCGTAGATCGGGTTGGCCTTGACATTCCAACGCTCGATGTGCCTGGAAAGCTCTTCAACGTGTTCGCGGGTCGCACCCTGCTTCATAATGATAATCATGTGTTTTCTCTCCTTGTCATATTGGGGGTGAATTGCGTTTGTCCGGCGGAGAAAAAGCATAAAAAAAGCCTTTCATCCACAAAGAGGGACGAAAGACAAACATTCCGCGGTACCACCCACATTCGGCATGGAAACCATGCCGCACTTTTTCGGATACACAAAATATCCTATCCCTGTAACGGAGGAGTCCGTCGGCGCCTACTGCAAGGTTTTTTTCAGCGCCGCAGCTTAAGAGGGAACTTCATCGTGCCGGCGTCTGCGTCCGTTTCCAGTCATGCCGGACACTCCCTGAAAGCCGCACTTGGAACAACTACTTTCCTCTGTCATCGCTTTGTGCAATATTTGTACTTATTATATTACCGATGCCTCGGGTTGTCAATGCAAAAATTGTTACGGTTTTGTTTCATGAGGAATTGCGGTCAAGGGCGTCGGACAGTCATATTCCGCAGACGGCGCTCATAGAGTAGGACAGGTGATGCAATATGGAAGTGAAACAGGACAAAGCCTACCAGCAGGCGGCTGGATGCCTGCCGCCGCTTCGCGCGGCGCAGCTCGCGGCGCTGGAGGGGCAGGAGGAGGTCGAGGAGCTGCGGTTTCGGGCGGGACGGCCGCCGGCGGTCAAAACGGCCCGCGGCGAGCGGGAGCTGGAGCTTGCCGTCGTTACCGCGCAGGAGCTGCGGGAGATCCTCAGCCGCGCCGCGCGGTATTCGGTACATAGCTATACGGAAAGCTTGAAAAACGGGTTTGTTACGCTTACGGGTGGCCACCGGCTGGGTGTCTGCGGCACCGCAGCGGAGGAAAACGGAAAGGTCGTCGGCATACGCGGGCTGTCCTCCGTCAATCTGCGCATCGCGCGGCAGGCCTGGGGGGTGGATGCCGTGATCGCGCCCTGGGTTGGGGAGGGTGAGCCGCAATCCATGCTGCTGCTGTCGCCACCCGGCTTTGGGAAAACCACGCTGCTGCGGGAATGGGTGCGCGCGGTGTCGGACAAGGGGCATACGGTCGCTGTGGCGGATGAGCGCGGCGAGGTGGCGGCGCTGGCAGACGGCGTGCCGCAGTTCGCGATCGGGCGCTGTACTGATGTGTTGGAAAACTGCTCGAAAAAGCGGGCGGCGCTCATGCTGCTCAAAACCATGTCGCCCGCGCTGCTGGCGTTCGACGAGATCACCGCGCCCGAGGATGTGGAGGCGGTTTCGCTTTGCGCGCACTGCGGCACGGCGGTACTCGCGACCGCGCACGCGGCGGGAACGGACGACCTGCGGCGCAGGCCGCTTTACCGCTCCCTGCTGGAACTGGGCGTTTTCAGGCGGGCGGTCGTGATCGGCCGGAGGGATGGAAAGCGGGAATACCGCATGGAACGATTGGAGGAACGGACATGCTCAAGCTGATAGGTGCGGTGATGATATTCGGCTCCTGCGCGGCGCTCGGATTGTCTGCCCGCCAGGGCCTGCGAAAGCGGGTTGCGGCGGCGGACGCGATGCTGATGGCTCTCTCGCTGATCAGCAGCGAGATATCCTGCCGCCGCGCGCCGCTGCCTGAGATCATCGGGACGCTGGCGGAAAACGAAAACCCGACCGTCCGGCTGGTGTTCGGCGGCCTTCAGCGCCGCTTGCGCGAGCAGAATGGGCTTTCGCTCAGCTATCTGTGGCGCGTCAATCTGCGGGACAACCGCGCGGAGGCTGGACTCGGCGCGCCGGAATGCGATATCCTCTGCGACGCCGCGAACTACCTGGGGCGCTACGACGCCGTCGAACAGGCGGCGGGGCTGGATCAGATTGGCCGGCGCCTGTCCGCCGCGCGCGCGGCGGCGGCCGAGGAACTGCAAAGCAAGGGGAATTTGTACCGCACCTGCGGCATCGCGCTCGGGATACTGGTCGTTTTGGTGCTGATCTGACAACGGAGGGAAGTATGGATGTTGATCTGATTTTCCGGATCGCGGCCGTTGGCATCCTGGTGGCTGTCCTTGGACAGCTCCTGACGCGTTCCGGACGGGAGGAGCAGGCGCTGATGACCACGCTCGCAGGGCTGATCGTCGTGCTGATGCTGATTGTGCAGGAGATCAGCCAGCTCTTTTCGATGATGAAAAGCGTGTTCGGCTTTTGAACGGGCTGACCGCGGCCTGCGGGCTGGCGCTGCTGACGCTGGTGCTTTCGCTCGTGCTGAAAAAGGACGCGCCCGCCATTGCCTTCCTGCTGACGCTGACCGCGGGCGTGCTGATCCTGCTGCAGGCGTTCCAGACGATCGGCGGCACGGCGCAGCGCTTTTCCGCGCTGCTGACGCAGGGCGGCATTACGGGCAGCCTGTATCTGCCGGTGTGCAAGGCATTGGGCGTGGCGGTTGTGGTGCGCGTCATGAGCGCGTTGTGCAAGGATGCGGGGCAGTCCGCGCTTGCCGCCAAGCTGGAGATTGCCGGCGCGGTGCTTGCGCTTTCCCTGTGTCTGCCGCTGCTGGAGCAGGTGCTGGGCCTGGTGGCCGACTGGACGGTATGAAAGGAAACGGATGGATGAAAAAACTGGTCGTTGTATGGCTCGTCCTCCTGGCCTGCCTCGTATCCGCCGGAGCGGCGGCATCGGGTGTGGATATCGGGCAGACGGGCGGGGAATCGCTTCTCGGCGCGGTGCCGGAGGAGCGGCGGGGGTATCTGGACGGCATCCAGCCGGAAACCGCCGACGAGCTGGCAGGCTCGCTCGCGCGCCTGCTGGACAACGTATCGGAGGACAGCCGCAGCGCGCTGCAGAACGCGGTACATAGCCTGGCGCGGGTAGCGGTCGTGATCCTGCTCACCGCGATGGCGCGCGGCTTTTCCGCGGCGGCGGGCGGCGAAGCGGACGCATGGATCGATATGGCGGGCGCCCTCGGCTGCGCTGCCGTGTTGCTGCAGGACTTTTCCGGCGTGCTGTCGCTCTGCCGCGATACGCTGGAGCAGATCAGCCTGTTTTCCGGCACGCTGCAGCCGGTGCTGGCGGCCGCGCTGTCGGCCGGCGGCAGCGCCGCGACCGCCACCGTGCTGCAGGTGGCGACGATGGTGGTGTTCGACCTTGTTATCCGCCTGATCCATACGCTGATGGTGCCGGCGGCCTGTGCGTATCTTGCGATCACCGCAGTGGACGCGGCGACCGGCAACGGCATGCTGCGCGGCCTCGCGGACGGGATCAAGAGCCTGACCTCGGGTGCGCTCAAGCTCATTTTGACGCTATTTACCGCATACCTTACCATAGCGGGGAGCGTTTCGGGCAGCGTGGACAGGATGGCGCTGAAAACGGCGAAGTTTGCCGTGTCGGGCGCGGTGCCTGTGGTGGGGGGCGTGATCTCGGACGCGACCGAGACGGTGCTGTCCGGCGCGTCGCTGCTCAAAAATTCGATCGGCGTGTTCGGGATGCTGTGCGTCACGGCTATCTGCCTGGTGCCGTTCCTGCGCGCGGGCGCGAGCTACCTGTGCTATAAGGCGGGGGCGGCCGTGCTGTCGCCGCTGTGCTCGGGCAGCCTGCGGCAGCTTTTGGAGGGGGTAGGCACGGGCTTCGGCCTGCTGCTCGGCATGCTCAGCACCTGCTGCCTGATCTTGTATTTGGAGCTGGTATATGTGGTTGCGATGGTGAAGCCGATATGACCGAATTATTTCAGACAATTTTGATGCGCGTCACACTGGCGGGCGTAGCCTCGGCGGTTGCGCTGCGCATGGTGGGCGGCGGGGCGCTGCGGGAGATCATCAAGGCTGCGGCGGGTCTGCTGATGCTGCTGGCGCTGCTGCAGCCGCTCTCCGGCCTGCGCACCGCCGCGTGGGATGGCTGGGGCGTGCCGTCCCAGGAGGATATCGCTGCAATCCAGGAGCAAAACACCCAGACCACCATGAGTACGGTCGCGGCCAGCATCGCGGAGATGGTGGAGCAGCGCACGCAAAAAGAGGGCTTCGACTGTACGGTCGATGTGACCATGGCAAACGATGAAAACGGGATTTTGCAGGTGGACCGCGTGACCGTATATTACGGCGGGCGGGACGCGGCGCGCCTGGAAGAGTTGCGCGCGATTCTGACCGAGGAGTGCGGGGTGCCGGAGGAAAGGCAGGAGATGATTGCAAGATGAAAAAACCAGAGCTGGCATGGCTGAAAGACCTGGGGGAGAAGCTGCGGCCGCTGGCGCACCGGTATCGGGCGGTCCTGATCGTGCTGCTGGCGGGGATGCTACTGCTTGCCTCCGGTGGGTGGTTCGGCGGGGGGGAGGAGCAGGCCGCGGCGCAGACCGGACAGCCGGAGACGGCGGGATTCGACCTGGCCGTGTTTGAGCAGGACCTGAACGAAAAACTTGCGGCGATCGAGGGTGTGGGGCGGGTGGAACTGATGCTGTCGCTCGACCAGACCGAGGAGGCGGTATATGCTGTGAACACCCGCCAGACGAGGAACGGCGACGCAGGACAAAGCTATGAAAGCGATCTGACCGTTGTATCAGACGGAAGCTACGGCGAAAAGCCGGTGACGGTAAAAAGCCTGCTGCCGACGTTCCGTGGCGCGGTCGTCCTGTGCGACGGCGCGGACAACGCGCAGGTGCGCCTTGCAGTGACGCAGGCGGTCGGTACCGTATGCGGCATCGGCTCGGACAAAGTTACGGTTCTGAAAATGGCGGCGGGAACATAAAACATAATAACCATGTACAGGAGGGCGAGCAGTCATGAAAAAAATCAAGAAACGCGGGGCAATATACGGAGTGATCGCGCTGCTGCTTTGCGTTGCGGTCTACCTCAACTGGAGCTACATCGATGCGCCGGAGGACCTGCTGGTCGCGGAACAGACCGATCCGGAGGACACGGCGGCAAGCGCGCAAGGCGCGGCGGACGGGACGGATTACTTCGCGGCCTCGCGTCTGACCCGCGAGCAGGCGAGGGATGAGGCGGTCAGCACGCTCAAGGAGCTGAGCGAGAGCGAGGAAGCCGACCAGACCGCGAAGGACGAGGCGGCGGCACAGATCTCCGCGCTGGCCGAGGACTCCGTGGCCGAGGCGAACATCGAGAGCCTGATCCGCGCGAAAGGGTACGAGGATGCGGTTGTGATGATTGGGGACGACAGCGTAAACGCGGTCGTCGCGCCGCCGGAGGGCGGCCTGCAGGCCGAGGACGTTACGGTCATCAAGGACATCATTATCTCCGAGACCGGCATGTCGGCCGGCCAGATCAAGATTGTCGAGGCGGCCTGATCGGTATTTTCTCTTTCTTTTTTGCCAAAACTGTGTTATAATCCGTAAAAAGGAGAGTGAACAGTATGGCGGATCATAAGGAGTACTGGTCAACCGAGGACGACCAGGGCTGCATTCGTATTTCTGAAGACGTTGTCGCTTCGATCGCCGCGCTTGCAGCCTCGGAAACGGAAGGCGTAAGCGGACTGTATTCCAGCCTGACAAGCGATATCGTCAGCTTTTTGAGCAAGAAAAACATTTCCAAGGGCGTTCGCATCGAGATCGGCGAGGAAGGGACGGTCCGGATCGAGATTGGCTTCCTTGCGCTGTTCGGCCACAACATCTGCGATGTGGCAAAGCAGGTGCAGCAGCACGTCAAAGCTTCGGTGGAATCCATGACCGGCCTCAAAGTTACCGAGGTCAATATCCACGTCGGCGGCGTGACGTTCGCGCCCGCGCCGGCGGCGGAGGAGCCGGCGGCCGGACAGGAGCAGGGCTGAAACGGATAGGGAGAGCGGCATGGCGGCGGCCATGCCGCTTTTGTTTTGCCAAATCCTCCCGCTTTTCATGGAATATCGGCTTGAAATTTTGGCGAAAATAGGATAAAATAGGTCGTATTCAGAAATATAGGAGGAGCTTGCCGCCGTGAGCAGAACAAAAGCGAGAGAGATTGCCCTGCATCTGATTTTTGAGATGGGGTTTCAGCAGTTTGAGGATGAAAATCTGAACAACCGCCTGGACGAGAGCATCATGGCCTCGATCAGCGGGGATATCGCGCTGTATGCGGGCAAGCTGTCCGACCAGCAGACGCAGTACATCCGGTCGGTGGTCAAGGGCGTTGCCGGCAGTCTGGAGGAGCTGGACCGCACGATCGAAGCCTATTCCAAGGGATGGAAGCTGAACCGCCTGTCGCGCATGACCTCAGCGGTGCTGCGCCTGGCGATCTATGAGATGCGCTATGTGGACGATGTGCCGGTCGGCGCGGCGATCAACGAGGCGGTCGAGCTGGCGAAGGTGTACGATACGGACGAAGCGGCCGCGTTCGTCAACGGCGTACTCGGCTCGGTGGCGCGCGCGGAGTTTCCGGACAAGCCCGCGGCGCTGGAGACGGCCGATGCCTGAGCGCTTCCTAGGGATCGACACCTCGAATTACCGCACCTCGGCGGCGGTTTATGATGCGTCGTCGGGCGCGTGGCGCAACGAGGGCGGTCTGCTGTCCGTGCCGGAGGGCGCGATCGGCCTGCGTCAGTCGGACGCGCTGTTCCAGCATACCGTGCGTCTGCATGAGAAGATCGGGTCCCTGCCGTCAGGAGAAGTGCGCGCCATCGGCGTGAGCACCCGCCCGCGCGCGGTCGAGGGCTCGTATATGCCCTGCTTTCTGGCGGGGGAGAGCGTCGCGCGCAGCGCGGCGCATTTGCTATCTGTGCCGCTTTTTGCAGTCTCGCATCAGCAGGGGCATATCGCGGCGGCCGCGCTGAGCGCGGGCAGGCTCGACCTGTTGGATGGGAGCCTGCTTGCGTGGCACCTGTCCGGCGGGACGAGCGAGCTGCTGCTGGTGCGGCAGGGGGAGGATGGACTGCCGGGCTGCACCTGCGTCGGCGGCACGACTGACCTTGCCGCTGGCCAGTTCATCGACCGGACCGGCGCGCTGCTCGGCCTGCCATTCCCGTCGGGTGCGGCGCTGGACAAGCTGGCGCTGCAGGCGCGGCCGGAAAAGGGTTTTGCGCCAAAGGTGGTGGATAGCCGCTTTTCCCTTTCCGGTATGCAGAACCAGGTGGAAAATAGGCAAAAGGCTGCGGAGCCTGCGCAGCTCGCGCGCTTTGCGCTGGAAACGGTCGCAAACGCGGTCGTCAAAGCGTCCGACCAGGCGGTGCGGCGGTACGGCGGCCCGATTTTGTGCGCGGGCGGCGTGATGGCGAGCGAGGTCATCCGCGCGCGGATGCGGGAGGCGTTCGGGGACGCGGTATATTTCGCTGAGCCGGCATTGTCGGGCGACAACGCGGTCGGCGCGGCCGTACTCGCCTCGCGGCTGTATGAAAGGATGAAAACGTGAGCACCATCTATTCCGTAACCCAACTGAACAACGAGATCAAGGAACTGCTCGACGCGGTACCCGGCTACCGCAGCCTGCTGGTGCAGGGCGAGATCTCCAACTATAAAGCGCATTCCTCCGGCCATCATTACCTGACGCTCAAGGACGAGGGCGCATCCATCAACGCGGTGCTGTTCCGGTCGGACGCGGCGCGGCTCAAGTTCCGCCTGCAGAACGGGATGAAGGTCATTGTGCGGGCGCGTGTCAGCTCGTTCCCGCGCACGGGCGCGGTGCAGCTCTATCTTTCCGAGGTCATACCGGACGGGGCGGGTGCGCTGAATCTGGCCTTTGAGCAGCTGAAAAACAAGCTGTATGCGGAAGGGCTGTTTGACGAGAGCCGTAAAAAGCCCATTCCGTCCTGCCCGCGGCACATTGCGCTGGTTACCTCTCCGACCGGTGCGGCTGTGCGCGATATGATCCGCATTCTGGGACGGCGCTGGCCGCTCGCCAAGGTCACGCTCTATCCCGCGCAGGTGCAGGGGCAGGGCGCGGCGGAAAGCATCGCCCGCGCGCTTGGGCTTGCCAACGCGGTGGGGGAGGCCGACGTTATCCTGTGCGGCCGTGGCGGCGGTTCGATGGAGGATCTGTGGGCGTTTAATGAAGAGGTCGTCGCGCGGGCGATCTTTTCCTCGGAAATACCTGTGATCTCGGCGGTCGGCCACGAGCCGGACGTGACGATCGCGGACTTCGTGGCCGACCTGCGCGCGCCGACGCCATCGGGCGCGGCCGAGCTTGCGGTCCCCGACCGGACAGAGTATGCGCTTTCGGTCCGCGCGCTGCATACGCGGCTGCATACGGCTGCGCATAAGCTGCTGCAGGCAAAGGGGCAGCGCCTGGCGGGGCTGCAGGAGCGGCTCGCGCTGCGCACCCCCGCGCACTATATCGCGGAAAAGCGCCTGCTGCTCGACCAGATGGCCGACCGGCTGGGCGCCGCGCTGCCCGCGCGCCTGGGACGCGAGTCGCAGAAGCTGGCCGTGCTGCGGCAGCGCTTGGCCACGGCGGGACAGGGCGGCCTGCACAGGCGGCGCCTGCGCTTTACGCAAGCTGTGGCGACGCTCGACGCGATCAGCCCGCTGCGCGTGCTGGCGCGCGGCTATGCGGTCGCGACGAAAGGGGCGCGCGGCGCGGTCGTCAGCGACGCGCGCACGCTCAAAGCAGGCGATACGCTGCGTATCCGGTTTGCCAAAGGCGCGGCGGACTGCCGCGTGACCGATATCAGGGAGGAATCATAGCATGGCTGAAAAAACGTTTGAAAACCAGATGGAACGGCTGGAGGAGATCGTCCGCCTGCTGGAAAAGGGCGAGGCGCCGCTGAACGAGAGTATGAAGCTGTTCGAGGAGGGGACGAAGCTGTCCGCCGCGCTGGGCAGGCTGCTGGACAAGGCGGAACAGAAAGTGACCGTGATGCAGGAAACCGCGCAGGGCGAACTGACCGAACAGCCCTTTGACGCGGAGGAGGCGGCAAAATGACGTTTTCCGAACAGATGAAGGCGGATGTCGCGCAGATCGAAGCCGCGCTGGCGCAATACCTTTCCCGCGAAACGGGCGAGGGCTACGACCGTATTTTTGAGGCCGCGAAATATTCGGCGCTGGCGGGCGGCAAGCGCCTGCGGCCGGTGATCGTGCTGGCATTCTGCCGCTTGTGCGGCGGAGAAGCGGACAAGGCGATGCCGTTTGCCTGCGCGCTTGAGATGATCCACACCTATTCGCTCATCCACGACGATCTGCCCTGCATGGATGACGACGACCTGCGCCGCGGGCGTCCGACCTGCCATAAGGCGTTTGACGAGGCAACCGCCGTCCTTGCGGGCGACGGGCTGCTGACCGCTGCGTTTGAAACCGCCGCCGCCGCGAAGGGGCTTGACGCGGAAGCCGTGTTGCGGTGCGTGCGCATTCTGGGACGCGAGGCGGGTATGAATGGCATGATTGCGGGACAGGTGCTCGACCTGGGGGCGGAGCACCGCCGGATATCGCTCGACGCGCTGAACCTGCTGCAAAGCCTCAAGACAGGGTGCCTGCTGCGCGCCGCGTGCGAGCTGGGCTGCACGGCGGCGGGCTGCACCGACGCGCGCACGCTGGAAGCGGCGCGCGAATACGGCGAAAAGCTCGGGCTGGCGTTCCAGATTCAGGACGATATCCTGGATATCGAGGGTGATGCGCGGACGCTCGGTAAAACGACCGGCAAGGACGCGCGGGATGAAAAATCGACCTTTCCCGCTCTGCTTGGGCTGGAGGCGTGCCGCGCGCTCGCGGACCGGCTGACCGGGGAAGCGGTGGCGGCGCTCGACGGGCTTCCGGGGAACGGCTTTTTGACCGAGCTTGCGCGAAGCCTGACGGGCAGGGCAAACTAAATGTGAATTTTTATGCGGTTTTCTTGAATAAGAGCTGTGTATGTGTTAAAATAACAAATAAGTGGCGCAGTATCCTAGTCAGCGCATACGATTCCCAGGACGGGCCTAAAAATCCGTAGAAGGGCATATCGATGAAGTCTCTGGTGTTTGCTTCTTACGCCCAGTTTGGGGTGGATGCTGGAGGTTAAGGCTTGCGGGCGCGCTTCAATGGCATGAAGTACCGACCCTCTCGCCGTGGAGACCTGTATGCGTGGGACACCTATAGCATCGCTTTGATTGATGGATGTTCTACGGTGCAGGATGAAACCTGTATTGCGGTGCGGCGTGACTGTGCGTGTTCTCCCGCCCGCCCCCTTTTGGGGGCGGGAAAATGGGCGGCGCACACAAGCAAAACGCTGTGTGCAGTGTAGCCTGCCTTGCGTGGCCATGGTGGATAGCGTATCCGCCCGCGGTTTCCCGGCCAGGAACGCCGCGGGAATTGACGGTTGAAACCATGTCTGCAAAAGAGGCTAAGAATCGTGTTGCCTGCAGTGGAAATCACCTAGGCTGTTCGCAAAGAGGCAGATCGAGGATTGCAGTGCGGACTCAGTGGCAATTCGGTCCCGGTGATGGCAACATCCCGGCACGGACTTTAATGGGAAACCCCCACGACGGCGACGCGTGGCAGTCCGCGGGGAAAGCCAACCGAACCTCAAGCCGCAAGATTTACTCGATCTGCCGCCACTTTTATCAAACAAGTTGCAAGCCGGAACCGGCTTTTTAATTAAGGAGTAGTGGGATTGGAAGCGTCCGATAAACAGAAGAAAAAAGCGCAGCCGCAGCAGAAGCCGCGGCTGATCAATACGCGCTGGGTGGCGACGATCACCTGCGCCAGCTTCCTGCTGTCCGTGGTGATGTCCTACGTGTCGAACGAAGCGCTCAGCAATGCGAATACGGTTTTGTCGTTTGCTGTGCTGTTTTTGTTCATCGCGCTGGGCATTCTGTTTGATATGATCGGCGTTGCCGCAACCTCGGCGACCGAAAAGGAATTTCATTCCATGGCCGCGCACAAGGTGCGGGGCGCGCGGGAGGCGGTTTGGATGTCGCGCAACGCGGAAAAGGTGTCGAGCATCTGCAACGACGTGGTTGGCGATATCTGCGGCATCATTTCAGGCGCGACCGGCGCGTTGATCGTAGCCAATATCACCGTGGGGATGCATGCGGCAATGGTCGTGGCGGTCTCCCTGCTGGTTACCGGCATGATCTCCGCCATGACGATCGGCGGCAAGGCGGCGGGCAAGGGTGTCGCGATTGCGTTCAGCAGCAAGGTGCTGGCGCTTTGCGGCCGTGTGCTGTCGCTGCTGCCGGTTTCATTCGACAGCAAGAAATCATAAGACCTTCACAATGGGAGAAGGATGGATGAAGCGATACGGAATTTTAGATACCATCACAGGCCCAGCCGATCTGCGCGGGCTTTCCTATGACTCGCTGAGCGTGCTCTGCGCCTCCCTGCGGGAATTCATTGTGGACTCGGTTTCCAAAACGGGCGGGCATCTTGCGTCCAATCTGGGCGTGGTCGAGCTGGCGGTGGCGCTGGAGCGCGAGTTTGATTCCTCGCGCGACCGTATCATCTATGATGTGGGCCACCAGAGCTACGTCCATAAGATACTGACCGGCCGGCGGGACCGTTTTGGTACCCTGCGGCAGTACGGCGGGCTCAGCGGCTTTATGCGGCCGGAGGAAAGCGATACCGACCCCTGTGTGACCGGACACGCCTCCAACTCGGTTTCTGTCGCGCTCGGCATGGCGCACGCGCGCACAATCAGAAACCAGAAGTACCATGTGGTCGCGGTGATCGGCGACGGCGCGATGACCGGCGGTATGGCGTACGAAGCGCTTAACAGCGCCGGAACGTCGGGCGAGCCGCTGCTGGTAGTGCTCAACGATAACAATATGTCCATTGCGCAGAATGTCGGCGGGCTTAGCCGACATTTGTCGCGTCTGCGCGTCAGCCCGCGGTACCTGCACGCCAAGGCCCGTGTGAAAGAACGGCTGGCGCGGATTCCGGGCGGCGCGGCGGTGTCGCGGGCGATTTCGCGCGCGAAGGCGCGCGTCAAACGCTTTGTGCTGCCCACCTCGCTGTTTGAACAGATGGGGTTTACCTATCTCGGTCCGGTGGACGGACACGATCTGAAAAGCGTGTGCGAGCTGCTCGCACAGGCGAAAAAAATGAAAAAACCCGTGCTGCTGCATGTAATGACGCAAAAGGGGCGCGGCTACGCGCCGAGCGAGCAGGAGCCGGAAAAATATCACGGCGTTTCCAGCTTTGACCCGCTGACCGGCCGCTTCGAAGCGGCCGGGGAAATGGATTTTTCCACTTTTTTCGGAAAGGAGCTTTGCTCCTTTGCGGAAAAGGACGGACGCATCTGCGCGATCACGGCGGCAATGCCTTCGGGTACTGGTCTGGGACCATTCGCGTTCCGGTTTCCGACTCGCTTTTTCGACGTCGGCATTGCGGAGGAGCATGCAGCGGCGATGGCGGCCGGCATGTCGGCGCAGGGGCTGCTGCCGGTCGTTGCGATATACTCCACGTTCCTGCAGCGCGCGTATGACCAGTTGATTCACGACGTGGCCATCTCCGGCCTGCATGTGGTGTTCTGTGTGGACCGCGCGGGCATTGTGGGCGCGGATGGCGCGACTCATAACGGCGTGCTGGATGTCGCGTTCCTGCGGGCCATCCCGGGGATGAAGATATTCTGTCCCTCGAATTTCGCCGAGCTGCGCAGCATGCTTTCGGACGCGCTCTACCATGAGGAAGGACCGGTCGCCATCCGCTACCCGCGCGGCGCGGAGGGTGCGTTCCAGAGGGATACGTCGGCGGAGCCGGCGGCGTGCGTGCGCGAGGCGGAGCGGCCGGATGCCGTACTGCTGACCCACGGCATTCTGGTGAACGAGGCGTTGGCGGCGGCGCGGCTGCTGGAGGAACGTGGGCTCCGCACGCAGGTATGGAAGGTCAATCGGATCGACGGGGCGCTCAAGGAGCAGCTTGGCCGCATCTCCGAACAGGCGGACTGGTGCGTCGTGCTGGAGGACGTTGTGCAGAGCGGCGGCCTTGGGGAAACGATGGCGCAGATCCACAGAGGGCGGCTGGATCTGCTCAACACGGGCGACCGCTTTCTGCCGCATGGAAGCGTGTCTGATATTTACCGCGTCTGCGGCATCGACGCGGAGAGCGTGGCGGACTATATAACGGAAAAGCGGAAAGCAGGGGGGAACGGGCTTGGCTAAGAAACGACTGGACGTACTGCTGTTTGAAAAGGGGCTTTTCCCCTCGCGCGAGCGTGCAAAAACGGCGGTCATGGAGGGCATCGTCTATATCGCGGGCCAAAAGGCCGGCAAGGCGGGCGACATGGTGGACGAAAACGCCGTGCTTGAGGTGCGCGGCAATGAGAACGCATTCGTGTCGCGCGGCGGGAAAAAGATTGAAAAGGCACTGGCGCATTTTCAAATCGATCCGGCGGGGCTGACCGTGATGGACGTGGGCGCGTCGACCGGCGGCTTCACCGACTGCTTGCTGCGGCGCGGGGCCGCCAAGGTGTATTCGATCGACGTGGGCTATGGCCAACTGGCTTGGAGCCTGCGGCAGGACCCGCGCGTTAAATGTATGGAGCGGACGAATATTCGATATGTCACGCCGGACATGCTGGAGGAGTCTCCGGCGCTCTGTGTGATCGACGTTTCGTTCATTTCTCTGAAGCTGGTCCTGCCCGTGGTCGCCAGCCTGCTGACAGAGGACGGGCGCGTCGCCTGCCTGATCAAGCCGCAGTTCGAGGCAGGGCGGGGCAAGGTCGGGAAAAAGGGCGTTGTGCGCGAGCCGGAGATCCATCTTGAGGTGCTGGAACGGTTTGTGGAAAACGCGCGCGAAGCGGGCTTTGCGGTGCAGGATGTGACGTTTTCCCCGATCAAGGGGCCGGAAGGGAACATCGAGTTTTTGGGGTATCTGGCGAAGCGGGGTGTGGAAAGCGTACCCGATCTGAAGGAAGTCGTGCGCCAGGCGCATGCGGAATTGGATGGCTGATACGATCATGAAAAGTTTTTTCATCTATCCCAATATGCGCAAGGAGGGGGCGCACGTCCTGCTGCCCAAGGTCTGTGGACAGCTCCGGCGCGACGGCGTCCACCTGATGCTGCCGCTCCAGATGCGGTCGGCGCCACTGGGGCTGGACGATGTGGAATACGTTGAAACGGATGCGGGCGTCCGGCTTGCGGAGCTGGCGGTCGTTCTGGGCGGTGACGGCACCATGCTGCGCTTGGCGCGCGCCGCGGCGCAGCAGGAGCTGCCACTCCTGGGCGTCAACGTCGGCCATATCGGGTTCATGACCGAACTGGAGCCGGACGAGCTGGGCCGGATGGAAAAGCTTTTCACGGGCGAGTATTCGATTGACAGCCGCATGATGCTGCACGCCGTGGTGCGCCGCGGCGGCCGCGCGGTGTATGAGGACGATGCGCTCAACGACATCGTGGTCGCCAAGGGAACCGCGTTTCGGGTGGTTCGGGTGCGCATTGCGGCGGATGAGGAGGACGTTACCGGCTTCAGCGGGGACGGTGTGATCGTGGCTACGCCGACCGGCTCGACCGCGTACGGCCTGTCCGCAGGCGGGCCGGTGATCGAACCGAGCGCGGAGAATATGGCGGTCATTCCGATCTGCGCCCACGCGCTGGCGGCCAAGTCGTTTGTATTCGCGCCCGAACGCCGTATCTCCATCCGCGCAGCATGCGAGGGCGGCAGCGAGGTGTTCCTTTCGGTCGACGGCGGACAGGGCTTCGCCATCCGGCCGGACGATGTGGTGGAGATCACGCGCTCCGCGCTGCGCAGCCGGCTGGTGCGGCTCAAGGGAGACAGCTTTTACAAGATATTGCAGCAAAAACTCTGAATTCTGAAGAGGGAGGCGCGGAGCATGAAGTTTCAAAGACAGGCGAAAATACTTGACCTGATCGACCGGTTCGATATTGAGACGCAGGAGGAGCTGACCGACCACTTGCGCGCATTGGGTTACAGCACGACACAGGCCACCGTGTCCCGCGATATCAAGGAGTTGCGTCTGATCAAGACCCTGTCCGCGGAAACGGGGAAATACAAGTATTCGGCCGCGGCCGCCGGCGCGGCGGACAGCTTTACAACCCGGCTACGCAACATTTTCCGCGAATGTGTGACCGAGATCAACGCGGCGCAGAATATGGTGGTTATTAAGACGCTGCCCGGCCTGGGGCAGGCGGCAGCCATGGCGATCGACGCGATGCGCGCCTCGGATGTGATCGGCACGCTCGGCGGCGACGACACGGTGTTCGTTGTCATGCGCGACAACGACAGCGCCGACCGGTTCTGCCGGCAGGCGCATGACATCCTGAAGTGACGGAGGGAAGCGGCGATGCTGCAGTTGCTCCACATTGAGAATATAGCGGTTATCGAGCAGGCGGATATTGAGCTGGAGGACGGGCTGACCGTGCTGTCCGGCGAGACTGGCGCGGGCAAGTCGATCGTGATCGATTCGATCGGCGCGGTGCTCGGCCGGCGCGTCAGCCGCGACCTGGTGCGCACCGGTGCGCAGAAGGGCTTTGTCAGCGCCGTGTTTACCGGCCTGTCGCCGGCGCTGCACGGACTGCTGGACGAGCTTGCCCTGACCGGCGAGGAGCCGGATACGCTGCATATCCAGCGCCAGTTGACAGCGGACGGGAAAAGCACCTGCAGGGTGAACATGAAGCCGGTCGCGGCTGCGGTGCTGCGCCAGCTCGCGCCGTACCTGATCGATATTCACGGGCAGAACGACGGCCAGAAGCTGCTGGACGAGCAGTATCACATCGATTATCTGGACGGGTATGCGGGGAACGGCGCCCTGCTGGATCAATACCGCCCGCGGTATCAGGCGCTGCTTGCGCTGCGGCGCGAGATCACTGCGTTGGAGACCGGCGAGCAGGAGCGCCTGCAGCGCATCGATATGCTCACGTTCCACAAGGAGGAAATCGAGCAGGCCGCGCTCCGGCCGGACGAGGAGGAGACGCTCGCGCAGCGCAAGGCGTATTTCGACCATGCGGGGAAAATTGCGGGCGCGCTGGAGCAGGCGCGGCGCGCCCTGAACGGAGATGACGACGCCGGCGGCGCGTGCGCGCTGCTCGACCAGGCGGCGGGGGCGCTTGCCGGCCTGCGCGAGGTGTCGGGGGCGTTCGACGGGCTGGCCGAACAGGCGGAGGAGGTGCGGCTGCTCGCGGCGGACCTGCGCGACAGCGTTTCCGGACGAAGCGATACCCTTGATTTTTCACCGACGGAACGGGAATGGGTGGAGCAGCGGCTCGACCTGATCTATCGCCTGAAACAGAAATACGGCGGTACGGTTGCTGAGGTGCTGGCATACCGCGACCGGATTGCGGTGGAGCTGGAAACGTTGCAGGATTCGGACAACCGGCGCGAGGGGCTGCGCGCGCAGTACAAGGAAGAACTGGCGGAAGCAAAGGCGCTCGCCGCCCGGCTGGGCGAGGCGCGCCGCGCCGCAGCAAAGCGGCTGGAGGCGGAGATCGTCCGCGAGCTGGCGGCGCTCGATATGGAAAAGGTGAGGCTGCGCATCGCGGTGCATACGGGAGCCAAGCTCTCCGCGCACGGGTTCGACACGGTGACGTTTGAGATATCGGTCAACCCCGGCGAGCCGGAAAAGCCGCTGTCCAAGGTCGCGTCGGGCGGCGAACTGAGCCGGATTATGCTGGCGCTCAAAAACGTCTTGACGGCGGGTGAGGATGTTGGTATGCTGATTTTTGACGAGATCGATACCGGCGTTTCAGGCCATGCGGCGCAGCAGATCGCGTACAAGCTGTCCGATATCGGGCGGCAGAAGCAGACGCTTTGCGTTACCCACCTGCCGCAGATCGCGGCGATGGGGGATCATCACCTGCTGATTTCCAAATCCGTGCGTGGGGAAAGAAGCTATACCGATGTGCAGCCCATGGATGAACCGTCGCGCGCCCGTGAGATCGCGCGCATGCTGTCGGGCGAAACCATCACAGAGCTGTCGCTGCAGAACGCGAGGGAGCTTTTGCAGAAAGCGGCGGAATATCAGAGAGGATAGAAATTGCAGTGGTCATTATTCATGAGAACCTGAAGGAGCGCGCGCCCTGACAAACGGCAGATGTTGCGCGGTGATATTATCTCAGAAAGGACGAAAAACATCCATGACTTTATATGAAGAGCTCAAGGCGCGCGGCCTCATCGCCCAGGTGACCAATGAGGAAGAGATCAGTAAAATGATCAACGAGGGCAAGGCGACGTTTTACATCGGCTTCGACCCTACGGCGGACAGCCTGCACGTCGGGCATTTTATGGCGCTGTGTCTGATGAAGCGTCTGCAGATGGCTGGCAACAAGCCGATCGCACTGGTCGGCGGCGGCACAGGTTATATCGGCGACCCCTCCGGCCGCTCGGACATGCGCTCGATGATGACACCTGAAACCATCCAGCACAACTGCGACTGCTTCAAAAAGCAGATGGAGCGTTTTATCGAATTCGGCGAGGGCAAGGCGCAGATGGTCAACAACGCGGACTGGCTGCTCGGCCTGAACTATATCGATCTGCTGCGCGAGGTTGGCGCATGCTTTTCGGTCAACAATATGCTGCGTGCGGAGTGCTACAAGCAGCGCATGGAAAAAGGGCTCAGTTTCCTTGAATTCAACTATATGATTATGCAGTCCTACGACTTTTACTATCTGTTCCAGCACTACGGCTGCAACATGCAGTTCGGCGGCAACGATCAGTGGTCGAACATGCTGGGCGGCACCGAGCTGATCCGCCGAAAGCTGGGCAAGGATGCGCATGCCATGACGATTACGCTGCTCCTCAATTCCGAGGGCAAGAAAATGGGCAAGACCGCGTCCGGCGCGGTATGGCTCGACCCCAATAAGACCTCTCCCTACGACTTTTTCCAGTACTGGCGCAACGTGGACGATGCGGATGTACTCAAGTGCATTCGTATGCTGACGTTCCTGCCTATGGATCAGATCGAGGAGATGGACCGCTGGGAGGGCGCGCAGCTCAACAGGGCGAAAGAGATCCTTGCGTATGAGTTGACCGAGCTGGTGCATGGCAAGGAAGAGGCCGACAAGGCGATGGAAGCAGCAAAAAGCATTTTTGTCGGCGGCGGCACGAGTGAAAATATGCCGACCACCGTGCTGACGGATAGGGACTTTGAGAACGGCCGGATCGGCGTGCTGACGCTGCTCGTCAAGTGTGGCCTTGCAGGCTCGAATGGAGAGGCGCGCAAGCTCGTGCAGGGCGGCGGCGTGTCGGTGAACGGTGAAAAGGTCGAGGATTTCAGGCAGATGCTCGAAAAAAGTGCCTTTGAACAGGAGTGCATTATCAAAAAGGGTAAAAAAACGTTCCATAAAGTCACGCTTTAAGAGAAAAGTTTGCGTGCAAAATGTGGAAAGCCCTTGACAACAGGATGGAAATTTGATATTCTATTTTGGCAAGGTTTAGCGCCTTGCCAAAATATCCGGGTGTAGCGCAGTTGGTAGCGTGCTTGACTGGGGGTCAAGAGGCCGCAGGTTCAAGTCCTGTCACTCGGACCATTTAAGACCGCTGATTTGTAAGAATTGGCGGTCTTTTTATAACTTTTTGCGGATTTTTGCTTTTTGCAAAAACGGTGTTGGTGTTTATTTGGTGTTTATGGGTTAAAAATCAGGCGTTCCCGTTGATGGGAGCGCCCTTTTTCTATGCCCGTTTTTTCGAGCGGGTCAGCACACTTTGCAGCGCTTCCGCCGCTGCTGCTTCCGCTGATTTGATACTGTGAGAGTAAATGTTCATTGTGGTAGATGTTTGCGAGTGTCCAAGGTGTGCCGACACAGTACGGACGTTTGTACCTGCCGCAATCAGTAGGGTTGCATTTGTATGTCTCAAGCTATGGATTGAGACGGGCGGCAAATCGCTCCGATCAATAAAGTCGTGGAACCACCCTGTTACTGTGGCTGGATGTAGCGGCTTCCCGTTCCATGTAGTAAATAAGCGTGGATGATCGCCCCACTCTTCTGCCCATTGGTCGCCAATACGGAGACGTTCACGGCCTTGCCACGCCTTATATTGCCTGAGCATTACCAAAGCATCCGGCGTAAGTTTGAGAACGCGCTTAGAACTGTTATTCTTTGTATCGTCCATGAACACACCTTTTTCCGGCAAATATAAGGAACTGCGCTGCACATCGAGTAAACCTCGTTCAAGGTCAATATCTCCCCATTCCAGCCCGCACAATTCACCGCGCCGCAGGCCGGTATGCAGAAGCAGGGTTATCATGGTGCGGTATGTTATCGGCTCGTTATCGAGTAGATCAAGAAGGCGTTGCGCTTGAATCTCGTCAAGGTAGGCAGCTTCTTTGCGCTCGATCTTGGGCGGGTCTACACGCGCGCATGGGTTATCATAGATGATTTGCCACTTAACCGCCGTTGACATCATGGAGGACAGCATTTTGTGATAGTGCGCGACCGTGTTACCGGTCAATTGCTTGTCGCCGTTGACCGGCTCAAAGATGGATTGCGCACAGTTTAAAGCTGCATCTATTTTCTGTGCGGTCTCTGCTTTGACCTTTTGACCGCGGTTTAATGCGTAAAGCGTGCGCACACCTATGCCCGCCTTTTCTGCTAACTGTACAGCGGTGATATGCTCTTTCTGCAAGAATGTTTTGAAATCCAATTTGCAGCGATATAGCGTATCCTCGCGTATTCCGCTTTCTGCAAGGTTGTCATAGAACGCCATAAAGTGATGCGGCCGCAGTTTGTCCATGCGGATATGACCGATTGCAGGCAGCACCCGCTTGATAAAGTGTCGGTATCCGGCGACCGTGGTAGGCCTAAGCTGCTTCTCCGCATAGTCCCCGAACCACTTTTCCGCAAAGTCAGCAAACTTAATATTCCCGTCCAAGACTTGACCAGTACGGCACTTTTCTTCAAATAGAACTGCCTGCCGGTCGAGTTCTTTTTTTATCTGCCGTGCTGTCATGCCCTGCTCGGGTGCCCATGTCATCGTGCGGCGTATCTGCTTGCCGTTCAGATTGTAGCCGCAGGATACAACGATTTTATAGGTGTTGCCGCGTTGTTGGATAGTAGCCATTTAATCACCATCATCATAAAAAAGAGCTTGTAAAGCCATTGTCAGAAGAATTTTCAAATTGTTGTGGAAATTTAAAATCGATCAAAAATATATTTGAAAATTCTTGCTTAAATTCTTCATTAGATTTTATTTCTGCCTCAAGGGCTGACGCTAACATACTGTTCAACAGATCACGGCCAGCGCGTGGCAGTTTATTTAGTGCATTTGAAAGAAATTGATTTTCCTCCGACGAATTTGCATTTTGTTCTGTGTCAAATGTAACTTCGCCAGTCTTATCAATTACGCCTAATATATGCGGAAACTCAGTTCGCTTTTTATCGACGACCTTTAGTGTGAAAGCGACAAGATGCTTTCCATCGCCTTCCCACGGTAGTTTCAGAGAAATTGAACAGCTATCGACAGAAAAATCAATGGGTACAACGGTGAATAGGTCACTCATGCTTACAGAAAGGTAAATGCATAACGAATTTGCAGTGTCAAATTGAACACCCTTTCCTGAATTGTAGTAAAGCGCGGTCAAAGTGGTTCGCGAAACACCGGTATCCGCAGAAACTTTGGAAATTTTTAGTTTTCGCTCAGCAAGCAGGATAGCCAAATTGCAAATAATCATATTTTCCCTCCTCAAAAAAATTGTACAATACTCTGTTCATTATGTCAATAAGGCTTGACAATAATCGAATGGATTATTATAATTAAATGAACAAACATCTGAACATTTTATATGGAGGTATAGACAATGAACGTGATTGTAAAAAACCGATTCGCTGCGTTGTTAGGTGAACGTCGCCTTAAAATCAGCGATATTTCTCGCGCTACTGGCATTTCCCGAACAACACTAACCAATCTATACTACGGGAAAGGCGCATCTATCTCGTTTCGAGTGTTGGTTGCGTTATGTGAATATTTAGATTGCTCAGTTGGTGATATTATCGATATACAACACAAGGAGGCGATCTAATGCCCGCACGCATGAGATTTCCCGCACAGGCTTTGGAGGAATTGCGCAAAGCTGATCCTGAAACGCAGGTCAGCTTAAAGCTAATACGCCGCCTGATACATACCGGCGCTGTGCCGTCCGTTCCAGTCGGTAACGGAAACCGCCGTCTGGTCAATCTGGATGCGCTTATTAACTACTTGGAGAGGCCGCCAGAGGGCAAGCCCGAACAGGCGCAGGGCATCCGGCGCATCAACGAAAGGCGGGTGGTGTAATTTGAAGATTACAGACTATCTTCCTACGGGCAAGGAGAACGCCATCCCCAGCAAGACGCTTGCTGAAATACTCGGCTTTGACACTGTGCGCGAGCTTCAAAAAGCGATCGAGCGGGAGCGGCAGGCAGGCGCGGTTATCCTATCCACCTGTACAGAGGGCGGCGGCTATTTTTTGCCCGCCAACGAGACAGAGATCAGGGAGTTTATCCGCACCTTGTCGAACCGTGCCAAGAATACCCGCCGCTCTATGGAAAGCGCACTGGATGCACTGGACGGAATGACCGGACAAATGCGGCTGTAAGGCGGTGAGCGCACTTGTCAGACTACTACACAATTATTCCTGCGCAGGTGCGCACGGATAGCAGCCTATCACTACTGGCACGGCTGCTTTATGGCGACATAGCAGCACTCGCAAGCGATTCTGGTGAATGTTGGGCGAGTAACACATTTTTCGCAAACGAATATCGGAAAGACCGGACGCGAGTTATAGCGGCTATCAAAGAACTGATTTCGGCTGGGTATGTGCGAACGGAGTACCGCAAACCGGGGAATAATGGACGAGTTTTGATACCCTGTTGCGAAAACGCTACCACCAGTTGTGAAAATGCAACGGGCAGTAGTGAAAACGCAACAGACCCGTTGCAAAAACACAACGGGACCCGTCGTGAAAACGCGACACATAATAATAAAAAGACTAATAAGAATGAATACACATGCGCATTTGCGCAATTTTGGAAAGCGTACCCCAAGAAGCAGGATAAGGCCAAGGCACAAAAAGCATTTGACAAGCTCAGGCCAGACCAAGCCCTGCTTGACCAAATTCTTGCAGCGTTGGAGTGGCAAACGAGGTCGGCAGACTGGGCGAAGGACGGCGGTCAGTTTATCCCGTTTGCCAGTACATACCTGAACGGCCGCAGGTGGGAGGACGAGCCGCCAGCTAACACTACGGCGACAAGGCCGAGTGTGCCGAAGCTGAAAACATTCATTGACGAGAATGGGAACGAGGTGGCGCAGTTTTGCTGAACGATAATTTTCTAACCGCCGAAAACGCGGTGATCGGGGCTTGTCTGGTTGACCCTGCCCTGTGGCGGGTGGTGCTGGACAAGCTGCACAGGGATGATCTGTATTCTGATTTCAACCGCGAAGCCTATGACATAGCGCGGCGGTTTGATCTGGACGGCAAGGAACCGCCTAACGCAGTAGAGATTGCAGACGCGGGCGTAGATCGTACCGCCTTGTTTGGCTGCATGGAAGTCGCATGCGCAGAGCGCGATTTAGACCGTTCTATCGAGCTTGTCAAGAAAGCAGCGCGCCGCCGCGAGCTGGCAACTATCGGCAAACTGCTGGAGGACGGCGCACTGAACGGCGATGAACCCGAAACGCTGATCGCGGAAACCGAAAAGCGGATCGCTGCGCTGGACGAGCGGGACAGCGGACAGCTTTTGACCGGACTTGATATTGCATCAGCTTTTTACGATTTCCGAGATCAGATAAGCGGGAAGATCGTCAAAACCGGCTTGCAGTCGATTGACGACACGTTAGGCGGCGGTATGCTTCCGAGCGGGTTTTATATATTGGCGGCGCGCCCTGGCTGTGGTAAGACGGCTTTAGCTTTGCAGATCGCGGGCAATGTTGCGGAGCACGGCGGCGCAGTGCTGTTCGTGTCATTGGAAATGGATGTTTCCCAGCTTCAAGCACGGCGGTTATCAAGCCGAACGGGAATATCCGCGACCCGACTGCTGTTGGACGAAAATCTATCTGCCGAGGAATGGCAGCGCGTACAGGCCGCAAACGTTGGACTGTCACGCCTGCCGCTGTATGCCAATGGCAAAGAGGGGTGTTCCGTGCTTGATGTGCGGTCTATGGCGCGCAAGGTCAAAGGGCTGTCGTTGGTCGTGGTCGATTATCTCGGCCTGCTGCGGCCTGAACGAAGCCGGTCAAGCCGGTACGAGGAAATCACCGCCATCTCGAACAGTCTGAAAACCCTTGCCCGTTCGCTCAAAGTACCGGTCCTATGCCTTGCGCAACTCAATCGCGCCAGCGAACAGCGAGCAGACAAAAAGCCGGGGCTTGCCGACCTGCGGGACAGCGGCGCGATAGAGCAGGATGCGGACGCGGTCTTGCTGATGCACCGGCCGGATATGTACGGCAAGGAAAGCGAACGCGGCGATCTGGTCTTTGTTTCAACACAGATCGCGAAAAACCGGCACGCGGGGACAGCGGCCTTTGAACTGGGCTTCAACCTACAGACAGGACGATTTATCCCAGTGAAAGGAGGGTATCAAGAATGACCTTTGAGGAATTGAAAAAGCGCGCCTACCACGATCACCCCATACCTGACGGCCTGAACAAGACCGAGCGCCTGCAATACATCGCCGCCCGCCGTATCTATGCAGGGTACAAGTCCGGCGAAATCGACAGGACGGAAGCCGAGCCGATGCTGGGCAAGGTGCAGGAATACCCGCGCCTGATGGCGGCAGAAAAGCGGGCGTTGCTGCGGTACTTGTTCGCCCTGCTTTGCGAGGATGCTGGATGCGGTATGCAAAGCGCGCTGGATGATTCTAAATTCGTTGCGAGGGTATACAGCTCAGAGAACTTGAAGGGATCGCTGGCCTGATCTGTTCGACTTAGTACAGATTACGCGCGCGAAATATCACAAAAAGTCACGAAATCTCACACATAAAAAAAGGAGCGATAGCAATGTTTTATCTAAAGCACAAAGGAGAAAAACTGGACATCGGCGATGATAATGTTTTCACCACTTGCCCAATATGCGGCAAGGAGCATGCCGTTGACCTGCATGAGCTTTTAGCTGGCGGTGAAGCTGACTTGTTCGGTACGGCTGTTTACTGCCCAGCTTGTGCAGAACGGCGGTTTCGGGACAGGAAAACAGCACAGAGTAGCAAACAGGAAATGGCGCGCCCGACCGGCCGTGTGCTCCCGTTCCGCTGATCGTGTGGACATTACACGCGCGCGAAATTTTGCAAAAAGCCGCGCGATCTCGCACATAAAAAAGCGGCAAGTCCCTGCACGGCCTGCCGCTCTCCCGCTCGATCTTGCTTTGTGGTCTTATTCTACCACGAGCGGGAGGTCATGCGCAATGACAAATGAAGAACTGGCCGCGCGTGCCAAGACAGGCGACAGGGACGCGCTGGCGCAGCTATGGGAGCAGAATCGCGGGGTGCTCGCATCCATATTCCGCGAACTGGCACGCAAGGCAGGCGCGAGGATGGCTGCTATGGGCGTAACATGGGAGGACGTGGAACAATCCTTCTTCCTTGCGGTCGCGCTCGCTGTGCGGCTGTACGAGCCGGAACGGGGCGTTCTGTTCGCGTCGTTTCTCAAGTATCCGGTCAGGCAGGTTTTCTTTGATATGGTCGGCTGGCGCACGGAGCGGCAGAAGCACGACCCGCTCGGGAAAAGCGTCAGCCTTGACGAGCCTGTACGCGGCGAGGATGGAAGCGAGACTGCCCGCGGCGAGCTTGTACCAGACCCAACGGACGCTTACGAGGATGCAGAGGAGCAGTTTTATATCGAGCAGCTTCACGCCGCTTTGGACAAGTGCCTTGATGCGCTCGAACAGGAACAGGCCGCAGCGATCCGGTATCGCTATTATGACGGACTGACACTGGCAGAAGCAGGGGACAGACTGGGATGTAATGCCGAGTATGCCCGCAAGCTGGAATACAAGGGCCTGCGCAGGCTGAGAAGCCCACAGAACATCCGCAGGCTGGAACAGTACAGGGAGCAGATCGTCAGCGAGGGCGCTTATCACGGTACGGGCTGGGCAGCGTGGAACAGCGGCGGCAGCGTCGAAGAGAGGACAACCATTCGCCTTGAAGGAAAGGGGCTGCTGTGAGGTATCCGGAGATTTTGGAGGCCCTAAAAAGACTTGGGGAAACTTGTGTTATCGCAGGGAGTTGTGATAGCGCGAACACCCCCGTCGAAAAAACACCCCAGGTTCCACCGCCTGAACTCGGCACGGGGGGCAGGACAAAAGAGATATTTACGCGCGCACGGGAAAAGTAAATGAGATTGCTTTTGACCACAAGCGGGTGGAAAGAAAGGATATTCGTGCTGCTTGTGAAAACTTGAGTTTTTAACAGCCTGCTAAAACTGCATAAAATGTGAGAAAGTGAAACCATAAAAATGCCCCCCTCCCTTGTGTGTGGCCGTTTGGGTTTTGATCGGTCGGCTGGGTAACTCTTTCCAACTCTATGGGAAATTACAGGGAAGGGGAGTATGCCGAGCCTTGAAAAGTGTCAAATGCTCTTCGTAGCCGCTGTCGCTTTGAGTGTCAGGATAAAAGAATATTTCATGCACACATGAGAAAAGGAACCTTACCCGTGCGGGTTTGGCTCCTTCTCCATCGGCACAATCATCCGGTATGCGTGTCCGTAGGCTTCGGCCGCGGCGCTGCACCGGTCAAAATGAGCGCTGTTTTGGGTGCGCTCTGCCTCGGCTAATAGCGCGTCCCGCCTGTTCTTGAGCGTTTCTGTGATATGTAGCAATCGTGGCGCTGTGACCTGTGCGGCCTCTATTGCCGCGTCGTGTAATGCGACTGCCCACGCAAAGCCGCCTGCGAAAGCTGCTTCCTGTATCTCGACTGCGGCGGCGTTTGCCATGTCGGTCAGGGTGGTATCATCGCCCAGAAGGTCATGCAGATGCCTTTCGGCTTCGCCTTCGACGGGGTATAGCTCTGATTGTGTCCACAACTCGTATTGTTCCTGTATCCGTTCATTCATCGGTGTGTACCTCCTGTTATAGTCCCAGTACAAGCGCCAGTATCGGGGCGTTGACAACGAACGCGAGCAGGCAGAAGCACGCTATGCTTTTTATGATCTGCACAGTATTCCCGCCTTTGCTGCATGGCTTGCCTCCTGTTCAATCACAGCGCAAAATCCAAGGCCGGAAATAAACGCATGCCGTTCCAGTGCGCCAGCATAATCCCCAATCAGACTTTCAGCCTGATTATACAAATCGGAGGGGAGCCGCTTCGCAAGGCATCCAAACAGCGCGTCAGTAGCCCTCTGCACCGACGGTACGGGCTGCTTGTCTATGCTTGACCATAAAAGGTATAATTCATCTGTTAACACTGTTTTCACGCTCCCTTGGTAAAGTTATTTCAACCATCTTACTTATTTTGTTTCGATTTGAACGTGGATTGTGATATTTTCCTCGCATGTACCGTACATTGCTGCAATAATCTGTTTGAGCAGCAATGAGTTATGCCGGGCATTGCCGATAAACTCGGTGATCGTCTGATCTTTCTCCACTTAGCTCTCACTCCTTTCTGAAAGCGATACAATCCTATGGTGGTTATTCTTGCAGGCTCCTTACCTTGCTTTGGTCGGCGGTGGTAAGGGGCTTTTCTCATGCGAGTACAAACCGCCTTGTCTCAGCCGAGCGGGTGAACCGTTCGTAAAGGTCGGGCATGGCGACCTTAAAAGCCTTGCTGTCAAACCGTGCGGACTGTACTGGCTTCCATGTGGCTTTCCAGTCGTCACCGGTCAGCATGTCCACGCCCTGGGCGGTCATTTCCCGCTTGATCGTGTCGGTGATGGCCTCGATCTCGGCGGCGATCTCCTCCGACATGCGGCGCAGCTCGCGCAGGTCTTTGACCTTGCTGTTTAACTCGGTTTTGTCCATCGTGATTCCTCCTTTGGCTTTCGCCCAAAATTGGCGCTGTGTGTGCTTTGGTGGCTTTGACGTGGTCTTTTGTATCTATGCCTTGAAAATGGCATACAGCGCATTCTCGCGCCCGCCCGCGTCATCTTCGTGTCTATTGCCGTCTGTCGGCTCACAGGGATATGGTCGCGGGCTTCAAGGGTTTTCGTTCCCTTTGGGCTGCTGCCCGTTTCGGTGGGCTGTTCCGGCGGTCGTTATCGGAGCAAACTGCGTGCGGCAGGTAATGGGCTGCCTGCAACCTGTCTCAGGGAGTTGTGCCAGCCGCCCGCTTGCGTGTCTATTGCTCTCGCTCACAGGTACGCGGTATGGCTCTTGGTCGGGTGGTCTTGCCCTCGGCGATCTTCCCTTGACTTTGTGGTGGTGCGTGGTATAATGGAACCAACAAGGCGGCTACCCCGCTGCAACGGGTCGGCTTCCTCATAATCTCGAGAACTTGTAAGGAAAGCCGCTCTTTTGCTAAGGGCGGTTATTTCTTTTTAAGGACGAGAACCGTTAAAAAGATGATGTACAATGCAAGTACGATCTCCACGGTATCACCTCCCACGGAGGAACAACCGTGCCGCCTGTTGGCTCCCAGCTCGGGAGTTTTTGTTTTCTCCTTTGCTGTGATTATATTATAATATATGGACGACAATATATCAATGGACATATCAAACAATATTGACGACAATATATTGTTTATATTTTATATGGACGACAATAGATAATTGTGCTATAATTATGGCATAATGGAGGAGGTGCGTTTTTATATGTCGACCAGCAAAGCACAACAGAAGGCTACTGCAAAGTATGTTAAGCAAAACTATGACCGCATAGAAGTAAAAGTCCCCAAAGGCCGTAAAACCGAGTTGCAAGCCCATGCAGCGAAGCGAGGGGAAAGCGTGAACGGATTTATCAACCGTGCCATAGATGAGCAGGTCAAGCGGGATAATACCCACGAGGAGGAGTAGCCAATGCCGTTACCGCAGGAAAAGCATTATACCTATGCGGATTATCTGACATGGGAAAGCAACGAAAAGTATGAACTGTTCGATGGGGTGCCGGTCATGCAGGCGCGTCCGAGCATCCAGCACCAGAATATAGAGGGCGCGCTATTGCAGCAGCTTAGGAACCTCCTTGACGGCAAGCCTTGTCAGGCCTTTGCGGAGATCGAGGTATTGTTTCCCGACTATGCGCAGCAGAAAGCGGAGGACGTGCCAAACATCTATGTGCCGGATATCGTGGTAGTGTGCGAGCCGGAAAAACTGACAGAGCAATATTGCATCGGCGCACCGACCCTCGTTATGGAGATTCTTTCGCCATCCACGGCGAAGGCTGACCGGCTCGTTAAACTGAACAAGTACCAGCAAGCGGGCGTGCCGGAATACTGGATCGTATCGCCGCAGGAACGGAATGTGACGGTGTTTGCCTTGGAAAACGGCGTATACCGCACAGCAGCAGTCTATACCAGTGAGGACACCGCGGCGCGCATACTTTCTCTGGATGGGTGTGTGTTGGATTTGTCCAAGGTATTGTGAGATATGACCCTCGCGTCAGTATGAGACGGTACTGTACGGAGCAAGGATAAAGCCTTTTCAAGATAGCTTAACGACAAAACGTCAATGAGTGATCGGCTCAATTTTGAGCGGATTAGGGGGTGTCGCACAACACGACACCTTTCTCCTGCATGTGGGGATGTCGCCAGTTATGGCGGTATCTTGCTTAGACAAAATCCTATTTTGCCGGTCGAGCGGGCGCGTTCTGAGGGCAAAAGAAAACCGCCCTGCTGGACGGCTTGACAATCCCGCTCGGGGCGGGTATACTGAGTATAGAAAAGGGCGCTACCGGTAGACGGTTAGCCCCTATGCTTTGGTTGAGAAGTAACCGCATTCATTTGGACGTGATGGCGGTTACTTCTTTTTTATTGCGATTATGTACCCTGTAGCAACGATCAAAAGCAAGATCATAGCTTGATAGTCCATGCGCAAGCCCCCTTTCAGGGGCAAGACTTAACCGCCTACCGCTGGCTCGGTAGCGCCTGTACAAAGTATAACAGAAATCGACAGCACGCACAAGGGCGTATTCCCCCGAAATATCGGGGCAAGGCTGCAATACGGACGGTTGCTTTTTGTGGTGTTTGCTTGGTGTTTATTTGGTGTTTATGCACCTGAAAACAGCGGTTGTTAAGTGGTCGCAAAAGTATGTGATACATGACATAAAACGCTATATCTTGTGTTTTAATTGCATATATAGACGCAACCGAACACAAAATAAGTCGACTGGGGGTCAAGAGGCCGCAGGTTCAAGTCCTGTCACTCGGACCAGCAAAGAAACCTGTTTTTGATTTAGGTCAAAAGCAGGTTTCTTGCTATTTCAGGGGCGTTGCTTTTCCAGAAACAGTAAAATCAGAGAATTATATCAGGTTTTGTGGCCCTTTCACAAGTTTATAATCCACATATCCTTGACTTCTCCATGATGCCTTAGAGAAAACTTCCATATAAGTGACATTAAAAATTCAGAGAGGAGCATCTTCGTCATGGGCGTCCCATACGGATATTATCTCGCGCCAAACGGTCATGTGGCCATCGATCAGGAAAAAGCAAATATCGTGAGAATGATTTATCAGCAATACCTCTCCGGCATGAGCCTGGGCGGGATTGCTGATTTTCTGTTCGAGAGCAACATTCCATCCCCTAAAGGCAGGGAACGCTGGACACAGCCAGTTCTCAGCAATCTGCTTTCCAATCAGAAGTACATCGGCTCCATTGTCAGCTTTGACGATTTCTTTTTAGTGCAGGGAGAGAAAAGCAGGCGGAGCAATATAGATGAGGACACCCATCAGAGAAAGGCCACCCGGTACAACTCGCAGAGTGTACTGAGCGGCCTTTTGGTTTGCGCGGAATGTGGCCATAATTACCGCCGCATTACCCGGCCATCCGGCGAGATCGTCTGGCGTTGTGCCAGCCGGGTGGAGCATGGAAAAAAGTTCTGCCAGCATTCGCCCTCCATACCGGAGGACAGGATCAAGGAAGTCTTTTGTGAGAAGTTAGGCCTGAGCACATTTGACGGGGACAAGATCAAAAGCAAGGTCGATGTCATCTTGGTCCAGTCTGATGGCAGTTTACAGATTGAGCTGCAATGTGCGGAATATTTGGAGATGCTCCCGAATTAAGTCTATCCTTGTAGCAGGCTGTCTGGTATAATATCCCTATCAGCACTTCTGCGTGAGGAGGAGATTATAATGTCAACAACAATTGACAGCATGACAGGGATAAATATAAAATCTCCGTTTTTTGATACGACTGCCTTACTTAATCTGTTCCCTACTCATCGAGCACCAAAAAAGAACCGAGTCGCGTTGGTGTATGGAGCTAACGGGAGTGGTAAGAGTACGATTGCGCAGGGATTTAGAGAATACGCAATGTCAACAACACCCAAAACAGTAGATTTGATTCCTGTAGTTGAAACAGATATCATTAAAATGTCTCCAGGATTGAAAGCCGAGAAATTCTTTGTTTTTGACGAAACATATATTTCCCAAAATATAAGAGTACAGGAAAGCGGCTTGGGGACAATCGTTCTTTTTGGTAAACAAGTTGAACTTGAAAAGCAGTTAGAGGAGCTGGAGAAACAGATTGCTCAAGTTCAAACTGACATCGATTCCAAAAGCGAGTTTATCCAACAGTATAAATCAGCAACTAATGTTGTGGCCCCAGAATACTGGCAAAGTTTAATCATTAAGAAATTACAGGCCGCTGGCGGGTGGGCTGAAACGAGTGGAATCCGTATAAAAAAGAACCACATTAAAACACGTGTAACAGAGATAGAAGTAGACAGGCTTGGTAAGTTAAAACCTCGTATGGATGAGGCAACAACGCGTGCAACGCTTGATGAATTGTTGGTTGTCTTTGATAGTACTGATGCTTCTGCATTACCTATTAGTCCACAGATTCGGGCTATCGAGCCTCCGGAAAAGATAGTAGAATCTGCAAAAATACTTTTAGCAAAAATGCCACAAAAACCAACATTGACTTCGCGTGAGCAGGAGTTACTCCAGTCGATGGGCATTGATGTGCTTTCAACTGCAAAGGGGTTCTTATCGGTAAGATCGCACAAGATTTGCCCAACCTGTTTACAGCCAATATCGGAGGAACATCGGGTAGAATCGTTACAGCGAATTGAGAATATCTTGAACCGCGAAGTAGAGGAATACCGCAACGAGCTAAAAAAATTAATATTGTCCGAAATCCAAGCAGACTTTTATCAGGACTATAGTGTCTTGGATTCCGAACTCTTTGGGAATTTAATTTTACAAATATCCTCTGTTAATAGCGCAATTGGAAATCACAATAAAGTTGTCCAGGCAAAAATTTCTGATCCCCTTTCTCTGGCACAGTATGATACCTTCACAGATTTGATAACCGCGTATAAACAGCTGAATGATATTTTAGTAAAGTTAGAAGATAAAAGATTGTCCTATAATCAAATTATTACAAATAGGCAGACTACAGAGAAAGACCTTTTGAAATTTAATGATGAGATTGCCCATTATACAATTGACTCTGAATATCAATCGTTGATATCACAGAGAACAGCAAAGCAAACCGCAGAGAAAGAGTTGGCCAAGTCACTTCAAGCTAAAAATAACCTTTTAGATAAGCGTCAACTTTTAGATGCACAACGAAAGAATCTTCAAATCGCTGTCGAGCAGATTAACAAATCACTTTCTTATATCTTCTATAGTGATACCAGACTCCAATTGTATCTTGGAAACGACCAAATGTACCACTTGAAAGTGAGTGGGAAGGATGTTTCTCCGAATAAAATATCATGTGGGGAACGAAATGCTTTGGCCTTAAGTTATTTTTTTGCTGAAATTGCAAAAGAAACAGAATTTCAAAAACTATACTATGATGAAATGTTCCTGGTTATTGATGATCCTGTTTCAAGTTTTGATGTTGAAAATCGAGTAGGAATTCTATCATTTTTAAGATATAAGCTAAATCAGATTCTTACATCATGTGCAACAACAAAAGTTCTAATGATGACGCATGATGTGAGTGTGATGTTTGATTTGCAGAAAGCCCTGGACGAAATTTCTTCGAATTGTGCTGGAATAGGGAAGAACTCTGAGTACTGTTCATTCCAACTTCTAAATAAGACAATAACCCCGTTTATGGCAAATTCTCACAATGAATACACGCAGCTAATGCGCTGTGTGTATGAATATGGTTGTAATCCTGATTTTGCGGCGGAACTAACCATCGGTAACACAACAAGACGAGTCTTAGAAGCGTTTGCAACATTCACATTTAAAGAAGGTGTCGAGAAAGTCAGCCTGAATCCACGGGTGCTCACGCTAATTCCTGATCAGAATAAAAGAGCATATTTCCAGAATTCCATGTATCGCTTGGTTTTGAATACTGAAAGCCATTCTAAGGAAAACGTACAAGGAGCACCAGAGATGAGTTTCTTCAGTCATCTTACCACGACAGAGAAACAACACACAGCCAGAGACGTCTTATGTTTTATGTATTGTGTTAACCCAGCACATGTATTGTCTCATTTGCCAGATGCCCAGAAAGAATTGGATGATTGGATGACAAATGTGAAATAGAGTGGAACCTTTAACAAAATATCGATTTTAACCGTCCTTTCCATATTTTGATTATCCGAACGGCAGTATTCGAGTGGATACTGCCGTTCGGATTTTTATTCTATCGAGAATATATGGCAGGTGAGAGCAGGGACAATATCCCTTCCCTTGTGTTTTTCTATTGTTCGATATAATGGGATGCAGGATGGGATTAGAGTGATTAGACAAATGCAGGAACGGGGAGGCGTGCAGCCCTGTGGAAATAAAGCAGTTGATTTTTTTGATTGCTATTGCAGTTGTTGACAAACTACTCGAAAAGAAATCCCCTCAATTTTATAAACGAATGGAATCGCCCTGTCTAATAGCAGCAAGTGGACTCGTGGTAATCTATTGTGTTTCCCTGCTTTGCGTTATTAATACACATACAAACGAAATGTCTGGCAGAGATAGAGCCTTTACTGTAATTTTTTTGTATCCATTATTGCCATCTGTATAGTTGGCATGGCGTTTCGGCGGAAGGACTGGATTAAAAAACGGAAAAACAACTAATGGCATTAAGCCCTCATTGGTGTGAGGCGACAGAAGAATTGTTTTAATCACTCCTGGCCATGCTTGCTTTTATTGTTTAATTTTTCTCTGCACTTTCCACTCGGCAAATTCCTGACATCCGTCCTTTTGCTTGAAAAACATCTGTATTTGCCGAAACAGGACACGGGTTCAAATTTTGATTTTGACACTTCGGCGCGGGGCATTGCCCCTGCGCTGAAATAGGGATATAATAATAAAGAAAATATTTCGTGACCGAGGGAAACCATAATGTATGTTGCAGACCTTCATATCCATTCACGTTTTTCGCGCGCAACCAGTCGGGATTGCGATGCGCCGCATCTGGACTGGTGGGCCAGACGCAAGGGCATTCGGCTGGTCGGCACGGGTGACTTTACCCATCCAGCATGGCGGTCTGAGCTGAAAGAGCAGCTTGTGCCTGCGGGCGACGGTGTGTATACCCTGCGGGAAGCGCTGCGCCTGCCGGACAGCATGCAGGGAGAGACGCCGTATTTTGTCGTGACCGGCGAGATCAGCTCGATCTACAAGCGGGGCGGCCGGACGAGGAAGGTACATAATGTGATTCTGCTGCCAAGCCTGGAAGCGGCGGACGAGCTTGCCGCCCGCCTGGAGGCGATTGGCAACATTCGCTCGGACGGACGCCCGATCTTGGGGCTGGACAGCCGCGACCTGCTGGAGCTGACGCTGGAAGCCTGCCCTGACGCGGAGTTTATTCCAGCGCATATCTGGACGCCGCATTTTTCCATGTTCGGCGCTTTCTCCGGCTTTGACACGATAGAGGAATGCTTTGCGGATCTGACGCCGCATATCCATGCGGTCGAAACCGGCCTTTCATCCGATCCGCCGATGAATTGGCGCGTTTCCCAGTTGGACGGGCTGACGCTTGTTTCCCATTCGGACGCGCATTCCCCCTCCAAGCTGGGGCGCGAAGCCAATCTGCTGGAAACCGCGCTTTCGTATTCCGCGCTGACGCATGCAATCCGGACGGGCGAGGGGTTCCTGGGGACCGTGGAATTTTTTCCGGAGGAAGGGAAATACCATCTGGACGGACACCGGAACTGCGGCGTGTGCCTGACGCCTGCGGAAACCGCGGCGCGGGAGGGGCTTTGTCCGGTATGCGGGAAAAAGCTGACGATCGGCGTAGAGCATCGGGTGGAGGAGCTGGCCGATCGGCCGGAGGGCTTCCGGCCGGAAAACGCCAAGCCGTTTGAGAGCCTGGCACCGCTGCCCGAAGTCATTGCAGCCTCGACGGGCGCTTCCGCTGCCGGTAAAAAGGTCATGGAGCAGTATGAACGCCTGCTGCACGAGCTGGGGCCGGAATTCCATATTCTGCGGCAGTCGCCGATCGAAGAGATCGAGCGGCTGGCGGGACCTTGCGTGGCGGAGGGTGTCCGGCGCCTACGCAAGGGGCAGGTTGAGCGGCGCCCCGGCTTTGACGGGGAATACGGCACGATTTCCCTGCTCACTCCGGCGGAGATCGAGCAGTACAGCGGGCAGATGTCCCTGTTCGGCGCCGAACCGGTAAAGCGCAAACGCGGCGCGCGCAAAATACCGCTAAAACAGGCGGGAACGCCTCCGGACGCGCTGCCGGAGTCCAATCCCGAGACGCTCAATCCGGAGCAGCGGGAAGCGGTGGAGACAGACCGGCCTGTTGTGGCGGTCATCGCCGGCCCGGGAACGGGAAAGACCAAGACGCTGGTCGCGCGCATCGCATGGCTGGTGGAGGAGCGCGGCGTCAAACCGGATGAGATCACGGCGGTAACCTTTACGAACCAGGCTGCTGCTGAAATGCGTCAGCGCCTGGAAAAGCGGCTGGGCGGCAAGCGTGCGGTTCAGCGCATGACGATCGGCACGTTTCACTCGATCTGCCTGCGCCTTCTGGGGGAGGTTCGCCTGCTGGGACAGAGCGAGGCGCTGACCATTGCTGCGGAAACGCTGCGGACCTGCGGGCGGAAAGGCGGCGCGTGGGAGTTGCTGCAGGGTGTTTCCCGTCTCAAAAACGGTATAGCGGCGGACGCTGCCGGCATTGATCGGGAGCTGGCAGAGGCCTATAACGAACGACTGCGCGCGCTGGGCGTGCTGGATTTTGACGATCTGCTGGCCGAGGCGCTGCGGCTGGATACGGCTGGCCGAAAATGCTTCCGTTATTTGCTGGTGGACGAGTTTCAGGATATCAATGACGTGCAGTACGAGTTGGTGCGCGCATGGAGCAGAGGCGGCGCGGGACTGTTCGTCATCGGGGATCCCGACCAGTCGATCTATGGGTTCCGCGGCGCAGGCGGGCGCTGCTTCGGACGCTTACAGGAGGAGCGGCCGGATACACGAGTGATCCGGCTCAAGCGCAATTATCGCTCCACGCCGGAGATCCTACAGGCCGCGCTGCCGGTGATTGACCGGAATCCAGGCGGCCCGCGCGTGCTGGAGCCGAGCCGTCCGGCAGGGGGTGCGGTGCGGCTGGTCACGGCGGCGGACGACTTTGCGGAGGCCGTGTTCGTCGCCAAGGAAGTAGGGCGCATTGCCGGAGGCGTGGATATGCTGGAAGCACAAAAGCATGGGCAGGAGCGCGCCGTCCGTGCGTTTTCTGATATTGCGGTGCTTTGCCGCACCCACCGTCAGCTCGAGCTGGTGGAAAAGTGCCTACGGCACGACGACATCCCCTGCGTCATCAGCGGGCGCGAGGACTTTTTAGACGCGGACGAGGTGCGCGGGGTACTGTCCTTTTTCCGTTTCCTGCGTGTGCCGGAAGATCAAACCGCGTTGGAAACAGCGCTCCGGTTGGTATGGGACTGCCCGGCGGATCTGGTGCAGAAAGCGCGTCAGGCTTGTGCGGAACAGGGGGGCTTCCAACCTGAGGTGTGGGAACCGGTCGTGCGGGGATACGGCTTTCTGGAGGCGTGGCTGGAGCGGGCAGCCGAGTGGCAGCCGCTTGTGGACAGGGAAAAACCGCGCGCACTGGTCGAACGATGGGAGCAGGCCTATGGCAGCTCGCCCGCGCTGGAACGCCTGCGCAACACGGCTGTTTTTTACGAGGATTTCGACAGCCTCTGGTATGCGCTGACGATGGGGCAGGAGGCGGATCTAAACCGCGCCGCGGGAAAAGGCTGGGAGTCCGGCGCGGTGCGTCTGATGACGCTGCACGGCTCCAAGGGGCTGGAGTTTCCGGCGGTCATTCTGGCGGGAGTAACGTCCGGCATGCTGCCGCTGGTGTCGCAAAAGCATCCGACCGATACCGAGGAGGAACGGCGGCTGTTCTATGTGGGTATGACGCGGGCGCGGGAGGAGCTGATCCTCACAACGACAAAAGAAGCTTCTCCATTCCTGTGCGATCTGCCGGAGGCAGTACAGCGGGAAAGCACGGGACGGCGCCGGCAGACGGAGGAGCAAATCAGCTTCTTTTAAGAGCCTGAGCTTGACGGCACGAGGGCTCCGGATGCGAAACAGCCCCTCTTGCTTACTCCGGCATGGCATGACTGCGGTCATCCCGCTTTGCGCCGGGGATAAAACCAAATCCGGCCGTCAGCGGCGGGCGCGTACCGGCTTGGGGTATGCGCCCGCTGTTTTTGGACAAAACGGGGCGCAGAAAAGAGACAAAATGATTAGACATTTAACCGGCGATATGATATACTATCTTTGTAAACGTATTCGGGAAAAGGGCAGTTAGCAGGGAAGAATAAATTGATATTAAATATCAATTAAAAAAATATATTTATTTCTATAAAAACCTATTGACTTTTTTGCTGAACAATACTATACTAAAGGTGTTCCAAATAGAGAAAGGGAGGAACGATTTGAGAATCACACATGAAGCGGACTATGCGATTCGTGTGACCTACTGTCTGGCGCTGGCAGGGGGGAAGCAATGCGCAAAGGACATTTCTGAAACCACAGGGGTAACGCTTCGGTTTGCGCTGAAGATTCTGCGCAAGCTGACGCAGTCCGGCATTACAAAATCCTATAAAGGCGTCGCCGGCGGGTATGAGCTCAATCGAAGCCCTTCCGAGATCAGTCTGGGCGAAATCATTGAATGCATCGACGGGCCGATTGCAATCAATCACTGCCTTGCCAATGAATTCCAGTGTACGCGCGTGGGCTGCCGGAAAGAATGCGATTTTCATCATGTGTTTGGCGAAATCAACAAATCCCTGCGGGAGCAGTTGTTTTCCATTACCATGGAGCGGTTCCTTCCACCCGTGAAAAAGTAAAAAATATTTTTTAGGAGGAAAAAAATCATGAAAAAGTTTGTTTGTTCCGTATGCGGTTATGTTCATGAGGGCGAGGCGGCTCCGGCCGAGTGTCCGATCTGCCATGCTCCGGCTGAGAAGTTCAAGGAGCAGTCCGGCGAGAAGACTTGGGCGGCCGAGCATGTGGTAGGCGTGGCGCAGGGCGCACCGGAAGACATCATGAAGGATCTGCGCGCGAACTTCGAGGGCGAGTGCTCCGAGGTCGGCATGTACCTGGCGATGGCTCGTGTTGCGCACCGTGAAGGCTATCCGGAAATCGGCCTGTACTGGGAGAAGGCGGCTTACGAGGAAGCCGAGCACGCCGCCAAGTTCGCCGAGCTGTTGGGCGAGGTCGTGACCGACTCCACCAAGAAGAACCTTGAGATGCGTGTTGACGCGGAGAACGGAGCAACCGCCGGCAAGTTCGATCTGGCAAAGCGTGCTAAGGCGCTCAACCTTGACGCCATCCACGATACTGTACATGAAATGGCCCGCGACGAGGCCCGCCACGGCAAGGCTTTCGAGGGTCTGCTGGCTCGTTACTTCGGCTAAGCCTGTTTGTTGAGAAATGGAAAGAGGACGGATTGATTCCGTCCTCTTTTTCTTACGATGTTGGTCATAGTCGATGGGCTTCCACTCGCTGCTCCGAACGCCGGCAAAGGTGCATTTCTTTCAGATCGATAAGAGCAGGGAACCGACCGATACGATCAAAGCAGTCAGCAGCCCGGCAATACCGATCGCAAGCCCGCTCATTGCGCCCTCGGTTTCCCCCAGCTCGATAGCGCGCGAGGTGCCGACCGCATGCGCGGCGGTGCCGATGGAAAGCCCCATCTGCACCTCGTTGCGCACGCCGATGCACTTGAGGAACACCGGCAGCAGCATCGCGCCAACAATGCCGGTGAACACCACCGCGATCGTGGTGACCGGCGCAAGCCCGCCCAGCATTTCAGAAAGGGAAACTGCGATAGGCGTGGTCACGGATTTGGGGATGAGCGAGCGCATGGTCGTGTCCGAAAGACCGAACAGGCGGGAAAAAAGAATCACGCTTGCAATGGAAACCACGGAGCCGACGAGCGCGCCGGCAAGGATGGGAAACAGGTTTTGCCGGAGCACGTCCAGCTTGCGGTAGATCGGTACGGCAAGGGCAACAGTAGCGGGGGTCAGGAAAAAAGAGATAAGCCGGCCGGACTGGTTATAAGTCTCGTAGCTGGTGCCAGTACACACCAGCAGCAAGCCAACCAGAACGGAAGCAATCAGCAACGGATTGAAGAGCGCGGAGCCGGTCCGGCGCTGTACCTTTTGTCCGAACGCATAGCATGCGATCGAAACGCATATCCAAAACGGTGCGCTGGAGAGCAGAGCGGTCATGGGCGGACGCCTCCCCTGTCTTTTTTACGCTGCAGTCGCAGCGCGATATGCACGGTGAATGCGGTAGCGGCCGCGGTGCAGAAGGTGGTCAAAACGCATACCGCCAGAAGAGCGAACACCTCGCTTTTGATCTCTGCAAAAATCTCAAGCACGCCCAGACAGGCGGGCAGAAAGAAAAACGCCATGTTGTGCAGTAGAAAGTCGGCCGTATCCTCGATATGGCCAAGCCTGACCGGACCGTATGCGAGCAGAAGCAGCAGCAGCGTCAGGCCGAGTACATTGCCGGGCAGCCGGCCGCGCAGGAGAATGGAAAAGGCGTCGCCTGCGACAGCGCACGCAAGCAGAACGCCCAATTGCTTCATATATTTCAAGTGGCATCTTCTTCTTTCCTGGTTTCATAATTGGCGGTCATGGCGGAGAGCAAGGTCTGGTAGATTGCTTCGGCGTTGGATTTGAATGTGCGCTCGAGCAGCGCGGCCTGCGCGCGGTTGACAACATCCATCTCGATCGCAAACACCTGATCCATCTCCATGCGGACCGTCAGGTCGTGCTCCGAGCGTTCGCTCACACGAGTGCGGATCGCCGCGTCCCGTCGGATCTGCCGCACGACACGGAGCGCGGAGCGCTGCGCCGCCTCACGGACTGGATACGGGAGCTGCTTTTCAAAAATGCGGGTCGTCTCGCGCCCTTTTTCCGTGATGCGGTACAGCGTTTCGACGCTGTCCGCGACCTCTTCGATATGTCCGGTCGGGAGCATTTCGTAAAAGGCCTCGCTGAGCTCGAAATAGCCGAACCCCTCGTCGCACCAGGTCGTCAGATCAACGATGGCGTTGAAGGAAACCGGAAAGGGAAGCAAATCCATCGCAAAAAGAACGAGGAATTTGATATCCTCTTTGGAGTGGATAAAGCCATAGCGAACCATACAGCGCAGACCTCCTCTTTCAAAAAATCGCTCCTTTAGTATATCCTAAAACGCCCGAAAAAGCAACCGGTCCGGCCGGGCAATTATTTGCCGCCCAGCGGAGGGTCGGTGGCAGCACGTCCGCTTTTGCCGAAAAAACGCACAAATGAAAGGCGAACGGATGTACGATTTTTGGAAGCGGAAATGGGAAAAAGCTGTTGAAGAACAGAGAGCAGCGCGGTATAATAAAGTGTCAGATTTTTATGAAACCGAGGGGAAACCGCATGTCGGAAGTTGTTTTGCGCGTTGCGGGCGAGGCGGATGCGCCGGCCATGCTCGCGCTGTATGCGCCCTATGTCATCCAGACCACGGTGTCGAGCGAATACACGCCGCCATCGCTGGAGGAATTCGTGGGCAGGATGCGCACCTATATGGCAAGGCTGCCGTGGCTGGTCTGTCTGGTTGATGGCGAGGTGGCCGGTTACGGCTATGCTTCGCCGCACCGCACGCGCGCGGCCTATCAGTGGTCGGTGGAGACGTCGATCTATGTTGCGGAGGAATGGCACCGCCATGGGATCGCCGGGGCAATCTACGCCGCCCTGTTTGAACTGCTCACCATGCAGGGATACTATAACATCTATGTCGGCATCACCTCACCGAACGAACGTTCCATGAAATTCCACAAGTCCATGGGCTTTATCATTTCGGGCGCGTACCAAGAGAGCATGTACAAATTCGGCCAGTGGCGCGACGTGCTGTGGATGGGCAAAAGCCTGCGCCCGCATGAGGGGGAACCGCAGCCCGCCGTACCGTTTCCGGAGATACAGGACAGTCCGCTGGTGGACCGCGTGCTGCGGCAGGCTGAGCAGCGGATCCACCTGTGAAGCTGCGGGACGGGGAAAAAGGAGGCCGCCATGGAACCCAATCTGCATGAAAACCACCGCCAGCGCGTATGGGAAAAATTCCGCCGGTTTGGTCTGCAGGTGTTTGCCGACCATGAGGTGCTGGAATTACTGTTGTTTTTCGCGATCCGGCGCGGCGATACCAACCCGACCGCGCACGCGTTGCTCAAGCGTTTTGGCTCGCTGCACGCGGTGCTGGAGGCACCACCGGAAGAGCTTCAGAAGGTGAAGGGCGTCGGGCCGCATACCGCGTCGCTGATCAAGGTGGCTTTCGCGCTGGTCGGCCGGTATCAGGCCGATGTGGCGAAAATGGAGGCGAATGGGGACAAGCTTAACAGCAGCGAACGGATCGGCGCGTTTTTCGTGCCGCAGTTTATGGGGGAGAGCGAGGAGGTTCTGATCGCCGCCTATGTCGACGGTGCCGGCAGGGTGATCAAATGCGAGGAAGCCGGCCGCGGCGGGCGCGCGCAGGTCCGCGTGGACTGCGGCAAGATATGCCGCAACGCGCTGCTGAGCGAGGCGGCCGGCGTGGCGATTGCCCATAACCATCCGAATGGGAGAGCGCTCCCGTCGCACGAGGATATCGAGGTGACGCGCATGCTGGAACGCTACCTGAATGATATGGACATCGAGTTGCTCGACCACTGTATTGTCGCGCGGGGAAAGTATTACTCCATGCGGAAGCAGCTGCTGATCGGGCAGGAAAGGAGATAGGGAATGCCGGATTTTCAAATCGTAAGCCCTTACAAAATGGCGGGCGACCAGCCGGAGGCGGTCGCCAAGCTGGTTGAGGGCATCCAGAACGGCCTGACCGAGCAGACCCTGATGGGCGTGACCGGCTCGGGCAAGACCTTCACCATGGCCAATATTATCGAGCAGACCCAGCGGCCGACGCTGGTGCTCGCGCACAATAAGACGCTGGCCGCGCAACTCTGCACCGAGCTGCGGGAGTTCTTCCCGCACAACGCGGTCGAGTATTTCGTGTCCTATTACGACTATTACCAGCCCGAGGCCTATATCGCTTCGACCGACACTTATATCGAAAAGGACTCGGCCATCAACGACGAGATCGACCGCCTGCGCCACTCGGCTACCTCGGCGCTTTCCGAGCGGCGGGACGTGATCATCGTCTCCTCTGTGTCCTGCATCTATTCGCTGGGCGACCCAATCGACTACAAGAAGATGGTCGTTTCCCTGCGTCCAGGTACGGAGATCAGCCGCGAGCAGCTTATTCACCGTCTGATCGACATCCAGTACGAGCGCAACGACATCGCGTTCGAGCGCAACCGCTTCCGCGTACGCGGGGACACGGTCGAGGTCTGGCCGGTCTATTCGGACGAGGACGTGGTGCGCATCGAGTTCTTCGGGGACGAGATCGACCGCATCAGCCGCATCAACCCGTTGACCGGCGTGGTGCTGGGCGAGCTGGGACACACCGCGATCTTCCCCGCGAGCCATTACGTCACGCCCAAGGACAAGCTGCAGGCCGCGATTCGAGATCTGGAGGACGAGCTGGAGGCCCGCGTCAAATTCTTTGAGCAAAACGGCAAGTTGATAGAGGCGCAACGCATCGCGCAGCGCACGCGGTACGATATTGAAATGCTGCAGGAGATCGGCTTTTGCAGCGGCATCGAGAACTACTCGCGCGTGCTCTCGCGCCGCGCGCCGGGTTCGGCGCCGTTTACGCTGATCGACTATTTCCCCAGGGACTTCCTGCTGATTGTGGACGAGAGCCACGTCACCCTGCCGCAGGTGCGCGCCATGTACCACGGTGACCGCGCGCGCAAGGAGAGTCTGGTCGAGAACGGCTTCCGCCTGCCCTCGGCCTACGATAACCGCCCGCTGAACTTCGATGAGTTCAACGAGCGCCTTAACCAGATCGTATATGTGTCCGCGACGCCGGCGGAGTATGAGTTGTCCCGCTCCGGACAGGTGGTTGAGCAGGTCATCCGCCCGACCGGCCTGCTCGATCCAGAGGTGGTCGTGCGTCCGGTCGAGGGGCAGATCGACGACCTGATCGGCGAGATCAACGCGCGTACCGCCAAGGACGAGCGCATTCTGGTGACGACGCTGACTAAAAAGATGGCCGAGGATCTGACCGCCTATCTGGAAAACGCGGGCATCAAGGTGCGCTACATGCACCACGATATCAAGACCATCGAGCGGCAGGAGCTGGTGCGCGACCTGCGCCTGGGCGTGTTCGACGTGCTGGTGGGCATCAACCTGCTGCGCGAGGGTCTGGATATCCCCGAGGTGTCGCTGGTGGCGATATTGGACGCGGATAAGGAGGGCTTTCTCCGCTCGGAAACCTCGCTCATCCAGACCATCGGCCGTGCCGCGCGCAACGAGAGGGGCATGGTCGTGCTGTATGCGGACAGCATCACGCCCTCTATGCGCCGTGCGATGGACGAAACCGAACGCCGACGCACCCTTCAGGATGCGTTCAACAAGGCACATGGCATTACGCCCCAGTCGGTGAAAAAGAAGGTGCAGGACGTGATCGAAATCACCTCCAACGTGCCGACGAGCAGCAAGAAAAAGCTGCGCACCAAGGGCGAGCGTCAGCAGGAGATCGCCCGCCTGACCCGCCAGATGAAAGAGGCGGCCAAGATGCTCGAGTTCGAGATCGCCGCCCAGCTGCGCGACCAGATCAAGGCATTGGAGGAAGGCAGATGAGGATTGTCACCCTGATGGAGGACACCGCGTGCGCGCCGGCGTTTGCCTGCGAGCATGGCCTGAGCTTTTATATCGAGACGAACGGGAAAAGGCTGCTGTTCGACATGGGTCAGACCGGCCTGTTCGTGTGCAACGCGGCGCGGCTGGGCGCCGACCTGGGAGCGGTGGATATCGCCTTTCTCTCGCACGGGCATTACGACCACGGCGGGGGATTGGCGGCGTTCCTGAGCGTTAACAGCCACGCGCCGGTCTATGTGCATGAGCGGGCGTTCGAGCCGCATTTTTCGCACAAGCCGGAGGGTATCAGGGAGATTGGGCTGGACAGCGCGCTCGCACACAGCCCGCGTCTGCGGCGGGTGGATGGCGTGGCGCGGATAGACGACACCCTGACCCTGTTCTCCGATGTCACGGGCGCAGACTGCGTGCCGCAGGGCAACCGCACGCTGTGCGAGCGGGCGGACGGGCAATATTTCCCCGACCGCTTCCTGCATGAGCAGAGCCTGCTCGTGCGCGAGGGGGATAAGACGGTGCTTTTTACTGGCTGCGCCCATCGGGGCGTGGTGAATATCTGCGCCCGCGCCGGAGAGCTTCTCGGCCGCGCGCCGGACGCTGTCGTCGGCGGGATGCACCTGTTCAGCCCGTCCACCGGCAAAAGCGAGCCGGATGAGGCGATCCGCGCGGTCGCGGCGCGGCTCGCGCACACGAGCAGCCGTTACTACACCGGCCACTGTACCGGCGCGCATGCGTTCGAGGTGCTGCGCGAAACGTTTGGGGAGCGGATTTCGCTCCTTGCGGCGGGCAGCGTGATCGAGCTGTAATAAAACCAGAAAAGAGATACTGCATTTTTGGAATAAGGATAGGTGAACATGCAGGAATTTATCCACGTAAAGGGTGCGCGCGAGCACAACCTGAAAAATATCGATATCAAGATCCCGCGCGACAAGCTGGTCGTGCTGACCGGACTGTCCGGCTCGGGCAAGTCGTCGCTGGCGTTTGACACGATTTATGCCGAGGGACAGCGACGCTATGTCGAGTCGCTGTCCAGCTACGCGCGGCAGTTTTTGGGGCAGATGGACAAGCCGGACGTGGACTACATCGACGGCCTTTCGCCCGCGATTTCGATTGACCAGAAGACCACCTCGCAGAATCCGCGCTCGACGGTCGGCACGGTCACCGAAATCTACGACTACCTGCGCCTTTTGTGGGCGAACATCGGCACGCCGCACTGCCCCAAGTGCGGCAAGGAAATCCACCAGCAGACCATCGACCAGATCATCGACCGGCTGATGGCGCTGGAGGAAAAAACGCGCGTCCAGATCCTCGCGCCGGTTATCCGCGGCAAAAAGGGCGAGCACGTCAAGGTACTCGAGGACGCGCGCAAGGCGGGCTACGTCCGTGTGCGCGTGGACGGCGAGGTGCGCGACCTGTCCGATGATATCAAGCTGGCCAAGACCCACAAGCACAACATCGAGATTGTGGTCGACCGCGTGGTCATCCGGCCGGACGCGCGCGGCCGCATCACGGACTCGGTCGAGACTGCGTCCGCGCTCTCGGGGGGGCTGGTCATCGCGGACGTAGTCGGCGGCGAGCCGATCGCGTTCTCGCAGAACTATGCGTGCGACGACTGCGGCATCTCGATTGAGGAGCTGACACCGCGTATGTTCTCGTTCAACAACCCGTACGGCGCGTGTCCGGTGTGTACCGGCCTCGGCATGCAGATGCGTGTCGATCCGGACCGCATCATCCCCAACAAAAAGCTGTCCATCAAACAGGGCGCGATCCGCGCGTCCGGCTGGGGCAGCGCCGAGCCGGGGACGATCGCGGGCATGTACTTCACCGCGCTCGGCAAAAAGCACGGCTTCACGCTGGACACCCCGATCGAGGACTTTTCGGACAAGGCGCTGCACGAGCTGCTGTACGGCACTGGAGACGAGCCGCTCGAGCTGTCGGTCAGCCGCGTGTCGGGCGGCGTGATGCGCCAGCCGTTCGAGGGCATCGTCGTGAACCTCGAGCGCCGCTATAAGGAAACGTCCAGCGACTATTCGCGCGCCGAGATCGAGGAGTGCATGAGCGAGATCCCCTGCCCCGCGTGCCACGGCCGCCGCCTGCGGCCCGAGGTGCTCGCGGTCACGATTGGCGGGCTGAACATCGCCGAATTTTCGGAAAAGTCGGTCGTCAAAGCGATGGAGTTTTTACAGACCCTGCAGCTGACCGAGATGCAGCACAAGATTGGCGACCGCGTTATCAAGGAGATCAAGGACCGGCTGGGCTTCCTGCAGTCGGTCGGCCTGGAATACCTGACCTTGTCGCGCGCCTCCGGCACGCTGTCCGGCGGCGAGAGCCAGCGCATCCGGCTGGCGACGCAGATCGGCTCGTCGCTCATGGGGGTGCTGTATATCCTGGATGAGCCGTCCATCGGCCTGCATCAACGCGACAACGACAAGCTGCTGGCGACCCTTAAACGCCTGCGCGACTTGGGCAATACACTGATCGTGGTCGAGCACGATGAGGATACCATGTTCGCCGCCGATCATATCGTGGATATCGGCCCGGGCGCGGGCCGGAACGGCGGCGCGGTCGTGTTTGAAGGCACGGTGGACGAGCTGCTGCAAAGTGAGCAGTCCATCACCGGACAGTACCTGTCCGGCCGCAAGTGCATCCCCGTGCCTGCGGTGCGCCGCAAGGGCAACGGCAAAAAGCTGACCGTCAAGGGCTGCGCGGTGAACAACCTCAAGCACACGGATTTCACCATTCCGCTGGGTACGCTCACCTGCGTGACCGGTGTGTCCGGCTCGGGCAAGTCCTCGTTCGTCAACGAGATCCTGTACAAAAAGCTCGCCGCCGAGCTGAACGGCGCCAAGACGCGCGCGGGCGCGCACGATAAGTTCGTCGGCCTGTCCTATCTGGACAAGGTGATCGATATCGACCAGTCGCCCATCGGGCGCACGCCGCGCTCCAACCCCGCGACCTATACCGGCGTGTTCAACGATATCCGCGACCTGTTCGCCAAGACCGCGGACGCAAAGGCGCGCGGCTACGGGCCGAGCAGGTTCTCTTTCAACGTCAAGGGCGGCCGTTGCGAGGCCTGCGCGGGCGACGGCCTTTTGAAAATCGAGATGCACTTCCTGCCGGACGTATATGTGCCCTGCGACGTGTGCAAGGGCAAGCGCTACAACAAGGAAACGCTCGAGGTGCGCTACAAAGGCAAAAATATCTACGAGGTGCTCGACATGACTGTGGACGAGGCGTGCGAGTTCTTCGCCAACGTGCCTAAGATCGCCCGGCGGCTGGGAACCATGCGCGAGGTCGGGCTGGGGTACGTCAAGCTCGGGCAGTCGTCCACCACGCTGTCCGGCGGCGAGGCGCAGCGCGCCAAGCTCGCCACCGAGCTGTCCAAGCGCTCGACCGGCAAGACCATCTATATCCTGGACGAGCCAACCACCGGCCTGCACGTCGCAGACGTACACCGCCTGGTGGACGTGCTGCAGAAACTGGTGGACGCGGGCAACACCGTGGTCGTCATCGAGCACAACCTGGACGTGATTAAGACCGCGGACTATATCCTCGACCTCGGTCCCGAGGGCGGGGACGGCGGCGGCCGCTTGGTGGCCGCGGGCACGCCGGAGGAGGTCGCCGCGTGCGAAGGCTCCTATACCGGTCAATATCTGAAGCCGGTGCTTGAACGCGGCAGACAGCGCGAGGAGAAGCGGTAAAGAAACACCCCCGACACCGTCGGGGGTGTTTTGCATGGCAAAGGGATATCCGGCGGGGGGCGGCAACCCAAATGCGCGCCGCCAGGCAAGTTTTTTGCGAAGTGGTTTGGCAGTTTGCCGGATGGATGATAAAATTTTGTGCGAGTTTTGTGACATTTTTGTATACTCCCTTGTCCCATATCAATAATTTTGGTATAATAATGATAATCGAAAATAAATGAGGGAGTTTTATGAAAACCAAACATTGGGTGATTGCCGCGCTGGACGAGCCGCGTGTGCGCATGCTCGCCCACGATTGCGCCTGCGCGCCGTTGACCGCCGCGGTCCTTTCCGCGCGCGGGATCGATACGGCGCAGGCCGCGGAGCGTTATCTGAGCTGCGACTCCAAAGGGCTGCACGACCCGTTCCTGATGGCCGATATGGACAGGGCAGTCCAGACCGTCCGCCGCGCGCTTGAGAATAACGAGCATATCGTCGTTTACGGTGATTATGATGTAGACGGTATCACGGCGACCTGCATCATGGTGGATTATCTGCGCAGCAAAGGCGCGGTCTGCGAATATTATATCCCGAACCGTCTGAACGAAGGCTACGGCCTTTCGCGCGCGGCTATGGAGCGGCTGTATGGCCAGGGGACGCGCCTGCTGATCACGGTCGATTCCGGCATTACGGCGGACGAGGAAATCGCCGCAGCCCGCGCGCTCGGTATGAAGGTCGTGATTACCGACCACCACGAATGCCACGACAGCCTGCCCGAAGCGGACGCCGTCGTGGACTGCAAGCGCGCGGACTGCGATTATCCGTTCGGCAGCTTGGCGGGCGTGGGCGTGGCGTTCAAGCTGATCTGCGCGCTCGAGGGCGATGCCGGAACCGTGCTCGCCCGTTACGCCGATCTGCTGGCGCTCGGCACGGTAGCGGATGTGATGCCGATTGTCGGGGAGAACCGCATTATCGTCGCGGCGGGGCTGAAAAAGATGGCCGAAACCAGCAACATCGGGTTGGAAATGCTGCTGCGCGAGGCCGGCATGAAGCATAAGCGCCTGACCTCCGCTGCGATCAGCTTTGTTCTGGCACCCCGCATCAACGCCGCGGGCCGGATGGGGCAGGCCGAACTGGCTGCCGAGCTGTTCCTGACGCGCGACCCCGTGCGCGCGCAGATGCTGGCCGCAGAGCTGTGCGAACAGAACAAGCGGCGGCAGAATGAGGAAAACCAGATATTGACGCAGGCGCTTGCCCGCCTGCGCATGGAATACAATCCGCTGGAGGATAAGATCATCGTGCTGGCGGGGGAAGGCTGGCATCACGGCGTGATCGGCATTGTGTGTTCCCGCCTGTGCGACCGGTATGGATGTCCGGTCGTGTTGATCGCGCTGGACGAGGACGGGACAGGCAAAGGCTCCGGTCGGTCGGTCAAGGGCTTCAACCTGTTCGAAGCCCTGACCTCGTGCGGGGATTTGCTGCAGCGCTACGGCGGGCATGAGCTTGCCGCAGGGCTGACGGTGGACGCGGCGCATATTGAGGCGCTGCGGGAACGGCTGCGCGCCTATGCAGAAAACCATGTTTCCATGGCCGATCTGATCCCGCAGCTGCATATCGACTGCATGATCGAGCCGGAATGGATCACGCTGGAAAATATCCAAGCGCTTTCCGTGCTCGAACCATACGGCATGCAGAATGAAGAACCGGTATTCTGCATGAAGGATCTGACCGTGGAGGAGATCACGCCCATTTCAAGCGACCGCCATGTCCGGCTGACGCTGGTAAAGGACGGGAAGCGCTGGTCGGCCATGCTGTTCGGCACGGGCGTGGGCGGACTGGGCTTTGCGCAGGGGAATATGGTCGACGCGGCGTTCCACCTGGAGATCAACGAGTTTCGGGGCCGGCGCTCGGTGCAGCTGACGCTGTGCGACGTGCGGCTGAGCGAATGCGAAAACCTTGCCGACCAAAAGCTGCTCAACCTGTATAACACCTACATGGCGGATGGCCCGCTGACCGCGCGGGAGGCGCGCATCCTGCTGCCCGACCGCAGCGATCTGGTCGCGGTATGGCGGCATATCGTGTGCCGCGCGGAGGACGGCCGCCTTTCCGTACCATCCAACGCGCTCTCACGCCGTATCGCCTGGGAAAGCCGCAGGGAGATCAATATTGGCAAGCTGTTCGTGTGTCTCGACGTGTTTTCCGAGTCGAGCCTGATCAGCTACCATTTCAAAGAGGGGATGCTCAACATCCTGCTCAAGCCTTACGAGGGTAAGGCGGATATATCGGGCTCGGTCGTCCTTGCCACGCTGCAAAGCATGGCGGGATGACAGCCGAGGGGGAAATTATATGCAGAATAAACTGGATTTTTTGATCGAGCGCGTGCAGAAACAGAATCCGCAGGCGAATATTAAAAAAATCCGCGCAGCCTATGAGTGCGCCTCCGCGGCGCACGAGGGGCAAAAGCGGAAAAACGGCGAGCCGTATATCATCCATCCGGTCTCGGTGGCCGAGATCGTGGTTGAAATGGGGCTGGATACGGATTCGATCTGCGCCGCGCTGCTGCACGACTGCATCGAGGATACGCAATTCGGCTACAAGGAGATCGAAAACAAGTTTGGCACGCCTGTCGCGGAGCTGGTGGACGGCGTTACCCGCTTGGGCATGCTGCGCTATTCCAAGGAGCAGGAGCAGTTCGAGGACCTGCGCAAGATGTTCCTCGCCATGGCCAAGGATATCCGCGTCATCCTGATCAAGCTGGCCGACCGGCTGCATAACGCGCGCACGTTCCAGTTCCTGCCCGAGCGCAAGCAGCGCGACAAGGCGCTCGAAACCATGGAGATCTATGCGCCGATCGCGCACCGGCTGGGTATGAGCCGTATCAAATGGGAGCTGGAGGACCTGTGCCTCAAGGTACTCGACCCGATCGGCTATAACGAGATCGTCGAGGGCCTCAGGGCGCAGAGCGAGCAGCACGAGGAATTCCTCAAGGGGATACAGGAGCGCATCAGCGAGAAGCTGGCGGAGGCGCATATCCATAATACGATTTCGGCGCGCGTCAAGCATATTTATTCCATTTACCGCAAAATGTACGCCCAGCATAAGACGATCGACGAGATCTATGATATCTGCGCGGTGCGCGTGATCGTGGATACGGTGGCGGACTGCTATAATGTACTCGGCTATGTGCATGACTTGTATAAGCCTATCCCCGGACGCTTCAAGGATTATATCTCCACGCCCAAGCCCAATGGCTACCAGTCCCTGCACACCACGGTCATCGGCCGCGCGGGCATCCCGTTCGAGATACAGATCCGCACGACCGAGATGCACAAGATGGCCGAATACGGCGTCGCGGCGCACTGGAAATACAAGCAGGGCTTGGATAAAAAGGGCAACGAGGAGGCTTTCGCCTGGATCCGCCAGCTGCTCGAGGCGCAGCAGGACACCGAGGCCGAGGACTTCATCAAAAATATCAAGGTGGATCTGTTCGCGGACGAGGTGTTCGTGTTCACGCCCAAGGGCGACGTGGTCAACATGCCCGCGGGCGCGACCCCGATCGACCTAGCCTACGCCATCCATTCCGCGGTCGGCAACCGGATGACCGGCGCCAAGATCAACGGCCGCATCGCGCCGATCGATAGCCAACTGAAAAACGGCGACATCGTGGAGATCCTGACCTCCAAGGAGGCGCATGGACCCAGCCGCGACTGGGTCAAGATTGTCAAAACCACCGAGGCGCGCAACAAGATCAAGCAGTGGTTCAAAAAGGAGTGCCGTGAGGAGAATATCATCAACGGCCGCGAGGATCTGGACCGCGAGCTGCGCGCCAACCTGCTGTACAACGGCTTTTACGAGAACGAGGAAGTACAGAAGAACACGCTTAACAAGTTCTCGTTCAACACGCTCGACGAGCTGTACGCCGCCATCGGCTACGGCGGCATCACGCTGACCAAGGTCATCAACAAGGTCAAGGACGACGTGGGAAGGCTGCGCCGCCAGCGGGAGATTGCGGAGCATCAGAATCACCCCCATGTCGAACAGCAGCGCCGCACGACGCGCAGCTCGACCGGCGTGGTGGTCGAGGGGATCGACAACTGCCTGGTCAAATTCGCGCGCTGCTGCACGCCGATCCCGGGCGACGAGATCATCGGCTTTGTCACGCGCGGCTACGGCGTGTCTATCCACCGTCGGGACTGTGTCAACGTCCATGTGGCGGAGGATCCGGATCGTTGGGTAAAAGCCTGGTGGGACGAGGATCAGGTCACCGCGGACCGTGCGGGCCGGTTCTCGACCGGCCTGCAGATATCGACCCGCAGCCGTATCGGGGTGCTGAACGACGTGACGACGATCTTCGCGGTCTGCAAGATCAATGTGCATGAGATTTCGGCAAGGGATCTTAACGACGGCTACGGCGTGATCAACGCGATGGTCGACGTCGCGGGCGTACACCAGCTGGATAACCTGATCAGCCGCCTGCGGTCGATCAAGGGTGTGGTGGATGTGACGCGTACAGTGGATACAAATTGAGTATTGGATTGCGGCGTGCAGCCGCGGCCGAGAGGGCGCGGAAAGGCTTCGGGAGGCGAAACATTTCCACGTTCAGAGGAATAAAAACTGTGATATGGGTTCGCGGTTTTTATGAAAAATGCCGCTCCGCGGCATTTTTCTGTTAGAAGCTGCACGAGGTGTGCGGAATGGAAACGGAGAATAAAAGCTATGAGAGCACTCATTCAGCGCGTGACGCGCGCATCGGTGACGATCGGCAGCGCGGTGCGCGGAGAGATTGGACAGGGCTTTCTGATCCTGCTGGGCATCACGGATGGAGACACGGTGGACGACGCGGTTTATCTGGCCGACAAGACGGTTAAGCTGCGGGTGTTCACGGATGAGAACGACAAGATGAACCGCTCGCTCGCGGATGTGGGCGGTGGCATCCTCGTGGTATCTCAGTTTACCCTGTACGGGGATTGCAAAAAGGGAAACAGGCCGAGCTTTACCGCCGCGGCGCGGCCCGAAACCGCGGTCCCGCTGTACGAGGCGTTCATCGCGCGCTGTCGGCAAAGCGGCCTGCCGGTCGAAACCGGCGAGTTCGGCGCGGATATGAAGGTCGACCTGTGCAACGACGGGCCGGTCACACTATGGATGGATACCGCACAGATGCGGTGAGGGAAAGGAGAACCAGCTTATGAAAATCATGCAGCTTTGCGTGGGCATGGTCGCCACGAACTGTTATATTGTATACGATGAAAAGAGCCGCGAGGCCGCGGTGATCGACCCAGGCGACAACGCCACCTCTATCCTGAGCGCGGCGAAAAAGGAAAAGCTGGATATCAAATATGTTCTGCTGACGCACGCGCATTTTGACCATATCCTTGCCGCGCACGAGGTGCTGGCGGCAACCCATGCGCAGTATGTCGTACCCGAGGGGGATCTGTGGCTGCTCAAGCGGGAGAATATGGGTCAGTTCCGCTCGTTGGCCAGCGCCTATGTGGAGGATAAGCCGGATCTTTTGGCGAACGAGGGGACACAAGTGACGTTCGGCGGGATGACGGCGACGTATATGAACACCCCCGGCCATACGCCCGGCTCGTCGGTCATCCGGATTGGCGACTGCCTGTTCACGGGCGACACGCTGTTCCGGCATGAATGCGGCCGGTGCGACCTGGAGGGCGGTGATTTCGGGCAGATGCTGCGGTCGCTGCGGCGTCTGCACGACCTGGAGGGGGATTACAAGGTGCTGCCCGGGCATGAGGGCATCTCCACCCTGTCCGAGGAGCGCGCGGCCAACCCCTATATGGCGCAGGCGGTTGGCAGACGATGATTTATACGCTGGAGGGACACGCGCTCAAGCATGCGGTGGAGGAAATGCTGTTCCATCTGCTCCCCACGGCGGCGCTTGCGCGGGCGGATGCCGTGGATGCGGCGGACGGGACGGGGGACTATTGCCGGAGCGTCCTGACCGAAGTGGACGGCAGGGCGCGGGCTTGCGCCGACGTCCGCATCGGCGGCGTAACGCGTCGCAGCGAGCGGTGCGCGTCGGTTCAGGGGCTTGCGCCGCTTGCTTATAAACGCACGGTCACCGAGCTGGTCAAGACGACCGTGTACGAGGCTGTGGTGCCGTCGCTTGCCCAGCCGCCCGTATGGGGCAGCCTGACCGGCGTGCGCCCCGCCAAGCTCGCGCGCGGGCTGATCGAGCGGGGGATGGCGCGCGGCGAGGTGGCAGAGTACCTGCGGGAGCACTTCCATGTTTCGCCGGAGCGCACGGCGCTGACCATACGCGCGGCCGCAACGGCGATAGAGATGGATAAGCGGATGGGCGAAAAGGATATTTCCCTTTATGTCGGTATTCCGTTTTGCCCGTCGCGGTGCTATTACTGCTCGTTTGTATCTTCCGCGACCGCGCAGTCCGGCCACCTGATCGAGCCGTACCTGGAAACGCTGTGCCATGAGATCAGAGAGACCGCCGCGCTGGTGCGCGAGGCGGGCCGGCGGGTGCAGAGCGTGTATATCGGCGGCGGCACGCCGACCACGCTGGACGAGAACCAGCTCTCGCGCCTGCTTGACACACTTGAACAAAGCTTTGATTTTTCCGGACTTTGTGAATATACTGTGGAAGCGGGGCGTCCGGATACGATCACACCGGGCAAGCTGCGCGTGTTGCGCGCGGCGGGCGTGGGACGGGTCAGCATCAACCCGCAGTCCATGGACGACGCGGTGCTGGCCGCGATCGGGCGCAGGCACGTGGCGTGCGATGTGCTGCGCGCCTATGACGAGGCGCGGCGGGCGGGCTTTGCTGGCATCAACATGGATGTGATCGCGGGGCTGTCCGGCGATACGCCGGACAGCTTCGCCCGAACGGTGGATACCTTGATCGGCCTTGCGCCGGAGAATATCACGGTACATACGCTGGCCATCAAGCGAGGGGCGGATCTGACGGATAAGCAGGCCGCCGCCGCGCAGCGCGAGGCGGTGGCGCGTATGCTGGACGGCGCCTCGCGCGCGCTGCAGGGCGCGGGCTACGGCCCGTATTACCTGTACCGGCAGAAATTCACCACCGGCGGCTTTGAGAATGTCGGCTGGTGTCGGCCGGGGACCGAATGCTTCTACAATGTGGCCATGATGGAGGAGCTGCAAACCATTTTGTCGCTCGGCGCGGGCGGCGTTTCCAAGCGCGTCGAGCGGGACACGGGCTGGATCGAGCGAACGAACAACCCCAAGTATCCGCTCGAATACATTCGGGCGGCGGACCGGCTCGCCGGTGGTAAGCGTAAATTGCTTTTCCCAAAGCAGTAAGGAGGAACACGGCTATGGCGGAATACACACTCAAATATATCAACCACCGCGCGCGGTACGATGCGGCCGACTTTATCGCGGAATGTGAACGGACGTACCATGCGCAGGTGGATCAGGTGGCGGAGGAAATCGCGGAAAACAGCCGTCAGAAGCCGATCGTGCTGATCAACGGCCCCTCCTCGTCCGGAAAGACCACGACCAACGACCGGATCGGCCGCGCGCTGGAAAAACGCGGCATCCATGCGGAGATGATCTCGATGGACGATTATTACCGCACGGTCGGCAGCTATGACATCCCGCCGGACACGGAAAACGGCGTGCCTGACCTGGAAAGTCCGGAATGTATGGATCTGCCGCTGCTGAGCCAGCATTTGACCCAGCTGGTCGCAGGAGAGGAAATCGACCTGCCCCGTTTTGATTTTGAAACGCGTACTTCAATCCCGCACGCGCGTTCGCTGCGTCTGGATCCGGACGAGGTCGTGCTGATCGAGGGGATCCACTCGTTCAATCCGGTCATCATGGGGGATCTCGCGCACGCGGCGACCGGCGTTTACCTGTCCGTGGCAAGCGCGGTCGTCCCCAAGGAGGGGGCGCGGGTCGAGCCGTATATGCTCCGCTTCCTGCGGCGGGCCATGCGGGACAGCCTGTTCCGCAATTCGCCAGTCGAGGACACGCTGCGCCAGTGGAACTCAGTGCGGCGCGGAGAAAAGCTGTATATCGCGCCGCATCGCGGGCAGGCCAACCTGACGGTGGACACCTTCCTGCCGTATGAGCTCAATATACTCATGCAGTATTTGGCGCCCAAGCTCCGCCTGCATCGGGAGGAGCTTGGCAGGGCGGGTCTCGTGCCGGTCGGCGCGGTGCTTGATCAGGTAGCGCCGATCGATTATACGGATTTTATCCCCGAGGATTCGGTATTGCACGAGTTTATTGGGTAAAATACAGGCGCGCTTGCTTTTTATAGGGCTATGCAGTATAATAAAATGCAATATAGCGGGGCGGACAGTCCCGTTGGAAGGAGCGAGGACCCATGGATGCAAAAATGCAGACGTTTTTGGAAAAGGTCAAGGTAATGGCGGATAAGACCGGCAAAGCGGCTGGCCGCGCGGCGGATGCCGCCGGAAAGAAAGCGACCGAGCTTGCCAGCGCGACGCGGATCAACCTCCAGATTTTTGATCTGAATACCGAATGCGAGGTGCTGTTCAAAGAGATCGGCAGAATGGTGTATGAGCTGCATCGGGGAACAGAGGTCTCTAACGAGGAAATGGATCAGAAGATCGATTTGGTGGATGAGAAGCAGGCCAGGATCGCCGCGCTGCGCGAGGAGCTTGCAGGCATGAAGTCGGTCGTGACCTGCCCGCACTGCGGGCGTCCGTGCAGCAGGGAGGATGCGTTTTGCTCCGGCTGCGGCGGCGCGCTGTGAGCGCATATTTTAGAGCGCCCTGCCATACCGTACAATAAGAAAAGACAAAGGGCGTGTAGCGTTTGCAGCGAAAAAAACAGAATTTTGTGCAGGGCGCGGTCATCCTGATGGCGGCGAGCCTGATCGTCAAGGTGATCGGCGCGTTTTTCCAGATACCGCTCCAAAACCTGATCGGCGGGGAGGAATCCCCAGCGTTTGGCATGTTCAGCGCGGCTTACCGGATATACACCGCGATGCTGATGATTTCGACGGTCGGCCTGCCGGCGGCTCTGTCCAAGATGGTGGCGGAGGCTACGGCCTGCGGGCGCGAGCATGAGGTGCGGCGTATCGTTCGCGTCGCGGGTAGCATTTTTGTGCCGGTCGGCGCGCTGTGTTCGGTCGCGCTGTTTTTTGGCGCGGGTACGTTTGCGGAATGGATCAAAAGCGCAGATGCGCGGCTTGCCGTTATGGCGATCGCGCCGAGCGTGCTGATGGTGGCCATCCTTTCCGTGTTTCGCGGTTATTACCAGGGGCGGTCCAATATGGTGCCGACAGCGGTTTCCCAAGTCATTGAGGCGATGGGTAAGCTGTTTGTTGGCCTTGGCCTTGCCTACTATGCGATGGGGCAGGGCTACAGCGATCCGGTGGTAGCGGCAATGACCGTGCTGGGCGTAACGCTGGGCGAGGTCGTGGCGGCGGCGTATATGCTGGCGCAGGCGGCGGTAACGCGCCGCAGAGCGACGCCCGTGCGCATTTTGAACGATGCGGTGCGTCCTGCGGGGGAACTGGCGAAGGTTTTGCTTTCCCTGTCCATCCCCATTACGATCAGTTCGGCGGTCATGAGCCTGACCGACCTGATCGACGTTGCGCTGATTTCCGCGCGGCTGCAAAGCCCAGCGGTGGGGATGACGGCCAAGCAGGCGATGGCGACCTACGGCATTTACACCGGCCAGGCCATCAATTTCTTCAACCTGCCGCAGACGCTGATCACGGCGCTGGCGGTCAGCGTGCTGCCGACGATTGCCAGCGCGCGCGCGGCGCAGAATTTTACCAAAGTGTCCAAAACGCTTTCCACTTCGCTGCGGCTGACCATGATCATCACTTTGCCGGCAGGCACAGGGTTCCTCGTTCTATCCGAGCCGATCCTGCGGCTGCTCTACCATTCGGGGACGGAAACCGGAGGCCGGCTGATGGCGATTTTAGGCTTTGCCGTACCCGCTGTGGCGCTGGTCGCGATCACAAACGCTACCCTGCAGGCGTTCGGGCGGATTGACCTGCCGCTGGTTTCGATGTTCCTCGGCGCGCTGGTCAAAATGTTCGGGGATTATTATCTGATCGGGGATCCGCGGTTCGGTATCGCGGGAGCGCCGATCAGTACGGCCGTGTGCTACTGGCTGATTGCGCTGCTGAATCTGTTCCACATCGCAAGGCTGTCCCATGCGCTGCCCCCGCTGGGCAAAACCGTGGGCAGGCCGCTTGCCGCAACGGCTGGCATGGGGGCGGCGACTTATATCTGCTTTACCGTGCTGACGCGGGCGCTTGGCGCGGCGCCGGGTTCGGCAGTGGATAAGCTGAGCACGCTCGTGTCGATCCTTGTAGCGGTGGCGGTATACGGCGTTTTGCTGCTGGCGTTGCACGCGGTTGACCGCGAGGATGTGCAGCTTCTGCCAAAAGGGGAAAAAATTGCCAACCTTTTGCGTTTAAAATGACAGGAAGTGTAGAAAATGGTTGATTTTCAAAAGAAAGAGCAGTATAATTTTAACGATCTGTTGCGGATCATGGAAATACTCCGCGCGCCGGATGGATGCATGTGGGATCGGGAACAGGATCACCGGTCGATCCGCCGCAATTTTATTGAGGAGACCTATGAGGTCTGTGAGGCGATCGACGAGGAGGATACCGAACACCTGAAGGAAGAGCTGGGCGACGTATTGCTGCAGGTCGTTTTTCACACGCAGATGGAAAAGGAAAAGGGCGTGTTTGACATCAATGATGTGGCGGACGGCATCTGCAAAAAGCTGATTTACCGCCATCCGCATATTTTCGGTGATGTCAAGGTGGGCTCCTCGGAGGAGATCCTGAGCAATTGGGACGACCTCAAGCGCAAGGAGAAGCACCAGGAAACCGATACCTCCGCGCTTGCCAGCGTGGCCAAAAGCCTGCCGGGTCTGATCCGCGCGGAAAAAATCCAGAAGAAGGCCGCTAAGGTGGGGTTCGACTGGGATGGGGCGGACGGAGCGCTGGAAAAGGTCGAGGAGGAGCTTGCCGAGGTGCGGCGGGCGCTCGCAGGCGACGGCGATATCGAGGAGGAACTGGGCGACCTGCTGTTCGCGGTCGTCAATGTGGCGCGCCATAAAAAGGTGGACGCCGAGCGCGCGGTGGAAAAGACCTGCGACAAGTTCATCCATCGGTTCGGTTTTATGGAACGGCAGGCAAAAGAAGAGAACAAAGTGCTGTCCGACTTGTCGCTGGCAGAAATGGACTCGCTTTGGAATAGATCAAAAGAAAAGGTATAAACGGAGGTATAAGCATGAAAAAAAGCGAATTCGTCACGCTGGTTGCGGAAAAAACCGGCCTCTCCAAAAAGGATACAGAAAAGACGATCGACGCTGTCTTCGCCGCGATGGGCGATGTGATGGCGCAGGGAGATAAGCTGCAGATGAGCGGCTTCGGTACGTTTGAGACCAAGGTGCGCGCTGCGCGCACGGGTCACAACCCGCGCACCGGCGAGGCGATCGAAATCGCGGCCGCGACCATTCCGGTATTCAAGCCCGGCAAGGCGCTCAAGGATAAGGTGGACACGAAGTAACCGTGAGGCTGGATAAATATCTCAAGGTTTCCCGACTGATCAAGCGCCGAACGGTAGCGAACGACGCCTGCGACGCGGCGCGGATCACAGTGAACGGCAAACCGGCAAAGGCATCCTACCAGGTGAAAACAGGCGATGTTATCGAGATTGCGTTCGGACAGCGCACGATGAAAGTCGAAGTACTCGAGATCGCGGAGCACGCGCTGAAAGCGGATGCGGCCGCGATGTATCGGGAAATCCCGTAATAAAAACATCCCGCCCCTTCATATAGTGAAGGGAGCGGGATGTTTTTTATGAGAGGGAGGGACTGCATATGGCAGCCGACGAACGCAACAGGGAAATGCCGCATACCGTTATTCTGGAGGGCAGGGAGAAGCTTTCGATCTCCGGCGTGGTGGATGTGCAGAGCTTTGACGAGGACCAGGTATTGCTGGAGACCGTGCGCGGGATGCTGGTCGTGCGGGGGCAGGGCCTACATGTCGAGCGGTTGCAGCTGGAAGCAGGCGAGCTGATTGTGGAGGGCGAGGTTGGCTGCCTGGAATATGACGACAGCGTACAGCCGCGCGGCGGTTTTTTCAGCCGTCTGTTCGGCGGGTGAACGCGGCATGACGGTACCGATGCAGGCACAGTTCCTGCTGGGGCTGCAAAGTATTTTACTGGGCGCGTCCCTGGGGCTTTTTTATGATATCCTGCGGGCGTTTCGGGTGTATTTCTCGGCCGGGCGCCTGGCTACCGCATTGTATGACCTTGTGTTCTGGCTGGTCCTGCTGGCGGCTTTTTTCGAATTCAGCCTGGTTTTTGCGATGGGGCAGAGCCGCTGGTATGTACTTGCGGGGGCGTGCGTCGGCGCGGGAATTTATTTTTTTCTGCTCAGCGGGCTGGTGCAGGGGGCGCTGCGGCTTGTGCTGGATTTGGCCGCGCGGCTGTGCGGCCTGTTCGTCACAGCGGGGGAAAAGGCGCGCGGGCTTGCGGGTAAAGCTGGTTTACCGGAAAAAATTCGCTCTTTTACAAAAAAGTTTGCGAAACCCTCTTCCATTTTTCGCAGGAAAGGTATAAAATAAAACTCGAATTAGTCTGGGCCAAGGGAAGATGGAGCGAGGTGTCCGAATGTCCAAGCGCAAAGCGCCGGTCTGGGTCAAAATCCTGATGCTGGCCTTTTTGCTGTATGCCGTGGTGACAATCATCAGCCTGCATGCACAAATTGCGGATAAACGTGCGGAGCTGGATTCGCTCAATATGCGTGTCGAGGAATACGAGGCTGCAAATGAAGCGCTCCGGCAGGAGATGCAGAACGGCATTTCGGAAGCAGACATCAGCGAGATCGCCCGTACCGAGCTCAGCTATGCAGAACCGGGAGAACGTGTCTTTGTGGACACATCCAGCAGGTAAAAGGGAAACAAATAACGGAGGCAAAACAATTTATATGGATTTGGCAGTGGGAGCGATCGTAGAGGGTAAAGTGACCGGTATCACGAAGTTCGGCGCGTTTGTCGCCCTGCCCGAAGGGAAGTCGGGCAGGGTGCATATCTCCGAGGTTGCGGCGAGCTTTGTCAGCGACATCAAGGACTTTCTGCAGGAAGGCCAGCAGGTCAAGGTGAAAATCATTAATATCGACCAGGCGGGCCGCATCAATTTGTCCATCAAAAAGGCACAGCCGCAGGAGTCACGTCCGGAACGCGCCGGCGGCGCCGCGCCACGGCAGCCGCGGTTCCAGCAGCGTTCCAGCCAGGCGCCGCGCGGCAGAACGCCGCAGCCGCCCAAGGACCCCGCGACCATGAGCTTTGAGGATAAGCTCAAGGCGTTCATGTCCGACAGCGAGAGCCGGCAGGCCGACGTGCGCCATGCGACCGACCGCAAAAACGGATCGCGCCGCCGCCGATAAACACATAAAACCGAGGGCGACCTCGGTTTTGTTTTTATTCCGCAGGGTAAAAAAACGCGCCCTTTCCTGCGAAAGGGCGCCAAAAGTAGGATTGTGGGGATAAAGATATGAACGGTGCATGGCAGTTCTCTCAACTGCCATAATCAATATAGCATAATTTACAATAAATGTCAATTGCTTTTTTGAGGGAAAGGACGGAAATGGAAGAAATACTTCTGAAAAACTGCACGTTTCTGACGATGGATGAATCGAATCCGCGTTTTTTCGGATGGATTTGGATGAAAAACGGGAAGATTGTGTCGATGGGAACGGATGAGCCGCCCGCCTGCGGTCAGGTGGTTGACGGGCGCGGCGGCGTGGTGACGCCCGGTCTGATCGACATTCATTCCCACCTCGGTCTGTATGAAGACGGGCTGGGCTTTGAGGGCGCGGACGGGAACGAGGATACCGACCCCGTTACGCCGCACCTGCGCGCGATCGATGGGGTAAACCCATTGGACCGTGGCTTCCGCGAAGCTGTCGAGGCGGGGGTGACAACGGTCGCGGTCAGCCCAGGCAGCGCCAACCCGATCGGCGGGCAGATCGCGCTGCTCAAGACGGCCGGCCGGCGCATCGACGATATGGTGCTCAAAGCGCCGCTCGCGATCAAGTTTGCGCTGGGTGAGAACCCCAAGGCGGTCTATCACGACAAGGATGAAGCGCCGGTTACCCGCATGGCGACCGCGGCGCTCATCCGCGAGCAGCTTTACAAAGCAAGGGAATACCTGTTGCGGATGGAGCGCGCGGAAAAAGAGCCGGAGGAGGACAAGCCGGACTACGATATCAAGCTGGAGGCGTTGCTGCCGCTGCTGCGGGGCGAAGCGGAGGCGCACTTCCATGCGCACCGCGCGGACGATATTTTTACCGCGCTGCGGATTGCCGGGGAGTTCGGCCTGAAAGCCGTGATTATCCACGGTACGGAGGCGCATCTGGTCGCCGACCTTTTGGCAGGGGAGCAGGTGCCGGTCGTTTGCGGGCCGTATATGACCGACCGCTCCAAGCCCGAGCTCAGGAACCTGACGGACGAGGCGCCGGCCCTGCTGTGCAGGGCGGGGATTGAGACTGCGATTACCGTGGACCATCCCGAGATACCTCTCCGCCTGCTGCCCGTGGCGCTGTTGCTGGCTGTGCGGGAGGGGATGGACAGGACGGACGCGCTCCGCGCGGTGACAACCGTTCCGGCGCGCATTGCGGGCATGGAGCAACGGATCGGAATGCTCCGCACGGGGATGGACGCGGACTGCGTCCTGTGGAGCGGGGAACCGCTGGATTTTACAAGCCAGGTGCAGGCCGTGTTCATCAACGGCGCGCCGGAATACAGGAGGACGGTATGAGAACGATCGATGTTTCGGAAGTCACGTGGCTGGTGCGTCGGCTCTGCATGGAAGCGAATTACTATCTGCCCGCGGATCTGCGGCAGGCTTTCGTCCGTGGGCAGAAAGCGGAACAGTCCCCGCTGGGGAAAGAAATTTTCGGGGAGATGCTCGCAAACTGCGATCTGGCAAGGCGGAATGATGTGCCGGTCTGCCAGGACACTGGCATGGCGATTGTGTTCGCGGAGGTGGGACAGGAAGTACACCTGACCGGCGGGGCGTTTGAGGACGCGGTCACGGAGGGGGTGCGCCGTGGGTATATCGACGGGTATCTGCGGCTTTCCGTGGTCGGCGACCCGCTGCGGCGCGAGAATACCAACGATAATACCCCCTGTGTGCTGTATACTTCGATCGTGGCGGGGGATAAGATCAAGATTACGGTCGCCCCGAAGGGCTTTGGATCGGAGAATATGAGCGCGATGAAAATGTTTACGCCAGCCGCGACCAGGGAGCAGATTGTGGATTTTATCGCGGACGCATGCATCCGCGCAGGGTCCAACCCCTGCCCGCCGATCGTAATCGGCGTGGGGCTGGGCGGCACCTCGGACAAGGCGGCGTACTTGGCAAAGCGCGCCCTGCTCCGGCCGGTGGACCGGCAGAACGAAGACCCGATGTACGCGGAAATGGAGCGGGCAGTGCTGGATAAGGTCAATGCGTCCGGCGTGGGGCCCCAGGGGCTTGGCGGAACGGTGACCGCGCTTTCCTGCGCGATCGAGCCGTTCGGCACGCATATCGCGGGCCTGCCCTGCGTGGTGAACATTTCCTGTCATGTGACCCGACACGCGGAAGGGGAATTGTGACCGCGTTGGGGAAAATGCTGAACAGTTTGTGAATTTGTGTAAAATCTATTGGACAATTTCACCTAAGACGTGGTATACTAATTATAGCAAATTCCCATAAGTATCTTGGGCAACCCGCCCGATAGGAGATGATGTTATGAAGTTCACCATCGTCGAGAGAAAAATGAAAATCGATGACGACCTGCGCCAGTATGCGCTGCGCAAAGTCGAGAAGCTGGATCGGTACTTCCATCAGGATTCAGATACCACGCTGACTTTCAGCGAGCTGCGCGGCAAACAGACGGTAGAAATTACGGTGCGCCAGACAGGTCTGGTCGTCCGCGCCGAGGAGACGACAACCGATATGTTCGCCTCGGTCGACGGTGCGGTCAGCAGCATTGAGCGGCAGATCCGCAAGCATAAGACCCGCCTGGAAAAGCGCCTGCGCGAGGGTGCGTTCGATAAGATCGCCGAGCAGCAGGCTGCGCTTTCCGAGGAGGATTTCGATATCGTGCGCCGCAAGCGCTTTGAGGTCAAGCCCATGAGCGTGGACGAGGCGATCCTGCAGATGAACCTGCTCGACCATCAGTTTTATTTTTTCCGCAATGCGGATAACGATAATATCCATGCGGTCGTATACAAGCGCGCCGCAGGCGGTTATGGCCTGATCGAGGGTGAGGAATAAGCTGCTTAAAAAGGGCAGTTTGAAATGAATTGAGACATTAAAAATAAAAAAGCCGGCGGCGTTCTGCCGTCGGCCTTTTTGTTGGACGGAGTGATAAAATGAGAATCATGGAGCCTGAAAGCCGACCGCAGGCGCTGATAAGGCAGCTTTTAACGGTGTGGGAAGGTGCGGTCAAACAGACCCATTTGTTTTTGTCCGCTGAGGAAATTGAGAAGATCAAACAATATGTTCCACAAGCACTGCGGGTGGTTCCACATTTAGTCGTTTTGGAAAACAGGGATGGCGTGCCTGTTGCGTTTATGGGCATAGAGGAACGAAATCTGGAAATGCTGTTCGTTGCACCAGAGCAAAGGGGACAAGGCTGGGGGAAAAGCTTGATAGAGTATGGGGTGGAGCGGTATGGTATTGAAACGGTAGGAGTAAACGAGCAGAATCCACAGGCAAGGGGATTTTACGAGCATCTGGGCTTTGTGGTCTATGAGCGGAAGAACCACGACGAGCAGGGGAATCCCTATCCGATTTTATATATGAGGCGCTCCAGCACTGCTGAAAGCGGCTGGGAAACGGGAATAGCGCAGGAATAACAGATAGTGGGGTGTGCGCAATGAACCTTTGTGACATTGATACCATACGGGCGGTTTTGGGACGGCATGGCTTCCGCTTTTCCAAGTCGCTGGGACAAAACTTCCTGACGGATGAAACCGTGCCGCGCCGGATTGCGGAAATGAGCGGTGCGGGGGAAACGGGGAACGCGGTCGAAATTGGCCCGGGCATGGGCTGTCTGACCGCCGAGCTGTGCCGCAGGGCGGACAGAGTGGTCGCGGTCGAGCTTGACCGCGCGCTGCTGCCCGTGTTGGGGGAGACGCTGGCGGGATATGATAATTTCGAGGTCGTGCAGGGCGATGTGCTTCAGATTGACCTGGCCGCGCTGTGTCGGGAAAAATTTGGCGAGGCTCAGGCAGTGGCCTGCGCCAATCTGCCATATTACATCACTACGCCGGCCATCACAGCCCTGCTGGAAAGCGGAGCCTTCCAAAAGATCACCGTCATGGTACAGAAAGAGGTTGCGCAGCGCATCTGCGCCGCGCCGGGTACGGCGGCGTATTCTGCGTTTTCCATTTATGTGCAGTATCATGCGGAGGCCGCGCTGCTGTTCGACGTGCCGGCGGATTGTTTCGTGCCGAAGCCCAAGGTGGATTCCGCAGTAATACAACTAACGCCGCGCACCCAGCCGCCGGTCGCAGTGCGCAATGAAAAGCTGTATTTCGCACTTGTGCGGGCGGCGTTCAACATGCGCCGGAAAACGCTGGTCAACGCGCTGGGACCGGTGCTCGGCAGCGCAATGGGCAAGGAGGAGATCACAGAGCTGATCCAATCGGTAGGGCTGGACGCGCGTGTGCGCGGCGAGCGGCTCAGCCTTGCGGAATACGCCGCGCTGTCCAACGCCGCGGAGGGACGCCTGAAAGGGAGATAACATGGCATCCAGCCTGGAATTTGTAAATTATGTATGCGACCAGCTTTCCGGTGCGGGGACGATCACCTGGAAGCGTATGTTCGGTGAATTCGGACTGTGGTGCGACGGAAAGTTTTTCGCCACGGTCGAGGACGATATGCTGTGCCTGAAAATCACGGACGCGGGGCGGGCATTGCTGCCCGAAGCGCGTATCGTGGAGCCGCACGAGGGCGCGCGCCTCCTCTATGTCGAGGAGCTGGACGACCGCGCGCGCATGGCCGAGTTGGTGCGGCAGACCTGTGCGGCGCTGCCGGAGCCAAAGCCGCGCAGGAAAAAGGGTATCTGACCTATGTGTCAGATACCCAGGATAAGCAGGGCGCCGATCAGGAGAAGCTGCTCCCAATCGATCTCCTCTCCGTCTTTCAAAAGGAACCAGACGATGACGAGTACGATGATGGTGTCCATGTCGAGCTTGATGTTTTGCAGGCGTCCGGACAGGCCGCGCGACAGGTCGGTAAACACGGACGCCGTCTGCGAACTGGCTCCGCTGCGGCTCCGGTCTGCGGGGGTCTGACCGGACGGCGGCTCTTTATGTAGCGGCGGGGCGTCGTCGGCTTCCGCAGCGGCGAGATAGCGGTTATACAAGCGGCTTCGCTTCCTTTCTGGTTCAGAGTGATTGAGTGCCGTCGTCGGAGGAGGTGCCGCCGGATTGGCCCAGCTGTCCCAGCACAGTGCGCGCGATGCGCGCTATGCTGACCAGCCGCATCGCATGGTCGAACTGCCCGGCAACCTCGTCCGTGACAAAGGGCTTTACCGCGTTGAGCAGGACGCGCTTTTCCGGTTTGACCGCGCCCTGCCCGCTTTGGAGGATGGTGCTGATGACCGGCAGCGCGCGCTCCATCAGCTCCGCGGAGGGGTCGTAATCCTTGCTGGCAGGGGCGCCGGCCGGCTGCTGGGGGCTTCCCAGCATATCGGAAACGGTTTTCATCGCGTTCTGTAGCGCATCAGGATCGTTCAGCAGGGAGGACAGCATATCGTTGTCCATGCGGGTACCTCCTTATTTCTGGAACAGCTTTTTGAGCTGCGCCGCGAGCGTAGTACCCTCATGCGACTGCATGAGCTTTTGCGCGAGCATCGCCGCCTCCCGCATATCGCCGCGCTGCGCGGCCTGCGCGGCGCGCTCCAGATCGGCCGCGTGCTGGGCGGAAATGATCTGCGCGGCCTTCTTTCCGTCCGGCGTGTTCAGCGCCGTGCGGAGCTGATCGACCGCCTGGGGGTTGCCGGCTTGCTCTGCAAGGCGGCGTAAAATTTCATTTTGATCGGGCATAGTTCCCATCCCTTTCCTGGTTTCGTTACTGCCAGTATATGCGGCAAATGGAAAAATGTGATGCAGTGGGTTTACAAGTGGGCCGCGCCGGTGTAAAATACTGCTATATGTGTCGCGGCGAAAGGGGCGAAAACACGTTGAATATATTGGTTTTTGCCGATTCACATGGACGGAATATCGCTATGGCCGCAGCGGTCGAGCGGGAGAAGCCGGACGCGGTCATCCACTTGGGCGACTATGCGGACGACGCGCGGGAGCTGGAGCGGCTTTTCCCGATGCTGCCGGTCTATCGGGTGCGCGGCAATAACGATTATGAGCCGGACGTTGCGCAGTATGCGGTAATCACGCCGGACAACCTGCCAATCTATATCACGCACGGGCATAAGGAGCGGGTATCCATGCTGGCCTGCGGCATCCTGCCGCAGCGGGCACGGGAAGAGGGCTGTTTGGTGGCGCTATACGGTCACACCCACCGCATGCTGCTGGAGCGGATAGACGGTGTGCTGGTCTGCAACCCAGGCAGCATCAGCCTGCCGCGCGGCGGTCCGGCAAGTTATGCGCGCCTGACGATTGAAAATGCACAGCTTCGCGCAGTTACGCTGCTCGATGAGGACGGCGGGCTGATCCGGCGCGATAAATTCAGACAATAAGGGGAAACGGTATGCTTTTGACCATTGACGTAGGCAACACCAATATGGTGTTTGGATTATATGACGGGGACAGGCTGCGGGGTTCGTTCCGCATCTCCACCAACGCGGAGCGGACATCGGACGAGCTTGGCATGCAGATTTCCCAATATTATCATTTTCACGGGCTGGACCGCACCCAGACCGATGCAGTCATCATCGCCTCGGTCGTGCCGCCGGTGATGTATACGCTGATCAACGCCATCCGCAAATATCTGCATGTGCAGCCGGTCATCGCCGGGCGGGATGTGGATATCGGGATTGAGAACCGCTACACCAATCCGCGCGAGGTAGGCGCGGACCGCCTGGTCAATGCGGTGTCCGCGGTCAGGAAGTACGGGAAGCCGCTGATCATCGTGGATATCGGCACCGCGACCACCTTTGACGCGATCGATGGGAACGGCGCATATCAGGGCGGCGCGATTTTCCCCGGCATCAAGGTGGCGATGGAAGCGCTGTTTCTCAAGGCGTCCAAGCTGCCGCGCGTGGATATCGAGCGGCCGGAAAAGGCGATCGGGAAAACCACGGTGCAGTCCATGCAGTCGGGCGCGGTGCGCGGATATGTGGGCGCGCTGGCCGGCATCATTACAGATATCCAAGAGGAGCTGGGCGGTAATGCGCGCGTGGTTGCGACCGGCGGCATGGGCCGCATGATGGCGGAATACTGCGGCCTGATCGACGAGGTGGACCCCAACCTGACGCTGGAGGGGCTGCGCCTGATCTACGAGAACAACAAAGACTGCTTTGCGGGCCGCCAGCTCGACAGCGAGACGTGCCTGCTGGAAGCGGTGGAGGAAGGCGCCTGGAGCGCGGAGAAATGAGTGCGGCGGCGCCTGACGCTGCGGCCGGCGCTGCCTGCGGCAAGACAATAGCATTAAAAAGAGAAGCTGCCCCCTGTGGAGCAGCTTCTTCCTTATTTTGTGACCGGATAAGAGGGGCAGACCGCGCCGAGCGGGCAGCCGGAGCATTTGGGGCTGCGCGCGGTGCAGTGCTCGCGCCCGAACAAAACAAGCCGGTGGCAAAAATCCGAGGATTCCGCAGGGGAGATCAGCTTGCGCAGCGCGTTCTCCACCTTGACGGGGTCCTTTTCGTTTTTGACAAAGCCGAGCCGGTTGGACAAACGGATACAATGCGTATCGGCCACGATAGCGGGCTTGCCGAAGATATCGCCGAGAATCAGGTTGGCGGTCTTGCGCCCCACGCCGGGGAGACGAAGCAAATCTTCCATGTTATCTGGCACTTTGCCGTCATATTCGCTCAGCAACATGATGGCGCAGGCTTTCAGGTCACGCGCCTTGGTGCGGAACAGGCCGCAGGTTTTGATCGCCTCCGCGATCTCCTCCTCCGGCGCTTCGGCGAAGCTCTGCAGGGTGGGGAACTGTCGGAACAGAGTTTCGGTCACGATATTGACGCGGGCGTCCGTACATTGGGCGGACAGGCGTGTGGCGAACAGCAGCTCGTAATCATGGGTATAGTGCAGCGCGCAGACAGCGTCCGGATAAACCTCCTTGAGCAGCTCGGTCACCGCGGCGGCGCGTTCTTTTTTTGTCATGTCTTTCTCTCCTGACGACGTAAGTATTAATATCATAGCATATTTGTACGAAAAAGCAAGAGTTTTGTCGGCATTTTACATTTTTAACATAAAAAAGTGCTAAAACAGGGCAAAATCTATCTGTTTGCCAGTAGCCGTAAGATGAAAAATGTGGTTTAATGGAGATACAGAATTTATAGCACGTTGATGGAGGTTGAAATATGGTTCGCGAGGCAATGGAATTTGTGAAAGCGTATGATCCTGAGCTGGGCAAGATGATGCAGGCGGAATACGACCGTCAGGCACGCAATATCGAGCTGATCGCTTCGGAGAATATTGTCAGTGAGGCTGTTATGGCCGCGATGGGCTCGGTGCTGACCAACAAATATGCGGAGGGCTACCCAGGCAAGCGATATTACGGCGGCTGCGAATGTGTGGACGAGGTTGAAAACCTTGCGATCAAACGTGTTTGTGAAATTTTCGGCGCGAAGTACGCTAACGTGCAGCCCCATTCGGGCGCGCAGGCGAATATGGCGGTTTATCAGGCGCTGTGCCAGCCGGGCGACACCGTGCTGGGCATGAGCTTGGACAACGGCGGCCACCTGACCCATGGCTCGCCGGTGAACCAGTCCGGCCTGCTGTACCATATCGTGCCGTATGGCGTGGATGAAAACGGTTATATCGATTACGATGCGCTGCGCGACCTGGCCAAAAAGGAAAAGCCCAAGATGATTATTGCGGGCGCCTCGGCCTATCCGCGCGCGATCGACTTTGCCAAGTTTGCGGAGATCGCGCATGAAGTAGGCGCATACCTCTTTGTCGATATGGCACACATCGCGGGCCTGGTGGCGGCCGGCCTGCATATGAACCCGCTGCCGTACGCGGACGTGGTCACCACCACGACCCATAAGACGCTGCGCGGGCCGCGCGGCGGCGTCATCCTCTCAAACAATGAGGAGCTGGGCAAGAAATTCAACAAGGCGATTTTCCCAGGTACGCAGGGCGGCCCGCTGGAGCATGTGATCGCAGCCAAGGCGGTTTGCTTCGGCGAAGCGCTCAAGCCGGAATTTAAGGCGTATCAGAAGCGCGTTGTTACCAACGCCAGGGTGCTGGCGGACGCGCTGATGAAGCAGGGCTTTGACTTGGTTTCCGGCGGTACGGACAATCACCTCATGCTGATCGACCTGCGCAAGACCGGCGTGACCGGCAAGGAGCTACAGCACCGTCTGGACGAGGTATATATCACCGCGAACAAGAACGCCATCCCGAACGATCCAGAAAGCCCGTTCGTTACCTCCGGCCAGCGCGTGGGTACGCCGGCGGTCACCTCCCGCGGCTTTGGCGAGCCGGAAATGCTCCACATCGCGGAGTTCATCTGGCAGACTGCCACTGATTTTGAAAATAAGGCGAATGAGATTCGCCGCAACGTATGCGATATTTGCGCCAATTTCCCGATTTATTAATTGCAAAAGCCGTTCCTCTTTTCAGGGAACGGCTTTTCTGCGGCTACATGGCGGGAATGGTGGGGAAAATGTTGCATGAAATTGCTCGAAGGGACAAATTATTTGTAGAATATTAACAAAAACCTTGCCAGGCGCTGAGATTATTGGTATACTATTGGAAAAGGGTTATAATGAACCGGAAAGGGAAATGAATCATGGCAATGGAACTCAAGCTGACAGGGCTGAAAGGCTTCGTGGGAGAGGAAGAGATTTCGCAGATGACCCCGCTGGTGCAGGCGGCGCAGGATGTGCTGCATGCCGGCTCGGGCGCAGGAAATGATTTTCTGGGCTGGGTTGATCTGCCCGAGGCCTATGATAAAGAGGAATTCGCGCGCATCAAGCAGGCTGCGAAAAAGATCCAGCAGACCTGCGAGGTGCTGGTCGTAATCGGTATCGGCGGCTCTTACCTGGGCGCGCGCGCGGCGATCGAATTTGTGAACGGGCAGATGTACAACGGTGTGCGTCCGGAGGGGATACCGGAGGTATACTTTGTCGGCAATAACATTTCCTCCTCCTACCTGAACGATATTGTCAAAATCATCGGAAACCGCGATTTTGGGATCAACGTGATCTCCAAATCCGGCACGACGACCGAGCCTGCGATCGCGTTCCGTATTTTCAAAAAGCTGATTGAGGAGAAGTACGGCAGGGAAGGCGCGAAGGAGCGCATCTTTGCCACAACGGACAAGGCGCGCGGCGCGCTGAAAAAGCTGGCGGACGACGAAGGGTATGAGACCTTTGTTGTGCCGGACGATGTCGGCGGCCGTTTCTCTGTGCTGACGGCGGTTGGCCTGTTGCCGATGGCCGCCGCGGGCGTGGATATCGACGCGGCGATGGCCGGCGCGGCCGAGGCGCGCCGTAATTTTGCGGATGGCACGGAGCATGCCTGCGCGCAATACGCGGCGCTGCGCAGCATCCTGCATCAGAAAGGCAAAAGCATGGAGATTTTGGTCAACTACGAGCCCGCGCTTGTCATGCTCGGCGAATGGTTCAAGCAGCTGTTCGATGAGTCCGAAGGCAAGGACCACAAGGGCCTGTTCGCAACGTCGGCCAACTTCTCGACCGATCTGCACTCGATCGGCCAGTTCATTCAGGACGGCGCGCGCATGATGTTTGAAACGGTTGTCTGGGTGCGCGAGCCGCGCTCGGAAAGCTATATTGAGGAAACGGCGGAGGATATCGACGGGCTGAATTACTTGGCGGGCAAGAGCGTGCAGTTCGTCAACTCCAAGGCCTATCAGGGTACGCTGATGGCGCATATGGATGGCGGCACGCCGAATATCATCGTTGAGATCGATCGGGCGGACGCATGGCATTTCGGTTATCTGGTCTATTTCTTTGAAAAGGCGTGCGGTATTTCCGGTTACCTGCTTGGCGTCAACCCGTTCAATCAGCCGGGCGTTGAGGCGTATAAGAAAAATATGTTCGCCCTGCTTGGTAAGCCGGGCTTTGAGGAGCGCCGCAAGGAGCTGGAAGCGAGACTGTAACAAACGACAGGAAGGGATGCCGCGGAGATGGCATCCCTTTTTTGTGTGCAACGCATAACAGGGAGGGCATGCAAATATGAAAAAGATATATCTTGCCGGTTTTGATGTTTTTGCGCCGGATGCAAGACAGCGCGGCGCAAAAATGAAAATGATGTGTGCGGAAAAGGGCTTCGCAGGGCTGTACCCGTTTGACAACGAGGCGGATAACGCGCAGGATATTTTTGCCGGCAACTGCGGGCTGATCGATCAGGCCGACATCGTGATCGCGAACCTGAACCCGTTCCGTGGTGCCGAGCCGGACAGCGGCACCTGCTTTGAGGTCGGCTACGCCCATGCAAAGGGAAAACAGATTTACGGGTATGTGTCCGATGGGCGCGCGATGCGGGAGAAAATCGGGGAAAAAGATGCGGAGGGCTTTGCGGTGGAAAATTTTGGTCTGCCGCTCAATCTGATGCTGTGCGGCGCGGCCAGGATCGTTGCCGGAAATTTTGCCGCGGCGCTGGCGGTTTGTGCGTCCGAGCAGGCATAACGGCGTCGGGATATGACATAATAAGTCCGGTGATGAGAGATGAAGCAGCAAACAGCCGGACTGTTCCTTTTAGGAGCAAGTGGGTATTCCGCGCTCGAAATTCTGTGGCGCGGCTACACGCACTGGACGATGGCGCTCACCGGCGGCGCGGTACTGGTAGGGCTGAACCGGCTGCGTCCACGGGTGCGGGCGGAAAAGCCGCTGGCAAGGTGTCTGTGTGGCGCGGCGTGCATCACGGCGGCGGAATACGTCGTCGGTTGCACGGTCAACCGGAAGTACCGGATGGGCGTATGGGATTATTCGCGCGAACGCGGCAATATCCAAGGGCAGGTATGCCCCAAATACGCGGCGCTCTGGATGCTTTTGGCGGCTCCGTTCATGCTGCCCCAATAAGTGCTTGCAAAGTATGTCCGGATGCCGTATAATGGCGTTGGCAATATGCAGGGAAAGAGGGGCCGATATGCTGATTGCAGTTAATGCAGGGAACAGCCATGTTTTGCTTGGCGGTTATGAGGAAGACGAGCAGCTCTTTGCCGCTTCCATCGCGACCGAGCCCAAGTGGACACGGGATGATTACGCCTGCAAGCTGCAGCAGGTTTTCGGGCTGTACAGCGTACCTGTCGGCCGCATCCGCGGCGCCGTGGTCAGCTCGGTCGTGCCGAGCATGGTCACGGTGCTCGAGGACGCGCTGCGCCTGCTTGGCGTGACCGATGTGATCGAGGTATCGAGCGGCGTCAAAACAGGGCTTAATATCCGGTCGGAGCAGCCGCGCCAGGTTGGATCGGACCGCGTGGCGAGCGCGGTTGCGGCGCGCGCAAAGGGGAAGCTGCCGTGCGTGGTGGTCTGCCTCGGCACGGCGACAACGTTTACCGTGCTGGATCAATCCGGCGCTCTGGTCGGTTCGGCTATTACAGCGGGAGTACGCCTGAGCCTGTCCGCTCTGCGGGAGCAGGCGGCGCAGTTGCCCGCGGTCGCGATCGAGGCGAGGGACGAGGGAATCCTTGCGCGCAACACGGCCGATGCTATGCGCGTGGGCGCGGTATACGGCGCGGCAGCCATGGTGGATGGCATGGTCGGACGCTTTGCCGAAACGCTGGGACAAACGCCCCATGTGGTCGTGACGGGTGATATTGCGCCACTGGTCACGCGGTATATGCGCGTGCCGTTCGAATACGACCAAAGCCTTGTGCTGGATGGCCTGCATCTGATCTGGAAGCGGAACCGGTCCTGACCCGCAGAAGCCGAAATAAGCCCTGTACCCGACGATAAGGGCGGGACGGGAGCAGGAGGAAAATTACATATGAAAAAGAACAAAACAACCAATGTGCGCGTTCTGGCACAGCTTGGCCTGCTGGCGGCAATCGAGATCGTCATGAAGCTGATCGGGTTGGGCAGCGTTCCCGTCGGGCCGCTGTACATGTCGTTCCTGACCGTGCCGATCGCGGTCGGAGCGATGACGATGGGGCCTGTGGCGGGTGCGATCCTCGGCGGTGTGTTCGGACTGGTGAGCTTTAAGGACGCGCTGACCGGAGGCTCCGCGATGACGAGCGCGCTTTTCCAGGTCAGTCCGGTCAATACGATTATCCTGTGCGTCGTCATGCGCATCCTGATGGGCTGGTGCGTCGGTCTGCTGTTTAGCCTGCTGCGGCGTGTGGACAAAAAGGGTGGCTGGAGTTATTTCGCGGGCGCGCTGTCCGCGCCGCTGCTCAATACGCTGTTCTTTATGGGGTATATCGTGCTGGTGTTCTATAACTGCGAATATATCCAAAATATTGTGGCGACGAATGGCGCGGCAAATCCGCTGATGTTCGTGGTGCTGCTGGTCGGCATGCAGGGCTTGGTCGAAGCGGTCGTCTGCTGTGCCGCGGGCGGCGTGATTACCCGCGCGGTCGCTTCGTTCCTCGGCCAGCGCGCGCCGGCGCCGGCAAGGAAAACAACGCCGTTTGAGGAGCTTCCCTCCGAAAAAACATAACCGGTTCAGCACCCTGCGCGGGCAGGAAATATATATTAGCAAAAAGGCATTTGGAGTAATATCCAAATGCCTTTTTGTTTCTTTTCGCCTGAATTTTGTCTCTTTAATCTAAAATATGCAATTTTGAGGAAACACTTTTATGTATTTTTATAAAAATTTTAATCGGTATCATGATACTTACTTACACATGAGTCACCGCGCCGATGATCTTCCCATTCTGCAGAACAGGTGATCCGCTCATCCCCTGTACGATACCGCCGGTCTTTTCCAGCAGCGCCTGATCGGTCACGCGCAGCATCATCCCGCGCCCATATTCATCGTCCTGCGGATAAATTTTGACAACCTGAACAGAATACGATTGTACCTTGTCTCCCTCGACATTGGCCAGGATTTCCGCCTCACCCACCTTTATTTCGTCCGCCGCGGCCACCGGTACGGATTCCAGAGAGGAATACAGCGAACTATCGGTCAGCGTACCGAAAATGCCGCTTTCCGTATTCTCATTTACCGTGCCGAGCGGCACATCCGATTGGAATTCACCCTGCAGCGCACCCGGTTCTCCAACCTCGCCGCGCTGCACCGAGCCTACCACAGAATACAGGACGCTACCCTCTTTCAAGGGCATCAGCACGCCTGTTTCTCCGTCGCAGATACCGTGTCCGAGCGAGCCATAAGCGCCGGTTTCCGGATCGACGTAGGTCAGCGTACCGATACCGGCCATGCTGTCACGCGCCAGTACGCCAATCCGGTATACACCATCCGTATCCGCGCGCGGAGTCGCTGTTACCGTTTGCGTTTCGCCATTGCGCAAAATTTCCAGTTCAACCGGCTGCCCCGCCGACAAGGCAATCTGCTTCTGCATTTCGTCATTGGACGCCACCTCGGCGCCGTTTACTTTGACGATCATGTCGCCCTCCGACACGCCCGCGTCACGGGCGGGACAGACCGCTCCATCCGCTGTCTGCACATCGTTCAGCCGCACCACCAGAACGCCGTCCGCGCTCATCTGGATGCCTACGGTGTGGCCGATGGGGATTACCGATGTGATTTCCGCCGCCTGTGCAGTAACCAGCATCATCAGGGTCAAAAGCAAGGATATTGCGATTTTTTTCGCTTTGCTTTGCTGCACTTTTTTCACCTCCGCCATTTACTATGCCACCCGCGCCGCAAAAAAAAGCCTGTGAACCTTTGCTATTCCCTTGTGATTTCTGGATAGGCGATAAGTCTTTGGCCGTGGAAAGGTTTTCTAAAACGAAAAAGAGGCGGTTTCTCCAAGCAGTTTGGAGAAATCCGTCTCTTTTGGCAGCATTTATTTAATTGCGGCCTGATCTGTCAAGGTATTTCCCCTTCATTAAAAAACTTACGGATAGTATTCAAGATGCTATGTGTAAACGTTTTATATATTGGATGTTTCATAAGCTGTAAATCTATAGTATAAATATATAACCACAGTTTACTAAAGAAAGAATGGGAAATAATAGGCGTAACTTTCTAATATAGAGGTGCATAAAATCAAACCCGGGAAAAATAATTTTCTTCCTGATGATTCTGTGGTTGTGAAAGGGGCTCGCTTTGCCGTAGAGCTGGAATTGAAGAAAAAGCAAGCCCTTTCACAACCTATTGCCCAATTTGATCAAAAAACAGGCAAGATATTTATGATCCATGCAGATGGAACACGAACTTTCGTAGGAAACCGATTGCGGAAAGGGCGATATAGTGAACGGAAAAAAGAAAAAACCTGAGATTGTTGTTTTTGCAGGTCCCAACAGATCAGGGAAAAGTACAATCACTACTATATTACGACCTGTCGAAATGGATTATATCAATGCTGACGATGTTCAACGAATTTTGCATTGTGATACCCTAAGCGCAGCAAAGCTCGCCGAGAGACAACGCGAAGATCATGTGTCCGATAGGCGGGATTTTTGTTTTGAAACGGTGCTTTCCGCTGACAGAAATTTAAAGCTGATAAAGCGTGCGAGTGAAGCAGGTTTTTTCGGTGCTACTATGTTTTAACAGCTGATCCGCAGATTAATGTTGCTAGAGTCGCATCTCGTGTCTCTGCTGGTGGACATGACGTTCCTGTTCAATCGATTTTGATTGACAGCACCGTACACCCGCTATAAAGTAAAGGTACAAGAACAGATAGTTTAGGTGGTGAGCTTTTGTGAAGACCAGTCTTGCCGCTTTACTTTGCACAACGATTCTTTTTGCTGGTGCTGTGCCTTCTGCCGGTGTAGCCGGTATGGTACCGGCCATCCCTACCCGTGACATGAGCCAGACGGTCTACGTTGATGGCACCCGAGTTTATCCCACGGGGTACAATATAGCGGACAACAATTATTTCAAACTGCGCGATATTGGTACGCTTGTGGGTTTTGGCGTGGAGCGGAACAACGAGACGCAGACCGCAGAGATCAGCACGGAGCGCACTGCCCCCAGCACGGCGGGCATCAAGGACGAGGCGGTAAGCGATGCGTCTCTGCCAAGGTGACGGATCAGAAAAATCACCATAGATGGCAAGCAGGTCAGCATGACGGCCTACCAGATCAGCGGAAACAATTATGTGAAGCTGCGGGATATCGGAAAGCAGATCGATTTTGACGTATCCTATGACGCGGCTACGGAGAGTGTCCGTATCGACACGGATGCGCTGTACACGGAAAGCACAACGCCTGTCAGCGGCAGCGCCATTACGAAGTGGAACAAAACCATGTCAGAATTCAATCAGGCCATGATAGACTGCAACTGGCGGCCTGAAAAATATCTTGAGACGGCAAAAAAATATGCGCCGGTCATCACGGGTAAAGCGAACAGCACGGTAGAGGACGTTATTGCTGCGCTGGACGCGATGATCGGCACGCCGGTGGACGCAGTTTCGTTCGAAGATGACCGTACGGTAAACGACTTTTGGGCAGATGAGCTGCGCAAGGCGCTGGGTCAGGAAGTCACAAGCGGCGGCGATAGCACGAACGGCAATGCCGGTAATAGCAGCAGTTCCACTACTGTAACGGACGAAATGCTGCGCACTTGGGAATTGCAGATGATAGGCCGCATCAATTGAAGAACGCACTAAAGCAGGCACTTTGCCACTGGTTTAAGCCGAAATGTGCACGGAGTTTGCACGGTTTTGGGCGAAGCACTTAGCTACCGTTAAGTTTGAGCACAGTACGATAGCAATATGTATGCATGGGTCAAAGGCGTAGACGTTAAAGATGTTTTGGAGCCGGACGGTAGTTTCTTTATGAGCGAAGAAATGGACGAGGAAATCGAACCTTTTGCAGGTGGTGAAAACATTACAGGAGGAAGCAGTGATTTGAATAACGTCGTAGGGCGACATATGAATAATTTCATGACTTCCGAAGGCCATAGAAATACATTGCTGACTAAGGATTTCACCAAAATAGGTATCGGATATGCAGTGAATTCTAACGGAAGCATTTTCTGTTGCCAAATATTTGCCTAACTATGTAGAGGATCAGAATTTAGAGAGCGGTTAGTTTTCCTAATCGCTCTTTTCTTTTATCCAGAGGATGAAAAAAGTAAATTATGATCAACGAGCGCCGCCTTCTGCTTTGAAGGTGCCGTTTTCCGGCGCGGCAGGCGGCGGGATCATGCCGCTGGCAGAGGAGGATAACGAAGCGTCCAGCATTGAGATCAACGTAGGCGAGGTGTACACTATCGCGGACAGAGGCGCGTGCAAAAGGCGTGGTTCCAGCAGAACGGCGCGCCGCGCAACGTCTGGCCTATGTTCACGGAAGCGTCAGACGGTACGGAGATCCGCGCATACTGCGCAGACCACAGCAAGGGCAACCCCGGCACGGGCGGTATGCCGTATACCGTCACCAGCCGCATATCGGATATGCATGTGTACGGAGTGGCCGTGCGGAGTGATTCGCGCATGTCGCTTAATGAGTTCATTTCCACGGTGGGCAGCCCCCTTACGAATGAAAACTTTACAGCGGATATGTATTTCAGTGCGTCGCAGGCGGCCATGTGGGCGGCGCTGGGAGATGCGCAGATCGCGGCTAACAGCAGCTACGGCGTGAATTACGTCAGCTCCACGTCGCTGGGCTACCGTGCCAGCGGCGAAACGCTCAGCGCCAGCAGCACCTCGGAGGCGCTTACCCTTTATGCCGCTATCGAAATGCTGAAATACGGCAACGAGTTCTATGGCGTATGGGGGCCAAATGGAAAAGGGCATGCGCCGTGGGTGGGCGCAACCATCAACTACACGCCCGGCAACACGGAGTACGCGCCCGCCGCACAAAAGACCGGCTCAGTAGATTTGCCGCAGGGTATTGTAAACTCTGGTGTATTTGCAGAAAAGGAAATAGACGGACAGGACTACATGGTGCTGCCCATGGCGGCGGCTTCCGCTACGTTCGTGCGCAGCAACCAGATTTTTGTCCGTGCGGACAATGTGCCGTCCGGCGCGTTTCTCATGGATTCACAGGGCAATAAGAGCACGAACGACAATGGCTCGCAGCGCCTTACTCTGGCGAACGTTACCAACAATAAGGAATTGTACAAGAACGGCAACGATCAGGCATACGGCGAAACATTCCTGTTCTGCATTCCAAAATCCACCGCTGAGGAAATGGACGCTGGCAGCGAATCATTGCAGACATCCTTTACAGTGAGTATGAACGCAGACCGGTATAACGTGTATTCGGCCAGCACCACCAGCTCAGGCGTGCAGCCAGTCATCATGGTGGAGCCTGCTGTGCAAAAATTGAGCGCATCTGTTGGATTCAACACGGAAACATTTATAGATTACGCATTACTGAAAGTTCTTAAAACCGATAAAAGTGGTGCGCCGTCGGCGGGCTGCACATTCCAGATCAGTTATCAGCAAGACGACACCCCTAAAACACAGGAGCAGACAACCACTTTGGGTGTTGACAGGGGCCAGATAATGCCCCGCCAATTTCGAATGCCCATGCGTAAGGGCGCCCTCAAAAGCGTAGCGTATCCCGCGCTCTACCTGTGCAAAACTGGCTCCGTTCTGCTTGGCTATCTTTGCGTATAACGCACAGATCTTTCCAGAAAAATAGTAGGGATCTTTATCCATGAGCTCTAAAGCATCGTGAATATATATAAATCCTTTTGTGTTGACCGGAATCCCTGCACGCAGCAGAGTATCCGCGATTTCATCGTATATCATAATAATATATCCTTTCAATGATAAATTGCATGGCCGCGCCTATGGGGTCACGCACATTTCCTGGTTGACAAGCGCTGTCTTTTGTTTTAGTATTATCGATATACTTAATATGCTGTTCGTGGTACATGTGTCCCTGTAACACGTTCAGCACCCATAGCTTACAACAAATATCTTTGAAAGTCAACCATTTTTTACAAATTTCTTGTTATCCTCTTTTTGTGAGCAAGAGATTTGTGAGGCAGAAATGGGGATTGTAGCGTCTAATAAGGAGGACCCCGTATGAGCTTGGGAGATAGATTGCGGCAGCGGAGACAGGAAATGGGTTTCACCAGACCCCAGCTGGCGGCTAAAATATGCGTGACTCCCTCAGCGATTGCCAATTACGAAAATGGTATCAGCACCCCGAAACCTGATATCCTGATTTCCCTAATCAATGTATTGGAGGTCGATGCCAATTATATTTACTCCGATTATCTTGGCCATAGCCAAGCAAACAATATTTATAACCAGGACTTGAACGCGGAAGAAATGGATTCTATCCAAAAATATAAAAAGCTTTCGGAAGAGGGAAAACGGCTTGTTCGGCTGATTATCAATGAGGAATATGCCCGAACTATTACCAAGAGTCAGCTTACCCTCCCATGCTATCTGCCTGGTGTACGTAAGCTCCACACCGGTTTTCTCATGCAAACGAAACTGGGTAGCGCACATATCATGCAAAAAGATCTGCCTGACGGGACCGACTTTTGTTTTCAAATTCAAGTAGATCAATATCTGCCTGTCTTTCGAAAATTTGATATTCTGGCGCTTCAGAGAAAACAGGCACATCACAATGAAATGGGACTGTTCTGTCTCAATGGTATTTACTACATCCGCACCCTTTTCCAGGAGAAGGGAGAGTGTCGTCTTCGGTCTCTAAATGTAATTGAGGAGGATATTTTAGTTAAAAAAACGGATGAATTCCATTGTATTGGCACGATCCTTGGCCAAGTAAATGCTGTTTTGGAAACTTAAATGAACCCTGCTTTCCGAATGTTTTTTCGAAAAGCGGGGAGCTTCGTTGTGAAAAGCCTTAGAACTTTTACTTTATTATGCAAACTTGTAAAACACAAATGCAAAACTTTTATGTCTGTACTAGATCAGAATACTTCGCTGCATTTCTGATTTTTTAATTGATTATAAAAGGTTGATACTAAGTCAAAGAATTTTAAAAGGCCGGACTATTTCTCAAGGGGGAGGCGATGGCACCGGGAATCCATGACTCGCCCTCTTTGATCACTAACCCAAGAGGTGGAACAAGATCATCCAGTTTTATGTTGTCCGAAAAATCCTGATCAACAGCGCAGGGGATTCATTCCTCGCTTTCCTCCAAGATCAAATCGGAATAACCCAGGATCACCTCGTTATTATACTTTTCCGTTGCGTATAGAGTGCCGATACAAACTAGGACGAGGCCTATTCCAATCACAACAGTAAGAATTCATCGAAGTATTCTTTTGGTGAGAAAGCGTTTCATAACGGAACTCCTTTCAAATGCCAAAGAGTTCAGGCGGCCAACGCATCATAACATTGTTTTTGTATTCACCTATATATCTGTAACGAGACAGAATATTACGCCTCAGTTCAAGATATTCTCTCGATTGGACAAAAAAGCCTCCGGTCAAGCCGGAGGCTTTTGGATGGGGAGGGGGATCTGGACGCCCCAAGGCAAAGGGCTGTCAGCACAGCCCCAGAGGGGCTACAGTAGGCTCCTCACCTGTAGATCTCACTGGATAGGGCGAAGTTTATTGGTGGCGACAAGTGTCTTGGTATACTGGAGGCTGTGGGAGAAGTGTTCCCCCGAAGCCAAGTACCAACGGTGTACCGTCCACTTTTACCGTAATGTGTTCTTTGCCACGCTGCGCTCCAAGGTGAAGCTGGTAGCCAAAATGCTCAAAGCGATCTATGACCCAGAGAGAAAGAAAGTTGCCAGAGAAAAGGCGAGGACTGTGGTGGAGAAACTCCGTTCCATGAAACTGAAGGAGGCTGCTAAGAAGGTAGAGGATGGCATTGAGGAGACTCTAACCTTAATGTATCCACACATATGCAGATTATCTGTCTTGGGATGAACAGGAACGCATCGAGCTGATACAGGGGCAGACGAACGTGCTGGCGCCTCCATCGCGGGCGCACCAAAAGGCATGCGGGGAACTGTTCCGCCAGATTGCAAATTATCTGGACGGGAAGAAATGTGAGGCGTACCCTGCGCCGTTTACCGTCCGGCTGTTCGAAAAGCAGGACGATAACACAGCAGGCATTGACACTGTGGTAGAACCTGGTATTACCGTCATATGCGATTCTGACAAGCTGGACGATAAAGGCTGTAAAGGAGCGCCGGATCTGATTGATGAAGTGGTTTCTCCTAGCTCGCAGCGGCATGACCACTTGACAAAATTCAACCTGTACCAGCAGGCAGTCGCGCGACACGCGCAAGACCGAGGAATACAACGACATCGACGTGGGCAACAAGGTCTACGGCGGGCATGAGGTGCTGGTGATCTTCGACCATGTGTTCATCCCGAACGAAATGATCTTCCTGAACGGGGAGGTGCAGTTCGCGGGCATGATGGTAGAGCGGTTCGCGGGCTACCACCGCCAGAGCTACGGCGGGTGCAAGGTAGGCGTGGGCGACGTGCTGATCGGCGCGACGGCGCTTGCGGGCGATATGGCAGGCTCGGCGAAGGCCAGCCATGTAAAGGATAAGCTGATCGAGATGACGCACCTGAACGAGACGCTGTACTGCTGTGGCATCGCATGCTCCAGCCAGGGAACGAAGACAAAGAGCGGCAACTACCTGATCGACCTGCTGCTGGCGAACGTATGCAAGCAGAATGTGACGCGGTTCCCGTATGAGATTGCGCGGCTGGCGCAGGACCTTGCGGGAGGTCTGATGGTGACGCAGCCGAGCGAGGCGGACTACCGGAATCCGGCGACGCACGACTACATCGAGAAGTACCTCAAGGGGGTGGCAAGCGTGCCGACCGAGGACCGCATGCGCGTGCTCCGGCTGATCGAGAACATGACGATGGGTACGGCCGCGGTTGGCTACCTGCCCGAGTCCATGCACGGCGCAGGCTCCCCGCAGGCCCAGCGCATCATGATCGCACGACAGTCCAACCTCGAAATGAAAAAAGAACTCGCCAAGAAGATTGCCCGTATCAAGTAAAGTTATGATGGAAAAGTGATGATTGATAGACATTTCATAAAGGCAGCGCCCGCAGAACGAAGGATGGTTCTGCGGGCGCTGTTTTTATTCAAATTTTTGAACATTAGCAATAGGGTGGATTGCGATAGAATACACCAAAAAATTTCTGCTTTTAATAAGAGATCGCCGAAATCATTTTATGAATCAGGGGTTATTATTACTGATATTATACAAGATTGTAAAATTCTTACAAAAATGATGAAAATTTGTGCAAAAAAATTAACCAAAAACTGATGGTTCAACAGCCTATAACAATGTAAATTCCACAGTCAGTGGCAGTAAGGTGGTGAGTGTAATGCTTACGTCGCTTACGCCACAGGATGTCATGGTGAAACGCTTTATCAGCTATTGCTGGAAAGCAATCGAAAATCAGACAAGTGAAGTGTACAGATTTTTACGAAAAGATGCACTATGCCATATTCCGGGTGCGCTGTTCTTTGAGGCCATTCCACAACCGGTAAATGTGATACATCTGACAGACACAGAATTTATAATTGGGGATATTTGCGTGCCTGTTTATGACAGTGATCTTGCTGACGCACTAAAACAGCTTTCGGTAACACAGCGAGAGATTATCTTGCGTTCTTATTTTATACAGCAGGCCGATCAGGAGATAGCTTCAAGTATGAAGCTGACCAGAAAAAAGTAAGCTATCGGAAACGGAAAGCGATGAAACAACTCCGAGAACGGTTTGTGGGGGAAACGTGTGAAGAGTAAAGCAAAAGAGAAACGGATTCTAAGCTATGATACGGTCAAAAAAGCTGTACATGGAGACGAACAGGCAATGCTACAGGTTGTACATTTCCTTTAACCGATAAGCCATTCAAAAGCCTTACGCCCGTATATTGATGAACAGGGTAACTATAGTTGACCCGTTTGTCAAGGGGCATATTGAAAACGGGCTTTTAAGGGCGATTTTGGATTACCAAAAGTACAGGAATAAATAACCGCTTTTTTCATCGGCTTCCCCATGGGGATTTATAAAATGATTATGAGGAAGCCGATGAAAGGCGGCTGCAGTATGAGCCTTGACAAGTAAAGAGCATGGATGCGTTCCTATGAAGTAAGCGCCGGAAAGTTGCAATCCGCTGGGTTAAATGAGCAGATCAACAGCGACCATCGGCGGCTGAATACCGATGGTTCCTTTTAGAGAATAACTTATATCCTATGGGGGATAATAGTGGAAACGCTATCGTGAGGTGGAGATTAATGATAAGCCACATTGAAGAAAACTGTGAGAGTATCGTAAGAATTCATGATGACCGGTGTATAGACTCTGTTGAAACCTGTATGGAACATGTATCTCAAATAGTTTCCGCACATTACAAGAGACTGGACAAGGAAAAGTTGTTTTTGGTATAAAAAGATGCTGTAAATGTGGGAAAAATATAAAATGGATGTGCTTTTGCAAACTAAATGGTTTGACAACATACTGTGAAGAATGTATACTGAATCATAGAGGAGGTAAACATGGAGCGATATGTTCAATACCTGAGAAAGTCTCGCTTTGATCGTGATTATGCAGAGTTAAATGTAGAGGAAACACTGAAACGTCATGAAGAAATTTTGAATAAGCTGGCTAAAGATCGAGGGTATCATATTGCAAAAACATATTACGAAGTGGTATCAGGGGAATCCATTGCCGCAAGGCCTCAAGTACAAGCAATGCTTGAGGAGGTTAATGCAGGCTTGTATACAGGTGTCCTTGTCGTAGACCTGGAAAGGCTTGCACGAGGAAATGGTGCGGATCAAGCATATATCAGTCAAATATTCCAGTTTTCCGGCACGAAAATTATCACGCCCAGCAAGACCTATGATCCAAACGATGAATTCGATCAAGAGTATTTTGAGTTTGGCTTGTTTATGTCCCGTAGGGAGTATAAAACGATAAATCGGAGGCTGATTCGTGGACGACAAAGCTCCGCTTCAGAGGGAAAGTATATTTCCAGTATTGCCCCATACGGTTACCGCAGGGTAAAGCTTGAGGGAGAAAAAGGCTTTACCTTAGAGCCTGACGAGAAGGAAGCGCCCGTGGTAAAAAAGGTTTTTGATATGTATGTTCATTATGTGGGAACAAAAAACATAGCAAATTACCTGAATGACGAAAAAATACCAACCCGTCATGGGGATCTATGGACGTATTCAACCATAACCAACATAGTGACGAATCCCGTATATATGGGGAAAATACGGCGTGGCTGGAGCCAGCACGTTAAAACATTCCAGAATGGAATCGTCGAAAAGCATATCAAACGCAAGAAAAACATTGCGGATTATCAGCTCTATGAGGGGCGCCACCCTGCCTTGATCAGTGAAAAAATTTTTTGGGATGCGCAGGAAATTCGGATCAACCGGCAGCCGTCAGTAAAAGTTCGCAAAGAGTTTACATTGGAAAATTCCTTTGCAGGACTGATTTACTGCGCGAAATGCGGGAAACGAATAGGGAGAACAACTACTACCCGCTACCGTGTACCGCGTTTCCGGTGTGTCAACCAAAGAAACTGCCATAACGGAAGCAGTAATTATGATCTTGTTGAAAGGCAAATTATAGCGGCGCTTCGGGTGTGGCTGAAAGGGTATAGGGTGAAAGTCTCGACGATTGGATTTGGAGAAGATATTGCGGCCTGCAAGAAAAAGATTGCCGGATTGGATGATGAGCTTGAAAAGCGGAACGCGCAAATGGAAAGAGCGTATGACATGGTTGAACAAGGCGTTTACTCCCTCGAACTGTTCAAAACACGCCAAGAAAAAATAGGCGACTCGGTTGCCCGCCTACAACAGCAAAAGAATATCTTGCTGACATCACTGGCCAAATACGAACAGACCGATGCGGTATCTTCGAATTTAATTCCGACAACAGAGAATCTGTTGGAAAGCTACGATACCATGTCCCCAAAAGAGCGGAATGCTTTGCTTAAAGAAATCCTTTATAAAATAGAGTATGACAAAGGGCCGGATGGTAAAATTGTGATTGATTTGTTCCCCAAGCTTCCAAAGATTTAACAGCGTTGGTATCATGGTCGTACTGACGTAATGGTAAACGACCCTACCTGCGGCTATGCGATTGGCATTGAACGGATGCTTGAGGAAATGACGAATTAACGAAGTTTTTGTTCATGTTTCGCTCGATTCGTCGCATTTTGTCGAAAAATGACGAGAAAAAAATCCAGCTTTTCCGACAATAGCCTTGAAAATTATGGAATTATATGGTAAATTAATGACAGCTAAGACAGAGAACAAATAAATTGCTGGAAGGCTGGTATTGACAACATGGAACAAAAAATTCGAGTATTGCTCGCAGACGACGACAGCGAATTCTGCGCACGGATGGCGGCGGCAATCGAAAAATCAAATGATATGGAGCTTGCCGGTATCGCGGAGGACGGCGCGAAAGCGGTTGCGGCAGTAGGAGAGCTTAAGCCTGATCTGCTCATCATCGACCTGGTGCTGCCGGTGATGGATGGGATCATGGTGCTGACCAAGCTGCACGAACGCAGGCAGGAGCAGCCCGCGACCGTTGTCCTTTCAGCTTTCGCCAGCCCACAGGCGGGCGCGGAGTGTACTGCGCTGGGCGTGGATATGTTTCTGCGCAAGCCTATGGAAGCGGAAATGGTTTGCGAAAGGATCCGCATGTGGAAATCCGGAAAGCAGGAGGCCGAAAAAACGGGGGAAGCAATGGCGCTGGAAGTACGCGTAACTGAGGTTATCCATCAGGTCGGCGTGCCGGCGCATATCAAGGGCTACCAATATCTGCGCGAGGCGATCATGATGGCGGTCGAGGACATGGAGGCGGTCAGCGCGATTACCAAGGTGCTGTATCCGTCGATTGCAAAAAAGTTCAAGACCACTTCTTCGCGAGTTGAGCGCGCGATCCGTCATGCGATCGAAGTCGCGTGGGACCGCGGCGATATCGAGACGCTGCAGAGCTATTTCGGCTATACGGTGTCGGGCGTCAAGGGCAAGCCGACAAACTCGGAATTCATCTCGATGATAGCCGATCGTCTGCGGCTGCAGATGCGGTTCGGCGCATAAGGAATATGGGCGCGGGACGGGGCGGAAGCCCCGTCCCTTATTTTGTCTGGAAATACGGCTGGTAATAGGATATAATATATGATAAGAAAAATTTGTTGAATGATGGGGAATACGCGCATGAAAATCATGGTGATCGATGGAAACAGTATACTCAACCGCGCTTTTTATGGTATCCGCCAGCTCTCCAACCATGAAGGGCTGCCGACCAACGCGGTATACGGGTTCTTGGCCACGTTGTTCAAGCTCAGGGAGGATGAAAAGCCTGACCGTACGGTTGTGTGCTTTGACGTGCGGGAAAAAACCTTCCGCCATTTGAAATTTGATTCCTACAAGGCAACCCGCAAGGGGATGCCGGACGAGCTGGCGGCGCAGTTGCCGGTGATGAAAGAAACACTCGATGCGATGGGTGTGGTACGCTGCGAGCTGGCAGGGTATGAGGCGGACGACCTGATCGGCACGATCAGCCGGAAAGCGGATGAAAACGGCGACACCTGCGTGGTCGTGACGGGCGACCGTGACAGCCTGCAGCTCATCGGCGGCGGGACGACTGTGCTTCTGGTTTCCACCAAAATGGGGCAGACGACCTATGAAACCTATGATATGGAAAAGTTCCGTGAAAGATACGGCTTCGATCCGATTCGCCTGATCGACCTGAAGGCGCTGATGGGGGATGCGTCGGATAATATTCCGGGCGTGCCGGGCATCGGGGAAAAGACGGCAATGCAGCTGCTGCATGATTTCGGCTCGCTGGAAGGCGTGTATGCGAACCTGGAGGATGAAAAAATCAAAAAAGGCGCGCGAGCAAAGCTGGAAGCGGGCGCGCAGTCCGCGAAAGACAGCTATTGGCTCGCGACCATTGACCGCAACGCGCCGCTTGCGCTGGATGTTGCAAACCTGCCGGAGGAACATCGGGACGAGGCAGCGCTTTATGAACTGCTGACCCGCCTGGAGTTTAAAAACTTTATCAAAAAGCTTGGGCTGAGCGGCGCGTATACCGCGCCCAGGCTGCCGGAGCTCCGGACGCAGCGCATCCAAAATGCCGCCGAAGCGTTTGGGCTGCTCGACGCGCTGACCGAAGCGGGCCGCGTGTTTGCGGTGATTCCGGAAACGCTGGGTGCGATGTGCCTGCTGGAAGCGGATACGGCGGCGATGCTGTTTGCGGATGACTTTGCGGATGCGGATTGGGATGCGCTGCTGCGCCGTCTGTTCGGCGGCGCGATCGAGCTGGTGCTGCATGATGCGAAACCTGTGGCGGCGGCGCTGCTTGCACGTGGCATCCAGCCGGAGGGGATTGTGTTCGACACCTGCCTCGCCGCGTATCTGCTGGATCCGACGCAGTCTGGATATGACCTGCCGCGCGTGGCGCTGGCATATTGCAGCACTGAACTGCCAGAACTTGACTTGGACGATCCGGCTGCCGTATCGCCGCTCGGCGGGCAGGAACAGACGGAACAGGCGTGCGCGCGCCATGCAGGGGCGGTGCGTGCGATCTATCAGGAAGCAGCATCCAGGGTGGAAGAGCTGGGCATGCGCAAGCTGTACTATGAGATAGAACTGCCGCTGATGCGCATTCTGGCCGAAATGGAAACCGTGGGCTGTGCGGTCGCGCCGGACGAGCTGCGCGCGTTTGGGGAGCGGCTGGACGTCCGTATCCATGAGCTGATCGCGCAGATCTACCGCGACGCAGATGGAGAATTCAATATCAACAGCCCCAAGCAGCTCGGCGAGGTGCTGTTTGAAAAGCTGCACCTGCCCGCGCCGAAAAAAACCAAGACCGGCTATTCGACCAACGTGGACGTGCTGGAGCGCATCGCGGAAGACCATCCGGTCGTTCCCAGGATACTGGAATACCGGCAGCTTACCAAGCTGAAGAGCACCTATGTGGATGGGCTGCTCAAGGTGGTCAGCCAAAAGGACGGGCGTATCCATACGCATTTTCAGCAGACTGTGACCGCGACAGGGCGGCTGTCCTCGACCGACCCGAACCTACAGAACATTCCGGTGCGCACTGAACTGGGGCGTGAGTTGCGGCGTATGTTCGTCGCGCCCGACACGGAGCATGTGCTGATCGACGCGGATTACTCGCAGATCGAACTGCGTGTGCTTGCGCATATCTCGCAGGACGCGCACATGATTGAGGCGTTTCGATCCGGGCAGGATATCCACGCCGCGACCGCGGCCAAGGTATACCATGTGCCGCTGGACGAGGTCACACCGCAGATGCGTTCCTCCTGCAAGGCGGTCAATTTCGGTATTGTGTACGGGATATCGGATTTTTCGCTTGCGCAGGATATTGGCGTGACCCGTAAGGAAGCGGGCGAGTTTATCCGCGCCTATCTGGCGACCTATCCGGGCGTTGCAAAATATATGGAGGATATCAAGGAAAACGCGAGGGAAAAGGGCTATGTGTCCACGCTGTTCGGCCGCCGCCGCGCGCTGCCCGAACTGAAAAGCAAAAATTTCAATATCCGTTCCTTTGGGGAGCGTGTGGCGATGAATACGCCCATCCAGGGGACCGCGGCGGACATCATCAAGATCGCCATGGTGCGGGTACACGACCGCCTGCTGCGCGAGGGCCTGGAGAGCCGGCTCATCCTGCAGGTCCACGACGAATTAATCTTGGAGGCGCCGAAAACCGAACAGGAGACCGCGATGCGCCTGCTCAAGGAAGAAATGGAAGCCGCGTTCGTTATGGATGCGCCCCTGGTGGCAGAGGCCAAGGCGGGGCATAGCTGGTACGACACAAAGTGATTCTACCCGAACCGATCGGTTTGAGAGGAGAGGGCGCACCGCGCGCGGCGCGGGCGGTTTTTGACAGGGGGAATTCCAAAATGGACGACATCATTTTCATCTGCTCGGGCAACACCTGCCGTTCGCCGATGGCTGAGGGGCTGTTCCGTGCGCGCGGCGGGGAGAAGAAGACCGGTCTGACGGCGGCGTCCGCTGGACTGTTCACCCAGAACGGCCTGCCCGCGTCGCCAAACGCGGTCACGGCGGCGCGCGAACTGGGCGCGGACATTGCAGGGCATCGCTCGCGCATGCTCACGCCCGAACTGGTGCGGGAGGCGCGCTTTCTGGTCTGCATGACAGGCGCCCATTACGACCGCCTGTGCGAGCTGTATCCGAACTGTGCGGACAAGATATTCACCCTGCTGCCGGAGGACGTTTCCGATCCGTTTGGCGGCGATCTGGATACCTACCGCCGCGCGGCGGCCGAGATCGACCGGGGGATAAGCGGCATCATCGGGAGGCTTACAGAATGACGGTCGTACCCATGCAGGAGCGTCATCTGGCCGCGCTCGCGGAGATCGAAAAAGTGTGCTTCCACGCGCCGTGGAGCGCGGATATGCTCCGCGAAGAACTGGGGAAAGGTCTGTTCCTGGTTGCGGAGCGGGACGGCGTGGCGGTCGGCTATGTGGGTTGCCAGACCGTGCTGGACGAGGGGTATATCACCAATGTTGCGGTATCACCCGACTGCCGCCGGCAGGGAGTCGGCCGCGCGCTGATCGGGACGCTTGTCTCGCACGCGGGAGCGCAGGGGCTGGCCTTTGTTACGTTGGAGGCGCGCACGTCCAATATGCCCGCGATTGCCCTGTACGAGAATGCGGGCTTCCAAAAGGTGGGCGTGCGAAAGAATTTTTACACCGCGCCCGTTGAGGACGCGCTGCTGATGACATTTTTTCTGAAAGGGTGAGGCTGGATGGAGCTTCGGTTTGTCGATGCGGAAAACACGGATCTGCTGGAACTGGCGGGCAGGCTGGATGAATATTATTTTTCGATCGTGGGCGAGGTGCATCGCCGCTATGCGAAATATAACGACCCGCATCTGTTCGGATGCCGGCTGGTCGTTTATGAGGATGGATGCGCGGCAGGCTGCGGCTGCTGGAAGCGGACGGACGCGCATACCGTGGAACTGAAACGCATTTATGTGCGGCCGGAATACCGTCGGCGGGGGATTGCGGGCGCGGTCATCCGCGCGCTGGAGGGTAACGCGGCGGAGCAGGGCTATACGCGCGCTGTTTTGGAAACCGCGCGGACCACAGGGGATTCGGCGGCGCTTTACCGGAAACTGGGATACCGTACAATGCCCTATTATGGGAGTCCGGCCGGCGCGGAAAACTGCCTTTGCTTTGAAAAGGCGCTGGGGACGGTGGATAAAAAACGGGCGGCGCTTCGCTTTGTCGATGTGAGCAATCCGGATCTGGCAGTGCTGGTTGCGGAGCTGGATGTATATTTCCATGCAGGCTGGGGCTCGGTGGCAGAAAAGTACAAGGCGTATCACGCGCTGGACGGAATGGCTTGCGCGGTGGTGGCTTACATAGGGGAACGGCCGGCAGGCTGCGGCTGCTGGCGCGCGTATGATCCGGTAACAGCGGAGATCAAGCGGATGTATGTCCGGCCGGAATACCGAAGAAGCGGGACGGCGGGCAAAATCGTGGCCGCGCTCGAACGGCACGCCGCAGCGAGCGGGTGCCACCGCGCGGTGCTGGAAACCGGCGCGGATATGCCGGACGCGATCGCGTTTTATCAGAAGCAGGGGTACCGGCTGGTGCCGAATTTCGGCGATTTCGCGGGGGACGAGATCTGCGTATGCATGGAAAAAGAGATATCGGATGGCACGATGCGGTAACCGGAAAGGGGGAGAAAGAGATGATGCTTTTGGCGGCCCTTTTGGCCGGCGCCGTGCTGTGTGCCTGTTCTTTCTGCCATGCGCTGTGCGACGCGCTGCGCGCGGTGCAGTGCGGCGGAGATCCCAAAGGGCATGCGGTGCGCCTGCAGGTGAGCCTGTGCGGTGCATTGCTGCTGCCAACGGCAGCGGTGATCTGGGCGGTATACCGCATGCCGGCCGGCTTGTAGCAGAGTGGCGAGGGACAGGAAATATTTGCTTTTGGATAAAGGAGGCGGGAAAATGATTACGCCGATGAACCGCGAGCAGATTTTATGCACCAATACGCAGGAAGACTTTTTCCAAGCGCAGCAGGCGCTCAGCCGTGATCAGATCGCGTTCCGAACAGAGGTGCGGGACAATGCGCAGCGCATGCTGCAGCGGCAGGATGTGCTGGGGATTCGCGCGCAGTACCCGCGGGAGTATCGGATCTATGTACACAGGCAGGACGCGGAACTGGCGCGTCATATTTTGCAATACGGGAACAACGGGTGAGACAATGAGGATTTTGGCAATTGAGTCCTCCTGCGACGAAACGGCGGCCGCCGTGGTTGAGGATGGACGGAACATACTTTCCAGCGTGGTGGACACACAGATCGAAACGCACGCGCTGTATGGGGGCGTGGTGCCGGAGATCGCGTCGCGTCGGCACATGGAGGCGGTTGTGCGCGTGACGGAAAAGGCGCTGGCCGACGCGGGCATGGACAAGCGCGCGGTGGACGCGGTGGCGGCGACCTGTGCGCCGGGACTGATCGGCGCGCTGCTGGTCGGCGCGAATTTCGGGAAATCGCTGGCGTTTGCGCTGCAAAAGCCCTTTATTCCGGTGCATCACATCCGCGGGCATATCGCGGCGACCTATCTGGCGTATCCCGATCTCAAGCCTCCGTTTTTGACGCTGATTGCGTCCGGCGGACACAGCGAGATCGTGATGGTGCGCGATTATACGGATTTTGAGATCCTCGGCGGCACGCGGGACGACGCGGCGGGCGAGGCGTTCGATAAGGTCGCGCGCGTGCTCGGCGTGGGCTACCCGGGCGGCCCGAAGATCGACAGGCTCGCGCAGGAGGGCGACCCGATGTGCTACAAGCTGCCGGATTCGCACATCAAGGACGCGCCGCTTGACTTCTCTTTTTCCGGCCTCAAGACCGCGGTCATCAATCTGGCGCACAATGCGGAGCAGAAAGGCGAAACGCTGGACAAAAACGGCCTTGCGGCCTCTTTTTGTGCGGCGGTCGTGCATACGCTGGTGCCGCGGCTGGAGATGGCGGCGCAGCGGACGCATGCGCGGCGCGTGGTCTGCGCGGGCGGTGTGGCGGCCAACTCGTTCCTGCGCGCGGCGCTGCAGAAGATGGCGAAGCGCACCCACACCAGGCTCTACCTGCCGCCGCTTTCCCTGTGCGGGGATAACGCGGCCATGATCGGGAGCCAGGCATATTATGAATACCTTGCAGGTAGTGTGGGTCTGACCCTGCAGAATGCTTTCGCAACTGCGGAGATCAGTGCGAATATTTGTGAAAAGCGATAGCGAAAAGGTCTTTTCAAAAGATAAGGAATGTTGTAAAATAGAAGTGGTTTTTGCGTTGCAAAGGCCGCTTCTGTTTTGTTTTTGGGCACGGTATGCCGCGCATGCCGTGGAGAAGGCTGTGGAAGCCGCAACGGACCCGCTTTGCAGCGGCGGGGCGCGGCGGGCGCAAATATCGCCGCGTAGGGACATAAAGGAGTGTAAGAAACACAAATGGGTATGACAATCGCACAGAAAATTCTGAAGGAGCATCTGGTGGACGGAGAAATGGTCCAAGGACAGGAGATCGGTCTCCGGATCGACCAAACGCTTACGCAGGATGCTACCGGCACCATGGCTTATCTCCAGTTTGAGGCAATGGGTGTCGACCAGGTCAGGACCGAGCGGTCGGTCGCGTATATCGACCACAATACCCTGCAGTCCGGCTTCGAAAACGCGGACGACCACAAGTATATCGGCTCGGTGGCCAAAAAGCACGGCATCTACTATTCCAAGGCGGGCAACGGCATCTGCCATCAGGTGCATCTGGAGCGCTTCGGCGCGCCGGGTAAGACCCTGATCGGCTCGGACAGCCACACCCCGACCGGCGGCGGCATCGGCATGTTGGCGTTCGGCGCGGGCGGCCTGGACGTGGCGGTTGCGATGGGCGGCGGCGCGTACTACATCCCCATGCCCAAGATGGTGCGCGTCAACCTGACGGGCAAGCTGTCCCCGTGGGTTTCCGCCAAGGACGTTATCCTGGACGTGCTGCGCCAGATGACCGTCAAGGGCGGCGTGGGCAAGATCGTCGAGTACGCGGGCGAGGGCGTTGCGACGCTGTCCGTGCCTGAGCGCGCGACCATCACCAACATGGGCGCGGAACTGGGCGCGACGACCTCGGTGTTCCCGTCCGACGGGGAAACCAGACGCTTCCTCGAGGCGCAGGACCGCGGTGATGTGTGGGTCGAGTTGTCCTCCGATCCGGACGCGGTGTACGACGAGGAATACACGGTCGACCTGTCCGCGCTTGAGCCGCTGGCCGCGATGCCGCACATGCCGGACAATGTCAGGCCGGTCGCTGAGATCGGCGCGATTAAGGTCAATCAGTGCTGCATCGGCTCCTGCACCAATTCCTCCTATTACGATATGATGAAAGTCGCGTCCATCCTCAAGGGTAAAACCGTGCATCCGGACGTTTCGCTCACCATCAGCCCGGGTTCCAAACAGGTGTTTAACATGCTCGCACAGAACGGTGCGCTGGCGGATATTATCGCGGCGGGCGCGCGCATCCTCGAGTGCGCCTGCGGTCCCTGCATCGGCATGGGACAGTCGCCGGAGTCCGCGGGTGTATCCCTGCGTACCTTCAACCGTAACTTTGAGGGCCGCTCGGGGACGCAGGACGCGCAGATTTATCTGGTATCGCCCGAGGTCGCGGCGGCGAGTGCGCTCGCGGGCGTGCTGACCGACCCGCGCACGCTGGGAGAAATGCCGGCGATTGAAATGCCGGAGCATTTCGTCATCAACGACAACATGATCGTAAGGCCCGCAGAAAATCCGGCCGAGGTCGAGGTTGTACGCGGCCCGAACATCAAGCCGTTCCCGCTGGGCAAGGCGCTGGAAGCGTCCTATACGGGCCGCGTCGTACTCAAGACCGAGGACAACATCACCACCGACCATATCCTGCCGGCGGGCGCGAAGCTGCTGCCCTACCGTTCGAACGTGCCATACTACTCGAATTACTGTTTTATCAATGTCGATCCGGAATTTCCGGCGCGCTGCAAGGAGCAGGGCGGCGGCGTCATCGTCGGCGGCGCCAACTACGGCCAGGGCTCGTCGCGCGAGCACGCGGCGCTCGTCCCGCTGTATCTGGGCGTCAAAGCCGTGCTGTGCAAGTCGTTCGCCCGTATCCACAAGGCCAATCTGGTCAACTCGGGCATCCTGCCGCTGACTTTCGCCGATCCGGCGGACTACGACGCGATCAACCTGCTGGATGAGATCGCGCTGCCGCATGTGCTGGAGGAAATCAAAAACGGCAGTCAGGTTACCGTGGTATGCGGCGGCAGGACCTTCAAGGCGGACTGCGACGTTTCCGACCGTCAGCGCGGCGCGCTGCTCGCGGGCGGCACGCTCAACTATGCCAAGGAACAGGCGGCGCAATAAGGAAAAGAGGAGAGGGGCGCTTTCCCAGCCTCCTCTTTCTTGACAGGATGCAGAAAATTTGTTAAAATAATATCAATGGTATGAGGAGGACACCGTTATGTCGATCGACCAGTCCATTCTGGATAAATTTGAAGCAGTGGTAGAAAGCCAGCTTGCGCGCATCGCGGATATGAAAGCACAGGATGACTTTATTGACTATACAAAGCTTGACAAGCTCATCATCGGCGTGTGCGGCGGCGACGGTATCGGCCCGATGATCACCGGCATGGCGCAGCACGCGCTCGAGGCCCTGCTGGCCGACAAGGTCAAGGCGGGGAAAGTGGAGTTCCGTGTGATAGACGGGCTGACCATCGAGCGTCGCGCTGAGCTGGGCTGCGCCATCCCGCCCGATGTGATGGAGGAGCTCAAACAGTGCCATGTAATTCTCAAGGGGCCGACCACGACCCCGCGCAAGGGCGATCCGTGGCCGAATGTGGAATCCGCGAATGTGGCGATGCGCAAAGCGCTCGACCTGTTCGCCAACGTGCGTCCAGTCAAGGTGCCTGAGCTGGGGATCGACTGGACGTTCTATCGCGAAAACACCGAGGGCGGCTATGCGGTCGGCTCGCAGGGCGTGCAGATTGCGGACGATCTGTTCATCGACTTTACAGTGGCGACCTCGCAGGGCTGCGAGCGCATCGCGCGCCTGGCGTTTGATTACGCGCGCAAGACCGGCAAGAACCGCGTCTCCTGCGTGACCAAGGCCAATATCATCAAGACCACGGACGGCAAATTCCTCGACACCTGCCAGCGGGTCGCAAAGGAGTATCCGGAGGTCGAGTTCGACGACTGGTACATCGATATCATGACCGCGAAGCTTCTGGACGAAAAACGCCGCCGCGATTTCAAGGTGGTCGTGCTGCCCAACCTGTATGGCGATATCATCACCGACGAGGCGGCCGAGATTCAGGGCGGCGTAGGCACCGCGGGTTCGGCCAATATCGGCAAGCGCTACGCGATGTTCGAGGCCATCCACGGTTCCGCGCCGCGCATGGTGCAGGAGGGGCGCGCTCAGTACGCGGACCCGTCCTCCGTGCTGCGCGCCTCCGTGATGCTGCTCGAGCACATCGGTGAGATCGAACTGGCGAATAAGCTCGACCGTGCGCTCGATATCTGCATGTTTGAAGAGAAAAAGGTAGTGGTCAATGGGCGTGATACTGGTGCGACCGCGCAGGAATTCACGGATTATGTACTGGAAACGATTGCGAAGCTGTAATTTTGTGATGGGAAAGAGAGGATGAAAACCTGTGGAGCGCAAACAAGAGGTCTCCAAGGCGGTGGTGCAGCGTCTGCCGCGCTACTACCGCAATATTTGTGAGCTGAAAGCTGAGGGCGTACAGCGCATTTCCTCGCGCGCCCTGGCTGAGCGTATGGGGCTGACCGCTTCACAGATCCGGCAGGATTTCAACTGCTTTGGTGGATTTGGCCAGCAGGGATATGGATACAATGTAGATAAGCTGCAGGAGGAGTTGGGCGCTATTCTTGGGCTCCGCGCCGGCCGCACGGCGGTATTGATCGGTGCGGGCAATCTGGGACGGGCCTTGCTCAACAACTTCGATTTTTCGGCCAGCGGATTCAAGCTGCTGTGTGCGTTTGACGCGAATCAGGAGTTAGTGGGAAAAAAATTTGGCGGGCATGAGGTGCGCAGCAGCAGCACGCTGTTTGAATTTGTCGACCG
>NZ_OMPN01000001.1:3102500-3212687 GCF_900291975.1 Agathobaculum massiliense
GTGGTTTTGCGCAGAAAATGTAACGGGGCTAAGCGTTCAACCGAAGCTTAGGCATTGCAGTAATGCATTGGGTAGGGGAGCGTCGTATAAGAGGCGAAGTCAGAGCGGAAGCACTGGTGGATTTTATACGAGTGAGAATGCCGGAATAAGTAGCGAGAATTATGTGAGAATCATAATGGCCGAAAATCTAAGGTTTCTTGGGGAAGGTTCGTCCGCCCAAGGTTAGTCGGGAGCTAAGGCGAGGCCGAAAGGCGTAGTCGATGCACATACGGTAGAAATTCCGTAACCACCGAACTTTAAGCATAAGGGACGCTTTCATTAAGGTTAACCCGGGCGATGGTTGCCCCGGGCGTAAGGGACCGAAATTTAGTAGGGAAGTAACTGGCGTGAGAGACGAGAAAAGCTTATGTGTATACTAAGGTGCCCGTACCGCAAACCGACACAGGTAGATGGGATGAGTATTCTAAGGCCAACGGGAGAAGGGTTGTTAAGGAACTCGGCAAATTGGCCCCGTAACTTCGGGATAAGGGGCGCCTGCGAGAGCAGGCCGCAGTGAAAAGGCCCAAGCGACTGTTTAGCAAAAACACAGCTCTCTGCTAAATCGAAAGATGACGTATAGGGGGTGACGCCTGCCCGGTGCTGGAAGGTTAAGGGGAGTGCTTAGCGCAAGCGAAGGTGCGAACTTAAGCCCCAGTAAACGGCGGCCGTAACTATAACGGTCCTAAGGTAGCGAAATTCCTTGTCAGGTAAGTTCTGACCCGCACGAATGGCGTAACGATTTGGGCACTGTCTCAACAGCCCGCCCGGCGAAATTGTAGTACCGGTGAAGATGCCGGTTTCCCGCAACTAGACGGAAAGACCCCATGGAGCTTCACTGTAGCTTGATATTGGATCTCGGTATTCCATGTACAGGATAGGTGGGAGCCTGGGAAGCAAGTGCGCCAGCATTTGTGGAGGCAACCTTGGGATACCACTCTTGGGATATTGGGATTCTAACCTGCGGCCATGAATCTGGTCGGGGGACACTGTCAGGTGGGCAGTTTGACTGGGGCGGTCGCCTCCTAAAGAGTAACGGAGGCGCTCAAAGGTTCGTTCAGCACGGACGGAAATCGTGCACTGAGTGTAAACGCATAAACGAGCCTAACTGCGAGAATGACGGTTCGAGCAGTAACGAAAGTTGGAGTTAGTGATCCGGCGGTATGTGAATGGAAATGCCGTCGCTCAACGGATAAAAGCTACCCTGGGGATAACAGGCTGATCTCCCCCAAGAGTCCACATCGACGGGGAGGTTTGGCACCTCGATGTCGGCTCATCGCATCCTGGGGCTGAATTCGGTCCCAAGGGTTTGGCTGTTCGCCAATTAAAGCGGTACGCGAGCTGGGTTCAGAACGTCGTGAGACAGTTCGGTCCCTATCTGTTGCGGGCGCAGGAATATTGAGAGGAGCTGTCCTTAGTACGAGAGGACCGGGATGGACGTACCGCTGGTGCACCAGTTGTTCCGCCAGGGGCATAGCTGGGTAGCTAAGTACGGACGAGATAAACGCTGAAGGCATCTAAGCGTGAAACTCCCCTCGAGATAAGTGTTCCCATCCTTTATGGAGTAAGGCCCCTTGTAGACTACAAGGTTGATAGGTCAGGAGTGGAAGTGCAGTAATGTATGCAGCGGACTGATACTAATAGGCCGAGGGCTTGACCTCATATTAGAGGCAATCTCAGATTTTACTCTTTGTTTGCCATAGTTATTGTTCAGTTTTCAAGGTGTAAGACCTTCTGTTTCTGCGAAAAGAAAATTTCTTTTCAAGGAGAAGCATGCACCATTAGCTCAGTTGGTAGAGCAACTGACTCTTAATCAGTGGGTCCACGGTTCGAGCCCGTGATGGTGTACCAGAAACGGTGCGCTGTGGGATTGGCCGAGTTCAGTCCCACGGTGGAGCCGGCAAGCATACCGGAAGCAGGCTGGAAATGGCCCGTTGGTCAAGCGGTTAAGACGGCGGCCTCTCACGCCGCAAACGGGGGTTCGATTCCCCCACGGGTCACCATCTTTGACGGTTGACAAGATGGCGGCGATGTGGTATGTTTTACAAGGTGAGTAAATGCCTGGAGCATTTCTCGATATAGTGCGTATCTATGGTGATGAGGGTACACCTGTTCCCATTCCGAACACAGTAGTTAAGCTCATTTACGGTGACAATACTTGGCTGGCGACGGCCTGGAAAGATAACTCGATGCGCACATCACGAAAGCAGCAACTTTGGTTGCTGCTTTTCTTCTGTTTGAGGAGGGAAAAGCATGTATCAATATATTTTATTTGATCTGGATGGGACACTGACCGATCCGCGAGAGGGAATCACAAGGTCTGTGCAGTATGCGCTCGGCAAAATGGGAATTGATGCGCCCGATCGAACAGCCTTGGAACATTTTATCGGTCCGCCGCTCTATGATGAATTCATTCGCTGCTATGGATTTGACGATGCTGGCGCAAAGCAGGCGGTCGCGGCTTACCGAGAGCGCTTCAGTGTGCGGGGCTGGAAAGAAAACCTTTTGTTTTCAGGCGTTCCGGAGTTGTTGCGGGCGCTGAAGGACGCAGGAAAGAAAGCGGCCATTGCGTCCTCCAAGCCAACGGTTTTTGTGGAGAAAATTTTGCAGAGGTTCCAGATCGACTCTTATTTCGATGTCGTTTCCGGCGCCACGCTGGATGGTGTGATCTCTACCAAATCACAGGTTGTCAGGCAGGCGTTGGAGATGCTGCAGGTGCGGGAACGTTCCGAAGCGGTTTTGGTGGGGGACCGGATGCATGACGCGGAGGGGGCGCAGAACAACGGCATCGCGTGTATTGGTGTTACCTTTGGCTTTGGCGGCAGGGATGAGTTGGCTTGTGCCGGCGTAGACCAAATTGTTGATACGATGGAAGAACTGCGGGAATTGCTTTTGAAGTGAGGAACAACGCGGAAAGGCGGCTGGTGACAGCCGCCTTTTTTATTTCCAGGGTGATTTTCCGTCCATCCAGCCCTGCGTTTTCCAGTAGGCATGGTCGCTGGCTGTAAGGCCGCCGCCCATTTTGCGGCTGAGCCAGTACCGCATGCGTACACCGCAGCGCGGTTCGACCGGAGCGGGTTGGAGCCTGCGGGCGAGGCGCTGCATATCCCGCCGCATTTTTTCTTTTCGCGATTCGCTTAGTTCGGCGGCTTTCAGCGCCATCGAGCGGATGCCGTAGGTATATACCCGCCCGACGCCCCACCAGTTTACGCTGTCTTTCATATCCCGCAGCGTCTGCCTGATGCCGCTTCCCGCAGCGGTTGCCAGCAGGACGGCGGTTTTGTGCGCCAGTTTACTGTTTGGACGATGGACGATCCAGCGGTTGCCCAAGTGATCCAGAAAGGATTTCATTGCGCCGGTTACATGGTAAGCATACACCGGACTGGCCAGAAGAATAACGTCGGATGCGTCGATTGCCTGTAAAATAGGCTTGAGCTGTGCGGGTGCCTGCTGGCATAGGGGTTCGCTGGCTTCAAAGCATGCGCAGCAGCCGCTGCAGAAGTGACTGAAATCCTGTGGGAGAAAAAACTCCGAAAATGTACTACTGTTATCCTGTGGAAGCGACTGCATCAGTATGCGCGCCAGCAAAACGGTGCTGCCTGCGTGGCTGGTTCCATAAATCGCGGTGATCTTCATATTTTCAGCTCCTTTGTATTTTGTCGGCCAAATACCACAGCCGCTCCATCGGGAACGGGCGGCCGTGGGCCGGATAAATCATGCTGCAGTCCAGCCTTGCCAGACGCAGCAGGCTGTCTCGCGCGGCCTGTGGGTTTTCGCTGTATCCAAGCAGGGCAGGGTGTAGAAACGACATAACGGCGTCGCCTGCGAAAAGGCAGTCCTCCACCAGTAGCGCGCAGGAGCCGGCGGTGTGTCCTGGGCAGGGTATCGGTGTTGCGCTGGGCGGCAGTCCGTCCGGCACGAGGAAGGCCGGTGAAAAGGGGACGTGTTTCTCCTTTTTTCGGCCGCTGCGGACCGCCCTGATGTCCGGTGCCGGCGGCATAACAAGGGCAAGGTCAGCAGGGTGCAGCGCGGCGGGGATGCCGTAATATTCCTGTAAAGCGGCGGCATGGCCGATGTGGTCGGTATGGCCGTGTGTCAGGAACAGCAGTTCGATCATATGCGGGTCAACCGTGCGCTGCAGGTGTCCGAGGAACCGACGATCCCATGCGATACCGGCGTCGACCAGCAGCGTCCGGCCGCTCCATTGAATCAGCCAACAGTTTGTCATTCCGGAACGGATACGGTGAATACGCATGTTTTTCCTCCTTGCTTTTCTGGCCAATGCAGAGTATAATGCAGGTGACACATTCGTGTCAAGGCGTTTGGCGCAAGTGACACGATGGAAGAATCTTTGTGTCGGGAGATGGGCCGAGTGGAAAAAAGCCAAAACCCGATTGCCGTCCGATCTCGCTCCATGCTGCAGCAGGCGATGCTGGAACTGCTCACGGAGCAACCCTATGGGCAGATTACGGTAACGGCGCTGTGCGAACATGCGCAGCTCGGACGGAAGACCTTTTACCGCAACTACGCGGAAAAGGATGACATATTGCGGGAATATATCGCCTGCCTGGCAGACGGCTTTCTGGAAAAGCTGCGGGAGCAGGCCCCCTTTGGCGATACCGCGTTCGCACAAACGCTGTTCGCCTATTGGAAGCCGTACGCGGACCTGTTCCGTCTGTTGGAGCAAAGCGGCGAATTCCGGTTTGTGCAGCGGGAATTTGAACGGGTGGCTGCGCGGGTCGGCGGCTGGTTTACCTGTCCGGAGGCCATGAGGGAGGACCGGACGTTCCAGCGGTATTGCGCCAGCTTTGTGTCGGGAGGCTGCTACGCGCTGCTGCGGGACTGGATGTGCGGAGGCGCCGTCGAACCCGTGGAGCAAATGACCACGCTTTTTTGTCAGATTCGACGACTGAAAGCATAGAGACGCGCCTTTACCAGGGGGTTCAAGTGTGGTAAAATAACAATATGCAGGCTTTGACCGCGCTGTCCGCTGGAAGGCGGTATCGGGAAACTATATGCGGCCGGCCTGTGTTTGTTTCTTCTAAAGCGCAGGAAAAGCAGGAATTTACCCGTAGCTGTGGATAGTTGGCGCCAGCGACGCCATAATGGGAGGGAGAAGGATGATTCAATACCAGTTGCCACTGCTGGCGGTGCGGGATGTGGAGGTTTCCAAGCGGTTTTACCACGACCTATTTGAGCAGGAGGTGTCGATGGATCTGGGGCGGAACGTGACGTTTTCGGGCGGCTTCGCGATCCAGCAGGATTTCGACTGGCTGGTAGGCATCCCCAAATCCACAATCCTGCACCAGACGAATAATATGGAGCTGTATTTCGAGGTCGACGATTTTGAAGCCTTTTGGAGCAGGCTGCAGCAGCATCCGGACGTCGATCTGGTGCATGGACCCAAAACGCATGAATGGCACCAGCGCGTGGTGCGACTTTACGATCCGGACTGGCATATGATCGAGGTAGGGGAGTCCATGACGGTCGTTGTGCAGCGCCTGCTGCGCGAGGGGAACGATGTGGAGCGGACCGCGGAAATGACCCAGCTTCCGGTCGGGTTTGTGGAACAGTGCAGGAAAGGTATGGAATAAATATGTTTGGTTATCAGGCGGAGTTCGTCGACTGCGGCGATGCCCGCATTGCCTGTTATGATATTGGCCGCGGCAAGCCGCTTGTCCTGCTGCATGGAAACGGTGAGGACAGCGCGTACTGGAAAGCACAGGTACCGGAGTTTACGCGGTTTTACCGCGTGATTGCGGTGGACAGCCGGGGACACGGCGCCTCGGAAAGCGGCGCGCATGGCCTGTCGTTCGACCAAATGGCGCAGGATTTGAAAACCGTATTGGATGCGCGCGGGGTAAAAAAAGCGCATATCCTCGGCTTTTCGGATGGCGGCAACCTGGCGATCAAGTTCGCGCTCACCTATCCGGCGTATGTGGACAAGCTGATCCTGAACGGCGCCAATATCGAAATGTTCGGCGGCATCAAGCCGCATATCCAGCTTCCGGTATATGCGGGGTATGGCGTTCTGGCCGTGCTGGGGTGCCTGAGCAAAAAGGCGGCCCGCAAGCGTGACGTGATGGGCCTGATGGTTCATCCTTACGGCGTGGGCATGGACGATCTTGCCCGCCTGAACATGCCGACGCTGATCATCGTGGGCGAGCATGACATGGTGCGGGCCAGCCAGACTAAAGAAATGGCGGCGCGGATCCCGCACTGTCGGGTCGAGGTGTTTCGGGATGGGGACCATTTTGTTGCGGCAAAGCAGCCGTCCCGTTTCAACCGGACGGTGATAGAATTTTTACTGGGGAGATAGACAACATGCAATTCATCAAAGCGGGAGAGCCTGCGGACAGCAACATTTTCAATAAGTTGGACGAACGCAAGCGCCGCCTGCTGGCAAGCGGGCGGGATGTGATCAATTTGTCGATCGGCACGCCGGATTTCCAGCCGGACCGGCATGTGATGGAGGCGGTCAGCCGCGCGGCGCTCGATCCGGAGCAGTATAAGTATTCGCTGACCGAGACGCGCGCGCTGCTCGACGCGGTGCAGGACTGGTACAGCCGCCGCTATGGCGTACAGCTTGCGGACGAGGAGATCATGGCCGTATGCGGCTCGCAGGAGGGCATCGCCCATGTCGGTTTTGCGTTCGCGGGGCCGAACGACCTGATCCTCGCCCCCGACCCGGGCTACCCGATTTTCTCTTTCGGCCCGCTGATGACCGGCGCTACGGTTGGCCTGTATCCGCTGCGGGCGGAAAACAACTGGCAGCTTGATTTCGCGGATATACCGGGGGAGGTCGCCAGCCGCGCCAAAGCGATGGTTGTATCCTATCCGAACAATCCGACCGCTTCGGTCGCGGACCGGTCGTTTTATGAGAGGCTCGTGGCCTATGCGCGCGAGCATCAAATCATCATCCTGCACGATAACGCCTATTCCGACCTGCTCCTCAACGGGGAACAGGGGCTGTCATTCCTGTCCATACCGGGCGCAAAAGAAGTCGGGATCGAATTTAATTCCCTTTCCAAGACGTATAACCTGACCGGCATGCGCGTATCATTTGCGCTCGGCAACCGTGAGATAATCAGCCGGTTCCGCGCGTTCCGCTCGCAGATCGACTACGGGATGTTCTATCCCATCCAGGCGGGCGCGGTCGCGGCGCTGACCGGACCGCAGGAGATTGTTGCGCGCAATCGGCAGGGCTACATGGCGCGACGCGACGCGCTGTGCGGCGGCCTGCGCAAAATCGGCTGGGATGTGCCGGACGCGCAGGGTACCATGTTCGTGTGGGCGAGAATACCGGAGCGGTTCGGCTCGTCCGTAGAATTCGTGCTGGAGCTGATGGAAAAAACCGGAGTGATCTGCGTGCCGGGCAGCGCGTTCGGCGGGCAGGGCGAGGGCTATGTCCGATTCGCGCTGGTCGTACCACCCGAACGGATGCGGGAAGCGGTCGAACGGATCGTGGAAAGCGGTATTTTGAAAGGGTGACCTTGTGATATGAAGATTGACCATGCGGCGCTGTATACCTTCGATTTGGAGCGGCTGCGCGCCTTTTATGAGGATTACTTCGACGGTAAAGCAAACAAGCAGTATCGGAATGAGAAAACCGGTCTGCAGACCTACTTTATTTCCTTTGCGGATGGCGCGCGGCTGGAGCTGATGACGCGACCGGAATTGGAGGAATGCGAGCGGTCGCGCCTGTGGACAGGCTGGACCCACTTGGCATTCAAAGCGGGGACGTGCGAAAATGTGGACGCGCTGACCGAGCGTCTGCGCGCGGACGGCTATGAAGTGACAAGCGGGCCGCGCGTGACGGGTGATGGGTATTATGAAAGCTGCGTGCTCGATCCGGATGGAAACACGGTCGAAATCACCGCGTGAGCTGATCCCGCGGACAGCGAATAAAAGGAGCGGAAGATGAAATTAATTTCCTGGAATGTAAACGGACTGCGCGCGTGCGTGGGCAAGGGCTTTTTTTCGTTTATGGAAGCGGAGCAGCCGGATATGCTGTGTCTGCAGGAAACCAAGCTGCAACCCGAGCAGGCCCCGCAGATTGAGGGATACTATGAATACTGGAATTCAGCGGAAAAAAAGGGGTATTCCGGCGTAGCCCTGTTTTCCAAAACCGAGCCGGAGGCGGTTTCTTACGGCCTTGGCATTGACGAGCATGACCATGAGGGGCGCGTCATTACGGCGGATTATGGGGCGTTTTATCTGGTTACGGTCTACACCCCCAATTCGCAGGATGAGCTGAAGCGTCTAGATTATCGGATGCGCTGGGAGGACGACTTCCGCGCCTACCTTCAAAAGCTGGATGCGGAGAAGCCGGTCATTGTGTGCGGGGACATGAACGTTGCGCATCAGGAGATCGACCTGAAAAACCCCAAAACCAATCGCCGCAACGCAGGCTTCACCGATGAGGAGCGCGCCAAAATGACCGAGCTGCTCAGCGCAGGCTTTACAGATACGTTCCGGCATTTTTATCCGGAGATGACGGGCGCGTACTCCTGGTGGAGCTATCGCTTCAAGGCGCGGGAGAAGAACGCGGGCTGGCGTATCGACTACTTCCTGGTGTCCAACCGGCTGATCGGTCGTGTCAAGGCCGCGCGTATCCTGAGCGATGTGTTCGGGTCGGATCACTGTCCGGTGCTGATCGAGCTGGAGTGATGGGAGTAGAGTGGGAAAAGGACTGGTTTTTGCCTGAGGCGCAAGACGATGAGATCTTTGTGTCTTGGCCGCCTTGGGTGCCTGAGGACGACGCGCCGCCCGACCCGTGGGAGCGCCCCGATCTGCCCGACCTTGACGAGGAGCAGGCGCTACCGTGGTCGCCCGAGATGCCGGTTGAGCCCTGCCCCTGCTGCGGGGCGGATATCCCCCAAAATCCATCGTGGGGGTATATCTGTCCGACCTGCCTGTGGGAGATCGATTACGACGCGCAGGATGCGCCCGAGGAACCGAGCGACCAGAACCACGGCCTTTCGCTGGAGGAGGCGCGGATGAATTTCCGTACCTTTGGGTGCAGCAGCCCGTGGCTTATAGAGAGGGAAAACGAATAAAAAACACGCTGCTTTGGCAGCGTGTTTTTCTATAGGTTGCCGGCTATCCGAAAAAGTGAAGCAAGCCCTCCAGAACAGAGATACAAAGAGGGAGGGTAATTACGGAAAGCAGTGTGGAAAGCGAGATGACGCGCGTGGAAAATAAGTAATCCGTGCCATAGATCTGGCCAAACATGGCCGAGGCAAGTGCGCAGGGGGCGGCGGTGCCGGTCAGCAGGATGATCTTGGACATGTGATCGAGCGGGATGAACAACAGCAGGACAATGGCGATCGCTGGAATCAGCAACAGGCGCACAGCGGAGACTTTCCATATCTCTTGATCGGTAAAACACTCCCTCAGATCGATCTGGGCAAGGAAGCAGCCGAGCGAAAGCATGGCGAGCGGCGTGTTGAGATCGCCCAAAAAATCCACGGCTCGGAACACCAGCTCGGGGAGCTTGACAGGCGAGCAGAACAGGAGAAAGCCGCATACGGTAGCGAGCAGGGCGGGATTCAAAAGGATATTCCGGATGCCGTTGCCCTCCTTGCCGCCGGAGAGCTGCTGCACGCCGTAGGTCCACAGAATGATCGCCATGCAGGCAATGCTGGATGCGCCGAGGAAAACCCCGTCCGAGCCGAACATCGCATCGAGCAGAGGCAGGGCCATGAAGCCGTTGTTGGTCAGTACGACGGAAACACGGCAGTCCGCATAATTTTCCGTTTTTTCCGGACGGTAGACGCGGTTTGCAAGCGCGATAGAGATCAGGAAAAAAAGCATGCTGCACACAAAAGTGACGCCCAAGGCGTAGCCAAGATGGGCGTCGAACGGGCGCTGGAACGACCGCAGCAAAACAAAAAACACAATGTACTTATTGAGCAGCACAGTGAGGCTCTGTGTCGTCTGGTTGGTAAAAACGTTTCTGCGGAACAGGACATAGCCCATCAGGATGAGCAGGAACATGACGATGATTTGCTGCAGGACGATCAGACTGTTGGTGAACATGGGCTTCCTCCAGTTAACAACTTCTTAACACTTTACATCATACGCGTTTTCGCAGAATTTGTCAATTTGCCGAGGGTATGTTTTTCCCGCCTGCCGCATAGGGTGGAACAAAAAGGGAGGACGGAACGGATGAAAAAGATCGTTTGTCTCGCGCTGTGTTTCTGCCTGCTGCTCCCATCTGCGCTGGCGCTTCCGGAAATGGGGCCGCTGAACGCCAAATCGGCCGCGCTCTATGCGTCGAACGGGCAGGAGCTGTATTCCATGAATGCCGACGAGCCGCTGCAGCCCGCGTCCGTGACAAAGATCATGACCATGCTGCTGGCGATGGAGGCGCTCGAACGAGGAGAGGTTACGCTGGATACGATGATTACCGGTAGCGAGTATGCTTGCTCGATGGGTGGGACGCAGATCTGGCTGGAACCGGGCGAGCAGCTTTCTCTGGACGATATGCTCAAGGCGATTGCGGTCGGCTCGGCCAATGACTGTGCGGTCGCCGTGGCTGAGCATCTGGCGGGAACCGAGGCGGCGTTCGTCGAACGGATGAACCAGCGCGCGGCCGAGCTTGGCTGCACGAACACGCAGTTCATCAATGCCAACGGACTGGACGGCATGGGCCAGAAAACGCTGACCTCGGCGCGCGACCTGGCGCTGATCTCCTGCGAGCTGCTGCGGCATCCCAAAATACTTGAGTATACGGGGATTTGGATGGACAGCATACGGGATGGAAAGTTCACGCTTGCCAACACCAATAAAATGCTCAAAAGCTATCAGGGTTTGACCGGCCTGAAAACAGGGTATATTTCAGAGGCAGGGTTCTGTATTTCCGCTTCCGCCGAGCGGGATGGGCTGAGCCTGGTCGCGGTCGTCATGGCTGCGCCGACCAAGGAGGCGCGCATGGCGGACGCCACGGCTCTGCTCAATTACGGCTTTGCCAACTTTTGCGCCTACACGCCGCCGGACGGGCTGCTGGAGCCGGTGCCGGTCGCGATTGGGAAAAGCGGCTTGGTAATGCCGCGGATGGAGGGCGGCGGGTCCATTATTGTGGAAAAGACCGAGGCGGAAGGGCTGGAAACCCGTCTGGATCTGCCGGAAAAGCTGACCGCGCCGGTCGAGGCGGGGCAGCAGATCGGGGAGCTGTCCATCCTGAACGGAGAGGAAGTGCTGCTCACCGTGCCGCTGACCGCTGCGGAGAGCGTGGAGGCCAAAGGGGTAGGAGATCTGTTTCTGTCCTTCTGGAATGCGGTTCTGGCAGGCGGCCAATAAATTGATACAAACTGACGAGGAAATTTGTAAATCATGCTTGAGGTTTTGGGCAAACTATGCTACACTAAACATAACCTCAAAGGTTGGGAGGAATAAACCTATGGTAAAACTTATTATTGGCGGTACCGGCTCTGGCAAGACCAAGGAACTGATCGACCAGGTCAACACCGCGGTAAAAGAAGAAAAAGGAAGCGTAGTATGTGTTTCGCGCGGCAATAAGCTGACGTTTGATATTTCGCATGATGCGCGGCTGATCGATGCGACCGATTACCCGATCAAGGATTACGCAAGCCTGCTGGGATTCCTGAGCGGTATCCATGCCGGCAATTATGACATTACCCGCGTTTTCATCGACGGCCTGTATAAGATCACCGGCGTTAAGGATGTCGCCAAGGCGGAGGCGTTCTTGGATGCGCTGGACGCGTTTTCAGCCCAGCACAGCGTAAACTTTACCGTCTCGTTGAGCGAGGAGCCGTCGTCCGCGACCGAAAGCATGAAGCGCTTTTTATAAGAGATACTTAGGATACGCGGAACGCTCCTGCAATGGCTGAAGCAGCGACATTCCTTTTGAGAATATTTGCCTTTCAATTGGATATGCTGATGTATGAGACAGGCGCCTCGCAGATTTGGAAAGGTCTGCGGGGCGTCTGTTTTAATGTTCCCAGCGGCGCCACCGGATGCCGGAAAGCTTTGAAAAAACAGGCAGTCTGGACAGGGGGAATGAAAATGGCTTCGGAATGCCGGCGCGGTTGGGAGCGCATATTTTTTGTCCGTAAAGGCTCTGGTTGCAATTTATAATAATTGAGCAATTCCATTGTGCATATTGCCTAACATTGTAGTAAAGCGGGAAATATCTAAGAAATTTCTGATAAAAAGTGTTTCACTTTTTGGTAGGGTTAGGTATAATAAGACTGATGTGTAGGGATAGGGGACAGCCCGCCTTCGGGCGGCGTCTGTGCTCGCTGCATCAAATTGTGGCCTGGGGGAATGCGGATGAGGAAAAGCGAAAGCAAATGGTCGGTACTGCGCTATCTGGCATATTTCAGCCAAGTAGGATGCACGGTGGCTGTACCGCCCCTGCTCGGCTGTTTCGGAGCAGTTTGGCTGCGGGACAGGTTCGGCTGGGGGAACGGCGTGGTGATTGCCGGGCTGCTGCTCGGCGTCGGGGTTGCGGTTTGCGGCCTGCGGGATTTCCTGCGGTTCACCGAGCGGAAAGCCAGAGAAAGCGAAAGGAAGGAGAAAATGCCGTGACAGGGATGGAGATCGTCCGCGAGGAAACACGGCGCATGCTGCGCGGCATGATACCGCTGGCGGTGATCGTGTTTGGCGTATTCCTGCTGGCGGGGGCGGATCCGGCGCGGAGCGCCGTAAGCCTGCTGTTGGGGACATGCTATTCGCTGCTGCTGTTCCGGATGATCGGGAAAAGCGCGGCCAAGGCAGTACTCTTCCCGCCGGCGCAGGGGACGAGGATCGTCCGGCGCGGATATTTTTTCCGGTATCTGCTGACTGGTGTGATGGTGTTTCTGGCAATCAAGCTGCCGTTTCTCCATCCGCTCGCAGCAGTCGTTCCGCTTTTCTTTCCCAAAATCATTTTACTGTGGTCCATGTATTCCAAAGGAAAGGGGGGTAGACGTTGAATGTTGAAATAAACGGCCCTAAGGTATTGGGCTATCTGTTTGGCAATCCCAATCTGCCGATCACGGAAACTATGCGCAACGCATGGATCGTGATGGCGGTTATTCTGTTTCTTTGTATTTTTCTGACGCACCGGATGCAGAAAATCCCCAAGGGGAAGCAGGCGCTGGCGGAAAAGGCTGTGGTAATGATCGACAACCTGGTCGAAAATACGATGGGGAAAGGTTGCCAGGCATTTTCGCCCTATATTGCAACGCTGCTGATGAGCTCTCTCTTCGGCTCGCTGGCCACGTTGTTCTGGATGCGTCCGGTGACGGCAGACCTGAATACGACGCTTGGCTGGGCGCTGATTACTTTTGCGCTGATCACGTTCAATAAAATCAAGTACAATGGGATCGGCGGTTATCTCAAGGGCTTCCTGGAGCCGGTATTCGTCATGGCGCCGCTCAATGTGCTCAGCGAGATCGCGACACCTGTTTCGATGTCGTTCCGTCATTTCGGCAATATGGCGGGCGGCCTAGTCATCTCGACACTCATCATGGGCGCGCTTCAGGTGCTGTCCAAAGCGGTATTGGGCTTCCTGCCGGTGCCGCTGCTGCAGATCGGCCTGCCGGGCGTCCTGTCGCTGTACTTCGACTGCTTTACGGCATGCATGCAGGCGTTCATTTTCAGCATGCTGACGATGGCTTACGTCGGCGACGCGCGCGGCAGCAGTTGATCCGTCAAAAAAATTTCACCATATCCATTTGAAGTTTCAACAACATTATTTCAGGAGGAAAAAACTATGGGTATCGATTCTAACGCATTTGTAGCAGGTATGTCCGCCCTCGGCGCCGGTATGGCGATGATCGCGGGCCTTGGCCCTGGCATCGGCGAAGGGTACACCGCGGGCCAGGCGTGTGCGGCGATCGGCCGCCAGCCGGAGGCGCAGGGCGATATTACCCGTACCATGATTCTTGGTATCGCCATGGCGGAGTCTACCGGTATTTACGCGCTGGTTATCGCGCTGATCCTGCTGTTTGCCAACCCGTTTGTCGGCAATTTCTGAACCGGACGCAGGCGAACGGATAAACGGAGCGAATCTCCGTTTGGGAAGGAGGTAAAACAGTGGATATATTCCAGTCCTTTGTCTATATCAACTGGTGGAATATCCTCGTTACGATGTGCAATACGCTCATCACCTTTTTGATCATCAAGAAATTCCTGTTTGGGCCGGTGCGCAGGATGCTGGCGGCCCGCGAGCAGGAGGTTCAGGCCATGTACGCCACCGCGGAAAAGGCGCAGACCGAAGCGGAAAGCATGCGCAGCGAGTATACGGAACGCTTGTCCAAGGCCAAGGAGGAGGCGGCCGAGATCGTCGGCTCCGCCACCCGTCGGGCGACGGTCCGCAGCGAAGAGATCCTCAAGGAATCCTCGCAGCAGGCGGCTGCCATGCTGAAGAAAGCGGAAAGCACGATTGAGCAGGAGCGCAAAAAGGCGATGAATGAGCTTAAGGATGAGGTCGCGGGCCTTTCGGTCATGATTGCCTCCAAGGTGGTCGAGCGTGACATCAAGGAAGAGGACCATGAGCGCTTCATCGAAGAGTTTATCGACAAGGTAGGGTGAGCAAGTGGCTGATATTGTAAGCGAACGCTACGCACTGAGCCTGTATGAAGTGGCGGCGGATGAGAAAAAGGAAAAAGCCTATCTCGACGAGCTGACCGCGGTCTGCGAGGTGTTTGGGCGCGAGCCTGACTTTCTGAAAATGCTCACCACGCCCTCCATCGCATTGGAGGAAAAGCAGAACGTCCTGCGGAAGGCCTTCGAGGGACGGATCGAACCATTCCTGCTCAATTTCCTGATGCTGATTACGGAAAAAGGCCGCGTCGGCCTAGTTCAGGATATGCGTCAGGCCTATAAAGAGCACTATTATTTTGAAAACGGCATCGTGGAGGTGCGCGCGGTCACGGCAAAGCCCATGAGCGCCGCGCTGACCGAAAAGCTGAAAGAAAAGATGAGCGCCGTGACCGGCAAGCAGGTGGTGCTGGAAACGTCGGTCGATCCGCAGATCATCGGCGGCATCGTTGTCAAGCTGGGCAACGAGCAGTTCGACACCAGCCTGCGCACTCGCCTGAGCGAGCTTGCCGCGCGGCTGACCAACACTATCGCGTAAGGAAGTAGGTGACTTTATGGAATTACGCCCCGAAGAGATAAGCAATATTATTAAAGAGCAGATCACGCACTATCAGAGCCAGATCAAACTGACCGATGTCGGTACGGTTGTCACGGTCGGCGACGGCATCGCGCACGTACACGGTCTGGAAAACTGCATGTCCGGCGAACTGCTCGAATTTCCGGGCGGCGTATACGGCATGGCGCAGAACCTGGAGGAGGATCTCGTCGGCGCCGTTATCCTGGGTTCGGACCAGAATATCCGTGAGGGCGACACGGTCAAGCGCACCAAGCGCATCGTCGAGGTACCGGTGGGCGAGGCCATGCTCGGCCGCGTTGTCGACGCACTGGGCAAACCGATCGACGGCAAGGGTCCGATCCATACCACGGAGGCGCGTCCCATTGAAAGCCCGGCGCCGGGCATCATTGAACGCGCGCCCGTTAATGTGCCGCTGCAGACCGGCATCAAGGCAATCGACTCCATGATCCCGATCGGACGGGGCCAGCGTGAGCTGATCATCGGCGACCGGCAGACCGGCAAGACTGCGATCTGCCTGGATACCATCATCAACCAGAAGGGGACGGGCGTTATCTGTATCTATGTGGCGATCGGCCAGAAGCGCTCGACCGTCGCGCAGGTGGCGGAGACGCTGGCGCAGAACGGTGCGATGGATTATACCTGCATCGTAGCGGCGACCGCGTCCGAGTCCGCGCCGCTGCAGTATATCGCGCCGTATGCGGGCTGCTCGATTGGTGAATTCTTTATGCATAAGGGCAAGGATGTGCTGGTTATTTATGATGACCTGTCCAAGCACGCAGTAGCGTACCGCGCCCTTTCCCTGCTGCTCCACCGTCCGCCAGGACGCGAGGCGTACCCGGGCGATGTATTCTACCTGCATTCCCGCCTGCTCGAGCGCGCGGCGAATATCCAGGATGGCGGCTCGCTGACCGCGCTGCCCATCATCGAGACGCAGGCCGGCGACGTTTCGGCGTATATCCCGACCAACGTGATTTCGATTACGGACGGCCAGATCTTCCTGGAAACCGAGCTGTTCAACTCGGGCATCCGGCCGGCGGTCAACCCCGGCATTTCGGTATCCCGTGTTGGCGGCAACGCGCAGATCAAGGCGATGAAAAAGGTCGCGGGTACGCTCAAACTGGCCTATTCGCAGTATCGCGAGTTGCAGGCGTTCTCGCAGTTCGGCTCAGATCTGGACGCGGATACCAAAAAGCGTCTGAATCAGGGCGAACGCATCGTCGAGGTGCTCAAGCAGCCGCAGAACAGCCCGATTCCGGTCGAGAAGCAGGTTATCATCATTTACGCCGTCATTTCGGGCGCGCTGCTCGATATTCCGGCGGACCAGATCGGCGAGTTTGAGAAAGAGTTGTTCGCGTTTGTGGACGGCGTGTATGGAGACATTCCGGAAACCATCCGCGCGACCCGCCAGATGGACGACGATATCAAGGAAAAGCTGACCAAAGCGATCGAGGAATTCAAAGCAAAGTTCCTTTCCGAGCACTGACGCGGAAAGGGGGACTGAGCAATGGCTTCCGGAAACATGAAAGATATCAAGCGCCGCATTAAGTCCGTGCAATCCACCATGCAGATCACCAAGGCGATGGAGCTGGTGGCATCGTCCAAAATGCGGCGTGCCAAGGAGCGCGCGCTGGCCGCGCGGCCGTATTTCAATACAATGTACCGTACCGTTGCCCGCCTGGCTGCCGCCACGCGGAGCAGCGAATCGGTCTATACGCGCCGCCGAGAGGTCAGGAACAGCCTGTTCATCGTCATCGCGGGCGACCGCGGGCTGGCGGGCGGCTACAACGCCAATGTATTCAAGCTGGCGGCGGCCGAAATGGAGGGCAAAAACGCGCAGGTCATCACGATCGGCAAAAAGGCGCAGGAGCATTACGCCAAGCGCCCCTGGCCGGTGGCCGCAGATTATCCGGCCATCGCCGAGGGGATGAAGATTGGTGATACCCATCCGATCGTGGACGGGTTGCTCCGCCTGTTCCGAGAGGGAAAGGCGGACGAGATATTCCTGTGCTACACGGAGTTTGTCTCGCCGTTGCAGCAGGAGGCGAAGTGCCTGCAGCTGCTTCCGGCGCGCTTTGAAGACGCGGCGCAGGAAGCGCCCGCGGGCCCGCGCGTGCTGACCGAATACGACCCCTCGCCAGAGGCGGTGGTCGATGCGGGCATACCGGAATACCTGTACGGCGTGCTGTACGGCGCGGTGGTGGAGAGCTACTGCTCCGAGCAGTCCGCGCGCCGCATGGCAATGGAGGCTGCCTCCGACAATGCCAGCGAGATGATCGAAAACCTCAACCTGTCCTACAACCGCGCCCGTCAGGCGGCCATCACGCAGGAGATCACCGAGATCGTCGCGGGTTCGGGCGAGGTCGGCGCATAGGATGATAAGAATTAGGAGTTTTGCCAATGAGTGAGCAGAATATTGGCACCGTCGTCCAGATTATCGGGCCGGTGCTTGACATCAAATTTGCTGCCGACGCACTGCCGAAGCTGCTGAACGCCATCACGATTGACAACAACGGCCGGACCGTTACGGTCGAGGTCGCGCAGCATATCGGCCAGGATACCGTGCGCTGCATCGCGATGGAGTCCACCGACGGCCTGGTGCGCGGCATGAAAGCGGTCGATACCGGCGGGCCGATCACGGTGCCGGTGGGCGATAAGAACCTCGGCCGCATCTTCAACCTGCTCGGCCAGCCGGTGGATAACAAGCCGCCGGTCGAGGGGGAGGAGCGCTGGCCGATCCACCGCCCCGCGCCCTCCTATGAGGAGCAGGAGTCCACGACCGAGATCCTCGAAACCGGCATCAAGGTCATCGACCTGATCGCGCCATACGCCAAGGGCGGCAAGATCGGCCTGTTCGGCGGCGCGGGCGTCGGCAAGACGGTTATTATCATGGAACTGATCAACAACATCGCCAAGCAGCACGGCGGTATTTCAGTATTCACCGGTGTGGGCGAGCGCACCCGCGAGGGCAACGACCTGTATAACGAAATGCAGGAGTCGGGCGTTATCAACAAGACCGCGCTCGTCTACGGCCAGATGAATGAGCCGCCCGGCGCGCGTATGCGCGTGGCGCTGAGCGGCCTGACCATGGCGGAGTATTTCCGCGATGTGGAAGGGCAGGACGTGCTGCTGTTCATCGATAATATTTTCCGCTTCACGCAGGCCGGTTCGGAGGTTTCCGCGCTGCTCGGCCGCATGCCGTCGGCGGTAGGCTACCAGCCAACGCTCGCAACCGAAATGGGTGCGCTGCAGGAGCGTATCACCTCCACCAAGAAGGGCTCGATCACGTCCGTGCAGGCGGTTTACGTTCCGGCGGACGACCTGACCGACCCCGCGCCGGCGACCACGTTCTCCCATCTGGACGCCAAGGTCGTGCTGTCGCGTGATATCGCCTCCATGGGTATTTATCCGGCGGTGGACCCGCTGGATTCCTCCTCGCGCATCCTGACCGCGGACGTTGTCGGCGTGGAGCATTACGAGGTCGCCCGCGCGGTGCAGTCAATCCTGCAGAAATACAAGGATTTGCAGGATATTATTGCCATCCTCGGCATGGATGAGCTTTCCGACGAGGATAAGCTGACCGTTGCCCGCGCCCGCAAGATACAGAACTTCCTGTCGCAGCCATTCCACGTTGCGGAGCAGTTCACGGGCTTCCAGGGCAAGTATGTGCCGATTGCGGAAACCATCCGCGGCTTCAAGGAGATTCTCGCGGGCCAGCATGACGGCCTGCCCGAGTCCGCGTTCCTGTTCGCCGGCACGATTGACGAGGTAGTGGAGAAGGCGAAGAAGGGGGCATAACATGGCTACCTTTCACTTGAAAGTACTGACCGTGGATCGCTGCTTTTACGACGATGCGGTCGACCGGATTGTTGTCCGCACAACGCAGGGCGACGTTGGCATCCTGCCGAACCATGTGCCGTATACGGCGGCGCTCGGCATCGGCGGCCTGACCATCCTCAAGGATGGGGAGAAGCGCGTGGCGGCGGTTGCCGGCGGCTTTGTGGACGTTTCCAGGGAGGAAACCGTCGTGCTGGCGCGCACCTGCGAGTGGGCGGATGAAATCGACGTTCACCGTGCCGAGGAGGCCGCGGAACGCGCCCGCCAGACCCTGCAGCAGAAAGAAAGCGACCATGAGCATGACATCGCGCAGATCAAATTGAAAAAAGCGGTCAACCGTATCCGTATCGCGGGGGATAAATGACTGCAATAAAAAAACGTCCGGCCTAAGGCCGGACGTTTTTTATATGGGTATGGACCTGCGGGGAGGGGATTACGGCTCGTCCTCGAGGCAGGTTTCGATCATGGAGATGACGACGTTGTTCCAGCTTGTGTCGTTCTCCTTTGCGATCGCGTCAATTTTGGAAACAAGCGACTGCTTGATGTAAATTGTTTTATAGACGCTCTCTTCTTTTTCGAGAGGACGCCGAATGTTCCATTTCATACTGCTCACCTGATTATAGTTTACAGGAAATGCAGAAAATAGGATACCTTAGAAAAATACCATGTAAGGATACCATAGATTTTTCTGGTAAGGCATACATCCTTGATGGGCATTAAAATTAAAGGGGAGATGATGTGTATGGACACGATTGTATGCGAAAATAAGTGGTGCATTCATTATCAAAAGAGCCGCTGCACTTTCGATGAAATCGAAATCAACAGCTATGGGATGTGCGCGGACTGCGTTATGCGCGATCCGGATGAAACCGAGCTGAAGCGCTTCCCCAGGCGCATGCTCGACACGGATTTTCCGGAAACCTTTCCGGAAGAATAAGCAGAACGCCGTGCGGCCGGTTGAACCGCACGGTGTTTTTTGCTATACTGAAACCAGATACCGAAAGAAATGGGGAAAGAAAATTGAAACGGATACGGGGGCAAATGTCCGAATCGCTCCTGCTGGGCGCGCTGCTGGCCGTGGCGGGCGGCTTTTTCGACGCTTATACCTACCTGTGCCGCGGCGGTGTGTTCGCCAATGCGCAGACCGGCAACATCGTGCTGTTCGGGCTGGAGCTGGCGCAGAGGGAATGGATACGCGCGCTGGGCTATCTGGTGCCGATTGTGGCGTTCGCGGTCGGCGTTGTGGTGGCCGAGGTGGTCAAGCACCGGTACAAGGTGCAGCAAAATCGGGATATCAATATCCACTGGCGGCAGATCATCGTCCTTGCGGAAACCGTGCTGGTCGCCTGCATGGCCTTTTTGCCGCAGGAGCGGAACACGGTTGTCAACAGCGTGATCTCATTCGTCTGCGCGCTGCAGGTGGAAGCGTTCCGCAAGGTGCAGGGCAGCGCGATCGCCACAACCATGTGTACCGGCAACCTGCGCTCCGGTACCGAGCAGCTTGTCATCTGGCGGCAGACCGGCGACCGTGGCGCCGCAAAAAAGATGCGCAATTACTATGCGATCATCCTGTTTTTCATCCTGGGCGCGGTGCTGGGCAGCTTTGCGACCGGCTGGCTGGGGGAGCGGGCGCTGCTGCTGACCTGTGCGCCGCTGCTGGCGGTGTTCGGTATTATGTTCATCGCGGAGGAGCGGGAGGGGCGCGAAACGCGCGGTTCTCTGGAAAATTAGCACAAAAGCAAAAGGGAATGGAAAAATCCATCCCCTTTTTATACAAAAATATCCTTGACTTATTATGCAAAATCATGGTATAATAAAACGCTTAACAAAATCGGGAAATTATCCCGACTCCTAAATACATGTTAGCACGGTCTTGGTCAAAATGCAAGACCCAAAATGATATTTTTGCCACGCCGCCGGGCGTATCAACACCAACACAGCCGAAAGAAACGGAGTGATCAAAGCACATGAAGGTGAAAGACGTACAGCACGGCAAAACCACGCGAAAGAGCTTTGCACGCATCAACGAGATATTGGAGATGCCCAATCTGATCGAGGTGCAAAAAAAGTCCTACCAGTGGTTCCTTGACGAAGGACTGCGCGAGGTTTTCGCCGATACCGCGTCCATCACGGACTACACCGGCAATCTGGAGCTTTCGTTCCTCGATTACTCGATGGACGAGGCGCCGAAGTACAGCGTAGAGGAATGCAAGGCGCGCGACGCCACATATGCTTCGCCGCTCAAGGTCCGCATGCGCCTGCGCAACAAGGAAACCGGCGAGATCAAGGAGCAGGAGATCTTCATGGGTGATTTCCCGAAGATGACCGATTCCGCAACCTTTATCATCAACGGCGCGGAGCGCGCGATTGTCTCCCAGCTCGTCCGTTCGCCCGGCGTCTACTATGGCAGGGAGTATGACAAGACCGATAAGCTGCTGCTGTCCGCAACCGTTATCCCATACCGCGGCGCGTGGCTCGAATATGAGACCGATGCGAACGACGTGTTCTACGTCCGCATCGACAAGAACCGCAAAATCCCGATCACCAGCTTTATCCGCGCCATCGGCGTCAAGACCGACGCGGAGATCAAGGAACTGTTCGGCGAGGACCCGCTGATCGTCGCCACGCTCGACAAGGACCCCGCCCATACCTCGGACGAGGCGCTGATTGAGATTTACAAGAAAATGCGCCCGGGCGAGCCGCCCACGGTCGAGTCCGCGACCAGCCTGATGGACGCGATGTTCTTCGACGTGCGCCGCTATGATATTTCCGCGGTCGGCCGCTATAAATACAACAAGAAGCTGGACATCGCTCGCCGTATCACCGGCCATAAGCTGCTCGAGCCGGTGGTCGACCCCATGACCGGCGAGGTGCTGGCCGAGGGGGAGGAAATCCTCACCCGCGACAAGGCGCGCCTGCTGTCCCGTCGGGGCGTCAACCATGCTGTGATTGAATCGAGCGAGGGAACTGCCGTCAAGGTGTTCGGCAACGGCATGGTCGATATCGGCGACTTCCAGGAGTACACCGGCTTTACCGCTGAGGAGCTGGACGTAAAGGAAAAGGTGCGCTTTTCCGTACTCAAAGAGATCATCGATTCGGGCGCTTCGGGAGACGAGCTGAAAAAGACCGTGCAGACCCGCATTCACGACCTGATTCCCAAGACTATCATCGTGGACGACATGCTCGCCTCGATCTGCTACCTGCTCAACCTGGGTCATGGCATCGGCACGACCGACGACATCGACCACCTGGGCAACCGCCGCCTGCGCTGCGTGGGCGAGCTGCTCCAGAACCAGTTCCGTATCGGTTTCAGCCGCATGGAGCGCGTTATCCGCGAGCGCATGACCATTCAGGATTTGGACATCGTCACCCCGCAGTCGCTGATCAACATCCGCCCGGTGACCGCGGCCATCAAGGAATTCTTTGGCTCTTCGCCGCTCTCTCAGTTCATGGACCAGAACAACCCGCTGGCAGAGCTGACGCACAAGCGCCGTATGTCCGCGCTTGGCCCCGGCGGCCTGTCGCGCGACCGCGCATCCTTTGAGGTGCGCGACGTACACTATTCGCACTACGGCCGCCTGTGTCCGATCGAGACGCCGGAAGGTCCGAACATCGGCCTGATCTCGTATCTGGCGACCTATGCGCGCATCAACGATTTTGGCTTCATCGAAGCGCCGTACCGCATCATCGATAAGGAAGACGGCCGCGTGACCGACCAGGTGCAGTATATGACCGCGGACGTGGAGGACGAGTATATTGTCTGTCAGGCCACCGAGCCGATCGATGAAAACGGCTACCTGCTGAACGACCGCGTCACCTGCCGCATGCGCGACGAGTTCGTCGAGGTAGACCGCAAGGACGTTGATCTGATGGACGTTTCGCCCCGCATGATGGTTTCGGTTGCGACCGCTTTTATCCCGTTCCTCGAGCATGACGACGCAAACCGCGCGCTCATGGGCGCGAACATGCAGCGTCAGGCTGTGCCGCTCTTAAAGACCGAAGCGCCGGTCGTGGCCACCGGCATGGAATACAAGGCGGCGGTCGACTCGGGCACCATCCCGCTGGCCGAGAGCGACGGCGTCGTCACCCGCGTGACCGCGCGCGAGGTCGTCGTGCAGTATGACAACGGCGAGGAAAAGACCTATCATCTGACCAAGTTCCTGCGCTCCAACCAATCCACCTGCATCAACATGCGCCCGATCGTCGATCTGGGCGAGCGCGTCAAGGCGGGCGACGTGCTGGCGGACGGCCCATCGACCGACAGGGGCGAGATCGCGCTTGGCAAGAACGCGCTGATCGGCTTTATGACCTGGGAGGGCTACAACTACGAGGACGCCGTCCTGCTCAACGAGCGGTTGGTGCGCGACGACGTGTATACCTCGATCCACATTGAAGAATATGAATCCGAATCCCGCGACACCAAGCTCGGGCCGGAGGAGATCACTCGCGACATCCCGAACGTCGGCGAGGACGCGCTGCGCAACCTCGACGAGCGCGGCATCATCCGCGTGGGCGCGGAGGTGCAGGCGGGCGACATCCTGGTCGGCAAGGTAACCCCCAAGGGCGAGACCGAGCTGACCGCCGAGGAACGCCTGCTGCGCGCGATCTTCGGTGAGAAGGCGCGCGAGGTGCGCGACACCTCGCTGCGCGCGCCGCACGGCGAATCCGGTATCGTGGTGGACGTCAAGGTGTTCACCCGCGAGAACGGCGACGAGCTTTCGCCGGGCGTGAACATGGTTGTGCGCGTGTATATCGCGCAGAAGCGCAAAATTTCGGTCGGCGATAAGATGGCGGGCCGCCACGGCAACAAGGGCGTTGTATCCCGTATTCTGCCGCAGGAGGATATGCCTTTCCTGGAGGACGGCCGTCCGCTTGATATCGTGCTTAACCCGCTGGGCGTTCCGTCCCGTATGAACATCGGGCAGGTGCTCGAGGTACACCTCGGCTTCGCGGCGAAAAAGCTCGGCTGGAAGGTTGAAACCCCTGTGTTCGACGGTGCGACCCTGGACGACATCAAGGAGACCTTGGTTGCCGCCGGCGTGGGCGAGGACGGCAAGAGCGTTGTTTACGACGGACGCACGGGCGAGCAGTTTGACAACCGCGTTACCGTCGGTTATATGTACTACCTCAAGCTGCATCATCTGGTAGACGATAAGATTCACGCCCGTTCGACCGGCCCGTACTCGCTGGTCACCCAGCAGCCGCTGGGCGGCAAGGCGCAGTTCGGCGGCCAGCGCTTCGGCGAAATGGAAGTCTGGGCGCTTGAAGCCTATGGCGCCGCCTATACCCTGCAGGAGATCCTGACTGTCAAGTCGGACGATATCACCGGCCGTGTCAAGACCTATGAAGCGATCGTCAAGGGCCATAACGTGCCGCAGCCGGGCGTGCCGGAATCCTTCAAGGTTCTGGTCAAGGAGCTGCAGAGCCTGTGCCTGGACATTCAGGTGCTCGACGAGAACATGGAGGTTATCGAGCTGGCGGACGACGAGGACGACGATGCAGATTTCATCCGCCCGATGGAGCAGGCTGTTTCGGGCGTGGATGATGAATTCACCGCGGCTGGCTTCGGCATCAACGACGCCGAGGAGGGCGACACCGATCTCTTTGCACTGGACAGCGCCGACGAGGACGGCGACGATGCCGAAGGTGATTTTGACGACGGCCTGGGCGAATAAGCCAGCGGCCGGCCGGAATCATCTGTGAATTGGGAAGGAGCATCTGAAAATATATGGGATATCATACGTTTAACGCCATCAAGATCGGCCTGGCCTCGCCCGACCTGATCCGCGAGTGGTCGTATGGTGAAGTCAAAAAACCCGAAACCATTAACTACCGCACGCTCAAGCCGGAAAAGGACGGCCTGTTCTGCGAGCGCATCTTTGGCCCCACGAAGGATTGGGAGTGCCACTGCGGCAAATATAAGAAAGTCCGCTTCAAGGGAAAGATCTGCGACAAATGCGGCGTCGAGGTCACGCGCGCCAAGGTCCGCCGCGAGCGCATGGGCCATATTGAGCTGGCCGCGCCCGTCTCGCACATCTGGTACTTCAAGGGCATCCCGTCCCGCATGGGTCTGATCCTGGATATCAGCCCGCGCGTGCTGGAAAAGGTCCTGTACTTTGCCAACTATATTGTGATCGATCCGGGCGATACCCCGCTGATGAAAAAGCAGATCCTAAACGAGGCGGAGTACCGCGACATGCGCGAAAAGTATGAGGACGATTTCCGCGCCGGCATGGGCGCGGAGGCGATCAAGGAACTGCTGCAGGAGCTGGATCTCGACCAGCTCTCCAAGGAGCTGACCGCGGAACTGCGCGAATCCTCCGGACAGAAACGCCTGCGCATCATCAAGCGTCTGGAGGTCGTAGAGTCGTTCCGGCTGTCTCACAACCGTCCGGAATGGATGATCATGGACGTGGTTCCGGTCATCCCGCCGGAGATCCGCCCCATGGTGCAGCTCGACGGCGGCCGCTTCGCGACCTCGGACCTCAACGACCTGTACCGCCGCGTCATCAACCGCAACAACCGCTTAAAGCGCCTGCTGGAGCTGGGCGCGCCCGATATCATCGTGCGCAATGAGAAGCGCATGCTTCAGGAGGCGGTGGATGCGCTGATCGACAATGGCCGCCGCGGCCGGCCGGTCACTGGCCCGAACAACCGTGCGCTCAAGAGCCTGTCCGACATGCTCAAGGGCAAGCAGGGCCGCTTCCGCCAGAACCTGCTCGGCAAGCGCGTCGACTACTCCGGCCGTTCGGTTATCGTTGTCGGTCCGGATCTGAAGATTTACCAGTGCGGCCTGCCCAAAGAGATGGCGCTTGAGCTGTTCAAGCCGTTTGTAATGAAAAAGCTGGTGGAGGACGGAACGGCGTCCAATATCAAATCCGCCAAGAAGATGGTCGAGCGCGCCAAGCCCGAGGTTTGGGATGTGCTCGCCGGTATCATCAAGGGTCACCCGGTCATGCTCAACCGCGCGCCGACGCTGCACCGCTTGGGCATCCAGGCGTTCGAGCCGGTGCTGGTCGAGGGCCGCGCCATCCGTCTGCATCCGCTCGTCTGTACGGCGTTCAACGCGGACTTTGATGGCGACCAGATGGCGGTGCATGTGCCGCTGTCCGCAGAAGCGCAGGCCGAGGCGCGCCTTCTTATGTTGTCCGCCAACAACCTTCTCAAGCCGCAGGACGGCAAGCCGGTCACCGTACCGTCGCAGGATATGGTGCTGGGCTCCTATTACCTGACCATCGACCGCGATACCGAGCCGGGTACCGGCAAGGTGTTCCGCGACGCCGATGAAGCGCTGATGGCTTATGCGGAGGGCGTTGTCGGCATCCACGCGCCGATCAAGGTGCGCGTGACCAAGGAGATCAACGGCAAGATGGAGAGCCGCATTGTGGACGCGACGCCGGGCCGCCTGATCTTCAACGAGCGCATTCCGCAGGACCTCGGCTTTGTCGACCGCTCGGATCCGGACAAGAAATTCGATCTGGAGATCATGTTCACCTGCGGCAAAAAAGAGCTGGGCAAGATCATTGACAAGTGCATCCATGTGCATGGCTTCAATGTAACGGCCGAGGTTCTCGACTCAATCAAGGCGATGGGCTACAAATATTCGACCAAGGGCGCGCTGACCGTTGCGGTGGCCGATATGCTGGTGCCGGACGACAAGGCGACCCTGATCCATGAATCCGAGCAGCAGGTCGCCAAGATCGATAAAAAATACAAGCGCGGTTTTATCACGGACGACGAGCGCTACCGCCTGACGGTCGCCGAGTGGGAATCCACGACCAAAAAGGTTACCGCCAAGCTGCAGGAAAACATGCGCGAGCAGCGCTTCAACCCGATCCACATGATGGCCGATTCTGGCGCGCGTGGTTCGATCAACCAGATCCGCCAGCTCGCCGGTATGCGCGGCCTGATGGCGTCCACCTCGGGTAAGACGATTGAGATTCCGATCAAGTCCAACTTCCGCGAGGGTCTCTCGGTTTTGGAATACTTCATTTCTGCGCGCGGCGCGCGTAAAGGTCTGGCAGATACCGCGCTGCGTACTGCGGACTCCGGTTACCTGACCCGCCGCCTGGTAGACGTTTCCCAGGACGTGATCATCCGTGAGGAGGACTGCGGCGCGGCCAAGGGCATCTGGGTAGAGGATATTAAGGAAGGCAATCAGGTCATCGAGCCGCTGCGCGAGCGTCTGCTCGGCCGGTATCCGGTCGACGATATCTGCGATCCGGCAACAGGCGCGTTGATCGTACCCAAGAGCAAGATGATGAACGATGCGGACGCGGACGCGATCATCGCGGCCGGTATCACCCGCGTACAGATCCGCTCGGTCCTCGAATGCCGCGCGCGCAAGGGTGTCTGCTCGCACTGCTATGGCATGAATCTGGCCATGGGTACGCCGGTCGGCAAGGGCGAGGCGGTCGGCATCATCGCCGCGCAGTCCATCGGCGAGCCGGGTACCCAGCTCACCATGCGTACGTTCCACACCGGCGGCGTTGCCGGCTCGGATATCACGCAGGGTCTTCCGCGTGTTGAAGAGCTGTTCGAGGCACGCAAGCCCAAGAAGGCCGCAACCCTTGCGGAGATCAGCGGCGTCATCACCATTGAGGAGTCCAAGCGCACCACGGTCAAGACAGTCAACATCGTCAATTCGGAAACAGGCGATATGCGTTCTTACCAGCTCGCGTCGTCTTCCGGCATCCGTGTGACCGATGGGCAGGAGGTCGAGCAGGGCTTCCAGCTCAACGAAGGTTCGCTCAACCCGCATGATATCCTGCGCATCCTCGATCCGCGTGCAGTGCATGACTATGAGATCAAGGAAGTGCAGAAGGTTTACCGCCAGCAGGGCGTTGATATCAACGACAAGCATATCGAAGTCATCGTGCGTCAGATGATGCGCAAGGTGCGCGTCGAGGACGCGGGCGACGCAGAGGTGCTGCCCGGCTCGGTAATGGATCTGCTTGAGTTTGAGGACTATAACCAGAAGGTGCAGGACCGTATCGACGCGGGCGAGGAGGGTCTCCGCCTGGCGGTGGCCGAGCCGACGCTCATGGGTATTACCAAGGCGTCGCTGGCGACCGACTCCTGGATGTCCGCCGCGTCGTTCCAGGAAACAACCCGCGTGCTGACCGACGCCGCGATCAAGGGTAAGGTAGACCCGCTGATGGGCCTGAAAGAAAACGTCATCATCGGCAAGCTGATTCCGGCAGGCTCCGGCATGACCGAATACTGCGACGGACATTACGAGCAGACGGTCGATCTCGGCTGAATCGGAAAAGTATAAATTCTGCAAAACAGGGGAATGCTGAAAGGCGTTCCCTTGTTTTTACGGTCAGTGGCGCATTTTTTCGCTATAAACGATGTAGCAAACGCATATTATGGCAGAAATGGTGAAAAATCTCTGTAAAAATGCTTGACTTCATGCCGGAAAGCAATTATACTAATGAAGTATGCCGTATAGGAGGGTTAGTATGCTTTCAGAACTTCGCACGGCGCACAAGGTCATCGGTGTGAAGCAGTCGAAAAAGGCGATTCGGGACGGCGCGGCGGCTGAGGTCTATGTTGCGCTGGACGCGGAAAAACGCGTGGTAGGTCCCATTTACGAGCTTTGCAGCGAGACGGATACCAGGATCACGGAAATCACCACCATGGCGGAGCTGGGGGACGCGGCGGGCATCGATGTCGGTGCTGCGGTCGTCACAGTCCTGCGATGATGCTGTTTGATGGAATACGCGCGGCGCGCGTTTTTCATAAATACTTTTGAAAGAAGGAGGAAATAAAATGCCAACTTTTAACCAACTCGTCCGTAAGGGGCGCGAGGCAGTCGTTTACAAATCTACGGCGCCGGCTCTTCAGGTAGGCTATAACTCTCAGAAGAAGAAAGCCACCGACCAGTCTGCTCCGCAGAAGCGTGGCGTCTGCACGACGGTTAAAACCATGACGCCGAAGAAGCCGAACTCCGCGCTTCGTAAGGTTGCTCGTGTCAAGCTGACCAACCAGATGGAAGTTTCCGCTTACATCCCGGGCGAAGGTCACAACCTGCAGGAGCACTCTGTCGTTATGGTTCGCGGCGGCCGTGTAAAGGACCTTCCCGGCGTCCGCTACCACATCATCCGCGGCACGCTGGATACCCAGGGCGTAGCAAACCGCCGTCAGGCTCGTTCCAAGTACGGCGCTAAGCGTCCGAAGGCAGGCAAGTAAGCTGCCGACCCACACGTTTTGCGAGAAAAGTTAAAGTTTTTTCAGCAAAGCACTCTCATGCTTTGTCTGAGGCGTTTTATATCCGATTGCATATACGGGTGTATTACCTCGGACAGGCATTACAACGGCTTGCCCTATGTGCTGAGCCGGAGTACCTATGAAATCAAATATTTTTGAAGGAGGGAAGCAAAGTGCCAAGAAGAGGTAATGTCCCGAAGAGAGACGTTCTACCCGATCCGCTTTACAACTCTAAGCTTGTCACCAAGCTGGTCAACTCGATCATGCTGGACGGCAAGAAAGGCGTTTCGCAGAAGGTCGTTTATGGTGCTTTTGATATCGTCCGTGAGAAAACCGGACGTGAACCGCTGGAGGTCTTTACGGAAGCGATGGAGAACATCATGCCGTCGCTCGAAGTTAAGGCCCGTCGTGTAGGCGGCGCCACCTATCAGGTGCCGATGGAAGTCCGTCCGGAGCGTCGTCAGACCCTGGGCCTGCGCTGGATTACCAAGTATGCCCGCGCCCGCAGCGAGAAGACTATGCGCGAGCGCCTGGCCGGCGAGATCATGGACGCGTGCAACAATCTGGGCGGCGCTGTGAAGAAGCGTGAGGATACGCACAAGATGGCGGAAGCGAACAAGGCATTCGCGCACTACCGCTATTAATCTGCGATCCGTTTTACGCTTTGAAAGGAGAGCAATATGCCTAGAGAATATTCCCTGGAAAGAACCAGAAATATCGGCATCATGGCGCACATCGACGCCGGTAAAACCACTACCACCGAGCGTATTCTGTACTACACCGGTGTAAACCACAAGATCGGCGATACCCACGACGGTACCGCTACGATGGACTGGATGGAACAGGAGCAGGAGCGCGGCATCACCATCACCTCTGCCGCAACCACCTGCCACTGGTCGGGCTCCCAGCATCAGTTTCCGGAGCACCGTATCAACATCATCGACACCCCGGGCCACGTTGACTTCACCATCGAGGTGCAGCGCTCTCTGCGCGTACTGGACGGTTCGGTCACTGTTTTCTGCGCCAAGGGCGGCGTTGAGCCTCAGTCCGAAACGGTTTGGCATCAGGCTGATGATTATAAGGTGCCGCGTATGGCGTTCGTCAACAAGATGGACATCATGGGCGCCGACTTCTTCAATGTTGTCAGCATGATGAAGGACCGACTCAAGTGCAACGCAGTGCCGATCCAGCTTCCGATCGGCGTAGAGGAGACGTTCCGCGGCATCATCGACCTGGTGACCATGCGTGCGGAGGTTTACTATGACGATCTTGGCAAGGATGTCCGCGACGAGGAAATTCCGGCCGATATGATGGATCAGGCGCAGGAGTATCACGACGCGCTGTGGGAAGCCGCTGCCGAGCTTGACGAGGATCTCATGATGAAGTACCTCGAGGGCGAGGAGATCTCCGCTGCGGAGGTCAAGGCTGCAATCCGCAAGGGTACCATTGGCAATCAGATCATTCCCGTTCTGTGCGGCACCGCATACCGCAACAAAGGCGTCCAGATGCTGCTTGACGCGGTTATCGACTATATGCCGGCGCCGACCGACATCGAGGATATCAAGGGCGTCAACCCCAAGACTGGCGAGGATGATTCCCGTCCGTCCTCCGATGAGGCGCCGTTCTCTGCGCTGGCGTTCAAAATTGCGACCGACCCGTTCGTCGGCCGACTGACGTTCTTCCGCGTTTACTCGGGTACGATCACTGCGGGTTCCTCGGTCCTCAATGCGACCAAGGACCAGCGCGAGCGCTTGGGCCGCATCCTGCAGATGCACGCAAACCACCGTCAGGATATCGATGTGGTTTATTCAGGCGATATCGCCGCGGGCATCGGCTTTAAGAATACCACCACGGGTGACACGCTCTGCGACGAGAAGCACCCGATCATTCTGGAGTCCATGAACTTCCCAGAGCCGGTTATCCGCGTTGCGATCGAGCCTAAGACCAAGGCCGGTCAGGAGAAGATGGGTATTGCGCTGGCAAAGCTGGCGGAAGAGGATCCGACTTTCAAGACCTATACCGACGAGGAAACTGGTCAGACCATCATCGCCGGCATGGGCGAGCTGCACCTCGAGATCATCGTCGACCGCCTGCTGCGCGAGTTCAAGGTAGAGGCGAATGTCGGCGAGCCGCAGGTTGCTTACAAGGAAACCATCCGCCGCTCTGCGGACGTAGATCAGAAGTATGCGCGTCAGTCTGGCGGTAAGGGCCAGTACGGCCATGTCAAGATCATTGTTGAACCGAACGAGTCCGGTAAGGGCTACGAGTTCATCAACAAGATCGTCGGCGGTGCGATTCCAAAGGAATATATCGAGCCTGTCAACCAGGGTATCCAGGGTGCGATGCAGGCCGGTATCTTGGCGGGTTATCCGGTAGTCGACGTCAAGGTTACCCTGTATGACGGATCCTACCACGAGGTTGACTCCTCTGAAATGGCGTTCAAGATTGCCGGCTCCATGGCGTTCAAGGAAGCGATGAAGAAGGCGGATCCGGTTCTGATGGAGCCTATCATGCAGGTTGACGTTATGGTGCCGGAGGATTATATGGGCGATGTCATCGGCGGCCTGAATGCCCGCCGCGGCCAGATTCAGGGTATGGAGCCGCGCGGCGGTGTGCAGGCGATTTCCGCTGCCGTTCCGCTGAGCGAGATGTTCGGCTATGCGACCGCGCTGCGTTCGAGCACGCAGGGTCGTGGCCAATACACCATGCAGCCCAGCCATTACACGGAAGTACCCAAGAGCATCCAGGAAAAGATTATGGACACCCGTAACAAAGACAACTAAAAACTATTGCATTTTTCTGTGATTTGCAGTAGAATAAACTCACCATGACTATGAATTCAATTTACGAGGAGGATATCCACAATGGCAAAGGAAAAATTTGACCGCTCCCTGCCGCACGTTAACATCGGTACCATCGGCCACGTTGACCATGGCAAGACCACGCTGACCGCGGCGATCACCAAGGTTCTGGCTCTCGAGGGCGAGGCTGAGTATCAGGCGTACGACTCCATCGACAAGGCGCCGGAGGAGAAGGAGCGCGGCATTACGATCAATACCGCTCACGTTGAGTACCATACCAAGAACCGTCACTATGCGCACGTTGACTGCCCGGGCCACGCCGACTACGTTAAGAACATGATCACCGGCGCTGCTCAGATGGACGGCGCGATCCTGGTTGTTTCTTCTGCTGACGGCCCGATGCCGCAGACCCGTGAGCATATCCTGCTTGCTCGTCAGGTAGGCGTTCCGTATATCGTTGTATTCATGAACAAGGTTGACCAGGTTGACGACGAGGAGCTGCTCGATCTCGTTGAGATGGAGATCCGCGATCTGCTGTCCTCCTATGAGTTCCCGGGCGACGACATTCCGGTAATCCGCGGTTCCGCGCTGGGCGTTCTGACCTCTGACTCCACTGATCCGAACGCGCCGGAGTACGCTTGCATCCGCGAGCTGATGGATGCTGTTGACTCCTATATCCCGACGCCGGACCGTGCGGCTGACAAGCCGTTCATCATGCCGGTTGAGGACGTATTCTCCATCACTGGCCGTGGTACGGTTGCTACCGGCCGTGTCGAGCGTGGCCAGCTGAAGATGGGCGAGGAAGTTGAGATCGTCGGCCTGATGGACGCGCCGCGTAAGACCGTTGTTACCGGCATCGAGATGTTCCGTAAGCTGCTGGACTACGCTGAGGCTGGCGACAACATCGGCGCGCTGCTCCGCGGCATCCAGAAGACCGAGATTGAGCGCGGCCAGGTTTTGGCGAAGCCGGGTTCCATTCATCCGCACACCAAGTTCCACGGTCAGGTTTACGTCCTGAAGAAGGAAGAGGGCGGCCGTCATACTCCGTTCTTCAACAACTACCGTCCCCAGTTCTACTTCCGCACCACTGACGTTACCGGCGTTATCGCTCTGCCGGAGGGCGTTGAGATGTGCATGCCGGGCGACAACGTTGAGATGGACGTTGAGCTGATCACCCCGATCGCGATCGAGGAAGGTCTTCGTTTCGCTATCCGTGAGGGTGGCCGTACGGTTGGTTCGGGCGTTGTTACCAAGATCAACGCCGACTAATTGGCAATCATTAAACTCCCATGCTTCGCATGGGAGTTTTTTCTTGTCTAAAGCGTGCGGGCGTGCGACACAATAGCTGTGAGGAGGGATGCTTGATGAAAAACGAGCATGAGGTTTCTGCCCAGCAGCTGGAATCCGCAAAAAAGAATATTGAATGGATGGAGCGGAGCAAACCGAGCGTTGCGGCGCGCAGCAGCGAACATGAGATCAGTAACTGTCACCGCCAGAAAGACGTTCAGACGCAGGGGGAGGCGCTGCCGCCGCATGAGCGGAACTGCGGACGGGCGCATCCGATGCGCGGCACGAACAGCGAGGATCTGACCGAGTGGTGCATTGAGCACGAGACGTAAAGGGCAAACGGACGGTGCGGGGGCTGCGGACGCGAAGCCTGCAGCCCCCGTTGTGCGGCGGTATTTTACTTTTTTGCCGACTTGTGATACAATTAATATAACGCCGCGTAACATGAAGCCCGCCCGCGGCATAGGCTGAAAGCAGGAGGGGAAAACCATGTCTGTTTTCTGGCAATCTGTGCTGGCGGTATTTGCTGCGGTAGGGTTTTATACCGTTTTGCACACCGTGTATGAAATCGTTTTTGTACGTATGCTGCGGCTGCACGGCTCGGCGGAGCTGACGCTGTACGGGGATGGCTGCGACGCGTCGAGCGAGCAGCTGATCCGGACCGCCCTGCGGATCCGTAAGCAGTATCTGCCCGGCATGTCTATCACATTCGTCGAGATCGGCAGCGGACAGGGCCAAAATGTGGCGAAGCATATGGCGGCGCGGCAGGACATGATGTATTTGGAATGACACGGAAGTAGAGGAACATATCGGGTGGACGAAAGAGAATACGTATTGATACGCGGCACGGTGGAACAGATCGTTTTCTATAATCAGGAAAACGGTTACGCCGTGCTGCGCCTTGCGTCCGAAGAGGGGGCGGAGGTAACGGCGACCGGCACGTTCCCCAATATCGGACCCGGGGAACAGGTAATCCTGACCGGTTATTGGGTTACACATCCCTCCTATGGAGAGCAGTTCGCCACAGAAGCGTTTGAGCGGCGTCTGCCATCGTCCGTGCGCGGCATCGCCGAATACTTGGGTTCCGGACTGATTCGCGGTGTGGGGCAGCGCCTGGCGGCGCGGATCGCGGAGCGCTTTGGGGAAGATACCTTTGACGTTCTGACACATGCTCCCGACCGCCTGACTGAGATCAGGGGGATTACGGAAAAGAAAGCGCGGGAAATCGGCAGGCAGTTTATCGAGCAAAGCGAAATGCGCCTGCTGATGGATTTTTTGAGCGAGCATAACCTGCCGGTATCGCTGACGCCGCTGCTGTATAAGCGGTTGCATGACAGTGCGATCGACGCGTTGTGTGAGAACCCATATCTGCTGTGCGATCCGTATTATGATGTTGAATTCCGTATCGCAGACGGGCTGGCAATGGAGCTGGGGCTGTCGTTGCTGTCGGACGAACGGGCAGACGCGGGCGTGCTGTATACCCTGACGTTTAACCTGGATAACGGGCATACGTTCATACCGATGGAAAAGCTGACCCATACGGTCTGCGTGCTGCTGTCGGATGAGGATGTGGAGTTTGATGAGGCGCGGGCGCTGGAGAGCATCCTGCGGCTGAGCGAGCGCGGGAAACTGGTGCGGGAACAGATTGCGGGCAGGGACGCGGTCTATCTGCGCAGCATCCATGACGCTGAAGCCTATCTCGCAGAGATGCTGGGCGGTATGGCGGAGCGCTGCTTTTTGTATGACTTTGACGTGGACGAGCTGCTCGGCGCGCTGATGGAGGGCAGTGAATTTCCCTATTCGGAAAAGCAGAAGCAGGCCATTTCCGTGGCGGCGCGCAGCGGGCTTGTGATCCTGACCGGCGGGCCGGGTACGGGCAAAACGACCACCGTGCGCGGCATCCTGCAGGTTTTTGAGGCATTGGGACTGCACACGCTGCTCGCGGCCCCAACCGGACGGGCGGCCAAACGCTTATCCGATCTGACCGGTATAGAGGCCAGAACCATCCACCGGCTGCTGGAAGCCGGCTTTGCCGCCGGAGGGCGCACCGCCTTTGCGCGTAACCTGACGAATCCGTTGGAATGCGACGCGGTGATTCTGGACGAGGTATCCATGGTGGATATCACGCTGATGCAGGCGTTGGTCGAGGCGCTGCCGCATGGGGCGCGGCTGGTGCTGGTGGGTGACGCGGACCAGCTCCCGCCGGTGGGACCGGGGAATTTCCTGCGGGATATGATCGGCTCACACCGTGTTCCGACAATTGGGCTGACCGAGATTTTCCGGCAGGCGCAGAAATCCGATATCGTGATGAATGCGCATGCGGTCAATGCGGGCCGAATGCCGGTCCCATCCGGCGCGGACGGAGACTTCTTCTTCCTCAAGCGCTCCGAGCCGTCCGCGGTGATCGAAACGGTCGCGCAGCTTTGCGCGTCGCGCTTGCCGAAGCATTACGGCTTTACCCCTGCGCAGATTCAGGTGTTGTCGCCCGCCAAGCGGCAGGGGAGCGGCACGGTGGCGCTCAACCGGCGCTTACAGGAAGCTCTCAATCCACCTGCGGAAAGCAAGTTGGAAAAGCGCTTCGGGGACTGGATATTCCGCGAGGGGGATCGGGTGATGCAGGTGCGCAACAATTACGACATCGTATGGGAGCGTCGGGAGGACGAGGAGCAGGGGACCGGCATATTCAACGGCGATGTTGGGGAAATACTACAGATATTCCCGCAGCAGGAATGCATGGTCATCCGGTTTGACGACCGCATCGCAACCTACACCTATGATATGCTGGGCGAGCTGGAACTGGCGTATGCGGTCACGGTACACAAGTCGCAGGGCAGCGAGTTTGACGCGGTCGTACTGGCGCTGTCCGACGGGTTGCCGCGCCGCCTGCTGACGCGCAACATCCTTTATACCGCGATCACGCGCGCCAGGCAGCTTCTGGTGATCGTCGGCAGCGCGGATACAGTCGCTTATATGGTGGAAAACAACCAGAAAGGCAGGAGGTACAGCGCGCTCAAGGCGCGTCTGCGCGCGGAACCGACGCCGAATGCATCGGTTCTCGGATAAAACGCAGGGAAATGTTGTCGATTTGACAATATTTTCGCAAATAGCCTTGAAAACCGACTGGTGTATGGGGTATAATAAAAACACTGCAAATCGGCGGTAACAGAGCAAAAAGGATGAATGAAGATTATGGCTTCTTTTCTGGAAACATTAGCGAAAAAGTTTTCGCTTTTTTCGAGTGATATCGGCATTGACCTCGGCACGGCGACGGTTCTGGTCTACGTTAAGGGGAAGGGCGTGGTGCTGAACGAACCATCGGTTGTCGCGGTGGATAAGGTGTCGGGCAAGATCCTGTCCGTCGGCGCGGAGGCGCAGAAGATGCTGGGCCGCACACCGGGCAACATTATTGCCATCCGTCCGCTGCGCGAGGGTGTGATTTCAGACTATGAAATGACCGAGCGCATGATCAAGGAATTTATCCGCAAGGTGCAGGGCTTCCGCCTGTTTAAGCCCAACGTGGTGATTTGCGTGCCTTCGATCATCACCGAGGTCGAGGAACGCGCGGTGATCGATGCCGGCACCCAGGCGGGCGCAAAGCGTGTTTTCCTGATCGAGGAGCCGGTCGCGGCGGCGATTGGCGCGGGCATCGATATTGCAAAGCCCAACGGCAACATGGTGGTCGATATCGGCGGCGGTACGACCGATGTTGCGGTTATTTCGCTCGGCGGCATCGTGGAATCCACTTCGATCAAGATTGCGGGCGATAAGTTCGACGAAGCGATCGTCAAATATGTCCGCCGAAAGCACAACGCCCTGATCGGCGAGCGCACTGCGGAGCAGATCAAAAAGACCATCGGCTGTGTTTATCCGCGTACGGAAGAGGTATCGATGGAGGTCAAGGGGCGCTGCCTGATGACCGGCCTGCCGCGCACGTTCTCGGTCAACTCGACCGAGGTGCTGGACGCATTGGAGGAAGTCAGCGCGTCGATCGTCGAGGCGATCCACTGGGTCATCGAGCGGACGCCGCCTGAGCTGACCGGCGATATTTCGACCAACGGCATCGTGATGACCGGCGGCGGTTCGCTGATCTGGGGCTTCGACAAACTGGTCGCGTCCAAGACCGGCATCCCGACCCACATCGCGGATGAAGCGATTTCCTGTGTCGCTTACGGCACGGGCAACTGCTTGGAGAACCTGTCCGGCATGCAGGATGGAACGATGAACCTTTCGCGGCAGCGTCAGATGATGCAATAAACGGGCGCAAAGCCTGTGTCCATATGCTACGCAGCAGTATAGCGTTGCCGAGGCTTGCATCCAGTAAAGGCAAGGCAAAAAACACCCGCCATTGGACGGGTGTTTTTGATGGAGCGGTGCGGAGGCAGGTAGATGACAGAACAGCAAAAATATATGAAAGCAGCGCTCCGTCTCGCCCAAAAGGCGGCGGAGGAGGGCGAGGTGCCGGTGGGCGCGGTGGTTGTTTGCGAAGGGAAAATCGTCGGCCGCGGCCGGAACCGCAGGGAGACCAAAAAAAACGCGCTCCATCATGCGGAGATCGAGGCCATCGAAAAGGCGTGCAGAAAGCTGGGCGGCTGGCGGCTGCATAAATGCGACCTGTATGTTACGTTGGAGCCGTGTCCGATGTGCGCGGGCGCTATCATCAACGCGCGGATCAAAACGGTATATTACGGGGCGCCCGATCCGAAAGCCGGCTCATGCGGCACGCTGGTCGACCTGTTCGCGCTGCCGTATAACCACAGGCCGACGGTCGTTTCCGGCGTGATGGAGGAGGCGTGCGCAGCGATCCTCAGAGACTTTTTCCGCGCGCTGCGGGAAAAGCGCAGGCGGCTGCGATTTCAGGAGAAATCAGACGTCGCGGACGTTTGAAAATATAAAGATGTAAGTTTTATAAGGGGTATGTAGCAATGCAAAGAGAAAGATTGGGCTCACGCTTGGGCTTCATCCTGCTCTCGGCAGGGTGCGCCATCGGCGTGGGAAATGTATGGAAGTTTCCATGGATGGTAGGCCAGTACGGCGGCGGCGCGTTTGTCGTGTTTTATGTACTCTTCCTAATCATCCTGGGGCTGCCGATTATGACGATGGAATTTGCGGTGGGCCGCGCCAGTCAGAAAAGTCCGGTGCGCGCTTATCAGGCGCTGGAAAAGCCGGGGCAGAAATGGCATATCCACGGTTATCTGGCCATGATTGGCAACTACCTGCTGATGATGTTTTACACGACCGTGTGCGGATGGATGCTGCATTATTTCTATCTGACCGCTTCCGGACGGTTTGAAGGGGCGACGACCGAACAGGTGCAGGCAGTATTTCCCGAAATGCTTGGCCAGCCGCTTGTGATGGGGGGCTGGATGGTCGTTGTCGTCGTTGTGGGTTTCGCAATCAATTCGTTTGGACTGCAGAGCGGCTTGGAGCGTGTGACCAAGGTGATGATGCTCGCGCTGCTGGCGATCATGGTGATTCTGGCGGTGAACAGTATCCTGACGGAAGGCGCAGGCGAGGGACTGAAGTTCTACCTGATTCCGGACCTGAACCGGATGCAGGAAGCTGGCATTGTCAATGTCATTGTCGGCGCGATGAACCAGTCGTTCTTTACGCTGTCTCTGGGCATTGGCGCGATGGCGATTTTTGGAAGCTACGTTGGTAAGAGCCGCGCCCTGCTGGGTGAAGCGGTCAATGTGGCAATCCTGGATACATTTGTTGCGTTCACCGCGGGTCTGATTATTTTCCCAGCCTGCTTTGCGTTTGGCGTTTCGCCGGACAGCGGCCCGAACCTGATTTTCGTCACCCTGCCGAATATTTTCAATCATATGGCGATGGGCCGGCTGTGGGGCAGTCTGTTCTTTGTGTTCATGGCGTTTGCGGCGTTTTCCACGGTCTTGGCTGTTTTTGAAAACATCATCTCCTGCGGCATGGACCTGACCGGCGCTGGCCGGAAAAAGGTTGCAGGGGTGAACATCATCCTGATAATCCTGCTCTCGCTTCCCTGTGTGTTGGGCTATAACATCTGGTCGGGCTTCCAGCCGTTTGGCGAGGGGACCGCTGTGCTGGATCTGGAGGATTTCCTGGTTTCCAACATTTGGCTGCCATTGGGGTCGATCATATATCTGCTGTTCTGTACCAGCCGTTATGGCTGGGGCTGGAAAAACTTTAAGGAGGAGGCCAACGAGGGCGGCGGCTTTAAGGTGCGCGATGGGATACGTGTCTATGTCAGCTATATCCTGCCGCTGATTGTGCTGGTGATTTTCGTGCTGGGAATAAAGGACAAGATTTTGCTCCTGTTCTCTTGAAAACGGTGGTGCAGTATGATATAATAATTTTGCTGCACCAAATATGCCGGTGTGATGGAATTGGTAGACGTAGTGGACTCAAAATCCACCGCTGGCGACAGCGTACCGGTTCGAGTCCGGTCACCGGCACCATACTGTATTTTTTACAGGTTCATATTAAAAAACACTGCACGAAACGTGCGGTGTTTTTTAAGTATACAGGAAAACGCCGCGGCATCGGGAATAATTCGGACGAAGCGGTGCGGCGGGATGGAAAGGACGGGCGACGACAATGCACAATGAGCTGACCGCGCAGGATATTGCAATGATGCAGAAGGAGCTGGAGCACCGGAAGCTGGAACTGATGCCGGAGCTGATTGAGGAGGTCAAAAGGACGAGGGCGTTCGGGGACCTGAGCGAAAACTTTGAATATAAAGCGGCCAAGCAGGCGCAAAACCGCAACCGCAGCCGGATCCGCTATTTGGAGCGGATGATCAAATCCGCTCATATCATAGAAGACCGCGCGGGTGCGGATGAGATCGGGCTGTTCGATAAGGTGGAGCTGTACTTTGAGGAGGACGATGAAATCGAAACGATACAGGTCGTGACCACGGTTCGGTGCGACCCGCTGCAGGGGCGCGTCAGTCGGGAAGCACCCTTGGGCAAAGCGGTGCTCGGCAGAAAGGCGGGGGACCGCGTGAAAGTGGAAACCGATGACGGGGCGGCCTATACGGTCGTCATACGGTCCATCACGAAAGAGATGGACGATGGGAACGGCACGATCCTCTGAATGTGCTGCGCGGCATGGAATATCGGGCATCCGGTTATCCGCAGATGTTTTGCATATTTCATGGATTTGTGGTATGATAACAGGGAGAGAATGAATGACAGGGGAAACATTGGTGCTTTCCAATAAAAGCAAGGCGATCGGCTTCATCCTGCTTTCCGCGTTGGGGTTTGCGATGATGAGTGTTTTCGTCCGCTTGGCGGGCGATCTGCCTTTTACACAAAAATCCTTTTTCCGCAACGCGGTTGCGATGGTCGTGGCAGCGGTGCTGCTCAAACGCGATGGGAGCGGATTCCGGTGGGAGAAAGGGAATCTGCCTCTTTTGCTCCTGCGCGCGTCATGCGGCACGCTCGGCATTTTCTGCAACTACTATGCGATCGACCGCCTAGTTTTGGCGGACGCGAATATTTTGAATAAGATGTCGCCCTTTTTTGCGATTTTATTTTCCCTTTTCCTGTTGAAAGAGCGGGCTAACCTGTTTCAATACGGGATGGTCTTGGTGGCGTTTGGCGGGAGCATGCTGATCATCAAGCCCAGATTTTCGGCAGAGGCGTTTCCGGCGTTTATCGGCCTGCTGGGCGGTATCGGTGCGGGCGCGGCTTATACCGCGGTCCGCGCGCTTTCCCAAAAACAGGAGAAAAGCGCGCGGATCGTCTTTTTCTTCTCCACTTTTTCGACGCTGGTCACGCTGCCGTTTCTGATTTTTGATTTCCATCCGATGTCCGGGCTACAGTTTGTGTATCTGCTGGGCGCTGGCTTTGCGGCCACGCTGGGGCAGTTCGGCGTGACGCTGGCTTATGCGCATGCGTCGGCAAAGGAGATTTCTGTGTTTGATTATTCCCAGGTTTTGTTTACCGCGTTATTCGGCTTCTTCCTGTTCGGCCAGATTCCGGATTGGATGAGCGTCGTCGGCTATGCCGTGATCTGCGGCGTTTCAGTCGTCACATTTTTATATAACCGGACCGTGGAAAGCAGGGGGCAGGCGCGTGGACCGGTATGAGGTGGTTCGCTCCCGCCGGCGGACGCTGGCGGTCGAGGTGCGGCGGGATGGCGCGGTGGTGGTGCGTGCGCCGCTGCACGTTCCGGAGCGGGAGATCGCGCACTTCGTGAGCAACCAGGCGGCTTGGATTGACCGTGCGCGCGCGAGGCAGGCGTTGCGTCGGGAGGCACATCCGGAGCCGGACGCCGCGCGCTGTGTAGAACTGGAAGCGCAGGCTCGGGACGAGATTCCGCGTCGGGTGGCGCGGTATGCAGAACGGATGGGGTTGCGGCCGACTGGGATAAGGATTACCGCCGCGCGGACGCGGTTCGGCTCCTGCAGTGCGAAAAACAGGCTGTGCTTTTCCTGGCGTCTGATGGATTATCCGGACGCCGTGATTGATTATGTGGTCGTGCATGAGCTTGCGCACATTGTCCATAAAAATCACGGCCCCCGTTTTTGGGAGCTGGTGGAACGCTATATGCCGGATTACAAGCGTCGTCGCGCCATGCTGCGCGAATAGGAACAAAGGAGTGGAAAACGAAAAATGACGATTGCGGAGATTGCACAGCGGGCAGGGGTATCCAAGGCGGCGGTTTCCCGCTACCTAAATAACGGCTATATTAGCTCGGAAAAACGCGAGGCAATCCGCCGTGTCATTGAGGAGACCGGATATATCCCATCCCAGCAGGCGCAGACTTTGCGCACGGGAAAAAGCCGTATGATCGGCGTGATCGTACCGCGCATCGATTCCGAGGCGGTCAGCCGTGTGGTGGCCGGTATTTCACGCATATTTGAGGAGCAGGGTTACCGCTTACTGCTGGCCAACACCGAGAACCGGATGGACAAGGAACTGGAATATCTGGAGGTGTTCCGAACGGGAAACGTGGACGGCGTACTTCTGGTGGCAACGATCCTGTCGCCGGCGCATCGAAAGGCGGTGCAGGCGTGCAGCGTGCCGGTTGTCCTGCTGGGGCAGCAGATGGACGGGGTGACCTGTGTTTACCACGATGACCGTGGCGCGGCCTATGCGGTCACTCGGCTGATGCTACAGGGCGGCAGGAAAAAGCTCGGCTATATTGGCGTGACCCAGCGGGACAGGGCGGCGGGTGAGTCCCGACGGGCGGGTTTTTTGGATGCGCTCCATGAAGCAGGGCTGGAAGAAACGGCGTCCCGCATGGAACAGAGCGATTTCTCTATTGACGGAGGCTACGCCGCAGCGGAGCGCATGTTGCAGCGCGCAAACGATGTGGACGGGATTTTTTGTGCAACCGATTCCATAGCGATTGGCGCAATGAACCGGCTCGAGCAGTATGGACGGCGTGTGCCGGAGGATGTTGCGCTGGCAGGCATTGGCCATTCGAGGCTAGGCGAATTGATCCGTCCGCGGCTCACGACCGCGCATTACTATTACCAGACCAGCGGTGAAGAGGCAGCAAAAGATCTGATTGAAATGATTGAACAGGGGATGGATCGCAAAAAACAGCTCAAGTTAGGCTTTGAAATCCGTTTGGGAGAAACGACCTGAAGCGGAAAACCATAGAAAAGGGTGCAGCCGTTCCCGCTAAGGCAGGAGCGGATTTTTTTGTGTAAAATGGGGTATCCTGAAAGGGGGTTGGATGAAATGCGCAAAAAGAGAGCGGGATATTTGGACAGGATTGCGGATTTACAAAGGCATGCATAAGGCGTATAATTAACCTATAAAATGAAATCGATTTCACAAAAAGAAAGGGAGAATCGCGGTGGATTACAAAAAAGCGGCGGCCGGAGTGCTGGAAAGCATCGGCGGGAAAGAAAACATCATTTCGGCGGCGCATTGTGCAACGCGCTTGCGCCTTGTGATCGCGGACAACGGCAAGGTTGACAAGAAAACGCTGGAAAACGCGGAAGGCGTGCAGGGCGTATTTGAGGCGCAGGGACAGCTTCAGATCATTTTCGGCACAGGCACGGTAAACAAGGTGTACGATGAATTCATCGCGCAGTCCGGCGCGGCGGCGGTCAGCAAGGACGAGGCAAAGGCGCAGGGCGCGCGGAAAGGCAACTGGTTCCAGCGCGCGATCAAGACGCTGGGCGATATTTTCGTGCCGATCATTCCGGCGATCGTGGCGTCCGGCTTCCTGATGGGCATTATGGAGTCGCTCAAGTTCATGGTGAACAACGGCTTCATCGAGCTGGACAGCACAAGCTCACTGTTTGTGTTCGCGGATCTGTTTTCCAATGTTGCGTATACGTTCCTGCCTATTCTGATCGCATTTTCAGCGGCCAAGGTTTTTGGCGGCAACCCGTTCCTCGGCGCGGTCGTCGGCATGATTATGATTCACCCCAGTCTGCAAAACGCATGGACGGTAGCGGACGGTGTGCAGACCTATCAGGAGGTGTTTTTCGGCTTATACGAGGTGCCGCTGGTCGGTTATCAGGGGCATGTCATTCCGGTCATCATCGCGGTGTGGGTGATGTGCTTCCTGGAAAAGCGGCTGCATAAAATCGTGCCGCCGATGTTCGACCTGTTCGTCACCCCGCTGGTTTCTGTGTTTGTGACCGGATATCTCACGCTGGCCGCAATCGGGCCGCTGTTCACGACGGTGGAAAACTTTGTGATCGACGGCGTGCAGTGGCTGATTGCGATTCCGTTCGGCATCGGCTCGTTTATCATGGGCGGGCTGTATGCGACGACCGTCGTTTCCGGTATCCATCATATGTATACCATCATCGACCTCGGCCAGCTAAGCGCATACGGCCTGACGTTCTGGCTGCCGCTGGCCAGTGCGGCGAATGTGGCGCAGGGCGGCGCGGCGCTGGCGGTCGCGATCAAGACCCGCAATAAAAAACTCAAATCCATGGCCCTGCCCGCGTCGCTGTCGGCGTTCATGGGCATTACGGAACCCGCGATCTTCGGTGTGAACCTGCGCTTTTTCCGTCCGTTCATCGCCGGTGCAGTTGGCGGCGCGTGCGGCGCGCTTTACGCTTCGATTGTCAGGCTGGGTGCGACGGGTACGGGCGTAACGGGCATCTTTGGCATCCTTCTGCACCTGCACCATCCGATCCAATATATCCTGACCGTCGGCATAGCGGCGGGCGTTGCGTTTGCGCTTTCCTGGATCATGGGAATCCCTGAGGAGGCGAGTCAGCCGCAGCCGTATCCGGCTGCGGCGCCGGAAGCGGCACAGCCGGCGGCCGTGCCGCAGGGCAGGATGGTAACGGTGGCCGCGCCGCTGACCGGCGAGGCGGTCCCGCTTTCCAAAACCGGAGATCCGGCGTTTGCAGCTGAGGTTTTGGGGAAAGGCGTTGCGGTAAAGCCTGCGGAAAACAGGATATATGCGCCCTGTGCGGCGGAGGTCACGGCAGTCATGGGCCATGCGATCGGCCTGCAGTGCGATAACGGCGTGGAGCTGCTGATCCATGTGGGTATTGATACGGTGAACCTGAACGGCAAGCATTATACCGGCCACGTGGTGGAGGGGCAGCGCGTGCAGGCAGGCGAGCTGCTACTCGAATTCGATGCGGAAGCGATCGAAAAAGAGGGCTATAAGACTATCACGCCGGTGATTGTGACCAATTCGGACCAGTATGCGGCCGTTGAACTGTCGCTGGGCTCGGTAACGGCAAAGCGGGATACGCTGCTCACGCTGGCCGCGCAGGAGGAGGATGCATGAGCAACGCATTACACAGGGACTTGGCGCGTCTGGTCGAGCGGGTCGAACGCGAAGACGGACCGCGCGCTGCGGCGGACCCCTACCGCCAGCGGTTCCATCTGATGCCGCCGGTGGGCTGGCTCAATGACCCGAACGGCCTGTGCCGGTGCGGGGAATGGTATCATGTATTTTACCAGTACGGCCCGTTTGACGCGGCGGGCGGTGTCAAGCACTGGGGGCATTACCGGAGCCGCGATCTGCTGCAGTGGGAAAAGCTGCCGGTCATGCTCTATCCGGATGAGCCGTGGGACGTCCACGGCGTATATTCCGGCTCCGCGCTGGTCGAGGATGGAGTCATGTATCTGTATTACACCGGCAACGTCAAGCAGGCGGGGGATTATGACTATATCACAGCGGGACGCGGGCATAATACCGCACTTGCCGTCTCGCGGGACGGGGTATCGGTGCAGTCCGACGAGCTGCTGCTCACCAACGCCGATTATCCGGCCGGACTGACCTGTCATGTGCGCGACCCCAAGGTATGGCAGCAGGATGGGATGTATTATATGGTGCTGGGTGCGCGCACGCTGGACGATCGGGGCGAGATATTGGTATTCGAGTCCGCGGACAAACGGCGGTGGAGGCATCGCAATACGCTCACCACACCGGAAAAGTTCGGCTATATGTGGGAGTGTCCTGACCTGTTCGGGCTGGAGGGACTGTCCTTTCTGGTCTGCTCGCCGCAGGGGGTTGACCGCCAGGGCGATCGATACCAGAATATCTATTCCAGCGGTTATTTTCCGCTGCACGGGGATTTTCGGGGCGAGTACATGCTCGGTGGCTTTACCGAGCTGGACTGCGGCTTTGATTTCTATGCGCCGCAGTCGTTCGAGGACCGCGGCCGCCGCCTGATGATCGGATGGATGGGCATGCCGGACGCGGAGTATCAAAACCCGACCGTGGAGAGCGGCTGGCAGCACTGTCTGACCGTGCCGTGTGAGATTTCCCGTGACGGCACACGGCTGCTGCGGTATCCGGTGCCAGAACTGGAAAAGCTCCGTCAGGAGCGCGTTGCACCGGAAAACGCGAAGGTGTTCGATCTGGAATACAGCCCGCAGGGCGCGGGAAAGCTTGTCATTCGGGAGAGCCTTGTGGTAGAATGGGAGGGGAACCGGATAACCCTGTCTTTCCAGTCGGGAGATGCGGGGCGCACCATGCGCCGCGCCTGCGTGGAGCGGGAGGTCGAGCATTTGCGCATCCTTGCGGATGCGTCCTCGGCAGAGGTGTTCGTAAACCGTGGCGAGCGGGTGCTTTCCACCCGCTATTATCCGGCGCCCGAGGCGCGCGGCATCGCGTTTACAGGAGCAGGGGAGGCTGCGCTGTGGGCGATGGGCGCGCTGGAAATCCAATAGCAGGTGGAATGGGAACCATGTATCAATTGCTTGCGCTCGACCTGGACGGTACGCTGCTGGACCGGTCGAGCCGTGTGACCAAACAAAACGCCCGCGCCGTGCGCCGCGCGCAGATGGCCGGCGTGAAGATTGCGCTTTGCACCGGACGTCATCTGGCGGATGCTCGGCTGTTCGGCGAACAGCTTTTCGCGCCTGCGGACTGGGCGGTCACGGTAAACGGCGCGTTGGTCAGCCGGCTGGATGGGTCGGAAATCGTGCTGTCCGCCGGGCTGGACCAGCGGGATTGCCGAACCATATTGGAGGTGTGCAGCCGCTATGCTTCCGACCCTTGCTTTTATACAGCGGAACGGCTGTATTTTGGCGACGGGTTCAACCGCTTTTTTGACGAGCTGAGGCGGCACGGTTATCATATGGTCAGCCGCCAGTGGGATGGCGCGGTCTATGTGAAAGAGATGGCGGATTGGGAGGCGCTGCTGGAGGAAAAGGAGCTTTCCTTTTCCAAGGCGATTTTGTACCACCGTGACCCGTCTGTTGTGGACGGCATGATGCACGCGCTGGAGGCGACCGGACGGTTTGAGCTTGCGCCATCCGTGATGTACGGGGGCGCTTTGAAAAACGTGGAGGTCAACCGGAAAGGCGTACACAAGGGCAGAGGGCTGGAGCGGCTTGCCGCGCATCTCGGTTTTTCCATGCAGCAGGTGATGGCGGTCGGAGACAGCGATAACGACTTGACCATGCTGCGGCAGGCAGGCCTGAGCGTGGCGATGGGGAACGCGCCCGCTCACATCCGCGCCGCTGCGGATGCCTGCACGGCGGATCATACGGAAAATGGGGTCGCGAGGGCGATAGAACGGTATTTGCTGGAGGAACGGATATGAAAAAGGTTATGGCGATCGGGGAGCTGCTCATTGACTTTGTGCCGCAGCAGAAAGGCTGCACGCTGGACGAGGTCACCCATTTTGAGCGCGTGGCGGGCGGCGCGCCTGCGAATGTCGCCGCCGCGGTCGCGCGGTTGGGCGGCACGGCGGGCATGATATCCCAGGTCGGCGAGGATGCGTTCGGTACGCATATCCTCAAGGTCCTGCAGTCCAACGGCGTGGATACCGGAAACGTGTTTCGCACCGGAAAGGCGAACACCGGTCTGGCCTTTGTATCCCTGGACGCTTCCGGAAACCGTGAGTTCTCCTTCTTCCGCAATCCCTCGGCCGACCTGTTTTTGTGTGAAGAACAGATCACGCCCGCCATGTTTGCGGACTGCGCGGCACTGCATTTCTGTTCGGTGGACCTGGTGGACTGGCCGGTCAAGGCAGCGCATCGCCGGGCGATCGGCCTGGCGCAGGAAGCTGGCGCGCTGATTTCTTTTGACCCCAATGTGCGTCTGCCGCTGTGGGAGCGTCCGGAGGACTGCCAGGCCGCGATACGGGCGTTCCTGCCGTTTGCCGACCTAGTCAAGCTGTCGGATGATGAGGTGGAGTTCGTGACTGGCTGCAAAGAGGAGCGCGAGGCTGCGCGCAGGCTGTTTGCGGGCGGCTGCCGCATGCTGCTCGTTACGCGCGGGGCGGACGGGGCGGCGATCTACACACGCGGCGCGCACGCGGAAACCGAAACGATTCCGGTTCCTGTTACGGATACAACGGGCGCGGGCGATTCTTTCATCGGTTCGTTTCTGTACCAGCTGACACGGGACGGGGTTACGGCGGAGCAGCTCGATCGGCTTTCGGAGGAACGGCTGGCCTCCTACTTACAGTTTTCCGCGCGGTATGCGTCGCTCACCGTACAGCGCAAGGGAGCGGTGATGGCGACGCTGGAGGAGCTTCGGCGGGCCTATCCGGATAAAGAATAAAAAAGCGGTCTGCGTTTCGGGCGCAGACCGCTTTTCAAAAGTATGGGGAGAGCGGCGGTGCGGCGGCCAGCCGCCCTGCCGCTTCAGGAAAGTCGCGCCGCAGCCGCGCAGCGCAGCGGCGGCAGAAATCCTCGTAAAGCAGGGGCTCGTCCCGCATTTGCTGTTTGAAGCCCCAGATATGGGTGAAATAACCCTGCTGCCTGCCGCTGAACAACGCGGCAAGGTCGGACAGCGCGGCGGCATGGACGCGCTCCCGCGCCGCGCACATTGCCAGGAGCCGCTGTTCGGCAAAGACCATGTAGGTCAGCACGTCGTCCGCAGTAGCGGAGGCGCGGATAAAGCGGATTGCGGTATCCGTATAATGCCGCCGGAACGCATCGCTGCCAAAATAGGCAAGCGCGGTGTTATAGGGACGCACGGCCCAGTCAAAAGCAGAAAAGTCAAAGCCACGCGTCTGGGAGAAGGCCTCCGGCCCAGGGTAGATATCGGGCATGATATCCTCTGTGTGGACCGCGGCGGCATCCAGCCCGCGGAGCAGCGGCGCAAGCGGCTTCCAGACAATAAAATCGGTATCGATCATCACACAGGGCGCGGGCATGGCGGAAAGCGCATACAGCTTGCCGGCCGCCCAAAACGCGATGGGGTTGACATCCTCTGGCATGGCGTCGAGCAGAGGATGCACCCCGCCGTCCCAGAGAAAGGAAAAGCCAAGCGCATCATAGTATCGCTTGGCGGTGCTGTCGCAGATCATGCGGATGGAGCCGTTGGTTTTCTGCCAAGAGAGCGCGGAAAGCGCGGTCGTCAGCAGTTCAAACGGTTCGACCGCGTAGGGCCGGTCCGGTGTGCGCGCGAAAAAGGGACACGTCCAGTTGATATGAAACGCGGAAAGCATTCAAATCAGCTCCAATCCATAGCCGCCGACAAAGTAAGTGCAGGAACCCCCAAAATGCGAACCAGAACCGGACGAACGATAACTTGTGCGGTAGGACGTAGTATAGGAGGTCAGGTAGGAACCAGAGCCGGAACCGCATTGCACCCAAACCGTGCGCCGGATCGTGATGCCGTCTTCGGTCACGACGGTTTCGAGGGGGGGCAACGCGCCTCCCATGACGGGAACAGGGGCTTGTCCCTCCTCAACGGGGTACCAGCCGGCGGGATAAGGGGCGGCGGGGAATATCGGCTCGGGCGTTTGCTCGACCGGCCGGCAGTGCTTCGCATAACTGTCCAAATCAAATACAACACCGTCGATCTCGCGGTATTGCTCGGGATTCATCGCCAAAATGCCGTTGGATTTTGCCATGCAGAACCGCCTCCCCGTTAAAGTAGATGCACTGATAAGTAAATTATACTGTAATGGACTGAAAACCGCAACGAGAAAATCGCCGCCCGAGGAAAAATTTGCGGACTGCAGGCTTTACAGGGCGCTTGGCGGAACGTATAATATACCAGGATACGGATAAGGGAGTTTTGGAAATGGATTTTTTGACACTCGAGCAGTCCGTCTGGCCGCGCCTGCAGGAAGAAAAGCGGCCGATTGTTTTATACGGCATGGGAGACGGCGCGGATAAGATACTTCGGCAGTTTGAGCGGCTGGGGATTCAGGCCGCCGCAGTATTTGCAAGCGATGAATTTGTGCGGGGACACAGCTTCCGCGGGTTTCGGGTGCATCGGCTGGACGAGGTGGTCGATGCGTTTGGGGAGGATATTCTGATTGTGATTGCGTTTGCCAGCCAGCGTCCGGAGGTGCTGGACAAGATGTATGCGCTCGACCGGCGCTTCGACGTGGTCGCGCCGGATGTGCCGGTCGTGGAGGGCGCGGTATTTGACGAAGCGTTCGTGCGCGCGCACAGCGGGGAGATGGAGCGGGCGTATGCGCTTTTGGCGGATGAACGATCGCGCACCGTGTTTCTGGATACCGTCCGTTTCAAGCTGTCCGGCAGGCTTTGTTATCTGTGCGCGAGCGAAACCGATAAGGATGAGGTGTTCCGTACCGTGCTGCGCCTCGGGCCGGAGGAGCGTTTCGCAGACTTGGGCGCCTATAACGGGGACACGATCCGCGAGCTGCTGCACTATACTGGCGGGCGCTTCACTTCGGTCACAGCGCTCGAGCCTGACCGGCGCAGCTTTCGCAAGCTGTCCGCCTACGCGGAAGAACAGCTTACGGGGGATATAACGCTGGAACAGGCGGGCGCATGGTCGGAGGATACGGTCCTGTGCTTTTCGGACCAGGCGGGGCGGCAGTCGCGCATCTCGCATGTGGGCAGGGAAACAAGGATGCGCGCGCTGGACAGCGTGCTGCGCGGCAGGCCATGCACCTATTTGAAAATGGATGTAGAGGGCGCGGAGCGGGAGGCGCTGCGCGGCGCGGCGCAGACCATCCGAAGCTGGCGGCCCAAGCTCAACCTTGCAGCCTACCATAGGAGCGGAGATTTCTTTTCCCTTGCGCTGCAGGTGCATGCGCTTTGTCCGGATTACCGGCTTTACCTGCGCCACCATCCGTATGTGCCGGCATGGGATACCAACCTGTATGCGGTCTGCCCATAAAACAGGAAAAGAGCGCTGCCTGCGGGCAGCGCTCTTTATGTATGGTTTATTCGCCTTCTGCGAGGCGGTAGCCGACGCCTACCTCGGTGAACAGATATTCCGGCTCGGCGGGGTTCTTTTCGATTTTGCGGCGGATGTTCGCCATGTTGACGCGCAGGATCTGATTATCACCGCCCGCGCGGGGCCCCCACAACTCCTTAATAATGTAGTCGTAGGTCAGTACCTTGCCGGCGTACTTGCCAAGCAGGGCGACGATGCGGAATTCGCTCAGCGTCAAATGGACGTTTTCTCCCCGCACCAGGACCTGATGCTTGTTGTAGTCGATGGTCAGGTCCCCGACCGTATAGGTGCCGCGCTGGGCGATCTCGTCGTTGTCCGAGGTGGTGCGGGTGTGGCGGATCGCCGTGCGGACACGGGCCAGAAGCTCGGCCGTGCCGAACGGCTTGGTCAGATAGTCGTCCGCGCCGAGGTCGAGCGCGCCGACCTTGTCATGCTCATGCGAGCGGGCGGAAACGACCACCACCGGCAGGCTGGACCAGGAACGCAGGCTGTTGAGTACCTCCAGCCCGTCCATGTCCGGCAGGCCGAGGTCCAGAATGACCAGATCGGGACAATGGGAGGACAGCATGGACATTGCCTCCGCACCGGTGCGGGCTTGTATCGTTTCGTAACCGTTGGAATTGAGGATAGTGGAAATAAAATGCGAAATGCTTTTTTCATCTTCTACAATCAGGATTTTTTCTCGGATATTCATTTAAGTTCCTCCTCGGAAAGCGGCAGCAGGAAAGAAAATTCCGCGCCCGCTCCCATATTTTTTGCTTCCATAGTACCACTGTGCGCGCGTACGATCGCCATACAGACCGACAGGCCTAGGCCCATATTGCGTTTCCCATCCCCAGCGGGCGTTTCGTTGCGTTTCATGCTGCCGTCAAATAGCGTCGGAAGCTCCTTGGGGGGAATGCCTTTGCCGTTGTCCTGCACGGAAAAACAGGCGTATTTGCCCTCCTGATGCACGGAAAGCAGAATGTTTGTCGTTGTCTCACCATGGATCACCGCGTTTTCCAGAAGATTGGACAGCACCTGTTCGATCAGGATAGCGTCCATGGGGACAAACAGGAGATCGCTCGGCGCGGCAACGCGGATGGAAACATCGGGAAACCGCTTGCGGAATTTCTGCACGACCTCGCCGAGGATTTCCTCCACGACCTCCGGCTGTTTGGTAATCTGGGCGCGCGCGTCCCCGATGCGGGTGATGGAGAGCAGGTTTTCCACCACGCGGATCAGCCACTGCGCCTCGTCGCGGGCGTCCTCCAGAAGCTGGCGCTGCTCGGCAATCGGCAGGTTGGGCGTTTCCAGAAGGGTGGAGGTGACGCCGACGATCGATGTCAGCGGCGTGCGGATATCGTGAGAAACCGAGCGCAGCAGATTGGCGCGCATTTTCTCTTTTTCGCTTTCCGCCCGAATCCGCTCCTGCTGCTTGAGCTTGGTGGTCATCGTACAGGTGATGAGCGAGACGCACAGCATGGTCAGGAACGTCAGCGGATAGCCGGACAGCGTAAAGTTGAACGCCCAGTATGGATAAGTAAAAATATAGTTGATGCCAATGACGCTGAACAGAGCGGCCAGGATACCGAAAAAATAGCCGGTCGTTAAACGTGAAACCAGCAGGACGGCCAGTACGAAAATCGGATACGCAAAGCCGTCGATGCTATCGGCAATGCTTAAAATAACGCACAATTCAATCGCGCAGGCCAAAATGCCCGCGGTAACCGCAAAATCGCGTGCGGAAAAGGAAAAAAACGGACTCCGATGCTTTGAGCTTTGCAAAATGGGACACTCCCTATTATCAATTAGGTACAAAAACATTATAGCAGAAAAGGTGTTAAAAATCTGTTAATATCCTTTACAAAATCTGAACGGGAAAAAGTTGCCGTTTGACGGAAGATTAACAAATCAAAACGCGACCTTAGCAGCGGTTAAACGGGATTATGCGCTATAATAGAGACAACAGAAAGGGATTCTGTGCAAGATGAAAAAGGGAGTGTTTCTAATGAGTAAAAATTTGCAAGAGTATCTGCAGGACAACGAAACTGTGCTGTGGCAGGGGGAGCCCGCGGCGTTTCCGCTGATTGAAAACGGCAATAAGACCCGCGTACTGCGTACATGGTTGCTGACCGTTGTGATTATTGGCGGCCTGCTTGCAGCTTATGTTACGAAGAACAGCCAGTGGAGCATGAATGTTGCAATCGGTATGGTAGTCATCGGCGCTGTGATTATGATTTCCCCAGTCTTTGAGCGTGCAAGCGTGAAGCGTCAGAAATACTACATCACCAACCAGCGTGCTATTCTGGAATTCGACGCCAAGACTTTCTACTCCATGGATCTGTCCGACATTGATGATTATAAGGTTGTCAGCGATGTGGCGAACGAAGACAGCGTCGTTCTGGGCAGCAAGATTTTTGAAGAGGTAAATAAGCAGCTCCGCTGGAGAGCGTGCCATCCTATGATCGACCGTCAGAACACCACGAATCGGACCCGGGCGGAAGCACTGGTTTTCTATGGCGTAAAGAACGCGGAAGCTGCCGTGGAGCTCTTGGAGGGCCGTGACGCCACTCGCGCTGCATAAGACTTTCAATTGATATGAACGGGAAAAGGGCTGCAGAATATTCTGCAGCCCTTTTTATCAAGCGAACTGCCTTTTACCAGGAAAGCAAGAAAGGGATGACAATTGGCTGGTATTGTGATATAATTCCAAACATACACAGGTTTGCTATCCGGAAAACCGCGTTAAAATTATTTTGACGCCTCTGTTAGGAAGCAAAAAATAGGTTAAAATGATAAAATCAGGCGCTCGTGGCAAGAATAGCGGTGCGGCTGATAGTTTGGAGGAGTTTGCTTGCTTTGGAGTGCTCTGCGCAGGGGGGACCTGCAGACCGCAATCATCACGCTTGCGTTGTCGCTCCCTGCGGTCGTTTTATGCCTCACCGTGCATGAGGCCGCGCATGGAGGAATGGCCTATCTGCTGGGCGATCGCACGGCGCGCGATTCCGGCCGCGTCACGCTTTCCCCTTTAGCGCATATTGATCCGGTCGGTTTTTTATGCCTGCTGGTGTTCGGATTTGGCTGGGCGCGGCCTGTGCCGGTCAATATATCGAACTTCAAAAATAGAAAAGCGGGTATGGCGCTGACTGCCGCTGCAGGTCCCGCAGCCAATTTCATCACGGCGTTTTTGGCGTTTGCGGGTTATCTGGCGATCGGGGTTTACCTGCTGGGAACGCAGGTTTTCTCGTTTGGCGTAGGCGGTGTTTACCTCCTGATGTCTCTTTTGACATCTGGACAGATCGCCGCGAACGGCATCGCGGTATTTCTGCTTGTGCTGATGATCTTTTTGGGCTATACGGCGGTTTTGTCCGTGGGTCTCGGGGTATTCAACCTTATCCCTGTTCATCCGCTGGACGGGTCGCGCGTGGTTGACGCGTTCCTGCCGTTCTCCTGGTCGCTCAAGCTGCAAAAATACCAGGGTGTGATCCTGCTCCTGTTTGTTGCGGCAATCTGGTTCGGCTGGCTGGACGGGCTGATGCTGATGGCGGACAGTGCGGCCATCAACCTGGCGGCACGGTTTGTCGGACTGTTTTTATAGCAGGATGCTGTCATGGATTTTCATTTGGAGAATTTTGATGGCCCGCTCGATTTATTGCTGCATCTGATCGCCAAAAACAAGGTCAGCATTTACGACATCCCGATCGCGGTGATACTCGATCAGTATATGGAAGTCCTGCATGCGGCCGAGGCGATGGACCTTGACATCGCGGGGGATTTCGTGGCGATGGCGGCGCAGCTTGTTTACATCAAGTCGAAGATGCTGCTGCCGCGCCATGAGGAGGACGAGGAGGACGATCCCCGTGCCGGACTGGTTGAGATGCTGCTGGAATACCAGCGCCTAAAAGAAATCACGCCGTATTTCCGCGAAAAAGGGGAGCTCGGGCGGGATATCTTCGTCAAACCGCCGGAAAACCTGGGGGAAGCGCCGAAAGAATACCGCCAGTCGGTCAACGATCTGGTTCGGGCGGCTAACAATATGCTGCGCAAGGCCCAGCGGCGGATACCGCCGCCGGCGAGCGCATTCTCCGGCATTGTCGGGCGGGAGCCTGTGCCGGTCGAAACGCGGATTACCGCGATCCTCCGGCGGTTTATCCGGTCGGTCCGCGTGCCGTTTCGAAGGCTGTTTGACGACGCGAAAAACCGTTCAGAGATCGTCGCGACCTTTCTGGCGGTGCTTGAGCTGTCCAAGACCCGCCGTATCCTGCTGGAAGGCGACGGAGAGGATATGGAGTTGACGCTTACAAACGATAAAGGAGAGAGTAACGTCTGATGACCGAACTCGAAGCCGGCCTGGAGGCTGTGCTGTTCGCCGCAGGGGACGCTGTACCGGTCGACCGGCTGGCCGCAGCGCTGGAAGCGCCGCGAGGCGCGGTGCTTGAGGCCGCCGCAGCGCTGGAAAACCTATATGATTTTGAAAACAGGGGTCTGATGCTGCTGCGGCTGGAGGACAAGCTACAGCTCTGTTCGCGTCCGCTGTATGCGGACGCGGCCCGTCGGGTGACCGAATCGCGCAAGCCGCCGTCCCTGTCTCCGGCCGCGCTGGAGGTGCTGACGATCGTCGCGTACCGCCAGCCGGTGACAAGGGCGTTCATCGACCAGCTGCGCGGCGTGGATTCGGGCGGCACCGTTGCAGGGCTGGCAGAAAAGGGCCTGATCGAAGAAGCCGGACGCATGGATGTACCCGGCCGGCCGATCCTTTATCGCACGACCGAGATATTCCTGCGGACGTTCGCGCTCAGTAGCCTGAGCGAGCTGCCCGCGCTGCCATCGCTTGAGGAAAACGAACAAATGGAGCTGGATTTGGACGGGCGGCAGCCTGAGGCCGCGTTGGAGGGACAACTGCAGATAGAGTCCCCGCCCACGCGGGCGTGGCCGGAGGAAACGGAGTGAAGCGAATATGACGGCTCTGCTTTGGATTTTGGCGGTGCTGCTGGGGCTACTCCTGTTGATGCTGGCCGTCTGTCTCCTCCTGCTCTGTGTCCGCACAGGGATAGAGGCCGTGGGCGTGAACGGGGAGGTCAGCGTAGAAATCCGGTACGGGCCGGCGCGTATCCCAGTCTGGCCGCCGCCGAAGCGAGAGGAAGCGCCGCCGCAGACTGCCGCGGCGCCGGCAAAACGCAAAAAAAGGCGGAAAAAATCCAAATACCGGTATTCTTTTCAGCGTGAGGAACTGGATATCGGGGAGCTGGCCGGACTGACCTTGACGCTGCTGAGCGAAATGGCGGATACGCTCCGCATCAGCCGGCTGCGCGTGCGGGTGCGGATTGGCACGGACGACGCGGCAAAAACCGGACTTCTTTTGGGGCAGTCCGCAGCGTTGACCGGCATGATTGTACCGTTTTTGGAGAATACTTTTGAAATGAAAGCGTATCACGTCGATGTGGACGCGGATTTTGAGGCAGACCATACGGAATGGGCGTTTACCGTGTTTTGTTCCATGCGGCCGCTGCGCCTGTTGCTCGTGCTGTTGCGGCACGCAGGGGAACTTTTCCGTCTGTATAAACGATTGATAAAGAAAGAAGAGGCGATAACAAATGAGTGAGCATCCTATCAGCAACCTGATGACCGAGACCATGGCGAAAATAAAGGAAATGGTGGATGTCAATACCATTATTGGCACGCCGATTACCACGGCGGACGGCACGACCGTGATTCCGGTCTCCAAGGTCACGTTCGGCTTTGCATCCGGCGGCAGCGATTTTGCGCCCAAGCATATGCCGCAGGGCGCACCGCTGGCCTTTGGCGGCGGCGGCGGCGCGGGCGTGACGGTATCGCCCGTTTGCTTCCTGATTATCGGCACGGACGGCAGCTCCAATATTCTCGGCGTGAACGCGCAGGCCTCGACAACGGTCGACCGCCTGGTCGAAATGATCCCGGGTGCGATTAACAAGGTTTCCAGCTTTGTGGAGGGCTACAAAGGAAAGGCAGGGCCAAATATGGACCGAACGGCCGAAGCTGACGAATAATGCCGCATTTCCCGCAAAACCTACTCACACGAATGCTGAGTAGGTTTTGTTTTGCAGGGGAGATGTGCGAACATGAAGAAACTGTGGTGCGGGATACTGCTCTGTTTGCTGCTGCTGCCCGATTCGCGGGCGCTCAGCGCGCAGAGCGCGGTTGTGATGGACGCGGATACCGGCGAGGTGCTGCTGGAACAGAATGGCGACGCACGCCTGCCAATGGCGTCCACAACAAAGATCATGACCGCCCTTGTCGCATTGGGCGAGGGCAATCTGGATCGGGAATACACGGTGAAAAAGGAATATACCCGAGTCGAAGGCTCGTCTATGTACCTGCAGGAAGGGGAAAAGCTGACCCTGCGGGATACGCTGTACGGGCTGATGCTGGAATCCGGCAATGACGCGGCGGTGGCAATCGCTGGCGAATGCGGCGGATTTGATGTGTTTATAGAAAAAATGAATGCAAAGGCGGCCGAGCTTGGCTTGACGGATACGCATTTCGACAATCCCAACGGCCTTTCCAGCGAAACGCATTATACAACCGCCCATGAGCTGGCACAGATCACGGCCGCCGCCCTGCGCGATCCTGTGTTCCGCCAGATCGTATCGACCCAGAGCTATACGGTGGGACAGCGCACGCTGAGCAACCATAACCGCCTGCTCAGCATGTATGAAGGCGCGATCGGCGTCAAAACAGGCTACACCAAGGCGGCGGGGCGCTGTCTGGTGTCCGCGGCGGAGCGCAACGGACGCACCCTGATCGCGGTTACCCTGAATGACCCAAACGACTGGAACGATCATATGGAGCTGCTCGACGCAGGCTTTGCCCAATATGAGGAGATCACGCTCCATGAGGCGGGGGAGGAGGTCGCGGTGCAGCGCGTTTTTGGCGGGGATGCGGATACGGTTCCGCTCGTTGCGCAGCATACGCTGACAGCCCATGTCACGTCGGAGGAAAAGGACCGGATTGAAACCGTGCGGTACGGTGATAAAATCTGCTATGCGCCGGTGGTCAAAAGCGCGGCGGCGGGACAGATAGAATACCGGATCGGCGACAAGGTGCTGGCAAAGGATACGCTGCTGTACGGCAGCGCCTCTATACTGGCGCCGGAGGAAAAGAGCCTGACCGAACGGATACTCGACCGGATATTCGGTGAAAAGGATCAATGACAGCATAGGAGGACAACTGTGGAGGAGAGACTGCAGAAAATTTTGGCGCAGGCCGGACTTTGCTCGCGCCGCGAAGCGGAAACATGGATACTGGACGGACGGGTGACGGTAAACGGCCGTGCGGCGTCGCTGGGCGATCGGGCGGATATCCGGCGCGACCGGATCCAGGCGGATGGCAAGCCGGTCGGCCTTTCGGAGGAGAAAAAATACCTGATGCTGTACAAGCCGCGCGGCTATGTAACAACGCTCAAGGACGAGCGGGGCCGCAGGACCGTGGCCGATCTGACCCAGGGCTGCGGCGTGCGCGTGGTACCGGTCGGCCGGCTGGATTACAATTCGGAGGGGCTGCTGCTGCTCACCAACGACGGGACGCTGGTCAACGCGCTGACGCATCCGCGGCACGAGATCGAAAAGCACTACGAGGTGCGCGTGCGCGGCCGGCTGGATAACATCCCGCGCCTGGAAGAGCCGATGGAGATAGACGGGTATGCAATCCGGCCCGCGCGGGTCGTCATTCTGGAGCAAGACAGCGAAAGCGCGAAGCTGCGGCTTACGATCCATGAGGGGCGCAACCGCCAGATCCGGAAAATGTGCGAGCAGTGCGGTCTGGAGGTGCGCAGGCTGAAACGGGTAGCGGTGGGCGAGCTGCCGCTCGATCCGGCGCTCAAGGCAGGGGCGTGGCGTGAACTGACGCCGGAGGAGGTCGCCTATTTGCGGGGGGTGGGTGCGATTTTGCAGGATTGATGCAAAATATCTTGCATTTCTGCGGCAAACCGCTTACAATAATAACGGCAAAAGCAGGCGATAATGCAGGAGTGAATGTCATGAACGATCTGATCAACAAGATTCAAAATGAATTACCGGATTTTTCCAAGGGGCAGAAGCAGATCGCGCGCTTCATCCTGGAGCACTATGACAAGGCCGCCTTTATGACAGCTAGCCGGCTCGGCGCTACCGTCGGTGTGAGCGAGTCCACCGTGGTGCGCTTCGCGACTGAGCTGGGATACGACGGCTATCCGCATCTGCAGCGCGCGCTACAGGAGATGATACGCAACAAGCTGACCTCGGTGCAGCGCATGGAGGTTTCCAGCGACCGCATGGGCGGCCGCGACGTGCTACAGACCGTTCTTCACGCGGATATGGATATGATTCGCATGACGCTGGACGAGATCGACCGCGATGCGTTCCAAGGGGCGGTCGACGCGCTGACCGGCGCGAAACGGATCTACATTTTAGGCGTGCGCTCCGCGAGCGCGCTTGCTAATTTTGTTGGGTTTTACTTTAACCTGCTGTTTGAAAATGTCACGCTGGTCCATACCAACAGCGTCAGCGAAATATTTGAGCAGATCCTGCGGGTCGGCCCGGGGGATGTGCTGCTGGGCATCAGCTTTCCGCGCTATTCCAAGCGCACGCTCAGCGCCATGCGGTACGCGGGCGACCGCGGCGCGCGGGTGGTCGCGCTGACGGACTCGCACCTGTCGCCGCTGGCGCGGGTGGCGGATCATGTGCTGCTGGCGCGCAGCGATATGGCAAGTTTTGTCGATTCCCTAGTCGCGCCGCTGTCGGTCATCAACGCGCTGATCGTCGCGGTCGGCATGAGCCGGCGGGGGGAGATCGAGCAGACGTTCAACAGGCTGGAACGCATCTGGGAAGAATACGACGTATATGAAAAGCCGGAGGACGACGCGAATTGAACATATTGGTAATCGGCGGCGGTGCGGCGGGTCTGATGGCAGCGGGTACGGCGGCTGAAAACGGCGCGCGGGTGACGCTGCTGGAAACAAATGAAAAGGTCGGCCGCAAGCTGTTCATCACGGGAAAGGGACGCTGCAATGTCTGCAATAACTGCGATATCCAGACGGTTTTGCAGAACGTTCCGGTCAACCCGCGCTTCCTGTATTCCGCGCTCGGCGGCTTTTCGCCAGAGGATGCGATGGCGTTTTTCACCTCCCACGGCGTGCCGCTCAAGACCGAACGAGGAAACCGCGTTTTTCCGGTGTCGGACAAGGCTGCGGATATTATTGACGCACTTTTTACATGGATTAAACGTGTGGGAGTTATAATAAAGCATACGGCCGCGGAGCGGCTTGTCATTGAGGGGGTCAGGCTCGCAGGCGTGCAGGCGGGCGGCGCGCTTTATCCGGCCGACCGTGTGATTGTCGCGACCGGAGGGGTATCCTATCCGCAGACCGGTTCGACCGGGGACGGTTACCGCTTTGCAAAGCAGGCAGGGCATACGGTCGTGCCGCCCAATCCCTCGCTGGTGCCGCTGGTGACGCCGGGCGGCTGTGAGGAGCTGATGGGGCTCAGCCTGCGCAATGTGCAGGTGACAGTGTTTGAGGACAGCAGAAGGATCTGGTCGGAATTCGGGGAGATGCTGTTTACACATTTCGGCCTGTCCGGCCCGCTGATCCTTTCCGCTTCCGCGCATATGCGGCACTTTGGCAGCAAGGGTTACCATATCGAGATCGACCTCAAGCCGGCGCTGGATGAAAAGACACTGGATAAGCGCCTGCTGTCCGATTTCGGGACACATAAAAACAGCGATTTCATCAACGCACTGGGCGGGCTGCTACCCCGCAAGCTGATTCCGGCGGTCGTGCGGCTGTCCCAGATCGACCCGCATGCCAAGGTAAACGGTATCACCAGGCAGCAGCGCGCTGCACTGCTGCATACATTGAAGCATTTTCTGGTTGTGGTGTCCGGCAAGCGGCCGGTCGCGGAGGCAATCGTGACCTCGGGCGGCGTCTCGGTCCGTGAGGTAGACCCCAAAACCATGGAATCCAAAAAGCTGCCCGGGCTGTATTTCGCGGGAGAGGTACTCGATGTGGACGCTTATACGGGCGGCTTCAATTTACAGATCGCGTGGTCGACCGGACGGCTGGCCGGCCTGTCGGCGGCGCGGCAGTAGGAGGGACATATGGAATACATTTCGGTTGCGATAGACGGGCCATCCGGCGCGGGGAAATCCACGGTCGCGCGGGCTGTGGCGGCGCGGATGGGATATGTCTATGTGGATACCGGCGCGATGTACCGTGCGATCGGCCTGGCCGTGTACCGCAGGGGAATCACGGGTGAGGATACGGCGGGGATCATCGCGTCCCTGCCGACGGTGGATATTTCGCTGGCTTATCAGGACGGTATGCAGCATGTGCTGCTCAACGGAGAGGACGTATCCGAAGCGATCCGCACGCCGGAAATCGCGCAATATGCGTCAAAGGTCTCGGCCGTGCCGGAGGTGCGGCGTTTTTTGCTGGATGTACAGCGGGATATGGCAAAAAACAGCAATATCCTGATGGACGGACGCGATATCGGCACGGTGATCCTGCCGGACGCACCAGTGAAAATATTCCTGACCGCCTCCGCGAAAACGCGGGCGGAGCGCCGCTACCGCGAGTTGAAGGAAAAAGGGCAGCAGGTGACGCTCGAGGGCGTACTGGCGGACATACAGGCGCGCGACCGGCAGGATACGACGCGCGCGGTCGCCCCGCTTCGTCAGGCGGACGACGCGGTCCTGCTCGACACGAGCGCGCTTGATTTGGAGCAGAGCATTGCCGCGGTTCTGCGGATAATTCGGGAAAAGACGGAGAGATAATACATGAAACAGAAATATCACCGCTGGTTCCAATGGTTCGCGGTTCCCTTTGTGGCGCTGGCGTTCCATATTTATTTCGGCTTTAAGGTCATCGGGCGGGAAAACATTCCGGAGGGCGGTTGTGTCGTCTGCCCGAACCATGTGCAGCTTTCCGACCCGCCATTCGCGGCGGTGGCCCTGGGGCATAGGATACCGCTGCGACTGATGGCGAAAAAGGAGCTGTTCCGCAAGCCGCTTTTTGCTTGGCTGATTGCGGCGCTCGGCGCTTTCCCGATCGACCGCGGCGGCGTAGATATCGATTCGATCAAGACCGCGCTCGGCTCGGTCCGCGCAGGGCAGAAGCTGATCATCTTCCCACAGGGTACGCGCGGCGCGTCAGAGGGAGACGCCAAAAAGGGCGCGGCAATGCTGGCGGTCAAAACGCGCGCGCCGATCCTGCCCATGTATATCTCGGAAAACAAAGGCTTCCGCTGCCGGGCAACGGTCATAATCGGCAAGCCGTTCCTGCCGGACGGAAAGGAAAAGGATTACGGCGCGATTGCGGACGATATCCTGCACCGTATCTATGCCCTGAAAAAGCAGATATGAGCATTACAGTAGCAAAAACAGCCGGGTTCTGCTTCGGCGTGCGGCGCGCGGTCGAGCTGGCCGAGCGGCAGGCGCAGGCAAACGGCGTTATTTACGCGTATGGCGAAATCATCCACAATATGCATGAGATCGCGCGGCTGGAGCGCCAGGGGGTACGCACCGCCCACACGCTGCAGGAAATACCGGATGGGGCAAAGGTCCTGATCCGCGCGCATGGTGTGCCGCGGTGGGTATATCAAATGCTGCAGGAGAAAAACTGCGAGGTGTTTGACGCGACCTGTCCGTTCGTGCAGAAAATACACCGTATTGTGGACGAACAGAGCCGCGAGGGACGTCATATCCTCATCCTAGGAAGCGCAGGCCATCCCGAGGTTGTTGGCATCCAGGGATGGTGCGGCGGCTCGGACGTACTCGAGAACGAAGCACAGGTGAGAGCCTATTTGGATCGGCCGGATTCGACGGAAAGAACGCTGGCTGTTGTCGCGCAAACGACCGTCAATCGGAATCTTTGGAATATTTCAGTCGGTTTGATAAAAAAAAGGTGTACAAACCTCAAAATTTTTGATACAATATGTAAAGCGACGGATGAGCGTCAGTCGGAGGCTCGTCTGCTTGCCGGTGCGTCGGATCAGATGATCGTGATCGGCGATAAAAAAAGTTCCAACACAAAGCGGCTGTACGAGATCAGCCGCACGCTGTGCAACAATGTGCTTTATATCGAGGATGCCGCGGAGCTTACAACGCAGGGGCTCCGAAGGAATGGGCGCGTCGGGATCACGGCTGGGGCATCGACACCGGCATGGATAATTAAGGAGGTCAGTAACATGATGAGCGAAGAAACGAAAATCGAAAATGGTGAGGACTTTGCGGCAATGCTCGAAGAGTCCTTCAAAACCTTGAATACAGGAGAGAAAGTCACCGGTACCGTAGTCGCTGTATCCTCGACCGACGTACAGGTCGACCTTGGCGTAAAGCATACTGCGTATATCCCGCTGAGCGAGCTGTCGGACGACCCGAACTACGACGCGGCCGCAAACATCCATCCCGGCGATGAGATCGAGGCGGTGGTCGTGCGCGTCAACGACGGCGAAGGCACCGTGACCCTGTCCAAGAAGCGCGTTGACCAGCTTAAGGGCTGGGAGACCGTGGAAAAGGCGTATGAAGAGCATTCGGTCGTTGAGGGCATCATCGTTGAGGAGAACCGCGGCGGCGTGGTTGCGACCGCTTACGGCGTGCGTGTGTTCATTCCGGCCAGCCAGACCGGCATCCCGAAGGATCAGCCGATGAGCCAGTTGGTGAAGACCAAGCAGTCTTTCTATATCACGGAGATCAACCGCCAGCGCAAGCGCGTGGTCGGCTCGATCCGCCAGATCCAGCAGGAAGCCCGCAAGGCGGCGGCCGAGCAGATCTGGAGTACCATCGAGGTCGGCAACGAGTATGAGGGTACGGTCAAGAGCCTGACCTCTTACGGCGCGTTTGTCGATATCGGGGGCGTGGACGGTATGGTTCATATTTCCGAGCTGTCCTGGGGCCGCATCAAGCACCCGTCCGAGGTAGTCAATGTGGGCGATAAGGTCAAGGTGTTCGTGATCGGCTTGGACAAGGACAACAAGAAGATCTCTCTCGGCTACAAGCGCGAAGAGGATAATCCGTGGAATGTATTCAAGTCCAAGTACGGTGTGGGCGATGTAGCGGAAGTCAAGATCCTCAAGTTTATGCCGTTCGGTGCGTTCGCGGAAATCGTTCCGGGCGTTGACGGGCTGATCCACATCTCCCAGATCGCTGACCACCGCATCGCAAAGCCGGAGGATGTGCTTGAGGTCGGCCAGCAGGTCGAGGCCAAGATCATCGATATCAACGATGAGAAGAAAAAGGTTTCTCTGTCCATCCGCGCGCTGCTCACAGGCGAGGACGAGGGCGAAGACGAGGAATAATTCCCTCCAGATACAAAGAAGCACCCACAGGGTGCTTCTTTTTTTCGTGCCGGCCTCGTATGATTTTCCGAAAGGGGGCGTGCGGATGCACCGGCGCAGATACCGGAAGAAAGGAAGAAGAACTGCGCTGCTGTTGCTGTTGGCGGCTGCGGCGGGGCTTGGCGTGCTGGTAACCATGCGGATGCATCGGGTGTTCATGGAATACGCCACCAATGTATGCGAGGACAGTGCGCTGCAGGAAATCAACAACCTGATGCAGGATGAAGTGTTTGACGACCCCGAGACGTATGAAAATATGGTCGTGCTGGAACGGGACAGCGAAAACCATGTCACGGCGCTTCGGACGGATGTAATCGCGATCGGCCAGATCAAGGCGCGGCTTGTCAACGGCCTGTTTGAACGGCTGGAGGATCTGGAACAGACAACCATCGAGGTGCCGCTGGGTACGGTGTTCGCCCCCAATTATTTCACTGGCATGGGGCCGAGCGTGGATATCGGCATGGCGGGGCTGACGCAGATGTCGGCGGAGTTCATCAGTGCGTTTTCCTCGGCGGGTATTAACCAGACGCGGCATAATATTATCATTGAAATTCATGCGGGATTCCGCATCCTGACTCCGTTCGGCGGCGAGGACCGCGAGATTGTGACCAGCTATCCGGTGACGGATACGGTGATTGTCGGCACCGTACCCGAACGCTATGCCTATATTGATGATTTGGGCGGCAACCTGCTCGGGCAGGTGAGCGATTACAGCGGCGCGGCAGAGAGCGGAAGCGGGCCGCAGCTTTCGGATAATTCGTCGGAAAACGGAAAATAATACTTCCGAAACCGCGCAAAATTTGGTATACTATATTCTGTATTGGATCAAGAAGGGATGTTGGCATGGACGCGGGTAAACAGATCGCCGCGCTGCGCGAAAAGCTGCGGTATCACAATGAAAAATATTACGATCAGGACGCGCCCGAAATATCGGACTATGAGTACGATATGCTGCAGCGCGAGCTGCGCGCGCTTGAGGCCGCGCATCCGGAATATGTGGACGCGGATTCCCCGACCCAGCGGGTCGGCGGCACGGCCTCCGGCCGGTTCGCCAAGGTGACGCATGCCTACCCGCTCGAGAGCCTGCAGGATGTATTCTCGTTCGACGAGCTTTCCGAATTCTATGACCGCGTCGAGGGCGCGGTGGGGCAGGCGGAATATGTGGTCGAGTATAAGATCGACGGCCTTTCAGTCGCGCTCGAGTATGTGGACGGGGTGTTCGTCCGCGGCGCGACGCGCGGCGACGGGCAGGTCGGCGAGGACGTGACCGCCAACCTGAAAACAGTCAGGGATATCCCGCGCAAGCTGAAAAACGCGCCGCCGCACCTGATCGTGCGCGGTGAGGTATATATGAAAAAGTCCGTGTTTGACGCACTCAACCGCGAGCTCGAGCTGCATGAAAAGCCGCTGCTCGCCAACCCGCGCAACGCGGCGGCGGGTTCGCTGCGGCAAAAGGACAGCGGTGTCACCAGGCAGCGCAAGCTCTCCATTTTCTGTTTTAACATCCAGAACAGCGACGAGTTGCCGCTCGCGAGCCATACGGAGTCATTGGACTACCTGAAACGGCTTGGTTTTCCGGTCAGCCCGCGCTATCCGGTCTATACCGATCCGGAGGATGTGCGGAGCGAGATCGAAAGCATGGGTGAAACGCGCGGCGAGCTGGATTTTGATATCGACGGCGCGGTGGTCAAGGTTAATGCGTTCGTACAGCGCGAAACGTTGGGTTCGACCGCCAAATTCCCACGCTGGGCGGCGGCGTATAAGTATCCGCCTGAGGTCAAGCAGACGCTTCTCAAGGATATCATCATCTCGGTCGGACGGACGGGCGTTTTAACGCCTAACGCGGTGCTCGAACCGGTGCGGCTTGCGGGGACGACGGTTTCCCGCGCAACGTTGCACAACCGCGATTTTATTCGCCAGCTTGACGTGCGGGTAGGAGACACGGTATCCGTGCGCAAGGCGGGCGAGATCATCCCCGAGATTGTCGGCGTGGACACGGACAAGCGCCCCGCGGACGCGCAGCCCTACGAAATGCCGCGCTTCTGTCCGGTGTGCGGCGCGCCGGTGTTCGACGACGAGGAGGAGGCCGCGATCCGTTGCACGGGCGCGTCCTGCCCAGCGCAGCTTTTGCGCAACCTGATGCACTTTGCCTCGCGCGACGCGATGGATATCGACGGCTGCGGCGAGGGCAACCTGCAAAAGCTGATCGACGCGGGACTGGTACGCTCCGCCGCCGACCTGTATGACCTGACGGTCGAGCAGCTCCTGCCGCTCGGCAAAAAGGTGGATACCTGGGCCAATAATCTGATTAGCGGTATCGAAGCCAGCAAGACGCGCGATCTGTCGCGGCTGCTGTTTGCGTTTGGCATAAGGCATGTGGGCCAGAAAGCGGGCAAAGTGCTCAGCGACCATTTCGGCAGCTTGGACGCGCTGCTCGCGGCTCCGGTCGAGGAGATGACCGAGATCCGTGACATTGGCCAGGCCACCGCGGAGAGCATCGCGGCATGGCGCGAGCTTGACCAGTCCAAGGAGCTGATCGAAAAGCTGCGTGTGCATGGGGTCAACTTCACCGGAGAAAAGACCGCGAAAAGCGATCTGCTTGCGGGCAAGACCATCGTCGCGACCGGCAGCCTGACGCTCTACACCCGCAAGGAGATCAACGACCTGATCGAAGCCCTCGGCGGCAAGGCGGCGGGTTCGGTCTCCAAAAAGACGAGCTATGTCGTTGCGGGGGAGAACGCGGGCAGCAAGCTGCAGAAAGCAGCCGAACTGGGCATTCCCGTGCTGACCGAGCAGGAATTCAAGCAAATGATAGAAAATGAAAATACAACACAGCAGGAGGAACTTTGACATGGCAATTTCGCGAAAAGAAATTGAACACATCGCATCCCTTGCGCGTCTGGACTCGTCGGAGGGCATTTTTGACCGGCTGGCGGACGACATGCAGGGCATCGTCGGCATGGTGGACAAGTTGGCTGAGCTTGACCTCGGCGATATTACCGACGTGATCGACACCGAGCGCAAGAACGCGTTCCACGAGGATGCAGTCATTCAGGAGTATACACCGGACGAGCTGATCGAGCCGAACGCGCCGGATTTCCAGGCAGGCGGCGTAGCCGTACCGCGTGTGGTCGAGTAAAGGGAGGGACAGGAAAATATGGCACTTTATGAGAAAACAGCGGCCGAGCTGTCCGAACTGCTCGCGAAAAAGGAGGTTTCGGCGGTCGAGCTGGCGAAGGATGTGTTCGCCCGCACCGCAGCGGTTGAGGACAGGGTACAGGGCTATGTGACCGTCACTGAGGAGACCGCGCTCGCGCAGGCCGAGGCAGTGGATAAGAAGCGCGCCGCCGGCGAGGAACTGTCCGCTTTGGCGGGCATTCCGGTCGCGGTCAAGGACAACATCTGCACCAAGGGTACGCTGACCACCTGCGCTTCCAAGATCCTGTATAACTTCAAGCCGCCGTATAACGCAACCGTGGTAGAAAAGCTGGCCGCGCATGATGTGGTTGTGACCGGCAAGGCGAATATGGACGAATTTGCGATGGGCTCCTCGTGCGAGAACTCCGCCACGCACCCGACGCACAACCCGCACGACCTGACCCGCGTGCCGGGCGGCTCGTCCGGCGGCTCGGCGGCGGTGGTCGCCGCAGGCGAGGCCCCGCTGTCGCTCGGTTCGGATACCGGCGGCTCGATCCGCCAGCCCGCGTCGTTCTGCGGCGTGGTCGGCCTCAAGCCGACCTATGGCGCGGTATCCCGTTACGGCCTGATCGCGTTCGCGTCCTCGCTCGACCAGATCGGCCCGTTCGCCCGTTCTGTCGAGGACGCGGCGATGCTGCTCGACGCGGTCACCGGCCATGACCCGCTGCATGACTCGACCTCGGTCAAGGCTCCGTTCGAGGGCAGCGTACGCGCAAACCTGAACGCGGATATCAAGGGCATGAAGATCGGTCTGCCCAAGGAATACTTCGGCGCGGGCATTTCGGACGAGGTGCGCGCGAGCGTACTCGCCGCGGCTGAAGCCTATAAGGGCCTCGGCGCAGAAGTGTTTGAAATTTCCCTGCCGCTGGTCGAGTACGCGCTGCCGGTGTACTACATCCTGTCGTCCGCGGAGGCGTCCTCCAACCTGGCGCGCTTTGACGGTGTCAAGTACGGTTACCGTACCCCGAACGCGGGCGACGACCTGATCGCGCTGTACACCAAATCCCGCTCCGAGGGCTTTGGCGCGGAGGTGCAGCGCCGCATCATGCTTGGCACCTATGTGCTTTCGTCCGGCTATTACGACGCATACTACAAAAAGGCGCGCGCTGCGCAGCGCAAGATCAAAGAGGAATTCGCAAATGCGTTTGAGAAGTGCGATGTCATCCTGACTCCGGTCGCGCCGACCACGGCCTACGGCTTGGGCGCCAAGACCAGCAATCCGCTGGAGATGTATGCGGGGGATGTTTGTACGGTATCGGTCAACATCGCGGGTCTGCCGGGACTTGTGCAGCCCTGCGGATTTGACGCGAACAAGCTGCCGATCGGAATGCAGCTCATCGGCCCGCGTTTTGGCGAGCAGAAGCTACTGAACGCCGGCCTTGCGTTTGAGCAGGCGTCGGGGCTTAGAAATATCATCGCGGCGCTGTAAGGGAGGAAACGACAAATGAAATATCAAGCTGTCATCGGCCTTGAGGTGCATGCGGAACTTTCCACTAAGAGCAAGATCTACTGCTCCTGCTCGACCTCGTTCGGCGCGCCGATCAATACTCACACCTGTCCGGTCTGCACCGGTATGCCGGGCGCGCTGCCTGTGCTCAACAAGCAGGTTGTGCACTATGCGGCCAAGATGGGCAAGGCGACCGGCTGCACGGTCAACCAGCTCTGCAAGGCCGACCGCAAGAATTATTTTTATCCTGACCTGCCCAAGGCCTACCAGATTTCGCAGTTCGATGTGCCGATCTGCGAAAACGGCGAGGTGTTCTTCTATGTGGACGGAGAAAAGAAGTCCTGCCGCCTTGAGCGCATCCATTTTGAGGAGGACGCGGGCAAGCTGCTGCATGACGAGATCGACGGTACGGTTGTGGACTTCAACCGCTGCGGTGTGCCGCTGATCGAGATGGTCACAAAGCCCGACCTGCATTCCTCGGCCGAGGCCAAGGAGTTCCTCGAAATGATCAAAACCACGCTGTCCTACCTTGATATCTGCGACTGCAAGATGGAGGAAGGCTCGATCCGTTGCGACGTGAACGTGTCCATCCGGCCGGAGGGCTCGGAGGAGCTGGGGACGCGCGTGGAGATGAAGAACATCAACACCTTCTCGGGCGCGGTGCGCGCGATCGATTATGAAATTGCCCGCCAGATCGAGGTCGTGGAAAATGGCGGCGAGATCCAGCAGGAAACCCGCCGGTGGGACGACGTCAAGCTCAAAAACACGGTCATGCGCACCAAGGAGGACGCGCAGGACTACCGCTACTTCCCAGACCCCGACCTGATCGCGGTCGAAATTTCGGACGAATGGATGCGCCAGATCGAAAGCGAGATTCCCGAATTGCCGATTTCGCGCTATGAGCGTTACCTGAACGAATATGGCATGACCGCGATGGAGGCGCGCCTGATCTCGGACAGCTTTGCCAAGGCAGAGCTGCTCGACGCGGCGGCCAGGCAGGTCAAGCCCAAGGCTGCGGCAAACTGGATTTTGTCCGACATTTCCAAATACCTTAACGACAAGGGCGTGGAGTTGCCGGACACCAAGCTGACCGCGGATAAGCTGGTCGATCTGGTAAAGCTGATCGAAGCGGGGACGATTTCGGGCAACGCGGGCAAAAAGGTGCTGCCGAGCATGTTTGAAACCGACGAAACAGTGGAAGCCATCGTCGGGCGCATGGGACTCAAGCAGGTATCGGACGAGGGCGCTATCCTCGCCATCGTGCAGGACGTGATCGCCAAAAATGAAAAAGCGGTCGCGGACTTCAAAGCAGGCAAGAACGTCACCGGCTTTCTTGTAGGCCAGTGCATGAAAGCCTCCAAGGGTCAGGGCAACCCGCAGATCATCAATAAACTGATCGCGCAGGAGCTGGCGAAGCTTTGATAAAAAAGATGTTTGTGTAGCTCCCTCAAATAAAATAGGCTAAATCCCTCAGAAAAAACAGACAAGATCTGGGGCAATGATTCAATTTGGATTGTTGCCTCAGGTCTTTTTTATTGTTCTTGCTATGCGGGAAAGTCATCAATCAAGACGATATTTGTTTAAAATATTTGTTGGTGAAAACAGGAATATAAAATGAAAATATGAAAAATAAAGATGTTTTTTTGAGAAAAATGTTGCGTAAGAAAAAGGTGTTTCTCACCTCCCCAAAATGTGGTTAAATGCCTTTCTTCTCTTATGGGGGATGGATAAAAACGGCTTCTTGGAAGACGGGGTAATGTGGGTGGTTGTCTGTTTTACTTGGGGTAAATGGTCAGTTTGATAAATAGGAAGAACAGATGCTGCGATTTACAGCATTCTTTTTGCGCCTGTCGTCAGAAATAGAACAGGTTCTCGAATTTTTTGTACAGCGCGATGAACTGGATCAGGGTGAGCTTAGGTGTTGGGTTGAACGGGCCTGTCCCGATCAGGCTGATCGTGTTTCGGGATACGCCGGCACGCACGGTCAACGCGGCCTGTAACAGGCCCCATAAAACAACGCACTCCCGTCAGGATAGCTCAGCTATACTGTTTTTCACGGCCTTTGTCAACCGCGCTATTGTATCGGACGGGGGAAGCGGTTATAATAGAGACAGGTCATATTCTACAGAAAAAGGAGGAATTGTCTTTGCGTTTGGAGGAAACCCTGCGGACGCTGTGCGCAATGCCGGCGGTCAGTGGGTTTGAAATGCAGGCTGCGCAGGCTGTGGCGGCGTTGTTCCAACCATACTGTGATACGGTAGAAACAGACCGCAGCGGCAATGTGCTGGCTTATAGAAAATGCGGGAAAAAGCATGCAAAAACCGTTTTGCTGGATGCGCATCTGGATCAAATCGGCTTTGTAGTGACCGAAGTGCTGGAGGGCGGCTTTCTGCGGTTCGCTCCGGTCGGTGGCGTCGACCCGCGGATGCTGCTCGCGGGGGAGGTGACGGTCCTCGCGGACGAACCGCTGTACGGCGTGGTGGCCTGTATGCCGCCGCATTTGCTCAAGGCGGGTGAACAGGATAAGGCGGTGACGGTCGATCAAATGCTAATCGACACGGGCCTGACGGATGCGAAAGACCGGATCAGGATCGGTACGCCGATCGCATTCGCCCAGAAGCCGGTGCGGCTGCTCGGCGGGCAGCTTTGCAGCAAATGCCTGGACGACCGCGCGGGTGTAGCCGCAATCCTGCTGGCCGTGGAGAAGCTGAAAAAGGTGAAAAAGCTGGGCTGCAATATCGCGGTGCTGATCAGCACGCAGGAGGAGGTCACCGGACTCGGCGCGCAGACCGGCGCGTTTGCCGTACAGCCGGAATATGCGATCGCGGTGGATGTGACGCATGGCAAAACGCCGGACGGCCCCGCAGACGGTGTGTTTGAGCTGGGCAGCGGCGTGGCGGTCGGCATGGGCCCGAACCTGCACCGAGGGCTGACAAAGCGGCTGATCAAGGCGGCCAAGGCCAATGACATCGGCTATTCGCTTGAGGTGATGGAGGGCAACACCGGAACGAACGCCTGGACCATGCAGACCGTGGCGTGCGGGATTGCGACCGCGCTGCTCTCGATTCCGGAGAAATATATGCATACGCCGGTCGAAGTTGTGAAGCTGTCCGATGTAGAGGCGGCAGCTGATTTGATCGCCGCGTTTCTGCGTGAGTTTGATGGGGAGGCCGAGGAATGACCGAGCTGCTGAAAACGCTGTGCGCGCTGCCGGGGCCGTCCGGCTGTGAGGACGCTGTGCGCGCGTTCGTGCTGAAAAAGGCAAAGCCGTACGCGGACGCGCTGCGGACGGATGCGATCGGTAATGTGATGGTATTCCGCAAAGGGAGAAAAACCCTTGAACGTCCGGTTGTCGTGTGCGCGCACATGGACGAGGTCGGCGTGATCGTCAAAAAGATCACGGACGATGGTATGATTAAATTCGGCTTTGTCGGCGGGGTGGACCCGCGCGTCGTGATCGGGCGTCCGGTGCGCTTCGGGGAAGTGACAGGCGTCATCGGTATCAAGGCGGTGCATCTGACGACCGCTGCCGAGCGCCGGACCATGCCCAAGGCCAAGGATCTGTATATCGACATTGGTGCGTCCAGCCGCGCGGCGGCGGAGGAGCGGGTGTCGCTGGGGGACTATGGTGTGTTCGACTCCCCAGTGGTCGAGTTTGGCGATGGGCTGATCAAGGCAAAGGCGATCGATGACCGCGTGGGTTGCGCGGCCCTGCTCAAGCTGCTGGAGGAGCAGCCGCCTATCGATACCTGGTTCTGCTTTACCGTGCAGGAGGAGGTAGGACTGCGCGGCGCGGCAAGCATGGCCTATGCACTGGATCCGGACTTTGCGCTGGTGCTGGAAGGCACGACCGCCGCCGACTTGGCGGAGGTGACGGATGGGAAAGCGGTCTGCCATGTGCGCGGCGGCGTCGTGCTGCCGTTCATGGATGGCGCGACGATTTACGATGCGGGCCTGTTTGAGCTGCTGCGCGATGCGTGTGCAAAGCGCGGCATCGCCTGGCAGACCAAGACGCGTGTTTCCGGCGGGACGGATGCCGGACGCATTCACAAAAGCAAGGCAGGGGTGCGCGTCTGCGCGGCCGCCGCGCCGGTGCGGTATATCCATTCGCCGTCCTCTGTGGCGGCGGTATCGGACTGCGAGGCGGTGCTGGCCGCTGCGCGGGCATTTCTGGAAGACCTGAGAGGGGACGACGAATGAGCAAGGTTTTTGATTTATGGAATACGGTCGGCGGCGCGTTCGGCCCGTCAGGCCGCGAGGACGCGGTGCGCGAAGCCATCGCCGCCATCGCGGGGGAATATATTGACGATATCACCACGGATGCGCTCGGCAATCTGATCTGCCGCAAAAAAGGCGCGGGCAAAAAGCTGCTGTTTGCCGCGCATATGGATTCGATCGGTGTGGTGGCGACCTATATCGACGAAAAAGGATTTATCCGGTTTGCACAGGTCGGCGGGCTGTTCAAGGGCGACCTGATCAATATTCAGGTCCGGTTTGCGGGCGGCACGCGCGGCGTGATTTCCTATGAGGAAAAAACGCCGTTCAAGGATATTACACTGGACAACCTCTTCATTGATATTGGTGCGGCGGATCGGGCGGATGCAGAGAGACAGGTGCAGATCGGCGACTTCGCGGTGTTCGACGCGCCGCGCTTTGAACAGAACGGGGTGCTGTGCGGTCCGTACTTGGATAATCGCATCGGCTGCGTGACCCTGTTGCTCGTGATGGAGCGTCTGGCCCAGCAGGAAATCGAAAACGACCTGTATTTTGCGTTCACCGCGCAGGAGGAGGTCGGCCTGCGCGGCGCGGGCGCGGCGGCGTTCGCGGTGGAACCAGATATCGCCGTTGCAGTCGATGTGACGGACACAGGCGACCTGCCCGAGCGGAAAACGCCCATGGCGGTCGATATGGGCAGGGGACCGGCGGTCAAGGTCATGGACCGGTCGGTGATCTGCACGCCGGAGGTCTGCGCGGCGCTCGAACGGGCGGCCGCAGCCTGCGGTATCGACGTCCAGCGGGAGATACTGCAGTTCGGCGGCACGGACACGGCCGCGCTGCAAAAGACGCGTGCCGGCGTGCAGGCGGGCGCGGTATCCATCCCGACGCGGTATATCCACTCGCCGAGCGAGATGTGCGCGGTGTCCGACGTAGAGGCGGCTGCAAGACTGCTGGAAAAATTTGTGCTGCAGCAAAAATAAACGGCAATTCCGCCGTGTAAAAGGAACCGCAGGGGATCCGGCTGTATCGAGCCGGATCCCCTGCTTTTTCGCCCATCGTTCGGTTATTAGGCTGCGCTCTGCCCATAACCGGCAGGGCGGATCGGGTTTTCGACAGGAAACAGCAGCCCTCCATTCGGCAAATATTGTACAGGGTATGTGATAAGATAGACCCCGAACGGAGGTGGAGCATGGTCGTCTATCTGGATGTCCTGTTTGGGGTCAACGCACTGATGGATTATACGACGCTGCTCGCCGCGGCCAGGCTGGGCGGGGTATCCGTCAAACGGAGGCGGCTACTGGGGGCGGCAGCGGTAGGCGGCACCTATTCGGCTGCGGCGATGCTGTTCCCCGCACTGGCGCTGGCTCCGTTGCGGATTTTGTCCGGAATCGGCCTGTGCGCCGCGGCCTTTGCTGGACAGCGCGCTTTCGCGCGCCTGTGCGCGCTGTACTTTGTCGTCGCGGCCTCTTTTGCGGGGCTTGCGGCGGCGCTTGGCGCGGCGTCCGGCCGGCAGCTTTTGACAGGGGCGGGATACTATGCCGCTGTTCCGCTGCGCGTTCTGGTTTTAGCCGCCGCAGCCGGTTACGCGGTCAGCGGGATATTTCTGCGTGGAGATGCGCTGCATGGGCCGGTTCGGCGGGAGGTGGAGACGCTGCGGATCTGCTTTGGGGGAAAGGCGTGCGAGTTGCGCGTCCTGCATGATACCGGAAACGGGCTGTTTGAACCGGTTTCGGGAAAACCGGTGGTCGTGATGGATCGAGCGGCCGCTGTGGAACTGCTGGGAGAGGCAGGGCGGCCGCTACGGGATGGCACAATGGCTGCCTCGGAGGCGCTTGCCAGACTCCCGCCCAGGCTGGCAGGCCGGTTTGGGCTGCTGCCGTACCGCGCGGTGGGCACGGAGAGCGGCCTGCTGCTGTATTTCCGTCCAGACAGCGTGTACCGTGCAGATGGGAAACCGCTGGACTGCGTCTGTGCGGTTGGGCCGGATCAGATCGGACAGGGCGCGTATGACGGATTGATCGGTGTATGAAAGGGAGAGAAGCATGATATTCCAATGGATCATCAGAAAGCTGAAGAGCCTGTTTGCAAAGCAGCCGGTTTACTACATCGGCGGCAGCGAGGTGTTGCCCCCGCCGCTTTCTGCAGAGGAGGAGGCCGATGCGGTGGTGGCCTGCCAATCCGGAGACGAGCAGGCCAGAAATATGCTGATCGAACACAACCTGCGGCTTGTCGTGTTTTTGGCGCGCAAATTTGAATCCAGCGGCGTGGGGACGGAGGATCTGATCTCGATCGGGACAATCGGGCTGATCAAGGCGGTCAGCACCTACCGGAGCGATAAAAACGTCAAGCTGGCAACCTATGCGTCCCGCTGCATTGAGAATGAGATATTGATGTATCTCCGCAAAATCGCGGGCCGCCGGACAGAGGTTTCGTTTGATGAGCCGCTTTCCTCGGACTGGGATGGAAACGAGTTGCTGCTGTCGGATATTCTGGGTACCGAGCCGGACAGCGTGATGCGGCCGCTGGAGGACGATGTAGACCGCACGCTGCTGCTGCGCGCGCTGGAACGCCTGCCAGCGCGGGAGCGACAGATCATCTCCATGCGGTTTGGCATCAATATGCCGGAAGCCATGACGCAGAAGGAGGTCGCGGACCTGCTCGGCATTTCGCAGAGCTACATATCAAGACTGGAAAAACGGATTATCGCGCGGATGCGGAAAGACATTCTGAAATGGGTCTGATGCGGGTACTCGACTTCCCATTTATTCGAAATTGGACAATGCGTGGCGCATATAAATAAAAGCGGGAGGGTCGCCGCAGGGCGGCGTCTCAATATATACGGATGGGAGGCGGCATATGAATCTGAAAGTGCGGCTCAGGAACCCGATATTCTGGATACAGCTTCTGCTGGGAATATTCGCCACGGCGTTGGCCTATGCAGGGCTGACAGCCTCGGATATGACGACATGGGGCGCGGTATGGGAGGTGCTGAAAGGAGCGTTCACCAATCCCTACTGCCTGTTTCTGATGGCGTCCAATATTTGGGCGGCGCTCAACGACCCGACAACCGCGGGGATAACGGACAGCGCGCGGGCGAAAAGCTATGAAAAACCGTCATAGGGCGGTGGTAAAAAAGCAGGCGGTCGTTGGACCGCCTGCTTTTTCCTGTCAAAGTGGGGCAAAGCCGAAATAGCTGAGCAGGCCGTTGTAGATCCCCTGGGCAAAGCCGTAAGGGTCGTCGCGCAGCTTTTGGGCGTCCTCGGCGTTGCTGAGGTAGGCAAGCTCGACCAGGATCGCGGGCATGGAGGTGCGCCGCAGTACGAACAGGCTGGGATTCAGCCGGACGCCATTATCCTTGGTACCGACGCGCTCGACAATGCCGATCAGGACATGCTGTGCAAGCCAATAGGGCTGCGTATTTTGCTGAAAAACATAGACCTCCGTACCGTTGATGGCCGGATTGACGTTGGAATTGCAGTGGATGCTGATAAAATAATCGGCAGGCCAGCTGTTTGCCATGCGCACGCGCGCGGCAAGGCTGCTGGCATTACTGGTGCCAAGTATTTCGTCAGGGGAATTGCGGCTCAGGCGCACCTCGAAGCGAGGATCAGCGCGGAGCAGGTCGGCCAGATATACGCCAACGATAAAATTGACGTCCTGCTCGCGCAGGCCGTTGCCCTCCGCTCCGGTATTGGGGCCGCTGGGATTATGCCCCTGGTCTATAAAAATGCGAATAGCCAATTGATCACACTCCTTCGGTTCAGTTTATTCCGGTACAGTGGCCGCCGGTGCCGGAAAAGAAAGAATGCCGCCGGATTCCTTGACGGGGATCCGGTAAAAATGCTATGCTGTAGAGGGCAGGAAAGGTTTGGATAGCAGGGAGTCCGTTTTTTCATAAACAAAGGGATATTGCGGATCCGGAAGACAAAATTATGACCATACCCGCAGGAGCGGGATGAAGGAGCCTTACAAAATGATGACAGAACTTGATCAGAGCTATGTGGACCGCATCATACCGGAGCGGGCTGCGGAGGCGAACAAGAATGACTTTGGCCGCGTGCTGTGCGTCTGCGGCTGTGCGGGATATACCGGAGCGGCTTATTTTGCCGCGCAGGGAGCGGTGCGCATGGGAAGCGGCGTGGTGACGCTGGCGACACCGGAGCGCGCTTGGCCCGTGCTCGCGGTGAAGCTCAATGAACCGGTCGTCCGGCCGATGCCGTGCGGTGCGGATGGGATGCTGTCGCGCGAGGCGCTGCCGGCGTTGCTGTCGCTCGCGGAAAAGGCAGACGCGTTGCTGATCGGCTGCGGTCTGGGGCGGTCTTACGCGGTCGCGGAAATTGTCGTGACATTGATCGAAAATGCAAAATGTCAGATTGTTTTGGACGCGGATGGTATAAATGCGCTGACCGCGCATAAGGATATACTGCGGCAGGCGGCACAGCCGGTCATCCTTACGCCGCACGCGGGGGAATTCGCCCGTCTGTCCGGCCTGGAAAATCCGCAGCAGGGCGAGCTGACGCTGTTCGCCCGTAAGATGGGCTGCATACTGCTGTACAAGGGACACCGCACGCTGATCGCGGCGCCGGATGGCAGACTGTACCGGAACCATTCGGGGAATCCCGGCATGGCGAAAGGGGGCAGCGGGGATGTGCTTGCGGGTATGCTGGTCTCCCTGTGCGGACAAGGGCTGGATCCTGTGGACGCCGCCTGTGCGGCGGCTTGGCTGCATGGACGCGCCGGGGACATGGCGGCCAACGCGCGCTCTGAGTACGGCATGACGCCGGGCGATTTGCTGCACTTCCTGCCCGATTTGCTCAAACGGTATAATACGAGGGAGTGGTGATCTGAAACAAAGGCTATGTGCGGCCGCGCTGGCCCTGTGCCTGCTTTCCGGCTGCGGCGCGCCCGCGGCGGATGGGGAAAGTGTGCGCGAATATTTCAGCGCGCTGACGGGATTTGAGGCGCATATCAAAGTTTTATCCGATTTAGAGGATTCTGTGCTGGAATATGAGATGGATTATAATTATAATAAAGAAGATGCGGACACATTCACGATCACCGCGCCGGAATCCCTGGCGGGGATCGGAGGGCGCATTGCCGGAACGGACAACGGGGCGTTTTCTCTGCAGTACGATGGCATGGTGCTGGACGACGCGATGCCGCAGCGCACCGGGCTGACGCCTGCGGACGGGCTGTTCTGCCTGCTGTCCGATCTGCGTAACAGCGAGCCGGAGCAGCAATGGACAGAACAGGCTTCGGGGACCGAGTTGCTTGTTCTCCGGTATGCGGAGGACGGTACGGATGGCAAAATAGAAAAACAGGTATGGCTGACCGAAAACGGACGGCAGCTCGTCTGCGCGGAGCTGTATGCGGACGGAAAACGGGTGCTGACAATCCAGGTCATGTCGTATCAGGAAACATAAATTAGGGGATGAGCAAAGAATGGAACCGAGCAAGCACCGCACCTGGGCGGAAGTAGACTTGGGTGCGATCGAACATAATTACCGTGTAATCTGTGCGCAGGCAAAATCGCCGGTGCTGTGTGTGGTAAAAGCGGATGCGTATGGGCATGGCGCGGTGCAGATCGCGACGCGTTTACAGGAGATCGGCGCGCCGTATTTCGCCGCCGCGACCGTGCCGGAGGCGGTGGAGCTGCGCGAAAACGGTATCCACAAGCCAATTTTGATTCTGGGATATGTGGATGAGGCCGATATGGATACCATTGCCCGCTGCCATATCACGGCGCCGGTCTATGATACCGAAACCGCGCGCCTGTTGTCAGAGGCCGCCGTGCGCACGGGGGAGAGGATCGCGGTACACTACAAGCTGGATACCGGCATGACGCGCCTGGGTTTTTCAGCATGGGACACGGAGCGGACAATAGAGCAGATTTTGTGGTGTTCCGATCTGGCTGGGCTGGATTCCGAGGGGATTTTTACACACTTTGCGGTTTCCGACGTACCGGAAGGCAGAGCGTACACGGCGCTCCAATATCAGCGGTTTGAGGCGGTGTGCGACGGCCTGCGGCAGGCCGGACTCGACCTGCCTCTGCGGCATTGCGCCAACAGCGGCGCAATCCAGAGTTATGAGCAGATGCACTGCAGCATGACGCGGGCGGGCATCATCCTGTATGGATACCGGCCGGATGTCTCTGTGCCGCCGGTGCTCGATCTCAGGCCGGCCATGACGGTCAAGGCACGCGTGGTGCAGGTTCGCGATATCCCCGCGCATACGACGGTCAGCTATGGCCGCACCTTTGAAACAGATGGTCCGGCACGCATTGCGGTCGTTTCGATCGGCTATGCGGATGGATTCCTGCGCACCGGCTCCGGAAAGGCGCGGGTGGTCATCAATGGACGGAGTACGCCCGTGCTTGGACGCATCTGCATGGATATGTGTATGGCATGCGTCCCAGAGGGAGAAAGCGTGCAGCGCGGGGACGAGGTTATCGTATGGGGCGCAGATACCTGGACGGCGGAGAACGCAGCGGCGGCTGCTGGCACGATCTCCTACGAGGTGGTGTGCAGCATCAGCCGACGGGTACCGCGTTTTTACAGGGGCTGACAATCCGCCTGTGGTTCGCATAGGATGAATCGGGGAAAATTCCCTGACCTTATGCCATAGTTTTTTACACGACTGTTATATTTTCTTGTGGCGTGGGGAAAATAGGTTTGCGGACAAACCGCAAATCTATTTCATCGGAGAGTGAACCAAAGTGGATACCAGCATCAAACGGGGAGATATTTACTATGCCGATCTCAGCCCGGTGGTCGGCAGCGAACAGGGGGGCATCCGTCCAGTACTTATTGTCCAGAATAATGTGGGCAATCGGTACAGCCCGACGGTGATTGCCGCCGCTATCACATCGCAGGTCAACAAGGCCAAGATGCCGACCCACATCACGCTTGGTGCGCCCAACTACGGACTGACCAAGGATTCCATCATCCTGACCGAACAGATCCGGACGCTGGATAAAAAGCGCCTGCGCGAAAAGATGGGCTCGCTCGATGAAAATGCGATGCGCCATGTGGATGAGGCTCTGGCCGTCAGCTTCGGCTTGGGATCTGTACAGGGCTGAACGTCATATTTGCAGGCAAAAGCGCGTATCCTATTATTGGATACGCGCTTTTTTACGGGAGGAGGGGGAGCGGCGGTGCAGGCAGAGGTTCGGTTCCGCGGCAGTGCGGTAGGCAGGCTGGAATGGCTGCCCGACGCTTACGGAGTACGGATTGATTTGGACTGTGCGATTCCCTGCGACCTGCTGCTGCGCTGCTATGCAGCGGCGGATGGGGCAAGGCCGCTGCTGGTCGGCCTACCGGAACCGGTCGGAGGACGGCTGCGGCTGACGCGGCATTTATCCAGAGAAACACTGAAAACGGCCGGGTATGCGAACCAGCAGCCATCCGACTTTTATCTCTCTGCCGGAGAGGAAGAGGAGGTCGGCCGGCAGTCCGTGTCTCAACAGGACGCTTCAGAACAGGCGCCGCCTCCGGACGCACGGCAGACAGAAAGGCAGTTATGGACAGGGGATGTGGTGTTGGATAGCCTGGTGGAGCGCGGCGAGCTGAAAGCGGAGGCTGCGGAGGGGACGCTCTGCCTGCGTTGTCCCTTTGCGCCGGACCGGCCGTTCCTGCTGGCGCCGGCATTCGTGCTTTGCACGGTGGAAAACGGGGAAGCGGTGCTTCGCTGGACGAAAAAGGACGCAGCCGGAAAGGCTGCGTCCGAAGAGATCACTTGACGATCGTTTTGGCTTCCATGTAGTAGCGCTTTTCGTGCGCCTCTCCCATGGAGAAAGTTTTGCGGGGAAGCACACCGTCGAAAATAACGCCGCGGAACAAATCGTTTTTGGCAATATCGGGCAGGATAAAGCCAAGATTGCCGGGCTTTTCGGCGAGGGCGGCCACAACATCCGCGCCGTGGATGTAGTCAATCTTGGCCGAGGGATGCGCGCCCAGATATGCGTCAAGGCCGGTCTGGATGGTCGCGACAGGGATGGACCATTTGGGATTCTCGACAACGAATACGCCGGAGCGGTTTTCCGCGCGGAAAGGATAATAATGTGCGGCGGCATCTGCCGGCGCCTGCTCGGCGACATAGGCCTTGCAGCCTTGGGATTCGTAAAATGCCGTGAGACTGCCGAACAGTTCGTTAGTCTCCACACCGAACAGGATGCGGTGGATCGGTTCGATAATCAGGCTTTCGTCGTGGATATTGACCACTTCGACCAGGGCGTAACGCGCGGGGTGGTTCTGCTGCTCCTCGGCGGACAGGCTTTTTTTTGTTTCCTCCCAGTATGCCTTCGCGGTCGCCATGGAGTGGTTGCCGTCGCCGACCGCATAGGGAAGGAGGGCTTGGGCGTCCGTGCAGCCATACTTTTGGTTGAATGCGGCTCGGTCGCAGAGTGCTTCAAGCCCAGCCTCGACCGTGTCGGTTTCCACGCCCTTGGGAATGAACCAGCCGGTGATATGGCCGCCGTTCTGCATCAGATCGGTGTCGTAAATTCTGTCAAAAGAAGCGGTTTTCTCAAAGAGCGGTTCGATAATCGTGCGGTCGGGATCGTCGATCAGGATCATGATGTGCGGCAGCTCCATGCAGGCTCCCTGGCGCACCTTGAGACGCGGCGGGATGCGCTCGACAACGGTTTTTTCCGTGGGACGGATCAGGGAAGCAGAGCCGGGCGTGTATTCATACGCCTCAAGATCCATGGCAAGCACGATTCCGCGCCGCGGGCAGGCGCCGCCAGACCAGCGTTCGGTCAGGATAATGCCGGCGGGAAGCGTTTGCAGCGTTCCCTCCTCAATGTAGCGGCGCATAGTCTTATGAATGGTTTCGGTGCGCGCTGCAACGTCCACCTCTTCCAGATAGACTTCCGGCAGGGTCAGACGCAGCGTGGAGGGGGCGTCTCCAACGATGCGGTCGGTCTCCGCCCAATATTCGGGCTGCGAGGTATATTGATCACAGGCGATGACCGCCCATTTGGAAAGGTCGGTCCCTTTTGGGGGCAGCATGATTTCGGGAATACGGGTGCAACGGTTTGCCATGTTTTGTCGTTCCTCCTCACAAAATGTTGGAATGATTCCAGTATAGCAGAAAAACGGTGCGCAAGCACGTTTTTTTGCAAATTTATTCCGGAGTTTTGCAAATCGATAAAGAAGGTTTCGCATAATGGATAAATCCGTGTGGATCTGGAAAGCAAAACAGGATAAACTGTACAAACAGCCGGCACGGCGGATACCCTGTTGACAAGGTAGGGATATGTGGTAAACTAAAATAAATAAGCAAAGGCTAACTGCAAAAGGGAGGCCTGCGGCAAATGCAAATGGACGGGGCGGAAGCCCCGATTGTAAGATAGGATGATCGAAAGATGAGTTGTCATACGGGAAACTGCAAAGGATGCCAGGGCTGCGGCGGCTGCGGAAACGGTTTATCCCTGTTTCGGGAGGAACTGGAACTGCTGCGCTGCTTTGCGCAGAGCCCGTTTCTACCGGTCGCGTGCGCGGCAGGGGCGGCAGAGCCGGTCTACCTGGAAAACGGGCGGGACAAGGCGGGGAACTATGCGGCGGCGATCGCATTGCTGCAGCGAAAGGGGCTGATACGGGTGGATTATGACATCCCCTTAAAAAATTTTGCTTATGACGGGTATGAGACATATCCCTGCAAGGGCAGCATGGCGCTGACGGCAAACGGGATACGGGTGCTGGAGGTACTCGAAACACAGGGGGTTACGGGGGAAGCGCTGTGAAAATAAACGCTGACAGACGCGCTTTGACCACGATACCGGACTGCGGGGCGCGCTTGCGGAAAATGGAGGAAAGACAAGGATTTGCTTGACGAAAGCACCAAGATACCGTACAATGGTGTTGAAATATTTGTTAGGATTTACAATCCACAGGAGGAAAACGGCTCATGTTGAAATTCAAAGCGATTGGTGTCTCTGAAGGCCTTGCACACGCGAAAGCGCTCGTGATCAAAGAGGCGGATTTAACGGTCGTAAAAAACAGTATTACGGATGCTGCCGCTGAGCAGAAACGGGTAATCGATGCCGTGGAGCATGCGAAAAAGCAGATAGAGCTTCTGCGGGATGAGGCGGAGAAGAATATCGGCGCGGCCGAGGCGGAAATCTTTGACGCGCATCTGCTCATGCTGGACGACCCTGATTTTGTGGAAGGCATCACCAATCTGATCGCAGATGAAATGGTTTGCGCAGAATATGCCTGCTTTGTCAACTGCGAGAATTTCCAGGCCATGTTCAGGGCGATGGACGATGAATATATGCAGGCGCGCGCGGCGGATATCGGCGATATCTCCCAGCGCATCCTGAAAAACCTGAAGGGGATCGCAGACAACGCGATCGACTCGATCTCCGAGCCGTGCATCATTATTGCCAACGATCTGACTCCGTCGGATACGGCAAAGATCGGCTCCAAGCCCGTGGTGGGCTTCGTTACGCGTATCGGCGGACGGACCAGCCATTCCGCGATTATGGCGCGCTCCATGGGCATCCCTGCCGTAGCCGGTGCCGGCGAGAAGGCGGATGAAATAAAGGATGGAGAGGAGCTTTTGCTGGACGGCGCGACGGGCGAGATCGTCGTGTCGCCCGATGCGGAAACACTGTCCCAGTTTGAACAGAAGAAAACGGCGGAGGATGAGCGCCGGGCAATGCTGGTGCAGTTTAAGAACCGACCGGGCGAAACGAGCGATGGCCGCCGTGTGATCGTGGAAGGGAATATCGGCACACCGGAGGATGCGGTGCGCGTTGCCGAGCTGGGCGGCGAGGGCGTCGGCCTGTTCCGTTCGGAGTTCCTGTTTATGGACCGCGACGACTTGCCGAGCGAGGAGGAGCAGTTTGAAGCCTACAAAAAGGCTTGCGAGACGATGGCGGGCAAGCCGGTCATCATCCGCACTTTGGATATTGGCGGCGATAAGGAAGTTCCCGCGCTGAACCTGGAAAAAGAGCAGAATCCGTTTTTGGGCTACCGCGCGATTCGCATCTGCCTGAACCAGACCGATCTGTTTGTGACCCAGCTCCGCGCACTGTTGCGCGCCGCGCAATACGGCGACCTGCGCATCATGTTCCCTATGATCTCCTCCATTGAGGAGATACGCAACGCCAAGCAGGTACTCCAGCAGGCCAAGGACCTGTTGGATGCGGAGGGCGTCGCCTATAATCCGAATGTCAAGGTCGGCATCATGGTTGAAATTCCGGTAGCGGCCGTTTGTGCGGATATGCTAGCAAAAGAAGTGGATTTCTTCTCCATCGGCACAAACGACCTGATCCAGTATTCCTGCGCGGTGGACCGCATAAATGAAAAAATATCCTACCTGTACCGCCCCCTGCATCCGGGCGTGCTGCGGCTGATTCATATGACTGCGAAAGCGGCAAATGAAAACGGCATCGAGGTGGGTGTCTGCGGCGAGATGGCCGGTACGCCGGGGATGGCGCCCGTTCTCTGCGGACTCGGCGTGACCAACCTTTCGATGTCGGCATCGGCGATGCTGGCGGCGAAAGCCGATCTTGCGGCGCATTCCTTTGCGGAATGCAAGGAATTTGCCGAGCGTCTGCTGTGCGCCGCGAGCGCTACGGAAGCGGAGCAACTGTTTGCCGAGTGGCGCGCTTGATAAAATAAACAAAGAGCGCTGTTTCCTTCACCAAAGGAAACAGCGCTCTTATTATTTTCAGGACTTAGCCCTGGTTAGCCAGATTCTGCTCGTAGGATTCGATCATCTTCTTGACCATCTGGCCGCCGATCGAGCCCGCCTGGCGGGAGGTCAGGTCGCCGTTGTAGCCCTGCTTCAGGTTGACGCCAACCTCCCTTGGTGTGCCTGCACCATCTTAAAAGGGATATTTGCGCAGGCGATTTTAAAAATTACTGGATGCTGGAAGCTGTTGATTTTCTTCCGTATCAAGCTCGCCAATGAAACGGTAAAAGATGCGGATGCACTGCCGATAGGGCGTGTTTCGATGCGTTGCTTTGCTCAGGCCGTTTTCAAATTCCTTCGGCCCGACCTCAATGCGTTCGATAAAAGTCAGCAGCGTCTCGCGATCGAGTACATCAATTTGGCTGTATTGCTTGGCCAGCGTGAAAAAACGTTGATAGCGTTTGGCCGTGTTCTCAGCGTCAGGGCTGACTTGCGCAAGAGCGGCGATAGTGGCCTGATGTGCGGCGGACTCCTGCTCGAGCGCAGCAACCATACGCGTCAGACGGTCATCGTCCAGCCTGCCTTCGGCATTGTCTGTGTACAGCTTGGCGACGACTTTATCGATCGTAAGCAAACGGGCTTGTGCCTGCTGCAAACGAGCCTGCCGTGCGGTTGCTTCGGATATCCCTTTCTCTTTTTCCACTGCTGATAGGGCGAGCGCTTCAGCCTGTGTGTCGTCCAGCGCGAGCAGCTCGTTGAGATCGCGTCGGACAACTTCGGCCAGATCGGCGTACTTGACGCGCACGCCGGCACAACGATTGGCTATATCGCTTCGCTGGTGCGTACAGGAGAGATACCAGTACTTCTCCCGCTCACCTTTGTAGACCGTACCACAGGAACAGAGCGCGTGTCCGCACCGAGCACAGAACACCAACCCCGCAAAGATGCTTTTGCGTATTGCGCTGTCGGTCTGATTGAGCCGTCGTCCGCGGCCCAGATTGCGCTGTGCCTGCTCAAAGAGCGGCAGCGTGATTAAGGCAGGGTGGGTATCGTGTGTGACCGCCCAGTCTTGCTTTGGAACAGCAATTTTCTTTTTGGATTTGACACTTACCTTGCGGCTTTTCCCCAGCATGGTATGTCCGAGGTAGACCGGATTTTTCAGGATGCGCTTGACTGTGGTATAGTTCCATAAATCGGAAGCCCGCGCTGCACCCTCAGGACTGAAATCGTCACGGAACAATACGCGGTACTTTAGTGGCGGGATTACACCGTCTGCATTCAGGTCAAGTGCAATTTTTCGAGAAGAATCCCCAGAGGCTGCACGATCGAAAATACGCTGCACGACAGGCGCAGTCTGTTCGTCAGGGGAAAGGCGATTTTTGTTCATTGGATCCTTGCGATAGCCGTAGGGTGGGCAGGCGCAATACTGTCCGTTTTCCCGCTTGCTGCGCAACACGTCCTTGACCTTACGCGAACCGTCGCGCAGGTAAACCTCGTTCATTGCAAACTGGAACGGCGCCATTACATTTTCATGTGCCGTATCAAAATTGTCCGCAATCGTTAAATAACGGATACCGCGCTCAGGGAAAAATTGCTCGGCATAGTAACTAGCTTCGCGCATGTCACGCCCAAGACGGGACAGGTCTTTTGTGATGACCATGTTGGCTTCGCTGGCATCGAGCTGGCGCAGCATATCTTGAAATGCAGGACGGTCGAAATTGCCGCCGGAATAACCATCATCCACAAATTCGCGCACCAGTGCGATCCCTTGACGTTGACAATAATCGCGAATCATTTGCCGCTGGTTGGCAATACTGGACGATTCGCCGTTTCGCGCTTCTTCGTTGGAGAGACGCAAATAAGCAAATGCAAGTTTTAAGTTGTTACCGGTTCTCATATGTGAACTCCTTTCGGAACCGGCTCACAAATGGATTATACAACTGTGCCGGTAGGTTCGTCAATATACTGTGCCATGTCAATCTCCTTCAATATGCGTTCCTGAAGCAGGGCGTGGGCAGAATGATTTCCGATATACTGACGGCTTATTTGAAAGGTCGCTGGCCCAAGATGGACGGATGATTCCCGTATCTGGTACGGTGTATGGTGAGCGTGTGTGTTCATTTTTATACCTCCTTGCAGCCAGTTTGCGGTATTACCGAAAAAATTATTCAGGAATTCATACAATAGCAATGTAGTTAATCCTCTGGGCAATAACGCCGGCTCAGGTGCATTATAGGTCAGTTTATCCATTCAAAACATCTCCTTAGCGTCGTCGAACCAGTAGGCTTGAAATACTGTGCCGTCACCCGTGAGGAAACGGCCTTGGGCGTCGTGCGGAATCCGGTTGCTGGCATCCGTGTTGTCCAGGATGATCATGGACAGCACGTTGTCTGCACGGCCGCAAATGCGGTAACCGATATTATTCCTGATCTGTCCGGACAGGATATTCGCGTCCGGCCGCTGGGTGGAGAGGAACAGGTGGATGCCGAACGCACGCCCTTGTCGGGCGATAGTGGACAGGCGGTTTTCAATGCGGGCGACCTGTTCCTTTTCTGCCTTGGTGAGTCCCGTCTTGTCCAGGATCTCCGCGACCTCGTCTACTGCGAATACGATGCGGTCCATCGGGATCGACTCATGGCTGTTGTACTCATAAATATTTGTACACTCTGCCTTCCCGAGCAGGTCTTTGCGCTGTCCCAGTTTTTCAGCTACACTGTCCAGATAGGCTATCAAAGTGTCGCGGTCGAGGATCAGCTTGCAGTTTGGGTGTTTGCGCCAGCTGCCGCCAAAATCCACACCGCCCTTGAAATCTGCGATCGTGACGTTGATATTGGGCTGCTTGAGGCATTGCATCAGCATCAGCTTGAGGAGAACGGATTTGCCCGAACCAGTCCCGCCGCCCAACAGCACATGCGGGATCAGGTTGAGGTCGAGCGAGACTGTCCCCAGCAGGCTTTCGCCGAGCACCAGTCGGCAGGAAGGGAAATCGCTTTGCAGATATTCGTCTTTCCACCGCAGCATCTTGGGCAGGCCGCTTTTGGCAGGAACGGTAAACAGCCGGATGCGGCGCTTGCCGTCGCTCTCCTGAATATCTGCGATATGGACATTCAGCGCGGTTTCGATATCCGCGCTTTTCTGTTCCCATACGGATTTGGGGACGCCGCAGGCGAGAAATTCGAGAACCGTGATCTTGCTGTGTGCATCATCCGTTTCATCTTGACGGACAGTAACCAGCAGCGGTACTTCACCGGCGTGGTTGACCAGCCCAATGCGTTGCAGGTTGTTCTGGATGCTTTTCGCCCTGGATGGCGTGCCGGCCCACATGATGAGCACTGCCAGCCCGCCAAACACAAGGATCGGGAAGCAAAGGCTGAACGCGATCCGGCTGGCTGCATCGAAAATATCCGGCCCGCTGTACGCAAGATCCCATGGGCGGATGATGCTGAACAGCAGCGCGGTGAGCAGATAGAGTACCAGCACTTTCAGACGGTATTGGTCTGTCCAGATCTCCTTGAGACCGGTTTGAAACAGAAGTAGCATATACTTACGCTGCGTTTCCTGTTCCAGCAGATTGCGTTTTCGGTTATCCATCTTCCAGCATCCACCTCCATTCGCTGACGGGTCGGGTGATCGGTGCGCCGTTCTCGCGGTACTCGGTGAAGGTGCGAATGCGGCGCAGAAAGGCTTTCCACGTTTCCGGGTGATACTGCTGTACCGCCTGATACTGGCGGCTGAGCGGCAGGTTAGAGGTGATATACACCTTGGTGTAGCACGCGACCTTGTCGCTGTACCGCGCGGGCAGCATGAGCGGATAAACATCCAGCAAATTGAGCATTTCCTCGATTGGGAGCTGCGAGGCGAATTCCTCAAACACGATCACATCCTGCCCGTGATAATCGTCGAAAGAGACGCCTTTGCCGCTCCGGTAATTGGTCACGCGGTAAATGTCGCGTGCGCCGTGCCTACGGTAGATACCGCGGGTCTTACCCGTACCTGTCGCGCCGTAGATGTACTGCACTTCTACCGCACGGTTCTGCTCGGCATATTTCTCGGACAACAACGTCTGCCGAAGCACATCAATTTCTTTCACCCTGAACGCCAGCTTGGGGTTCTCACGGATGATCTGCGTGGTTGTCTTACCGGCTGTAATATCTTCGAGCAGGGCGGACATTTCCGGGGCTTTTTCGTTTTGTGGTTCAGGCATATGCCCGTATTCCTCAAAGCTGCCCGCTACCGCAGTTTCTGCCTTGTCGGTCTCCGCCCATTTCCCGCCCTTTTGAATGTAGTCACGGTTTTCCTGTGCGCTCCCGTATGCCTTGTCGATGTGCGCGGTCGGAAACAGGTTCTTAACAGTCTGCCAACGTACCGGTGAGGGACGGTACAGAAAAACATGCGTGTGATACGTTCCGGTTGTCGCGGTCTCGTCCGCCATGCAGTAATACGCGGGAGACAAGGCTTTCAGGAGTGTCTTAATTTTCTTGTGCGTCAGTCCACAGTCCAGAGGGCTGTTGATTGTGAGCAGGTATTTTCGGCTCTGTTCGTTCTTTGCCATGTTCACCACCTTGCGTGTTCACAAATTGCTACATGCTACAGCTATGCCCTAAGGTAATACTAACTTAGGGCATAGGCGGCGCGGCCGCCGGCCGCAGGGGGACTTTTCACGGAAGGAAAAGCCCTCGCCCCTGACGGCCCGCGGCCTGCGCCGTCAGCCCTTGCCAGCGTTTACCGCAGCGATACCCTTGGCGTGTGCGCCCAGCTGGTACTCGCCGCTTGACCAGTACAGATACGGTTCAAGGCCATCAAAGCGGACTTCGATGAATCCGTCCGGTGCGTCCATCTGCTGATTGCCATCAATGCGCACGTTGATTTTGTCCAGCCCCTTGTCCGGCAGGGCAACCGTATAGCGGTAGCCCGTGACCGTATCCGTGCGCTGGCCGTTCTGATACGCATACGACGGGATAACGTCCACCAGCCAGAAACGCTTGCCCAGGCTCGCGGGATCGATAATTAAATCGGAAAGCTTCATGGTAAAACTGCTCCTCCATTCTGAAAAGATAAAATGTTGATATTCTTCCAAACCGGTTTGTTACTGTAAGGATAGCAAAACCGGATGCGGAAATCGTCTCTGAAAGTAAGACAAAAACAGCCTTTTTGGAGGCGTGGAAGAAGATGATTTGAATGTTTTATGGAGATAAAACGTGAAAAGCGAATAATCTGCACAAAACCGGAAACAATCCGGCGTATTAAATTTAGATTTTTATTTTTGAAAATAAAAAGCGGCCGCATACCATGTAAAATCGGTATGCGGCCGCTTTTCGGCTTTAAGCCGAACCTAAAAGATACTTTGAGATATCCTCCAGATCGCTTAGCAATACGGCAAGAAACTGGTTGGCATCCTCTATGGATATGCCGGAGTGCCTGCTGATAAGATAAGCATAGGCGAAATGTATCCGGTCCGTAGGGTCGAGCGCTCGGCCTTTTGCGCGCAGGAAGGCCGTTGACTGCTCCAGATCCAGACCGAACGCCACGCAGACCGTGACGAGGATGCGCAAGGAAAACCGCTCATCCGGCTTTTTCAGCCTGTAGTAGATATTTTTGTCAAGGCCTGTCTTATCGCAGAAAGCAGCACAGTTCCAGCCTTTTGCTTTCCGGTAAGTCTCAAATTGCTCCACGAAATTTTTGTTCATGTCTAAAGATAAAGCATATTGGCGCCGATAGGCGTCCAAAAGCTTTTCTCTATCCACTTACTATATCCTGATCTCGTTACTGGTTCTGGAGCCGGAGGGAAGAAACAGGGCGGTTGGTTTGATATCTGACAAACAGGGAAAATACAAAACCCATAATGTCCCCTCCTCTCTTGTGAAATGTCGAAGGTGTTGCAGCAACTCCTCCGGCACCAGAACGAAGTTTGTTGTCCGTATGCAGAAAAGGACATAAAACTATCCTTGCAGTTTCATGTCCTTGATTGCTCTGTGTTTATTGTTTTACAACCCATAAGGCATATTGCAACCAAGACAAATTATCCGGACTGCACCTCGCTTTGAACGGATGGGCTATAACAACAAAAATTGAAATATCAGTAAAAAGCTGCTTTATAATCTTGAACAACCCAGACAGGCATACTACCCCCTGGGCGGCTTACTCTGACACATATTACTCTGACCTGATTTCATTTTATCCTTTTATCCATGCTTTGTAAAGTGGAGGTTTCCTCCACAAAAGAAGTCAATAGAAATGAATAGTATCTTCTCCATATGTAAGCATTTTTAAAATCTCAGCTTCTCTGTTGGTCAGTGAATAATTTTTAACTAATGCGTCAATCTTGGCGCTGTTTTCTGTCGTATATTTGTCTTTCTCGTCTGCACCGTAAATCTCGCGGTACATTTTAAGCGCCAGATGATCCTTTAACAGGTCCAGAACATATTTATCCCTTTGTGAAAAATCTCCGCTTTCTTTCGCTCGAAAAAGAGACAGGGTGCCAAAAGCCTATTTTTATAGGATATGAAAAGTATCAGAGAATACTCAATACTCTTAGGCCGCAGGCCCCATCTCTATCATAAATATTGTTTTTATATCATCTTTGGACAAAAGTTCCGACATGATAAAAACTTTATTTTGAGAAGTGGAATATATCCATGTAATAAAGTCATATTTTTCGAACATTTCATGATAGTCGTCAAGAGCGCCGGGGGCGAATCCATAGGATACGGGTTCTTTCACATAAGAGGCGTTTCCGCTGTCGTCTGCCAGGTAAAAACTGGCTTTGTCATAAGAAATTTGACATCTTTTAGCATTTTGCTGCGCAGATCAAAATCTCCGCGGGTACTATGGATATTATAGATGATTTGGTTCAGAAGCAGCCACTCATTTTCAGAAAGATACATACCGTTTCTCCCCCATGATGTTTACAGAACATATAATGAATGGTGAGAAGTTCGCCGCACAATTTTTCGCAATTATTAATGTGTTTATCTGCCTGGGAGGGAGCTTTGGCGCGACTTTTGTAGGTTTATTTACGACAGCACTGGTTCTTATAACATTGCATGGGTAATAATGCTGTCTATAATGGCTTTGGGCGGTATCGCCAGAGGTTGGTGTTCTTCGGATAAACGCAAATATAATCAATACTATTTTAAAGGAAAAAAGCAATAGTGCGTAAAAACACTTTCCGCATTAAGTTGCGGAAAGTGTTTTTCTTGTGGACGTGTATAAGGCGTGATGCCTTGCTTGGGAACAGGCTGCGCTAAAGAACGGCAGCTATTACCGGGGGAAAGAAATGCCTGTATCGGACGGAGATGCACTTTGCTACGATTGACTTTTCACGCTTTTAACAGAGAATTATTCAATATGTTTTTGCTTGCAATAGTTTGCATTATGAGAAGTTAGCTGACGGTAGCATAAAATGTATTGAGGATGAGATCCCGTTTGACCTGCCGGAGGGCTGGGCGTGGAGTAGGATGGGCTCCATTTGTGAATATATTACAAGTGGTTCCCGTGGTTGGGCGCAATACTATTCCGATACTGGAAGATTATTTCTTCGCATGGGCAACCTCTCCAGAGACTCGTTTGAACTACGGATGGATAATCTCCAAAGGGTTGATTTACCCGACAATGCAGAGGGAACCAGAACTCGTGTAGCAGAAAATGATTTGTTGTTTTCAATAACAGCAGAGATTGGTATGTTGGGACTGATTCCTGCTAATTTCGAGGAGGCGTATATCAACCAACATGTCGGTTTGATTCGCTTTCTTAAAGAAGCACAAACCAAATACTTCCCATATATTCTTATGTCTGCGTTTTGCCGAGATCAGTATTATACGGTTCAACGCGGAATGAAGAATAGCTTTAGATTGGACAATATTCAGAATATTTTAACTCCTGTACCCCCTTTGGGCGAACAGATTAGAATCGCAGAAAAGCTCAGTAGCATCTGGCTACATATTCAGCAGATTGATGACGAAAGCGAAACGGCAACTGACATCATTTCCAAAGCTAAATCCAAGATTCTCGACCTTGCTATCCGAGGCCAGCTTATTCCGCAGGATCCGAATGACGAGCCTGCTTCTGTGCTGTTGGAACGCATCCGGGCAGAGAAAGAAGCGCTTATCAAGGCAGGCAAAATCAAACGGGACAAGAAGGAATCTGTCATCTTCCGTGGTGAGGATAACTCTTATTATGAGAAGATTGGAAATAAGGTCAAAAATATTGATGATGAGATACCTTTTGAACTGCCAGATGGATGGGCTTTCGTAAGACTGAAAGAACTGTGGGAACTTATTTCCGGACGAGATCTTGCTCTTTCCGAATACAATGTTGACCGTGTAGGTGTTCCTTATATCACAGGAGCCAGTAATTTCGTGGGTGGTAAGGTGGAATCGGTAAGATGGACAACTTCACCACAAGTGATGACGGAAACTGGCGATTTGCTCCTCACTTGTAAAGGAACTATTGGGAGAATAGCATTCAATGATTTTGGTAGTGCGCATATCGCACGCCAAATCATGGCTATCCGAAACAAATTTGCGTTGAATTCGGAGTATCTTGCACTTTGCATGGTTTTCTATATCAATGCTATAAAAAACGTAGCAAAAGGTCTTATTCCTGGTATTTCAAGAGAAGATATCCTGAACTTACTTCTGCCTGTTCCATCGTTGAGTTACCAAGCAAGAATTGTTAAGCGAGTAGCAGCATTGACCGCCAGTATTAGTTCGATAGAAAAGAGCCTCAATTGAGGCTCTTTTCTATCGCAGTTATAATTTCAAATAGTTGTGATACCTTCTCAAAAACCCGTTTTTGTTCTTTGATCGGAGGTAGAGGAATTATCGTTTCTGCCATTTCAGAACCGGAGATTTCTTTGAATGTAGTACCGGTTGCCCGTTGAACAATATCATCTGTTCGGGCTTTAAGACTATAATACAAATAAGGACTCATAGCAAAGTCATAAGGGACTACAGACTTAAAGCCTTGGTTTGTGGAAATAGGGTTAGCGGCAATTGCAATATAACCTATTGGCGCACGGCTTGAATACAAGACCGAATTGGCTGGTAGAATTTGAGCAGAAGAAAACTTTAAGCCAATCTCTGTGATAGCTCTGGCACCGGCAGAAACATACATATCTTCATAGCCCCTAAAATCAGCAGGTGTCAACCATGGAATATTTCCGTCCCAGTATTCAGTAATATTAGTTTTCGGTGTTCCTCCACCAACAATTTCACCAATATGCTTTAACCTTACGAATATCCATGAATCAGGCAAATCAAACGGCAGTTTACTATCAATACATCGAATTTCATCACCAATCTTCTCATAATAAGAGATAGTCACATATTTCCCTTATAATATTTGTGCGATAAACTCGCAAAAATATTATTAGGAGGCATCTTTTTATGAAGACAAACGAAACGTTTGAGCAACACCTGAGAAAGAGTAATCTTTCGGAGAACACCATCCATTCCTATCTCTGGACGGTCAACTTCTACTATGCCCACTACGATGAAATCAGCAAGGAAAACCTACTGGCCTACAAGGGGTATCTGATGGAGTTCTTCAAATCCAAGACCGTCAATCTACGCATTCAAGCGATGAACAAGTATCTGGAGTTCCTGCACAAGGACCGTTTTCGGTTAAAAGCTGTGAAGGTACAGCAGAAGAACTTTTTGGAGAATGTAGTCAGCAATGCTGACTACAACTTCTTGAAAAAGCAACTCAAGAAGGACGGAAACATGGAATGGTACTTCGTGGTCTGGTATTTGGCTGCGACTGGGGCGCGCGTGAGCGAACTGATCCAAATCAAAATCGAGCATGTGGAGCTCGGCTATTTTGATCTGTACACCAAAGGCGGAAAGTTACGCAGGCTGTACATACCCAGAAAGTTAAGGACGGAAACTCTTGAATGGCTGGAGGAATCAAACCGTGCCTCCGGCTATTTGTTTTTGAATCGCTATGGGAAGCGTATTACCACCCGTGGCATCTCCCAGCAACTCAAAAACTATGCCGACAAATACGGACTGGATAAAAAGGTGGTATACCCGCACTCCTTCCGTCACCGGTATGCCAAGAACTTCTTGGAGAAATACAATGATATTGCTCTGTTGGCAGATCTGATGGGCCACGAGAGCATTGAAACGACTCGCATTTACCTTCGCAGAACAGCCAGTGAACAGCAGGCACTGGTTGATAAGATCGTCACATGGTAAAAGGAACAGCCGCCTTCTTCCGAGGGCGGCTGCTCAATCAATCACATAGAATACTATCAAGCAGGCTAAATATCTGGTTCAGCCTATCTACAATGCGATTTTGTTCTTCTATTGGCGGTAATGCAAATGGGATAAGAGAAAGGACGTTTCCAGTAAGATGTTTGATTGTTACACCTTTGCAAAGCGACTTGATAATTCCGCGACTCTCGTAGTACATCATATAGTACATGAAATAGAATGGATTACATTCTCCGTAGAATCTAACTCTATGCAGCGCATTCTGGTAGAGGATTTTCTGCTCATTAGACCATACACAGCTACGGCCAACATCACCGCCCTCACAGATGAGAAGATCATTTTGTTCTACCGTATACCGCTCAATTTCCTCTGGCTCGAAACGCATTTCTTTCAAGTCTGTCAAATCCACTCCATTCCATCGCACATTAACGCTGCGAAGATACGGATGGTTTGCTCCGGTATTTTTTGCGCTATCGAGGGTTTTCCCTAACTCTATTTTTGCAATATTGAATAAGGAACACCATTCCCAGTTGTCCAAAAGTTCAAAAATAAACTGGTTATCAATGGCTTCAGTGTGCATATCTTGACGGATATAATAAGAGTTATCCTCACCACGGAAGATGACAGATTCCTTCTTGTCCCGTTTGATTTTGCCTGCCTTGATAAGCGCTTCTTTCTCTGCCCGGATGCGTTCCAACAGCACAGAAGCAGGCTCGTCGTTCGGATCCTGCGGGACAAGCTGGCCTCGGATAGCAAGGTCGAGAATCTTGGATTTAGCCATTGCAACATAAGCCGCTAACTGATCTTGTTGATTCGTAATTTCGGCAAAGTAGACATCAGCGGAGTATATACTATTGATAATTCGATTTTGTTCATCACATGGAGGCACAGGTAACAATATGCTTTTGAGAATCGCCTGATTTAGATTCAACATTGTGTTACCGATTGAGTTGCCAGAAAGATATGTAGCTGAGTAAGAAGAGCGTAAACAGACCGCAAAATACTCGGGAAACAAGGCCGATGGGAAGCGCAAGACGAAGCTGCCTGTGCCGCATAACCAGCCATCCTGTTCAGGACAAACGACTGCACATCTACCCATGTCACCTCTACGCGCAATTATTATATCGTTTGGAACAACTTTGAACGAAGCGAGGCGTTCAACTGTCTCACTCGACACCTGCATTTTATCGATGGGAATTATCTTACCATCAACAATATTCATAGGGTTAATTAGTGGAATTCCGTCTGTAACATAATCGGACTTATGCAGTGAGCTACCAAAAGGTCCTGTGATAAACGACTTTATCAAAGAACCTAATCTACTCCACGCCCAGCCCTCCGGCAGGTCAAACGGGATCTCATCCTCAATACATTTTATGCTACCGTCAGCTAACTTCTCATAATGCAAATTATCCTCACTAACGAAGATAATGGTATCATTTTTAATATCCTTTGGTTTGAGCTTTCCATCTTTGACCATCTGCTGTTTCTGCTGGCGAATACGCTCCAAAAGAATTGATGCCGGTTCATCGTTTGGGTCCTGCGGAACCAGCTTGCCGCGGATAGCAAGGTCAAGCACCTTCTGCCGCAATGCTTTTGTATCCATTATTCATCCACCTCGCCAATCAATTTCTCCAGCTCAGCCACGGCCTTGGCAATGTTGGTGGACTTTTCTTTGATTTGTTCCAGTAGTTCGGCAAGCGTATAATCTTCCGTCCCGCTATCCGTCTTCATCCAGGTAATATCCAGACTGGTCTTATCCCGTGCCAGAATTTCCTCATAGGTAAACTTACGCCATCTGCCGTTTGGATTGTCCTTACTGTAGGTTTCGGTACGGGCGGATAGATCGCTGTCCTTATAGCATTCAACAAACTCATTAAAGTGGCTCTCCTTTAGAGGATTGGTCTTGCCAAAAGAGGGCATATCGGAACGGAGATCATAGAACCAGATTTCACGGGTGTTGCCTTTATCCTCGCGGCCGCGGGTAAAGAACAGTACATTGGTCTTGACACCTTGGGCATAGAAAATACCGGTGGGCAGGCGCAAGATAGTATGGAGGTTACACTTCTCCATCAAGTCTTGACGGATGCGCTCACCATCACAGTCAGCAAACAGAACATTATCCGGCAGAACGACAGCCGCACGGGCTTTGCCTGTTTTGTTCAAGCTGCGGTAGATGTGCTGGAGAAAGTTCAGCTGTTTATTGCTGGTGGGAAATGTAAAATCATCACGGGCAGCCCGTTCTCCGCCCTTCTTAGTGCCAAAAGGCGGATTGGTCAAGACAACATCATAGCCTTTCAGTTCCTTGCCAAAGTTGGAAAGAGTGTCGCCGAGATAAATGGGACCGCTGATATCGTGTAGCATGGCGTTCATCAAGGCCAGACGGTGGGTATCATGCACCAGCTCACAGCCGGAAAAAGCCTGGGTGCGCTGGAATTCCTGCTGGTCCACAGGCAGTTCAAACAGGTCATCGGTGCGATCTTTCACATAGCGGTCGGCTGCAATCATGAAACCAAATGTGCCGCAGGCAGGGTCATTGCACCGCTCACCAGGCTGAGGTGCAATAAGCCGGGTCATGATATTGATGAGGACGCGGGGCGTAAAATATTGTCCGGCACCGGACTTCTTCTCGTTTGCATTTTTCTCTAAGAGGCCTTCGTACAGATTGCCCAGCCCCTCTTCCTTAGCAGTATACCAGTCAAACTGGTCGATGGTCTGGATAATCTTCTCCAGGTTCTTAGGCTCGTGGATGTTGCTTTGTGCGCCCTGATAGATCTCGCGAACACGACCGGTGCAGCCACCCAGATGCTCCAGCAATTCCTTATAGAACTTCTTCAGTTCCACGCCTTGCTTGGCAAGAAGTTTGTCCCAGCGGTACTGCTCCGGGATAGCACCTTCGGTACCAGTTTCCTTACACATCTTCAGGAATAGGATGTAAGTCAGTTCCGTAACATATTGATGATAAGTAATGCCGTCATCCCGCAGCACATTGCAAAGATTCCAGAGTTTTGCTACGATTTCCTGATTGTTCACGCTATGTGTCCTCCATCTTCATAGAGATACTCGTTCAGTTCCGTCATAATCTCACGGAGTTTGCCACCGAAGCGGCGGTCAATAATGGTAAAGCCGCCAGCATTTCTAAATGCGCCGACCTCAAAGATTTGTTCATCTAGGACACTTTCTTCCAGCAACACCTTCTCAATACGTTTCAGCCAGTCAAGTTGGGTCTTGTTGAAATCATGGTTGACCCGCAGCTTTGCAAAGGCATGATTCACTCTCTGTTCATGACTGACGAGAATAGAACCAAGAGCCTGCTGACGAATAAAAGCAATGATGTCGGCCACAATGTCTTGATTGGTCATCTCGTTCCACGCAGAATTCAACTGCTTCTCCGTAAAGTCGTGGCGGTCAAGTTCCAGCTTCAGGCTCTTAAGGGCCTCCCTGGTGAGTTCAGAAGGCTTAGTGCAGACTGTACGCAGAGCTGCAATGGCATTCATATTGTTGTTGATAAACTCCTTAAAGGCTTCCAGATAGTCCTCCGGCTTCTGACCTTCGCCATAACCACGGGTATGGTCAATCAGTTCGTCCTTGTGGTTATCGATAACTACTGGGCGCTTGCGGTGAGGCTTGTCTTTATCCAGTGCAGAAAAGGCTTCCCGATGACGGATCAGTTCTGCGGCTGCTTCTTTAATAGTGCTATTGTTGAGATACTCCGCAAAGGCAGTGAGATCCTTGCCGCCGGTGAGGTGGGCAAACTGCTCCAATGCCTTCTTACTCACATTGCGGCGTTTGCGCTGCAGTTTGGCAACGATAAGGTCAATTTGATAGGCAAGCTGTTCATCAGTCTTCGCTACTTCCAGTCCCTTCATCAGATCCTCGAAGCTGGCAGAGGGATTGGTGACAACGGGCTTCATATTGCTGACATCCTGCAAGGATTCATAAACGCCCACGGGATCGTAAATTTCGAAATGGGTTTTGCCGATAGTAGGACACAGCCTGGTGGCACGGCCCAGCATCTGTTCGAACAAAATACGGGATTTGATGCGGCGCATGAAGACCAGCGTAGTGATTTCCGGCACATCAATGCCAGTGGTTAGAAGATCAACTGTGACCACGACCTTAGGCAAGGATTCATTCTTGAAGCGTTTGATTGCTTCGGAGATTTTCTTCTTGTTGCCACCCGCGATACTTCCGGTGATTTTCATAACCGTATCGTTGTCAACGCCGCCTTCAGCATAGATTTCTTTCAAAATCTTTACGATGAGGTCAGCGTGGTTATCATCGACCGCGTAGATAAGGGTTTTGCCTTGACCGTCCGGATTGAAATCCCAAGCAATTTCCTCAAAAACAGCCCGGTTGAAGTTTTCGGTAATGATCTGCCGGTTGAAGCTTTCAATTTCAAACTTCATGTCGTCTTCCAGTTCAGCACTGTTGAGAACATCTCCGGTAACGGGATCATAGATAACAAGCTGTTCGCCTTTCTTGTAATTGATACCCTCCACACGCAGTTTGGTGCGAATATTGTGAGGCGCATCGTGGTCGACCAGATAACCGTCAATAACGGCTTCGCGGTAAGAATAATTGAAAACAGGCTTTCCGAAGATCTCAGTAGTGTGCAGTGCAGGAGTTGCGGTCAGTGCAATTTTTACGGCGTCAAAGTATTCGATGACGGTGCGGTATTTGCTGATATAGTCATCCTGGTTACGGTAGAGCATCTCGGTTTCGCTCATTTCCTTGTCCAGAATGTATCCACGGTGTGCCTCATCAACTACGATCAAATCGTAGTCAGTCACAGAGAGCATCGTGTCGCCTTCGGGATATAGGATGCGCTTGACGAGACTCTGAACCGTTGCGATATGTATTTTCGTTTCTTTGTCAATTTCCTTTTCATCCAGCCCCTTGATGTTATAGATGGAATCCAAGGTCATCAATTCTTCGATTTTGACTTCCTTGAAAACATCTTCGGCCTGCTCACCAAGAGCGGTACGGTCGACCAGGAACAGAACTCGCTTGAAACGGTCGTTCTTAATGAAGCGATAGATCATACCAAGGATGGTACGGGTTTTGCCTGTTCCGGTAGCCATAGACAACAGAACAGTCTGTTTTCCATCGATAACAGCCTGCTCTGCGGCTTCAATGGCAGCAATCTGATATTTATGCAGATTCAGGCCGTCCGGGTCGCGGAGCAAATCGAACGGCGTATTCTGAAGCGCAGCATTTGCGGCAGCAATATCCTTTTCAAGTTGCTCCATCAGTCCCTGAGGGCTGATCCAGCCTTGCAGGGCTTTAGGTGCATTGGCTCCGCTGCGCAGGTCCAAATACCAGATGCCAGATTTGGTTTCGATCTGCTTGAGATACTTCCGGCCATTGGTTGCAAAAACGAAGGGGACTTTATATGCTCCCCACTGATTGATGATGTACTCTCGGTGTTCAGCTTTGATTCCCTTAGCATATTCCTTACACTGATAGTCGATCACAGAGGGAATATCGACAGCCGCTTTTTTGGCTTCCACAATGCCAACAAGCTTCAACTCGACAAACAGAGCGTAATCTGCGTAACCGTTCTTACCTATAGCGGAATCTGTAGGCCACTCGGCAATGGCAAGATTTCTGCCCTTTTGAGGGCGGATTCCCTTGGAATAACGCAGATGATTGGTGTCAGCTTCCCAACCATATTTGCGAAGCTGCTCGTCAATCAGATAGCGAGTTTCTGCCTCGGAAAGCTTTATGCTCTCAGACGCAGTTTCACCCTTTTCCGCTCGTTCCTTGGAAGTTTTGGACGATACCGCGGTAGAGACCGACTCGACCTGCTTGGAGAGCGCGGCAATCTTTTCCTCCTGCTCTTTGATAATGGCCTCGTAGTTCGGCTGCATTACCTTTTCAGGCATGACAAAAGCAGGGGCGATATATCCCCAATCTCCATATACTTCCATAAACCAAACTGCGAGGTTGTAGGTCATAGTGAGGAGAATTTTGGCGTCCTCCACAGAGTCGGCGCCCGCATGGACAGCGTCATTTCGGGTCTTACGAAGTGCATACAGAATATCGTCGATTTTCTTAGGAATCAGGCCCTCCTGCTTCAGCAGACGAATTCGGTTTGCGTGGGTATTATCGAGGGCGGGTTCCTTGATATGCTCAAAAGCAAAGATTTCAAGAATCAGACGCTCACCAAACATGCCTAGCTTATACAGACAGGCGTTAGCATCAGAATAGACATATTTCTCCGCTGCTGCACCAATTTGTGCCAACGCAGGCCAGTATCTGTTGAGAAATCCAAAGTTGGATTTCATATGCGCCCTCCTAACTTTAGTAATGCTTTTGATAATTTGGTATTATCGAAAGTTCATATGATTAATTTTACCAGAATCTTGTCGTAAATTCAATTTGAGAATATGCATTATATGTATGGGTTTTGTCCTGCTGGCTTTTATCACAACTTGTTTCCCTTGTTTACTGCTACACAAAATCTGAACTAAACGCAAAAGCTATCTATGAATGTTGCGGAAAGTTGTAGTAGATATCCCTTTTTCGTGCTGCGTGTAGCAATAAAAGACTACACCTGTCGGTGCGTTAAATCGGTCAACTTCACCTTTCTCAGTGCGGGGAGAATATGGTTATCCAAGGTCTGTCAACAGAGAAGTATAAAATAAACAGCGATATCCGACATTTTCGTCGTGGATACCGCTGTTTTATATCACAAAATATCTATAATTATTTTTTCGGTCGTATCGCCCCTTGCTCCTGCTCGATTTCATTCAGATGCTTCAGCAGGACATACTCGATATAGTTTGTCATAGAACGATGCTCATTGCTGGCCAATATCCCTATTTTATCAAATACTTCGTCAGAGAGCCGCAATGTAAAAACACGCTTGTTTGTTGCCATGATAACCTCCGACTGATGGAATAATTTTATTGTAGAGCAATAAGGGAAGTATTAATACGGTCTCTTGACAACTAAGTGATATCACTTTATATTATAAATATAAAGAAAAACATGATATACGGGTTATTTGATTTCCTGCTCTAAACCGCGAAATAACTCTGAGTGAAAGAAATCCTCCACAGTGATATTTAGCCCGTCGCAGATTTTTTTTATAGTAGAAATCGTGGTGCTGTTATTTCGACCGTTGACGATGTTGTTTACCGTAGATTGCGTTATACCACTCATGGTACATAGCCTATTGATCGAGATATCATAAGTTCTGCATAGCTCCAAAATTCGTAATTTTACCGCCTCACCGATATTCATGGGTAACACCTCAAAATGAGGATACCCATTTTTATTATTTAAGTTTAACTCTTTAGAGTTAATAAACTAAAAAGAGTTAAACTCATGTTGCACTTGAAAAAGAGGGATAAGATGGCAGTCTGTACTTTTATTGGGAATAAAAAGGTTTATGACCGAGGTCTCTATAAACGACTTGTGGAAACTATTATTGGATTAGCGCAGCAGGATGAAGAAGTAGAAATATTATTTGGTGCGCATATTTGGCCCAGCGATGCTTTTGATTCTTTCTATAATTTATCCCTCATAGCCGCGTTGGACGCGAAAACGCTTTTATCAAAAAAAAACAAGGATAAAAAAGTCATAATAACATGGCTTGTAACCCAGCCAGCATATGCGGACTTTATACAGCAATTGAAACAGGGTAAAACCGATATGCCAGCCTGCATGATTGATAAGGTTGCTATAATGCCTGCTCCACTTTCAAGTAAAAGGCAGGGAAGGGGCGGCGTAAAAGTCGATCCCCTTGATCGGTGGAGGATACAGCAATGCACGCATATCATAAGCTATCTATATCGTGATCTGTTTAGTAACAACGAGCTGTATGAGTATGCGCAGAAGTTGGGGGTGCCAGTGCTTGATATTACGACTGCGGCAACTGCAGAGATCATACAGGCAGGTTATTCAGCCTTAACGACGCAGGAGCGTACCATTCTTGAGGAACGGAAAGCAGGGCATTCATGGCGTCGGATTAGTGACCTGATCGGGAAATCTGTGTCGGGTGTACAGTGGACAGGGCAGCAGGCTTTGAAAAAAATTCGTGCCGAAGCAATAAAGAATACGCGGACGGCTGAAAAAAGCAGGGATGCTTCTGAGAAAGAGCCTGTATGCAGTATCTTTTTGCTTGAGCCAGCCAACTATGAACGGATGTGCCTGTTTAAGCATTGCGTGAGATTCCTGATAGATAAGTATGGTGTCAGTCAGTTTCGCATTATGGAAAATATCTGTGTTTCTGCTTATATGTATGTGCTGAAAGAATTTTTCGGAAGAACTGAGATTACAGTGGTTACCAACTACCCTGAAATGTCGGGGGAGGATTGGGAAAAAGTCAAAGCACAGTATATCCCGCCGTGTCATGCTGTGGAAAACATAATGACAGAAAAGAAAAGTATCTATCAGGAAGTGACGGGTATTCTGGAATATATGATACAGGATGCGGAATTTTACATTTGTGACCTGTCAGGGAATTCAGATGCAGACGGGTTTATCAAAGGCTGCATTGCCAATACATCAGCAGTAATGTTGTTTAATATTGGAGAAAGGTATCGGGAGGCATGAATTATAACGCTCTACAAAGGCTGATATTTCATACTCGTATGGGCTTGCAGGAGTTTTTATACAAATGCGGCTGGCGAAAACCTTTAGATATGGAATTGGAGGACTGCAGAGAAGTCGAAGCGCTGACAGATCAGCCTTTTTCAATCAATGAAGCGAAAGACGGCGATCTCCCTATATTAGATTCGCGTCGGACAGCGCTTTATTGTGGTAATGGCAAGCTCAGAGAATGTAATTTTATAAATGCAGTTATCAAACGAAAAAACATTATCAGGGCATACCGCTGGATGAAAGAACGGGGGTTTCACACATATATTGTTGATTACGCAACACCGTTTGGCTGGCTTGCCCTGGAAACCTTGGTTGATTTACGAGGAATGGGGGAACGGTTCGACCTGTATGTATACAGGGGATTGGTGCATCAGCGCCGAAAAAGTTACAGACTGATACCTGAAACGGGGATAGAACGGATTTTTACCATCGCAAAGGCAGATTATCGGTATGATTTGTACGGAAATGAATTTGTAAAAGTGATATTACCGCATGTTGGGGCAATATGTAATTGGCGTGGTATCAGGATAGCGCGTTGTTTTGCCGTATCCGAACCGCTCCAAAAGTCTTAGAAAGCGCACTGGTTTGCACCCATTTAGGGCGACAAGGAGAGAGAGACAGTTTGGTTCGAGCGTAATATCCTTGTGATAAAAGCGGCTGGTACCGGTATACGCATTGCGCGTTTCCTATAGCTTATGCTGCATTTTAGGTTTTCGGAGTTGATCATTGATGCGCCAAACACCAAATTTTAATAAAAGTCCGTGTCTTGCGCTGACGGCTTCTGGAAATAGAAATCGTGCAGATGGAAAAACTGCCCTGCATACGAAGTTTCGTGTACAGGGCAGTTTTTCATTTTCTCTTTGTCATACGGCAAATAAAAGGCAGGTAATTACTTTTTGCGTAGCACCATAATAATTTTTGTGATTAATTACGAAGGAATCTGATAGTATTCATCGTAGAATTTTACGCTTACGTTGATCCTACCGCAGTTTTTGTTGTGAGCCGGTATGTAGTGGTTTAAAGTTTTTTTAAGATGGGATAGGGACAGCGACCTCTGCTGCCGCTTCCATCTTAAAGCGGTCCATTGCAGCGCGGGCTTCCGGTACCATACCCTGATTAGAACCATTTTTTGTGTTAGTCATGATTGTTCTCTCCTTTTCGATTTCGTTTTTTTGTTTAGTGGGTTTTGCTGATAGTATCTTGTGCGGTAAAACGCATGATATGACTTGAAATTGCTGCTCTTCATGGAAAAAGCTGAGTGATTTGAACGAAATTAGTTGATTGTCTTGAAAAATGCTTGATTTACGGGCATATTCGCAGGGTTGCAGATTGATTTTACTACTCATTTACTACTTTTAACGAATTGAGCCTTGATATGCAAAAAACACCTGCGGGCTGCCGGATAGACCGCTGCACCACCTTACGCGGCACGTCGAAAAGAAAAAATAAAATAAGCACCACCTATAAGGCGGCGTTTCTCACTCCTACACAGGAGAACAGGAACGCTGCTTTTTTTATGCCCTCATGTTACGCAGTAAGGGCAAACAAAGCCTTGATTTATGCGGCTCTTAGCGCGCGGAAATGAGAAGGACAAGGGTTGATACCTTTTCCCTCAAAACCGCGTTTCTACTGCGTAACAAATCCAACGAAAAGGAGTGACGAAGCTATGGCAGTTTTCCGCGTGGAAAAGAACAAAGGTTATACGGTTATGAGCAACCACCATTTACGCAACAAGGAACTTTCCCTAAAGGCAAAGGGCTTGTTGTCGCAAATGCTCTCACTTCCCGAAGATTGGGACTACACCCTTGCAGGACTGTCCCTTATCAACCGGGAAAAAATTGACGCTATCCGGGAAGCAGTACGGGAACTGGAAAATGCCGGATATATACAGCGTTCAAGGGAACGTGATGAGAAAGGACGCTTACGCGGTACAACGTATGTTATCTATGAGCAGCCGCCTAAGTTGGATTTACCTACATTGGAAAAACCAACATTGGATAATCCAACATTGGAAAAACCTACGTTGGAAAATCCAACGCAATTAAATAAAGAACTATTAAAGACTAACTTACCAAAAAAAGAAAAATTAAATGCAGATATATCAAGTACCCATTCCATTCCTTTCCGTTCCCTAAATCCCTCTCCCTTAAAGGACGCGGCACAGCCGCCGGAACGGAAGCGAAAGGAAACGGAACCGAGCGCATTTGATATTTATGAGGAAATCATCAAGGACAATATCGAGTATGACATACTCATGCAGGATAACCGCCTTGATAAAGACCTCATCAATGAGATTGTGACCCTCATACTTGAAACGGTCTGCACTAAACGAAAAACTATCCGTATCGCCGGGGACGATTATCCGGCAGGGCTTGTCAAGGCAAGGTTTATGAAACTTGACAGCAGCCACATTGAATTTGTCCTTGCCTGCATGAGCGAGAACACCACCAAAATCCGCAACATCAAACAATACCTGCGGGCGGTGCTTTTCAATGCCCCGTCCACTATGAACAGCTACTATACGTCCCTTGTAGCGCACGACATGGCAAGCGGCGCACTGGCACCGAAGAAGCCGCAGTTTGGCGACCCGGACTATTATTCTTGCAACGAGGGCGAAAGCCTGTAAACCAACCCAAAGGAGGATTTGATTATGACGCAGAAAACAGGAGCTTTGATTTTTGATGAAACCGCTGACCGCTACGACATTCGCTTTGACGTAAACGACTATTACGGGGGCTTGCATTGCGGCGACTGCATGGAGGTTTTTGTACGCGGCAAATGGAAGCCAACCCGCATGGAGTACGGGGACAACTGGTATCTTGTGGGTATTCGGGCGGCAGACCTTTCCGGGCTGCGGGTACGGATTTAACAGGGCGGCGTGAAAGCGGACGCTCTTTTTTCATGCCCGCCCCGCTTCCCGACGGCGGGCATACCACCATAGAAAGCGAAAGGAGGACATCCATTGCAGGAGGAAACCAACGAAAAGACCATAGCCCTTTACATCAAGACCGGGAAACTGACCGCGCAGCAGCTCCAAAAGGCTATGAAAGCCCTGCTTGCACAGATGAAAAAGCAGCATGACAAACAGAAAATCCCGCATGGAAAGCAGACACTAAAGCAGCTTATGAAGCAGAACGCGGGCGTTTCCAACATTGAAATCACAAAGGACAATATCAAAGCCTTTGAGAGTACGGCGAAAAAATACGGGATTGATTTTGCCCTAAAGAAAGACAGCACCGAAACCCCGCCCCGCTATCTTGTGTTTTTCAAGGGACGGGACGCAGACGCACTGACCGCAGCTTTCAAGGAGTTTTCCGCAAAGAAGCTGACACAGGAACAAAAGCCCTCTATCCGCAAGCTGATTGTTTCCCTCAAAGAAAAGGCGGCGGCTCTGAACGCACAGCGGGACAAAGTAAAAAACAAAGACAGGGGGATTGTAAGATGAACGCTATCAACTGGAAAAAGCTGTTACTTCCCAACATTCCCTATCTGCTCTTTGTGTATCTCTTTGATAAAGTCGGACAGGCGGTATGCCTTGCGCCGGGGGCTGACCTATCCGGCAAGGTGCTGTCGCTTGGGGAGGGCTTTTCTATGGCTTTTGCAACCCCACTTCCGAGCCTTGCCCCTATGGATTTACTGATAGGGATTTTCGGCGCGGTGCTTATCCGGCTGATTGTCTATGTAAAAGGCAAGAACGCGAAGAAATACCGCAAAGGTGTGGAATACGGCTCTGCCCGCTGGAGTGCATAATCTTAACTGTAAACAACACCTTTATAGACGCAGGAGGGATATGCACATGAGCAATTACAATAAAATCACAGCCCTTTATTCCCGCCTATCCGTAGGCGACGAGGACAGGGACGGCGGCGAGAGCAACAGCATACAGAACCAAAAAATCTTTTTGGAGAACTACGCCAAAGGGCAGCACCTAACCAATATCCGGCACTACATTGACGACGACGAAAGCGGCAGGTTTTTTGACCGTTCTGCTTACTCCCGCATGATTGAAGATGTGGAAAGCGGAAAAATCGGCGTGTGTATTATGAAAGACCTTACCCGCTGGGGGCGCGACTATCTCCAAGTCGGCAACGCTATGGAGATTTTCAGACGGAACAATGTGCGCTTTATCGCAGTCAACAACGGCATAGACAGCGAAAACCCCGACACATTAGAGTTTGCCCCCTTTATCAATATCATGTCGGAGTGGTACGCAAAGGACATCAGCAAAAAAGTGAAAACGGGCATTAAGACCAAAGGCATGAGCGGAAAGCCAGTTGCCACCGAAGCCCCTTACGGCTATATCAAAGACCCGGACAACAGGGATTTTTGGATAATCGACGAGGAAGCCGCCGAGGTTGTACGCCTTATTTTCCGTCTGTTTTTGGACGGGAAAAACCGAAACCAAATCACCGTATATCTGACGCAGGAGCAAATCCCAACCCCCACTTTCTACATGAAAGACCGCGGGCGAGGAACTTGTAAAAATAAGACGCTCAACGAGGATAACCGTTACAAGTGGAACAAAGCCACGCTGACCCATATCCTCACGCGGCAGGAGTATTGCGGCGATGTAGTCAATTTCAAGACTACAAAGCATTTCCGAGATAAGAGAAACCACTATGTAGACAGAAGCCAGTGGCACATCACAGAAAATGTGCATGAGCCGATTATCGACCGCACCGACTTTGAAAATGTGCAGCGGATTTTGGAAAACGCACCTGTCAAACGCCCCAACGGGGACGGAGAAATCCACCCTCTGTCCGGCTTGCTTTTCTGTAAAGACTGCGGCGCAAAAATGCACATTCGCATAGATTACAGGAACGGCGGCAAGCGCCATGTTGCCTATTGCAGCGAGTACCACAAGGGAAAAGCCAAAAATCCCAAGTGCAGCTCTCCGCACATCATGGACGCGGATCTGCTTATGCAGACCGTCGCAGATGTGCTGAAAAAAATCGCGGAATACTCTATCAGCAACCGGGCAGAGTTTGAAGCCTTAGTGAAAAAGAGCCTTGCCATGCAGCAGACCGACAAGACAAAGAAACAGCAAAAGCGTATCCCGCAAATCACGACGCGCCTTGAACAGATTGACAAGGTGCTGAATAAACTTTATGAGGACAACGCGCTGGGTACTATCCCACAAGACCGCTATGAGCAGATGTCGCAGAAGTATTCCGAAGAATACTACTCACTGAAAGCCGAGCTTGAACAGCTTAGGGAGCAGCTATCCGCTTTTGAAAACGCGGGAGGACGGGCGCAGAAGTTTGTAAAGCTGATAGACCGTTACGCTGACTTTACCGACCTTACCCCGACTATCCTCAACGAGTTTATCAGTCGGATTGAAGTGCATGAGCGCGACAAGAAAAGGGCAAAACAGGCTATTCAGCATATCGGGATATATTTTAACCATATCGGCAGATTTGAAAATGAACTGACACAGCTTGCAGAGCCGACAGAGCAGGAAATCCGGCAAATGCGTGAGGAAATCGAAGAAGCAAGAAAGGAAAAGAACCGAGCCTACCACCGCAACTATTCAAGAGAATACCGGGCGAGAAATCTTGAAAAGCAACGGGAGTATGACCGTATCAAAGCGCGGGAATATCGAGCGAAGAAAAAGGCGCAGGCTGCCGCCGCACTGTCCGCACCATAAAACAGAATAGCAACATCAGAGAGGGATTTTCCGAACTACGGGAAGTCCCTTTTTTACGCCCGGAGAAAGGAGCAACCTATTGACAGAAAAGAAAGGAACACCCACCCCGCCGACCAAGCCGGACGGAATTATCACGACACAGAGGAACGGGCAGACCATTGTTGCGGAGCTGTTTTTCAATCCCAACGGCACAGAAACATTCTCCGACAAGTTGCTGAAAACGATACTTGCCGACAGTCTGCGTTTTTCTGCGTCTGACGGTCAAGAGCCGGAAAAAACAGAAATCTTGCGATAACAGCCGCCCCGACGATACATTCCCCGTTTGGGCGGTTTTTATCGTCAAAAACGCCGTTTTACCCAAGTCAAGAGTCGAGGAAAACACCCGAAAAATGCCCCTATTGCGTAACAGGGGCGCAGAAAGGAGCTTGCATGAGAACAGGGCTTACCAAACAGGAAAAGACCACTGATATATGGTTTGACGAGAAAGACCTCCTTATCCATATCCGCACCCACAACACCAACCTCAAAAAGCGGCTTGCCGCTTATGCCGAGCAGTACCCCGACGAGTGCTGCAAGACTGACACAGACCCCGAAACAGGTTGCATGGAGTTTGATATTGCAAAGGGGCGTTTCTCTTTCCGTCTGACCGCCCCATACAGCGAGGAACGCCGGGAAGCAGCGCGGCGGTACGCCAGAGAGAACAACGCCGCCGACAGGCTAAAATAATGTAGATACAAGCACAGGTATTCAGGTAAATTGAAGAAAAACTTAATAATATGCGACTTTAATTTTGGCTCACGATTATGTATAATATACTTGAAAACAATTTTTGATAGCAAGTAAAGGAGTGAAAAAAATGCTACCAATTTCTGACATTATTATCCGTTCGATTAGCGGGTATGTGTTTATAGTTCCAATTCTCATATTGTATTTTTTATATCTTAGAAAATCGGGAAGAGAGCAAAGCCTTCTTCATATTGCTGCTGTATTTGTGTTTTGCTATTATCTATTTGGAATTTTAACCGTAGCAGGTATTGGCTATAC